>CAWAMW010000011.1:0-169317 GCA_963783305.1 uncultured Gemmatimonadales bacterium | reverse complement strand
ATCTCGGGCCCCTGCTCGGCGGCCTTCTCGATGCACGCGTTCATGGCGATCCCGTAGTAGGAGCTGCCGGCCACCCACAGGCCGGGGTTGGCGGCGAGACGTTCGTGGATGCGGTCGAGGCGGTCCTGGTGGCCGACCTCGTACTGCCCGATGCCGAGGGGCCAGCGGTAGACGCGGACGAGCTCGGGGTCGGCGGTGATGCCCATGGACGTCTCGAGGTCCTGGCGGACGCGGGCGACGAGCGTCTCCTCGGCCTCGGTCACGGCCGCGGGGTCGTGGGCGCCGCCGATCATGGCGCGGAGCAGCACCTTCCCGTCGGGCGCGCGGCCGGGGAAGACGGAGGAGTCCCAGAGGCAGCCGAGGATCCGGAGGTCCTGGCCCCGGGGGACGAGGAACCCGAAGCCGTCCACGTTCACGCCGTCTCGCTCGAGCGCGGCTGCGTCGAACGCCAGCGCGACGACGGACAGCCCCGCCGTCGGGATCTCGGCCACGGCCGCGGCGAGCGCTTCGTCCGCGGGCTCCAGGAGCGGCGCGGCCCTCGGGGACGGGATGGTGACGACGACGGCGTCGGCGTCGATGGCCTCGCCGGACTCCAGCTTCACGGTCCAGCG
Organism: uncultured Gemmatimonadales bacterium; assembly: GCA_963783305.1. Classification (GTDB taxonomy): domain Bacteria; phylum Gemmatimonadota; class Gemmatimonadetes; order Longimicrobiales; family RSA9; genus JAWVYT01. The sequence continues at coordinate 168,706 of CAWAMW010000011.1, read as the reverse complement.
ACGGCCTGCCCCGTCGTTCCCCGCCCCGCCGTCCCCCGCCCCGTCGGGCTCGATCCCGGCCACGGGTGCGCCGGTGCGGACGGTGACGCCGCGGTCCTCGAGGGCGGCGACGAGGCCGTCGATCCAGCGGTCGAGGCCGTCGCGGAAGGAGGTGAGGGTGCCGCCGGGGCCGGCGGGTCCGCCCGGCCGGGTCATCGCCTCGGTGTCCTCGCCGCGGGCGCGTCGCTCGGCGGCCTCCTTCTTCGCGGCCTTCTTCCCCTTCATCCGGGCGACCATGGCCTTCACGAGCCCGCCGTGCTCCGCCTCCATGGCGGCCATCTTCGGGAAGCTGGAGCGGAGGCTGAGGGCGTGGGCGTTGCCGGCGAAGACGCCGGAGACCATGGCGTCGACGAGGACGGATGCGGCCTCGGGCCCGATGCGGCGGGCGGCGAAGTCGTAGATGGTCTCGTCGTGGTCGGGTCGCGACTTCGCGAAGGGCTCGGCGAGGACGCGGAGCCGGCCGCGGAGGGAGAGGAGCGGGCTCGTCAGGAAGCTGCCGGGACCGGCGGGCGCCTCGTGGAGCGTGCCGCCGCGGTAGATGAAGCGGGTGGCGGCGGCCTCGTCGGCGCGCTGGAGCTCGTCCTCCAGCCCGATCCGCCGGACCAGGTCCACGGTCTTCGGCGCGTTGTCGAGGAAGCCGTTGGGGCCGTTCTCGATGGTGTAGCCGCCGGTGCGCTCGGTGCGGATGTTCCCCCCGGCCGGTCCCGCCCCTCGAGGACGACGACCTCGAAGTCCGCCCCGTCCGCGGCCTCGGCGATCTCGAAGGCCGTGGCGAGCCCCGTGATGCCGCCCCCGACAATCACAACCCGCTTCATCCGTCCACCGCCCTGTGACCCGTCACCCGAAACCGTGACCCGCAGCCTGTTACCTGTGATCTGTGATCTGTGATCTGTGATCTGTGATCTGTGAACCGCCTCGCTACACGGTGCGCGAGAACACGGGCGTGCCCTTCTTCCCGGCGTCCTCGGAGTCGTCGGCCTCCGCGGGCTGCTGCTTGTCGGCCATGTATCGGTCGAACTCCATGCAGACGTTGCGGACGAACAGCCGCCCCTGAGTCGTGACGCGCAGCTCGTCGGGCGTCTCCACGACGAAGCCGGCCTCGCGGACCGCCTCGAGCCGCTGGAGGGAGTCGGCGAAGTAGTCGTCGAAGTCGATATCGAACCGCTCCCTCACGTCCGACTTCGAGACCCGGAAATTGCACATGATCTGCTGGATCACGTACTGACGGATCACGTCGTCGCGGTTGAGCAGGTAGCCGCGCTGCACCGGGAGCCGTCCAGCGTCGATCTCCTCGTAGTAGCGCGACAGCTTCTTTTCGTTGGCGAAAAATGCGTGCTGGACCTCGCCGATCCCGGAGATGCCGATCCCCACCATGTCGGAGGCGGGCATTACGGTGTAGCCCATGAAGTTGCGGTAGAGCCGGCCCTCGCTTGCGGCCACGCTGAGCTCGTCCTCGGGCAGGGCGAAATGGTCCATGCCGATGGGCTCGTACCCGGCGGCCAGGAACCGGTCCATGGCCATCATGTAGAGCTCCAGCTTCACCTCGGGTGAGGGCAGCTCGTCCTGGTTCAGCTTCTTCTGGTGCCCGCGGATCCAGGGGACGTAGGCGAACGAGTAGGCCGCGACGCGATCGGGCCGCAGCTCGATGATCTTGTCGAGGTTGGTCGCGAACGTCTCCGGCCGCTGCTTGGGCAGCCCGTAGATGAGGTCGACGTTGATCCCCTCGGTGAAGCCGAGCTCACGGGCGGTGCGGATCAGATCCGCGGTCTGGTCATAGCTCTGGTTCCGATCGATGGCGACCTGCACTTCCTGCGTGAGGTCCTGGACGCCCATGCTCAGGCGGTTGAATCCCAGCTCCGAGAGGGTCTCCAGGTGGTCGCGCGTGGTGACCCGCGGGTCGACCTCCAGCGCGATCTCCGCCCCGTCGGCGAAGTCGAAGTACTTCCGCACGTGCTCGAACAGCTCCCGGAGCTGCGCAGGGGCGTAGTAGGTGGGCGTTCCGCCACCCCAGTGCATCTGTACGAGTGTGCGGCGGTCGGGCAGCCGCTCGGCGAGCAGGTCGATCTCCTTCTTCAGATAGGACAGGTACTTCTCGGCCACGGGCATGTGGGGCGTGATCACCACGTGGCAGCCACAGAAGAGGCAGCGATGCTCGCAGAACGGCAGGTGCGCGTACAGGCTCAGCGGAGCGTCCCCCTCCGCGTTCGACCGCGCGAGCTTCTCCAGGTACTCGGCCTCGCCGATCTCCCCGGTGAACTCCACCGCCGTGGGATAGGAGGTGTATCGCGGGCCGGGGCGATCGAAGCGCCGGACGGTATCGATGTCTACTCTGTGGTCGCTCATGTGTTCTACCTCTGCTGATCCGGGCTCTTCAACGCGCCGTCTTGTCGTGCACGTAGTCCACCAGGAAGGCCAGTGCGTCCGGGTCGGTCGTGCGCTCGATTCCGTGCCCCAGGTTGAAAATGTGACCGGGTCCCGACCCCGCCTCTTCGAGCACGCGGTCCACCTGACGGGCGAGCTCGGCGCGGGGCGCGAAGAGCGCCGCCGGGTCTAGATTACCCTGGAGCGTAAGCTCCGGTCCCAGTGCGGCGCGGGCGGCGGAGAGCGGGGTGCGCCAGTCGACGCCCATGACGTCTACGTCGGCCTCGCGGGCCGCGGTCAGGAGCGTGGCGCCCTGGTTCGGGAAATAGATCAGCGGCACCCCGTGCTCCTTCAGTCCGGCGACCACCCGCTGCACGGCTGGGAGCGCAAACTCGCGGTACGTGTCCGGGGCGAGGATACCGGCCCACGAATCGAAGATCATGAGCGCCTGGGCCCCCGCCTCCGCCTGGGCGCCCAGATAACGGACGGTGGTGTCCGCGATCTTGTCCAGCAGGCGATGGGCGGCGACCGGCTCCCCGAACAGGAACGCCTTCGCCTCCCGGAACGTCTTCGACCCCTTCCCCTCCACCGCGTAGCAGAAAGTGGTGAACGGCGCGCCCGCGAACCCGATCAGCGGAGCGGAGGCCGGGAGCTCGCGCCGGAGGATCCGGATCGTCTCCATGACGAACGGCACGGTCTCATCCGGGTCGGCGACCCGGAGCGCATCCACATCCGCGGCTGAGCGCGCGGGATTCGCGATGACGGGTCCGGGTGCGAACTCGAGCTCGAGCCCCATGCCCTCCAGCGGGGTCATGATGTCGCTGAAGAGGATGGCCGCGTCCATGCCGAAGCGCCGGATGGGCTGGAGCGTGACCTCGGCGGCCAGCTCGGGCGTCTTGGTCAGGGTGAGGAAATCGACCTCTTCCCGGATCGCCCGATACTCGGGGAGGTAGCGGCCCGCCTGTCGCATGACCCAGATGGGCGTGTGCGGCACGGGCTCACCCCGGCAGGCGGCGAGGAAGGGAGGCGTCTGGCTCATGCGAACACCTTTTCCAGTACGTCGGCCGCGCTGCTCACGGTCCGGTCGATGTCATCGTCGGTGAGGGCGGCGGAAAGGAAGAGCGCCTCGAAGGGGCTCGGCGGGAGGTAGATCCCGCGCTCCAGCATGCCGTGGAAGTACGCGCCGAACCGCTCGCGGTCCTGACCGACCGCGGTGCTCCACCCGGTCACCCGCTCGGGTGTGAAGAACAGCGTGGCCATGGCGCCGACCCGGTTCCACGAGAGCGGGTACCCTCCGTTCTCGAGCACGTCCATCATCCCGGCCTCGAGGCGGGCCCCCAGGCGCTCCAGCTCCTCGTAGATCCCGGGGTTCTGGCGCAGCTGCTCGAGCGTCGCCGCGCCGGCCGCCACGGCCAGCGGGTTGCCGGAGAGCGTTCCCGCCTGGTACACCGGGCCGTCCGGCGCCACTTGCCGCATGAGGTCCTCACGACCCCCGAAGGCGCCCACGGGGAGACCGCCACCGATCACCTTCCCGAGGGTGGTCAGGTCCGGCTTGACGCCAAAGCGCTCCTGGGCGCCGCCCATGGCCACCCGGAACCCCGTCATCACTTCGTCGAACACGAGCAGCGCGCCGAACTCGTCGCACAGGCCGCGCAGTCCCTCGAGGAAACCCGGCTCCGGCGGCACGCACCCCATGTTCCCGGCGACCGGCTCCACGAACACCGCCGCGATCCCCTGCGGATCGTCCTCGAACAACGCCCGGACGGAGTCGAGGTCGTTGTATTCCGCCACCAGTGTATCCCGGGCGGCGCCGTCGGTGACGCCCGGGCTGGAGGGCACGCCCAGCGTGGCCGCGCCGGAGCCCGCCTCCACGAGGAACGCATCGGAGTGGCCGTGGTACCCACCCCTGAACTTGATCATCCCGTCGCGCCCGGTGGCGGCGCGGGCGAGCCGGAGCGCGCTCATCGTCGCCTCGGTCCCCGAGCTGACGAGCCGGACCAGCTCGACCGAGGGCACCATCTCCGTCACGAGTCTCGCCAACTCCACCTCGCCGGGAGCCGGCGCGCCGAAGGACGTGCCGCCCGCCAGCGCCTTCTCCAGAGCCCGCCGCACCTCCGGCTGGTTGTGCCCCAGGATCATGGGGCCCCACGACCCGACGAAATCGATATACTCGGCCCCGTCCACGTCCCACATCCGAGCGCCCTCGGCCCTCTCGAAGAAGACGGGGCTGCCGCCCACGGACCCGAACGCCCGAACGGGGCTGTTCACGCCACCGGGGATCAGCCTCTTCGCCTCTCCGAAGAGCTTTTCGCTCCCTCTCATCCCGTCCTCCCCGGGGTCGAACCGGCGAGCGCCCGCGCCACGTCCTTGGCGAAGTATGTCAGGATCATGTCGGCACCCGCGCGCTTGATGGCGATCAGGCTCTCCATTGCGACCCGGTCGCCGTCCACCCACCCGCGCTCGGCCGCGGCCTTGATCAGGGCGAACTCACCCGACACCTGGTACGCCGCGGTGGGCATGGCGAACGTCTCCTTGACCCGCTGGATGATGTCCAGGTACGGACCCGCCGGCTTGACCATGACCACGTCCGCGCCCTCCAGCACGTCCAGCTCGACCTCGCGAAGGGCCTCGGCGCCATTGGCCGGGTCCATCTGGTAGCCGCGGCGGTCGCCGAAGCTCGGGGCCGAATGGGCCGCATCGCGGAACGGGCCGTAGTACGCGGAAGCAAACTTGGCGGCGTAGGAGACGATCGGGATCATCTCGTGGCCGGCGTCGTCGAGGGCCTCGCGGATGGCGGCCACGCGGCCGTCCATCATGTCGCTGGGCGCGATGGCGTCGGCGCCCGCGTCGGCGTACGTGACGGCGGCGCGTGCGAGGAGGGTGAGGGTCTCGTCGTTCCGGACCTCGCCCGAGTCGCTGAGGACGCCGCAGTGGCCGTGGTCGGTGTACTCGCAGAGGCAGACATCCGCCCAGACGAGGAGCTCCGGCTCGGCCTCCTTGATGGCGCGAATCGCGCGGGCGGTGAGGCCCTCGGGATCGTAGCCGACGCTGCCCGTCGCGTCCTTCTCCTCGTCATCGGGGACGCCGAACAGGATGATCGACGGGATTCCCAGCGCCCGGACCTCCGCGGCCTCCTTCACCAGTTCGTCGATCGAGAGCTGCTCGACTCCCGGCATGCTGGACACCGGGTTCCGCACACCCTCACCGTTCACCACGAAAAGCGGATACACCAGGTCGTCGACCGACAGCACGGTCTCCCGCACGGCCCTCCGCCAGGTCTCGGTCCGACGCAGACGCCGGAGCCGTTGAATTGGAAATGTCATCTATGCTTCCCTCTTCTCGTTGTGGACGCCACCTCGGCGACCCGATCAGCCAGTCCTTCCAATGAATGAGGCTCCGCGACAAACACCTCGAAGCCCGCCCGCTCGGCGGCCTCTCCCGTGGTGGGCCCGATCGCCACCGCAGCCAGTTGGGTCCGTACCCGCTCGAACAGCTCCCGCCCCAGCCCGCGCTCCAGGTTCACCACCGTCGAGGGGCTCGTGAACGTCACGAGCGCCACCGCCCCACGATCCAGCGCGGCGCGGCACGCATCCCGGTCCGGCGCCGCCGCTTCCGTCCGATACGCCTCCACCTGCGCCACCACCACGCCCGCTTCGCCCAGCCCGTCCGGGACCGCGTCCCGCGCAATCTGGCTCGCCGGGAAGAGCACCCGGGATCCCGATCCCAGGCCCGCCCTCAGCAGCGCGTGCACCAGCGCCTGGCCGGTCTGCGTCTCCGGCACCAGCTCGACGGGCCACCCGGCCTCCTCCAGCGCGCGCGCCGTTGCCTCCCCCACGGCGGCACAGCGAGGCCGCGCTGCCAGGGGTGCTGCCACCTGATCCACGACCGCCGCCACGGCCCTGGGGCTCGTGAAGACCACCCAGTCGAAGGCGTCCAGCTGGTCGAGGGCCGACCGGAGCGGCGCCGGGTCCGACGGCGGCGCGGTCCGGACGACGGGCCAGTGGTGGACGGATACGCCGCGATCGAGGAGCAGTGCGGTCAGCGGGCCGTCCCGCTCCTCGTCCCGGGTCACGACCACCCCCGCCACGACGGCCGCCGGTCCGGCCATCAACCGTTCGCGGAGCCGGCGCGGATCGCGGCCAGGATCGAGTCGCCGCCGCGGCCCAGGAGGTCGTGGGCGAGCGCCTCGCCGAGGGCCTCCGCGTCCGTTGCGGAACCGCGAGTCGTACCGGCCACGGACTCGCGGCCGTCGAGAGAGCAGATGACGGCGTCGAGGCTGAGGGTGCCGTTGTCCATGGTCGCATGGGCACCCACGGGGATCTGGCACCCGCCTTCCACGGTGCGCAGGAGCGCGCGCTCCGCGGTCGTGGCGGCCCGTGTGGCCGGATGCTCGAGCGTGCTCACGAGGGCACCCACCCGCTCGTCGCCAGAACGGAACTGCACGGTGATGGCCCCCTGCGACACGGCCGGGAGCAGGATCTCCGGGGTGAAATAGTCGGTGATCCGGTCGTCGCGGCCGAGTCTCTTGACGCCGGCCGCGGCCAGCACGATGGCGTCGTAGGCACCCGAGTCCAGCTTGTCGAGTCGGGTGGGCACGTTCCCCCGGAGGTCCTTGATGCGGAGGTCGGGTCGCCAGCGGCGCAGAAACGCCGACCGTCGCAGGCTGCTGGTGCCCACGACGGCGCCCTCGGGGAGCGTTTCCAGACGGAGGCCCTCGCGGGCGATCAGCACGTCGCGGGGGTCCTCCCGCTCGAGGACGGCGCCGAGGGTGAGGCCCTGGGGCACCTCGGTCTCCACGTCCTTCATGCTGTGAACCGCGAGGTCCACGCGGCCATCGAGGATCGCCTGCTCCAGCTCCTTCGTGAAGAACGCCTTCCCCGGCAGCCGCGACAGCGCCACATCGAGGATCTTGTCGCCCTCGGTCTGGATGTACTCCAGCTCGACCGTGGGCCCCGTCGGATGGGACCGCAGCCGCCCGGCCACGTGGTTCGCCTGCCAGCGCGCAAGCTCCGAGCTGCGCGTGCCGATCCGGACCTCCCCGTTCGTCCTCGTCATTCCCCGCCCTCTTTCGAATCGGTGTAGCGATCGATCTCCAGCTCGAACAGCTCCTGGATGGCGACCAGCTTGCGCATGCCACTGCCCGTCAACGCGTCCACGCCCTTGATCCGGGTGGTCGGTTCGTGGAGGAGCTTGTTGATCAGCCCGCGCGTGTACGCCTGGAGCGCCTCGCGCTCTTCCCGGCTGAGCCCTTTCTGTCGTTCCACCTCCGCGCGCCCGACGTCGTGAAACTGGTCCCGTAGCGCCCTCAGCACCGGGACCACGTGCAGGGCGTCGTACCAGTCGAAGAAGGCGGTCACCTCTTCGTCCACGATCGCCTCGACCCTCGGGATCTCACGCGCCCGCCGGGCCCGGTTCTGGTCGGCGATCTCCTCCAGCGCGTCCAGGTCGTAGAGGAAGACGTTGTCGATCTTCCCCACCGCCGGGTCCACGTTCCGCGGGTTGGAGATGTCCACGACCACCAGCGGCCGTCCCCGCCGCTTCCGGGCGATGGACTCCAGCTGGTCGCTCCAGATCAGCGGCTCCGGCGACCCTGTGGCAGTCACCACCACGTCGGCCTCGGCGATCACGTCGGCCAGCGACTCGAGGGGTCGCGCCTCCCCGCCTACTGCCGCGGCGACGGCCTCGGCTCGCTCCATGGTGCGGTTGAGCACCAGGATCCGCCTGGCGTTCTGCGCGGCCATGTGCGTGGCGACGAGCTCTCCCGTCTCTCCCGCGCCGATCACCGCCACCGTGTGCTTCTCAAGCCCGTCGAAGACCTTCAGCGCCATCTCCACCGCGGCGTACGCCACGCTCACGGTTCCGGCGCCGATCTCCGTCTCCGTCCGCGCCCTCTTGCCCACGTGCAGCGCCGAATTGAAGAGCCGCGTGAGGATCGCGCCGGTGGCGCGCGTGTGATCGGCGAGCTTGAAGGCATCGCGGACCTGGCCGAGGATGTGGGGCTCGCCCACCATCAGCGAATCGACGCCCGACGCCACCCGGAAAAGGTGCCGGACCATGTCGCGGCCCTGGAGCAGGTACGTGTACTTCCCGTTCCCCATGTGGGGAACGCCCTTCAGCTCCTCGATGGCGCGGCGAATCAGCGGGTCGGCGGTCTCCTGGCTGGAGACCAGCGAATAGATCTCCGTGCGGTTGCAGGTCGAGAGGACGCCCAGCTCCAGGATCTGGTCCCGCTCCTTCCTCAGCCGACCGCAGAACACCTCCACCTCGCCCGCGGTCATCTGAACGCGGTCCCGGATGTCGGCCGGCGCCGTGTGGTGACTGGACCCGAGGACGATTAGCTCCATGACGCTAACTGAAGTCGTGGAAGGTGCGCAGGGCGAGCGCGACCATCAGCGAGGACGTGAGCATGAGAGCGAACCCCAGGATCGATGCGGTAGCGAGCGTGCGGTTCGCCCACCGGAACACGTAGCGTCCGCCGAGGCAGATCCCGTAGAGCAGCCATAGAGCCACGGTCAGGAGGAACTTGGGGTCGGTCAGGAAATTCCCCTCGATCCGCCCCTGCACCTCCAGCGTGGTGGCCCACGTCGCTCCGGCCAGGATCGCCACCGTGAGTCCGAGCCATCCGAACGCGAGGGCGCCGATGTTCAGCCGCGACAACGTTTCGAGGTTCGGCAGTCGCTGGAAGAGCAATCCCACCTTCTGCTTCTTGAGCTGCCGGTACTGGATCAGGTACATGACGCCGTAGACGGCCGAGACGGCGAGCGCGACATAGCCCATGAGGGCAGCCGTCACGTGCACGCCGAACATGGGCGAGCGCAGGATGTCCGGCACATCACGGGTGTGGCTGATGAAGGCGCTGGACAGCGTCTGGAGCAGGAGTGAGACGGAAAGCAGGAACACCCCCGTGGAACGCTCCCCCTGGCGCCACTCGAGCACCAGGTAGACGAGCGCCAGACAGAACGCAATGAACGTCAGGCTCTCCCACGTGTTGGCGGTGGGGACATGGCCGAACGCCAGGGCACCGAGGACCAGGTAAGCGCCGTGGATTACCACGACCCCCCACGCCAGCGGGGTGGCCACGCGCTCCATCCGGCCCGTGCGCTCCACGAACACTCCGAGATACGCCACGAGACCCAGCAGGTAGCCCAGTGGGAGAAAGCCGTTCAGGATCGCGAGCGTAGATTGCACGGGTTCTCCTCAGGCCTTCAGCGGCGTCCTGTCGTAGGGTGCGACGGGATTCAGGATGTTCCGGCACTGCGGGTTCTCGCAGCCGGGGCACCTCAGCCCGTACTGTCGACTGCACGCCTCGCCGCTCTGGAGGTGTCTCAGGACGATATCGGCCAGTGCGTCCTGGAAGTCCTCATCGCCATTCAGCGACGGCGCCCGCTCGAAGCGCTCGATTCCCACTTCGTGCGCCAGCTCCGCGTACTCGATGTCGATCTCGCTCAGGGTCTCGATGTGGTCGCTGGTGAACGCGATCCCCACCACGAGCACGTTCTTCGTGCCCCGGGCGCCCAGGTCCTTGATCACCTGCTCAGTGCTGGCCCCCTGCCAGCGCACGGGCCCCACCTCTGACTGATAGCAGAGGATGAACTGGTTATCGAAGCCGCCGGCCTTCATGACCTCGTGAACACTCGCACCCACTTCCTGCGGGTACGGGTCCCCGCGCTCGATCACCGAGAGCGGCAGCGAATGCGCGCTGAAGAGGAGGAGGACGTCGTCACGCTCCTCTTCGGGGAACTGCTCCAACCCTTCCCGGACCTTCTTGGCCATGGCCTGGATGAAGCCGGGGTGGGTGGGCCAGCGGTCGATCACGCTCCAGGTGAAGTCCTCCGCCATTCCGACGCGAGCGGCGGCGCGCCAGAGCTCGTTCAGGCTGGAGCCCGTGGTCGCGCAGGAGAACTGCTGGTACTGCGTGAACGCCACCGCCCGCTCCACCCCGTCGGCCTTCATCTGCCGCAGCGCGTCCTCGCTCGTGGGCTGGACGTAGCGGAACGCGACGTAGAACCGGTGAGGGGCCGTATCCGGGCTCAGCCGATCCAGCCGCTCCACCATCCCCTCACCCTGAAGTCGCGTCCAGTGCAGGATGGGAGAGCCGCCGCCGATCCCCTCGTACAGCTCCTGGACCCCCTTCGTCCGCCGCTTCGCGATGAACGGTCCGAGGAAACCCTGGAAGGGGAGCTGGATGATCTCGCGGTCCGCGAACAGCTCCAGGAGGAACGGCCCGACATCCTCGACGGTCTCCGGACCGCCGAGGTTCAGCAGCACGATTCCGGTTCCACCCGACGCCCTGGCCTCGTTCGTCGCCATTATTTCCCTTTTCCCCGCCCGTCCGAGTCGTTCCTTGCGACGGGGGAAACCTCGCACGAGCCATGACGCACAACAAGGGGGGAAAACCCCCATCCGGGCGTCGGTGAGACCCCTGCCCCGGGTGACGGGTGGTCCCCTCCGCAGGGGGTATGGCTCAGCCCCTCAGGAGCCGCCCACCGCCCGTTCCTCGAGTCGCTGCCGGATCCACTCCAGCGCCGGCTTCGGCTCCTGGAACGCAGCTGTGGACAGCTCCTCGAGCTCCGTCAACAGGGCCACCATGCGGGCGAGTCCGAACTGGGCGCCGGGGCGAGCCACGAGCGCGATGGCGTCGAATCGGTGCACGGCCACACCGGCGAGCCCGCTGCCGGTTTCGCGCGCCTGGTCGGCCGAGGGCAGGGTCTCCCTGCGTCGCAGGTCAATGATGAGACCACGAGGGGAACGCCCATCCATGCGTGCGCGGTCGGCGAGGTCGAACCAGTCTCGGGGTTCGGCTACGCCCACGGCGCGGACGAGGAGGACCGCCCCCTGCTCTATGAGCCGGACCTTGAACGGCATGGTCGCCTGAGTGTCAGGGTGGAGGGAGAAGTGGGCGCGGAGGGATTCGAACCCCCGACATCCTGCGTGTAAAGCAGGCGCTCTGGACCAGCTGAGCTACGCGCCCGAAACCGGGTTGTGTCTACCGGACGATCCCGAGTGGGATCAGCACCACGTATCCGAGGGCCAGCAGCAGGGGCGCGGCCACGGTCGAGGCGTTCGCCAGCAGGAAGAACCCCCCGACCAGGGACAGCAGCCCCGCTCCCATGAGACCGTAGTTGACCGAGGTCCACTTGAGAGACGGGGGGAGGTGCTTCTGTACGTGCGTTTTCTGTTGAATCATGGGGGAAAGATAGCCGATCATCCGCCCGGGTCAACGTGCGGACCCGGCGGCGCGGGTTCGCCGGGGCGGGGCGGAAGCGGCGGGTCGAAGTCGATCTCCCAGTAGGCGGGATCGTCCGGGGGCTCGGTGGCCCTGAGCGTGTCGAGTCGGGCGCGGTCGCGTCGTCGTCGAATGAAGAAGAGGACCAGCAGAAGGACGGCGGCGATCACCCAGAAGAAGAGGGAGTGGCCGAGGACGACGGTCCAGCCGTAGGTGCGCTTCACGTACGCCCGCCAGTCTTCCTCGAACTGGCCGATCGTGAGGCCGTAGACGGAGCGGAAGGCGGCATCGAAGTCGACATCCTCCCGCCACTGCTCCAGCAGGATGCGAATGCCCCGCTCACCGCTTCGCTCCACCAGGTAGGCCACGGCGCTGGCAGACAGCAGGTACGCCAGGCGAGCGTCGGTCTCCGCGACGGGCCAGTGGAGGGTCAGGGAGTCGAGGGGCGGCGAGTCGCTGCGGACGAAGGCCATCCGCAGCTGCCATGCGGATTCCCAGCGCCACTCCCCCGCCGCCCACTGCGCGTACCCCTCGCTGAACCACCGCGGGATTCTGGCCTCGCCGAGGTAGCGCTGGAGCGCCACGTGGGCGAGCTCGTGCCGGAGCGTGCGGTAGATCGTGTGCGGCGGGGTGCGCTCCCAGTCGAAGGTCGGGAGGACGATGAGACCCGCGGCCGGGTCGGCGACACCCGCGCCCCACTCCGGTGCCGCACCGCCGGTAAGGCTGTCCCACCGCGCTGCATCATAGGCCAGGTACACGTCGACGGTGCCGCCGACGAGGACCGAATCGGGCAGTGCGGGGAGCGGAAGCTGCTCCGCCATCCGCGTAACGATCTGCGTCGCGAGCGCCCGCTGCTGTGGCCAGAAGTGGAGCGTCACTTCTCCGGCCCGGACCGCATCCTGGGCGGACACAGGGGCGAAGGAGGTCGCGAGGGCACAGAAGGCGGTGAGCAGCAGCGCGGCGGGAACGAGCCGCCGGTTGGCGCAACGACCGCGTCGCGGCGGATTCACGACGGGTGCAGGGTTTCGACGGCGAGCAGGGCGGCGACACGACCCTCGTCGAGCCTCACCAGACCCGCGAGATGGTCAATGTTGAGCAGCCGGAGCCAGGGCGGTGTGCGGGCACTCTCGCGCGCGGTGTACTCGCGAACCCCTTCCACATCATCCGCGGCGAGAGCCACGGTGGCGCCTCCCGCCCGTATCACGACCGCGCGGGGTGGGTTCGCGGCCGGCGGCAATCCGGGGACCGTGCTGACAGGGAGGGACCCGACGCGGCTCCGAACGCGCCCGTCGGCGTCGGGGGCGGCGATCTCCAGCACCGCGGCCAGAGGAACGGCCAGGAGGGCATCTCCGCTCCTCCACACGAGGGCGCGGGCCCGTTCGTTCTGCGGGCCCTCCCTGGGCCGGCCCGAGCCGCTCTTGTCAGCGGGCGGCACGGGCCACCAGCTCGAGGTGGTTCCGAGCCACCTGGTTCCCGGGGTTCAGCTCCAGGGCACGCCTCCAGCAGCGGATCGCCTCCTCCCGGGCGTTGTGGCGGTAGTGCAGGTCGGCGAGCCGCATGTAGAGCTCGTCCCCCAGCGAGGCGTCCACTTCGGCGGCCCGGCGATAGTGCTCGAGGGCCTCTCGGTCCACGCCCCGCCGGCTTGCCAGGTCGCCGAGATTTCGATGCGCCTGTGCGAGCGCCGGGTCCTCTTCGGCGGCCTGCTGGTAGGAGCGCTCGGCCGCCGCCATATCGGCCCGCCTCTCCGCCAGGTTCCCGGCCAGGAGGTGGAGCGGCGGCGATGCGGGATGGGCCCCGAGCGCCTCATCGAGGAGAGCGTCGGCGTCCTCCATGCGGCCGGCCACGGTGGCGGCGAGCCCGACGCAGTAGTAGTAGGGCGCGGGCGGGAGCGTGTCGGGGTGGAGCATGGTGCGGTACTCGTCGAGCGCTTCGGCGGCGGCGGCGATCTCGCCCGCGAAGAGCAGGGTCGCGCCCCGCGCGAGCCGGACCCGCGGATCGTTCGGCGCGGACTTCTGAGCCGCGTCGAGGACGCGGAGTGCATCGGAGTACCGACGCTCGAGTCGGAGTGCGAAGGCCAGGTTCAGGAACACGCCGGTCCGTGGTCCGGCGTCCTCGAGGAGGGCGGAGAGGCGCCGGATCGCCTCGGCGGCCTCACCTTTCCGCAGCGCGATGAGCGCCATGAAGTGCCGGGCGGTGACGTCGTGCGGGCGACTCCGCAGCGCCCGGCGGAACTCGCGCTCGGCGTCATCGAGCATCGCCGTCTCGTAGAACGCGGCGCCCAGGTTTCGAGCCTCGTCCACATCCCCGGCCTCCACCGGCTCCGCGCCGGCCCGGCGGCCCACGCGGAACGCGAAGCCGGCCTGGATCAGCCCGTAGAGGGCCTTTCCCGTGGCGAACTCCCCGAGCCCAGATTCCTCTGCCAGGTCCTCCACCGTACGGTCGCCATCGATCAGCGGCACGAGGGCGCGCTGACTCGGCGTCAACTGCACGTCCGCATCCTCCATGCGCTCACGGTCCAGGCCGAAGATGAGGTTCATGGAGGGGACCTTCTTCTCGATCACGCCCCACTCATCGACTCGGCGAGCGCCCTCGAGCAGCAGGTTCTCCGGATTCACGCGGATCAGGATCTCACCGCTCTCCGGCGCCTTCCCCGGCTCGAAGTAGAAGCTGCCCTGCTTCCAGGTGAACAGGTAGTAGATGGCCTCCTCGATCTGCCGCTCGATCGAGGCCGTGAGGGTGGCGCTGTCGATGAGGCCGCGCTCGAGCAGGATCTCGCCCAGGCGCCGGTCGGGCCGCTCCGCCTGCGCGTCCACCGCTTCCATGAGCTGGTCGTGCCGCACGGCCCCGTCGCGCACCAGGAGGTCGCCGAGTCGGTCGCGCCGGTTCACGATGGTGGCGAAATTGATGCGGCCGCGGTCGAAATAGATCTGTCCGAAGCGAGAGCCGTCGGTGACCGATAGCCGCCCCGTCTTCTGGCCCATGGAGAGGAGCTGGCACACGTCCGCCAGCCCCGCCTCGCGGAGACTGCCCTTGATCGCCATCAGTCCGGGTCCTCCTCGATCCAGTCCTGTGAGTAGGGCCATTCCCACAGGACCTTTTCGCGGCTGAGAATCCAGTGCGCGGCGTGTCTTGCCGAGCGGCCCTGTTCGCCGGCAGGCGCGGTCTCGCTCGTTGCCGTCGCGTCCGGCCGGTCCGCGGCCTTCTGGGAACCCGGCTCAGCCGCCCCCATGCCGTCCACCGCCCCCACCGCGGGTTCCGGGGATCCGGCGTACACCGCGTCCGGGGTCGGCGCCTGCCGTTGGGTCGGCGGCTGGAGCTCCACGACGAGCCCGGCCTCGAGGCGGCTCTGCAAACGTGATGGGAACGGCAGCGCCTGCGGCGGCACGTTGGCGGAGAACACCAGCTGGCGGCCCTCCCGGTGGAGCCCGTCGATGAGGTGAAAGAGCTCTTCGTACCCGCGCTCCAGGCCGGCCAGCTCGTGCAGGTCGTCGAGGACCAGCACGTCGGCTCCCCTGAGCCGGGCGCGCCATGCCTCGAGGCGGCTCCGTTCCAGCGCGTCAATCAGCTCCTCGGCAAACGTGGCGCCGTCCATGTACGCCACCGTCAACCCCCGTCCCACGAGGGCATTGGCCAGGGCGATCAGCAGGGTCGAGCGCCCGGAGCCGGCCGGCCCGAGCACGTACAGCGGGTTGAACGCGCTGCCCGGCTGGTCGGCGACCGACAGGGCCGCGCGAACTGCGAGCGTCTCCGCGCCATCCAGCTCGCCCAGGGCGAGACCCTCGGGGGGAGCGGGGGGCGGTGACTGGCGCTCACGGACGGTGCTGAGGAGCGATTCGGCTTCGGCCACGCGGTCGGGGTCCCGCAACACGGAACTCTCGAGCTCCCGGGCTGCCGGGTCCAGCTGCCGTATCTCGTTCTCGATCTCCCGGAGCCGAACGATGTCCTGCTCGAACCGCCGCACCACCTCCTGCGCCTCCGCCCCGGTGACATGGCCGGTGAGAGCGCTGTCGAGTCGCCGGGTGCGGTAGGATTCTCCTTCCCACGCCAGGATGGCGTCCGCGATGTAGCGGTCGGCCCGCTGCACCACGTCGTCCACCGAGCCGGTGATGTCGGAGAGGAACTCGCCGAACTCGTCCCGTCCGCGGTCGGCGGCGGATCCCAGGAGCTCCGGCACGTCGTCGGGCGTGACTTCCCTGCCCTCGAGCTCCTGCACGGCGATGATGCGGTTCAGCGCACCCTGGAGCTCCCGCACGTTCGTGAACGCGATCCGCGCCAGCGACTGAAACACTCCCTGGGCCAGGATGCTCCCGCGCTCTTCGGCCTTTCGCCGGGCGATGGCGACCCGCGTCTCGTAGTCGGGGGCGCTGATGTCGACAATGAGGCCGCCGGAGAGCCGGCTCAGGAGGCGGTCATCGATTCCGTCGATCTCCTGCGGTTGGCGATCGCTGGTGAGAACCACCTGTGTGCCGCGGGCTGCCAGCGCATCCCAGATGCGGAGCAGCTCTTCCTGGATCTGCCGCTGACCGGCCAGGAACTGTACATCGTCGAGGAGCAGGAGCCCCGCCTCCCGGAGCGCCCCCCGGAAGGCGTCGCGCTCTCCGGCTTCGACGGCTGCGCTGATGGCCTCCATGAGGTGCTCCATCGTGTCAGAGACCACCTTCATCCCATGGACCCTCTCGATCTGGTGACCGATGGCGCCGAGGAGATGGGTCTTCCCGAGCCCCGACCCGCTGTAGATGAAGAGCGGGTTGTACGTGGTGCCGGGTGCGTCCGAGACGCGGCGGGCGGCGGCCACCGCCAGACGGTTGGCGGGGCCGACCACGAAGGAGTCGAAGGTGAAGCGCGGATCCAGGTCTAGGGGCATGCTGCGGTCAGGCCGTGGGCGAGGCGAAGCGCCGTGATACGCTGTGGAGCACCATCTCGCTCACCGAGCGCAGCGTGGGAATGACCCCCACACCCTGGACGGCGGACGCCCCGTGCGACGGGACGTCGCGAAAGTTCAGCTCGTCGTCCATCTCGGACTTCGGCCGGGCCCCCTCCAGGTCCTGCTTGTTGTACTGGAGGACCAGCGGAAGCTCCCGGATGTCGAAGTCGTTCTCCAGCAGGTTCTCCTGGAGGTTGCGCAGGCTCTCCATGTTGTCTCGCCGGCGCCGTGGCTCCGAGTCCGCCACGAAGACGACGCCATCGGCGCCCCTCAGTACCAGCCGACGTGTAGCGTTGTAGTAGACCTGGCCGGGGACGGTGTAGAGTTGGAGCCGTGTGCGGAAGCCCGAGATCTCGCCCAGGTCGAGGGGCAGGAAGTCGAAGAAGAGGGTGCGATCGTTCTCGGTGGCCAGGGAGACCATTTCACTGCTCCGCCCATCGGGGAGTGAACGGTGGACCCACTGCAGGTTGGTGGTCTTGCCGCTCCTGGCCGGACCGTAGTACACGATCTTGCACAGGATCTCCCGAGAAGAGTACTGGACCACGGGCATCAGTCGCCGCTCTCGGGCAGCAGTCGGTCGAGCCCCGCCTCGAGATCACTCTCGAACGCCTCGACATCGCCCGGCACGAGGGCGCCCCCGAGCTCGGGTATTTGCTGGATGGCCTCGGCGAGGCGGTCGAAGAAGAGCTGGACGAGGCCCAGCGTGGAATCGTTGTCGAAGATGGCCACCAGCACCAGCTCCTCGGAGCCGGCGACGAAGGGCGCCAGGAAGAGCTGGTTCTCCTTGCCGGCGTGATGGAGGTGCATCCAGCGGCCAGCGCCGGTGAGCTGTGCCAGCGCGTGCGCGGAGGAGTGCGCAGCCGCCGCCAGTGTGGCCACGTTCCCGATGTCGTAGCTCTGACCAAACCCGTGGTGCGCCAGCACCTGCCCACTCCGGTTGACGAGCACGGCCGTTCGGACACGGGAGTCCCGCACGAACGTCTTCATCGGCTCGGCAAGTGCTTCGGCCACGCGCTTCACATCTTCGCGTCTCATTCGCTCAGCTCGCCCGCGGCCCGCGCCGCCTGGACCCGCACCAGACCCAGTCGCGCGTCGGCCTCCGTCAAAACCACGACCAGGAGCGGTCCCGCCCCCGCCAGGACCATATGCCCCCCGTCCGCCTGAAGCTGGAGCACACCCAGTCGGCCGAATCCCGCCGACTGTGAAGCCTCCGTGGTCCGGCCGAAGAGCAGCCCCGACATGGCCGCCAGCGCCGTCTCGGGCACCCCGGTGGTCAGCTTCGCCAGGACGGGCACCCCTCCCTCTCTGTCCACTACCATGGCACCCCGCACCCCATCGATCCGGGTCAGCGTACTCAGCGCCCGCTCTACGGCTCCATTCATGTCCCCACCTCCATGAAGCGCCGGGCCATCTCCGCCGCCCTGCCGGCGGCCCGAACCACCCATCCGGCGGGCGTGTCCGGCTCCGCCACGACCACCAGGACCGCGGCGCCGGGGAGGGCGGTAAGGTGGAGTGTGGCCGAATCCGTCTCGATCAGCATTTCGTTCCAATCGCCGAGTTGAAGCATTCCGGTCGTTCGGCTGGCCTCCGCGACCGTGGTAGTGAGGAGCGCGCCGAGGAGGTCATCGGACAGGGCATCGCTGTCCAGTCCTCCGGCCAGGACCATTCCCTGGTCGTCGAGCACGAGGGCGCCCTTGAAGGGGGCCTCCGCGGCGAGGGCGGTAAAGAGCCGCGCGGGGTCACGGGCTCCGGTGCGCGCGGGGTCACGGGCTCCGGTGCGCGCGGGGTCACGGGCGCCGGTGTGGACGCGCGCGCCCGGGAGGTCGGAGGGAGCGGCGGCGTCCTCCCGCCGATCGAGCACCTGCCGCGCCTGAGAGACCGCCGGGTCATCGGGGCGCGCGGCGGCGGCGGCATCCAGGTGACGGCGGGCGGCGATCAGATCGTTGCGCTCGAGAGCCAGGAACCCGAGTCCGCGGCTGGCATCGAAGTTCCCGGGATCGAGGCGGAGAACGGTCTCCCACTCGTCGCGTGCCTGCTGACGCTGGCCGCCATCGATATGGATGAGGGCGAGGAGCGCGTGTGCGTCCACGTGCTCGGGATGCCGGGTGAGGCCGCCGTGCACGATGTCGCGTGCGGCCTGGTGCCGGCCCTGCCGGCGACACGCGCGGGCCAGGCGGACGAACGAGGGGGCGCCGGGGTCCTCGGCCACCTCCCTGCTCCAGCGCTGCAGATCGCGTTCAGTCATTCCGTGGGCGCGGCGTCGAGGGCGTGTTTCAGATCGGTCATCGCATCGAAGGCGGCCTCGACGAACGTGCGTCGGTCGCCGCCCAGGTTCAGCCGTAGAAAAGTGGACCATGCCTCCATGGCGCGGTCGATCTCGCCCGCTCTGGCTGCGGCGAGTCCCAGTTGATAATGGGCGTCCGGGGACAGCGGGTCGAGGGTCACCGCCCGATCGAAGGATTCGGCGGCGGCCCTCAGCCGGCCCTGAGCGGCGAGGGCGCGGCCCGTCAGGAGCGGCAGCTCGACGCGATCGGGGTACTCCTTCTGGATCTCCCTTGCGCGCCGCTCGGCCGCCTCCAGCTCGCCATCGGCCAGCATGAGCTCCAGCTCGTCGAGGATCGGGATCAGGGCCTCGTCCTTGATCTTCAGCGGGCGCTCGCTGACGCTGACCACGTTCATGGTCACGAGCCCGTACACGATCTTGGCCACGTCGAACGCGCTCCGCCCCAGCTCGCTGGCGATCAGGCGGAGGTCCCGTTCTCCGTCGATCTCCGCCAGCACCTCCCACTGCTCCGGGCGGAGGTCGATGAGCCCGCTGTCCCCTTCCTTCGCGAAGAGTACGGGCACGGCGTCGGAGCTGGGGACCCGCGATTCCAGCCGCGTCCACTCGTCGATCCGGCGAGCGCCTTCCATCAGGAGCGAATCCACCCGGACCCGCACGGGTCCCGGTGGCGTCTCGTCGGTCTCCTCGAAATGGAAATAGCCCTCATCCCACGCCAGCAGGTCGTAGATCGTCTCCTCGATCTGGAACCGGAGCTGCCGGTCGAGCTCGCTCCGATCCACGCTCCCCATCTCCACGAGGATGGCTCCCAGCCGCTGCTTCGAGTCGCGACGCTGCATTTCGAGCGCCCGCTCGAGCTCCTTCTCCGTCAGCTTCCCGTCCCGGAGCAGCTGCTGACCGAGAAGGCGCATGGACCGACGACGGCTTGCGAAGACGAGCTCACCGTCCAGCATATGGACCACCGCCTCATCCATCATGCGCTGCGAGCGCACGGTCAGGATGCCGGTCTTCTGCGCCAGGTCGAGCATCTGGAGCACGTCCTGGATCCCGAGCTCCTTCAGCGGTCCCTCGATGGGCACTCAGCCCCCCCTTCCGGCGGCGCTCAAGCGCTCGAGCTCCCGGCGCGCCTCTGCGTTCCCCGCATCGAGGCTCAACGCTCGATGGAGCGACCGCAGCGCCTGCTCGACCCGTCCGAGCTCTCCGAGCCAGGTGCCCAGCTGGACCAGCGCGGCCACGTGCGTCGGGTCGAGGTCGAGGAACTGGACCAGTGATCGGACGGCGTCCTGGGCCTTCCCCGATCGCCACTCCGCCATGGCGAGCCTCAGGACGGCCGGGCCGTAACTCGGCAGCGCGGTGACTCCTTCCCGGTACGCCCTCATGGCGCCAGGGCGGTCGCCCAGGGCCTCGAGAGCTTGCCCCAGACCCACCCGCGCGGCTACGGAGGGGCTGGTGGCCAGCGATCGGGTAAACACTTTTCGCGCGTCCGCCGGTCGGCCTGCGCCGAGCAGCGCACTGCCGTACCCTGCCAGGGTGGTAGCGTCCACTTCGCCGTTCTGGACCGCCCGCTCGAACGCCGACACTGCGTCCGTCCACCGCTCGGCGGCGAGGAGCGCCCGCGCCGTGAACGATCCCCCGCCCCCGGCGTCCTCCACCGCACGCGCGGCCGCAATCGCGTCCTTGGCTCGACCCAGGTCGAGGAGCGCACGGGCGCGGCCGGTGAGCGCCTCCCGCACCTGCCGGGTATCGGCCTCGCCCCTGAGCACGCCCTCGAATCGCTCGAGCGCCTCGCCCGCCAGCCCCTGTCGGAGGAGCACCTCCCCCTCGATCAGCCGCGGATCCAGCGCCTCTGGCGCCGCCCGCACCGCGCGGCTTGCCGCCGCCGCGGCCTTCCTGAGCTGGCCACGGCGGAGCGCGGTCCGGCCCTCGTCGACGAACGTCTGGATCTCCGCGGTGCCCGGCGAGGGGTCCCGGGGCCTGAACCCGGCGAAGGCATTGTCGAGAGACTTCGGTTCGAAATCGAACCCGGCCACGGGGGATCCGGATGGAACCCGCTCCCCCTCGGTAGTCTCGGGCGCTGGGAGCGTGCCGTCCTCGAACTGGGCGTCGATGAGCAGCTGGTACTGTGGGGTAGGGATGACGGGCGCCTGCTCCAGCGCGCGCTGTGTCTCCCTCAACGCGCCGCGGAAGTCTCCGAGGGCGGAGAGGGCGAAGCCCAACTGATAGCGGGCGTCCGCCAGATCCGGATCGCGCTCCAGCGCCTGGAGCAGCGCGTCCCGTGCGCCCGCCGGCTCTCGTGCCTGGAAGAGAGCGCTCCCGAGGCGTGCCCACGACTCGGCGGAGGAGCGGTCGATCTCAAGCGCCTCCCGATAGGTCTCCACCGCCTCATCAGGACGCTCCAAGCGGGTGAGGAACAACCCCAGATTCCACAGAATCTCGGGCGGCGCCGTCCCCGCGGTCGCCTGTCGGAGCGCTCGCTCGGCCGCTCCCTCTTCCCCCCTCTGAGCCAGCGCCACCCCCAGGTTGTTCCAGCCGAGGGAGTAGGCGTGGTCGAGGGCAACGGTGCGGCGGTACGCGTGCACGGCCTCATCGAACCGGGCGAGACGGTGAACGGCGACCCCGCGCTCATTCCAGAGCTTGGGGCTGTCCTCCCGTTCCGCCACCAGAGCACCGTAGGCGTCGGCCGCCGCCTCGAGGTCGCCCATGAGAAGGTGGATCTCGGCGCTCGCCTGCCGGACCTCCAGCGACGCGTCGCCGGCCGTCAGCTCCCGTTCCAGCTCCTCCGCGGCGCCCCGCAGGTTGCCGTTCCGGCGGAGCTCCGTCGCGCGTGCCAGACCGCCGAGCCCCGCCTCTGTCACCGGCTCGGGCCGACCCTCGCGCCTGCGTTTTGCCCGCGCCGCGGAGCGGTACCGGTCGAGGGACAGATGCCCGGTCGAGCTGCCCGCCGCCGGGTCCAGCTCCTTCGCCCGCTCCAGCGCCTCCGTGGCCTCCTCCGTCCGGCCGGTCTCCTCCAGCAGGCGAGCGAGGAACTGCTGCGCCCGCGACGCCATCGGATCCAGTGCGACGGCGCGCCGCACCTCGCGCTCGGCCCGGACGGGCATTCCGGTGTCCAGCATCAGCTCGGCGAGCTGGAGCCGGACGGCGGCCAACTCCGGGGAGAGGCGCGCGGCCTCCTCCAGCAGGTGGACCGCCACCTGCACGCGGCCGCGTTCGGCTTCCGCGTACGCCAGCTTCATGTGGAGCGGAGTACTCTGGGGGTACTGCCGGAGCAGCGCCGTCCACTCGGCCGCCGCACTCGCGGGGTCGCCGCCCATCAGGTAGGTGCGGGCGAGGGCGTCGCGGCTGTCGGCGCTGGCGGGGTCGGCGCGGAGAGCCTCGCGAAGCGAGCGCACGCGCTCTTCGAAATGGCCGCTCTCCTTGAACGCGATCTCGGCGTTCTGGCGCGCCACTTCCAGTCGCGGATCGAGCTCGAGCGCCCGTTCGAAGGCGGCCACCGCGTCGTCGAAGAGCCCCTTCTGAAAGAAGAGGACTCCGAGGTTGTTGTGGGCGCCAGCGTCCCCGGGGTCGATGCGGTCGGCCAACGAGCGGAGAATGGACACGTCGCGTTCGGACATGGCCGAGCGACGAGCCGCTCGGGGACGGCCCCCGGCCTCGGGTCCGGCGCCTGTGACGGCCTCGGGCCGTTGGATCATGGGCGGTCGGGTGCGTGTGCGGGGGGAGAGGATGGAAGATATCCCGACGGACGGGAACGGGTCAACGCGCGCTCGTCTCGGCCGCCCATTCGGCCGCCCCCGCCAGGGTGGAAGGGAGCGGCGCTTCGAACTCCATCGGCTGCCCCGTCCTGGGGTGCTCGAACTCGAGGCGATGGGCGTGGAGGAAGTGGGTTGGCACCCGGCGCTCCAGCTCGCGCGCCCAGAGGTGTCCCGTCCCGCTGATCCCGCGAGCGCCGCCGCCGGCGTACTGCTTGTCGCCCACGACCGGGTGGCCGATATGGGCGAGGTGGACGCGGATCTGGTGCGTGCGACCCGTCTCCAGGCGGGCGCGCAGCAGGTCGGCGGCGACCCAGCGCTGGACCCGCTCGAAGTGCGTGAGCGCCCGGCGTCCGGACTCCACGACCGCCATCCGCTTCCGGTTGCGGTTCGAGCGGCCGACCGGCGCCTCCACGCTCAGCCGGTCCTCCTCCAGGTGGCCCCAGCAGACGGTGAGATAGATCCGGTGGATGTCGCGCCGCTTCAGCGCCGCGGACAGCTTGCGGTGGGCGCGGTCGTGCTTTGCCACGATGAGCAGACCGGACGTGTCCTTGTCCAACCGGTGCACGATGCCGGGCCGCTTCACGCCACCGATGCCGGACAGGTCGTCCACGTGGTGCAGCAGCGCGTTCACCATGGTCCCGCTCCGATGACCGGGTGCCGGGTGAACCACCAGGCCGCTCGGCTTGTTCACCACCAGCAGGTCCCGGTCCTCGAATACGATCTCCAGCGGAATGTCCTCCGCCTCGACCTCGCTCGGCTCCGGGTCCGGGATCTCAACATTGATGACGTCCCCCGGCTCCAGCCGCGCGCTCTTCCGGGCTTCGGCGCCGTTCAGGCGGATCCGGCCGTCCCCGATGAGCTGCACGACGCGACTCCGCGAGAGCTCCGGTACCCGCTCCGCTACGTGGGCGTCGAGGCGCTCGCCGACAGCGGCCTCGTCCACCTCCAGCCGCCGCGCGCTACCCACTGCGTTTCCGTCGCGGCCGCTGGTCCTCCCGCCAGAGCGAGAGGGCCAGGAAGATGGCCCCGGTCGTCACCGCGATGTCGGCCACGTTGAACACGGGCCAGCGCATGTCGCCCACGCCCACGTCCAGGAAATCCACCACTCCCGCCTCCGAGCGGACCCGATCGATGAGGTTGCCAATGGCACCCGCGCAGATGAGCGCGATGGAGGTCAGCCGTACGCGGTCGCGGGCGGGCGTCGCCCAGTACATTCCCAGGAGCGCGGCGAGGGCGACGACAGAGAGTACGAGGAAGATGGCGCGCGAGTAGTCACCGACATGGATCCCGAATGCCGCACCGGGATTGTAGATGTAGGTGAGGCGCACATAGTCGCCCACCAGATCCACCTGCTGATACAGCCGGAACGTGCGCTGGATCATCAGTTTTGTGACCACGTCGAAGGCCACGACGGCCGTCAGGACCCCGGCCAGGAGTCCCACCTTGCCGCGGCCCCAGTTGCCGATGCGCACGGGGTCCGCCCCCGCTTCACCTCCGTTCACCGGCCGTCTCCCCTCTCCTCGCCGCGCTTGCAGTCGATGCACAGATCCGTGTATGGCAGAGCCTCCAGCCGTTCGAAGACGATCTCGTCTTCACACGACCGGCAGACGCCGAACGATTCCGGCGCCCGGGTCAACCGGTCGAGGGCGCGGTCCACCTCCACCAGACGACGCCCCTCCTCGCTCGCCATGAGCGCGGCGGTCTCCCGCTCGGTCATGGACGCCGCGGCGTCCGCCATGTGCTGCGAGAATCCTGCCGCCTCCCGCTCGCCCACTTCCTCACCGAAACGGCGAAGCCGACGCACGAGCTTACGGCGCTCGCGGTCGAGGATTGCGCCCAGCGTCTCGCGCTGCTCAGCCGTCAGCGGCATCGCCACCCCCGGATCGCCGCAGCGCGATGGACGCCGCGACGTCGTCCAGCTCCACGTCGCGGGTATGGATCGCGTCGGATTCCGGCGGCGCCGCGACCTCCAGGGTCGTGGCGAGCGTCTCGCCCGTGATGTAGTCGGCGTGGAGCCGGGCGGCCGTGACCGCGTCCTCGTCGCCGCTGATCCAGAGCTCGATCCGGTCGCTCACCTCGAGCCCGGCGTCGCGACGGAGCCGCTGCGTTCGGTTCACCAGCTCCCGGCCCAGTCCCTCGAGTCGCAGGTCTCGGTCGAGGGTGGGGTCCAGGGCCACCGTGAAGCCGTCCCCCGTCTCCACCACCAGCTCTCCCCTGGCCACCTTCTGGATCTCGAGGTCGTCCGGCTGGAGGTCGTGGGACTCGCCGTTCACTTCGATCACGATCTGCTCCCCGGACTGGAACGCCCAGAGGGCGTCGCTGCTCAACGCGCGGATGCCCGCCGCGGCCTCCTGCGTGTGGCTGCCGAATTTCTGACCCAGAAGCCTGAAGTTCGGCTTCGCCTCCAGGGTGACCAGCTCCTCGGCCACGTCCAGGAACTCCACGGTCTTCACGTTCAGCTCGTCCTTCAGCACCGCCAGCAGTTCCGGGGAAAGATCGAGCTTCCGCGGGGTGACGGCGTAGAGGGTGGCGAGGGGCTGCCGGACGCGGATCTGCACCTGCTCGCGCGCGGCGCGTCCCAGGCTGGCCAGGGTGCGCACACCCTCCATCCCGGCGTCCAGCGCCTCGTCGCGCAGCCCCTGGTGGCGCTCGGGGTACGCGGCGAGGTGGACCGACTCGAGGCCCAGCGCCCGGTGGATCCAGTCGGAGAGAAAGGGCGTGATCGGGGCCATGAGCCGGCTCACGGTCACCAGCGCCTCCCAGAGCGACTGGAACGCGGAGCGCGTATCGGTGGCGTCCGCCGATCCCCAGAAGCGGTCGCGGCCCCTGCGGATGTACCAGTTGGACAGATCATCCACCACGAAATCCGCGATGAGCCGGGCGGCCCGCGTGAGGTCATAGCCGTCCAGGGCGCGACGCACCTCGCCCACCAGCTCCGCCTGTCTGGACAGGAGCCACCGATCCATGAGCGGTCGGTCGGTCGGCGCCATGCGGGCTCTCGGGCGGGGACCACTCCTCCAGGTTGGCGTACATGGCGAAGAACCGGTACGTGTTCGCCAGGGTGTCGAACGTGCGCCGAACAGTCTCGCCCAGCGCCTCCTCGTCCCATCGCTTGGGCGCCCACGGCTGACTCACGGTCACGAGGTACCAGCGGATGGCATCGGCACCGAACGTCTCGATGGCGTCCCATGGGTTCACCGTGTTGCCGCGCGACTTCGACATCTTCTGCCCGTCGCGATCCAGAACCAGTCCGTTCACCAGGACATTCCGATAGACCGGCCCCTGTGGCTCCGGATCCAGCATCGTGGAGATGGCCATGAGGCTGTAGAACCAGCCGCGCGTCTGGTCGAGCCCCTCGGCGATGAAGTCCGCGGGGTAGTGGCGCTCCCAGGCGTCGGGGTCCCCGAACGGGTAGTGCCACTGTGCGAAGGGCATGGCGCCCGAGTCGAACCACGCGTCGATCACCTCCGGCGTGCGGTGCATGGTGCCCTCACACGCGGGGCACGGCCACGTCAGCTCATCGATGAACGGCTTGTGCGGGTCGAAGTCCGAAGGCAGCTCGCCGGCGCGCTCCGCCAGCTCCGCGAACGATCCCACCACCTCGCGGTGCTCCGCGTTCGCGTCACACAGCCAGACCGGGAGGGGCGTGCCCCAGTAGCGGTCACGGGAGAGCGCCCAGTCGATGTTGCCCTCCAGCCACTCGCCGAACCGGCCGGTGCCGATTTCCGGCGGGTTCCACCCCACCCGCCGGTTGTTGGCGAGCATCGCCTCCTTCACGGCGGTGGTCCGGATGTACCAGGAGTCCCGGGCCATGTAGATGAGCGGGCTGTCGCAGCGCCAGCAGTGCGGATAGGAGTGCTTCACCCGACCCTTCCGGAACAGGACTCCCTCCTCTTCCATGGCGGCCAGCAGGAGCGGGTCCGCGTCCTTCACGAACATCCCGCCCACCCGCGGGATGCCCTCCTCGAAACGCCCCGCATCGTCGATGGGCCGCAGCATGGGAAGCCTGTGTGTCTGCCCGGCCGCGTAGTCGTCGGAACCGAACGCCGGTGCAATGTGCACGACCCCGGTGCCGTCCTCATCGCTCACGAAATCGGCGGGGACCACCTTCCAGCCGGCCTCCCGCTGGGCGTCGTCCACATCGATCAGGTCGAGCGGGCGCTGGTAGCGCAGGCCGATGAGCTCGGACGCAGGCAGGCGCCGGACCGGCTCGGCCCCCTCTCCGAACACGCGTTCCACGAGGGCATCGGCGACCACCACGCGCAGCCCATCGTGCTCGACTTCCGCGTACGTGAGATCGGGGTTCACCGCCAGCGCCGAGTTGGACGGGATCGTCCACGGGGTCGTGGTCCAGGCCAGGAGCGCGCGGTCCGTCGGCTCGCCGTCGAGGCCGAGGACGCGGCAGAGGACATGCACGGAGGGATCTTCCACCTCGCGATAGCCCTGCGCTACCTCGTGCGAGCTGAGCGCCGTGCCGCACCGTGGGCAGTACGGCACGCTGCGGTAGCCGCGATAGATGAGGTTCCGGTCGTCCAGCTGCTTGAGCAGCCACCAGACCGTCTCGATATACTCGGGCTCGAACGTGACGTAGGGATCGGAGTAGTCGAGCCAGTACCCGATCCGCTCGCTCAGCCGCTCCCACTCCTCCTTGTACGTGAAAACGCTCTCCCGGCAGACCTCGTTGAAGCGGGCGACGCCCAGCTCCTCGATCTCCCGCTTGCCGCTGATCCCGAGCTTCTTCTCCGCCTCGATCTCCACAGGGAGGCCGTGCGTGTCCCACCCCGCCTTCCGCGTCACGTGCCGGCCCTGCATGGTCTGGTACCGGCAGACGAGGTCCTTCAGCGTGCGCGCGAAGACATGATGGATCCCCGGCCGTCCGTTCGCCGTGGGCGGACCCTCATAAAAGACGAACGGCTCCCCCTCCGCCGTGGCTTCCAACGTGCGGGCGAACAGTTCTTCATCGCGCCAACGCTGGAGAACGTCCTCCTCCAGCGCTCGGTGGGTTTCCGGGAACTCCGGGTATCTCATTCCGCTCTTCGTCCTCGACTCGATCCGCTCATTCCTCCACCAGCGACTTCAACCAGTCCTCCTCCTCGTCCTCATCCGCGGCCTGCGCTGGCCTCTCCTCCACAGCCGGCTTCTCCGGCGGAGGAGAGTGGGGTCTGGCGGTCTTCGTCCCCGCAGCTTTCCCGCCCTCCGGCACCCGGGGGCGCCGGGACGGCTGCGGCCTTTCGAGCTCCAGCGTCTCCTCGACAGCCTCGAGCTCACTGAGCTCCCGCTCCAACAGCCGCCGGAACGACTGTACGAGCTGCGCCCGCCGTGCCCGCACCTGTCGGAGCGCATCCTCCTCGCGGAGCAGCGCCCGCGCCCCATCCTGCCGCGCCGTCTCGGCGGCCAGGTGCGCTTCCCTCACCAGAAGCTCGCCTTCTTTCTCCGCGTGGCTCCGGGCGTCCTCGCGGAGCTTCTGCGCCGTCATGAGCGCGTCCGAGAGTGCCCCTTGCTTCTTGCGATACTCCTCCAGCTCCCCCTCCATCGATTCCACGGAGTCCCGAAGCCCCATATTCTGCTTGACGAGCTCCTCCATCCGGTCGGCCACCAGGTCCAGAAAGTCGTTCACCAGCTCCGCGTCGTATCCGCGAACAGCCCGGCGAAAGTCTCCCTTTTTCTGACGGACCTCGAGAGGTGTCAGATCGATCATGTGTAGCTCCTGTCCCCGAAGAGGACCGTACCGAGTCGGACGCTGGTGGCGCCCTCCTCGATCGCGATCTCGAAATCATTACTCATGCCCATGGACAGCTCATGCGCGTGGAGTGCCTGCGGCACTTCCCGGCGCAGCCGCTCCAGCAGCCGCCGCATTTCGCGAAACGTCCGGCGGAGTACGTGCTCATCGTCGGTGAACGGCGCCATGGTCATGAGGCCGTGCACCTGCAGGCGGTCCAGCTCGGCCATGGCTCCCAGGGCATCGACAGCCGCGTCGCCATCGATCCCGCCCTTCGAGTCCTCCCCGGACACGTTCACCTGCACGTACCCCCGGACCACCAGATCGGCCCGCCCCGCCTCCTTCGACAGCGTGCGGGCGAGACGGACCGAGTCCAGGGAATGGATCCGGTCGAACAGCGGCACTCCCAGACGCGCCTTGTTACGCTGGAGGTGGCCGATCATGTGCCACTCCGCGGCCTCGCGACCGAGGATCGTGATCTTGTCCTCGAGCTCCTGGATCCGGTTCTCCCCCACCACCCGCAGACCCGCGCGGATCGCGGCCTCCACAGCCTCCACCGGGTGCCCCTTCGTGACCGCGACGATCTGGACCTCCTCGTCCCGACCGCCGCGCTCCAGAGCCCGCTGGATGCGCTCTCGCACATCGGGGAGCGTTTCTTTCAATCGGCTATCCCACATGACGGCGCAATGTTAGGCGAGATGAAGGCAAAGGGCAACGTCCGGAGCGGCCGCGCGGCGTGGTGGAACGAACGAGGGACGGGGCCGGCTCGCGCCGGGCCCCGTCCCTCTCCGGCCGCTCTCGCGGCCGTATTCGCCAGAAGCGGCCTACTGAACCTCGAAGGTCACGTCCAACGCCACCCACACCGGCACCCTCTGCTCCCGGTTGTACGCCGGCGAGAACTCCATGAGATCCGCCACCTGCAGCGCCGCCTGGTCGAAGGCGTCGTAGCCGCTCGATGTGTTGATCCGCGTGTCCTGGACCCGGCCGTTCTCGTCAATGAAGAACCACACCTTCACGGTACCCCCCAGCCCCGCGTCCCGCAGCATGGGCGGGTAGTAGCGCATGAGAGCGCGCGAGACCTCGCGCTGGTTCTTCAGCTGAGGCCGCACCGTCATGGGCGTGAAGGTCGGAGCCGCCGCGATGTCCTGACCTTCGCCGCTGGGCGGCGGCGGGAGGTTCTCGATGGGATTGTCCTCGAACGTGGTCGGCGCGATCGTAATGTCCTCGTCGATCGTGGCGTCCGTGATCACGGGCGTCGCCGGCCGCGCGATGGCCTCGGGTGGCGGCGGAATCTCGATCTCGTCCGGGAGCTCGATGGACTCCAGCTCGGATGCCGCGAAGCTGTAGTCCTGGGTGCCGAACGTAGGCGAGGCGAGGAACAGCGCAAAGTGGAGCAGCGTAGCGAGGCTCAGCGCGATCCAGAACCAATCGTTGAAGCCCCGCTTGAACCGATCGTTCTCCGTTTCGTGGACGGCGGTGTTCTCCGTCTTCCCCGTGTTTATGGCCGCCATGCTCTACCTCCGCTCCCGGGTCACACGTTCTTCGAGGTCGGTGTAGAAGGTGAGGCGCAGCGCGCCCGCCTCCTGCAACTCCTCCTGTATGTTGTAAATCGTGCTGTACGGAGTGTTCCGATCAGCGCGCAGCGAGATCAGGAGCTGGCGGTTGTCCCGGTACAACGGTGCGATCAGGTTGGACACCTGTGTGATGGGGATCAGCTGATCGTTGATGAAGATGTTGCCATCTTCGGTCACGAACACGTGCAGGATGTTCTTCCGCTGCTCGTCCAGCTTTTCCGTGGCCTGGGCCTCCGGCCACGGCATGCGGCGCGGCTGCTCCTGTGGGAACGTGGTGCTCACCATGAAGAAGATGAGCAGCAGGAAGGCCATGTCCGCGAGCGACGATGAGGGGATCTCGCTCGATGCCTTCGACTTCCGTTCTAGTCCTCCACCCGTAATCATCGGCTATTCTTCCAGGAGTGCCAGGTTCACACGCTCAGCGCCGACCGCCTGCAGCTGGTCGAGCACGTCCACCATGTAGCGGTACGGCGCGTTCGGCGCCGTCTTGACCGCGGCGATCAGGTTCGGATTCTGGCTCACCTCGAGCCGCCACAGAGTCCCGATCTCCGACGCGTTCACCGGCTGCACCTGCGGGCTCTCACCGCGCCGCACCTGCACGATCCCGTTGGGCTGGATCGCGAGATGGAGGACGTTCTTCTGAGACACCTCGGCCTCATTGCCGGTCTCCGGCAGCACGATGCTCAGTCCCTTCTCCTCGTCGAAGATGGTGGTGACGAGGAAGAAGACCAGCAGCAGGAAGGAGATGTCCGCCATTCCCGCCGTGGAGATCTCACCCGACGCCCGAGAGCGCCTTCTCAGTATTGACATGGATGCTCCTCAGTCGATCTGTGTGTCTTCGGGCGGGTGTGAGCGCGGTTCGCGGAACGGGCGCTCCTCCGGATCCGTATCGTGAATGGACTCGGCGACCTCGTGCCTCTTGGTAACCGGCCGTGCGGGCGTGGTTCCACCCGCGGTGGCGGGGGCCATGTCGGCGCCGAGCGCCCAGGTCATGCGGAGCACCGCGCCGGTCCCCTCCTCCATGTCGATGATCAGCTTGTCGATCCTCGTCACGAAGAAGTTGTAGGCGATGTTGACGGGCACGGCCACGATGAGGCCGGCCGCCGTGGTGATCAGCGCCACCTTGATCCCGCCGGCCACGAGGGTGGCATCGACCTGTCCGGCTTCGGCGATGGCGCCGAAAGCCGAGATCATGCCGGCCACGGTGCCGAGGAAGCCCATGAGTGGCGCCACGTTCGCGATAGTGGCGAGGACGATCAGGCCGCGCTCGAGGAATCCGAGCTCGATGACGCCGGTGGTCTGAATCGCCTTGTCCACCGTGGCGCCCGTGCTGCGCTGGTCCCGCACGCGGCGAAGCCCCGCATAGAGGATCGCAGCGACCGGACCCGGCCGCTCTTCGGCGAGGCGCAGCGCGTCATCGATACGGCCCTCACGGGTGAGTCCCTCGACCTCATCGAGGAGACCGCGCGATTCCTTGTGCGCGACCCAGAGGGTCCACGCCTTCGCGATAATGACCCCGAAAGCCAGGAGCGACGAGATGATGAGGGGGTACATCATGGCCCCACCATCCGCGAACAGATTCAGGAAGTTGAACCCATCCTGAGTTGCTTGAGCTGCTTCTTGGTTCATTTCATTCGCCAGCTAAGGCCGAGGTGTGCGACTCCATGAGCCGTTCCGTCTGCTTATTTTGGCCGGAATCGGGGTGAATGTACCGGGCGCCCTGAATCATGTCAACGCGAAGTCACTCGGGTACCGGCACTGTGCCGGCCACCCCGGCGAGGGTGGCGCGAAGGCGTTCCGGGGACACGTTTCGCTCCAGCCGACCCCTCTGAGCCATGGAGACCTGCGCGGTCTCCTCGCTCACCACGATCACCAGGGCGTCGGTCTCTTCGGACAGCCCGATCGCCGCCCGATGCCGGGTGCCCAGGCTCCGATCCGCCACGGGGAACTGCGTGAGCGGGAGGATCACGCCTGCCGCGATCAATGTATCCCCACTGACCAGTACGGCGCCATCATGGAGCGGGCCGTAGGGCGCAAAAATGCTGAGGATGATGTCGCTGGAGACCCGGGCCTGGATCCGCGTCCCCGTGTCGGCATACTCATCGAGGCCCACATCGCGCTGCATGGCGATGATCGCGCCGATCTTGGCCCGGGAGAGGCGCTCGACGGCCTCCACGAGCTCCTCCACCACTTCGCTCTCCTCCATCTTGTTGAAGAGTCGCAGCATCCGGCTCTGACCGAGACGGGCCAGCGCGCTCCGCAGCTCCGGCTGGAACACGATGAGCGCGGCGATGACCCCGTACTGGAACCCGGCCTCCAGGATCGTACGCAGGAGGTCGAGTCCGAGGAACTGCGCGGCGAAGTAGATGACCGCCAGCAGCAGGAGTCCGAAGAGCATCTGCATGGCCCGGGTCCGGGCCAGCAGCTTCAGGATGTAGAAGATGCCTACCGCGACAATGACGATCTGGAAGATGTCCCAGAGGCCGGGCAGCAGGAATTCGTAGCGGTAGAGGACGTCGAACAGGTCGCTCACGGGCGCACCGCCTCGGCCACGGCCAGCGCCTGCCGTACGGGCGCCACGTCATGGACCCGGAAGATCCGTGCGCCGGCGAGATACCCCACCACACACGCGGCCACCGTCCCGCTCAGCCGCTCCTCCAGGGGAACGCCCCCCGCCAGCTCCCCGATGAAGCGTTTCCGAGACGGACCGAGGAGCACGGGTCGGCCCAACGCCAGGAGCCGGTCCAGCGACCGCAGGACCGCGGCGCTGTCCGCCGTGCGTTTGGAGAACCCCAGTCCCGGATCCAGGACGATGGCCTGGTCGTCCACGCCCGCCCTCCGGGCACGCGCCAGCGCCGCCTCCAGCTCGGCCACCACCTCTCCCACGGGGTCCGCCCCGTACACGGCCGTGTCGTAGCTCGCCATCTGCTCCATGGAGCCGCGCGAGTGCATGAGAACCACGCCCGCGCGGCGATCGGCGCAGAGCGGTCCCAGGTCGGGGTCCAGCCGGAACCCAGAAACGTCGTTCACCACCGCGGCACCCGAATCGAGGGCCGCGCGTGCCACCTCGGCCTTGACGGTATCGACGGACACCAGCACCCGGGGCCATTCGCGCACGAGCGCCTCCACGACCGGCACTACCCGATCACGCTCGGCAGCGCCCTGGACCTGGACCGCTCCCGGGCGCGTGGACTCCCCGCCCACGTCCAGGAGGTCGGCGCCCTCATCGAGCATTCGCTCCGCCCGCCGCAGCGCCGCGTCCACGCCCTCGTAACGCCCGCCGTCCCAGAACGAGTCGGGGGTGACGTTGAGGATCCCCATGATCCGCGGCCGGCCGAGGTCGAGCGGCGCCACCGCCGTGGCCCACATAGCAGAACGGGGATCGGCTCCGGATGTGGAGCCGATCCCCGTGCTCTCGGGGCCGTACTTCGCCGCGGACGGAAGCAGATCGCTCCTCATGACCGCCTCAGGACGCGTCCGCCTCCGCCTCGTCCGGGTGGACGCGGCGGACTTCCGCCGCCGCCGACACCCGATCCCGGCGAGTCCCTTCCTCGGAAGCCCCGACCCCCTCCTGCGGCTCCTGATCCTGCGAGGAGGTCGCGGGAGTCGGCGCTGCCGGCCCGGCCAGCGCGCCCGCCGACTCCAGCTCCGGCGGTTGCGCGGGGAGCGCCCGCCCCTCCGCGAGCGTGATGATCTCGTCACGGTCGAGGGTCTCCCGCTCCAGCAGCGACTGGGCCAGCCGCTCCAGGAGATCCCGATGGTTGGCGAGCGTGTCCACGGCCTCCTGGTACGCCTCATCGAGGAAGCGCTTCACCTCGTCATCCACCAGCTGCGCCGTCTGCTGGGAAACCTCGCGCCGGTGCCCGAGCTCGCGGCCGAGGAAGACCTCCTGCTCGGCGTCGCCCACGGCCATGGGGCCCACCTTCTCGCTCATGCCGAACTGCGTCACCATGCGCCGGGCCATGGAGGTGGCACGCTCGATGTCGTTGCCGGCTCCCGTGGTGATCTTCTCGGCGCCGAAGATCATCTGCTCCGCGGCCCGTCCGCCGTACAGCATCGTCAGGCGCGCCAGCATGTAGTCGCGGGAGTAGGAGTGACGATCCTGCTCCGGCAGCGATGCCGTGACGCCGAGGGCACGACCACGCGGCACGATGGTCACCTTGTGGAGCGGGTCGAGGCCGGGGACCCGGAGCGCGATCACGGCGTGCCCGGCCTCGTGGTAGGCCGTCAGTGTCCGCTCCTCTTCCGTGAGGACCAGGCTCTTCCGCTCGGCGCCCAGCATGATCTTGTCCTTGGCCGAGTCCAGGTCCTCCATCATGACCTTCTCCCTGCCGCGCCGTGCGGCCAGGAGCGCGGCCTCGTTTACGAGGTTGGCCAGGTCGGCGCCGCTCATTCCCGGAGTTCCCTTGGCCAGCACCTCGACCTCGACGTCGTCGGCCAGAGGGACCTTCCGGAGGTGGACCCGCAGGATGCCCATGCGGCCCTTCACGTCCGGCGAGTCCACGACGATCTGCCGATCGAAGCGGCCGGGTCGCAGGAGCGCCGGGTCCAGCACGTCCGGCCGGTTCGTGGCCGCGATCAGGATGACGCCCTCGTTCGACTCGAACCCGTCCATCTCGACCAGGAGCTGGTTCAGCGTCTGCTCCCGCTCGTCGTGCCCGCCGCCCAGGCCAGCGCCCCGATGGCGCCCCACGGCGTCGATCTCGTCGATGAAGATGATGCACGGCGCGTGCGCCTTCCCCTGCTCGAACAGATCGCGCACGCGCGAAGCGCCCACGCCCACGAACATCTCGACGAAGTCGGAGCCCGACATGGAGAAGAAGGGGCGCCCCGCCTCACCGGCCACCGCACGCGCCAGCAGCGTCTTTCCGGTTCCTGGCGGCCCCACGAGGAGCGCGCCCTTCGGCAGCCGACCTCCAAGGCGCGTGAACTTCTGCGGGTCCTTGAGGAACTCGATGATCTCCTGGAGCTCGTCCTTCGCCTCATCGGCACCGGCGACATCGGCGAATGTGACCTTCGGCGTGTCGCCCGAGAGCACCTTGGCCTTGGACTTCCCGAACTGGAAGGCACGCGAGCCGCCGCCCTGCATCTGACGGAGCATGAAGACCCAGATGCCGATGATCAGGATCCACGGCAGGGCGCCGAGGAGCAGCGCCCACCAGTTCTGCGTGGCTTCCTCGCCGCTGATGGCGACCTCGTTCTCCTCGAGTCGGTTGATGAACGCCTCGGGATCGCGCGTTGGCAGGGTCATGGTGAACTGCTGCGCCTGGCCCTGATCCGCCTGGATGGGCGTGCGCAGCTCGCCTTCCACGCGCTTCCCCTCGATGATCGTCACCGACTCGACGTTCCCCTGCTCCATCTGCTCGAGGAACTCGCTGTATTCCAGCGCCGCCGCGTCCGGCTGCTGCGGGCTGAACAGCTGGACGAGCAGGATGGACACGAGCAGGAACAGCACCCAGAACGAGAGTGTCCGGGAGTTGCGGGCCCACTGACCGGGCCCCTGGTCCTTGCTGTTCTTGTCCGGCGTCGGGTTCTTCGCCATCGGCTCCTGCTACTCGGGTGTCTTCAGGCTGCCGATGAACGGCAGGTTCCTGAAGTTCTCGCTATGATCAAGGCCGTACCCGATCAGGAACTCGTGGGGTGCGTCAAAACCCACCCAACGAGGCTCCTTGACCAGGTTCGGCGCCAAGTGCTTGTGGAGCAGCGCACAGATCTCGAGGGACCGGGGCCCGCGCCGCTCC
Source organism: uncultured Gemmatimonadales bacterium (assembly GCA_963783305.1). GTDB lineage: Bacteria > Gemmatimonadota > Gemmatimonadetes > Longimicrobiales > RSA9 > JAWVYT01. Next base: position 133,092 of record CAWAMW010000011.1, on the reverse strand, counting down.
AGCATCGGGATGAGACGGTTCATGGTGGTGCCGCTGTCCACGATGTCCTCCACCAGGATCACGTGCTTTCCCTCGAGCGTATTCTCCGGATCGTACAGAAGCTGCACGTCCCCACTCGTGACCGTCCCCGAGCCGTAACTCGACGCGACCAGGAAGTCCAATGTAACGGGTCTCTCGATATCCCGAACCAGGTCGGCCATGAAGATGAACGAGCCCTTGAGCAGCCCGAGGGCCAGGATCGGCTCGGTCGCCGGGTACGACGCGCCAATCTCCCGGCCCATCTCGGCGACCCGAACCGCGATGTCCTCAGCGGTATAGACGACCCGCTCCAGCTCCGCCCCGCCTGTCCGTGCTCTCGTCTCAACGCTGTCGCGCATCACTCACCGCGATATGGAAGCCCACGCCATCCTCGCCCACGCCCTCCGCGCGCGCGACACCTGCAACCCACACGATCCTGCCCGTCCCGTCCACCACCACCGGGGCCGCCCGTCGAGCGCGCCGATCCAGCCGGCGCTCCCGGAACAGCTCCTTCAGCTTCTTCCCACCGTACTGGAAGCGGATACGATCGCCGGGACGCCATCCCCGGATCGTGAGCGGGAACGACGGATCGGCGAGCGAGATCCGGCAGGGATCCGATCCCGCGACCGCCCCGCCCCATACCACCTCCACCCGGCGCCCCCCGATCCGGGCGCGTCCCGTTCCCGGCTCCGGCCCGGGGATCGTCAGCGGCTGATCCGGCTCCGACGGCGCTTCCCCGGAGACGATCCGGATCTCATCGAAGTCCCGGACCAGGCGCACCCCACTGGTCAGGTGGAGCTCCCCCCCGCTCCGTCCGGAGCTAATAAACTTCAACGCCGCATGGGTTCCCGCCCGCCCGGGCGCGCTCCCATGGCGGCGCAGCAGATGGCGCACCACCCGGACCCGCAGGGCGGGATGATAGGAGTGGAGCACCGGGCGGGCAAGGACGGCGCCCGTTGAATCGCTCGCGATGACGACCTCGGCCTCGAGCCGCTCCAGGACCGCGTGCCAGGAGCGTTCTTCCGCGCGCGCCCGATCGGCGAGGCGGGCGAGCGACCGGGCGGCTCCGGGGTGCGCGGCCTCCAGGACCGGGAGCGCTTCGTGGCGGATCCGGTTTCGTGCGTAGGAAAGGTCCCGGTTCGTGGGATCCACGCGATAGCGCAGACCGACCGCTTCCGCATACCCGGCCAGCTCCGCGCGTCCGAACGGCAGCAGGGGCCGGATCACACGGCCGCGCCGGGGCGCGATCCCGCGGAGGCCGCGGATGCCGGTTCCCCGGATCGCTCGGAAGAGCACCGTCTCGGCCTGGTCGTCCTGGTGGTGAGCGGTGGCGATGGCAGCCGTGGCATCCGCCCCCGCGACATCCTCGAGGAATGCGTATCGGCGGTCACGGGCGTCCGCTTCCGACCGGGCTGCCGGGTCGAGGCGTCGCTGATGGCACGGGACCCCCCAGGCGGTGCAGACGCCGCTCACCCACAGGGCATCGGCGCCGCTCCCGGGTCGCATGGCGTGATCGAGGTGCGCCGCGGTAAGGCGGAGCCCGAGGTGGTTCAGGGGGAAGCGCAGGAGGTGGAGGAGCACCATGGAGTCGAGCCCGCCCGACAGCGCGACCACGACCGCCTGCCCGCGCCGCAGCAGGTCGCCCTCCTCCAGGTGACGCCGGACGTGTTCCGGGAGGCGGCCGGCATCGGTCGGCGGCCGGGCCATGCTAGCTGTGGCCGGGGGGCAGCGGCCGACCGGCGAACTCCGCGAGCACACCGGCGGCGATGTCCGGTCGATCCGTGATGAGCCCGTCCACCCCCCAGTCCAGGAGCCGCCACATGTCCCCGGCATCGTTGACGGTCCAGACGTGGACGGGAACCCCGCGCCGTGCCGCGTCCCGGACGAATCGCCGCGTGACGATCCGCCGGGCGCCCTGGTCCTCGCTGCCGTCGTGCGGGTGCAGCTCTGAGACCTGGAACACGTCGGCGAGGCGTGGCCAGAGCCGGGACAGGTGGATCCGGTGGAGGGCGTAGAAGATGCCGGCGACCAGCATGGGAGCGCTCCGGGCGCCGGGATAGTCCCGGAAGAGGGCCTGATCGCGGTAGTTCATCCCTGCGACGACGACCCGGTCCGCCGCGTCGTGTCGCCGCAGCGTGTCCCGAAGCACCTCCTGCACCGCGCCGTCCTTGATCTCCACGGTCAAGCGCGTGTCGGGGAACGTGGTGAGGACCTCGTCCAGCGTGGGGATCGCTATGCCCTGAGCGCGGAACGGGTGCTCCCCGCGCTCGTCCCTGAAGCGGAACCCGGCATCGAGATCCCTGAGCTCCGCCAGCGTGCGCCGGGAGACCGCTCCGGTACCGTCCGTGGTGCGGTCCACGGTCTCATCGTGAATGATGACGCACTTGCCGTCGGCGGTGGCGCGGACATCCAGCTCGATCATGTCCACCGCCCAGCGCTCCACTGCCTCACGGAACGAGGGCATCGTGTTTTCGGGGGCGAGACCGGCAGCGCCGCGATGGCCGATCAGGAGCGGGCCGCCGCGCAGGGAGTCGTGGTCCGGCGTCGGCCTCACGGCCCGTCGAGGTCCGGGCTGGGGGTCCCCTCCTCCTCCAGTCGTTCGAACTCCTCCACGTCGATGTCGTGCTGACGGTAGAGCACCAGGTCGATGAGCCGGACCGTTACCTCCCGCTCGATCCGGGCGTCCGGCTCCTCGTTCTCGTCCAGCTGCACCGACCGTGCGGCGAGGAAGAGCAGGATGTCCTCCACGACCTCCGGGCGCGGACTGGCGGGAGCGAGGGAGTCGGGCATGACCTCTTTCAACAGGAGTCCCTCGATGAATGCGAGGAACCCCGGGAACGTCAGCTCCACGAGCCCCCGGTCGGCCAGCCCCTCCTCCTCCGTCACCTGCTCCCAGGAGAGCTCGTTCCAGTACAGCTCTTCGGCCTCCTCCAGCAGGAACTGGCGGCGGTCGGCGGGCAGGTCGCCCCGCCCCGTGGGCAGGTCCAGCGGTCCCTGGATCAGGTGCGCCAGCCGCTCACGGCGGCGGGCCAGGAATCGCTGCCCTCTCTCGAGGGCCTCACGCGGAGGCTGTTCCATGGTATCGGCTCGGCTGGTCGAGGCAGTGCACTTCGCTTCGGGTACGATACGGGCCTCGCCGACGTCCCGAAAGGCCGACCACCGGACCGGACGGCGAAGGGCCCGTCGGCAGAAGCCGCAGGGCCCTTCTGGTGCACCATCCGCGTCCCGGTTGCCAGGATCACGCGACCCCGGCACCGGTTGGACAGGCGCGGATCAGTTGATCGGCAGCGCCATGAAGTAGAGCCGGAAATCGTCGGCCACATCCTCGGCCATCCGGATCCGTCCCTCTATGTCCGGGTTGGTCATGGACGCGGCGGCCAGTCCATCCACAGCCTCATTGATCCGGGCGATGGACGCCGAATCGAGCCCGGTGACCTCGACGGCCAGGTAGGGCACACCGGCCATCGTGAGGGAGTCGATGAAGATCGGCTGGATCTCGCCGCCGAGCACGGTGGAGAGGGTGGTGGACTCATCAGCGACACTGGAGCCCTCGATGTACGGCCCGCCCCAGTTCGTGAGCAGGCCAGGGCCGATCTGCGCGCCATTGAAGTCGGTGGTGCGGGTCCAGGCCGCACCCGACGCGTCCGGCGCCTCGCTCAGCTGTTCGAGCGTGGCCGGATACCGCTTGACGTCGATCCGGAACATCTTCGCGCCCGCCCGGATCGCTTCGAGGTCCGCGGTGACCCGGGTCGGCTCGCCGCGGTCGAGCTGGTTCACCACCGAGGGCAGGACGACTCCCACCAGCAGCGCGATCAGCACGAGGGTGACGAGCACTTCGACCAGCGTGAACCCGCCGCGCCGTGCGTTGATGATCCTCTTCGGCATCTCTATCTCCGTCCTCTATCAGTTCGTGCGGCGAGCACACTGCCGCCGTCTCCTTCGACCGTGTGGAAGCTACAGCCAGGCCGTCACACTGGTGTTACGCTCGTTCCGGACCGCGTTATCCCGGAGGTTGCAAGGCCCTCGGGGCCGTTTCTCGGTCGGTATCTACCCTTTAAGCCGGGGCGGGGTCCGCAGCTGGGGGAATAGCCGGCGGATACCGCCGGGAGCGACCGACCGCTACCATATCCGCATGGCCGACCTCCCCCTCCTTCTGGACCTCGGGCTGATCCTGGCCGCCGCCGCGGTGGTAGGGCTCGTGGCGCGCGCGGCCCGCGTGCCGCTCATCATCGCGTACATGGTGGCGGGTCTCATCCTCGGTCCACTCACCGGGTGGGTGCACGAGACGGAGGGCCTGGAGCTGATCTCCGAGGTCGGGGTCGCGCTGCTGCTCTTCCTGGTGGGGCTGGAGCTGTCGCTTCAGAAGATCCGTGATGTGGGTCGAGTCGCGCTCCTTGGCGGCGGCGCCCAGCTGGTCCTCACGGGGCTCATCGGCTGGGGGCTCGCCCTCGTGCTGGGGCTCGACGCACTCCCCGCGGCGCTGCTGGCGCTGGGGCTGACGTTCAGCAGCACGGTGGTGGTTGTGAAGCTGCTCGACCGGCGCCGAGAGCTGGACTCGACGCACGGCCGGATCGCCGTGGGGATTCTCCTCGTGCAGGACGTGGCGGTCGTGGTGGCTCTCACGCTCCTGGCGGGGCTGGAGGATCCGGCGGCGGGCGGGGTGAGCGTCGCGACACTCGGTCGCGGCCTGTTGCAGGCGTCTGTAGGGATGGCGGCGCTCGTGGTCGCGGCGTATCTGGGGGTCCGATTCGTCCTGCCGTCGCTGTTCGGCTGGCTGAGCGGATCGCTGGAGGCGCTCTTCATCTGGAGCCTGACGTGGTGCTTCGGATTCATCCTGGCGGCACAGGCGCTCGGCCTCTCGGTGGAGATCGGCGCGTTCGTCGCCGGCGTCGGTCTGGCGCAGCTGAGCTACAATCACGAGCTCATCCGCCGGGTCCACCCGCTCGTCAACTTCTTCCTGGCGGTATTCTTCGTCACGCTGGGGATCCACATGGACCCGGCCGCCGCGATGGAGCGGTGGCCGATGGTGCTCGTGCTGTCCGCATTCGTGCTCATCGGGAAGCCCGCCATCCTCATGGCGCTCATCCCCCGCTTCGGCTATGGCGAGCGCACCGCCTTCCTGGCGTCGCTCACGCTCGGGCAGATCAGCGAGTTCTCCTTCATTGTGGCCGCGCTCGCGTTCAGCGCCGGTCTCGTGGACGAGCTCTTCCTCTCGGTCGTGGGCATGGTCGGTCTGGTGACCATGGGGACCTCGGCCGCGCTGATCCAGTCGGGAGATGTGTGGTACCAGCGGCTGTGGAAGAGAGGTGCCCTGGCCGTCTTCCGTGCAGCCCCCACGTCCGAGCCGGCGGGCGAGCCGGAGCTGGCGGACCACGTCATCGTGGTGGGCATGAACTCGCTGGGCCGTCGGATCGTCCGGGATCTCGTGGCGCGAGGGGAGACGGTTCTGGCACTGGATGTGGACGCAGCGAAGCTCTCGGACCTCCCCTGCCCGACGCTCCAGGGCAGCACCGAGCACCCGTCGGTCCTGGCCGAGGCGAGGCTGCCCCGGGCGCGGCTGCTGGTCTCGGCGCTCCAGATCGAGGACGCCAACAAGCTGCTCGCCTACCGCTCCAGGCAGGCGGGGGTACCGTCGAGCATCCACGCCTTCGACCCGAGCCTGGCGGAAGAGCTGCTCGCTGAGGGGGCCACCCACGTCATGGTCTCGAAGTACGACGGCATCCGGCAGGTCGCGGGAGCGCTGCGGGATGCAGGAGTAATAGGCTGAGCATGACGGCCATCGCGCTCCTCCTCACCGCGGCCGCCGTCGCCTACGCCCTCGCCAAGGCGATCCATGCCCCTCCTGTCCCGCTCCTCCTCCTCGCCGGGGTGGCGCTCGCGCAGACCGGCCGCCTCTCCGGCGAGTTCCTGGAGGAGGCACTGATCCTCGGGATCACGTTCCTCCTCTTCATCACCGGGATCGAGCTCAGCCCGCGCCGGACCGGCGGGCAGCGGGACGCGGCCCTGCGCGTAGGTCTCGTGCAGTTCACGATTCTCGGACTCGCGGGCCTGGGCGTGGCGCTGCTGCTCGGCCTCGATCCACTCAGCGCCGCCTACGTGGCGCTGGCCCTCACCGCCAGCTCCACCCTCGTCGTCGTGCGGCTGCTGCGGCGACGTCGGCGCATGTTCGAGCCCTTCGCTCGCCTGGTCATTGGCGTGCTCCTGCTTCAGGACCTGCTCGTCATTTTGCTCATCCCGCTCATGACCCGGACACCCGAGGGCCCCGGCGCGCTGGTCTACGGGCTCGGATCAGTGGCGGCGCTACTGCTGCTGGCCGCCGCCGCCTGGCGCTGGGTCGGGCCGCAGCTCGTGCGGCTGGACGGCGACGACGAGGCCCTCCTGCTCGCCACGCTCGCGCTCCTGTTCGTGTTCATCGCCCTCGCCGGCTGGCTCGGGCTCCCGCTGGTGGTGGGCGCACTGCTGGCCGGCGTGGCGCTCTCCGGGTTCCCCGTGGACGCGCTGGTCCGGCCGCAGCTGGCGTCCATCGGCGACTTCTTCTCGGCCATCTTCTTCACGGCGCTGGGCGCCCTCATCGGGATCCCGAGCTCGCTGGAGATATTCCAGGCCCTGGTCCTGGCCGCCCTGCTCATCGTGCTGACCCCTCCGCTCGTGACCCTCGTCGCCGAGCGCGCGGGGCTCTCGGCGCGGCCGGCCATCGAGTCCGGACTCCTCCTCGCCCAGGCCAGTGAGCTCTCGCTGGTCGTCGGGCTCCACGGGATGATGGAGGGACAGATCTCCCAGAGCGTATTCACGGTGATCGCGCTGATGACGCTCCTGACCATGCTGCTGACGCCCATCCTCGCCACCGACCGCGTGGCCTGGGCGCTCATGCACCTTCACCCGGTGCGGCGCCGGGCGCGCACCATGCCCCCTCTCACCGGCCACGTGCTGGTGCTCGGGTCGGGCGCCACGGGGATGCCCCTCCTGGAGACGCTCCTCGGCGCGGACTACGAGGTGGTGGTGGTGGATGACGACCCCGACGTGGTGGCGCGACTCCGGGACGCGGATCTCCACGTGATCCGCGGGGACGCCAGCGACCTCGCGGTGCTGCACGAGGCGCGCGCGCGAGAGGCCCGCATCATCACCTCAACGATCCGCCGCCCGGAGGACAACCGTCGGCTGCTGGAGTACGCGCGCGGGGTGCCGACTATCGTCCGCGTATTCGAGGAGGCAGACGCGGCGTGGATCCGCGAGATGGGGGGCACGCCGGTCCTCTACTCGGAAGCGGCCGCCGCCGCGCTGATGAGCTGGATCGACAGGGAGCTCAGGGACTGAGCGCGGGCGCGTTGCCGGACCGACGCGGACGCCCCGGGGTTCATCGGGGGAGCCGACCCGAAGCGCTTCCCCCAGAGCCACGGATTCCTCCGCCACGCGATCCGATCGTGGGAGCGACCTCGCGGGCCGCCCCACCTCACTCGTCGTCTGTAACCCGGCGTCGCCTGCGCGCCACGCCCAGGCCCAGCAGCCCGGTCAGGAGCAGAACCAGTGTCGCGGGCTCCGGGACGGTGGTCTGCTGGAGGAGCTGGCCGCGGATCTCACCACCCGCGAACGCGGTCGTGTGAATGTTGAAATAGGCGTTCCCGCTGATCAGCCCCGCCACGAATGCGGCCTGGGCTCCGGCCAGACCCCCCTGGGCGGTGACGAAGGAAGGATTGTAGGCGCTCGCCAGGCTCAGATCGAAGATCTGCGAGTATATGCCGCTCGTGACGCCCAGCGGGAATCCAGGGAAGCTCGGCACGGGGCTGGCCACTCCAGCGTTGGCGCCCGCCGGAGCGCAGCAGTGGATGTGCGCCGCCACCGTGGTGCCAATGAGGTCGGAAAACACGGCCTGGACGTTCAGGAAGTCGCCGCTGAGCGTGACCGTCGCCGTTCCCGTTCCGGGCGAGATATTGGAAGGCACCTCCTGAGCGCCTTCGAGATCGCCCACAAAGACCTGGGCACGCGCGGGAGAATTCACGATCGCCAGCGTGGCTGCCACTGCTGCCACCAGTACGCGCCATTGTCGAAGCCAGGTCATAGTTCTCTCTCCGAGGGGTTTGCTGCGGGGGGTGCCGCGGCCGTCAACTACGATCCGGAACGGACGGAGTGGAAAACGGGCGCCCCTCCCAGCAGGGCGCCCGTGCCTCCTGGACCGGCTCTGAGGAAGCGTGCCGGCTACTCCTCGTCACGCTCTTTGCGACGCCAGGCCAATCCGGCCAAACCGATCAGGCCGGTGCCCAGCAGAAGCAGGGTAGCGGGCTCCGGGACTACGCCGTGGGCGCCCACGGTGACCGAGTGCCAGTTCTCCGCGGTGGAAACCCAGTTCAGCTCCGAGTACGTCCCCGAGAACTGGATCATGCCGTGGAACTCCCTGCCCTCGATCCAGCTGCTGAGAGAGCCGCACGCGCCGTTCGGGCCGCAGCCGGCGTCGGTCATGTACGTCCCGTCGCCCCAGTAGCCGGCCCCTTCGGAGATGACGGTGAAGGGGTCGGTAAACGTGTAGCGGACGGGTAATCCGCTCTGGCCCTGGCTCATGATCGCGATGAACGGGTCGACCACGGGCCGGGAGAAGACCAGCCGATTCGTGGAAGCCGCGCTGAAGCCGATCTGGTCCGTCGTGGGGGGCTGGCTGCCTGCTCCCGCGATCTCGTAGACCGAGTAGTTCCAGCTCCAGGGGGTCGCGGGATCGTCGGTGTAGGTCCGGTCCCCATAGTGGTTCCCGGTGTATGTCACATCGACGACCTGAGAAAAGACCATCTCGCCCGTCACGGTGCCCGGACTCTCCACCAGCCAGTCGGTCCAGACCTGGGCGGGGGCGACGTTCGCGCTCAGCGCGAGGGCGAGGAGTGCAGCTGCGGCTCTGATAGGCATCGATCCATTCTCCCGGGGGCAGGAACACAACCGATCGACCCATCATTCACTGTAAGAACCGTTCCCAATCCAGGTCGGGCGGCTCGTCCGCAGGATATGCCTCTGCGACAACGCCTCCGGGAAGGTCGTGCCGCCGGTGTGTCCTGAGCGGTCGCTGTACGGATCCCCCACGTTGTCGCGCTGCCACGACACTCGTGGCCGCTGGAGCGGCGATGAAGTCCCGACACGACAGAAGCGCCCCGCGTAAACCGCCGGGGCGCTTCTGTTTCCAGTAGCAGGGGGGGACTCGAACCCCCAACGCACGGATTATGATTCCGTTGCTCTACCGATTGAGCTACCCTGCCATGCTGGCCAGACGGGTAAAACTATCGAAAAGGGCGGGGGTGTCAACCGGCGACGGGGTGAAAACGAGGGGCCGGCCGCGATCGAATCGCGGCCGGCCCCTCTCTCAGGTTTCCGCTGTTCGGGATCAGCTGGTGTACGGCGCCACCAGGTAGACGATGTAGGAGGGGGCGCCGGTCCCATCAAACAGTGCGCCCGTGGCCTTGGCCATGCGTACCTTGCCGGTGCTCCAGCCGTCAGCCTCGTTGTCGATGAGCTCGTCGATCGTGGTGAACTCGCTGGGAATGTCGGTGGTAGCCGCGGTTGAGAACGACCCGTCCACGAGGAGCGCCACGAAGTCCGTTCCGGCCGTGCAGCTCTGGGTGCCGTCGGCGGGCTGGAAGGTGTTCGCCGTCGCATTGTAGCAGACGATCTGGTTGAGAATGCTCATCCCGAAGCCGGTCGTGACGGCGGCGCCGGTCTCCTGGGCGCCCGTCCCCCCAACAGTGCCGAGTACCACGGCGGCATCGACGTATGGACCGTTCCACTTGTTCGGGTTGGAGAAGTTGTTCGCGTTCACGTCGTTGTCGAAGGTCCCGTCCACCTGGTGCACCAGGTCCTCCAGGTCGCCCGGCCAGGTGGGCCGGAGGTTCAGGTGGAAGACTTCGATCCCGGTCTTGATGTTGGCAAAATCGTTTGCGGCCTTGGTGGGCTCGGCGTCGTCGATCTGCTGCACGACCACCGGGAACACCACTGCGGTCAGGAGGCCCAGCAGGATCAGCGTCACCAGAAGCTCGATCAGCGTGAAGCCGGCCCTGAGTGCGTTGCGCATCATATTCTCTCTCCGTGTGGCCCGCGGCAGGCCGCGGTGACGTTTACTGTCTGACTATGGGACGGGGAGCGGCCCCGCCGTTGCTGCCGTGTAAGATGGGTCGGCGCGTCACTCACGCGTTACGGTTCGGTTCCGGGGTGTTACACCATTGTAGAGCATACGACGGTGGCGGCGCCCGCTACGGCCTCTGAGCGGCGGGTGTCTCCGGCGTCTCGACGGCGCCGGCTGGCGGTGCGGCCGCGGCGGTGTCGGTCTCGACGAAGCGGTAGAGGCGCTCGCCCTCGCGGATGAGCCCGAACTGCTCGCGGGCGAGGCGCTCGATTGCGGCGGAGTCGGTGGCAAGGGAGTCGGCCCTGCCCTGGAGCTCCTGGACCTCGGCGCGCACGGCTTCCAGCTCGGCGATCTCGGCCTCCTGCTCGCGGTCGAGCCGCCAGATGTCGAGGAAGGTGTACTCGCCTCCGAGCAGGAGGAAGTACAGCGATCCGAGGATCACGAAAGCGGCGAAGGCCTTTCGAATCACAGCGCGCTCCGTCCCGGATAGCGGGCGCGCCCGCCGAGCTCCTCGGCGATCCGCAGGAGCTGGTTGTACTTGGCCGTGCGATCGGTACGGCTGGCGCTTCCTGTCTTGATCTGCCCGCTGCCGGTGGCGACCGCCAGGTCGGCGATGAACGTGTCCTCGGTCTCGCCGGAGCGGTGACTGATGATGAAATTGAAGTCGTTCTCGCGGGCGAGCTCAATGGCCTGGAGCGTCTCGGTGAGGGTGCCGATCTGGTTCACCTTGATGAGGATCGCGTTGGCCGCCTTCTCGTCGATGCCTCGCTGGAGGATGGGGGTGTTGGTGACGAAGAGGTCATCGCCCACGAGCTGGACCCGGTCCCCGATGGCGGCTGTCAGCTTCTTCCAGCCGTCCCAGTCGCCCTCGTCCATTCCGTCCTCGATGGAGGCGATGGGGTAGCGCTCCACCCAGTCGCTCCAGAACGCCGCCATCTCATCGCTCGACCGCTCTTTGCCGGACGACTTGTGGAAGACGTAGCGGCCGTCGCGATAGAACTCGCTGGCGGCGGCATCCAGGGCCAGCACGATGTCGTCCCCCACCACGTAGCCGGCCCGCTCGATGGCCTCGAGGATGACCTCCACGGCCTCCTCGTTCGTGGCGAGGTCCGGGGCGAAGCCGCCCTCGTCGCCGACGGACGTGCTCTTCCCCTGGCCCGTCAGCACCTTCTTCAGCGAGTGGAAGACCTCCACACCCATGCGCAGCGCCTCCGGGAACGATTCCGCGCCGACGGGGGCGATCATGAACTCCTGGATGTCCACGTTGTTCGGCGCGTGGGACCCGCCGTTCAGGATGTTCATGAGGGGCACAGGGAGGAGCGTGGCCCCATCACCGCCCAGATAGCGGTAGAGAGGCACGCCGGCGTCCGCGGCGGCCGCTCGGGCCGTAGCCATGGAGACGGCGAGCATGGCGTTGGCGCCGAGCTTCGACTTGTTCTCGGTGCCATCCAGGTCGATCAGGGCGCGATCGATCGCCTCCTGGTCGGCCGCGTCCATTCCCGCCAGGGCGCGGGCGATAGGCCCGGTGACGTTGGAGACCGCGTCGCGGACCCCCTTCCCCGCGTACCGATCGCCCCCATCGCGGAGCTCGAGTGCCTCCAGCTCACCGGTGGATGCGCCGCTCGGCACCGCGGCGCGACCGGTGGCGCCGCTGGACAGGTGCACGTCCGCCTCGACGGTGGGATTGCCGCGGGAATCGAGGATCTCGCGGGCGACGATCTTGTCTATGCTGGACATGTGCGCTCTTGGGTCGAAGTGACTGCGGCGCTCCGGCCGCGGTATCGATGGCTCAGGGGGCAGACGGCTCCACGGACTCGAGCGTGCCCGTTCCCAGGCGGGCTCGGCCCTCGTCCCGCATCCGCTCCACCTCCTGACGGACCCGCTCCATGAGAGGGTCCCGGCTGGTGTACTGGGTGTCGGCGGTGGAGATCGGCTCACCGAACCGTACGATAATCGGCGCCCGCCGCACCCGCCAGCTACCCTTGGGCATGACACGGCGGGATCCGGACACGGAGAACGGGACCACGGGCACCCCGCTGTGGAGGGCGAGCATGAACGCGCCCTTCTTGAACGGCTGGAGCTCGTCCGTGGGGGCGCGGGTTCCTTCGGCGAAGATGACGACGGCGCTCCCCTCGTCCCGCAGCTGGCGCCCCGCCTTCTCGAGGGAGCGGACCGCCGACTCGCGGTCCGTGCGGTCGATGGAGATATGCCCGGCAGCCTTCCACGCGCGCCCGAAGACGAACACCTTCTCCAACTCCTTCTTCGCCACGAAGTGGAAGTTCTTGGGCAGGTGCGCCGCCACCGCCGGAACGTCGAACCACGACTGATGATTGCCCACCAGGACCTGCGGGGAGTTCAGGTCGATGTTCTCCAGCCCCTCCACCCACACCTCGCAGCCGGAGGCCCAGAGGATCCAGCGGGACCAGCCCCGGGCAGCCCAGTCGTAGTATTCAGGACGCCGGTAGCGGAACGCGCCGCCGAGAATCACGAGCGGGCCGTAGACAAACGTCGCCAGGACGATGTTCGAGATGGTCCACACGCTCCGGATCACCGGCTCCTCCAGTGCTGGAACGCGTCCAGCTCCAACGGCTCACCATCTTCGTCCAGCACGACAGCCCCCGTCCCGTCCACCACCTCGCCCACCCGCGTCAGCGGGACGCCGAATGTGGTCTGGAACTCGGCACGAACCGCCGTCACCGCCCCGGGAGTCGCCGTGAAGCAGAGCTCGTAGTCCTCGCCGCCCGCGGCGGCCAGGGTCACTCCGTCGGAGCCGGCCGCGGCGTTGGCGATCGGCAACCACGACGCCCACACCACTACGCGCACGCCGCTGGCGGCGGCGATGTGGCCCGCGTCGCCGGCAATGCCATCGGAGAGATCGACCATGGCCGTGGGGATCCCCCGCTCCGCGAGCCAGATCGCCTCGCGGATCCTGGGGGACGGGAGGGCGTACGCATCGAAGGCGCTCCGCTCCGGCGTACGGTCCGCCAGCCACGCCTTCACCGCCGCGGCCGCCCCGCCCAGACGGCCGGTGACCCACAGTTCGTGGCCGGGGCGGGCGCCGCTTCGGAGGACCGGGGAGGCGGCCTCGCCGAGCACGGTGATGTCGATCACGAGCGGACCGGGAGAGCGAGTCAGGTCCCCCCCCAGAAGGATGCCGCCGGCATCGGCGGCGGCGCGGGCCACGCCGCCCATGAGTCGCCGGCCCAGTCCGTTCTCGTCGCCCGGCCCGAGAGCCAGTGAGGCCAGGACCCCGATCGGCCGGGCCGCCACCGCGGCGAGGTCGCTGAGGGCGCCGGCCGTCGCGTGATACCCGATGTCGGGGGCGGGCAACCACGTCCTGCGGAAGTGCACGTCCTCCACGGCCATGTCCACGGAGACCGCGATCCCCTGACCGGTGACGACCGCGCAGTCATCGCCCGGCCCGACGCGGACGCCGGGGCCCGAGGCCGGCAGGCCGTCGAGGAACGAGCGGATCAGGTCGAACTCGCGACCGGATGCCAGTCGTGTCACCATCGAGGCGGCTGATCGAAGATCACGAATGGGAGGTGGAGCGTAGAGCGTGGCGGTCCCGGGTCGGCAAAGGCCGAGCCGAGGGCGTCGGCTACATCGTGCGGCGTGAGCGACCGCCCGCGGTCCGCGAGCTCGGAGGCGCGCCCGCCGTAGAAGAGCGCGAGCCCGGCCGCGTCGGCGACGGGCACGCCAGCGGCGAGGAACGCCACGGTCTCCGCTCCGAGCTGATCGCCCATGGCGGCGGTGGCCAGATCGGAGGACCCCACGGTGGAGACGAGAACCGGTGCGCCCGGCGCGGCCACGACCGAGGGCGCTCCCTTGAGCAGGACGACGGCGCCGGTGGCTTGGGCGAGGGACTGCGCGGCTGCCATGGGGTCGGTCCTGATGGAATCGGCGGAGCGCTGGGTGAGCCGCTGCATCTCGCCCGGGTGCGGTGTGAGGATGGCGCGGGAGGGCAGGCGGTGCATGGTGGCCGTGCCCCGGCCGGCGAGGATGGTGAGGGCATCCGCATCGAGGACGCAGCCGCGGCCGTCGAGGGCATCCAGGACGGTGTCGAAGAGTGACTCCGCGTCCGGGCCCGTGCCGATGGCGGGCCCCATCAGCACCGCATCGCAGTCCGTTACCGCCCCCACCACCGCGCCCTGGTCTGAGCGGTCCACGAAGATGGCTTCGGGCACCGCCCCCTGGACGATCACGCGGTTCGCTTCCTCCGTGACGATGCGCACGTAGCCCGCTCCCGCCCGCATCGCCGACTGGGCGGCAATGGCCGCGGCGCCCGCCATTCCCTTCCGCCCTGCCACCACGGTCACCCTGCCGACCGAGTTCTTGTGTGCATCCTGCGTCCGGACGGGGAGCCGCGCGCGCGCCCAGTCGGGCGTGATCAGCGCGGCCGCGGCCTGCCCATCCCTCAGCGGAGGGAACCCGATCTCCACCGCCAGGAGACGGCCGCAGAGCGAGCGACCCGGCTGGAAGAGCGCCCCCGTCTTCGGCCAGCCGAACATGATGGTGACGTCCGCCTCGACGGCCATGCCCGGGACCTCTCCGGTGCTGGGATCCACGCCACTCGGGATGTCCAGGGCCACGATCGGTGGGCCAGCGCGGTTCATGCGCTCGATGATGTCCGCGGCGGGGGCGCGGGGCGCGCCGCGGGCGCCCGTGCCCATGATCCCGTCGACCAGGACCGCGGCGCCGGCGAAGGCCGCGTCGATCTGTGCGTCGGGGATGCGAGCGAGCGGGTGGCCGCAGAGGAGGTCCGGATCCGGGTCGCCTGAGCCGAGGGGAAGGTAGGCCACCTCGCGGCCCCAGAGCCGGAGGCAGCGGAGCGCGACGAGGGCGTCGCCGCCGTTGCTGCCGCCACCGACCACGGCCACGATCCGGCCGTGCGGGTACAGCCGATCGATCACCTGCGCAGCTGCCCGGCCGGCGTTCTCCATGAGAGCGCGGCCGGGGATGCCCTCCAGGTCGGACCGTTCGTCGAGGGCCGCGGACTCTGCCGCGGTGAGGAGGGCGACGTGCTCCCGACCGTAGACCGAGCGGGTCACGAGCCTTCCCGGGCTACTTGTAGCTGGGGCCGATGGCGCGCCCGAAGCTGATCTCGCCGTTGTCGATCCGGATGTTGAAGCCGCACTCCGGGTTCGAACAGACCCAGGCCTTGTAGCGAATGGCGGCACCCTCCCGCCCATAGTCCGAAAGTGGCAGCATGCGTCCCGAGTCGCACTTCTGGCATTCCGGCCAGCTCGCCTCAGTCATCTTCATCCCCTCCCGTGTGGGTCTCTGGTACGCCCCGACCGATCAGATGCTGGCGCCCCATGGGTAGTTTTCCTCGAACTCCTCCTCAAAATCGAAGAGGGAGTCGAAATCATGGGGCGAGTCGTCGTCCTGCTTCAGGAGAATCCCGGCGTCCACGAGAGCGAACACGATCGCTCCAACGTCGGCGGTCTGCTCGATGCCCCAGTGCTCCAGAACGGTGCGGGCCATGGGCCCGTAGCGTCGGAGCGCCAGGTCACGCATGCCCTCGGCGAGCTCCCGCCCGCTGATGTGCCGGGGCTGGTCGAGCTGCTCCAGCACGTGGTGCAGGGCCGACAGGATGAAGAGGTAGGCCGTCTCGTGGTAACGCGGGTGGCGTTCACGGAGACGGTCGATCACCTCGTCGGCAAATGCCATGCTCTCGTTCATGATCTACAATGGCGCAAGTCAAACTCCGACAGAAATTTGGCGGAAGGTCGCGCCGGACGCAACGTGTCAGCCGGCCGCCTCGAAATGTGCCGCGCGCCAGCCGGGATAGAGAGGCCAGGCCTCGGTCAGCTCCCGGATCCCTTCCCTGACCCTGCGGCGCACTCCTTCGTCCTCCGGGGCGTCCAGCACATCGGCCATCCAGCTGCCGATCCGCCGCATGTCCGCCTCATCCATTCCCCGCGTGGTCAGCGCGGCCGTCCCGATCCGCACACCCGACGTAACGAAGGGCGAGCGCTTCTCACCGGGCACCGTATTCTTGTTGGTCGTGATTCCCGCCGCCTCCAGCGCGGCCTCCGCCGCCTTGCCGGTGAGCTCACTGTCGCTCAGGTCCAGCAGCAGAAGATGGTTGTCCGTCCCGCCGCTCACGAGCTGGAAGCCACGCTCCATGATGGTTTCCGCCAGTGCGGCGGCGTTCGCCACCACCCGGCTAGCGTAGTCGCGGAACTCCTCGGTGGACGCCTCCTTCAAGGCCACGGCCTTGGCGGCGATCACGTGCATCAGGGGACCTCCCTGCATCCCGGGGAACACCGCCTTGTCCAGCGCCTTGGCGTGGTCCTCCCGCGCCAGGGCGATCCCACCACGCGGTCCGCGCAGGGTCTTGTGCGTCGTGGAGGTCACGATATCGGCGTGGGGCACGGGACTCGGGTGTACCCCACCGGCGATGAGGCCGGCGATGTGCGCCATGTCCACCACCAGCGCCGCATCGACCTCGCGCGCGATCTCGCCGAACGCCTCGAAGTCGATGATCCGCGGATAGGCGCTGGCGCCGGCCACGATCACCCGTGGCCGGCGCTCGCGCGCCAGATCCCGCACCTGGTCGTAATCGATCCGGCCCGTGGCCTCGTCCACGCCATACGCCGACACATCGTACAGCTGCCCGCTGAAATTTACGGGTGAGCCGTGGGTGAGGTGGCCACCGTGGCTGAGGCTCATGCCCAGCAATCCGTCGCCAGCCTGCATGAGCGCCATGTACGCCGCCATGTTGGCCTGAGCCCCGGAATGGGGCTGGACGTTCGCGTGCTCGGCGCCGAAGAGCGCCTTGCAGCGATCGATGGCGAGCCGCTCGGTATCATCCACCACCTCACAGCCGCCGTAATACCGGCGACCCGGATACCCCTCGGCGTACTTGTTCGTGAGCACCGTGCCCATCGCCTCGAGGACGGCGGGCGAGGTGAAGTTCTCGCTCGCGATGAGCTCCAGCGTCTCATGCTGACGACGGGCCTCCCTCGCGACCGTATCGAAGATCTCCGGGTCGGTCGACCTGAGTGCGTCCATGGATCCGCCCTACAGCCAGGTCCGGTGCATCAACCCGACCTGGTCGATTCGCCGTTCGGCGACCCGGTCGGCCGCGTCGCTCGTGGGCAGCCCCTCCTCCTCCGCGAGCTCGAAGAGCTGGTCGAGGGTGTCGTAGATCTCGCCGGCCTTCCGCTTGGAGCGCTCCAGGCTCCAGCCGTTGAGCTCGCCGTAGACGTTGATCACGCCGCCGGCGTTGATCACATAGTCCGGGGCGTAGAGGATGCCCTTCTCCTTCAGCTCCTTGCCGTGACGCTCCTCGCCCAGCTGGTTGTTGGCCGCGCCGGCGATGATATCGAACTTGAAGCGTGGGAGCGTCTCATCGTTGACCACGGCTCCCAGCGCGCACGGGGCGAAGACCTGGGCGTCGACCCCGTAGATCTCATCGGGGCCAACCGCCTTCGCACCGAACTCGTCCACCACGCGCTTCACCCGCTCGTCATCGATGTCGGTGACGATGAGCTTGGCACCCTCGGCGGCCAGGTCCTCACAGAGGAAGTACCCCACGTGGCCGGTGCCCTGCACCGCGACCGTCACGCCATCGAGGTCATCGCTGCCGTACTTGGCTTTGGCGGCGGCCTTGATACCGCGGTAGGTGCCGTAGGCGGTGACGGGGGACGGGTCGCCGCTCCGGCCGGCCAGACCGGTCACGTACTCCGTCTCCATGTGGACGTAGTCCATGTCCTCGACACTGGTGCCCACGTCCTCCGCCGTGATGTAGCGGCCCTTCAGCGATTCCACGAAGCGACCGTGGGCCCGGAAGATCATCTCCCGGCGCTTGGCCTTCGGGTCGCCGATGATCACCGACTTCCCGCCGCCCAGGTTGAGCCCGGCCGCTGCGGACTTGTAGGTCATGCCGCGCGAAAGACGGAGCACGTCCGTGAGCGCTTCCGCATCGCTCTTGTAGTTCCAGAAGCGTGTGCCACCGAGCGCCGGTCCCAGGGTGGTATTGTGGATCGCGATGATCCCCCGGTAGCCGGAAGCCGGGTCGTACCAGTAGACGACCTGCTCGTGCCCGTGCTTCTCGATCTTGTCGAATATCTCCATGATCTCCTCTATCCGTTCCGGTAAAGGTCCCGCGCGATGATCACGCGCTGGATCTCGTTGGTTCCCTCGTAGATCTCCGTGGCCTTGGCGTCCCGCATCAGCTTCTCCACGGGGTAATCCCGCATGTAGCCGTAGCCGCCGAATATCTGCACCGCCTCCGTTGTCACCGCCATGGCCGTCTCGCTGCAGAACAGCTTGGCCATGGAGGACGCCTGCGTCGTGCCCTGTTCGGCCGCCCAGTAGAGGAGCGACCGTGCGGCGGCGATCCTCGTCGCCATGTCCGCCAGCTTGAACTGGATCGCCTCGAACTCGCGCAGCGCGTGACCAAACTGCTCACGCTCGTCCGCGTACGCCACCGCGTGGTCCAGCGCGGCCCGTGCGATCCCCACCGCCTGGGCGGCGATCCCCAGCCGCCCCAGGTCCAACCCCTCCATCGCCAGCGTGAAGCCAGCACCCTCCTCGCCCAGCAGCGCATCGCCGGGCAGCTCAAGCGCGTCCAGTCGGACCGTCACCACCTCGACGGGCCGCATACCCATCGTGTTCTCCCGACCCTCGACGACCCATCCATTCGAGTCCGTAGGGACCAGGAAGGCGCTCAGTCCCGCCGCCCCCCCGCCACCGGTCCGGGCGACCACCACCGCCAGTCCCGCGATGCGACCGTTCGTGACCCATTTCTTCGTGCCGTTCAGGACCCAGCCCGCGTCCACTCGCTCCGCCGTGGCCGACGCCGCCGCGGCATCCGAGCCGGCGCCCTCTTCGGAGAGGGCGAAGCAGCCCAGACGCTCCCCCGCTGCGAGCTCGGGCAGCCACCGCTCACGCTGCTCGGGCGTGCCGTGGCGGACGAGCAGGGAGACGGCGAATGCGCTATGGATCGACAGGGTGAGCCCGATGGAGGGCTCGCCCCAGGAGAGCGCCTCCAGCACGGCCAGGTATGTTTCGCGGTCGAAGTCCATGCCGCCATGCTCGTCGGGCGCCAGCATGCCGAAGAAGCCGAGCTCCCCCAGCTGCTCCAGCACCGCCGGCTCCAGCGCGGCCTCCCGGTCCCAGCGCTCCACGTGCGGGCGCAGCTCGCCCTCCGCGAACTGCTGCGCCAGGGCGGTAATTTCGGCCAGGTCAATATCCATAGAATCCACGCCCACTCTTCCGGCCGTGCCAGCCGGCGTCCACGTATTTCCGGAGAAGAGGACAGGGGCGGTAGCGGTCGTCGCCCATGTCGCGGTGGAGCACCTCGAGGATGTTGAGGCACGTGTCCAGACCGATGAGGTCGGCGAGTGCCAGGGGGCCCATGGGGTGGTTCATCCCCAGCTTCATGACGGTGTCGATGGCCTCGGGCTCGGCGACGCCCTCCATGAGGGCGAACACGGCCTCGTTGATCATGGGCATGAGGACCCGGTTCGACACGAAGCCAGGGAAATCGTTCACCTCGACGGGCGTCTTCCCGAGGGATTCCGAGACCTCCATCACGCGGCGGGTCACGTCATCGCTGGTCTGCAGGCCGCGGATCACCTCCACCAGCTTCATCACGGGCACCGGGTTCATGAAGTGCATGCCGATGACGCGCTCGGGCCGCTTCGTCCGCGCGGCGAGGGCGGTGATGGAGATGGAGGAGGTATTGGAGGCGAGGATCCCGTCGCCGACGATGTCGTCCAGCTTCTCGAGAATGCCGGCCTTCAGCTCGAGCTTCTCGGGAACGGCCTCCACCACCAGGTCGGCGCCCTCGATCGCCGACATCTCCGTAGCGCCCTGGATCCGCCCGACGATCTCCTGGACCGCGGACTCTTCGATGATCCCCTTCTTCGCCTGCCGGTCGAGATTCTTCCGGATCGTCGCCAGCGCGGTGTCCACCCTGTCCCGGTCCACGTCCACCAGGGTGACCGCGTGCCCGTTCTGCGCGAAGACGTGGGCGATGCCGTTCCCCATGGTTCCGCCGCCCACGACGCCAATTCTATCGATCTTCGACATGCTCATGTCTCCCGTTCACGTAGTGTCCGGCCAGCGTGGCGCCGGGCCGGGTCAGGCGTATCACCAGCGCGATCCCGAGCAGCGCCGCAGCCGTGCCGGCGAATCCTCCCTCGGGTCCGAAATTTCCACCCGTAAGCCATGCGGGATCGGTTCCCGCCACGTCGTACAGCGGCACATCGTACCCGCCGATCCCGCTGACCGGCAGGTCCAGCGGCCCGGCCATGACCCAGTTCCACCCGAGGTGCAGCGCCGTAGCGAACCAGAGAGTGCCGGTTCGCAGGACCGCCAGCGCCAGGAGCACTCCCGCCAGCAGGATGTTGAGCAGGGCGAACATCGTGACGTTCGGGTTGGCGCCATGGACCAGCGTGAAGAGCACGCTCGTGACCACGACCGCGGTAGCGGTGCCTGCGCCCTCGGTGAGCGTCCGGAGCATGTAGCCGCGAAACAGCGCTTCCTCGGCGGCCGCGGGAATGGCCAGGGCCGTCAGGCTGACCCCGGCCACGCTCATCCAGCCGAGGAGTGAGCCGGCCTCGGCGACGTAGCGGTAGGCGCCCGCCAGCGCCAGGATGGCCACGACCACGGCCACGATCCCCGCGCCCACTCCGACGCCCGCCAGGAGCTCCAGCGGTGCGCGACGGTCCAGCGGGAACCCGAGCCGGACCCCGGGACGCCGATCCACCCAGTGCAGCATGGCGCGGCCGGCCAGAACGGCCGCGGTCAGCAGCAGTGCGCTCTGCAGGATCAGCCCGGCGGAGAGCCGGTCCTCTTCCATGGTGATCGGGCCTATCGCCGGGAGCAGCAGCAGCATCTCCAGCTGCAGGATGGCCATCACGCCGAGAATGAACAGCAGCACACGCCACAGAGTGCGGAGCCGGCCTTCTCGAACGAACCATGGGCGCCACCCGTCGTTCAAGGTCGACGGCTAGAGCAGCCGGCGCGTCCGATGGCGGCCGCGCCAGGCGAGGAGCGTCGCGATCCCGACCTTGAGCACGTCCCCCGCCAGGAACGGAATGAGCCCCGCGGCAGCGGCGGCGGACAGGTCGCCCGTGTAGACGGCGAGCCACGCGGTCCCGCCGCCCAGCGTGACCAGCGACGCCAGGAAGAGGCCCACGAACAGGGCCAGCCCGGCCGTGACTCCGCGTCCGGCGACGCGGCGGGCGACGATCCCGGCCACGAAGGCGGTGGCGGGGAACGCCAGGAGGTACCCGCCGGTGGGACCGGCCAGGTACGCGAGCCCGAAGCCGCCGGCGAAGACCGGCATTCCGGCCACGCCCATGGCCAGATAGGCCATCTGGGAGGCCGCCCCCAGCGACGGTCCGAGCATGGCGCCGGCGAGGATCACGAAGAGCGTCTGGAGCGTCACGGGCACGGGCGTCAGAGGCACGGCCACGTGGGCGCCGAGGGCCGTGGCCAGCGCGAAGGCGCTCACCGCCAGCACGCGGCGGGCGTTCCGGTCCGGGACAAGCTCGAGGGCAGCGGCGTTCCGGATTCGGAAAATGGTCTCCTGCATATCAGATCCTCTCTACGGAAAGGGCGACGGCGTCCCCGCCCCCGAGGCAGAGGGTGGCGAGGCCGGTCCGGGCGTCGCGCTCGCGCATGGCGTGGATGAGCGTGACGAGGACGCGAGCGCCGGAAGCGCCTATGGGGTGGCCGAGGGCGACCGCGCCTCCGTGGACGTTCACGCGATCCCAGTCCCAGCCGAGCTCGCGGCCGTCGGCGAGCGCCTGAACGGCGAAGGCCTCGTTGGCCTCGATCAGGTCGTAGTCGCCAATGGACGTGCCCTCCTTCTCCATGACCCGGCGAACGGCCCGCACGGGTGCGAAGAAGAGCTCCTGAGGCGTGACTGCGCCGCTCGAGTAGGCGTTGATCCGGGCCAGGATCTCCAGCCCGTTGGAGCGGGCGTACTCCTCGCTCGTGACCACCAGCGCGGCGGCGCCATCGTTCAGGCCGGGCGCGTTGCCGGCCGTCACCACCGGCTCGGTGATGTGTTCGGGCATGTCGCCCGTGAAGGCCGGCCGGAGCTTGCCCAGCGCCTCCATGGACGTGTCGCGGCGCGGCGACTCGTCGGCCGCTATGGTGGTGGTCCCCTTCCGTGAGCTGATATCGATCGGGACCATCTCGGCCTCGAACCATCCCTCGTCCTGCGCCTTGACCGCCTTCTGGTGCGACTCGTAGGCGAAGCGGTCTGCGTCCTCGCGGCTGATGCCCGCCTTGTCGGCGGTGTACTCGGCGTGTCCACCCATGTGGCACTGTCCGAACGCGCACCAGAGGCCGTCGTGGATCAGCCCGTCCACCAGCTGCTGCGTCCCGAACTTCACACCGGTCCGGTGGCCGAACAGGTAGTAGGGCGCGTTCGACATGGACTCCATCCCGCCCGCCAGCATGACCCGCTCGTCGCCCGCGCGGATCGCCTGCGCCGCCGACATCACCGCCTGGAGCCCCGAGCCGCACACGCGACTCACGGCCATGGCGCCCACGTTCTCCGGCACACCGCCCGCGATGGCCGCCTGGCGCGCCGGCGCCTGGCCGAGCCCGGCAGAGATCACGTTCCCGAGAATGACATCGCCGATATCCGATGGATCGACGCCGGACCGGTCGAGCGCAGCGCGGATGGCGCGCGCGCCGAGCTCCGTGGCCGAGAGCGGACTGAGCCCGCCGAGGAAGCGTCCGATGGGGGTGCGTGCCGCCGATACGATGACGGCTGTCCGTGCCGGGTCACTCATCTATCACTCTCCCGCGAGGCGTCCGGTTTTTCGCGGCCCTCCGGGAGGGCCGACAAGCCGCGGTATTATAGCGAGCCGGCGACCGGCTGGCCAATCGCCGAGACGCCCCCGGGATGTACGCTTGGGCGACTACGGATCGATGAGCGTGGGCCGCCTCTCGGAGGGGTCCAGGCGCCCCCAGGGGACGGTCGGATCGTGCTCGAAGATCAGCAGCCACTCCTCTTCGCGGACCCGCCCGATGAGCGACCGCTTGCTCTCGAGTGTGACCAGCGGCTCCAGGTCGTAGCCCATGATCCAGGGGAGCGGAAGGTGAGCGGCCGTGGGAATGAGGTCCGCCAGGAAACAGGCGGTCTCATCTTCGGAGCGGATCACCACGGACTGGTGGTGGGGCGTGTGGCCCGGGGTCCGCATGACGCGTATGCCCGGCACGACCTCCACGTCCCCCTCCACGAAGTCCCACAGCCCGGCCTCCTGCACCGGCATGTAATTCTGCGGCATGTAGCTGGCCCGGATCCGCTCGTTCTGGATCTGCGCGAACTCGAACTCGGCCTTCTGCACGACGTGCCGGGCCGCCGGGAACGCCGGCCGTATCCGTCCATCGGGCTCCGCCATGGTGTTTCCACCCGCGTGGTCGAAATGCAGGTGGGTGCTGATGAGCACGTCCACGTCCGCCGGCGCGTGTCCCGCCGCCCGGATCGCGTCCTCGAGCCGGGTGGGCGAGCCGTCGTTCTGGATACCGTAGATGTCGTGGAACTTCGCATCTTCCTTGTTGCCCACGCCCGTATCCACGAGCACGAGCGCATCCGGCGTCTCCACCAGGAGGCAGCGAAGGCCGAGAGGGATCCGGTTTCGATCATCGGCCGGGATCCGCCGCTCCCAGAGCGGCTTCGGCACCACGCCGAACATGGCGCCGCCGTCCAGCCGCTGAAGCCCCGCCTCGAGGGCGTGGATCGTGTACGATCCCACCTTCCGCGTCCGCACCAGTGGCAGATCCGTGATGTCCGTCATCGTTCGCTCCGGCTGAGTCCTGGGTACGCCATCGATCGGTCGCTTCGCTCCCTGGTCGACTGCGGCGCTGCGCGCTGACTGTCGATCGGTCGGGCCGCGTGGCCCTCACGGGTCGAACCTGAAGCGTAAAGGGGAAGTGGGGCATGCGCGAGCGGCGGGTGTGGGCCGCCGGGTCGACGCCGCGCTTCAGCGCGGTCGACGCGCGGCGCGCGGCCGACTCCTACGCCCACTCCGGGTAGTCCATCGATCGCGGCAGTGCGGACCGCTTCTGCCGCTTCTTCCGCCTCTTCAGCTCCGCGTCCAGCTCGGCCCAGCCGCCGATCCCGCGCTCCGCGGCGATGTCGAGGAGTCGGACCAGGATGTCGACCGTGGCCCGCGCATCGGGATAGGCGCGGTGCCGGGGCTCACACGGGATGTCCCAGCGGTGGATCAGCGCGTCCAGGGATCGGCTGCGCATCTCCGGCGCCATCTTCCGCGCGAGGCGAGCGGTGCAGAGCACCTTCCCACGGGGCGGGCCGAAGTCGCCACGGCGCATCTCCCACTCCACGAAGCGGAGGTCGAAGGGCGCGTTGTGCGCCACGAACACCGCGCCGGCGAGGACCTCCTGGACGCGGGGTGCGATCTCCGGGAACGACGGCGCTTCGGCCACCATCTCGTCGTCGATGTGCGTGATGCGCGTAATCCCGCGGGGGATGGCGCGGTCCGGGTTCACCAGCGTGCAGAACTCGTCCAGGATGCGACCGCTGCGGTCGGCGCGGATGGCCGCGATCTCGGTGATCCGGTCGCCACGGCCGGGCGAGCCGCCGGTGGTCTCGCAGTCGACCACGGCGTACTCGAGGGTGTGGAGCGCCAGGTCCTCCGCGACGGGCGGATAGTATTCCGCCGGTCCGCTCACCAGATATCCTCGCGGATCACCGGGAGCGTCATGCAGCGGCCGCCGCCCCCGCCGCGGACCAGCTCCGCGCCTTCAAAGGTGATGACCGCGCGGTCGTCTGGCTTCAGCTCCACCTCGCCGGTGAGGAAGTCGTGCCCCTTCAGGATGCGGAAGCCCGCTTCACGCTCCATCTCCGCGTACGTGCGCTCGTTGCGGGAGTACCCGACAACCACACCCGGCCGCACCGCCACGAAGTTGCACCCGCTCGACCACTGCTCACGCTCCTGGAAGGTACGCCGCTCGCCCCCGCAGAAAATGGGCTCCATGGGCAGGTCGACCTCCCGGAGCGCCGCGAACAGGTTCGGCATTTCCTGCATGGCCGCCGACTCCCCCGCCTTGTAGTAGAGGACGGCGTAACGGTCGGGTCCGACGAAGGCCGGCGGGTAGATCACGAGGTGGTTCCGGTCGACCATCGTGAGCACCATGTCCAGGTGGATCATGGCGCGCTCGATGGGCAGGACCACCACGATGATGTGCCTGATCCCGTGGTTCTTCGACAGCTCCTCCGCCACGGCGTCGAACGCCACGGGGCTCGATCGCTGCGACACGCCGATCAGGACCGTGTCCGGACGCAGCACGTGGACATCGCCCCCTTCCAGCGTGTAGCCGGAGCGGCGCTCCTCGCTGCCGTCGTAGATGAGGCCGGTGTTCTGGAGCTCCGGGTGGAAGGTGAAGAGCGCCTTCATCAGGATCTCCTCGGTCCAGCGCACGGTGTAGCGCATGGAGCCGATCATGACCCCCTCGCCCACCACCATGGCCGCGTCCCTCGTGAAGAACAGGTTCGGGAGCGGTGGGAGGGCATAACTCTCCACGTTCAGCACCCGCGCGAGGGGGCCTTCCTCCACCTCACGTCCCTCGATGAACATGCTGACCAGCTCGCTCGACGGGAGCGCCTCGAGGAACTTCGCCAGCGGCTCCGAGCGCGTGACATCCATGACGCGCTCCACGAGGAACGACCGCGCCTCCGGCAGCTCCATGAGGTCGCGAATGAGATCCGCTACCTCTTCCACCTTTGCGAACCGCGCCAGCACCGCCTTGAACCGCTTGTGCTCCCGCCGCGCCTCCTCCAGGTCGAGGAGGTCGTCGTAGAGGAAGTCTTCCTTGGTGCTCGGCGTCACCGCCAGCAGCTCGGAGCCCGGCGTGTGGCAGATCACACGTCGTAGAGCACCGATCTCGCTGGTGACACGTACCCGCTGCTCCTTCATCCCCACCTCCTCATGCGACGCCCGATCGCCTGTCCGCCCGCGTCAACGCGTATGACAACCCTTCCATCTCCAATGCCATGTCCACCGCCTTCACCTCCACTTCGGACGGTACCGTAAGGCGCGTGGGCGCGAAGTTCAGAACCCCGCGCACCCCCGCCGCCACCAGCCGGTCCACCACACGCTGCGCGGCCTCCGCCGGCACCGCGATCACGGCGATCTCGATACCCCGCTCCGACACAATCTTCTCCATGGCACTGTCCGGCTCCACCACGAGACCGTTCCAGCGCTGGCCCACCTTGTCGGGATTGGCATCGAAGACCGCCTCGATCAGGAATCCCTGCCGGCGGAAATTGTCATAGCCGAACAGTGCGGAGCCGATCCGACCCGCCCCGATCAGGGCGACGCCCCAGCGCCGCTCCAGGCCCAGGATCCGGCGCAATCGACCTTCCAGCTCGCCGACTGCGTACCCGAGACCCCGCTTGCCGAAGCTGCCGAATAGCGACAGGTCCTTCCTGACCTGCGCGGCCGTGGTGCCGCTCCGAGCCGCCAGGTCCTCGCTCGATACCGTGACAACGCCCCGGTCCGAGAGCTCCATCAGCAGCCGGAGATACAGGGAGAGTCGACCGATCGTCGGCTCCGATACCTTCTTCATGTAGGGAACTGCGGTGCGGAATAGTTTGTGAACCCGTTCACAAGAAAGTACGGGTCGGCCCCATAGCCGTCAAAGCCGCTCGAGGGGACCCGGCCGGAACGCCTGGACCCGGAAAGAGAGGGTCCGAACCGCCCCGGCCTCGTCCTTTTCCAGGTCGAGGGCTCCGCCGAGGACGCGCGCGATGGCGTCGGCCACGGCGACGCGGATCCCCAGCTGGAGCTCTAGGGCGCCGATCTCGTGGAGGACGGGGATTCGTGTGCCGGTGATGCGGGCGGTGGCGCCGCCCGGGATCTCGGAGACCTCGAGCCCGAGGCAGGTGTCGGCCGGGTTCTTCACCGCGGAGGTGACCAGGAGGTCGAGGGCGCGCACGAGACGGCCCTGGTCCGAGCGAACGGTGGGGAGCGACGGCGGCAGCTGGACGCGTGCCTCGAGTCCGCGGTCGCTGGTGTGGGTGCGGAAGGCGTCGGCCACGGACGCGAAGAGCACGCCCAGGTTCACGTCCTCGAGATCGGGCCGGACGGTCCCGGACCGGATCCGGCTGAGCTCCACCACGCCGTCAATGAGGTTCAGGAGGTGGTGCGCGGAGCGTCCCACGCGCTCCACTGCGTCCGCGGCGTTCTCGTCGAGTGGGCCGTACGCGCCGTCCTCGAGAAGCTCCTGGTAGCCGAGGATCACGGTGAGCGGGGAGCGCAGTTCGTGGGTGGCCAGGTCGAAGAAGGTCTCGCGAGCGGTTCTGGCCTCGGCGAGATCCGCGCTCAGCTGCCGTGCCCGTTCTTCCACCGCGACGATGCGCCGACGCTCGCGCAACCAGAGCCATCCGAATAGGGATGCGGCGACGAGGGCGGCCGCCAGGGCGGCTGCCAGCACGACGAGCAGCGCAGAGGGCGGCACCGTCAGGCTCCCGTAGCGGCCAGGGCGGCCGCCTCCGTGGCGGCATCCTCGGCGCGAGCCACGCGACGTCCCTCATCCACGTCCACGCGGTTCAGCAGCACGATGCCCGCAATGAAGAACACGATGACCGCCAGGATCCCGATGCGACCGGTCCCCGTGATCTGACTGGCCACACCGAACACCACCGGTCCGAGGATGCCCGCCATCTTCTCGAACACGCTGTAGAAGGAGAAGAACTGCGACGACCTGGTCCGGGGAATCATGGACGCGAACAGACCCCGGCTCAATGCCTGCGCGCCGCCCTGCACCATGCCCACCGCGATCGCCAGCACCCAGAAGTGCCACGCCTCGGTGACGAAGTAGCCGAAAATCGAGATAGCGGAATACACGACGAGAGCCAGCAGTATTCCGCGCTTCGGCCCGATCCGGCCGGCAAGCGCGCCGAAGGCGAAGGTGAACGGCACACCCACGAACTGCACGACCAGGAGCGCACCGATGAGCGCCGCGGTGCCCAGTCCGATCTGGCTGCCGTAGGCCGCGGCCATCTTGATGATGGTCCCGATGCCATCGCTGTAGAAGAAGAAGGCGGCGAGGAAGATCGCCAGCTGCCGATACTGTCGGATCTCGTGCAGCGTGGCGGACAGGCGGCGGAACCCGATCCGGACGGGGCTCAGATTCAGCCCGATCTCCGCGGCGTCGATGCGCCGGGGCGGCTCCGCCACATTGCGAAAGAGCGGGATCGAGAACAGCGCCCACCAGAGCGCGACCGAGACGAATGTGGCGCGTGAAGCGGCGCCCTCGT
This sequence comes from uncultured Gemmatimonadales bacterium, assembly GCA_963783305.1. Lineage (GTDB taxonomy): Bacteria > Gemmatimonadota > Gemmatimonadetes > Longimicrobiales > RSA9 > JAWVYT01. Next base: position 104,719 of record CAWAMW010000011.1, on the reverse strand, counting down.
CGGCGAGGCCGAACCAGTCGGGGCGGATGATCATGGCCGCGTTGATGATCAGGAGCAGACCCCCACCCACGTACCCGACGGCCCAGCCGCCGGTGGCCACGCTGTCGAGCTCGTCATCGCTGGCGATGTGGGGGAGCAGAGACGAGTAGAAGATGATGGAGCCCGTGAAGCCGATGTTCCCGAGAATGAACAGGAGGGACGCGAGGGTCCAGTCACCGGTCTGGACGAAGCTGAGGCCGAAGGTGGCGGCCACGCCGAGGGCCAGGAACCCGGCCAGGAACTTCTTCTTCGCCCCCAGGTAGTCGGCCATGGCGCCGAGGATGGGCGAGGCCACGACGATGAGGAAGAGGGCGATGGCCGCCGTGTACGCCCAGTACGAGAGAGCGACGTTCGACGGCAGCGTCGAGCCGGCCACCTGCACATAGTAGATGGGCAGGACGGCCGCCATGATGGTGGTGGCGAACGCCGAGTTGGCCCAGTCGTACATGGCCCAGCTGCGGAGCTCGCGCCGGTGCAGCCCGAGGGTTCGCAGGATGCCGCCGTCCGCGCTCACACGACCTCTTTCTATCGAGGGTATCCCAGTCGTCCCAGAGCAGCCGCCAGCTCGACGAACGTCTCCGGATCCAGCACCTCCGGCCGGTCCGTCGGCCGCACACCCACGCCCTCCAGCACTGCCTCCGCACCCTCCGGATCGAGACCGTATCCGGGTGCGGTCCGGAGGATCTTCTGCAGCTGCTTGCGACGCATTCCGAACGCGGCCCGCGTCAGCGCGCGGAGCTCCTCCGCCTCTGCTGGACTCCGCGCTCCGTCCCGCGGACGCAGCCGGATCACGGACGAGTCCACGTTCGGCACGGGCCGGAACGCCTGCCGCCCCACATCGAAGAGCTTCTCCACCTCGGCGACCGCCCGGATCCCCACGGTGAGTGCGCCGTACGCCTTCTCGCCGGGCGGGGCCTGGAGCCGCTCGGCCACCTCCTTCTGGACCATGACCACCACGCGCTCCGGCCGGGGCCGCCATTCCATGAGGCGGAAGAGGATCGGCGAGGTGATGTTGTAGGGGATGTTGCCGACGACCTTGACCGGCGACCGCAAGAGGATCTCCGACGGGTCCCAGTCCAGGATGTCGTGATGAACGATACGCACGCCGCTCTTTTCGGGGTAGCGGGCCGAAAGAGCCTCCGCCAGCACGTGGTCGAGCTCCACGGCCACGAGACGATCAGCCTGCTCCGCCAGGTGCCCCGTCAGCGCACCCTGCCCCGGCCCGATCTCCACCACGGTATCCCCCGGCACGATCGCCACGGCCTCCACGATCTTTCGCTGGAGGTTGGGATCCACGAGGAAGTTCTGGCCCAGCGACCGTTTGGCGCGCGCCCGCACGGCGGGGTCAGCTCCGGAGGATGACGGCCGTGCGATCATCCGGCGGCACGTGGTTCTGGCCGGTTCCCGCCGCGCCGAAGATGTGATCCATGATCGCCAACGGCGTCTGTTCGCGGAGCGCGATCACTTCGGCCAGGAGCTGTTGCTCGCCCGTGATCCCCGCTTCCCCGGAAAAGGCGTCGGAGAGCCCGTCGGTGAACAGGAGCACCAGGTCGCCCGATCGAATCGGCACCCGCCGCTGGCCGTACTCCGGGAACGTGAAGGTGCCGAGCGGCGGGCTGGTGGCGCCCAGCCGGTCCACCGCACCCCCCTCCCCCACCACGAACGCGTGGGGATGCCCCGCGTTGGCGTAGACGATCTCCCCGGCGCCGGGATCGAGCACGGCGAAGAGGATGGTCATGTACATCTCCGTGGACTCGAGCTCGTCGATCAGCGACTGGTGGAGCTTCCGGAGCACCTCGCCCGGCTGATCCGCCTCCTGGGCGTAAATGGCGATGGCGCTCATGGTCAGCGCCATGATGAGCGCGGCCGAGAAGCCATGGCTCGAGACATCCGCGATCACCACCCCGAGACGTCCGTCCGAAAGGTCGAACAGGTGGTAGAGGTCCCCTCCCACGGAGTCGGCGGGAAGGCAGCGTGCCGCCAGGCGGTCACCCGGCCCGAAGCGGCCCGCGTCGGGCAGCAGCTTGAGCTGGAGGTCGTGGGCCAGCTCGAGCTCGCGCTCCACCCGCTCCCGGCGCAGGCTCTCCTTCACCAGACGCTGCGTCTCCAGCGCCGCGGCCACCTGGCTGGCGATGGCGGTAAGGAGCCGGAGATCGCCCGCGCTGAAGCGGACATCCGTGCGGCGACCCACCAGCGTGATCACACCCACGGTGCGGCTGTCGCCGTCGGGCGGCGTGTAGTTGACGGGCACCGACAGGTACGGCTCCTCCCCGTGAGGACGCGGCTCGCGCAGCGTGCTCTGCGGGAGCTGGTCTCCCCACTCCAGGTTGATGGGCTGCCGCTCGCGGTACACCCGCGCCGTCACCGATGACTCCTCGTCGATGTCGATGGGGCCGTCCAGACCCTCGTCCCCCACCGCGGCGGCCAGCACCAGCCGGTTCGTCGCCTGCTCCGCCACCCACAGGGCGCCGCGCCGCGCCCCGAGGACGTCGGTGACCTCCTCCATGATTCGCGTGGTCGCCTTCTCCATCGAGAGGAAGGACGCCAGGATCTCGGAGATGGAGTAGAGAAGGTTGATCTCCTCGTACCGCTCGCTCAGCTCGTGGGCGGCCGAGCGCGCCTCCTTCTCGTGCGCCAGCAGCTGGTCGAGAACCGATACCAGGAAGCCCACCTCGCGCTCGCCATCAGGCCCGTCCAGCTCGACCTCGAGGCTCCCGTGGGCCGTGCTGTCGAGGCGACCGCGCGCGCCGGTGGCCGGGCCATCGGGCGAGCCAAAAGTCTCCGGATAGAGGCAGAGCCACTCACCGCTGGGCTGCAGGCTCCACAGCCGTACCCGCGTGTCCGGCCGGGAGATCCCGTACCCGTCCAGGAGCCGGGCGACGGGCTCCGGCAGCCGGGGAAGGTCTGTGCTCAGCACCTCCGTCATGAAGCGGCCTCGCGTCCGTTCTCCGGCTGGTGCGCGAATAGGACCATGTCCACGGAATTGCCCTGGTCGTTGAAGGCCACCTCGTCCATCAGCTCGCGGATCAGGAAAACGCCGCGGCCCCGTGACCGGTTCAGGTTCTGCGGCAAGGTGGGGTCGGGGAGATCCGCGGGGTCGAAGCCGCTGCCCTGGTCGGTGATGCGGATACGGACACGCTCCGGCGCGCACCACGCCTCCAGCTTGACGTGTTTCGCGGGGTCGCGGCTGTTGCCGTACATCATGGCGTTGGCGAGCGCCTCGGCGACGCCCACCCTGAAGTTCAGCCGCAGACGGCTCTCGTCGAACCCGGCATCACGGCAGCGGTCGAGGAGGTAGTCCACGCTGCGCTCGATGGCGCCCAGGTCGTTCGGGAGCTCCAGTACGTGTCGGGACTCCATAGGCTTCCAGATCTCCTAACGCGCGTGGGGGTGGGCCGGTACAAACGTAACCGGGCCGCCCGCCGCCACGGTAGGTCAGAGGGACGAGAGCGCTTCGTCCCGGCTGTTGGAGATCTGGAACAGTGTGTCGAGCTTGGTGAGCTCGAAGAGCGTGCGAAGATCCTCGTTCAGGTTCGCGAGCCGGAGCTCACCCCCCTGCTCCCGGATCTTCTTCGACAGGCTGACCAGCACGCCGAGGCCCGACGAATCGATGTAGCCGGTGCGGTCGAAGTCGATCAGGAACTTCCGCTCCCCGTTCTCCAGCTCTTCGAGCACCTTCTGCTTCAGCTCCTGTCGGTTGCCTACGATCAGCTGGCCTTCCACGTCCAGGATGGTCACATCGTCCTGCTTCGTCACTTCGAAGCCCATCGTGCCTCTCTCTCTCGTTTGGTTGAGTATCCCGTCGCTGGTGGGGCAAGAAAAGTGCCGCCTCAGGACCCCGCCTGCAATGCCGTGAGACTGGCCACCGCGACGATGTCGGCGGCGGTGGCACCCCTCGACAGGTCATTGCACGGGCGGGCCAGACCCTGGAGCAGCGGTCCGATGGCCTCTGCGCCCGCCAGCCGCTGCACCAGCTTGTACGCGATGTTGCCCGCGTCCAGGTCCGGGAACACCAGCACGTTCGCCTCACCCGCGACCGGCGACCCCGGGGCCTTGCTCCGGCCGATCTCCGGGATCAGCGCCGCGTCCACCTGCATCTCGCCATCCGCGCGCACGTCCGGCTCCGCCTCCCGGAAGTACGCGAGGGCCTGCCGGACCTTGTCCACCCGCTCGTGGTCGGCGCTCCCCTTCGTGGAGAATGAGAGGAAGGCCACCACCGGCTCATCCCCCACGATCTTCCGGCGCGCCTCGGCCGAGGCACGGGCGATATCGGCGAGCTGACGGGCGTCCGGATCGGGAACCACGGCGCCATCGGTGAACGAGAGGACCTCCTCCTCCGCCGCGCCGCCGCGGAACGGACGACACACCATGTAGAAGGTGGACGAGACCGTAGCGATCCCGGGCTGGAGCCCGACGCAACGGATGGCCGCCCGGATGATGTCGCCGGTAGGGTGATCCGCGCCGGCCACGGAACCCGCAGCCTCGCCGGCGCGCACCATGAGCGCGCCGAAGATGAGGGGGTCGCGCGCCCATCGCGCCGCCTCGTCCTCGGTCAGCCCTCGGTCCCTGCGGAGCTCGAGGAGGGTGGCGACGAAGGCGTCGTGGCGGCTGTCCGTCGCCGGGTCGTAGACCTCGATGTCGGAGGGTGCGCCGGCCTCCGACAGCGCGGCCCCCACGGCCTCCGCCGGGCCGAGCACGAGCGGCACCACCCGCTCCTCGTTCCGGAGCTGTACGGCCGCAGCGATGGTGCGAGGATCGTGACCCTCGGGAAATACGATGCGCCGCGGGTTCGCCCGGGCGCGCTCCGCAATGCTATCCAGAAAAGCGCTCATGTTGGTTTCAGCTTCTCAGTGAGCTGCGCCTGGACGTGCGGCGTCACGAAGTTACTCACATCCCCGTCCAGCGCCGCGATCTCGCGGACCAGTGAAGCGGACAGGTAGGAGTACTGTGCGTCGGGCGCCAGAAACAGCGTCTCGATGTCAGAGTTCAGGTTGCGGTTCATGAGGGCCATCTGGAACTCGTACTCGAAGTCGGAGACGGCCCGCAGACCGCGGACGATGAGGTGGATGTCCCGCTCACTCGCGAAATCGACGAGGAGCCCGCTGAACGCGGCCACCTCGACCCGCTCCTCGTCCGCGAAGACATGCTCGATCATGGCCACGCGCTCCTCAATGCTGAAGAGCCCGGCCTTCGGCTGCGTGGCCCGGTGCCCGACCGCCACGGTCACGCGCTCGCAGAACGTGAGCGTCCGGCGCACGATGTCCTCGTGCCCGCGCGTGATCGGGTCGAAAGAGCCGGGGTAGATGGCGGCGGAGTGGCGTGGCTTGGTCATTGGGGGGCCAGGTAGTAGGTGATGAGGGTGTCGCCGTAGCGCCGGGTCTCGGAGCCCTCGGCCTCCGGCAGCACGTCGGACACGCGATGCTCGACCCACAGCATGTCGGCGAAGGGCCGGCGGAGAAAGAGGCGCGCCAGCGATTCGGCGGCACCGGAGTCATAGGGAGGATCGGCCAGGACAATCTCGTACTCGCCTCGCTCGACCTTCTCGGCGAACTCCAGCGCGTCGCCACGGACGACGGTGGTCTCGGCCGCCGCCTCCAGCTTCTGGATGTTCGAGCGCAGCGTCCTGAGGGCGCGGCCGCCCTTCTCCACGAAGGTCGCGTGCCGGGCACCCCTGGAGAGGGCCTCGAGGCCGAGTCCTCCCGACCCGGCGAAGAGGTCCAGCACCCGGGCGCCCGGGATGGCGGACTGCATCATGCTCATCCACGCTTCACGGACCCGGTCGGTGGTGGGGCGGGTGCGGTCGTCCGGTGGCGCCTGGATCCCGTGGCCGCGCCAGCGGCCGGCGATGATGCGCATCAGCGGGCCGGTCGCAGGTCCACGAGCTTCGCCTGCAGGCGACTGCGCCCGTTCCAGCTATCCTCCTCGAGCCGCGCGGCCACATCCAGCGGCTCGCCGGACCGCGCCAGCGCGCCGTGTGTCTCCGTCATCCGGAATCCGATCCCGTCCAGCGTTGCATCCCCGTCCACGATCCGGAGCTTCAGGTGCGCGCCCTTGGAGCCCACGGTCCGTACGGCCGCCGCGCGCACTCCGCGGAAGGCGAAGACGGGCGTCGGGTTGCCCATCCCGAATGGGCCGGCGTGCACCATGTAGCGGACGAGATCCGGCGTGACCTCTGCCAGCGGGAGGTCCACATCGATCCGGAGCTCCGGGACCGGCGCGTCCTCGAGCCGCTCCCGCGACGCCGTCGCGAACGCCGCACGAAACGCCTCGATCCGGTCCGGCCGGATGTCGAATCCTGCCGCCGCGCGATGGCCGCCAAACCGCTCCAGGTGGTCGCCGCATGACCGGATGGCGTCCAGCAGGTCGAAGCCGGAGATCGAACGCGCACTGCCGCGGGCGAGGCCCCCGTCGGTGGGGAGAGAGATGAGAACCGTGGGCCGATGGATCCGCTCCACTACCCGGGAAGCCACGATCCCGATGACACCGGGGTGCCAGCCCTGCCGGGCGAGCACCACACCGCGGTCGCGGGCGGGGTCGTACTCGGAAAGGAGCTCCAGCGCCTGCTCCAGGATCTCCCGATCCACGGCCTTCCTTCGGGCATTCACCGTCTCGAGCTCGGCGGCCAGCGCGTCGGCATCGATGGGCTCCTCTTCGGCCCCGGCCAGCAGCAGACGGAGTCCCTGCCCCGCGTCGTCCAGTCGACCGACGGCGTTCAGGCGCGGCGCCAACCCGTGGCTCAGGTGCCCGGCGCCGAGCGTCTTCCCTTCGAGACCGGCGCTCCGGACCAGCGCACGCAGCCCGTCGTTGCGTGTCTCCGCCAGCACACGCAGTCCGTAGCGCGTCATGACCCGGTTCTCGCCCCGAAGCGGCATCACGTCCGCCACCGTGGCCAGCGCCACCAGGTCGAGGTAGTAGAGCGTCTCCTCGTCCGGGCGGCCGAACGATCGCGCCAGCGCGAGGACCACCTTGAACGCTACGCCGGTCCCTGAGAGCGACGGGTCGGGATAGCCACAGTCCGCGCGCCGCGGGTTCACCACCGCCACGGCGGGCGGCAGCGATGCGGCGGGCGAGTGGTGGTCCGTGACGATCACGTCCATACCCACCTGCGCGGCCGCGGCCACGGCCTCATGGGCGACAATGCCACAGTCGGCCGTGAGGATGAGCCCGGCCTCGACCTCCGCCGCGCGGCGGATTCCGCCCGGCCCGAGGTCGTATCCATCGCGCATCCGGTGCGGGACGAACGGGACCACGCGGGCTCCCATGCGGCGCAGCGCGCGCGTGTAGAGGGCGGTGGCGCACATGCCATCCACATTGTAGTCGCCATGGACGAGGATGGTCTCGCCGGCGTCGATGGCGGCACGGATACGTGCCACCGCGGGGCCCATGTCGGCCAGGAGGCCGGGGTCGTGCAGGAGGTCGATGGAAGGGCGGAGAAACGCGCGGGCGGAGCTCGGGGTGTCGTAGCCACGGGCGGCCAGGAGCCGGCACAGCGGCTCAGGCAGGCGCAACTCGGCGTGCAGCCGCCCTACCGCCTCCGCCGACGGAGCCGCCGCCGCGATCCATCGGCGGGCCAGGGGCGGTACCGTCTTCACGTAACGGCGAAAGGCCGCGGACCTGCGGTCAACGCGGCCTCACTCCCCGGCGTACAGGATGACGCCGCACGCCTCACAGCGGTGGAGCGCCGCCTTTCGCTTGATCTCGTTGCGCTCCTGGATCGGGATCATGCTGAAGCAGTGGCCGCACGCGCCATCAGGGGTGAGCTCGGCGAGTGCGACGCGCGTCTTGCCGCCACGGATCCTCTCGTACAGCCGGGCCGCCGGCTCGTTCAGCCGCACCAGCTTGTTCTGCCGCTGGTCCGCCAGCACCTTGAGCTGCGACTCGGCCTCGTCCTTCTTCGCCAGGAGATCCGTGCGGCGCGGCGCCGCGTCTTCCTTCAGCGCCTCCAGGTTCTTCTCGAGCTCGTCCAGCTTCAGCTCGGTCCGCTTGATCTGGTCCGCGAGGTTGATGTAATCGGACTCGTCCGCCTCCACGGCCTTCGAGATCAGGTCGATCTCGGCCTTCGCGGCCGCCTCCTCCCGGGCGTTTCGCACCCGCTCCAGGCGAGCCTCGTACTTCGCCAGCTGCGCCCGCTTGTCGTCCGCTCCACGCTCCAGTCGGCGCACGTCGGCCTTCATCTCGTCCAGCCGTTTGCGGACCGACCCCACATCCGACTCGGCGGCCTCCAGCGGCGCCTCGATTTCCTCCAGCTGCGGCTCGAACTGCCGCACCTGCTCCCGCGCCTGCGAAACCTTTTCGTCCAGATCCTGAAGATCGAGCAGTGCCTGGTAAGTCTCCTGCATTATCCTCCTCTTGGCTCCCTCAGCGTTTCAGATGCCGGCGAAACCGGTTCACGGTCTTCGACCCGAGCTTTTCCAGCTGCGACGACTGACCCTTCAACTCCTTCTTCAGCGCCGTCAACTCCTTGTACAGCGCCATCCTGTCCGGCTCCTCCGCCCGCTTCAGGAGCTCGTTGAGCTCCTCCCACCGATCCAGCTGCGACCGCAGCCGGATCTGCCCCACCTGCTCCCAGAAGTTCCGGTCCGGGTCCGATACCTCCGTCTTCTCCCCCCGTAGCTCCTCCAGCAGGGCCCGCGCTCCCTCGGGCACCTCCAGCGGCTCGATCTCCGTCCCGCCCGCCTCCACGTGCGCCACCAGTGCGGCGAACAGCGCCCGGTTGGTCCCGCCCCGCAGGTCCTCGGGCCGCACGAGCTCCGTAATCTGCTGGAGCCGCCGCGGATCCCGGACCAGCAGGAGCAGCAGGAGCCGCTCCGCGCTGTCCCTGGGCGCCGGCGCCGCCTTCGGCTCCACTCTCTGCGAGACCGCCCTCTGCGGCGAGGGCGTTGCCGCCCTGATCTCCGCCTCCAGCGTCTCCACCCGCACCCCCGTCCGCTTCGCCACGCGGTCCACGTAAATGTCGTGGAGCGTGGCGTCCTTCGCCGCGCGCAGCGTGGGCAGCAGGCCATCGAGCGCCTTGCGGACCCCTTCCACGTCCTCGAAGTAGTCGCGCTCCTCGAGGATCTGGAGCTTTCGCTCCAGCACGTCCACGGCGTCGTCGAGGAAGGGCGTGAGCGCCTCACGACCGCCCTTCCGCGCCACCGAGTCCGGGTCCTCTCCCGGCGGCAGCGTCACCACCATCGGGTGCCCGCCGGCGCGCAGGATCTCGTCCCCGCTCCGGAACGTGGCCCGCAGCCCGGCCGCGTCGCTGTCGTAGAGGAGCAGGATCTGGCCCGCGTAGCGGGTGACCAGCCGCGCCTGCTCCTCCGTCATGGCCGTACCCAACGCCGCCACCACGTTCTCCACGCCCCGTGCAGCCAGCGAAACGTAGTCCATGTACCCCTCAACGACCAGTGCGGATTCTTCCCGGCGGATCGCTCCCTTCGCCCAGTGGAGCCCGTACAGCTCGCTCCCCTTGTGGTACAGGGGGGTCTCGGGCGAATTGAGGTATTTGGGTCCAACCGCGTCGCCGGACATGAGCCGGCCGCCGAAGCCGATGACGCGACCGCGCACGTCGGTAATGGGGAATACCAGCCGGTCGCGGAGCCGGTCGTACGGCTCCGGCATCTTCTCGCTCCGCTTGATGAGCCCTGCGGTCTCCAGCACTGCGTCGTCGAAGCCGTGGGGGTGCGCCGCCTCGCGGAGCGACCGCCACTCGTCCGGCGCGTAGCCGAGCCGAAACCGGTCGGCGGCCTCCATGGTGATGCCGCGCTCCTCGAGGTAGCGGCGCGCGCCCCGCCCGATTTCCTCGTCGCGCAGCATGCGCTCGTAGAAGTCCGCCGCGAAGGCCACCGCCTCCCGGAACGGCTTCAGGGCGTCATCCTCCGGCCGGGCCTCCTCGCGCGGGATCTCCACTCCGAAACGGCTTGCGAGCTTCTCCACCGCCTCGTTGAAGGAGAGCCCCGCCTGGGTCATCAGGAAGCTGAAGACGTCCCCGGACTCGCCGCAGCCGAAGCACTTGTAGAATCCCTTGCCGGGGACCACGTAGAACGAAGGCGTTTTCTCGTTGTGGAACGGGCAGAGCGCCTTGAATTCCTTCCCGGACCGCTTGAGCGAGATGTGCTCCCCGATCACCTCGACGATGTCGGCCCGGTCACGGACCTCCTCGACTACGCGGTCCGGGATCATTCGAGCTCCACTACGGTCACACCCGACCCGCCCTCCCCGATCTCACCCGGTCGATAGCTGTGGACGCGCGGGTCACGGTCCAGCAGCTCGGCCACGACGTCACGGAGGATGCCCGCGCCCTTCCCGTGCACGATCGTGAGGCTCGGGAGCCCAGCCTGAATCGCAGCGTCCAGCGCCGGGTGCAGGGTCGTGGCCACCTCCTCGGCCCGGAGCCCCCGCAAGTGGACTTCCGTGGACGCCCGCACGGCCGGCCCCCTCCAGCCTCCCACGGAGCGGCCCGTGCGCGGATCCTTCTCCTGCTTCTCCGGCTCCGCCGTGGGCTCCAGATCCGCGGCCTTCATGTCCAGGCGCAGCCCCTTGATCTCCACTGTGGCCCGGTCGTCCCGGACCTCCACGACGGTCCCACGGGCACCCGTGGCCGCCACCCGGACGGACGCGCCCGGCTCGAGCGCCGGCGGAGGCCGATCGGCCTCCGGAGCGTCCGGCGCCCGCTCCGCCTGGCGGGTCGCCGCCTGCTCCACCCGCCGGCGGGCCTCCTTCGCGGCCTCCTCGAACGCCGCCGCGTCTCCACCTCGCTCGACCACCGCCCGGAGGTCGGCGATCGCCTGCTCCACCTCCTGCCGTGCGTTCAGCAGGAGGTCACGCGCCTGCTGACGCGACCGCCGCTCCGCGTCCTGCTCCCTCCGCCGGACCTCGCGCTGCCGCGACTCCAGCTCGGCTCGGAGCGCGTCCGCGTCGCCACGCGCTTCCGCTGCGGCAGCGCGCTCGCGCGCCACATCATTCACCGATTCGGAGAGCTCGCGCTCCTTGGACTCGAGCTCCGCGATCAGCTGGCTCACGTCGCGCTCCCCCTTCGGGAGGTAGTCTTCGGCCCGATCGATCACCGAATCGCGGAACCCGAGCCGCCGCGCGATGGCCAGGCCATAGCTGCGCCCGGGAACCCCCTTCAGCAGGCGATATGTGGGCCGGAGCTCCTGCGCGTCGAACTGGAGGGACGCGTTCACCACACCGCCTACGTCGCCCGCCAGCAGCTTGAGCTGCCCCAGGTGCGACGAAGCGACGGTGAGGGTGTCGCGCCCCGTGAGCTCCACCAGGATCGAACGGGCCAGTGCGGCGCCCTCCGCCGGGTCCGTTCCGCTCCCGATCTCGTCGATGAGGACCAGCGCGCGGCCCCCGGCGTCCGCCACGATCTCCTTCAGGTTCCCCAGGTGGGCGGAAAAGGTGGAGAGGCTGGCCTCAATGGATTGCTCGTCTCCGATGTCGGCGAAGACGTCGTCGAACACCGGCAGCCGACTCCCGCGGGCGACGGGGGGGACGATCCCCGCCTGCGTCATGAGGCTGATCAGCCCGATCCCCTTGAGGAGCACGGTCTTTCCCCCGGTGTTCGGGCCGGACACGACGAGCGTCCGCTCTCCGGGCTCGAGGTGGAGGTCGAAAGGGACCACCGCACGGTCGCTCTCCAGGAGCACCGGGTGCCGGCCGGCGACCACCTCGTAGTCGCGGTCGTCCTCAGAGAGCGCAGGGCAGACGGCGTTGTGCTCCAGGGCGTAGCGCGCGCGGGCGTAAAGGGAGTCGAGGGCGACGAGGGCGTCCAGCGCGTCGGCCATCGCTTCCGCATGCGGCCGGAGTGATCCGGTCAGCTCTTCGAGGATCCGGCGCACCTCGCGGGTCTCCGCGATCTCCAGCTCCCGAACGCGGTTCATCAGGTCGAGGGCGAGGGGCGGTTCTACGAACAGTGTGGCGCCGGTGGCGGACTCGTCGTGGACGATCCCGCCCACCTGCTTCCGACCCTCCCGGCGGACGGGCACCACGTACCGGCCGTCGCGTACGCTCACCGAAGCGTCCTCCACGCGATGGCCGTCGGGGAGGGACGCCATGAACCGCTCGAGGCGCTCGACGATCGTGCTCCGCTGCGCCCGGAGCTCCCGTCGAATCCGGCGCAGCTCGGGACTGGCCGAGTCCCGTACCTCACCGCCTTCGTCGATCGCCTGCTCGATGGCCTCCGCCCGATCGTCCAGCCGCACCAGTCGGTCCGTCATGGGACGCAGCGCCGGCAGCTCCTCCATGTGTGGATCGAGAGCTTCGTGGGTGGCCGCGCTCGAGCGCAGCAGCCGTGCCCCATCGAGCAGGGTGCGCTCGTCCCAGAAGGAGCCGGGCTTCGACAGTCGCTTGAGCTCCAGCCGCAGCTCCGGCATGGCCGGGATCGCCCACCCGTCCGTTCGCTCGACCAGCGACATGGTGGCATCCACCCGCGCCAGCTCCCGTATCAGCCAGCCGCGGTCAGACCGGGGCTCCAGCGCGCGCACGGCCGCCTTGCCCAGCTCGCTCGTCGCCCGGCGGGCCACCACGTCCAGGGCGGCAGGAAACTCGAGGACCCGCAGCGCGTGCCGATTCATCGCTTCGAGGAGCTCAGCCGAGCTCCTCACGCACGATCCGGTTGGCTTCCCCTCCGTCGAAACGGCCCTTGATCTTCGGCATGAGCCGCCCCATCACCGCACCGATGTTGTCGGCGCCCCCCGCGATGGCCTCGCGGACCAGCGTCCGGACCTCCTCCTCCGTCATCGACTCCGGCGTGTAGTCGTCCAGCAGAGCGGCCTCTCGCTCCTCCTTCTCCGCCAGCTCCTCGCGGCCGGCGCCGCGCATCTGACTCGCCGCCTCGTGCCGCTGCTTCACCGCCTTTGCCACCACACCGATCACATGCGCGTCCGTGGCCTCGCCCCCCTGCTCGATCTCCTTGTTCCGGATCTCGGACAGGACCGTGGTCAGCACCGTGGTGCGCAGCTTGTCCTTGGCGCGGCGCGCCTCGTTCAGGTCCGACCGGATCCGCTCCTTCAATGTCCCCGCCATCTCCACCCCCTTCACTCGATCAACCGTCCCGTTCCATCTCCCCCTCGACGCGTACCGCCATTCCAGCCAGGCCGCCGATCTCCCATGATGGAGGTCCCCCGAACCGGAGGCCAGCCGTGACCATGCCCGCCCACCCCACTCCCGCCGACCGGGCGGTGGAGATCCTGAGCTCGACATCGCGCCTCGCGATCCCTCTCACGGACCTGGCCCGCACTCTCGATACATCGACGGCCGCGCTCGCCGCCCAGCTCCTGGACGACGACCGGTTCGTGGTCGTACACCCCACCGCCTTCCCGGACCTCTCGCTCCTGTCCGAGACCGACCGCACCGCGTACGACGTCGCCCTGCGCGCGGCCGGTGTCCATCCTGTTCCCAGCGTCGCGCTCCGCACCCACGCGGGCGGCCGCCGCCACTGCTCCGTGGACATCCTCCTCCGAGACAGCATGGCCCGGCTCCTGGCAAGCACGCCCCAGGAGGACCTGCTGGCCGCCGCCGAGCGCATGCGCCTCGCCGTCAGCCGCGCGATGGGGCCGGCTCCGGATCCGGACGGAACAGCCCAGTCCACCACTCCCCTTCCCGGTCCTCCCGAACGAACGCGAGACCGGCCGCCGAGGCGGCGCTCGCCACGCCGGCCGCCTCCGTATCCAGGATCCCGCCGAGGATGAGACACGCGCCCGGCCGCAGCACGGCGGCCAGAGGAGGAAGGAGCGGGACCAGGATCCCACTGAGCACGTTCGCCACGACCAGGTCGAACCCATCCGCCCTCACCGCGGCGAGATATGCGGAATCCACCAGCGCGTGGATGAACTCGATGCGCTCCTCCACTCCGTTGCGCTCGAGGTTTTCCCGGGCCGTCTCCATGGCGTCCTCGTCCGACTCCACAGCCAGCACGCAGTCGGCCCCGAGGCGCGCCGCCGCGATCGCCAGGATCCCGCTCCCGGACCCCACGTCCAGCACGCGCTCACCGCCCTCCAGCTCCGTTTGCATCAGCCGCAGCGCGCCTCGCGTCGTGGCATGCTCGCCCGTTCCGAACGCCATGGCCGGGTCGATGACGATGACGATCTCGTCGCCGTTCTCCGACACCGGGTTCCATGGCTGGGTCACGGTGATCCGGGGCCCGACTGAGCGGGGGCCGAGGCCCTCCTTCCAGCGAACGCTCCAGTCCTCGTCCTCCTGCCAGCGCCAGAGGATCTCCGGCTCCCCGTCAGCGATCGCTCCCAGGGTCTCCGCGGCATGGGCGAGAAAGGCGTCGGGGTCGTCCGGGGGGGGCACGTACGTCGTGAGCAGGTCCAGCTCCTCCTCCACGGCGGCGCCGCCCAACGCGACGAGCCCCTCGGTAAGCTCATCCCTGAGCTCTTCCGCGGGGGCTCGGACGCTCAGCACGAGCCAGCGCGTAGGCTTCACGCGCTGAACGCCTGCCGGACCCGATTCCAGAACCCGCCCGCCTCGGATCCACGGTCGATGGACTCCGGCGCCGTATCCTCCACATCGCGCAGACTCCGGATTCGCGCCTCGTGCTCCGGGTTGAGATCCTGGGGCACCCACACCACGACCCGCACCAGCTGATCGCCCCTGCCGGTCGCCTGCAGCCGCGGCAGGCCCTCATCCCTGAGCCTCAGGATCGTGCCCGACTGCGTGCCACGGGGGATCGCGAGATCCGCGGTGCCGAGCACCGTGGGCACCTCCACCGAATCGCCCAGAACCGCCTGTGCGTACGTGACCGGCAGCTCGAAGTAGAGGTCCGCACCCTCACGGACGAACCGCTCGTCCTCCTCCACCTCCAGTACCACGTACACGTGGCCGCGCGGGCCGCCCCGGGGGCCCACACTGCCCCGGCCCCGCACCGTGATGTAGTCACCGGACGAGACGCCGGCCGGGACCTTGACCTCCAGCTCCGTCTCTCCGCTCTCGACCCCGCGGCCATGGCAGACGCCGCACTCGTTCTCGATCACCCTGCCCTCACCGCCACAGGTGGGGCACGGAGTCACGCTCATGAGCTGACCGAGCATCGACCGCTGCACGCGACGGACCTCGCCCGTCCCGCCACACGTGTCGCACTCCACCGGCTGCGATCCCTCCTCGGCCCCGCTCCCGCCGCACCCGGAGCACGGGTCGTTGACGTCGATCCGGAGCTTCTTGGTCACCCCCGTAGCCACCTCGGCCAGCGTGATGGGCAGCCGGAGCCGCGTGTCCGGACCCTTCTGCGGACCGCCACGGCGAGAGCGCCCTCTGGCACCACCGCCGAACAGGTCGTCCAGCCCGAAGCCGCCGAAGTCACGCATGAAGATGTTGAGCGCGTCCGAGAAGTCGAACCCGCCAAAGCCCTGCGCCCCAGCCCCACCCTTCACGCCCGCGTGACCGAACCGGTCATAGGCGGCCCGCTTCTCCGGGTCACGCAGAACCTCATACGCCTCCGTGGCCTCCTTGAACTTCTCGGCGCCCTCATCGGAGCCGCCGTTGCGGTCGGGATGGTACTTCAGCGCCAGCTTGCGGTAGGCCTTCTTCACCGCTTCGCCGTCGGCCCCTCGCTCTACACCCAGTATCTCGTAATAATCGCGCATCGCGTATCGTTCAGTCCTTCGGTTCTCGTGCGTGTCCCTGCGAAATCGTGCTGTACAGCTCTGAAACCAGGCGGCTCGTGCTGTCCACGATGGCGACCACCCGGTCGTAGGGCATGCGTGTGGGACCGATAACGCCGATCACCCCCGCCAGATCGCCCACCCGGTACTCGCCCGTCACCAGCGTGAAGCTGTTGAGCTCAGGCTCCTCGTTCTCGGAGCCGATCCGGATCTGGAGCTGCGAGTCCTTGTCCCGCCGCGAAAGCACACTCGCCAGCAGGTCGCGCCGCTCCGTCAGCTCGATCAGACCCCGCAGCTCCGGCCCCGTCTCGAATTCCGGCTGGCTCGCCAGAACGCTCGTGTATCCGAGGTGGACCTCGTCCCCGGACAGGTCGAACATGTCCTCACCCGACTGGAGGAAGATATTCAACAGCTCCGAAGCGGGGACATCGTCCAACGGCGCGGCGTCGCGCAGCCGCTCCGGCAGCGTCTTCCGGATCGCGCCCATGCTCTGCCCCGCGAGCCGCTCGTTCAGAACGATGGTGACCGCCAGCAGCGTCTCCTTCGGGATCGACAGGGGCAGGTCGACGTACACCGTGCGCACGATGCCGTTTCGCAGGCGCAGGACGAGCAGGACCTTCTCGCTCGAGAGCGCCAGCAGCTCGAGACGCTCCAGGATCACGTCATCGACCGACGGCGCGATGGCTACGCCCAGCTCGCCCGTGAGCAGTCCCATCGCCTGAGTGGCCCGTCGCACCAGCCGCTCCAGCGGACCGTTCTCCTCCCCCAGCTCCTGCCGCAGCCTCGCTCGCTGCGACTGGGTGAGCTTCCGCGGCCGCATCAAGGTATCCACGTAATAGCGGTAGGCCAGGTCGGTGGGGATCCGCCCCGCCGATGTGTGGGGGTGGAAAAGGAATCCCTTCTCCTCCAGGTCCGACATGGTGTTGCGGACGGTCGCCGGCGAGACCCCCAGATGATGGCGCTTCGCCACAGTCCGGCTCCCCGCGGGCTCCGCCGTCTCCACGTACGTACGGATGACGGCGTCAAGGACGCTCCGTTCCCGTTCTGTCAGAGCTGCATCACTCATGGCGACTCACCGTGGCTCCATTCAACCGGACCGCAACCATACAATTTCGCGGCGCGCGGCGCTGTGCTCAAGCGCCCTCCCCCTGCGCCCGCGCCGGGCCGACCTCATCGAGCTCCACCGCCAGGCGATCGAGCAGAAGCCAGCCACGTGCCGACAGCCGAAGCCGCTCGGGGTCCGGCTCCACCCAGCCGCGCCGCCCCCACTCCCGGGCGCGTTGCAGCTGGCGCGGGGTCAGCTCGCTACTCGCGAGCCCCTCCCTCGTCCGGAGCCCGAGCCATATGCGCTCCAGCCGCGACTCCGCGGGCCCCACCGTTTCCTCGTCGGCGCGCGCGCTCCGGCCTTCCTCCAGTGCCCGACGATACTCTGCCCAGTCCCGGTGGTTCCACCAACGCGCCGGGGCCACGAAGGAGTGGGCGCCGTTGCCGAGGCCCAGGTACGGCACACCCCGCCAGTAGGAGGTATTGTGCCGCGCCTCGCGCCCCGGCCGCGCGAAGTTGGAGACTTCGTAATGGGCGTAGCCGGCCTCCTGCAGCCTGTCGGCCACCTGCAGGAACTCCTCCTCGTACTGATCTTCGCCCCCAACGGTTTCTCGTCCCTCCGCGACCCAGCGCCCCAGCGGCGTGTCGGGCTCAACCGAGAGACCGTACACCGAGATGTGCTCCGGCTCCAGCTCGAGGATCCGATCCAGGTCCCCGCCCAACTCCCGCCCGAGTCGAGGGGGCAACCCGAATATGAGGTCCAATCCCACGTTGTCGATCCCCGCCGCACGCGCGACCGCGACGGCACGCGCTGGTCCGTCGGGCCCGTGGAGCCGGCCCATCCAGCGCAGGCTGGGCGCATGGAATGTCTGGGCTCCCAGGCTGACCCGGTTCACCCCCGCCGCTCGCCAATCCGCCGCCAGCTCGGGCGTGAAGCTCTCGGGATTCGCTTCGGCCGTGAGCTCCTCCACCGCCTCCAGACGCGCGTGGGGAGCGATCCGCTCCCGCAGCGAGCTCAGGGCGCCGGGTCCGAGCAGAGAAGGCGTGCCTCCGCCGAGATAGAGCGTCTCGAGGTCGAGCGGCTCATCCCAGCCCTGCTCCCGCGACGTGCGCTGCAGCTCGCGGCCGATCGCCTCCGCCCACGCGGCAACGGGCGGAGCCGAGTCCACCGTGACCGCGAAGTCGCAGTAGCTGCAGCGGCGGGCGCAGAACGGGGCGTGTACGTACAGGTTTCGGGGCTTCACGACCTGAGGTACCCGCGGGAACCGGGACAGTTCAGGCTCGAACGAAGCGCAAGCCCGGGAGCTGCCGGGCATGCCCCCGCACTTCGAGGGCGAGCAGCGACGCCAGGCTGCGATGCGGCTCCAGTCCCACTTCGGTCGAGATCTCGTCCACGTGCCTCGGCTCGCGACCGAGAACCCGCCAGAGCGCGAGCCCCTGCCCCTCCAGCTCCCGCGGAGCGACCTCTTCCTCGAAGCCGTCCTGCGGCAGCGGCAGCTTCAGCCCCAGCAGCACCTCGCGGGCGCTGGTCACCAGCGTTGCGCCGTCGCGGATCAACGCGTTCGAGCCGGCCGACGACCGGGTCCCGATCGGGCCGGGTACCGCGAACACGTCCTGCCCTGCGTCCACGGCCTTCCGGGCAGTGCTGAGGGCGCCGCTCTTCACGGGGGCCTCGATCACGACCACCCCGCGGGCCAGTCCGGCGATGATCCGGTTGCGGCGCGGGAAGTTGTGTGCGGCGGGCGGCGCCCCCGGAAGCTGCTCGGTGACCAGCAGACCCTCCACCCCGATCGCCTCCTGCAGACTGCGATGGTCCACAGGGAAGACGACATCGATCCCGCAGCCCAGCACGGCCACCGTCCGGGCGGGTCCGGCGGCGGCGTGTGCCTCACCGTCGATGCCGCGGGCGAGGCCGCTGATCACAATCACGCCGGCAGAGGCGATGCCACCCGCGATCCGCCGGGCCGCGTCCCTCCCGTACGGCGTGCAGCGGCGCGTGCCGACGACCGCCACCATGGGGGCCTCCAGGAGCTCGAGGCGGCCCCGGGCAAAGAGGGGACAGGGCGGGTGAGGCACCTGGAGAAGTCGCTCTGGATAGTGGCCGTCGCCGGGGACCAGGACGTGGACGTGCTCCGCCTCGATGGTCTCCAGTGCGCGCCGGGCCCAGCCGCCGGCGCGTTCCCGGTCCACCACCCCCAGGCCACCGCGGACTTCGACGGCAAGGCGATCCAGCGCCGCTGCGGGCCCCGCCCGATCCGCGAGGGCGGCGCGCAGGCTAACGCAGCCTACGCCGGGGAGCACAGCCGCGCCGATCAACGCCCGCAGCAGCTCGGGCGGAGGTCGGATCGGGGCCGAGGCTACGGTCGCCACGGTTCCGGCTCCTCCTCGATCTCCTCCTGGACTTCCCCGCGGACCTGCTTCCAGACAGCCTCCTTCCAGGCATCGACGCCCCTGCCGGACACCGCCGATATGACGAATCGACCCCAGGCGCCCGGGACATCCGGCACTTCCAGCTCGTCTTCCGGCCCCACGAGGTCGGCCTTCGAGATCACCACGCTGAACGGCTTTCTCGCCAGCTCCTCGGAGTACTCGGCCAGCTCGGCCCGGAGCGTCGCGAGCTCCGCTTCCACGTCCTCCGACTCGGCCGGAACCAGGAAGGTGAGAACCCGGGTCCTCTCGATGTGGCGCAGGAATTGGAACCCGAGCCCCTTCCCCTCGTGCGCTCCCTCAATGATTCCCGGGATGTCGGCGAGCACGAAGGTCCGGCTGTCGGACATCTGGACCACACCCAGGTTCGGCTGGAGGGTAGTGAATGGGTAATCCGCCACCTTCGGACGGGCGGCCGAGACGGCGGCGAGCAGCGTCGACTTGCCGGCGTTCGGGAATCCTACCAGCCCCACATCCGCGATGAGCTTCAGCTCCAGCGTGAGGCGCCGCTCCTCCCCCAGCTCGCCCGGCTCCCACTCCCTGGGCGTGCGGTTGGTCGGCGAGGCGAACGCGGCGTTGCCGCGACCCCCGCGGCCGCCGCGCGCGACCCGCAGCCGATCCCCCGCCTCCAGGAGCTCGCCCACGGAATCGCCCGTGTCCGTGTCCGTCACAAACGTCCCGGGAGGGACGCGCAGGACGAGGTCCTCACCGCTCCGGCCCGTCATGTTCTTCCCCTCTCCGTGCTGACCTCGCTCCGCCTTGTAATGCTGGTGATAGCGGAAGTCGAGCAGCGTGCTGAGCTGCCCGTCCGCCTCCAGGATGACGTCCCCACCCTGTCCACCGTTGCCGCCGGACGGCCCCCCGTGGGCCACGTACTTCTCTCGCCGGAACGCCTCCGCTCCCGATCCTCCATCACCGGCGTACACATTGATCGTTGCCTGATCGACGAACATCCCGCTCTCCCCCTGCGACTGAGTCTTACCGTTGGCCCCTGCGCTCCCGTACTTTCCGCCAGATCCGATCGGCGGTCTTCGCCCGCTCCCTGCCAATGATGGAGCGTACCTCGACCAGCATGGCGGCCACGACCGCCGGCTCCGCTCCCACGTTCAGGCATCCGCGCAGATGCGCGTGGAGCTGTCGACTCGCATCGACCCCGCTCAGCATGGCGGCCACGCACAACTCCCTCCGCCACAGCTCGAGCCCCGGTCTCCCGAGCACCTTTCCGTACCCCTCCATGAGCGCCCAGTGATCCAGCTCCGGGTGAATACCCTGCATAACCTCCCGCAGCGCTTCGTACTGATGGGCGTACACCGCACGGCACACTTCCTCCCCCCGCTCGAGCCAGCGGTCGGGGTCCCGCGCCGCCGGGTCCATGACGCCAGGCTCCGGCGCGGGGCGGCCGGTCCGACGTCGCCAGAGTCCCAGCGAGTTCAGCGCCACCGGGAATCCGAGGAAGAGATAGCTCTGGAGCAGCACCTCCTCCGCCAGCTCCGGCGCCAGTCCGGCCGCCTGGTCCATCTCCACCAGCTGCGCGGCTTCCCCTGCCGTGAGTGCTGCCGCCAGGCGAACCAGCACGCGTGTGGTGGGGTCCAGCACCGCCTCATCCGACGCCCTCTCAGCCACCATCCACCGCCTCGATCGTCATCCGTATCATTCCCACCCGCTCGCCGCGCGTGTTCCGCAGCACCGGATGAAGCCATCGCTCCAGCGACCGCGCCTCTTCCACCGGCAACAAACCGGCCGCCTCGAGCAGTCCCACCAGCGCCGTTTCGGCCGCGCGCCGGGCGCCGTCCCGCGCCTTCAGCGCAAAGCCCCAATCGCGGTCCAGCGCAACGGCGCCGTAGACGCCCTCCGCTCCCACCTTCGCGATGACCCTCCCCCCGGTGGCTCGCACCACCTCCGTACAAAGTCGGTTCGTACCGGCTACTACGAACGGGTGGGCACGCATGGCGCCCAGGACGCGCGCGGCCGGGCTCCCGGCTTCCCGGGCCGCCGCCGACAGACGAGCGAACGCCAGTGCCAGCGCCTCCAGCGGAAGGGCGAACGTCGCAACGCCGCAGCCGTCCACACCCGTGTCGATGCGGTGGCGAGCCACGCCGGTCCAGCGCTCGATCTCCCGGAGAACCCGCTGCTGCACCGGGTGCTCCAGCTTCTGGTAACCCGCGGTCTGCCAGTCGTGCCCCCGGGCCAGCGCGAGCATTCCCGCGTGTTTGCCGGAGCAGTTGTTGTGGACCCGCAGCGGCTCCAGTCCCGCGGCGCGCAGCGATTCGGCCGCTTCGCTGCTGAACGGCGCGTGCGGCCCGCACGCGAGCGCCGTTTCGTCCACCCCTGCTTTTTCGAGGATCGAGCGGGCAAGTTCCACGTGCCTGCGCTCGCCGCTGTGGGAAGCACAGCACACCGCCATCTCCTCCTCGGTCAGACCCAGGGACTCCGCCACTCCGTCGGCCACCAGAGGCAGCGCCTGGAAAGGCTTGATGGCCGAACGCACGAACACCGGGTGCTCTGGCCGCCCCGCCCGCATCACCACCGAGCCGTCGGCGCTCACCACCGCGAGATCGACCTCGTGCACCGACTCCACCCGACCGCCACGCAGAACCTCCACCCGCGCGGGTCCGCTCACGTCCGCTCGCATACCGCTCTCTCCAATTCTGCCGCCTTTTTCATGCGCTGCCCATGGCCCGATCCGTCACTCGCCGGACCGAGCGCGACGCCGTACGCCCAGCCCGATTCCGAGCAGAACCAGCAATCCTCCCAGCAGCAGCTGTATACTCGGCACCTCCCGGATCCCCGGCAGCCACCAGGCCAGGAGCGTGGCGCCGATGGGCTCGCCGAGCAACGCGAGGTTCGCGACGTATGCGGGGACGAACCGCAGTGCGTAATTCACGCCTGTGTGCCCGAGCATCATCGGGCCGGCCGCCAACGCCAGGAAGACGAGCCAGTCGCCGGCGGGGTACCCCGTCACCGCCACGTCCGGGAGCGCGCCCGCGGCGCCGAGCAGGATCGCTGCGGCCACACCGTAGACCACCGCGATGTAGCTCCAGAGATCCAGTCGCTGGCGAAGTCGACGGCCGATGACATAGTAGAGCGATACCAGCACCGCGCCGGCCACGGCGAGGAGGTCGCCCAGAACGGGGTCCCGCCCCCCCGCGAAGTCGCCCCAGCCGATCACCGCGGCGCCCATCACGGCCACCCCGATTCCCACCCACTGACGGGGGCTGGGCCGCTCGCCCAGGAACGCGCTGGAGAGCAGCGCCACGAAAACCGGCTGCGTGTTCACCAGCACGACCGAGCTCGCCACCGTAGTCAGTGAGAGCGATGCGATCCAGCTCCAGAAATGCCCGGCCAGGAATGCGCCCGACGCGGCGGCGAGGGCCCAGTCCCTCCCGCTCAGCGCCCGGATCCGCCGGCCCCGGTCCCGCAGCAGAACCACGGCGGTAATGATCAGGACGGAAAACGCCACCCTCCACCCCGCCACCGCGAGCGCGGGAGCGGTGGCATAGCGCACGAGCGGACCGCCCCAGCTCATCGCGAGGACGGCCACCAGCAGCACGCCCCCGGGCGGAATCGCCGGGGCCGGATACTGGGGGTCCACGGCAGCCCGCTCGGGCTCGTCGGTCATCCGATTCCGGGAAGGATCGATGCGTTCTGCAGGAGGAGCCGGAGCCCGAGGAGAATGAACAGGGCTCCGAACAGGAGCCTCAGCTTCTGCGTATCCATCCGCTGGTTCACGCGCGCACCGGTAGAAACCGCGATCAGCGCCCCGGCCAGCACCGGCAGACCGGCCATGTAGTGGACGTAGCCGATGCTGCCGGGCGGCAGCCCCTCCTCACCGAGCCCGGCCAGGGCATAACCCGCGACGGCCGCCAACGCGGTGAACACGATGATGGCCATGGACGTGGCCGCCACCCTGTCGAGCTCCAGGCCCACGAAGTAGACGAGGATCGGAATCGCGACGATCCCGCCCCCCACGCCGAGCAGCGCGGACATCAGCCCCACCGCCACTCCGGCGACAGCGCCCACAAGCAGGCGCGAGCGACGGCCCGACTCGGGGTTCGACCGGCCCTTCCGCAGCAGCCTCGATCCCGAAACCAGGAGGAGCGCTCCGAACCCCAGCTTCAGCCACGGCGCCGGGATCTCCGGCGCAAGCTGGGTCCCCAGGAGCGCGGCCAGCACAGAGAATCCGGCGATGGGCAGCGCCGCCCGCCACGCGACTACCCCGGAGCGGTGGTACGTCCAGGTCCCGAGGGCCGAGGTGGGTGCGATGATGAAGAGGCTGGTGGCGTGCGCCACCACGGCCTGGAGGTCGGGCGCGAGCGCGACACCGCTCCAGCCTGCGTGGGCATAAAAGAAGTAGAGGAGGGGCACGATCAGCACCCCTCCTCCGATTCCGACGAGACCGGACATGAACCCGATCACCAGGCCGGAGCCTGTCAGTGTCAACAGGACCCAGAGCGTCACATCAGAACGGGTGCGGAGCAGCGCCGTTCTGCTCCACCTGCGCTTCCAGCCCCAGGATGAGGCCGCGCCGCTCGGCGTAGCTGGGCAGCAGATCGAACAGCTGCACGGTCGTTCGGGAGGACCGGAGCAGATCGAGCGCGACATCCAGCTGAGGGTCATCCTCCAGCAGACGCTTCCACCCCTCCTCCCGGTTGAACGCCACCACGCTGATCTCGTTGGCCAGCCGCCGCCCCACGAACGAGGCCGCCGGGTCGTACACCGCGCGATCGAGCTTCAGCCCCTCCGAAGCCAGCAGACCATGGAATTCGTTCAGCATCTCGGTCGTGACCGGGAACCCGGGTCGCAGTTCGCTACGGTCGCGCGCATACTCCACCGCGTACCGGTAGAGCAGGTTGTTGAAGAGCGGCCATTGGTCCTGAATCGTCTGGACCAGGCGCTGCACGTCCGTGGACAGCGTGTCCGCCACTACGAGGTCAGGGGTGATGCCCCCCCCGCCCAGGACCTCCCGGCCCATGTCCGTGTGGTAGATCGGCACGTCGTCCTCCCGCTTCTTCTCGGCGTCCCGGGCATCATCCGGCACGAGCTCGACATCGCCGCTGTCGTCGCGCACCACGGACGCGGACGTTCCGACCCCGTACGGCTTCTGGATGGTGCGGCCGGACGGAGTGTACCAGCGCGCCGTCGTGAGCTTCAGGATGTTCTGGCCCGGAAGCTGATAAAGAGTCTGCACTGAGCCCTTGCCGAAAGTGGTCTGGCCGATCAGCACAGCCCGGTCGTGGTCCTGCAGGGCGCCGGCCACGATCTCCGTGGCGGAGGCGCTGCGCTGGCCTACGAGCACCGCCACCTGCATACCGTCGTACTGGTCCGGCCGGGCCGCCCGGAAGGACTGGTTCTGCTCGGGGGTGCGTCCCCGGGTCTCCACCACCAGCTGCCGACGGTCCAGGAACAGGTCGGAGATGCTCATTCCCTGCTCCAGCAACCCGCCGGAGTTGCGCCGCATGTCCAGCACGAGCGATCGCGCGCCCTCCTCGCGGAGCCGGTCGATGGCGTGACGAAGGCTGTCCGTGGCCGTCTCGCTGAAGACCGTGAGCTCGACGTAGCCGATGCCGTCGTCGATCATGTAGGCGGCGGGCACCGCCGTCAGCTCGATGTCACCCCGCGTGATCTCGAACGCGATCGGCTCCTCGATGCCCATGCGCGCCACCGCAATGTTCACCGGGCTGCCCTTCGGACCGCGCAGGACCGAAACCGCCTTGTCCGTGGTCCAGCCACGGGTGGACTCGCCCTCCACACGGATGATGCGGTCCCCGGGCATCAGCCCCACACGCTCGGCGGGAGAGTTGGGGAGCGGGGACAGGACGGTGAGCCAGCCGTCGCGTATATCGATCTCGATCCCCAGACCGCCATACTCGCCGCTGGTCTGCATCCGCAGACCCTCGTAGTCCTCTGGGGTCATGAAGACGGAGTGCGGGTCGCCCAGCTCGCTCAGCATACCGTCGATGGCCATCTGGTAGAGCTCGTCCCGGTCGGTCTCTTCCACAAACCGCTCGGCGACATAGTCCACGACCTCGTCCAGGAGCCGCGTCTGGTAATAGACGTTCGTAGCCGGGTCCACCCCGTGCTGGAGCAACCAGCCGCCGCTGGCAAGTCCCAGCACGGCTACCACTATCGGCGTCACCAGCGATCGCTTCATCCTCATCCCGCCTCCATCCGATTGTCGGCCTCCGGGCTACTCTAACCCGGAATCGTGCCGAAGGTTTCTGGGAACCGCTCCCTCAGCAGACCCACGACCGCCGCATGCACCTCTTCCGGGGAACCGCCCGCGTCCACCCTCTCGATCCGCTCGTCATCCCGAGCGAGCAATCGGTATGCCTCGGCCACCGCCCGGTGGAACTCCTCACCCGCCCGCTCGATCCGGTCCGGCCCCTGCCCCGCCGCCGCCTTCCGCGACGCGCCCACGTCGGGCGCCACATCCAGCAGGATCGTGAGGTCAGGCTCCAGCCCGCCGGTGGCGAATCGGTTCATCGCCGCCACCTCCGCAAGCGGCAGACCCCGGCCGTGACCCTGGTACGCCAGCGTCGAGAGATGGAACCGGTCGGTCACTACGATCCGACCTCCCGCGAGCGCCGGACGGATGACCGTCTCCACCAGCGTAGCACGGGACGCCAGCATGAGCAGAAGCTCCGTCCGGGGCGAGAGCGAATCCGACTCCAGCAGGATCCGGCGCACATCCTCGGCCACCGCCGTGCCCCCGGGCTCCCGCGTCAGCAACGGCTCCTGCCCGGCGCCACGCAGCCACGCCTCCAGCCGCCTCACCTGCGTGCTCTTCCCCGCCCCCTCCGGCCCCTCGAACGCGACGAAGATCCCCCTCACCCTCTCACCTCACCCAACAGGGAGCGCGGAAGCGAGCGCCCGAGCCGCCGAGCGCCAGCGAGACGTCCCCACAGCGAGCGCGGAGCGCGAGCGTCCCTACTCCTCCCCGTAGTACTCAAGGCCCAGATGCGTGATCTGCTCCTCGCCCATGAGGTGACGGAGCGTGTTCTTGAGCTTCATGTGCTGGATGAAGAGGTCGTGCTCCGGGTACAGGCCCGGCGCCACCATGGGACTCTTGAAGTAGAAGGACAGCCACTCCTGGATCCCGCCCATACCTGAGCGTGCGGCCAGGTCCATGAACAGGGCGAGATCGAGCACGATGGGCGCGGCCAGGATGGAGTCCCTGCAGAGGAAGTCGATCTTGATCTGCATCGGGTAGTCCATCCACCCGAAGATGTCCAGGTTGTCCCACCCCTCCTTGTTGTCGCCGCGCGGGGGGTAATAGTTGATGCGGACCTTGTGGTACATGTCCTTGTAGAGGTCCGGGTAGAGCTCCGGCTGGAGGATGTGCTCGAGCACGCTCAGCTTGCTCTCCTCCTTGGTCTTGAAGCTCTCCGGATCGTCCAGGACCTCACCGTCCCGGTTCCCCAGGATGTTCGTGCTGAACCAGCCGGCGAGGCCCAGCATGCGGGCCTTGAGCCCCGGCGCCAGGATCGTCTTGATGAGCGTCTGGCCGGTCTTGAAGTCCTTCCCGGCGATGGGGATCCCCTCCCGGTCCGCCAGCTCCCGGAGCGCCGGGAAATCCGCGCTCAGATTCGGCGCCCCGTTGGCGTAGGGCACGCCTTCCTTGAGCGCCGCCCATGCGTAGACCATGGAGGGCGCGATGGCGCGCTCGTTGTTCCGCATGGCCTCCTCGAACGCCTCGAGGGTGTCGTGCTGAGGCCCCTTCTCCAGGAAGATCTCCGTGGAGCCGCACCAGATCATGACAAGGCGTTCGCAGCCGTGCTCCTCCTTGAAGCGGCGGATGTCCTGACGGACCTGCTCGCCCAGCTCCAGCTTGTTGGCGCCCTTCTTCACGTTGGGGCCGTCGAGCCGCTTCACGTACTCGTGGTCGAAGACGGCCGGCATGGGCTTGATGGTCTTCAGGAAATCGCCCACCTGCTCGATGTCCCGGTCCTCCAGGACGCGGGCCTTCTTCGCGCTCTCGTACGCATCGTCCGGGATCGGGTCCCAGGCGCCGAAGACCAGTTGGTCCAGCTCCGACAGCGGCACGAAGTCCCGGATCAGCGGCGTCCGCTCCTCCGTGCGCTTCCCGAGCCGGATCGTCTGCATCTGCGTCACGGAGCCGATGGGGCGCGCGTGGCCCCGACGGACCGCCTCGACGCCCGCGATGAACGTGGTGGCGACAGCGCCCAGTCCGGGGAGCAGGACGCCGAGCTTGCCGTCGGCCGGTCGGATCGTGTGGTTATTGCTCAATGGTCGCTCTTTGGTCCGTTTCAGAAGAAGTGTCCTCCAGCGGCACGCCCGCGGCGTTCTGATACACCCAGACGATGCGCTGGAAAGCGGTGACATTGGTGAGCACGGCGAGCAGCACGATGACGCCCTTGAGGACGAGACCGCTCCACGCCAGCCCGAAGAAGAGCGACGCGGCGCCAATGAGCACCACGCGCTCCGCCCGCGGCATGAGGCCCACCCGGCAGTCCAGGCCGAGCGCCTCCGCACGGGCGCGGGTGTAGCTTACCATCAGCGAGCCGGCCATGGCGAGCATGATCAGGTAGATCATGCCGACATCGCCCAGCTGCAGCCGATAGTCGTTGTACAGCGAGAGGATTCCGAAGTACACGGCGATCTCGCTGATCCGGTCCAGCGTGGAGTCGTAGAACGCGCCGAACTTGCTGCCAAGGCCCGTGAGCCTCGCGACGCGCCCGTCCAGGATGTCGAAGAAGCCGCCCAGCAGGACCAGGAAGCCCGCGGTCCGAACCGCGTGCTGATGGAACGCGAACGCCGAAGCAATGGTCACCAGGAACCCAAGCGTGGTCAACAGGTTCGGATGAACCCGATGATCCGACAGCCAGGCCGTCAGCGGATCCAGGATCCGGTACACGCCGTTCCTCAGCGATTCGAGTTTCATGGGCCTTCTATGACGGCATGATGATGCTGGACTTGGCCCCGGCCTCGATCCCCTCGCCGATCTTCTCGTTCACGCGCTGAAGGACCTTGTCGAAGTTGGACTGCGCGGCGACGAGCGCCTGGTAGCGGGAGCCGGACTGGAGCTCCGAGAAGGTCTCCTCGTACTCCTTCTGCTGCTCCTCCGAAGGCTGCTGCCCCTGCTGGAGCTGACCCTGGAGGTCGCGCTCCAGCTGCGCGAGACGGTTCACCAACTCCACGGTCTCCCGGTCCTCGTTCAACGCCTCGCGTGCCCGCTGCAGCGCCTTGTACTCGCTGGTCTGGCCCATGAGCCGGCCCACGTCCTTCGCCTTCTCCAGCATTGCCTCGTTCATGATGTCCCTTCCCGGTCTATTCTCGATCGCGCGTCGCGAGCACCATCCGCTCCCGACCCGCCAGGTCGCGTACGACCCTCGGCTCGCGGTATCCGCTCTCCCGCAGCAGGGTAGCCACCGTGCCGGCCTGTCCGAGTCCCACCTCCAGCGCGAGCAGGCCGCCGGCGGTCATATGCGCGGGCGCGTCCGCCGCGATGCCCCGGATCAACGTCAGCCCATCGGCGCCAGCGAACAAGGCCGACGCCGGCTCATGGTCCCGGACTTCGGGCATGAGCGTGTCCCGCTCCGTCTCCGAGACGTACGGCGGATTGGTTACAATAACGTCGAACTCCTCGCCCCCGCCAACGCAGTCGAAGAGAGAGCCGTGACGAAGCTCCAGCCCCGGAGGTGAGCCCGCCCTCTCGGCGTTGGACGCCGCCACCGCGAGGGCATCGGCGGACGCGTCTGTGGCGACCACCTTGCCGAAGGGGCCCTCGGCGAGGAGGCTGAGTGCAATGGCGCCGGAGCCGGTGCCCAGGTCGAGGGCGGCGCCGTCGCTGAGTCCCCGCTCCGCCGCCCAGTCGAGGACCTGCCCGACCAGGAGCTCGGTCTCGGGGCGCGGGATCAGCACCCGGGGGTCCACGGCCAGGGTGAGGTCGCGGAAATCGGTCTCGCCCACGATGTACTGGAGCGGCTCCCGTGCGCCACGGCGGCGGATCGCCTCGCGATAGGCTTCGATCTCCTGCGGCTCGAGCGGCCGCTCGAACTGGAGATAGAGGTCGAGGCGCTTGAGGCCGAGGACGTGGGCCAGGAGAAGCTCCGCGTCGAGACGGGCGTCGTCCACGCCTTTCGCCGCGAGGTGCTCGGCGGCAAGGCGGGTGAGCTCGAGCGGGCGACGGGGCCCGCTCACGTCGCCGCGTCCTCCGCCATTCGCTCTTCTTCCCGGGCCAGACCCAGCGCTTCGACGATCTCGTCCAGATCCCCGTCCAGAACGTCCTGGAGCTTGTAGAGCGTCAGATTTATCCGATGATCCGTGACGCGGCCCTGCGGGAAGTTGTACGTGCGGATCTTCGCGGACCGGTCCCCCGTGCCGACCTGCGACTTCCGCTCCCGGCTCCGGGCCGCCTCCTGCTCCGCGATCTTGCGATCCAGCAGCCGGCTTCGCAGCACCTTGAGCGCCTTCGCCTTGTTCTTGTGCTGCGACTTCTCGTCCTGGCAGCTCACCACCACGCCCGTGGGCTCGTGCGTGATCCGCACCGCCGAGTCCGTCGTGTTCACCGACTGCCCGCCCGGGCCCGAGGACCGGAACACGTCGATCCGAAGGTCCTCGTCCCGGATCTCGAGGTCCACCTCCTCCGCCTCCGGGAGCACCGCCACCGTGGCCGCCGAGGTATGGATCCGGCCCTGGCTTTCGGTCTCCGGCACCCGCTGCACCCGGTGAACGCCCGACTCACTCCGCAGATCGCCGTAGGCGTTCTTCCCCCGCACGATGAAGCTGGCCTCCCGGTAGCCGCCCATCTCGCCCTCAGACGCGCTCAGCGTCTCCATCTTCCAGCGCCGGCCCTCCACATAGCGGAGGTACATCCGCACCAGGTCGCCCGCGAACAGCGCCGCTTCGTCCCCACCCGTCCCGGCGCGCACCTCCACCACCGCCGCCCGGTCCGCCAGCGGGTCCTTCGGCACGAGCAGCCGCTTCACCCGCGCCTCGATCGACGACTCCTGCTCTTCCAGCGACTCCACCTCCGAGCGCGCCAACTCCGTCATCTCCGGGTCGTCGGCGGCCGCCGCCATCTCCCGGGCACCCTCCAGCTCCGCGCGCACCCGCGCCAGCTCCGCGCCAGCCTCCGCGACCGCGCTCAGCTCCGAATGCTCCTGCGCTACCTTCCGGAGACGGTCCGGGTCGCTCAGGATCTCCGGCTCGGCCAGCTGCCGCGTCAGCTCGCGATGCCGCTCGACCGCGTGTTCAAGCTTCGTGTCCAGTGACATGGTACCCTATGAAAAGAGCCGGGACGCGCCCGGCTCTCGTTCAGTCGTCCCGCGCAACGGCTCAGGACTCTTCTTCTGCTTCATCCGACGACCCGGCTTCGACCGTCTCCGTCGGCTGCGTGTCCGCGCCCGCTTCGGCCGTGGCCGTGGCGGCGGCCGCCTGCTTCGCCTTCTTGCCCGACGGCTTGGCCGGCTTCGCCGCGGCAGTCGCTTCCTCCGCCGCCGACTCTTCGGCCGCAGGCGCCTCAGAGCCCTTCGACGCGTCCGGCTTTGACCACTTCCGGCGGAACCGCTCCACGCGACCGGCGGTGTCCATCAGGCGCTGCTTGCCCGTGAAGTACGGATGGCAGACGCTGCAGACGTCCAGGTGGATGTCGTCCCGGGTGCTCCGCGTCTGGAACGTGTTGCCACACGCGCAGTGGACGGTGGCCAGCTCGTAATCGGGGTGGATGCCCTGCTTCATCGTCGTTTCCGTTTCGTTCGGTTGTTCGTCAGCCAGTAAGTATATCGTAACCGGCCCGCACGATCAACCTCCCGGAGGTCTCCTGGGGGGGAACGGCCACGCCGGCCCCAGGAGCGCCGACACGAGCGTGAAGAGTGCGAGAGCGGACGCGCCCCCACCGACCCAGTCGCCCCAGCGAACGAAGAGGGTGGTGGTGTCGGTGGTGAGGACGGTGCCCACGCTGGTGGTGGCTTCGAAGAGCCGCGTCTCGCCATGGCGCCGGCCGAGCGGGTCGATGAAGAGGGAGATACCGGTGTTGGCCGCGCGGGCGATGCCAGTGCGGGTTTCGATGGCGCGCAGAACGAGGTGCGCGGGGTGCTGCCAGAGCGCCGTGGTCCGACCCCCGGGAGTGTCCCGACCGTACCAGGCGTCGTTGGTGATGTTCACGAGGAAGTCGGCTCCCGCCCGTCTGTCCGCGCGGGCCAGGTCGGCGAAGATGGATTCATAGCAGATGAGGACCCCGAGCTGGGCGGTGCCAGCGGCCATGAGAGGCCGGCCGCTCCCGCGGCGGAGGGCGCCCATGCGTGGCCGCCCCGGCTCCTCGCCGCCGGCGCTGGGGGTGCGGGGCCCGAAGAACGGGACGCGCTCTATGAAGGGGACGAGCCGCTGTTTGTCGTAACGGTCGATCCTGGCCTCACCCGCTCGGACGAGGAACGCGGAGTTGAAGCGACCGCCCCGGGCCGACGCGGCTCCCGCCCCCGTTCCGTAGGCGCCCACGAGGATGGGGGCGCCTGTGCGGGCGGCGAGGTCCCGGACCGCCTCCAGCCGTCGCTCGTCCGCGAGCAGATCGGCGGGGAGCGCCACTTCCGGCCAGGCCACAAGGTCGAGCGCCTCGTGCTGGAGCGACAGGGTGAGTGCAGTGAGGGCTGTGAGCGACGAGTCTACGCCGGCGGGTCCCAGCTTGACCTCTTCGGGGATATTCGGCTGGACCAGGGCCACGCGGGCGGCGGGTCGCATGGAGAGTGTGGCGCCGCGAGCAATGCCGTAGGCCGCGGGCAGGGCGAGGGTGGCGAGAATGAGAGCGAGGGCGGGTGCGAGCCGGCGCCGGTCGCGGTGCCGGAGGATTGCGACAGCGATGAGTCCGTTCACCGCTGCGATCCAGAAGGTGAGGCCGCGAGCGCCGACGAGGTCGGCCGCGCCGGCCAGGGTCGGGATTGGAGCCAGAGCGGTGCCGAGTCCGAGCCAGGGGAACGCGAGGTCGCCGAGATGCGCCTGCACCCATTCGAGGGCGGTCCAGAAGACGGCGGCCGCCGCGGGGATCGGGAGGCGAAAGCGGTCGAGGACGAGGTGGACGGCCCACGCGAAGGCGGCGGTCAGGAGCGCCAGGACCAGCACGGCCCCGAGGTAGGCGGGGATGGCCAGGAGCGAGTACCGCAGGAGCGCGACAGCCATCCAGTACAGCTGGAGGCCGAAATAGACCACGCCGGTGAGCGCGCCGCCGCGGGTCGCCTGCCACCGGCCGCGCTCGTCGGACGGGCGGTCGGCGATGAAGAGGAGCAGGGGCACGAGGCCCAGGAATACCAGAGGCGCGAGGGGCGCGGGGGGAAACGACGAGGCCAGGAGGACCCCGGACAGGACGGGCAGCGCGTGGTCGCGCGCTCCCGGCGCTGCGGTCACACGCGCACTTCCGCGCCCTTTTCGGCGGACTGGTAGATCCTCTCGACGAGGCGCATGACTCCGACCTGCTCTCGCGGGAGCTCCACTTTCGAGGCCCCGAGGGAGGCCTGCACGAACTGCCGCAGCTCCTCGCGGTACGAGGCCGTGTAGGCGTTCTCGCGAGCCGGCGTGATCTGCGGCGTCACGTTGAGCATTCCGTGCTCCGCCTCCTTGATCACCTTGAGCGGCTCGGTGGAAGCCGTTCCAGCGGTTCCCAGGAGCCGGACGTGATGGCGGTCGCGGTCGCCGAGGAGGCTCCACGTGACCTGCACCGAGATGGTGGTCCCGTCCTCGAGGCGGATCAGGACCGCCGCCGAGTCCTCCACGTCCATGTCCTCGCCCTGATTCAGGTGAGCGCAGACCCGGTCGGCCGCGGGGTAATCGAGCATCCACAGACAGAGATCGAGGACCTGGACCCCGAGGTCCATGAACGCGCCACCTCCGGAGTCGCGCTCGTGGCGCCAGGTCTTCCGCTTCGGCCGCACCTTCCGGTTGAACCAGGTACCGTGGATGGTGAAGATCTTGCCCAGCTCACCGGACGCGACGAAGGACTTCACACCGCGGATATCGGGACGGAAGCGGTTGTTGTAGGCGACCATGAGCGTGCGATCGGCCTTCTCGGCCGCCGCCACCACGGCCCTGGCGTCGTGGGCGCTCAGGGCGAGGGGTCGCTCCACGAGGACGTGCTTGCCCGCCTTCAGGGCCGCGATGGCCTGCTGGTGATGCAAATGGTTGGGCGTGCAGATCACCACGGCGTCCACGGTGTCGGAATCGAGCAGCCGGGTGTGGCTCCGGAACACGTGGGGGATATCGAGGCGGTCGGCGAGGGCGCGCGCCTTGTGGTCGTGCACATCGCAGAGGGCCTCGACCCGCACGCCGGACATCTGCTTCAGGAGCGGGAGGTGGACGATCTGCGCGATGGCGCCAGCGCCGATGAGGCCGATCCTCAGGGTGGGCTCGGTCATGGTGCCACTCCCCTGCCGAGGAGGGGGGGCACCGGCACGGCGGCACCCACTCGAGCGGAATCGGTACCGCCGAACATGAGCTGGACGCCGGCGCGCGTGGACAGATATTGCATGCTGTTCATGGCCGTGTATCGCCCTTCCCCGTACACGCGGAACCTCTGGATCGGCTCGTACTCGAAGCCGGCCAGGACGCTGGCGCCGGTGCTGATGGCGTCGAGCAGGTCCTCGACGATCGTGTCGTCGATGGCGGCGCCCTGGCCGTTCAGGGCGTGGAATCCGAGCCCGGCGCCCACGAACGTGAGCAGCTGGATGGGCGTGTTCCAGACGAAGTGACCATCGATGGAGAGCGACAGGTCGCTCCACTCGATGGGCCCGAGGGACTCGGGACTCAGGTCGACGCCCGGCTGCCGCTCGTTGATGCGGATGGCCAGGTCCTCGAGTTCCTCATCGTTGAATTCGGAGCGCCAGTAGCTGATGGACGGGATGATGCGCACGCCAGGTCCCAGGTAGCCGAGGTCGAGTCGGATCCCGAACAGCGGCGCGGGCTCGACCTTGGTGGGCCAGATATACCCGACGTCCAGGCCGATCCCGCGAAAGGTGAGGTACTCGTAGTCGTAGTCCTCGAGGGTCTGGGCAGCCGCCATGGAGGCCCCGCCGTGGATGGCGAGTATGGCGATTCCCAGGGCGAGCAGGCTGCGGCGCATGGCGCTCCTCAATAGAGTCGAACGATTCGGGTCCCAGGATAGTAGCTCCCGAGTATCTCGCGATAGGAATGTCCCGCCCTGGCGCGTCCCAGGGCGCCGATCTGGCACATGCCGATGCCGTGGCCCCACCCGGCGCCCTCCACCACGAGCCTCGTGACGTGCCCGTCGCCGCTCGTATGGAGCTCTATGGCGGTGCTGTTCAGGATCCGGTTGGGCTCCGGGCGCAGCAGCCAGCGAATCGAGTCGCCCGGGACGACGTCCTCACCGAGGTTGGTCCGGAGCCGGAGCTGTGCGGCGCGTCCGCTCGGGGAACGCTCGGTCACCTCGATGGACTCGACTTCCGTCACCGCGCCTGACCACCCGCGGGTCGAGAGCGCGGCGGTGAGGGTGCTCTCCAGCTCGGCCTCGTCCCACTCCTCCGTCCAGCGGAACCGGTTGGAGCTCTCGCAGAACCACCCGCCGTCGGGGCGGCGGTCCGAAACGGACTGGAGGTAGGGCCGCGGCGATCCCGGCCACACCTCGTGCAGCGCGGCGGTGCGGCCTCCGCACGTGGAGTGGTAATACGCTTCGATGGGCTCGCCCTCGAAGGTGATGACCTCACCGGCCGTGGCCCGGACCGCATCGGTCGAAACCGGGTCCTCGGACTCGGCGCCGCCGTATACCTGGTCCTGGACGGTGGCGTAGAAATCGAAGCCGAGGGCGTCGCGGCGGCCCATGTGCCGGACGGCGTAGGTTCGGGCCGCGATCGCCTGCGCCTTCACCGCCTCCACCTCTTCCGGTGGGCGGCCGGCCCCGATCTCGTGCGGGACCACGCCGAGCAGGTACGTCTCCATGTCCAGTACGTTGGCCGCGGTCACACCGGAAGCGCCGCGGCGCAGCAGGATCGCGCCCCGATACCGCTTCCCATCCACCCGCACCTGCCCCCCGGCGGGTCGGGCGATGAGGACGCCCGTGGAGCGGACCGTCTCGCCGCCGTTCTGGAGCTCCAGACCCCCGTCGACCAGCCGAACGGTCCACGGGCCCGGGCCGCTGGCGCGCACCCGGCCCGCGTCGTCCACCACCTCGATCCTGCCGGTGCCGCCCAGCTCCACCGACGCCACATCCACCCTCAGACCGATCCGGACCTCGGGCTCCGCCCGGAGCGCCGCGACGGGCGGCTCCTCGACGGGTGCCGGGCCGCCGGGCCTCGGGCCGGCCACGGTGCACGCGCCGACCAGCAGGGTGGACAGCAGCAGCCCCGCCCGCGTGGTGGCCCGGACCGCGCACGCCGCCTTCATTCCACCCCCCGCGCCGTCAGGTCCAGCTCGGTCGCGCCCGTGATCTCGACCTCCACGAAGCCTCCGGGGACGAGCAGCTCCGCTCCGGCCGCGCCCGGCTCGTCGATTTCCACGATCCCGTCCACCTCCGGCGCCTGCCAGGGCGCGCGGGCCATGGCGCCCTCCTCGGTCCGCTCATCAATGAGCACAGTGGTGCGGGTGCCCACGCGGGCCTCGTTCTTCTCGAGCGTGATGTCGCGCTGCACGTCCATGAGCCGCTCCAGCCTTTCCCGCCGAACAGATTTCGGCACCTGCCCCACCATGGTGGCGGCGGCGGTGTCGTCCTCCTCAGAGTAAGCGAAAGCGCCGAGGTGGTCGAATCGCACCTCCTCCAGGAGCTCCAGGAGCGACTCGAAGTCTTCTTCCGTCTCGCCGGGGAATCCGACGATGGCGGTGGTCCGAAGCGCCAGGTCGGGGATCGCCGAGCGCAGCCACTCGACCCGCTCCAGGATGGTAGACCGGCGCTCCGGCCGGCGCATCCGCTGGAGGACGCTGTCGGAGCCGTGCTGGATCGGCATGTCCAGGTATGGCAGGATCCGGTGGCTCCCCGCCAGGACGTCCACGAGCTCCTCCGTGATCCCCGACGGGTACATGTAGAAGAGCCGGAGCCACGGCATTGATGTCTCGGCCAGGAGTGTGCGGAGGAGGAGCGGGAGCGCTCCCGTCCGCGTGACGCCCTCGAGGCTGATCGGGCCGGGCCGGACGGGCCCCTGGGCGTCGCGGTAGGACAGCGCGGCGGACGCGGCGTCGGGCGGATCGTCGGCCGGCGGCGGGGCGTGGGGGCTCCGGTTGGGCATGGCGTCGAACTCGCGCCCGAGATACCAGCTCCCTCCGCTGGCGCTCCACACCGGCGCCTCTTCGCCACGGGCGAGGGCCCGGGCCCAGTCGCGGCCGTACCACGTGGTGTCCTGGCTCACGATGTTGAGCTCCACCACGCCGCGTCGCTCCAGCTCCTGCGCCTCCCGCACCAGCACGTCGATGGGCGTGGAGCGGAACTTCCCGCGCATGAGCGGGATGGCGCAGAACGCGCACGTGTGGTCGCAGCCCTCGCTGATCTTGAGGTGCGAGCTGTGGGCGGGGCCGGTGGCGCTGCTCAGCACCCGGAGCGGCTGCTCCATGAGGGGCGTGGCCTCGTCCACAAGGCCCCGGCGCACCAGCTCGGGCACGAGCCGGTCCACGTCGGTGAGCCCGAGGAAGAGGTCCACCTCCGGCATCTCCTCCTCCAGCTCCGGCTTGTACCGCTGGACCAGACACCCCATGCCCACCACCGCCTTCACCCGGCCCTGCTCCTTCAGCCGGGCGGCGTCGAGCAGCGTATCGATGGACTCCTGCTTCGCCATCTCGATGAAGCCGCACGTGTTCACCAGGATCACGTCGGCGTCGTCCGGGGAGTCGGCCAGCTGGATACCGGCGCCGAGGAGCGTGCTGAGGATACGCTCGCTGTCCACCGTGTTCTTGTCGCAGCCGAGCGTCACCATGGCCACGCGCACCGTCCCGCCTGTTTCCAGCGCGGTGGTCCGTCCCGCCTCCGCCACCGCGTGCTCCACCGCCCGTGCGGTTCGCGTAGCGGCGGCGTCCGCGCCGCCCGACGGGAGTACGGGGAGCGACCTGCGACCCGCTCCCCCCATCAGCGCTCCACCACCTGTGCGCCGGCGGGCGGCGTGAACTGGAAGAGCTCGTCAGGGAGCGTTGGGTTCGTGGCCAGGTCGGAGAGGACGAACCGGCGGATGTTGCCGTTGTTCTCGGTGAGCTCGAAACGCCGAACCAGGTAATCACGCGCGTCGATCCAGACCTTCAGGCGCTGGTACCCGAGCTGCTCTCGCGGTACCAGCGTCATGACGTGCGCCTCGCGGCCGCGGACCGCCTCCGTGCCGTGGGAGGTGGCGGCGAAGCGACGCACGGGGTCCCCGATGAACTGCGAACGGAGGTCCAGACCCTGACCGCCGCGGCGGGTCCTGATCACCTGCTTGGCGTCCACACTCGGGAAATACATCCAGAAGTAGTCGCCATCGCTCACGATGACGTCGCCGGCGGGATCCGAGAACCGCATGAGGAAGCGGTCGGGCTGACGCTGGAACAAGGTGCCCTCCGAGCGCGTGGTCCGGCCGAGCAGCGTATTCTCCAGCGTCTGCTCGAACGTGGCGCGGAAGGACCGGAGCCCCTCGTAGGCGCGGGACGTGGCCCGGAGGACCTCCTCCTGCCGCGACGATCCGGCCGACGGGATCTCTCCCGCTTCGGTCCCGCTCGCTCCCTCCTGCACCGCCGCGTCGCCTTCAGACCCGGCGGCCGACCGCGCGGGAGACGTGGACGTCGCGGGTGCGGCGGCTTCGCGGAGCGGGGTTTCGGAGACCGGGGCTTCGCCGGCACCGCGGCCGCGGGTCTCACGGTCCGCCGCCGGGGCCTCTGACGACGTGGCCAAAGACTCGGCGCGGCCGCTATCGGAGGCGCCGTTGGCGCCTCGATCGGCCGCCCCACCGAGTTCTGCGGCTGAGCCCGCTACGGGGGCCCGGGTGCGGGGGGCGTTGGGCGAGTCACCGTCCGCGCGCGCCTCTCCCTGCCCGCAGGCGGCGAGCAGGAGAGCGATCATTAGCAGCGAGGCCATGCGTTCCACGATCCGATACCGTCCGTTCATCGAGCTTCCCTTCGGTCCGATCCTGGATACCCGTCCCGCGGGGTGGCGTTCCTAGCCTTCGGCGGGCTCGAGGGGCTCCGGCTGATCCTCTTCCTCGCGGTGGTGCTCGGGGCCCTCGCTGTGGCCGGCGATCAACAGGTCGAGGCCGTCCATGCCCACGAGAACATCGCGCGGCTTGGAGCCATCGGGGGGGCCGATGATCCCGGCGTGCTCGAGCTGGTCGACGATGCGGGCGGCGCGGCCGTAGCCCACGCGGAGCCGCCGCTGGAGCAGCGAGGTGGAGCCCTGCTCGTGCTGGATGCAGACCTCCGCGGCCTGGCGGAAGAGCTCGTCCCACTCCTCGAGCACCTCGTCCGCCACGTTTCCGGCCGCCTCCTGGTCCTTCTCCCGGACGACCTCCAGGATATCGCGCTCCGGCCGATCACTGCGCAGCTCCTCCTGCTCCCGGTACCAGCCCATCAGCCGCTCGGTCTCCTCCGTGGAGACGAACGCACCCTGCACCCGCACGGGGTCCGAGGTTCCCGGCGGGAGGAAGAGCATGTCGCCGTTCCCGAGGAGCGCGTCGGCGCCGTTCTGGTCGAGAATGGTGCGGGAATCGACCTTCGAGCTGACCCGGAACCCTATCCTACAGGGGAAATTGGCCTTGATGAGGCCGGTGATGACGTTCACGCTCGGCCGCTGTGTAGCGACGATCAGGTGAATGCCGATGGCGCGCGCCTTCTGCGCCAGCTGGGCGAGGGGCCGCTCGATGTCCGACTGCACCGACATCATGAGGTCGGCGAGCTCGTCCACCACCACGACCACGTAGGGCAGCTTGCCGTCGTTCCAGATCCAGCGGTCTGGATCACCCTCCGGGCCGTCGGGCTCGGCGCGGCGGAGCGTCTTTCCCTCGTCCACGCGGGCGTTGAACTCGGCGATGGAGCGCACGCTGTTCTGGGACAGCAGCTCGTAGCGTCGTTCCATCTCGTAGACGGCCCAGCGGAGCACGAGGGCGGCGTCCTCGGGGTCGGTGACGACGGGGTGTCGGAGGTGCGGCAGGTCGTCGTACATGTTGAGCTCGACCATCTTCGGGTCGACCAGCAGCAGACGCAGGGTCTCGGGGGAGTGGCGGTAGACGAGGCTGGTGATGATCGTGTTGATGCACACCGACTTGCCCGAGCCCGTCGCGCCCGCGATGAGCAGGTGCGGCATCTTGGCCAGGTCCGCCACGTAGGGCCTGCCCTCCAGGTCCTTCCCGAGCGCGAGCGGAAGCTGACCCCGGTGGCGCTGAAACCCCGCCGCCTCGACGATCTCGCGGAGGTAGACCACGTCCGGCTCGGGGTTCGGCACCTCCACCCCAACCGCCGCCTTCCCGGGGATGGGCGCCACGATCCGCACGCTCGGCGCCTTCAGCGCGAGCGCGAGGTCCGCGTCCAACGCCTCGACCCGGCTCACCTTGATGCCGGGCGCCGGCGCGAACTCGTACTGCGTGACCACGGGGCCCGTGGTGCGGCCGATGATCTCCCCCTCCACGCGGAACGTGGCCAGCGTTTCCACCAGCACACCGCCCAGGCGATCCAGTTCCCGGGTGGTCAGCGCCGGATCACGGGGCGGCTTTTCGTGGAGAAGCGGAAGCGGTGGCGAGGCGCCGGCGGGCCCGGCGTGTATCGGTCCCTCGAACGGGGTCGCGCCGGCGGACTCGGACCCGCGCTTCCCGCCGGACGTTCCACCCTTCGTCCGCTTCGACGACGCGGCGTCGGCCACCCCCGGCCCCCGCGGCGCCACGTCCGGCTCCGGCGGGAGCAGCCCCACGTCATCCGTGGCGGCTTCACGACGGGCACGGGCCGAGGAAAGCAGCCGCCGGAACGGCCCCGAGACCGCCGCGGGATCCACGGTACCCATTGCGCCCCGCAGCGCTCGTGCGCCCCGTGAAGTACCACCCGCGGCGGTCCGTACGGGGTTCCAGCCGATGGTCAGGATGCTGGCGGCAATGGCCGCGAAGGCCACCAGCATGGTCGCGCCCGCCACTCCGAGCCCCGCCACCAGCGGGCCGCTGATGCTGGCGCCCCACACGCCGGCACCCACAGCGCTCTCTGCCGCCAGGATGCCGATGGAGATCGGGAGGAGGAGGGCGATGACCAGCGTGAGCAGCATCCACCTGAGTGAGAGCGACGGGCGGAGACCGAAGGCGGCGAGGGCGCCCAGGGCGGGAAGGAGGGGGACGAGCCAGACGCCCGCCCCCAGGAACACGCGGCCGCCGTACTCGAACGTGGCGCCCACCACTCCCATGAGGTTCCTGGCGGCCCCTGGCTCCAGGCCGAGCGCGCGGGGCGGGACCAGGCTGAGGGCGGTGAACAGCGCCAGGAGCGCCAACGCCAGCCCCAGCAGGTCCCGGCGCTGCCGGTCCGTCAGCAGCTGCGCCGCCTCTTCCTTCTTCTTCTTCCCGGCCATGCTACTCCACCGTGATCTTGCGGTCGCGGAGCCGGGGCAGGACATCCGTTCGGTCCACCTGCGCACAAAACGCCAGGTCCTCAGCGCGGCCGATCTCGGCCAGGCGCTCGCCGGCCGCGCTTTCCTCGATCATCTGCGTGAACCGGTCCTCGCGGCCGGCCAGGGTCCGGGCGGCGACCGCGCCGTCGTTCAGCTCCAGCACCATGCCCCGCTCCTCCAGCGCGCGCACGATGGAGCCGGCGCACAGCGCATCCTCCACGGCGAAGCGGCCCTCACGGCCGGCGCAGACGAGCGCGCAGTCCGTATCGCCGTCGGCAAGCTGGTCGGTAATGGCCGACAGGTTCAGGAAGGAGGCCGCTACGATGGTGGAGCCGGCGCTTGCCGTACCCCCGCCCTGCCGCTCGGCCACGGACAGAAAGGCGCGCGTGCCATTGGTGGTGGTCATGACCAGCGCCATGTCCGCCACGCGCTCGCGCGTGAACTCCGGCGGGGCATTCCCCAGGTCGAACCCATCGATGGGCAGACCCTTCCGCTCGCCGCAGAGCAGCACGGAATCGCGGCCGATATTCTGGGCGATCCGGACCGCGTCATCGGCCGTGGCCACGGGGAAAATGGCCCGTGCGCCGTTCGCCAGGGCCTCCACAATGGTGCTCGTGGCGCGAAGCACGTCGATGACGGCCACGCGCTCCGGCAGCTCCACCCCCGCGAGCTCGGCGGGCGTGAAGAAGACATGGACCCTCATGAGCGGGCGGCCTTCTCCGCCATCCTGCGCTCGAGGAACTTGGTGTCAATGTTCCCCGCCAGGACGTCCGGATCGTGGAGCAGTTCGAGGAGGAACGGAATGGTCGTCTTGACGCCCTCCACGATGAACGACTCCAGGGCGAGCCGAGTGCGGATGATGGTCTCCTCGCGGGTGCGGCCGTGAACGATGAGCTTGGCCAGGAGCGAATCGTAGAACGGCGGGACGTGATAGCCCTGATAGGCGTGGGAGTCCACACGCACGCCCGGACCGCCCGGCGCGTGCCAGATATCGATCCGGCCGGGGCTCGGCTGGAAGTTCTTGGCGGGGTCCTCGGCGTTGATGCGGCACTCCATGGCGTGTCCCCGCATGGGTGGCGGCTCCCGGTCTCCGAGCGAGTGCTTCTCCCCCGCGGCGATCCGGATCTGTTCCTTGATCAGGTCCACGTCGGTGACCAGCTCCGTCACGGGGTGCTCTACCTGGATCCGCGTGTTCATCTCCATGAAGTAGAACTTGCCATCCTTGTCCAGCAGGAACTCCACCGTGCCGGCCGAATGGTAGTCGATGGCCTTCGCGGCCCTGATCGCCGCCGCGCCCATCTTCTTGCGCAGCTTCTCGTCCACCGCCACCGAGGGCGCTTCCTCGATGAGCTTCTGGTGGCGCCGCTGCAGCGAACACTCCCGCTCCCCGAGGTGCATGATCCGGCCGTGCTTGTCCCCCAGGATCTGGATCTCGATGTGACGGGCCCGCGAGAGGTACTTCTCCAGATAGACCTTGCCATCCCCGAAGGCCGCCTGGGCCTCCGTCTGGGCCGCCTGGAACGCCTGGGCGAAATTCGCCTGGTCCTGCGCCACGCGCATCCCCTTCCCGCCACCGCCCGCCGCCGCCTTGATCAGCACCGGGAACCCCATGCGCTTCGCGACACGGAGCGCCTCGTCCACATCGGCAATGGCGCCATCGCTGCCGGGCACCACCGGCACGCCCTCGGCGATCATCGTCTCCCGGGCCACGGCCTTGTCGCCCATGCGGCGGATCTGGTCCGCGGTGGGCCCGATGAAGACGATGTCGGACTCGTCGCAGATCTCGGCGAACTCCGCGTTCTCCGCCAGGAACCCGTAGCCGGGATGAATGGCGTCGGCGCCCGTCACCTCCGCTGCCGCAATGATCCGCGGGATATTGAGATAGCTGTCCCGGGCCGGTGGCGGCCCGATGCAGACGTCCTCGTCGGCGAAGCGCACGTGCAGCGATTCCCGATCCGCCTGGCT
Organism: uncultured Gemmatimonadales bacterium; assembly: GCA_963783305.1. Lineage (GTDB taxonomy): Bacteria > Gemmatimonadota > Gemmatimonadetes > Longimicrobiales > RSA9 > JAWVYT01. The sequence continues at coordinate 62,176 of CAWAMW010000011.1, read as the reverse complement.
GTAGACCGCCACGGTGCGGATGCCCAGCTCACGGCAGGCGCGAATGACCCGCAGCGCGATCTCGCCGCGGTTCGCGATCAGTACCTTCCGAAACATCCGGCCCCTAACCATTCGGGTCGATACGGAAGAGCACCTGCCCGTACTCCACGGGCTCCGCGTTCTCCACCAGGATCTCCCGGACCACGCCGTCCACCTCGGCCTCGAGCTCGTTCATGAGCTTCATTGCCTCGAGGATGCAGAGCGTCTGCCCCTTCCCCACCTTCGTCCCCAACTCCACGTAGGACGGGGCCTCCGGCGCCGGGGCCCGGTAGAACGTGCCCACCATCGGCGACGTGATGTCCACCAGGCCGTCACCCTTCGCGCCGGAGGCGTCCGCCGACTCCTCCGTCGAAGGCGCGCCCGTCGGTGCCACGCCCGCCGCGGGCGCGGCCTGCGGGGCCGCCGGCGCGTGCGACGCCGCCGGAGGGGGCGCGTAGAAGCCGTGCGTCGGTCCGCCGGACGGGGGCGTCTTCGAAATTTTCACCCGCGTCCCCGCCCTCGTGATCTCCAGCGAGTCGATCCCGCTTCCATCCACCGCCTCGATCAGGCCTCGGACGAACTCGAGATCGAGCATGGGGCGGGTGGCTCCGCCCTCCATCTCCTGCGTCTCCACCCGCGCCCCCTTCGACTTATCCTTCTTCTCCGGGCTCGCGCTTCCGGAAGACTCGCTTCCTTTCGCCACCATCTACCCCCGTTTCGATTGCTCTAGGTACAGGACCAGCCCGCGCAGTGCGAGCGCGTAGCTGTCGGCCCCGAATCCAACCACGCTGCCAAGGGCCACCGGCGCCAGCAGCGATTTCCTCCTGAACGGCTCCCGCCCGTGAATGTTGCTGATGTGCACCTCCACGAACGGGCGGCCCACACCGACGAGCGCATCGCGAAGGGCCACGCTGGTATGCGTGTACCCACCGGCGTTCACGAGGAACCCGGCCACGGACCCCGCCCGCTCCTGGACACGGTCTATGAGCTCACCCTCGTGGTTCGACTGGTAGGTCCCGATCTTAACGCCGAGCTGCCCAGCCAGATCCGCGAGCCGCCGATCGACCTCCTCCAGCGTGACCGAGCCATACACATCGGGCTCGCGCGTTCCGAGCAGGTTCAGGTTGGGACCATGGAGGACCTCAACGGTCACTGCTTCAGGCTCTCCAGCCACGACCGGAACATGTCCAGATCGTCATCGTCATCCGGCCCATCGGTGGCCGGGGTCCCGGGCGTGTCCGGCGTGCCGGGCGTGTCCGGCATCCCGGGCGTATCCGGCATCCCTGTGGCGGCCGGCGTCTGCGGCTCGTCCGATCCGGGCGCATGCGGCTCCACGCCGGACTCCGGCGAGGATCCTGTGCCTGACCATGCCAGGAGTGCGCCAAAGTACTGGCGGAGGGGTGGCGAGGAATCGACCGTCTCGGTGTCCTCGTCATCCGTCCAGGCGTGGGGTGTGGAGTCGCTGGCGGTGCCCGCTTCGGTTTCACCGGACCAGTCCGCGCCAGCCCAGACCTCTTCGGCGCTCGCGGACTCGGCTTCCAGCGCGTCCTCCTCCGCGGAGTCCTCGCCCTCCGTGGTCTCGTCCGCAACCGGCGCATCGTCCGCCGGCTCCGCTTCCTGCACCGACTCCGACTCGATCCGCAGCTCGGCGAGCCAGTCGGGCTCGGCTGCCGCGCCGGCGGCGGGCTCTCCCGTCTCCCACGACGACGGCTCCTCGGCGTCGGTGTCCGCGCTCTCTTCCGGGACCGTCGTCTCCCACGGCGACTCCTCCGGCGGCTCCGGCACGGAACGGACGTCCAGCTCCTCCGAGAGGCCGTCCACGGGTTCGGCCATGTCGGGGGTGGCATTGGCGCGGAGCCCGGTGTCCGGATCCGCCTCCTCGACCTCCATGTCCAGCATGGGGACCGCATCGACATCCGTGGTGTCCAGCTCCGCCGGCTCCAGACCCTCCACCGTGAACGCCTCGGGCTCTTCGGCCGGCTCCGACTCGGGCTCCCATTCCCCCTCCGACTCCGCGTGCGGCTCCGGATCACCGCCGCCGTAGAGGGACGAGAATCCTTCGAGGGCGCCGAAGCCCTCCAGGACGGATCCCGTGTCACGGGGCCGCGGATCGTCCACGTCCAGATCGTAGACCGCATCGACCTCGCCCGTGCGCTCCGTCTGCGCCTCGGCGAGCTGCTCCATCTCGGCCAGACGGTCCCGCAGGGCTTCATCCTCGGGGCGGGCGCGGACCAGCTCGCGGTAGACCTCCACCGCGCGCTCGTAGAGACCCTGGCGAGCGTAGACCTGTGCGATGGTCTCGGTACGGACCTCGGCATCATGGCCCCCGTCTGCCGGGGCCATGCTCCGGCTGACGTCATCACCGAACGACTCGCTCTCCAGTCCCTGAAGCGGACTGGGCTCGTCGCTGGCGTACTCGTCACTGGCGTACTCGTCGGGCACGTACTCGTCGGGCGCGACCTGCGCGACGAACTCCCGCGCACCCTCGTCGCCGGGCTCCTGGTCGAGGAGGCGCTGATAAAAGGCCAGCGCCTCCTCGTCTGCTCCGCGCTCGCGAGCGAGCTCGGCCAGGGACCGGATGGCGATGAGGTTGTAGGGGTCGAGCTCCAGGACGCGGTGGAACGCCTGCTCGGCCTCGTCGGTCCGGTGCTGATCCATGAGGACCCGTCCCCGGACGACGTGGGCGCTGGAGTACTCCGGGTGGCGCTGGAGACCATCGGCCAGCGTCGCCTGAGCGCGATCGAAGTCGCCCGCCTTGCGATACGCCTCGGCGAGGTGGGTGAAAACCCGGCCATCCGGGTTCTCCGCGTACAGGTTCTCGAGCTTCGCTATTTCGTCGCGATGCGCGTCGGACATCCACTACTCCTGGGGACGCGTCGGGCATGGAACATCGGTGAGGGACGGAAGATAGATTCTGTCGCGCGAGGCTGTCAACGTGATACGGGCGAGGCGTCCGTCGGGTGGCCCCTGGTTGAAGGGGGGGCTCCGCGCCTGTATCTTTCACCGTTTGTGCTAAGAGAATCGCCGTCCAGCGGAGGAGTCGTGGTCGTATGATGCAGCAGATGCGTGAGAACACGAAGTGGATCATGCTGGTGACAGCGCTGGCCTTCGTGGCGCTCATGGTGTTCGAGTGGGGGATGGACATGAGCGGGCAGAGCGCGGGGGCCCTCACGGGCGGTCAGCTCGGGAAGGTCAACGGCTCAGCGATCACGTACGGCGAGTACACCCAGGTGTACCAGAGTCTGTACAACCAGCGGCAGCAGGAGCGCGGGGATGTGACCGCCGCGGAGAACCGCCAGCTCGAGGATCAGGCGTTCGAGCAGCTGGTGATGGACCGGTTGATCGACCAGGAGCTGTCGCACCGCGGCGTACAGGTGACGGAGGAGGAGATCCGGCAGGCGGCGCGATACGCACCGCCGCCCGAGTTCCGGAACAACGAGATCTTCCTCACCGACGGCCAGTTCGACCTGGACAAGTACCACCAGTTCATGGCGTCGGCCTCGGCGGACCCGCAGATGCTGCGGGACCTGGAGGCGTACTACCGGCGGGTGATCCCGCGGAACAAGCTGTTCCAGCAGGTGAGCGCCGGTGTGGTGGTGACGGAGGGGGAGCTGTGGCGGCTGTATCGTGAGCGGAACGAGACGGCGTCCATGCGCTACATCCCGCTGGTTCTGGCGACGATCACGGATGCGGAAGTGAGTATCGAGGACCGGGAGGTCGCCGCGTACTACAACGAGAACCGCGACGATTTCGAACGGCCCGCGCGTGCCCAGGCCCGGGTGGTGGCCATCGACAAGCGGCCGATGGCGGGGGACACGGCGGCGGCGCTGGCGGCCGCGCGCGAGGTGCGGTCGAGTATCCTCGCGGGCGCCGATTTCGCCGACGTCGCCGCCGAGCGCAGCCAGGACCCGGGATCTGCCACGCAGGGCGGCGACCTCGGCACGGTCCGGCGCGGCCAGATGGTGCCGGCGTTCGAGGAGGCGGTCTGGAACGCGCCCGTGGGGCAGGTGACGGAGCCGGTCCTGACGCAGTTCGGCTACCACCTGATTCGGGTGGACGAGCGCACAGACGAGACGGCGGAGGTGTCCCACATCCTTCTGCCGGTGGAGCGGACGCTGGAGAGCGAGGACGCGATGCTGGCCCGGGTCGACTCGCTGGAGGCCATGGTGGAGCGGATGTCGCTCGAGGCGGCCGCGGAGGAGATGGGGGTCAACGTCCGGAGCATGGAGCTCACGCCCTTGCTGCCGAACATGCCGGGCGTGGGCAGCATCAGCGAGGGTGTGGACTGGGTGTTCGAGCGCCGTCCGGCGGTGGGAGAGGTGAGCGAGATCTTCGAGAACGACCGGTCGTTCTACCTCATGGAGGTGGTGGAGCGCGACGAAGCACGGGCTCTCACGCTGGAGGAGGCGCGTGCGCCCATCGAGACGATCCTGCGCAACGAGCGGAAACGTGAGCGGTTGCACGACATTGGACGGGAGGTCGTCGATCGGATCGAGGGCAACGCGACGCTCGAAGCGGCCGCCGCGGCGGCGGGTATGCCGGTCCGGGAGGCCGGTCCGTTCACGCGGCTGGACTTCGTGCCGGGCGTGGGCAGCGGCAACGCGGCGATCGGAGCGGCTTTCGGGCTCGAGGTGGGAGAGGTGAGCGGTCTGTTGGAGACGCCGGATGGGTTCTTCGTCATCGAGGTGACGGGCCAGACGGAGGCGGACCGGGAGGCGTGGCAGGCGCAGCTTCCGCAGCAGCGGCAGCAGATCATGGGGGCGCTCCAGAACCAGCGTCTCAACGAGTTCATGGAGGCGCTCCGCGAGGAAGCGGAGGTGGTGGACCAGCGGGATGAGGTGCTCCGGCCCACCAGCGCCTGACGCTGGCGGCGCCGATCGGGTCCTGCCCGCACGAGCAAGAAGCGCCCCGGACGGTTCGACCGTCCGGGGCGCTTCTTCTTTCTCCGCCTGACCCTGACCCGCCGCAGGTCTACTCGGGGGGGCGCTGCGCCTCGTCGTCGGCGCGGGGCCGGGCGGGCTCCTCGACGCGGGGCTCCTCGACGCGGGGCTCCGGCCGCGGCTCGGCGCGAGGGGCCTCGGAGCGAGGCAGGTCGCCGCGGCGGTCGGGCGGGCGATTGATCTCGCTCTCGATGTCGCGCACGGACCCCTTGAACTCACGGATCCCCTTCCCCAGCGCCGCTCCGATCTCCGGCAGCCGCTTGGCGCCGAACACCAGGAGGAGTACGGCGAGGATGAGGATCACCTCCCACACGCCCACGCTACCAAACCCCATAGGTCATTCCTCCGTTTTCCGCCACTAGAACCACCAGGAGCGCATCACCAGAGCCACGATCAGGATCCCGATCAGGCTCAGCACGTTCAGGTTCAGGACGAGGGGGCCGATCACGAACGCGACCGCCACCAGGTCGACCCCCAGCGGCCCGATCGATGCCGAAGCCGTCGTGGTCAGGAACTCCCGTCCCGCGCTATCTGGAAGGTAGCGGGTGGCCAGCTTGGTGAACAGCGCGCCGAGGAACAGCCCGATAAGGACCGCCCACACCATGCGGGGGAAAGCGCGTCGTCGTGATCCCAACATCAAAGTACCTCACTCACTGCGGGCTCTCTCTCATCAGCTTCTGCGTTCAACCACGTATCGGACCGCCGCGCCGAGGGCAGCGGTAGCCGCCCCCTGGGGCAGGCTCTCGACGCACTGCATGGCGCGGTCCCCGAACTCTACGGCACGAGCCCGGGCATACTCCAGGCCACCGTATTCCCTGCTCAGCTCGATCACACGCCGGATGCCCCCATCGGTGGGCTCCGGATCCGCGAAGAAATGCTCCACCTCGCGCCGGGCCGCCGCGTCCATCTGCTCGAGGGCGGCAATGAGCGGGATCGTCATCTTATGCTCGCGCAAATCGTGCCCGGTCGGCTTTCCGGTGGCCGCCTCAGTGGCGGTGTAGTCCAGGAGGTCGTCGGCGATCTGGAACGCCATGCCCACGTGATGGCCGAACTCGGTGAGCGGCGTGCGGTACCGGGGATCCCCGGCCATGGCGCCCAGCTCGCAGGCGGCCGACATGAGGGAGGCGGTCTTGGCGCGGATGAGTCGGTAGTAGTCGTCCTCATCGAAGGCGATCGCGTCGGCGGACACGAGCTGGCGCATCTCTCCGACGCTCATTTCGTTCGCCGCGCGCGCCAGGACCTGGATGAGGTCGGTGCGCCCGAACTCCGCGAGCTCCGTGACCGCGCGACTGTAGAGATAGTCGCCCATGATGATGGCCGACTGGTAGTTCCAGAGGGCGTTGACCGTGGGCATCCCCCTGCGGAGCACGGAGTGGTCGACGGCGTCGTCGTGGACGAGGGTGGCCATGTGGAGCAGCTCGATGATCGCGCCGAGCGTTGCCGCCCGCTCGTGTCCGCCGCTGTCCCCCACCTGATTGGCGAGAAGGAGGAGGGTCGGCCGGAAGAGCTTGCCCCTGGCGAGGGCCAGGTAGTCGTTGACCTCCTGGATGGGCGGGAACTCAGCCACGACGACCCGGCGGATCTCATCGACCACTCGATCCAGCGCGTCCGTGACGGGCGCCTGGATCTGCTCCAGGCGCGCCCGGGACACTGGGAGCGTCTGCGCGCGGTCGGACTTCACAGGCGAGTCATCCGTTCCGGAACGTCCTGAAAGCTCTCGTCCAGGGCCAGCACCTTCTCGTACGCCTCCCGGGCCTCCGCCCGCTGGCCCAGCTCTTCGTGACACCGTCCCATGTGATAGTACACGCCCAGCAGCTCCGACTCCGCGGTGTGGGTCACCTGGAGGGCCCTGCTGAGCACCTTGAGTGCCACGGTGAACTGCTTCTTCTGCATGAAGCACTGGCCGAGCTCTTCGTAGACCTTCAGCCGCTCAGTGCCGCCCATCAGCGCCGTCTGGAACTCGGCGATGGCCTCGTCGATGAGGCCCATCTCCTTGAAGGCGAGGCCCAGGTCGTAGTGATCGCCCGCATTGTCGGACCGGGGCGGCCGGTCGGTGACCTTCGCCTTGAACTGAGAGAGCATGGCCTCAAAGCTCGGGTCCGGGTCGTCGCCCTCCCCGGGCGCTTCCGGCTGCCGCGTCCGTTCGGCGATCTCCTCCGGCTCCATCTCCCGCAGAACGGTGTCGAGATCGATCGCCTCGGCTCCCTCGTCGGCGGCGGTGCCGAGCGCCTCCCGCGCGGCGCGGTTGCCGGGGTCGAGAGCCAGGGCGCGCTCGTACATGGCCTGCGCCCTGGTCTCCGCACCGAGCCGGGCCAGCGCGTCGGCCAGGTCGAGGTAGGCCTTTGCCAGGAGATCCCGCTCCTCCGTCAGCTCAGAGTACTCGACCCGCCGCTGGAGGGCTTCAATGTGATTCGGCTCCTCGCGGACGATCTCGTTGACGATGGCCAGCGCCTCGCGGACCACCTCCATGTCGCTGTCCCTGCCGGACAGAACGCGGAGCTCGAGCAGCGCTTCGTTCACGAGCCCCCGGCTGACGAGGTCACGGCCCCGCTGGAGCACCGTCTCCACGTCGACGTCGGTATCCCCGGTCTCGGCTTCGGATTGCTCCTCCTGGATTCCCATCCCCAGGTCGAACGATTCGAGGTCGAGGTCCATGGCATCCGACGACGGCTCGAGCGATACCTGCTCCCCGGTGAGATCGTCTTCGGGCTCCTCGTCGAAGCCTGTGTCCAGCAGGGGGAGCGGCTCCGGCTCCTCGTCGTCCGCCGCGTCCAGGGCCTCCCCCGTCCCGAACGCTTCCTCCGGGTCGCCGTCATAGGCGTTGTCGAGCAGGGGGAGCGGCTCCGGCTCTTCCTCGTCGTCGAATTCGTCCTCGAGCTCCGGCGCGTCCTCCCCCTCGGCCGCACCGCGGTCGAACGTCTGCAGTCCACCGAGCGCGGGCAGCTCATCCTCTTCGGGCGCCGCGTCCGGGTCCTGCACAGAGTGGGACACTTCGAGACCGGAAAGGGAGCCCGGGTCGGTGTCCTCTTCATCCGGCTCGACCGGCCCGGCCGCGGCGGTCTCGAGGCCATCCAGTTCGAGATGGGCGGAATCGGCTTCGACGGGGTCATCGCGCCGAGTCTCGAGACCGGCCAGACCGGCCTCCGCGGCCGTCTCGTTGACCGTCTCGTTGACCGTCTCGTTGACCGTCTCGTTGACCGCTTCGTCGACCGTCTCGTCGGCGCCGGCGGAGTGGTTCCACCCATCGACCCGGGCGGCGGGCTCTGTCGCGTCGTCGAAATTGGCGGTCGGATCGATCTGGCGCGCCTGGTCCAGGGCGGCTTCGGCGGCCTCGACCTCGCCGTTGCGCGACCGGAGGGTGTAGGCATGGCGCAGCTGCTGGACCGCTTCATCGGGACGGTCGTGTACGACGAGCTGCTGGGCCAGCCTCTCGCGGATCTCGGCGTCGTCAGAAAGGTCGGCGAAGTTCTCGAGTCCGGTGAGCGCATCCTCGACGCGGCCGGCTTTCATCTGGCGCTCGGAATATTCGAGGATCCAGCGGCGAGCGTCGGTCTGAAAGCCCTGCTCCGCGCAGAGTCGGCTGAGCTTGAGGTAGGTTTGGGGACGGTCCGGGTGGTGGCGGAGCGCCTTGTTGCAGAGAGCGATGGCGTTGTTCAGGAACCCCGATTCGGCGTACTTGTCCGCGGCCGTCTCGTAGTACGAGACCGCCTCGTGCATCTGGCCCATACGGAGGTGCAGGTCGCCGATCCGGTTATAGAGGCTGAGCTCCACCTCCACCTCCTCGGACTCCGCCTCCTTGTCGAGGACCTCCTGGTAGGCCACGATGGCGGACTGCCACTCCTCCTTCTGCTCGTGCTTCCGAGCCCGGTCCTTCAGTTTTCCGATTGCCGCCATGCTATCCCCATCGAACGCTGCTCTCCGCCAGTCGCTGATCGCGCCCGCTCGCCGCGTGGCCGCCCCCGCCTGCTGCCGGGGGTACAAACGGGAGCTCCCTGGGCCGCACTCCCGTGTGCCCGCCCCGGTGCTCCCGGATCTCCGTCCGCACTTCGTGAGCGTCACGCTCGCGATTGCGGCGTTTTCGACCGTGGGAAGATAGGTGCGCCCGGGGCGGGGAACAAGCGCTCAGGCCACCTTCCGCCCCCCCTTCCAGATGCTGCGGGCGAGCCGGACCCCGTACCGGTAGGGAATCTCCCGATGGTCGTGGGTGTCCCAGACGACCAGGTCGGCGGGAGCGCCCTCCCGGATGACGCCCCGTCCGTCGTCGAGCTGGAGGGCGCGGGCGCCACCCTGCGTGACGGCCACGAGCGCCTCCAGCGGGCTCATGCCCATCTGGGAGCAGGCGATGGTCATGACGAGCGGCAGGTTCGGCGTCGTGGACGAGCCGGGATTGAAGTCCGTGGCCAGGGCGACGGTGGCGCCCGCGTCGAGGAGCGCCCGTGCGGGGGCGTAGCGCTTGCTACCCAGGAAGAAGAGGGTGCCTGGGAGGAGGGTGGCGACGGTGGTGGAGCCCGCCAGCGCGTCGATCCCGCGCTGGCTGATGGCGCCCAGATGGTCGACCGATGCGGCCCCCATGTCCGCCCCGAGCTCCGCTCCGCCCGAGCTCTCGATCTCGTCTGCGTGCAGCTTGGGGACGAGCCCGTGCTCCAGCCCCGCTTCCAGGACCCGGCGGGTCTGCCGGGCGTCGAACACGCCGGGCTCCATGAACACATCACAGAACCGGGCGAGCCCCTCGGCCGCAACGGCGGGGATCATCTCCGAGATGAGGAGGTCCACGTACGCGTCGGCGCGGCCGGCCAGCTCCGGGGGCGTCTCGTGGGCCCCGAGGAAGGTGGGCACCAGGTCGACGGGCCCCTCCTCGTTCAGCCGGCGGATCACCCGCAGCATCTTCAGCTCGTCGGCCGTGGTCAGGCCATAGCCGCTCTTGACCTCGATCGTGGTCGCTCCGAAGGATCCGAGGTCGCGCACCCGGGGCCGCGTCAGCTCCACCAGCTCCTCCTCCGACCGCTCCCGCAGGTCCCGGACGGACGCGTTGATGCCACCGCCGCGCCGGGCGATCTCCATGTACGGCACGCCCTGGCTCCGGAGCGCGTACTCGTCCGCTCGCCAGCGGCCGAAGACCGCGTGCGTGTGGGAATCGACCAGTCCCGGCGTCAGCACGCCACCGGCGCAGTCCACGCGCTCCGCGTCCGCGTACCGGGCCTCGAGCTCGCGCTCCGGTCCCACCGCCAGGATTTCACCGTCGTCCACGACGACGGCGGCGCCGTCGAGTACGGCGCTCTCGTCGGCCGTCTCGCACGTCACCACCTGCGCGGCATTCCTGAATATGAGCATGGTCGACTGTCGGTTGGAGTTGGGTTAAGCGGTCGTGTGCGGCCTCGGAGCCGGTCAGCCGGCGTCCCAGAGCCGCGCGAACGCGCCCTCCCTCACGAGGCGCTCGAGGGCCTCGATGTCGGGGCCCATTACGCGGTCGCGGCCGAGGGGCTCGACCGACCGGCGGATGGCGTCGCGAGCGGCGGCCACGCCGCGACCGGGCTCCAGCGGGCGGAGGAAGTCGAGGCCCTGCGCGGCGGCGAGGAGCTCGAGGGCGAGAACGGTCTCCAGGAGCGCGACGGCGTCGCGTGCCTGCCGAGCGGCGGTCATCCCCATGGACACGTGGTCCTCCTTGTTCGCGTCGGTGGGGATGGAGTCCACCGACGCGGGCGTGGCCAGCAGCTTGATCTCGTTCACGAGGCTCGCGGCCGCGATCTGCGGGATCATGAACCCGGAGTTCGTGCCCGGGTCCGGCGACAGGAACGCGGGGAGACCGGAGAGCGCCGGATCGACGAGTCGGGCCAGACGGCGCTCGCTGATGGACGCCAGGTCGGCGCACGCCATGGTGAGCAGATCGAGCACCTGGGCCACCGGCTGGCCGTGGAAATTGCCGCCGCTCAGGATCCGCCCCTCCCCCGGCCGCTCGGGATCCGGGAATATGAGGGGGTTGTCCGTGGCGCTGTTCGCCTCCACCTCCAGCACTTCCCGCACGTAGCGGAACGCCTGCCGCGCCGCGCCGTGCACCTGGGGCATGCAGCGCAACGAGTACGCGTCCTGAACGCGGGGATCGCCTTCCCTGTGCGACTCCCGGATCTCGGAGCCCGCAAGCAGCGATCGCAGCCGCTCCGCGCTCGTATGCTGACCCGGCTGCGGTCGAACCCGCTGGATCGCCTCATCGAACGGACTGGGCGTACCCTTCAGCGCCTCCAGGCTCATGGCGCCGGCCACTTCGGCGGTCTCCACCGCGCGCTCGGCCGCAAGGAGCGCGAGCGAGCCCACACCCGTCATGGCCTGGGTGCCGTTGTTGAGTGCCAGCCCCTCCTTGGCCGCGAGCTGGACCGGCTCGATCCCCGCGGCGGCCATGGCCTCGGCCGCCTCCCTCCGCACGCCGTCGACCGTGACCCACCCCTCGCCCATCAGCGCCAGCGCGATGTGCGAGAGCGGCGCCAGGTCGCCCGACGCGCCCACACTGCCGCGGGACGGGACAACCGGGTGGATGCGGTGGTTGAGGAGGTCCAGGATCCGCTCAATGACGTGCGGCCGCACGCCGGAATGGCCGAGGGCCAGCACGTTGGCGCGGAGCAGCATGATGGCCCGCACCTCGGCCTCGGGCAGCGGCTCGCCCACCCCTGCGGCGTGGCTCCGGATCAGGTTCTCCTGAAGCTCCGCAATGCGGTCGGCCGGGATGACCACTTCCGCCAGGGCGCCGAACCCTGTGGTGAGGCCGTACACGACCCGGCCCTCCTCGACGGCGCGGTCCACCACGGCGCGGGCGGCATCGATCCCCGGCCGTGCGGCGCTCGCGAGGGCCACGCGCAGATCGTCGCGGTACGCCACGCGCTCGATGTCCTCGAGGGCGAGTCGATCGCCGTAGAGCTCAAGTGTATCCATGCTATTGCGTCCTGCGCGGCAGCCGCGCCCCCCGATCCGCCGGTCCCTCGCGCTGATCGTAATCGAGCTTGAGGTCCGGGTTGTCGCGCAGCTGCACCCGGAAGCTGAAGAGGAAGTTCCCGTTCTGGGCCTTCACAAAGTCGAAGTTGGCCTGCCAGCGGTGGAGGTCCCGGGTCAGGGTGAGCACGTGGTTGGCGAACTCGCTGTCGGTGATCGAATAGGCGGTGCTCCAGCGGAGGCTCCAGAGCTCCGTGGGCTGGAATGAGACGTTCCCCGAGAGCAGCTGGTTCTCGCCCGTTTCCGTCCGGGTCGCAGTGGGTCGGCTGCGACGGAACGAGTAGTTCAGCGCCGCGCGCCATCCGCCGACACCGCTCCTCATCTCGTCCTGCGGGCCCCGGTTCGGGATGATCGATCCCGGTCCCGAAGTCTGGTCGGGGTCCGACTCGGCGCCCACCTCCGGGTCCTCCGAATTGGCCACGCCCTCGGCCTCCGGGTCGACGGTAGCGGCGTCCGCGCCCGGGCCGGCCGGGCCATCCGAGGAGGACGTCAGTCCGAGGAAATCGAAGAGCCAGAAATCGTTGTCGATGGAGAACGAAGCGGAGAGGTCCGTGAGGTACGGGTCGAATCGTCGCGGCTGAAGCTGCCCCTCGGTGGCAGGCTCCTTGGCGAACAGACTGTGGCCCATGGACAGCTGGAACCCCCGAAGCAGGTCGGACCGGATGGAGTTCTGGATATCCTCGGTCAGGAAGCCGCGACCCTCCTCACTGGCGGCTACGAAATCGTAGACGAAGGAGGTCCGGGTATCGAGGGCCAGGAGCAGAACCTTCTCGGCCTGGGGCAGCCGGCGCGGCTCACCGGCCGAGGGCTCCCCCCCCGCGCCCGCCGAGGCTGTGTCCGCCACTGCGTTCGTGTCCGGGGTCGCCTCCTCCCGTACCTTGGCCTCGAACGTCTGGTTGAACGACAGCGAGAGTCGGTTCTGCTCCCGCAGGTTGCGCACCCCGAAGATGTCCTCCTGGAGCGCCGAATAAGTCGGGGCCGGGGAGTAGGACCAGCGCAGGGTGGGGGCGATCTTGTGCCGGATTCGGCTGAAGTTTCCGAAGCCCGGCCAGAAGCCATAGACGGACGTATTGAGCGTGGCGCCAGCGGAGATCCGGTTGGGCTCGGCCACGAAGTCGCCGAGCGTGCGGTCGTCCCGGATCTGGTTGCCGTTGATGGACACGCTGGGGCTCACGACCGTCCCCGACCAGAGCACCTGCTGGTAGGAGAGCGAGGTGGACCACCCCAGGCGCTGGTCTCGGTCCTCGTCGAGGCGGAACCCGGCCGACCCCACCCGGTCCACCACGCCGATCCCGATCCCATCGAGTCCGCCGGAGAAGCCCGGGATATCGGGCGCGGCGGACGGCCCCTGTACCGCCTCGTCGTGCCAGGTGACGCTCTGGCTCAAACCCAGCTTGCCGAACGACAGCCCCTGGGAGTACGTGGCGTCGAGCGTGCGCGTGTCCCGGGTGCCGAGGGTGTCGGGGACATTTCGGGTGCGGTTGGTGACGTTCCCGGAGCCGTTCCAGGTGAGCCCGAGCCCCTCCGACGGCCGCCAGAGTGTGACGGGTGAGATATTGAGGGCGAGGCCCGGGAGCTTCCAATCGACCTGCCCGGTGCTGATCTGCTCGCTTCGGTCGGCGCCCAGCGACATGGAGCCCCAGTCGAAGGAGCGGTTCACGCTGGCCGTGGACGTGATCTTCCGGTTCAGCTCACGCGGGTTGAACGAGTTGTCCTGCACGAACTGGGTGCTGGTGGCATAGTTCGCGTTCAGCTGCATGCGCGTCCGCTCGTCCGGCTGCCAGCTGTTCGACGTGTTGATGGTGAGCTCCCTGCTGCCGCCGCCGGCGAGCCCCTCCTGCTGCCGCCAGTACTGCTTGGCGGTCAGATTGCCCTGGAGGAACTGCCGGAGCCAGCGGTAGGTGAGGGCGCCCTCCACCGCTGTCCAGTTGTTGCTGTACCACTCGAATGTGCCCTTCGCGCTGGCGTAGTCGTTGATCGCCCAGTAGAAGCCGAGGTTCGACAGCGACCGGTTGTAGCCGGAGTTGTTCCGGACGATCTCGTTGACGCCGAACTCCGGCATCAGCAGCCCGCTGCGGCGGTCGCGCTTCATGCTCTGCACCATCCACGGGAGCCAGAAGACGGGGACGTCCTCGAACTCCAGCGTGATGTTGCGAGCCACCATCATGTCCCCCTCCACCATCTTCAGCGACCGGGCCTTGAAGGTGTAGTGGGGGTGTTCGAGGTCGCAGGACGTGAATTGCGCGCGCTCGCCATAGAGCGAGTTCTTCTCACCGCCCGTGAGCAGGTATACCCTGTTGTCGGCGCCGCGGACGTACCACGTGGCGCCCTGCTGGAACTTCGTGCGAGCGCCCACGGCCACGCCGATGTTGCGCTCGATGTTGAAGCAGAGCTCATCGCTCTCCACGGGGGCCTGGTTCCCTCCGCTCAGCACCGGCGAGCCGTACCCGCAGACGATGCCGGAATCCCCCTCGTACACCAGGAGCGAGTCGGCCGCGAGCCCCTCCCCGCCACGCCCCACGCTGGGGCTGCCGCGGATCTCCAGCTGACGCGTCTCGGTGCTGTACACGGCCGCCTCCCCCGCGTACTCCGTCACCTGGTAGCCGGCGAGCGACCTGAGCAGTGTCCGCAGCGAGTCCTCCACCATCACCCGGTCCACGCTCGGGGTGTCGTCGGTGAACACGCCCAGGGAGTCGTCCGGCTCCAGCAGCAGGTCACGGGCGGGGAGGGGTCGGCGCAGGGGATCGTCGGGGGTCGACCGGGGCTCCGCCACGCCGGGGGCGGTGTCCGACTGGACGACGATCTCGGCGGCACCGGTGTCGGCGGACTCGGCGGCCATGGCCTCGTCGTCCATCGCCTCGGCTGCGCTGTCGGGAACGGTGGTGTCCGGCTGGACGGGGTCCACGCGCATGGCCCTGAGTCGCGCCAGGGCCCGCTCGCGGGTGGTCAGCGTGGTGTCGGACGGGACGGTATCGCCGACCACGGTGGTATCGCCGGCCAGCCCGGGCTGCTGCGCGAAGACGGCGGTGGGAGCCAGAGCGAGCCCCAGCCCGAGGATGACGGGAAGCCACGCGCGCGACCCCCCTGCCCCGGGGCGGGCACAACGCCCGGATCCAGTCTCGCTACCGCTCGCTACACTCCGGTCCACTTGTCCGCGCTCTCCTCCGCGTCCGACTCCAGCCGCCTCTCGCGACGGCGCTCCACGACCCTGGCCAGGATGATCCCCAGCTCGTACAGGAGCAGCAGTGGGACCATCAGGAAGACCGTCAGGATCACCACATCGCCCGGCGTGATGAAGCTCGCCACAACCGTGATGATGACGATCGCGTAGCGTCGGCCCTTTCGCATGGTGGCGGTGTCCAGCACGCCCATGGCTGCCAGGATCAGCATGACGACCGGCAGCTCGAACACGAGACCGAACCCCAGCAGCGTTCGCGTCACCACCGCCATATAGGGGCCAATCGTGATGTTCTGTTCCAGGCTCTCCTGCTGGAACTGCGCGAAGAACTGGAACATGACCGGCAGCGCGACGAAGTACGCGAGCGCCATACCGGCGATAAAGAGGAGGAGCCCGAAATAGAGCGCCGGCACGATCGCCCGCTTCTCCTCCGGCATGAGCGCCGGGGAGAGGAAGATCCAGAACTGGTAGATCACCACCGGCGAAGCCAGCAGCACGCCGGTCGTGAGGGTGAGCTTCAACGTGACGAGGAACGGGTCCGCCGGGCTGAGGTACGCGAGCCGTCCGTCCTCGAGCAACGGCCGCATGGGGTCGATGAGCAGCCCCAGCACGTCGAAGCGTGTGACGAGGAACCACCCGATGATGGCGCCCACCACGACGGCAAGCAGGCTCCAGATGATGCGCCACCTCAGCTCCTCGAGATGGTCGAGGAAGGGCATCTCTTCCGCGCCCGACGGGCGCTTCCGGAAGGTCGTGATCCGGTCCTTCAGAGGGGTAGCTCCTCCTGGTTCTTCCGCAGCTCCAGCCGTGTGCGCGCCTCGTTCAGGTCCTCCAGCTCCTCCACGAACTCCTCAATGTCCTGGAAGTTCCGGTACACGGAGGCGAAGCGGACGTACGCGACGTAGTCCTTCTCCCGGAGCTGGTCCATCACCAGCTCGCCCAGCTCCCGGCTCGGGATCTGGTCACGGCTGCTCAGCTCGTCCTCGATGGCGTCGACCATCGCTTCGATCTCCGCCTCCGTCACGGGGCGCTTCACGCACGGCAGACGGATCGACCGCAGCAGCTTTTCGCGGTCGAAGGTCTCGACCGTCGCGTCGCTCTTGATCACCTGCACCGGCCGCTCCTCCACAACCTCGTACGTCGTGAAACGGCGACCGCAGCCGACGCACTCGCGCCGACGCCGGATGGCGCGTCCCTCCCGACTCGTGCGGGAGTCCACCACCCGGTCTTCCGTGTCATGACAGTAAGGACAACGCATGCTTCACCATCCGCTCCAACACCGACGCCCGGCAGGAGCGCGCTCCGCCGGGCGCCTCGATCCGGGCGCCTCCCGGGATCCCATCGCCCCCGCCTGTTTCAGAGAACCCGTGCTACCGCATCCGCTCCAGCGCCGACTCGGCCAGGGTCCGCGCGTCGGAGCCGGGATAGCCGGAGATGACTCGCCGGAAATACTCCCGTGCCCGCTCCGTCTGTCCGCGCTCCTGTGCGATGACACCGGCCCGATAGAGTGCCCGCGGCGCCGCGTCGGAGTCCTGATAACGCTCGACGACGCGCTCGAACGCACGGAGCGCCTCGTCGTGCAGGCCATCCATTGCGTACGTCTCGCCGATCTGGCGCTGCGCCTCAGGCGCCATCGGCTGGTCGGGGAAGCTGTCCACCACCATCTGAAACGCGCGTCGCGCCGTGGCCGCGTTGCCCCGATTCACCTGCTCCAGCCCGGCGGCGTAGATATCCTCGGCCATTCCGCTGTCGCCGCCGGCAGTCACCCGGCCGCCGGGAGGCGCCTGTGTGGCTGGAGCGGACGCGTCGCCCTGCGCCGCCGACCCGCCCTGCGTCGCCGACCCGCCCTCGCGGAGCGCGCGGGCGAGCTCCTGGTCGAGCTGGTTCAGCCGGACCTGCACCTGCCCCGTGAGCTCGCTCACCTGCACCAGCTGGTCCTGGAGCCGCGAAAGCTGGTTCGCCAACTCACCCCGCACGTCCAGCAGACGCTCCGTCGTGAGCGTCAGCGTGTCGAGGATCTGCCGGTTCTGCGTCTGCAGCAGACCGTAGATGGAGTCCTGCCGCGCATCCATCCGCCCGAAGTCCTGGCGAACGTTGCGGATGTCGGCCTTCGTGGCGCACGCGGTGGACCCGGCGGCGGCGAACGCCACCACCAGCGTCAGCAGCGACCGGCGGGCGAGCCGGAGGCCGCGGGTCACCCCGCCACCTCCGGCTACCGCCCCCGCCTTCCAGCCTCTCTTCATGAGCCGCCCGGTACGCGCATCTGATCCCCACCGGAAACGATGGAGAACTCGTCGCGTCGGTTCTCCGCCCACGCCTGCTCGTTGCTCGCGTTCACCAGTGGACGGTCCTCGCCGAAGCTGACCGTATTCAGCCGCGACGCGGCGATCCCGTAGTTCGTCATGTAGTCCTTTGCCGCCTCCGCACGACGCTGCGCCAGCGCACGGTTGTACTCAATGGAGCCCCGCTCATCCGCGTGACCCGCGATCCGGAGCTGCACGTCCGGGTTCGCTCGCAGCACCGCCACCTTCCGCATCAGCTGCTGCTCCGCTTCCCCAGTCAGACCGGACTGGTCGTACCCGAAATGGATCATCGCCTCGAGAATGTCCCGCGCCGATGCCGTCTCGCGCGCCATCGCCTCCTCCCGCTCCCGCTCCGCGGCGAGGCTGTCCTGACGCGCCCGCTCCGCAGCGCGGATGCTGTCCTGCCGCGCGGCCTCGGCCTGCCGGATGCTGTCCTGCCGCATCTCCTCCGGCGTCGGTCCCTCCGGCGGCTTCTTCCCACACGCCGCCGTGCCCCCCAGCGCGAACGCGGCCAGGGCCACGGTGATGATGAAACGCTGCGTCATCGAGTCGCTCTCCCAAAAAGTGAAGGTTTTTTTGTACATCCTGCCGCTCAAGCGGTGTTTCATCGCCCCCCCGCGAGGGCCGGCGACCAGTCGGGCATGCGGTAGCGTCCTCCGGTCACCAGCGGGCGGATCCGGCCCGTGATCAAGTCGATAACATACAAGCCCATGCCATCGTCGCGCACCCCGCTGAAGACGATGTGGCGCCCATCGGGTGCCCAGCTGGGGTCCTCGCTCCTGCCTTCGGAGGTGATCTGCTGGACGGCGCCCCCGGGGCGGTCGGCGTTGGCGACCATGATCTGGAACACGCCACCGCGGGAGCGGCCGTGGAAGACGATCTGGGAGGACCGGGGGCTCCAGTCCGGGGATGTGAAGTAGCCGGGTCCGCCGCTCTCGAAGGGGGTGATGAGGACGGCGTCGCCGCCGTCCGCGGGCATGGTGAAGATATGGGGGGCGCCGAGGCGATCGGACTGGAAGACGATGCGTCGGCCGTCCGGGGAGTAGGACGGGTGCATATCGATGCGGGCGCGGCGGGTCAGTCGGCGCATGCAGCAGTTGCGGTTCACATCGTAGTCGTGGATCTCCATGCCGCGGTCGATCCAGAGGGCCATGGCGAGCCGGCCGCCGTCGGGCGAGTATGCGGGTGTCTGGGCGGGCAGGCCTCGCTCGCTGAGGATGCGGGTGCGGCCGGTGCGGAGGTCGCGCTCGATGAGGCGGTCGCTCTCGACGTAGTCGGTCTCGGCGTAGGCGAGGCGGTCGCCGGAGGGCCCCCAGGTGGGCGAGTAGATGGACTCGCCCTCATGGATGCGGGTGACGTTCTCGCCATCGGAGTCGACCAGCAGCAGCTCGTGGGTGCCGTCGGAGCGGAGGCGAGTGAGGGCGACGCGCGTGGCGGCCGCCCCTCGTTCGCCGGTGGCCCAGCGCACCACCTCGTCGGACGCGGCGTGGACGGCCATGCGGAAGCCCGGGTCGCCGCGGGGTGGGAGCTGGAACTGGCGGATCTCCTTGACCGAGCCGTACACGACGTCGTGCAGAGCGATCCGGAGCCCGAACCCGTCCTGGGTGGGCTCCAGGGACCCGGTGACCAGGTACACCACGCCGAGGGAGTTCCATGCGCCGTAGTCGATGGTCCCCTGCCGCATCGCCTGCGGGATGTCGAACTGCATCTCGAAGCGGTCGGAGTAGTCGAGGTCCCGCTGGACCATGCGGTGGGTCTCCTCCACGGCGAAGCCCACGCCGGGCCCGGTGAACGGCTGGACGGCCAGCCGATCCCGATACTGGGTCTCGTAGACGAGCTTGAGCTGGACCCCCTTGGGGAGGTCCTCCTGCGCGGCCACGGGTGAAACCGCGGCCAGGGCGAGGATCAGGGCCGACAGCAGGACACGGCCAGCAGGTCGCTGAAAGGGGCGGTGGGCGGGGAGCGAACGGTCGCTGGGGGAAAGCACACGCGCGTGCCCCGTCCCGTCGACGCCTCGCGCAGCGCGGTCGCCTCGCGCGGAGCGCGGGCAATCGACCCCCCGCGCCAGCGGGGTCCTCGGGAAGCGAAGCGACCCCGAGGATCGACCCCCGCGCCAGCGGGTCCCGAAGGGATCGACCCTCGACCCGCCTTCCCTCCACTTCTTCAGCAGCCTGCTAGGGACTAAGACTCTCACTCCGACTCCGGCCTTCCGTTCAGGGTTCTTGAACCAGTCAACACGTGCCGCCGCTCAGCGCGGGGGCTCGACCTCGAGCTGCACCGGAAGGAACGGGCCGGCGTAACCCTGGGGGAGCGGACCGAAGGCGCCACGGTTCCCCGCCGTCTCCACGGCTCCCTGTACGGCGAAGTCGAACCGGATGTTCCCCGAAGACCGGGCCATCCGCAGGTTCCGCACGCCGCCATCCTGGGTGATCTCGAAGTAGATGACGCCCTTGGGGTGCGAGTCGTCGCTCCAGCGGAAGTAGCGCTTCACCTGGATGATGACGTTGGCGAGGTAGTCCGGAAACGGAAACTCGCGCCCCTCGGTGGCGATGTTCAGGTCGTCCCCGCCGGTGGCGGCCTCGGGCGCCTCCTCCGTGGGAGTGGGCTGGGGCTGCGTCTGCGCGGGGGTCTCCGGCCGCTTCTCGGTCTCCGGTCGCTCGATGTTCTCGCGCTTTGGCGGCTCTTTGGGCGGCTCCTCCTTTGGCTTCACCTCCCGCTCCGGCTCCTCGCGGACGGGCTCCGGCTCCGGCGTGGGCGGGGGCGTGGGCTCGGCCTCCGTCTGCGCCTGGGCGACCGCGGCGGGCGGCGGTGAGACCAGGTTGATCCGGACGGTCTCGAACTCCATGGGCTCCGGCGCGCGCGCGAAGAGGACGAGCGGCACCAGAAGCGCCGCGTGCGCGGCCGCCGACAGCAGGAATGCCCGGGTCCCCGGTCCCCTCCCCCTCCCCCTCATGGACGCTCACGGTCCGGCGGGTTCTCCAGCACCAGGTTCACCTCGGCGACATCGACCCCGCGCATGAGGCTGAACAGCTCCATCACCTCACCGTACGCCACCCGCCGGTCGCCCCGAACGAACACCGCCGCGCCCGGGTGGTCCTCCATGTAGCGTGGGAAGAACTGCAGAAACTCCTCGCGCGACGCCATGGGAGCGTCATCGAGGTACAGCGAGCCATCCTCGCCGATCGTGACGACCACCCCCTCCGACTGCGTGATGGGCCCCGCGTCCGCCCGCGGCAGCTCCACCTCCACCCCTCCCTGGAGGATGGGCGCCGTGATGATGAAGATGACCAGCAGAGTGAACGCGACGTCCACGAGACTCGTCACGTTGATCTCGGCGGTGATCGGGAGAGTTTGGCGCATCAGGCGGCCTCCTGGGGGAGGCCTTGGCTCGCCTGCGGCTCGCAGTGTGGCGCGGCCTGCGGCCTCGCAGTGTGGCTCGCTGCGCTCGCAGTATGGCTCGCTGGCGCTCGCAGTGTGGCGCGGCCTGCGGCCTCGCAGTGTGGCGCGGCCTGCGGCCTCGCAGTGTGGCGCCCTGCGGGCGCAGTATGGCTCGCTGCGCTCGCAGTGTGGCTCGCTGGCGCTCGCAGTGTGGCTCGCTGACGCTCGCAGCGTGGCTCGCTGACGCTCGCAGGGGGGCTCGCCTGCGGCTCGCAGGGGGGCTCGCCTGCGGCTCGCAGCAGCCAGGCGGTGGGGCGTCTCGCGAATGCCTGCTTACCAGACGACCGACCAAAACGGCTCCCCCGCACACCGCACGCGGTTCCTGCGAGGCCGAGGGCCGAGCCACCCTGCGAGCCAGCGGCGAGCCACCTTGCGAGGCCGAAGGCCGAGCCATACTGCGAGCCGGAGGCGAGCCACCCTGCGCCCAAAGGGCGCCACACTGCGAGGCCGGAGGCCGAGCCATACTGCGCCCGCAGGGCGCCACACTGCGAGCCGAAGGCGAGCCAACCCTGCACTCTCAAAGCAAGCGCTCCTTCGCCAGCGTCCCGATGAACTCGCTCGCGAACCCTTCCAGCTCACCCCCGAAGTAATTCAACCTGCTTACAAAGTAGTTGTAGCCGATGACGGCGGGGATCGCGACGGCGAGGCCGGCGACCGTGGTGACCAGGGCCTCGGCGACGCCGGGTGCTACGGCGCCGATGTTGGCGCTGCCGGTAGCGGTGATTCCGAGGAAGGCGTTCATGACGCCGATTACGGTGCCCATGAGGCCGAGGAGAGGCGAGACATTGCCGATGACGGCGAGCCAGATCAGGCCGCCGGCCAGCTCGTCGCGCTCGTCGGCCTGTCCTTTCTCGAGCACGAGGCGCATGGCCTGGAGCTGGGCCTCCGAGAGTCCCTCACTTCTGGGCGTGTCCTCCTCGAGCGCGCCGGGCCGGAGCTCGTTGAAGAACTCGAGGCCCTGCTTGAATACGCTCGTGTAGGGGGAGTCCGGGAGGCGGGAGAGGGTCCGGTAGGCGTCCCGAAGGCGCTGCGTCTTTTCGATGGCGCCGAGGAAGCGGACGCCCTGCCGGTTCAGCTTCCGGAACTGGCTCCACTTCCAGATCATGATGGACCAGCTCACGAGGGAGAACACGGCGAGGAGCAGGAGGATGATCTGGGTGGCGGCGGTGCCGCCGACGATCATGTCCACGGGCCCCTGGGGCGCCGGCCCCACCTGGGCGATCAGCGTCACGCCGTGGTCCCTTCCGCCTGGATGTAGTCGAGCGTCTTCCGGAGTCCGTCCTGGAGCTCCGTCGCCGGTGCCCAGCCGGTCGTCTTCAGCTTGCGGTTGTCCAGCGACGAATGCATGACCTCACCCGGACGCGCGGCCGCGTGCTCGGTGGGGACGTCCTTGCCGGCCGCGGCCATCATGGTGCGGGCCAGCTCGTTCACCGACGTCTCCCGACCCGTCCCAACGTTGTACGCTCGCTGATCCAGTGCCGTTCCCACGGGGTCGAGCTCGAGCTCGGCCGCCCGCAGGTTGGCCTGCACGACGTCGCCGACGTAGACGTAATCCCGGGTCTGCTCGCCATCGCCGAAGATGGTGAGCGGCTGCCCGGCCAGCACGCGGCGTCCGAAGATGGCCACCACGCCCGCTTCACCGTGGGGGTCCTGGCGCGGTCCGTACACGTTGGAATAGCGGAGCGCGACGTAGTCGAGGCCATGGACGCGGGCGTAGTAATAGAGGTACTGCTCGCCCGCCAGCTTGGTCACGCCATAGGGCGACGCGGGCAGCTTGGGCGCGGTCTCCGGCGTAGGCCGTACGTCCGGCTCACCGTATACGACGCCGCCGGAGGAGATGTACACGACCCGTGACTCGTGACGACGCGCGTTCTCGAGCACGTTGAGAAGCCCGTCGATGTTGATCCTCGCGTCCTTGCGGGGATCACTGACCGAGACCCGCACGTCGATCTGCGCGGCGTGGTGGCTGACGATGTCGAAGCCGACCTCGTCGAACAGGGCGGAGAGCCCCGGGTCGCCTATGTCCATCCGGTGGAACTCCGCCGCCGAGGGGAGGTTCGCCTCCCGGCCGCTGGAAAGGTTGTCGACGATCCACACGCGGTCGCCCCGCTCCAGGAACGCGTCGGCCACGTGACTCCCTATGAACCCGGCTCCGCCGGTCACCAGCACTTTTCGATTCATTCACTCCGCCGTTTCTCTAATGGTGTGCGGCCCAACTTGAGCCGCGCGGAAGCCCCCTGCAAGCGGTCGTCCGAGGGAATCGGCCCCCTCAGAACGACGAAGCGGCGCACCCGAGCCGTGCTCGGTGCGCCGCCCATCCGGCCGGCCGCTGCCCTGGCCCGCTTCAGGGAATGCGCCGGACCCTCGCGACCGGCAGCCCCTGCTCGAGACGCGCGGCGAACACCCGGTCCACTCGCACGGTGGCGTGGGCGTCGGTCACGCGCAGAACCCGCAGCTCGGCCACGACCTCCGGCGGCAACGCGTCCACGTCCGACAGGTGCTCGGCGCCGTCGCTCAGCTCCGCCTCTCGCCGGGGCAGGAAGGCCTCGAAGACGTCGCCCTCCCGCACGCCCTGCAGGGCGCCGATGTCCAGAAACGCCAGGTCGCCAGGGCCACGGAGCGGCGATTCCTCGGCAAAGCCCAGGAGAGTGCCCCTCAAGTCAGAGCCGCCATCCACGGGCTCCGCCGACTCCACGCGGAAGTCGGGGAAGATCGTGACGGGGACCAGCAGCTGCTCCGGGTAGATGGGCCCGAACTGCATCTCGACCCGCCCTTCCATGACGTCACCGCCCAGGGCTTCCACTCGCACGATCCCGCGCGGGCTGACCACGCGCCGCTTCCGATCCGCACCATCTACATCGTCGGATCCCACCTGCACGATGACGAGGCGATCGCCAACCGACGGCCGGACTCCCCCGGCATACCCCGCGTAAACGCGGTCCTGGGGGTGAGCGGAGATCCCGCCACCGGGCCCGGTCATCTCGTCGCGGATCGCCCGCATGAACACGCCCCGGACGTCCAGCCGGGCCGGATCCATGAGGTACGGCGCCGACACGAATTCGCCCACCGTGACCGGCATGGTGGTGCTCTCCGGCTCACTCAGGAGGGTGGCCTCCCCGTCCTGCGGGCGAACCGGGGGCGCGCGGTAGAAGAGCGTACGGTTCGGGCCAGGTTCCTCCCGCGACCCGACCTGCCCGGCCGGGTCCCGGGCCGCGCCGAGGGGTACCCCGGCCGGCTGAGCGTTGGCGCCGTCGAGACCCGGAATGACGAGGCGCTCCTCCGGCAGGATGAGGTCCGGATCCGAGATCTGAGAGGTGTTCGCCCTGTAGATCGCGGGCCACTGGAAAGGATCGTTGAAGTAGTGCCCGGCGAGGTCCCAGAGCGTGTCCCCCCTCCGAACGACGTGCTCGCGGCTTTCGGCCGCCGGCTCCTGCGCCAGCAGCGGCCCTGCAATCAGCAGCCCGATGAGGCTTGCGGTCACCCGTCTCATGGTGGCCCCTCCTTGAGGATCAGAACGTAACAGGTGTGCGGGCCGAGCGGCGGAACCTCGCCGAACCGACCGCCGTAGCGGTGGGGAGAATGTTGCCAAGCTAGAACGCAAATAGGGCGCTGTCAATTCGTTAGCGGTGCGCGTCGGCCCCGTGGGGCAGCCGCGCCCTGAGCACCAGCGCGTCCTCCCTGGGCCGCGTGTAGTACCCGGGGCGGCGACCCACTTCCTCGAAGCCGTGCCGCTCGTACAGCCGCCGCGCCACGGTATTGGACACGCGGACCTCCAGGAAGAGATCCCGGACCCCCAGAGCCGGCATCTCCCGCAGGACGGTCCGGAGCAGCAGCCGTCCAATTCCAAGACCCCGGGCGCTCTCCTCCACCGCAAGGTCCCCCAGCTCCGCCTGGTCAGCGACCATCCAGACCGCCGCGTAGCCCACCACTCGACCACCGGTCTCCGCCACCCAGAGCCGCGTGCTGTCGCGATGGAGCAGCCCTGCGAAGGTCGCCAGCGTCCACGGGCTCGAGAACGCCGCCTTCTCGATCGCCATGACCGCCGTGAGGTCCGATTCCGTCATCCGCCGCACCGACGTGGGAACCGGCGGCGCGGGCGCGACGTTCGACGGCTCCGGCTCCCCGTCCCGCGTGCGCCCCGGGACGTTCATCCCGCCACACCCCGCTCGGCGCTGGAGGCGCGCACGTACTCCGGCTGCCAGCCGCTCACGTCGCTCACGACGCCGGCATCACCATGGTGCTCGGCGAGCCAGAGCAGCTCGGACGCTCGCGGCCATACGGGCAGACGCGAAACGGCGCCCCCCGCGGCCTCCAGGGCGTCCGCGTACCGGATGGCGCCATCGCCCACGAAGAGCGTCCGCTCCCCGCCAAACCCCGCGGCCGCGGCGGCGGCCACTTCTTCCGCCGGGCCCACGCGCGGCGCGAGCAGGACCTCCAACAGCGCCGGCCCCACGCGCCAGCACCCCGCGTACACCTCGCCGCGGCGCGCGTCGAAGAGCGGGCACACCGGTCGCGTGGACGGGACCCCCGCAGCGACCGCCAGCAGGCTCGGGTACGCCAGGAGCGGCACCCCCAGCGCCGCGACCAGACCCTTCGCCGTGGCACCCGCGACGCGCACGCCCGTGAACGAACCGGGGCCGGACCCCACCACCACGGTCTCGATCGCCGACCGCTCCACCCCCGCCAGACGGAGCGCCGCGTCGAGCGCCGGAACCACCAGCTCCGCATGCCGGCGCTGGGACCCGAGCGACACCTCCGCCAGCAGGCGGTCGCCGCGGCCCACCGCAACGCTTCCGCGCGCCGTGGCCGTCTCCAGCGCGACCCGGATCACGCGCCCCTCCCCGTACTGGCATCCCCGGCCGACGGGTCCGGCGGCGGCGGCGCATCGCCCAGCCGATCCAGGCCCAGCGAGCGGAGCCCCGGTCGGTTCGGAACCGCGGTGAGGCGAAGATCCCAGCGGTCGGGGGGGAGCAGCGATTCCGCGCGCTCCGGCCACTCGATGAGCACGATCTCGTCGCCGCGCCCCAGCTCCTCCCACCCGAGCTCCCACACGTCCTCGGGGTCCTCCAGCCGGTAGAGGTCCAGGTGGTGGACGACGCGGGGGCCGACCTCGTACGTGAACAGGAGGTTGTACGTCGGCGACGGCATGGGGCTCTCCACGCCCGCCCCACGGGCGATCGCCCGCGCCAGCACCGACTTCCCCGCCCCGAGCTCGCCCCGCAGCGCGATAACCAGCGGGAGCCGCAGCGTGCCCGCCCCCGCGGCCTCCCCAAGCGCCCGGCCCCACGCCTCGAGTGCGGATTGCGACAGCGCCGGGGCGCCGCCTGGAGGGGCGGCGCGCGCGGAGCTGGTCTCCACCCGGGCGTCGGCCGAATCAGCCATGGACGCGCCCCGGGGTGTCAGCCATGGTCGGGCATGGTGCATGAGCCGGAGTTCGAGTTCAGAAATTTGAAGTCTATCAACTGGCAACGCGATTGAACCCGCTGCTCACGGCGCTTGCCGCGGCCCTCCCACGGGGCTGCGGCGTCCCCAGGAGCCAGGTGCTGCGGGCCAAACGGTCGATCCGATGAACATAGCCGAGGGCGCCGGCAGGAACAGCCCTGGCGGGAAAGCGGAGCGCTATCGGACCGCACGGGCACCGGCCCACGAGTGCCCACCGCGTCCGCGCCCGTCAGGGGACACGGGCTTCAGACCCCGAGCTTCGCCCGGACTTCGAAGAGCTCGTCCCGGAGCTTGGCGGCCCTCTCGAAATCGTGCTTCACGGCGGCCTCCTTCATCTGCTCTTCCAGGATCTTGGCCCACTGCTCCAGGTCCACCTCGTCGGCGTACGACGGCTTGGGCTCGGCGATCTTCTGCTCGAGCGCGTCGAGGCGGGCGTCAGCGAAGCGGGTGCTGAGCATGAGCTGGTCCACGGTCTTCACGATGGTCGTGGGGGTGATCCCGTGCTCCTCGTTGTAGGCGACCTGGACCTCGCGGCGGCGGTCGGTCTCCTCGATCGCCTCCTTCATCGACCGGGTCATCCGGTCCGCATACATGATGGCGCGGCCTTCCACGTTCCGGGCGGCGCGGCCGACGGTCTGGATCAGGGAGCGGGCGTCGCGGAGGAACCCTTCCTTGTCAGCGTCCAGGATGGCGACGAGACTGACCTCCGGCAGGTCGAGGCCCTCGCGGAGCAGGTTGATGCCCACGAGCACCTCGAACCGGCCCAGGCGCAGGTCGCGGAGGATCTCGATGCGCTCGATGGCGTCGATGTCGGAGTGCATGTACCGGACGCGCACGCCCACCTGCTGGAGGTAGTCGGTCAGGTCCTCGGCCATGCGCTTCGTGAGGGTGGTGACCAGCACACGCTCACCCCGCTCCTCGCGCAGCCGGATCTCCGCCAGCAGGTCGTCGATCTGCCCCTTCACCGGCCGGACCTCGATCTCCGGGTCCACGAGGCCGGTCGGGCGGATCAGCTGCTCCACCACCACGCCGCCGCTCCGCGACAGCTCGTAGTCCCCGGGCGTCGCGCTGACGTAGACGGCCTTCTTGAGCAGACCCTCCCATTCGTCGAACCGGAGCGGGCGGTTGTCCAGCGCGCTCGGCAGCCGGAACCCGTGCTCCACCAGCGTCGTCTTGCGGGCCCGGTCGCCGTTGAACATCCCACGGATCTGCGGCAGCGACTGGTGGCTTTCGTCGATGATGAGCAGGAAGTCGTCGGGGAAATAGTCGTACAGGCAGGCCGGGCGCTCCCCCTCCGCCCGGCCGGTGAGGTGCCGGGAGTAGTTCTCGATGCCGGGGCACGTCCCGATCTCGAGCATCATCTCCATGTCGAAATGGGTCCGCTGCTCCAGGCGCTGCGCCTCCAGGAGCATCCCCGCCGAGCGGAGCTGCAGCAGCCGCGCCTCCAGCTCGATCCCGATGAGGTCCACCGCCCGCTCGATCCGCGCCTTGTTCGTCACGAAGTGCGTCGCCGGGTAGATGGCCGCGCGGTCCATCCGGATGATCGTCTCGCCCGTCAGCGGGTCGAAGCGCGTGATCCGCTCGATCTCGTCGCCCCAGAGCTCGATCCGCACCGCCTGCTCTTCGTAGGCCGGGAAGATCTCCACCACATCGCCACGCACGCGGAATACGCCCCGGGTGAAGTCGAAGTCGTTGCGGGCATACTGGATCCGCACCAGCGACTCCAGGATCTCGCGCCGACCCATCTCCTGCCCCACCTCCAGCATGAGCATGAGCTCACGGTACTGGCGAGGATCGCCCAGCCCGTAGATGCTGGAGACGCTCGCCACAATGACGACGTCCTCCCGCTCCATCAGCGCGCTCGTCGCCCGCAGACGAAGCCGCTCGATGTCCTCGTTGATCGACGCGTCCTTCTCGATGAACGTGTCGCTCGATGGGACGTACGCCTCCGGCTGGTAGTAGTCGTAATACGAGATGAAGAACTCCACCGCGTTCTTCGGGAAGAAGCTCTTGATCTCGCCGTAGAGCTGCGCCGCCAGCGTCTTGTTGTGGCTCATGATGAGCGTCGGGCGACCGTGGTTGGCGATGACGTTCGCCATGGTCACCGTCTTTCCCGAGCCCGTGACGCCCAGCAGCGTCTGGAACCGGTCGCCCCGTTCCAGCCCCTCTGTGAGCTCCTCGACCGCGCGAGGCTGGTCGCCCTGGAGCGGGAACGGGAGCTGGAGGTCGAAAGAAGTCGGCATAGATGGCGAAGATACACCGAAGGAGGGGGGATGTTCTAGGGGCTCGGCCTTTGGCCTCGCAGGGTGGCGCCCTGGCGGGCGCAGGGTGGCTCGGCCTTCGGCCTCGCAGGGGGGCGCCCTGACGGGCGCAGGGTGGCTCGGCCTACGGCCTCGCAGGGGGGCGGCCCTGACGGGCGCAGGGTGGCTCGGCCTACGGCCTCGCAGGGGGGCGCCCTGACGGGCGCAGGGTGGCTCGGCCTACGGCCTCGCAGGGGGGCGCCCTGACGGGCGCAGGGTGGCTCGGCCTACGGCCTCGCAGGGGGGCGGCCCTGACGGGCGCAGGGTGGCTCGGCCTTCGGCCTCGCAGGGGGGCGCCCTGACGGGCGCAGGGGTGGGCTTTCGAATGTCGCTGGTGGTGAATCTTCCACCCGCCGAGGCGTTGGTAGGCGCGTGGCGAGGGTAACACCTCCACGGTGGTGAAGCTCCACTTACCGATGCGGTGATCACCGCGTGGCGAGTTTTCCACCTCCGCGGTGGTCAAGCCTCCTCTCGCCGATGGGGTGATCGTCGCGTGGCGAATTTTCCACCTCCAGAGTGGTGAATCCTCCACTCGCAGACGGGGTGATCGCGGCGTGGCGAGTTCACCACCTCTACCGTGGTCAAGCCTCCACTCACGGCTGCGGTACTCGCCGCGCGATCGTAGCAGCTCTCTCGGCGTCTCGATGGCGCATGATCGTGTCCCGAAGAACCATGGGCGGTCCGCGGGCGTGGCATTAGAGTTGGAGGGTCGGGTGAGCGAGTCGTCGGAGCGAACCAGAGGTCAGCGGAAGGCCCCGGGAACGCCACCAACAGCAATTCCGCCGGCGGGGGACGGGAGCCCGCTCCGGCGGCTGCCGCCCGGCGTGCCCTTGCGAGCCATGGACGTGGCCTCTAGCATCGCGGCCGAAGCTCCGACCATTCCAGCGACGAGTCGGGGATCCATCGGGAACAGCAGGGGGGACTGTGCCGGAGCGTCCGTTCATTCAGCCGAAGATCGTGGACAAGCCCTGGGGTCGCGAGGTCTGGTACGCCCACGAGGACCGTTACGCGGGCAAGATCCTGGAGGTGACGGAAGGCCACGCGCTGTCGCTCCAGAAGCACGAGAAGAAGCAGGAGACCATGTACCTGCAGAAGGGTCGGCTCCGCTTCCACCTGAACGGCGAGGATTACGAGATGGGGGTGGGGGACTGTCTCACGATCCGGCCGGGGGACGTGCACCGGATGGAGGCGCTGGAGGACAGCGTTCTGCTGGAGGTGAGCACGCCGGAGCTGGACGATGTCATCCGACTCGAGGACCGGTACGGCCGGAGCTGAGGACGGTCGATCCCGTCGGTCGCTGACGCAAGCTCGGACCCGCTGGCGCGGGGGTCGATCGCCGTGAGAGGACGCGTTCGACAGGCAGGCGCAAATCGCCGCGTTCGGCTTGGAACTCCCGCCCCGGTTATGGCTCTGCGGAAGCCGCCACGGGTGCGCGCGCGGCGTCGACCGACGCTACGTCGGCGAACACCTCGAGGGCGAAGGGCACCTTCCCGAATGGCGCGCTCACCTGCAGCCCCTGGACCTCGCCTCGCACCGCTTCGAAGAGCTCCCTGGCGATAGCAACCCCTTCCTGGAGCGCGTGCTCCTTCCCCCGCGCCTGGGCGCGCTGCATCCGCTCGATGACCGGCTCGGGCACGGTGATCCCGGGCACCTCGTTGGCGAGGAACTCGGCGTTGCGGGCGCTGACGAGGGGCCAGATCCCGGCGACAATGGGGATGCGGGTGTCGCGCTTCTCCAGCTCGTGGATGAACGACAGCAGCTGCTCCGCATCGAATACGGGCTGCGTGATCGCGTACTCCGCCCCGGCCTCCACCTTCCAGTAGAAGCGGTTGAGCTCGTGCTCGCGGTCGAGCGCGCCGGGGTTGACGCCCACGCCAATGGTGAACGACGTCGGGTCGCCGATGGCGTTAGCGCCCGGATCGAGCCCGTGGTTCAGTCGCGCGACGAGGTTGGTGAGGCCGATGGCGTCGATGTCGAAGACGGCCGTGGCGTCCGGGTACGGCCCCATCTTGGGGGGGTCGCCGGTGATGAGGAGCAGGTTGCGGATCCCGAGGGCGTGGGCGCCGATGAGGTCGGAGAGCATGCCCAGGAGGTTGCGGTCGCGGCAGGTGTAATGGACCACCGCCTCGATGCCCGCCTCGCGCTCGATGAGCACGCTGGTGGCGATGACGCCCATGCGCATCTGCGCCCGCGGACCGTCGGGCACGTTCACGGCGTCCACTCCCGCGCGCTTCAGCTGCCGGACTCCTTCGAGCATACGCGCCGGATCGATACCGCGGGGCGGCACGATCTCCACGCTCGTGACCAGCTCGCCCGCGGCCAGCTTCCGGCCGAACGCCGAGCGCTCGCCGAGGGGCACGGGCTCGCGGGCGCCCTCGTCGTCGGGCTGGACGCGGCTCACCACCACGTGCGACCGCCCGCTGCCGGGCGAGAGGGCGCGCACCGCGTCGCTCATCCGGCGGATGTGCTCGGGCGTCGTGCCGCAGCAGCCGCCGACGAAACGCGCGCCGCTCCGGATGAGGCGCTGCGCGTACTTCGCCATGTATTCCGGCGACGCCATGTACATCTTCCGCCCGTCGATCTCACGGGGCATGCCGGCGTTCGGCTGCGCTGAGATCGGCCGCTCCGTGGCCGCGGCGAGCCGCTCCACACCCGCCAGGATCCCGTGCGGTCCCACGGAGCAGTTGAGCCCCACCACGTCCGCGCCCCACTCCTCCAGCCGCTGACCGATGAGCTCCACGGCGGTGCCGAACAGGGTGGTGCCGTCATCCCGGACGGTCATCTGCGCGACGACCGGCAGGTCGCAGGCGTCCCGCACGGCCAGCATCGCCTGGTGGATCTCCGCCAGGTCGGCGAACGTCTCCAGGATGAAGAACTGGACACCGCCCTCCAGCAGCCCATCCACCTGCTGCCGGAAGCACGACCGCGCCTCCTCCAGCGCCGTCGGGCCGTACGGCTCGATGCGGATCCCCAGTGGGCCGATGGACCCGCCGACCAGCGCGTCGTCCCCCGCCGCCCTGCACGCCAGCTCGGCGGCCCGGGCGTTGATCTCCACCACCCGCGTCTCGAGACCGTGGCGCTCGAGCTTCATGGCGTTCGCGCCGAACGTGTTCGTCTCCAGCAGCTCGGCGCCCGCCTTCACGTAGTCCCGGTGGATCCCCTCCACCAGGTCCGGGCGGGTCAGCGCCAGCTCGTCGTAGCACTTGTTGATGAAGATGCCACGGGAGTAGAGCATCGTGCCCATCCCGCCATCGAAGAGATGGGGGTGGTTGTCAGTGAGGAGGTCCTGGAAGCGGTCTCGGCTCATGGGGATGTGCCTGGATGGGGCGCGGGGTCGATCCCGGCGGCGCCCTTCGGGCTGGCCGGGACCCCGCTGGCGCGGGGGGTCGAGGTCTTTCGCGTACGCTGGTTTTTTGGAGTAGCGCGCGTTGCCGGCGGAGCAGCGTTTCTTTTGCGCGGGGCGCTTCGCGCCTTCCTGCGCTGGAGCTGGATCAGGCTGCGGAGCATGGGGGCGATTCGGGAGAGGCGGCTTTCGGCGGCTTCGTGCTCGGCGGCGTCGATCACGCTCAGGGCGGCGAAGGCGTCAATGTGGGTGGCGGCCTCGAACGTGGAGCCGAGGGCGTACCGGTAGTGCTGTTGTGCTTCGCCCGGGCGCTCGTCGCGGCCGTTGGCCTCCCCGATGTTGCCCATGATCGACAAGGCCGCGCCCACCGCCTGATTCGTCACCTTGAAAGGCCCACGTGGCATCCGCTGCACGACGTCACACGTCCACAAGCGAGGCCACCCCGCGAGCGAAGCGAGCGCCTCGACCCCCGCGAAGCGGGTCGGCAGCCGCCGATCGACCCCGCGCGCAGCGCGGTGCCGCAGCGAGCGAAGCGAGCGCCCGGCCTCGACCCCCGCGCCAGCGGGGTCTCCGAGGGAGCGAAGCGACCGAAGGAGATCGCCCCGTCATACCGCACTGAAATACTTCGCTTCCGGATGGTGGAACACGATCGCCGCCGTGGACAGCTCCGGCACGAGCGACCCGGCCGATGTGAGCTCCATCTCCAGCTTCTCCCGCGCGGGAAGCAGCCGATACACCGCCTCGTGCTGCATGTGGTCGGGACACGCCGGGTAGCCCCAGGCGTAGCGGAGCCCCCGCCCCTCTTCGATCTCCCACTCGCGCCGCATGCGACGGTGGATCCATTCCGCGGCCGCCTCGGCCAGGCGCACGCCGAAGCCGTGCAGGTAGTAGCCCTCCGTGTACTCGCCGCCCTTCATCATCGACTGCGACCGCTCCAGCAGGGTGTCGGAGACGGAGACGATGAGGAACCCGACGTAGTCCCGGGTCAGCGTCGCCACGCTCCCGGAGTCGGATCCGGCGCCGGGGCGGAGGTAGTCGGAGAGGCAGAGTCGCTCCCGGTCGCTCTGACGCGGAAAATCGAATCGCTCCAGCTCGCGGGCGGGGTCCTCCGGGTCGAAGACGACCACGTCATTGCCCTCCGCCGCGGCCGGCCAGAAGCCGTAGGCCGCGCGCACCCGGACCTGCCCACCGGAGAGCGCCTCGCGCTTCATCCGCTCGAGCCGCGGCTCGAACTCCTCCTTCACCAGCCGGTCCCACACCTCGCCCTTGGCGTTCTTGGCGCCCCAGTGCAGCCGGTAGAGCGTGTTGAGGTCGATGAGGTCGTATAGCTCCGTGAGCGGGATCCGGTCGATCACCTTGTGGCCGAGGAACGGCGCCGCCGGTGCTTCCACATCGCGGCTGGGGCCCGGGCGGTCCGCCGGACGCATCTCCTTGGCGCGCGCCTTCAGCGCCGCCCGCTTCTCCACGCCCTGGCGGATCTCCTCGTGTCGCGCACGCGTGAACGTCTCGCGGTCACCGCCGGTGAGGGCGTCCACCACGTGCAGCCCCTCGAACGCGTCCTTGCAGTACCAGACGCCGGGCTCGTACAGCTGCTCCTGCTGGTCATCGACATACGCGGCCGAGCGTATGAACGACGGGTTGATGGCCGCACCGCCGCACATGACCGGGAAGCGGAGCCCGCGCTGCTGCAGCTCCTTCACGGCCGCCGGCATCTGCTTCGACGTGGACACGAGCAGAGCGCTCAGCCCGATGACGTCCGCGTCCACCTCCTCGGCCTTGGCGAGGATGTCGTTCACGGGGACCTGCTTGCCCAGGTCGTGGACCGTATAGCCGTTGTTCTCGAGGATCGTGTGGACCAGGTTCTTGCCGATGTCGTGCACATCGCCGAACACCGTCGCCAGCACCACGGTCCCCTTCGACTGCCCCTCCACCTTCTCCAGGTAGGTCTCCATCCGCCCGACCGCCTTCTTCATCACCTCGGCCGACTGGAGCACGAACGGCAGGATCAGCTCCCCCGCCCCGAACTTGTCCCCCACCTCCTTCATCGCCGGCAGCAGCACGTTGTTGAGAAGGTCGACGCCCGCGCTGTGGGACGCTGGATTCGGAATCCCTTCTTCAGCCGATGACGAGATCGACCCTCGATGCCCGCCCATACGCACCGCGATGGCCCGATCCACGAGCGCCTCGACGCCGTCCTTTTTCCGGTGGAGGATCGACCAGTGGATGGCGTCGTCCAGCTCCATCTCCTCCCGCGGGTCCCCGGCCTCCTCCTCCTCGACCGTGTGCTCCTGGTAGAACTCGATGAACTTCTGGAGGGCGTGCTCGTGGCGGTCGAAGATCAGGTCGTCCGCCAGCGTCCGCTGCTCCTGGTCGATCTCGGCGTAGGGCGTGATGTGGGCGGGGTTCACGATCGCCATGTCCAGCCCCGCCTCCACGCAATGGTGCAGGAAGACGGAGTTGAGGATCGAGCGGGCGTGCTTCTGGAGCCCGAAGCTGACATTGCTCACGCCCAGCGACGTGAACACCCCTGGCAGCTCCGCCTTGATCCGTCGGATCCCCGCGATGGTCTCCACAGCGCTCCGACGGAACTCCTCCTCGCCCGTGGCCAGCGTGAACGTCAGGTCGTCGAAGATCAGGTCGCTCGGGCGCATTCCGTATTCGTCCACGACGATGTCGTGGATCCGCTTCGCCACCTCGAGCTTCCGGTCGGCCGTCTTCGCCATCCCTTCCCGGTCGATGGTGAGCGCCACCAGAGCGGCGCCGTGCTCCACCGCCAGCGGGACCACGGTGTCGATCCGCTCCCGGCCGTTCTCCAGGTTGATGGAGTTTATGACCGCGCGACCGGGGTACTGCCGGAGCCCCGCCTCCACCACGTCCGCCTCCGTGGTGTCGAGCACCAGCGGCGTCTCCACGCTCTGTGCCAGCAGCTTCACCAGCGCGCGCATCTGGTCGCGCTCGTCCTGCCGCTCCGTGAGCGCCACGCACACGTCCAGCAGGTGCGCGCCGCCCTCGACCTGCCCGCGCG
The DNA here is from genome assembly GCA_963783305.1 of uncultured Gemmatimonadales bacterium. GTDB lineage: Bacteria > Gemmatimonadota > Gemmatimonadetes > Longimicrobiales > RSA9 > JAWVYT01. Next base: position 27,211 of record CAWAMW010000011.1, on the reverse strand, counting down.
CCACGTCGCGTACGCCCTCGTAGTCGTCCTCCAGGAGGAACCGCTTGACCGCGCGGGAGCCCTGCGAGTTGACGCGCTCGCCGATGAGCGTGGGCGCCGGAATCTGGGCCATGTCGAACGTCGTCATGGCGCTGGCGAGACGCGGGACGTCGGCCACTTCGCGGCGCTTCGGCTCGGCCCCGCCCACGCGCTCCACGACCTGCCGGAGGTGCTCGGGCGTCGTGCCGCAGCAGCCGCCCACCACGCTCACGCCCAGCTCCCGGACGAACTCCTCGTGCGCCGCCGCCAGCTTCTCCGGCGAGAGCGGGTACACGGCCACACCGCCCTCGTTGTGCGGGATGCCGGCGTTCGGGATCACGGAGATGGGGAGCCGGGTGTTCTCGCACATCCAGCGCACGGGCTCCCGCATGTGCTCGGGCCCCGTGGAGCAGTTGAGGCCCACCACGTCGACGCGCAGAGCCTCGAGCACCGTGACCGCGGCGGCGATGTCGGTGCCCAGCAGCATCCGGCCGGAGGTGTCCAGCGTGACCTGCCCCTGGATGGCGACATCGTCGCGACCGAGCTCGCGGAGCGCCCGCCGGATTCCCGTGACCTGCGCCTTCACCTCCAGCAGGTCCTGGCTGGTCTCGATCAGGAGCACGTCCACACCCCCCTCCACCAGCCCCAGCGCCTGCTCGGCGAAGACGTCCGCCAGCTCCTCGTACGTCATGGCGCCCAGCGACGGGTCCGACGTGCTCGGCAGGAACCCGCTCGGACCGATGCTCCCCGCCACGAACCGCGGCCGGTCCTCCGTGGCGAACGCGTCCGCCGCACGACGCGCCAGCCCGGCGGCCGCCCGGTTCATCTCCAGCACCCGGTCCGCGAGACCGTACTCCTTCAGCGTCAGCCGGTTGGCGCGGAAGGTGTCGGTCTCCACCACGTCGCAGCCCACCTCCAGGAACGACCGATGGATCTCCTCCACCACGTCCGGCCGGGTGATCACCAGGTAATCGTTGCACCCCTCGAGCGAAGCCCCGCCGAAATCGTCGGCCGTCAGCTCATAGCCCTGGATGCTCGTACCCATGGCGCCATCATAAACGAGGACGCGGCGCTCCAGCTCCTGCAGGTATCGCGACGATCTGGACATCTATCTCCCAACCGGGTGAGCCCCATCAGCGCAGGTGGCGGCGCCTGCGTACGCGGGATCCGTGAGGAACGCTGCCTACTCCGACTCTCGCCGTCCCCATCGACCCCCGCGTCAGCGGGTCCGCCGGTCGCGCCAGCGACCCGGCGGATCGACCCTCGCGCCGCCTACGCCGTAGTCCCGACCTTCGCCGAGGCCCCGGCCGCCGACCGCAGCGCGTCCACCCGGTCCGTCTTCTCCCACGGGAACAGCGCCAGGCCGTTGCCGTTCGTGGTGGGCGTCCGGCCGAAGTGGCCGTACGCGGCGGTGGGGCGGTAGATGGGTCGGGCCAGGCCGAGCGTCTCGATGATGGCGCGCGGTCGGAAATCGAAGGTGTCGGCGACGATGCGCGCGATCTCGTGGTCGGCGGCGGCGCCGGTGCCGAAGGTGTCCACGTGAATGGAGACCGGCTCGGGCACCCCGATGGCGTATGCGAGCTGGATCTCGCAGCGGCGTGCGAGGCCAGCGGCGACCACGTTCTTGGCCGCCCAGCGCGCGGCGTAGGCACCCGAGCGGTCGACCTTTGTCGGGTCCTTGCCGCTGAACGCGCCGCCGCCGTGCCGGCCGGCGCCGCCATAAGTGTCCACAATGATCTTGCGGCCCGTGAGACCGGCATCGCCATGCGGTCCCCCCACCACGAATCGGCCGGTGGGATTCACGTGGAAGATGCAGTGGTCGCGGTCGAAGAGCTCCTCCGGGAGCGACGGCACGATGACCTCCTCCAGGACGCCCTCCCTGACCTGGTCGAGAGTCACATCCGCTGCGTGCTGGGTGCTTACGACGACGGTCTCGATCCGGATCGCCCGGTCGCCCTCGTATTCCACCGTGACCTGCGCCTTGCCATCGGGCCGGAGCCACGGCAGCGTGCCATCCCGGCGCGCCTCGGCCAGACGGGCGGTCAGCTTGTGCGAGAGTTGAATCGGCGCCGGCATGAGCTCGGGCGTCTCGTCCACCGCGTAGCCGAACATCATCCCCTGGTCCCCGGCGCCGCCCGGGTCCACGCCCTGGCTGATGTCCGGCGACTGCCGGTCCACGGAAACCATGACGCCGCACGTGTCCCCGTCGATCCCCCAGGTGGAGTCCGTGTAGCCGATGGAGCGGAGCGTGCCCCGGACCAGCGACGAGTAGTCCGGTGTTTCGGCGGTGGTGATCTCGCCGGCGACGATGGCCAGCCCCGTCGTCACCATGACCTCGCAGGCGACTCGACCCGCCGGGTCCTTCTCCAGCACGGCGTCCAGGATCGTGTCACTGATCTGGTCGGCCACCTTGTCGGGGTGGCCTTCGGTGACGGACTCCGACGTGAACAGGTGCTTTGGCATCGATCTCTTCGGTGGGCGCCAGACCCAGCCCGGCGCTTGAGCACAAACGAAAAAAGCCCCGCCATGAAGTGACGGGGCGATCGCTGGGCGAGTCGGTGTCCCGGCACTTTAGCCCTTTGTTTCGGTCGTGACGTCCGTCCCCTCCTGCCACGACCTCGCGGTGCCAAGCGGCCTGCAAATGCTTCCGCGAGAACTCATTACGCCCGGATGCTAGACGCGACCCGGGTGTTTGTCAACGCCGCGGAGCCCGCTCGGGGTGGTCGGGGGGCGGTCGGGAGCGGTCGGGGCGGTGTTCCCGCTCCGGCGCTCGATCCTCACGGGTAGAGATCCGGGGATAGCGGGCTGGCCGGGCGGATCGGGGGACCTGCAGCACAGGGCTGCCGGGCGGTTCGGGGGAGGTCGCGCCTCCGGGGAACACCACCCCTCCCTCACGGAGATCGGCAGCGTGGAAGCACAGGGGACGTCGCTGCCGGCCCCGACTCCACCTCCAGCTCCACCTCACCTCCAACCCCACACCACACCACACGCCTCGTACGACACACCGCCCGCCGAGGTCCGACAGCCGAACAGCACCGTCTATCCGTATCCCGGGGCCAGGCCCCTGCGCTCACCCGAGACGCGTGGTCGCCGGGGGGAAGGACTGCTCACCCCGTCAGGAAACGAAGCGCCGTGGTAGTGCAGGCAACGAGGGAGGGGCGACGTTCCCCGGAGACGCGACCTCCCCCGAACGAGCCCGGAGAGTCTACGCAGCGAGCCACCGGCGCCCGCCGCGAACCCACCTCCGCCGCGGACCCTGCCCGTGAGGATCGAGCGTCGGAGCGGGAACGTCGCCCCGACCGCTCCCGACCACGCACCACCGCGCACGATCAGAGGACCAGGCTACGCCTCGATGTCCGCCTCGGCGAAGTGCTCCCTGCGCTCCACCCCGAGCACGCCCTTCACGCCGCGGATCGCCTTTACCACCTTCTTCAGGTGCGCGAGGTTCTCGACTTCCACGACGAAGGAACCGGTCATGCCGCCCTCGACACCGTGGATCTCGGCCGACGAGATGTTGGTAGCGGTCTTGGTGACCGCGTTGGCGATGTCGCCGAGGAGGCCACGACGGTCGTCACCTTCGACGATCAGGCGGACGAAGAAGCGGTCGCCGGCCTCGGCCTTCCACTCGATCTCGACCCTGCGCTCAGGGTGCTCGGCGAGCTGGAGCACGTTCGGGCAGTCCTTGCGGTGGATGGAGATGCCGCGGCCGCGGGTGATGTAGCCGATCACGTCGTCGCCCGGAACCGGCTGACAGCACTGTGAGTAGCGGACCATGAGGTTCTCGAGCCCCTGGATCCGGACGGCGTTGCTGGACCCGCGCACCTTCTCCACGAGCCGCTCGAACGCGTTCGGCTCCGGCGCGGGGACGGAGGTGTCCTCGTCGGGATAGAGCTCCTTCAGGATCGAGGAGAGGCCCACATCGCCGCGGCCGAGGCCCGCCAGGACGTGGTCTGGGCCGGGCAGGTTGAGCGCTTCCGCGGCCAGCTGCAGCGAATCCTCGTCCGGCTTGGGCGCCTTCCGCTTCTTCCGCTCCCGCTCCAGGATCTCGCGCCCCAGCTTGAGCGAGCTGTCGAACTCCTCCTGCCGGATCCATTGACGGATCTTCTGCCGGGCGCGGGCGGTGCGAACGAACCCCAGCCAGTCGCGCGACGGCCGCTGGCGCTCGTCGGTCATGATCTCCACCGTGTCGCCGTTCTTGAGCTCGCGGCTGAGTGGGGTGATGCGACCGTTGACCCGCGCGGCGGAGCAGCGCAGCCCCACCTCGGTATGGACGGCGAAGGCGAAGTCGATGGGCGTGGCGGACTTCGGCAGCTGTTTCACGTCGCCCTTGGGCGTGAAAACGAAGATCTCGTCCTGGAACAGGTCGATCCGGAGGAACTCCATGAACTCCTCCGGCTCGCGGGTCTCCTGCTGCCACTCCAGGACCTGCCGGAACCAGGTGAGGGTCTCATCGACCTCGTCCAGCTCCCGCTGGGGCGCCACCAGCACTCCGTCCTCCTTGTACTTCCAGTGCGCCGCGATCCCGTACTCGGCGGTGCGGTGCATCTCGCGGGTCCGGATCTGGATCTCGTACATGCGCCCGCCGGGACCGAAGATGGTCGTGTGCAGCGACCGGTACATGTTGGACTTCGGCGTGGCGATGTAGTCGTGGAAGCGCTCCTGGAGCGGCGTCCACTGGTTGTGGATGATCCCGAGCGCGTGATAACAGTTGGCCACGTTGTCGGTGATCACCCGGATCGCCATGAGGTCGTAGATCTCGTCGTACGGCTTGTCCCGGTGGACCATCTTCCGATGGATCGAGTACAGGTGCTTCGGCCGGCCGTACACCTCGCACGGGATCCCGTTGTTGCGGAGCTCCTCCTCCAGCGGCTTGCGGAGCGACTCCACCCACTCCTCCCGCTCCGCGCGCCGGTCCTTCACCTTCTTCACCAGGTCCCGGTACGCAGCCGTCTCCAGGTACTTGAAGACCAGGTCCTCCAGCTCCCACTTGATCTGCGCCATCCCGAGGCGGTGGGCCAGCGGCGCGTAGATTTCGCGCGTCTCCAGCGCGATCCGCTGCTGCTTCTCGGGGCGGAGGTGGTCCAGCGTGCGCATGTTGTGCAGCCGGTCCACCAGCTTGATCAGGATGACACGGGCGTCGCTCGCCATGCTGAGGAGCAGCTTCCGGTAGTTCTCCACCTGCTGCTCGGTGCTCGACCGGAACCGCACCTTCCCGATCTTCGTCAACCCGTCCACCACGTTCGCCACTTCCTGGCCGAACTCCGCGATTACGTCTTCCAGCGTCCGCGGCGTGTCCTCCACCGTGTCGTGGATGAGCCCGGCCACCACGGACACGGTGTCCAGGTGGAGCTCGGCCAGGATGCGCGCGACCTCGGTGGTGTGAACGATGAACGACTCGCCGCTCGCCCGCTTCTGGCCCGTGTGCGCCTTCTCCGCGAACTCGTACGCCCGCGCGATGACCGGGACGTCCAGTCGGTCGGAGTGCGGCTCCACGGCCTCGCGCAGCCGCGACGGGAGGTGGTCGAGCGCTTCGGCGAGCCGCGCGGCGCGGTCCTCGGCGGCGCTCTCCTTCTGCGCGGTCCCGTCCTGCGCTCCGGACTCCCGGGCGGCCTGCTTGTCGCCCCCGGTCTCGGGCGTACCTCGACCTTCGGTTGCGGCGGTGGGGTTCACGGTGTCTCCCCGGTCAGGAAGCGCCATCGCCCACAGATCGGGCGCGGCGCGGCTTCAGTCGCTCTCTAGCTCTCGGGTCCTACCCCCGACGGGTGCGGCGGTTCAGGACCACCCTAAGGTAACAGGCGGGGAGGTGCGGCGGGCAAGAGCGACGGTCGATCCCTGCGGTCGCTGCGCGACCTGCGGGACCCGCTGGCGCGGGGGTCGATCGCCCGCGCTCCGCGCGCGGCGATCGCGCGGAGCGCGGCGTCGAAGGGACGGCGAGAGTCGGAGTAGCCAGCGTTCCTCACGGATCCCGCGTACGCAGGCGAGAGACGGAGGAAAGCGGAGATCGACCAGCGAGGCCGCAGGCCGAAGCGATCGACCAGCGCGCGCGGCGCGCGGTCGACCAGCCGGCGCGCAGCGCCGCGGTCGAAGTGCGCCAGCGGCCGCCTCTGGTCGCGCGCCTCTAGCCCGGCAGCACCCCGCGCTGCCGCAGCGCCTGATACAGCCGCTCGACGGCCTCCTCCTCCGTCACCCCGGCCGTCTCCACCACGACCTCCGGGTCCTCCGGGGCCTCGTACGGGCTGGAGAGCCCGGTCATGTCCTTGATCTCCCCGGCCTTGGCCTTGGCGTAGAGGCCCTTGGGGTCACGGTCCATGCAGACGTCCAGCGGCGTGTCGATGAACACCTCCGTGAAGCGTCCACCGGGGACCAGCCCACGGGCGTGCTCCCGGTCCTTCCGGAACGGCGAGATGAAGGTGCAGATGACCAGGTGTCCGGCCTCGAAGAAGAGACGGGCCACCTCGCCCACGCGGCGGATGTTCTCCGCCCGGTCCTCGGCGCTGAATCCGAGGTCGGCGCACAGGCCGTGGCGGACCTGATCGCCATCCAGGAGCATCGTGTGGACGCCATCCTCGAAGAGGCGGCGCTCCAGGGCACGGGCGATGGTGCTCTTGCCGGAGCCGGACAGGCCGGTGAACCAGAGGATGTTGGCCTCGTGGCCGTTGCGCGCCTCACGGCGCTCGCGGGGCACGTTCCACGCCTCCCACACCACGTGGGGGCTGCTGAGCCGTTCCTTGCGGTCCGTATGGAAGATCGCCTCGGCCGTCCGGACCTCGCCCCGGATCATCCCGGCGGCCACCGTGGCGTTCGTATGCGGGTCGACCAGGATGAAGCCGCCGGTCTCGCGGTTGGTCTCGTACGGATCGAAGAAGATGTCCTGGCTGGCGGTGACCTCCACGCGGGCCATCTCGTTGAGCGCCAGCGTGTCGGCGTCCTCGCGATGGAGCGTGTCCACGTTGATCCGGTAATGGAGCTTGCTGATGAACGCCTGCGCCTCCCGCGTGGTGTGCATGAGGACGTACGGACGCGACAGGTCCAGCGTCTCCTCCCCCATCCACGCCAGCGTGGCATCGAACCGCTCCGCCACGTGCGGCAGGTTGTTGCTCCGGACGATCATGTCGCCGCGGGAGATGTCGATCTCGTCCTCGAGGGTGATCACCACGGACTGGCCGGCGGACCCCTCGTCGAGCGCGCCGTCCATGGTCTCCACCGTCTTCACGTGCGTGGCGATCCCGCTCGGCAGCGCCACCACGTCCTCGCCCGGCGATACGGTGCCGCTGGCGATCCGGCCAGCGTAGCCCCGGAAGTCCTGGTTCGGCCGGACCACGTACTGCACCGGGAAGCGGAAATCGATGAGGTTCCGGCTGGAGCCCACCGGCACCGTCTCCAGGTGGTGGAGGAGCGTCGGGCCGTCATACCACGACATGGCGTCGCTCTTGTGCACCACGTTGTCGCCCTTGAGGGCGCTGATGGGGATGAACGTGAGGTCGTCAGCGTCGAGCTTGGCCGCGAAGTCGGTGTACTCCTGGCGGATCTCCTCGAACACCTCCTGGGAGTAGTCCACCAGGTCCATCTTGTTCACCGCCACTACCAGGTGCGGGATCCCCAGGAGGCTCGCGATGAAACCGTGCCGCTTGCTCTGCGTCAGCACACCCTTCCGCGCGTCCACCAGGATGATGGCGAGCTCCGCCGTGCTGGCGCCCGTCACCATGTTCCGAGTGTACTGCACGTGGCCGGGCGTGTCCGCGATGATGAACTTGCGCTTCGGCGTCGCGAAGTACCGGTAGGCGACATCGATGGTGATGTTCTGCTCGCGCTCCGCACGCAGTCCATCCGTGAGCAGCGCCAGGTTCACCTCACCCTCGCCACGCTGGCGACTGGTCCGCTCCACCGCCTCCATCTGATCCTCGAAGATGCTCTTCGTGTCGTAGAGGAGCCGGCCGATGAGGGTGCTCTTCCCGTCATCCACGGACCCGGCCGTGCTGAAGCGCAGCAGGTCCATGTGGCGGTACGGGTTGGACTCCGCCGGAGGGGCGGGGCGTTCCTGGTTCCTGGTCTTGACGGTCACGTTCTTTCGTTCTCACCGATTGAAATGAACTGTCCGGTCCCACCATGGGAATGCCCCGGACACGAAGCTGTCCTGCGCGTCACTCCGCCCCCTCGATGACTCCCAGGCTCAGAAGTACCCCTGCTTTTTCCGATCCTCCATCGCGGCCTCCGATCGCTGGTCATCGCTCCGGCCGCCACGCTCACCCTTCCGGGCGGCCGCGACCTCCTGGATGATCTCGTCCAGGCTGGTGGCGGAGCTCTCCCAGACGCCGGTGCAGGTGATGTCGCCGATGGTCCGGCAGCGCACCTGCCGGCGTTCCGAGCTCTCGTCCTCCAGCACCCGGTTGTCGGGGCCGACGGCCAGGAGCACGCCATCGCGCTCCACCACCTCGCGCTCGTGGGCGAAGTAGAGCGAGGGCAGCGCGATGCTCTCGCGCGCGATGTACTGCCACACGTCCATTTCGGTCCAGTTCGATAGCGGGAAGACCCGGAAATGCTCGTCCAGTCCGCGCCGGCCGTTGAACAGGTTCCACAGCTCGGGCCGTTGCCCCTTGGGGTCCCACTGGCCGAAGCGGTCGCGGTGGCTGAAGAAGCGCTCCTTGGCCCGCGCCTTCTCCTCGTCGCGCCGACCGCCGCCCAGCGCGGCATCCACCTTCATCCCCCGCAGCGCGTCCAGCAGCGTTGTGGTCTGCAGCGCGTTCCGGCTCGGGTTCTCTCCCGACTCCTCCTTCACCCGCCCCTTCTCGATGGACTCCTGCACGTAGGCGACCCGGAGCTCCGCGCCCACCTCGTCCACGAGCGCGTCCCGGAATTCCAGCGTCTCCGGGAAGTTGTGGCCGGTGTCGATGTGGAGGAGCGGGAACGGGATCGGCGCGGGCCAGAAGGCCTTTCGCGCCAAATGCACCATGACGATGCTGTCCTTGCCGCCGGAGAACAGGAGAACGGGTCGCTCGAACTGGGCGGCCGTCTCCCGCATGATGAAGAGCCCCTCGCTCTCGAGCTGGTCGAGATGGCTGCGGCGGTAGCCGCTGCGCGCGTGCTCGCCGGTCGTCGGATCGGGTTCCATCGTCACGTCTTGCTGCGTCGCTTTCATCAGAATGCCCAGAATACAGGAACGAACAGGAGTATGGTCAGGATGATTACGAGTGTGAGCGGCGCCCCCAGCCGAGCATAGTCGGTGAAGCGGTAGCCGCCCATGCCATAGACCATGGTGTTGGTCTGATAGCCGATCGGGGTCAGGAAGCTGGCCGAAGCCGCCACCGTCAGTCCGATCAGGAGCGGCCGCGGGTCCACACCGATCTCCGCGGCCGCGGCCAGTGCGATCGGGAAAACTAACACCGCCGCGGCGTTATTGGTAATCAGCTCCGTCAGAACCACCGTGGCGAGCGTAACGCCGAGCAGGATCCCGATCCCGCCCCAGCCCGCCAGGCTCTCGACGATGAGGTGGCCCGCGACGCCCGCGAGACCGCTGGCCTCGATGGCGGCGCCGAGCCCGAAGGACGAAGCGATGAGCACCAGCGTGTCCAGCTCCAGGCTGTCCCGCGCCTCGCCGGGCGTGAGCGCCCCGCCCAGCACCAGCAGGATCGCGCCGACCAGCGCGGTATGCAGGATCGGGATCCCTCCGAGCCCCGCGATCAGGATCACCCCCAGCATGACGGCACCGACGAAATAGGCCTGGCGCGCGGGCGGCGGAGGGTTGCCGCCGAGGTGGCTGACCAGCAGGAACTCGCTTCGGTCGCGCCAGCGGGCGCCGAACCCCCGATCGCTCAGCACCAGCAGCGTGTCTCCCTCCTTGAGCTCCACCCTGCCGAGCTTCTCGTTCACCCGCGCGCCCGCGCGGTGGATGGCGAGGACGGCGGCCTGGAACCGGCTCCGGAAGTCGGCCTCCCGGAGCGTCTTCCCGGCCAGTGAGCTGGCGGGGCTCACCACCACTTCGAAGAAGGTGTGGGCGGTGTCGGAGAAGGGCTCCGCGTGCTTCTGCTCCTCGGCCAGCAGACCGGCGATCTGCTGGAGGTCCCGGACCGTGTCCACCCGGCCTACGAAGGCCAGCCGGTCGTCGCCGTGCAGCACCGTGGTGGGCGCCACGGGCGCCACGGTCTCGCCGTCCCGCTCGATCTCCGCCAGGAACACTCCCTCCAGGTGACGGAGCCCGGCCTCGGCGACGGTCCGGCCATCGAGCGGGCCGCCACGGGCCACCCGCTGCTGGATCACGTACTCCCGGACATCCTCCTCGAACGCGCGCCGCGGTGGCCGCCGCTCCGGCAGGACCCGGGGCGCCAGGAGCAGGATCAGCCCGATCCCCACGAGGGCGGCCGGAAGCCCGATGCGCGCCAGCTCGAACATCCCCAGCGGCTCGAGCCCGGCCTCCTGCATCAGCCCCGCCACCACCAGGTTCGTGGACGTGCCGATGAGGGTGATGGTGCCACCCAGGATCGTGGCGAAGCTCAACGGCATCAGGTAGCGCGATGCGCTCTGGCCACGCTTCTCCGCCCAGTCGGCCACCTGCGGCGCGAGCATCGCCACCACCGGCGTGTTGTTGAGGAACGCCGATGACGCGGCGGTGGGCAGCAGCAGCCGCGCCAGCCGGCTCCGGCGCGGGTTCGGCCGCCCCTGCCCGTCCCCGAGGATGCCCCGGACCAGCGGCTGGAGCGCCCCCGTCTTCTCCACCGCCCGGGCCAGGACGAAGAGGGCGGCCACCGTGATCGGCGCGGGGTTGCTGAACCCGCTGAACGCCTGCTCCGCGGTGATCACCCCCGCCACCAGAAGAACGACATCCGCGCCGAACACCGCGACCGCCGGACTCACCCAGTCGCGCACCATGCCGAGGACGGTGAGGGTCACCACCGCGAGCGTGAGCCAGGCGGGCCAGCCGAGGTCCGGGGTCATCGCGGCAGCGGCAGGGCGCGGGGGTCGATCCCTGCGGTCGCTCCGCGACCTCCGGGACCCGCTGGCGCGGGGGTCGATCCCCGGCGGGCGCCCCGCGCCCTGGAGGACCCGCTTCGCGGGGGTCGATCGCCCGCGCTCACGCGCGCGGCGACCGCGCAGAGCGCGGCGTCGAAGGAACCGCCAGCGTCCGCGCCGCCAGCCGCCCGCCATGTCGCGAACGGACGCAGGCAAAAAACGGAGCGAAGCGGAGATCGACCAGCGAGGCCGAAGGCCGAAGCGATCGACCAGCGCGCGCAGCGCGCGGTCGACCAGTCAGCGCGCAGCGCCGCGATCGACCCCCGGCCCTCCCTCACGCCCCTCCCTCGGCCTCGTACAGCGGCGTGACCGCCTCCAGGACCCGCTCGATGCACCCGCCCCCGCACGCCACGATCCCGTGCGGCTGCGTGGGCTCCGGCTTGTTGTACCGGAGCGGCTGGCCGAGGCAGTCGGTGACCGCCCCTCCCGCCTCCCGCAACAGCACCTCCGGCGCGCAGGTGTCCCATTCCTTCAGGTACGGCACCGGGTGGACGTAGAGGTCCCTGCGCCCCTCGGCGATGCGGCTGCACTTCACCCCCACCGACCCACACGGCTCCACGTCCTCGATCCCGAGCGCCTCCTGCATCCGGACGAGGAGTGGCTCGGCGTGGCTGCGGGAGCCCACGAGCCGCAACGCGCCGGTGGCGGCGTTGGTGACGGTGAGCCGCTGCCGGCCGCCGGCACCGCCCGTCCCGCCGCGTTCCACCCACGCGCCCACGCCCCGTGCGGCACTGTAGAGGACGTCACCGTCCGGGAGGTACACCACGCCCAGAACCGGCTCCCCGGATACCACGAGCCCGATCATGATGGAGAACTCGCCGTTCTGCGCCAGGAACTCCTTCGTGCCATCCAGCGGGTCGACGATCCAGACCCGGTCGGCCGACAGACGCTCCCGGGTGTCGCGGCTCTCCTCCGACAGAATCGCATCCCCGGGGAACGCCTCCCGCAGACGCGCCAGGATCACATCATTGGCGGCGTGGTCCGCGGCGGTGACCGGCGAGTCGTCCGATTTGGTGGACGAACGCCGGGTTCCATAAAAGCGCATGGCCGCTGCGCCCGCGGCGCGGGCGGCGTCCTCTGCCGTCGAGAGCTCCTGCTGCATTTCGGTCCTCGTGGATGCCGGGTGGAAGCGGCGGCAATGTAGTGGACCGCTGGCCGAATCTCCAGCCGCGCCCCCCTTGCGGGACCCGCTGCCGCCCTGCGTCGAAGTTACTTCGACAGGAGCCCCGCCTCCACGAAGCTGATGAAGCGGCCATCGCCGATCACGACGTGGTCCAGGACCGGGATGCCCAGGACCGCGCCCGCCTCGGCGAGCTGGCGCGTCACCGCGCGGTCCTCGGCGGAGGGCGCGGGGTCGCCGGAAGGGTGGTTGTGGACCAGCACAATGGCGGCGGCGCTCTCGGCGATGGCGGGCTTGAAGACCTCGCGCGGGTGGATCAGGGAGCCATCGAGCACGCCGCGGGTCACGGTGACCTCGCGGGTGACCGCGTGCTGCGTATTCAGGAGCAGGACCCGGAACTCCTCGTGGCTGAGGTCACGCATGGTGGGAGCGCAGCGCTCGTAGACGTCCCTGGGGCCGCCGATGCGGCCGCGCTCCGCAGGGCCCTCCCGCGCCATGCGCCGGCCCAGCTCCAGCGCCGCACACACCCGCGCGGTCACGGCCTCGCCCACTCCGGGCACCGCCTCCAGGCCGGAGGGCGGCATCCGCGACAGCCGACGCAGCGACCCATCGGCGGCGGCCACCAGCTCACCGGCGACGTCCACCGCGGTGCGCCCGCCCACGCCGCTCCCCACCAGGATCGCCAGCAATTCGCGCACGGATAATGCGCCGGGACCCACCGACCGGAGGCGCTCGCGGGGCCGCTCCCGGACGGGCCATTCCCGGATCCCCCGGATCGCCATGACCTTCACACCGGAACGGAGATGTCCATGATGCTCCTCGGCTGGGCCGCCGTGCTCGTGATGTTCCTCTGCATCCTGCTCATCCCCCTGGGCTGGCCGGGTCTCTGGCTCATGGTGGCGGTGGTGGGCGCGGGCGCGCTCCTGGGAGCGGTGGGGGCGGGCGCGCTCATGACGGTGGTCGCGGTGGCCGCCACGGCCGAGTTCCTGGAGTTCCTCATCGTCCGGCGCATGAGCATCCGGTACGGTGGCACCAACCGCGCGTTCTGGGGCGCCGTCATCGGCGGCACGGTGGGCGTTTTCGTCGGGCTTCCCATCCCTGTCCTCGGTCCGGTGGTTGCGGGTGTGGTCGGTTCTTTTATCGGCGCCGCGGCGCTCTCGCTCCACGAGTCGGGCGACCTGGCGGCCGCGTCACGCGTGGGCTGGGGCGTGGTCCTGGCCCGCGGCATGGCGGCGGCGCTCAAGGTGGCCGCGGCGTTCGTGGTGCTCGCCATTGGCGGTACCGCATGGATAGTCGGCTGACGCGCGGGGCAGAGCGATAGCCGGAAGGGACGAGTGCGGCCCCGGCATCCCGCGGCCTTCTTCCGAGCCCCTTCGAGCACCGAGTCCGGCGACGTCCGAGTAGTTGTCACCCTGTGGAACGCCGGTTATCCTTCTCCGTTGTCCCGCCGACGTTCTGAACCGAAGCAACCGTACCGAGACCGCAATGAAGCATGTGCAGCGCCCGGCTTCCGCCGCTCCCCTCGCCGTCCTGATCCTGGCGGCCCTCGCCTCATTCGCGCCCGCTCCGGCGAGCGCCCAGACCGTGCCGCCGCCGGGCACGTCCGCGCAGGACATCCAGCGGCAGGTCGAGTCCATGGGGGTCGGAGACCAGCTGCGCCAGCGGCTCCTGAACTCCGGCATGTCCCCCGCCCAGATGCGCCAGCAGCTGGCCTCGCGCGGCTACGACCCGTCCATCCTGGACGCGTACCTGGGCACCGGAGTGGATTCTCCGCCCGCACCGACCCGTGATGTCCTGACCGCCCTGCAGGCGCTGGATATCCAGTTCCAGCCCGACACCACTCGCCTGGGAGCCGTGGACTCGGCCCGGCTGGCTCCGGGCTCGCAGGTCATACTCCCCGACTCCACGGCCATCGAACGGGAGCATGACCTCCGGGTCTTCGGGCTGCGCACGTTCGCGCGAGGGACGAGCGAGTTCGAGCCCATGGCCATCGGGCCGGTGCCGCCGGGTTACATGCTCGGCCCGGGCGACGAGCTGACCCTCATTCTCACGGGAGACGTGGAGCAGGCGTACACCCTCCCGGTGACGCGCGAGGGCTTCGTGGTGATCCCGCAGGTGGGGCAGGTCTGGGTGAACGGCCTCACGCTGAGCGAGCTGCGCGACCGGCTCTTCGGTGTGCTGGGGCAGGCGTACTCGGGGATCGGCCGGGGCCCGGAGGCCAGCACCCATTTCGAGATCACGCTGGGCCGGCTCCGGTCCAACCAGCTCTTCATCACGGGCGAGGTGGTGCAGCCGGGATCGTACCTGACGAGCCCCGTTGCCTCCGTCCTGAACGCGCTCTACCAGGCGCACGGACCGCAGCCGAACGGCAGCTTCCGCTCCGTCCGCGTCATGCGGGACGGCGGCCTGGCCGCCGAGGTGGACCTGTACGGGTACCTGACCCGCGGCGACAACCTCTCCGGCCTCGCGCTCCAGCCTGGCGATGTGATCTTCGTGCCCATCCACGGCCCCCAGGTGGCGGTGAAGGGCGAGGTGGGGCGACCGGCCATCTACGAGGTGCTGCCGGGCGAGGACCTCATGGACCTGCTCCAGTTCGCGGGCGGGCTCACGGCGCCCGCCGCACTCGGACGCGCGCGGATCACCCGGATCCTGCCGGCCGGCGAGCGCACGGAGGCGGGCGTGGACCGCACGGTGGTGGAGGTCGACCTCTCGGCCATGATCCGCGGTCTAGTGCCAGCCCCGAAGATCCGCGACGGGGACGAGCTCCGCGTGTTCAGGGTTCGGCCCGAGCTCCGACGCGTGATCACCGTCTCGGGGGCCGTATGGAAGGACTGCGAGATCGAGCCGCGAAAGCCGCAGGGGGAGCCGGGCACGACGGACCGGGGGGTCCGGACGGGGTTCCCGGGCGACACCGTCGGCGCCGACTCGGCCTTCATGCCAGCAGCGGAAGATACCGCACCGGTCTGCACCTTCGCCTTTCGGCCCGGCATGCGCGCGTGGGACGCCATCGCCGCCGCGGAAGGTCTCAAGCCCGATGCGCTACGCGCCCGCGCCCATATCGCCCGACTCGACCCGTCCGACTCCACCGTGAGCGTGGTGGACTTCTCGCTGGAGACCGGGCCGGACGGGCTGCCCATCGAGAATCCGGTGCTCCAGGAGCACGATGCCATCCGCATCTTCTCCCGCACCACCTTCCAGGACTCCATGTACGTCCGCGTCTCCGGCGAAGTCCGGGAGGGGCCGCGCCGCGCCATCCGCTTCCGGGAAGGCCTCACGCTCGGCGACCTGCTGCTGGAGGCGGGCGGCCTCACGCCGGCGGCCGACCTCGAGGTCGAGGTCACTCGCCGGCCGGACCCCGCGGCCCGCGACGCGGGGCAGCTCACGGAGACGTTCCGGGTCCCGGTGGACCGGTCGTACATCGTGTCGGACCGGGGGATTCGCTACTACCGGGGCGATACGGCAGGGGATGACGGCGTGGACCGCGCCGAACAGGTGGTCCTCCAGCCGGATGACCACATCTTCGTGAGACGGCTGCCGAACCTCGAGGACGAGGACCGGACCGTGGCTCTCAGCGGCGAAGTGCAGTATCCCGGCAGCTATATGCTGACGTCCAAGGGCGAGCGGCTGTCCCAGGTGATCGAGCGGGCGGGCGGCCTCAGCATGACCGCCTTCCCCGGCGGGTTCCGGTTCTATCGCGACGGTACGCTCGCCAGCGTCGACCTGGAGCGCGTCCTGGAGGCGCCGGGCTCCCGCTACGATATCGTACTCCTGCCCGGCGACTCCATGGTGGTGCCCGAGTACAACCCGGTCGTGACCGTCCGCGGGGCCGTCAACTCGCCGGCGGCGGTCATGTACCGCGAAGGCGCCGGCCTGGACTACTACATCCAGAACGCCGGCGGCTACGCCCGCCACGCCGATCGCGATGCGGTCCACATCCGATATGCGAACGGCCTCGGCGCGGTGAGCAAGAAGGTCCTGCTCTTCAAGACTGCACCGGAGCCGGGTCCGGGCAGCACCGTGACCGTACCGCTGGTGCCCGAGGACGCGCGGACCGATGTCGGGCAGATCATCCGGGACGTCGCGCAGGTGGCGGCCACCATCGGGACCGCACTGCTGGTGTTCACGCGGTTCTAGGGGCGGGAACCTCAGACCTCTGCGTAGAGCCCGCGCTCCTCGATGATGGCGGCCACCCCGGGCGCCACCATGTAGCGCCACGGCTCCCCCGCCCCGACCCGGCGGCGGATTTCGGTGGACGAGATCTCGAGCCGGGGGATCTCCACGCGCCGCACGGTCCCGCCGTCGATCGACGGGACCTCCTGGCCCGCGCGCGCGAAGCCCGCCACTGTCGCGAGCCGCAGCACCTCGCCCGGCTCGTGCCAGCTATCCAGCTCCTCCAGCTGGTCGGCGCCCAGCGCCAGGAAGAGCTCGGCGTCGGGATGGCGGTCGGCCAGGTCGCGGAGCGTATCCACGGTATACGACGGCCCCGCCCGCTCCAGTTCCAGCTCGCTCACCTCCCAGGCGTCCTCGCCGCCGAACGCCGCGCGCGCCATCGCCAGGCGCACGCCGCCGGGGGTGATCTGCTCATCCCGCTTGTGCGGCGGGACCGCCGCGGGGATGACCAGCAGCCGGTCCAGCGCGAGCTGGTGCACCAGCTCGTGGGCGACCATGAGGTGGCCGATGTGCGGAGGGTCGAAGGTCCCGCCGAACACGCCGATGTTCGTGCGAACGGATTCCTCCTCCCCGGCCGCGGCCACGGTGGGGTCTACGCCCCGACCCCGTGACACTTCTTGTACTTCTTCCCGCTCCCGCACGGGCACGGGTCGTTCCGGCCCACCTTGTCGTCCACCACCACGGGCTCGGCCTTCCGCTGGCTCTCGCCGCGGTTCGTGACGGTACCCCGCAGCGCGCTACCGCCGGCGGCGGGGGCATACGGGTCGGTCGAGGTGCGGGATGTGCCCGCGTCCGCGCCGGTGGCCCCGGCGGCGTACCCGGCGCTCCGGCCCTGCCCGCTGGTAGCCTGGCCATCGCCCACGCCGATGCCGGTGCCCTGACGGTTGCCCGGGGTGTCGCTCGGGCCGGACAGCGTGAGCTTCTGCCTGGGCATGGGCTGCGGAGCGGGACGGGGCGCGAGCTGGGCGCGGAACACGAGCCCGCTCACCTTCTTCCGCACGTCCTCCATGAGGCCCACGAACATCTCGAAGGCTTCCTTCTTGTACTCGATGAGCGGGTCCTTCTGGCCCCAGCCCCGGAACCCGATGGACGCCTTCAGGTGGTCCAGGTCGTAGAGGTGGTCGCGCCACTGCTCGTCGATGACGCTCAGCAGGATCCAGCTGAGGATCCGCTCCTCGTGCTCGCCGAACTCGCTGAACTTGCTCTTCAGCGCCTGGTGCACCTTCCCCAGGACCAGGTCCTCCACGTCGTCCGCGCTGTGGAAGCCGTGCGCCGGGTCGTTCTCCGACGGGAGGTCCGGGACGATCATGAAGTTCTCCAGCGCCAGCCGCTGACGCAGCCCCGCCAGGTCCCACTGCTCGGGGCGCAGCTCCGGCGGCGTGAAGTCGGCCACGTTCTCCCGCACCGCCGTCTCCGTCATCTCCCGGATCTCGCCCTTCAAATCCTCGCCGCCCTCGAGCGCGAAGAGCCGCAGGTCGTAGATCACCTCCCGCTGCTGGTTCATCACGTCGTCGTAGTCCAGCAGCCGCTTGCGGGCCTCGAAATTCTGCATCTCGACCCGCCCCTGCGCCTTCCCGATGGACTTCGTCACCATGGAGTGGGTGATGACCTCGCCCTCCTCCAGGCCCAGCTTCTCCATGATCCCGGCCACGCGGTCGGACATGAAGAGCCGCATGAGGTCGTCCTCGAGCGACAGGTAGAACTGGCTCGCACCCGGGTCACCCTGCCGGCCGCCCCGGCCCCGCAGCTGACGGTCGATCCGACGCGACTCGTGCCGGCTCGACCCCAGGATGTGCAACCCGCCCGGCTCGATCTCGTGGTCGTCGCCCACCTTCTCCACGTCGAACCAGCGGTTCGGGTCCATGGGCACCAGCTCCGACACGTCCAGACCCTTCGCCCGCGCCCAGCCCACCGTGCGCGACTCCTTCACGCCCGCGCCCAGCTTGATGTCGGTGCCGCGGCCCGCCATGTTCGTCGCGATCGTCACCGCACCCGGCTGACCCGCGTCCGCCACGATCTGCGCCTCCTGCTCGTGGTACTTCGCGTTCAGCACGTTGTGCGGGATGCCGCGCCGCTTCAGCATCCGGCTCAGCGTCTCCGACGTGTCCACGCTCACCGTGCCCACCAGGACCGGCAGCTCGAGCCTGTGCAGCCGCTCGATCTCGTCGTTCATGGCGTTGTACTTCTCGCGGATCGTCTTGTAGATCAGGTCGTGACGGTCGTCCCGGATCACCGGACGGTTCGTCGGGATCACCATCACGTCCAGGCCGTAGATCTCGTAGAACTCGCCCTCCTCCGTCTCCGCTGTACCGGTCATCCCGGCCAGCTTCTCGTACATCCGGAAGTAGTTCTGGATCGTCACCGTCGCCAGCGTCTGCGTCTCGCCCCGGACGTGCACGCCCTCCTTCGCCTCCACCGCCTGGTGCAGGCCATCGCTCCAGCGGCGACCCGCCATCTTCCGGCCGGTGAACTCGTCCACGATCACCACGCCGTCATCCTCGATGATGTACTGCTCGTCCTTGTGGAAGAGCGTGTACGCCTTCAGCAGCTGGTGGAGGGCATGGATCCGCTGGCTCTTCTCCGCGAACTCCCGCTCCAGCGCCTCGATCCGGTCCCGCTTCTCGTCCAGCGACAGATCCTCCGACTTCTCGATCTCCCCGATCTCCACCGAGATGTCCGGCACGAGGAAGGCGTCCGGATCGTTGGGCGAGAGCTCGTCCAGCCCCGCGTCCGAGAGGTGCACGTTGTGCCCCTTCTCGTCCATCGCGTACAGCATGTACTCGTCCAGCTCGTGCAGCATCTTGTCCCGCATGTACGCGGCTTCCGTCTGCTGCACCAGCTTCTGGAGGCCCGGGTCCTCCGCGAACATCTTCAGCAGCTTCTTGTTCTTCGGTCCGCCCCGCTTCGCCGCCAGCAGCTTGTCACCCGCCTCGTCCTGCTTCCCCTCCGCAATGAGCGTCTCGGCGTCACCGATCAGCTCGTTGACGATCCGGGTCTGCTTGCGGTGGAGGGCGCCCACGGAGTTGTTGTAGCGACCATAGATCTCGCTCTTCTCCTCGCCCACGGGCCCGCTGATGATGAGCGGTGTGCGGGCCTCGTCGATGAGGATCGAGTCCACCTCGTCGATGATGACGTAGTTGTGCGCCCGCTGCACCCGCTGCTCCAGCGAGTGGACCATGTTGTCCCGCAGGTAGTCGAAGCCGAACTCGTTGTTCGTGCCGTAGGTGATGTCGGAGTGGTAGGCGGCGCGGCGCTCCGGCGTCCCCGGGTCGTGCTTGTCGATGACCCCAACGGTGAGCCCCAGGTACTCGTACACCGTCCCCATCCACTCCGCGTCGCGCTGGGCGAGGTAGGTGTTGACGGTGACCAGGTGGGCACCGCGGCCGGGCAGCGCGTTCAGGTAGAGCGGCATGGTCGCCACGAGGGTCTTCCCCTCACCCGTGGCCATCTCCGCCGCCTTCCCCTGGTGCAGCGCGATCCCGCCGATGAGCTGCACGTCGTACGGGATCATGTCCCACGTGGCGCGCGTGCCCGTGAACGTGATCTCCCGCCCCATCAGGCGACGCGTGGCCTCCTTCACCGTCGCGAACGCCTCCGGCAGCAGCTCGTCCAGCACCTCTCCGGTGGTGGCCTTCAGACGGTCGTCGGTCTCGTTGATCTCGCGGTTCAGGCGGTCCCGCTCCCCGGCGTCCTCCGTCTTCCGCTTCGTCTCCCGGAGCGTCGCCAGCTCCTCCTCCAGCGCGTGCGTCCGCTCCCGGATGATGCCCCGGAACTTCTCCGTCTGCGCCTTCAGCTCCTCCTCGGAGAGCGACTCGAGCCGCCCGGCGATGGCGTTGATCTCATCGACCAGCGGCTGGAGCTTGGCGACCTCCCGATCGTGTCGGGTGCCGAAGAGATTGTTGAAGGTCTCCTTCAGGGTCTCGAGCATGTATGCGCTTCTTCTGGCTGCGGCTTCGTTTCGTCGATGGAAAGACCAGTCGCGTCTTACCCGCGCCCGGCTGTCGAGGTCCGGTCCGGCCGGGCTCCCGCGCGTGACGCAAACCTGTAAAGGTAGCGGAAGGGTGGGCGGCTGGCGAACGTGCGTAGAGCGCCGGGCCGGGCGGCCAGGAAGGTCGAGCTCCGTCTGGGCGAAACACCCGGACGCGTTGCGGAGGAGTTCGTTCGCGCGCCGGAGCTGTCGGTTCTCACTTTCCAACTCCTTAAGGCGGGTGCGCTCCTGGGTCAAACCCCGCGCTCCCCCCGAGTCTCGCTCCGCTTGCCGGACCCACTTTCTGAGGGCTTTGGCTTGCCCATGACCCATCCTCTCGAGGATTGCAGTCTCCGGCAATCCAGAGCCGATTCACGAGCCACTGGTGGTTTGAGCGGAACGGGTTACGCCCCGAGCGCGTGAGGACCGACAACGGCAGAGGCAATTGCTCCCATGCCCTCCGGCGAGCGTTAGAACCGAAGAGAGCGCGGCACCTGAAGATCCGGCCCTACACCCGGAGAACCAGTGGTAAGGCCGAGCGCTTCATCCGAGCTCGCTTCCGAGTGGGCGGGCGCTCGGCCGTACCGACAATCCATTGAGCGCCTTCCGGCATTGTCGCCTTGGATCCGAACTTAAATATGCCGCCTAAAATGGGGATCGGTGGCAAGACGCCCCGGATGAGACTATGCGAACTGGTGAACAACGTCCCTGTCTACGACACCTATCGCAGTCGGCTCGCTCAACTGGATCCTGACCCGCCAATCACTCTTTCAGCAGTTCAAATATCGGTCACGAATCCTTCTGCGGATTTGGGCCGGGCGTAGCGGCGCGTGGTTCAGTTGTCATGGGATTGACTCGCTCCACCGCTGCATACAATAGCAGCAGCACACAATAGCTAATCAGCAGTATTAAGGGCTGCCCCTCAGTCCACAATACGGCGATAACCGCCGCCCCCCCAAGGAAGAGATTCAATGCCAGGACGAAACCCGACACCTGCCGGTGGGAGAGCCCGGCCTGGACAGCGCGCTGGTATGCGTGTTGTCTGTGGGCGCAGTACCAGCAGTGTCCGAGCACCATGCGCCGGAGCAATGTGGCAGTGGCATCGACAATGAATACTCCCAATAAGAGGAGCCAAATTATTCCGGGCAAGGCTCCTGTGGCCTCAGAGGCCACCGCCAGGGCCCCAAAGAGAAACCCGAGAAATCCACTGCCCACGTCACCCATGAAAATCCGTGCCGGCGACCAATTCCATAGCAGAAATCCCGCCGCGGCTGCGGCTATGATCCAAGCGGTCGCGGCAAGTCCCTTCGCCCCGGTGGCCCATAAGAGCGCGCCAGCGAAGACCGCCACAGACGCCGCCTCGCCGGCCGCGACGCCGTCGATGCCATCCATGAAATTGTACAGATTCGTCAGCCAGACGATGCCGACGATGCCCAACAAAGTCCCGATAGAGCCGGCGTTGAGCGTCGACTCGCCCAATCGGATGTCGGAGAGCCCGCCAAGGCTCCAGAGCATGATTCCGGCGGCTACAGTATGAATCGCTGCACGTCGGATTGCGGGGACGTGGCTCCGGTCATCGATCCAACCCACGGCTGCCACGAGGAAACCGCCGGCAAAGAAGCCGGTAGCCAGAGCAGCGGGTATCCATCCCAGCAGCCCTGCCACGCCGATTCCACCAAGAGCTGACACGGCGATTGCGGCCCCCCCCCCGCGCGGTGTAGGACTGGTGTGCGAGCTGCGCTGATTGGGAACATCCAAAATCAAGTTCCTAAGCGCGAACGCCCGCACCGCCAACGTGAGTCCCGCGCTGGTTCCGAAGCAGAGTACTGCCAAAGAAACACGGCTGATCATTGCACCTTCTCGTCCTCGGCTCGTTCCTCAGACATGAGCCATTCCGCCGTCTCCTCTAACCCGTCGTGCATGGTATAGGGAGGACTCCAGCCCAGGAGTTCACTAATCCTCCGGTTGTCGACTTCCAGCGAGTCCAGTAAACGCTCGACGGCGGATTGACGTCCGATGAGTGCCCCTGCTATTCGCAGTAGAGGCGGGGGGATAGGAAACAAGTTCGCCCTCCGGTCCAATGCCGCCGCGAGCGCCCGGACCAGTTCTGCAGTCGACACCGGCCGCCCATCACTGACAAGAAAGGTCTCGCCAGCCGCCAGCGGGTGCTCACTCGCAATGACCGCAGCATCGGCCAAGTTCCGCACGAAGAGGAGGCTCCGGCGGTTTCGGATCGACCCCAAAGGAAGGGGCACGCCACGGTGCACAAGCCGCATGAGCCGGAGAAAATTTGCCTTGACTCCGGCACCGTACATCAACGGGGGACGCAGAATCACCACCTCCAAACCGCTCTCGTCAGCGATCTCCCACAGACATTGCTCCGCTTCCCATTTGCTCAGGCCGTACAGGTCCTGCGGCTCCGGTGAATCCGACGGCTGGAATGGTGCGCCCGAGGTGGATGCGCCATTTACCTTGACCGAACTAACAAAAACCACCCGCTTTACCCCCACCTCGACGGCGGACCGGGCGAGTGACCGCGTGCCCTCCACATTGACTCGCCGGAAATTCGCCAGCGGATCGGAGGCGTAGTCTTCCATCATGTGAACCCTCGCGGCCAGATCGATGACGGCGTGGCAACCGCTTAACGCAGGGAGCAACGCCTCCTGATCGAAGAAATCGATCATCCTATAGACGGGGGCGGCGCCTAATTGGCCTCCCGCCCCATTACGGATCAGCATTCGGTACGGCCGGTTGTGGGCCTCCAATGCCTCACATAGATGACGTCCCGCGAATCCGTTCGCCCCGGTGACGAGCACGGGCAGGGAATCTCGAACGCCAGCCGTCAACGTGCCTCTTCCAGCCGCGCAATCGCGAGTTTAAAGATCTCGAGGCTACGCGCAGACCTCATATCCGCCGGCACGCCACCTTCAAGGCTTTCGCAGCGAGGAGTCGAATCCGCAGTCCGTATCATCTTCCCGACCTTTAGTTCGCAAGCATATGTAGAAGTGGAACACATGTGTCGAAAAAATAACCGCAGCAATGGTGTAAAGCCACCTTCAGTTCCTTCGGAGCGCGGCAGACCAACAGCATCACGTCCAACCGATTCCAGCTGCCTGTGCTGCGTTCTGAACGTACATATAGACAACTGTATTGCGTCCTGAACTGGCTCGAGAGGCACGCTCGCATCCCGAGAGCGGCCGTCGCCGACTAGGGGATTCTAAAGGACGAGCAACTTCCCCATGCAGGCGGGTTGCGCACTCAGCCTGGCGTCCCCTGATGGAGTCGCTCATAGAAGAGGCGGACGACGGGATTTCAGCGCGTGGCGCTGAGCGTGCTCATGAACAGCACCGAGCGGACGGGTGATCATGCGCTTGCTGCGGAACTTGCCGCTGTCGTGGGCACGAAGCGCTACCCCGACGAGGGCGGCGCCCTCCTTGCCAGAGAGCATGCCGAGCCCGGGAAATTGGCGATCAGAGGTTGCGACAGGTTCGGCCCGACGCCGAGAATGTACTGCAGGAGGTTGCGTTTCCCGGCCAAGGCCAGGCTCTGTCAATGCGGGCGTCGAGGCGGCGCCCACATTAAAGACATGCCGCTCGAACATCCGAGGTGCTTCTGAAGGCCCTTCTGACCCGGCTTGAGCGCAAAACCGAACCGGTTCTTCTCCTGCGTGAGCATGCCGACGAACTGCCGGCGTCGGGCACGCTTGTGCGTCCTGGGAGGGCAGCTCCCGCACCTCGGGTCGACCGCGCGCGGCAAACAGTGCGAGCCCCCGTGCGTCGCTGCCATGTTTCTTGTGAGCTGTCCGGTGTCTGATCGAAGTTTCGGGTCTGCGTGGGATTGGCGATCAGCAGAGGTGCCTGAGCCGTTGCAGACCTACGGCAGCGGGCATCTCGAAGCCCCTGATTGCTTCCGTCAGGATCAGCACCGGATGGAGCTCCAAGAGATGCGGCACGAAGCCTCGGTCTCGGCTCCGCTTTCATGATCCGGCGAATTTTGGCCTCGTCAGGGACGGCCACTTCCAGGTTAGCCTATGCGACAGCGGTGCCGACGAATACCTCGCCGCTCCCGTGAATGCGGACCGCCACGACTCGAGATCAACGTCTAGGCGTGGAGCACTGGCCCCAGTCTTTCTGCGAATGGTCGGTCAGCCTCCGGCAGAGATTCCGCTCCAAAGCAGTCGGACTCGACGAAGATGCAGCGACGAAGCTATACTCAGAGCGGCACGAGCCGAGAGCGCGACAAGAGGGGGGCAGACAACAATAACCGGTCCGCGGTAAGCATTCTCTCTCCCCAAAGTCATCTCCACGCCTTCATCCACGAACCGAACAAGACATTACAGGAATATGATGTCGAACAATAACTGTGCCATCGTTGTAGGAATCAACGAGCAATGGGTTTTCGCGGCAGCCACCCTGCTAATGAGCATAAGAGATGGTAACCTGCGGGATATTGAGCCAGATGTAATTGTAATACATGACGGTCTTGCAGAAGTAGACCAGAACCGCTTGCGGGAGATCTACCCCTGTAGTTTTCTCGAATTCAATCATCCCGTGCCGGACAACATACGCACGAGCCGTGGCACGCATATGAAATTTTCGAGATTGCTGTGTTTCGATCTTCTGGAACGATATGCAAAAGTAATCTGGCTCGATGCGGACATGCTAGTGTTAAAGCCCCTCGACGATCTGTTTGGGTACGGAAGCACAGGGATAGCCATGGTTTCACATAAACAAACGTTAGACCAAATATATGCGGATACCTGCAAGGCATGGAACTCTGGAGAAGAACATGGCAAGTACAGCTTCGACGTTGAAGTATTCAATACCGGATTGATGGTTTTTTCAGACCAACTGGCAAACCCCGGACAACTCAAGGACTGGTGTCTTGAGAAAATGGTAGCCTGGAGCGCTGCTAATACCAGTATCCAACCGGTCATGACGCTGATGTTCCAAGAGTTCAATATCAATGTTGAAGAACTCCCGCGCATATACAATTGTCCGTTAAATGAACGGTCGGACGAGACCGTTATTTTGCATGCGTGGGGAAACGAGAAATTCTGGAATAGGCACTACAATGCGCAATGGAATAAATATTACCGACAATGGAGGCAGCTTGGCGGATCCTCGGCGTTGGTAAATAATCGCTTGCATATCTATGCCTACCACCTGATTAGAAAGTTAAAAACACTAATAAGAAAGTCAGCCGGCATCTTTGCGCATTAGCATTGTGTCATCCGAATGTGTTCACTCGCGGCAGAGCGCGCAGGTTTGGCGCACATACCGGGATTCTGTCCGCCTCGCCGTTCAGTTGCTTCTTCCTCTTGCCTCGACTGAGCCTCTTCCTTAGCCTTGTGGCTCCTGGAGGCAACACCTTCGTGTGTTGGGGCCAATTTCTTACGGGCGTATCCGGTTGTTCTAAGGTGACTGCAGGGACCGCGCCGAGGGGGAGCACACCAGCCGACCCGGGCGTTTCGAATCGCCGGCATCCGGGGTGCCGAGGTGAATGCCGCTGTCCCGTACCACCAAGAACTGCCGACAACCGCCGAACAGTAGAAGAGCCGAATGCACTACTTGATTACTGGAGGCGCGGGTTTTGTGGGGTCTCACTTGGCCGATCACCTGATCGAGCAGGGGGATCGGGTAACCGTGCTGGATGACCTTTCCACGGGCTCCATCCGCAACATCGCGCACCTAGATCGCACGCCCGCTTGATTACCGGATCGAAACCATAATGGATGCTCCGCTCTTGGCCGAGTTAGTGGACGAAGTGGACGGGGTATTCCACCTGGCTGCGGCGGTGGGGGTGAAGCTGATCGTCGAGAGCCCCGTGCGTACGTTGGAGACCAACATCCAGTGTACCGAGCTGCTCTTGGAAATGGCGGCCAAGAAGCGGAAGAAGGTCTTTGTGGCGTCCACGTCGGAGGTGTATGGAAAGAGCACCGACATTCCGTTCAACGAGGACGGTGACTTGGTTCTTGGCCCGACCTCCCGAGGACGATGGAGCTACGCCTGCTCAAAGGCTATCGATGAGTTCCTGGCGATTGCGTACTGGCGTGAGCGGCAGCTGCCTACGGTGATCGGCCGGCTCTTCAACACCGTAGGTCCGCGTCAGACGTCCCAGTATGGGATGGTCGTCCCCCTTTTCGTAGAGCAGGCTTTGCGGGGCGATGATATCACCGTCTACGGCGATGGGTCGCAGCAACGCTGTTTCGGCCACGTCGAGGATGTGGTGCAGGGCATTGCCGGCCTTATGGAATGCGACACCGCCGTAGGTGAGGTATTCAACATTGGGTCTCAGGAGGAAGTCTCAATTCTCGATCTGGCGCACCGGGTCCGCGACATGGTCGACTCCGATTCGGATATCATCGACGTCCCCTTCGACGTCGCCTACGACAGCAACTTTGAGGATATGCCTCGCGGATCCCCTCGACGGACAAGATCGAGCGGCTCATTGGCTGGCGGGCCCGGCGGGAACTGAAGGCCATTCTCCGAATGTCATCGGGCACAGCGCCGGCAATCGGGTGGAGGTCGTTTGACCGCCTTGTTCCCCGGCGTAGCACTCCCACCGCTGCTGGCGTTGATCGCCGCCGCGGCTACAAGCTGCCTGACCCGTGCAGCCCCGCGCAGCCTCGGAATGGTGAGGCCTCGCCCTGATCGACGGTACTGGAGGAGTACGCCTCTGTACACCGGCGTTGGCATTGCCGCTTCGACCGCTACAGAGGCGTGCGCAGGGGCCTTCATCGGGCTCGGGGGTCCGCGGCGTGCGGATTCCAAACTCGAGGCATCGCTATGACCGCCCATGCTGCCGGCCCGGGACCGGTAGTCCTTCTGCTGGCGCAGCATTACCTCCCAAGCGAGCGTGCGGGAGGGGGGCTTCGCACGATCGTAAACATGGTGGAGCGACTGGGAAATCGCTTCGAGTTCCGTGTCGTG
>CAWAMW010000010.1:0-17509 GCA_963783305.1 uncultured Gemmatimonadales bacterium | reverse complement strand
TCGGCCGGGTTCCCAGTGAGGGGGTCGCCGAGCTCTACCGGGCGACGAATGCCGTCCTTCTCTTGAGCGTCCTGGAGAGTTTCAGCAACAACATCGTGGAAGCGTGGGCCATGAGACGGCCGCTCGTGATAACCGATGCCAAATGGTCGAGGGATATCTGCGGTCCAGCCGCGAGCTGTACGTGGATCGGGATGATCCGGAGGCGGTCGGTGCGGCCCTCGCGCTCGGCGGGCGAGAGTTCGGAATCGGTGTGCGCCTTGACAGCGGCGGGAGAGGCGCGGCTGGTGAGGCATCCATCGGCGGAGCAGAAGTTCAGGGACTACGTTGCGGCGCTCGAGCGATTTGGGGAGCAGGTCGGGGCCTCCGGAGGGCAGGTGTGACGCAGCAGCGCCGTTTCATGGGGGGCATTAGCGGCTTCACTACGCGCTGGTGGTCTGGTACGAGACTGTGATGCGGCTGCTCTTCGCCCTGCCGCGCTTCCGGATCACGAACGGCGCGAAATCGCTGTTCTTGAAAGCTATGGGTGCGCGTGTGGGCCGCCGGGTCGTGTATTATCCGGGGGTGTGGATCGCGCCGGGTCGGAACCTGGTCGTCGGGGACGATGTGGACTTCGCCCTGGGGGTCCTGGTGACAACGGGCGGGGGTGTTCGGATCGGCCATCGCACACTGATTGGCTACGGGGCCCAGATCCTGTCGGGCAACCACCGGATCCCGGGGGGCCGCGGCCGGATCTTTGGAGCAGGGCACGAGTTCGCTCCCGTCCTCATCGGCGACGATGTTTGGATCGGAGGTCGAGCCATGATTCTCCCCGGGGTCACAATCGGGGAGGGTGCGGTAGTGGCCGCGGGAAGTGTCGTGACCAGGGATGTGGCCCCCTATACCGTGGTCGGGGGAGTCCCCGCCAGAGTCGTCAAGGAGAGGAGTTGACCGTGACGGGTGGCACAGAGGAGGCTGGCCTGGTGGTGCAGGCCTCCGAGGGCAGTACCGACGAGTGGAGCGGCGCCTCACAGCCGCAGGATCAGGGGACCGGAATATCCCCGTTCGCGCTGCTCAACGTCCTCCTCCGGCACAACACGCTGGTGGGTATCACGCTCGCTGTCGCGATCGTGGGCGGCGTGATCTGGGGGGCGACCCGACCGGTGGCCTATTCGGCCCGGTCCTCATTCCTCCCGAACCAGGAGAACGCCGCCCAGTCACGCCTTGCCGGCATGGCGGCTCAGTTCGGAGTGGCTGGGATCAGCACCGGCGGCGGCCAGTCGGTGGCCTTCTACCGGGAACTGGTCACCTCTAGAGAGCTGCGGACGGCGGTTGCCACCACCACGTACACCGTCGGCCTGGAAGACGCCGC
The DNA here is from genome assembly GCA_963783305.1 of uncultured Gemmatimonadales bacterium. GTDB lineage: Bacteria > Gemmatimonadota > Gemmatimonadetes > Longimicrobiales > RSA9 > JAWVYT01. Next base: position 16,161 of record CAWAMW010000010.1, on the reverse strand, counting down.
CGAGGAACAGACGCTCGCCGAGGTCTACGAGATTCCGGACGGTCCCCCCGATCTCCGAGCCTCGGCCGCGGCGGCGAAGCTGCAAGAGAATATGTCCGTGAGCACGGACCCGGACGCAGACCTGATCACGATAAGCGTTCGCGCGGGGTCGCAACAACTTGCCACCGCGATCAATGGACGGATTCTGGATCTGGTGGCGGAGTTCAACCTCGAGAAGCGGCAGTCTCGGGCCGAAGCGGAGCGGCGTTTCGCGGAGGAGCGGCGCGCGGAAGCGGAGCGCACGTTGATGGATGCGGAGGCGGAGCTTCGCGCCTTCCTGGAGAGCAACCGCAGCTTCGAGACGTCACCGCAACTGGTCTTTGAGCATGGACGACTGGTCCGTCGCGTCCAGCTCCAACAGGATCTGTACGCCTCGATGGCTCAGGCGTACGAGCAGGCCCGACTCGATGAGATCCGGGACACGCCGGTGATCACCATCATCGACCCGCCTCGAGGGTCCCTGGTCTCGCGGCCGCGTCCGCTGCTGGGGGCGGTATACGGGGCCGCACTGGGGCTGCCGCTCGCGATCGCCCTCGCTTTCTTCATCGAGTACATGAGGCGTCAGCAGTACGTGTATCCCAATCACTACGAGGAGTTCACGGCGCGTCGTCGAAAGGCCGGAAGCTCAATAGCGCGGCGATGGCTCCGCCGCATTTTGAAATGACACACAGCGTGCGTTGCCGAGGAGCCGCAGGTCCATGGCCCACTGTCAGGTGGTAGAGTCGACCCATGCCGGCAGAGGCGTTTCTTCAACGGCGTCTTCAGTGATGGTGGATGGGACTTCGGAGTTGCAGATGCGTAGCCTGGTTGGGCCGGCTTGGGTGGGTAGATAGGAGGCATGTTCTGAGACTACTCTGGATTAATCATTTCGCAGTAACACCCGGTCAAGGGGGGGGCACGCGCCACTTCGAGCTTGGTCAACAACTGGCGGGCCGTGGCTGGGCCGTCCAGATAGCGGCATCGGACTTTCACCTGCACCAGCGCTCGTATACCCGGCGCGCGGATGCCTCTGACCGGCGTCTGATCACGGAGCGGGTCGACGACGTCGAATTCGCCTGGCTATGGTCGGCCCCGTATCAGAACAACGACTGGCGCCGAGCCCGGAACTGGATCACGTTTGCCCGGTCACTCACGCGCCTCACGCCTGGCGACGAGCGACCGGATCTAGTGATCGGCTCGACGCCGCACCTGTTTGCCGCGGCAGCTGGGGCTCGTCTTGCGGCCCGCTGGGGCGTTCCTTTCCTGCTCGAGGTTCGCGACCTGTGGCCGGAGAGTATGGTGGCGGCCGGTGGAAGGAAGGGGCCGGTCTACATGGTGTTGGATCTGCTGGCCCAATGGCTCTATCGGCGTGCCGATCGAATCATCACGCTTGCAGAAGGCACCGGTGCCTATCTTCGGGAGGAGCGAGGTGTCGAGGCTCGGAAGCTCGTGTACATCCCGAACGGCGTGGATACTGAGGCGTTTCCGGATCGGGATCGGAGTCCTGAAAATGTGTTCATCGTGGCCTACACCGGCGCTCACGGTCCAGCGAACGGTCTGGACGCTGTAGTTGAGGCTGCCCGCATACTGTCGGGCGAACGCCCGGAGATCCGATTCCGGCTCATGGGCGATGGCCCCGCGAAGGAAGCGCTTATTCGGCGCGTCGAGCGGCTTGGAGTGTCCAATGTCGAGTTTCGAGATCCGGTCCCGAAGTCGGAGATCCCAATGGTGTTGTCGGAAGCGCACGCCGGTCTCATGGTGCTAAGAGACACGCCGCTTTTCGCCTTCGGCGTGAGCCCAAACAAGCTGTTCGACTACATGGCGGCGCGTCTGCCGATCGTGTGCAACGTGGCGGGGGCGGTGCGGCGGATGGTGTCGGAGGCCGACGCCGGTGAACTGGCCGAGCCCGGATCTTCGCGGTCGCTGGCCGACGCGGTGATCCGGCTTGCCGACCGGTCCGAATCCGAACGCCGGGCCATGGGGATGTCGGCCCGAGAGTGGGTGACGAGGGAGCACGGTCGGCCGGTACTCGCCAAGCGACTCGACGAGGCGCTCCGGGACGTGCTCGTACGCTGATGCTCTCCCCCCTAGAGTGGCCGCGAGCGGCGGCGACGGTCTATCGGACGTTCGGCTCCCGTGGACTAAGTCTTCGCGCCATCCACGAGTTCCGGCGGGCCACGGGCCGGTTCCGTGCCGTTCCCCGCTACTCGGTTCACGATCCGATGCCGCCCGGTCGCCACCCGTTCCGGGTCGCCGCCGATCGGCTCCTGGAATCCACGGATTATTCCGCCGCAATCGGGCGCGGCGACCGCGTGATCGGGGGGGGACACCAGGCGTTCCGCTGGGAATGGAGGGCCCTTCCACAGAGCCCGGACGAGTGGCTAATTCATCCCGCCACAGGACGACGCCAGAGCGCCGACCTACCCTGGTGGCGCGTCGTCCACCTGGCAGCGGGTGCAGGGGACATCAAGGATCTGTGGGAGCCCGCTCGCTTCGCCTGGGCATACGACCTCGTGCGTGCGTGGCTCCTGACGGGGGACGATCAGTATGCGGCGTTCTTCCACAGCCGGTTGCGTGATTTCGTCGCGTCGAGCCCGCCATTCCGTGGCCCGCACTGGTCATGTGGACAGGAGACCTCGATCCGGGCCGCTGCGCTGCTGTATGCGGAAGCGAACCTGGCGGATGCGCCATCGAGCACGTCAGACGCCATGTCCCGGCTCGTCGCCGTCCTGGCCGCCTCAGGGGAGCGGGTCGCCGATGCCATAGGCTATGCGGTGTCGCAGAGGAACAACCACGGGCTCTCGGAGGCGGTGGGGCTCGTGCTACTCGGCAGCCGGTTCGAAGGACGCCACCCGGAGGCGGGCGAGTGGCTGGAGCGAGGACACCGGTTGGTCGACCGGCTCGTCTGCGAGCAGTTCGCGGTGGACGGCTGGTACATTCAGCATTCTTTTACCTACCACCGGTTGGCACTCGACCAGCTGGTCCTGGCGGAGCGGGTGCTCCGCTCGACGGGCCGCCGGCTGTCGCCGGCGGCGCGGGCGCGGCTCCGGGCAGCCTGTAGCCTGCTGCTCGCTGTTCTCGATTCGAAGACCGGGCACGTGCCGAATCACGGACCCAATGACGGGGCGTACGTACACCCGGTAACGCTGGGCGGCTATCGTGATTTCCGACCCGTCTTGACAGCGGCGTGCGCTCTTTGGGGTCACCCGTTGCCGGCCGATGTCGAGCCGGATCTGGAGCCGCTGGCCTGGTTGAACAACAGACGGCCTTCCCGTGCACCCGCTCGGCAGGACGGCGTGCAGAAAGGCGAGTCCGGCTGGGCGGCGGTTCGTTTGGCCGGCACCTTCGTATTCCTCCGCGCGGGCCACTACAGGTCCCGTCCTGGCCACCTCGATCCGCTCCACATCGACGTCCGAATGGGCGGCCAGGAGCTGATCGTGGATCCCGGAACATACGCGTATAACGCCTCGGATTGCTGGCGGAACGGGTTGGCGACGGCTCGTGTCCACAACGGACCGCTAGTAGGCGGCCGCGAGCCCGGCATCCGGGGCCCCCGTTTCCTGTGGTACGCCTGGCCTGAAAGCAGGCTGTCAACGGCCGAAGAGACGTGCGAGGGCGTCCGTCTCGTGGCTGAGGTGCCGAAGCGGGTGCGGCGCACCGTGCATGTACACCCAGGGCGGGTGCGGATAGAAGATCGAGCTCTGGACCCAGCGGCTGGCCGGATGGAGGTCACATGGACGCTTCATCCCGATGCCTCACCAGAGACGGTTCGGACAAAGCCGCCCGCAGGCGTGGCTCATGGCCGGGAGGGCGACGTACGTGGCTGGTTTTCGCCTTGCTATGGAGTGCGCATGCCCACGAGATTCCTGGTTCTCGACGCCAGTGGCGGCAGGGTCGTCGAGACGGAACTCGGCAGCCCAGACGCCTCTGCCGCGGCGTCCAAACCCGCGAATAGATGAAACAACTGCTTCAGCGACTGGATTCCGGCGAGACCTCGCTGGCGGACGTGCCGGTCCCCGGTGTGTCCGGGCCCAACCTCCTCGTGGAGACCCGCGCCACGGTCATATCGGCCGGGACCGAGCGGATGCTGGTCGACTTCGGTCGAGCCAACCTTCTGGAGAAGGCCCGCAGTCAGCCGGAGAAGGTGCGGCAGGTGGCGGAGAAGATCCGCACGGAGGGCGTCGGCCCGACCCTCGATGCGGTCCGTGCGAAGCTGTCCGCGCCGATTCCGCTCGGCTATTGCCAGGCGGGCATCATCGCGGACACTGGTCCTCGTAACCGGCGGCTTCGGCCCTGGGGATCGGGTGGTGACCAACGGTCCCCATGCCGAGTTCGTGCGCGTGCCCCATACGCTCGCCGCGAAGATCCCTGATGGGGTGCCGTTCGAGCACGCGGCATTCACACCGCTGGCCGCTATCGGGCTGCAGGGAATCCGGCTGGCCGAGCCGACACTCGGCGAGACGGTGGTCGTTTCAGGGCTCGGGCTGATCGGGCTCCTCACCGTCCAGCTGCTGCGCGCCAACGGCTGCCGAGTACTGGGCATCGACCTGGACTCGGACCGGCTTGCGCTCGCGGAGCGGCTTCGGCGCCACGCCCATGGAGGCGAGCGCGGACGTGCCCGACCAGGTGGTGGCGCTGACTGGGGGGGTGGGCGCCGACGCGGTCCTCCTGACACTCTCATCGTCTTCCGACGAGCCCGTCCGGCAGGCGGCGGCAATGAGTCGCAAGCGCGGCCGGTTGGTCCTTGTCGGTGTGTCCGGTCTCGAGCTGGTGAGAGACGACTTCTATCAGAAGGAGCTCTCCTTCGCTGTCTCCTGCAGCTACGGCCCCGGCCGTTACGACCCTGACTACGAGGACCACGCCCGCGACTACCCGCTGCCGTTCGTCCGGTGGACGGAGCAGCGGAACTTCCAGGCGGTTCTTGGCCTTATGGCGGGCGGGAGTCTCGATCCGGCGCCCCTAATCACGCACCGGTTTCCGTTTGAGGAGGCCCCTCGGGCCTATGACCTCATCACCGGCGGGTCGGAGCCGAGTCTCGCCGTTGTTCTCGAGTATGGCGGCGAGGGAGCGTCCCCCCTCGAGAGATCACGGACGCTGGAGTTGCGTGCCCCAGATGCTCGCCCCGCGGAGGGAAACGGCGTCGGGGTGATCGGTGCGGGGAACTTCGCGGTCCGTACCTTGCTGCCCGCGCTGAAGGAGGCAGGTGCGCGTTTCAGAGTCATCGCCTCGGGCGGCGGGACCAGTGGAGCCATCGCGGGTCGGCAGTTCGACTTCGAGCGCACCACGACCGATCTGGATGACCTGCTCGGCGACCCCGAGGTGGGCACCGTTTTCGTGCTTACCCGGCACGACAGCCATGCGCGGCTTGCCATCCGAGCTCTCGAGGCGGGTAAACATGTATTCGTCGAGAAGCCCCTGGCTCTCTCCGAACACGATCTAGATGCCGTAGCTGAATGCCGCCCGTGCCGCAGACCGCCACCTGATGGTCGGGTTCAACCGGCGGTTCGCCCCCTCACGGCGACCGTCCGGAACCACCTCGGGGGGCGGGCCGGCCCGCTGGCCATCATCGCGACCATCAATGCCGGCGCAATCCCGCGCGATCACTGGACGCAGGACCCGACGGTGGGCGGAGGGCGGATCGTCGGTGAGGCCGTTCACTGGATTGATCTGGCGAGGTCGCTTGTTGCGGCTCCGATCGATAAGATCGACGTTGTCACCGCGCGGGACTCCGGTGGCCGCCCGATCGAGGACACCGCACACCTGACCGTCTCCTTCGACGATGGCTCCACTGCCGCGATCCACTACCTGGCGAATGGCGCCGGCGGGTTTCCGAAGGAACGGATCGAGTGCTTCTGGGACGGCAAGACTGTGGGGATCGACAACTGGCGCCGGCTGCATTGTTACGGCGTTCCTGGTCCCCTTTTCCGGAGGCTGCCGCGAATGGACAAGGGCCATGCGGCCGAGGTCAAGGCGTGGATGGAGGCGGTACGGACCGGAGGACGGCCGCCGATTCCCCTGGCGGAGCTCGAGGAAGTGTCCCGCTGGGGTATTCAGGCTGCGGAGCGAGCGCGGTCCGGATCGGGTACCTGATGACCTGGTGGAAGCGCCTGCTTGACATTGTCGTTGCATGGGCAGGCCTCGTGCTGTTCCTCCCGATGATCGCTGTGACGGCCCTCGCCGTCCGTGCCGGACTGGGCACCCCAGTGCTGTTCCGGCAGGTGCGGCCAGGGCTCCGCGAACAGCCATTCACCCTGCTGAAGTTCCGCACCATGCGGAATGACACCGGTCCGGTCGGCCGTCCGTTGCCGGATTCGGAACGCATGACCCGGCTGGGCCGGTTCCTGCGGAGCACTTCATTGGATGAGCTTCCGACGCTCTGGAACGTGCTCCGCGGCGACATGAGCCTGGTCGGACCACGGCCGCTGCTCATGGAATACCTGCCGCTGTACAACGAGGAGCAGCGCAGACGCCATGAGGTGAGGCCGGGGATCACCGGACTGGCACAAGCGCGGGGCCGCAATGCACTCTCGTGGCAGGAGAAGTTCGCACTGGATATCGAATACGTGGAGAACCAGTCACTGGCTCTCGATCTAAAGATCCTGGCGCTGACGCTGAAGAAGGTTGTGGCGCGGGAGGGGATCTCGCAGCCGGGCCAGGTGACCATGGAGAAGTTTCGTGGCAATCAGAGCTGATCGGCTGTTGATCTGGGGGGCAGGAGGTCACGGCAAGGTAGTCGCCGACCTCGCCCGGAGTTGCGGCATTGATGTCGTCGGACTCGTCGATCGAGACCCCGCAAAGCAGGGGCGGGTGGTGGAGCCCGGCGGTGCCCGGGTGGTTGTGAGCGAGGCGCAGCTAACGGAGCTGCGCCTCGCGGGGACCGCCCTCCCGGAGGGCGCCACTGCCGTAGTGATTGCAGTCGGGGACAACGAGGCGCGGCAGCAAGCGGCGGCCAGTGTAGGCGAATGGCTGTCCGAGGCGCTGGTCCACCCCGTGGCCGTTGTCAGTCCTTCGGCCGCTCTCGGGCCGGGCACCGTGGTGTTCGCGACCGTCGTTGTGAACGCCGGCGCGACGGTCGGAGCCGGCGCCATACTGAACAGTGGGGCCATCGTGGAACACGACTGCATGGTCGGGGAATTCACCCACATATCGCCGGGGGCGGTACTGGCTGGCGGGGCCACTGTTGGAAACGGCACCTGGGTGGGGGCGGGCGCGGTCGTCCTGGAGGGGCGCAAGGTGGGCCCTCGCTGCTTGGTGGGGGCAGGCGCCGTCGTCGTGAAAGATGTTCCCGCCGATACAATTGTGGCCGGAGTTCCTGCCCGCCGTCTTCGCTGATTTAGCTGCACCCTACCGAGGAGCCCGATGTCGAGCCCTGATCGCGTCTACCTTTCGCCACCCCACATGTCAGGCGCCGAGCGCGCCCGTGTGGCGGAGGCTTTCGATTCCAACTGGATTGCTCCCCTCGGGCCTCACGTCGACGCGTTCGAGACGGAACTGGCCGCCGTGGTGGAAGTGAGGGCCGCCGCGGCGGTGACGTCGGGTACGGCGGCGCTGCACCTGGCGCTCCGGCTCGCCGGCGTGGGACCGGGCGACGACGTTCTCGTTTCGACCCTGACGTTCGCCGCCAGCGTCTATCCGGTCCGCTACCTCGGCGCGCGGCCCGTCTTCATCGACGCAGAGCGGCGGTCCTGGAACCTGGACCCGGGGCTCGTTGTGGATACGATCGAGGCGAGGGCTCGTGCGGGGCGAACGCCCCGAGCCATTATACCAGTCCATCTCTACGGCCAGGCCGCGGACATGGACCCGATCCTCGAGGTATGCGAAAGACACGGCGTGGCCGTGATCGAGGACGCTGCCGAGGCCCTGGGCTCCTCCTACAGAGGCCGACCTCCCGGATCGATGGGTCGGTTCGGCGTGTTCTCATTCAACGGCAACAAGATCATTACGACCTCGGGCGGCGGCATGCTTGTCTCCGATGACGAGGAGGCGATCGCCCATGCCCGCAAACTGGCGACGCAGGCCCGGGACCAGGCGCCGCACTACCAGCACTCGGAGATCGGGTACAACTACCGGATGAGCAACGTGCTGGCCGGGATCGGCCGTGCCCAACTGGAGCACCTTGAGAATCGTGTTCGCGCCCGCCGCGCCAATTTCGACTTCTATCGTAATGCCCTCGGCGACCTTCCCGGCGTTGAGTTCATGCCGGAGGCCGACTGGGGCCGACACACACGCTGGCTGACTACGCTGACTATCGATCCCGCGGTGTTCGGGGCCGATCGGGAGACCGTGCGGCTCGCTTTGGAAGCCGAGAACATTGAGGCGCGCCCCGTGTGGAAGCCCATGCACCTCCAGCCGGTCTTCCGCGATTTCGAAGCCGTCGGCGGTAGGGTGGCCGAGGACATCTTCGAGCGCGGCCTGTGCCTCCCTTCAGGATCCGATCTGAACGAGTCTACGCTGGAACGGGTGGTGAGGACGGTTATCTCAGTTCGAAAGTCGTAGCAGTGCACCGCACTACTTCCCTTGGAAGACTGCGGACGCCGGCTACTTAACCTGAGTTGCTCCCTTCGCCAGGTATGGAGTCGGTGCGGCCGCACAGCACGACTCCCCGGACGCCACGGGCCGTCTCTAGCGTGCACCTCCGCACCGTCTTACGCTCATCGGCTCGGACCTCCAACCGCGGGCGCGGCTAAGACGCGACTGGTCTTTCCACGAAACGAAGCCGCAGCCAGAAGAAGCGCATACATGCTCGAGACCCTGAAGGAGACCTTCAACAATCTCTTCGGCACCCGTCACGATCGGGAGGTGGCGTAGCTCCAGCCGCTGGTCGACGAGATCAACGGCCACGCGGAGCGGCTCCAGTCCGTTTCGGAGGAGGAGCTGAAGGCGCAGACGGAGAAGTTCCGGGGCATCATCCGGGATCGGACGCACGCGCTGGAGGAGGAGCTGGCGACGCTCCGGGAGACGAAGCGGAAGACGGAGGACGCGGGGGAGCGGGACCGTCTGAATCGTGAGATCAACGAGACCGACTACCGTCTGAAGACCACCACGGGCGAGGTGCTGGACGAGCTGCTGCCGGAGGCGTTCGCGACGGTGAAGGAGGCCACGCGTCGTCTGCTGGGGCAGGAGATCACGTTCACGGGCACGCGCGCCACGTATGGGATATGCTCCCGTACGACGTGCAGTTCATCGGCGGGATCGCGCTGCACCAGGGGAAGGCGGCGGAGATGCACTTCCGGGATCAGGGCCTGACTGCTCGTGGGGTGGCATCCGCATACCGACGTCTCTTTCGGCCAGTACTGCTGTTCGCCGGGGACGCTAAGATGGCGTATGATCGGAAGGAGGCGATCGCCGGGTGCCATGGGTTGGATCCCGGACTGCCGCGCAGGAGATGGTGAGCATGAATCCGCGCTCATTACCGGCTCAGTGCGTTCGTAAGGCCAAGCGGTCGCATCGTTATCGTGCGTGGCGGCTCGGTGTCCCGGCGGCCACCGCAGCCATTCAGGCGGGCCCGCTGCGAACGTGCAACTCACGAACTGCTGAGGCGTGCAGCGCTCACATCGCCTTCTAGACTCGTTCCTCAGCGCTCGCTTGATGAGTGAATTACCCGCCACCAGTGGCTTCATGGCGGCACCGTTCAGGCGCGCTCGCCGGCCGCTGGAGCTTGACGCCGCTGCCACCGGGCGCTTACGTGCGCGTTGACGATCCCTCGCCGAACGGGAGGGCCTCCTCACCCGCGCCCATTCTCATCCGGATGCCAGGACGCCGTTTGGCTGCTGGAAAGTCGACCGTCGCAGCAACTCCCTCTGATTGCCGAGGCAGCTGCTGGTGGTAGATCACCATCTCCGCATGGCCGATGAAGGCGAAGGGGAAACCCTCTCGAGCCAGACGCTCTCGGGTCTGAACTGGCAGGTGCTGGCCAGTGCCGTACGGTTTGTGGCGCAGTTCGGGATCGGGATCGCGCTGGCGCGCCTGCTGCCCCCCGAGGATTTCGGGATTGTCGGGATCGCGTACATCGTTACGGGGTTCGCCTCGACCCTGGCGAATCTCGGCTTTGGCCCGGCACTCATTCAGCGTACGGAGCTGACCGAACGACACGTGAGGGTCGCCCACACGCTCACTGTTCTGGTTTCAGCCGTCATGATGGTGGTGCTGTTCGCGAGCGCCGAGCGGGTGGCGGGCTTTTTCGGGGACGGGAGGGTCGCGCCGGTCCTGCAGGTGCTCTCCCTCACGTTCCCTGTCACTGGGTTCGGCACGGCGGCCGGAGCCCTGCTGACACGACGGCTGGCGTTCGATGTCCTCGTCAGGATCGAGCTGTTCGCCAGCGTCATCGGGTACGGGGGCGTTGCGGTGGTGATGGCGGTGGCGGGGTACGGGTACTGGAGTCTGGTGGGGGGAACCCTGGTGCAGACGGTCCTCGCGACTTCGCTCACCTATGCTGCGGTGCGGCACGATGCACGACCTCTGACGGGTCGAGCGGAGATCCGCGACCTCTTCAGGTTCAGCGCGGGAATGTCGCTGACGAGCCTGGCCAACTACTTCGCGCGGCAGGGCGACTACTTCGTAGTGGGGCGGCTGATGGATGCGACCAGCCTCGGCTTCTACTCGCGGGCCTACTCGCTCATGCAGCTGCCCCTGAGCTTCTTTGGGGATTCGCTGTCACGGGTCCTCTTTCCGGCCGCGTCGAAGGTGCAGGGCGATGCCGAGCGCTTCCAGCGGGCATTCTTCACCGCGTTCTCTCTCTCCGTGGCCGTCTCACTTCCCATCTCGCTCGGTGTGGCCGTCCTTGCACCGGAGATCGTTCTAGTGCTGTACGGCGACAGGTGGGCAGCCACGATTCCGCTGCTGCAGATCCTCGCCCTGTTCGGCGTCTTCCGAATGAGCTACAACACGGCGGCGGCGTTCGTCCGGGCGAGAGGTCAGGCGTACCGATTGCTTCTGAGCCAGGTCATATATGGCGTGCTCGTAGTGGGCGGTAGCTGGTGGGCCGGTACGCGGTGGGGCCTCGAGGGCGTTGCGTGGTCGGTTGGAGGGGCCATGTTCGCGATGTGGCTGCTCGTGGCGGGCTTCGCCACGAGAGCTGCTTCCGTGCCCCTGGTCCCGTTCGTCCGGCTGACCCTCCGGGCAGCTGTGCCCGGGCTGGGAGTCGCCCTCGTGCTACTCGGCCTTGCCAGCGGCAGCCGAGCTCTCGGCCTGCCACGGCCGGTGCTGCTCGGGATTGCCGCTGTGGTCCTTGGCAGCCTCACGCTGTTGGGCCTGTTCCAACAGGCTCGAAGGTTCGATAATCCTGCCATCAACGCGATGCTGAACCGGGCTTTCGCCCGCATTGCTGCGGCGCGGCACGGGATCGGCCGTGGATTCTATCGTGATACCCGATGATCGGCTGGTAGCCATGGCCTCCGTTCCCCCTCCCATATTCGTAGTGTCCACCGGGCGCGCCGGGTCCCTGATGCTGGCTCGCGCCATGGCCGAAGTTCCCGGCATATTGTCTTTTCATGAACCTCAGCCCCATCTGAACACGGAAGCGTATCTTCGCTGGCGTGGAGAGCTTACCTCCGAGCAGGCGGAAACCCGGGTACGGAACAAGCGGGCTGACCTCGTCGAGCAGGTCGGAGTGAATGGCCTCACATACCTGGAGAGCTCTCACTATTGCTCTCACCTGATCCCCGAGCTGTCCCGCGCTTTCGGTGCACGGTTCGTTTTCCTGCATCGAGATCCGCGCGGGTTCACGACGAGTGGCCTGGCCCGCGACAGCTGGTATCCCGATCACAGGCCAAGGAGCGAGCTACTCAAGGATCTCGTGCGCCGGAAATTGGGCGTGGATGTCGGCAACCACTGGCAGGACCACCGTCTTGAGCCACCCCCCGGCATGGAGACACGCATGGAGAAGATCGCCTGGCTCTGGACAGAGATCAACGGAGTCATCATCCGCGAGCTGGAGGCGCTCGATTCGGCACGCAGCCACGACCTGATGCTGGCGAATGTGGGGCCGGAGGGGTTCGGGAGACTGCTGGATTTCCTTCGCCTCGACTACAGCCCGAGGGTCATTCAGGCCATGGTCGAGGTGGCTCGACGGAAGCCGAACAGTCAGAACCGGCAACCCTCCGTTCCGGAGGAGTGGGACGAGGGCGCCTTTCAATCGATCACAGGCCCAATGGCGCATCGGTTGGGCTATGGCACTGAATGAAACTGGTCGCCGCATGAGTCTTCCGTTGACCCGGTCCGTTCCAGAGCGCCCACTCCCTGCCTCGTGGCGCGCCGGTCCCGCCGACCCCGGGATCGAGCGCATCATAGAAGGGATAAGCAGTTCGTGGTCGGTCTCGACCGACACTGCCCGAGTGCTGGCTCGCGCCGTGATCGAGGAACGACGAGCGGAGATCCTGGAGTTCGGCGCGGGCATATCCTCGCGGATCATTGCGGCGGCTCTCGAAGAGATCGGTGGGGGACGGCTGACGTCCGTCGAGGAGAATCCCGGATGGTGCAGGGAGGAGTGGGGGCTGGTCGAGCAGTCCCCGAATGTCGAATGCGGTACTCATCCCCGCGAGCATTCGTCTGAAAGTGGACAGGCGCGGGGTCTACTACGGATATGATCAGATTGCTCAGATCGCGGATCGGGGCCCGTTCGACCTCATCTTCGTGGACGCGCCCTGGGGAGGGTACGGGCGGGATGGTGCGCTCCATGCCGCTTACGAGACCCTGCGCGAGGGGGGGCTGATCCTGCTGGATGATGCGGACCGGACCCGGGAGCAGCGAACGATTCGGCGGTGGCTCCTGAACTATCCTCGGTTGTCACTCGTGGCCAATGATCGGGCCACGGGACGAGGCCTAGCGGTGCTCGCAAAGGAGGGGACGCCCACATCCGCCGTTCCGCGCTGGCGGGTAGCGGCCGAGGTCTGGGCGAGCGGGATCCATGAGCTGGCAACGGCCGCGTGGAGCGTACGCCGTCATGAGAACGAGGTGGCCGATCACCTCCCGTGAACCGTCCGATACTCTTCGTAACGGACGCCGAGCAGCGCCGCCAGTGTTCCGAGCCCCGCCGCCACATCCATGGTGGTCCGAACGAGTCCACCGCGCCCTTGCACGAGCCGGGGAATGAGCAGAACCAGACCCTTGGCGATGCGGGCTGTTCCGCGGGCGGCCCGGTAGAGCGTCTGCCGTGCCCGCCGCCCTTCCTCGGCGGCCAGGGCCAGCTCGCACAGCGCCAGGCCGCTCCCTTTCCGGAACTCCCGCTGAAGGAGCCATCGCAGGTTGGCACGGCTCTCCGGCACGGTCTCCGTCACGACGGCACCAGCGCACCAGCGAAGCGTCAGTCCGCGTCGCTGGAGGCGCATCATGAGGTGCGTATCGCCGCCGCCGGTGGCCGAGAACCGGTGATCGAACGGCCCCGGCTCACGCAGCAAGGCGGCCGCCGGAATGAAAGCGCTTCCCGTGTTCCCGTAGCGAAGCACGGCCCCATCCTGCGTGATGGGGGCGCTCGAGGAAGCCACCCCGGGTGATCCAGTTCTCCAGATCGTACCGGTTGTTCACGGGTCCGATCAGCACGGAGCCCGGCGAACGAGCCGCAGCGGCGATGAACGCGTCCAGCCACCCGGGGCTGGCCGTCTCGTCGTCATCGATGAAGGCGAAGTAGTCGGGGGAGCTCTCGAGCGCTGCCTGAACGGACCTGTTCCTCGCCCGCGATATTCCCCGCTCCTCTTCCACGACGTACCGGAGGCGCCAGGGGAAGGTCTCCATCCGGGCTTCCACCACGGGTCGGGCGCTCGCCCCGGAGTCGTTGTCGGCCACAACGACCTCAACGGTCGTCTCCGGGTGAGTCGTGAGCCGCTGCTCGGCGAGGCTGTCGAGGAGATGTCCGAGCCAGATCGGGCGCCTGAAGGTCGCGACTGCGACTACCACGTGCATGACGGTGGGAGGGAAACCGGGGTGAAGGGCCAAAAGTATGATCGGTGGGGAAGGTAGCGTTGGACGTCTCGAGTCGAAAGGCACGAGAACAGGCTCGGCTCATGAAGTAGCCCACATGAAAGAGGGCTGTTACACTCCGGGGCCTGGCCAGAGCCCACACCCGGCGGATGAAGATATTCGCCGACGACCACCTCGAACTTCCGGAGGCGCCCGTGTATAGCTATCGGATCCTCGGGGTCCCGGTGGAAGCGCGAGAAATGGCTGAGTGGCAGGCGCTGGTGGCAAAGGCGGTCGAAGGGAGGTGCCGGATTGTTGTTGCGTACCAGAACCTCCACGGGGTCCGCATGTACCACCGCGAGTCGTCGTTCCGGGCGCTCCACGACCGCTCCCACGTCCTGATAGATGGGCTCTCTCTGGTCCTCTGGGGAAAGCTTCTGGGCTACCCGCTCCGACGCGATGATCGGCTTACCGGTGTAGACTGGCTCCCCCCCTCCTCGCGAAAGCGGCGGAGCAAGAGTGGCGGGTCTACTACCTCGGGGCGGGGCCGGGCGTGGCGGAGTGCGGCGCCGCGGTATTCAGGGAGCGCCTACCCGACCTCCAGCTTCGCACCCATCACGGATATTTCAATTCGATGCTGAAAATGACGCAGTGGTGACGGATATTAACGACTGGAACCCGGACATTCTTATCGTGGGAATGGGCATGCCCAGGCAGGAGCGGTGGGTGCTCGAAACCGCCGAGCGGCTTGACACGCCAGCGATCCTGACCTGCGGGGCGACCATTGAGTATTTTGCGGGTACCATGGCCACGCCACCCCGGTGGACGGGGCGGTGGGGGCTGGAGTGGCTGGGCCGGTTGCTGGCGGAGCCGGGTCGTCTCTGGAAGCGGTACCTGCTGGAGCCGTGGACGCTCCTCCCGCACGCTGCCCGCGACATCCGGAACCGGATCCGCGGCGGTTAGAGGCGATCCCGCACCCCGTCCACCAGCTCCGCCACACGGCGGTCCCAGCCGTGCTCCCGCCGGACGACGCCCCGCGCCTCCCGTCCCATGGAAGACAGCGCCGCCCTCGCCCGCACCACCCGCCGGAGCGCGTCCCGCAGGCTGCGGGGGTCCTCCGACTCGAAGAGGAAGCCCGTCTGCCCATCGCGGATCACCGCGTCCGCGTCGGCGTGTCTCGCCGCGAGAACGGGTACCTCCATGGCCATGTACTCGTACAGCTTCAGCGGCGAGTGGTACATGCTGCCGATGGCCATGCGGGCCTGGCCGGAGTAGCCGACATCGAAACCGGCCATGTACGCACGGACCGCCTCCCGCTCCACGCGTCCCGCGAAGACCACGCGATCCGCCAGCCCCAGCTCGGCCGACCGTGCCTCCCACCGCCCGCGCATCGCCCCATCTCCCACCACCACGACGTGGATCGGCGGCTCCTCCGCGCGGAGGTCGGCCAGGGCTTCGAAGAGCCGGTCCAGCGCCTGCCACGGCTCGAGCCCGCCCACGAAGCCCAGCGTGAGGCCGTCGAAGAGGCGGACCGGTTCCACGGCCGCCGGATCGAAGAAGGTGGTGTCCACGCCGTTCGGCAGCACCAGGATCTTACCGGGGGGCGCGGCCGTTTCGTCCACGATGAAGTCACGGAGCGCCGTCGAGACCGCCACCAGCACGTCGCAATCCCTGTAGGCGGCCACCTCCACTCGCCGGGCGAGGGCGCCGAGCGCCAGGCTCTTCCGCTCGTGCATGGCCTCGTAGAAGAACGGCCCGTTCACTTCCAGGATCCATGGGACGCCGGATCGCTTGAACCGCCGGCCATACGTCTGGAGCGTGGCGAACCGCTCGTACACCCAGTCCACGCGCCCGCGCAGTTCGCGGAACGCCATCCTCCCGTACCGGGCCCCGACGACCATACGAGCCAGATCCGCCGCCAGCCGACGGGGGAGCCCGCCCGTGATCCGCTCGCCCGACCCCCGGCCGCTCACCGCCCTCGGCAGCCGATCGCCCGTGATGAACGGCTCCACCGTCCATCCGTTCGCCTCGAACCCCGCAATGGTCCCCAGGATGTGGGTTCGGGGCCCGCCCGTCTCCGCACCCGGTCGCGTGGACACCCGGAGGGAGGGGGAGAGGTAGCCGAGGCGTTGGGCCATGGAGACAGCATCGGGAGCGAGGTAACGGCGCTGGACCGCCCCAGAGTAGCGTGGCCGCTGGGCGGGGACAACTCGCCGCGGGTGGAGGGACATTGATCCACCGAGGCGAGCG
>CAWAMW010000009.1:0-11429 GCA_963783305.1 uncultured Gemmatimonadales bacterium | reverse complement strand
CTGGCGAACGTGCGTAGAGCCAGTCCGTGCGATGACGGGTGCGGTCGGGGCGGCCGCTCGCCTCGGTGGATCAACTGTCCCTCCACGCGCGGCGAGTTGTCCCTCGCGCACTGGCCGCGCTACTCTGGTGCGGTCGATCTCCAGTTTCCTCGCTCCTGATGCTGTCTTCATGGCCCACCGCCTCGGCTACCTGTCCCCGTCGGTCCGGGTGTCCACGCGTCCGGACGCGGAGACGGGGGGGCCCCGGACGCATGTTCTGGGGACGATTGACGGCTTCGAGTCGAACGGCTGGAAGGTGGAGACGTTCATCACGGGTGACCGGCTGCCGCGGAGTGCGAGCGGGCGGGGCTCGGGCGAACGGATCAGGGGCGGGTTCGCCCGTCGGCTGGCGGCCGACCTGGGTCGCATGCTCGTGGGGGCGCGATACGGGCGGCTGGCCTTCCGGGAGCTGCGCGGGCGGGTGGACTGGGTGTACGAGCGGTTCGCCACCCTCCAGACCTATGGCCGGCGCTTCCAGCGCTGCGGCGTACCGTGGATCCTGGAAGTGAACGGCCCGTTCTTCTACGAGGCCAGGCACGAGCGCAACAGCCTGGCGCTCGGCTCCCTCGCCCGACGCGTGGAGGTGGCCGCCTACCGGGACTGCGACGTGCTGGTGGCGGTCTCGGAGGCGCTCCGGGACTTCATCGTGGAAGAAACGACCACGCCACCCGACAAGATCCTGGTGCTCCCGAACGGCGTGGACGCCACTTTCTTCGATCCGGCGGCGGTGAAGCCCATCCGACGGTTCGACGGCCTCACGCTGGGGTTCGTGGGTGGCCTCGAGCCTTGGCAGGCACTGGACCGCCTCTTCGAAGCCATGGCCGACCTGCGAGCGGAGGAGCTCCGCATCCACGCGGTGGTGGTGGGAGACGGGGCCATGCGGAAAGCGTGGGAGGCGCGCTCGGCCGAGCTGGGGCTCGCCGATCGTGTCGTTTTCGTGGGACGCGTGGAGCGGGAGGCGGTCCGTGCGTACATTGCCGGCTTCGACGTCGGCTACTCGGGGCAGGCCCGGATGGCGATCGGCAGCATGTACCACTCCCCGCTGAAGCTGTACGAGTACATGGCCATGGAGGTCCCGGTGCTGGCGGCGAGACACGGGGACGCGGACGCGGTGATCCGGGATGGGGAGACGGGCTTCCTCTTCGAGTCGGAGGACCGCCGCAGCCTGAGAGACGCGCTGCGGCGGGTGGTCCGGGCGAGTGCGAAGCTGCCTGCCATGGGTCGGGAGGCGCGCGAGGTGGTCCAGCGCGAGCACAGCTGGGAGCGACGGGTGGCGGAGCTGGTGGAGGGGGTGCGGGAACGGCTCTAGCCGCGGCGGATCCGCTTTCGGATGTCACGGGCGGCGTGCGGTAGGAGCGACCACGGCTCCAGCAGGTACCGCTTCCACAGACGACCCGGCTCCGCCAGCAACCGGCCCAGCCACTCCAGCCCCAGCGGCCCCGTCCACCGCGGCGGCGTGGCCATGGTCCCGGCAAAATACTCCATGGCCGCCCCGCAGGTGAGGATCGCCGGCGGCCGCAGCCGCTCCAGGCTCTCCAGGACCCACCGCTCCTGCCGGGGCATGCCCATCCCCACCAGGAGGATGTCCGCGTTCCAGCCATTGATGTCGGCCAGCACGGCGTCGTTCTCCCGGGAGTCCAGGTCGAAATATCCGTGGCGGGCCCGGATCTGAAGGGCGGGCAGGCGCTCCCGGAACACCGCGGCGCCCCGTTCGGCCACGCCCGGCGCGGCTCCCAGGTAGTACACCCGCCAGCCGCTCTCCGCCGCCTGGGCGAGGAGACGCGGGAGCCAGTCCACCCACGTCACGCGGTGACGGCGCTGAAGCGGGTGGCCCAGCAGCTTCCCCCAGACCACCAGCGGGATGCCATCGATGTGCACGTGCGAGCGGTCGTGGAGCGCCCGGAACGACGACTCGCGGTGGTACATCCGGACGCCGTGAAGGTTCTGCGACCCCACCACGAGCCTACGCCCGCTGGAGACGGCCTCGGCGATCAGCGTCTGCCACTCCTCCTGGTCACGAGCTTCGACGGGAACGCCCAGGAGCGGGTATCGGGTCACGACCGGGCGGGCGCTCGGGCTTCCGGGCTGGCGCATCTATCTCAGCAACAGGTCACGGGCCATGCTCCAGAAGCCCCTGGAATGCGCGTAGCCGCCCTCGAGGGCCACTCGAGCCACGGTCGGCAGTCGGTAAATGCGAGGGAGGCGACGGATCTCCGCACGGTGCTCTAGGTGCGTCAACTCGGTTTCCATCCTCCGCCGACAGCGCCTGAGGTCCTCCGCCTCGCGCCCGTCGAGCACGGCTCGATCGCACGCCTCACCCCCCGCAGCAGCATCTGCTGATCCCGGACCGGCCGATCCGCGTCCGAGGCGTCGCCACGGGTGCGGCTCTTTCTGATCTCCGCCATGATCGACGAGAGACGTGTCACGCGTCTCGTCCGGTTCACGAAGAACTCGGACGTATTGCGGCCGTGCATCCTGTAATACTGGAGCGGCTGCTCGTGGATCTCCTTCCTGCCCATCCCCTCCGCGATCCGCACGATCCAGGCGTCGTGACCGGGGTAGCCAGGGTCCACCGGCAGGACCAGCCGCAGGAGATCACCGCGGACCGCCACACAGCAGCCCATGACGAAATCGCTGTCCGACATCCCTGCGGAACGGATCTGCCCGAGCTTCGTCGCTCCGCTCACCCGGAGGCTCGCGTCGGTGATCAGTGCATCGTTCATCAGCACCATCGCGTCCGTCCTCTCCGCCGCGGCGCCCATCACCTCGATCTTCTCCGGCAGCCACACGTCATCCTGATCACTGAGGAAGACCAGGTCGCCCGTCACCCTCTCCAGGGCCCGGTCGAAATTCCCGGTGTACCCCAGGTTCGTGGCGTTCTCGCGGACGATCACGTCGAACGGAGCGCGCGCGCGGAACTCCTCCAGGATCTGCAGCGTGCCATCCGTGGAACCGTCGTCGGACACCACCAGCTCATCGGGCTGTCGGGTCTGGTCCACCAGGCTCTCGAGCTGCTCTCCCAGATGCGTGGCCCCGTTGTACGTGGCCATGGCGATGGAGATCCTGCCGGTCACTCGCGCCCGCCGGTTCGGGGGGACGTGATCGTCGCGAAAAGCTCCAGGTCGTCGGCGTAATAATCGCCGACGAAGTCCCGGACGTGCTCCGACAGAAATAGGTGTTCGAACCGCTTCTGTCGGGGAACGCGGAGGGCGGCGCTCATCCGGGCCTCCAGCGGGTCGAGGACGCGACGAGGCAGCGCGGCGCGGGCCAGAGGGCGAAGCGCCTGCATCAGGATCCGAGCGGCATCGCTGCGATAGACCATGCTCGCATTGCTTCTCTCCGCGGGTCCAGCGGGGTCTTCCGGGAGCGGCTGCCCGACCCGCGCGCCGATGTCCTCGATCAGGATGTCCACGTCCCCCACGTCGTACAGGAAGTCGATCGCCGTCCGGCCGCCGTGTCGAACATAATCCACCTGGGGCTGGAAATGGATGTACTGATGCGGAAGGTAGCGCCCGTTCGAGCGGTGCCTCGCCAGCCCGCGCATCACCTCGTCCATCGACCGCCTCAGCTCGCGCACCGACAGCTCGTGCATCGCCCTCCCGCCATACATCCTCAGGTGCTGCGCCAGGGAGGACGGGAAGCGGTCGTAGGGATCGCGGACCACCGCGTACGTGGCGTATCGCAGGACCTTCTCGTACGTATCGGGAAAGTGATCCGCCAGGATGAAGAGCGGGATGTGCACGTAGTCGATCCGCCCCAGCTCCGGGTGCGTGTCCACGCGCCGCGTGAACGCTCCGCCCGTGTCATCGAGGGGCGCCAGTCGGGCCCGCACCGCCGTGCCGCCGCACTTCGGGATGTGGACGAAGGCGAGCTGGTGGGCGTCGCTTATGATCATCGCGACCTCACAGGGCACCGGGCCTGAGGCCGAGGCGACGCACGAACTGCAGACCGAGAGCCACGTTCCAGGTGACGAGGCCTGCGGCCGCGGCCGCGGCCGCGCCCGAGGCGCCGAACCGCGGGATCAGGATCAGACCGCTGCCCGCGTTCACGGCCAGAGCAATGGCCTGGCCCAACAGCGTGTCCCGCTCGTACCCGCTCATGGTCAGGAACGTCCCCACCGACCCGAAGGCGACATTGACGAGTTGCGCCCCCGCCAGCAGCGCCAGCGGCACCACCCCCAGCGCGACGTACTCCGTCCCGAACAGCACCCGGATGATCGGGGCACCGAACAGGATCATGGGGAGAGCGATGGGGACCGCGAACAGCAGCGCTCCACGCGCAGAGTTGCGCGACAGCACCTGCAGCCGATGCTGCGCCCCCTCCCGGTGCGCCCGGGCGATGTGCGGGGCGATCACGGAATTCACGACGCCGAGGGACAGGGCCACCATCTGTGCCCCTCGATCCGCCACCCGCAGCGCGCCGATCTGCTCATCCGTACCGAGCCACCCCAGCAGCAGGATCCCCAGCTCGGCGTTCAGCACGCTCGCGGCGATGAGCAGCGTGAACGGCAGCCACGCCCGAGCCCACTGCGCGTCCCGGTAGGCGGTGCGGGCCCAATCCAGCTCCGGCGGCCGCGCCCGTCGGAGCAGGCCGGCCCCGACGAGAAACGCGGCGGCGGTCGCCAGGGTCATGCTCCCCAGCGCGGTGGCCGTGTTCAGCAAGCCCAACAGGATCAGCAGGAGGAGCGCCACCAGGTGAAAGCCGGGCGCCACCAGCGCCTCGGGCAGCTGTGCGACCACCACCCGGCCGAGCCCGCTCAGCGCCCCCGTCCTCACGGCGTTCAGCCCGATCAACGGCAACAGGATCAGCCCGATCAGCAGCAGGGTCCAGCGGTCATCGATACTCCAGGTGGCCCTGCTCACGGCCAGCGCCGCCACCGAGCCGCCCAGGATCACGCAGCCCACCGCCACCCACTGGTGCGCGCGCCTCAGAAGCCCACGGAACAGCCCCCACTGCTCCCCCTGGGCGTACAGCGACACCTCCCGTGTGAGCAGCTGCGGCAGCCCCCGCGAGATCGGGATCGCCAGCAGCGTGGCCACCGCCATCACGAAGGCGTACCGACCGTACCCGGCCGGCCCCAGCCCACGGGCCAGCACGATCGACGCGAGGAACGCCAGCGGGAGGGAGAGGAAGCGGAGCGCCCCCACGCCCATCGACCCCCGGAGCAGCTCCGCCCGCAGCCCCGGCCCCTGGGCCGCTGGATGCGATGCGACGTCGCAGGTCTCTGGTCAGCTGATGGAGGTGCATCCCGGGTCGGATAGAGGAGCGGTGGTCGACTCGGCGATAAGCGTAAGGTCGGAGGGGCAGAGGGGCCAGTCGTGGATTACAGCGGAGGGGGGGATACGGCAACCGGCCGAGCGGGGCTCCGCAAAGTACGAAGTGAGGTCCTGAGGCGAATCACATCAGCGGCCAACCCCCAGCCTCGTTGATGGCAGGGACGACCAGGTGGGCGCCCCGGCCAGGCAGCGCGTTCAGGTAGAGCGGCATGGTGGCCACCAGGGTCTTCCCCTCACCCGTGGCCATCTCCGCCGCCTTCCCCTGGTGCAGCGCGATCCCGCCGATGAGCTGCACGTCGTACGGGACCATGTCCCACGTGGCGCGCGTGCCCGTGAACGTGATCTCCTGACCCATCAGACGACGCGTGGCCTCCTTCACCGTCGCGAACGCCTCCGGCAGCAGCTCGTCCAGCACCTCGCCCGTGGTGGCCTTCAGACGGTCGTCGGTCTCGTTGATCTCACGGTTCAGACGGTCCCGCTCCCCCGCGTCCTCCGTCTTCCGCTTCGTCTCCCGGAGCGTCGCCAGCTCCTCCTCCAGCGCGTGCGTCCGATCCCGGATGATGCCCCGGAACTTCTCCGTCTGCGCCTTCAGCTCCTCCTCCGAAACCGACTGGAGCCGCTCCGCGTGGCCGTTGATCTCATCGACCAGCGGCTGGAGCTTCGCCACCTCCCGATCGTGACGGGTGCCGAAGAGATTGTTGAAGGTCTCCTTCAGGGTCTCGAGCATGTATGCGCTTCTTCTGGCTGCGGCTTCGTTTCGTGGAAAGACCAGTCGCGTCTTACCCGCGCCCGCGGTTGGAGGTCCGAGCCGATGAGCGTAAGACGGTGCGGAGGTGCACGCTAGAGACGGCCCGTGGCGTCCGGGGAGTCGTGCTGTGCGGCCGCACCGACTCCATACCTGGCGAAGGGAGCAACTCAGGTTAAGTAGCCGGCGTCCGCAGTCTTCCAAGGGAAGTAGTGCGGTGCACTGCTAACGACTTTCGAACTGAGATAACCGTCCTCACCACCCGTTCCAGCGTAGACTCGTTCAGATCGGATCCTGAAGGGAGGCACAGGCCGCGCTCGAAAATGTCCTCGGCCACCCTACCGCCGACGGCTTCGAAATCGCGGAAGACCGGCTGGAAGTGCATGGGCTTCCACACGGGGCGCGCCTCGATGTTCTCGGCTTCCAAAGCGAGCCGCACGGTCTCCCGATCGGCCCCGAACACCGCGGGATCGATAGTCAGCGTAGTCAGCCAGCGTGTGTGTCTGCCCCAGTCGGCCTCCGGCATGAACTCAACGCCGGGAAGGTCGCCGAGGGCATTACGATAGTAGTCGAAATTGGCGCGGCGGGCGCGAACACGATTCTCAAGGTGCTCCAGTTGGGCACGGCCGATCCCGGCCAGCACGTTGCTCATCCGGTAGTTGTACCCGATCTCCGAGTGCTGGTAGTGCGGCGCCTGGTCCCGGGCCTGCGTCGCCAGTTTGCGGGCATGGGCGATCGCCTCCTCGTCATCGGAGACAAGCATGCCGCCGCCCGAGGTCGTAATGATCTTGTTGCCGTTGAATGAGAACACGCCGAACCGACCCATTGATCCGGGAGGTCGGCCTCTGTAGGAGGAGCCCAGGGCCTCGGCAGCGTCCTCGATCACGGCCACGCCGTGTCTTTCGCATACCTCGAGGATCGGGTCCATGTCCGCGGCCTGGCCGTAGAGATGGACTGGTATAATGGCTCGGGGCGTTCGCCCCGCACGAGCCCTCGCCTCGATCGTATCCACAACGAGCCCCGGGTCCAGGTTCCAGGACCGCCGCTCTGCGTCGATGAAGACGGGCCGCGCGCCGAGGTAGCGGACCGGATAGACGCTGGCGGCGAACGTCAGGGTCGAAACGAGAACGTCGTCGCCCGGTCCCACGCCGGCGAGCCGGAGCGCCAGGTGCAGCGCCGCCGTACCCGACGTCACCGCCGCGGCGGCCCTCACTTCCACCACGGCGGCCGTTCCGTCTCGAACGCGTCGACGTGAGGCCCGAGGGGAGCAATCCAGTTGGAATCGAAAGCCTCCGCCACACGGGCGCGCTCGGCGCCTGACATGTGGGGTGGCGAAAGGTAGACGCGATCAGGGCTCGACATTGGGCTCCTCGGTAGGGTGCAGCTAAATCAGCGAAGACGGCGGGCAGGAACTCCGGCCACAATTGTATCGGCGGGAACATTCTTCACGACGACGGCGCCTGCCCCCACCAAGCAGCGAGGGCCCACCTTGCGCCCCTCCAGGACGACCGCGCCCGCCCCCACCCAGGTGCCGTTTCCAACAGTGGCCCCGCCAGCCAGTACCGCCCCCGGCGATATGTGGGTGAATTCCCCGACGATGCAGTCGTGTTCCAGATGGCCCCACTGTTCAGTATGGCGCCGGCTCCGACCGTCGCGCCGGCGTTCACAACGACGGTCGCGAACACCACGGTGCCCGGCCCGAGAGCGGCCGAAGGACTGACAACGGCCACGGGGTGGACCAGCGCCTCGGACAGCCATTCGCCTACACTGGCCGCCGCTTGCTGCCGCGCCTCGTTGTCCCCGACTGCAATCACTACGGCAGTGGCGCCCTCCGGGAGGGCGGTCCCCGCGAGGCGCAGCTCGTTAGCTGCGCCTCGCTCACAACCACCCGGGCACCGCCGGGCTCCACCACCCGCCCCTGCTTTGCGGGGTCTCGATCGACGAGTCCGACGACATTAATGCCGCAACTCCGGGCGAGGTCTGCGACTACCTTGCCGTGACCTCCTGCCCCCCAGATCAACAGCCGATCAGCTCTGATTGCCACGAAACTTCTCCATGGTCACCTGGCCCGGCTGCGAATCCCCTCCGCGCCACAACCTTCTTCAGCGTCAGCGCCAGGATCTTTAGATCGAGAGCCAGTGACTGGTTCTCCACGTATTCGATATCCAGTGCGAACTTCTCCTGCCACGAGAGTGCATTGCGGCCCCGCGCTTGTGCCAGTCCGGTGATCCCCGGCCTCACCTCATGGCGTCTGCGCTGCTCCTCGTTGTACAGCGGCAGGTATTCCATGAGCAGCGGCCGGGGGCCAACCAAGCTCATGTCACCGCGAAGAACATTCCAGAGGGTGGGTAGCTCGTCGAGGGAGGTGCTACGCAGGAACCGTCCGAGGCGAGTCAGTCTCTCCCCGTCGGCGAGCGGCCGGCCCTCCCCGTCGGCGGCGTTCCGCATGGTACGGAACTTCAGAAGAGTGAACGGGCGCCCGTGGAGACCCGGCCGGTGCTGGCGGAAGAGAACTGGCCTACCATGTCGGCGGCGATGGCGACTGCGACTAATGCCATCCCGGGGATGAGCGCGACGATCCCGAGCGCGGCGGCGAACAGGTCGAGCGCCCGCTTCAGAGCGGCGCCGATCATGGCTTTTCCGCGGCAGCGGCGTGGGGTCCCGCCAGAACGCGGTCCATAACCTCGCCTAACTGCGCAATGGAGTGGTGCGCCTCTATGTACTCCCTGCCCCGGCGGCCCATCGCCTCCCGTTTCGCAGGTCCGGCCTCGTAGAGGGCGCGAATACCGGTGGCAAGGGCTTCCGCGTTCTCGGGCGCGACCGTGATACCGGCACGGGCAAGATCGACAATATTTCACTCCGCGTTGGATCCGAAGAGGACTGGCCGTGCAGCGGCGAGGTAGTCGAAGATCTTGTCGGGACTGACACCGTGGCGGTAGAGAGGCGAGTCCCGGAATACGATGACACCGGCGTCGGCTTCCTTGACGACGTCATAGACGCGGTCTTTGGGAACTGGCGGGTCGAAGTGAACCATGGAGAGGCCGCGCCGACGGGCGTCGTCCATTAAGGCAGTGCGGGCTGGGCCTTCACCAACGAAGCGGAATCGGACGCGGTCATCCCATTGTCCGCTTGAAGTAGCGCGGCCGCGTCGAGCACCACCTCGAGGGCATTGGCAAGGCCGTGGGCGCCGGTGTAGCATATTTCCATGGGGTCGTCCCCAGGTGGCGGCGTTGCGGGCCCTGCAATGCCGAGGTCAACGCCGTTAGGGATCCAATGCACACGGGTTTGGGGGATGCCGCCGCGGTCAGCGATGTAGGACTGCGAGCCAGGAAGGAGGGTGATCACCTGCTCTGCACTACGGTAGAGGTGCCGCTCGAGCCTGAACATGAGACGGATCAGGGGATTGCGTCGAGAGAATCGGCCGAGGTGGACGAGGGTCTCCGGCCACAGGTCCCGCACCTCAAGGACGAAGCGGGCGTCCAGGCGTCCGGCCAGACGCCCGGCGGCCCAAGCCGCAAAGGGCGGCGGGCTAGAACGATCACCACATGGTCCCGGCACCCTCGAATGGGTCGCGGAAGGATGCGACTCTGCGGGCGAACGTCACCATCCCGCGGGCGCGAGACGCAAGCCCCCCCGAGAAGCGGGGTGTGCGGAGCCAGATGTACCGGACCCCCTCGACCTCCTGGCTGCGCACCGCCTTGCCGTCTCCGATGCGCTCCACGGCGGTGGCGTAGTTCCGGCTCCCGGCGATGATGACCACCTCATGGCCTCTGGCCAGCAGGGCCCTGGCCAGGCTGTGGTGTCGCGTGCCGCCTGCTTCTGTCGGCGGGATCGCAAACTGGTTGACGATGGCGACCCGAAGTCGTGATCTGCTATTCATCTCTTCCCCTAGCGCCCGAACACGAGTTTCTTCCTGACACGGTCGGCCAACCACCGAAGGTCCCGACGTAGCAGATAGCCGTACCCCGGCGCCGCACCGTCCCGACCTTCGGTAAGGCGGTCGAGGAGCGTACCGGCGGGCACAAACCAGCCCCGGCCTCATCGCCAGATCGCGGAGCCGATCCTCGAATGCTCCGTCGACGGAGCCGCCTCGGACGAAGCCGGAGGCGAAATGTGTATAGACGATGCAGATTCCCGCCATCCCGCTCAAGCCGGTCGAGGGCATCCGGCCGAAGCAAATCGGTGAATTCGCGCCCGGTATGCCCGTCGCAGCCGCTCAAACCACAGGTTGGACCATGGCTCCGTGCCCGGCATTCGATAGGAGACAAGCGGGTCACGGCGCCGGAGATCAATGTCGCCGAACGTCAGGCCCCGGATGTATCGAATGTGTTGCTTCACGAAATCCCCCCAGAAGACATCAGAACGGGGGTCCTCGCCGCGGCAAGGCCGACGGCGCTTGAGGCGCCAGTAGAGGCGATATAGCCAGCGTAGCGGTGGTACGAAGCGTTCGCCGCCCAGATACAGGTTGTCGGGGTTGCTGGCGTGATTGATGTTGATGCGCGGATACTCACCGAGGATATCGCGATAGCGATCGAGGCCGGCGAGGATTTCCTCCCGGGTAAAGTGTCCGGACCCGACGTTGTGAAGCGCGATCTCGAAGCCGCGGTCGTGGAGGTCGAGGACGAAGCGACGGTAGTGATCGTCGGCGAGTGACTGACCGGTAAACGAGTCGCGGGGCGGATAGACCCAAGTGGTCTTGGTCGTCCGGAGGCCCAAGCGGTGGAGTAAGTCGTTGAGATGGGTTCTTCGTTCTCCACGGTGCTGTTGTCCGTGTCATCGACGATGGTGAACGCGAACCGGCGGCCCTCCGGGAATAGAGCGCTCATTGGGGTGCCCAACGATTGAGCAGGGAGGGAGCGCGCAGGAACTCCAGGCGGATCACGTCGGCCTCGAAGCACGACCAGAGCTCCCGCCGCAGCTCGGCATCCGACCCCCTTTCAGACCGCGCGCCGTTGAAACGGCGGTCAATGCGTGGCAGCGGTGACCGGTGAACCAAGGTTGTTAGTCCTGGCACCGGGCTCTCCCGAAGCGAGGAGATAAATGCCCCGGCGCAGGTCCTCCAGGAACTGGATCCGGGGGACAATGCCCTTGCTGACCACCTGCTTCCCGAGCCGGGCGGGGTAAAGTCGGGGGCCACGTTGAAGACGCCATAGAGTTCCCGAAGCACGTCATACGGGCGGGCCGCAATGTCCTCCTGCAAGAGGACAACGAGGGCTTGGCGTCCGAACTGGTCGAGAAACGGCTCCAGGTGCTCGCCGAAGCGCCCTCGGGTCACCAAGTCGGGTCGGGCACGGATCGGACTCTCGCACGTCTTGCTCGGGAGTCACAACGCCGTCCCGCACCAAGTGCATGCGGTGGGACAAGAGCCG
>CAWAMW010000008.1:0-34900 GCA_963783305.1 uncultured Gemmatimonadales bacterium | reverse complement strand
CGGAAGGGGGGGGCGCTGGCGAACACGCGGGATCCGGGTCCGTGCGCTGGCAGGTGCTGAGGCTCCCTGCACATGGACGCCGCAGTAGTGGAGGGAAGCGGGACCTGGCGTTGGTGCCTGATCATCATGTGGCGCAAAGCGGCATCCAGGCCCGGCCCCTGCTCTGGGAAGATGTTCCCGCTCTAGCGCTTTTCCCCCACGGGACAGCCTGGAGCGGACCTTTGGCCCCAGCAGGTGTTTGACACGTGCATGAGCTTCCCGCACATGCAGAGTGCGTTTGCAGAGATCCGGAGGGTAAACTATAGTGCTTCTTTCCTTGCGTTTAGCCCAGACTCGCCACCGTTCCAGATGAGCCCGCCTCACTATACCTCCGAGAATCCGGCTGCGCCTGGTGGCACGTCCGATGCTTCGGACCTTTCACTCATTGGCCTCCTGAACGTGGTCCTGCGCCGCCGCTGGCTCATCTTCGGCTGCGCCGCGGCGGTGGCCATGTTGGCGGGGGTGGTAGCGCTGGTGAGCCCTTTGCAATATGCGGCGGAGTCGACGTTCATGCCGGAGGGGGAGCGGAGCGGACAGGGCGCCTTTTCGGGGATGGCCGCGCAGTTCGGAATCGAGCTGGGTGGAGCGGTGCCCGGAGCGCCGTCGCTGGCGCTCTACACCGAGCTGGTGCGGACAAGCGATCTGCTTAGGCTGGTGGTGGAGACGGAGTACGTGTTCGCGGTGGGTGAGGAGCGTGAAGACACGCTCCGGGGCACCCTGCTGGACTTCTATGACGTGGATGGCGATACCCCGCGTGAGCGGCTCGCGGCGGCGGTGGCGCGGCTCCGCGACGACCTGGGCACGGCGCGCGATGCGGAAGCGGGGCTGGTGAACCTGACGGCGCGCGCGGAGTGGCCAACATTGGCGGCGGCGGTTAACCGGCGGCTCCTGGAGCTCCTGGCGGAGTTCGATCGCCGGACCCGGCAGACGCGGGCGGCGGCGGAGCGGGAGTTTGTAGAGCGGCGCATGCAGGAGGCGCAGCGGGAGCTCAACCAAGCGGAAGACAGCCTTCAGTCATTCTTGGAGCGGAACCGGACCTGGCAGGGCTCATCGGAGCTGCAGTTCCAGAACGCCCGGCTGCAGCGCCGGGTGGATCTGCGCCAGCGGGTGTACAGCTCGTTGGCGGAGTCGTACGAGCAGTCCCGGATCGAGGAGGTGCGGAACACGCCGGTGTTCACCGTGGTGGACGGTCCGGAAGGGAACGTAAGGGACGAGTCGCCGTCGC
This sequence comes from uncultured Gemmatimonadales bacterium, assembly GCA_963783305.1. GTDB lineage: Bacteria > Gemmatimonadota > Gemmatimonadetes > Longimicrobiales > RSA9 > JAWVYT01. Next base: position 33,636 of record CAWAMW010000008.1, on the reverse strand, counting down.
TGGTCGTGAACGTGGTGATCGGGACGCTGGCCGGGGTTGTGATCGGGTTGATCCTGGCGTTCCTGGCGCAGCAGTTCCAGGACCAGCGGAGGTGGCATCCGGAGGAGTACCGGGAGTTCGAACGCTTGCGCCGAACGGCGGCGCGGGGCCTGGTGCCGAAGCGGCACGGCCGGACTTCCTGAACCATGGTCGGGGGAAGATGATTCGCAGGTCATACATAACGGATCGAAGGATCCGGTTCGGGCTGGTGGGGTGCGGCCGGATATCCGGACGACACGTGGACGCGATCCGCGCCCACGAGGAGGAGGCGGAGATCACGGCGGTGTGCGACACAGACCCGGCGGCACTGGAGGCCGGTGTGGAGGCGACGGGGGCGCGGCCCTACGCGTCCCTTCATGCGCTGCTGGAGGAGGACGCGGCGGACGTGGCCGTGCTGGCTACACCGAGCGGCATCCATGCGGCGCAGGGTATCGCGGCGGCCGAAGCGGGTCTGCACGTGGTCACGGAAAAACCGATGGCTACGAGGTGGAAGGACGCCACCTCGCTGGTACGAGCCGCGGACCAGGCGGGTGTGCAGCTGTTCGTGGTGAAGCAGAACCGGCACAATCGGACGCTTCAGGCGCTGAAGCGCGCGGTGGACGAGCGGCGGTTCGGGCGTATCTACGCGGTGAACCTGAACGTCTTCTGGACCCGGCCGCAGGAGTACTACGACAGCGCGGCGTGGCGGGGCACATGGGAGTTCGACGGGGGGGCTCTGATGAACCAGGCCAGCCATTACATAGACCTGCTGACGTGGCTGGTGGGGCCCGTGGAGTCGGTTCACGCCTTCACCGGAACCCTGGCCAGGCGGATCGAGGTGGAGGACACGGGCGTGGCCAACATCAAGCTGGCGGTCGGGCGCGCTGGGCTCCCTGACCGTGACGATGCTGACCTACCCGCAGAACCTGGAAGGCTCCATCACGATCATCGGAGAGAAGGGAACGGCAAAGCTGGGTGGTGTGGCTGTCAATACGGTCGAGCAGTGGGATTTCGCAGATGCGCGCCCTGAGGACGAGGAGGTCATGGCGGTCTCCTATGAAACAGAGTCGGTCTACGGGTTCGGCCACACGGCGTACTACCGAAACGTGATCGCTGCGCTGCGAGGTACGGCGCTCCCGGAGACCGACGGCCGGGAGGGGCTCCAGTCGCTGGAACTCCTCATTGCCATGTACATGTCGGCCCGCGACGGCGGTCGCGTCTCCCTACCTCTGGAGTACTGACGTGGACTATTTCGCGCACCAGACGGCGGTGGTCGACGAGGGGGCGGACGTGGGCCCCGGCACCCGGATCTGGCACTGGACCCACGTTTCCTCCCGCACGCGGATCGGCCGCGAGTGCTCCCTGGGCCAGAACGTGTACGTGGCCAAGGGGGTCAGCATCGGGAACGGCGTCAAGATCCAGAACAACGTGTCCGTGTACGAGGGGGTCGTGCTGGAGGACTACGTCTTCTGCGGGCCCAGCATGGTTTTCACCAACGTCCGCACCCCTCGCTCCGCCTTCCCGCGGAACACGAGCGAGGACTACCAGCCGACGAGGGTACGGTACGGAGCCAGCATCGGTGCCAACGCCACCGTCGTTTGCGGCGTCACCATTGGCTCCTGGGCCTTCGTGGCCGCCGGCGCGGTGGTGACCCGGGACGTGCCCGACCATGCCCTCATGGCCGGGGTGCCGGCCCGGCGCATCGGCTGGGCGTGCGCTTGCGGCGAGACGCTTCGCTTCGATGCCGGCGCTGCGGAGTGCGCCGCGTGCGGCCGCGCCTACCGCCTGGAAGACGAGCGGGTCACGGAGATCGCGGCCGACGGAGCGGCGGCGGATGACTGAGCCGGCTCCCGTCCCGCTTCTGGATCTGGGGCCCGAGATCGATCTGCTGTGGGACGAGTTGTCCAGCGGCGTGCTGGAGGTCATGCGCTCGGGCCACTTCATCCTGGGGCCCAATGTGTCGGCGTTCGAGGAGGAGGTGGCCGAGTGGCTGGGGGTCCGCCACGCCATTGGCGTCAACTCCGGCACCGACGCGCTGGTGATCGCACTGCGCGCGCTGGGCGTGGGAGAGGGCGACGAGGTCATCACCTCCCCATTCACCTTCTTCGCCACGGCCGAGTCCATCAGCCTGTTGGGGGCGAAGCCCGTTTTCGCCGACGTCGAGCGCGAAAGCCTCAACCTCGACCCCCTGGAGGTCGAACGTGCCCTCTCGCCTCGCACGCGAGCGATCCTGCCGGTCCACCTCTTCGGCCAGCCGGCTGACATGGACGGGATCCGGGAGCTGGCCGCCAGCGCGGGCGTGCCGGTCCTTGAGGACGCGGCGCAGGCGTTCGGCGCCGCGTACGGTGAGACCCGTGTCGGGGCGCTCGGCGACGCGGCCGCTTTCTCCTTCTTCCCCACCAAGAACCTGGGCGCCTACGGCGACGGTGGCCTGATCACCACCGATTCCGACGAGGTGGCGCGCCTGTCGCGGATGCTCCGCGTGCACGGCTCGGTGGACAAGTACCGCAATGAGATCCTCGGCTACAACAGCCGCCTCGACGAGATGCAGGCCGCCGTCCTGCGCGTGAAGTTCCGGCGGATCGAGGCGTTCAACGACGGCCGCCGGCAGGCGGCGCGACGTTACGCGCGGCTCCTCGCGGACCTGCCGCTCGTCACGATGCCCGGAGAGCTGGAGGGTCGCCGTCACGTATTCCACCAGTACACGATCCGAATCGGCGACGGTCGTCGCGACCGGGTCCAGGCGGCGCTGCGCGACGAGGGCATTGCGTCTATGATCTACTACCCGCTCGCCCTCCACCAGTTGCCGGTGTACGCGGACCGGAAGGAGCGGCACCCGGTGAGCGAAGCGGCGTGCGGCGAAGTGCTCAGTCTGCCGATCTGGCCGCAGATCACCGAGGACGTGCAGGAGCGGGTGGTGACTGCAATCGTGAGGGCGTTCGGTACCTGATCGATGCGGATAGCCATCTTCGGCAGCTACAACCGCCAGAGTGTGGGCGACAAGGCCATTCTCATTGGCCTGCTGCACCTCCTTCGACGGGCCGCACCGGAGGCCCGCCTCCGGGTGCTGGCTCTGGACGCGGCGGCGATACGGGAGGAGCTCGTGCATTACCCCTGGGCGAGCGGCGTCGATGTCGTGGATGCACGCTCCGCACGAGGGCGGCCAACTCGCGCCGGACCGCGACCCGGCGCGAGCGCCTCGGAGCTGCCACGGCCATCAAGGGCCGCGCGAATCGCCCTCTCGCTCCCCCACCCCATTCCGGCTCTCGTTGACGCCATTGCCTTCACCTTGCGACTTCCCCGGCAGCTGACCGACGACGTAGACCTGCTCCTGGTGGGGGGCGGCAACCTCCTGATGGACGTCTTCCCCTCCTGGCCGGTGAAGCTCCACCGCGTGGTCCGGCGATTCACGGCCGTCGGCGTTCCGGTCCACTTCCTGGGGGTGGGGGCTCTCCCGCCCCGTACCGGGCTCGGGCGTGTCCTGCTGCGTCGCACGCTGCGATCCGCTCGGGGGGTCTCGGTGCGCGACCCCGATTCGGCCGCGGTTGTCGCCGGCTTGCTGGGGCGTCGGCCTTCGGTGTATCCTGACTTCGCGCTCTCAATGCCCGCACCGGCCCGCCCCCGCGAACGCGATCAACGGGAGATCGTCGTGAACGCGGCCCCGCTCGGCGGCCCCGGATGGCACCGCCGGGACCCTGCGCTGTTCCGGGCCTACACGGCAGGACTGGCCTCGGCACTCGAAGACGTTCAAGCCAAGGCGGCTGGCATGACCTTCCGCTTCGTGGACACGAACTACCCCGCCGATCGGGCCGCACCGCTGGAGGTAATGCGACGCCTTCGCGAAGCAGGGATGCCAGCGGAGCGGCTCCGGTACGACGACAGGCTCCACAGCTGTGAGGAGACGCTCGAGATCCTGGGTGGGGCCCGGCTCGCGGTCACGACTCGGCTCCACGCCGGCCTGCTGGCCTTGCGGGCCGGCACGCCCGTCATTGCCCTGGCATACCAGCCGAAAGTGCGGAACATCCTCGGGGGGCTCCGGGGCGTGCATGCGATCATTCCGATATCCAGCGAGGGCGTGGCGCCGGAGGCGCTGGGTCGAGAGATGCGGGCCGCGCTGGACGGCCCGGCTCCGACCGAGGATTGGACCGAGGGCGCCAGTGCAACGAATCTCACCCTCCTCCGCTCGATCCTCGGCGACCGCGCGGAGACGCCAGGAGAGTAGCGGTGCACATTCTCATCGTGGCCTCCTGGTACGACTCTCCCACCACTCCGGCCGGTGGGATCTTCTTCCGTGAGCAGGCGCGGGCGCTGCAGGCGCGCGGCCATCGCGTGGGGGTGGTGGCTCTCCAACTCCGGTCGCTCCGCAACCTCCTCTCCTCGGACCAGGAACGGACCAGCGGGATCCGGAAGGGCATGGAGAAAGGAATCCCGACCTATCGCTGGCACGGGCGGTCCGCCCCAACCCTCTTCCCATCGCCAGTGCCGCGCAGGCGCGCCGCGGCGTCCGCCGGCTCTACCGCGCTTATCGCTCCGACAACGGGCGGCCGGACCTCGTGCACGTACACTCCGCCCTCGACGGCGGCATTGGCGCCACGCCACTCGTGCGCATGGAACACCTCCCGCTCGTGCTCACCGAGCACAGCTCCGCCCTCGGACGGCGGCTCGTCCCGCGGTGGAAACTGCCGTTCGTCGGGGCAGCCTACCGGGCCGCCGATCGACTGATCGCCGTCAGTCCGGCACTCGGCGAACAGCTCGAGGCCCGGTTTCCGAGCGCGTTCACGGACTGGCACTGGATTCCGAACATTGTGGCGCCGGAGTTCTTCGAGACGCCACCGTCCGATCTCCGCCCCGGACCTGCCCGGATCCTTAGCCTGGGGGCGCTCCTGGCGAACAAGGGTCATGCAGACCTCGTGCGCGCGTTCGCTCTCGCCTTTCCGCAGGATGAGGCCCGGCTCCGGATCGGCGGAGCGGGCCCGGAGGGACCGGCGCTCGAGGCGCTCGTTCGGGAACTCGGCCTCGGCCAACGTGTGACGCTCCTGGGCTATCTGGATCGGTCACGTGTGGTCGAGGAGATGCGGCAGGCCGACCTCTTCGCCCTGCCGAGCCATTACGAAACGTTCGGTGTCGTGGCGGCCGAAGCGCTGGCATTGGGGACGCCGGTAGTCGCGACCCGCTGCGGAGGCCCCGAGGCGGTCGTATCCGCGGAGGACGGCTGGCTGGTGCCGCCCGGCGACGTGCCCGCGCTGGCGCGGGCCCTGCGCCAAGCAACCGGCAGTGAAATGATCCGGCACCGGGCGGCCATCAGGGAGCGGGCCCGGGCCCGCTTCGGTCCGAACGCCGTGGTGGCCCGCCTGGAAGAGGTCTACGCCGATCTTGACCGCGCGGGGCCGGGGACCCGAACATTGTGACCGGAGGTCTTGGGCTAAAGCGCCTGGGGATGAACATCGCCTGGACTACGGGGCGCCATCTCGCCGGGCTGCTGCTGGGCCTGGGGCTGGCCGTCCTCCTTGCCCGCGTTCTGGGTCCCGGCGGCAACGGTCGGTACGCCGTAGCGGTCCTCCTGCCGAGCCTGCTGGGGATGCTGCTCAGTCTGGGGATCGGACCGGCCAATGTGTACTTCGTCGGCCGTGGCGAGGTGGAATTGAGCCGCGCCCTGAGGGTGACCCTCCGGTCCTGGCTCACCATCAGCGCCGGCGGCCTTCTGGCGGGTAGTCTGGTGGTCGTGCTGCGAGCGGAGGCGTGGCTTCCGGGCGTTCCACGCTCCGTGCTCTGGATCGCGTTGGGGGCTTTTCCGCCCTTCCTCCTGCATACGCTGCTCTCCAGCCTCATCCAGGCCCGCCAGCGCTTTGACTGGTTCAATCGGGTCCTGCTCTTGCCGCCCGCGGTGACCGTGGTCGCGGCGGTGGTGGGGGTATGGTGGCTGGATGGAGGGGTTCCGGCCGCGGTCGCCGCCTTCACAGTGGGATATGCCGCCGGTGCGCTCGAGGCCTATCGGCTGGTGGCGGCGGAGTCGCGGGGAGACAGCACCCAGGGAGCCGCGGCCGCGCGGCCCGGCACGCTGGACTACCTCCGGCAGTGCCTGGGCTACGGGTGGAAGGCCCATGCCAGCAACATCCTGGCGTTCGTCAACTATCGCATTGATATCCTCCTGGTGAACCTGCTCCTGACTCCGGCGGCGACCGGGATCTACGTCGTGGCCGTACAAATAGCGGAGCGGATGTGGATCCTGTCGCAGGGGGTCAGTGCCGTGCTGCTGCCACGTCTGGCGGAGCTCGGAGGCGACGAGGAGAAGCGCCGGCTGATCACGCCCCTGGTAGCTCGATGGGTCATCGCTCTGAGCCTCATGGGCGGACTGGTCCTCGCCGTCGTGGCCCCGTGGCTGCTACCGGCTATTTTCGGGCGGGACTTCGCCAGCGCGCTGGTCCCACTGCTGATCCTCATCCCCGGGATCGTGGCAGGCAGCTTCTCGAAGGTGCTCGCGAACGACTTCGCTGCGCGTGGCCGGCCGGAGCTCAACCTGTACACGTCCGGACTGGTGGTGGGGGTGAATGTGGCGGCGAACCTCCTCCTGATCCCCTGGCTGGGCATCGAGGGCGCCGCATGGGCCACGACCCTCGCCTACTGCGCCAACGCCATGGCCAAAACGATTCTCTACGCTTCTGTCACCGGACAGGCGCCGAGATCGCTCTTCGTACCCGGTGCGATCGATCGCCGGGTCCTCAATGCGCTCCTCGGCTGGCGATGGGGGAACGGATGAACGACGGGTCCACGGACGCGTTGCCGATCTCGACGGCCGGATCCGCCACTTGGAAGCTGGCCTTTGTCGCCGTGCTGCTCTACACCCTGCTCGGCGATCGACTGGTCCTGGGGCTGACCACGGGAGGGCGCGGGATCCTGCTCGTCCTCGCTCCAACGCTGATCGTCATCGCGACCCTCGCCGTGCTTCGAACCGATGCGCGGTCCGCCGGCTTCGTCCGGGTGGATGCGTTCTGGCTGCACGCGGCGCCGTATTTGGCGCTGGTGGCCATTCTGCCCCTGCTGGGAGTTGCGACCAGACCTGAGTACGGCCTCACGAATGCCTACGCCACCACCCGTGGAGTCGTCCCGCTCTCGCTGATCCTCATTGGATATTGGACCTGGCTGAGAGGAGAGCGATCGGTGCGGACCCTTGTCCATGCCATTGCTTGCCTGATCCTGATCAATGGCGTGTACAGCCTGCTGCAGTTCGTGTTCAGAATCAGCGGGGGCGCTGGCATTCCGATTCTCACGGAGATGCTGGCGTGGGATCGGAATATCCAGGCATTCTACAGTGAACGCTACGTCATTCTCGGCCGTAGCTCCGGCTTCTTCGTGAACGCCAACCAACTCGGAACGTGGAGCGTTGTTGGTATGTGGTGGGCAATCTGCTTCCTCCGAGGCTGGGCTCGCGCTGGCATAGCGACGGCTGCCGCCATCAGCCTGCTCACCAGCAACTCCAGAGGAGCGATCGCCGCCCTGGCGGTGTCTACGGCCTTGGCAATCGCGCTCTGGGCCACCGGCCGCTTCCGGCGCGGCACGTACCCACCCCTACTCGTGGCCGGGGCAACGGCGGTGGTCGCGACGGTCGCCGCCGCCGCCATGACCATTCCCCTGTGGATCGAGATGGTCCCTGGTATCGACCGCATTCGCACGGGTTTCGCCATTCTCACGGGGCGGTTCGATGCCGACTTCTCGTTCTCGGAGCGGCTGCGCGCGTGGCGTGGGGCGTGGCGATTCTGGATGGAACACCCTCTCGGCACGCTGGGGCCGCCGCAGTTAGTATTCGACCATCCCATTGACAACGGGATACTCGAAGCGCTGTTGCAGGGGGGGATTCCGCTGGTGCTCGCCTTCCTCGTGCTGCTGGGCGGCGGCACCTGCGCCGTGGCGCTGCGCCGTTCCGCGGGCGCCTTCGTCGGGCTGGCATCGCTCGGCTTGCTGGTGAACTCCTTCACCTCGCTCCCGCTGACGTACACAGCCTCCGCCCCCTACTGGCTCGGCCTCGGGCTTCTGTACGCGAGCCATCGCCGCAACGCGCACCGGTCGCAAGCGCGAGAGCCGAGCCGCACAACGCATGGGTGTCACGGTGATTAAGGTAGCCCTCCTCCTTGGCTGTGCCGTGGCCGCTTTTGCCCTGACCGCTGCCGTCCGAGCCTACGCGCTGCACCGGGATGTCATCGACCACCGAACGACCGCAGCTCGCACACCGTGCCGACCCCGAGAGGGGAGGGGTCGCCATTGCCGGTGGGCATGTCCGCCTTCGCTTGGTCTGTCGCCGCTGGCCGGCTTCCCGTCGGCATTGGTGCGGCCCTGATCGTTGGAGGAGCGCTGGTTGGCGGAGTCGGCTGGATTGATGACCATCGCCCCCCGGCCCGGGCCCACGCGTGGAATCCAGCTGTCGCGGCGGCCTGGGCTGTCTTCTGGCTCGGTGGTCTTCCCGCAGTCGACCTGGCCGGACACAGCCTGCCGCTCGGTGGCGCCGGCTCCCTGCTCGCCGTCCTGTTCCTGGTCTGGACGACCACCTGTACAACTTCATGGACGGCATTGATGGACTGGCTGCCGGCGAAGCTGTAGTGGCCGGTGCCGCCGCGGCCGCACTCCTGTGGACGGGCGCGTCAGGGTTGAGCTTGGCGTCCTTGACCATTGCGGCGGCGTCGCTGGGGTTTCTCATCTGGAACTGGAGCCCCGCCCGCATCTTCATGGGGGACGTAGGGAGCGCGCTGCTGGGGTACTGGTTCGCCATACTCGCACTCGCCTCGGAGCGGAGCGGCGCACTCCCGCTCTGGGCGTGGGGATCCTCTTCGGGGTATTCTATTTCGACGCCACGGTAACGCTGGTCCGCCGGGTCATGAACGGCGAGACCTGGCACTCGGCGCACCGCAGCCACGCCTACCAACGAGCCGTGCAGGCGGGATGGGGCCACGCCCGGGTCACGACGTCGGCGCTCGGCATTACCGCGTTGCTCGCGGCGGGAGTCGCTCTGGCCGCTTTCTGGCCGGTGCTCACGCTCCCCCTCCTCCTCGTCTCGGTCGGTCTCCTGATATGCATTTACCTGGGGGTGGAGCGCATTCGTCCAATGCCAGCGGGAGAACGGTCGGCCGACGTCGGTGTCGCCGGGACGGACAGGCCGCTTCGCGTGTTGTACGTCGTCAACGCGGCGTGGTTCTTCGTGGCTCAGCGGATGGCGCCCGCGGTGGAGCTGGCGCGAAGAGGCGTCGAAGTCCACGTGGCTTCCGCCCCCGATGATACCGTGGAGCAGATTACGGCGGCAGGGCTGCACCATCATCCGATCGCACTCTCGCGCCGGGGGCTGAACCCGTTCGCCGAACTCCGTGTTCTCCTCCATCTCCGAGGAATGTATCGACGACTCGAACCCGACCTGGCTCATCACATAACCATCAAGGCGGTGGTTTATGGAGGGATTGCTGCTCGTCTTGCACGCGTGCCCGCAGTCGTGCACTCGATCTCGGGGATGGGCTTCGTGTTCCTTGCAGGCGGGGGCCTCGCGCGCCTCCTAAGAGCGATCGTTCAGTTCGCATACCGCCTGGCGTTCCGGCACCCGAATCTTGCCATCGTCTTCGAGAACTCGGATGACCGGGCGTTCTTTGTGCAGAACCGCTTAGTAGCCCCCGAGCAGACGGTCGTAATCCGCGGGGTGGGTGTCGAGCTGGAGCGGTTCCGTGGTGAGGCGCCCCGACATGACCCGCCGGTGGTCATCCTTCCGGCGCGGCTCCTGCGGGACAAAGGTGTCGGGGAATTCGTGGAGGCGGCGCGTCTCCTGAGGCGGCGCGGGAAGAGAGTTCGGATGGCGCTGGTCGGCCGCCCGGATCCGGGGAACCCTGCCAGTGTGACAGAGAAGATGCTGAAGGAGTGGATCGCGGAGGGATCCGTCGAGTCCTGGGGGTGGAGGGACGATATGCCGGAGGTCTTTCGGAGCGCCGATGTGGTATGCCTGCCCTCCTATCGCGAGGGCCTGCCCACCGCGCTCGTGGAGGCTGCCGCCAGCGGTCTCCCGGCCGTGGCCACCGACGTGCCGGGGTGCCGTGAAATCGTGGCCCATGGCGAGACGGGCCTGCTGGTGCCCCCGCGATCGGCCACCGATCTCGCGACCGCCATCGAGAGTCTTGTGGAGAACCCTGCTTTGCGGGCGCGCTTGGGCCGGAGGGCACGGGCGCTCGCTGAGCAGGAGTACGCAGTCGGCAGGATCGTCGAGCAAACCTTGGCCGTCTACCAGGATCTCGCGGGGCCGCTGCCATACGCGGCGTCTGCTGCACCCCCGCCGAGCGGGTGAATGGTCCCGTACTTCTGACCGGCGCCACCGGCTTCATCGGTCGGGCGGCCGGTGCGGCCTTTCAACAGGCGGGCGATCGCATCCGTTGTGCCGGCCGTTCGAACCGCCGTCTCCAGTCCCTGACCATGTGCTCGGACCGCGTTATCGTCGGCGACATCGGTCCCGACACGGATTGGTCACGGGCATTGCAGGGAGTAAGCGTCGTGGTGCATTCTCGGCGCCCGCGTCCACGTTATGAAAGAGGATGCACCGAACCAGGAATCGGAGTACCGCCGCGTGAATGTCGACGGCACTCGCCACTTGGCGAGGCAATCCGCGGCCGCGGGCGTCCGGCGATTCGTCTTCGTCAGCTCGGTTAAGGCCGCTGCGGAGAGTTCGTCGGGAGCCCCGCTCCGGCCGTCCGACTCGCCTCGCCCGGTCGACCCTTACGGCCGTAGCAAGCTGGAGGCCGAATGCGCAATCCGGGAGGTGGCCGAGCAGTCCAGGATGGAAGCGGTTGTCGTGCGCCCGCCGCTCGTGTACGGCGCCGGCGTGAAGGCAAACTTCCTTCGCCTCGTCCGGGCGATCGACCGGGGGTTCCCGCTCCCCGTCCCCGGCACCTGCAATCGAAGAAGCATCCTGTATCTGGAGAACCTGGCCTCAGCGCTGGTGACGCTGGCGCACGCGCCCGCCGCCGAGGACACCACCACCTACGTCACCGATGGCCCACCCCTATCCACCCAGGATCTCGTCGATCTGATCGCATCCGCACTCGATCGCCGCCCCCGGCTGGTGCGGATTCCTGGGTGGGCCCTCCGGCCGGCTAACAGGATTGCCGGCGGTGCCATCCGCCGGCTCACCGAGGATCTGGAGGTGAGCGACGCGGAGATCCGGGCGCTTGGTTGGCGGCCTCCCTTTACGACGCGGGAGGGTATTGCCCGGACTGTCGCCTGGTACCGATCTACAATCGGCTAGTCGAAATACGTTCGAGCAGAGCCGCGGTGGCCGCAGCACGAGCGGTCCAGGAGTGGTCACGCTCCAGTGCAACCCGACCTCTGCGCCCCATGGCACGCCGTCGCTCCGGCCCCCGATGGAGATTCGCTACCGCCTCGGCAAGCGACGTCGGATCCCCCGGAGGGACAATGAGCCCGCAGCCGACCTCCCGCACCAGGTCCGCCTGCCCCGGGAAATCTGTGACAACGACCGGCACACCACAGGCCAGAGTTTCGAACACCTTTAGAGGATATAGGCCCGAAGTCTGCCGAGCGTGGCTCGGCACCATGCCCCCCAATGCCCCCGCCACGATACCGCCGATCTCCCGATACGGCTGCCGTCCTACGAAGACGATCCGCTTGCCGTCGGCCGCCCGCGCCACGAGATCCTGCAGCATACCGTCTCCCGCCACAACAAGGGAGACCTCGTCAGGCCATGCAGGCTCCGCCACCGCCTCCAGCAGCTCGGGTATCCCCTGCCACGGCGCCAGTGCACCGAAGAAGACCACGTATGAGCTGGGCAGCCCGTCGGGGGCGAAGGCCCGGGTGGAAGAGGTCCACGTTGGCCCCGTTCGGAATGACGGATATCTCCGAACGCACGCCTTCTTTGCGGGCCCACTCGGCGAGTTGTGGTGTGACCGCGACGACAGCGGCCGCCCCACGCAACTGGGACCGGCCGGACCAGATGGCTATGGGCCGTATCCAGCGAGCTGCAGGCCACGCCAAGAACAGATCCTCGTAAGGGCCGTTGACCTCCTGAACTACCGGCCAGCCAGCGCGCTGCGCCCAGCGGCTCGCGGGGAGAGCGGCAAAGTGCGAGCGCATGTAGACGAGGTCGAACGGCCCCGCTGCAATTAGCCGTCGTTGTACCCGCCACTGCTCCACTAGTCGACCGAGGGGGCCGGGCGGGGTGACCGACTCAGCCGCATATCGCGGCTCGAACAGTTCGACTGCATGCCCCTGCTCCTCGAGCCCGGCGATGATCTCATGCACATGGGCGTGCGATGCCTGCCCCTCGCGCGTCGCCTGGAGGCAAAGGTATGCTATGCGCATCAGCCCTTGCGCCGCCCGCTGCCGCTCCTCGGACCCACGGTCTCAATCGGGCGCATGAGACCGCGCTTCAAACCTGCCCGCCCGTTGTCGTTCTTGTTCTCGAACACCGCCATCTATGCCCCGCTGATTGCTCCATCTCCTCGCCTGAAGCCGGACAGCATGGCAGCAATACAGTTTGAATGCCACATGTCACCGGCTTGGAAGTAGAAAAGCAGGCCCGTCCGGGTCATCTAGTCCGCGGTTTGCGATTCGGACGGCTCCAGTACGGGGCAGCGCGAGGGGCGGTCGGAGAGAACCGGAGGCGGAGCAATGATAAGGCAATTGTGCGCTCCGGTTTGCGCTGTCTGGACCGCGCCGTTAAACCATGAAATGAAATGGCTGTTCTCTACCGCCGGGCCCCGCACTCGCACGAGTTCGGGCGGCTTCCCCATCATGCCCCACCGGACCCCTGCACGTCCGCCCCCACCACTTGAAGCTCCGGTCGCTCTGCTGACGACCTGTTCCCCTCCCCCTTTTGGAGGCCTGCGAACAAAGCCCGGAGGTCCCGCTCCACGTCGCTTGCGTGGCCGTTGGAGAGCGCGAGCTCCCACCGCCCCACCAGCCCGGACACATCGAGCAGACCGTTCCCGTGGGTGCTCAGCAGACGCACCTTGGGGATGGACGTCTCCACCGGCTCCTCGTGGGGCGCGGCCAGCTCCTCGTGCAGTTTCTCGCCCTGCCGCAGCCCGGTGAACCGGTACGTTTCGTCCTCCCTCGGAGGGATCCCCGACAGGCGCAGGAAGTTCAACGCCAGGTCCAGGATCTTCACGGGCTCTCCCATGTCCAGCATGGCGATGTGCCCGCGGAACCCCGGCAGCAGCGACGCCTGGAGGATGAGCTGCACCGCCTCGGGGATGGTCATGAAGTAGCGGGTGACGTCGGGGTGCGTGACCGAGAGGGGCTTCGACGCCTGGGCCTGGCGCTTGAAGATGGGGATCACGCTCCCGTTGCTGCCCAGCACGTTGCCGAACCGCACCGCACCGAAGGTGGTCTCCGGATAGCGGTCCTGCATGTCCAGCACCACGAGCTCGGCCAGCCGCTTGGTGGACCCCATGATGTTGGCCGGGCGCACCGCCTTGTCCGTGCTCACCAGCACGAACTTGCCGCTCCCGTAGTGACCGGCGGCATGGGCGACGACGGACGTCCCCAGCACGTTGTTCTTCACCGCCTGCTCGATGTTGTGCTCCATCAGGGGCACGTGCTTGTAGGCGGCCGCGTGGAACACTCGGTCGGGCGCGCAGCGCTGGAATACCCGGTCCACCGCCGGCTCGTCCGCCACGTCGGCGATTATGGGAATCAGCTCCAGCTCCGGGTGCGACTCCCGGATCTCCAGGTCCACGTAGAAGAGGTCCGTCTCGGCCTGGTCCAGGAGGATCAGCCGGGCCGGGTTGTGCAGCGCCACCTGTCGGGCCAGCTCCGAGCCGATGGATCCGGCGGCGCCGGTGATGAGCACCGACAGCCCGTCGAGGTCCTCCGCCAGCTCGGGCAGTTCCAGCTCCACCGGGTCGCGGCCCAGGAGGTCCTCGATCCGGAGCTCCCGCAGCTGGCCGAGCCCGACCCGTCCCTGGAGGACTTCCTTGATCCCCGGCAGCACCTTGAAGGGCACGTGTGCCGCCTCGCACCTCTTCACCAGCCGCCGCAGGTCCTCCGGCTCGGCCGAGGGGGTGGCGATGATGATCTCATCCACCGCGGCCGCCACCACGAACGCGTCCAGGTCCACGGTCCCGCCGAGAACTTCCACCCCCTGGAGCCGGGAGCCCCACTTGGATGGATCATCGTCGACGAATCCCACCAGGTCGTAGCCGGTGGGGTACCGCTGGATCTCCCGCGCCAGCATGTTCCCCGCCTCGCCGGCACCCACGATGAGGGCCCGCTTGAGGTCCTTCCCGCTCGCCGCCTCCTTCGCCTTCCGGAGCCGCTCGAAGCCGACGCGATAGGAAAGCCAGATCCCCGCCGTGATGTACGAGCTGAGGACCCACTCGATGAGCAGCACCGACCGGGGGATCACCAGGCCCGGCGCGATCAGCTCGCGGAGGAGCAGGAGCAGCGCGCTGCCGAGGCTCATCGCGGTGAAGAGGCGGACGACCTCGGCGGTGCCCACGAACCGCCACCGCCCGGTCGACAGCTTGAACACGCGGGCGAGGACCAGCCTCACGGCCACCACCACGGGGACGGTGAGCACCAGCGCATCGACCTGCTGCGGCGGGATGTCGAACTCGAACCGGAGCAGGTAGGCGGCGGTGTAGGCCAGTCCGGCGAGGACGCCGTACAGCAGGTACGTGATGGGTCGCCTGCGGGTGTACAGACGATCGTATATGCTGGAAATCATGAGCTGTTCAGCCGGTAACGGTATCCGTGCCGGTACGTGTGATCTGCACTTGACGTGCCACCTTCAGAACGGGGTCGAGCGACGACCCTGACGCGAAAGGAGAAGACGAGGCGCGGGTTGGTTCCGTCACATCGTGCTTCAGCAGAGCTCCCACCTCAGAGCAGACCGGCAAGTTAACCAGCACTCGGGGACGTAACAACCTGTCGCGTTTCCTCGGGTGGCTGGCCGACCAGAACCTCCGCGATCAGCGCCCCGGCGCGGCCGCCCCGAACAGGCCAGGCGCCGGGGGCGGCGGCGCGGCGCATGGAGGGCGGCCGCGATCCCCTCGGCCACCGCGTCGGCGGACCGGGGCGGAACGAGCCGGTTCCAGCCGCCCTCCACCAGCTCCACCCACTCGGTCTCCTCCCGCAGCGTCACGCAGGGGACGCCCACGAAATAGGCCTCCTTCTGCACGCCGCCGGAGTCGGTGGCCACCAGGCGGGCGTGGCTCTCGAGCGTGAGCATGTCCAGGTATCCGACCGGCTCGCTCAGGATCAGACTCTCCGCCATCTCCTCCAGCAGGCCCTCCCGGCGCAGGGCGGCGCGGGTGCGGGGGTGGAGGAGCACCAGCACGGGCGTCTCCGTGTCCCGGGCCACCCGTGCCAGGCCGTGGAAGATGGCCCGGAGCCGGGCCGGGTCATCGGTGTTCGCGGCGCGGTGGGCGGTGGCGAGGATGTACTCGCCGCTCCGCACGCCGAGCTGCTCGAGGCGGTCCGCGCTCCCGGTCCCGCGGAAGTGGAGGGCGGCGTCGTACATCACGTCGCCCACCAGCCGGACCCGCTCGTCGGGGATCCCCTCCTTCCGCAGGTTCTCGATGGCCGTGTCGGTGGGAGCCAGGAGGAGGTCGGAAGCGTGGTCGGTGAGCACGCGGTTCAGCTCCTCGGGCATCCGTCGGTCGAAGGACCGGAGCCCCGCCTCGACGTGGGCCACGGGCACGTGGAGCTTGGCGGCGGCCAGCGCGCCGGCCAGCGTGGAGTTGGTGTCGCCGTAGACCACGACCCACTCGGGCTCCTCTTCCAGGATCACCCGCTCCAGCCCCTCCAGCATGGCGGCGGTCTGCGCGCCGTGGGACCCGGAGCCCACGTCCAGCTGGTGATCGGGCTGGCGCAGGCCGAGCTCCCGGAAGAAGACGTCCGACATGGTGTCGTCGTAGTGCTGGCCGGTGTGGACCAGAAGGTGCCGTACGCCCCGCTCTTCCAGCGCGCGCGCCACCATGGCCGCCTTCACAAACTGCGGGCGTGCTCCCACCACAGACAGCATCATTGCGGCTCCATTCCGCTGCCGTTCCAGCATCCTTCTCCGACGCGGTGCCGGACCATTCTTCGTCGCTCTCCCCGATCCCGTCCATGAGGTGTCCACCTGCCGGCGAACATGACACGCTTCCCGGCAGGAAGCAAAGGCGGTTCCGCGCCTGCTCACGCCCTCCCCATGCGCTGGACCGATCCCGCCGAACCGGTATATCTTCTGGTCCATGAAACTCCTCGACCGAACCCAACGACCCGAACGGCGAGCGTGCGTGAAGCGATCCATCCTGGTCTGCCTGTTCGCGGCCGCCGTCCTGCCGGGGATCAGCCCGGGCGCCGCCACGGCTCAGTCGGTGCATTTTCCAGCCGAGCTCCCGGGCCTTGCGGGAGACGCCACCGTGACCGGCATCGCGTCTCTGCGGGACGAGCTGACGCGGCTGGCGGAGATCACGGGTACCCTGCCTCCCTCCGCCCGAGTCGTCCGGAGGGCGTCTTCCGCCTTCGGAGCGCCATCCGCCGACGCGCCGGACGGCCTGCCGGTCTTCTTCCGCACGGGGTCGGCCGAGGTGGCGCTGATGCCGGTCCGCCTGGACGCCGGGCTGCTCACCGGGTATCCCGACGATCGCAACAACGGGTTGTTGTGGGCGGGACGTGGCGCGTCCGCCATGGTGCGGGCGGGCGTGGCCGCGCGCTGGAGCGTGCTGTCGGTGGGTGTGGCTCCGGAGCTCGCCTTCCAGCAGAACAAGTCGTTCTGGACCCGGCCCGCGCCGTCGGCGGGCCTCTCCCAGTGGATCTACCCCTTCAGCACCGGGATCGACTACCCCCAGCGCTTCGGCGACAATGGGTACGCGACGGCCGGGCTCGGCCAGAGCTGGATACGCGTCGACGTCTCCGGGCTGGCGGCCGGGCTCTCCACCGAGAACCTCTGGTGGGGCCCCGCCCAGCGCTACCCGCTGCTGATGAGCAACACGGCCCCGGGGTTCTCCCACGTGTTCGCCGGCACGGGGCGCCCGCTGGACATCTGGCTGGGTGACCTGGAAGGCGAGCTGGTCTGGGGGCGGCTGTCCGAGTCCGACTACTTCGACTCGCGGCCGGAGAACGATCACCCGGTGCTCGCGGCACTCGTGCTCGCGTTCACCCCGCGCGGCCTGCCCGGACTGTCGATCGGTGGCGTGCGCGTGTACCAGTATCGCGCTACCGAAGGGGAGTGGCTTCGCGATCCGGCGCCCATGGGCGAGCTCTTCCTGGGGTCGGGCGTGAACCGCAGCGGGAACGAGCTCTTCTCCGTGTTCGGGCGCTGGGTCTTCCCGGCCAGCGGAGCGGAGGTCTACGCGGAATGGGGCCGCGACGACCGCTGGAACGACCTCGCCGAGGTCTACCAGGAGCCGGATCATTCGCAGGCGTACATGGTCGGCTTCCAGAAGGTGACCGGTGTCGCTCCCGGAACCGCCGTCCGCGTGCATGGCGAGCTGGTCTCGCTGCAGGAAAAGGGCGAGCTGACGCGGACGGGCAGCCGACCGCTGCCGGTCTGGTACACGCACGTAGCTGTGCGCCAGGGCTACACGAACCGGGGGCAGCTGCTGGCCGGTGGCGGGATCGGGGTCGGCGCGGATGCCCAGTTCCTCGGCGTGGACGTGCTCCGGCCCATGGGAATGCTCGGCGTCTTCGTGGAACGCGTGCGCCGGAACGACGCGTCGCACGCCGCGGTCGAGGCCCGGCGGACGTCGCCGTACGAGCATGACAGCGAGGTGACCGGTGGGGTCCGCGCGCTCTACCACCCGACCGCGGCGCTGAGCGTGTCCGGCAGGGTCTCATGGGCGTACCGCTACAATCGGGAGTTCCTGGAGGATGACCGCAATTTCGGCATCACTCTGGAGCTGTCATGGCTGCCACGTTCGAAGGACGGCCCATGACGCGCGCCGTCGCCCTCCTCCTTCTCGTGCCACTGCTCGGGTGCGCGGAGCCCAGCGGGCCAGAGCTGCCCGCGGTCTTCGAGGAGGTGTCCGCGGGCGGCCACCACACCTGCGCAGTGGGTGCTGACGGCACCTTCTGCTGGGGCGACGGCCGCTTCGGTCAACTGGGTGGCGTTCTCGACGAGCGCTGCGCGGGCCGCGTCTGCCCGGTGCCCGTGGCCGTGGTCGGCCTGCCGCGGGTGGAGCAGGTCGCGGCAGGGCTCTGGCACACGTGCGCCATTGCGGGAGGCGATCTCTTCTGCTGGGGCTATCATCGGTTCGGGCAGCTGGGCGCTGGCGAGACCGTCGCGGACCGCTGCGCCACCGAATACTCGCTGCCGTGCGCTTCCGTTCCCACGGCGGTGAGGGCCGGCGTCGCCTTCAGCGATGTCACGGCCGCACGCTATCATTCCTGTGCGCTCGACGCCGGGGGGCAGCTCTACTGCTGGGGAGACAACAGCCAGGGACAGGCCGGGTCGGGGGTTCGGGGCGGCGGACAGCCGTACCCCCGTGCAACGCCCACCGACCTGCGCTTCCGCACCGTGAGCACCGGCTTCGCCCATACGTGCGGCGGTCGAGAGCGGTGGTGAGATCTTCTGCTGGGGCGCGGGCTCCGCCGGACGCCTGGGGAACAACGGCGTACAGAATCAGCTCGAGCCGGTGCCCGTGGCCGCTGAGCAGCTCTGGCTCGAAGTGGGCGCCGGCGAAGGCCACAACTGCGCCGTCTCTGTCGAAGCGAACGTCTACTGCTGGGGGCTCGGGGCCTCGGGGCAGCTGGGCCGCGGCGACCGCGTCTCCCGCACGATCCCCGTCCCCGTCGCGCTGCCGGAGCCAGTGCTGACCGTGACCGCCGGGGGCTACCACTCCTGTGCCATCGGGGAGAGCGGAGCCATCTACTGCTGGGGAGCGAACGACTCGGGTCAGCTGGGAGACGGCACCCGCTCCATGCAGACGCGCCCGGTGCTGGTCGCCGATGGCGCACCCGCCGTTGCGATCAGCGCCGGACTCGCCCACACCTGTGCGGTGCTGGCTTCAGGCGAGGTCCTGTGCTGGGGGGACAACAGCACCGGCCAGTTGGGCGACGGAACGCGCGAGGACCGTCTCGTCCCCACGCCGATCGCCGGCTGACCAACGGGCTCGGCTCAGGACGCCCGCAGTCGGGAAGGCACCAGCCCCCTCAGCCACAGCCGTTCCTGGGGAGAGAAGAGTCGGCGCCACCCCAGGGTGCCGACGAGCAGGAGCGCCGCCACCGTCGCGCCCACGCGCTGCCACAGGAAGGGCGCCAGAGCGGTCAGAGCGCTCGCCCCGACCGCTGCCACCAGCAGCAGTGCCAGCATCCCCTGCGTACGGCGCCCGAAGACCACCTGTAGCTCGATCAGCCCCAGGGCGTGCGCGGCCGAGAAGAGCAGTACTGCGTCCAGGAGCATCCGCAGCGACCACGCCGCCGCAGCACCCGCGATCCCCCACTGGCCGATCAGGAGCCAGAGCACGAGGAGGTGGATCGGCAGCTCGACCAGGTGGAACTTGGCCGGGACGTCCGGTCGACCCTGGGCCTGGATGAGTGCCGCCGGCACATAGGCCAGGGCATTGGCCAGGAGGCCCACCGCCAGGAGCCGCAGGACCGGTGCGCTGGCCGCGGCGAAGTCGCTCCCGAGCCACAACCGCAGGATGTCGTGCGCGGAGGTGGTGAGAACCACCAGCGCCAAGCCGACCCCCATCAGGAGGACCTTCACGGCCCGGGCGGTCATCCGGTTGAGCGTGGACCGCTGGTCGGCCACGAGTCCGCTGAAGGCGGGGAACAGCGTGGCCACGAGACTCGTCGGCAGGATTGTCAGCCGTGTGACGACTTCGTGCGGCGCGGTGTAGAACGTGACCGCAGCCACGGTCAGAACGCCTCCGATGATGAACCGGTCGGCGTACACCAGCACGGGGCTGATCATGCTGGATACGGTGACCCACCCGCCGAAGCCCAGCACCTCGGCCAGGATGGACCCGCGGTAGGCGCTCCGCCGGCGCAGCCCGGGGTGCAGCCGCAGCCCCATGATCACGAAGATCCCCAGCGTGATGAATCGGGTCACGATCATCGCCGCGACGATCCCGACGAGGCTCCACTCCAGCAGGACACCCGCCAGCGGGATGATGAAGTTGGTGGTGCTGACCGGAAGCCGGACCGCGTTCACCAGGTCGAATCGCTGTGTCGCCTCCAGCAGGCCGCGAAAGGTGGTGGTGAGGGCGAGGGCCGGAGTCGCGAGGGCGATCAGCTGGAACGAGAGGGTGGCCTCGTGGATGAGAGCGGGAGGGGATGTTCAGCACGCTCGCGGTGAGCCACGGCGCGATCAGCGCCAGGCCGATCCCGCCCGCCACGGCCAGGGCACACTGTACGGCCGCTGCGGCGTGCACGCTCGCCACCAGCCGCGACTCGTCGCCCCGGGCGAGCGACTCCGCCGCGAACCGTGTCACGGCGCGACCGAGTCCCAGGTCGAGCAGGTTCAGGTAGCTCAGGGCCACCCAGACCAGCGCCAGCACTCCGAACTTCTCGGGCCCCAGTCCGGCGATCACCGGGGGCATGGTGACCACCCCTACGATCAGGGGGAGCCCCAGCCCGAGGAGGTTCAGAACCGTGTTGCGTGCCAGCAGGCTCCCGGTCGCGCGTGGCGGCTCAGCCATGTTCGCGGGACCCGCGTCGTGCTCGCTCCAGCCACTCCCACCCTGCTTCGATCCAGCGCTGCGCCCGGGCGGGCAGGACCAGACGCAGTCGCGCCAGCCATGGCTTCCACCAGCAGCGGTCCAGGCGGGAGGCGCGTCGGTAGCAGGCCGAGGCCTTCAGCGGGGTACGTGACCGATCGTAATGCCGGCCGAAGGCGTACCAGACGCGCGCCAGCGCCTTCTCCCGGTAGTGGCTCATCAGCGGAAGCTCGGCCGCGAGCTTCCGGATGATCCGCAGATCGTCCCGGAGGTAGCGCGGGGCGTGGGCGGAGTAGTTCCGGCCGGTGTGGTGCCGGATCGAGCTGTAGCGAGCCGTAGAGAGCGGCGCATTGAAGATGAACCGTGCCCCCGAGGCCGCCATCCGGAGCACGAGCTCGTAATCGTCCGCGCCACCTCTGAGATCCTCGTCCAGATACCCGTATCGCTCGAGGAGCTTCCGGTTGAAGAGGAGCGTGACCGGAGGTGTGACGCAGCCGTGCAGGACCAGCTCACGCAGCGCCGCCCGCCCGCCCTGTTCCATTCTGCGGATGGAGCGGTTCGCGGGGTACGCCCAGGGCGGAGCGCCGTCCTCGCCCGGCAGGAGCAGCCGCCCGAAGACGATCGTTTCCGAGTCCTCCCCCGCCTTCCGTACGCCCTCCCACTGCCGCTCGAGCTTGTCACGGGTCCACTCATCGTCCTGGTCCAGCAGAGCGATCCAGTGGGTGCGGGCCGCGCGGATGGCCGTGTTACGGGCGGCCGGAATCCCCCGGTTGTCCGCGTGCGTCAGGATCCGCACCTCGACCTCCGACTCCAGCTGCGCCGGGTCGACGGGATCCGGAGACCCGTCGTCCACCACCAGGATCTCCCTGGGGCGGAGACTCTGCTCGTTCACCGAGCGGATGGCGCGCTGGATCGTGTCATTGCCTCCATAGAAGGGGATGACCACACTGACCGGTGCCCAACGCTCGCTCACTATCGGCCTCCTGGACTCACGCGACGGCCCTCCCCGCTCTCGGACAGCGCGGCCTCCACGAGCCCCAACAGACCCCGACGCCGTGCCTCCACGGGGAACCGCTCGAGAACTCGCTGGCGAGCGGCCCGGCGGCGGTCCATGGGAGCGCTGAGGCCGGCCTCCACCCCCCCCGCCACCGCCTCCGGCCCCGCGTCCGGCAGGTAGACTCCGGTCTCACCCACCACCTCGGGAAGCGCGGCCGTGCGCGTCACCACCGGTATGCAGCCCCCCAGCATTGCTTCGGCCACGCTCAGCCCGAAGCCCTCGTGCCGCGACGGCTGGACGTACACCGAGGCCGTGCGGTAATGGTCCAGCAGCCCCGCGTCGTCGATCCGCCCCGTGAACGTGACATTCGGCGCTGCGAAGCCGCGCAGATAATCGATTGCAGTACCACTCCACCCTCCAACGAGCACGAATTCGACATCCGGCAGCAGTGCAGCGGCCCGGACGAAGGCCTCATGGCCCTTCCGCTGCAGATTGCTCTCGACGACGGCGCCCACGGTCAGCGCCTTCCTGGGACGGGGCTCGGCCGGCAGCGTTCCGAACGGATCCGGCACGCCGTGGTGCACGACCGTGAAGCGCTCCGCCGGAATGCCGGTGTTCGCAGCCGCCTCCCGACGGCTGAAATCGGAGTTCGTCAGCAGGCGGTCGGCGGCAGCCATGCTCCAGCGGCCGATGTAGCGGCGCAGCCCAGGACGCTGGTCGCCATAGCCGATCTCCGGCAGAGCCGCGACATCGAACCCACCCACGATCAGCAGTGACGGCGTTGCGTGCCAGTGGCTCCACGCCAGGGGTATCATCGTGTGCCAGCCAGCGAACCAGCCCACCACCACGTCGGCCTCACGCACCGCCCGCCGGAGCATCCACGGCCTCATCCGCGAGGGTCGAAGGTAGAGATCCACCACGTCGTGGGACTCCGAGAGGATGTCCCGATCGATACGGATGAATCGACTGCGCGTGTTCGAAACCAGAAGGACCCGAGCCAGTGGACTACCGATCCCCGGCCGGCGCAGCCGCCATTATCCGACTACGCATCCTGATCGAACTGCGCGGCCATTTCCTCGAAATAGGGCTCCCCCGTGATCTCGAATAGGTTCAGAAGCTGGACGATGTGGATCTGATGGTACACGGGATACTGCGCCCGGTGCGACAGACAGTAGTAGCTCGGCCCACTCGGGGCTCTGAAGAGGTGGATCTTGTCGTGAATCGTGGTGAGCCCGGCCACCAGGACGTGGAAGGCGTCCTCATCTCCTGTCCACTGGTAATAGTCGTACAATCCATAAATGCCGAAGATGAAACCGTTCAGCGTACCCGTGGACTGATCGGCCGGATACTCCTCGATCCAGTAGTAGCCGGCGGTGTCCACCCGTACCGTTTCACCCGCCGATCCGGGACGCAGGAATGTGCGAAATACGTCGTGCGCCGCTGCCAGATAGGCCGGCTCCCCCGTGATCCGGTGCAGGTGCACGAGAAGCGAAAGCGCCTGGCCCTGTGCCATTCCGCTGTACCACGGCGCCCTCATGAGCTCGTAATTCGCGTTCAGGTGCAGCCGCCAGTCGAACGTATATGGGAAATAGAGGCCGTCGCCGATCGTGTCCGCCTCGGCGAGCATGCGGTCGGCGTGTCGGCGGGCATAATCCAGCGCGCGCTCGTCCCCGGTCCTGCGGTAGAGCGCCACCATGGCCAGTCCCTTCTGCGCCATCTCCACCGGGTGATAATGGTACTCGCCGTCGGGGCCGAGGAAGAGCAGAACCCCCTCCTCGTCCTGGGGATACCCTTCGAAGGTCGCCCGCGTCGTGCTGCGGTACCACGGGACATCCGCGCCCAGGTTGACGAGCTCGAACGACCGGAGCCGTAGCTCATCCCCGAAAGGCCGCTCCTCCTCCGGCGCTACGCTGTCGCTGCACGATGCGAGCAGAAGGGCGGTGAGAAGACTCGCCCCGAATCTCTTCCACATCTACGACCTCCGCATTGACGTGTCGCCCGAGCACTGCATCGCCTCGAGATACGCCACGACCTGGCTCTCCCAGGACAATGAACGGGCCACCATCGAGCCACGGCGGGCATACTGCTCCCGCAGCGCGACGTCGTCCCTCAGCTCCAGGAGCCGAGCCGCGAGTGCCTCCGCGTTCGCCGGCTCCACGAAGCAGAGCGCGTCCTCGCCGAAGTAGTGCCGGACCGTGCGAAAACGGGTGGTGATGACCGGCAGCCCCGCAGCAATGGCCTCGAAGACCTTGGTTGGCAGCGCGAACTCCATGTACGGTACCGCAGCGAGAGGAACCAGGGCCGCGTCGGCATTCTCCAGCAGTTCAGGAACCGTTTCGGGCTGCACGCGCCCGTGGAAGAGCACCTGTTCGCTCAGGCCGAGCTCTTCCGTCGCCTCCTGGAGGGCGGCCATCTGCGGCCCATCGCCGACCACCCGGAGCGCGATATCGCGGCACCCTCGGTGCGCCAGGATGGCGAAGGCGTGTAGAGCCGTGGTCAGATCATAGAGCTCGCTCACAAGCCCCGCGTAGACCAGTGTGAAGGGTCCACCGTCCGCCCGTGCCGTCGGGGGCGATCTCCGAGCCTGTGACGTGTTCATTACGATGGTGATCTTGTCGGCCGGGACCCCGCGTTCCTGGAGTACCGCACCAACCGGTTCGCTCACTGTGATGATATGGTCTGCCACCCGGCAGCTGAGCTTTTCCAGGAGCAGCAGCAAACGAATCACCGGGTGCCCCCATGGCAACCGCGTGCGGGATGAGAAGAACTCCGGCGTCAGCTCGTGCATGTCCAGCACGAGGCGCGCTCCGAAGAACTGGGGGATGAGCCCCGTGAGCACCAGCGGGTCGGGCAATGTATGCGTCTGGACGACGGAATGCCTGCCGCGCAGCCATATCCACGGGACCGCGGCCGCAGCCAGAAGCATGAACATCCCGTACTCGAGGACGTACATGGTCAGACGAGCCTGACGGTTGCGCGCGACCGGTAGCCGCCACACGCGCAGCGCTTCAGACTTCTCCCGCCGCTTCTCCCCCGACCCCCGCAAACAGAGGATGTCGACGGACCGGCCTGCATCCAGGAGCGCAGCCACTTCCTTCCGGATGCGCGGATCCGAGGGGTAATGGCTGTGCGCCACCACCAGGACATCCCGCTTCATGCGTCGCGACCGGGGGCACTTCGCGGAAGGGGGCTCTTCATCTCGATCGCCGCCTCCTCCCGAAACCGCACGGCGAGCGCCACCAGAGCGAAGTACAGGATTCCGAGCCGCGCATGGACCACCAGGTTGTTGCCCATGCTCTGGATCAGAAATGCCAGGACGCCGACCGTAATCCCCTGGTGCACCACTTCCAGCGACGTCCCACGGAACGATTTCTTCTCGCGCACCACCAGCCACAGACTCCCGGCTACGACCAGAGCAAAGAAGATCAGCCCGAAGACACCTTTCTCCACCCCCATGAGCAGGAGCGCGTTGTGCGGGACCGTGCTGGTTTCGCCGAACGTCGTCATCGCGTAGCGGCTCGTCAGACGGAGGATCGACTCCACCCTCTCGGGGCTGCCGAATCCGAACCAGAACTGGTCGCGGAACATTGAGATCCCGACCTCGTACGTCCGGAACCGATCGATCAGGCGATCGTCGAGGTGCCCGAACTTGTCACGTAGCAGCGGGTTCGTGAACCACACCGTGGCAAAGGCACCGAGGGCCAGGAGCACTCCCGGCCCCACACGCCGCCAGTTGACCTTGAACAGGAACGTGGCCGCCACCCCCGCGGCCAGGAGCAGCGCCACTACGGACCCCAGCGTCAGGGCGAGCAGAATGGCAAGGAGCTCCGCCACGAACGCCAGGAGGAGGAAGCTCCGCAGGACGGGCCTTCGGGTCGTCCATGCGTACGCTACCGTCGGCACGCTCACCAGCGCCATGAAGCCGCCGAGGTGGTTCCAGGTGGAGAACGTACCCACCGCCCGATTGTAGCCGTAGGTCTCGCTGTAGCTCCAGCCCGCGAGATAGGAGACGATGCTGTAGAACGCCACGGCCGCGCCGCCCAGCAGGATGGCCCTGAGCAGGGCCATGCCCGCCGCCCGGCTGTCGGCGTACACGTGCACCAGAACGGCTACGACTCCGAACGCGACTCCCTTGAAGACGGCGGCCGCGATGCCCTCGAAGGTGTCCACGTCGTTGACGAGGGTCGACGCCATGCTGACGACCACGAATCCCGCGAGGGGCAGCAGCATGGGTGTCAGCGCTCGGAGAGCAGCCGGAAGCCGCTCCCGCCCATGCCATAGTCCCCCCACCCCGAGGACGAGCAGGCCCAGAGTCAGGACCTCCCCGAGGTTCAGCCCTATCCCCAGCGGGTATGGCATCGCGAGGGGCAGCAGAAAGAGATAGGCAACCAGCACCGCCCGGGGGTGGACCAGGAAAAGAAGCAGGCCAACGATCAGCGCCGCCGCGAGCACCAGGGCGCCGATCGGCCACGCGGGCCCCATGACGTGGCCCAGGAGCACGACCCCGACACCGACAGCCGCGCCGATCAACAGGAGCCGCCCCCCCCCGGAACGGCGGGGGTCATCCCGATAATCCTGGTAAGCGACCAGCGATCCTTGCTGGAGGGCTCGCCTGCGTCACACCACGTGCCGTAGAATCTGGTCGGCGACGTAGTCCGCTGTTTCGAGCTCCAGGTGCGGGTACATCGGTAGCGATAGTGCCGTGGAGGCGAGGCGATCTGTGACCGGGAGCGGATCCATGGCGAGATCCGCCGCCGCGTAGGCCTCCTGGCGGTGGACGGGGATCGGATAATGGAGCCCGGTGCCGATCCCGACCTCTCGCAGCGCCTTCTGGAGGCGGTCCCGTTCGGGATAGCCGATCACGTAGAGGTGGTACACGTGCCGGGCGTACGGCATCTCCATGGGAGGCATCACCGCGCTTCCCGCGAGCCGGCTGGAATAGTGCGCCGCGACCCTGCGTCGGGCTTCGTTCCACTCGGACACATGGGGCAGCTTCAGATCCAGCACGGCCGCCTGTATGGCATCCAGCCGGGAATTGCCGCCGTCGGCCCGCACGTGGACGTACTTCTCCCTCTGGCCGTGGTCGCGGAGCAGCCGGGCTCGATCCGCGATGTCCTGCGACCGCGTGACGACCGCTCCCGCCTCACCCATGGCGCCGAGGTTCTTCCCAGGGTAGAACGAGAAAGCAGCAACGTCTCCCATGCTCCCACACGGAAGCTCCTCGCCATCTGGAGCGATGTACCCGCGCCCCGTGCGCCTGCGCAGCGTCCTCCACGAGAGGGAGACCGAACTCCGCCGCCAGCGCCAGCAGAGGCGCCATGTCCGCGCTCTGACCGTACAGGTGCACGGGGAGAATCGCGGCCACCCGGCGACTGCTGGACTCGTGCACCACCGTCCCACCCGGCTCCCGGCGGCACTGCTCTCTCAGCACACGGGCCGTCGCCACGGGATCCATGGTGCGCGACTCGGACGACACGTCTACGAAGAGCGGCGTGGCTCCCAGCTGCGTCACAGCCTCTGCTGTCGCAATGAAGGTGTGCGACACAGTCAGAACTGCGTCTCCGGCGCCCACTCCGACCGCCTGCAGCGCGATTCGCACGGCATCGGTTCCGGTGCCGACACCCACCGCATGCTCCACCCCGACGAAGCGCGCGAAGTTCTCTTCGAACTGCTCCACGCGTTCTCCGCCCACGAACGCCGATTCGTCGATGATCCGGCCGATGACCTCCAGGATCTCCGAGCGCACGCCGGTGTGCTGGGCCAGGAGGTCCATGAAGGGAACCGCCCGCCGCTCCGCAGCCACTCCCTTGCTCATCGTGCTACGCCCAGGCGATGTTGCCGCCGAGGGGCTGCGGAGTGCCCGACTGCCGGATCGATCGCTCCGCTGCCTCCAGGATCGTCACGACCCGACTCCCATCTCGCCCGTCGACCAGCAGCTCGTTTCGGCCCTGGATCGCCCCGATCACGTTCTCCACCTCCACCGCCAGTGCTTCCCGCGTACTGAGCTGGGGCACGCGCATGTCCCCGGAGCGATACGAGACGAGCGACTTGTACTCGCGCTCGGTCGGGTCGCTCGCCTCAGCCAGGAAGGATACCCCCTTGTCGTACACCCGAACCTTCTCGCTCGGCTCCATGTCGTCGTACACCAGCATCTTCCGGCTCCCGCCCACGATCGTGCGCCGGACCTTCGCCGGCGCAAGCCAGTTGACGTGCACGTGTCCCAGGAAGGAATCCCCGTAACGCACGGTCAGATACGCGAATGTTCTCCGTCGGGCTGTCGCCATGGGACATGCCTACCGCCGTGACCTCGTCCGGGAGCCGGTCCACGAGGTAGTCCATGATCGAGAGATCGTGTGGCGCCAGGTCCCAGAGCACGTTCACGTCGTGCTGGAACAGGCCCAGGTTGATGCGGACGGAGTCGAAGTAGTACAGCTCCCCCAGCTCACGGGAGTCTACGAGCTCCTTCATCTTCTGAACCGCACCGGTGAAGATGAAGGTGTGGTCCACAGCGAGCAGCAGGCCCATGCGGGCCGCCAGATCGCACAGCTCCTCCGCCTGCTCCGTGGAGACCGTGAGCGGCTTCATCACCAGGACGTGCTTGCCGGATTCCAGCGCCTTTCGGGCCAGGTCGTAATGGGTCCAGACCGGGGTCGCGATCACCACGAGGTCTATGGAGGGATGGCTGAGAACCCGATCGGGATCATCCGTCACCAGACCGACCCGGTACTCCTGTCCGACCTTCTCTGCCCTCTCCCGGATGATGTCTGCGACCGCGACCAGGCGTGCGCCCGGAGCGCGTGCGAAGTTGCGCGCGAGGTTCGGCCCCCAGTACCCGCAGCCGAGCACCGCCACTCTGACTATATCCATCTCTGCCCTCTCAATGTGCAGCGCCCGTGTTCCGCAGCACCACTGGAATCGTCCTCAGCAGAATGCGTGCGTCCAGGCCCAGGCTCCAGGCGTCGATATATTCGAGATCCAGGCCCACCATGTCACGATAGCTCAGTCGACTGCGACCCGACACCTGCCACAGTCCCGTAAGGCCCGGACGGCACGTGAGACGGCGGAGCTGCCAGCTGTCGTACTCTTCCACCTCGTACGGCAGGGGCGGGCGCGGCCCCACCAGACTCATCTCTCCCCGAACCACGTTCAGAAGCTGCGGGAGCTCGTCCAGCGAAAACCGACGCAGTATTCGACCTGTGCGGGTCACACGGTCATCATCCACCAGCTTGTAGACGCCGCCGCCGTTCTTGGACTCCCGCTCTCCGTTCACCAACCCGGTCACGTATGCGCGGTGGGGATCCGGATCACACCCATGGACCATCGAGCGGAACTTGTACAGGCGAAAGACCTCGCCATGGAGCCCCACCCGTTTCTGACGGAACAGGACGGGCCCCCTGGAATCCAGCCAGATCGCCAGCGCGAGTAGAAGCGCGAAAGGGATGAGAACGAGGATGAGGAGTGTCGCCACGACACAGTCCACCGCCCGCTTCGCGCGGGAACGAAGAACGGGTGGCGATGCTCGCACGTGTTCGAGCGGGTCGGCCGATAGACTTGCCTTCCCGACCAGCGGTGCTGTGCTGCCCATCTATTTCGTATCGGCTCGGGTGGAGGTTGCGTTCTCCGAGCCACT
Source organism: uncultured Gemmatimonadales bacterium (assembly GCA_963783305.1). GTDB lineage: Bacteria > Gemmatimonadota > Gemmatimonadetes > Longimicrobiales > RSA9 > JAWVYT01. The sequence goes on along the minus strand of CAWAMW010000008.1, from coordinate 4,370 downwards.
GTGCAGGACTCGGGCCGGATTCCCCACCACCGTGTCGCCGCTCGCCACATTACGGGTCACGACCGCTCCAGCTCCGACCATCGCGCCCCGCCCGATCGTCAAGCCGCCCAAGATCACGGCACCGGATCCTATGGAGGCCCCGTGCTGCACCCGTGTCGGCTCCAGCTTCCACTCCCCTTCTGACGCGGGTCGCCCTGCGCGGTTCACCGCTCGCGGGAGGCGGTCGTTGATGAAACAGACATGGTGCCCGATGAACACTTCGTCCTCTATCGTGACTCCCTCGCAGATGAACGTGTGGCTCTGGATCTTGCACCGCCGGCCCACCACCACGCCTTTCTGGATTTCCACGAATGTGCCGATGCGGGAGTCATCCCCGATACTGCAGCCGTACAGGTTGACGAAGCCGTGGACCACCACGTTCCGGCCGAGGGACACATCTTCGGCGATTCGGGAGAATTCAGCCATCGGAAGGGGACTCCCGCCCTGCGTCGCCTGTGGCGGCTTCTCGGGGCGCCGGCGAGCGGCCGCGGCGGAGGAACGCTTGCGCTCGAAGGCCCCGCACGGTATGGCGGGTGGCATCCATCAACTCCAGGTATTCGGCCGGGCGAGACCGCCGGGCGTCGCGGAGCAATCTCTTTACGAGCAGGTACGCGACGGCGAGGGCGAACGCGAGCAAGGCCGCGAGGAGGGCCGTGCCGTAGGGATTGATCCGATCCTCGATCGCGGTCCCGGCCGGACCGTCCACAATGGTGATCACGGGCATGTTGCGGACCGCCTCCAGGCGAGCCTGCTCCAGGGCTTCCGCCCGTGCCGTGTGAATCCGCTCCAGGAAAGTCACTCTGCGCTGCAACCGCTGGTACTCGAACCGCGTCTCGGGCGCATCGGCATACCGTCTGTTGGCCGCAATGAACGACTCCAGCTCGTTCTCGGCCCCTCGCAGGTCGTTCTCCGCCTCCGTCACCTGCACCTCCAGGAACTCACGCTGCGCCGTTGCGTGCGTGCGCCTGCGGTCCAGGTTGAATTGATTGACCAGATCGAGCATCCGCTGGTTCAATAGCTCGGCCAGTGCCGGCCAGGCCGCTTCCGTCTGGAGATAGATGACCCCTGCTGAACGCCGGACGTATGCCACCATCCGCTCGTCCCGGAGCTCTGTAATCCCCTGCTGGACCCTCTCGGTCGGGTCCTCCCCTTCGATCCGCCACAAGTCGAGCAGGGTACCGGACAGCGTGTCCTGTCCCTCTTCCACCGGGAAGCGGTAGCTCGTGAGAACGACCTCCCTCAGGAAGTCGTTGGTCCGGAGGAGCTCCACGTAGAAATCCAGCGACTCCGTCTCACCCGGTGGGCTGATCCCGAACTGAGCCGCGAGGCCGGCCATCTCCGCAGGCAGGCGGCTCTCCGTCTCCGGCATGAACCTGGACTCGGCCGAGTAGGTGCGCGGCAGCAGGAAGCCAGCCAGAACCGCCGCCACGGCGGCCGCCAACGGCAATCCGAGCAACAGCCGTCGCTCCCGAACCAGAAGCGTAAGGAGACCCACGAAGCTGTACGTGCCCTGCCCGTTCGGAGGCGCGGACGCCGCCGCCCCTTCCCCTGCGCCTCCGCTTCCACCGTCCCCATGCACAGCACCTTCTGCTCGATGATCCGTCATCACATCTGATTGATCGCGAGCAGGAGCGTGGCGGTCACGCTCGCAAGGGTGGCAGCCCTCGACAACACGCTCCCCCAGTTGATCCCGTTCCGCTCCTGCGCCGGAACCAGGGGGACTTCTATGACGCTTCCAGGCGTGACTTCGGGACTGCTCCGGTACATCAGCACGGCCTGAGAGCTCTTCCTTTCCCCGTTCTGGCGGGTGACCGTGGTACGCTTGACATCCGCCAGCTCCTGATAGCCGCCCGCCTGCTCGATGTAGTAGCTCAAATCAGCGCCAGGACGGTAGAGCACCCGGGACTCGAAGCTTACGGCGCCGAGAACCAGGACGGTCGGATCATAGCTCGGGACCTGGAGACTGTCCCCACCCTCCAGAACGAGGTTGGGCGGACCACTCGGGTCGCGGAGAGCCTCGGCGGCGTCGAGCGCTACCGGCTTGCCCGCCCTCAGCACGTGGATGCCGGCGACATGCGCATCCGCCGTCAGCCCTCCCGCGCGCGCGATCAACTCCATCAGCCGCTCGTTTCGACGCGCCAGAACGTACTCTCCAGGAAATGCGACTTCTCCGTGTATGACCACCGTCTGCGGTTCCCGGTAGCCGGGATCCTGCCGAACGAACACCCGGTCATCGTGCCGAAGCTCGAACTCGTCCGGTCCCGGCGCGAGCCCCGGCAGGACCCCGGCGGAGTCTATACTGCGAGGCACGCCCCCCCCCTCCATCAGCCGCCCACCTGTTTCCGTTCCTATCGGTACGGTCAGGACTACGGCCGTGGTGTCATTGCGGGTACCCGTGTCCCGGGTTCTCGCGACTTCGACGCTGCCCGTGAACGCTCCCTCCGAAAAACCGCCAGCCGTCAGGATCAGATCTTCCACCGTCATGTCCTGCGCCAGCGGATAGGTGCCGGGCTCCTTGACGTAGCCCTCTACGCGGACGAGCTGCGGTGTCCGCAGGTCCACTCGGCTGTAGACCACCACGGAGTCACGGTCCGCGAGCACGGTACGCTCCGAGGCGCCCTGTTGTCCATCGATCTCCACGCTCAGCAAGCGCCGTTGCCCGGTCGTCTCGTCGAGCCGAAAAATATGCGCTCTTGCCTCGTAGGCGCTCTCCGAGAGACCCTCTGCCCGAGCGAATAGCTCTCCGAGCGTGAGATGGGAAGACCATTCGTACGTGCCCGGGCGGCGCACCGCCCCGGTCAGCGTGACCCGGTGCTTCCGATCCGATGAAACCGCGAATACACGCACGACATCGCCGTCCCGCACTGGCACTTCCGGAGATTGCGCCCCCAGGAGGTCTGCAAGGTCCACATCCAGCAGGACCCGATCTACCCCGGGTCGACGCTCCGCGGGTGGAAGGATTCGATCCACCTGAATCCGCCGGACCACTGCATCCGGCTCGAACCCACCCGCATACAGCAGCAGGTCGTCGAGGCTTTCACCGGGAGTCAGTTCGTAGATTCCGGGACGCCGAACCTTCCCTTCTACTGCACTTCGGGGGCCGGGCAGCGGGACGTGGATACGGTCCCCGTTCTCCAGGCGAATATCGTTCCGGCTGTCCCCGGAAAGCAGGTAATCGTACAGATCGATCACCTGAACCACGCGGTCACCACGCCAGACGCGGATGTTCCGGAAGCTTCCGTTTCGTGTAGGTCCCCCGGCGCGGTACAGGGCGTTGAAGGCTGTGGCCACCGCGCTCACCTGGTATGCGCCCGGTCGCGCCACCTCTCCAACGATGTACACCTGGTTCGTCCGCAGCCGGCCGAGAGAGACCTGCAGCTGAATGGTCGGCTCTGGCCCTCGAATGCCTTCATATACCCGTCCAATGTACTGACGGAGCGCCGTCTCCAGCTGGTCGAGCGTCATCCCCGTGACCGGAAGCTGGCCCACATCCGGTACGGCAATGTACCCCTGCCGGTTCACCTCCAGACTGTAGGCCGTCTCCACACCGCCGGTCAGGACCAGCAGCACTTCGTCACCCGGGCCCAGTCGGTAGCTCGAATCCACCGGCCCATATTGCACCGGTTGGAATTCACTGGTCGCCCCAGTGAAGAGATCGAGACCGAACAGTGGAAGACCTGCTGAATCGCTGCGAATCGATTCCTCTTCCCGGGCTGCATCCACCTCGACCGTGTCTGTCAGGTCGAATCGGGGCGCGCGCTTGAGGCTTTCCAGGGCCCTCGCGAACGAGGCATCCGATCGCGTGGTCTGGAGAGGACTCCCGCCCTGCTCCAGGGAATCGTAGTACGGGTCGACAAGCGCGGGATCATATCCGAGTTGCCGGAGCCGTTCATGCGCCTCTCCGCGCGACAGACCGGAGGCTCGTATGCGTTCCAGGATCTCCCCTGTGCTGAGGGAACGACCCAGTTGCTCTTCGGCTAGTCGGCGCGCTGCAGCCGTATCGGGCTGCTGCGCCCCTAATGAAACGGCGTCAGCGGCAACAAAGGCAGCCGCGGCCGCACATACCAGTATGAACCTGCGGCAGGTGAAGGAGGTCATCCGGAATTCACTGGGTAAAGATACTCCCCGCGAGATTTGGATGTATAGCGAGATTCGCCCGGTCCAGCAATGACATACACCGCCGCTTTTTGGTAGGACGGACCCTCCGCGATTTCCCTTCCCATGAGCCTCGGACTCGCTCAGCACGCGGTCCGGGCCACGCGGGCGTCCCCGGCAATGGCGGACGGTCAGAAAAACGGACGGTCAGAAAAAGAGCGCGATGCGGAGATCCC
>CAWAMW010000007.1:530000-655510 GCA_963783305.1 uncultured Gemmatimonadales bacterium | reverse complement strand
CTCTCTTACTCCTGCCTCCTACTCTTACTCTTGCCTCTAGGTGCCGACTCCTAGAGCCTCGGCGGCGTCACGCCGCGCTGCTTCTGGTACTTCCCGGCCCGCTGGGCGTAGGTGGTGCTCGGAACCTGGTCGCCCTTGAAGAAGAGGAGCTGGGCAATGCCCTCGTTGGCGTAGATCTTGGCGGGCAGGGGGGTGGTGTTGCTGATCTCGAGGGTGAGGTGGCCCTCCCACTCGGGCTCGAGCGGGGTCACGTTCACGATGATACCACAGCGGGCGTAGGTGGACTTGCCGACGCACACCACCAGGACATCGGACGGGATCCGGAAGTACTCGAGGGTGCGGGCGAGGGCGAAGGAATTGGGCGGGATGAGGCAGGAGCCCTGGCCGGCGATGTCGACGAAGCTGCGCTCGTCGAAGTTCTTGGGATCGACCACGACGCCGTAGACGTTGGTGAACACCTTGAACTCGTCGGCGACCCGGATGTCGTAGCCGAAGGAGGAGGTCCCGTAGCTGATGGCTCCGTCCCGCACCTGACCGAACTCGAAGGGTTCGATCATGCCGTGGTTCTGGGCCTGCTCACGGATCCAATGGTCGCTCAGAATTGCCATCTGCGGGGGCCTCCGGGTCGGGTTCGTCATCTTCGGGAACGGCTGGATCGGACGGCGCCAAAGTAGGACTGGGGAGCGCCCTCCGGCAAGCCGAATTGCCGCTTGACCCTGACGGCCCGGCCGGATACTTTCACGCGGCCTGACAAGTGAACGTTTTCACAAGGTCCGGAAACGGCGCTGATGCTGCGATCTTACATACCGATCCTGATGCTGTTGGGGCTCTCGATCCTGCAAGCCGTGGGGATCGTGGTCCTGTCGAGGCTGGCGAGCGAATCGCGACCCACGCCAGCCAAGTTGTCGCCTTACGAGAGCGGCATTACGCCGCTGGGGAGCACGCGCGAGCGGTTCAGCGTGAAGTTCTACCTGGTGGCGATCCTGTTCATTGTCTTCGACCTGGAGACGATCTTTCTGATCCCGTGGGCGGTGGCGTTCCGAGATCTGGGTCTGTTCGGCCTGATCGAGATGCTGCTGTTCATGGTGGTGCTGCTCGTGGGGCTGGTGTATGCGTGGAAGACGGGGGCGCTGACATGGGACTAGAGGCGGGCGGCACGCAGCTGCCGGTGGTGGGGGGCGGGAAGGATGGGAGCCCCGGGTTCGTGACCACGCAGCTGGATTTCGTGGTGAACTGGGCGCGGCGCAACTCGTTGTGGCCCATGCCGTTCGGGACGGCGTGCTGCGCCATCGAGATGATGGCGAGCTACGCGTCGCGCTTCGATGTGGCGCGCTTCGGGATGGAGCGCATGAGCTTCAGCCCGCGGCAGGCGGACCTGTTGATCTGCGCGGGTCGGGTGACGTACAAGATGGCGCCGGTGCTGCGGAAGATCTGGGACCAGATGCCGCAGCCGAAGTGGTCGATCAGCATGGGGGCGTGCGCGTCGAGCGGCGGTGTGTTCGACGCCTACTCCATGGTGCAGGGGATCGACACGATCATCCCGGTGGACGTGTACGTGCCGGGGTGCCCGCCGCGGCCGGAGGGTCTGATCTACGGGATCCTGATGCTGCAGGAGAAGATCAAGGGGGAGTCGCTGAGCGCGGCGATCCACGAGCAGACGCGGAGCGAGGACCCCGAGCGCTCGGGCCGGCCGAACCTGCCGGCGGACGTGATCGAGCAGATCGCGGGGCCGTTCGGCAACTCGACGAAGCAGAACAAGATGAGCGGGCTCGTCAGCACGCGGGCCCTGTCGCGGCCCAGGGACCGGAGGCCGTGATGGCGGACGAATTCGATAGAGGGCTCGGGGGCCTCGAAGCGGGTCCCGGGACGACGGCGGGAGGCGAGACGCCGAGGGCGCGCGCCGCGGAGGAGGACCATCCCTCCGTGACGGCGCTCCGGGAAAAGTTCGGCGACGCCATCCTCCACCACGAGCTGCACGCGGGCGACGAGCACGTCGTCTTCATTGCGGCGGACCGAAACGCCGAGATCATGCGCTGGCTCCGCGACGATCCGGGCCAGCGCTACAACTATCTGGCGGATGTGACGGCGGTGGATTATGGCGGAGGTCGTCCGATCCAGGTCGTCTACCAGCTGTGGTCGATCCCGCACAAGCGCGCGCTGCGGCTGAAGGCGGAGCTGCCGCTGGAGGCGCTGGAGATCGAGAGCGTTCAGCCGGTCTGGTCCACGGCCGATTGGCTCGAGCGGGAGGTATACGACCTCTTCGGCGTCGAGTTCCGGGGTCACCCGGACCTGCGACGGATCATGATGCCGGACAACTACGCGGAGGGGCACCCGCTCCGGAAGGACTTTCCGCTTCGAGGCCGCTTCAGCCGCGCGGAGCAGACGCGACGGTCGCTCACGTTCGACCTGGCGGACTACTACGCGCCGTCGGAGCTCGAGGTGCTGAACGAGAAGGGGTGGGACCGGGCGCAGGAGCGGGCGCGACAGCAGGATACGGGGCAGGAGGGGGGCGGCGCGACGTTCCCGGACGTGGAGGACGATTCGCGGGACCCGCGGGACGCGGCACAGGCGGAGGAGAAGGAATGAGCAAGCGGACGGTGGAATACGCGGTGAGCCGTACGCCGGTGATGGGGGTGGACGGTCGGCCCGTGGCGTCGCCGGTGCTCCCGGAAGGGGTGGAGCCGGACCTGCACGGTGAGCACATGCTCATCAACATGGGTCCGCAGCATCCGGCCACGCACGGCGTGCTCCGACTCGTGCTGGAGCTGGACGGCGAGACGGTGATCCGGTGCACCCCGCACGTGGGGTATCTCCACTCCAGCTTCGAGAAGCTGGGGGAATATCGGACCTGGAACCAGATCGTTCCGCTTACGGATCGGATGGACTACCTGGCGCCCCTGATCTACAACATCGCCTACGTGGCGGCGGTGGAGAAGGTCATGGGACTCGAGATCACGGAGCGCTGCAAGGTCGTCCGGGTCATGCTCATGGAGCTGGACCGGATCTTCAGCCATCTGATCTGGATCGGCACCACCGCCATCGACATCGGCGCGTTCACGGTCTTCCTCTACACGTTCCAGCGGCGTGAGGAGATCTACAACATGCACGAGGCGCTCACGGGCGCCCGCATCACGACCTCCGCGACGCGCGTGGGCGGGATGATGGCGGATCTCCCGCCGGGGTTCACCGACGAGCTGCGCCGGTGGGTGGACGAGGTCCTGCCCAAGACGTTGGACGAGACGGAAACGCTGCTCCACAACAACAATCTGTGGATCGGCCGGAACCAGGGGATCGGCGCCATCAGCGCCGAGGACGCCATTGATGTCGGGCTGAGCGGCCCCAATCTCCGCTGCACGGGTGTGGACTACGACATTCGCAAGGACCGCCCGTACTACGACTACGAGACCTACGACTGGGACGTGGTGGTGGCGGATCATGGCGACAACTACGCCCGCTACCTGTGCCGGATGGAGGAGATGCGCCAGAGCCTCCGGATCATCCGGCAGTGCCTCGACCGGCTCCCGGACGGCCCGATCAACGTGGATGACCCACGGGTGATCCTGCCGTCGAAGACGGACGCCATGAACGACATGGAGTCGATGATCCATCACTTCAAGGTGGTGATGGAGGGTGTGAAGGTGCCGGCCGGCGAGAGCTGGTTCGGTGTGGAGAGCTCGAAGGGCGAACTCGGAATGTACGTGGTGAGCGACGGCGGGTCGAAGCCGGTCCGTTGGCATGTACGGGGACCGAGCTTCGTGAATATCAGCGCCCTGCCGAAACTGGTGGAGGGCCACCTGCTTGCGGACGTGATCGCGACGAACGCGAGCCTGGACATCGTGCTGGGGGAGATCGACCGGTGAGCGAAGGGAACGGGATGAAGAGCCCGGGTTGGGCCGGCGAGACCGGTGAGTTCGATCTCACGGAGTCGCAGGTCAGGGGCACCGACTATGTGGGGAAGCAGCCGAAGGAAGGCTGGGCGAACGGCGGCGTGAACGCGGTGCCGTACCAGCGAGCGGAGCGGCACCCGGACGTGAAGCTGTTCGAGGGGCCCTACGCGACGCGGCTGCAGACGATCCTGGGTCGGTACCCGACCAAGCGGGCGGCGCTGCTGCCGGTGCTGAACCTTGCGCAGGAGATCAAGGGGCACCTGTCGCAGGAGTCCATGGAGAAGGTGGCGGAGGTGCTGGAGCTCGAGCCCGCTACCGTCCGGGGCGTGGCCACGTTCTACACCATGTACAACAAGCGACCGGTGGGGCGGCACCTGATCCAGGTGTGCACCAACGTGAGCTGCAACCTGTGTGGCGGGCACGACGTGTTCGAGGCGTTCCTGGAGCACACGGGCACGGAGGCGGGGCAGGTGAGCGACGATGGGGAGTTCACGGTGATCGAGGCCGAGTGCCTGGGCGCGTGCGGCTTCCCGACGGTCGTTCAGATCAACAACCGCTACTTCGAAAACGTCGAGGCGGAGGCGGTCCCCGATATCCTGACGCGGCTGAAGGAGCAGGGCGTGGATCCGACGGACGGGGAGGTGGGCTGATGGCATACCCGTACACGCACGAGCGCGAGGTCCGGGTCATGAGCCGTGGGTTCGGCGACCCGGCGACCCGCACGGTCGCGGGCTGGAAGAAGCTCGGCGGCTACGCGGCGCTGGAGAAGGCGCTGGGGATGACCCCGGAGGAGGTGGTGGACGAGGTCAAGTCCAGCGGCCTCAGGGGGCGGGGCGGCGCGGGCTTCCCCACGGGCGTGAAGTGGAGCTTCATGCCGAAGGAGAAGCAGGGGCCGCACTACATGCTCATCAACGCGGATGAGTCGGAGCCGGGTGCGTTCAAGGACCGGGAGCTCATGCGGTGGACGCCCCACCAGGTGATCGAGGGCGCCATGATCGGAGCCCACGCGATCCGAGCCGAGCACGTCTACATCTACATCCGCGGCGAGTTCTTCGAGCCCGCCCAGATCCTGGGTCGCGCGATCGAGGAGGCGTACGAAGCGGGCATCGCCGGGAAGAACGCCATGGGCAGCGGGCACACGATCGACGTGACGATCCACCTCGGCGCGGGCGCGTACATCTGCGGCGAGGAGACGGCGCTGATGAACTCGCTGGAAGGGCGCCGTGGTCAGCCGCGGATCAAGCCGCCCTTCCCGGCAGCGAGCGGAGCCTTCGCCGCGCCCACCACGATCAACAACGTGGAAACGGTGTGCAGCGTGCCGCACATCATGAACAACGGCGGCGCCTGGTACCGTCAGTGGGGCCCCGAGAAGAGCCCGGGCACGAAGATGTTCAACGTGAGCGGCCACGTGGTCCGCCGCGGGAACTACGAGCTGCCGCTGGGCTTCCCCATGGACGAGCTGATCTACGACATCTGCGGCGGGATCCGGAACGGTCGGAAGCTGAAGGCGGTGATCCCGGGCGGAAGCTCCGTGCCGATGCTTACGGCCGACGAGATCCAGGGACTGGCGTGCGACTATGAGAGCGTGGCCGCCGCCGGGAGCATGCTGGGAACCGCGTCGATGATCGTCATGGATGATCAGACGGAGCTGGTGACGCAGGTTCGCCGGATGGTGGATTTCTACGCCCACGAAAGCTGCGGGCAGTGCACGCCGTGCCGTGAGGGGACCAGTTGGATGTCAAAGATCCTCCGCCGGATCGAAGCGGGGCACGGGACGCCCGAGGATATCGACACGCTGCTGAACGTGGCCAAGAACGCCACGGGCACGACGATCTGCGTGCTGAGCGACTCGGCGGGCGCACCGATCACGAGCTGGGTCAACAAGTTCCCCGAGGATGTCGAGCGGCTTGTGGGTCGACGCAGCGGGGTGGGGTCAGGGCGAGCGGCCGCCGCCGCCACGATCTGAACGGGCAGGGATAAAGAATGGCAAACGGACAGCAAACGGATACCGTAACCGCCACGATCGACGGGCGTGAGGTGACGGTCCCGAAGGGGACCCGGATCATCGAGGCCGCCGAGCGGTTGGGGATCGGGATTACGCACTACTGCTACCATCCCGCTCTTTCGGCTCCGGCCATGTGCCGGATGTGCCTGGTGGAGGTGGAGGGCGCGCCGAAGCTGCAGCCGGCGTGCGTCTCGACGGTCACCGATGGGGCCGTGATCCGCACGGACGCCGAGCCCGCCGAAGAGGCGCGCAAGGGCGTGCTGGAGTTCTACCTGATCAACCATCCGCTGGACTGCCCGATCTGCGATGCGTCCGGCGAGTGCAAGCTCCAGGATTTCGTGCACCAGGAGGGGCCGAAACACGGGCGATTCAAAGAGCCCAAGATGGTCCTGGGCCAGGACGACTTCGGCGGGGACGTCGTCTACGACGGCGACCGCTGCATCATGTGCACACGGTGCGTCCGGTTCATGCGCGAGGTGCACGAGGACGAGCAGCTCTGCGTGGTCCAGCGCGGGAGTCGGTCGGTCATCGACACCTTCTTCGACACCGGCCTCGAGGAGTCGGCGTTCGCGAGCAACGTGATCGATATCTGCCCGGTCGGTGCGCTTCTGTCGAAGGACTTCCTCCACAAGGCGCGGGCATGGGACCTGGACCGCACGCCGTCCATCTGCCCGAACTGCTCGCAGGGGTGCAACATCACGCTGGACACGCGCGACAACCTCGTGCAGCGGCTGAAGCCACGGCACAACCCCGACGTGAACTCGTACTGGATGTGCGATTACGGCCGGTACCGGTACGAGTGGATGAACCGAGGCGTCAATGCCCTGCCCAGGGCGAAGAACTCGAACGTCGAGGTCGCCGAAGGCAGCCGGGGCGGCAGCACGCCGGGCGGGCCGGGTTCCGGCACCCGGCTCGATGAGCCGCTGGTGAGGGACGGCAGCGGGCTCCGGACGGCGAACTGGAAGGAGGCCGTCACCGCGCTGGTCGATCGGCTGAAGGCGGTCTCGGGCGGCGTGACGGTCGTCGGGTCCCCCTACCACGCCAACGAGGACACGGGGCTGCTCCGGCGGCTCCAGCAGGTTCTGGGCGGGGGCGATGCGGTCTACCGCTCGCCCCGGGCCGAGGATGAGGTGACACTGCCCGGCTTCGCAAAGCTCACTCGCAGGCGTGACCTTTCAGCCAACGGGCGCGGTCTGGACGTGTTCGGGTTCCAGCGTGTGGGAGATGACGCGGGAACCGGCGGACTGTCGAGCCCCACGGGCGCGCTGATTGTACTGGGCGACCCGCTGTCCGACCTGCCGGAGGGCTTCGCCGACGGCGCGGAGCTGGTGGTGTACCTGGGGACGGTGGGCAGCCCGGCCCTGGCCGGAGCCGATTTCGTCCTGCCGGTCACGAGCTACGCCGAGCAGGAGGGGACGTTCACGAACTTCGAGGGTCGGGTGCAACGCTTCTGGCCCGCGCTGAACCCGCCGCCCATGGCCCGGCCCGCATGGCAGGTCCTGGGCGTAGTGCTGGCGGGCCTCGAGGACGGGGTGGCGCCGGCCACGGCCGGCGACGCTTTCCTCCGGATCGCGCAGCTGTACGAGCCGCTGACGGGGCTCACGTATCCGCAGATCGGGACGCGGGGCGCGCTGCTCAATGAGCCGGTCCGGCTGGCGGCCGGGGAGGGAGTCTGATGGAACCGCTCTACGAGCTGGGCGCGCTGTCGGACACGGCCTTTTTCTGGATATCGCTGATCAAGATGCTGGTGGCGTTCGTGGTGACGCTGCTCACGGTGGCCATGTGGACGCTGGCGGAGCGGCGGTTCGCTGCGTTCATGCAGGACCGGCTGGGACCGAACCGCGTGGGGCCGCTGGGCCTGCTCCAGCCCATCGCCGACGGCCTCAAGAACTTCATCAAGGAAGAGACGATGCCGGGGGAGGCGTCCCGGTTCTACTTCGTGCTCGCGCCGATCCTGGCGCTGGCCCCGTCATTCGTCCTCTTCGCGGTGATCCCGTGGGCGGCGCCCCTGCCGACGCCGTGGGGCCTCGTGGACATGATCGTGGCCGACGTGCCAATGGGCATCCTGTTCATCCTGGCGTTCTCGAGCCTCGGGGTATACGGCGCGTTCCTGGCCGGGTGGTCGTCGAACAACAAGTACGCGTTCCTGGGTGGACTCCGGGCATCGGCGCAGATGGTGAGCTACGAGGTGGCGCTCGGCATGAGCCTGATCCCGATCTTCATGCTCATCGGGAACGTCACGCTGACGGATGTGGTCTGGTACCAGCAGGAGGGGCTGGGGATCTGGTTCGCCTTCCCGCTCGGGCTCGCCTTCTTCCTGTTCGTCATCTCCTCGTTCGCCGAGACCAACCGTCTGCCGTTCGACATGCCGGAGGCCGAGAGCGAGCTCGTGGCCGGCTATCACGCCGAGTACTCCTCGATGAAGTTCAGCGTCTTCATGATGGGCGAGTACGCCCACCTGCTGACGCAGTCGGCGCTCATGGCCACCCTCTTCTTCGGTGGGTGGGACATCCCCTTCTGGCAGGGGGACAACATGCGGGTGCTGGCCGGCGGGATCGTGCAGGGAGCGGAGCCGGCGTGGTGGATCTCGCTGCTGACCTTCTTCTCCTTCGGCCTCAAGACGCTCTTCTTCGCCTTCGTGTTCATCTGGGTGCGCTGGACGGTGCCGCGCTTCCGCTACGACCAGATCATGGACCTGGGCTGGAAGGCGCTCCTGCCCACGTCGCTCGCGTACATCATGCTCGTGGCCGTCACCATCCTGGTGCTGGACACGCTGGGCGTGCCGTACGGGCTCGGCTACGGTCTGATCCTCACGGCGGTGAACCTGGCGGCGACCTTCGTATTCCTGTGGGTCCTGGACAGTGATCGGGTGATCAAGGGTGGCTCGGCGCGGCGGACCGTGGAGCCGCGGGAGCCGGAGGCGCGGGTCGTGGAAGAACGGCAGGACGAGCTGGTGGGGACGGGGGCATGATGGGGCAGCGACGAGAGGGAGGACGTTAGATGGCGATCGGAGTCAAGAAGGTCCATCGTCCGGAGAGCGGGACGAGCTACCTGAGGGCCGCGTTCAAGGGTATGGCCTTGACGTTCCGGCACCTCGTGAGCGAGAAGGCGGTGACGCAGGAGTACCCGGACGAGAAGTCGCCGATTTCGCCGCGCTGGCGGGGCACGCACCGCATGGAAGTGCATGCGGACGGCCGCCCGAAGTGCGTGGCGTGCGGCCTCTGTCCGACGATCTGCCCGGCCAACTGCATCCGCCTCGTGCCGGGCGAGGACGATCAGGGGAACCGGTACCCGATCGTCTACGAGATCGACGAGTTCCGCTGCATCTTCTGCGGAATGTGTCAGGAAGTCTGCCCCGTGGAGGCCATTCACGTGGGGCAGGATTACGAGGCGGCGGAGTTTACGCGTGAACGTTTCGTTTACGATCTGGACCGCCTCATGGCGCAGGACCATCCGGTCACCGCGCTCTGGGACCCCAGCGACCCACTTTCCGAGTGATCATGGAAGTCCTCTGGTTCATATTCGCGTTCATGGCGCTGGGCGGCAGCGTAGGGATGGTGGCGGGGCGGAGCCCCGTGGCCAGCCTCATGTCGCTCGTGCTCACGCTGTTCAGCCTCGGCGCGCTCTTCCTGTTGATGGAGGCGCACTTCATCGCGGCTGTCCAGGTGATCGTTTACGCGGGCGCCATCATGGTGCTCTTCCTGTTCGTGATCATGCTGCTCAACCTGGGCCACGACTACGAGTCGGACCTGCGGGGCGCCGGCTGGATCGCGGCGGGCTCGGCGGTGTTCGGGCTACTGGCCTGGACGATCACCGGCATCTTCCGCAGCCCCACGCTGCTGCTGGAGCCCGGACCCGGGTTGCTGCCGTCCGTCGCCCTGGCGGAGCACGGGGCGGTCGGCGCGGTGGCCATGCCGCTGTTCCAGGAGTATGTGGTGGGATTCGAGATCACGTCGCTGCTGCTGCTCGCGGCGATCATCGGCGCCATCCTGCTGGCGAAGCGGAGGGTGTGACGTGCTGACAGAAACTCTGGTCCTGTCCGGGCTCCTGTTCTCCATCGGTGTCGCAGGGGTGGTGATCCGCAGGAACGCCATCATCCTGTTCATGTGCGTCGAGCTCATGCTGAACGCCGCGAACCTCGCGTTCGTGGCGATCTCGCAGCAGGTGGGCATCGAGGGACAGGTGTTCGTCTTCTTCGTGATGACCGTGGCGGCCGCGGAAGCGGCGGTGGGCCTCGCGATCATCATCTCCATCTTCCGTCTCCTCGAGACGGTCGACACCAAGGACTTCAACCTCCTCAGGTGGTAATGAAGCTCCTCGTTCTCAACGCGCCGACCGCGGATTGCGGTCCTCTGATGGGCAGGGGGCGCTGATATGCATTTTGAACCGACCCTTCTCGGCTGGATCATCCTCCTCCCGCTGATCGGGTTCCTGATCAACGCGGTTGCGGCCTTCCGCTGGCCCACCCGCAAGGCGATCCCGACGTGGGTGGGGCCCGGGGTGGTGGGCGCCGCGTTCGTGCTGGCGCTGGTCAACTTCGTCGGGATGTTCGGCGCCGAGCTTCACGACCCGGTCGTCAGGACATACTGGTCGTGGCTGCCGGTGGGCTCGCTGGAGGTGGACGCCGCGCTCCAGCTCGACCAGCTCTCCATGCTCATGACGCTCATCGTCACGGGGGTCGGGTTCCTGATCCACGTGTTCAGCGTGGGTTACATGAAGGAGGACCCCGGGTACGCCCGCTATTTCGCGTATCTCAACCTGTTCGTCTTCTTCATGCTTACGCTCGTGCTGGGGGCCAGCTTCCCGGTCATGTTCGTGGGCTGGGAGGGCGTGGGTCTGTGCAGCTATCTCCTGATCGGCTTCTGGTTCAAGGACCGCGAGAAGGCGGACGCGGGCAAGAAGGCGTTCATCGTGAACCGGATCGGCGACTTCGGGTTCCTGGTCGCCATGTTCCTGATCTTCGCCCACGTCGGGTCGTTGAACTTCGTCGACGTGTTCGAGCGGGCGCCCGAGATGTTCGTGTACGGCGGCGGCGTGATCACCGCCATCACGCTCTTCCTGTTCCTCGGCGCCACCGGCAAAAGCGCGCAGATCCCGCTCTTCGTCTGGCTGCCGGACGCCATGGCGGGCCCCACGCCCGTCAGCGCGCTGATCCACGCGGCCACGATGGTAACGGCGGGCGTGTACCTGGTGGCGCGGGCGAGCGTCCTGTTCGCCCTCGCGCCCGTGTCTTCCATCACGGTGGCCGTGGTGGGGGCCCTCACGGCGCTGTTCGCGGCGACGATCGGGCTCGTCCAGACGGACATCAAGAAGGTGCTGGCGTATTCCACGGTCTCGCAGCTCGGCTACATGTTCGTGGGCGTGGGCGTGGGCGCGTACGCCGCCGGCGTCTTCCACCTCATGACCCACGCCTTCTTCAAGGCGCTGCTGTTCCTGGGGGCGGGTGCGGTGATCCACTCGATGCACGAGGCCTTCCACCACACGCACCAGAAGGACGACGCCCAGGACATGCGGAACATGGGCGGACTGCGTCACCACATGCCGAAGACGTGGATCTTCATGTGGATCGCGACGCTGGCCATCTCCGGCGTATGGCCGTTCGCCGGCTTCTTCAGCAAGGACGAGATCATCTGGCAGGCGGCCGCCCGCGGCGTCGGTCCGTTCGAGGGCTGGTTCACCGTGGTGTGGGTGATGGCGCTGGTGGCCGCAATGCTCACGGCGTTCTATATGACCCGCCTGATGATCATGACGTTCCACGGCACGAACCGGAGCGGGAAGGCCGGAGAGCACATCCATGAGGCGCCGGCGGTGATGTGGGTCCCGCTGAGTGTGCTGGCAGCGCTCTCGGTCGTGGGCGGCTGGATCAACGTACCGGCGGCCATCGGGCACATGCCGGTGCTCGGCTGGGTGCCGCACTCGGAGTGGCTGCACGAGTGGCTGCACCCGCTCATGGAGGAGGCCGACCACATCTTCGAGACCAACGCCGGGGAGATGCTGCACGCGGCGCCGTTCGGTGGCAGCGAGGCCTTCTGGGCCGTGCTGTCGTTCGCGCTCGCCGTCTTCGTGATCGTGCTGTCCACGGTCTGGCTCGGACGCCAGCACCGGAAGCCGGCCGCGGATACCCCCGCCTATCGCGGCTTCGCCAAGGTCCTCTACGACAAGTGGTACGTGGACGAGATCTACAACGCGGGCGTCGTCCGCCCGTTGATCCGGATGTCGCGCGGCGCGTGGCGCTACATCGACGAGGGGTTGATCGACCGGACCGTGAACGGTGCCGGTGCCCTCGCCCGTGGACTCGGCTGGGTAGGATCCCGGCTGCAGACGGGCAACGTGAACGTATACGCCCTGGCCATCGCGGTCGGGACGCTGTTGATCCTCATGGCCGTCGTGGGGCTGTAGAGTGATGGGAATCCTCGAGGCAATCGGATACGGCGACTGGGCGCTCCACGTCATCCTCTGGCTGCCGCTGGTGGGCATGGCGATCGTCATGCTCGGGCCGGTGGAGCGGGCGAAGGACCTGGCGTTCGGCGTGGCGTTGCTCCAGCTCATTTGCGCGATCCCGCTCTGGTTCGCGTTCAACGCGGCCAGCTCGGCGTTCCAGTTCTCGGCTGCGGTGCCATGGATCGAGAGCTGGGGGATCTACTACCGCGTGGGGATCGACGGGATCAGCGTGCTGCTGGTCCTGCTGGCCACGTTCCTGATGCCGCTGGCGATCCTGGGATCCTACCGGTACATCCAGGCCCGGGAGCGCACCTTCTATGGCATGATGCTCCTGCTGCAGGTCGGGATCATCGGCGTCTTCGTGTCGCTCGATCTGTTCCTGTTCTTCGTGTTCTGGGAGCTCATGCTGGTGCCGATGTATTTCATCATCGGTGTCTGGGGCGGCGAGAAGCGCGTATACGCCGCCATCAAGTTCTTCCTCTTCACCGCCATCGGCTCGCTGCTCATGCTGGTGGCGATCCTGTACCTCGTCTTCAAGTACCAGATGACGACGGGCGGGATCAGCTTCGCGTACATCGATATCCTGGACGTTCAGCTGACGTACCGCGAGCAGTTCTGGCTCTTCGGCGCGTTCGCGCTGGCGTTCGCCATCAAGGTGCCGCTCTTCCCGTTCCATACGTGGCTCCCGGACGCGCACGTGCAGGCGCCCACACCGGGTTCCGTGGTGCTGGCGGCGGTGCTGCTGAAAATGGGGACCTACGGCTTCCTGCGATTCCTGCTCCCGTTCTTCCCGGCGGCAGCTACCAATGCGACGATCGTGCTGCTCATGATGGTCCTGGGGCTAGCGGGGATCACGTACGCGGCGTGGGTGGCGGCGGTGCAGCCGGACGCGAAGAAGCTGATCGCGTACACGTCCGTGGCCCACATGGGTTTCGTGGTGCTCGGCATTTTCGCGCTGACGCTCCAGGGGGTGCAGGGCGCCATGATCGTAATGCTCAGCCACGGCGTCTCAACCGGCGCCATGTTCCTCCTGCTGGGGATGCTGTACGAGCGACGGCACACGCGGATCATCGCGGAGTTCGGCGGGCTGGCCGCGGTCATGCCCATGTTCGCGACGATCTTCGTGCTCACCGCGCTGACCAGCATTGGCCTGCCGGGAACGAGCGGGTTCGTGGGTGAGTTCCTGGCGCTCATCGGGACGTTCCAGACGCACCCGTGGGTGGCGCTGATCGCGACATTGGGCGTCATCTTCGCCGCGTACTACATGCTGCCGATGGTCCAGCGGATCGTATTCAACGCGCCGGACAAGCCGGAGAACCGGAACCTGAAGGACCTGAGCCGGCGCGAGCTGACGGTGCTCCTCCCGCTCGTGGCGGTCATGCTCTGGATGGGCGTCTACCCGAAGCCGTTCCTGGAGCGGACCGAGGTGTCGGTGGAGGATCTCATCGAGACGGTGGAGCGCAACCGCGCGCCCACGCCGCGCCGGTTCACCGTCGAGGCCGGGGAGGCGCAGGAGGACCGCGTCACCAGCGAAGAGAGAATGGCAGATCGGGACCGACGAAGGCCCCGCCGAACCGAGGGAGCAGCGACAACGATGAAGGTGGCAGCGACGGCGCCGGCGGAGGCGATCCATGGTGATTGATTACGCTTCTCCCATGGACTACCTGTTCGCGCTGGCCCCGGAGCTCTCGCTCACGGTGTGGGCGCTGCTCATCCTCATGGTGGACGTGTTCCGGCGTGGGGACCGGGTGGGGGTGCCCGCCCACCGGAGCATCGCCTGGATCGCCGTGATCGGCCTGCTGGTCACGGCCGCGATCAACGGATGGCTCCTTACCCTCGAGGAGGCCTCGCCCGCGGGGATAATCGCCCTCGACAGCTTCCGGGTCTACACCAACTTCATCTTCCTCGGGGCCGCCCTGCTGTTCGTCCCGCTCTCCTGGGGGTACCTGGGCGACGAGCGCATGCGGCACGGCGAGATCTACGCATTGGTGCTCCTGGCCACGGTGGGGATGATGTTCTTCGCCGGGACCCGGGACCTGATGCTGATCTTCCTGGGTCTCGAGCTGCTGTCCGTGGCCGTGTACGTCCTCACGGGGGTCAATCGCCGGGACCGGCGGAGCGCTGAGGCGGCGCTCAAGTACTTCCTCCTCGGTGCCTTCTCCAGCGCGTTCTTCCTCTTCGGCATCGCCATGGTGTACGGTGGCGCGGGGAGCGTGAACCTGGCGCTCGTGCAGGCGGCGGTCGGCGTGGACGGGGTGGACGCCAACATGCTGCTGAAGGGCGGCATGGCGCTGCTCCTGGTGGGCTTCGCCTTCAAGGTGGCCGCCGTTCCGTTCCACATGTGGACGCCCGATGCCTATGAGGGTGCGCCCGCACCCATCACGGCCTTCATGGCCGCCGCGGTGAAGGCCGCCGCTTTCGCCGCGTTCCTGCGGGTGTTCCTGACGGCGTTCAGCGGGCTCTACGAGATCTGGTTCGGGCTGGTGGCCGCGCTGGCGTTCGTGACGATGATCGCGGCCAACCTGATCGCGCTGGCGGAGGACAGCGTCAAGCGGATGCTGGCCTACTCGAGCATCGCCCACGCGGGGTACCTGCTGGTGGCCGTGGCGGCGGCGAACGAGGTGGGGGCGGGGGCGTTCCTCTACTATCTGGCCGTGTACACGCTCATGACCATGGGCGCGTTCGCGGTGGTGTACCTGGTCGCATCGAAGCACGAGCTGCGCCTCGGGCTTGCGGAGTACCGCGGACTGGGGTGGAGAGCGCCGCTCGTGGGGATCACCATGACGGTGTTCCTGCTCTCGCTCGCGGGCGTGCCGCCCACGGGCGGGTTCTGGGGCAAGTTCGCGATCCTGCGAGCGGCGGTGGAGCGCGACAAGGTCTGGCTGGCGGTGACGCTCGTGCTGACCTCCCTGGTCTCCTACTATTACTACCTGCGCGTGGCGTGGTACATGTGGTTCCAGGACGCCGACGAAGGTGCGGATGCCCACCCGGTGGTGGTGTCCAACGGACTGCGGGCGGTGCTCGTCGCGGCGGCCATCGCCGTCCTGCTCCTGGGGATATTCCCGGGGCAGCTGCTGGACCTGGCCCACGAGAGCGCGACCGCGCTGCTCCGTTCCCCGTTCACCGGAATCGCCGGGCCCTGACTGGAACTGAACACGAGCCGCTGACGGTCCCGGGCCCCGAGAACGGGGCTCGGGCCGTTTTAACTGATGGATTCAACGAACCACGAGGACTGAGGCACGAAATGGCGCTGAGCGACCATATCTTCAGGGAATACGACATCCGTGGCGTCGTGGCGGACGACCTGTCCGGCGACGTCCCGGAATCGATCGGGCGGGCGTTCGGCAGCGAGCTGCGCTCGCTGGACGAGAGCCGCGAACTGACGCTCGTCGTGGGGCACGACAACCGCCCCAGCTCGCCGACCCTGGCCGCCGCGGTGGTGGACGGTCTCCGGAAGGCCGGCGTGAACGTGGTCCTGATCAACACGGTCCCCACGCCGGTGCTCTACTGGGCGGTCCAGCGTCTGGGCGCCGATGGCGGCATGCAGATCACGGGGTCGCACAATCCGCCGGAGTACAACGGCTTCAAGATGCTGGCGGGAGGCAAGTCCTTCTTCGGCGAGCAGATCCAGCGACTGAGGCGGCGGATCGTGGAGGGGACGTATGCGGACGGGGTCGGGACGCTGGAAGAGCGTGACGTCCTCGATGAATACGTGGGCGACGTGGTGGGACGATTCGAGCTGTCGCGGCCGGTAAAGGTGGTGGTGGACTGCGGCAACGGGGCGGGGAGCCTCGTGGCGACGCGGCTCCTGGAGGGCATCGGGGCCGAGGTGATCCCGCTCTACTGCGAGTCGGACGGCACGTTTCCGAACCATCATCCGGATCCCACGGTGGACGAGTACATCGTGGACCTGATCCGCACGGTCAAGGAGGAGGGTGCGGAGCTGGGCGTGGGCTTCGACGGAGACGCCGACCGGATCGGGGCCGTGGACGAGAACGGCCGGATCGTCCGGGGCGACCTGCTGCTCCTGATGTTCGCACTGGATGTGATGGCCCAGAGCGGCACGGGGCAGACGCTCGTCTTCGACGTGAAGTGCTCGCAGGCGGTGCCTGAGGTGCTCCAGGCCCGGGGGGGCACGCCTCTCATGTGGAAGACCGGCCATTCCCTGATCAAGGAGAAGATGAAGGAGACGGGCGCGCCCGTGGCCGGCGAGCTCTCCGGTCACATCTGCTTCTCCGACGATTACTACGGCTTCGACGACGCGCCGTACGCCGCCTGCCGGCTCGTGGACCTGCTCGCGCGCTCCGATCGCCAGTTCTCCGAGCTCATCGATGCGTTCCCGAAGTATCAGTCGACGCCCGAGATCCGCGTCGAGGTACCGGAGGAACGGAAGTTCGGGATCGTGGAGCGGGCGGTGAAGCACTTCTCCGCGGATCACGAAGTGATCGCGGTGGACGGTGCGCGGGTTCTGTTCGATGGGGGCTGGGGGCTGCTCCGGGCCTCCAACACCCAGCCGGTGCTGGTGCTTCGCTACGAGGCCCGGACGGAGGAGCAGCTGGAGCGCATCCGGCAAACCATGGAAGGGTGGCTGGAGACCGAGGGCGTCACGCCCTGACATGAAGCGACGCGCCGGACGGATCCTTCTGGCGGTCGCCGGCGCGGCCCTGCTCCTCCTGGTGCTGGGTCGCGTCGCCGTCGACTTCTACGTGGACATCCTCTGGTACGACGCTCTCGGCTACCTCTCGACGTACTGGACGCGCTTCTGGCTGGCGCTCGGGGTCCGTACGGTGGCGGCGCTGCTGGCGGGCGCGCTGGTGTGGGCCAACCTCTGGTGGGCGGCGCGGCACCTCGGCCCCGTCCGGGTGCGCAGGCGCTACGGGAACCTGGAGATCGCCGAGCGGATCCCGCGGAACTACGTGCTCTGGGCGGCCGTGGCCATCGCCGGGTTGAGCGGCTGGTGGCTCGCGGAGCTTCAGTTCGGCGACGCCATGGTGCTTTCGGTGGCGAGCTGGATTCGGCATGTGCCGTGGAACGTCGCGGACCCGCTGTTCGGGCGCGACATCGCTTTCTACGTATTCGCTCTCCCCGTCCTGGCCGCTCTGCTGGGCTACCTGATCCTGGTGGCCGTCTGGAGCATCGCGCTCGTGGGGCTCGCCCACGTGCTGGTGGGCGGGATCCAGTGGTCGGAGCGCGAGCTGTCCTTCAGCCGACCCGCGCGCCAGCACCTGGGCCTGCTCGTGGCCGCCCTTCTGATCCTGCTGGGGATCCGGTACTGGCTGGGGCGCTACTTCCTCCTGGTGGACGGGACGGGCGTGGCCGGCAGCCTCGGATACACCGACGTGGAGGCGCGGCTTCCCATGTACTGGCTCATGGCCGTGCTCACGCTCGGGGCGGCCGGGTCGGTGGTGTACGGCGCGTGGCGCAACGTGCTGCTTCCGCCGGTGCTGGGACTCGGGGCGCTGCTGGTGGCGGGGCTCGTCGCGACGACGGGGTATCCGGTGCTCGTGCAGAAGTTCCAGGTCGAGCCCAACGAGTTGAGCCGGGAGGCCCGCTTCATCGCCTGGCACCTGGAGTTCACACGTCGCGCGTACGGCCTGGACGAGCTGGCGCGCGAGCGTTTCCCGTATCGGCGCGATGCCCGCCCCGAGCCGGGCCGGCTCCAGCCCCTCCTCGACCGGCTGCCGCTCTGGGACCGGGAACCCCTGGAGCGCACGTTCAACGAGATCCAGTCGCTCTTCCCCTACTACTGGTTCCCGGGCGTCGATTTCGATCGGTACGGCGAGCAGGGCCGCGAGCGGCAAGTGGGGATCGGCGTGCGGGAGTTCCGGGCGGACGGGCTCGATCCGGCCGCCCGGACCTGGCAGAGCCTGCGCCTGAACCCCTCCTATATCCGAGGCCTCGGCGCCGTGGTGGCATTGGCCCGCGTCACCGATACGGACGCCACGGCGCCCGAGCTGTGGGTGCGGAACCTCCAGCCCGTCGCCATCGACCCGGCTGCCCCCGCCTCCCTCGGCCTAGAGCGGCCCAGTGTGTTCTTCGGTGAGACCATGACAGGGTACGCCATCATCGTGCCCGGCAGGGATGGAGCGTTCACGGGGCAGCCGGGGTTCGATTTCCCGGAAGGGATCCCGCTCAGCTCCTTCGCCCGCGTGCTGGCGTTCGCGTGGAAGTTCGGCGATGAGACGCTGCTCTTCAGCGGCGAGGTGTCGCGGGACAGCCGTCTGATCTTCCGGCGCGCCGTCCGCGAGCGGCTCCAGGAGGTGGCGCCGTTCCTCACCTGGGACGCGAATCCGCTCCCTGTGATACGGAACGGTGCCATCGTCTGGGTCGTGGACGGCTACACGACCTCCGAGCTGTATCCGCTCTCGCGATCGGTCTCGCTCGGGCGTGGCGAGACTCGCTATCTGCGGGCGTCGGTGAAGGCGGTGGTGGACGCGGTCACGGGCGCCGTGTCGATCTACGCGGTGGCGGAGGACCCCATCCTGGCCACGTACCGGCGCGTCTTCCCGGGGCTGGTCCAGTCGGCGGAGGCCATGCCGCCGGAGATCCGCCAGCACCTGCGCTATCCGGAGCTGGCGTTCCTGACCCAGGCGGCGATCCTCCAGGAGTACCACCTGGAGCGACCCGAACCGTTCTACGCGGGCCAGGACGTCTGGCAGCGGCCGCAGGAGTCCACGGGACGCGGCGGCGTCCGCGACTACGCCCCCCTCTACGCGATCCTGCCCGTGCCCATGCGCGATCGGGCGGAGTTCCTGGCGGTGATCCCCTTCATAGCCAGGGCGCGGCAGAACATGACGGCGGTCCTGGTGGCCCGGAACGACGGCGAGCACTACGGTGAGCTGACGCTCTTCGAGCTCCCCCGCGACCAGCAGATCCCGGGGCCGGGTCAGGTGCAGGCGGTGATCGAACAGGACCCGGAGATATCGCCGGAGCTGTCGCTCCTCCGGCAGCGCGGGAGCGGCGTGGACATGGGGCGGCTCCGGGTAGTGGCGCTGGACAGCTCCATGGTGTACATCCAGCCGATCTTCCTGAGCGCCGACGAAAACCCGATTCCCGAGCTCTGGCGCGTGGTGGTGAGCGACGGCCGCACGGTGCGGATGGGACGGACGCTGCAGGGGGCGCTGGCGCGGCTCGATCTGGCGGAGCCCACCGACCCGTCCGCGGGTGCCGAGCCGCCCCGCACCGGTTCCGGCTGGCCCCGCGAGGCGCTCGACCTGCTCGATCGCGCAGGGGCGCGGCTCCGGGAGGGGGACTGGGCGGGCTACGGCAGGACCATGGAAGAGCTCCGGTCCCTTCTGGAGCGGTTGAACAGCGAAACCACGGAGCGGTCGGGACGATGAAGAGAACGTGGCGGAACGACGCGGAATTCACTGGCTCGTCCGGTTGCAGGTGCCAGGGGGTCGGGTTATGATGCCGCCGCCGGGCCGAGCCCGGACGATCGTTGTGGCGCTGGGCGGCAACGCGCTGCAGCCGGCGGGAGGGAAGGGCGAC
This sequence comes from uncultured Gemmatimonadales bacterium, assembly GCA_963783305.1. Classification (GTDB taxonomy): domain Bacteria; phylum Gemmatimonadota; class Gemmatimonadetes; order Longimicrobiales; family RSA9; genus JAWVYT01. The sequence goes on along the minus strand of CAWAMW010000007.1, from coordinate 635,686 downwards.
ATCTATGAGCAGTTCGCCCACACCCGCTCGAGTCTGGAGCCGCTGGTGGCGCTGGCGCGCGAGGGCTGGCGGATCGCCGTGGTCCACGGGAACGGGCCGCAGATCGGCGATGATCTCCGTCGCAACGAGATGGCGGCCGGCGCGCTGCCCCCGCTCCCGGTGGGCGTGCTGGTGGCGGGCACGGAGGGCTGGATCGGCTACATGATCCAGCAGTCGCTCCGCAACGCGCTCGACCGCTTCGGCGTCCGTAGGGAGGTGGTCACGGTCGTGACGCAGGTAGTGGTGGACCGCGACGATCCGGCGGTGCAGAACCCGGAAAAGCCCATCGGCCGCGCCATGGACGAGGCGGCCGCGCGCAAGCTCGAGGAGAGCGGAGTCCCGGTGCGGGAGACGCCCAGCGGCTGGCGGCGCCTGATCGCTTCGCCCCGACCGGTGCGGATCGTGGAGCACGCGCAGATCCGGCAGCTTGTGGAGGGCGGCACCATCGTGATCGCCGCCGGGGGCGGGGGCACGCCCGTCTATATCGACCCGAAGCTGGGGGTCGAGGGGCTGGACGCGGTCATCGACAAGGACCGGGCCGCGCAGGTGCTGGCGGGCGACATTGATGCGGGTGAGTTCGTGATCCTCACCGACGTGGCCGGTGTGTTCCGCAACTTCGGCACGCCGGAGCAGGAGCTGGTGTTGGAGTTGACGGTGAAGGAGGCGCGCGCGATGCTGGCATCGGGTGAGCTGGGAACGGGCAGCATGGCGCCGAAGGTCGAGGCGTGCGTGGCGTTCGTGGAGGGCGGCGGCAACGCCGCCCACATCGGGCGCCTCGATGCGGGACTGGAAGTGGTGGAAGGACGAACTGGAACGACGATCCGGGTATAGACGACATGAATATCCACGAGTACCAGGCGAAGGACATCTTCCGCGAACACGGACTCCCCGTACCCCCGGGCGAGATCGCGCGTACTCCCGACGAGGCGAAAGCCCTGGCCGAGAAGTACGGCGGCCCCGTCATGGTGAAGGCGCAGGTCCACGCCGGCGGGCGCGGCAAGGCCGGCGGGGTGAAGTTCGCGAAGAACGCCGACGAGGCGCGGTCGCACGCGCAGAACATTCTCGGGATGGAGATCAAGGGCCTCACGGTGGACAAGGTCCTGATCACGCCGGCCGAGGAGATCGCGAGCGAGGCGTACGTGGGCGTGATCGTGGACCGGGCGAGCAAGCGGCCGGTGTTCATGGTCAGTCGCGAGGGCGGAATCGACATCGAAGAGGTGGCCGACAAGAACCCGGAAGCGATCCGCCGCCTGACGGTGGACCCGCGCTACGGGCTGCTGCCCTTCCAGGCGTACTGGCTGGCCGCGAGCCTCTACGACGACGTGAAGCAGCAGCGCGCGGCCGCGAAGGCCATGGGGCAGTTGTACGAGGCCTTCATGGACGCGGGCGCGTCGCTGGCCGAGATCAACCCCCTCATCACCACGCCCTCCGGCGAGGTGAAGGCCATCGACGCGAAGATGAACGTCGATGACAACGAGCTGTTCCGGAAGCCGGCGATCGAGGAGCTTCGCGACACGTCCTCCGAGCCGCCCTCCGAGATCAAGGCCCGCGAGGCCAGCCTGACCTATATCAAGCTCGACGGGAACATTGGCGCGGTCGTGAACGGCGCCGGCCTGGCCATGGCGACCATGGACCTGATCAAGTTCTACGGCGGCGAGCCGGCCAACTTCCTGGACATTGGCGGGTCCTCCAGCCCGGAGAAGGTGATCAGCGCGCTCGAGATCATCACGAGCGACCCCAACGTGAAAGTGATCCTGTTCAACATCTTCGGCGGTATCACCCGGTGCGACGACGTGGCCAACGGCATTGTCGCCGCCATGGACGAGATGGACTTCGACCTCCCGCTCGTGATCCGTCTGACCGGCACCAATGAGGCGGAGGGTGTAAAGATCCTCGAGGACCGCGGATTCAGCGCGTCCACCTCGATGGACGAGGTTGTGAAGCGCGCCGTGGAGCTGGCGAGCTAGGGGAGCTCACACTTCGCTCGCGCCAGCACGGCCGGGCCAACTGCGTAACGGATACTGAGAACGAGGCGGATCGAGATGGCGATTTTCATTGATAGCGACACCCGACTGGTGGTCCAGGGGATCACCGGTCGCGACGGGTCCTTCCATACCCAGCAGATGATGGAGTACGGCACGAAGGTCGTGGCGGGCGTCACGCCGGGGAAGGGCGGACAGACCTTCGACGGGAACGGCGCCGGGAGCGTGCCCATCTTCGACAGCCTGGATCAGGCCGTGAAGGAGACGGGCGCCAACACGACGGTCATCTATGTGCCGCCGCGCTTCGCCACCGACGCCATCATGGAGGCGGCGGAGGCGGGCATCGGGTTCATCGTGGCCATCACCGAGGGCGTGCCCGTCCTCGACATGACCCGCGTCTATCCATTCGTGAAGGAGCGTGGGGCCCGGCTGCTCGGCCCCAACTGTCCCGGCGCGCTGTCCCCCGGAAAGGCAAAGGTCGGGATCATGCCCGGCTCCATCGTCAAGGAGGGGAAGGTCGGCGTCGTGTCGCGCTCGGGGACCCTGACGTACGAGGTGGTCTACCAGCTGACGCAGGCGGGGATCGGCCAGTCCACCTGCATCGGAATCGGCGGTGACCCCATCATCGGCACCAACTTCATCGACACCCTCGAGGCGTTCGAGGCCGACGACGAGACCGAGGCCGTCGTCATGATCGGCGAGATCGGCGGCACCGACGAACAGGACGCCGCGAAGTACGTGAAGGAGCACATGAGCAAGCCGGTCGTCGGCTTCATCGCCGGCCAGACCGCGCCTCCCGGCCGCCGGATGGGTCACGCGGGCGCCATCATCAGCGGCTCCGCGGGTACCGCCGAGGAGAAGATGCAGGCCTTCGAAGACAACGGCATCTCCGTCATGAAGCGGCCATCAGACGTGGTCGAACTGATCCGAAAGGTCCTGTAGCGGTCGGCTCCACCCGCCTCTCATGGACCTCCTGGACCTGCTCCCGCAGGAGCACATTGTGGTGCCCCTGCGGGCGCCCGACCTCCGCGCCGCCATCGGTGTCCTCGCTCGCCGACTCCACGAGTCCGGCGTGGTGGAGGATTTGGACGCCCTCGAGCAGCGCGTGGCCGATCAGCCCACCAGGGACGTCATCGGCATCACCCATGAGGTGGTGCTCCCGCACTTCCGCTCCGACGCCGTGACGACCCTCGGGCTGGCCCTGGGCATCGCGCCGGATCCGATTCCCCTGGGCCCCGACTCGGATGGGACCGTCCGCGTGGTAGCGCTCATCGTCGGTCCACCCGAAGCCGCCACACTCTACCTCCAGGCCACAAGCACCCTCGCCCGGCTATTCCGCCAGGAGGGCATCGTCGACGAGCTGACACGGCAGCCCGATGCAGACAGCGTCCGGGCCCTGCCACAGCTCCAGGAACTCCGCATCCAGCACAGCCTCATGGTCCGCGACGTCATGACCCAGCGGATCCACTCCGTGCCCCCGGACTTCACCGTCCGCCGCACCCTCGACCTCATGCTCCGGCGCAGGCTCCAGGCGGTGCCCGTGGTCGGGGAGAAGGGGGAGGTGCTCGGCATGGTCACCGACTCCGACATCATGCGCGCCCTCCTGCCACAGATCCCGCGCGCGGGCGAGCACGAGGACAGCGGCAAGACCCCGCAGGACATGCCTGTACGGGACATCATGACGCGGTCCGTTCTCTGCGTCTCCGAAGAGCTCGGGGTCGGGGAGGTGGCCAGCATGATGATCAACAAGGATGTGGAACAGCTCCCGGTCGTGAACGCCGGCTCCATCGCCGGCATGGTTTATCGCAGAGACATCATCCGTAAACTCTTCGGACGCGCATAGAGAGAAGCCCATGGAACAGACACTCGCCATCATCAAGCCCGACGCCACCGAGCGGAACCTCACCGGTCGGATCCTGGCCCACCTGGAAGAGGCCGGCTTCCGGATCCGCGCCATCCGCAGCCTGCGCCTCGCCGAGTCGCAGGCCCGGGAGTTCTATGCGGTTCACAAGGAGCGGCCGTTCTATGCGGAGCTGGTGGAGTTCATGACCTCCGGCCCCGTGTTCCCGGTGCTGCTGGAGCGCGAGGACGCTATCGCCGAGCTTCGCGAAGTGATCGGCGCCACGGATCCGGCCGAAGCCGAAGAGGGAACCGTGCGCGCCCGCTTCGCCGAATCGAAGGGCCGCAACTCGATCCACGCTTCCGATGCTCCCGAGACCGCCGCGCGCGAGATCCCGTTCTTCTTCGCCGAAGCGGATGTGATCGGGTAGGCTCGCCTTCGGCTTGCGGAGAGCTCGGCCTGCGGCCTCGCGGGGGCGGCCTTCGGCTTGCGGAGAGCTCGGCCTGCGGCCTCGCGGGGGGCGGCCTTCGGCCGCGGAGGGCTCGGCCTGCGGTCTCGCGGGGGACGGCCTGTGGTCGGAGCAGGCTGTTGACTGTTCCGCTCGCGAAGCGAGCCCCCCACGAGCGAAGCGAGTCCTCCACGGCCAGAGGCCGTCCCCCGCGGCCGACAGGCCGCTCCCCGCGAGCCGAAGGCGAGCCGTTGACACAGAACAGGAGATCACCGAACTTTACAAGCTATGCTACAAGTGGACCTGAGCCGCCTGCGGCGGGAAGGCCGAGCGCGAATCGACGCGGACATTCCACCGGAGTCGGACTTCTGGGTGGATCTCGAAGTCGAGCCGCGATCGCCGCTGGAGGTGCGTCTGGAGGCCCAGCAGGCGGGGCCGGACGTGGTGGTGCGTGGCCGGGTGGCGGGCACGTTCCGGCGAGAGTGCCGGCGGTGTCTGGAGCCGGTGGATGTGCCGATGGAAGAGGAACTGGGTCGTCTGTACAAGGAAGGCGATGATCTGGCGGAGGACGAGGGTGATGACATCGTCCCGCTGCCATCGGGTCGAGAGCTGGACCTGACGGACGCGGTGCGGGAGACGGTCCTGTTGGCGGTGCCGAAGTATGTGTACTGCCGTGAAGAGTGCAGGGGGCTGTGTCCGCAGTGCGGCACGAATCTGAACGAGTCCACGTGCGAGTGCGCGGTGGAAGAGGTGGACGAGCGGTGGGGCCCCCTTAGGCGGCTTACGTCGGAAGAGTAGAGGAGAGAGTCATGGCGGTACCGAAGAAGAGGACATTGAAGCAGCGCAAGCGGAAGCGGCGGACGCACCACAAGGCCCCCGTCGCGAACACGGTGGCGTGCTCGAACTGCGGGGATCCGAAGCTGCCGCATCACGTGTGCCCCACGTGTGGGACGTACAAGGGCGAGCAGGTCGTCGAGATCGACGAGCTGTAGGTAGAGAGGCGTCGCGATGCGGATCGCGGTAGACGCCATGGGGACCGACCGTCACCCCACCGTGGAGGTGGAGGGGACGGTCGCCGCTCTGGATGATCTGCCTGCGTCGACCCACGTCGTCCTGGTGGGGGACGAGGCGCGAATCGGGGCCGAGCTGGATCGGCTGGGTGCGCGGGGACTGGATCGTATATCCGTTGTCCACGCCCCGGAGCGGATCGGTCCCGAGGAGTCGCCGGCCACGGCCGTGCGGCGCAAGCCGGAGTCGTCGATCGTGGTGGGTCTGAACCTTCAGCGGACGGGGGAGGCGGAGGCGTTCGTGAGCGCGGGCTCGACGGGCGCTGTCATGGCCGCATCTCTCTTCATTCTTCGCCCGCTGCCGGGTGTGGACCGGCCGGCGATCGCCACGCTCCTGCCCACGGCCCACGGCCCCATGGTGATGATCGACGCGGGGGCGAACGTGGACTGCAAGCCGACCCAGCTGGTGCAGTTCGCGCGGCTGGGCTCGGTATACGCCCACGATGTGCTGGGGCGCGAGACGCCGCGGATAGGGCTGCTGAACATCGGTGAGGAGCCCGAGAAGGGGAACGAGGTGAGCGTGGAGACGCATTGTCAGCTCCGCGATAGCGACCTCGACTTCGTGGGCAACGTGGAAGGGCGCGCCATCATCGAGGGCGTCTGCGACGTGCTCGTGACGGATGGGTTCGTGGGCAACGTTCTCCTGAAGTTCTATGAGGGCGTCGCCGGCTTCGTCTTCGGTCTCATGCGGCGGGACATGCCCGACGGTGGGGAGACTCCGGGCCTCGACAGCGTGAGCCGCATCCTCGACTACGCCGAGTACGGCGGCGCGCCGCTTCTCGGCGTCAATGGCATCTCCATCATCTGCCACGGCGGCTCGCCCCCTCGGGCCATCAGCAACGCTCTCAAGGCGGCCGTAACCGCCTCCAACGCCCACATGGTCGGCCATATACGCGAGCAGGTCGGCGTGCACCCGGATCCGGCATGAGAATACCCAAACCGACCGTAGAGATCGTATCCACCGGCCGGTGGCTGCCCGAGCGGGTCGTCACGAACCAGGACCTGGAGAAGGAGCTGGACACCTCGGACGAGTGGATCCGGGCGCGGACCGGCATCAGCGAGCGGCGGATCGCCGCTCCGGACGTGGGCGCGGCGGACATGGGAGCGAACGCGGCCCGGATCGCCATGGAGCGGGCGGGCGTGCATGCGGGCGAAGTGGACGTGATCATCGTCTCGACGGCCACGCCGGACCGGCTCCTCCCGTCGACGGCGTGCGACATCCAGGCGATTCTGGGCGCCGAGAACGCGGCGGCCTATGACATCTCCGCCGCCTGCTCGGGCTTTCTCTATGGCCTGTCCATCGCGGAGGGGCACCTCATGGCGGGCCGGGCGGAGATCGCTCTCGTGATCTCCACGGAGAAGATGAGCTCCATTGTGGACTGGGGGGACCGCTCCACGGCCGTGCTGTTCGGCGATGGCGCGGGGGCGGCGGTGGTGAAGCGGTCGGAGAATGGCCGGGGTCTGCTGTCGAGCTTCATCCGGTCCGACGGCACGCTGGCCGAGCTGCTCTGGCGGCCGGGCGGCGGTGCGAGGATTCCCATGGACGTGGCGGTGCTGGACGAGCGGAGCCACCTGGTGAAGATGGCGGGCCGTGAGGTCTTCAAGGCGGCCGTCCGATCCATGGCGGAAGCGGCTGACCAGGCGCTGCTCCGGGCCGGCCTGACGGGGGAGGACATCGACCTCTTCATCCCGCACCAGGCGAATATCCGGATCATCGAGAACACGGCCAAGTACGCCAATGTGCCCATGGACAAGGTATTCGTGAACGTAGACCGGTACGGGAACATGAGCTCGGCGACCGTCCCGGTGGCGCTGGACGAGGCGCTGGAGGCCGGACGGATCCAGGCGGGCGACCATGTCATGATGGTCGCGTTCGGCGCGGGCTTCACCTGGGCCTCGGCGGTGGTCAAGTGGTAGGACTGCTGTTCCCCGGCCAGGGCTCGCAGGAAGTGGGAATGGGTCGTGACCTGGCGAAGTCGCACGCGGTCGCCCGCGAGATCTTCGAGCGGGCGGACGAAGCGCTGGGCGTGTCGCTCTCGAGGATCATGTGGGAAGGCCCCGAGGACGAGCTCACGGCCACGCACAACGCGCAGCCGGCGATCCTGACGCACTCGGTGGCGGTGCATGCCCTCGCGGCGGATCGGCTTCCAACCGTGGCGCTGGCGGCGGGGCACTCGCTGGGAGAGTTCAGCGCCCACGTGGCCGCCGGCACGATCCCGTTCGAGGAGGCGGTGCGGGCGGTTCGGCGTCGCGGCGAGCTCATGCACCGTTCGGGTCAGGCGCGGCCCGGTACGATGGCGGCGGTGATCGGGCTCGATGACGAGGCGCTGGAGGCGGTCTGTCGCCAGGCCTCGGACGACTCGGGCGTGTGCGTCCCCGCCAACTTCAACTCTCCGGGCCAGATCGTGATCAGCGGGGATGTGCCCGCGGTGGAGCGGGCGATGGAGCTGGCGAAAGCCGCGGGCGCCAAGCGAGCGCTTCCGCTGAACGTGAGCGGCGCGTTCCATTCTCCGCTCATGGAGGTAGCGGAGACGGGGCTACGCGAGCACCTGGAGGGGGTCGTCTTTTCGCGGCCGCGGTTCCCGGTAGTATCGAACGTGACCGCTGCGCCGGTATCCGAGGGGAACGAGGCGCGGGAGCTCCTGGTGGCGCAGCTGACCTCACCCGTGCGCTGGGCGGCGTCCATGCGTACCATGCGGGAGCGCGGCGTCTCGCGCTTCTACGAGCTGGGGCCGGGCCGGGTGCTGGCCGGGCTCATGCGTCGCATCGATCGGGAGGCCGAGGTGGAGAGCCTCGGCACCGTCGAGCAGCTGAACTCGTTCAGGGATCGCTGATGGCCATGGAGCAGGTGCTGGGAGGGCAGGTTGCGCTCGTCACGGGCGGGAGCCGTGGGATCGGCCGCGTGATCGCCGAGCGGCTCGCGCGGGACGGCGCACGGGTGGTGGTGACGTCGCGCTCCGAGGAGAGCGCCTCGGCGGTGGCCGCCGAGCTGCCGGGCACCGGGCACCTGGGCGCCGCCTGCGATGTGGCCGACCGCGCGGCCGTGGACGCGCTGGTCAAGCGGATCGAGAGTGAGCTGGGCTCGCTGGACATCCTGGTCAACAACGCCGGGATCACCAAGGACAACATACTCGTCCGACTGGCCGATGAGGACTGGGACGCGGTGCTGGACACGAACCTCAAGGGGTCGTTCCAGGTCATCCGGGCGGCCGCGCGCGGCATGATGAAGCGCCGGAGCGGTCGGATCATCAACATCACGAGCGTGGTCGGCTTGACCGGCAACCGTGGACAGGTAAACTACGCAGCGTCCAAGGCCGGACTCGTCGGGCTGACGAAGTCCGTGGCCAAGGAATTGTCGTCGCGGAACGTGCTGTGCAATGCGGTGGCGCCGGGGTTCATCGAGACGGACATGACGTCCGATCTCACCGACGCGGCGCGCGAGGCGCTGCAGGAGCAGATCGCCCTGGGCCGCCTGGGATCGGCGGAGGACGTGGCCGGTGTGGTCGCGTTCCTTGCGGGCCCCGATGCGGCCTACATGACCGGTCAGGTGCTGGTCGTGGATGGCGGGATGGTAATCTGAGTCGCTGGACACCCCCTACAATCAACTGGAGAGGACAGGATGGCGGAGAACACTGAGGCGAAGGTCAAAGAGATCATCGTGAACGAGCTGGGCGTCGAGGCAGAGAAGGTGACGCCGGAGGCCTCGTTCGTCGAGGATCTGGGCGCCGACTCGCTCGACACGGTGGAGCTGGTCATGGCCTTCGAGGAGGAATTCGGCATGGAGATCCCGGATGAGGACGCCGAGCAGCTCCAGACGGTGGGGGACGCCATCAAGTACATCCAGGAGCACGAGGGCGCGTAAGCGCGACTGATGGAGACACGGACCTCGAACGGCCGCAACCGGGTCGTCATCACGGGCCTCGGCCTGGTGACGCCTGTCGGCAACGACGTGAAGAGCTCCTGGGACGCGCTGCTGGCCGGGACCAGCGGCGCGGCCCCCATCACCCACTTTGACGCGACCGAGGCGTTCGACGTCCGGTTCGCCTGCGAGGTGAAGGGGTTCGACCCTGAGCAGTACATGGATCGCAAGGAGGCCCGTCGCGCGGACCGGTTCGCCCAGTTGGCCATGGCGGCCTCCGTCCAGGCCGTGCAGGATTCCGGTCTGGGCGATGACCTCGGGCCCGCGGACCCGGAGCGCGTGGGAGTGATCCTCGGCAGCGGCATCGGCGGGATCGCCACGTTCGAGGAGCAGACGCGCAACATGCTGGAGAAGGGCCCCCGCCGGGTGAGCCCCTTCTTCGTGCCCATGTTCATACCGGACATGGCGGCGGGTCTCGTGTCGATGCGCTACGGCGCCAAGGGGCCGAACTACGCCACGGTCTCGGCGTGCGCCTCGAGCGCGCACGCGGTGGGCAACTCGTTCCGTCTGATCCAGGACGGCGAGGTCGATGTGATGATCACGGGCGGGACGGAGGCTTCCGTGACGCCGCTGGCCATTGCGGGCTTCTCCAACATGAAGGCGCTGTCCACGCGCAACGATGCGCCGGAGAAGGCGAGCCGGCCGTTCGATGCGGGGCGGGATGGTTTCGTTCTGGGTGAGGGCGCGGGAGCGGTCGTGCTGGAGTCGCTGGAGCACGCGCTGAACCGGGGTGCCGACATCCTGGCGGAGGTGGTGGGCTACGGCCAGAGCGCAGACGCGTATCACATGACGGCGCCGGCGCCGCACGGAGCGGGCGCCCAGATCGCCATGCGTCGGGCGATGGAGGACGGCGCGATCGCGCCCGGTGATGTGGACTACATCAACGCCCACGGCACGTCCACCCCGGCAAACGATCTGAACGAGACGCTGGCGGTGAAAGGGGTGTTCGGCGATGCGGCGCGGGACCTGGTCATGGGGTCCACCAAGTCCATGACCGGCCACCTGCTCGGCGCGGCGGGCGGTGTGGAGGGGATCATCGCCGCGCTTGTCACGAAGCACGGGGTGATCCCACCCACGATCAACTTCGAGACTCCCGATCCGGAGTGCGACCTGGATTACGCGCACAACGAGCGGCGCGAGCGGGACGTGCGCGTGGCGCTGACGAACTCGTTCGGGTTCGGCGGTCACAACGTGTGCCTCGCCATCCGGCGATGGGAGGACTAGCGACGGACGACCCTGACGGGGACGCGCCGCCAGCCGCGGTGGACCGGGAGCGACGCACCGTTGCTCCCGGTTTCCATTTAATGGGGAGAAGGTGATGCGGTCAGGCATCGGATACGACTCACACCGGTTCGCCCGGGGTCGGCGGCTCATCCTGGCCGGCGTCGAGATCCCGCACCCGCAGGGGCTTGCTGGTCATTCGGACGCGGACGTGGTGGCGCACGCCGTAACGGACGCGCTCCTGGGCGCCGCGGCGCTCGGGGACATTGGGGCGCACTTTCCGCCCGACGACGAGCGCTGGTCGGGCGCCGACTCCATCGGTCTCCTGCAGAGGTCGGTGGCGCTGCTGGCCGAGACGGGGCACCGGCCCGTGAACGTGGATGTTACGGTGATCTGCGAGGCGCCCCGGATCCGGCCGCACGTGGACGCCATGCGCGAGCGGCTGGCGCAGGCGCTCGCGCTGCCACGGAGCGCCGTATCGGTGAAGGGAACCACGAACGAGGGAATGGGATGGGTGGGACGCGGCGAAGGGATCGCCTGCATGGCCGTGGCCACCATAGAGGAGGGCTGAGGACGACTCGTGTCCACGATCCTGGAGATGCTCAACGCCCTCACCCGGTTGCCGCCCTTCCTCCTCTACCTGATCCTCGGCCTCGGCGCGGCCGTGGAGAACATCGTTCCGCCCATCCCTGCCGACACCTTCGTCCTGGCCGGCGCGCTGCTGGCGGCTCGCGGCGCCGCGAATCCCTGGCTGGTTTTCCTGGCCACGTGGATCCTCAATGTGACGTCGGCGGTGGGCGTTTTCGCCGTGGCCCGACGCTATGGACGGGGGTTCTTCACCATGCCCCTCGCTCGCTGGCTCCTCCGGGAGCACCAGCTCGACCAGATCGGCGGGTTTTATCAGCGGTTCGGGGTCCCGGCCATCTTCATGAGCCGGTTCCTGCCCGCGTGGCGCGCCATGGTGCCGGTGTTCGCCGGCGTGTCGGGAATGTCCGGCTGGAAGGTGGTCCCACCCGTGGTGATGGCGTCGGCGCTCTGGTACGGCATGCTGGTGTACCTGGGGGCGTTCATGGGCCGGAACCTCCAGGCGATCATGGCCCTCTTCGAGAGCGTGAACGAGGTGCTGCTCATCGTAGCGCTGGTCTTCGTCGCGGCGGCTGCGGTCTGGTGGTGGCGGACGCGCCATCACGAGGAGGAGCCGTGAGCTTCGACCTCGAACGGTTCGACGACTATCTCAGCTTCGAGCGGGGTCTGAGCCCTCGCACCCTCGACGCGTACGCCCGCGATACCGCACGCCTCGAGGGCTTCCTGCGAGCGCGCGGAATCGACGACCCCGGGGCGGCCACACCCATCGACCTGCGCGAGTTCACCTATCACCTTCGCGACCAGGGCCTCGCGCCCACCTCCATCCGGAGGACGCTCTCGGGGATCCGCACCTACTTCGGGTTCCTGCTGGCGGAGGGGCTCATCGACGCGGACCCCAGCGAACAGCTGGAGCCGCCGAAGACCTGGCGACGCCTGCCCGACGTGCTCGGGCGCGCGGAGGTCGACCGGCTCCTCGAGGCGCCCGACCAGGGGCACCGTCTGTACTGGCGCGACCGCGCCATCCTGGAGTTTGCGTACGCGTCGGGCGTGCGCGTCAGCGAGCTGACCGGAGTGAGGGTGCGGGACGTGGACCTCGAGGAGGGCTTCGCCACCGTCCACGGCAAGGGCTCGGTGGAGCGACTGGTCCCGGTGGGAGGCGCCGCCGTGCGCGCCATCGGCGTCTACCTGCGAGAGCTCAGAGGGCGTCTGGAGCAGGGGAGCGGCGCCGCCAGCGAGGGGGTGCTCTTCCTGAACGCCCGCGGGGCGCCGCTGACCCGGATGGGAGTCTGGAAGATCCTGCGGAAGCACGTGGAACGGGCCGGAATCACTCGGAAGGTCACCCCGCACACACTCCGACACACGTTCGCCACACACCTCCTGGAGGGCGGCGCGGACCTGGCAGCGGTACAGGAGATGCTCGGGCATGCCGACATCTCCACGACCCAGATCTACACGCACGTGGACAGGGACTATCTGCGCGACGTCCACCGACGCTATCATCCCCGATCATGATCCTGGTCATCGATAATTACGATTCCTTCACCTTCAACCTGGTCCAACTGCTCGGCGGGCTGGGCGCGGATGTGGAAGTGCGGCGAAACGACGAGGTCGGCCTGGCCGACATCGAGGCCATGGCGCCCGAGCGGATCGTGGTCTCGCCCGGGCCCTGCACACCCGCCGAGGCAGGGATCAGCGTGGACGTGATCCGGGAGTTCGGCCCGCGGATACCGGTGCTGGGCGTCTGCCTCGGCCATCAGGCCATTGGGGTGGCGTACGGTGCGCGCGTCGTGCGCGCGCGGCGGCTCATGCACGGCAAGGTCTCGCCCGTGGCGCACGGGGGGGAGGGGCTGTTCCAGGGAATCCCGGCCCCCGTCTCCATGACGCGCTACCACTCGCTGGTCATCGACCCCGATACGGTCCCCGCCGAGCTCGAGGTGGTGGCGTGGACCGACGAGTCGGGGTGGGAGGACGAGATCCAGGCCGTGCGCCACCGGGCTCACCCCGTCTGGGGTGTTCAATTCCACCCGGAGTCGGTGGCGAGCGAGCACGGGGAGCGGCTGGTTCGCAATTTCATGGAGATGCAGGCGTGAGGGCGCTCCGCGGGCCGGCCGCGCTGATCATGGGCCTCGCCCTCCTGCTCCCGGGGACCGGCGAGATCGAGGCGCAGCGTCCCACCATCGTGGTGACGCGGGGCGCCTCCGACGTGGCCGTGGATCGACGGCTCTCGCGGCTGCTGGACGGGGAGCCGCTCGTCCTGGCCAGCGACACCGCCATTGCGCGGGGCGACACGGTCCGGGGCCCGGTTCTGGTCCTCGACGCCACGCTGATCCTGGAGGGCGTGATCACGGGCGACCTGGTACTGGTGGACGCGGGCGCCTTCGTGCGGCCCGGGGCGGTGGTCGGCGGCGATCTGGTCAACGTGGCCGGTGGCCTCTACCGCTCGGAGCTGGCGAGAGTCGGTGGCGTGATCCTGGACCTGCCGACCGCTGCCTATCGAGTGGAGCGGGAGCAGGATCGGCTGGTGATCGTGGCGTCCGACTCGCCTTCACCGCTCGTTCTGGACGGCTTCTACGGCCTCGCCCCCCCGACCTACGACCGGGTGAACGGGATCACGGCCGTGGTGGGCGCCCGCTACACCCTGCCCATGGTGGAGGAGGTCACCCCGTCCATTCACGGTCGCGCCGGGTGGCGGACGGAGATCGGCGAGCCCACGTTCGCCGTTTCGGCCGAGCTGCGGCGCTTCGGCACCATCCTGGAAGGGGGCTACTATGAGGGATGGGCCACGAACGACGACTGGATTCGTGGCGACCTGAAGAACGCCCTCAACTACGCGTGGGACGGTGATGACCTGCGCGACTACTTCGAGGTCGACCGGAGCTGGGTGGGAATGCGCAGGGAGTTCGGCGATCTCGAAAAGAGCCTGGCCGGGTCGTACGGCATCCGCGCCCAGCTGGAGGACGCCACATCGCTTCCGGGCGATGATCCGTGGCACCTGCTTAGCGGGGAGCCGCGTCCGAATCCGTCGATCGACGCGGGCCGCACCACGAGCCTGATCGGGAGCGTGGGCGTGGAGTGGCTGGGGCAGCAGACGGCCTTCCAGGGCGGGATCGAGTACGAGGCCGCGCGGAGCTGGCTGGAGGGCGATTTCGACTTCGACCGGATCTCGGCGCGGGGCGACTGGGCGATGCACGCGCTGGCCAACCACACGCTGGAGATCGAGTTCTTCGTACAACAGCCGCTCGGGGGCGATGCGCTGCCTCGGCAGGAGTGGAGCTTCGTAGGGGGGTCGGGGACTCTTCAGACGGTGGAGCTCGCCGCTTTCCGGGGGGATCGGGTCGTGTTCGTCGAGACGAAGTACATCGTGCCGTTCCCGGACCGCGTGGCGCTGCCGATCGTGGGCGCGCCCGAGCTGCAGCTCATCCACGCTACCGGAATGGCGTGGAGCGACGAGGAGGATTCCTCGCTGCGGCAGGAGGTGGGCGCGCGTCTCCAGTTCTTTGCCGTCTACTTCCGCTACATGGTGGAGCCGGCCGACCTCGACAACAACAAGCTCGACGTGGGGCTGAGCATGCCGTTCGGAACGGTGTTCCCGTGGGAGCGCCGTTGAGCCGCGTTCTGGGCGTGATCCCGGCACGGCTGGGCTCGGCGCGCCTGCCGCGCAAGCCGCTCCACGTGCTCGCCGGCCGGCCGCTCATCGAGTGGGTCTGGCGCCGCGCGAGCGGCTTCTCGATCCTCGACCAGGTCCTGGTGGCGACGGACAGCGAGGAGGTCGCCGAAGCGTGCCGGGCGGCGGGTGCCGAGGTGACATTGACCGGGGTGGAGCACGGCTCCGGAACCGAGCGGGTGGCGGAGGTGGCGAGACGACCGGAGTTCTCGGGAACGGGCGTGGTCGTGAACATCCAGGGCGATGAGCCGTTCGTGCTCGAGGAGCATGTGCGCGGGGCCGTGGAGCGGGTCAGGGACGGCTGGGATGTGGGGACGGTGGCTTCGGCCGTGGAGACCCGCTCGGCATGGCTCGATCCGTCGGTCGTCAAGGTCGTCCGGAACGATGCGGGCGGAGCGTTGTACTTTTCACGCGCGCCGATCCCGCATGTGCGGGACGCGGAGCCCGACGCATCGGACCTCGCGTCGGACCGCTTTCTCCGGCATATTGGCGTATACGCCTACTCACCCGAGGCACTCGAGCGGTGGGTGGCGCTTCCCCCGTCTGAGCTGGAGGGAGCCGAGCGCCTGGAGCAGCTCCGGCCCCTGGCCGCAGGACTCAGCATCGGGGTCGCCGTGGTGGCGGCCGCCGAAGGGGGCATAGACACACCGGAAGACGCGCGCCGGGCCGCGGATCGGCTGGCCGGCGAAAGGACGGTGAAATGAACGGGAACGGGTCGAATGAGTGAGCAGAATCATCAACCGACGAAGTACATCTTTGTCACCGGCGGCGTGGTCTCTTCCCTCGGGAAGGGAATCGCCGCCGCTTCTCTGGGGCGACTCCTCTCCGAGCGAGGGCTCCGGGTGACGCTGCAGAAGTTCGACCCGTACATCAACGTGGATCCGGGCACGTTGAGCCCCTTCCAGCACGGTGAGGTCTTCGTCACGGACGATGGCGCGGAGACCGACCTGGACCTGGGGCACTACGAGCGGTTCGTCGACGAGGATCTGTCGCAGGCGAACAATATCACCACCGGGCGGATCTACCGGGATGTGATCACGAAGGAGCGCCGGGGCGATTTCCTCGGCGCGACAGTCCAGGTGATCCCGCACATCACCGACGAGATCAAGCTCGCCATCCGGCGGCTGCGTCCGAACCACGATGTGGTGATCACGGAGATCGGCGGCACGGTGGGCGACATGGAGAGCCTGCCTTTCCTGGAGGCCATCCGTCAGTTCCGGCAGGAGGTGGGTCGCGAGCACACGCTGTTCGTGCACCTCACGCTGGTGCCGTACATCGCCGCGGCGGGCGAGCTCAAGACCAAGCCGACGCAGCACTCCGCCCGGGAGCTCATGGAGATCGGGATCCAGCCGGACGTGCTCATCTGCCGCTCGGATCGCCCGCTCGCCGACGACATCAAGCGGAAGATCTCGCTCTTCACGAACGTGGACGTGGCCGGCGTGATCGAGGCGAAGGACGTGGATACGATCTACGACGTGCCCATGATGTTCCACCGGCAGAAGCTGGACGAGTTGGCGCTCCGGAAGCTGGGCCTGGAGACGGAGGCCCCGGACCTCGGTCCGTGGGAGCGGATGGTGGACCGGATCCGGAATCCCGGGGACGGCCGCGTCCGGATCGCGGTGGTGGGCAAGTACACGTCCCTGGTGGACGCGTACAAGTCCGTGCAGGAGGCGCTGATCCATGGAGGTATCGCCCATGACGTGGGCGTGGACATCGACTGGATCTCCAGCGAGGAATTCGAGAACGGCGAGTCGCTGGAGCGCATGGAGGAGTACCATGGCCTGCTGATCCCCGGCGGGTTCGGGGAGCGGGGGATCAATGGCATGCTCCGGGTCATCCAGTGGGCGCGCACCCACGACCTGCCCTTCTTCGGGATCTGTCTCGGGCTCCAGACGGCGGTGATCGAGTATGCCCGGAACGTCTGCGGCCTGAGCGACTCGCACTCCATCGAGTTCCTGGAAGAGGTCGCCGATCCCGTGATCTGCCTGATGGACTCCCAGAGGCAGGTCACGGACATGGGCGGGACCATGCGACTGGGCGCCTACCCGTGCCGGATCCGGGAAGGCACACGGGCGCACGCAGCCTACGAGGCCATCGACATCAGTGAGCGCCACCGGCACCGCTACGAGGTCAACAACAACTATCGCGATGTGCTGTCGGAGAACGGGGTCATCTTCAGCGGCGTTTCGCCCGATGGAAACCTCGTCGAAATCCTCGAGCTGCCGGACCACCCCTGGTTCGTGGGGTGCCAGTTCCATCCGGAGCTCAAGTCACGCCCCATGCGACCGCACCCGCTCTTCGCCGCGTTCGTCGAGGCGGCTCGGGAGCGTCGCAATGGCGCCGATGCCAGGGCGCCGCGGCGCACGAGCACGGCCGCCCAGGAGTCCGACACGGCCGCGCAGGAGTCCGACACGGCTGCGCAGGAGCCCGACACGGCCGCGGCTCCCCTCTCCACGTGAGCGAGGTCACCGGACCGGCCGACGGGCTCCACGCGCTGTTCGGGCTCGACGGGGGCTTCTTTCTGATCGCCGGGCCATGCGTCCTGGAGGATGACGCGCTGAACATCGGTGTGGGAGAGAAGCTCGCTCGTCTCGCTGAGGACCTGCACGTGCCGATCATCTTCAAGGCGTCGTACGACAAGGCCAACCGCAGCCGTTCGGAGTCGCCCCGTGGCCCCGGCATGGACGAGGGGCTCGAGAAGCTGGCACGGGTGCGGACGGAGACGGGGTTGCCGGTGCTGACGGACGTACACGAGCCTGCGCAGGCTGCGCGCGCAGCCGGGGTCGTGGACGTCCTCCAGATCCCGGCGTTCCTGTGCCGCCAGACCGATCTCCTGATGGCGGCCGGGGCCACGGGGCTCCCGGTGAACGTGAAGAAGGGGCAGTGGATGGCGCCCGAGGAGATGAAGGGGGCGGTGGCGAAGGTGCGGGAAGGGCAAGCGTCGGGAACGGGGCGGGCGCCGGCCGATGGCGGCGGTGTGGCGGTGACCGAGAGAGGCACGTTCCACGGCTACGGGGACCTCGTGGTGGATATGCGCTCCTTCACTCGTATGCGGTCGGCCACGGGAGCGCCCACGATCTTCGATGGCACTCATTCCGTGCAACAGCCGGGACGCGGTGCGGGCGTGAGCGGGGGTCTGCCGGAGTTCATCCCACCGCTCGTACGGGCTGCGGTGGCGGCGGGAGCGGACGCGCTGTTTCTGGAAGTGCACCCGGACCCGGGTGCGGCACCCTCCGACAGCACCAACATGCTCCAGATTGATTCCCTCCGACCGCTCATGGAGGACGTGCTGGCCCTCCGCGCCGCCCTCGGGGGAGTTCGGCCATGACGCGGCCGACTCCGATACCGGCTGAGCTCGCTCGCGCCGTTCGCGTGGTTGTGCTGGACGTGGACGGCGTGCTGACGGACAACGGCGTGTATATCGGCGCCACGGCCGGAGGCGAGCGCGTGGAGCTGAAGCGCTTCGACATCATGGACGGCCTCGGGATCCGGATGCTGATCTGGGCGGGGCTGCACGTGGAGCTGGTGAGCGGACGGGAATCCCCGGCCACGGACCTCCGGGCGAGCGAGCTGGATGTGCCGGTCCGGCAGATCGCGGGCGGCTACAAGATGGCCGCCGTGGAGGAGGTGCTGGAGGAGGCGGGCGCGGGGTGGGAGTCGCTGGCCATGGTCGCCGACGACCTGGCCGACCTGCCCGTCATGCGCAGGGCGGGGTTCCCGGTGGCCGTGGCGAACGCCGCGGCGGAGCTGCACGCCGAGGCGCGCTGGACCACGAGCGTCCCCGGCGGCAGAGGTGCCGTGCGCGAGTTTGCGGAGGCGCTGCTCAAGGCGCGCGGCGAGTGGCCCCGGCTGGTGGACGCGTACTGCCGATCCCGCGAGGCGGGCGGCGACATCCTCGACCACCTCGAACCGGCATGAGCGCCGGGGAGCTGGGCTTTGCCGACGGACCCCTCACCGACGAGACGGAGCTGGTGCGGCGCGCCAGGGCGGTGATCCGGGCGGAAGCCACGGCGGTGGCCGCGCTCGAGGAGCGGATCGGCGAGGCGTTCCTCGAGGCCGTGCGGATCATCGCTCACGCCAGCGGCCGGGTGGTGGTGTGCGGGGTGGGGAAGAGCGGGATCATCGGTCGGAAGATCGCGGCTACACTGACATCCACGGGCACCCCCGCCATGTTCCTCCACCCGGTGGAAGGGCTGCACGGCGATCTCGGGATCGTGGGGCGCGATGATGTCGCCATCCTCATATCGAAGAGCGGCGAGACCTCCGAGCTTTCGGGGCTCGTGGAATTCCTGAGTCGTTCCGGTGTATCCATGATCGGGATGACCGGCCGCCTGGCCTCCTCGCTGGGACGCGCGGCGACCGTGGTGCTGGATTGCTCGGTGCAGGAGGAGGCCTGCCCCATGGACCTGGCGCCCACCACGTCCACGACGGTCACGCTCGCCATGGGCGACGCCCTCGCCGTGGCGCTGCTGCTCCGGAAAGGGTTCGGGGCCGAAGACTTCGCCCGGCTGCACCCTGGCGGCGCGCTCGGGCGAAAGCTCACGCTGCGCGTGAGGGACGTGATGGTCCAGGACCCGGCCGACCTTCCCAGGCTGCGGCCCGACGACGACATGCGGCGCTGCGTCGTGCTCCTGGCGGAGAAGCGCGGCACAGTGGTGGTCGTGGGCGACGACGAAGAGGTGCTGGGCGTGGTCACGGCGGGCGACCTGACACGGCTCATGGAGCGCGAGGCGAACGTCTTTGATGTGCCTCTCACCGCGGTGATGAACCGGTCGCCCAAGGTCGTTGAGCCCGACGCACTGGGGTCCGCCGCGGTGTACCAGATGGAGACCCACGGCATCATGGCGCTGCCGGTGGTGGAGGAGGGGCGTTTGCTGGGGGTCGTGCACCTGCACGACCTGATGCGGGCAGGCGCCGTCTGAGCGGATCGAGGGGAATGTGGATCGGGGATTCGGAATGAGGCTGGAGACCACCAGGACAGGGCGGGTATGGCTGGCGACGCTGCTCGTGGGCCTGGGCGCCGCGTGCGCCGATGGGGACGACCCGGTGGCGGAGCGTGCGTTCCGGGACCTGCCGGCCGACCACGTCGTCCAGCAGCTGGACACGGACATCAAGGACCTCGGCTCCCTGCGGGCGCGGATCCACGCCGATACCGCCTACATCTGGGAGGACTCGGCGCGCACGCTCATGTTCCCCGTGGAGGTCACGCTCTACGACGAGAACGGCGCGCGGACCGCGCACCTCACAGCCGACGAGGGCGAGCTGGACTCCAACACCAACAAGATG
Source organism: uncultured Gemmatimonadales bacterium (assembly GCA_963783305.1). GTDB lineage: Bacteria > Gemmatimonadota > Gemmatimonadetes > Longimicrobiales > RSA9 > JAWVYT01. The sequence goes on along the minus strand of CAWAMW010000007.1, from coordinate 615,635 downwards.
GTCGCCCGCGGCAACGTCGTCCTGGTCACGGAAAAGGACCAGCGGCGGCTGCTCACGGAGGAGCTGCACTACGATCCTCGCAGTGGCCGCGTGTGGAGCGATGTGGCCACCGTCATGTACCAGGGCGACACGAAGCTGGAGGGAACCGGCTTCCGCGCCAATGAGGCCATGACCGACATCGAGGTCTTCGGCAGCACCGGCGAGAACCTCGAGATCGAGTTCTGAGCATGCGACGGCCGTGGGCGGTCGCCGTCGCACTCTGCTTCACCCTCGTCCCCGGCATCCTCGAGGCGCAGGCCCGGACGTGCCGCCAGGTCCTCCCCTCCGATTTCCGCCGTCTCATCAACAGGCGCGGCGAGGAGCTGGTGTACTTCGGCGACCCGGTCCGATTCCTGTGCAGCGGAGGCGTCCGTTTGGAGGCCGACAGCGCGGTAGTGAACCGCGTCGCCTCATCCGTGGAGCTCGTGGGCAGTGTGGTGTACCGGGACAGCACCCGCCAGCTCACCGCCGACTGGGCAAATTACCTGGGGCGCATGGACCAGCTCCTCGCCCGCGGCTCCACCGTCCTCCGGGACCTCCGCAGAGGCGCGGTCATGGAGGGCGACAATCTCAACTACCTCCGTGAGAACGAGGAACGCCCCGTGGCCCGGATGATCGTCACGGGCACCCGTCCCCACGCCGTGATGCCCCCGGAAGAAGTCGGTGAGGGACCGCCCGGCCCCGGGAGCGAGGACGACGCGGTGCCCACGGAGGTGTGGGCGGACCGGATCGAGCTCGAGGGAGAGTCGATCTTCCGTGCCCAGGGCGATGTGGAGATCACTCGGGGGGACATGGTCGGGGGCGGCCGAACCGCCCTGTTCGACCAGGCTGCAGAGCGCATGACCCTCACGGAACGGGCGTTCGTGGAGAACGATGCGTACCGCCTCCAGGGAAACCGTATCGACGCCTTCCTCGAGGGTGACGGGCTCCGGGAGGTCATCTCCGACGGCGCCGCCCGCGTCACCTCGGAGGACCTTGACGTCCGGGCCCAGCGGGTCCGGATCGCCTTCGCCGATGGGGACGTGGAGGGGCTGGAGGCCTGGAACCCCGATCGTGTCTCCGGCGCACCCCGCGCCCGGGCGGCAGCGCGTGATTTCCGGCTTCGGGCCGACTCCATCCACGCGCAGGCGGATTCGCTGGGGATTCGCGAGCTGCGGGCGGTAGGTCGCGCGTACGGCGAGCGCGATGTCGAGGTCCCCGCGAGCGGACGTCCCCTGCCGCTCGACCTCGCCCGGGACTGGATCCAGGGCGACACCGTCCTCGCGTTCTTCGCCCGGTCGGAGGCGGACCCCGGGCGCCGACACGAGGCGGACGAGGACGAGGATCTGGACGTGAACGTGAACGTGGACGTGGCCCGCGTCGGTGGGGACACGGAGACGAAGAAGGACCCCGAGGTGGTCCTCGAGCGGATCGTCGTGGTGGGTGGGGCAGGGAACGCGCTGTCGTTGTATCGGACCGCCGGCGAAGGGACGGCTGCGGCTTCGCTGAACTTCATGCGGGCGCGCCGAATCGTGCTCTTCATGGAGCAGGGCGACGTGGCAAGGGTAGAAGCGGAGGGCCCGATCGAAGGACTGTATCTGGACCCGGCCGGGGGGGCGCCGCGCGACGGGGAGCCCCCGCCGACGCCGGTGGGGGCGGACGAGGCAGGGAGATGACGGTGGACCAATTGAGAGAGTACCTGGCCGGGATCAGCCGCCATGACGGTTCCGTCGCGTTGGCACTGGTAGAGCTGGTGCGCCACGCCGATGAAGAGGGCGTGGTGGAGCGTACGGAATGGGTGACCGCAGTGCGCGCGGCGCACGCGCGGCTGAGCCCGGACCAGGCCATCATGCGAGGCGGCCAGGCCGACGACGTGGAGTCATCGCAGCAGCTTGCACGCTACCTCCGTGACCACGTCCTTTCCCGCGCCGCACAGCAGGACCTGGTCCGGCCCGAGCCCTCGCTCGACGAGTGGCAGCGGGTTCGGGTCGAGCCCGGCATATGGGAACGAATCGCGGGGCGCCGGGAGGCGCTGCTGACGGAGCTCGACGTGGTGGTACGGAACTTGTTAGAAGATGACCACCGTCCCACCGCGCCTCGGCCCGAGGGTGCGGCGCGCCGCGCCACCGACAGCACGCTCCGGTCGGAGAACCTGGTCAAGAGCTACCGGAAACGGAAAGTGGTGAATGAGGTCAGCGTCCAGGTCTCCCAGGGCGAAATCGTGGGACTTCTGGGTCCGAACGGCGCGGGGAAGACCACGACGTTCTACATGGTGGTGGGGCTGATCCGGCCAGACCGCGGGCGGGTGTACCTGGATGACCGGGAGCTGACCGAGACCCCCATGTACAAGCGGGCCCGGTACGGGATTGGTTACCTGGCGCAGGAGCCCTCGATCTTCAGGAAGCTGTCGGTCGAGGACAACATCCGGGCGATCCTGGAGACCATGGACCTGCCGAAGGCCGAGCGAAAGACGCGGCTCGAGCGGCTGCTGGATGAGCTGGGGCTGAAGCCGCTGCGGAAAGCGAAGGCGTACTCCCTCTCGGGTGGGGAGCGGCGCCGGCTGGAGATCACGAGGGCACTGGTCAGCGAGCCGAAGTTCATGCTGCTGGATGAGCCGTTCGCCGGCGTGGACCCCATTGCCGTGCACGACATCCAGCAGATCGTGGCGGAGCTGAGGCACAGGGGGATCGGCGTGATCATCAGCGATCACAACGTCGAGCAGACGTTGGAGATCGTCGACCGGGCGTACATTATGTACGATGGCCGCGTCCGGGTCTCGGGCACCGTGGCCGAGCTGGTGTGGAATGACGACGTGGCCGAGATCTACTTCGGTCCCACGTTGACGGAGCGAATGCGAGAGCGATACCGCAAGCCGGAGACTGTATGAGTATCAAGACGGGGCTCTACCAGGGCACCCAGATGAAGCAGGAGATGAAGATCAATCCTCGCCTGTATCAGGCGATGGACCTCCTGTATATGCCTCTCATGGACCTTCAGCAGCACATCAAGCAGGAGATGCTGAACAACCCATTCCTCGACCTCGAGGAGCCGCTGGTGGAGGCCGAGGACCTGGAGGCGAAGGATGAGAAGGAGGAAGAGGAGATCGACTGGGAGGAGATCCTCCTGGACGGTTTCGACGCGGGGGGTCGGAAGCAGGAGTACGAGCAGAAGGAGTACTACGAGCCCGTGCGGGTGGAGAGCCGCGACCTCGCCGACCACCTGCTGGACCAGCTGAAGCTGCTCCGGCTGTCGCCGCGGGAGGTGCTGCTGGGCGAGGAAATCGTCGGCAACATCGAGGACGAGGGCTTCCTGGCGTGTTCGCTGGACGAGGTCGTGACGGGGCTCAACGAGTGGGTCGAGGACCACGGCGATGCCTGGACGCAGGAGGATGAGACGCTGGAGCCCTATGAGGTGGCCGAGGCCGAAGCGCTGCTTCAGCGGATCCAGCGGTTCGATCCCCCGGGGATCGGTGCGCGCGACCTGCGGGAGTGCATCCTGCTGCAGCTCCAGGACGAGGAGCTCGAGGACTCCCTCACCTATCGGATCGTGGACCAGTATTTCGATGAGCTGGTGAACCACCGCTGGAGCGAGATCTCGAAGGACCTGTCGATCTCCGCCAAGGAGGTGCAGTCCGCGGCGGACGAGATTGCCAAGCTCGATCCGAAACCCGGACTGAAGTACGCGGCTCCTGCCGACAACTACATCACGCCGGACCTGATCGTGGACAAGATCGACGGCACGTATCACGTCTTCCTGAACGACACGAGCATGCCGCGGCTCAAGCTGTCGCGCGCCTATCGTGAGATCGCCCGGGACAAGGGCAAGTTCAAGGGGGAGAACAAGGAGTTCATCAGCAACAAGCTGAACAGCGCCAACTGGATGATCCAGGCCATCGAGCAGCGTCGCCAGACCATGCTCAAGGTCATGAACTTCATCGTGGACCGTCAACGCGAGTACTTCGAGCGCGGTGTGCAGTACCTGAAGCCGCTCACGTTGCGGGAGGTGGCCGAGGTCATCGAGATGCACGAGTCCACGGTCTCGCGGGTCACGAACGAGAAGTACGTGCAGACTCCGCGGGGCGTGCTGCCTCTCAAGTTCTTCTTCTCCAGCGGCCTGTCCACGGACAGCGGGGAGGACGTGAGCGCCCGCGGCATCAAGGCCAAGATCGAGATCCTGGTGGAGAACGAGGATCCGAAGAAGCCGCTGACCGATCAGTCGATCGTCAACGTGCTGAAGGAGGAGGGGATCCAGATCGCTCGCCGGACGGTGGCCAAGTACCGTGACCAGCTCGGCATTCTGTCGGCTCGCATGCGGAAGCGGGTCTAGCGGCGTCTGCGGCGGCCTCCGGCTTTCCGCGTCCACTGGCATTGCCACTCCTTCCGTTCCATACTCACCCCCATGAGCGAGGCGACGCAGGAGCCCGGGGCCGGGCGGGGAACGCTGGAGCCGCGGGTGCGGCAGCGCTTCGCCGTCATCATCCCCGCGTTGAACGAGGCCGACAACATCCCCGATCTGGTCCGGGAGCTCCGGGCCACCTGGGATGCCCACGACCTGGAGGGTGAGGTCATCCTCGTGGACGACGGCTCCACCGACGGCACGGCCGAGCGAGCGGAGTCGGAAACCGCGGACTGGGACCGGTTCAGGGTGGTTCGGCACCGCCGCAACTTCGGCAAGACCGAGGCATTGATGACCGGCGCCGCGGCCACCGACGCCGAGTGGCTCGTCCTTTTCGACGCGGACCTCCAGCACGACACCGACGACATCCCCCGATTCCTCGACAAGCTGGGGGAAGGCTGGGACATCGTCACCGGCCGGAAGATCGGACCCTATGAGAAGAAGGTGGTCTCGAGCACGTACAATCGCCTGAGCCGCGCCCTCTTCAAGGTCCCCGTCTCGGACCTGAACTCGATGAAGGCCTTCCGCAGCCATGTCCTCCGGGAAGTGCCGCTGCGCCATGACTGGCACCGCTTCTTCGTCGTTCTGGCCTACGACCGGGGATTCACGGTCACGGAGATCGACATCACGCTCCACCCGCGCCGCCACGGCGTTGCCAAGTACTCCGGCCGGAGCCGCATCGTGGTGGGGGTGCTCGACCTCCTTTCCGTCGCCTTCTTCCTGTTCTTCTCCCGCAAGCCGATGCTCTTCTTCGGCCTGAGCGGCCTCGTCATGGCTGGCCTCGGCGTGATGGTAGGCCTCGTGACCATCGTCCTGCGAGTGATCCACGCCATGCCGCCCTTCGGGTTCCGGCCGCTCCTCTACCTGGTGATCCTCCTGGAGACGCTGGGGTTTCTGCTCGTGGGCTTCGGCCTGGTGGCGGAGATGATGGCGAACCAGCACGCGGAGCTCGATGCCATCCGGCGCCGGATCGGCGCGGGGTCGCCCCCCTCCGATGGTGGCGACGCGCGATCCTGATCCGCCGACGTCCGGGGCTGAAACAGGGTTATGGCACATCATTCAAGCCGGTGTTGGACAAGACCTTAGCATTACACATCTAATGTGACTTCTATGGCTGATTTGCCGTCGGATCGCACGCCCGTGGTCGAGTTTGGTGTCGTCAATTTCAACGGCGGCGCGGCGCTGACGGAGTGCGTGCGATCGATCCGGTTGCAGGAGGGGCCGGAGTGCCGGGTGCGGGTGTTCGACAACGCGTCGAGCGATGGGTCGGCGGCCGCAGTAGCGGAGGCATTCCCGGATGTGGATGTAGTCCAGTCGGCGCGGAACCTGGGGTACGCGGGCGCGCTGAACCGGCTGCTGGAGCGCGCGGAGAGCCCGATCGTCGTGCTCTGCAACATGGACCTGGTGTTCGATCCGGGCTGGGCGACGGCCGCCGTTATGGCGCTGGACGCGGATCCGGGTGCGGACGCGGTCGCGACGCTGGTGCTCGAGGCGACGGATCCGCCGGTGGTCAACTCGCTGGGGGTGCGCTTTTTCGCGGATCTCCACGCGCAGAACGTGGCTTCCGGGGAGCGGTACAGCCCCGGTGCGGTGGCTCCGGGGCGGGAGGGCGCGTTCGGGAGCTACGGCGCCGTCATGTGCTTCCGTCGGGAAGCGCTCGGTGAGATCGACTTCGATGAGGATTACTTCCTCTTCTTCGAGGAGACGGATTTCTTCCTGCGGTTCCACCTGCTGGGCCATCGGACGGTCTTCGCGGAGGGTGCCGTGGCGCGGCACCAGCGGTCACTCAGCACCCGCCGGTACTCGCCTCTCAAGCTGTATTACGGCGAGCGAAACCGTCTCACCACGATCTTCAAGCTGCTCCCGGTGTGGTACTGGCCAATCTCGATGCTTCACACGCTCCGGCGCCTGGCGCGGCTGGCATGGCAGTCCCGTGGCTCGAAGGCGGAACCGGAAGGAGCGCTCCGGGTGGCGATGCCGTCGAAGCTCACGATCATCCGAACCCTGTTGCGGGCATGGTCGGGGGCGCTTCTGCGGCTTCCGGGCACGGTGCGAAAGCGGCGGCGGTTCTGGCGTCGAGCGCCGGGGTCTCCGCGTGACGCGCTGGCGCTGATGCGGTCGCACGCGCTGTCTTCGTCGGACCTCAGGCTTCGCTGAACGCCTCTTCTTCGGCACCGCCGGGCCCGGCCGGGCCCGGACCGTCGGGCGGGCGCGCGCCGGGCACCAGCGACACGAGAGCGGCCCCCAGCAGCTCCGCGAGGATGAGCCAGAGACGGAAGGCCACCGCCACGACCGCGGCGACCCCGAGGGATCCGATGGGCCCGAGCATGAGGGCGAGGGCGGCTTCGCGTGCGCCGAGGCCGCCGGGGGAGACCAGCACCATGTAGCCTACGAGGAAGGCGAGGGCGTTGGCCGCGATGAGGGCGGGGGCGAGGGTGAGAGGGATGCCGACGAGAGAATCGGCGAACAGGGCGAAGGCCGTGCCGTAGATGAGCCATGCGACGGTGGAGAGGGCCAGGAGCCGGATGCCGTCGCCCCAGGACCCGGTCCATGTGAGGCCTTCCGCGGCCAGCCGGTCGGGGATCAAGCGGAGCCCGAGGTTGAGCACCGCCGGATGAACCAGGAGCACCCCGGACCCCGCCGCCACCACCAGGAACGCCGCGCCGGTGGCCCCCAGCTCTTCGAGGACCACGGGGAGGGCCAGCAGGGAGACGAGCGCCGCGGAAACGAGTGTCAGGCCGGTGTGGATCACGAGAGAGGTGAGGATGACGGAGGGCGGCACGCCCGCTCTGCGTCCGAGCTGAACGGCGCCCACGAACTGCCAGATCTTGCCGGGCACGTACCGGGCGAGGTTGGAGAGGAACCAGATCCAGAGGAGAGCGCGGAGTTTGAGCCCTGGGGCCTCGAAGCGGGCGATGACCCGGTGCCAGACGAAGACGCCCCATGCCATGGCCCCAATGAGGATGAGCACGCTGAGGGCGAGCTCGAAGGGCTGAATGCTCCATTCGAACGAGGCGATCTGCGTCCAGTTTCGGGCGATGGCCAGCCCGAGGAATACGAGCGTGGCCCCGATCAGGACGGTGGCCAGGACCGTCCGCAGGAGCGGTGGGCGGGCTCGGGTCACTCCGCTTCCCGCCGTCGAAGCCGTGGCAGGGCGGCAGGGGCTGTGGCGGCCACGAGCACGAGGAGCGTCGAAAGGAGTGACACCCAAAGGCCACGACGGAGGCTGGGCGGCCGGAACTCGAACACGACGTCGTGGCTCCCGGCCGGCACGAGTACGCCGCGCAGCGTGTGGTCCACCCGGTGGATCGGCGCGGGCGCTCCGTCCACGGCGGCTTCCCACCCCGGATAGTAGTTGTCGGCGAGGACGAGCATGGATCGGCGGACGGCGGCGGTGCGGACGCGCACGCGGTCCGGGTCGTGCTCGACCACCTGGGCGGTTCCGGCGTCTGCGGAGGCGGAGTCGAGGCCGGCGCGTGGGGGTGCGGGCAGCGGCTCCGGCAGGGCCTCCGGGAGCACCACGGTGGTGGCAGGATCGAACTCGGGGCTCTCGAACAGGCGCAGCACCTCGTCGGTGCTCTCCGCGATGACGGCGCTTCCGGCGAGCCAGGCGCGGGGGAGCGCCCCCGGCACCTCGTAGATGAGAGCCTCCGGACCACTGTAGATTTCGCGGAGCCCCGGGAGTCGAACCATGCTGACGATGTAACGAACGTTGGCGGCGGACAGGAAGTGGGCGGACGGTGCGGCACCCGGTGGCGCTTCCACCAGGCGCTGGAGGTCACCGATGAAGTTGGACCAGTCCACGTACGTCTGCTCGCCGGCGCCCACGAACTCGCCCCAGCGCTGGATGTGGTTGCCGTGCTCGCCGCCGGCCTGCTCGATATCGTGGTGCATCAGGTAGTTGCCGTGGCCCCGGTACGGCTGCCCACCCGCGCCCGCGAAGGGGAGGACCCAGACCCGGAACGGCTGCGGTTGCGCCTTCAGCGTCTCGACCACGCCGTCCGCCGCGAACATGTACTCCGGCGGCTCCACCGTCTCGAAGAACCGGCGGTCCACAATCCAGAGGTCGCCTACCACCAGGAGGGCCAGCGTCGCCGTGATGAGTCGCGGCCCGATGGAGCCTTTGAGCCACAGCCAGAGCGCCCCCGCCGCGAGCCACGTCACCACCGCCAGTCGGAACGCCCCCTGCGCCAGCGCCTGCCCCCGTGCGTCCACCCCAGCGCCGCCGGCCGATCCCAGCAGCACGACCAGCGCCAGCGCCGAAACGCCCATCAGGAGCCACGGGACGCGGTCCAGCGTTCGGTCGGGCGCCCTGCCTCCGGGCCCCCCCGGCTCCCCGGCGCCTTTCAGCGCTGCCAGTTGCTCGAGCGTGAGCGCCGCCATGATCGCCAGCGACGTAGAGACCAGGAAGAACGCGATGGACGGGGCCCGGAACCGGGCGGTCCCTGGCAGCAGGGCGTAATAGAGGCGGTACAGGGGTGTATATCCGCCGAACGAGATGGACAGCGCGAACACGCTCAGACCAGCGAAGAACCACCAGCGGCGGTCGTGCCGACAGACCCAGAGCCCGAGGAGCGTGAGCAGGATCACGACGGCGCCCACATACTCCGTGTGGAGCTTGAACGGGTTCTGGCCCTGGTATAGCTCCAGCACTCCCGACCGCTCCGGCAGCGCGAGCCCCGTTATCTCGCCGGGCGGCATGGACCAGCTCGTGGCGTACTCGTACCCACGGCCGGGGCCGCCGCGGGGCGAGGCGTCGACGTAATCGCGGAACGGCAGGAAATTCACCGCCGCCATTCCGAAGGCAACGGCCACAGCGGCGAGTCCGAGGCCGGTGCGGACGGCGAGGGCGCGGCCCCCGAGGCGACGCCGATGCTGGACCAGGGCGAAGGCGGCCCACGCGGCGCCGGCGAGGAGCAGGTAGTAGTTGCTCTGGATCTGGAACGAGAGGAGCGAGGTGCCGAGGACCGCGGCCATTCCCGCGAACGCCGACAGCCGGCCCGTCCGGACGCCGTGGTGGATGAAGAAGAGGAAGAGGGGCGCGAAGGTGGCGACGATGATACGGCCGTCATGCCCCGCCAGCACGAAGGACATGGTGAGGCCCGTGAACTCGAACGCGAGCCCGGCCACGAGCGCGACCCAGCGTCGGGTGCCCAGCTCGCGCGAGAGGAAGTACATGCCCACGCCCGCCAGCGTGAACTGGATCACATAGAGGGTGGGGAAGATGCGGGAAGTGGGGAAGAGGGCATCCGCCACAAACCGGAACGGGTAGAAGGCGCTGCCGGGGTTCGAGAAAAGCGGCAGTCCTCCATACAGGTACGGCACCCACTTCGGCAGCGATCCCGCCGCGAAGCGCTCCGAGATGAAGTCGTGGGCGAAATACGCGCCCGCGAGATAGTCGCTGCCGTAGATGTGCGCCCCTGGGAGGAAGGCCGGCAGGAAGTAGATCAGCGCAAGACCGAAGTAGAGGGCGGTGGCGATCCACGCGCCGGGCCACCCGGGCGGCGCGTGGTCGCTCCCAGCCACGATCGGCGGCGTCCTGCCGGCTGCCGTGTCTCGCCGCGTCATCGGACGAAGTGGTAGGCGATGGACCCGTTCGGAACGGCGAATACCTCGTGGTCCCGGGAGAACTCGTGGAGCCAGCGGGTGACACCGCTCTGCTCGAGCCGACCGTAGTCGTGCCATACGACTACTCCGCCGGGCCGTACGCACTCCAGGGCGTTCATCGTGTCCGAGCGCACGTATTCGTAGGAGTGGGCGCCATCCACGAAAAAGAGGTCCACGGATCGGTGCCAGCGGGAGAAGTCGAAAGTGGCGCTGTCGCCGAACAGGCGCTCGATCCTTCCATCCACCTCGGTACCCTGGAATACGGCCGGCCCTACGTCGCGGTCGATGAGCTTGTGGTCGGTGGCCGTGGTGCGGAGCGAGGTGCGGCGGTCCGCCGCCGGCAGGTCCAGCGTGAACACGCGGGTTTCCGCCGGCGAGTTCAGCGCCATATGCAGTGATGTGTAGCCCACGAACGTCCCGATCTCGAAGATGGTCCGCGGCTCGAGCGCCCGGCAGAAGAGGCAGAGGGTGAGCAGGTCGATAGTGAACGGCGACGTCTCGTCCTGCAGCCAGGTGTAGCCGTCGAGATTGCCCAGGCGGACGTCGGTGGTCCGCATCTTCAGCGCGTCGAACACCGCCCGGCGCGGCAGGCCGCCGTCCCGATCCAGCTGGCGCTGGAAGAGCGTCTCGCCGGAGTAGCGGAGCAGCTCTCGCGGGCGCGCCAGGAGCGGCAGCGAGGCCAGGTTGGCGCCCAGCAGCACGTTGCGTGACGCCCTGAGCGCCAGCCCGATCTGGTCAGTCAGTCCCATCCGTCCCCTTCAGATCCTGGTACAGGCGCTTCAGCGATTGAACGATACGGTCCCATGAGAACGAGCGCTCGACGTGCTCCCGCGCTCCCCGCCCCAGGGCGCGGCTCCGCTCACGGTCCACGGCCAGCGCCTCCACGGCCTCCGCCAGCGCCTCCACGTCCCCGGGTGGCACGAGCAGTCCGGTCTCGTCGTGCTTCACGATGTCCGGGATGCCCCCAGCGGCCGTACCGATGAGCGGCAGGCCGAAACCCGCCGCCTCGATCAGCACGACGCCCAGCCCCTCCACGTCGCCCTTGGCGTCGTACGTGGCGGGGAGAACGAAAGCGTCGGCGCTCCGGTAGCGCTCGGCCAGCTCGTCGTCCGAGACGAAGCCGTGGAAGGTCACGTGGTGCCGAAGGCCCAGCGAGGACGCCCGCTCCTCCAGTGCGCGCCGCATGGACCCCTCTCCCACCACGTCGAGACGGACCTCGACCCGCTCCCGCACCGCCCCGAGCGCGTCGAGAAGATAGTGGACCCCTTTTCGCTCGACCAGCCGGCCCACGAACAGCAGTCGGAAAGGCCGCTCGGACGCGCTCGCACCCGGTTGGAGCGGGCGGACGGGGGCCTCGGGGGCATTGGGGGCCTTCACCGTGCTCCCGAACGGGATGATCTCCACGGGGCGCTCGTAGAGCTCATGGATGAGGCCCGCGGTGTAGGTCGAGTTGGCGGTGACCGCGTCCGCCGTCCGGATGGCGCGGCGGAGGAGCGATCGAAGGAAGGGGACCGGGGCGCTGCGGGCGAACGTGAGCTCCACGCCATGGAAGGTGACCACCAGCGGGATCCGGCCGGCCGCGCGGGCCGCCCAGCCGGGCAGGACGTGGGGCAGAGGCCAGTGGACGTGGACCACGTCGAAGCGACCGCTCCGGGCCAGGCGCCGCGCGGTCAGAGCGGCCGAAGCGAGATAGCCGGGAACGAGCGCCAGGTAGAGAGGGCGCTCTCGGATCCGGTCCGGTGTGGTCTGGTCGTGCGTGAGGCTCTCGATCCGGGAGGGGGCGTAACGGAACCGGTGAACCGTCACACCGTCCACCGTCTGGCTCCCGAGCCCGCGGTACGCCGGCGCCAGCACCTCTACCTCCACCCCCACCCGGCGCAGCCGATGGATCGTCTCCACCAGCCACGGCGTAATGCCATCGCCGGAATGCCGGTCGTACGCCGTGACGATGTAGAGAACCTTCACTTGAAGGGGGCTCGGCGAGGGGGTACTTTCGGGGACGCCGCAACCTAGTGGGCGGTGCACCCAACTTCAAGGATGAATGGCGTACAAGCTGGAGCGGGCGCTGGTGGTCGTTCCCACCTACAACGAGCGGGAGAATCTGCCCCGTCTCGTGCCCCTCATCCTCGGCCAGGATGAGCGCCTCGATGTGCTCATCATCGACGATGCCTCGCCCGACGGCACCGGCGAGACCGCCGACCGCATCGCCGCGGACGAGCCCCGCCTCCACGTCCTGCACCGCGAGGGGAAGCTCGGGCTCGGCACCGCCTACATCGAGGGGTTTCGCTGGGCTCTCGCCCACGGCTATGACGCCGTGTTCGAGATGGACGCCGACTTCTCCCACGATCCTTCGCACCTGCCGGAGTTCCTGGATGCGCTCCGGGACTACGATGTCGTCCTGGGATCCCGCTACCTCCACGGGCGCGTCACCGTCATCAACTGGCCCATGAGCCGGCTGCTGCTGTCGTGGTTCGCCAACCAGTACGCCCGCGTCATCACCCGACTTCCAGTGTCGGATGCGACGAGCGGGTTCAAGTGCTTCCGCCGCAAGGCGTTGGAGGGGATCGATCTGGAGCGCGTCGGGTCCGAAGGCTACTCCTTCCAGATCGAGATGAGCCTCCGCGCGTGGCGGAAAGGATTCTCGCTCGGCGAAATCCCCATCGTGTTCGCGGACCGGGACCTGGGCGAGTCCAAGATGTCCAACCGGATCATCTTCGAAGCCGTCTGGCGCGTCTGGACACTGCGGTTCACGGACCTCGTGGGCCGGCTCTAGCGCCATGCCCCTCTCCAACCTCCTCTGGGCCTGCCCCCTCTGCGGCGAGGACCGAGCGCTCCTGGAAGGGGACTCGTGCAGGAAGTGCGGCACCGCTTTCCGACGCGGCGCCCACGCCACCATCGTTGCGCACCAGCCCAACGGAACCGAACAGGTGGGCTCCGCAGCCGAATGGCTGGCGCGCCTGCCCGACCCCGCGTCGCTCCTCGCCTCCGACCCCATCCGCGCCGCCAGGGCGGAGATCCGCGAAGTCGTACGCGATGACGTCGTGACCGGGGACGCCGGTTACCTCAACCGCGTCGAGGTCCTCGGAGACCCCGTGCCGGGCTCGCTGCGCCTCACCGCCGATCGCTTGATCGTCGAGAGGGAAGGGGGGGACCGCCCGGGCTCGGAGGATTGGCCTCTGGAGACGCTCACGGCCGTCCAGACGAGCTCCAGGAGCCTGCAGCTGAAGCGACGCGACGCACCCCTCACCTCCTTCCGTTTCCGCGACGACGCCCTCTATCTCTGGGAACGGGTCCTTCGGGCCGCGCTTCGGGATTTCTACGGGCGGACGGGCAGGGGAGAGATCCAGGAGTTCCAGCCCCGGATCGTCGCGCGATGAGCTTCTATCGCTTCGCCCAGCGCTTCGTGCGTACGTTCTGGCCCGTGGTGGGATCCCTCCACGTGGAAGGGCTGGAGCACATCCCCGGTAGTGGGCCGTTCCTCCTGATCGCGAACCACCAGAGCTACCTCGATCCCATCCTCATTCAGGCGGTCGTGCGCCGGCCCATGTACACCATGGCCAAGAGCACGGAGTTCTCGAACCCGATCACGGGACCGCTCCTGAAGCGCCTCAAGTCGTTTCCCGTCCGCCGCTTCGAGGTCGACCCCCAGGCGGTGCGCATCGCGCTGCGGCACCTCCAGGACGGCCATGGCGTGGGGATCTACATCGAAGGGGAGCGTAGCTGGGATGGGCGGCTCCAGCCGCCGCGACTCGGAACCGTCCGCCTCATCCTCAAAGCCGGCGTGCCCGTGGTGCCGTGTGGAATCGGCGGCGCCTACGAAGTCTGGCCGCGCTGGAGCCGACCCCGACGCGGTGCGGTGCGCATTCGGGTCGGTGAGCCCATCCGCTTTCCGAAGCTCGATCGCCGCTCCGATCGGGAGGACGCCCTCGACGCGACCCGTGAAGTGCTGATGAGGCGCCTGGCGGGACTGGCCGGCGTAGAGCGGGGGGCTGGAGCGTAGTTCCGACGGCCTGTAACTGGGGCCAGTTCTCCCGCAGGTTTACATAATGTTTATTATGCGAAGTGGTGTTCGGGACAGGATCGGGGCCTCGAGCGGATCGTATGCCGGATCGCCGCCCACAGCCCTGCCCGGACCCCTGCCGGGACCCCTGCCCACCGGACGTACGTAAAGAAAAGAGCCGACCACGCTGGGTGGTCGGCTCTTTTCGAGCTCCGAAACCGATGAGCGCCTGGTTGGGCGCAGGTCTCACCGTCGCCGGTTCAGTTGGCGGGAGTTTCTGGGGCGGTAGCGGCGGTATCTGCGGGCCGGGTGGGAGCGGGCGCGCCCTCTTCGGCGGCGGCCTGGGCCTCCGCGAGCCAGACCTCGTAGTACCCGCGTTCCGGTGCGTCCTCGTCGAACATGGATACGACGCGCTGGTAGAGGTCCGCCGCGCGTCCGGGCTCGCCGTTCTGCATGCGCAGGCGTGCCGCATCGGAGAGGGCTTCACGGCGCTCGTACGGGAAGCGTGCGCTGTCCGCTATTCGGAGGTGGGTGCTTACGGCCTGGTCGGTGTCCCCGCCCTCCTCGTAGGCGGCCGCCTTGAGGCGTGCCGCGGCGAGTCCGAAGGGTGTGTCCAGGTCGTCCGGGAGATCGCCGAGGGCGGCAATGGCCTCCTGGATCTGCTCCTGCTCGATGAGGATGCTGGCGAGCACGAGGCGGGCCTGGTCGGCGGTCTTGGTGCTGCCGAATCGATCGAGGTAGGACTGGAGGTCGCGAATGGCGAGCTGCGGATTGCCACTGGCGACGCTCTGCTGGACCTCGTTGAGCCGGGCGGCGGCCTGGGATTCCAGCTGCCGCTGCTGCGACACGAACCAGAATGTGCCGATCGCGGCGACGAGCAGGATAGCCAGGACCACCGCTAGGATGCGGCGGTTCTCGCGTCCCCAGGTATAGCCGCGCTTGATGGTGGCCACGAAGGCGTCATCCGGGGCTTTTTCCTCCCGGTGCACGCGAGAGGAAGTCGGGTGTTTTGCCATGGATGTTGAGCTGAACGAAAGACGGGCCGTGCCCCTGGGGGGCCGGCAACCTGCAACGAGGGCGGGAAGTTACCGCGGGGGCTCTCCGGCGTCAACGCCGCGGGAGGTGGTGTCGGCGACGGAAGCGGGGGTTCCGCTGGAGGGTTCTGGCGCCAGCTGCCGGACCCCGCTCTGGCCGCCCGAGGTGGGGCCGTTACGATCGTATTCTGGCGTCCCGTAGTCGGTTACGCCTCTCTGCGGTCTCCTGGATGCGAGTGCGAAGGCGACGATCTCGTCTCCGGGTGCGGTGTCGAAGTGAAAGCTGCCGCCCGCCGTGGCGACGACGTACTGCACATCACCGACGCGATATGTGATGGGACCGCCGTGGACGCCTGCGCCCATCTCGAACTGCCAGAGCAGCTGGCCACTGCTCGCGTCGAAGGCGTCGAACGTCCCGTTCCCCTGCCCTACGAAGACCAGGCCGCCGGCCGTGGTCAGGACGGCCGAATGAGCGGGCGCGGGGGTGCGCCTCTGCCAGCGGATCCGGCCATCGGCCAGGTCGATGGCCGAGATCGTGCCCCACTGCGGATCATCGGGCGGATATCTCAGCTCTCCCCCCAGCCAGAGCCGCCCTGGCTGATAGCCGTCGGCTCCGCGTGTGTACACCATGGGCTGGTGCACACCCCCGACGAAGACGACTCCCGAGGTGGGATCGTACGCGACGCCTGTGCCCGGATTGCCACCATTGGCGCCCGGCGCCACGCGCACGGCACCCTCCTCGGTGGGAGGCGCAAAGAGGGACTCCTGCGGCACGAAGTTGTCGGACCGAAGCACGGGGTCCCCGGTGTCCGCCGCGAACACGTAGACCCAGCCGGTTCGGCCTGCGAAGCCCACGTAGCGCTCCCCCCCGCGGTCGAACAGGAATGGGGGGCTCCCTCCTGCCAGCCCCCAGGTGTCGTGCGGCAGGTACTGCGCGTGCCAGACCTTCTCCCCGGTGGCGGCATCGAGCGCGACGATGCTCCCGGTATACAGGTTGTCCCCCGGGCGAGCGCCGCCCGCGATGAGGGGTGCCGGACCTTCAACGTTGATGTAGATCCGGTTGGAAGCCGCGTCGTAGGCGGGGTTGGTCGCAATGCCACCGCCTCCCACTCCCCAGCTTCCGGGCCACGCCGAACTGTCGGCGAGCTCGGCCCCCATATCGCGATTGAGCGGCGTGCCGAACGGGTCGGTCTCGCTCCACTCCCCCCACCAGCCCCCCTGCTCGGGCGACGGGATCGTATGCCAACGCCAGAGCTCCTCACCGGAGCGCGCATTGAACGCCGCGAGAAAACCGCGGATCCCATACCGCTCGCCGCCGACGCCCACGTACACCCTCCCCTGCACCGCCAGTGGCGCCATGGTGGCGCTGTAGCCCTGGGCGGGGTCGGCGAGCGTCGCCTGCCACGCCGGTTGTCCTGTGCGGGCGTTGAGCGCATAAAGCTTTGCGTCAAGTGATGCGACGTAAACCATGTCGCCATAAACAGCTACGCCATCGTTCGTAGGGCCGCAACAGAGGGTGGCCGCGGCGATCTCCGGCTCGAAACGCCATAGCTCTTCGCCCGTCGCGGCGTTCAGGGCGAGAACCCGGCCACCGGCGGTGGTGACATACATGGTGTTCCCCACCACGATCGGTGTAGTTTCAAGCGCTCCCTCGATCCCCGTGGAGTGTATCCAGACGGGCACGAGCTCGGAGATGGAGGCGGCATCAACCTGCTGAAGCGGCGAGAATCGGTGGTTCATCAGATCTCCGCCGTGGGTGGGCCACTCGGTGTCGGCGCCCGCGGCGAGAAGGGTGTCGGAGACGGTAGGGAAGGTCGGTTCCGGCGTGCCGAAAGAACGGGATCCCGGCTCGGAGCGTGGCTCTGCGGCGGGATCTCCGCATCCTCCGAGCAGGAGGATGGCGAGGGTCAGGGCCGGTGTGGTCAAGCGCGGCAGTGGGAGGGTGCGAAGGGTCACGATATCGGCTCTGGTCCCGGTCTTCTGCTTTGGAAGTGGACGGGGTCGGCTGGGGCAAGATCGGTACCAGCGACCGCACCTCTGGCGGGGAATGGCGTACGGATTGCAAGCTCGCGAGCTGTGTCAATTTGAATGATGAACGGGGTCTGATGGAGCGACCGATCAACGCGACACGCGTACGGCGGTGGGCGCTGCTCGCGATCGCCGCCGTGGCGGGTATGGCGGCGTGCGCCCAGCCGCGGGTCGCCGAGCTGTATCCGCAGGTGGAGGAGTACCAGGGACGTGAGATCGCAGAGCTCACGTTCGTCGACCCGGCGCCGTTCACCGACGATTCCCTCGACGCGCTCACGGAAACCCGCGAGACGGGCTGCTCACTCCTTGGATTCCTGCCCTTCTGCTTCCCCGGCACGGACTGGGGTCGGCGGACGGGTCGGGTAGATATGCGGCAGGTGGGCTCGGACCTGGCGCGGCTGGCGGCGCTCTACCGTCAGAACGGCTATTTCGGGACGCGGGTCGTCCCGGAGATCGAGGATATGCCCGAGGGCGATGCGGTGCGGTTCCGGTTCGTGGTGGAACGTGGGGATGGGATCGTCATGGACTCCGTGGTGGTGGAGGGCACCGAGGGGATCGCGGACCCCGACTCTCTGGAGGCGGTGCTACCGCTTCAGGCAGGAAATCTATTCGACCTGAACGAGTTCCTGGCGTCGGCGGACACCGTGACGGAGGCGCTGCGGCGTCGTGGGCATGCATACGCGGAGGTACTGCGGAACTATGCGGTGGACACGATCCAGGACCGGGCCACGGTCTGGCTGATTGCGGTGCCGGGTCCTCGTGTCGTGGTGGACTCGATCATTGTGAGCGGGCTGCAGGAGCTGGGGCGGACGGACGTCCTGCGGCAGATGGTCTTTGAGGAGAACGACCTGCTGAGGTTGAGCGACCTGCGGCTGAGCCAGAGAAATCTCTATGAGCTGAACCTGGTTCGGTTCGCGGCCGTGGCCGTGGCAGCCGATTCGGTCCAGTTGACACCCGAGGACAGCACCACCGCCACGGTGCGGGTGTCCATCTCGGAGGCGGCGGAATACGTGGTGGAGGCAGGCGTGAGCTTCGGCAGCGTGGACTGCTTCGGGGGGCATGGGCAGTGGACGGACCGAAGCGTGCTCGGCGGGGGTCGCCAGGTCACCGTCCGCGGCGCCGTGAGCAGGATCGGGCTCGGCGACCCCGTTTCCGGACTGCAGGGATCGCTCTGCTCCCGAGGCGCCGATCGCGAGATCGCGACCAACGTGGACTATCGGGTGGGCGTCGATTTCACCCAGCCGTACTTCCTTTCACCCCGAAACCAGGTCATCGCGACGGCGTTCTCCGAGCGCCAATCGGAGCCCGACCTCTTCCAGCGCACCGCTACCGGAGGGCGGGTGGCCGTGACGCATTGGTTCGGGCCCGGCGAGTTCCTGACGGGGGCGATCGAGGGGGAGCACCGGACGACCGTGGGCCGCCCCGTACTCTACTGCTTCGAGCTCCGCGCCTGCACTGCCGGGGACATCGCGCAGTTCACCGGTGGCCGCTGGCGTAACGGTCTATCGGCCAGCTGGATACGCGATCGGTCGAACAGCACGGTGAACCCCACTTCGGGCTACATCCTGCGCTCCAGCACATCCTGGAGCACCGCCCTCCTCGCCTCCGATTACGACTTCCTCCGACTGAGCGGCGAGGGCGCCATGTACCACTCGGTCGGCAAAGGCTGGGTGGTAGCCGGATTCGCGCGGGTGGGAACCTTCCTGACACGGGCGACGCTCGGGCCCAACGACTTCATCCCGCCGGAAGAGCGTTTCTTCGCCGGCGGCGCATCCAGTGTGCGCGGCTTCGACCGGTCGACGCTCGGGCCGGGGCTGTACCTGATGGAGGATTCGCTCACGGTGGACTTCTTCCCCACCGGCGGCACGTCGGTGGCGGTCCTGAGCGCCGAGGCCCGCTTGCCGTCGCCTTTCCTGCGCGACCTGGTGCGGCTCGCCGCGTTCGTGGATGCCGGCACCGTGGGTCTGGCCCCCCTCTGGGACGCCTCATCGCAATGGCGGGTCACTCCCGGCGCGGGTCTGCGGATCCAGACACCCGTGGGCCCCGCCCGGATCGATATCGGCTACAATCCGTATCCCCCGCCGAGCGCCGCGCTGCTGGAGGTGGACGCAGCCACGGGCGACCTCATCCGGGTGGCGGACTCGTTCCAGCCGGCGGAGCCGAGCCGATGGAACATCGACCGCTTCACGCTCCACATCGCCGTGGGGCAGGCGTTCTGAGTATGGCCGAGAACTCGCGCTCCACCGGACTCCCGACCGGCGTGATCGCCGCTGCGGTCTTCGTGGCGGCCACCGCGGTCCTGCTGGCTCTCTTCTTCGGTACGGGTGATGGCGACGCGCGGGCGCTGCTGGGCGAGTATGAGCCCGCGGCGGTCGAAGCTGCGGTGCGGGAGGCGCTGGCTCCGGTCCAGCTGCGACCTGCGCGCCGGCTGCGGGTGACGGCGACCCGGGTTCGCTGGATGGATCCCAGCGGGCGGCCATTCTTCGCGGCGCCGAGGGTCGTGATGACGGTCCAGCTGAATGCGGCCCCGGATGGGGGCATCCTGCTCTCGGAGGGTGTGGCCGAGCAGCCGCGCCTACGGCTGGTGCAGACCGGGCCCGAGCAGTGGAACTACGACCGACCGCTGGCGCCGTTCTTCGAGGAAGAAGAGGGCGGGGCCAGCGGTGATCGGCTGGCCGTGCGGATGCGGGACTTCCGCGTGCGGGGCGGACAGGTGATGCTGGACCTGCTGGAGGCCAGCTACGAGCTGCGGTCCCTCGATGTCGGCCTGGCGTCTGCACGCCTGACGGGACCCGGCCTGGACGCCCCGACCTTCCAGATACGAACGGCGCAGACGGAGCTCATCCTCCCCGATACCGCCGAGGGAACCGTGTCCCGCCAGGTGACGGTGGCGGATGCGCGCGTCCGGGTGGTAGACGGTGCGGTGGACTTCGAGGTGGATCGTGGCACGTTCGGCAGCTCCCGGCTGGCCGGCCTCCGGGGTGTCTGGGACCCGGGCCTCGGCGGCTATGGGCTGAACATGAGCATGACCGCCCTGGACGCTCGGGTCGCCGACCTCCCGTGGCTGCCGGGGACCGTCCCTGAAGGGGCGTCCGGCAGCTTCCAGCTGCGGGTGGAGACGCGCCCTGGCGAGCGGACCATGCTGGCGCTTTCCGATCTCGATCTCCGCGCCCCGGGGAGCTCCGCTACCGGGTCGGTCCGGGCGGTGATCGGCGGGACGCGCCCGGTTCTCGAGACGGTGGACCTGCGGGTGGACCCGCTCTCGCTCGACCTCGTCGAGGCCTTCACGGGTCCCCTTCCCTACGGCGGCACGGTGACCGGCACGATCAGTGGGACCGGGGATGACATCCGGCTGGACCTGCGGGGCCGCCTCACGACGCCGAGCGTACCGGAGCCATTCGTCACCGACCTCACTGGCAGGATCGCCCTCACCGAGGAGGGGTTCTCGCTCCAGGAAGCGGCCGTGTCCTTCGATCAGACCCCCCTGCTGGCTCTGCGCGCGCTGGCGCCCGGGCTGCCCTTCGCTGGCCCGATCACCGGGAGCGTGCGCTTCACGGGCGCACCCGGCACCACGCCGCTGGACCTGGACGTCCGGCTGGAGGCGGGCGGTGGGATCCTGTCGATCGAGGGGAGGGTGGACCCGACCGGCGCGGTGCCCTCCTACGACCTCACGGGACGCCTGACCGGCGTGCGTCTCCAGTCGGTCATCGAGGCGCCGGTACCGCCCGCGGAGGTGCACGCCGCATTCACGCTGGAGGGCCGGGGCTTCGATCCGGCGACCGCGCGCGCCACGCTTGCGGCCAACGGCAACTTCACGGGCTGGGAGAGCGAGCCGGAAGACACCCTCGCCCTGCTCATGGAAGTGGCCGGCGGTGTGGTGGATGTGGAGGAACTCCGCGTCCACCTCGGTCCCGTGCAGCTCGCCGCCGCGGGGCGGTGGGACTTCGTGGACGGCAGCGGGACCGTGGCGTACGACGCCCTTGTCTCCGAGCTGGGTCCGCTGGGCCCATTCCTGCCGGCCGGTCCGACCGGCCAGCCGCAGTTCGCGCGCGGCAGCCTCCGTCTCACCGGGACCGCGGGCGGGACGCTCGCGACCCCGCAGCTCGAGGGCACCGTCGCCGCGCGCGGGTTCCGCTGGGGGGAATGGGCAGCCGAGAGCCTCGAGGGCGAGTACGCGGTGACCCTGAGCGATGGGCTGCCCCGGCTCGACCTGGAACTCGCCTCCGACGAGCTGCGAACGCCGTTCGGTGGCTTCGATTCGTTTCAGGCCAACCTCGACCTGGGACGACCGAACTTCGCCCTGGTGGTGAGGGCGGATCAGCAGGGTGAGCGCGGTCTGCTGGAGCTGACGGCCGATGGCATCATCGACGAGACGGGCCGGCGGGAGGTATTCCTGCGGTCCCTCGAGCTCGACCTCCGGCAGGAGCGCTGGCGACTGCCGGAGCCGGCTCGGGTGGCGTGGACGGTCGGAGACTCGGTGCGCATCGATGGCGTGGAGCTGCGCCAGGTGGACGGCGCGGGGCGGATTCTCGCGAACGGTGTGGTCGCTCCGCTGGACGACATGGACCTCGCCGTCGACGTGGCCGGCCTCCCCATCGGGGACGTTCTCGAGCTGGTGGGAATCGAGATGGCGCTGGACGGTGAGCTCTCGTTGACGGGCCGTGTAGCGGGCCCCGTGGATGCTCCCACGGTCGACCTCGCCCTCGGCCTCGGGGACGGCAGCTTCAGGGGCGTCGCGATCCGATCCCTGGAGGGTAAGGTCCTGTACGAGGGCGAGCGGCTCGTGGTGGACGGCGTGGGGCTCCTGGGTGACTCTGCCCGAATCCAGTTGTCGGGCACGCTGCCCGCTCGGCTCCGGCTCGCCGGCGATACCCTCTTCGCCCTGGCCGACGACGGGGCCGTCGACCTGAAGGTCACTACCCACACGTTCCCCCTCGCGACGCTGGATCCCGGCCTGACCCTCGTGGAGAACCTGGAGGGGCGGATCGAGGCGGACGTACAGATCAGCGGCACGCCCTCGGCGCCCCGCCTGAGCGGTTCCGCTTCGCTGATCCAGGGGAGCGTGACCATCCCGCTGCTCGACCGCCGGTTTGAGAACATCCGTGGCCAGATCGTGCTGAGCGGTCGCGAAGCCGTGTTCCAGGACTTCATCGTGGAGAGCGACGGCTTCGCCCGGATCACGGGCGCGCTGGACTTCCAGGAGCTGACGGACCCCGCTCTCGACCTTACGGCCGAGCTCCAGGAGTTCCGCGTCCAGGGACTGGACGACGAGCGCCCGGCGGGACTGTGGGGTGAGGTGCGCCTCGGCGGGAGGGCTTCCCAGCCTGTGGTCACCGGATCCGTGCGCGTCGATGATGGCGCGGTTTCACTGGCGCCGCTGCAGCAGCCGGAGCTGAGCGCGAGGCTCACCGCGCCGGATCTCGACCTGGTGGATCAGGGCTTCGATCTCGACCTCAACTCCCCCGCGGAGGAGGCCGGGATCCGTATCTCGAACCTGACCGTGATCGCCGGCAATGAGCTCTGGTTCGTAACGGAGGAGGCTCGCCTGCGCCTGAGCGGCACTCTCACCGTCGATCGGTTCGGGTCGTCCATGCCGATCCAGGGCACACTCCGGGGCGAGGCGGGGACCTTCCAGCTGGCGGTGGGAGTGATCAACCGGCAGTTCCGGATCGTGTCGGCCGAGATCCGGTTCTTCGGGTCGCCGGAGCCCAACCCGCGGCTCGACATCGTGGCGTCCCGCCTCGTCCGGGTCCCGGATGGGGCCGATGTGGACGTGCGCGTCTCGGTGGGCGGAACGCTCCAGAACCCGTCGCTCGGCCTTGGCACGGCGACCGGTGCCGAGATCCCGGACTCGGAGCTGCTGAGCTTCCTCCTCTTTGGCCGCCCCACGAGCGATCTCGGGCAGGTGGCATCGTCCGAAGGCGCCACGGGCGTCCTCGGTCAGGGGCTGGCCTACACAGGACTCGCCGAGGTCCTGGCCTCTCAGATCAACGAGCAGATCGGCCTCCTGGACTACCTGGTAGTGGACTACGTGCCCGGAGGCGGGACCTTCGCTACGGCCGGCTTCGAGATCACGGACAACTGGGTACTGAGCGCCGAGTTCCTGGTGGGAATGGAAGCCGGCGACCTGTCGGCCGTGGCCCTCGAGTACCAGGCGGGGATCGGCACGCTCCGGTTCGGCTGGGAGCCCGTTCAGAGCCTGGACCGCCTCGTGGGCACCAGGACGATGTCCTATCTGCGGGCTGACATTATCCGGCAGGCCGTCGTCGCGTGGCGGAGGCGCTGGACGTACTGACCTGGTCGAGGGCGGCCCGCGCGACCTGGCTGCGGATCGCGCCGAGCGTCGACGTCGACACCAGGTGCGTCGAAGGACCGCCCGCAGCCACGCTTCGCCCAGGTCGCGGGGCTCCCGTCTGCTCGCCGTTGTTCTCCGCCGCCGCGAGCCACGTGACGACGCGCTCCCGCCCCGGCACGGTCCGGCCACCCCAGCTCTCCGCTGCCACCACCTGGACCCGCTCCGGCTGATCGAAGAGGCCCCGGTCGACCGCGTGCTCCAGCTCCTTCCGAAGCGTTCCATCGCCGACCACGACCACCACGGACTCCTCCCGCGCCGCCCTGTACACGCTCTCGAACAGATCCGCGGCGAGCGTGATCAGGATCACCGGCACCTGCTCGCGCATGGCGCTGAGGAGCTCTCTCCCCTCGGGGGTGGCCAGGATGAACGGTGGGTCGTGCAGCGGCCCCACCTCCGCCGGAAGCCGCCGCGCCTCGGTAGCGACACAGTCGAGGCCAGTGCGCGCCGACAGCTCGTGGGCCAGAAGGGCCGCATGCGCCTGATCCGGATCCACCACCGGGATCCGCCGCCGCTGTACGGCGGTCACGCCCTGGAACATGCGGTTCGCGGTGGTGAGGTCGAGACCGAGCTCTTCGGCCGAGGCCATGGCGTGCTCGAGCCAGCTCAGGTGCAGTCGCCGTAGCGGATCCGCCTCAGGGCTCCCGTCTTGGCTCAGGTAGACGCCCGATCGGGCCTCCACCCGCACCAGACCCTCCTCCGCCAGCCGACGGTAAGCCGCCGCCACTGTCTTCCGGTCCACGTCCTCCAGCTGCGCCACGGCCCGCACGCTCGGGAGACGGTCACCTGGACCCCACCGGCCGAAGTAGCGGCCGAGCCGGATACGCTCCCGGAGTCGGGTGAGCACGATCGAGCCAGCCTTCCGCGTCACGGGTACGGGTCCTCAGCGTGCGGGGGCAGTGGGACAGCGATCGTCCGCTCAGAAGGCAATCCCCGTTCCATGGCGCAACGAGCTCCTGACCGAAGGGCATGGGGGGACATCGCTTTCCGTCTCCGCCCCGCAACTTCCCGCCCGCGGCAGCCAGCGGCGTGGTCTCGCGCGGGTCAGCTCCGGGGCGTGGTCGCCGGGGTCGGGTCGGCCGGGGTGGCCGGGGTGGCCGGGCTCCGCGGCATGGCGCCGAAGCCGAAGCTGACGCCCACGTCCAGCCGTGTGGTGGAGTAGAGCGCCTGTGCGTTGTCGCTGAAGCGGTCGGCGTCGGGCGCCAGGAACGTGAGAGACATGCTGTCCACGGCGGGGCCGTCGCTGCCCGCGGGGCGTGGCCCGAGCGGGGTCCGGAAAGCGCGGGTCTCGACGTGGATGCGTGCGGAGATCCGCTGGTTGACCGGTATCAGCACCCCTACAGCGGCAAGGGCGGCGAACCGGGTCACGCCGTCGGCCAGCTCGGCTGCCCCGGCCGGTGGCTCATCGGCGGTCCAGCGGACCGAGGAGGCGCCGACTTCGAGGTAGGGCTGGGGCCTGACGCGGGTTTTCAGCCGCATGCGGAGCGCGCCCTCGAGGAAGAAGAGAGAGACCTCGCCGCTCTCGGTCTCGGTGAGGGTGGAGGTTGCAGCGGCAAACGTGCTGTCGCCCCCGTCGTAGCGCGGCCGGAGCGTCAGCCGACCCGCGCCGGCGCCCATCCGCACGGCCCAGCGAGGGGTAAGGCTCACGATGGCGGAGGCCGCGACCTGGAACCCGCCATCGGCCTCCAGCGTCCGTTGGAGGAGCGACGAGTCCGCCACGGTCCCTGTCTCATCAAAACGGATCGCCAGCACGGGCTGCTCCTGCGCGGTCCCCGCTCCCGGGCGCCCGCCCACCACGGAAATGGCGTAGCGGGGCGGCACGTACTCGGGCCGCGTCGGAGCTGGGGGGACCGTGTCGGCGGGCGTGGCGCTCACGGTGTCCGGCTCCTGGGCCGCGACGGTCCGCACGGCCGGCGCGGCCAGGGCCGCGAGCGTCGCGGCCACGAGGAGCGCGGCTGGGCGCATGCTCAGCGTCGAGCGGGTTGCTTCGGTTCCCGCGACGCCTGCTGGTCCTCCGCGGATACACCGGCGGTTTCGTGTGTTCCCCGGGTCCGCTGCCAGATGACGGCGGCGATGACCAGGAGCAGCACGCTGGCGAACTGGGACGTGGTGAGGCCCAGCGCGACGAAATCCGTCTTGGCGCGGACGAACTCCACCAGGAACCGCTCGATGGCGTACATGACGAGGTAGAGTGCGAACAGGCGCCCTGGACGGAAGGCGCCGGACAGGCGCCAGAGGATCGCGAACATGACCGTTGCCGCCGCGATCTCGTAGAGCTGCGTAGGATGGACCGCGAGAACGGCCGTATCCGGAATGGCGGCGGAGATTTCGTAGCCGATGGAGCGGAAGTACCGCGCGGTGGTGGGCGGATACCCTTCCGGGAACGCGATCCCGACCCACGAGTCGGTGGGCCTGCCATAGTCGTCGCCCACGAGGAAGCAGCCCATTCGGCCCACCGCATACGCGATGGCGAGGGCGGGCGCGGCGCTGTCGAACGTGAGTGCCACCGGCAGATTCCGCTTCTTTACCTGCCACCAGAAGGCCAGAGCTCCGCCGATGAAGCCGCCGTACCACACCAGGCCTCCGCGGTTCGTCAGGGCCCGCACCGGGTCCGCGTACAGATCCGCCGGGTGCAGTGCCACGAAGTACAGTTTCGCGCCCAGGATCCCGCCCAGCGCGATCCACAGCAGCATGTCCCACGCGATCTCCGGGTCCATGTCGCGCTTCTCGAACTGCTTCGCCAGCACCCACGCCCCCACCACGAAGGAGAGGAACATCATCACCCCGAAGGATGTGACGGTGAAGTCGCCGATGGTGAACAGGTGGGGATACATGAGCTCCGACCGCGGTCTGTTATTTTATGGATCAGCGCCGGAATCTAGCGGCGGACGCCGGAGGCCGCGAGAGCCGGACCAGTCGGCGCCGGCCGTCGTGGGGCATGAGTTGGAGAAGACGCCCAGAGCGTCCCGATCGCGGTGATGACAGTCAGCGTGTCTCGACCACCGGCTCGTCTTCCGGTGCGGTCCAGCGTCGCACGGCCACGACGATCAGCAACGCGCCCCCGAGGAGTCCGGCGAACGGCAGCAGATAGACGAGGATGTTGAACCCGCTCGGCTTGGGCTCCAGCAGGACCCACTCGCCGTACTTGCTGATGAAGTATTGCCGGATCTCCTGGTCGGTGGCCCCGGCGGCCACCTGGCTCCGGATCAGGTCCTTCATGTCCTGCGCGAGCGGCGAGGGCGAGTCGTGGATCGAGAGCCCCTGGCAGACCGGGCAGCGCAGTTCATCCGCGAGGCGTATGGCCCGCGCCTCGAGTGCCGCGTCTTCCAGCGGACCGCTGCGGCTGGTCTGGAGCCCCTCCATCTGAGGCTGCTGCGCCGACATTGATGCCGCCGTCGCGATACCGAGAGCGAGCACCACGAGCAGAGAGCCGGTGATCGAGCG
Organism: uncultured Gemmatimonadales bacterium; assembly: GCA_963783305.1. Taxonomy (GTDB): domain Bacteria; phylum Gemmatimonadota; class Gemmatimonadetes; order Longimicrobiales; family RSA9; genus JAWVYT01. The sequence goes on along the minus strand of CAWAMW010000007.1, from coordinate 588,757 downwards.
GAGAGCGCGCATCATTCCCCCACATCCTGGGTCCCCGGCGTGCCCGCCGGCGTCGGCGTCTCCGTCGGCTCCTGTGCAGCCCGCTCCGCGAGCATGGCCTCGATCTCAGACACCAGCATCATCTCGTTCACTGCGCTGAAGACCTTCCTTCGCACCGTGCCATCGGGCGATATGAAGAACGTCTCGGGCACACCGACCAGCCCGTAATCGATGGCCACCCGCTGCCCCTCGTCCATGAGCGCCGGGTAAAACTGCCCGCCGAGCTGCCTGATGTAGTTCCTCACTGCCGGCGGTTCGTCGTTGTACACGACGCCGAAGAAACGCACTCCGTCGTCCTCGTAGCGCCGCGCGACCTTGTTCAGCACGCGGTGCTCGATCCGGCAGGGCACGCACCAGGACGCGAAGAAATTGAGCACGACGATGTTCCCGCGCTGCTCCGAGAGACGCAGCGTGTCTCCGGTCAGCTCGCTGCCGTCCGGCATTGGGCCGTCGATGGACATCATCGGCAGCGCGAACTCGGGCGCCGGCTGGTCCACCAGCGGCGATGGGATCAAGCGCGGGTCGCCCCGCCGCAGCCCGAAGGTGAACAGCATGATGAGCGGGATCATCACCACCATCCAGATTCCAGCGCGCTTCCAGCTCACGCCGCCACTCCTTCCCGTTCCTTGCGCCGGGCCGTGGGCCGGGGCGCGGGCCGGCGACCGGGCGCATCATCCGCGCGACGGCTGCGGTAGCGAAGCGCGACGAGGGCGCCCGCCCCGATCACGAGCGAGCCGACCCAGATCCAGCCGACCAGCGGCTCGACCAGCGCCCGAATGGTGATGGACGAGCCGTCCTGCTCGAACGCCATGAGCGTGATGTAGAGGTCCTCGTGAGCCCGGGTCCGCACCGCCGGGGTGCCGATGGGCTGATCGCTCATCTGGTAGTAGTTCAGCTTGGGGTACAGTGCCCCGATCTGTTCCCCGCCCTTCAGGATCGCGATATCGGCGGTGATGGAAAAGCGCCGTGGCTCGTCCGAGCCCCACACGTCCTCGAACCGGAGCGTGTAGTCCCCGACCTCGGCTGTTTCCCCCTTCCGGAGCGTGAACTCGCGGTCGACGGTATAGGACGAGGAAGCAATGATCCCCACCGACACCACCAGAATGCCGAGGTGGGCGATGTAGCCGCCATACCGACGCGAGTTCGCCCCCACCAGCCGCTTCGTGGCCGTCAGCGGGTTCTCGCCGTGCGCCTTCATCCGGGTGCGCGCGCCGATTACGAACTCCCCGAGGTTGGCCGTGATCGCGAACGCCGCGAAGCCGATCCCGAGGATTCCCAGGATATTGCGGCCGCCGAACGCGAGCCACACGAGTACGCCCAGCGCGCCGATCACCCCGGGCACGATGAAGCGGCGGTAGTGTTTGCTCGTCGCTTTCCCCCACGGGAGGACCGGTCCCACGCCCACCATGAAGATGAGCATGACGGCCAGCGGGAGCGTCATCCGGTTGAAGAACGGCTCGCCCACCGTGACTCGTACGCCGCGCGCCGCCTCGGCCACCAGCGGGAATAGCGTCCCGAGCAGCACGGTGAACGTGAATGCGGCCAGCAGCAGGTTGTTGATCAGGAACACCGTCTCGCGAGACGCCGCCGACTTCAGCCGACCGGTGCTCTTCAGCTCTTCGCTGCGCCCGGCTATGATCGCCACGCTGGCCAGCAGCGTAACCGCGATGAAGCCCAGGAAGTAGTACCCGATCGGGCCCTCGGCGAACGCGTGCACGGAGGAGAGGATCCCGCTCCGGGTCAGGAACGTTCCGAGGATCGTGAGCAGGAACGTGGCAATGATGAGCGTCACGTTCCACACCTTGAGCATCCCGCGCCGCTCCTGGACCATCGTGGAGTGGATGAAGGCGGTTGCGGTGAGCCAGGGGAGGAAGGAAGCATTCTCCACCGGGTCCCAGGCCCAGTAGCCGCCCCAGCCCAGGACCTCGTAAGACCACCACATCCCCGCCACGATCGCCAGGCTCAGGAACATCCAGGCCGTCAGGGTCCATCGGCGCGTCACCTCGAGCCACTGCCCTTCCGTCTGGCGGGTGATCAGCGCCCCGATGGCGAAGCCGAATGGCACCACCATGCCCACGTATCCCAGGTACAGGAGCGGCGGGTGTACCGCCATCAGCCAGTGGTTCTGCAGCAGCGGGTTGGGCCCCGGCCCGTCGGTCGGCACCGGGAACACCGCGTGAAACGGGTTCGCCGGTCCGATCAGGAGCAGGTAGAAGAAGGCGCCCACGAGCAGCATCGTCCCCGTGGCCACGGGGAACAGGTCGTCGTCCCGGTCGCGGTGGAGGAAGACCACCGCCGCGGTGAAGCCGGAGAGGATCAGTCCCCAGAAGAGGATGGACCCCTCGAGCGAGCTCCACAGGGACACGATCGTGACCCACGTCGGGGCCGAGCGACTGCCTACCTGGGCCACGTAGGAGATGCTGAAGTCGTGCGTCAGCAGGGCGAACATCATTCCCAGGTTCGCCGCCAGCATCAGACCGAAGATGGCGTAGGTCGCCGCGCGGGCGCTCGCTACCAGCGATTCGTTGCGCGTGCGTACCCCCCAGAAGGCCGCGGCCGCTCCGTAGAGCGCAAGCCCAAGCGACAGCGCGGAGGCACTGAGTCCAAGAAGTCGGATCACGTCCCGTCCTCCCGGATCAGCGTCTGATAGGTGTCCACGGGCCGGTGTCCCTCGGGCGGCGCCTTGTACTCGTTCGAGTGCTGCACCATGAGGTTCGTGGACCGGAACACCCCTTCCCGGCCGTACGACCCCTCCACCACCACGCCCATGGTGTCCTTGAACATGGCCGGCGGCGCCCCGGACGACTGGACCAGCAGCGTGTCGCTGCCGTCCGTCACCCGGAACCGCAGGTCGAGGGCGTCGGCATCCCACGCGATCGACCCCGGGACCACCTTGCCGCCGAGACGCACCGGCGTCTCGTATGCGGCGTCGCCCCGCGCCAGCAGCTCGCTCGGCGTGAGGAAGTAGACGAGGTTCGTGCCGAGCCCGCCCCAGATCAGGAAGCCGAATCCTCCCAGCACCAGCAGGGCCCCGAACAGTCCGATGGTCTTCCGCTTCATCCTTCACCTCCGAGGTCCGCGATCGCGTTCCGGGCGCGCCGGTTCAGCGTGAACAGACGGATTGAATATCCGATCAGGCCCACCCACGTGACGGCGTAGGCCCCGATGACGTAGTTCCAGACGTTCGCGTCAGACATAGATTTCGCCCCCCTCGAGCACGGCTTCTTCCTGGAGCGCCTCCGCCCGGCGCTCGATCCGCGCGGCACGGTACCGCCAGGACACGAACACAATCAGTACCCCCAGGAACGCCACGGCGTTCGCCCGGAGCGCCCACTTGTAGATCGGCGTCAACGTATCCGGCGCCGACTGCACCTGGTGCAACGTGCGCCACCACCGGACGGACATGTAGACGATGGGGACGTTCAGCGCCCCGAAGATTCCCACTCCGGCGCTCCACGTCGCCCGCCGCTCCGGATCCTCCGTGAAGGAGCGCAGCGAAAGGTAGCCCACAAAGATGATGAACAGCACCGCCGTGGACGTGAGTCGGGCGTCCCAGGTCCACCACGCGCCCCAGGCCCATTTCCCCCAGATCGAGCCCAGCACCAGGGTGAGCCCGGTGAAGAGTGCGCCGATCTCCGCCGCCGAGGCCGCCAGCAGGTCGCTCCGCGCCGTCCGCTTCCACAGGTATACCACACTCGACCAGAACACGATGAAGAACGCCAGGAACGCGTTCCACGCGGCCGGTACGTGCACGTACATGATCTTCTGTGAATGCGCGTAGTCCTCCGCCGCCGGCGAGTACGCGAACGCGTACCACTGTGCCGCTACCACGGCCACGGGCGCGAGCACGGTCAGCACCACCAGCCAGAGGGGCGCCTTCTCTTCTCTGAGCGCTCTCATCTCTCTCCGTTACTCCTCGATGACCGCCCCGAACGCGAGGATGCTCGCGCCGAGGAAGATGATATCGAAAGCCACCAGCAGCTGGATCCACCGGCCGCCGTCGCCCATGGCGTCGCCCGCCAGCAGCGCCGCCGTCCCTTCCACCGCCGCAACCAGCACGGGCACGAGCATGGGGAACAGGAGGAGGGGCAGGAGTACTTCCCGCGCCCGACTCCGGCTCGCCATGGACCCGTAGAACGTCCCAAGCGTCACGAACCCGATCGTCCCCAACAGCATCACCAGCAGGACCAGCCCCAGCGTGCCCGTCAGCTCGATGTCGTAGAGGATGATGGCGAGCGGGACCAGCACGATCTCCACCATGAGCACGAACACCAGGTTGGCCGCCATCTTCCCGAGGAAGATCGAGCTTCGGGCCCCGGGATAGAGGAGCAGGGTCTCGAGGGCGCCCCCCTCGAGCTCCACCTGGTATGAGCGGTGGAACGCCAGGTTCCCGCTGAACAGGATGGTCAGCCAGAGGATCCCCGCCGCCGCGGCCCTCAGGGTGGCCGTATCCGGGCCCAGCGCGAAGCCGAACATGAGCAGCATGAGGGCGGCCAGGAACAGAACGGCGTTGAAGTTGGCCTTCGATCGGCGCTCCGTAGTCAGGTCCTTCCACGCGACGGCGCCCACGCGGGTCATCTCGCCCCGAAAGCTCATCGAACCACCTCCGCCGTCAGCCGCGGAGCCTTCTCGGGGGTGGGGACCACCCGCCCCTGCTGGAGTGTGATGATCACGTCCACCACCGCCGCGGAGCGCTCGGGGTCGTGCGTCGCCACCAGCGCGATCCCCCCGCGATCCACGGTCTCCCGCACCATCGTGTTCACCAACTCGATGCCATCGGCGTCGAAGCTGGCGTAGGGCTCGTCGAGGAGCAGCAGGCGGGGTGGGCGCATGACGAGACGCGCCAGTGATAGCCGGCGCGTCATACCGGACGAGAAGCCCCGGGCCAGCTCGTCGGCCGCGAACGTGAGACCCACTCGCTCCAGCGCCGCATCCACGCCCACGACGCTCGCGCCCCCCCACATGCGGCGCGCGAACTCCAGGTTCTCCCGTGCCGTCAGATCGCTGTAGACGCCGGGGGCATGATAGAGAGCGCCGACGTGCTCGCGGATCGCGTCACTCTCCTTCACGAGGTCGAAGCCGAAGACCGTGCCGCCGCCGCGCGTGGGACGAAGCGTGGTGGCGACAATCCGGAGCAGCGTCGTCTTCCCGCTCCCGTTGTGCCCCATGAGCGCTACCGCCGTGCCCGGCTCCGCCCGGAAGCTGGCACCCCGGAGCGCCCAGCGCCTTCCGAACCGCTTCGCGGCCCCCTCCACCACAATGCCGTCTCTATTCACAGGCGGCGCCTCCCGGCCTCGTCGCATTTCACTATGGAGACCGAAGATAAGGGCATGCCATAGGGGGTACAATCCCGGCAAACCCCTCGGCACCGGGCGGAGAACCTTGGTATTCGGCCGTAAGGAATCCCGCACCCGCCTGTGGGGAATTCGCCGACAGGAAGCGGTCTCGTGTGGGGCGAATCCCTCAGCGGCCCGCGTCGCCCTCGCCGAACTCCACCTGCGGAGCCGCCCTGGCGCTCTCGGGCGCCTCGAACGTGTCCTTGCGCTCGGCCCCGATCACACGGGCCGTGATCGCCTGCGGGAAGCGCCGGACGTAGCTGTTGTACTGCTGCACCGACTCGTTGAAATCGCGCCGGGCCACGCTGATCCGATTCTCGGTCTCCGTCAGCTCGTCCTGGAGCGCGATGAAGCTTCGGTTCGCCGTCAGCTGTGGGTAGGCCTCCACGGCCACGTTCAGGAACAGCCGCAGGTTCTCACCGACGTTCGAGGCTGCGCGCGAGAGTTCGCCGCTGTCGGTGCCGCTCTGCACGGCCTGCGCCAGCTGCTCCCGCGACTGGGTCAGCCCCGAACGCGCCTCGGCGACGCGGGTGAAGGTCTCCTCCTCGAAGCGCGCGGCCTCCTCCACGGTGGCCACGAGGTTCGGGATCAGGTCGTTGCGGCGGAGCAGCTCCGCCTCGATGTCGGCCCGTCGGGCCTCCACGTTCTCGTCCATCTCCTGGATGCGATTGTAGCCACACCCGGAGAGGGGGACGGAAAGGACCAGCAGCGTGATGAGGGCGCGCTTCATGTACTTCCTCCGGACAGGGTGTCAACGTACTCCACGGTATGCTCCAGAACAGCGTGAACGGCGGCGACCCGCGGGTCCTCCACGCCGGCCTCCGGCTCCTTCTGCCTGCTCCTCAGATCCCACAGCTCGAGCAGGCGCGTCTCATCGGTGCCCACCAGGCGCGAGCCGCGAGAGAAGACGGCGGGCGTTTCCTCGCCCGTCACCTGCTCGCCTGCGAGCCGGAGCGCAGCGCGAAGGTATGTGGCGACGCTCGGGAGCGCGGCGAGCAGCAGCCGGCCCAGCTCCCGGGGACGGTCGGCCGCGGCGAGCGTTCCCTGCCGGAGGTGGATCAGCTTGCCGCGCAGCTCGCGCTCCGCCTGGATCCGCAGGTGGCGCGGCTCCACGGTGGTGTCGAGCAGCGGGTCGGAGCCGTGCAGCACCTCGTGCGCGTCCAGCATGTCGGAGGTCTCGATGGCGAACGCGTCGCTGGCCGCCGCCCATTCGTCCCAGGTCAGCACGAGCGGGAGGGCGCGCTGCTTCTCGAGCCACCGCCGCGCGTGCGGCGCCAGCTCCCGCAGGAGCGGCGGATCGATGCGGTCCAGGAGGACGAGCAGGTTCACGTCGCTCACCCCCTTCACCGGCTCTCCCCGCGCCACCGACCCGTGCAGCACGACGCTCCGAAGCCGATCTCCCAGCGCGTTCGACAGCTCCGTCGCGTAGCTCTCCGCCGCTTTTCTCGTGTCGCTCATGTCACCAGCTCCCTGATACACCGCCGCCCCCGAAACCACCGCCTCCGCCGAACCCGCCGAACCCGCCCCCTCCGCCGAAGCCACCGCCGAACCCGCCGCCGCCGAAGCCGCCCCTGTGATGCCCTCCGCCGCCCATGGGGATCGGGATGAAGAAAGGCAGGCACCCGCGCCGGCGTCCACGTCCGCCGAAGACCATGAACAGGATGAAGAAGAGGAACAGGTAGGTCCTCCAGTCCACGCCGCCGCCCCCATCTCCCCGGCCCTGTGGCTCCGCCGGCGCGAAGTCGCCCGTCAACTCGAACCCGAACTCATCCGCGTACTCCAGCGCCAGCGCGGCCACACCGTTGTAGATCCCGGTGCCGTAGTCGCCCTCGCGGAACGCCGGGATCACGTATCGATCCCGGATCCGCCCCGCCTCGGAAGCGGTGATGAACGTATTCGTGTTCGTACCGAGCTCGATCCGGAGATCCCGCTCTTTCGGCGCCACCAGGAAGACCAGCCCGGTGTTCCGGAACCGGTCGCCCGCCTCCCCCTCCCCCCCGATCCGCCACTCGCGGCCGATCTCCAGGCCCCATTCCGTAATCGGGCGCCCGTTCAGCGACGGGATGGTCACGACCACGATCTCGCCGCCAGACTTCGCCCGCACCTCGTCGATCACCTGTCGGATCCGGGCCTCCTGCTCGGCCGGAATGACGTTGGCGAAGTCGTTGATATAGCCCGTGGGCCGGGGGAGGTCGATCTGCGCCGCCGCCGGTGTGGCGGTGAGGATCGCGCTCAGGAGGGCCGTGGCTGCGGCCAGCAGCCACCTCATGGATATGGAGCTTCGTCCCTGCACGTCGTGTTGTTCCCCTCGGTCAAGAAGGCGGCCGACCTCTGTGGACCGAGGCCGGCCGCAAGAACGGGCCCGGCGCGACTCGAACGCGCGACCCTCGGTTTAGGAAACCGATGCTCTATCCACCTGAGCTACGGGCCCTGCTGATGGAAACCGGCCCGGGGGCCAGAGTGCTGAACAATGGGCCAACTCGGGCCCGGGGTCAACCGCCACACGATCCGAGGGAGAGCGCCATCCGCACCGCCCCCGTTACGGCGTCCGCGGCGGCCTCTCGCCGGTCGATCTCCACCGGCCCGGATCGGAGCCGCGCCTCCACTCGCCGCGCCAGCCCCTCCTCCCCCACAGCGCCGCCGTGGAAGACGACGCACACCGGCGGGGACCACGGCCCGAGCCGTGCCACGAGCGCCTCCACGTGGCACGCAAGCTCCCCCGCCGCGCGGGTCACGATCTCATCGGAGGCCGGGTCCCCGCCCTCGGCCAGCCGGATCACGAGCGGCGAGAGGGCGGCCACGTCTCCCTTGGTGGCCGTGCCCGCCCAGGCCGCGAGATCGCCCGGCTCCTCGCGTCCGAGAGTCGTCAGAAGCTCGGGCAGCAGAACCCCTGACGGACGCCGGCCATCCGCCGACTGCAGCGCCGCTCTGAGCGCGTCGCGTCCGATGGCGTAGCCGCTCCCCTCGTCGCCCGCGACCATACCCCAGCCGCCGCAGCGCGCGGTCCGGCCGTCCTCTCCCCTCCCCCACGCCGCGGACCCGGTTCCGGCCACCAGGAGCACGCCGGACGTGCCGCCGAGCGCGCCCTCCAGCGCCACCTCGCCGTCCGGGACCACGAGTACCCGGTCGGCCAGTCCGGCCGATGCGAACGCGTCCCGTAGGCGCTCCCTGGGCTCTCGCGCACCGGCTCCGGCCAGCCCGGCACAGAGGGCGGAAACCGGGAGCGGTACCCCGGCCGCGGCCGCGCAGTCGCGCACCAGGGAGATCAGCGTGGTCGCGGTCGCCTGGGGGCTCTGCGGGTCCACCAGCCCCGCCGCGCCGCGGCGGCGGATCAGCTCACGCCCGTCCGTATCGGCCACGGCCATGCGCGTGGCCGTACCGCCTCCATCGAGCCCGATAACGAAGCGGGCGCCCGGCTCCGGGGTCATGGGGCGCTCAGCGCGGGGCGTCCGAGCCGCGAGCGGTCGGTGGGCCGGGTCGCATGATCCCGGTACCGGCCTCGTGGTGGGGCGGGAGCGAGATCGGCAGCCGCCCCTGGATCGGGATCTCGCCCAGAAGCGCTCGCGCGGCCGCCTTCTGGCTCGCGTCTACTCCGCCCCAGGCGAGGAGGTACGCAGGGACGGATGGGAAAGAATCGAGCAGGTACGGGCTCCCGAAGGAGACGGCTATCACCGGCTTGCCCGCCCGTGCGAGCGACTCGACAAAGCCGGCGAAACCGCCCTCGGCCTCCACGGTGCCGCTGTACTCGCGTGGAGTCACTCGGGCGGCGGCTATGACGAGATCGGCCGAGTCCGCGCGGGCCCGGAGCTCGGTCCACGTGGCGGAGTCGGTGCGGGCGTCCACCCGGGCGGCGTCCACGCTCACGGCAGCCGCGAGGGCGCGGACGAACGTGCGTCCCGCCACCGGGTCGTTCGCCTCGGCGTAGTTGAGGACGAGCACGCGGCTGGCGCCGGTCAGGGGCACGAGCTGGTCGCGGTCCCGGGCCAGGGTGACCGAGCGCTCCGCAACCGTCCGGGCGAGCTCCGTGTGGGCTCGGACGCCCACCACCTCGTCAACGAGCTCGAGCGAGACGAGCCGACGCCGGTGAAGCCCGGCCCGGGCCTTGGCCTCGAGGATACGGCGGACCGAGGCGTCGATCCGGGACTCCTCGAGCCGCCCGGCCTCCACGGCTGCCGTCACGGCCGACACCGCCTCCGCCACGTCCCGCGGCATGAGCAGCACGTCCGCGCCCGCCTCGAGCGCCCGGACCAGCACCTCGGTACCGCCACCGAATTGGTCGGCCACGCCGCCCATGGTCATCGCGTCCGTGAACAGCAGACCGTCGAAGCCCAGCTCCTCCCGGAGCACGCGGGTCATGAAGTACGGCGACAGCGTGGCCGGCGGCGCCTCCGCGCCCTCCACCCCCCGCACCGCGATGTGGGCCGTCATCACGGCGTCGACCCCCGCATCGATCGCGGCCCGGAACGGGGGCAGCTCCAGGGTGTCCATGCGGGCGCGATCGGCGGTGATGACGGGTAGCTCGATGTGCGAGTCTTCGCTCGTGTCGCCGTGCCCCGGGAAGTGCTTGGCCGTGGTCATCAACCCCTCCGACCGCGCGCCGCGGATGTACGCGACCCCCAGTCGCGAGACCCGCTCGGGGTCCTCCCCGAACGAGCGGGTGTTGATGATCGGGTTGCTCGGGTTGGAGTTCACGTCCAGCACCGGCCCGAACGTGATGTGGACCCCCACCGCCCGGGCCTCCCGGCCCAGCACCCGGCCGAGCTCGTACGCGAGCTCCTCCGAGTCCGCGGCGCCGAGGGCCATGACGGGCGGGAACGCCGTGCCACCTCCCTGCGGCAGCAGGTGCGGGAGCGAGTAGATGCCGCTCATCCGCATCCCCGGCCCGTTCTCCATGTCGGATGCGACCAGGAGCGGCACCCTGGCGCGCCGCTGGAGCTCGTTCAGCTTGGCCGCGTAGCTGTGAGGGAGCCCCACGGACAGGACCAGCCCGCCAACGCCATGGGCTTCCACCCACTCCAGCAGTCGGTCGAACTCCGGGGAGTCCACGGCGGTGTATTCCGCACTGACCCACGGCATCACGAGCTGCCCGGCCTTCTCCCGTAGCGTCATCGCCGACAGCGTCTCGTCGACCCACCGCAGCGCCGAAGCCGGCAGGGGCGTGTGGGCGCCCGGTCGGAGCTCCGGCCCCGGCCCGCTCCCGTCCGCGTCGCTCCGGCGCGCCCCGGCCGCGCAGGCCCCGAGCCCCATCACCAGCCCGAACAGGAGCAGGCGGGTCATCATGGCGCCCTCACGGCTGGTCCGGTCACCACCACAAGCAGCGGCCGGTGGTCGGAGGCCGCGCTCTCCAGGACCTCCGCCGACGCGCACGTCAGCCCCGGGGCCAGGAACAGGTAGTCGATCCGCTTCACGGGTACGTCCGTCGAAAAGGTGAGACCGTCTCCATCTCCACACTCCCTCCATGCGTCCGTCCAGCCGCCCGCCCGCATGCGCTCGACCACCCGCGTGTCCGGCTCGGCGTTGAAGTCGCCGCCCACGACGACCCAGGGCGTCCCGCCGCGCAGTCGCTCGGCGGCGGCGAGCACTCCCACGACTTCCTGTCGCCGGTAACGGTCATCCCCGGACGCGTCCAGGTGGGTATTCACGACGCCGAACCCGCCCACGGCCGGCGCCACCCTCACGCCCAGCGCACCGCGGGGCTCGTACGAGCCGCCAGCGCGCTCCTGCGCAGGCTCCACCGCCAGCGGGTGGAGCGTGTCGCCGGAGATGGGCCAGCGCGACAATACGGCGATCCCGTACCCGCCCCCCTGGTAGTCCAGCGTGCGGCCGAACGCTCCATGGAAGCCGGTGCGCTGCTCCAGCTGCGCGAGCTGGTCCACGCCCCCGGAACGCCGCGTGCCGCGATCGACCTCCTGCAGCAGCACGAGATCCGCGCCGCTCGAACGGACCAGCGCCGCGACCCTCTCCAGGTTCTCTGCACCGGCGGCGTCCCTGCCCGCGTGGATGTTGTACACCAGCACGCGGACCCCGGCGGCTGCGGCGGAGGCAGTGGAGCCCGCTCCACCGCGAGTCGGCGTCGTCGGCTCCCCCGCCGGTGTGGCGCAGCCAGCGACGACGAGCGCCGCCGTGAGGGTGAGTCGCCGCGCCACGGCTGTGGGCCGCTTCCACGGTATCGGAAAGGAGATCATGCGGACACGGTAGCGGGTGCAGCCAGGAACGGAAACCGCCGCCCCGGTTCGCTTCGCATTTGATCTCCACTGCACCTAGATTGCCGCGACCCGAGAGCCCACCGAGTCCAACCCATGGATACCACGCCCGAGCGACGCCTGCTGGCCCTCGACGCCTTCCGGGGCGCCACCATCGCCGGCATGATCCTGGTCAACATGCCCGGAAGCTGGGGTCATATCTATGCTCCCCTCCGCCACGCCGCGTGGCACGGCGCGACCCCCACCGACCTCATCTTCCCCTTCTTCCTGTTCGTGGTCGGCACGTCGATGTGGTTCTCGTTCCGGAAGTTCGACCACCGGCTCTCGCCGCCGCTCGCTCGCAAGATCGTGCGGCGAGTCGCGCTGATCTTCCTGGTCGGGCTGTTCCTGAGCGCCTACCCGTTCGTCGGCCGCGATCTCCCCGGGGACCTCCGGATCATGGGCGTGCTCCAGCGCATCGCCCTCGCCTATGGACTGGCCGCGTTCCTCGTCCTGCTGCTCTCGCCACGGAACGTCGTGGCCGCGTCCGCCGCGATCCTGCTCGGGTACTGGGCCCTGCTGCTCGCGGTCGGCGGCGCGGAGCCATATGCCCTCGAGAGCAACGTCGTCCGGCGCGTCGATCTCGCCATCTTCGGCGAAGCGCATGTGTGGCACGGATTCGGGATCCCCTTCGATCCGGAAGGCTTGTTGAGCACGCTGCCGGCCGTGGTCACAGTCGTGATGGGCTATATCGCCGGGCGGTGGATCACGGAATCCCCGCGGCGGGAGGACGCCATCCTGCGCATGTTGCTGACGGGTACACTGCTCATCCTGGCGGGCGTCGCATGGAATCCGCTGTTCCCGATCAACAAGCCTCTCTGGACCGGCTCGTACGTGCTCTACACGGGCGGGATCGCGTTCGTGGCGCTCGCGTGGTTCATCTGGGTGATCGACGTGAACGGCTGGCGAGGATGGGTCAAGCCACTGCAGGTGTACGGGCTCAACCCCCTGTTCGCGTACGTCCTGTCGGGAGTGCTGGCCCGGACCCTGACCCGTCTGATCCACGTGCCGACAGGCGACGGCGGGGCGGTGACGGGCTACGGGTGGCTCTACGCACGCGTGTTCGAGCCGCTGGCGGGTCCGCTGAACGGGTCCCTCCTCTTCGCCGTCTCGATGGTCGTGCTGATCTGGCTCGCGGTGCTCCCCCTCTACCGCAGGAACATCGTCATCAAGATCTGAGCGGTGGCGTCAGGACCGGCCGGAGAGATACCCCGCGATCAGACCGCTGAGAAGCGCCGTCAGCCGATCCGATGACTCCATCTCCCGACGGACCGCCTCGGCACCCTCCTCGCGGAGCAGCCCGGCCAGCCGGTCCAGGAGCCCCGCCACCTCTTCCGCCCCGCTATCCGCGGCCGGTCCGACGGGCTCCGCTTCGTACACGTCCTCCTGCTCAGCCGTGGTCTCCACCTCTACATCGACGACCGGCTCCGACACCGCATCCAGCGGGACCAGCTCCGCTTCCGGGATCTCGGCGGGTTCGCTCGCCTCCTCCACCGGCTCCAACGGTTCCCCCGTGGGCTCCGGCTCCCATTCCACGTCGGTGGAGGGGCTCCAGCCCGAGCCTGTCTCCTCCTCGGTCGAGGGTGCAGCCCCCCCGTCGATGTCGAACTGGTCGAACGGGAAATCGTCTTCCGGAACTGTTTCCGGCTCTTCGTCGGCACCGAAGGAAGTCTCGAACGGGAACAGCGCGTCCTCGTCCTCGTCCTCGGCCGGGGCCGGGGCCGGCTCGGCCGGCGTCGTTGGCGCGGGTGCGCGATCCTCTGCCGTCGCCCCGGCGGTGGGGCCGGCGCTCCGCCCCGGCACGAACGGAGGCGCCAGGCTCTCGTCGTCCTGGACGGGATCCTCCGACCAGCGTGTGGACGCGGGCGGGGTGGGCGTATCGTCGTGGCTCTGCCCGTGGGCTTCGTCGGTCATCGACGGCTCCTGTGTTGCGAACACGGCAATGGGGGAAACGGCGAGAAGATAGGGCGGCGCCGTGTCCCGCGCCACCGCGCGGACCCGGCGCCGCGGGCTCGGTGAGTCGCGGGCTCAGGTCGGTGAGGAGTCCGTGATCCGGCGGGACCCCCACCATGTCAGAACGGCGACGAACGCAAAGCCCGCCGCGGCCAGCAGCAGGACGGACATCACCGGGTCGCCCTGCTGCGGCCAGAGGAGGACGCGATCCGGCGAGTCCCACGGCTGCCACGGCCAGAGCGCACGGAGTGAGCCCGCCATGAGTCCTACGAGGGCCGCCATCGTCCGGTCGTGGTAGTGGTCCAGCAGCCAGTCCAGCGTTTTCGAGAAGAGCCCGAGCCCGATCGTGGCGCCGAGGATGAACACGACTACATAGCCCATGGCGCCGAGGTCCAGCCCGATGGCGGCGCGGAGCGCCTCTACGGTCGGGTGGTAGATGCCCAGGACTTCCAGCAGAAAGGCCCCGCTCACGCCGGGCAGGATCATGGCGCAGATGGCGACGCTCGCGGAGGCGAACACCCGGATCATTGCCGGTTCCGGCTCCTCTGCCAGAAGGGGCAGACCCACGAGCACGAAGGCCGCCACGGCGGCCACCAGCGCGATGAGCAGGAGCCGCCACGTCATGCGCCCGATCCGGAGCCAGGGCACCGCGATGGAGGCCGCGACCAGCCCCAGGAACAGGCCCCGCATCTGGTGCGGATAGGTCTCCAGCAGGTGGGGCAGGAAGAAGGAGGCGGTGCCGATGGCCGTGACGATCCCTGCCAGCAGCGGAAGCACGAGCCCCCATTCCACGGCCCGCCCGTGCCGCGCCGCTTCACCTCCCCGCAGGCGAGCCCCGGAGAGCAGCATTGAGAACGCACTGCTCAGCGAGTCGATCAGTCGGGCGTAGATCCCCACGATGAGCGCCATCGTGCCGCCGCTCACGCCCGGGATGATGTCTGCCCCGCCCATGAGGAGACCCTGCCCGAAGTGGAGGGGTGCCGAGGTCCGCTCTGTAGCTGCCGGACTTTCCTCGCTTGCAGCCGTCACTCGGACCACCCGAACCGGCCGATGAGCGGGACGAACACGCACTGCGTGATCCCGCGGCGTTCCAGGGTGCCATCCTCGTTCTTCTGGACCAGCGTCAGCTCCTGTGTGCCCCGGTCCCCCACGGGGATCAGCAGCCGACCGCCGGGGGCGAGCTGATCCACCAGCGCGTCCGGCACGTCGGGCGACGCGGCCGCGACCAGGATCGCGTCGTAGGGCGCGTACCTGGACCACCCCGTCGTCCCGTCCTTCGTGACCAGCGCAATGTTCTGGTACCCGAGCTCGTCCAGCACCGCCCGCGCCCTCTGCGTCAGCTCCGGTAGCCGCTCGACGGCGTAGACGTTCGCCGCCACCTCCGCCAGCAACGCGGTCTGGTACCCGCTGCCGGCTCCCACCTCCAGCACCTTGTCGTTCGGCCCCACCTCGAGGACCTGCAGGTAGAGCGCCTGCAGGGACGGCTGCGAGATGGTCTGGCCGTGGCCGATGGGCAGCGCCGAGTCGTCGTACGACCTCGATCGGATCGACTCCGGGACGAACCGGTCCCGCGGAACGGCCTGGACGGCTTGCAGCACGCGCGGATCCTCGATCCCCTTCTCCCGCATTCTGGTCTACGAGACGACGTCGCTTGCGCTCATACCGGTCGCTCATGTGCCCAGCCCCCAGTCTCTGATCTCGGTCAGCAGCTCGAAATTCGTCAGGTCGAGGTGGAGGGGGGTCACGGAAATGTAGCCGTCCCGGATCGCGCGGAAATCGGAGTCGTCATCTCCCCACCACCGACTCTCTCCTCCGCCGATCCAGAAATACTCGCGGCCGTTCGGGTCGAGGGCCCGGGTCAGCGAATTGTCGTAGGCTCGACGACCGAGGCGCGTGACCCGCACTCCCTTCATCTGGTCCGGCGGGAGCGGGGGTAGATTGACGTTCAGGAGGGTCTCCTCCGGAAACCCCTCGCGCTCCACGATCCGGCGCAGGAGCCGGGCCACGGTCGGCGTCCACGGCTCGATCTCTTCCGGGTCGCGCCCCGCGTACGATACGGCCACCGCCGGGATCCCGAGCAGAGTGGCCTCCATCGCCCCCGCCACGGTCCCCGAGTACAGGACGTCATCGCCCAGGTTGGAGCCGTGGTTGATGCCGGACAGGACCATGTCTGGCGGAGCGTCCATGAGCTCGCCGAGCGCCAGGACCACGCAGTCCGTGGGCGTGCCATCCACCACCTGCGCGTCGCGCACCGCACGCACCCGCAGCGGGTGGTGCATTGTCAGCGAGTGGCTGGTGGCGCTCTGCTCCCGGTCCGGCGCCACCACATGCACGTCGCCCAACGTAGCGGCGGCCTCCGCCAGCGCCCGGATCCCCGGGGCGAGGTAGCCGTCGTCGTTCGTCACGAGGATCCGCATCAGCTCACCGGCTCGCCCTCGAGAAGACGCAGGATCGCCCGCAGCTCACTACGGGCCTCGTCCACCGTGGCCTCGTCCAGCGTCTCGCGCGTCTCCTCATCGAAATTGTCGCCCTTCCGCAGCTCCTCGACCTGCTGCCGCGCCCCTTCGATGGTGTACTTCTCGTGGTAGAGCAGCCGCTTCACCAGGATGATCAGCCGGATCTCCTTCCGCTGATAGACGCGGTTTCCCGCCCGGTTCTTGGAGGGCTTGAGCGGCGGGAACTGGCTCTCCCAGTACCGCAAAACGTGCGGCTTCAGGTCCACCAGATCGCAGACCTCTCCGATGGAGTAGTACTCCTTCCGGATGATCGGACGGTCGCTCACGCCCAGAACTCCGGCTTCGGCTCCCGCAGCATGAGCGTGCGCACGGCCTCGGCCGGCGACCGCTCCTCGAACAGCACCGCGTGCACCTGTGCCACGATCGGCATGTCGATCCCCTCGCGCCCCGCCAGCTCGTGCGTCGCCCGTGTGGTTTCCACGCCCTCCGCCACCATCCGCATCTCGCCGAGCACCTCGTTCAGCGTGCGGCCCTTCCCGAGCTCCACGCCCACCGTACGGTTCCGGCTCAGGTCGCCCGTGCAGGTCAGGATCAGGTCGCCCATCCCGGAGAGCCCCGCCAGAGTCCGCTCGCTCGCCCCCATGGCGAGCGAAAGACGCGTCAGCTCCGCCAGTCCGCGGGTGATGAGCGCGGCCATCGTGTTGTGGCCGAAGCCAAGCCCCGCCACCATGCCCGCGGCGAGCGCCATCACGTTCTTGAGCGCCCCCCCGAGCTCCACGCCCGTGACGTCGTGGCTGGTGTACACCCGGAAGTAATCGGCCTGGAAGAGCTCCTGCGCCCGCTTGGCCGCCTGGGAGTCACGGCTGGCCACGGTCACCGCCGTGGGGTGATCCCGGGCTACCTCGGCGGCGAAGCTCGGGCCGGAGAGGAAGCAGTGCTGACGGGCTCGGGTCCGGGGGAGGGCCTCTTCCAGCACTTCCGCCATCGTCTCCAGCGTCCGCGTCTCGATGCCCTTCGAGGCGCTCACGATCAGCGCGTCCTCCCGAATATGCGGCGCCGCCTGCTTCATTACGCCGCGGACGTGCTGCGATGGACTCACCGACAGGATTACGTCGCTGTCGCCCATCGCGACGGCCAGATCGGACGTGGCCGTGAGGTTCTTCGAAAGGTCGATGCCAGGGAGGTAAACGCTGTTCTGACCCGAGTCCGCGATGGCGGCCGTGACGTCCTCCTCGAACGACCAGAGAACCACCTCGTTCCCGTTGCGCGCCAGCAGGTTCGCCAGCGTCGTGCCCCAGCTTCCCGCCCCTACGACCCCGATCCGCTCACTCATCTAGATCTTCTCCCTGACCCGCGTGAATCGGCTCTCTTCGCCCCTCAGCAGTCGCCTGATGTTGCTCCGGTGGGCGTAGATTACGAAGCTCGCCAGCCCCAACGACAGCCACAACTCGATCCGCGGCTCTCCCGTGGCGTACACCGCCAGCGGCAGCACTACCGCTGCCAGAAGCGAGCCGAGCGACACGGTCCGCGTGAGCACGACCACCACCAGCCAGACCAGCGCCGCGATCAGAACCGCCCAGGGGGCCAGCGCCATGAAGACCCCCGCGCTCGTGGCCACGCCCTTCCCCCCCCGGAAGGCCACGAACACGCTGAAGACGTGCCCCAGGATGGCGACGGCCCCGTACGCCAGCGCCCACTCCGGCGGGGCCGTGCCGTCCCAGATGGGGAAGAAGGCGGCGGGAACCCAGCCCTTCGCCACGTCCACCAGGATCACCGGGACCGCAGCCCGCCACCCCAGGACCCGGAAGGTGTTGGTCGCACCCAGGTTCCCGCTGCCGTGCTTCTTGAGGTCCACTCCGTGGACCACCCGGCCCACGACATGGCTGGTGGGGATGGAACCGAGGAGGTAGGAGAGACCGAGGAAGAGCCAGGTCACCTGCGCACCTCGGCCCGGCTGCGGAATTTGAGCCTCAGCGGCACGCCCATGAACCCCCACCGGTCACGGAACCCGTTATGGAGGTAGCGGCGGTAGTTCTCGGTTACGCCCTCGCGCTGGTTCACGAAGATCACGAACGTCGGCGGCTTCACCCCGCCCTGAGTCGCGTAGAAGATCTTGAGCGAGTGCCCTCGAAAATGGGGCGGGGGCTGACGGGCCGCCAGCTCCCCAATGACCTCGTTCACCTCCGCCGTGGGGACGCGCCGGGCACGCTCATCCGCCACCTTCAGCAGCACCTCCAGCGTGCGCTGCACCCGCTGTCCGCTGACGGCCGATGTGAAGATCACCGGCACCCACCGCAGCGACGGCGCGCGCTCCCGCAGCTGCCGTTCGAACGCCGGCGCCGTCATCGTGTCCTTCTCCACCAGGTCCCACTTGTTCACCACCACCACCAGACCACAGCCGGCGTCCCACGCCTTCTCCGCGATCTTCAGGTCCTGAACGTGGATCGGCTCCGTGCCGTCCACCAGCAGCAGGCACACGTCCGCCCGCTCCACCGCCCGCTCGGTCCGCAGCGCGCTGTAGAACTCCAGACTCTCGTGGATCTGGCTCTGCCGGCGCAGCCCGGCCGTGTCCACGAACATCAGGCTGCGGCCGTGATAGCGCATGGGCGTGTCCACGGCGTCGCGGGTGGTCCCGGCCGTGTCGCTCACCACCAGTCGCTCCTCACCCAGCAGTCGGTTGATGAAGCTCGACTTGCCCACGTTCGGCTTTCCGATCACCGCCACCGACAGCGTTTCTTCCGGAACCTCCGTCGATTCCGGGAGGAGCGAGACGATCTCGTCCAGCACGTCCCCGGAGCCCTTCCCGGACAGCGCGCTCACCGGGCGCGGCTCGCCCAGTCCCAGCTCCCAGAAGTCGAGGTAGCTCAGGTCCTCCGGCAGCCGGTCCACCTTGTTCACCACCAGCACGACCGGTACGTCCGTCTTCCGCAGGATGCCGGCGATCTTGAGGTCCAGCGGATGCACGCCCGCCTGCGTGTCCACGACGAACGCGATCACCTCCGCTTCCGCCAGCGCCGCCTCGACCTGGCGGCGGATCGCCGCAGCCATCGGCTCGTCCACGTCCGGCTCGAGGCCGCCCGTGTCCACGATGTAGAACTCGCGCCCGTTCCATTCGCCGCGGGCAAAGTTCCGGTCCCGGGTCACGCCCGGCGTATCCTCGACGATCGCCAGCCTGCGGCCGATCACGCGGTTGAAGAGCGTGGACTTCCCCACGTTCGGCCGGCCCACCACGGCCACCGATGGCAGTGCGCGACTCATAGCGATCCCAGCCCCGACGACAGCTCGTGCGCCGGTACCACCGGCGCGGCCACCGCCGCCACCAGATCGTCATAGGGAAGGCTGTCGATGAAGAGCAGGTCGTCGTTCAGCGTCTCCGCCGGGATGAGGACGCCGTCGAACGGCCCCGCTTCCAGGATCGCGTCCCGCATGTCCTCTCCCGCCAGCAGGCCGGCCGTCGTCACGCTGCTGCCGAACAGCCGGTTCTCCACCGCCAGCAGCACAAGCTCCGCACCGGTCGCCCTCGACAGCGGCGCCACGAGCGGCGCCATGACCTCACCCATCCGCGCCCCCGTCACGATGGCGATCCGGCGACCTTTCAGCTCCGGCGGGTCCGCCTCCACCGCGGCGGCGTCGGTCAGGAACTGCCGCACCGACCCCACCCCGTTCTCCGTCAGCGGCCAGTCGTCGTAGTAGGCGTGGTCGGGCACGGATCGACCCGCGGCGAGGAACATTTCGTCCCCGGCATAGGCCCAGCCAATTCCGCGCTCCCGGAAAGCCCGCTCCCGCCCCGCCTCCACCTGCTCGATGGCCGCTCCCGCCTCCTCCGGCCGGAGGAGGCGCACGGGCCGCTCCAGGTTGTAGCGCGTGAGGCCCACCGGCACCACCGAGATGGAGAGGACGTTCGGGCCGAGGGCCCACAGGTCGTCCAGGGTCCGGTCCAGATGCGCGCCGTCGTTCCATTCAGGACAGAGCACCACCTGCGTATGGACCTCGATCCCCGCCTCCGTCAGCTCCGTCAGCTTTTCCACGATGTCTCCACCCCGCGGCACGCCCAGCAACCGCATCCGGACCTCCGGCTCTGTCGCGTGGACACTCACGTACAGCGGGGACAGCTTCTGGTCGATGAGCCGCTGGAACCCGCGCGGGCCCAGGTTCGTCAGCGTGACGTAGCTGCCGTAGGTGAACGACAGGCGGAAATCATCATCGCGCAGGTACAGCGACTGCCGCACATGCTCAGGATTACCGTCGATGAAGCAGAAGACGCACTTGTTCGCGCACTCCCGCACCGCGTCCGGCGCCGGGACCACGCCCAGTGCTTCGCCCGCCGGCTTCTCGATGTCGTAGAGGACCCCCGCGCCGTCGGGGTCCTGCACCTCGATCTCCAGCAGACCATCGGACTCCATGAACCGGAAATCGATGGCGTCACGCACCGGATCGCCGTTGATCCGGACGATCCGGCTGCCGATCCTGAGCTGGAGCTCGTCGGCGATACTGTCGGGCAGGATTTCCGCGATGCGGACCATGTTCTTCCTCATGACGAAGGGCGGCCCGGAGACCGCCCTCGCGTGCACATACGAGCGTCTATAGCCCCTAAAGATACGGGCGGGGCTCGTCGACCTCAACCGCGGACCGCGCCCTCCCCACTCCGTCTACCCTGCAGGAGCGCCCGGGTTTCGCCTCAGACCAGCGCTTCGCCGCACTGCGAGCAGACCGACTCCGACTCTTCGTAGGGTTCGCCGCAGTTCGGGCACCCGAAGCTCACCTCGCCCACCGCGTCCCGGTGCGCGGCCAGCACCCGGTCGGCCTCTTGGTAGGCGTATGTGGGCACGAGCAACCGCACCCGCGCCAGGTCGCCGAACTCCACCGGGAAGGCCGAATGGTCCTTCTGCGACAGGATCCTCGACTCGATCCCCTCCGCCCTCAGGTTCTCCTCGATGAGCCGCGCCTCGACCTCGTCCGGGATCGCCAGGACCTCCGCCCACCCCTCGATGACGTTCACGTCCGCGTGCTCACCGCACTTGTGGTAGATCTTCGTGCCCGCGTCGCATTCCTCGCACACCGCCGTGCCGCAGAGCGCGCAACGGCCGGGAGCCTCGCGGTCGGGGTGACGGTCGCACCGGGCGGGCGTGGCCAGGTGACCGCAGGCGGGACAGGTATCCGCGTCGTGCGCGATGGTCTCCTCACACTGGTCACAGCGACGCGTCTTCTCCCGCAGGTCTTTCCCGCAGCTGGGACAGCTGGCGTGCCCTTCGGCGATCCGCGCGCCGCACTCCGTGCATTCGGTCATGAGTTCGCTTTCGGGGGTGGATGGACTGCCGCCGGGCAGGAGTGCAAGAACCATACACGTCCGAAGACAGCACGAGGGGGGCGCGGACCGACAGTCCGCGCCCCCCTCGTTCCACTCTTTCGAGCGGCTGGTGTCGGGTCTCTACTGCACCAGCTGATAGCGCCAGCCGGCGAACCCGCCGCCCTGCACCGCCGTCGTCTCGGTGAAGGACACGCTCTCCTCCGCGGCCGGCGCCGCGGCCTCGATCGTGGTCGATCCCACCACCACACCCTGCGCGTTCACGAGCTCGAAACGCAGCCGTGCCGGTCGAGCCGGCGGTTGCGTTCAGGTTCGTGAGCGTGCCGGAGATGCGGGCCTCGGTGTCGTTGATCATGTCCACCCGAACATCCGACAGCTCGAACGGCTGGTTCTGATACTCCCGAACCATGGTCTGCGCCCGCTGGTTGAGGCGGGCGGCGCTCGTCGGGTCGATGTCGGCCAGGGACCGGAACGACCGCAGCACGAAGCTCATGAGGTTCCGGTTCAGCGGGTCGACTTCGCGGACGTCGGAGCCGACCTCCTGGATCTCCTCATAGATCTCCGTCAGCTGCGCGTCCCGCTCCGGCGCGGCCTCTTCCTTCTCGAGCTCGAGCGCCTGTGAGTAGAGCGCCTGAACCAGGTTCAGACGCGCGTCCCGCGAGTACGGGTTCATCTCGGCGGCCATCCGGAATGACTCGGCCGCGCGCCCGAAGTCGCCAGTGTTGAAGAAGCCCACCGCGGCCTGGAAGTACTCGTCCTCGGTCAGATCCTCCTGCCCCAGGATCTCGGAGTACAGCGCCTCGGCCTTCTCCGCTTCCCCCGCCTGGGCGTAAAAACCGGCGAGCGCCGTACGGGCGCGGCGCGTGGTGGCCGGATCCAGGTCGGAGCCGTAGTCGCGGATGTAGGATTCCAGGACGTCGGCGGCCCTCGTGAACTGCCCCGTCTGTCCCAGCAGCTCGGCCGCGTTCAGCGCGGCGATCTGTCGCGTCTGACGCCAGCTCTCCACCTGCTCCTCCGAGAGCCCCTCCGGCGCGTCCTGCTGCAGGATCTCCAGCGCGCCGAGATAGCTCTCGGCCGCCGCTTCCTGGTCACCCTGGTTGACGTACAGGGACCCCAGTCCGATCCGCGCCTCCGGTCGCCCCTGGTAGAGACGGTCCGCCGCCTGGAACATCTCCGCGGCACGATCCAGGTCACCGTCGTTCAGCGCTTCGGCGCCCAGGTTGTACGATACCACCCAGCCGGCTTCCCGCTCGGCCTCGATCTGGTCGCTGTACCCCGGGTTGAGCGACAGCGCGCGGTCGAACATCGTGTCCGCCTGCACCCAGTCCTGCAGCCCCACGGCGGCCTGACCGGCCACCAGGTATGCCTTCGGGTTCTCCGGCGTTTCCGCGATGGCCCGCATCGCCTCGGTGTGGGCCTCCTGGTACTCCGCGGTAGCCGCCTCCCCTTCCTGCATCCCCGCCTGCACCAGGTGCACCGTTGCGGAGCGCGTCGCCGCCGTCTCCTGCACACCGGTCGCGTCCTCGACCGGACCCGCGCCCGCCGAGGCGCAGCCCGCCAGTGCGGCCGCCGCCAGCGCCAGAATGAGTGTCTTGCCCTGACTCATTGGACTCACTTCCTGCTTCATGGAACGTCCTCTCTTTCGTCTGTTACCGATCAGGGGCAGTACCACGCCCCTTCGCGTCCAGTTCCAACCGAACCTCGTAGGGCGTGAGCCCCGTCTCGCGCGCCGCCTCGGCGACGTCATCGAATTCAGGCTTCCGGCGCAGCGCTCCACCGGGCAGCCGCACAACTTTCATACGGATCGAGTGGCCGCGCCACTCCACCGTCTCCTCCGTCCGCTCCAGCGTCACGCGCTCGACCGGCCAGTGGCGAACCCCGATCGTGGTCGTGGCCCTGAACAGCGCCTCCACCACCCGGTCCAGCGCCGACGCCGCAACCAGCGCCTCCACCCGAACGCCCAGGCGGCCCTTCTTCATCTCGACCCTGGACATCGCGATGTCCAGCGCCCCCGCCTTCAACAGCGCATCGCGTGCCGACGCCACATACTCCGGCGCCAGATCATCGATATCCGCGTGCAGCTCGTGGATCGGCTCCGCCGCGGATGCGGGCCCGATGACGCACTCGATCAGCCGCAGACAGTTCGGGCGTCCTGCCGGATTCCGGGTGCCGGCGCCAAACCCGCTCCGGCCATACAACACCTCTGTCGGCGGCCGCCGACCTCCCGTCAGCTCCGCCAGCAGCGCTGCGCCGGTCGGAGTCGTGCACTCCTCGGGATACCCGGTCTCCCGCACCGGAAGCCCCTCGAGGAGCCGGGCAGTCGCTGGCGCCGGCAGCGGATACCGGCCGTGCTCGATCTCCACGGTCCCGCTCCCCACTGCCACCGGCCGCGTAAAGCACGGATCGTAGCCCAGCTGCTCGAGGCCGGCTACCGCGCACAGCACGTCCAGGATCGAGTCCAGTGCGCCCACCTCGTGGAAGTGCACACGCTCCACCGCCACTCCGTGGACCGCCGCCTCCGCTTCCGCGATCCGCCGGAACACCCTGGAAGCCCGGGCCACCACCGACTCGCTCAGCCCGCTGCCCTCCACGATCGCCACCACATCCTCCAGGTGACGATGCGATCGCTCCTCCGGCAGCACGAACCGTACGCGACTACACATGATTCCGCTCCGGTCCGACCGCTCCACCACCACCGATGCGGACAGGCCCAGCGAAGCCACGAGCTCCTCCAGCCACTCGGCGGGAAGGCCCAGGTCCACCAGGGCACCGAGGAGCATGTCCCCGCTGATCCCGGCGAACGGGTCGAAAATCAGCGCGTTCGCGTCCATGGTGGCCGTTCTCATCATAAACGCGCCAATCTACGTGGCCGTTCGTTTCGGGGTCAAACGCCGTCCGTCGACGCGGAGAGCGTGCGGTCCAGATGCTCGAGCGCCCGCTCCCGCCCCTGCACCGTCAGCACCGCGCCCAGCGGCGGGCCGTGCTCAGCGCCCGTAAGCGCCTGTCGGACGGGCACGTAGAGCGCCCTGCCCCGTACGCCCACCGCAGCGCCGGCTTCCTTCAGCGCCGCAGTAGCCGCGGCCTCGTTCCATTCGTCCAGCGCCGCCAGCCGCTCTCGTGCCTTTCGGAGGACGGGCAGCGCCTCGGAGTCCACCCGGGGCTGACTCTCCGGCCCCACGAAAGGCCGGAGCTGACCCGCGATCTCGCCGAACGCCGAGAGGTGGCTCCGTACCGCCGCCAGGATCGCGGGAAACCGATCATCCAGAAGCTCCCTGTGGGCCGACCGCTCCACGTACGGCCGTACCGCCTCCATGAGCTCCGCCTCGCCCATGCGCGCGATGTGCTGCGCAGACAGCCAGCGCAGCTTCTCCGGATCGAACACCACGTCGCCGGCGTTCATACGCTCCAGCGTCACCTCCTCGACCAGGCGCTCCCCCGAGAGGACCTCCTCCCCGCTCGGGCTGGACCAGCCGAGCAGCGAAAGGTAGTTGACCACGGCGTCCGGGTGGACCCCCTCGTCCGCCAGCGCCTCCAGCGGCCTCGCCCCCGATCGCTTGGACAGCTTGGAGCGGTCCGCCCCCAGCACCGTGGGCGTGTGAGCGAACGCAGGCGGCTCCAGCCCGAGGGCCCGGTAGAGGAGCAGCTGGTGCGGAGTATTCGACAGATGACCCGAGCCGCGGATGACGTGCGTGATCGCCATCTCGGCATCGTCCACCACTACGGCGAAGTTGTAGGTCGGGACGCCGTCGGAGCGCACCAGGACGAAATCACCGATCGTGCTGGCTTCGAAGGTCACCGGGCCGCGGATCAGGTCGTTCACCACCACTGCCCCGCGCTCCGGCGTAGACAACCGGAGAACGTGTTCCTCGCCGCGCTCCGCCCGCTCGGCCGCGGCCGCGGGATCGAGGCTCCTGCACGTGCCCGCGTATCCCGGAGCGCGCCCCTCCTCCATGGCCTTTTCTCGCTCGGCCTCGAGCGCGGCGGGCTCACAGAAGCACCGATAGGCCGCGCCCTCGTCCAGCAGGCGCCGGGCGTATCGGGCATAGATGGCGCCGCGCTCGCTCTGACGGTACGGCCCCCGATCGCCCCGCTCCTTCCTACCGTCCGGGTCCGGGCCCTCGTCCCACTCCAGTCCGAGCCACCGCAGGTCCGCCATGAGGCGGCCCTCTGCGCCCGCCACGTTGCGACCGGCGTCGGTGTCCTCGATCCGGAGGATGAACGCGCCGCCATGATGCCGCGCGATCAGCCAGTTCAGCACGGCCGTACGGGCGTTCCCCACGTGCAGGCTGCCCGTGGGACTGGGGGCAAAGCGTGTGCGGACCTGGGTCATTCGTCGTTCAGGTGCTCGAGGATGGTGTGCGCCAGAGTATCGGAGAAGCCGGGCACCGCCGCCAGATCATCCGCCGTCGCCTCGCGCAGCGCCCGTACGCTCCCGAACCGGCTCAACAGGACCTGCTGGCGTTTCGGGCCGACCCCCGGGATCTCCGACAGCTCGCTCGACAAGGTGCGTTTCCCCCGCAGCTTCCGATTGTAGGCGTGGGCGAACCGATGCGCCTCGTTCCGCACCCGCTGGAGCAGCCGCAGCCCCCCGTGGTTGCGCGTGAGTCGATACGGCTCGGGCCGCCCCGGCCGGTACACCTCCTCCTCCCGCTTCGCCAGCGCGCACAGCTGGACGTCTCGGGCGCCCGCCGCCTCGAGCGTGGCCACCGCCGCCGACAGCTGACCCTTGCCACCGTCGATCACCACGAGCTCCGGGAGCGGCAGCCCTTCCTCGATCCGCCGGTGGAAATACCGCCCCACCACCTCGGCCATCGACCGGTAGTCGTCGTTTCCCCACTCCCCGCGGATCCGGAAGCGACGGTACTCGCTCTTTTTCGGCTCCCCGTTCTCGAAGACCACCGCGCTTCCCACCACCTCCGTGCCCTGCGTGTGCGAGATGTCGAAACAGACGATCAGCCGCGGTACCACCTTGAGGTCTATGGCCTCCTGCAGCTCGTACAGCACGTCGTCCGCCCGGCTCCGGGCGCTCTCATCGAGAACCGCGCGCTCTTCCAGGAGGTGTCGCGCGTTCTGAGACGCCAGCTCCACCAGACGCAGCTTCTCGCCCCGCTGCGGGATATGGAGCGTGAGCCTCCGGCCCGAAACCTCGTTCAGCAGCTCCTCCAGCGTCTCCCGATCCTCGAAATCCCCCGGTAGCAGCACCTGACTCGGGAGATCGCTCCGACCCTGCTCGCCCCGGCCGATGTAGAAGCGCGTGGCCACCGCCGCCAGTACCGCGTCCTCGTCCTCCGACTCCAGGTTGGTGAAGTGGTCTACTTCCCGGCCCAGCAGCTTGCCGCGCCGGATCCGGAGCAGAACCCCACTCGCGTGATCACCGTCCCGCGCCACCCCGACCACGTCCTGGTCTCCGCCGCGCACATCGAGCGCCCGCTGCCGGCGCTCGATGCTGTCCAGCCCGATGAGCGTGTCCCGGAGCGTCGCCGCCCGTTCGAAGTCCAGCGTCTCGACCCGCGCCTCCAGCTCCTCCTTCACCCGCCGACGGACCCCGCTCACGTCCCCACCGAGCACCGCCATGATCTCGCCCACCATCTCCCCGTATTCCGCCTCCGACTGAAGCCCCACGCATGGCGCCTTGCACCGGCCGATATGGAAATCGAGGCACGGCCGCGACGGCGCCTCGTTCGGCAGGTCGTAGCGGCAGCTCCGCACCGTGTAGGCCCGCTTCACTACCTCCAGCGCCTGCCGCATGGCCGCCACTTCGGTGTACGGGCCGAAGTACTTCGACCCGTCGTTCTCCACCCGCCGCGTCACGAACACACGGGGGAATGGCTCCGTCACCGTCACCTTGATGTAGGGATACCGCTTGTCGTCCTTCAACCGGATGTTGAAGCGCGGCTGGTGGGTCTTGATCAGATTGTTCTCGAGGAGCAGCGCCTCCGCCTCGCTCCCCACCACGATCGTGTCCACGTCGCGCGCCCGCCGCACCATCTCCACCTGCTTGACCGAATGCGTCGAGTCGTGGGAGAAGTGGCCGCGGACGCGGGATCGGAGCGACTTCGCCTTCCCGATGTAGAGGATCTCCCCCGCAGCGTCCTTGAACATGTAGACGCCCGGGCTCGTCGGGAGATGCTTCAGCTTTCGGTCGAGTGTCTCGGTCACGGCCAACGTACGGTTCGGGTCCGGCACCTTGTACCCCACGACGACGCCGCGTTCCCCTCCCCCGGCCCCCGGACCACCGGGGTCAGCCGAGCCTTGCGATCCGACGGATCCGCCCCAGGATCGACCGGGCCTCCTGGATCCCCAGCAATAGCGACAGCACCGCGTACACGAGCCCGAAGGTCCCGACCACCAGCGCCGCTTCCAGGATGTTGTTCATCTCCGGCAGCAGCCACGCCACTCCGCGCGCCGCCACGGCCGCCGGAACGGCCGCGAGGAACATCTTGCTGAGCGCCGACAGCGACGGTCGGACCGATCCGATCCGGCGCGCCAGCGCCCGCTGCAGCATCCACCACTCCACCCACGCGGCCACTGCCGCGGCCAGCGCCAGCCCCACAGGCCCCAGCGTCTTGCCGCCCACGGGGTCCACATCCCAGATCCCGAACCCGTAGGGGCCGGCGGAGAACTCCGGGATCACCAGCGGCCCCAGCTTTGCGCCCGCAAACGCCATCTCGCCGAACTGTACCATCAGCACCACGCCGATCGCCGCCGAGAGCAGCACGCGCAGCCCCGCGACCTTCGCGGGGGTACGGGTGTCGTGGAGCGCGAAGAACGCAGACGAGAAGACCCGCGTCCCCGTGGACGCCAGCAGCCCGAGGCTGTACCCGCCCAGGATGTACCAGGTCACCGCCGTATCGGTGACGCTGAACTCCCCCCGCTCGTACAGCGCCCCCACGATCACATCGCCCACCAGCAGGAATCCAAGAATCGTCGGGACCACGTAGAACGCCACCTGTTCGAGCCCGCGGACCACGCGCGTGCGCAGCACCTCCGTGCCCCCGCCACGCCGCCGCGACAGTTCCGGAAGCTCCGCCGCCGCCACCGACATGCCGAACAGGCTGATGGGCAGAATGTAGAGCTGCTGCGCGTACGTCAGCGTGGCGACCGCGCCCACCGCCAGCATCGAGGCCAGGAAGATGTCCACGTAGCCGCTCAGCTGCACGACACCCCGTCCCGCGATGGCCGGACCCGCGTTCCGCATCGCCGTCCGTACACCCGCCAGCTTCAGATCCCACCGGATCTTCAACGACGGGATCAGCCGCAGCACGAAGGGGAGCTGTACCAGGAACTGGAGCGCGCCTCCCAACAGCGCCGCCCACGACAGGACGACCGCCAGCGACTCCTGGTCGCTCCGCGCGCCGAAGAGCAGGAGCGCCGCGATCATGGCGGCGTTCCACACCACCGGCGCCGCGTAGGAGACGAAGAAGCGGCGGTGGCTGTTCAGGACACCCAGCGCCCATGCCGAGAGCACCAGGACCCCCGCCATCGGGAAGATGATCCGGATCAGCCCCACCGTGAGATCGTACCGCGGGCCGCCCACGAAACCCGGCGTGAAGACCGAGACCAGCACGGGCGCGGCAAAGATCCCCACGAGCGCCAGCGCTCCCGCCAGCGCGAAGAGGAGTGCGAAGATCGCACCCGCCACCCGCCCCGCCTCTTCCTCGCGCCCCTCTTCCAGCAGCTCCGCGTATACCGGGATGAACGACGCGCTCAGCGTGCCCTCGCCCAGCAGGTTCTGGAGCACGTTCGGCATCCTGAGCGCCGTACGGAACGAGTCGGCCGCGTACGACGTGCCCAGGTACTTCCCGATGAACGCCTCGCGGACCAGCCCCGAGATCCGACTCAGGAAGATGCCGGCCGCCACCCACTGTGCAGACCGACTCGATGATTCTCCCGCCGACTCCACGACCGACTCAGGACCCGCCTCGGACCCCGGGTTCTCCTCTTCCTGCGGTGGTGCTTCGCTCATTCAGCCTCGCCGGACGCCGGTAGCGATCGATCTCCGCCCGGACCGCTCTTCGTTCGCTCTTCCAGCAGCCGCGTCAGGAAGTCCGACTGCTCCGAAATCCGCTCCAGGTCCACGCTGAGTCGCTCCACCTCCGCCTCCAGCGCTCGCACTCGCGCGCTGTCCGGCGCCCCGCCCTCCACTCGCCGCGCCAGTGCCTGACCCAGCCTCGAGTCCAGCACCACCGCGGCCAGCGGGATCAACAGCACCAGAAAGATGATCAGAACCCACATGCCAGCGCCTCCGCGTCCTCAATCACACCGCACTCCCGCCCAGCCTTCACCGCTCCCATCCAACTCGATCTCCATCCGTTCCAGGATCGACGGGACCAGGTCGCTCCCGTACCGAGCCAGGTACTGATGCACATTCAGCACCCGCTCCTGCGGTTTCCCCTCCGGTGCCAGGTTCGCGGCTACCTTCCCGATCTGCTCCAGCGCCGTCTCTTCTCTCAGCTTCACGTGCTGCCGGATCTTCTTCTCAACCTCCGAAACGGCCTTGAACCCTTCATTACGTGCGCCGAAGATCGGGCCCTTCAACGTGGGGTCGATCCCTTCCGACGCGTCATACACCGCCTGGTACCCCTGCTGGAGCGAATGCCGCAGCTCGCTCAGCGCCGTCTGCACGCCCTCCGGGACGTCGTCCCGGACCACACCCGCGATTACCTCGTGGATCGGACGGCCCACCAGGTCGCCCTCGTCCAGCCCGAACTTGTCCAGCACCTTCCGGACCTTCCCCTCCACCAGCGTCACAGCGAGTCGGGGGAACACCAGCGGCATGCCCACGCCGTGAGCCTCGAACAGACACCCCGTCTGCGCCAGGTACCGCACTTCGCCGGGTCCCCCCACGTACGCCAGCGTCGGGAAGACCGCGCTCTCCACCACCGGGCGCAGCACCACGTTTGCCGAGAACCGCTCCGGCGACCGCTCCAGATCCCGCTCGAGCTCCTCGTGGCTCAGCTTTCGCTTCGATGCCCGCAGCACCCACGACCCGTCCTCCCGCAGCAGTCGCTCCCGCCCGTGCTCGTCGTCCTCGTGAAATACGTTGGTGGCGCCCGGCAGGATCGGCACCTGCGCCGAGTATCCCGCCGCTTCCAGCCGCTCCGTCTGACCTCGCAGCGCCTCCTCGTGCGCCGCCGCCGATTCCAGCTCACGCTTCAGCACCGGCAGTCCCGCGCGGCGGAGCGCCGGGGCCTGCGCGTCCACGAATCCCAGCGGCAGGTCCCCCAGCACCGCTTCGAGCGTGCGGGTGAACGCCGCCGCCACGGTGCCCCCGGAATACGCCTCCCGAAGGCGCTCCATGATAGGTGGCGTAAACTCAGACGGGGGAAGGGTTTCGGCAAGCTCATCTAAAGCAGATTCTGCGGCTCCGGCCAGCGGCCGGCGCCCCATGGAAAGAGGCGGATCATTCTCCCCTTTCATCTCGAGCGTCCGGAGCGTGTTGTCCGTATCCAGGACTCGGACGTGATTGGCCTCCACCCAGTCGTGATCATCGGAGGCCACCCAGAAGACGGGCAGGACGGGGACCTCCAGAAGCGCTTCGAGCCGCCGGGCCAGCGCGATGGCGGTGAGAGCCTTGTGAACGGTATAGAGGGGCCCACCGAAGAGCCCGGGTTGCTGCCCCGTGGTGACGACAAATCCCTCGCCCGCCGCGATCCGGTCGAGTTTCTCCGCCGCCCCGGGCCCGGAGGTGCGCACGGCCTCGGCCATGACCGAGAGCGCGGTGGCGTCGAACCGGCCTCGCACCTCGTCCGCCTTCCGCCGGTAGGCGGCGGCGTCGAACGGGTGGCCTGCGAAGAATGGGGCCAGAGCGGGGTCGCCCCGGACATAGTCCTCCACCAGTCGGTTTCCGCCCACCGACCGTACTCGGATCTCCAGGTTCATGGCGTCCTTATCCCTTGTGGTACGGCTCACCCCGCACAATCGTGCCGGCCCGGTAGATCTGCTCGGCCAGGATAAGACGAGCCAGGTCGTGGGGCATGGTCATGGGCGAAAGCGACAGCCGTCGGTCTGCTTCGCGTACCAGGCTGTCATCGAGGCCGTGCGCCCCACCGATCACGAACGTGGCCCCGGGCGCACCGGTGACCGCGAGTCGGTTCAGGTACTGCGCAAGGTCGCGGGAGCTCCAGGTCGATCCCGTCCTCGTGAGCACGATGAGCGCTGCGCCTCCGGTAACCGCCGCGCGCAGCCGCGCCGCCTCCGCGGCCATGACATCACTCACTGGCCGGTTCTTCGACGATTTCTCGGCGCTCACCTCGACGGTCTCCAGCTTCCAGTAGCGGCCGGCGCGAGTCTCGAACTCACGGATGGGCCCCTCCAGTATACCGGTCGGCTTCCCCACGGACACCACGCTCACCTTCATGCCGGATCAGGCGTAGATGCCGCGCATCCGGTGCACCGCCGCGACCCGGTCAATGGCCAGCATGTAGGCTGCGGTGCGCAGATTTACCTCGTGCTCACGGGCGTAGTCGAGAACGTGATGGAACGATCGGATCATCACCTCCCGCAGCCGCGTGATCACCAGCTCCTCGCTCCAGAAATATCCCTCCCGGTTCTGGACCCACTCGAAATAGCTCACCGTGACGCCCCCGGCGTTCGCCAGGATGTCCGGGATCACGAATACCCCGTTCTGCTCCAGGATTGCATCCGCCGGCGCCGTCGTGGGCCCGTTCGCGCCCTCGGCGATGATCTTCGCCTTGATCCTCGGGGCGTTGCGCTGGTTGATGACGTTCTCCAGCGCGGCGGGGACAAGCACATCCACATCGAGCTCCAGCAGCTCCTCGTTGGTAATGGCTTCCCCGTGCGGGAACCCTTCGAGGAACTTGTTCTCCTGGATCCACTCCAGCGCCTGGCTGATGTAGATCCCGTTCGGGTTGTACACCCCGCCGGTCTTGTCGCTGATCGCGACCACCGTCAGTCCCTCGCCCTCGAGGAGCTGCGCGGCGACCGAGCCCACATTGCCGAACCCCTGCACCGCTACGGTAGTGCCGTTGAGGGGGAGGCTGAGCTCACGGAGCGCTTCCCGAACCACGATCTTCACACCGCGTCCGGTCGCTTCTCGCCGGCCCTGCGAGCCGCCCATCTGGACCGGCTTCCCGGTGACCACCGACGTCACCGTATGGCGCTTGTGCATGGAATAGGTATCCATGATCCACGCCATCACTCGCTCGTTGGTATTCACGTCCGGGGCCGGTACGTCGGAATCCGGACCGATCACGTCCAGGATCGACGCAGTGTAGCGCCGGGTCAGACGCTCCAGCTCGCCCATGGACAACCGGTAGGGATCGCAGATCACGCCCCCCTTTGCGCCGCCGAACGGAATATCCACCACGGCGCACTTCCACGTCATCCACGCCGCCAGCGCCGTTACCTCGTCCAGAGTGACGTTCGCGTCGAAGCGGATCCCTCCCTTCGCCGGGCCTCGTGACGTGTTGTACAGGACCCGGATCCCCTGGAAAACCTCCACCTCGCCGTTGTCCATCATGACGGGCACGGAGGTGATGATCTGCTTCTCCGGGTGGCGCAGAACGGCGTAGATCCCGGGCTCCAGGTCGAGGAGCTCCGCGGCCCGGTCGAAGCGCTCCATCATGGCCTCGAACGGGTTCTCCTCGTTGAGGACCGGGTCCTTGTCAGGGTTGATGATGTTCGGGACGGATCGCATTACTCGCTCAGCGGTCCGGTCGGAGAACGGTGTCCGTCCGGAATCGTTCCTGGGTTGTGGGGTGATCCACGTTGTGATGGAGCCCTCGACTCTCTTTCCGGCTGCGGGCGCTCCGCACTACCAGGGCGGCTACGTCGCACAGGTTGCGCGTCTCCACCAGGTCGGTATGCACGGGCCGGTCCCGCCACAGCTCGCTCGCCTGCTCCCGCAGCGCTTTGAGCCGGGCCGCGGCCTCGGTCAGCCGCTCATCACTGCGGAGGATGCCGCAGTCATCCCACATCACCGATCGCAGCTCTTCCTGGAGCGCCGACCACTCCGATCCCGCTTCACCGGGGGCGTTCAGCGTCGGAGTCTCCATGTCCATGTGCGGGGCGTCCAGCTCGGACCTCACCGCGCCCGCCGCCCGATGACTGAACACGACCGCCTCCAGGAGCGAGTTGGATGCTAGACGGTTGGCCCCATGGACGCCAGTACACGCCACCTCTCCCGCCGCGTAGAGGCCGGGCAGCCCTGTCCGGCCATCGCGGTCCGTCCGCACGCCCCCGCACGCGTAATGAGCCGCGGGCACCACCGGGATCGGCTCCTTCACCGCGTCCACGCCCTCCCGGAGGCAGGCCTCGAGGATGTAGGGGAAGCGACGGCGGATCACATCTTCGGGGATCTCGGACAGGTCCAGGAGGACGTGCGCCGCGCCCGTCTGCTTCAGCACCCGATCGATTTCCTGCGCCACGATGTCACGGGTGGACAGAGAGCCCATGGGATGCGCTTCCATCACCGGCCGCCCCTCGATCGTGCGGAGAATCGCCCCCTCTCCGCGCACGGCCTCCGAGATGAGCACGGCCTGCCCTTCCGCCGGATACAGCGCGGTGGGGTGGAACTGTACGAACTCGAGGTTCGCTACGGGTGCCCCCGCCCGGAACGCCATGGCCACGCCGTCGCCCGTGGCGATGTCGGGGTTCGTCGTATGGCGGTAGACGCGCCCGAAGCCGCCGCTCGCAAGGAACGTCCTCCGCGCCCGGATGGCCGTAATGTCGCCCTTCCGGTGATCGAAGATGACCGCGCCTCCGCAGATCCTCTCGTCCCGTTCGCCGGCCACGAGCAGGTCGACCGCCAGGTGGTCCTCGCATGTCTCGATGGAGGGATGATCCTCCACGGCCTGGAGAAGCGCGCGCTCGATCTCCCGGCCGGTCAGGTCCTGCGCGTGTACGATACGGCGCCGGGAGTGCCCCCCCTCGCGCCCCAGCGAGAGCTCGCCCTGGTGCGTGGTGAAGTTGGCGCCCCACTCCATCAGCTCCCTCACCCGCGCCGGCCCCTCCGCCACGAGCTCCCGCACCGCTCGCTCATCGCAGAGGCCCGCGCCCGCTCGCAGCGTGTCCTCCACGTGCAGCTCGAAACTGTCGGTGCCGCTCATGACCGCGGCGATCCCGCCCTGCGCGTAGTTCGTGCTCGAGTCCGCGCGCCGCTTCTTCGTAACCACCGTGACCTGGGCGTGATCGGCGAGCTTCAGCGCGAACGTGAGGCCCGCGATGCCCGAGCCGATCACTAGCACGTCGGTTTTGCGATCGTTCACGTCAGCACCACATCCACCGCTCTCAAAAGCCAGTCCCGACCGCTCTCGAAGGCCACATCCTGCTCGAGCACCCAGAGGTCCGCGTTCTTCATGCGAGGCGCCAGCTTCACCACGTCCTTCGCCGTGGTGACGATCGGTCGTCCCGCCGCCTCTTTCAGGAGCGCCGCGACCTCGGCGGAGGTGTACGGATGGTGATCCGGGAACGCAATGGCGTCCACCAGCCGCGCCCCCGCTTCCTCCGCCTGATCGAAGAAGTCGTCCGGCCGGCCCACACCCGCGACGGCGAGGGCCGGCCCGATGGGGGCACCCTGCCGCCGGCGCAGCGACGGGTCCAGCCATGGGCCCGGCCGCAGGTGCACCCGAGCCGTCTGTCGACCGGAGATCCGGGCCACCTCCACTTCCACGCGGGCGGCCTCCGCGGCGCCCATGGTGCGGCGCGTAATGATGATGATGTCGGCCCGCCGGAGCGCTCGCGGCGGCTCACGGTACGGTCCGCGTGGGAGCAGGCGGGCGTCGGGCGTCCACGCCTCCGCCGAGACCAGAACAATGTCCAGGTCGCGACCGAACCGACGATGCTGGAACGCGTCATCGAGCACCAGCACGTCCGCTCCCTGCTCCATGGCCGTGCCCGCTCCGCGGAGACGGTCACGGTCGGCCACCACGGGGAGATCAGGGAACCAGCGGCGGTGTAGCATGGGCTCATCCTCGGCATAGCCGCCATGGAGGATCCCCGGGGTCCAGCGGCGCTCCACCAGCCGGCGGACCAGCCACCGCACCATGGGCGTCTTCCCTGTTCCGCCCACCGTGATGTTGCCCACGCTGATCGCGGGGACCGGCGGCGCATCCGCACGGGCGATCCCCGTTTGGTACACCACATCCCGGGCCCGAACCACGGAACGGAAGCCCACCTCGGCGGGCGTCAGAAGCGCGCCCAGCAGGCGGCCACCCAGACCGCCCTCCCCCTCCCACAGCCGGTGCACGACGTCCGCCGGCCCCAGGCGCTCCCCGCTCGCGGGGGGGGCGCCACCACCCTCCGGCCCCACCGACTTCGGCTCCGGGTCAGGCTCTGCGCCGGCGCCCGGGCCAGACTCCGGCCCGGCCTTCTCCGCGGGCTCCGGAAGCGGCGCGGCGGAGCCGGAGAGCTGCCGTTCGGCCGCCCCGTTATCGGCTCGGTCCGCCATCTCTGTCCGCCTCCCGGATCATCTCGTTCATCTCCTGTTCGAGCTCTTGCGCGTGACGTCGAAGCTCCGACTCCGACGCGTCGCGCGCCACCCGGCGCGGCGTTCCGTACATCACGCGGACCCGGGTGAAAGGCTTGGGTACGCAGAATCTGTCCCACCCGCCCGGCCACCACGCCCGCGCGGCGCCGCACGCGAGGGGGATGATGGGGAGCCCCGTGAGCTGGGCGGCGGTGATGACGCCGGGCTGCAGCTGCTGCCGCGGTCCCCGCGGTCCGTCCGGGGTGATCGCCAGCGATTCGCCGGCCCGGGCTGCCTTCACCAGCGACCGGAGCGCGCTGCTGCCACCCCGACTTGTGGAGCCGCGCACCGTCCGGTATCCCCAGCCCTCCACTACGCGGGCGATGTACTCGCCGTCTTCGGAACGGCTGATGATTGCGGTGATGTTCCGATGCCGATGGTAGTAGGTCAATGGCAGCAGCCGGCCATGCCATACCGCGAATATGACGGATTGACCCTCCGCCGCCAACGACTCATAACCTTCGGCTCCCTCCGCGCTGAACCGGAGGCTCGCCATCAGAGCGTCCACCAGCCGGCGGCCGACCGTGCCCGCGAGCCAGAAGCGCAGCTTCATTCCGCGCCCTCCAGGATCTCGGCCGCCAGATCCGCCACGCCGCCCGCCGCCGTGGCGCCGTCCTCCCGCCGGAGCGACTCCTGGACCGAATGAAGGCCGCTCAGCGCCTGCCGCCGGGCCGGCCCCTCATCCACCAGTGGCAGGAGGGCACTCGCGAGGGCGTCCGGCGTCGCCTCGTCCTGGAGGAGTTCCGGCGCCACTCGCCGGCCCGCCACGAGGTTCGCCAGTCCCACATGCTCCACCTGCACGAGCCGCCGCGCCAGCCAGAACGTCAGGGGGTTCGTGCGGTACGCGATCACCATGGGCACACCGGCGAGGGCCGTCTCCAGAGTGGTGGTCCCGGATTTAACCAGAGCCACGTGGGCGTGCGAAAGCAGCGACCGGCCGTCGGTGGTCACGGGGAACGGGACATCCGCGTAGGCCGCTTCATCCACGTCTGTGGCACGGGCGATCACCGGCTGTAGGTGCCAGCGCGCCTCCACCACCTTCTGCGCGGCCTCCACGAAGATCTGCAGGTGCCGCTCCACCTCCTGGGCCCGCGAGCCCGGAAACAGAGCGAGGATCCGACGATCTGGGTCGAGCCCCAACCCCTCGCAGAACGACTCGCGCGATACGGTCGGTCCGCGCTCGTCCACCAGAGGATGGCCCACGAACCGAACCTCGGCACCGTGCTCCGCGAATACTTCCTCCTCGAACGGGAGGATGACCGCCAGGCGGTCTGCGATGGTCGCCAGCCGCGCCGCACGGCTCCGGTGCCACGCCCACACCTGGGGCGCGATGTAGTACAGGACGGGTACATCCATACCCGCGGCCCGCGCCGCCAGCCGCAGGTTGAAGCCCGGGTAGTCGATGGGGATCACCAGGTCCACCCCCTCCTCGCGCAGCACACCCGCGGCCCGGCGCAGCAGCCGCATGAAGAACGGTAGGTCCCGGAGAACCTCCACGAAGCCCATGACCGCGAGACGCTGGAATGGGACGAGGGGCTCTACGCCCTCCGCCTTCATACGCGGCCCGGCCAGGCCGATCAGCCGCGCCTCTGGCCAGCGCATCCGGAGAGCCCGGGCCACGGCCGCGCCGTGCAGGTCACCCGACGGCTCGCCAGCCGACAGGAAGATCGTGGGGCTGTCGGCCATCAGCCGAGGCCGGAGAGATACCAGATGGCGAGCGCGACGACCGCGAGTCCGATGAGGAGCTTCGTGAGACGTGGGGGGCGGTACGGCCCCATGGACTGCTCTTTACGCTCGCGCCGTATTCGTAGTAGCGACATGGTGATCGATGCGGTCCATGATTTCCAGCGCGACGGCCAGCGCTCGCCGGCCGTCGGCACCCGATACCTTCACCGGAGCCTCGCCCCCCACAGCGGCCACGAACGCCGCCAGCTCCACCCGGAGCGGCTCCCCTCCGTCCCCGACGATCTCGATTCGCTCCACCACGCTCAGCAGGCTCTCTGCCGTCATGTGGCTGCCCGGCTCGAGCCGGACCCCTTCCTTCAGCCGCAGGAACTCACCGCGTCCCGCCGCCAGGTCCAGGCTGAGATAGCCGGAGGGCTGGAAGAAGCGGAACTTCCGCAGCCGCTCCATGGAGACACGACTCGCCGTCAGGTTCGCCACGCCGCCGCCCTCGAACTCGATCCGCGCGTTCGCAATATCGGGACTCGGGCTCAGCACCGGGATCCCCGCAGCCGCGATCGCGGTCACGGGCCTTCTGGCCAGGCTCATGACGAGATCGAGATCGTGGATCATCAGGTCCAGCACGACCGCCACGTCCGTGCCCCGTGGACCGAACGGTGCCAGCCTGTGACTCTCCACGAACAGCAGCTCGTCCAGGTACGGCTCGGCCGCGCGGATCGCACCGTTGAAGCGCTCGACGTGCCCGATCTGTACCATCGTGCCGGCCCGCTCCGCCGCCGCCAGAATGGCATCCGCGGCCTCCAGCGACGGCGCGATCGGCTTCTCGATCAGCACATGCAGCCCCGCCTCGATCGCCCGCAGCGCCACGTCCTCGTGGGCCCGGGTCGGTACCGCGATCACCAGCGCGTCGGCCTCCTCGATCAACGCGTCGAGATGATCGTGCGCCTTCACTTCCAGCTTGTCGGCCACCTCGGCCCGCCGCTGGGCGTCCGTGTCGTACACACCGGCGAAACCCACACCCTCCAGCTCCCGCCCGATTCGGGCATGGTGGAACCCCAGGCTGCCGACACCCGCCACCCCCAGGCGGAGCGGGCCGCTCACAGTGCCACGCCCCGCTGGCTGCCCTCGAAGAAGCCGAGCAGCGTCTGCACCTCCGGCAGCGGCTCCAGTTCCTCACGCGCCCGCTCCAGCGCCTGCGTGAGATTCAGATCCGACGCAAAGATGATCCGATACGCTCGCTTCAGCTCCCGCCGCGCCTCGTGGCTGAACCCGCGCCGCCTGAGACCCACGCTGTTCAGTCCCGCCATTTCCATGGGGTTGCCCGCCGCACGGATGTACGGCGGCACGTCCTTGTGGACCCGGGATGCGCCGCCCACGAAGGCGTGCTCACCGATCCGGACGAACTGATGAATGGGCGTCATGCCGCCTATGATGGCCCAGTCGCCGATGGTGACGTGACCTCCCATGTTCACCGCATTCGCGAGCACCACTCGCTCACCGATATGGCAGTCATGCGCGATGTGAGCGTACGCCATGATGAGGCAGTCCGAGCCCACTACGGTCCGGCCCGAGGCGCTGGTGCCCCGGTTGAGCGTGGCATACTCCCGAATCGTCGTCCGGTCTCCCACCACGAGGTGCGTCTCCTCGCCCCCGAACTTGAGGTCCTGCGGGTCGGTCCCGAGCGCCGCGCCATGCGCGATGGTGCACCCTTCACCGACGATCGTGTCGCGTTCGATCAGTGCGTTCGAGCCCACCGTGGTCCCGCTGCCGATGACGACGCCCGGACCGATCACGGCACCCGGTCCAACGCTCACGTCGGGCGCGAGCTGCGCATCCTCGTGGATTACCGCTGCGGAATGGATCCCCGTCCAGAGCGGAGTTCGTGTGCCCACCGTCTTCTCGCTCATCAGCGGTCCACGATCCTGGCCATCAGCTCGGCTTCCGCCACGAGCTGGCCGTCCACGAATGCCTGCCCCTTCATCCGGCAGACGTGCCGCCGGAACTGCAGCATCTCCAGCTCGAACACCAGCTGGTCCCCCGGCGTCACAGGCCGGCGCCACTTCACCTTGTCCATGGTCATGAAGTAGACGACCTTGTCCTCCGGGTTCTCGATGACGTCCATCAGGAGGAGGCCCCCCGCCTGCGCCATCCCCTCGATGATCAGCACACCCGGCATGATCGGGTGTCCTGGATAGTGGCCCTGGAAGAAGGGTTCGTTGATCGTGACGTTCTTGATGGCGCGGACCCGCTTCCCCGTCTCGAAATCCGTGATCCGGTCCACCAGCAGCATCGGGAAACGGTGGGGGAGGTACTCCATGATCTTGGTGATGTCCACCACCCCCTCCCCGCCCCGGGTGGCCGACCCGCGGATCGCCTTCGCCAGCTCGAAGTTCCCTGCATGGCTCGGCCGCTCCGCCACCACGTGGCCCCGGACCCGGCCGCCCAGGACCGCCAGGTCCCCTACCACATCACCGATCTTGTGGCGAACGAACTCATCGGGGAACCGGAGCCCCGCGGTCGCCACCCCGTCCGTGTCCAGCACCACCGTGTTCTCCAGCGTCGCCCCCCGCGCCAGCCCCCTCTTCTGGAGCTCGTCCTTGTCCTTCATGAACCCGAAGGTGCGGGCCGGTGCGAGCTCGTCCGCGAAGGTGTCGTCGATGTTGAACGACGCGAACTGTCGTCCAATCGCGGGATGGTCGAACTCGATCGTCGCGGAGATCCGGAGGTCGGGCGCCGGAGCACAGACGTAGTGCCCGCCGTTGGGGCCGTCCAAGCTCACCGGCTTCGAGAGCTCCCACACCCGGGCCTCCGCGTCCTGAACCTCGATCCCGGCCTCCCGGAGCGCGTCCACGAACGGGCGAAAGCTGCCATCCATGATCGGGACCTCCGGTCCACGCAGCTCGACGACCACGTTGTCGACCTGGAGCCCGGCGATCGCACAGAGGACGTGCTCCACCGTTCGCGCTTCCGCCCCATCCACGGCCAGAGTGGTGCCCAGGTCCGTGCCTCGCACGTTCTCCAGCGTGGCCGGGATCTCCGGCGTGCCTTCCAGGTCCACCCTGCGGAAACGAATGCCGGTGTCCGGCCGGGCCGGGAGGAATCGCACCGAGGCGGCTTCCCCCGTATGGATACCCACCCCCGCAAGCTCGATGGTCCGTCCCAATGTCTGCTGTTTTTCTTCGCTCATTCCTTGCCCAGTTCTTCGATCTGCCGTTCCAGCTCCCGAACCCGGTCCCGGAGCTCCTTCAGTCGTGCCACTTCCGCATGCCCGCGCAGCGACTCGCGGTGCGGTCGCGCGGGGTAGCCACTCCACGTCTCACCTGCCGGAATGCTGCCGAACACTCCCGCCTGCGCCGCGACCGTGGCGCCGTCCCCCACCTCCACGTGCCCCCCGAGACCCGCCTGCCCACCCACGGTCACTCCGCGCCCCAGCTGCGTGCTTCCGGAGATCCCCACCTGCGCCACGATGATCGATCCGGCTCCGATCCGCGTGTTGTGTCCGATCTGCACCAGATTGTCGATCTTCACGTGGTCGCCGATCTCCGTCGTGCCGATGGAACCCCGGTCGATGGTCACGTTGGCCCCGATCTCCACGTCGGAACCGATCACGCAGCCGCCCACCTGCGGGATCTTTCTCGGGACGCCACCCACGGCCGCGAATCCGAAGCCGTCCACCCCGAGCCGCGCGCCGGAATGTACGATCGTTCGCGCGCCGAGCCGACAGCCATCGTACAGGGTGACCTGCGCGTGCAGGACGACATCGTCCGCCAGGTCGCACCCGGCCCCCACCACCACGCCCGCCCCGATGCGCACACGATCCCCGACCCGCGTTCCCGCACCGATTACGGTGCACGGTCCCACACTGACGCCATCGCCCAGGTGCACGTCATCGGCCACGATCGCACTCGCGTGGACCCCGGGCTCGGGCGCCGGCTCGGGATAGAGGCGCGGCAGGAGCCTCACCAGCGCCGCGTGTACATCATCCACGACGATCGTGGGCCGGTGGGGGGGCACTCGACCCGCAAGCTCCCTCGTTACCAGCAGGAGACCCGCGTCCGAATCGGCAACGTAGGGCAGGTATCGGGCGCGGGCAACGAGGGAAAAGTCCTCCGGGCCCGCACGATCAAGGGGAGCCGCGCCCCGGATTTCCGGGTCGGCTCCCCCTTCGAGCTCGCCATCGAGCAGCCGGGCGATCTCGGAGGCGTTCACTGCCTCCGATCTCCCGTATCCCGAGCGTCTCTGATCACGACGCCGGCGTTAGCCGCCAAGGCGGCTCAGGACCTCGTCGGTGATATCCAGAGCGGGGTCCGCCGCAACCACCCCGCCCGCTGCCGAGTCCAGGATGTAGCTGTAGCCCCGCTCCGCCCTCAGCGCGTCGATCACCTCGTTCACCCGCGTCAGCGCGGGCGCCAGGATCTGGCTCTGCACCTGCCCGGCGCGCTGCTCCCACTCGGCACCGGCCCTTTGCAGCTCCGTCTGCCTCCGCTGGAGCTCCGCCTGCCGCTCCTGCCGCTGCTCCTGCGACATCACTCCCTGCTGCTGCTGGAACTCCACCACCAGCCGCTGGAGCTCCGTCTGGAGCGGCGCCAGCGCGCTGTCCGCCCGCGCCTCCAGCTGCGCCATTTGCTCCTGCATCTCCTGACGCGCCGTCTGCAGCTCGGGCGCCTCCTGCCGGAGCCGCTCCGAGTCCAGGTATACGATCGTCACCTGCTGCGCGGCCACCGGTCCCGATGTGGCCACGACCAGCGCGATCAGTGCGAGCGTCGAACGAAACAATGCCTTCATCATCAATCTGCCTTTCGAACTGTTTGATCCGGTCTGCGCCGGTCTGGGCCTAGAAGCCCTGCTGCCCGAACGTGAAGTGCAGCTGCCACCCGGGCTCCGTCTTGTCGAATCCATACCCGTAATCCAGCCCCATTGGTCCAAATGGCGTGACCAGCTGGAGCCCTAAGCCAGCGCCGCGGAAAAGACGCGTGGGGTTCACCGCGAGCGGGTCATTCCACATTCCGCCGGCGTCCGCAAAGGCCGAGACGGAGATGTTGGCGTTGAACCGGACGGCGTACTCGGCACTCAACCGTACGAATGCGGTGCCCAGACGGTCCGACAGCTGGACGTTCGAGACCGTCTGCCGGGGGATGTACCCCAGCGGTGTGATGCTGGTCTCGTCGTAGCCACGCACGCGTTGACCGAACTGCACACCACCCATCCAGAACTGCTCGAACGGGAACCGGTCCAGCGACGCCGCGTCCCCGAAGAGGGCCCCCGTCTCCGCCTGTAGACCCAGCGTCATCCGGACCGGACGCACGCCCGGCGCCCCGCCGCCGAACTCGCCCACCGGCGCCCACCACTGCCCGTTGGCCGTGTACTTCTGGAGAGCACCGTCCCCGCCGAGCGGTCCGCCGCTCAGCTCCGCCCGCAGCTCATGGCGCGTCCCCACCGTCGGGAAGGTGGGGTTGTCCAGGGTGTTCCGCATCAGCGAGAGCGACGCCGTGCTGAGCACGCCCGACGGCTGGTTGAAGATGTCCCCGCTGTCATCGCCGAAGTTGGCATACGAGGTCCGCGACAGCTGGTACCCCAGGAAGATCCGGCTGTAGCGCCGGTCCATGGGGAACGGAAGCCCGAACCGCACCGACGCACCCGTGTTCCGTCGCTCGCCTTCCGGGAAGTTGAAGAAGCGGTTCTGTTTCGTGCTGAAGAGCGAGACCGACCCGCTGATCTGCGATCCCTTGATCGCCGGATCCGTGTAGCTCGCCGAGAAGTTGTTGTACCGCCGCCCGAACTCCCAGTTGAGCCGGCCGTTCTTGGCCTGGCCGAACAGGTTCGGCTCCTCGAAGCCAATGAAGCCGGCGATCCCGCCCCAGCCGCCCAGCGTGGTGCCGAAGTTGAAC
The DNA here is from genome assembly GCA_963783305.1 of uncultured Gemmatimonadales bacterium. Classification (GTDB taxonomy): domain Bacteria; phylum Gemmatimonadota; class Gemmatimonadetes; order Longimicrobiales; family RSA9; genus JAWVYT01. The sequence goes on along the minus strand of CAWAMW010000007.1, from coordinate 545,367 downwards.
GTACCGGTCTGCTTCTCTTCCACCTCGAAGATGATGTCGATGTCCCCATCGGGCATCTGCTCCATCCGCGGCGTGGGCATGGGCGACTCGAAGAACCCCAGACCCATGACGCTCCGGTAGCTCTGGATCAGCATCTCCTCGCTGTACACGTCGCCCGGCACCACGAAGATCCTGTCGCGGATCACGTTCTCGTGCGTGCGCGTGTTCCCCACGATGGACACGCGGTTCACATAGGCCGGATCCCGCTCCACGATCTCCCAGCCGACCTCGACCGCCGGCTCCCCGTCTGCCGTCTCCGTACGCTCCACGAACGGCGCCACCTGCGCGTACAGGTAGCCACGGTTCCGATAGAGCTGGCTCACGTCCTCCGTGGCCTGCGCGAACCGCTCCTGGTTGAACACGGGCTGCCGCGAGGCCACCTGGCCCTCCTCCGCGCCGATCCCGCCGAACCCTATGCTCGAAAGCAGGCCGCCTCGCGCGCTCTCGTAATACTCCTTCAGCTCATCGGTCGGGAACTGACGGTTCCCCCGGACCCCGAAGTCCACGAGCCGGTACTGTGGGCCTTCCGAGACCTCGATCTCCAGTCGCGCCTTCCCGGTCACGGGATCCACGACGACCGTGTCGCCCAGCACCTCGAAATCGATATAGCCATGCCGGCCATAGAACTCCGGCAGGTTCTGGCGGAGGTCCGTGCGCAGGACCTCCTCGTCCAGCAGCCCGGGCCGGGTCCAGAGGAACCCCTCCGCCTTGGTGGCCATGACATCCTGCACGGCGTCGTCATCGAAGGCCTCGTTGCCCTGTATGACCACTTCCGCCACAGCCACGCGCGAGCCCTCCGTGACGTCGAACACCAGCCGGAACTGGCCGTCTGAACCCGGGATGGGCTCCAGGCGATGCTCGATGCTTCGCAGTCGGACGCCCTCGTCCGCGAGCATCGACCGCACCAGCGCCTCCGCTTCGACCACACGCGCCGGGTTCAGTGGACCTCCGGACCGCAGCCCCACGCTGTCCTGCACCGTCCTCGGCCGGATCCGCTCGAGGCCCCGGAACTCCACCGACCCTACGAACGGCTGCTCTTCCACCCGGATGATCACCCGCACCGGCGACGCCGGATCCGCCGGGTCGAGCTCCTCCGCCAGGACCTGGACGTCCGCGAACTCACGGGTGGTCCAGAGTCGGCGAATCGCGTTCTGAATTTCACGGAACGTTACCTCGTCGCCGAGCCGGATCCCCGCCGTCGACAGGATCTCCTCCGCCGGGAACCGCTCCGCGCCCTCCACCACCACCTCCGCGATGCGGACCGGCTGCACGCTCTCCACTGGATCCTGCGCGGCCAGAGGCTGCACGAGCGCGGTGAACGCGACGATGGAGGCGACCGCAAGAGCGGTCGCCTCCATGAACTTCTTCGTTGTGGCTCGTATCATGTCTTTGTTGACGATGGGACGCGGAACTCCAGGACGTCCCCGGTCTCCGACACATCCACTTCGATCTCGTCGCCCGGCGAGAACTGCGACACCAGGATCTTCTCCGACAGCGGGTCCTCCAGATACCGCTGGATCGCACGCCGCAGAGGCCGGGCACCATACTTCTCGTCGTAGCCCTTGTCCACCAGGAACTCCACCGCCCGGTCCGTCAGGTTGAGCGTGAGCTCCTCGTCCTTCAGCCGGTCGTGCACATCCCGAAGCATGAAGTGCACGATCTGAGCGATCTGCTCCTTCGACAGCGGATGGAACACGATGGTGTCGTCCACCCGGTTCAGGAACTCGGGGTTGAACGCCCGCTCGATCTCCTCCGTGACCTTGCTCTGCATCCGCTCGTACGTCGTCTCTGCGTCCCGCGAGTGGAAGCCCAGCGCCGCCTTTCCGGTGCTGATGTCACGCGCCCCCAGGTTGGACGTCATGATGAGCACGGTGTTCTTGAAGTCGATGACCCGACCGTAGTTGTCCGTGAGCTGCCCGTCGTCGAGCACCTGCAGGAGGATGTTGAATACGTCCGGGTGCGCCTTCTCGATTTCGTCCAGCAGCACCACGCTGTACGGACGCCGGCGCACCGCCTTCGTGAGCGTGCCGCTGTCCTCGTAGCCCACGTAGCCCGGAGGCGCGCCGATCAGCCGCGAGACGGAGAACTTCTCCATATACTCGCTCATGTCCACCCGGATCAGCGCATCACGGTCCGCGAACAGGAACTCGGCCAGCGCGCGCGCCAGCTCGGTCTTCCCCACCCCCGTGGGACCGCTGAAGATGAAGCTCCCGATGGGACGGTTCGGGTCCTTGAGGCCCGCCCGACTGCGCCGGATCGCGCGGCTGATCGCCGCGATGGCCTCATCCTGGCCCACCACCCGCTTGTGGAGCTCCTCCTCCATGTTCACCAGCCGCTCCGTCTCCGCCTCCTTCAGGCGCGTGACCGGGATCCCCGTCCACCGGCTCACGATGAACGCGACATCCTCCACGCTGATCACGGGACGGTGCTGCTTCCGCTCCTCCTGCCAGTCCTCCTGCACCTTCTGGATCTTCGACTGGAGCTCGCGTTCCTCGTCGCGCAGCTCCGCCGCACGCTCGAAGTCCTGGTCCCGGATCGCCGCGTCCTTCTTTTCCGCGAGCGCTTCCAGCTCCTCCTTCAGCTCGGCCACCTCCGGCGGCGGAACCTGCGTCGCCAGTCGAGCCCGCGCGCCCGCCTCGTCGATCACATCGATCGCCTTGTCCGGCAGGAACCGGTCGGTGATGTAGCGCTCGCTCAGCTTGGCCGACGCGCCCAGCGTCTCATCGGGGATCTCCACCCGGTGATGATCCTCGTAGTGGACGCGGAGCCCCTTCAGGATCTCCACCGACTGCTCCACCGTCGGCGGGTCCACGATCACCGTCTGGAACCGGCGCTCCAGCGCGCCATCCTTCTCGATGTACTTCCGGTACTCGTTCAGCGTGCTGGCCCCCACGCACTGCAGCTCCCCGCGCGCCAGCGCCGGCTTCAGCATGTTTGAGGCGTCGATCGCCCCCTCCGCCGCGCCGGCGCCCACCAGCGTGTGCAGCTCGTCGATGAACAGGATCACCTGCTTGTTCTGGGCGATCTCGTTCATGATCGCCTTCAGCCGCTCCTCGAACTGGCCCCGGTACTTCGTGCCGGCGATCACCGCCGCCATGTCCAGCGCCAGGACGCGATGGTCCGCCAGACTGTCGGGGACTTCGCCCTTCGCGATCAGCTGTGCCAGACCCTCGACGATCGCCGTCTTCCCGACGCCCGCTTCCCCGATGAGCACCGGGTTGTTCTTCTTCCGGCGGCTCAGCACCTCCATGACCCGCTCGATCTCCGCGGCACGGCCGATCGTCGGATCCAGCTCGCCCTCGCGGGCCAGTTCCGTCAGATCGCGGCAGAAATGGTCCAGTGCGGGCGTCTTCGACTTCTTCTCGCCCTTGGACCCGGCTCCGCCGGAGCTGGCGCTGCTCGTGGGACCGCCGGCCGAGGAGGACGGCGGCGTGGGGTTCACGTCGCTGCCGAGCAGCTTGAGTGTCTCGCTGCGGGCCTCGTCCAGCGTGAGGCCCATGGAGTTCAGGACCTGCGCCGCAATGCCCTTCTCCTCGCGCAGGAGTCCCAGCAGAAGATGCTCCGTCCCCACGTAGGAGTGGTTCAACTCCCGGGCCTCCGCCATGGCGTACTCGAGCACCTTCTTGGCCCGGGACGTGTACGGCAGCTCGCCCAGCGCGATGGTCGCCTTCCCCTTCTTGACCGACTCCTCGATCCGCTCGTGGATCTGCTCCAGGTCCACGTTCAGGTTCATCAGGACGGCCGCGGCCACCCCTTCGCCTTCCCGGATCAGACCGAGCAGGATGTGCTCCGTCCCCACGTAATCGTGCTGGAGGCGAATGGCCTCCTCCCGCGCCATCGCGAGTACCTTTCGCACCCTGTCAGTGAAATTGTAGTTCATCGGTGCCTCGTAGCGGGAGTCGTCGTTGTGACGACGAATCTATTCAACTTCTGAGCCGTCCTCGCCTGGCGCATTGCTTCCCTCGACCACATTCGTCTCCGCGGCCAGCGTGCGCCGCACATAGGCCGCGCGATGCAAATCGCTCTCCTGTTCCTTGAGCGATCGCCCGGCGACCTGCTCCAAGTGAGCCGGCTGCGCATATATCATGATCTTGTTCAGCGTGTATACACTCACGCCCGAAAGCAGTTTCATGCTGACACCCAGCCGCACTCCGCTCAGGAGGTTCATCACCTCGTCGAACGACAGTGAGCGAGCATAACGCAGAAGGCCGTAGGCCCGCCAGATCTTGTCCTCCATGACGGCCGGTGCTTCCCGCATCAGCACACCCCTCGCGTGCTGCTCGTACCGGATCACGCGCTCCACGATTTTCTGCAGGTGCTCCACCAGATCGTCCTCGGGCTTCCCGAGCGTCGTCTGGTTCGAGATCTGGAAGAAGTTGCCCACCACTTCCGACCCCTCGCCGTACAACCCCCGGAACGTCAGCCCCACCTGCCCGATCCCCTGCAGCACCTTTCCGATCTCCTTCGTAAGAACGAGCCCGGGCAGGTGCACCAGAACCGACGCCCTCAGCCCTGTGCCCACGTTCGTGGGGCAGCTCGTCAGGTAGCCGAACTCGTGGTGGTATGCGATCGGCAGCTCCGCACCCAGCTCCTCGTCCAGTGCGTCCACCTGCTGGTAGGCGTCCTGGAGACGGAGCCCCGACATGAGGCTCTGGAGCCGCATGTGGTCCTCCTCGTTCACCATCAGACCCGCCTGCTGCGACGGTCCGATGATGAGACCGGCGCCCGCGTACGGGCCCGGCCCGGAAGCCCCGATCAGCTCCCGTGACACCAGGTGCCGCTCGAGCAGCACCTGCCGCGAGAGCGGGGGCAGCGAGGCGATGTCCACCGACATGCCGTCCCGCAGCAGAACCCCCTTGTCGGCGGCGGTCTGCACCGCCGCCAGGATCCGCATCCGCTCCTCGTCCTCCACCCGGCGGCCGAAGGCGTGCCCCTGGAGGTTCCGCGCCAATCGTACCCGCGTCGAAAGGACGATGTCCGAGTGGGGGCCGCTCGCCTCGAGCCAGGACAGCCCGAAGTCCCCCGCCGCGCCGAAGTCCATCATCCCGCCGCCTCCTCCAGCTCGCGGATCTGGTCCCTGAGCTGCGCGGCCCGTTCGAACTCCTCCCGCTGGACGGCCCCATCGAGCTTCCGGCGGAGCCGTGTAACCTGCTCGGTCCGCTCCGCCTCTGTCGGGTCGGGCGGGAGGTAGACCTTGCCAACATGCTGCGTGGCGCCGTGCAGCTGACGGAAGAGCCCCCGCAGGTGTTCGTCGAACGTGACGTAGCAGTGCGGGCAGCCCAGACGGCCGCTCTTCTTGAAGTCGCGGAGGGTGAGGCCGCAGAACTCGCACGCGCCCGTCTCGGAGGGTGTCGGCGGTGACTCCTGTGACATCTGTGCGAGGAAATCCGTAAGCGGAACATTCTCCATCTTCGGCTCCGGCTCCAGACCCTTTTCGGCCGCGCACATCTCGCACAGGTGGAACGTTCCCATCTGATTGTCCACGATCTGCGTGAGGTGGATCACCGCCTCGTTCTCACCACATTGGTCACAGCGCATAAATCACTCGGCTACAGGCGTTCAAGCATTCCTTCTCGTACGCGCAGCACGCGGTCGGTCCGATCGGCGAGCTCGCGGTTGTGCGTGGCCAGGACCAGCGCGACCCCGTGCTCCTCCCGGAGGCGGAAGAACATGTCGTGCAGCCGGTCGCTCGTGGCCGTGTCCAGGTTTCCGCTGGGCTCGTCCGCCAGCAAGACCGCGGGCCGGTTCGCCAGCGCCCGGGCCACCGCAACACGCTGCTGCTCCCCTCCGCTCAGTTCCGTCGAGCGGTGCGTCGCCCGTTCCGACAGCCCCACCTCCCCCAGGAGCTCCCGCGCCCGTTCTCGGGCCGGCTCCCGCTCCAACCCCGCAATGAGCTGGGGCATCATAACGTTCTCCTCCGCGGTGAACTCGCGCAGGAGGTGGTGGAACTGGAAGACAAAGCCAATGGCGCTGTTCCGGAACCCTGCGAGCTCCGCCGCATCCATGGCGTCCAGGCGGCGACCGTTTACCTCCACCTCGCCGGCCGTCGGTCGATCGAGCCCTCCCAGCAGGTGGAGCAGCGTCGACTTCCCCGCCCCGCTCGCTCCAATGATCGCCACCGCCTCGCCCCGGGCCACTTCCAGATCTACCCCGGCGAGCACGTTGAGTTCGGTGCCGCCGCCACCCTGATAGACCTTCGTCAGACCCCGCGCCCGCACGGCGAGCGGCCTCGAGTCCGGCACCGCGCTCCTGCGAGCGGTCGTCGGAAAGGGAGCCGCCGTCAGCGGGGGCTGCTCGAGATGATCACTCATGTCGGATGGCTTCCACCGGCAGGAGCTTGGAGGCCTGCCGCGCCGGGTAGATCGTGGCGACGAACGCCACCAGGATGCTCAGCGCCACGATCAGCAGCAGGTCGAGGGGCTCCAGCGCCACCGGGAGCGTGTCGAGGAAGTACACATCCCCCGGCAGCTCGATGAAACGGTAGGTGTCCAGGAGCCACACGAGAAAGAGCCCCACGGCCGTGCCCAGCGCCGTTCCCACAACCCCGATCGCCAGCCCCTGCTGCATGAAGATCCGCAGCACCGTCCGGTCGTTCATCCCCATGGACTTCAGGATACCGATCTCCCGCGTCTTGTCGGCCACCATCATGATGAGGGTGCTGATGATGTTGAACGACGCCACCAGCACGATGAGAAAGAGGATCACCCCCATGGCGAGCTTCTCCAGCTTCAGCGCGCCGAATAGCGCCGAGTTCAGCTGCACCCAGTCCTGCGTGTAGTAGGGGAACGCCAGCTCGCGCTGGAGCCAGACCGATGTCTCCGCCGCCTCCCACGGGTCGCTCACCTTGAGACCCACTCCGCTCACGGCGTCCGTCAGGCTCAACAGCTCCTGTGCCGCCGCGAGCGGGACGTACATGTAGTTGGAGTCGTACTCGTACATCCCCGTGGAGAACCGGTCCGTGACCTCGAACTTCCGGATCACCGGGATCACGTCGCCCGTACCGGCCGTCTGGAAGTTCTCGAGCGACACCACCTGCACCGTGTCCCCCGGGAACACGTTCAGCTTCTCGGCCAGCCGCAGTCCTACCAGCAACGGGGGATAGCCGGTGGCCGTGGGACCGAAATCGAGCTCTCCGGAGCGGATGTCCTCTTCGAGGTCGATCAGCTCGGGGCCGTCGTCGTTCGGGTCGATCCCGAACACCGTCCCCGGCTGGGCGTACTCGGTCCCCGGCAGGTTCACCGCCACCTGCGTCATGACGAACGGCTCCACCACGACGACCCCGGGCGCCTTCCGCGCTATCTCGATCACCGGTCGCCAGTCCGGCATCCGGAACCCGCCCCCGGTCTGCTGGAAGACGTACACGTGGGGGTTCATCCCCACGATCTTCTCCTGGAGATCCTGCTGGAGCCCCGTCATGACCGCGATGACGATGATGAGCGCCGCTACGCCCACGAACACGCCGCCGACGGAGATGGCGGTGATCAGGGAGACGAACGTGCCTTTTCTCCGCGACGCCAGGTACCGCCGGGCGATGTACCAGTCCAGTCGCTTCACGCCTTCTCCTCGGGACGGAGCGTCGGGAACAGGATCACGTCCCGTATCGATGGACTGTCCGTGAGGAGCATCACCAGCCGATCCACCCCGATGCCGACGCCACCCGTCGGCGGCATGCCGTACTCCAGCGCCCGGAGGTAGTCGTCGTCCACCATGAGCGCCTCCTCGTCCCCCGCCTCCTTCAGCCGCGCCTGGGCCTCGAAACGGTCCCGCTGGTCGAACGGGTCGTTCAGCTCGCTGAAGGCGTTCGCGATCTCACGGCCGGCGACGATCAGCTCGAATCGCTCCGTCAGTCGCGCATCCCCTCGCTTGGGCTTGGCCAGGGGCGAGAGCTCGCGGGGGTAGTCGGTGACGAACGTCGGGTGATCGAGGGCGGGCTCCACCAGCGCGCTGAAGAGCGCGTCCAGGAGCTTGCCGCGCCCCATTGTCGCCACACCTTCCACCCCCGCACTCTCGGCCGCCGAGCGCAGCTCGGCCTCCTCCGCTTCCGCCGCGTTGATGCCGCCGATCTCCCGGAGGGCGCTGAGGAACGTGATCCGGCGGTACGGCGGCGAGAGGTCGATTTCACGCCCCTCGAACCGGACCACGCTGGAGCCACCCGCGCGCTCGGCCGCGAACGCGACCATCGCCTCCACCAGCTCCATCATGTCGTTGTAGTCGGCGAACGCCTGGTAGAACTCGAGCATCGAGAATTCTGGATTATGGGTCCGGTCGATGCCCTCGTTCCGGAAGTCCTTCCCGATCTCGTATACCCGCTCGAGCCCGCCCACGATCAGCCTCTTGAGGTACAGCTCGTCCGCAATCCGGAGATACAGCGGCATGTCGAGCGTGTTGTGGTGGGTCGTGAACGGTCGCGCGAGCGCGCCCCCGTAAATGGGCTGGAGGACCGGCGTCTCTACCTCGATGTAGTCGCGTTCGTCCAGGAACTGCCGCAGCGCGCTCACGATCCGCGCTCGCGTGACGAAAAGCGCCCGGACCTCCGGGTGGACGGCCAGGTCCGTGTATCGCTGCCGGTAGCGCTGCTGCTTGTCCGAGAACCCGCCGTGGACCACGCGCTCCCCCGTCTCCTCGTCCTCCTCCACCTTGCCGTACGGCAGCGGGCGGAGTGACTTCGAGAGCAGCCGGATCTCCTCGGCCAGGATGCTCGGCTCCCCCATCCGCGTCCGCAGCGTGGCGCCCTCGGCGCCCACCCAGTCGCCCACGTGGAGGAGCTTCAACAGCTCGTATCCCGCGTCCCCGACCACGTTCTTGCGGACGAACAGCTGGATCCCACCGGACCGGTCTTCCAGGTCAAGGAACGACACCTTCCCGTGGCTCCGGAGCGACACGATCCGGCCGGCCACGCGCGCCCGGGGACCGGTACCGTCCTCACCCAGGGTGTCGGCTTCCTCTGCCGTTTCGAGCTCCGCGATGGCGGCGGCCGCTCGGTGCGTGACCTCGTAGCGGTACGCGTACGGCTCCGTGCCTCGACGGCGCAGCTCCTCCAGGGTGTCGCGCCGGTCCTGCTCCACCTGGCTCAGCTCCGACTGCCCGCCCGTTTCATCCCGCTCCCCCGCGGCCCCCGCGTCGCCCTTGCTCATGCCACCTTTGCGCCGAACTCCTTCAGATACGCCTCGATCAGCGGATCGAGGTCGCCGTCCATCACCGCCTGCACATCGCCGACCTTCAGCTCGGTCCGGTGATCCGTCACCTGCGTGTACGGCTGGAACACGTAGGACCGGATCTGGTTCCCCCACCCGATCTCCGTCTTCTCCGACTCCACCTTCTGCCGTTCCGCTTCCCGCTGGTCCACTTCCCTCTGGTACAGCGCCGCCCGCAGCATCTTCATGGCCACGGCCCGGTTCTGGTGCTGACTCCGCTCCTGCTGGCACGCCACCACGATCCCCGTCGGTTCGTGCGTAATGCGGATCGCGGAGCTCGTCTTGTTCACGTGCTGACCGCCCGCGCCCGAGGCTCGGAAAGTGTCGACCCGCAGATCCTTGTCCACGATGTCCACCTCGATCTCGTCGTCCACCACCGGATACACGAACACACTGGCGAAGGACGTGTGCCGCCGGCTCTGCGAGTCGAACGGTGAGATCCGGACCAGGCGGTGCACCCCCTTCTCCGCCTTCAGGTACCCGTACGCGTAGCGACCCCGGATCTCCAGCGTAACGCTCTTGATCCCCGCCTCGTCACCGGGCATGAGGTTCAGCACATCCACGTCGTACTCGTGACCCTCGCCCCAGCGCGAGTACATTCGCATCAACATTTCCGCCCAGTCCTGCGACTCCGTGCCGCCGGCCCCCGGATGGATCGTGACCAGAGCGTCCCGGTGATCATCGCTTCCGCGGAGCATGTTCTTCAGCTCCAGCTTCTCAATCTCGCGCTCCAGCCGGTCGGACTCCTGCTCCAGCTCCTCGAGCAGCGCAGGATCCGGCTCATCTTCCAGCTCCACCAGCTCGGCCAGCTCAACCAGCTCGGCCGCGCGCGCGCTCGCCGCCGCCCACGGCTCTACCCACCCCTTCAGGTCGTTCACCTCGAGGGTGATGTCACGGGCGCGGTCGGTGTCATCCCAGAAACCGGGCTCCGTCATCCTCCCCTCGAGCTCCTCTACGCGGCCCCTCTTGGAGGCGACGTCAAAGATAACCTCCGAGTGAGTCGATCCTTCTCCGCTGCGTCTGCAGCCGTTCCACGATGTCCGCCATATCATTCTCCTAAAACGAGGGGCCGCCCGAGAAGGGACGGCCCCATGCTTTTTCCTCGCGACGCCGGAACATAATGACGGCACCGGGCACCGGCAACCGAATCGGGCCCTCAGAACATCCGCTCACCACCGGCCAGGATGTCGTTCAGAGCGTCCCGGAAATAGGGGGTCTTCTTGGCCATCGGCTCCCCTACCTGCTCCACGTATTCCTCCCAGCTCTTCAGAATCTCATCGCGGAACTCCCGGCGGAGCGTGCCCGTCGCACGGCTCTCCTCCCACTTGTCCGGGTTGTACACCTTGATGTCCGACACCAGCGCCCGGGCCAGCCGACGGGCCCGCGTCTCCGGATCCTGCGGGCCGAACGCCGGCGCGGCCGCCACGGACGGGGCCGGTTCCGGTTCGCTCTCGGCTTCCGGGGTCTCGGGCGTGGCGCGGGGCGCCATGGCCGGCGCCGTCGTGATGTGGCCGGGTTTCGGGTCCGCGGTCGGGTCCACCCGGAAAACGGTCTCGCATACGCGGCAGCGGGCGCCCACGCTGGCGCCCTCCACTCGGGCCGGATCGATCCGGTAGATGGTGCTGCACTCGGGACACGCTAGGTTCATGGCTGCTACGACTCCGTGTTGTGCGAGTTCACCCACTCGTCGTTGTCCCTCCGGCGATCCACGGCGTAGACGGACCCTGGCAGGGTCTTGGCGTAGGACTTCATCTCCGTCGCGAGCTCGCTGACCCGAGCCGGGTGCTCGAACGTCCTGTTGCGGTTCGTCACCACACCGATGGACAGGGTCATGACCGGGATCTGGTGAAGATTACCGCGCCGGTCCTTCGCGACAAAGTGGCCGGCCTCGCGGTCCTCTTCGGAGTACTGGTAGGGGATCAGCTGATCGAAGATGTCGAGCACCTCGCGGCAGCAGATCTCCATGGAGTCCAGCGGGACGTTGAAGATGAAGTCGTCGCCACCGATGTGACCGATGAAGCCAGTGGGTGCGTACGCCCGCACCATGTCCCGCAGCACCCGCGACACGATCCCGATTACCCCATCGCCCCGGTTGTATCCGTAGCGGTCGTTGAACTCCTTGAAATGATCCAGGTCGGCGTAGCACACCGCGAACTGCTCTCCGCTCCGGATCCGCTCGGTGATGTCACGCTCGATCTGGCCGGTGCCAGGCAGGCGCGTGGACGGGTGCACGCTCACATCCCGCTCGGCGCGATTGAGCGTGACCTGCAGCCGGATCGCCTGCTCCTCGACCGACATGTCCGTGGTCAGGAGCTCGTCGGCCCCGGCCTGCATCGCCATCAGACCATGCGCCCGGTCGTGCTCGTCGATGAAGATCACCGGGATCACCGCGCTGAAGGCTTCCCCTTTCAGCCCCCGGCACGTTTCGATGGACTCCGCGCTGGCCGGACTGCCGAAGATGATGCAGGCAGGAAACGTTCGGTTCACCAGGCCGATAACGGCCTCGCAGCTGTCCAGCTCCACCACGGTGAGACCGTTGCGGCGCGCGAATTCACGCACCACATCCGGAGTGGGCTCGGAGGCCGCCGAACGATAGGCTAGGACCGGCTTGAAGTGCATCGCCGTAGGGGCTCGATATTAGGTGGGAGAGAGTCGGTCGGAAGGTATCCCCCCTCCTCGATACTGTCAAAGTGGATCCGGCTCCCGATCATCGACCACCCTCGTGGCTCTTGAGCGCAAAATCGATCTTTCGGTCCTCGATGTTCACGGCCGCCACCTGAACCTGGACCCGGTCGCCCAGCCGGAACCGCTTTTTCGTGTTTTCTCCCACGAGAGCGAACTTGTCCTCGAGGAAGACGTAGTAGTCGTCCCCGAGCGAGCTCACGTGCACGAGACCCTCCACGAAGAACCGGTCGAGGAGCACGAACAGCCCGAACGACGTGACGCCGCTCACGGTGCCGTCGAACGTGTCCCCCACATGCTGCTCCATGAACTCCGTCTTCTTCAGATCGATGCTGTCGCGCTCCGCGTCCACCGCCACGCGCTCCCGCTCGCTCGTCCGCCGCGCCACCGCGGGTAGCATTTCCGTCCGGAGCTCCTCCGGCAGCTTCTCTCCGTCCACCATGGCCCGCGTGGTGAGGCGGTGGACCACCAGGTCCGAGTAGCGGCGGATCGGCGACGTGAAGTGGGTGTAATGGTCGGTGGCGAGACCGAAGTGGCCCAACGGCTTCTCGCTGTACCGCGCCCGCTTCATCGACCGCAGCACCACCGTCGAGACGAGACTCTCCTCGGGACGGCCCTCGAACTGCGCGATCGCCCGCTGCAGGTCTTTCGGCGACGGGGAATCTGGGATCCGGACGCCCAGCCCGGCCAGGAACGCCTGCAGCTGTTCCAGGCGGTCTCCATCCGGGTTCTCGTGCACTCGCCGCAGGAAAGGCAGCTTTCTCTCGCGCGCCGCCCGGTCCACGGTCTCGTTCGCGAGGATCATGAAGTCCTCGATCAGACGGTGGGCTTCGAGCCGCAATACCTTCTGGATGTCGGTGGGCTCCCCGGCGGTGTTCAGCACCACCCGCGCTTCCGGCAGGTCGAAATCGATGCTGCCGCGCTCCGCACGCTTCGCCCGTAGCTTGCGAGCCAGGGCGGCGAGGTCGCGGATGGCCCTGTCTGCCTCCTCGCTCACCGAGGCGGTGCCGTCGATGACCGCCTGCGCATCCTCGTAGGCGAGCTTGTGCGCGCTACGGATCACGCTCCGGACGACCTCGTGGCTGCGCACGTTGGCGTCGTCGTCCAGACGCAGGAGCAGGGAGATGGCGAAGCGATCCTCGTGGGGGCGCAGCGAGCACAGGTCGTTCGACAGCGTCTCCGGGAGCATGGGGATCACACGGTCGACGAGATAGACGCTCGTGGCCCGCTTGAAGGCCTCCTGGTCGATTTCCCCGCCCTCTTCCACGTAGTACGAAACATCGGCAATGTGGACCCCCACGTGCCACAGGCCGTCGTCCCCGCGCTGGATCGAGAGGGCATCATCGTGATCCTTGGCGTCGGCCGGATCGATCGTAAAGATCAGCTGACCGCGCAGGTCGTGCCGACCCGTCTCGACCCCGATCTGCACACCACGCTCCTTCAGCCGCGCCGCTTCCGCCTCCACCTCCGGCGGGAACTCGAGAGGGAGCTCGTGGCCATGGGCCACGGCGAGAACGTCCACCCCGGGATCACCCATCTTCCCCAGGATCGTCTCGACCTCGCCCGCTGGCCCTCGCTGCGTGTCCCCCCAGCTCGTGACCCGCACCACCACCACATCGCCGTCCACCGCTCCAGCATCCTGACCGGGCGGGACGAAAACGTCCTTGTTCAGCTTCTTGTCTTCCGGAACGACGAAGCCGTAGCTGCGCGCCGGGTGGTAGACGCCCACCACGGTGGTCCGGGCGCGCTCCAGCACCTTGATGATCCGGCCCTCCGGGCGGTCGCCACTCCGCTTCCGCTCGACCCGCGCCACCACCCGGTCGCCGTCCATGGCGGTGTTCATGGCGTTCGGCGGGATGAAGATGTCCGGACCCTCCTCCGTTTCGACGAACCCGGCACCACTGCGGATAACCTGGAGCGGCCCCGTGGCCAGGTTGATCTTTTCGGGCAGCGCGTAACGCTGGCTCTTCGCCCGATAGAGGAGTCCGTCCTCCACCAGCCGGCCCAGAAGGTCCTTGAACTCTGCGTAATCGGGCTCTCCCACATCCAGCGCGTGGGCGAGCTCTTTTGCTTTCAGCGGCCGGCGGGCCTCGATCTGGAGGTGCCGGATCACCGATTCAGCGGAAACGTCCATTTTTGTCCTGTATGGGTATGCGCAGCGCCACGCTCCACCGGAGCGGGTCTGCTGGTATGAGCCGGCTTTCCAGCCGGACCCCTGTGTCCATTCGAAGTCGTGCGATGATCAGTGCATCAACTGCGGAAACGACGTGATTTGCGAGAACCGCGCCAAGAGCGAGCCCCGCCGTCCTCGAGGCGGCGTCCGCGTCTCCGATGAGCGCCCGGAACCGCTCCATGGAACCCTCGTTCCCCTCCCAGCTCCAGAGCAGGTCCGGCTCGGCCGCATGCGCGCTGTAGTACGCAAGCGCCTGCTCGTACCCCGCTGTTCCCGCCCCCCCCGCTCCGTCCGGCAGGTAGAGGGCGCGTGCGAGCAGCCACACCGAGCCGTTGTACGTCCCCGGGTCGTTTTCGGGCTGGATGCCCTCGGCCGACGGATCGCGATCGAAGGCGCCGCTTCGCACGTACGTCGTCATGGTCTCGTAATAGCCCCAGCTGCCGTCCCGCCGGGGCGCGTCGCCTTTGAGCCGCGCTACCTCCCAGGCCAGGTCACGGTACCCCATCGTGGCATCCCTCTGCTCCTTCTGTGCGTGCAGTCGGACCGCCCATGACGCGAGCTCCAGGGCGCCGTATGCCACCCACCGCCGAGCGCCGAGGGCAGCCTGGCCGGTCCCCGGCACGACCAGGGAGGCCGCGAACGCCCCGGCGGGCGTCCTCACCAGGCCGCTGAGCCCCGTGTCCGCGCCGACGGCGGGCGCCACCGTCGAGTCCTGCGGGGTCGGCGGCGGCATCACGTTCTGGGCGCCGGCGCGGGGGGCGTCGTGGAGCGCCAAGAGCAGCAGGACTCCGGTGAGCAGGCGCATTCTCAGAAGTTCAGACCGAGCGAGACCTGGAACGGCTCGGTATCCGCACCGAGCTGCGAGTTCACAAACGACCGTGAAACCGCCACATCGAACCGGTCATAGCGGAGCTCCACCCCCACCGCCGCGCCGGTGCCCAACCCTTCGCCGGGAGCGTATCCCGCCCTGAGAAACACCGCCTGCTGAACATCCAGCTCAACCCCGAAAGCCACCGTCGGAGACCCCGGGTCCCGCAGGACGTCCCTCACGTCCGCCGCGACCCGCAGTGCCACCCGCTCGTCCGCGGTCGTTGCGGCCAGTACGTCGTACGCGGCCCCGAAATGAATCCTGCCAGGGAGCGGATCGGCCTGGGCGGCGTTCACGACCTGGAGCCCGGGACCGGCGTTGATGATCGCCAGCCCCAGCTCCAGCGCCGGATGCCAGGGCGGCCGGTACTGCACGCCCGCGTCAATGGCGTTGGTGGTGGCCATGCTCTCT
>CAWAMW010000007.1:0-522500 GCA_963783305.1 uncultured Gemmatimonadales bacterium | reverse complement strand
AAGGGAGGCGGCGCAATCAAGCCCGATCGGGCGCCGTGCCGGCGATCCCGTCGGGCCGTTACTAGGGTGGACGACCGGAATCGAACCGGCGACCTCCAGGACCACAACCTGGCGCTCTAACCGACTGAGCTACGCCCACCATGACATCGGCCTGAGCCGCGATCGAAATCGCGAGACGGCCAGCGCGCCCGGCAGGATTCGAACCTGCGACCCTCGGATTAGAAGTCCGACGCTCTATCCAGCTGAGCTACGGGCGCAGATGCGGGCCCTGGCGGGGCGCGACTGCGGCTGCGCCGAGACGCTTGCCCGCTCCGGGACCTGTGCCCGGCAGCCACTAAGGATAGAGGGGAACCCGGGGGTCGTCAACCCCCAAAATCAGGCGTGCGGAGGGTGGGGAAAGTGGGGCGATCCGGGGGGAGGCCGGGGTCGATCGAGGAGTTGCATGGGGGCGGGTAGAGCGGCGTGCCGGAACAGCACGTCCGGCCACGGATCCAGGCCCGGGCGTCGGGAGGATTTCGGCGTTCGGCGCTCGGACCGTTCAGCGCTTGGCGCCTGGAATCCAACGGGCGCGCCTTCGCGCCCGCGCCCGCGCCTGCGAAGCAGCTGACCGGAAGGGAGCCGGCGCTGCGTCCATGCGCACGCGACACAGCGCATGGGTGCACGGACCCGCGAGAAGTTGACACGGGCCGTGGCCGACGGTCTAATGGAGCGTGCTCATCAACGGAATGTACTTCGTGCTCGGCCTCCTGGCGCTCTACCTGGGGGCCGAATGGCTGGTGAAGGGAGCCGCTCGGCTGGCGCGTCGGTTCGGGCTGACACCGTTGGTCGTGGGACTGACGGTGGTGGCGTTCGGCAGCAGTGCGCCGGAGCTGCTCGTGGGGGTGGTCGCATCGGTTCAGGACCGCGGCAACCTGGTGCTGGGCAACGTGATCGGATCGAACATCCTGAACATCGCGCTGATCCTGGGCGTGGCGGCGCTCGTGAAGCCGTTGAGGGTGGGAATGCGGCTGCTGTCGCGGGAGGCCCCGTTGATGGTGGTGGTCTCGGCCCTGGTGTTCGTGATGATGCTGGATGGGGGACTGGGGCGGGTCGATGGGGTATTGCTGCTGGCGGGATTCATCGGGTTCCTGGCCTTCGTGGCGAGGGCGGCGAAGTCGGAGTCCGCGGAGATCTCGCGGGAGTACGTGGAATCGTCGGTCATGGAGCGGACGGAGGGTGACCCGGGGAGCATGGCGCGCCAGGTGGGGCTGCTCATCGGGGGGTTGCTCGGCCTGGTAGCGGGGGCGCAGCTGCTGGTGACGTCGGCGGTATTCTTTGCGCGCCTGGCCGGGGTCACGGAGGTGGTGATCGGCCTTACGGTGGTGGCCATCGGTACGTCGCTGCCGGAACTGGCGACGTGCGTGGTGGCGGCCTACCGCGGGGAGCCGGACATCGCGCTCGGCAACGCGGTAGGATCCAATCTGTTCAACCTGTTGTCGATCCTGGGAGTGGCGGCGCTGATCCGGCCGCTCCCGGTGGACGCAGAGCTGTTCGAGCTGGAGATGCCTGCAATGGTGGGGTTCGCGCTCGTGCTGATCCCGCTGGCGTGGCACGGCCGCGTTCTGGGTCGTATGGCAGGCGTGGTCCTGCTCCTGGGCTATTTTGGTTTCACCGCGGTGCTCGTGCTGCGGTCGCTCTCCTGAGGGCTCGGCCCGGGTGTGAGCGCCGGGGTGTGAGCGCCGGGGGCGCGGTTCAGAAGAAGACCGAAATCCGGGTGAAGAGAAGGTTGCCGTACGTGCCGAACTCGCTGCGGAGACGTGGATCCGGGCCAGCAAGAGAGGGCGTCTTCCCCACCGAGAGCAGGCCACCGAGCGACAGCCGAGTCGTCTGCCCGAGGTCGTAGCCCAGGAGTGGCGTGAAGGCGGCGCTGCCGTCCTGCAGGTTGGCCAGGGCGCTGAGCGCGAGTGACGCGCGGTTCTCCTGATCGGGGCTCCAGCTCGCGGCGCCGCCGAGGTAGTGGCGGCCCAGATAGTAGGTCTCTCCCCGGGTGAAGCGCGCATCCTGCAGGGTGCCCGCGTAGCGGTCGGCGTCGGAGGCGCCGATCCCGTTGAAGTGATATTCCCCGGTCAGCGAGAAAGTGCCCTGGAGCCAGTCGAAGCCCAGGGTGGCGCGTGGGTCCTGCAGAACGTCGTCCTCCAGGTCCCACGGCAGTACCAGCTCTCCTCGAAGACGAGTCTGGTCGAGCATGAAGGAGACGCCACCCATCACCATCGCCTCGCGCCAGAACTTGCCGGCGCCGGCCCAGAAGTCCGCGGCGGGACCGGCGTACGTGCCGCGCAGTCCGATCGACAGGTCCTCGGCGCGACCGCGGTCGGCAACCACGGCGTCCAGCTCCAGCCCCTCGACGGGATAGAATAACGCGCGGACGGCGTCGATCCCGGGCTTCTCCTCGGTGTCGAGCTCGAAGGGGCTGAACCGAGCCCAGAGGTCCGCCACGGGGAAGATCGACGAGACGCCCCACGTGATCGCCTGACGTCCGACGGTGACATTGGCCACGCCCGTGTAGAGGGAGACGCTGAGCCGGTCCACGTCGTGCCAGGCGCGCACGCTCCGACTGCTGACCAGCTCGGTCTCGAGGTCGACGAGCCGCTCCGGGATCGTGCTCACACCGAGGCCGATCACGGGCTCGGTGTCTCCGCTGGGCACCCGCACCTGAACCCGGTCGTGGAGCTCGAAGCGCCAGCCCTCTCCGAGCAGCTGCCACTTCGCGCGGCCCACCTGACTGTGGAAGCCGGAGGTACGCGAGGAAGTGAGGGAGGGCGGGAGCCCGTCCGGGAGGTCGAAGCCGCGGTCGTAAATGCCGGTGAAGGCGCGCAGGTATCCGCTGAACTCGAGGCGAGCGTCCCCGCCCTCGAGGAGGACCCACTGCGCCGCCACGGGTCCGGGGTCGAGGGCGAAAGCGGCGGAGGCCATGATCGTGCCGGCCAGGATCATGGCCGGCAGGCCCGACGCCCTGCGGGGCTCCCTGGTCCCGGAGGTCATGGTCATAGTCATGGTCCGGCTCCGTCGGCGCGGGCCTCCTCGTGCACGCGGCCGTCGACGAGGCGCACGATGCGCCGGGCGCGGTCGATGACGGTGGGGTCGTGCGTGGAGAAGACGAAGGTGGTGCCGAGCTCGCGGTTGAGCTCCAGCATCAGGTCCAGGAGGCCGGCCGAGGTCTCGCTGTCGAGGTTGGCCGTGGGTTCATCAGCGAGGATGAGCGACGGGTGCGTGGCCAGGGCGCGCACCACGGCCACGCGCTGCTGTTGACCGCCGCTGAGCTCGTGGGGCTTGCGGGTCATCATGTCGGCCAGCCCGACCCGCTCGAGGAGCGGCACCACGATGGCTCGCCGCTCGGCCGTTGGACGTCCCCGCAGCAGGAGTGTGAATTCTGCGTTCTCGTACGCCGTGAGGACCGGCACGAGGTTGTAGGCCTGGAAGATGAACCCCACCGTGTCGAGCCGGAACTCCGCGGCCTCGCCCTTTCCCAGCCTGCTCACATCCCGCCCGGCGACCTCGACGCTTCCGCTGGTGGGGCTGTCGAGCGCGCCGATAATGTTCAGAAGGGTCGTCTTCCCGGACCCGGAGGGCCCGGCAAGAGCCGTGAACTCCCCTTCCCCCACGTCCAAATCCACACCCCGCAGCGCCGGGATGTCGACCTGGCCCTGCCGGTATGTCTTCGTGAGGCCCCGGGCGCGGATGAGAGCACCGTTTTCGATCAGGCCGGGTGAAGCGGTCGTGGTCGTGTGCGAGTCGGTCATGGCTCTGTTCCTCATTCGTAGAACCGCATGGCCTCAGCCGGTGCCAGGCGCGTGGCCCGCCATGCCGGGTAGAGAGCGGAGGCGACCGTGGTCACGGCCACGAGTGCCGAGGCGATGCCCCATTTCAGCGGATTGATGGTGCTGTACATGACGAGGTCGGCCATGTCCACGCCCGATATCTCGATCTCCTCGATGCCGTAGGAGGAGAGCGGGATCCCCCAGTGGGCGGCCGCCAGGTGGCCGGCGAGACCCACGAGAAAGCCGGCGCCCATGGCAAGGAGCGTCATGAGCACGCTTTCCACGAGGAGGAGCTGTCCGATACGGACATCCCGCAGCCCGAGCGCGTTCAGCAGGCCGAACTCGCGGACCCGCTCCATGACGGCCATCAGGAAGGTGTTGGTGATGGAGAAGAGGACGACGGCGAAGATGATCGCAAAGTAGATGTAGCCGAAGGCGTCGTCGATCTCGATGAGGCCAACCATCTCCGGGATCGCCGTCTCCCAGGGCAGCACTTCCATGCCGGGATCGACCGCGTCGACGGAGCTGCGGATGGCGCTGGCGACCTGGTCGTGGTCGGCGGCCTGGGTGGTGAGGACGCCGATCTGGGTCAACATGGTCTCATGGCCCAGGGCGCGCCGGGCCGCCGCGATCGTGGTGAGGCCGAGGGACTCGTCCAGCTCCCGGGTCCCCATCTCCAGGATCCCGCTCAGGTGGAAGAGGGCCCGGGTCATCTCCCCGTCGGGACCGCTGGTGGTCAGGACGATCCGGTCGCCGATCTCCGCCTCGAGGCGCTCGACCGCCCGCGCTCCGAGGATCAGCGGGTCGCTCTGCTCACCGACGAAATAGGTGCCGCCCACGAGATCTTCGTGGTAGTCATGGAGGACCCTCTCCGTCTCCGGATCGATCCCCTGGAGCAGGATCGGTCGGTTGTCCGCGGAAGTGCTGACGAGGCCGCTGATGAGGATCCTGGGAAGCGCTGTCTGCACGCCTTCCACGGATCGAACCAGGGAGAGGACGTTCGGGCCGTCCTCGATGATGATGTCGCTGGCGCGGCTGTCCCAGTAGCCGGCGCCGTGGACCAGGACATCACCGCCGGCGGCCTTCGCGGCCTCCCGTGCCATCCGCTGGTGTCCGTCGTCATTGATCGAGATCCCGACGAGCATGAGGGCATACGCCAGTGCGACCGCGGAGCCCATGATGAGGGTGCGTGTGCGGTGCCGCCAGAGGTTGCGCCACGCCAGCTTGAGCAGCATCAGGTCCTCCCGGCGATGGTGGGGGCCGGATCGATCCGGGCCGCGCGGATGGCGGGCCAGAGGCCGCTCAGTGCGGCCACGAAGAGCATGACCAGCACGGGCTGGATGACGGCGCCGGGCCAGAGCTCGAAGTAGATGCGGTCGCTGAAGGTGACGCCCATCATGGAGAAGCTGGCCTGGTCGGTGAACAGGGTCATGTCGAACCCGGCGGTGGCGTGGTACCAGGTGAGGAGGGTGCCCCCGACGGCGCCAATGAGGGCGCCCACGAGCCCGAGCACCAGCGTCTCGGCGACGAGTGTGCGGAACAGGCGACGAGGGCGCATCCCGATGGCGAGCATGACGCCGAACTCCCGGCGGCGCTCCATGGCGCTCATGCGCTGCGTGTTGACGATGCCGACGGCGGCCACGAGGTAGATCAGCAGGTACATGAAGCCGTACGACTGGCGGAAGAGTACGAGCATCTGGGCCATGGACGGGTTGATCTCCTGCCACGGGCGGACCACGCGCTCGCCGGCCTCCACCTCTCCCCGCTCTACGGCTCCGTCCTCGGGCGCGGAGTCGCGGAGCCCGAGGGCGCCAGCGATGGCGCGGCCGACGCCGATGGCATCATCGGGGTCGGCCGTCCTGATGGCGATCTCGTGGACCTGACCATCGAGGGCGGCCAGGTACTGGGCGTCCTCGAGGTGCATGTAGGCCGTCATCCGGTCGATCTCGGTGTTGCCGGTCCGGACCACGCCGACGACGCGGAGGAGCTCGTTGCCCAGGGAGCCATCGGCGGCCTCGAGGAAGACGACGAGCTCGGATCCCGGTTCTACGTGGAGCTGCCGGGCCAGGCCGGCGCCGATGACGGTCTCGCGGGGCGCCGGGTACTCGGGAGGCGTCGGGTCGAGCCAACGTCCGGCGGTGAGCCCCGCGGTAACGGGCGTGGCTGCAGCCTCGAGCTGGGGGCGGACCCCCACGAAGCGTGCGACCTGGGAGCGCTGCTCGTTGCCGAGCAGTCCATGGAGCTCGACCCTCGGGGTCACGGCCTGGACGCCGGGTACGGCGAGGATCCGGCGGAGCTCCTGGTCGTCGAGGGCGAACGATTCATAAACGCGCGGGGCCTCGATGCGGCCGGCCGTCTGGATCTGGACCTGGAGGCTCTCGACGCCCGTCGCGCCGCGCACCATTTGCTGGATCCAGCCCTCGTAGAACCCCAGAGTCCACACCATGAGTCCCACGGCCACGGCCACGGCGGCGAGCGTCAGGGCGCTGCGCCAGCGGTTCCGGAGGAGGTTGCGGAGCCCGAGCTTGAAGGCGATCACCGGGCGATCCGGCGCAACCCGCGGCGAGTGAACAGGTCGCCGTCGACCGGGATGTCGAGCTCGAGCGCGTTGTAACGGACCACCGTCCGCTGATCCGGCTCGTCCGTGGGCACCAGCGTCATCCGCATGGGGAGCTTCCGTCCCGCGACCTCCTCGATCTCGTCGAAGGTCATGACGCGCATGAGCTCGCCGCGGTCGTAGAACTCCTCCGCGACGGGGATCCAGTCCTCGGGCGTCAGCCAGAAGAGAACGCGCGTGTACACGACGGGCGCCTCCGGCCGCGGCGTCATGGTGACCAGGAGGTGGCGAGTACCGTCCCGCTCCGCCCAAGAAAGCTCGCTCTCATAATCGTCGTCGTAGCTGGTCTCCCGCATGAGGTCATCGTTGGTGAAGTGGCTCCCCATCCAGCTCTCGGACAGGAGCCCGGTCGGGATGCGGATGAGGCGGTCGGCCCGCGGCGCGTAGTTCCACAGCCCCTCCTGCGTCCGGAGCGTTGCGGTGCCCGCTTCGCGTGAAGGCGAGCGAATCACCATGAGCGCGTCGTCCTCTCCGCGCGACCAGCTCTCGATGGTCAGCTCCCGCGTGCCCCGCTCCCGGACCACGGTCATGGTCATGGTCGCGTGCGAGGAGCTGGACCGGTACAGCTCGTCCAGGTGGTCCACCACCTCGTCGATGGAGGGCAGCCGCTGGGCCGAGACGGGCGTTACTCCGGCGACGGCCAGCACCATCAGAGCTCCGATCAGTCCCCGTGCATTCATGATTCCCACCCCTCGTTGTCGGCGTCCAGCATGTCGCGCATCATGTCGATCCTCGCCTCCACCAGTTTCGTCAACGCATCGCCCTGGTACTCATCCAGCCGCTCCATCATCCAGCGATCTCCCGCCTCATCCGCCGCCATCGTCACCTCCACCAGCAGCCCCAGCGGGAGGTCACGGCGCACCACCTGGAGCTCCCGACCCCGCGCCAGCAGGTCCCTCGTCAGACGACGGCTCCACTCCAGCGCGGCGCGCACCCCCGACACCGCCTCCGGGTCGTCCCTCAGGCGCGGGAACGCCAGCGCGAGACGGACATACCAGGCGTCCTTGCTCATGAGCGCCGTGGAGCGAAGCCCGAACGCCCGCACCGACTCCCAGTAGTTGACCCGATCGAGCCGGTCGAGCGCGAACCCGCCGATATCCCCGATGAGCCGCTCCATCGTCTCGTCGATCACAGAGGCGAAGAGGTCGCCCTTGTCGTCGAAATAATAATAGAGCGAGCCCTTGCTGATGCCGGCCGCCTCGATGATCCGGTTCAACGACGCGCCGCTGTAGCCGTTGGAGGCGAATTCCTCTCCGGCCGCGGCAAGGATCGCCTCCTGTCGGTCGAGGTCGAGGTTGTCGAAGCGAGCGCGGGCCATGACGGCTCCCCTTGCGGTGTAGACCGGGTGGTTAGACTGGGTGGTCTAACTTTAGGGTCGGGGGGGTGGTGGGGTCAAGGGGGGCGGCTCGGCTGCGCCTCGCAGTATGGCTCGCTACGCTCGCAGGGTGGCTCGGCTGCGCCTCGCAGTATGGCTCGCTACGCTCGCAGGGTGGCTCGGCTGCGCCTCGCAGTATGGCTCGCTACGCTCGCAGGGTGGCTCGGCTGCGCCTCGCAGTATGGCTCGCTACGCTCGCAGGGTGGCTCGGCTGCGCTCGCAGGGTGGTTCGGCTGCGCTCGCAGGGTGGAGTCAGGCGGGGGGGCGAGGGGTGGAGGTGAGTTCTAGGATTGCGAGTTCGGGGGGGGCGTGGAAGCGGAGGGGGAGGAAGGTGGTTCCGAGGCCGCGGGAGGTGTAGACCTGGGTCCAGGGGCGGCGGCGGAGTCCCTCGTCGTAGATGGGAGATTTGCGGAGGACGGGGCCGATGGTGGGAATGCGGATCTGACCGCCGTGTGTGTGGCCGGAGACGATGAGGTCGATGGCGTCGGCGCTGCGACGGCTCTGCTCGGCCTGGTCGGGGTTGTGGGCGAGGAGGAGAGTAAAGTCGCGGTCTCCGGCGGGTGGGAGAACGAGCCGCGGGGTTCCCTCCTCCAGGTCGTCTACGCCCGCAACGCAGAGCGTGGCGTCGCCGCGGTGGATAAGGACATAGCGATTGGTGAGGTCGTGGAGGCGCGCCTCCTTCCTCATGGTGCGGATCCATGCGGGGAGGCCGCCATGGACATGGTCGTGGTTGCCGGGCACGGCGTAGACGCCGAGGGGTGCCCGGAGCTGGCGGAGTGCGTCGAGGGCGCGGTCGAGGTCGCTGGCGTCGCGGTCCACGAAGTCGCCGGCGAGGGCGATGAGGTCTGGTTGGGCGGCCATGGTGGCGCGGGCGGCGCGGCGCAGGACGGAAGGCGGCGTGAGGCGGCCGGCGTGGAAGTCGGAGAGCAGCGCGATGCGGAGCCCCTCCAGGTCGGCGGGGAGCCCGCGGACGTGGATGCGGGAGCGCCGGATCTCGAGGCGGCGCGGCTCGATGACGGCGGCGTAAAGCGCGGCGAGAGCGGCCCCCCCGGCGAGGGCAGCGAGGGTGATCAGGGGCCAGCCCGGGCGCGTGGGATCGTGGTCGATCTGCATGGTTCGCAGGCGGGGCAAGGAGCGGGCCGGCCTCACTGTGGCACGCCTCTTCCGGCCGCTTGCCACACCCTGTCATCCCGTTCCAGGAGGTGGTGCATGCGAGCCATGGTCCTTCCGTCATTCGGCGGTCCCGAGCTCTTCGAGGAGCGGGAAGTGGAGCGTCCGAGGCCTGGCGCGGGCGAGGTGCTGGTCCGCGTGGTGGTGTCGGGGACTAACCCCGTCGACGCCAAGCTCCGTCAGGATGGTTCGTGGGCGGGGCTGAAGCCGCCGGTGGTCCTGGGGTACGATGTGGCCGGCGTGGTGGAGGAGGTGGGGGCGGGCGTGGCGGACCTGGAGCCGGGCGACGAGGTCTACTACACGCCGGAGATCCCGGGAAACCCCTCAGGGAGCTATGCGGAGTACACCGTGGCGGCGGCCGGGATCGTCGCACGGAAACCCCGCGGGGTGGACTGGACGGAGGCTGCCGCGATCCCGCTGGCGGGCGGGACTGCCTGGGAGGCGGTGGTACGTCGACTCCGGCTCCGGCCGGGCGAGACCGTGTTGATTCACGGCGGCTCCGGCGGCGTCGGCTCCTTCGCCGTCCAGATGGCCCGGGCCGCGGGCGCCCGAGTCATTGCCACGGCCAGCGCATCGAACCAGTCCACACTGGAGGAGCTGGGCGCCGACGTGGCGCTGGACTACGCCACCGCCGACGTGGTGGAGGCGGTGCTCGAGGCCACGGACGGCCAGGGCGCGCACGCGGCGTTCGACATCCAGGGGTCGGACCTGGTGAGCCGGTCCCTACCGGCCGTGCGGCCCCACGGCCGGGTGGCCTGCATCCTCCCGCCGCAGGGTGACCTGGGGCTTCTGTACCAGAAGAACATCGCCCTGTACGGCGTCTTTCTCACCCGTGAGCGGGAAAGGCTGAACGAGATGCGTCCGGTATTCGAGAGCGGCGCCGTCCGCGCGCTCGTCGATGAGGTGCTCCCCCTGGAGCAGGTGGGCCGCGCCCACGAGCGTCTCGACACCGGCCACGGCCGTGGGAAGGTCGTGCTCCGGGTGTCCGAGCCCGGGAGCCGTTGATCTCCCCTGAGCTCGAGACACAGAGAGCCGCAGGGGTCAAGTCCCTGCGGCTCTCTGTCTTGCACGAGTCGGGGCGGCCGGATTCGAACCGGCGACCCCCTGCTCCCAAAGCAGGTGCGCTACCGGACTGCGCTACGCCCCGAAATGTGTGTTGCTCCGCGTCCTTCCGCGGTTCCTGCGCGTTACTGCCGATCCTGCTGTTCTGAAGGGGTGTTCATGGTAGTGTGCATGTTGGGATCATGCTACTACCTGGCCTCTCGAGGCTCACTCGCCTCCAGAACGACACGCAACATAGTGGCTCGATCTGCCTGCTGGTAGGGCCGCTGGAGGGTCTCGAGCCGCTTACCAGCTGACCCGGAAATGGTCGTGGATCGGCTCAGCCGTCCGTCTCGGCTCGTCGCAGCGGGTACGGGATGGCACCCCCCGGGCGGATGAGCTCGACGTTGTGGGTCTCCCGGTCGTGCAAAGCCTTGAAGACGCCCAGCCGGACCATCTCCGCCGTGGTAGGGCGGAGGCCGAGGAGCTCACCATAGAGGGAGACCGCATGATCGGCGGTGAGGTGGTCCTCGAGCAGGGTCAGGGCGTCAAGCGCGTGACGCACGTGGAGATCCACGATAGCCAGCTCGACCCGGGCGGTATGACGTTCCACCCATTCCCTCAACTCCGGATTGGCCCGACCGCGCAGTCTGCGCCTCAGCCGCGTGAACGGGGAGCGGGGCTCGGGGAGGGAGCCCCCCGGGGTCCCGGTCTGGCTGAGAACCGCGAGCACGCGCTGGCGCAGCTTCCGCGCGTCCTGCTCGTCGATGTGGTGCAGGCGCGCGTACACCGCCAGGAGGCGCTCGATCGGCGCGTGCTCGAGCCCCTCCTCCACCATTTCCACGGCGGAGCGCACGTGCTCCTCGATTACCTGATGTCCCGCCAGCGCGGTCTTCATCCGCAGCCGGTCGCGCAGCTCCGGTGGGAAGCGGGGACGGCGAAACGGTAGGGCCATGTGGTGCTCCAGAGGGTGGTAGGCCGATCGGGTGAGCACCATGCAACGGCCGGCCCCACGCATGGGGCGCCGCCCGTCACTCGTGGATTCTGTTGGGCGCCAATGGTTTGAGAAGACACTACCGTAGCGGCGGGAGCCAAAACGAGCGGCACTACTCCGCAATTTGTTCGGTAAACGGCCCCTTTGTGCCGGACCGGAGCGGCAGGAGAACGTGCGCTCGGCGCGCTGGGCAGCGAGCGACCGCGTTGGCGTGACGCGCGGGAGGGATGCGACGTTGAGGTCGGGGGCGGATGACCGTCTCCGGAATCGCTCCTGACCAAGCGTGACAGATGACGTACAGAAGATCGCTCCGACTCGTCCGGCGCTCGCCGAGAGCCATCTCGACTTTTGCCGCCCTCCTGCTCACCGCATCCTGCGCGGCCTCCGATGGGCCGGGGCCGCAGACCACGCTGATCTCCCACGACGCGGCCGGCCCTGGCGATTCCGCGGAGACCGCTGAGATCGCTGAGACCGCCCAGTTCCGGGGCGGACCTCGTCACGCGGGCCGCTACAAGGGCGACTTCTCCGCCCTGGGCCGGGTGGCGTGGACGGCGTGCACGGGCGGGGCCGTGCGCTCTTCGGCGGGGATCGCCAACGGCGTGGTGTACGTGGGCAGCGGCGACGGCGTGGTCCGCGCCCTCGATCTGGAGACGGGAGCGGTGCGCTGGGGCTACGAGGCGGGCGCGCCCGTCGCGTCTTCACCCGCGGTGGGCGGCGACCGGGTGATTGTGGTGGACCGGGCGGGCGTCGTTCACGGCATCGAGCGCCAAAGCGGCCGGGTGGCCTGGACGGTGGAGACGGGCGCGGACCTGCCCATGCCATGGGGTCGCGAGGGATGGGACTACTTCACCAGCTCGCCGACGCTCGTGGAGGGGGTCCTGGTGGTGGCCGGCGGCGACGGCGTGGTGCGCCGGCTCCGGCTGGACGATGGCGCGGTGCTCGGGGAGACCGCCCTCGGGACCCGCCTCCGCTCCTCGCCCGCGGTTCACGGTGGCCGAGCCTTTGTGGGTGGAGCCGACGGCGTGGTATACGCGGTGAATCTGGCGACCGGACGGGTGTCGTGGCGGCACGAGACGGAAGGCGCGGCGCTGGTGTCGGCCGACCACGGCTACGACCGCCGCACCGTCCAGGCCTCTCCCGCGGTAGCTCATGGCCGCGTCTACATCGGCGGTCGGGACGCGCGGCTGTACGCGCTCGACGAGGCCACGGGGGAGCGGCTCTGGGCGGCCGAGTACACGCCCTCCTGGGTCGTTTCGTCGGTGGCCGTGGGGGACCACGCGGTCTACACCGGCACCTCCGACGCCCACGTGGTAGAGGCGCTGGACGCGTCGACGGGCGAGCGGCGGTGGAGCCGCGACCTCGGCACGCGGGTGCTGGGATCGCCGTCGCTGGTGGGAGAGGTGCTGCTGGTGCCCGCCGAGGACGGCGTGCTGTACGCACTGGACGCGGAGACCGGTCGCACCCTCTGGCGCTACTTTGCCGGCGCCATGATCCAGTCGTCGCCTGCGGTGGCCGGTGACCTGGCGGTGGTGGGCGACGACCACGGCCGCATCCACGCCCTCCGCGCCGGCGACGCCACGCCCCGACTGGCCGTGTTCCACGACACCGCGTTCGCCGACCACGTGGTCCGTCCGGGTGCCGACCGGCTCGCGGACGACCTGACGGACGCGGGCTACGCGCGGCTGGACGCCGAGGAGCTCGAGGCATTCCTGGGGGACCGGATCGTCGACGGCGCGCCGAGCGTGGTCGTGTTCGCCCAGGACCACCTGCCCGAGGCCGTCGCGCCCACCGGGAGCGCCGCGGGGCTGGTCCGTCGGTACCTCGAGGCCGGTGGCAAGGTAGTCTGGCTCGGGCTGCCCCCCCGGGTCCTGGTCCGGGATTCCACCGGGCGGCCCACGGCGCTGGAGGCCGGCCGGGCGGAGGCGGCGGCGGGCGTCGACTTCACCGGCAGCATTGGCAGCGACCAGGCGGCCCGGCCCACGGCGGCGGGTCGAGCGTGGGGGCTGGAGCGGGTGCGGTTGGGGGCCATGGTGCCGGTGGAGGCGCGCGGTGCCACAATCCTCGCCCGCGACGAGATCGGCCAGCCCGCCGCGTTCGCCCGACATTTCGGTGGGCCGCCCGGTAGCGGGTTCGTCTTTCTCTGGGGCCGCGGGTACCGATCGGACATGCTGGGCGAGGTCCGGGCCGTGGCCGAGTACGGGGTGCTCCGGGCTCCGGGCACCGCGGTCACGGCCGTGGGCGCCTGCCCCGCGGGCGCAGGCTGATGTCATCCCGGCCCGTGTTTTCGCGTGTCCTGGCGATGGCGTTACTCCTGTCGTGGGCGCTGGCTGGTCTGTTTCTGGGTCCGTCCGTGGCGCAGGGGCAGCAAGGTCCTGCTCCCGCCGGCCAGAACCCATTGCCCATGGTGGAGACCACACGCGCCCATGACCGCGTGCCGGAACAGGAGCTTCCGGGCGAGCGCTTCGCAGTGGACGTGGGGCTCGCGGATCCGGTGCGACTCTTCGTGCCGAGGGATACCGATCTCATGGGTGAACCCCGGCTGCTGATCCATTTCCATGGACCCGCGTTCCTCCCGGAGGACGCGGCCAGCCGGTCGGCGGCGAGCTCCGTGGTCGTGACGGTAAACGTGGGGCACGGCTCCGGCGCGTATGATGCCGCCTTCGACGACCCGGCGGTGTTCGACTCGGTGGTCGCGGGGGTCAGGCGGGCACTGGGCGAGGCGGCCGGTGGGCCCGTCACGCTGGGCGAGATCACCCTCTCCGGCTTCAGCGCCGGTCACGGCGCCGTCCGGGCGATCCTCCGGAGCCCGGCCCATTTCCGGGCCGTGGACGCGGTCCTCCTGCTGGACGGGCTCCATACCGGCTACCTCCCGCCGCGTACCGTCCTGGACGAGGGGGGTCGGCTGGATATCACGAATCTCGAGTCCATCTCCCGGTTCGCCCGGGCGGCCGCGGAGGGCAACAAGCGTCTGCTCATCACCCACTCGGAGATCTTCCCTGGCACCTTCGCGAGCACGACCGAGACGACGGACTATCTCATCTCGCGGCTGGGATTATCCCGGAAGGCCGTTCTCCGCTGGGGGCCGGTGGGGCTGCAGCAGCTGAGCGAGGTCCGCTGTCGCGGGCTGGAGGTCGAGGGCTATGCGGGGAACAGCGCCCCGGACCACATTGACCACCTGCATGGCATCGCTCGTTTTCTCCAGAGGCTGGATGAGATGGGTTCCCGCGGTTCCGGGAATGTGGCCGAGTGCGAGCGCGTCCTGGGCGCGGTCTGGTTCAGTCGTCCGTCCGCACCGCCACGTACTCCCGGAGGCGCCCTTTCAGCGTGAATCCGTGTGCGACCCGGAACGGCATGAGAAGCTGTGAGATGTACGCGGGCAGCAGCCGCTGCCTGGCCGGCTGTGGGGGGCCGCTGGGCTCGTAGTACATCCTGTCTTTGTGCGCGATCATGAAGGTGAGCGGTCGAAATGCTTCCGCCTCGGACGCCCTCACGACCACGTGCAGGCGAGCGTTCGGAGCGGTGATCTCGGCCAATCGCGTCACCAGCGGAGCGTGGTACTCCGGATAGAGGCGATCGAGGACGTCCCAACCGAAAACCAGGTCATAGGGGTGGCCGGGGTGCGGCGGGACGGCCTGATGCATCCCGGAAACGGAGCCCCGGCCTCGCAAGGTCAGGTATCCGGGGACGTCCGCGAACCGAACCTGTCGAGCGAACCGGCCATAGACGTCGAGGCTCGACGATGTACCGGGTCCGAGATCGAGGATGGCGTGACTGCCGTCCCGACTGACGTTTTCGAGCATGGCGGCGATGCCGGGAGCGGCCGTCTCGACCCTCTCCGACGCCTCCGGCTCACGCGCCGGAGGCGTCGGCGGGTCAGACTCCGCCCGGCGCAGCCAGGACACGGCGGAAACTACTCTTTGGAGCGGGCCGCGGCCGTGCCCTTGCCCGCGGACGAGCCAGATGTCGTCGATTCGCCGGTGGCGCTGGAAGCCTTCGTCTGATCCGCCCCCATGTCCCGCGAGAGCTTGCCGCTCCCTGCCCCGGACCCCGCGCTCGGCTGCTTGTCGGTCATTTCGACACCGCCGCGGAAATAGGCCCCATCTTCCAGGGTCACGCGAGGCGAGGTGATATCCCCCTCCACATGCGCCGTCTTCCGCAGGACCACTCGCTCGTGAGCGCGGAGATTGCCGTCCACGTGGCCCTCTACCGTGACGACCCGGCCCGATACGTCCGCCGTCACCTTGCCCTCGGGGCCGATCTCCACCGAATGCTGCTTCAGGTCCACCGAGCCCTCGACCCGGCCCTGGATCACCAGGTCTTCATCGCCGGTGACTTCACCGCGCACCGTGATGGACCGACCGATCGTTGCCCGTCCACCGGGGGCCGGGGTGGAGGCCGACCGAGGGGTCGCTCTCCGTGACTCCGCGGCATCCGAGTTTTCCGTCTCTTCTTTTTTCCACATATAGGCTCCACGTCAGGGATACGGACGAGATGGACGATAATACAAATTCCAGGCCCCGTCACACGACGGGCATGGGACGGTCAGGCGAGGGATCGATAGAGCGCCAGCGTGCGCTGCGCGATGGCGGGCCACGCGAACCGGGCCTCGACCCGCTGCCGCGCCGCCTGACCCATGCGGGTGGCGGCCGCCGGGTCCAGGAGCAGCGAGTTGATGCGGTCCGCGAGGTCACGGGCGAAGCGAGCCGGGTCCGCAGGTGATCTGAAGACGTCACCGCCGGCCTCGAACTCGACCAGGTATCCGGTCTCACCGTCGACTACGATCTCCGGAATCCCCCCCACGGCCGACGCCACGACGGGCGTGGCACACGCCATCGCCTCCACATTCACGAGCCCGAACGGCTCGTAGATGGAGGGACACACGAAGACCGTGGCGTGGGAGAGGATCTGAACCACCTGCTCGCGAGGCAGCATGTCCGGAATCCAGAAGACTCGCAGGCGCGCGCGGTCCTGGATCGACTGGACCCGGTCGGCGACCTCCCGGCGGATCTGGTCCGTATCCGGCGCGCCCGCGCACAGGACGAGCTGCGTGCCGTCCGGCAGGTACTCGGCGGCGTCGAGCAGATGAGCAAGCCCCTTCTGACGGGTGATTCGGCCCACGAACACCGCGGTCGGGATGTCTGGATCGATGCCGAGGCGCTCGAGGACATCCGTCGCCGGGTCAGGTCGATAGGCATCGGGGTCGACGCCGTTGTGGATGACGTGAACGCGCTCCGGCTCCACCGAGGGATAGCAGCGCAGGAGGTCGGTGCGCATGCCGGCCGAGACGGCGATGATGGCGTCCGCCGACTCCGCGGCCGTCCGCTCCGCCCAGAGGGCCAGGTTGTAGCCCCCGCCGAGCTGCTCCGCCTTCCAGGGCCGCAGGGGCTCGAGGCTGTGGCTGGTCATGACGTGGGGAATGCCGTAGGTCAGCTTCGCCAGGTGGCCCGCCAGATTGGTGTACCACGTATGGGAGTGGACGAGATCGGCCCCGTCGAGACCGGCCGCCATGGCGAGGTCGACGCTGAACGCCTGGAGTGCGCCGCGATGCGGGTGGGGCCCCTCGAGCTTGCTCCATGGCTGGTAGGCGGCGGCGACGAGTGCATCGTCGCGAGGGGCTCCGAAGGCGTGGACAGCGACGTCGGCGTACGGGCTCATGGCGCGGGCCAGATGCTCCACGTGGACGCCCGCGCCGCCGTACACGTCCGGCGGGTACTCGCGGGTGCAGAGCGCGATGCGCAGGTCAGACGCCTCGCCGGAAGCGCTCACGGCGCGATCTGCTGGTCCTTTCCGATCACCACAATTCCCTGCTCCGTGATATGGAACCGGGCGCGATCGGCCTCGGGATCCACGCCGATTTCTGCTCCCGGCGGGATCCGCACGTTCTTGTCGATGATGGCATTCCTGACCACGGCGTGGCGTCCAACGTCCACGTTCTGCATGAGCACGCAGCCGTCGATGTCGGCGTAGGAGTGGACATGAACGCTGGGCGACAGGACGGAGCGCCGGACCTCTCCGCCGGATATGACGACTCCGGCGGAGACGATGGCATCGAGGGCATGCCCGGTGCGGCCGGAGTCGGAGAAGACGAATTTGGCCGGGGGCATCGGATCGTGGGCCGTCAGGATCGGCCACTGTCGGTTATACAGGTTGAAGATGGGGTCCACGGACACGAGGTCCATGTGCGCGTCGTAGTAGGAGTCGAGCGTCCCGACATCGCGCCAGTAGGCACGGTCCCTCGGGGTGGCGCCGGGGACTTCGTTCTCGGAGAAGTCGTATACGTGCGCGGTACCATCGTCCACGAATCGAGGGATGATATCGGCCCCGATATCATGTCGTGAATCGTCCAGCACGGCGTCCGCGGTCACGGCCTCCATGAGGGCGCGGGTGGTGAACACATAGTTGCCCATGGACGCGTACACCTGGTCGGGAGCGTCTGGGAGACCGCGGGCGTCGGTCGGCTTCTCCCGGAACCGCTCGATGACGCCATCAGCGCCCGCCTCGATCACCCCGAACTGCGGTGCCTGGTCGAGGGGCACGCGGATGCCCGCGACCGTCACATTGGCACCGCTGTCGATGTGCTGCTGAACGAGCTGCCGGGGGTCCATGCGATAGATATGGTCGGCGCCGACCACCATGACGTACTGGGGTCGCTCGTCCCGCAGGAGGTTCAGGTTCTGGTAGATGGCGTCGGCGGAGCCCGCGAACCATCGGGGGCCCTCGCGCATCTGGGCGGGAACCGAGATCACGTAGTTCCCGAGGATGGGGGCCATACGCCACGTCTTGGCCAGGTGCACATCGAGACTGTGGCTCTTGTACTGGGTCAGGACTACGATGCGGAGGTAGCCGCCGTGGGCGAGATTCGTCAGCGCGAAATCGATGAGGCGATAGGACCCGCCGAAGGGGACCGCCGGCTTGGCGCGGTCCCGGGTGAGCGGCTGGAGTCGCTTCCCTTCACCGCCCGCAAGGACGATGGCGAGCACATTGGACTGGTCCATGGGGGAATGGTACGTGTGCGCAGCAGGCCGGGCCAGAAGGCGCGGCGGTACGGGGCGGACTCAGTCCTGGTAGAGCTGGTGACGGCGCCAGCCATTGACGGCCTGATCAATGGCGAGCACGAGTACGCGGGCGGCGAGGAGGGCGGCGGCGGTCAGCGCCAGGATCCGGAGCTCTTTCGACATGCGTTCTCCTGTGGTGGCTGGATCGAGCGAAGCTACCGAGGAGGGCTGCGAAATCCAGGCCAACGTACCGATGGGAGCGGCTCAGGAGTGGGACCAACCGTACCGCCACCATCAACGCAGCCAACCCCCTGCAAGCTACGCGACGGTGACGGCAGGTCAGTCTTCCAGGCAATGCAGAGTGCCGTAGATCCAGTAACAGATGCGACCATTGTCGTCCGCTGGAGCCGTGGGGCTCCCGGTGCATCCCTGCGCGCCCGCCCCGATGCATACGAACAACAGGGCCTCAAGCATGGTCCTGGCCTTCCTGGAGGACTCAGTCACGGAATTCTCCTGTCCACTGCGCAAGGCAGGTGGACTCGATGGCTTGTTGGCCCGGTCGAGGAACGGTAGCATCCGGGGGTATGGCTCCGTCTCCCGGCGTACCGGAGGCGTCCCGATCCAATGTCCGGTGAGAAGGGTAGCATGCGGCCGTAACCTGAGCGTTACCTGGCAGGTAACGGCAGCCATCCGGGCTCTCCAGGGGGTAGGATGTTCACGTTCCGAGTGCTTGGTGCGGTGGATCTGCGCGGTCCGGATGGGCGGCGCATAGACTCGGTGATGAGCCAGCCCAAGCGGCTCGCGCTGCTGGCGCTGCTGGCGCTGGAGAGTCCGCGGCGACTCCAGCGGGACGAGGTTCTCGGGCTGCTCTGGCCGGAGTTCGAGGAGGACCGTGCCCGAAGCGCGCTGCGGCAGGCGCTGCACTATCTGCGGCGGTCGCTGGGCCCGGGTGCGATCGCGGGCAAGGGATCCGAAGGGATCGGCGTGGCTGAAGGGAAGCTGTCGTGCGACGTGTCGGAACTGCTGCGCGCGGCGGAAGAGGAGCGTTGGGGCGCGGTAGTGGAGCTGTATCAGGGTGAGTTGCTGCCGGGGTTCCACCTGGACGGGGCGCCGCAGCCGTTCGAGGATTGGCTGGAGAGATCGCGTCGGCGAATCCAGTCTGTGGCGGCGGACGCGGCGCACCGGGTGGCGCGGTCGGAGGAGTCGGCGGGGAACCGAGTGGCGGCGGGTGCTGCCGCCCGACGGGCGTGGGAGATCGGCATTCGTGGAGAGCCGGCGCTGCAGGAACTGCTGGGGGTGCTGGTCCGCACCGGTGACAGAGCGGGGGCGAAGGCAGCGTACGACGAGTTCGCGGCGCACATGAAGGAAATCCACGGGGTGGAGCCATCGGCCGCGACCCAGGCGGTTCTGGAGGTAGAGGCGCCGGTGGCGGTTCAGGCGCCCAGCGAAGCGCCGGACTCTGTTGTGGCTCCCCTCGTGGGGCGGCCGGACGCGGCCCCGGCGGAGGGGCGCCGACGACGCGTGTGGTGGGCGGCGGCGGCGGCCGTGCTGCTGGTCACATCGGTGACGCTCTGGTCGCTGCGGTCGCGATCCATGGCGGGTGTGCAGGCGGAGGACGCTTCGGACCGATTCTCCCGGACGTTGGTGCTGGAGCCGGTGCGGGACGTGGGGGAAAGCGCCGCCATGACGAAGGGTGTGGCCGGTGCGGTGACGGCCGAGCTCGCCGCGCGCTTGAGCGAGGGGAACGGGTTCCGGGTCGTCGCGCTGAACGCCGTGGATGGCGGGGGCTCGGACCTGGAGGGAGTGCGGCTCCGCCCCACGTTGCGGATGGAGGAGGGGACGGTGCGCTTCTCGGTGCTCCTGCTCGACGCGTCGTCCGGTGTCGTGCTCGACCGGGTGATGATTCGGACACCGGAAGGCGAGTCGGCGACACCGGAGGCGCTGGTGGGGCGGATTTCGCCGAGGATCCGGCATCAGGCGGGCTCCTTCTTCTCGCTCAAAGGGCTGACGGAGCTCGGAATCGCGCCGGACGCGCTCAGCGGAGTTCGGGACGCGGCGGCCGAGTGGAGCGCGGGCGACCGACTGCGGGTGCGGGGCGCGGTGGAAGCGGCCGAGCGCGCGTACGCCGCCGCGGATTCGCTGCTGGCGCGGGCGCAGGAGCTGGATCCGGACTGGCCGGAGCCGACGTTCCGGCGTGCGCAGCTGGCGGTGGATTTCATGTGGCTGCCGCTGATCCCGCCGAATGACGACCTGGAACTGGCGCACGGGGCGATCCTGCGGGGGCTGGCCCACGCGGAGACCGGGCTGAACGTGGCGTCGCAAAGCGCCCGCGGGCTGGAGGTGCGGGGGGTGCTGCGGTACTGGGCGGCGCAGACGGGGATGGAGGGTGCGTCCATGGAGGTGGCGGAGCGGGATCTCGCCGCGGCCGTGAAGCGGGACCCGGGACTCCCCCGGGCGTGGAGCATCCTGAGTGCCATGTCGGAGCAGCGAGGCGATTTCGCGGAAGCGTACCACCGGGCGCGGCAGGCGTACGCGACCGATTACGCGCTGACGGCCTCATTGGAGATCCTGGTGCGGTTGTTCACAAACGCACTGGAGGTGGGTGACGAGGAGGGAGCGGTAGAGTGGTGCGCGGAGATCGAGCGCCAGCAGCCGGAC
Organism: uncultured Gemmatimonadales bacterium; assembly: GCA_963783305.1. Lineage (GTDB taxonomy): Bacteria > Gemmatimonadota > Gemmatimonadetes > Longimicrobiales > RSA9 > JAWVYT01. The sequence goes on along the minus strand of CAWAMW010000007.1, from coordinate 501,853 downwards.
GACTGGCTGGGCGCCTACTGCTCTCTCACGCGCCTCGCGTGGGTAGGTCCGTGGACCGTGGAGGAGGCCGATCGGCTTCTCCAGGAGGGGCTGGGCAAGCTCGGCGTGTACGGAGCCCCCACGGACGTCGAGTCGCGGCTGCGCCTGCTACACGCGGTGGTGCTGGCGCGAGCGGGCGCCACGGGAGCGGCGCGTCAGGTCCTGCGGGCGACGAGCGTGAAGGGCACGCAGAGCGTGGACCTCCTCACGCTGCGCGCCTGGGTCCACACCGCCCTCGGCGAGCGATCGACTGCGAGCGCGCTCCTGGCTACCGCGGCAGAGATCGCACCGCAATCAGCGCAACTGATGATGCGGAGTCGGCGCTATGGCGGCACTACGTTCTACGCGGCGACTCGTCGGGACGAGTAGCGGCGGACGGGGTGGCCGGGGTGGATGGGGAGCTCAGGGGGGGCTTCCGACGGGGTCCCAGGGCGCGGCATCGAGAGCGGCGGCGAGGGCGCGGAAGGCCCGTGCCCTGTGGCTCATGTCATCCTTCACGGCCGGATCCACTTCGGCGAAGCGGGCATCCAGCGCTGGCACGTGGAAGAGCGGGTCGTAGCCGAACCCGCCGAGCCCCCGCGGTTCCGTAGCGATAACGCCAGCGACCGTGCCCACGGCGGTGAGGGCCCGGCCGTCCGGCCAGGCAATGGCGGCGGCGCACACGTAGTGCGCACCGCGTCGGTCCCAGGGGACGCCCTGGAGTTTCTCGAGGAGGAGGGCGTTGTTGGCCTGATCGAGGTCGCGGCCGTGCAGGTCGGTGCGTCCCGAAAACCGCTTGGTGCGCACGCCGGGCTCACCTCCGAGCGCATCCACGCGGATCCCCGAATCGTCGGCCATGGCGGTGCGGCGGTGGCGTGTCGCGAAATATTGCGCCTTGGCGATGGCATTGGCCTGGAAGCTGTCGTAGGCCTCGATGGCCTCTTCATCGGGCGCAGCTTCAGACTCGATCTCGGCGAGGGTGATCACATTGAAGCGGAGAGGGGCGAGGATCTTCCGGATCTCCGTGGCCTTGTGGTCGCTGCGCGTGGCGAGGAGGATGGCGGCCCGTGCACGGGCGATCATCGGTCGAGGGAGGCTCGCTGCGAAGCCATGAGTCGGCGGATGCCGTCGGTCGCGAGGTCGAGGAGGCGGTCGAGCTCGTCCCTTGAAAAGGTCCCGTGTTCGCCGGTCCCCTGGACCTCGACCATGCCCCCGCCCTCGAGCATGACCACGTTCATGTCCACGTCGGCGGCCACGTCCTCGACGTACTCGAGGTCGAGACGCGGCTCGCCGGCGACCACCCCCACGGAGATGGCGGCCACGGTCTCGCGCATGGGAGAGGCGGAGAGGAGCCCCTGATCGACGAGCCAACGGCAGGCCTCGGCGAGGGCCACGGCTCCGCCCGTGATGGCGGCGGTTCGGGTGCCGCCATCGGCGACGAGGACGTCGCAATCCACGAGGATCTGGCGCTCGCCGAGGGCTTCCAGGTCCATGGCGGCCCGCAGAGAGCGACCAATGAGGCGCTGGATCTCCTGGGTGCGTCCGCCGACCTTGCCGCGCTCGCGGCTCGTCCGGGTCTGCGTGGCGCGGGGCAGCATGGCGTATTCGCCGGTGACCCAGCCGAGACCACTCCCCTTTCTCCAGCCGGGAACGTTCTCCTGGATGGAGGCGGTGCAGAGCACTTCGGTACGGCCGAAGCGGACTCTGCAGGAGCCCTCGGCGTACGGCGCTACAGCGGGCTCGAGGGTTACGGGCCGTAGATCGGTGGGAGCTCGGTCGGAACGGGCGGTCGAACGATCAGTCATGGGCTCGGCGGTTCAAAGTTTGGATGATCTGGGTCGTCGAGCGCCCCTCGACGAAGGGCAGGATCAGGACCTGGCCTCCCGCGTCACGGACCTCGCGACCCCCTACCACATTGTCCGGGCGGTAGTCACCGCCCTTGACGAGGACGTCGGGGAGGAGCGCGGCGATGAGATCGCGCGGAGTGTCCTCGCCGAAGGGGGTGACGGCATCGACGCACCCGAGGCCGGCGAGCACGTAGAGGCGGTCGCGGAGCGGGACCACCGGTCGGTCGGGCCCCTTCAGCGACCGTACGGATGCATCCGTGTTGACGCCGATCACCAGGGCGTCCCCGAGAGCCCGGGCACTGTAGAGGTACTCGACATGGCCGCGGTGCAGGATGTCGAAGCAGCCGTTGGTGAACACCAGCCGCTCGGATCGCGGCCGGATGTAGCGCTCCAGGAGCGCAGGACGCTCCAGGATCTTGTGTTCCGGCCTGGGCCTGTACTCGGTCATAACCCCTTCACCGACCTGCTCACGACCAGCGGGCGCGCGCCGTTTCCACCTCGGCGGCCCCGGGGTGCACGGGCAGGCTGTCCGGCTCGCCGCGCCCGCCGTCCTTGAAGATGACCTTGAGGAGGGGGGGTGCAATGAAGGTGGTGAAGATGACCATGATGAGTATCGCGCTGAACGCTTCGGACGACAGGATCCCGTTCGCGAGACCCAGCTTGGCGAAGATCAGCCCCACCTCCCCGCGGGGAATCATGCCGACGCCGATCGCGGCGTGGTTGAGGTCATGGGCGCCCCAGCCAACGGTGTAGCCGCTGACGAGCTTGCCGGCAACGGCGATGACGAGGAGCACCGCGCCCACAGCGAGGACGCTCAGGTTGAACGAGTCGCTCCATGGGAGGAAGAGGTGGACGTTCACCGCGGCGCCCACGGAGACGAAGAAGATGGGCGTGAAGATATCGGCGACGGGCTTGATGCGTTCCTCGATGACGTCGAACTGATTCGTGGAGGAAAGGACGATCCCGGCGGCGAAGGATCCGATAATGAGTGCGGATCCCGCGAGGCCGGCGAGGGCGCCGAAGAGAAGCGCGAAGGAGAAGGCGCTGACGAGGAGGACCCCGCGGACGCGGAGCCGGTCGATGAGGCCGAAGAGGCGGGGTGCGATCCAGTTCCCGACGATGACGGCCGCCACGAGGAAGCCGACCGCGACCGCGAAGGTGGTGGCGATGCCGAGGACGGTGAGTGCAGTGCCGGCGGCGAGACCACTGACGACGGCGAGGATGACGAGGCCGAGCACATCGTCGACCACGGCCGCTCCGATAATGACGCGAGCCTCGGGGGTATGGATCCGATCGAGATCGGTGAGGACGCGGGCGGTGATGCCGACGGAGGTCGCGGTAAGCGTGGCCCCGACGAAAATGGCGACTACGGTGGGGGTGATGTCGGGGTTGACGGTACCGAGATCGGGGGTGAACCACCACCAGTAGAGGAAGCCGAGGGCGAACGGGAGCGCGACACCGACCACGGCCACGACGGAGGCGGACGCGCCGACGCGGAACATCTCCTTGAGGTCGGTCTCGAGGCCGATCTCGAAGAGGAGGATGGCGACGCCGACCTCGGCGAGGAGCGTGATGATCTCGGCCATGGCGCCATCGACGGGTACGATCCCGAGGACGCTGTACCCGAGGATGACGCCGGCGAGGAGCTCACCGAGGACGGCGGGCTGCCCGAGGCGCTCAGCGATTTCGCCCATGCCCTTCCCGACGACGAGAATGGCGATCAGAACGAGGAAGAAGTGCTCGACGCGCACGTGCTCGGCGCCGGCGGTGTCGGCGCCGTGGCTCTGAGCGGCCAGGAGCACGGGCGTGAGAAGGGCCAGCGGAAGGATCCAGAGTAGTCTCTTCATCGTCGGGCCCTCACCATTGCGACTGCGCCCCATTGATGATCTGTTCGATGAGGTTCTCGATAGCCTGCCTCTGGCCGATCGTATCGGTCTGACCGGAGGGGTCGTAGGTGCCGCGGCCGGTCAGGGTGCGGGCTTCCCAGCGGATCACGTTGTCGCGGATGTCCACGAGCTCCGCGGTGATTCCGATCTGCACCTCGTGGGCGAGGGCGGCACCCGCGGACTGGCCGGTGCCCGGCCGGTAGTTCTGGGCGACATTGTCGTAGCGCAGGATCCGGCCTCTCAGGATGGCGTCGGCGGACTCCACGCCGGCGGTGCGGAGTCCGAGTTGGCCGGGAAGCTCCTCGACGAGGGCGGTGAATATCTGCCCCTGGAGCTCGAACTGCGGGGTCTCGTTTTCGAACGGCTCGATGTAGATGGTCCGGATGTGGGGTGGGAAGCCGCCCCCCTCGAAGCCGTAATTGCACGAGGCCAAGGAACCACCCAGGGCAGCGACGAGCGCCAGGCACGCCGCTCGTGCACGCCTATTCATTGGGGTTCCAGATCTCCGGCGGAAACGACTCCGCATCATCCACTCGCTCCAGGTTCAACTTCAGCTCCATGCCCGCGGCTGCATCCCTAAAGATGGCGGTGCGCGGTAGCCCCGCCACCCGATCTTCTGAGAGATCGACGCTCATTCTGGCGCCCGCCTCCGCGCCAGACCGCGGATTCGAGGTGGCCATCGATCAGTCTGTACCGTAGTCGGCTGCCATTGGTTTCGTAATGCAACTCCCTCGCCGCGGTGGTGACCCGTGTCCCCACGAGACGGGCCTCGGGCGGCGGCGACACCACCCCGAGCGCGGCCCACATCATGGCGGCGGGCGGCAGCGGGACAGGGTTCGCGGTCGGCGGCAGGCGGAGCTCCATCCCGACCGCGGCCGCACTGAGGTACCCGTCGCCACGGGGCCCGAACAGGTCCAGGCGGACCCGGTACGGCGGCTGGATGCGAGCGGCTCCACTGCCGTGAAAGCGGGCATCACCGTCCCGCATCTCCCAGTCGAAGACTGCCTGGAGCGGTCGATCCGGGGCGGTGCCCTCGATCGCCGTCGCCGCGACCGTCGGGTCCAGCGTGTCCGGGACGCCGCGACTCGCGCACGCGGAGGCGAACATGCCGGTGGCCGCGGCCAGCAGCGCGCCGGCAAGTACTCGCCGAGAGAAAATGGCGTCCACGGGAGCGCCTGGGAGGAGGGCGCCGCAGGGCGGTGTGAGGGCCGGCCGTCTCACAGCACGATCCGGATCGACGGGATCGCTTCTCCCTGGAGCACGGCGTCGGCGGCTTCCATCCCCTCGATGACGCGGCCGAACACGGTGTACCCGCCGTCGAGGTGTGGTTGGGGCGAGTGGGTGATGAACCACTGGCTCCCGCCCGTGTCGGGGCCGCTCAGGGCCATGCCGAGGACGCCGCGACCGTACCGAACGCGATTGAGCTCATCCCGGAGGGTCCAGCCGGGGCCGCCGCTGGCGTAGCCGCCCGGGGCGCCGTCCTGGAGCACGAAATTGGGGATCACGCGATGCCAGACCCCGCCATTGAAAAAGCCGGCTTCGGCCAGCGTGATGAAGTTGTGGACGGTGAGCGGGGCTTCCGTCCCGAGCAGCTCCAGGACGACCGGTCCGTGGGCGGTCTCGACGATCGCACGGGGACGTCGTTTGCCGGCGAGGGGCGCTGCGATGTATCGGCGGACGATGTTCTGGTAGAAGCCGATGTCTTCCGCTGCGGCGACCTGCGGCGGCTCACCCCAGGCGACCCCGAGCTCCGCGGCGCCCCGTCGAATCCACGGGTCGTCGGGACGAGGCCCGGCGAAGAGCTCGTCGAGCGCGGCGGCGAGGGTGGCGCGATCCGGGGCCGAGAGGTCGTCGTCCTTCCGAAGCCGGTCGAGCGTGGTGAGCGCGGCCAGGGCGCCTTCACGAGCGACGGCGTGACGGCGACTCCCGGGACGCCCCTTCATGTCGGCGACGGAGCGACGGAAGGCGCGAACCAGGTGGGGCGCATTGGAGGCCTCGGCGAGCTCGAGGAGGAGGTGGGTGGCGGCGGCGCGTCGCGGCACGTCGGGCGAGGTCAGGGCCGTCCGCAGGAGCTGCCGTGCCTGGTCGCGCAGCGCGAGCCCGCCGCTGTCCGCGACGGCATGGGCGGCGGCCGACGAGAGAGCCGCAATGGCGACCCGGGTGTCGGGGTCAGCCGCGAGGCCGGGCGCCAGGGCCAGCGCGATATCCGCACGGAGAGAGGCGAGTGCCCGGGCAGCGAAGTAGCGCGCCGGCTGACCGCCCGTGGCCCATCGTGCGAGGATCTCACCCGCGGGCTGCGGGTCGATCGCGGCGAGGGTGGCCAGGAAGGCGGCGCGAACGGCGAGCGGCTGGCGGGAGGCCTCGAATGCCTGGCGCAGCGGTCCGGCCGCGCGGATCCCGAGGGCGCCCAGTGCGTCCGAAGCGGCCAGGGCCACGCTCGGAACGGGGTCATCGAGGAGCGCGACAATGGGATCGAGCGGAGCGCGCTCGGCATAGCTTCCGAGGCTGCGCACGGCGTTGACGCGCACGTGTGGGTGGGGGTCGCGGAGAGCCGCGGTGAGATGCCGCAGGGCCGCGTCGGCTACGCGTGCGGAGTCGACGCCGCGGGAGGTCAGGGCGCGTGCGACGTAGGCCCGGACCTGGTGATCGCCATCGGTAGCGTGGGCCAGGAGGTGCTCGAGCGCCGCTGGCTGACCCCCGCGCATGAGGGCGTACGCCGCGCGCCAGCGAATCTCGGGATCCGCCGCCTCGAGATACGGTACGGCCGCGTCCACGTCCTGGGCGCCGCCGGCGAGCTTCCAGACGGAGAGGAGGGCTTCGGCGGCGATGAGGCGGTGCGCGTCCGTGTCGAGAGCGCGTCCTCTGCGGAGGACGTCGTGCAGGGTGGCCGAGGCGTGGTCCCCGCCGATCCTGCCGAGTGCCGCGATGGCCTCGATGGCGGGGGCGGCGGCCGAGGGGCTCGCCGCCATCCACCCGTCGGCCAGCGCGGCCGACAGGGCGTGGGTGACCTCGGACGTGCTGTCGCCGAGGATGCCGAGGGCGAAGGCGGCATTGGCGCGGACGGAGGGGCTCGCGTCCGAGTCGAGGGCGCGGAGCAGGAACGGCGTGGCGGCGGTATCCCCGATCCTTCCCGCCGCCAGGACCGCGCGGCTCCGAACCTCGTCTACCGCACCCTCGTAGAGCGGGGCGAAGGTGTCGGCGCTCCATGCGCGGCGGTCCTCGGCGCGCAGGATCCGGGCGATGGCGCCGACCTCGGAGCTCGAGAGGAGCACCTCTCCCCCGCCGGGCGCGGGAGGGCGCGACTCGTGAGGCGCGCAGCTGGCGCCGATCCCTGCAGCCACCACGAGGATTCCGAGTAGAACGCCCCGGGCGGAGGAAGGGAGGCGCGTGGCCGTGGCTCTCGATCCCGGCCACGGCCGGGGGACGCGGTGCGGGATCATGAGGTGCGGAACAGGTCCAGAACAGCGTGGGGCAGTCGACGCGGCCGGCCGTCGGCGTCAATGGAGACCAGGGTGGTGGACGCGCGTGCGATGGGGCCGGGGTCGGGCTCCCGGCGCGAAATGTCGTAGGCGAAGGTGATGGTGCGCGACTTCACGGACTCCAGTCGGGTCTCGACGTGGATCAGGTCGTCGTAGTGGGCTGGAGCACCGTAGCGGACCTCGGCGGAGGCGACGGCGAGGAACACGCCCTGCCGCTCGATCTCGGCGTAGGTGGTGCCGAGATCGCGCATGTAGTCGGTGCGGCCCACCTCGCACCAGACGAGGTAGCTGGCGTGGTGGACGACCCCCATCTGGTCGGTCTCCGCGTACCGGGCCCGGAAGGTGGACGTGGCGAGGTGACTCATGCTCCGTATGGGACCCAGATGTTCTTCACCTGGCTCGCCCTCCGCAGGAACTCGGGGCCCTCCGAGCTCGGGTCCATCCAGTCGCGACCGGAGCGGATCCACGTCTGCTTCATGTTGCCGGCGGAGAGCCGCTCGACCATGGCAGCGCCCTCGCGGGTGCCGCCGATATACCAGAGGGCGTTCACATCGTAATGGCCCGCCAGGGTCTCCACGAGCTCATCTCGGGGCCCGGTCACGATATTGATCACGCCGCCCGGCACGTCGGACGTATCGAGGACCTGGTACAGGTCGGTGGCGGCCAGGGGGGCCCGCTCGGACGGTATGGCGACGACGGTGTTCCCGAGAGCCACCAGCGGGAGGGTCGCGGAAAGGAGCCCCAGCAGAGGCCGCTCATCGGGGGCCGCCACGCCCGCCACGCCGATAGGCTCGGGCATGGCGATGGTGACGTTCCGAACCGGGGTATGGTGGACGGCGCCGTCCCACTTGTCGGCCCATGCGGCGTAGGAGAATACGCGACGGATGGCGGCCTCCACTTCCTCGCGGCCACCGCTCCCGACCATGGCGTCGATCCGGCGCGCGAACTCATCGGCGCGGGCGGCGAGGTTCTCGGCGAGGTAGAAGAGGATCTGGGCGCGGGTGTGGGCCGTGGCAGCCGACCAGCCGGGGAGAGCCTTGTGGGCCGCCTCGACGGCGTTCCGGATGTCCTTCCGATTCCCCTTCCCCACCTCACCGAGGTGCGTGCCGTCGGCGCCGAGGACGTCGGTGGAGTAGCCGGAATCCGGGCGGGCCTGCTTGCCGCCGATGTAGAGCTTGGCGGTGCGGTCCACACCCACGGGTATCGGTCCACGGTGTTCGGTGCTCGGTTCTCGCTCGACGGGCTCTCTCGTGGCCGCGTTCCCGGCGGCGTCGACTCCCGCGCCGGTGGCCGGCTCCTCGGGCGCACGCTCAGCGTTCGAGGCAGGGGACGTGGTGAGGTACGGCCAGAGGCCTTCGCGTCCGCCCTCCCGCCCGAACCCGCTCTCGCGGTACCCACCGAAGCCGGAGGCGGCATCGAAGAGGTTGGTGGAGTTGATCCACACGGTCCCGGCCTTGATCTTCGGGGCCACGTCGAGGGCGAGATTGATGTTCTCGGACCAGACGCTGGCGGCGAGCCCGTAGGGGGTGTTGTTGGCGAGATCGACGGACTCCGCGGGAGTGCGGAAGGTCATGAGCACGACCACGGGTCCGAAGATCTCGACCTGCGAGACCTGCGCGGCGGGCGAGACGTTGGTGATGAGGGTGGGCGGATAGAAGCAGCCCTGGTCGGGACATGGCCAGGACGGCTGCCAGACCTCCGCACCCTCTTCCCTGCCCTCCTGCACGAGGCGCTGGATCCGCTCGAGCTGGACCGGGGCGACGATGGCGCCGATGTCCACGCCCTTGTCGAGGGGATCCCCGATGCGGAGCGTCTCCATGCGGTCGCGCAGCTTCTGGATGAGGCGATCGGCCACGCCTTCCTGCACCAGAATGCGGGACCCGGCGCAGCACACCTGCCCCTGGTTGAACCAGATGGCATCCACCACGCCTTCGACCACCCCGTCGAGGTCCGCGTCCTCGTAGACGACGAAGGGCGATTTCCCGCCCAGCTCGAGGGAAAGGCGCTTGCCACTGCCCGCGGTCTGGGTGCGGATGATCCGTCCGACCTCGGTGCTGCCGGTGAAGGCGATCTTGTCGACGTCGGGATGAGCGACCAGGTGCGCGCCCGTCCTGCCATCGCCGGTGACGATGTTGAGCACGCCCGGGGGCAGTCCGACGTGGTGACACAGCGCGGCAAAGCGGAGGGCGGTGAGCGGCGTGAACTCGGCCGGCTTGAGGACCACCGTGTTTCCCGTGGCCAGGGCCGGGGCCACCTTCCACGCCAGCATGAGCAGCGGGAAGTTCCACGGGATGATCTGACCGGCGACCCCGAGGGGCCGCTGATCGCGGAGCTCCGGGTCGCGGTCCATGAGCTGGGCCCAGCCGGCGTGGTGATAGAAGTGGCGGGCCACGAGGGGGATGTCGATGTCCCGGGTCTCCCGGATGGGCTTGCCGTTGTCGAGGGACTCGAGGACGGCGAAGAAGCGGGCGTGCTTCTGGAGCTGGCGCGCTATGGCGTAGAGGTAGCGGGCGCGTTCATGGCCCGGGAGTGCGGACCACGCGGGGAACGCGGCGCGCGCGGCGCGGACGGCGGCATCCACGTCGTCCTCGGAGCCCTGGGTGACCTGGGCGAGGGTGTGGTTGGTGGACGGGTCGGAGACGTCGAAGCGGTCGTCGCCGGCGGGCGTCCAGCGGCCCTCGATGTAGTGGCCGAAGGGGCCGTGGTCGTCGATCCAGGCGCGGACGTCGGTGGAGGACTCCGGAGCGGGACCATACTCCAGGCGCTCCAGCAACTCGGGGACCTGCGTGGTCTTTTCGGTCATGCCATGGGGTGTCGGTAGCCGGCGGAATAGCGGCCAGTAACGAAGTGCTCGAGCTGCCGCTCGATGTCGCCGAGGAGCGAGCTCGCCCCGAAGCGGAACAGGTCGGGTCGGGTCCAGCGCTCGCCGAGCTCCTCGCGCATGAGGATCAGCCAGCTGATGGCGTCCTTCGCGGTGCGGATTCCTCCCGCCGGCTTGAAGCCGATGGCGTAGCCGGTGCGCTCGCGGTAGTCGCGGACGGCGCGGGCCATGGTGAGGCCGACGGGCAGGACGGCGTTGACGCTCTCCTTGCCGGTGGACGTCTTGATGAAATCGGCGCCGGCCATCATGCAGACGCGGCTGGCGCGCGCGACGTTCGTGAGGGTGCCCAGCTCCCCCGTGGCCAGGATCGTCTTCATGTGGGCCTCGCCGCAGGCGTCACGGAAGGTGCGGACCTCGTTGTAGAGGGCCCTCCAGTCCCCGCGCAGGACGTGGGCGCGAGTGATGACGATGTCGATCTCCTCGGCGCCCGCCTCGACCGAAGCGCCGATCTCGGCCACCCGTTGGGCGAAGGGGCTCAGGCCCGCGGGGAACCCGGTGGAGACGGCCGCCACGGGGATCCCCGAGCCCCGGAGCGCGTCAACGGCCGCGGGCACGAGGGCGTGGTAGACGCACACGGCGCCCACCTGGACGGCGTGGGGCGCGAGGCCGAGGCTTCGGAGGAGATCCTCTCGAACGGGCTGACGGGCCTTGGCCGCGAGCCGCCGCACGGCCCCGGGCGTATCATCGCCGGAGAGGGTGGTCAGGTCCATGCACTGGATCGCGCGGATCAGCCACGCGGCCTGCCAGGCCTTCTTGACGGACCGACGCGCGGTCAGGGTGGCGGACCGGCGCTCCGCCGCGCTGCGGTTCACGCGGAGGTCGCGGACCCAGTCGAGGTCGAGGGGAGTGCCGGGGTTCCGACCCTCGCGGGCGCGGGCCGGCTGGTACGGCGAGATGGGCCGGAGCCCCTCTCGTTCAGTGTGTTTCGTAGCCATGGTGGACGAACATATACAAGAACGACGACGAAGAACAACAGCGGCGGGCGAGAAAATCGGTTCCTGACGGTGGCGCGTTGCTGGGCGCGGCGTGCGAGGGTTAGGTTCGCGGGCCATGAAGCCAGTGTTCATCACCTCGGACGTGCACCTGGGCGCCGTACCCGACGCCACGGAGCGGGCCTTCCTCGCCTTCCTCGACCACGTGGGGGCGGAGGGCTCGCAGCTGATCATTCCCGGTGACCTCTTCGACTTCTGGTTCGAGTACGGCGACGTGATCCCGGGTGAGCACTTCCGGGTCCTGGCGGCGCTGTCGGAGCTGGTGGAGTCCGGTGTGCCTGTGGTGGTTACGGGCGGCAATCACGACGCCTGGGGCGGCCGGTTCCTGGAGGAGCACGTGGGGGTGTCGTTCCGCCCCGGTCATGTGCGGATGCAGATCTGCGGACGGTCGGCGCTGCTGGCGCACGGCGATGGTCTGGGCAAGGGCGACCTGAAGTACCGGGCCCTGAAGCTGGTGCTGCGGAGCCGCGCGGCGGTGATGGCGTTCCGCGCGATTCATCCGGAGCTCGGTCTTCGGCTGGCGCGCCGGGTCTCATCGACGGAGCTGAAGGTCGACACGGATCCGGGCAAGCTGGGGCGCGCGGCGTTCATCGAGGGGTGGGCCCGGGAGACGCTGGCGGAGGAGCCGGAGCTGGCGTACGTGGTGTGCGGCCACGCGCACCTCCCGGCGGTGGAAGAGGTCGAGCCGGGCCGCTATTACCTGAACGCGGGCGACTGGATCAGCCACTGGACCTACATCACGATCGGTGAGGACGGGGTGCCGGTGCTGGCGCGGTGGGAGCGGGAGTCCGGCGGTCTCGGGGGTCCCGGCGGGAAGACCTGACAGCTGGTACGTGGGCTGGGCAAGGAACTCCAAATTCTTGACACGAAGGGCTCGAAGGAACGAAGGCGTCGAAGAGTCAACGGGAGCCTTCGGCTAGCCGGAAACAAGCAAAATCCGGATCTGTTGTTTGTTACCGGCACGTTCGGGTTCGCGGTGTACCTTCCCAACCCGATTCGTGCTCTTCGACCCTTCGAGCTCTTCGTGTCACGCCTTTCTCTGAGTCCTCCGCCCTCTCCGAGTGCTCCGTGACAACGCGGTTGTGGTTTCCGCCTGCGGTGCACCGGGGGAGGATCCCGGCGCGGGAGCTAGCGTTCGGGCCGGAGCTGCTGGAGGTGGATGGCGAGGCTGTCGATGTCGACGTGGTGGACCTCGGTGAGGAGGTCGCCGATGAAGCGCCGGCCGACGTCGCGGAAGCGGCCGGGCGAGTCGCTGACGATGAAGGACCGGGTGGGGGGCGTCTGGCCCGTATTCTCCATATCGTGCTCCCGCAGGAGCCGCTCGACGGCCCGCGCGGTCTCCTCCCCGGAGTCCACGAGCCGCACGTCGGGCCCCATCTCGTTCTGGATGGCTTCGCGGAGCAGCGGGTAGTGGGTGCAGCCGAGGATCAGCACGTCGACGTCCACCTCCTTCAGGTGAGCCAGGTAGTCGCGGCTGACCAGGGCGGTGGCGGGGTGGTGGGTCCACCCTTCCTCGACCAGGGGTACGAAGAGCGGGCACGGCTGGGCGTAGACGCGGCCGCTCTCGCCGAGGCGCCGGCGCACGGCGAGGTCGTAGGCTCCGGAGGCGATGGTGCCCGCGGTGCCGAGGACGCCGATGCGGCCCGTGGTGGTGGCCGCGACCGCGGCGGATGCGCCGGGCTCGATCACGCCCACGACCGGGATCTCCAGCTCCTCCCTGAGCGCCTGCTCGGCGTGGGCCGTCGCGGTGTTGCAGGCGATGACCAGCAGCTTGATGTCGCGGGACAGGAGGAGGCGGGCGGCCTCACGGGAGAACCCGCGGACCACGGCGGGGGACTTGGAGCCGTAGGGGACGCGCGCGGTGTCGCCGAAGTAGAGGAGCGACTCGTTCGGGAGGCGCTCGTGGAGTGCGGCGGCCACGGTGAGGCCGCCGAACCCGGAATCGAAGATGCCGATGGGCCGATCGCGGCTCACGGCGGCGTGGAGCGACGTCATGGTCGGCTTCGTGGCAGGGGTAGCTGGAGCCCGAGCGACAGGGAGCGGTCGGCGTTTCGGCGGATGTCGATGTCGGCCGGGAAGTCGGACAGATGCGCGGTCACATAGGCGTCGACGCCGGACGCCAGGACCCAGAAGATGGACCAGGCGATCCAGTCCTCACGCTGCTGCTCGCGGGCGCGGACCAGCTTGCGGAGGCTGTTCCCCGTGTTCCCCAGGCCCTCATCAGCTCGCACCGCGGCCTCGAGGACGGATGGAACGCTGTCGAGCACGGCCTGCAGGGAATCGGGGTTCGGTGACTCGGCGACGAGCTGCACCTCGATCTGGTCCACTCGCCGATCGAAGCGGGACCGTGCGTCGTCGAGCCTGACCTGATTGCGGAAGATCATGAACCAGTTGGCGGCCCATCCGGCGAAGTAGACGCCGCCGCGGACGGGTCGATCGAACGCCGCCTGCCCCCAGCCGGGCACGATCATGGAGCGGATGAAGGCGCCCCTGGGGGTCATGGGCCCGGGCGTAGTGTCGGGCGCGTCGGAGATGAGGACGGGTCGGGCGCCAGGCGTGACGATCACGGAGTCCACGGGGACCTGTGTGGTGTCGGCGATCTGGGCGTTGGCCGCCGCGGGAGCGACGGCGCAGAGGGTGACCGCCGCCCAGAGGAGGGCCCGGCCGCGTGGGCTCGCCATGCTCACCCGGTCGCTCTCTGGGTCATCACCGGGAGCGCCCCTGGATGCATCCGCAGCGTGAGTGTGCGGGCGTTCGGCGGCTCGTGGAGCTCGCCGTCGAGCTGGAAGAACAGCGGCGCGGCCCCCATGGCCTCGATCTCCACTTCGCGTGCCTGATACATCTTCACCTTCGGATGCCCCTCGTGCGTCCCTCGCATGACCCTGGCGAGCGGTCCAAGCGCCCCAAGATAGCTGACCTCGTCCACCATGCAGATATCGAACCTGCCGTCGTCGGGCTGCGCCTGTGGGCAGACCCAGAACCCGCCCCCGACGCATCGGCCGTTTCCGGCGACCACGATGGTGACCTTCTGCTCAATGACCTGGTCATCGAGGCGGATTCGGAGTGGGATCGCCTTGTAGCGGACGAGAGACATGAGCACGGCACCCAGGTACTTGATGATGGCGGGCGAAGGCCGGCCCTGGGCCCGGACGATGCGGCGTACGACGTCCACGTCGAGGCCGGTGCCCGCGGCGTTGACGAACCAGTGCCGGGTGTCGTCCCATTCGGCGGTGCAGGCGTCGAGTCGACGGAGCTCGCCATCGACCAGGATATCCATGGAGCGGTCGAGGTCCTTGAGGGGCCCGATGAGCTTGGCGAAATCGTTTCCCGTGCCGACGGGGAGAACGCCGAGTGCGGGGCCATCGACGCCTTGCGAGAGCGCCTTCAGGATGCCGTTCGCCACTTCGTGGACGGTGCCATCCCCGCCGGCGGCGATGACGAGGTCGACGCGGGAGCGGGCGGCCTCGAGACCGAGCCTCGAGGCCTCACGGGGGGCGGTGGTGGCGACAATGTCGGCCTCGATCCCCCGTCGCTCGAGTCCGATGATGATGCGTTCCGCCATGCGCCGTCCCCGGCCGGACCCGGACGTGGGATTCAGGATCACGCGGGCTGTGGGCATGGCGGCGTCACCGTTGGGGTTCTGGAGTGCAGGGCGTTCCACGAGTAGTCGTAGAGCGCCCGTTCGCGGTTCGCGGTCTACGTCTACGGTTCAGCGAGATGCTACCGCGCCGCTGTGACGAGGTCAATCGTCGAGCGCGGCGCGGATGGCGATCCGTACGGCCTCGCCGCCGAAGCCCCGGCGGGCGAGGTGGCCGTAGAGGCGGCGGCGCAGCTTCAGGCGGGCCTCGCGATCGGAGGCCGCGGCGCGTACAGCGGAGCCGTTCTTCCGGACCCAGGAGCGGGCGGCCTGGCTCGCGAGCTCGCTCTCACTCACGTCCTCGGCACCCATGACGCTGTCGATGGCGGCGTCGGCGGTGGAATCGGCCACGCCCTTCTTCCGCAGCTCCTGCCGGAGCGCCCTGCGGCCCTTGGGGCGGAGTCGGAGGCGATCCTTCACGAAAGCCTGGGCGAAGGCGTGGTCATCGATGTAGCCGCGGTCATCGAGCCAGGCGAGGACCTGCTCGATGGCCGTATCGGAGAAGTCCTTCCGTGCAAGGCGGCGGCGGAGCTCGGCGCGGGCGCGGGCGCGGTGTGCGAGGAGTGAGAGGGCGGCCTCGCGTGCACGATACTCCTCGTCGGCCGATTCCAGTGCGGCCCGGTGCTCCGAGGTGAGGGAATCGCCGGGGGCAAGCCCCTCGCGCAGGAGGAGATCGACGGCGATCTCCAGGGCCGGGGCGGCGTCATCCTCGAATCGCAGGCGGGCGCGGTTCACGCTGGGGCGATGCTCGATACGCTGGATCTTCACGGCGGCGTCCTGCGGGTCTCGAGGGCTGGTGCGCGGAACGTGGTGGGTGCGCCCGCGGGCCACAAGCTAGTGCGCCGGTCGGGGGCGCGGCCATAGCGGAACGAGCCGGGCGACTGCGGGGCCGGGGCGCTGCGCCTATCTTCCCATGCACGTCCACGTTCAAGCGATTTCCCGAGCACCTGGAGACCCGATCGTGAAACTCGTCGCTCCACTCCTGCTGGTCCTGGCGACCGCCTGCGCTCCGCACTTCCCTGCTCCCGGTCCCGCGCCGGCGCCCGCCGACCCCGACGTGGGGGCGGGGACCCCCGGGTACGAGGCGCCGTCGTCGGCGAACGCCGCGCTGCGGCACCGGGAGGTCCACTGGGTCCGAACGGCTGCGGAGTACCGCGCGCTGACGGAGCAGGTATACGGGAGTGCTGCGGAGAGGCTGACAGCGGCGGCCGCGGATCGGGTAGCGGGCAGCTGGGCGGTGATCCTGGACGCGGATGAGACGGTGCTGGACAACAGCGAGTTCCAGCGCCGCATCGCAGAGACGGGCGAGGAGTTCGAGGAGTGGATGTGGTCGGAGTGGGTGCGGGAGGAGGCGGCGACGGTGGTGCCCGGAGCGGACCGGTTCATCGAGCGCGTGAACGAGCTGGGTGGCCGGGTCGCGATCGTGACGAACCGGGACGCATCGCTGTGTCCGGCGACGGTGCGCAACCTGGAGGCGCTGGGGATCGAGCCGGCGGTAGTGCTGTGCGAGACGGACACGTCCCAGAAGGAGGGGCGCTTCCAGATGGTCCGCGAGGGCGCGACCGGCGCCGGGCTCCCACCGCTGGACATCGTCATGTGGATCGGCGACAACATCGGCGACTTTCCCGACCTGGACCAGGGGCTCCGGAGCGCACCGGCAGAGGCGCTGGCGCCGTTCGGGGATCGGTATTTCGTCCTGCCGAACCCCATGTACGGTAGCTGGATAGGGAACGACTGGCGGTAGCGTGGCCGTCGGGCGGTCTCAGCCGCGCGTGCGGTCCTGCGCACTGGGCTCGCGGCGCGTCTCCTCGACGACCCGGACGGCGTCGTCGTCGGGACGGATCCCGGAGCCGCGGCTCTCCGCGTAGGCCTGGGTGAACTCCGCGCCGAAGAAGAAGATCATGGCGGAGTAGTAGACCCAGACGAGAATGACGGCGAGGGAGCCCGCGGCGCCATAGGCGCTGCCGGGGTCGCTGTGCGAGATGTAGAAGCCCAGGAGGAACTTCCCGAGGACGAAGAGCACGGCGGAGGCCAGGGCGCCGTGCCAGACGTCCTTCCATGCGATCTCGGCGTCCGGGAGGAGCCGGTACATGGCCATGAAGAGGACCGTGATCACGAGTAGGGAAAGGCCGATGTCCACCGCCCAGAGCGCGGCCGAACCGAGTCCGGCAGGCAGGAGCGAGGCCACGGCACCGCCCGCGGCGCCCAGGAGCGTGCTCAGGACGAGCGAGACCAGGAGCAGGAACGCGATGACGAGGATCATCCCGAAGGACAGAACGCGCTTCGTGACCATCTGAAGGAGTCCGCCCTGCTCCGGGTCCTTCTCGACCTCCCACGCCTTGTTCAGCGCCGCCTGCAGCTGCCCGAACGCGCCCGTGGCGCCGAATATGAGCGCGGCTACGCTGAGGACGGTCATGACGACACCCCCGCTTCCCGGGCGGTCGGCGTGCTCGATCATGGCCCTGATCTGCTCGGCGGCCTGGGGCCCGATGGCACCCCCGATCTCCTGGACCAGGCGCCCCTGCACGTCCTGGGGATCGAAGAAGAGGGCGGCGATCATGACCAGGAGGATCAGGAGGGGCGGGAGTGAGAAGATGGTGTAGTAGGACAGTGCGGCGGCGAGGCGCGGAGCTTCGTCGTCCTTGAAGTCACGGAACGCGGTCTTGATGATCTCGAGCATGGTCGCAGGGTCGTGAGGGGTCGGTCCGGTTCGGCGCTCCCCGACGGTGCAAGTTCCTGACGGACCGGTTCCGGGGGGGGGAGCTGGCGGGAGCGTGTGAGAATCGAACTCACCAACCCGGTTCTTACGCCGGGCCAGACGGTTTTGAAGACCGTTCAGGCCACCAGACCCGATCCGCCCCCGTGCTCAGCTGCCTCTGCAAGCGCTCGTGCGGAAGGACGGTAACGGCAAGGGCGCGTGACTGGCAATCCGTGGAGTGGCGGGGGCAGCGCGTTCTCAGTGGCGGGCGTTGGAGAGGGCGGCGCCCACAACGGCAACGAGGCGAGCCGGTGTGAAGGGCTTTTCGAGGAATGTGCTGTTGGGGAGTATCGCGCCGTCGCCGGCGAGGTCGTCGCCGGTGTATCCGCTCATGAGAATAACGGGCATGTGGGGCAGCGAGGTCCGGATGCGGCGGGCGAGGGCATCGCCGTTCATCTCGGGCATCACGACGTCCGTGACGAGGAGATCGATGGACGTGCCGCGGGCCAGGGTGGCTTCGGCCGCGGAGGGTCGGTCGGCGGTGAGGACGACGTAGCCGGCGCGGTGGAGGACGCGCCGGGCCAGCTCCCGTACCGCGGGCTCATCCTCGACGAGGAGGATGGTCTCTCCGGCGCTGAGGTGGGGGCTCGGCCGGACCGGTGCCGCGGACTCCGGCTCGGCCGGCGCGGCGAACAGGGGCAGCACGATCTCGAACGTGGCGCCTTCCCCGGGCGTGCTGCAGACGCCGAGGTGGCCGCCGCTCTGCTTGATGGTGCCGTAGGCCGTGCTGAGGCCGAGTCCGGTGCCGGCGCCCGGCTCCTTGGTCGTGAAGAAGGGATCGAAGATGTGACCCATGGTAGCGGCATCGATGCCCGAGCCGGTGTCGCTGACGGTGAGGTGGACGTAGCGACCTGGTGGGAGACCGTGCTCGCCGTGGTCGGCGCCGAGAGTACTGTCGGCCACGCCGATCTCAATCGACCCCGGGCCCGAGATGGCGTCGCGCGCATTGACGATCAGGTTAATGATCACCTGCTCGATCCGATTGGGGTCGATGCGTACCCACCGAGGGTGATCGCCGAGACGGGTGGTGAGGCGAATGTTCTCGCGGATGAGCCGTCGGAGCATGGGCTCGACGCGTTGAACGACGTGGCGGAGGTCGAGGACGCGGGGCTGCAGCACCTGCTGGCGGCTGAAGGCGAGGAGGTGCTTGGTGAGGGCGGCGGCGCGGTCCACTCCGGTCCGGATCTCGGTCAGATCGGCGTGGTGCGGGTGCTCGTCGGGGATGTCATCGAGGAGCAGCTCCACATGGCCGCCGATGGCGGTCATGACGTTGTTGAAGTCGTGTGCGATCCCGCCGGCGAGCGTGCCCACGGCTTCCATCTTCTGGGCGTGGCGAAGCTGGTCCTCGAGGGATCGCTGCACGGTAACGTCGTCGACCACGGCCACCACGCCCGCCGCACCCTGGTCGCTGGCCGGTAGGGGCGCGAGCGAAACGGCCACATGGACCGGCTGATCGGGATGGGCTACGGTCCCCTCGACGCGAACCACGCGAGCGAGCCGGGTGACTTCATCGAGGCGCGCTCGGAGGTCCGGGCCGGTGGCGGCATCGGGGAACGGGAAGGTCGACCCGCGCACGTCCCTGCCCTGCCAGCCCAGGATGCGGTCGGCAGAGGCGTTCCACATGTCGATGTGGCCGTCCGCATCCATGACGATCACGCCGACCGGTGCGGCCTCGAGGATCGTGCTGAGAGTGTCCGCGGAGTGGCGGGCGCTGGCCTCGGCCGCGCGGAGCTCGGTGATGTCCTCGATGGACCCCTCGTAGTAGAGGACGCGCCCGTCGGCGCTGCGCTGCGCGCGACCGTTCAGACGAACCCAGATGGTGCGACCATCGGCAGTGCGCTGGCGCATCTCGAACCCGCGTACCGTGCCCGTGCGCTGGAGAATCGCCCGCCAGCGGTCGCGGTCGGCGGTGTCGACGTAATAGTCGAGAGAGAGGGTCCCACCTTCGAGCGCGGAGGGATCCTCATGGCCGAACATCCGGGCCAGAATCGCGTTCACGTGGAGGATCTCACCATTGGCGCGAGTGCGGTAGAGACCGACGGGGACGTCGTGGAAGAGAGTGCGATATCGCTCTTCACTCCCGTGGAGCCGTGCTTCGGCCTCCCGGCGCGCGGTGATGTCGCGAGAGACGCCGAGGAGGCCAGTGATCCGACCGCGCGAATCGCGGATCGGGCTCTTGCTGGTCTCGATGATCCGTACGATGCCCCGGGTGGTGATGCGCTCCTCGATTGTGACGGGGCGACCGGTTTGCAGGACCTGCCGGTCACTCTCCTCCATGGGGCGTGCCACCATGGCTGGAAGGAGGTGCAGGATCGTGCGGCCGAGGATCTCGGACGTCGGCGCGCCAATCGCCGCCGCCATGGCCGCATTGCAGGAGGTGAGGCGGAGGAGACTATCCTTGGTCCAGGCCATATCGGGGCTGGACTCGAGGAGCGAGGCGTATGCTTTATGGCCCTCGTCCGGCAGCGGCTCTCGGACCTCCCGAGGGAGAGGTGCGGTGGCCGTGCCTGTGGAAGTGACCATGGTCATGGGCATCCGGTGCCAAGGTTGTGGGCGTGCCGTTCGAAGGGCAGTTTCGGCGGCAGGGGCAGAGACTTTAGTTACGGGTGCAGCTTGCACTGCGGCTGAAGAAGTCGAGGGAGCGAGGGTCGATCCCTGCGGTCGCTGCGCTCCCTTCGGGACCCGCTGGCGCGGGGGGTCGATCGCCCGCGCTTTGCGCGAGGCGCCCGCGCTACGCGCGGCGTCGACGGGGCGGGGCACGCACCTGTGCCTTGCCGCTGCGACTATCGGCGGGGACACCGGAGAAAGAGGGAGCGCAGCGGAGATCGACCCGGGAGGCCGCAGGCCGACGCGGTCGACCAGCGAGCGCAGCGAAGCGATCGACAGGGAGCGCGAGCGACCGTTCGCTCCCGCCTCCCCCTTTCAGCGACCTGGAAATAGCGCCTCATGATACCCACCACGTTCTGGAAGAGCTTCGGGCCCGGCCTGCTGTGGGCGGCCGCGGCCATCGGCGTGTCGCACCTGGTGCAGTCGACACGTGCGGGTGCGGACGCCGGCTTCGGACTCGCGGGCGTGATCGTGGCGGCGCTGATCCTGAAGTACCCGTTCTTCGAGTTCGGCCCCCGGTACGCCGCGGCCACGGGCGAGAGCCTGGTGGAGGGGTACGCGGGGATCGGCCGGTGGGCGGTCTGGGTGTACCTCGCCATCACGCTCGTGACGTCGGTGATCGTGGACGCGGCGATCCTTCTGTTCACGGCGTTCCTGGTGCTTTCGGTGGTGGGCCTGGAGTGGCCGGCGTGGTGGGCGGCGGGGCTGCTGTACGCCGGGTGCGCGGGGCTGCTGTGGGTGGGCCGGTATCGTCTTCTGGACCGGACGGTGAAGGGGGTGCTGGTGCTGCTGGCGATCTCGACGCTGGTCGCGGCCGGGTACGCGCTGCCGAGGGCCGACCTGGGGACGCTGGCGCTGATCCCTCCGATCGGTCCGGCGGAGAGCGGCGGACTGGTGGAGCTGGCGTTCGTGCTCGCGCTGGTGGGCTGGATGCCGTCCGCGGTGGACATCTCGGTGTGGAACTCGCTCTGGACGCTGGCGAAGGACGAGAGCGAGAAGGTGCGGACGAGTGTGGCCGACGCGCTGCTCGATTTCCGGATCGGCTACGTGGGGACCGGGATCATGGCGTTCGCGTTCCTGACGCTTGGGGCGGCCGTCCTGTACGGGAGCGGCGAGAGCTTCAGCCCGGCGGGGGCGGTGTTTTCGCTCCAGCTGGTGGAGCTGTATTCGGAGACCCTGGGCGCGTGGGCGCGGCCGTTCGTTCTGGTGGCGGTGTTGACGACCATGTTCTCGACATCGCTCACGGTGGTGGACGGGTTCCCCCGCGGGATCGCCCGTTCCCTGGAGGTATTGAGGGGGCGCGACGCGGGCGGAGTGGAGCGGCGAGAGACGGGGTCCGGCTACTGGATCGCGATGCTGGTCATCGGGATCGTGACGCCCGCCGTGCTGGCGCTGCTGGCGGGGTCGCTCACGGACATGGTGGACTTCGCGACGATCGTGACGTTCCTGACCGCGCCGCTGCTGGGGTACCTGAACCTGCGAGCGGTGACCAGTCGAGCGGTGGCACCGGAGCACCGCCCCGGGGCCGTGCTGCGGGGGGTGACGTGGGTGGCGATCGTGTCGCTGAGCGCCCTGGGTGTCGTCTACCTGGTGTCGCTCCTGAGCTGAACCGGCTCGGCGCGCTCGAAGACGGACCGCTCGCCGTCCCCGGTGAACGCGATGACGTCGTAGGCCTGCGGGTTCGGTCCCGGCATTCCGGGCGAGCCGATGGGCATGCCCGGCACGGCGAGGCCCTTGATGTCGGGTCGCTCGCGGAGCAGCCGCTCGATGCTTTCTGCCGGCACGTGCCCCTCGATGGTGTAGCCCTCGATGGTGGCGGTGTGGCAGGAGCCCAGGTCCCCCGGCACGCCCTCGGCGCGCTTGCGGTCCTGCAGGTCCTGGTAGCCCGGGATGTCCACCGCCTCGACCGTGTACCCGGCCTCCCGCAGGTGGTCGATCCAGCCGTTGCAGCATCCGCACGTGGGCGACTTGTAGACGACGAAATCCGCGTCGGACGACGCTGCCAGCGCCAGCCGCTCGCTCCCGGCCTCGGGCCTGGATTCTCCCGCGGCGCGGGCGTCTTCGGGCGCCTGCCCGCAGCCGATCATGACGGTCGCCGCGAGGGCGATAAGCACGTGGTATCTCATGGGGGTAAGCTCGCGACAAGGACGGGGGGCGTAAAGGGTGCGGCACCCCGGCGACGGCGGCGTCGGTCAGCCTGCGGCCTCGATGATCGCGTCGCCGAGAGCGGTGATGTCGGCGGGGGTATTGTAGACGTTGGGAGAGACGCGAATGGCGGCGCCTCGGAGCGATACGTAGATGGCGCGGCGGTCCAGCTCGGCCTTGAGGGTGGCGGTATCGAGGTGTGCGGGGGCGCGGATCCCGAAGAGGTGAGCGGCGCGGCCGTCTTCGTCGTCGGCCTGGAACCCGCGTTCGGCGAGGCGCTCGAAGAGGTCGCGGGTGAGGTGACGGCAGTAGTCCTCGATGGCAGCGGGTCCCCACTCGAGGAGCTGGTCGAGGGCGGCGGTGGCCATGGGGACGAGGGTGAAGTTGCTGCGGCCGCCCACGTCGTAGCGGGCGGCGGCCGGCCGGTAGTCCTCCACGTAGTCGACGAGGTTCCTGAAGTCGTCGCTGCCCTTGCGGGCGAGCCAGGCTTCCTCCAGGGGCGTGCCGCCGTCATAGCGCGGCCCGAACCAGCCGAAGGCCATGGAGTACGGGCCGAGGAGCCACTTGTAGGCGGCGCAGATGAGGGCGTCCGCGCCGGTGCGACCGATGTCGAACGGCATGGCACCGACGGCCTGGGTACCGTCGATGACGAAGGCGGCGCCGACGTGGCGGGCGCGTTCCCCGATGGAGTGGAGATCGAAGCGACTGCCGTCGGTCCAGTGGACGGGCGCCAGGGCGACGGCGGCGGTGTCGGCGTCGATGGCGTCGAGGACGCGGTCGGACCAGGCGCGTCCGCGGCCGCGGGTCTGCTGCGGCGAGGTCACGGTCCGGACGTGGCCCCCGGCCTCGGCGGCGAGGCGGCGCCAGACGAGGGCGTTGCTCGGGAACTGCCCTTCCGTCAGAACCACGTTCTGGCCCGGGTGGATGGGGGTGTTCCGGGCGGCGACAGCGATGCCGTAGGACGCGGCGGGCAGGAGCGCCACGCGGGCGGGATCGTCGGCCTGGATGAGGCGAGCGAAGCGGGATCGTGCGGTGTCGGCGCCCTCGAAGAAGTGGCGGGGCTCGATGTCGATGGGAAACCGCCGGGCGCGTACGGCCTCGATCCCGGCGTCCTCCACGGCGCGGAGGAGCGGCGACATGTAAGCGCCGTTCAGGTAGTGGACGTCCGGGGGGAGCGAGAAGTGGTGGGCCTGGCAGTCGAGCATGGGGCCTCGGCGTTGGCTGGACGGGGTGGGCCAGCGGAGGCTACGGCGGAGTGGAGCGGCGGGCAAGGGACGCCCGCGGTGGGGTCATCCCAGGCCGAAGATGTCGTCTGCGACGGCCTGACGCTGCGCGGCGTCACTGGTGGACGCGGCGGGATCGAATGCGCCGATGGGCGTCCGGAAGCAGAGCGTGTCGGCCTCGTCTTCTTCGTCGACCTCGCGGAGCACGGTCATGGCGAAGACCTGGGTCACCCGGCGGAGCTGGTGCTCGAGGTCGGCGATGATGGCGGACGCGTGTTCGAGCTGCTGGGACGTGATGTCCTGGAACTGGAGCGCAATGACGAGCGAGTGGAGCTCGTCGCGGAGCGAGTCGAAGGCGGCGCCGTCGTCGGGCGCGGCCTGGACGTGGTCCACGAGCTCGAGGGCGCGGTCCACGCCATCGAGCATGCTGCTGGCGGCGAACTCGGTGGCGGAGGAGACTTCCTTCAGCTTGGCGGTGGTGCTCTCCAGGTGGCCGATGGCGGCTTCCTCGAGGAGGCCGCGGCTCTTGCGCACGCTGTAGAGGATCCGCTGGAGCTCGGCGTACATGCGGACGAGGAGCCCCTCGACGCCCTGGACCTCGCTGCGCCGCTCGGCCAGGCGGTCGAGCATGCGGATCACGCCGACATCGAGCCGGTCCTCGTCCGGCTTGCGGCCGAGCTCGGCGACGAGGTCGTCCACGAGGCGAAGGGTCGCCTCGGAGTCCTGCAGCTGCTCCTGGGACAGGCCGCCCATGATCGCCTCCCTCCGGTCACGCCGCCGCGCCCGCGGCCGCGCCCAGGATCTGATCGATCTTCTCCTTGAGCACGTCCGGGGTGAAGGGCTTCACCACGTAATTGTTCACACCGGCCTGTGCGGCGGTGACGATGTCCTCCCGGATGCTCCGGGTGGTGACCATGAGGATCGGTACCGACTTGCCGTCCGGCCGCGCCCGGATCTGCTTGACCAGGTCCAGACCGCCCATGTTGGGCATGTTCCAGTCGGTGATGACGAACTCGATCGTCCCGTCGAACACGTTCAGCGCCTGGACGCCGTCCTCGGCTTCCACGAACGCGGAGTATCCGATGCGGCTGAGCGAGTTGGAGACGATGCGGCGCATGGTGGCCGAGTCGTCCACGATCAGGAATTTCATGGCTCAGACGTCTCCCTGCTCGATCATGCGATGTGCGATGGTCTCGAGCACCTCGGTGGAGCCGTAGCTGCCGTCGGCGAGCCTGTCCTTGATCTCTGCGACACGCTCGGGCGAAAGACCGCTCACGGTCTGGCTCTCCGCCGCCCGCTGCCGGGCCTCCGCGGAGATCTCGACGCGGTCGGTCTGCCGCGGCCGACCCTGCGCCTTCCTGTCATCCTCGCCCGCGGCTCCGGGCGCGCTGGTCCGGTCGAGGCGAATGGGCTTGTTGTCGATTGGTCCGATCATGGTTTCCTCCTCCTGTGTACTGGAGGTTTCGGCACGTGTGAAAAAAACTTTAGCGTCCGGCGGTTCAACGAGTGTCTCACGATCTGACGTCCACGCGCTGACCACCGCTCTCGGCGCCGACGCGGGTGTAGCCGCGACGGCCCGCGCTGCGGGCGCGCATCTCCCCGACAGCCTCCTGCGTCTCGCCCCGGAGCTCGGCGATGCGGTCCAGGACGGCTCGATCAGAAACGCGGCAGTCCTCCAGCCGGTCACGGATCCGAGCGACGACACCGGCCGAGGCCGGATCCTCCTGCTCCGCGCGTCCGAGCTGGTCGATCTCGCGGGCCAGCTGCGCACGCTCCCGGGCCAGCTGGTGGAAACGCTCCAGGTCCGGCTCGGCGCCCTCGAGCGCCGCGATCTGACCCGCGAGGACGCGAGCGTACCGGTCCCATGCATCGAGCCGCGGGCTGGCGTCCTGGATCACGAGGCCCGCTCGCCGGCAGCGACCTTCTTCGCCGCCTCATCCCACGCCTGGTGCAGCCCGTCGATCATCTCCACCAGACCGTCGAGTCGGATCCGGTCGAGGGTGCGACCGACTTCCATGATCTCACGGGCGAAATAGCCGTACAGGCCGGCGAGGCGCGAGGCCAGCTCACCGCCCGCATCGAAATCGAGGGAACTCAGGAGCTCGTAGACGATGGCGGAGGCTTTCTGGAGGCTCTCGGACTTCCCCTCCAGGTCACCAACGCCGATCTGCTTGCCGGCCTTCCGCAGGTTCTTCAGGAGCCCTTCGTAGAGCATGGGCACGAGGCGCTCCCTGCTCGCTCCGAGCACTTCGTTGTCCTGATAGGCCGTCTGTCGCTGCTGGGTATACATCAGTCCGCTCCGTGGTGGTCCATCCTGCATCAGATATCGGCGCTACTTCGCGTTACTTGAGTACGACCCTGGCAGCGATCCGATCTGGGACATGAGCCAGGACGACTGGTTCTGCGCGATGGCCATGGCCTGCTCCATGGCCGTGAATCGACGGATCAGGCTCTCGCGACGCCGGTCGAGGCGGACATCGAGGGCGTCGATGCGGTCGTTCATGGTGGTCACCCGCTCGTCGAGGCCGTCGATGATGCTCTGGATGGAGCCCGCGGTGCCGGTCTCGAGCATGGGCGCCAGGGCCCTCTCCACCAGTGAGCCGATGCCGCGGCTGAACGTGACGGATCCGGTCGTGAAGGTGTCCTCGATCCTGAGCATGAGCCCCTCCACGCCGGTGCCCTCCGCGCCGGTCAATACACTGCCTGAGCCGGTGGTGGCCATGCCGCCGATGGTGCCCTCGATGTCCTGCCCCGTATGGTCGAGGGTGGTGTCGAGCCCGAATGCGGCGGCGGCGTTCCCGGTGTCGAAGGCGACGCGTAGTCCGGCGGAAGAGCCGTAGTCCTGGTGGGTCAGCTGGAGCGTGTTCGTCGCAGACAGCGACGCCTGGATCGGCGCTGCCGGGTGTCCCTCCGTGGCTACCTCCGTGCCGAGCTGGAGCGCGCCGGTGCCGCCCTTGTTGTCGTAGCTGAGGGTGAGCTCCAGCAGGCTCGACCCCGCCTTGTTCGCCGTGACCAGGAACCGGCCATTCGCGTCGATCCCGACCGTGGCATCCGCGCCGACCAGGTTCTGGACCCGGTCGCGCAGATCACCCAGCGTCTGCGTGGTCGGCTCCGTGATCTGGAACGTCTCCATGAACGAGGTGCCGTCGGGGCGGCGACCGCTGATGGTGATCGCGTCGTCTTCTGCTACCAGCGCGTCGGTCCCGTCGCCGTTGTAGACCTGGTCCCAGGTGGTGTCCTCGCCCGCGGGCGTCCCGATACCGTCGGCGTGTAGCGCCGACACGGTCTGGAGCTGGTGCGTCGTTACCTCGCCCAGGCTGGCGTTGAGGGCGTTCACCAGCTCCTGTCCGGTGCCATACGCGGTGTCCAGGGCCACATCGTAGGTCTTCCCGCTGGCGAGGTCTGTGATCTTCAACGTGTCCGTGCCGGAGACCGCGGGGTCGTAGCCACCGGAGACGTCGGCGGTGCCGGTCAGGAGTGCAGTGGTGGCGTGCTGCGTGACGTTCACCGTGTAGCTCCCGGAGCCAGTGCTTTTGGAGCCAGCGATGTACCGGATCCCGGTACCGCTGGTGGCGCCGTGCACGCCGAACAGCCGCTCGACGGCCATCGGGTCGCTCGCCAGCGCGTCCCGCAGCTTCGACTCCTCGAACCCGAACGTGCCATCCTTCTTGATCTCCACGCCCAGGTCCGACAGCCGCGACCACTCTCCGCCAACACCCGTGGTCAGCGTCTCCCGCATGGCGTTCGACAGGCGGCTGCGAAACCCCCGGAGGCTGCTGTCGCCCGACAGCGGCTTGTTCGAGCCCTCGCCCCCGCTGAACTGGTCGGTGACGAAAGCGGCGATGTCGTTGTAGCCATCCACCAGCCCCTTCACCGCCTTGACGACGGCGTCGGTGTCCCGCGAAATGGTGACCGCGCCCGGCTCCGTCGTTACCGCCGACAATGTTAGGCTGACGCCGGGGATCGAGCCGGAGACGCTGTTCGTGGAGTGCGTGGAGTAGATGCCGTCGATCCGAACGGCGGCATCGCTCCCGTCCACGATCTCGCGCGCGCGGCCGACGGTGGTCACGTCGAACGCGCCGAAATCGAGCGCGCCGCCCTTTTCGTTGTGAGACACGATGGAGAGTCCGAGCTGGCTGGCGCCGCCCGCGCTGTCGGTGACCACGAGCCGCCCGTCCTGGATCGACACGTCGGCGCTGGCGCCGAAGCCGCTGGCGCCGGCGAGGTGCGCACGCACGTCCTCGAGCGTGGTGACGGCGATGTGACCGGCCTGTGTGGGCGGTGTGGTCCCGTCCGTCAGCTCCAGGTCCATGGAGAACGTGCTACCGTCCGCCCGGGTCCCGCTGATGGTGAACGTGTCGCCGTAGTCGGCGTTGGCGGGCTGGCCTGCCCTGTAGAGGTCGCGAATTGCCGTGGTGCCGTCCGCAAGGCCGGTGGCGGTCTCGAACGCCGTCCCGGACTGGACCTCCTGGGCCACAGCGCCGCGGCCGCCCTCCAGGAGACCGAGCGTGGTGAGGATCTCGGCGCTGCCGGTAAAGGTGGTGGTCCCGCTGATGTCCAGCCGCTGGACCGTCTTTCCGTCGACGGTCTCGGAGATGATCGCCGCCGAGATGCTCCCGCCGGCGCCGTTTATCTTACCGCTGATGTCCTCCAGGCTGTCCTGCGCCAGGTCGACGTCGATGTCGATCCCGCCCGCGCCGCCAAGGTTGATCGTGGCCGATGCAGGGGGCGCGGTCATGCCGAGGAGCGTGCCGATCGCCGTGGTCGTGCTGGCGAACCCGTCGCTCTGTGCGCCGTCGGACGTCGCATGCTTGATGGAGGTCTGGCTGTCGGTGAGGCCGAGGCCGGCGAGCAGCGCGGGATCCCCGGCGAGGTCGATCCCCGCCGCCCCGGTGCGTTCGCTCGACAGGACCATCTGGTACCCGCCGCCCGCGCTCACGACGCCCGCGGAGACGCGCGTGGCGTTCGTTCCGGTGTTCGCGGCGTTGATGGTATACGCGATGTCGCTCAGGGTGTCTGCCGGGTCGATGGCGATCCGCGACCCGTTCAGCCAGAACTCGCCAGAGAGGCCGAGGGCGGAGGACTTCGATGATACAATGCCGCCGCCGAGCTTTTCGGCCTTCGCCAGTTTCAGCACCTCGACCGAATACGACCCGGGCGAGGCGTCGCCGGAAGCGCTGGCCTTGAAGCCACTCCCCGAGATGCTGGTGGAAAAGGTGTCGAATACCGAGCCGTCCGCCAGCTGCGTCGTCGCGTCCTGGAACGCGGTCAGCTTGGTCTGGAACGAGAGCCAGGCCGCGGAGCGCGTCTGGGTCCGGGTGATCTGTTGCTCCAGCAGACGTGCGGGGCGACGCTCGACCTGGAGAATCTGGTCGATCATGTCGCGCCACTGCACGCCGCTGGCGATGCCGCTGAACGAGGCGATGGGTTCCACTGTGTTCCGTCCTCCGGGCGGCGTCCCGCCCGATCGTGGATCTGAGACTTCTATGCGGGATGATCGGCCGGGGGGGCGGATACTTTAGGGCGCTATGGCCGTTCGAGGGTCGATCGCCCGCGCTGCGCGCGAGGCGACCGCGCGAGGCGCGGCGTCGAAGGGGCTGGCCCGCGCGTGTGCTCAACCCGGCGGCGGAGGCCGCCGACCGCACTTTCCCGCGACGCCAGGAACCACGAACCGGGAAATGCTGATCGCGGCGCGCGATCTCAGGCGGGTCTACCGCCGGGTCGAAGTGATGTCGGTCTGAGGGAAGTCCTCACCCTTGAACAGGAGCGGTTCGTCTTCCGCTCGAGCCACACCATACGCGAGGAGGTCTCCGTAGTTCAGGACGGCGGGCGAACCGACGCCCGTGCCATAGCGGCTGTAGGCTTCCCGGGCGAACTCGGCTGCGGCCGGTGACATGGGGACGATCTCGATGCCGAGGCGGGCGAGAAGCGCGTCCAGCGCGATGACCCCCTCCCTGCCCTTGCGAGCCAGCATGACCGCGGCCGCCTCGACCAGTGTCGGCGCGCCCACCAGACGGCGGTCCGCAGCGGCGATCTCCTGCGCAAGGACCAGCGCTCCGGGTTCCGATAGCAGAATCGCCAGCAGCGCGGACGTATCGATGACCATCGGCTTTACCGCGGAAGCCCGTAGTCGTCGTATCCGAGGACATCCTCGGCGCTGCGACGATCCACTTCAGGCAGGCTCCGCACGAACTCCTGAATCTCCTGAACGCTCTGGACTACCTCCTGACGCCGGTGCTTCCGGTGCAAGGACTCCAGGCGTTCACGCACGGCCACCGTCACCGCCTCGGTGAGGCTCTCCCCCGTCTCGTCCGCCAGTTTCTGCACCAGACGGTACGTTTCTTCGTTCTTGATATTCAGTGCCATGGTGCCCCTTTCGTCATGGTAGAAGTCTACCTTGATTTCTACCATGGCGTCGAGAGATCATTCGGGGCGTCCAATCGGCCCACGCAGCCTGGCCAAACGGAACCGGCGCCGGGCTGAGCCCGACGCCGGTTCGCGTCTCCTGCCGTGGCCCGAGGGCCGCCAGCGTGAAGGTTACCGCAGGAGCTGCAGGACTCCCTGCGGGGCCTGGTTGGCCTGCGCCAGCATGGCCGTACCCGCCTGCTGGAGGATCTGCACGCGGCTCAGCTCCGTCATCTCGGCCGCCATGTCGGCGTCGCGGATGGTGGACTCCGCCGCCGCGAAGTTCTCGATCGAGGTCTTCACGTTCTGCGTGGCGTACTCGAGCCGGTTCTGCGCGGCACCAATGTCACCGAAGCGCGTCGGTGATCGTGCCGATCGCGTCATCGATGCATCGTCCAGCGCCTCCTGCGCGTTCGACGCGGTCGTTGAGCTCTGCAATCGCGCTGCTATCGATTCCCAGGTGTCAGTGGCGCTAGGTCAGAGCAGCGGCTCAGGGACGACGAGATCGTTGCCGTCTTGTAGTCGCCGCTCGAGCTGACCAGGAAGGTCGAGGTGCCCTGGCTGCCACTACGTCACATCGCCATCGATGTTGCTGCGCCCGCGTGCCAGGCCGGTCACCTGCGACGTCGTCCATGACGTCCAAGCTGATTCCGAACTCGTCAAATGTCGACATCTGTCCGTGCCGTCGGTGCCGGCTGAAGTCGTTGCTCGGACCGTCCGTCTGTGCAGCGGATCGGGACCGTCTCTGCATGTCACCGAGCTGTACGTTCCGGTGTCGCGCCGTCGAGGCTGATGGAGTCGTGTCGACGAATCTCGCCGCCGAGCCGCTGCGCCGTCGTGCAGCGGTCGTGGCCGTGCTGTCAGCCGCGTCTAAGCTTCGCGCCGAAGCTGCCGTCCAGCAGCTTCTCGCCCTGGAACTTGGTGGTATCCACCATCCGGTCCAGCTCCTCGCGCAGCTTCTGGAACTCGGCGTCGATCTGAACACGCGCCGGAGTCGCCTGACGTTGTCGGAAGCGGCCTGCGTCGCCAGTTCCTTCATCCGCTCCACGATGTTCTGGACCGTCTGCGCCGCGCCTTCCGTGACCTGCAGCATGCGAGTTGCCCTGCTCGGCGTTCCGCGAGGCCTGCGTCATGGAGCGGATATCCGCCCGCAGCTTGTTCGCGATCCCGAGGCCGGCGGCGTCGTCCGCCGCGCGGTTGATCCGGAAGCCCGAGGACAGGCGGCCGATCTGCTTGGCGGCGGCGGCGTTCGTCTGGCCGAGGATCCGCTGAGAGTTGAGGGCGGCGACGTTGGTGTTGATCCGCATGGTTGTTTCTCCATCCCTGAGAGTTAGCGGGGCTTCCCTGCCCCTCTTTTACGGCCGCTTCATTCGACCGACTGAGAGGTATATCGGCGGGGGGAATCGGGACTTTAACGGGTCGCTCGCTGACGCTCGCTGTTGGGGGGCGGGTCGCGGGTTTGAATGGGGCGGCGGTATGTTCGGGCGATTGGGCGTGTTGACAGGGGGCTGTCATGAGAGGACTGCGGGTCGCGGTTGGGTTGGCGGTGGGGCTCCTGGCGCCATCCGCCACGGGTCTGCAGGGCCAGGCGGTGCCCGGGACGGTGCCGGATGCCTTCTGCTGGCGCGGGAAGGCGTTGCCGGCGTGTCGCGGGTTTGCGCTCTTCGAGCTCGAGGGTGCGGTGGCTGTGGCTTCCACGACGCTCGTCCACGAGAGCTCGGTGGTGACCACTGAGTACCCGGCCTTCGAGAACGAGCTGAAGTGGCACCTGGGAGCCATGCGCAACCTGACTCAGGAGTGGGCCCTGGGCGGCACGGTGAGCCTCGGGACCGGTTCACCGGGTCCACTCACGGGGATCCGGGTGCGTGCGCGGCGGTGGCTGAGGCCTCGCATGAGCGTCGAGCTCGAGGCGGGCGCCGTCGACACCGGAATCAACGAGCGGTTCGGTTCGGGCACCGGGTGGGGTCCGACGGTGGGAGCCCGTCTCAACATGGCCGACCACTTCTCGGTCTTCACCCGGTGGGAGGGCGCGTACGCTCGCGCGGGTTCAGACAGGGACTTCCACCGGGAAGCCGGCTTCCACCAGGGCCTGTACGTCGGTGCCAGCGCCGGCAGCACCGCCGCGGCTGCCGGTACCGGCGTTCTCGGCGGGATCGTGCTGTTTGCGGCGTACGCGCTGAGCCGTAGCGACTTCTGACTCGTCCTGTCCCGCCTGCTGCTTCCGCCTTCCGGTTACTTCTCCGTCAGCTTGTCTCCACGGGACTTTAACGGGCCGCTCGCTGCGCTCGCTGAGGGATGGAAAGGACCCGGCACCGAGCGGGCGCCGGGTCCTACTCCTGCCTCCTACTCCTGCCTCCTACTCCTGCCTCCTACTCCTGCTACGCCACTGCCGCGGGCTGCTTCTCGAGCGCCTGGAGGTGACGGTCGGCGTCGCGGAGGGAGTCGATGTAGATCTCGCGGAGGTCGATGGCGGTGGCGCGTGCGGCCTTGACGAGTGCGGGGAGCTCGAGCCAGTGGCCGCCCTCGTAGGCCTCGACAAGGGAGAGTACGGGGGCGAGGGGTCCGCGGCGGGAGGAGAGGGCCTGATGGACCTCGGGTCTGAGGTCGAGGCGGTCGAGGAGGTCGGGCATGGGCGCGCCGAGGAGGGCATCGAGTCGGGAGAACAGCCCGGTCAGATAGAGTGCCGGGGCCTCACCGGTGTGGCCGCTTTCGAGAGCGATCCGTCTCGGCCATGCGTGCGCGGAGGAGGGCGCTGTGGGCGAGCTCCCCCTGGGGCCGCTGCTGGAGGCACCGGAGGCGAGCATGAGGGCGAGCCATCGGTAGAGTGATTTTCGTCCGAGCAGGCGGATGGCGTGGTCGATGGAGGAGATGCCGCGGCCGCCCATGGCGGCGGAGTTGACCATGCGGAGGAGCTTGTAGGAGAGGGAGATGTCTCCGCGGAAGATGCGTTCGAGGGCGAGGTCGGAGGTATCCGGGTCGTTGATGACGTTGAGGAGTCGCATGACGTTCAGCTGCTCGACGGGGAGGTCGCGCCGGGCGAGGGTCTGGGGTCGGCTGAAGTGGAACCCCTGGAAATAGCTGAAGCCGAGGTGGCTGGCGCGCTGATGCGCCTCCCCATCCTCGACCTTCTCGGCGAGGAGTGCGGGGCCATAGGGCCGGACGCGCTCGACGACCTCCAGGAGCTGGTCGGGAGTGTGCTGCAGCATGTCGAGCTTGACGACCGTGGCGAGGAGCAGGAGCGCGGCGGAGTCGGGTGTATGGCGGAACCCATCCAGGGCGATGCGGTAGCCGGCGCTGGAGAGCGACTCGAGGGCGGCGATGACCTGGGGATCGCTTTCCACGGTCCCGGGGATCTCCAGGACGACCTGGTGCGGATCGAAGAGCTCGACGGAGCCCTCGAGCAGCATGTGGCGCGAGACCTTGATGTACGCGGGGCGCCCGCCGGTGACCTCGGCGAGGCCCATGCCGAGGAGGGAGTCCACCATCATGCTGGGTCCCATGGCACTGGTGGGCCCCTCCGCGGAGTTGGCGGACTCGGTGCTCCGGTAGAGGAGCTCGTAGCCGTGGACGCGACTCTCGTCGTCGAAGATGGGCTGACGCGCGAGATAGATCTGCCGGGTCTCCTCGTGGGTGCTCATTCTGATCCGTAGCTGACGTTGATTTCGTCGTTGCGCGGCCGTGGTTCTCCCAGCTCGATGGAAGGGAGCACATGGTTGCGGAACGGGAGGAGCATGGTGATGCGACGGTTGCGCGGATCCCGGGGGTCGTCGGGGACGCGGAGCGATCGATCGGCGTAGCCGCGGACCTCGAGGACCTTGGAGGCGCGGTAGCCGCTGGCCTCCAGGGCTCTGCGAGCGGCGTGGGCGCGGTCGGTGGAGAGCTCCCAGTTGGTGTAGCCGGGACGGCCGAAGGGCACGGCGTCGGTATGGCCTTCGAGCACCACGCCGTTCCGGAGGGCGTCGAGCTCGGGTCCGATGAGCATGAGGAGCCGCTCAGCGGACGATTTCAAGTTGGCGGAGGCGAACGGAAAGAAGGTCTCGCCGCCGGAGTCCTCGACCAGCTCGATGCGGAGCCCCTCATCGGTGATGAGGATCTCGATCTGGTCGGCCAGGCCTTCCAGGTCGGGGCTGCCCTCGAGCTTGGCCATGATCTGGTCGCGGGCGCGGTCGAACTCTTCCTGCTGGTACTCCTTGGACATGAGGATGACGCGGTCCACGTTCATGTTGGCGGGTGAGTTGGCGACGGACATGAAGTTCCGCCCACCCGACTGGGCCTTCCGGAAGCCGATGGGGTTGTTGAAATAGCCCTGGACCATGTCCTTGACGTTTTGCTCCATGCCCATGATCCACATCACCAGGAAGAACGCCATCATGGCGGTGACGAAATCGGCGTAGGCCACTTTCCAGGAGCCGCCGTGATGCCCGCCGTGGGCCTTCTTCTTCTTGACGACCCGGATCACCGTCGGCTTTCCGCCCGCCCCTCCCTGCTCGCTCATCCCGTCCTCCTCAGCCCTTCCTGCGGGTCATGTCCTCCAGCTCCGCGAACGACGGCCGGTCCTCCGGCTCGATGTTGCGGCGGGCAAACTCCACGCTGGTGATCGGGGGGTCGCCCCGGGCGAAGCTCAGCAGCGCGGTACGGATCACGCCCATGTACGACTCCTCGGCGGCGACCCGAACGGCGAGCGCCTCGCTGAGCGGGCCGAAGACGCCGTAGGCCAGGAGGATCCCGAGGAAGGTCCCGACCAGGGCGGCAGCGATGGAGTGTCCGATCTCGGCGGCAGCGCCGCCGATGTGGCCCATGGTGATGATCACGCCGAGGACGGCCGCCACGATCCCGAAGCCGGGCATGGCGTCGCCCACCGTGGCCAGCGCAGTGGACGGCTTCATGGCCGCCTCGTGCTGCGTTTCCATGTCCAGGTCGAGGATCTCCGCCAGGTGGTGGTCCGCCACCGCGCCCGTGAGCAGCACCTTCATGGTGTCGGCGAGGAAGGCGACGGCGTGGTGCTGCTTCTGGACGGTGGGATACTTGTTGAACAGCTCGCTCCCGGCCGGGTCCTCGACATGCTGCTCGATCCCCATGAGGCCGTCCCGCTTGGCGGCGTAGAAGAGGTCATAGAGCACCTGGAGGAGCTCTTCGTACGCTTTCCGGGTGAACGGGTTGGGCTTCACCAGACCGGCGGTCTCCTTGAAGACCCGGAGGACGTCGGACGGCCTGTTGCTCGCGATGAGCGCGCCCAGTCCGGCCCCGCCGATGATGATGAACTCCGAGACCTGCATGAGGATCCGCATATCGCCCCCATGCATGGTGTACCCGACGATGATGCTGCCGAAAACGACAGCGAAGCCGATGATCGTGAACAAGATCCGCCCCGGTTGATCGCGTACTTTTCCCCTGCTCGACTGGTGAGTATCGGCGGTGGGGGTCAGAACTGAAGGGAGATGTGGCTCAGTCGGAGGCGGGTCGGAGCGGGAGGCGAGCGGCCCAGGCGCGGGCGCGATCGGAGGCGTTGGCCCGGCGGTTCTCGTGGGTGATCTCCGTGACGATCTCCTCGCGCACGATGCCCACGGAGTCCGGGGCCTCGATGCCCAGACGCACGGTCCCGCCCTCGTTGGAGAGGACGACGATCCTGATGCCGCCATCAATGAGAATGGCGTCGCCGGGGCGGCGGCCGAGGATGAGCACTATACGATTCCCAGGAGGGTCTGGAGCATCTCGTCCACGCGTGTGATCACGCGGGCCGCGGCGCCGTAGGCCGCCTGCTGCTGGATCATGGCGGTGAGCTCCTCATCGATGGACACGCCACTGACCTCGTCGCGGCGGATGTCGGCGCTGCGGGCGAGGGTATCGTGGACCTGGGCGGAGCTGCGTGCACCGGCCACCTTGGAGCCGATGCCGACCACGAGCGCGCTGTAGCGCTCGCCGTACGAGGGCAGCGGACTCGACGTCTCGCCGGAGACCGGCAGCGGCTCGAGGGGATCGATGGAGCGGGTGCGCAGCTTCTCGATGGCCCGGGCCACGTCGGTGGTGCCGGCGAGGTACTCACGCGTACCGACAGGGCCGCCGGAGCCGGAGCCGGCGGCGATGTAGTCGAGGTTACCGGCGATCTCGTCGGTTAGGACGGGGCGTCCGCCTTCCAGAGCGGACTTGAAGAAGTCACCGGCCGGGTCGGGCCCGGCCGGTGGTGTCCCCGTGGAGTGGATGCGGTTGACCTCCGCCACCAGCTCTTCGGCGAGGGCGATGATGGCCTCGCGGGTGGCGGCGAGCTCGCCCGCGGGTTGCTCGGCGGTCTCCTTCCGCAGGATGCCCACCAGGGCGCCCACGCGTCCGCCTGCGCTGCGGATGGGAGCGGAAGCGCCGGGGAACGCCACGCCGGCGAACCCCGCGCCGGCCTCCACGGCGCCCAGCATCCTGTGGGTGGTGCCATCCACGAGCGCCTGTCCTTCGATGAAGACGCCCACGGTCCCGTCCGACCGGTGGACGACCTGGGTCTCGACCAGGGTGCCGAGCTCGTCGAGAGCGATGTCGCGCGCGTCGCGCAGGTCGCTGGCCACGGTGCCCGCCGACTCCGCAGCGGTGATGCGGCCGTTCAGGTCGGCGACGTGGCCGCCCAGCTCGTTGGTCCGATCGAGCAGCTGTCCGAGGCGCTGCTCGCCGCCCGCGCGCTGCTCATCGAGCCCATCGATCACCTGCTTGAAGCGGTCGCCCAGCTGAACGGCGCGCTCGCGGAGCACGGAGCGGGCGGCAGCGCTCTGTGGATCCATGGCCAGGTCGCTCCAGGCGTTCCAGAAGGCATCGAGGGTGGCGAGGAGGCCGGTATCGGACGGCTCGCCGAAGGTCTTCTGGATGCCATCGAGCTGGGTGGCGCGCTCAGAGAACTCGGACATGGCGGAGGACTCGCGCCGATAGATATCGTCGAGGAGGGGCTCGCGCAGGCGTTCCACGCCGGCGAGGCGGACGCCGGTCCCGATGATCCCGTCGGGGGTGGCGAGGGGGTCCGTGGCCTGGAGGACGGCGCGCTGCCGTGTGTAGCCGGGCGTCTGCGCGTTGCTGATGTTGTGCGCGGTGACGGCCAGCGCCTTCTGATGGGTCCGCAGCGCTGTGGCCGCGGTGGAGAGGATGCCGCCGATGCTCGACATGTCAGACCTTCTGGTTGATGAGGTTCGATTCGCGCGGGCTTCCCTGCCACTGCCCCCGCTCGCCATACGCGGCGGAGGAGGAGGAGACGAGGAGCCTGCGGACGTAGTCGTTGCCCGTGGTGATGGCGCGCGTGAGGACCGACCGGTTCAGGGTGACCTCGCGGGACACGGTCGCCGCGACCGTCTGGAGCTCCGTGCGGCGCGTATCGAGATCCGGGGTCATGTGCTCACCGAGCGCCTCCGTGAGGGCGTTGACCTGGATGTCGCGGCGATCGGTGAGGAGGTGAACGAGCGCGTTGCGGCGTCGTCGGGCCTCCGCGAGGGTCTGCATCACCCGGTGGGCGGCCTGGACGGAGTCATCGACCTGCTCCACGTCGTCCCGGGCCACGCCCTCCCGCTGATCGCGGAGGACCTGAACGAGCTGGTGCAGGAGGCGGGACTCGGCACCCAGGGACTCCGCGAGGGAGCCAATAGTCCGGCTGCGCGTCGCGGGGTCGAGGTAGTCGGCCGCTCTCATGGGGTCACGTGGCCGACGAACTGGCGGTAGAGAGCGTCCGCAAGACTTCCGCTGGAGCGGGTCGCGGCCACCTCGGCGATGTGCTGGTCGAGGAGACTCGTGAAGACCTCCTCGGAGCGGCCGGCGTCGAGCAGGCCGCCTTCGGGGACGGTGTCGCGCATGGCCTTGAGCATCTCCTGGATGAAGACGGCTTCGAACTTCCGTGTGGCCTGACGCAGCCGGTCCGGTGCGGGGCCGGACTCACCGGAAATGGGGGAGGCGGCGGGTCCGGCGTTCGGGATGACGGGGGTCATCGTACCACGACCTCCGCGGACAGGGATCCCACGTCTTTCAGCGAGCGGAAGATGGCCGCGATGGCCGACGGCGTGGCGGCGACGGCGTGGAGCGCCACGGCCACATCCTGCACGGAGGTCCCGGCGGGGACGCGGACGCTGCCCGGCACCTCGTCGGTGACGGTGGATCCGATGGCCAGTGTGAGCGGTCCGTGACTGACCACCGCCGCGCCGAGCGTGAGGCCACCCCCGGCGACAACGGTGCCGTCCCGGGAGTCGATGATGATGCGGGCGGCCCGGTCGGGCTCCACCCGGATATCGGATATCTGGCCCAGGAACAGCGCCACGGAAGCGTCCGATGGCGGCGCGAGCTGGATGGAGCCGGGATCCTCGACGGTGGCCACGCCGTCGCCGAGCTCCGCATTGATGGCGGTGGCCATGCGGATGGCGGTGCCCAGGTCGGGCGAGCGGAGCAGGAGCCGAGTGGGCCCGTCGAAGGCCGGTGCGACGGTCTCCGTCTGAAGGAGCCCCCCCGCGGGTATGGCGGCCGCGGTCTCGACCCGGTACTGCGCGCGGACGGCGGCCCCCTCGCTGAGGACCACCGCTCCCTGGGCGGTGGCCGTGGGCTCGGATCCCGGTCCCGGCATGAGCGGGGTGGACCAGAGCTGTCCGCCTCGCAGCGAGACCGCATCGCCCATGGAGGCCACGCTCACGTCGAAACGACCCCCGGCGCGCAGGTACGGCGAGAGCTCGGCGGTCACGAGGACCGCGGCGACGTTGCGGGTGCGCAGCATCTCCGCGGGGACCTGGATGCCGAAGCGCCGCAGCAGGTTGGTCACGGAGGCGACGGTCTGCGGGGAGCCCGCGCGTCCAGCGGCCCGATCGCCGGTGCCGTCGAGTCCCACTACGAGGCCGTAGCCCATCAACCGGACCGGCACATCGCGCTCGACGTGCACGAGGTCGCGGACGCGTACGGACTGGCCTGCGGTCGGCGCGGCGGCCGAGAGGAGCGCCGCGATCAGCGCAATCATGGCTGGGATCCTCATGGCCAGATCCATCCGAGGACGCGAGAGATGAGGCCCTGGCGGGGCTTGCCCAGGCGGCCCGAAGACGTGTACTCGATGGTGGCGTCGGCAATGCGCCAGGACTCCATGACGTTGTGGGCCGGCACGTCGGCGGGCCGTACCCAGCCCGTGAGTGTCAGCTCCTGCTCGTGCTCGTCGATGGTGAGGTGCTTCGTGCCACTCACCTTCAGCATCCCGTCCGGAGCGATCTCCTCGACCCGGACGGTCATCTCCGCGGTGAGTCGGTCGTGGCGGGTGGAGCGCCCACGGTCCCGGGAGCTGCCGGCGTTCTCCGTGTCCACCGAGGCGCGGCCGAGCTCCGTCCCGTTCGCCGACCCGGCCACGCCGAACGAGCGGCTCCGCTGCTGTTCCGCGGACACGTCCCGGTTCGCCGACGCCAGGGTGTACTCGTCCAGCAGAACGGAAATGGCGTCGCCGACCCTGAAGACCTGCGCATCGGCGGTCCAGGAGGCTGGCGTCTGCGCCATGACCGGCGCCGCCCGGCTGGACGCGATCCCTCCGATCACCAGTATGGTCACGCACATACGGCTCACACCGTTCATCATCGCAATCCTCATCGCTCCGCTCCCACGATTGTCACCACGTCCCCCGCTTCGGCGATCCCCCAGATCCGCCGTCCCGACTCCGTCCGCACCGCCACACGCTCGCCGGCCGCCGCCGTACCCACGGCCACGGCCCGCGTGCTCACTTCGAGCTCACCGCTGCGCCACACGAGTGTCACCGGGCGACCTGCCACGACGGCCGACGCCGGCCCCACGGCCGGACTGGCGAGGGCCGCTCCCATGGGGATCGCGCGACGGGCGACCCAACCGGCCACCGGCCCGTCCGGCTTCGACCCCACGAGGACCGTATCGCGGTGTGCGATGTCAGTGTCGGCCAGTACTGCCCCTCGCTGAAGGTCCCGGGCGGCGACCGCTATCGAGGAGCGCACACCCGCCGTCACTCGCCGACGGATCACGCGTGAGTCCCCGCGCGCTTCCACCACGAAGACCCCGGCCGCGCCCGACCCGAGCAGCCGAATGGCGCCGGAATCCATGGCCGGTCCAGCCGGCCACGTGATCCGAACGGCCTCGGTCGGCACTCCCCAGCGGGCGGCGACCGCGTTGGTGACCGCGCGGGTGACAGCCTCCGGCACACCGGAGGCCTCCGGCGCGGTGCCCGCGTCCTGCGCCCTCGCCGGCGTGGGCGTGGCCGTGAAGCACGAGAGCGCGGCAAGGCCCAGAACCAGGATCCCGACCGGAGACCGGGTGGGAGGCAGGCTCATCGGATCATCTGCGTGGCCGTCCGCGCCATCTCCTCGCTCGACTTGACGGCCTGCGAATTGATCTCGTACGCCCGGAGCGCGGCGATCATGTCGACCATCTCCGTGACGATCTCGACGTTGCTGGCCTCCAGGTGCCCCTGGATCACACCGCCCAGTCCCTGGTCCTGCGGGTAGCCGAGGAAGGGTGTTCCGGAGGCGGGCGTTTCCACGAGCAGGTTCTCGCCGATCGCCTCGAGGCCGGTGACGTTGGCGAACCGCGCGAGCTCGATGCGGCCGAGCTCCACCACGTCGGCCGCGGAGCGCATCTGAACGGTCACCACGCCCGTACGCGAGACGGTGACGCCCGTCGCGTCCTCCGGGATGACGATACCGGGAGCGAGCTCATAGCCGCCGTGGGTCACGAGGGAGCCATTGGCCGAGATGGTGAAGCTGCCGTCCCGGGTGTAGGCCATCTCGCCATTGGGCATGCGGACCTGGAACAGGCCGTCGCCGTTAATGGCGAGGTCGAGGGGACGCCCGGTGTTCTCCATGGCCCCCTGCGCCTGGATCCGCTGGACGGCCGCCAGGCGGGTTCCGCGTCCGATCTGGACCGGGTCCGTAGTACCCTGGTCTGCGCCGCCGACCCCGGGTCCCTGCACCGTTTGATACAGAAGGTCCTCGAAGTGCGCCCGGCTCCGCTTGAAGCCCGTCGTGTTGACGTTCGCCAGGTTGTTGGAGATGACCTCCACCCGGCGCTGCTGCGCTGCCATTCCCGTTGCGGCCGTCCGCATCGATGGATCCATGATTGCCTCCCTGCCTGCTCGGTTCTCGATTCCGCTCAGCCGACCCGGCCGATGCGGTTCGCCACAGTCTCCAGCACTCCGTCCAGCGTGACCACGCTCTTCTGGATCGCGGCGTAATTGCGCTGCACGTCCAGCATCTCCACGAGCCCCTCCAGGGCCTGGACGTTGCTGTCCTCGAGGGCCCCCTGGCGCACGCCCACCGCCCCGGCGGGAAGCGGTTCTCCGGGCGCGCCGATCCAGAGGCCCGCCTCCACCCTCCGGAGCGAACCCGGCTCCGCGCTCTCCATCCGCAGCCGCGCCAGTTCGGCCCCGTCCACCCGCACCGTGCCGTCGCCGTCGATCTCCACCGACCCGGGCGGAAGGACGATCACGCCATCCTCCCCCAGGACGGGGCGTCCGCCCCCATCGATCAGGACGCCCGCCGCGTCCAGGGAGAGAGAACCGCCGCGCCTGAGCATCTCGCCCGTGGGCGTGTCCACCACCAGGAACCCGTCCCCTTCCAGCGCCACGTCCAGCGGCCGGCCCGTGGTGCGGATAGCGCCAGCGGTCATGTCGTCGCGCACCACGGGGGCCGGCGCGCCGTCGAGCAGTTCGGCGAAGACCCGCTGCCGTTTGTAGCCCGGCGTCTCGGTGTTGGCCACGTTGTGCGAAGTGACCTCCTGGCGTCGTTCCCAGTAGGCGAGGGCCCGGGCGGCGGTTCGCAGCGGATCGATGCTCATCCCGCTCACGCCACCATGCTCCGGGAGCGCGTGCTCCGGAACGTCCTGCTCCGGAACGTCCTGCGCCGTGTGACGGCTGCGTCCGGCCGCGGCAGCATGGTCAGGAGGTCCACGGCGTCGCGGGAGAGCGTGGTCCGGCGCGCGACGTCGATGTTCAGGCGACCCTTGTCTGCGAGGGCACGTGCCTGCGCGACCCTGCGGTCACGGGGCAGCGAGGCCGGGGCCGTCCGGGCGACGAGAGGCCCTGGTCGCGAGCGCCAGAGGTGCAGCGCGAGAATGGCTGAAGCCGCCGAGGCCCAGCGCGGCGACGGCGACGGCGACGACGCGGAGGTCGATGGCGATCCCGGCGCGCTGCCAGGCGCTGCCGGCCTCGAAGACCAGCGCCCGCAGGCCGAGCTGCCCATCGGCGTTCATGGCCCGGAGCGCCTGCTGGAACCGGGCTGGGTCCGGAGCGGGGACACGGCTCGCGAGGAGCGTCAGTCCCGCGGCGATGGCGGCGATGGCGCCCGTTCTCCTGTTCATACGGCGACCTCCCTCAGGTGGGCCAGATCGGCCCGCAGCGTTTTCAGGATCTTGGACCGG
This sequence comes from uncultured Gemmatimonadales bacterium, assembly GCA_963783305.1. Classification (GTDB taxonomy): domain Bacteria; phylum Gemmatimonadota; class Gemmatimonadetes; order Longimicrobiales; family RSA9; genus JAWVYT01. The sequence goes on along the minus strand of CAWAMW010000007.1, from coordinate 459,618 downwards.
ATCTGTGAGATCCGGGATTCGGTAACGCCGAGGATCTCGGCGATCTGGTGCATCTTGAGGCCCTCGTAGTAGTAGAGGGCGAGCACGTCGCGGTCCCGCTCCGGGAGGCGGGCCATGGCCTCCGTCAGGAGCTCGACCTCCTCGCGGTGCGCGATCGCGTGGTCGGCCTCCTCGCCGGTCTCGCCCGGGAGGACCTCCATGGTGGTGAGCCGCTTCCCTTCCCCTGGCAATGGCGCGTCCAGGGCGACCTGGACGGCATCGGCCGCATCGGACTCCCAGCGGCAGGCGGTTTCCAGCTCCACGCCGAGTTCGGCGGCCACCTCGACCCGAGTGGGCTCGCGCCCCAGACGGGTCGTGAGCGTCTCGCGCGCCTCGTGCAGCGATCGCTGCTTCTTCCGGACCGACCGCGGTACGAAGTCCCAGAGCCGCAGGTGGTCGAGCATGGCGCCGCGGATGCGGGGTGTGGCGAACGTGCTGAACGCCAGTCCCCGGTCGGGATCGAAGTGGTCGATGGCCTGGATGAGCCCGATAGTCCCGGCGCTCACCAGGTCGTCGATGTCGAGCTTTCCGCGGATCCGCTGCCACAGCTTCCGCGCGAGATAGCGCACGAGGGGGAGGTTGTCCTGGAGCAGGCGATCACGGGCATCCGTGTCACCGCGTGTCTGATAGGCCTCCCACAGAGTCGTTTCCGTCATGATCATCCGAACCGGTGAAGAGTCGAGTTGCGATGCGGTGTGGGTCCCAGGAGCCGGGTCGCCACTGAATCGGCGCCCGCCATGAGGGCGGGCTCCGTGCTGTCGATGGTGGCCCAGGGCGGCCCGTCGGCGTCGAGCAGCGCCGGGGCTTCCGGGAGCTGACCGAGCCAGACGATCCCGCGCCCCGCGAAGCGGCGGGCGGCGGAGCGGAGCGCGTCCTGCGCCACGCCCGCCTCGTCGTCGGTGACGCGATTGGCGAGGGCGGCCACGCTGGCCTCCGGGCGAGTCCTCCAGATCAGCTTGGCCAGTCCGTACGCGGCGGCGGGCGAAATGCCATCGGCTCCCACGACGGAGACCAGGCTCGCGCCGAAGTCGTGCATGGCGTGGAGGACGGTCTGCGGTCGAGACCCGGCATCGACGAGCACGATGGCATCCGTCCGGGCCCGCACCGCGCGCCGCATGGCGGCGCGGAGCCCCGGGCTCTCCGCCTTCGCGTGGGCGGGGGCATGGATGAGCGTGAGATCCGGGCCGAGGGGCGTCTCACGGACGCGATCCTCCTCGTCGTGCCAGGGCGCGAGGCCCAGCAGCTGGTGCAGACCGCCGAACCCGCCCTGCGCATCCACCAGGACGACGGGGCCGTGGGTCCGGGCGGCGAACGCCAGGAGCAGCGCCACGGTGGACGTGCCAATGCCGCCCTTCCCGGCCGCGATCACGTGGCCGTCCGGCTGTGCGGCTCGGACCGGAGCCGTTCGCTCCACGAAGCGGCGAACGCCGCGCGCCTGCTCGCTCATCCCGCCAGCCTCGCCCGGACTTCTTCGGCGGCGCGCGTGGCTGACGTCAGGAGTCCACCACCGCCGCGGTTGAGGTCGCCGGGGACGTCCTGTCCGTCGGTGGTCCAGCGGACCGGGAGATCGACCTTCTCGGCGAGCTCCAGCACACCGCCCGCCTCGGGCATTTCATCGAGCTTGGTCACCAGCAGGTGCGTCAGCCCGCAATCCCCGTAGCCGCTCTTGTGGGCTCGACCCGCCGCGGGGTGAATGGTGGCCGGGAGCACCAGGTGGGTCTCGTGGGGCCGGGCGCGGGTCAGTGCACCCCGCCACTGCAGGAAGCTGCGGTGGATGGGGCTCCGGCCGGGGGCGTCGACGATCACCACCTCGCACGAGGCCAGGGCCGCCATGGCCGGCTCCACGTCGCCGGCGTGATAGGCCACTTCCATGGGCGCGCCGATAATGTCAGCGTACGTCTGCAGCTGCTCGAGCGCGGCGACCCTGTAGGTGTCCAGTGCCAGGAACCCGACTCGCTGGCGACCGAAGGCGTCGGCGTGGAGCGCGAGCTTGGCGGCGGTCGTGGTCTTCCCCGCCCCCGTGGGACCGACGAGCGCGATCACGTGCGGACGCGCCCGCTTGCCGGCGGCCGGACCGTCGAACGTGGTCATGCTCGGACCGCGCTCGAGCCTGGCCCTGAGGGGCATCACATCGTGTGCGGCGGCGGCCACCACCCTGACCTGCTCGCGGCCGTCCCTGTTTTCCCTGCTGGTATGCACAATCATCGCTTCCTCACCCAGCGCCGCGCGTACGAGGCGCAGCACCGCGGGCATGCTTGCCCCGGAAAAGGTCTCAAGCTTCATCGGTCAACTCCCATACAGCGATCGTCGTGAGGGTGATGCTGGCCGGGAGCTCGGACAGCGATATCACCGGGACCTTCGGGAGCACGGGCTCCAGGAGACGGCGGACGCCCACGCGCAGCCCGGGGGGCGTGACCACGGGGGGGAGCGCGCCATCGGAGGCGTGCTCCCTCGTCAGTCGGTCGATCTGGCGCAGGACGCGAGTCAGCGTGTCGGGGCGCATCATGGCGCCGGCACTGCCCTGGCGCGGGGAGAAGAAGCCCATGAGCGCGGCCTCGAGCTTCGGCCCCATGGCGATCCCCCGGACCTCGCCGTCGGCGTCGGCGTACATATCGCCGATGACGTGGGAGAGGGCTCCACGGACGTGCTCGTTGAGGGCCTCGGGGTCCTGCGTTCGGTCGGCCGCGTCGGCGAGGCTCTCCAGGATCGTGACCAGGTCACGGATCGGGATCCGCTCCTTCAGCAGCCGCTGGAGCACGCGGTGGATCACGCCGAGGCCGAGACGGTTCGGCACCACGTCCTCCACCAGGGCCGGGTGCGTGACCTTGAGCCGGTCGAGCATCTCGCGGACGTCCTGGCGGCCGAGCAGATCCGCACCGCTGTTCTTGAGCGTCTCCATGAGGTGCGTGGCCACCACCGTGGGCGGCTCCACCACCACGTAGCCGCTGGCCTCCGCGTCCGCCCGTTCCCGCTGCGCGATCCAGCGGGCGGGCATGCCGAAGCTGGGGTCGTGGGTCTCGATCCCCTGGACCGGCTCGATGACGCCACCCGTGTCGAGAGCCAGGAGGTGGCGCGGCACGAGCTGCCACCGGGTGACCTCGGTGCCCCGTACCCGGACGACGTACTCGGAGGTGTCGAGTCGCGCGTCGTCACGGATCCGGATCGGTGGGATGAGCACGCCCAGCTCCTGGGCGGCCTGCTTGCGCAGGAGTCGGATCCGCTCCAGGAGGTCGCCGCCCTGCTCCTGGTCGACGAGCCCGATGAGGCCGTATCCCAGCTGGAGCTCGACGGGGTCGGTCTGGATCAGGTCCTGCACCGGGTCGTCGGGCGGGAGCGGCTCCTCCTCGGCACGGTGGAACTCGGCATCGCGATGGGCCACCTCCGCCTTCTGCTGCTCCCCCATGCCGTACGCGAGACCGGCGCCGCCCGCGGCGAGCAGGAGGAAGGGCAGGAAGGGCAGCCCCGGCATGAGCCCGAGGGTGGCGAGGAATCCGCTGGAGATCCACATGGCGGTGGGGTGCCGTCCCACCTGCCGGAGGAGCGCGGCGCCCACGCGGGACTCGCCCGCCGAGTGGGTGACCATGATCCCGGCGGCGGTGCTGACGATGAGGGCGGGGATCTGGGTGACCAGGCCGTCGCCGACGGTCAGAAGGGTGTACTCAGTGAGGGCCTGGCCGGCGGGCATCCCGCGCTGCACCACCCCCACGAAAAGGCCGCCGAGGATGTTGATGGCGGTGATCAGGAGCCCCGCGATGGCGTCACCGCGGACGAACTTGGCGGCACCGTCCATGGCGCCGTAGAAATCGGCCTCCCGGGAGATCTTGTCGCGCTGCCGGCGTGCCTCCTGATCGTCGATGAGGCCGGCGCTCAGGTCGGCATCGATGCTCATCTGCCGGCCGGGCATGGCGTCCAGGGTGAAGCGCGCCCCCACCTCGGCCACGCGCCCCGCGCCCTTCGTGATGACGATGAAGTTGATCGCCACCAGGATCAGGAAGACGACGATCCCCACCGCGTAGTTCCCCCCGACGACGAAGGCGCCGAACGCCTCGATCACCGCCCCCGCGCTCCCCTCCCCCAGGATGAGCCGGGTACTGCTGACGTTCAGCGCAAGGCGGAACAGCGTCATGAGGAGCAGGACCACCGGAAAGACGCTGAATTCCAGCGGGTCAATCGTGTTGAGCGCCACCAGCAGGACCAGGAGTGACGCCGCGATGCTGAGGGCGAGGAGCAGGTCCAGCAGGAGCGGCGGGAGCGGCACGACCAGGAGGGCGATGATGCCCACGATGCCCACCACGAGGCCGGCCTCCGCGGCGCTGCGCCAGCGCGGCTGCGCCAGCTCGAGGGCTCCGGCCACGGCGGACATCAGACCACCTCCGAGAGGCCCGCGGCCTTGCGCTGGCGGATCACGAAGGCCAGCACCTCGGCCACCGCCACGTAGAGCTCGGTGGGGATCGCGGCCCCAACCGCTCCGGCGGCCAGAAGCGCACGCGCGAGGGGCTTGTTCTCAAGCACGGGGATCCCGAGATCCCGGCCCATGGCCTTGATACGCTCCGCCACCTTCCGCTCGCCCATGGCCACGATGATGGGTGCCGGCGATTCCTCCGGCCGGTACCGCAGCGCCACGGCGATGTGCGTGGGGTTGGTGACGATCAGGTCGGCGCCCGGCAGCCGGTCGAACATCCGCTGCCGCGCCCGCTCCCGGCCCATGCTCCTGCGCCGCGCCTTCAGCATGGAATCCCCATCCTGCTCCTTCTGCTCCCGCTTCACCTCCTCCTTGCTCATCTTCAGCTGCTTCTCGTGCTGCCAGAGCTGGTAGGCGTAGTCGGCGAGCGCGACGACCAGGTACGCCAGCCCGGCGGACACCAGCAGCCGTACCGCCTGCCGCTGGATCAGCTCCGCGAGCGCCACGGGCGATCGGGTGGCCAGCTCACCCACCTCCGCGAGGGCATCTCTCATCACCGGATAGAGCACCACGCCGATGACCGTGAGCTTGAGCAGCGACTTCGCCAGGTCCGCCCAGGGCTTCACCCCGTACATCCGCTTGATGTTCGAATGGGGGGCGATCCGCTCGAACTTGGGCATGAGGGGCTTCGTGGTGAGGACGCCCCGCGCCTGAAGAGCCGCCACCGAGCCGGCCGTGGCGGCGAGGATGCCCAGCACCGGCACCAGCGCGGCCGCCATGTTCCCGCCCAGAACCGAGAAGAGGGCGCGGGCGTCCTCCACGGTCGAGGGTGGAGTAGAGCTGGCGAGGACCAGCGCTCGCAGCATATCGCCGCACGCGGCTCCCAGCGGTGCGCCCGCCACGGCCACGACACCGCCGCCGGCGAGAAGCATGATCGCCGTCGTGAGCTCCTGGCTGCGCGGGACCTGCCCCTCGGTGCGCGCCTCCTGCCGTTTCCGCGGAGTCGGGGCCTCGGTCTTCTCCTGGAAGCTGCCGTCGGACATGTCAGCGACCTCCCTGGAGCCCTGACAGGGCCTGCTCGAGCCACGCGAGGTAGCCGACGGCCCAGTCGCTCTGACCCACCGCGATGTGGGGGAGCGTGAGCCCCAGGGTGGCGAGCCCGAGCGCGATCTGGATCGGGAACGCCATCATGAGGACGTTCAGCTGCGGCACCGTGCGGGCGAGAACACCGAGCCCGACGTTGGTCAGGGTGATGGCCGCCACGACCGGTGCGGCGAACTGGAGCCCCCGGGCGAACACCACGCTGCCCGCCAGAACGATCCCGGGGAGTCCAGCCGCCAGATCGAGGGCGCCGCCGGCCGGGATGGTGGTGAAGCTCTCCTGGAGCGCCCCCACCATGAGGAGGTGGCCGTCGAAGGCGAGGAGAAGCATGATCATGAACAGCTGTGTGAACTGACCCAGAACGGGCAGCGAGGTCTGATTCATCACGTCCAGCGTCGACGCCCCGGAGAGGCCGATCTGGACGGCCAGAAGGTCGCCCGCAAACTCGGCGGCCGCGATCACGAACGCGGCGCCGAGGCCGATGACCACGCCCACCACGAGCTCCGTGGCCATGCCGGAGAGCGAGGGCTCCACACCGCTCACGCCCGGGACCAGGAAAGCGGTGAGGGCGAGGACCAGGCCCACACGCACGGCCCCGGGGATGGCGCGGCTCGAAAAGACCGGCGCGATGAGCATGAGCCCCGTCACGCGCATGGCCACGAGGGCGGCGCCGCCCAGTCCGAGGGTCAGAACGCTCACGTGCCGAGCCCCGCGATCCCCATGATCAGCTCCCGCGTGTAGCGGACGGCGGAATTGAGCATCCAGGAGAAGAGGAACATGAGCGTGAGTCCCACGGCCACGAGCTTGGGGACGAACGTGAGGGTCTGCTCCTGGATCTGGGTCACGGCCTGGACAATGGCGATGATGAGCCCAACCACGAGGGAGACGCCCAGGAGGGGCCCGGCCAGCAGTAGCGTCTGGAAGAGCGCGTCGCGCGTCAGGTCGAGGACGAGGTTCATCGGCATGGTTGCACCCTCACCCGAAGCTCGCCACGAGGCTCTGGATCACGAGCGCCCAGCCGTCCACGAGCACGAAGAGCAGCAGCTTGAACGGGAGCGAGACCATGACCGGAGGCAGCATGAACATGCCCAGGCTCATGAGGACCGCCGCCACCACCAGGTCGATGACCAGGAACGGCAGGAACAGGACGAACCCGATCTGGAACGCGGTGCGGAGCTCGCTGATGGCGAACGCCGAGACGAGCGTGATGAGCGGCACGTCGTCGATGGTCTGGGGCGCAGGCGCCGTGGACATGTTCACGAACGTGGCCAGGTCCGACTCCCGAACGTGGATGGCCATGAACTCCCGGAAGGGTCCGGCGGCCGCGGCCATCATGGCGACCTCGTCCATCTGCCCGTCCGTCCACGGCCGGATCGCGGTCTCATTCACACGTCCCAGGGTCGGCGCCATGACGAATGCGGTGAGCAGGAGCGCGAGCGCCGCGATCATCTGCGTGGGCGGCGCCGTCTGCGTCCCGAGCGCCTGCCGGAGGAAGTGCAGCACCACCAGGATCCGGGTGAAGCTGGTCATGAGGAGCAGGAGCGTGGGCAGCATGGCGAGGAGCCCGATGACGAGAACGGTCCCCACCGTTCCCGACAGCCGGAGCCCCTCCTCGTCGCCCACCGCGAGCTGCATGTCCGGGAGCGCATCACTGAGCGCTGAGAGGGCGTCCGGCGCGGGTGCCTCCCCGGGCGACACGTCCTGCACGCCGACGCCCTGTCCGCCCGCTGGGGCGGAGCCCACGGCCGGGGGGGCGACCCCCTGCGCGGCCGCCCCGGACGCTCCGGGTCCTGCGAGCAGCAGCGCCAGCACGAGCGCCCCTCCTCCCGCCCGGATCAGGCGCCGCCAGGGTCCCGGGATCACGCTGTGCGCGGGGCCGGCGTCGAGCGAGTCGGTGGTGGCCGACTCGGCCAGCGCTCCGTCGGGTTCCATGTCGCAGACGTGCCGCACCCCGCCCTCGCCCACGGATACCACCATGAGGCGCCGGCCCACGCGAACGGTGGCCAGTCCCTGCCGCGGACCCAGGCCCACGCGCCCCACCACACGCATCGGGACCGTGTCAGCGTGAGCCACGCCCGCGCCCTTCAGCAGCCGAACGCCCAGGGCGATCAGCGCGAGGACGAGGCTGAGCGCCCCGAGGACCAGGAAGAGAGAGGCCGGCGTCATGCGGCTGCCTAGGCCCTGCTTTCCTGGGACAGCACGCGGGTGATCCGGATCCCGAACTGCTCTCCGATCACCACGACTTCACCCTCCGCGAACCGGCGATCGCCCACGTACACATCCATGGGCTCGCCCGCGAGCCGGTCGAGGTGGATCACCGAGCCGCGGCCCAGCGTCAGCAACTCCTGGACGGTCATTTTCGTCCGGCCCAGCTCAATGGCGATGGGCATGGTGAGGTCGTACAGCATCGAGAGCGGACCCTCGTGGGCGGGGCCCTCGGCCTCCTGGATCTCCGCAAACTCGGCCACCGACGCCGCTTCCTGCATGGCCGTGCCGGCCGCCATCTCGGATGGTTCAGACATTCTCCTCCTCCTCTTCGCCCTGCTGGACCGTGTCCAGAATCTGCACGGCCAGCGCATCGTTGGTCGTTCCCACGAACCCGGTGTAGCGGGTCCGTCCGCCGATCATCACGTCCACCTGCGCGGTCCTGGATATCCCGGTGACCAGGGTCCCGCCAGGCCGCAGCTGGGTCACATCCCTCAGAGTCAACTCGAACGACGGCAGGCGGACGGCCACGGGCACGGAGGCCCATCGCAGGCTCGCCGTAATGCCGGTGCGGTCCGCCTGACTCTCCCTCTCCCCGGCAGTGCTGTTTCGAACCCGGACGCTGGCCGTCGTGGCGAAGAACTCGTCCAGGACCGTGAACGGAAGACAGATCAGGACCGCGCTCGTGTAGCCCTTGAACCGAACCTCGAGGTTGGCCACGAGCATCGGGTCCTCGCGGTTGGCGGCCTGCAGCATGTCGGGCACGGCCTCGAACCGGGCCAGGCGTAGATCGATGTTCGCGTGGTCCGACCAGATTTCACGGACCTGACCGGCCAGCCGCTCGGCCACGATGCGCACTACCCGCCGCTCCAGGACCGTCAGGGTTCGGTCCGGCACGTACATCTCCGTCGAGCTCCCGAGAAATCGCTCGACCGAGTAGAACGCGAACTCCCGGCCGATGTCGATCACCGCCTGGGGTCCGCCCGGAGCGCCGATGTTGAAAACGAACGAGGCACACGGGTCGGGGAGCGACAGGACGAACTCGCCGAACGTGAGCTGCTCTACCGCCTTGAGGTGAACTTCGACCTGCGCGCGCACCCGACTGGCGAGCCACCCCTCCGTCGCCTTCGTCAACGCGCCATACATGCCCTCGAGCGTGCGCTGCCGGTCCTTCGACACGCGGCTGGGACGCCGGAAATCGTACAGGCGCGCTTCCGGCTCGCTCCGGTGCGGGGGCGGGGCGGCCGGCTCCTCCGGTCCGCCCTTGAACAGCGCGTCGATCTCGTCCTGGGACAGCGCCTGGTTGCTCATCTACTGGATCACGAAGGTCGGGAGGTACACGTCACGGACCTCGCGGGTGGGGACCAGCGAAGCGATCGCCGTCCGGATCTCGTCCTTGATCCCTGCGCGCATCCGGACGTCGGTCAGCTCGTCCACCGTCTTCGCTCCCAGCAGCGACATCAACAGGTCCCGGATCTCCGCATCCCGTTGACCCAGGACGTCCGCCCCATGAGCGCCCGTCACCGTCACCACCACCGAAACCATCAGGAAACGCGTCCCCTTGCTGTCCGCGGGGTTCAGTACGAGGCTCTCCAGCGTGTAGCTCTCCACCACCTCGGCCACGGCTTCGTGTTCCGACGCCGAGTCCGCCGAGGCCGCCGAAGCACCCGAGAGCCGCTCCGCCGCCGCCGGCCCCACCACGATCAACCCCAGGATCCCTCCCACCACGAGGGTTCCCACCACGATGGCGCTCGCAACCAGGCCGCCACCGCGTGGAGCCGCTTCCGCAGGGGTCTCCCCCTCATCCAGGACTTCGTCGTCCGCCATCTCGTGTATGTCTGGTTCCGGGTGCTGGATTGATCTTCCGGCTCCGACAGGGGCAGGTCCCGTACCATGTTTCGACCCTCGAGGCCACCATTGAAAGTCGTTGTCGCACAACGCTCTGCGACGGCACGTGGGGAGTTTCCCCACGCCGCAGTGGGGAGATCTACGGAGGGCGCACGGGAAGCTTCTGCCGACCTCGGGCGGTCGATGTTGCCGGGATGGACGGTGGGATCGGAAGGGGCGCCGGCGGAGCTCCCGAACGGTCCCAACGGAAGAGGCCGGACGCCACGGGTGTGGCATCCGGCCTTGCCGGGGATCGTGGGTGCGCGGTGAGCGCCCCCGTGCCTACCGCTTCAGGTTGACCAGCTCCTGGAGCATCTCGTCGGAGGAGGTGATCACGCGAGCGTTCGACTGGAAGCCGCGCTGAGCGGTGATCATGCTGGTGAACTCCTGGGCGAGGTCGACATTGGACATCTCCAGGGCTCCCGAGGTCACGACCGACTGGCTGCCCTCGCCGGCGAACCCGAGGACGGCGGCGCCGGAGTTGGCGGACGTGGTGTAGGCGTTGTCGCCGGCGCGGATCAGGCCGGTGGGGTTGTTGAAGTCGGCCAGGACCAGCTGACCGAGGGTGAGGTTGACGCCGTTGGTGAAGGCACCGGTGATGATGCCGCTCTGGTCGATTCCGATCCGCTCGAGCTGGCCCATGGTGTAGCCGTCCTGCTCACGGGCCACGGCCGTGGAGGCTCCCGCGAACTGGGAGAGGCCGGAGATCGCCAGGGGCTCGCCGAAATCGAGCTCGATGTCGTTGCCGGCGGCCATGGTGACGAACTGCTCCGCGTTCCCGATGGCATCTCCGTCGGCGTTCACAGGGAGGCCGTCGATCTCAGCCTGGAGTGTACCGGCGAGGTCGGCGGTGCGAGCCGTGTGGAGGAGACGCCCTTCGTTGTCGAAGACCGCGTATCCGGTGCCGCCGGCGGTCGCATCGACGGGGGCGCCGTCGACCGTGACCGAATACGACCAGACCTGGCCCTGGCTCGTGCCACCGGGGAGGCTGACGGTATCCGGGGCCGCGGAGCGCTCGAAGGTGATGCTCAGCTCCTGCTCCACGCCCATGGAGTCGTACACCACCATGGTGGTCTCGCGGATGGAGTCCTCGCCCGCCGCGACCTCGGCGTCCAGGTTGCCGCCGATCTTCAGGCTGGTGGTGGTCTTCGCCGACGACTTCTGCCCGAACGGGAGGACGATGTCGCCGATGGTGTCGGAGAGCTCGCCGTTGTTGTTGAGGACCCGGCCCTGCACGACGAACCCGTTGGTCGAGGCCACCAGGCGGCCATCGGCGTCGAGCTGGAAGTTGCCCGAGCGGGTGAAGAAGCTCTTGCGGCCGTCGGAGACGACGAAGAACGCGTCGCCCTGGATGGCGAGGTCGGTGGTGACGCCGGTGTTCTCCAGGTTCCCCTGGGTGAACAGGAGATCGACGCTGCCGATGTTCATGCCCAGCCCGACCTGGATCGGGTTGGTGCCGCCGCTGACGCTCGAGGCGTTGCCCGCCGGGCGGCTGGCGCCCTGGACCATCTGGGCGAACGCTTCCTTGAACGTCACGCGGGAGGACTTGAACGCCACCGTGTTCACGTTGGCGATGTTGTTGCCGATCACGTCCATCCGGACCTGGTGGTTGCGCAGGCCGGACACGCCGGCGAAGAGCGATCGCATCATGGTGTGTTGCCCCTTCAGTTGGCGCTGACTTCGATGACAGCGCTGAGTGGAATCGTCATCGCCCCGATCATGAGGACCGGACCGTTCATCTCGTACTTCACCGCCGACACGGTCCCCGATACGAGGCTCGTGGTGGATACTTCCTGTCCCGCCGAGTCGATCACCTCGACCTCGTAGCGGTACGCGCCATCATCCAGCGACTCCAGCCCCGTCAATGCCAGCGTCTGGCGTCCACCGCCCACGGACCCCGCATCGACCTCCCCAACGAGCCGGTCCTGCTCGTCGAAGATCCGGACCCGGGCCGTGCCGCCGGTGCCGCCCACATCGACCTCCACCGCGGCCGCGCCGCCGGTGACGCTCACGGCGTCGCCCACCGCCAGCACGTCACGCCCCAGCACGCCCACCGCGGAGCTGCTGTTCATGGCCTGGGCGAGCGCCGAAGTGTACGCCGCCTGGTCGGCCAGCTGCGTGTTCACGTTCATGAGCTGCTCGACGCTCGAGAACTGCGCGAGCTGTGCGGCGAACTCCTGGCTCTCCATGGGGTTCATGGGGTCCTGGTTGTTCAGCTGCGCCACCAGGAGCTGGAGGAACTCCTCCTTCCCCATGGTGCCGCCCGCCGGCGTGAACATGCCGCCTACCGATGGCGCCCCCATCCCGCTGATTCCTTCGATCATTGGTGTTTCTCCTGGTCTCGTTCCCGACGGGGTCGTTCCCGCCCGTGTTCATGCTGCCCTTGTGCCGAGCCGTCCCGGTCACGCTGCGACGACTCGCGATCCGACGATCGCGACGCTTCCACCGAGCGCATCACCACCGCCTCGGGGACGACACGGTCCCCCTGCCGGACGCGGAGGGCGTCGACCTCGATACCCTGCCGCTCGAGCGTGCGACCGAGCTCCGGCGTCTCGTGGCGCAGCCGTGTCGCAAGACGGTCGGAGTCGGTGGCCATTTCGGCCTGCACCCGGTCTCCTCGCAGGTCCACTCTCACCCGGGCCGCATCCGCGCCCTCGCCCACCCGCAGCGACACGCGGTGCAGAGGCTGCGACCGCGCCTGCTCGCGCAGAGCGTCTATCGCGTCGATCCGGGCGCCGGGCTGTACCGGCTCGAGCGGCCGCACTCTCGGGGCCCTCAGCCCATCGGCGTCGGGACGCGTGGGCTCCATCTGATGGCGGGGCGCCGCAATGGGCGTGGTATCGTGCGCTGCCTCGCGGCTGACCCCGCGGTCCGTGGCCTCGCCAGGCCGCACGTGCTCCTCAGTATCGCCCTCGGCGCGCACCGGCTCGTGGCGGGGAGAGCGCCGGGCGCGGAGTCCCGTGTTAAGGGATCCGTTGGCGCCGGTAAGCTCTGCTGCGGCCTGGGTGGCAAGAGGCGCACGGTGAGTGCGCGGCGTCCGCGAGTCGGTCGAGCGGACCTCAACCACCCCCTCCACCTCTTCCGCCCCCTCCAGGGAGACGGCGCTGCGGCTCCGCCCGCGGGCGTCCGGTTCACCCCCGTGGGCCGAGCCGACGATGGCACTGGTCAGCGGCGACCGCACGACTCCCGGCGCCGGCGCCGACATGGCTGGACGCTGCGGGGGCTGGAATCCTTCCCCAGTCGCCGCAATCGGGAGCTCCGCACCATTCCCCCGCGTGCCGAATGCGCGCGGAGTGTCGCCGGAGAGGAGGGCTGTGGCGGGAGCGGCGGCTTCGGCGCCGGCGCCAGGCGCGGGATGCCGCGGCTCCCCCCTGCCGGCCGGATGACCGACCGCGGGGGCGACGGAACCCGCGGCCCTGCCGTCCCCGGATCGCGCCCTGCGGACCGCCCTGGTTCCGGCCGTCGCGGGCGTGGCCACCCGGGCCACGACGGCGGGCGTGGCGGGCGCTGCGGTCGCGGCCGTCCGCGCGCGGGCCACAGGGCGTGCCGAGGACGCGATCCGTGAAGGCGCGGCTGCGGTGCGGGCGGCGGCCAGTCCGGCCGCGAGCCCCTCCGCTCCAGGCGGGACCGTGCCCCCGTGTGCTGCCCTCTCCCTCCCGTCCTGGCTGACGCCGGTCAGCTCGACGTGGCCCGGGTCGGTCATCCCCAGCGTATGGAGCCCTTCCTCACGGGCGACCCGCTGGAGCGTGCGATAGGCCTCGGCGTTGTCGTAGCTGCCGTCCACGATCAGGTCGGCTGCCCGCCCGCTCTCGTGACGCGACTCGCGCGTCCACGTCACCACCGGACCCGGACGTTCACGTCCCTGGGCATAGAGGTATTCCTGCCGGGCGCCGCTCCGCAGTCCTTCGACGACCCGCACGTCGTGGCCGTGCTCCGCGCTCATCCGCGCCATCACCCGCGCGAGCCGGGAGCGGAGCTCCGGCGAGAGCTTGGCCATGTCCGGATCGGGCGTAGCCGCGACGAGCCCGGACAGCCGGCTCCCGTTCGCGAGCGCTCCGTCCCCGGCAGCGGTCGTCTCGGATGGCTGCGTCGTCAGGATCGCGTCGAGAAGAGAGCCGAAGGTCGAGGACGCGGGCGCCGGCGAGCTGGCAGGCACGGGCGTGGCGCCGAACAATCCGAGGAGCGCGTCGATCACGGTGTGCCTCCGCTCTCCAGAACCGATCGGCTCAACCCCGCCGCGCGCTCGGGCTCCATGTTCGTGAGGACCGCGGCAGCCTGCCGGGCGCCCATCCGGGTCAGGATCGCCCGGACCGCGTCGTCTTCCATGCGGGCCAGGACGCGCGCCGCATCCCGAGCCTGCATGGAAGAGAAGATCCGCGCGAGCTGGTCCGCCCCTGCGTCCCCGACCTGGGGTTCATCCTCCGTCGAGGGAACGACCGGACCGGCGGCAACCGGCCCGCCGGCAGCGGTCGCCGGCTCTCCCGGGACGGTCAGGAGGGGATCCTGCGAAGCGGCGAACGGGGGCGCGCCCTGCTGCGCGGGTGGATCGACCCGCGTCGCGAGCGAATCGCTCTCCGTGGAGTCGTCCACAGTGCCGGCCAGGCCGCCGCGAGCACTGTCCCGGGCGATCTCTGCGACCGCTTCCCCCGCGACCGCGGTTCCACCGGCGGCTTCGCCGTCGTGAGGAGCTTCGTGGCTGGCGAGCGAATCCGCACCCACCGGGGTGGGCTCGTGGTTCACGACGGACCAGCCCGTGCCGGCGGCGACGCCAACAAGCAGTGCCGCGCCGGCCAGGATCATTCTCTTCATGGCGTCCCCTCACTGCGTCGCCGCTGGAAGATGCCAAGGGCGACCTCGTCCATGAGCTTTCTTTCGTCCCCGTCTGCGGCGACACGCCACGCGTGCTGCTTCCGCTCCTTCAGCTGGTCCATGACACGACGCTCGGTCATGGCCGCCACGAGATCTCGCCGCTTCCGCTCCACCGATTGAGCTGCCTGCTCGACCTCGGCCTCGGCGCTGCGGACCCAGTCCGCGATCTGCTCGATCACCCGCCCGCGGTTGCGCAGCTGCCCTACCGGCTGGCCCTCGGAATGGGCGCGCATCAGCTTCGCCGCCTCCTCGGCGCGGACGAGACGGATCTCCTCCAGGCGCCGGCGCGCCTCTTCCGCGCGCCGCTCCGCGTCCGCCAGCGCCAGCGCCTGCGTCTGCTCCTGGTCCTCGCGCAGCTCCAGGACCGACTGGAGTCCGAATCGGAACGTGCTCAAGCCTCTGCCTCCTCCACGCCGATCATGGCCACGAGATGGTCCCGTGTCTCGGCGAGGGGTGTGTGTTCGTCGGCGTCCTGTCGCAGGAACGCGTTGATGGGATCGCGCAGCGCGATGGCCGCATCCAGGGCGGGATCCGAGCCGGCCTGGTAGGCGCCCACGGAGATCAGGTCCTCCCGGGCCCGATACGTCGCCAGGTGCGCCGTGACGGCGTCCGCGGCCCGCCGATGGGCCTCGCCGATGACGGAGTTCCGGACCCGACTCACGCTCTCCAGCACGTCGATCGCCGGATAGTGCCCCGCGGACGCCAGCTTGCGGCTCAGCATGATGTGGCCGTCGAGTATGGAGCGGGCGGCATCGGCGACCGGCTCGTTGAAGTCGTCCCCCTCCACCAGGACCGTGTAGATCCCGGTGATCCCACCGCGGCGGCCATTGCCGGCGCGTTCCAGGAGCCGCGGAAGGGAGGCGAAGACCGACGGCGGGTACCCCTTGGTCGTCGGGGGCTCGCCGACGGCCAGGCCGATCTCGCGCCACGCCATGGCCACCCGTGTGATGGAATCGACCATCAGCATCACGCTCTTGCCCTGGTCGCGGAAATACTCCGCGATGGCCGTAGCCACGAGGGCACCGCGTGCGCGGATCAGGGCTGCCTCATCGCCCGTGGCCACCACCACCACCGACCGCGCCAGGCCTTCCTCGCCCAGCGAGTGCGTGAGGAACTCGCGCACCTCCCTGCCCCGCTCCCCCAACAGCGCGATCACGTTTACGTCCGCAGAAGCGTACCGCGCGATCATGCCGAGGAGCGTGCTCTTGCCCACGCCGCTGCCGGCGAAGATCCCAACCCGCTGGCCGCGCGCGATGGTCGTGATCCCGTCCAGGGCGCGGACGCCCGTCGTCAGGGGCTCCGTGATCTCCTGCCGCTCCAGCGGGCTCGGCGGCTCAGCGGAGAGCGGCATCCGGGTGGTGGGGCCGATATCGCGCTTCCCGTCGATGGGCCGTCCCAGGCCATCCACGACCCGCCCGAGCAGCCCGGGCCCCACGTCCACACCGAAGGACCGGCCGAGTGGCTCCACGGCGCTGCCGGGGTGTACTCCGCCGATCTCGCCCAGGGGCAGCAGGAGCACGCCCCGCTCATGGAACCCCGCCACCTCGGCCAGCAGCGTGTGGTCGCCCGTGAGGCTCTGGATCCGGCACAGCTCACCGACTCCGATGGTCAGACCGGTGGCCTCGATCACCAGCCCGACGACGCGGGTGACGCGGCCATAGCGCACGAAGCGGCCGGTGCCCTCGACCTTTTCGATCAGTGCGTCAACCATAGATCAGCCTGGAGTAGATGCGGTCGAGCGCCTTCTCGATGCGGCCGTCCACGATCGATTCGGGACCCTCCACCACGCAGCCGCCCGGAGCGATGTCCGGGTCCGGGATCCAGCGTACCTGCCGCCCGGCCTCCGTGGCACTCCCGCCGAGCGGGGTCGAGATGGCCGTCAGGTCCACCGGGTTCAGCCGGATCCGCACGGCCGCCTCCAGCGGGAACTCGCTCACCGCCCGCTGCACGAGACCGTTCAGGTCCTCAACGCTCCCCTTCAGCTCGCGACCGATGATCTCGCGAGCCAGCGCGGTGGCCAGGGCGACGAGGTTCTGCTGGAGCGCCTCCTGCCAACGCGGGCCGTCCTCACGAAAGCGAATCGTCGCCTCCTCGAGCACCCTCACCGCGCCGCCCGTCCGGGTCGCTTCCGCCGCCCTCCCCTCCGCACGCCCATCCTCGTAGCCGCGGTCGTACGCCGCGTCGATCTGCATGCGGAGCTCCAGCGCGGCCATCTCCGCCGCGTCGACTTCGGGATCGTGCGCGCCGAAATCGAAGGAGTCGTCGACCGCACCTTCGGTGCTCGATTCGGACTCATCCGCGGCCGGCAGCCCGATCGTGTCCGGCTCCCACACCGCCGAATCCCGGCTGCCGGGGTCGCGCACGAGGGCGCGGCCGCGGACCCTACTCGACGAGAACATCGGTGTCTCCGCCGGAGATCACGATCTCGCCCGCCTCCTCCAGCGAGCGTGCCACCTTCACGATTTCCGCCTGGGCCGCTTCCACATCACTCAGCCGGACGGGACCCAGGAACTCCATCTCCTCGGTCAGGGCCGAGCGGGCGCGCTGGGACATGGTCTCCTGGACCCGCCCCTTCAGCTCTTCCGTGGCCGTCTTCAGCGCCAGCGCCAGCGTCTTGGACTCCACTTCACCCAGCAGCCGCTGGAGCGCTCGCGGATCCAGCTTGACGATGTCCTCGAACACGAACATCAGGTCCTTGATCTCGTCGGTGAGCTGCGAGTCCCGCTCCGACAGCCGGCTCATGAGCTCCTTCTCCAGCGTGCCCGCGAGCAGGTTCATCACCTGCGCCACCGACTGGGGCCCGCCCGCTGCCCGCAGCTCCTGGGAGAGCGACAGCTCGGAGGTCCCGCCCACCGATTTCTTGATCACGTCCAGCACCTCCGGGGAGACCTTGTCCATCCGCGCCATCCGATAGATGACGTCGGCTCCCACGTCGGCTTCCAGGTCCCGGATCACGGCGGCGGTCTGCGCGGAGTCCAGGTGTGCGAGGACCAGCGCGATGGCCTGCGGGTGCTCCGCCCGTAGCACGCTGGCCAGCTGCTGCGGGTCCACCTTCCGCAGGTCGTAGAGCCCGCTGCGGTCCTTGAGCTGCGTCTCGATCCTCTGCAGGACCGCGGACGCCCGCTCCTGTCCCAATGCCGCCTCCAGGATCTCCTGGGCCACGCCCACTCCTCCCGTCGCAAGCGATGCCGCGGCCCGTTCCGTCTCGTACCACTCCTCGAGGACCGCCTCCGCAAGCTCCGGCGGGACCGTGTCCATGCGCGCGATCTCGAGGGTGACCCCCTCCAGGTCGTCGGCAGAGAGGGATCGGGTCAGGGACGTGGCCGCCTTGGGGCCCAGCGCCATGAGGAGAATCGCGATCTTCTCGCGACCCTTCAGCTGCTCCAGCCCGAGCGGAACGGTTCTGGAAGCCATGGGATCAGTCCTTCAGCCAGGCCTGGACGACGCGGGCAGCCAGGTCCGGCCGCTCCATGACGCCCGACGTAACCGCCTGCATCCGCTGCGCCTGCACCTCGTTCAGCCGCTGCCGGAGCGCCTCACCCTTGTCCAGCGGCGGAGCCGCACCGGGCGCAGCCGCGGAGAGTCCGCCCGCCGATTCCGCGCTGCCCGGCGCCAGCGCCCTGGACTGCGCGCGAGGCGCCACGGCCAGCGACCGGATCATCTTCATGCCGAGCACGAACGCGAGCAGGAGACCGATCACCGTGAGGACCGGGCGCTGGAGGGTATCCCATAGCTCCCAGAAGGACGGTCCGGGAGAACCTTCCGGCAGCGCCGCCGGGCGATCGAAGGGCACCTTGACCACCGAGATCACGTCTCCGCGACCCGGATTCAGACCGATGGCGGCGGCGACGAGCGCCTGGAGGCGTGCCGGATCGGCATCGACTCTCTCGCCGGCGGCACTTTCGGCGTCCTCGTTCAGCAGCAGCGCCACGGAAAGGCGCTTCACATCCCCATAGCCGGAGGTGTAGCGCTCTACACTGCGGGTGGCGGCGAAGTCTGTCTTGTAGGCGACCGACGCCGCACCCACGTCCTCGGGACCCGGCGTGATCTCCGTCCGCTCCTCCCGGGTCATCATCTGCTGATCGGGGTTCACCGCCTGGACGGTGCGGTCGACGCGATCCAGGTTCAGCTCGGCGGCCACGCGGACGCGGGCGTTCCCTGCGCCGAGCACATCGCTCACGAGCGCCTCGGCTTTCGCCTCCAGGTACTCCTCCACCTCACTGCGAAGCTCCAGCTGGCGGTGCGTGAGCCCGAATCCCTCCTCGTCCTCCACCGACCGGGTCATGAGGCGGCCCGAGTGGTCCAGCACCGTCACATGGTCGCTCGAGAGCTCGTCCACGCTGCTCGCCACCAGGAAGCCGACCCCCTCCACCAGTCCGGCCGTGGGGCGCGCACCGGAGGCCATCTGCACCACCACGGAAGCCTCCGCGGGCCGACGGGCCCCGCGCAGAACGGAGCTCTGCTGGAGCGCCAGGTGGACGCGTGCGCTCTTCACCCCCTCCATGGCCCCGATCGTCCGCTCCAGCTCGCCTTCCAGTGCCCGCCGGTAGTTGATCCGCTGCGTGAAGTCGGTCATTCCCCACGCGGGCTGGTCGAAAAGCTCGAACCCCTTTCCGGTCGGACCCGGCAGGCCGCGGCTCGCCAGCTCGACCCGGGCCCGGGCCAGCTCCTGCTCCGGCACTTCCACGCGGGCGCCGCCCGCAGCCAGCCGGTGCTCGATCTTCGCCTCCTCCAGCGAGCGCGTCACTTCGCCCATCTGCTCCAGCGGGATCCCGGCGGCCACGGGGACCCAGGCGGAGCCGCCGCCCCACGAGGCGATCAACAGGAGCCCGACCACGGCGACCGCCGCACCGCCCAGCGCCGCCACGCGCCGCACGCCGAGCCCCGCGATCCGGCCCGCCAGCGTGTTCAGCCGCTCGACCATGCCCCTAACCCTGCATGTTGATCACCGAGCGGTACGCCTCGGTGAGCTTGTTGCGGATCTCGATCACGAGGTCCAGCGCGATCCCGGCCTCCTCGGTGGCGGCCATCACCTCGTGCAACTCCACCGGCTCCCCGCGCAGGAACGCACCGATCGCGTCGCGCGCCTGGTCCTGGAGCTGCGACACCTCGCCGAGCGCATCCTTGAGGACATCGCCGAAGGACGTGTCCGCGCTCTTCAGCCCCTCGATCCGCTGTGAGCCTGTGTCGAGACGCTGGGCGGCAACCGCGCCTACTCCCTGGATCGCCACGTCAGACCTTCAGGTCCAGCCGGTGCCCGCTCGCCAGCGGCCGTGACGGTGTGCCGGCGCCGGGGCCGTACGTCACGCCCCCCATGGCCGCGAAGCGTGCGAAGTGCCCGCGCTCCTCTGTCGTCAGGAGGCTCCACAGCTCCGCGTCCACGCCCTCCGGGGCGCTGCCGGCCGCGGTCGCGTGCCCCGGGCTCGGCGGGGCCACCGCGAGAGTGGCCTCGCTCCCGACCCGCGAGGGCTGCGCCTGCGGCTCACGAGCCCTGCCAGCATCGCCCGTGTCCTTCGGCGCGCTGGTGGTCTCCGGCGCCCGCAGCCACTGCGGTGCTCCCGGTCCGATCCCCTGTACGCTCATGCCGCTCCTCTTCAGATCTCGGTGGCACGCCGAAGCATGCTCTTGACCGCATCGAATACCGTGGCGTTGGCCTCGTACAGGCGCCGCGCCTCCATCATCGTGACCAGCTCGTCCGTCATGCGGACGTTCGGGTAGCGGACGTAGCCGTCCTCGCCAGCGTCGGGGTGCGAGGGGTCGTATACCATGGGACCCTCCCCCTCGACCTCCTCCACTCCCGTCACCACCACGCCCATGGACTCCGCGTCGCCGCCGCCCGGGAGCTCCCCCGCCCGGATGGCGACCGGGAGCTCCCCCGGAGTGAGTGGCCCGGTCCCGCCACCCGCGCCCACGTCGGCGGCGGCCATGGCGACGACCTGCCGGCGATACGCCCCGCCCTCAGCCGTGCGCGTGGTTTCGGCGTTGGCGATGTTCGTCGCCACCACTTCGATCCGACGCCGCTGGGCCGACAGCCCGCTCGCGGCGATATCGAGACCGCGGAAGAGGCGGGACCCGCCACCGATGCCGCTCAAGCCCGCCATCACCGCTCCCGTACGCTGGAGCGGATCTGTGCGTAGACCTTCTGGAGGAGTCGCGTGGTGGCTTCGAACCGGAGCTGTTCGTCCGCGAGGTTGACCATCTCCTTCTCCAGGTCGACCGCCCCCTGTGCGGCCTCCAGCTCGGTGGCGAAGTCGTTGCGCGACGCGTTTGCGACCCGCTCCGCGACCTCGCGGACCCGACGGCTGCCCACCGTCAGGCCATCCCTGAGGAGGGCGGAGGTGCTCTCGTTTCCGAGGATCCTGTTCAGCATTGGCGTCATCACCGTTCGCATTGTGGGGCCTTCGTGCGATCGGCTAAGGCAATGGGCGTTCCACGCTGGGGCGGGCGTCGAAGGAGGAGAGCATGACCCGCTCGAAGTCGTTGTGGGAGTACGAGGAACAGAGGTTCAGGACAGAGCGCAACGGGG
This sequence comes from uncultured Gemmatimonadales bacterium, assembly GCA_963783305.1. Lineage (GTDB taxonomy): Bacteria > Gemmatimonadota > Gemmatimonadetes > Longimicrobiales > RSA9 > JAWVYT01. The sequence continues at coordinate 438,589 of CAWAMW010000007.1, read as the reverse complement.
GTTCGGAGACGTTTTCCGGAGGCTGGCTGGGGGGGTCCTGGCGTTGCGGATCGGCAGGATGTGCCGGGTAGTGGGGAGAGCTTTGCCGGGTGGACGCGCCAACTTCGACGACGGTCGTGCGTCAGTCGGGTTGATTCAGCTTGTTGCGCAGGGTGCGAACGCTGATGCCCAGGAGGTCCGCAGCCTGGGTCCGGTTCTGATCGGTGGCCTCCAGCGCCCGCGCGATGAGTGCGGCCTCCGCGTCCCTGACATCGAACGACTCGAGGGTAAGCACCCCCCGGCGGGCCGCGGGACCGGCGGCGGGTCTGGACGTCGGCGAGATTGCGGCCAGGTCGAAGTCATCCGGTCCCAGGACGGGTGTGGTGCTCAGGATCACCGCGCGCTCCACCGCGTGCGCGAGCTCCCGGACGTTGCCGGGCCAGTGGTGGCTCTGGAGGTGCTCGATGGCCGCGGCGGACACGCCTTGCACGTCCTTGCCCACCGCCTCGGCCGTGCGGCGGGAGAAGCGCTGGGCGAGGGCGGGCACATCGCCGAGGCGATCTCGGAGAGGCGGCACGGTGACGGGGACGACGGCGAGGCGGTAGTAGAGGTCCTCGCGGAAATCGCCGTTGCGCACCGCCTCCTTCAGGTCGCGGTTCGTCGTGGCCACGATCCGCACGTCTACCCGGATCGGTGTGCCGCCGCCCACGCGCTCGAACTCCTGCTCCTGGATGACCCGGAGCAGCTTGGCCTGGAGGTCCGGGCGCATCTCCGTGACCTCGTCCAGTAGGAGGGTGCCGCGGTCCGCGCGCTCGAACGCGCCCTTCACCTGCCGCGTCGCGCCGGTGAAGGCACCCTTCTCGTGGCCGAACAGGGAGCTCTCGATCAGGCTCTCGGGCAGCGCGGCGCAGTTCACCGAGACGAAGGAGTGATCGCTCCGGTCGCTGGCGTGGTGGAGCGCCCGTGCCACCAGCTCCTTCCCGGTACCGGACTCCCCCTGGATCAGCACGGTGGAGCGGGTCGGGGCGACGGTGCGGATCAGCTCCATGACCCGCTTCAGTGGCTCGCTGTCGCCTACGATCGAATGATCCCCACGCAGCTGCCTGACTTCCTCCTTGAGCGATCGGTTCTCACGCTGGAGGCGCGAGAGCTCCAGGGCCTGCTCCGCCGCGATCTCGAGCTGCCGGACGCGTACCGGCTTCGGCAGGTAGTCCGTGGCGCCCGCCTTCATGGCCGAGACCGCGTGTTCGATGCTCTCGTGGCCCGTGACCATGATCAGCGGGGTGTCGATCCCCTCCGCCCGCAGCTTCGTCACGAACTCGAGCCCCGTCATCTCGGGCATCCGGTAATCCGTGATGATCAGATCCACCCCGCCCCGTCCCACGACCTTCAGCCCCGCCGCTGCGTTGTTCACCGGGATCACCCGATGACCGACGCGCTCCAGAGCCGCCTGGAACGTGCTCAGGATCGCTGGATCGTCATCGACGCAGAGGATTGTGGCCATACGAGCTGAAGCGGTTGGCTAAAGTTGTTAGCGGTTCGTGCCGATAGTGAGGAGCGAATGATAACGAAATGGCCGGGCATCGAGAACCCGGACCCCTGGGCATGTGCGACCGGAGAGTAGCGACCTTGAGAATCACGAGCAACGCCATTCAGCGCGAGACGCTGGCGGCTATCCGAAACACGATGAGCGGGCTGGCCGACGCGCAGCGTCGGGTTGCCACGGGGAAGCGCGTGCACGCCCCCTCCGATGACCCGGTGGCGGCGGACGGGATCCTGCGCTCCGCTCGCGGCAGCCGGGCGCTGGAACAGTACGGGCGCAATATCGAGCGGGCGGGCTCGCGCCTGCGAGCGGAAGAGAGCGCCCTCGAGGGCCTGACGAATTTTCTGACCCGCGCCAAGGAGCTGGGCGTTGCGGGCCTGTCCGGCACGGCCGACGCGCAGTCTCTGGCGACGCTCGGCGACGAAGCACAGGTGCTCCTGGATGCGGCCGTACAGGCGGCCAACACCCCGTTCGACGATGGCTTCCTGTTCGGGGGCGATGCCCCCGACGCCCCGCCGTTCGACGCCACCGGAGTGATGGGCGACAACGTGCGCTCCGCCGGGCACCAGGTGGATATCGGTGGGTCCGGCTGGTTCACCACGAATCACGATGGCGCCGAAGTCTTCGAGGACACCGGCGTCTTCAACGCCCTGTCGGAGCTGGCGGACGCGCTCCAGAGCGGGGACACCAGCCGCCTGAGTGGCTCCCTGTCCGAGCTGGACGCCGCGTTCGATGGGGTACAGAGGGTGCTCTCGGAGGTCGGCGCGCGGACCAACCGACTCGAGGTGGCAAGTGCCAACGTGGAGGCGCTCGACCTGAACCTGAAGACCCTGCGCTCCGACCTGGAGGACGTGGAGATCGAGGAAGCCGTGGCCGATCTCGTGGGTCGACAGATGGCCTACCAGTCAGCGCTCCTGGCCGCATCGAAGATCATGTCCACCACTCTAGCCGACTATATCCGATGAACGTCGTTGCCATGCCATCGCCGCGAATGCTTTCCGTCGCCTCGGAAGTGCTGGGCCCACTCACCATCCCGGAGACGCGCCTGGTGCGTTTCCCGGACGGCCTCCTGGGGTTCCCGGATACCCGCGACTACGTGCTCGTGCCCGCCGGCGGCGGGGGGAGCTACTGGCTACAGTCGGCAGAGCACCCGTCGCTGATCTTCTTCCTCGTCGATCCGTTCCTCCACTTCGACGATTATGAGGTCGAGCTCGCCGCCCCCCACGTCGAGTCCCTCGGCGCTCGCTCCCACGGCGATGTTGCCATCCTGGCCATTGTGACGCTGCCGCCGTCCGAGGACACGAGCGCCACAGCCAATCTGCAGGGTCCGCTGGCGCTGAACCTGTCCGAGGGAATCGGACGGCAGGTCATCCTGCGGGACTCCGCGCATGGAGTGCGACGGCCCCTCTCACTGCTCGACTGACGACGACGACGCCCACGAAGACGCCCGGGGCCGCGTTCGCGATCCCGGGCGTTTCTACGTCCCGCTCCCTCGCGCCACTACCGGTCAGGGCACTGCGACCCTCCGACCGGCCGGATCCTGGGACAGGAGCTCGAACATGGTGGCCGTGATCCTGTCGAGAGGGACCACTCGCTCCGCGCCCCCCTGCCGGATCGCCTCCTTGGGCATCCCGAACACCACACAGCTCGCCTCGTCCTGCGCCACCGTACGCGCCCCGGCATCCCGCATGGCGCGGAGCCCGGCGGCGCCATCCGCGCCCATGCCGGTAAGGATGGCGCCCACGGCGTTGGCGCCGGAGGCCCGGGCCACGGAGTCGAAGAGCACGTCCACGGCGGGCCGCTGGTGGTGGACCGGCGGCCCGTTCTTGATGCGAACGGAGTATCGGGCGCCTTTCCGCTGGAGGACCATGTGGTAGTCACCGGGGGCGACCAGCGCCAGGCCGGGGATCACCGCATCTCCATCACGCGCCTCCCGCACCTCCATCGCCGATGCGCTGTCCAGCCGCTTCGCGAACGAGCCGGTGAACGCCGCCGGCATGTGCTGGCAGATCACCGTTCCCGGCGCGTCCGGCGGGAACGCCGTCAGCACCCGCTCGATCGCCTGGGTCCCGCCGGTGGAAGCGCCGATCGCCAGGATCTTGTGTGTGGTGGTCAGCGCTGACTTCACGCGCGGCGTGGCCGCGTCCTGTGCGGCGGCGCGCGGCCGAGAACGGGCGGCGGTGCGGATCGCCTCCACCAGTTTCCCCGCCACGTCCGGTACCGTGAACGCCGAGCCTGGCTTGCTGATCACGTCCACCGCTCCCAGCGACAGCGCCCTGAGCGCCTGCTGCCCCCGCTCCGGCGTCACGGAGCTGACCACCACGACCGGCATCGGCCGGTGCTTCATCAGCGCTTCGAGAAACGACAGCCCGTCCATGCGCGGCATCTCGATGTCCAGCGTGATGACGTCGGGCTGGTCGCGCACGATCTTCTCCCGCGCCACGTACGGATCCACCGCCGTCCCCACCACCTCGATATCGGGATAGGCAGCGAGCTCCCGCGTCAGCACCTTCCGCACGACCGCCGAGTCGTCCACGATCAGGACGCGGATCATGAGTCCGCCTCCATCCACTCCACCCGGACGAGGCCGCCCTCGAAGCCCAGCGTGACCGAGTCGCGCGGCGGATCAGCAGACGTCTCGGCCCCGACCGGCTCCGGGGCCGACAGCCGGAAGACCGCCGTGGGGTCCTGGGTCTCCGGAACCACGTTGCCACAGATCACATTGGCCATTTCCCCCAGTGCGTCCAGCTGGAGCGCCTCGGTCGGCGGCTCGTCCACGCCCAGCATGTTCATGGACAGCGCGTGCAGGAGGGCTTCGTCCCCGCAGACCACGACGGCGCCGCGCGTCGGACCCTCGAAAGAGACGCGTACGCCCACCAGCGGTCCGGTGAGCTCCGGCGGCTCGGGGTCCGGAAGAAGGAAGCCGAGCTGTTCGAACGCAGCGAGGGCCGCCGCCTCGAGATGGCCGTTCACCTTAGAGTCCATGGGGCACCTCCACCATCATACGGATCTGTTCGCCGAGGGCCTCAGGCGTGAACGGCTTGTGGACGAAGCCCTCGACCTTCGGCGTGAGCCGCGCCAGGCGGGTCTCCCCGCTCTCCGTCGACACCACCAGGACGGGCAGGTCCTTCACCCGGCTGTCGCACCGGATCCGGTCGATCAGCTCCTCGCCGTCCATGACCGGCATGTTGATGTCCACCAGGGCCAGGTCGTACCGGCTCCGGCCCAACGCGCCCCACGCCACCGCGCCGTCGCATGCCTCCTCGACATGCTCGAGCGACAGCCCCGTGAGCACGAGCGTCCGACGGATCAGCTGCCGCATCACCGCGCTGTCATCTACCACCAGGACCCTGAGTCCCATGATCTTCCCCTTGCTAGAGGGTCCGCGTTTCCCCCGCGGACCGGACCTTCACAATTCCCGTCGTCACTTCGTACATCAGGTCGCGGCTGCCATGGCCGCCCACATCCTGGCCACGAATCAGCACGCCGTTCTTCCAGAGCAGCTTGCGCAGCATGACGAAGTTGCGCTTGCCGATCTGGAACGAGTCCACCTCCGGACCCGCTGCCCTTCCTGCGCCCCCGGCCACCCAGACGGACATCCGCTCCTTGCGAGCTCCCACCCGATAACACTCCTCGAACAGGCGCGGCACGCCCGTGTCCACGAACATGGCCGGGTGGCTATTCGCCTTCGCGGGATTGATTCGGGAGTCGGGCAGCATCACGTGGAGCATGCCCCCCACCCCGGCGACCGCGTCGTGGGCGACAATGCCCAGACAGCTTCCCAGCGCGTGCGTGATCAGGTGGTCGCCCGCGCGCCCGATCCTCAGATCGGCGATTCCGACGACGATCCGGGTGTCCATCCGGGTGCCGATCACCGCCTGTACACCGCGGGCCGAACGTACTGGAAGGGGTGGTCGAGGCCGGTCAGGCTCTCGCTGTGACCCACGTACAGGTGCCCGCCTGGGCGCAGCATGCCGTGGAAACGACGGACCAGCCGCTCGCGCACGTCGCGGCCAAAATAGATCATCACATTCCGGCAGAAGATCACGTCGAAGGGACCGCGCATGGGCCATTCGCCCATCAGGTTGAGGTGCGCAAAAGAGACGAGGGAGCGCAACTCCGCCGCAACGCGCGAGCGACCGCCCGCTCCTCGTTCCAGGTAGCGCTTGCGCAGCACCTCCGGCACGGCTTCCACCACGGCCGGGGGGTACTCACCGAGCCGGGCGGCGCGCAGCGCGTGCCCCGAAATGTCGGTGGCCAGGATCCGCGTGTCGGTACGGGTCGGGGCGTGCTCCCGAACCAGCATGGCCAGCGTGTACGGCTCCTCCCCCGTGGAGCAGCCGGCGCTCCACAGGCGGAGCCCCGTCGGCCCGCCCTGGGTCAGAACCTCCTCGACGACGTGGTCGAAGTGCGCGGACTCGCGGAAGAAGCTGGTCTTGTTCGTGGTCAGGGCATCGACCATCTCCGTGAGCTCGCCCCCCGTGCCATCCTCATCCAGGAACCGCAGGTAGGCGTCGAAATCCTCCAGGCCCAGGACCCGCAGTCGCTTCGAGAGCCGCGACTTGACCAGCGTCTCCTTGCCCGGCGGCAGCTTGATTCCCGCGACTTCCCGCATGGTGTCGCTGATCCGCCCGAACTCACGGGCGCTCAGCTCCAGCGACGGATACCCACTCGACATCTCCGGCTCCTTCTCGATGGTCTCCTGCACCCTGGCTATTCTCGGCCGAAGCTCCGGACTCTTGAACGCGGGATCAGACCGGGTCGGCGCACGCCGCGATCACGGCTTCGCCGTCCAGCACCACCAGCGACTCGGCGCGGCGCGCCAGGCCCAGCACCAGCGAGGCGGGCATGACCTCCGGCCGCTCCGCGACGATCTCCGCCGGGCTCAGCGCCAGGATCTCCGATACACGGTCCACCAGCAGCGCCCGCTCCGGACCGTCCGGCCCCGCGCCATGGCTCAGGACTACCAGCGCCGAGGCGGTCGGCAGACGACGCCAGGGAGTGAGCCCCAGGAGTGCACGCAGGTCGAACACCGCTACCGACCTCCCCTGCACGGTCATCGACCCCACGTGCGCCTGCCCGGTCGTAGCCGGCGGCGTCAGATCCGGGACCGCCCGGATCTCCACCACGAGACGCGCGGGAAACACGCACGTGAATCGCTCCAGGACCACCGCGAGATATTCCTGCGCTCCACCGGTACCGACTCCCGATCCGACCGTCATCGCTTCGCTCCCCGTGCGCCGTGTTCGTCCAACTACAGGTAGAATCGGTCGGCGCGGGCGACCTTGCGTTAAGGGGCCGTTAAGAGATGGCGGTTCAAGGATTCGGGGCCGACGTCGATACTCTCCCATGAACTGGAACGAGGAACGCGCATGCGGAACACGATGACCGTCAGGGCGCTGGTAGTGGATGACGACCCGGGGATCGCCCTCCTGGTGCGACGGTCGCTCGAGGAAGCCGGTCTCGCCGTCGTGGTGGAGCCATCCGGGGTGAGGGCCGAGCGCCGTCTGATGGAGGAGGAGTTCGACATCGCACTCCTCGACGTAGAGATCCCCGGGCAATCCGGGCTCGATGTGCTGCGCGCGGTCCGGAAGGCCCGGCGCCCCACCCTCGTTCTCATGCTCACCGTGCGACACAGGGCCGATCAGGTGGCCGAGGGTCTCGACGCGGGAGCGGACGATTACCTCGGCAAGCCGTTTTCGGTGGTGGAGCTGAACGCACGCGTCCGAGCGCTGCTTCGCCGCCGCACCACGGGTGGCGCGCCCGTCCTCGAGTTCGCGGGGCTCGCGCTGGACCGGGCGTCCCGGCTGGCGCGGGTGAACGGCGAGGTCCTCGAGCTGACCCACCGCGAGTTCGACCTCCTGGAGTACCTCGTCCGGCAGCCCGAGCGCGTGGTGCCGCGCCGCGAGCTCCTCGATCGCATTCTCGGGATGGCCTTCGACCCGGGGACGAACGTGATCGACGTTCACGTATCGAACCTGCGCCGCAAGCTCAACCGCGCCCGGGCCGCAGTCCGGATCCGCACCGAGCGCGGCGTAGGGTTCGCCCTCACAGCCGCCTGAGTCAGCCCTCGTCCAGTACCCGCCGGATCCGCTCCCCGAGCTGCGCCGCCGTGAACGGCTTCGGCAGCAGGCTGAGCCCCTCCAGCACTCCCTCCCCCAGGTCCTCGCCCGGATAGCCCGAGACGAACAGCGCCGGCACCCGACCGGCTCGCGCCTCCAGCTCCCGGTGGAGCGCGGGACCGTTCAGGCCGGGCATGACCACGTCCGTGACCAGCAGGTCGATCGGCTCACGGTAGAGGTCGACCATGCGCAGCGCCGCCTCCGCGTTGGCCGCGGACAGCACGGTGTAGCCGCGCTCCCGTAACCCCCGGGCGGTGAGGGTGCGGAGCGCTTCCTCGTCCTCCACGAGCAGGAGCGTCTCGCCCGCTGACTCGGCCGGCTGCGGGCTCGCAACATCGAATGCCGGAACCGCGTCTTCCGTGGCCGGGAAGTAGAATTCGAACCGCGCGCCATGCCCCACTTCGCTCTCGACCCGGATCCCCGCCCCCGCATCCCGCGCGATGCCGAAGACCGTGCTGAGGCCCAGCCCCGTCCCGCCGGTGCCCTTCGTGGTGAAGAAGGGATCGAAAATGCGGTCGATGATCTCGGGGGCGATCCCGGCGCCGGTATCGGATACGGTCAGCCGGACATACTGGCCGGTCGGCACATCTCCGAACCGCCCGGGGATCGGCTCCACCACTTCCCGATCGGCCGTGGCGATGGTGAGCGTCCCCTCGGCCGCCATGGCGTCCCGCGCGTTCACCACGAGGTTCAGGATCACCTGCTCGATGTGACCGGGGTCGGCCACGATCCGCCAGCGCTCCGCCTGTAGCTCCGTCCGGAGCGTCACGGTGGCCGGAACCAGTCGCCGGATCAGCGTGTCGACGTCCCGCACCAGCGCGCCGAGGTCCACGACGCGCGCCCGCGCCACCTCGCGACGGCTGAACACGAGCAGCTGCCGCGTCAGGCGCCCCGCTCTCGCCACCGCGTCGTTGATCCCCACCGCTTCCTCACGGAGCGGGTCCCCGGGAGCCAGCTTCTCCAGGAGGTAGTCGCCGTGCCCGCCCATCACGGTGAGGATGTTGTTGAAATCGTGAGCGACGCCGCCCGCCAGCCGGCCCACGGCCTCCATCTTCTGCGCCTGCCGGAGCTGCGCCTCCTGCGCCCGCAGCGCCTCCTCCACGCGCACACGGTCGGTGATGTCGCGCGCCGTATACACCACACCCGCCACACTCGTGTGCACCAGGTTGTGGGCCACACCCTCCAGGTGACGCTCGCTTCCGTCCACATGCCGGATCCGGAGCGTCAGGTGCACCAGGCCGCCCGGCTCATCCAGGATCCCGCCGAAGCTCTCCAGCGCCAGCGCGACATCGGCCGCCTCCACGAAATCCAGGAACGCCCGATGACGCAGTGCGTCGGCCTCGTAGCCGAGGCTCCGCTCCACCGATGGGCTCGCGTACCGGATGCGGCCGTCGGCGCGGAGCACCACCACGATGTCCGACCCGTGCTCCACGAGCGATCGGTAATACTCCTCGCTCCGGCGTAGCAGGTCCTGCGTCGCCTGCACCTCCTGGATGCCTCGCGCCAGCGCCTCTCGCGAGAGCGCCCGGTCCCCCGCCCGCTCCGCCGCCTCCCGCGCCAGCCCGTGCGCGACCCCGGCGCCCAGGACCAACGCCGCCCCCGCGAGCACCGCCAGCGCGCTCTCGCCGTGACCCGGCCGGAGCAGCAGCGCGATCAGGACAATCTGCACCGACGCCACCAGCGCCAGCGCCCGGCGGGAGATCACGGCCCAGCCGGCTCCAGCACCCGCTGCGGGCGCCGCGGACGATCCTCACCCGCGGCGATCTCCAGCGTGAACCGGCCCACCAGGGACCGGACCTGGTCCGCCGCGCCCGTGAGGTCCGTGGCCACTCCGGCCGCCCGCTCGGCGCCCGCCGCCGTCGTCCGCGTCACCTCGCCCACCGCCGCTACCGCCTGGTCGATTTCCGTCACTCCGCGCGCCTGCTGGCGCGATGCGACCACGATCTCCTCCATGAGTTCCTGGAGCCGCGCCATCCCCTCCCGCGTGTCCCTCAGCTCACGCTCCACGACCTGCTCGAGCTCGGCGCCCTCCGCGGCGCGCCCCACGTTCTCCTCGATGAGGTCCGCCGTGTCCCGGGCCGCCGCCGCGCTCCGCATGGCCAGGTTGCGTACTTCCTCCGCCACCACTCCGAACCCCGCCCCCGCCTCGCCCGCACGCGCGGCCTCCACGGCCGCGTTCAGCGCGAGCAGGTTGGTCTGGAACGCGATCTCGTCGATCGTCCGCACGATGGCCCCCGTGGCCCGACTCGCTCCGCCGATCCGCTCCATCGCGTTCGATAGTCGCTCCAGAGCTTCGCGCGCCGACTCCGTGCTGCGCCCGGCATCCTCCGCCGCCCGGCTCGCCTCACGGCCACCCGCGTCGTTGCGGTCGGCCATCCCCACCAGCTGGCGAAGGCTCGCCGATACGTCCGCCAGGCGGGCGGCCTGTGTGCTCGCGCCGCTCACCAGCTCGACACTGGCGCTGTCGATCTCATGCGAGCCCGCCCCCACGCGCTCCGCGGCGGCGGCGACCTCCGATAGCGTCTCCCGGATGCTCTGGAGGGCGCCGTTCAGCGACCGCCGGATGCGGTCGTACTCCCCCTCGTACCGACCGACCATCCGCACGGTCAGGTCGCCGGCCGCGGCCGCGTCCAGCACACGCGATGCTTCGCCAATGGGCTCCGCAACCGCGTCCAGCACCGCGTTCACGCCCTCCACCAGGGAGCGGTAACTCCCCTCCAGGAGACCTGGCTCCGCGCGCACCTCCAGGCGGCCGCTTCGACCGCCCTGGGCCAGCCGGGCCATCTCCGCCACCAGTACGCCCAGGGAGTCGCGGATGCGGTGCAGCGCTGGAGCGATCTCGTCGCCGTCGTCCGCGTCGTAGATGTCCAGCTCGATCTCGCCGCGGGAGAGCCGGTCCAGTGTGCCCACGACGTCGGTCTGCAGCGTGTCGGCGAAGCGATCCATGGCGGCGCCAAGCTCTCCGATCTCATCCCCACGCCGCAGACGCAACCGCTGGCCAAGGCGCCCGCGCGTCAGCTCCCGCACCATCCCCACTACCCTCTCCAGCGGCCGGCTCAGGGAGCGCGCGAACAGGATCCCGGCCACCAGAACGAGAGCGATTCCGAAGATCACCCCCAGCACGACGATCGCGAGAGCCCTGCGCTGCTGCGCCGCCTGCTCCGCCACGGAGGCCGCCGCCCCGTCACTGAGAAGCGCGGACGCCTGCTCCATCCGCGCCTGCACCTCCGTGGCAGGCCCCACGATGGCCATCCGGAACCGCTCCTGTGCCTCGGCGGGCGTGACCGCGCCCGTCCTGAGTCGCGCATCCAGAGCCGTAGCAGCCGCGTGCATCCGGTCGTGGGGCGCCTGGATGCCGCCCACCAGCAACTCCACCTGGGCATTCACGGCCGTGGTCCGGGCCACACCCTCACCCCCCAGCCATTCCCCGAGGGCGCACTCCGTCGGGTCCAGCGGGACCCGGATCTCTCGAGCACCGGGGGCTCCTACCAGCACAGCCACCCGCTCCACCCAGTAGAGGTGCGCTACCTGGAGGTCCCGGAACTCCAGCGCCGCCATGTCGGCCGCGTGCACCGCCTCCAGACTCCGTTGCACCGTCGCGACACTGAACGCCCCCACCGCACCCCCGGCTACCAGCAGCCCGGCCATCAGCCCGGCCGCCGTCATGACCTTCCCCTGAATCCGCATTCCCCCTCCACCCGCCTGCGCCTGTGCCCGCCGGAACGGTGGGGGCGCGTTCAGTGAAAACGGGCCGGCTCGTCCCGACGCCGGCCCGCATGCTCCCTCCTCAGAACTCCCTCAGGACCCCGTCGTCGTCGAACGGAATCAGGTCTTGCGGCCGCGGCTCTACGTGGCCGCTACCGTTGCCGTTCCCATTGCCTGTACCATTGCCTGCACCATTGCCTGCACCATTGCCGTGCCCGTTCCCGCGGCCGTTCCCCCCGCCGTTGCCTCTGGATCCCGTCCCGGCGGATGCTTTGGGCGTGGCCTTCGGTGGCATCTTGATCCCCGCCGCCGCAGACACTCCCCTGCCGGCGGGCTTGCGCGCGGTCGGGTGCTCACGCGCCCCGGGCCTCGAACCACGGGCCGTGGGCGCCGCGCTGACCGGTTCGCGGCGGATCCGGAAGGAGCCCACCAGCTCGCTCATCCGCGCGGCCTGGCCCGTCAGCTCCTCCGCCGCGCTCGCGCTCTCCTCCGCGCTGGCCGCCGTGGTCTGCGTGACGCCGTTCATCTCGTCCACCGCGCTGTTGATCTCGTCCACCCCGTCCGTCTGCTGCTCGCTGGCGGCGGCGATCTCGGCCATGACCTCCCGAACCCGCGTCACGCCGGACTCGATCTCCTGCAGCTGCTCCAGCACCTCCACGCGCACCGACACCCCTTCCTCGGCGTTCGACACGCTCCCCTCGATCAGCTGCGCCGTATCCTTGGCCGCTTCAGCGCTCCGCATCGCCAGCGATCGCACCTCCTCTGCGACCACCGCGAAGCCTTTCCCGGCCTCGCCAGCGCGCGCGGCCTCCACCGCCGCGTTCAGCGCCAACAGGTTCGTCTGGAACGCGATCTCGTCGATGGTCTTCACGATCTTCGCCGTGGCATCGCTCGAATCCTTGATCTTGTCCAGCGCGGCACTCAACCGCCGCATCCCCTCGGTTCCCTTGGCCGTGCTCCGCGCCGCGCCCTCCGCCATGCTTCGGGCCTCCTGAGCATTACCCGTGTTCTGCCGGGCCATGCTCGCCATCTCCTGCAGGCTGCTGGAGACCTCCTCCAGCGACGACGCCTGCTCACTGGACCCCTGTGCCAGCGACTGGCTGCTCCCGTTGATCTGTGACGCCGCACCGGCCACCTGCTCCGCGGCGCCGGAGACTTCGGCGAGCGCCAACTCGATGTTGTCCAGCGCCGTGTTTAGCGAGTCCTTGATGCGGGCATGGTCCCCCTGGTACCTGCCCTCCACCCGCGCCGTCAGGTCCCGCGCCGCTACCTGCTCCAGCACCGATGCCGCCTCGTTGATGGGGTCCAGCACCGCGTCCAGCGTGTCGTTGATGCCCTGGACCACGTCCCGGTAGGCGCCCTGCAGTCGGCCGCTGTCGGCGCGCCGCTCCAGGTCGCCGCCCTTCGCTGCCGCGGTCAGACCGCCGGCCTGCTCCACGAGCGCCGCGAGCGAGCTGTGGATCCGGCGCAGCACGGGGCCGATCTCATCGTGGTCGTCCCTCTGCGCCAGGTCCACCGCCAGGTCCCCGCGGCTGAGCCGGTCCATCACGCCGATCACGTGCACCTTCAGGTCGGACCCGAACTGGTTGATGGTGCCGATCAGCTCTCCGAGCTCGTCCTTCTGGTCCAGCTCCACGCGCTCGCTCAGGTGGCCCTGCCCGATCTCTTTCATGAGGCCCACCGCCCGGCCGAGAGGGACCGTGATGCTCCGGGCGATCGTCCAGGCCAGGGCGCCGGCCACCAGCACGGCCAGCACGCCGAACACCACCAGGAGCCACGCTCCCGCCGCGTAGCTCGCGTTCGCCGCGGCGCCAGCCGCCGCGAACCGGTCCTCCTGCACGTCGATGTATCCCTCCACTGCGCTCCGGAGCGCGTTCAGCGCGGGCGTCGTCTCACGCTGGAGGGTCGAGCTCGCCTCAATGATGGACCCGCCCTCCTCCAGCAGGTCGGCAAGCCGGATGAAGGAGGCGTCGAAAGCGACCTTGGCCTCGTCCACCTTCGACAGCAGCTCCTCCTCCGCACCCGTGGTCGCCAGGCTCGTCAGGGTGTCCAACTTGGATCCCACCGCTCGCTGCGCTTCCTCCGCACTCTGGCGGAGGTCCGCCTGGTCCGCGGTGCCCGCGGCGAAGAACAACTGGTAGACCAGGAGGCCCTGCTCGTCGGCCGCGTCCGCCGCTGCGTTCGCCACCCGCACCTTCTGCCAGTTATCGCTCGATATCTGGTCGGTGATCTCATGCAGGGCGCCCAGACGGTTGTGACCCGCTCCGAACCCGGCGACCATGAGTATCACCACCGCACCGAACGCGAGCGCGAGTCGGCGACCGATCCTGATGTTGTGTATCCAGCTCATCGTACTCCTCCTGGTCAGATCCCGAGACCGTCAGCCGGGGCCTCCGGTCAGCGGGCTACGAACGTGATGGGGAAGATCACGCGCGTCGCCACCGCGGCGCCCTGCACGCGTCCGGGGACGAACTCGATGCTCGCAATGGCCTCCTGCGCCGCCGCACCCAGGTCGGCGTGGTCAGCCGTCTTCACCACCACCGAGGACGGATCGACCTTCCCATTCTCCTGCACCACGAACTGCAGCATTACCTTGCCCTGGATCCCGCGGCTCTGCAGGCCACTGGAGTACGCCCGCTCGATCGACCGCTGCGCGGCCATCGGCGATGCGATTCGCGGCACGTCCGTCACCTGGCTCGACTCGAACACCTGCTGCGCCACCAGCGCCTCCGGTGCGGTCACCACGGCCAGGGTCAGCGCGGCTCCCGCGACCAGCAGAATCCTCCGTATCGCCATCATCTCCATGCTCCTTTGAGTTGGGTCTTGGATCCATCCCTCGACGTGCATTATCGGGAGTGGGTGGCGGGAACTTGAACGAAGGGCCGGGACTCGCAGTGAGCCCCGGCCCTTCGTTCACCGGCACGGCCGCGGGACGCGGACGTCAGACTTCAGACGAGCTCGCCCAGCTCGTCCCTGCTCAGCACACGATCGATATCCACGAGGATCCGAACCCTCGACCCCGTCTTCCCCATGCCCAGAATGAAGTCGGTGTCGATCTCCGCGCCGAATTCGGGGGCGTCCTCGATGCTGTCGGAGCTCAGGTCCACCACCTCCGAGACACGGTCCACCACCACGCCGAACTGCACACCCTGCGTCTGGACGACGATGATGCACGTCTGCTCGGTATCCTCCACACCCTCCATCTGGAACTTGCTGCGCAGCTCCACGATGGGGATCACCTTGCCCCGAAGATTGATCACGCCCCGTACGAAGCCCGGGGTCCTGGGAACCCGCGTGATCGACATGAGCCCGATGATCTCCTGCACCTTCAGGATCTCCAGGCCGTACTCCTCCTCGCCCAGGAAGAACGTCAGGAACTTTCCGCCCCTGGCCTCCACCGTCTCCACCTGCTGCATGTCACCCTCCTCGCTCGATGTTCGGTTCCTACGCGGCCTGCGTGGCCGACGCTCCGTTCCGTGCCATGGCCACGAGCTCCCCCGCGTCCAGGATCAATCCCACCGTTCCATCGCCGAGGACCGCACCCCCGGTGACGCCCTTCACCTTCCCGAGCCCGTCGCCCAGGCTCTTCACCACCACCTGGTGCTGTCCCAGAAGCTCATCGACCAGCAACGCACACCGGCGCTCCGCCGCACCAACCACCACGAGCAGCCCCTCCTCGACCGATTGTCGGCCCGCTTCGACCCCGAACAGCTCGTGGAGCCGGACGATCGGGAGCAGCTCGTCACGCAGCGTCAGCATCTCGCCGCGGCCCGTCACCGTCGACAGCATCTCCCGGGTGGGTCGGATGTTTCGCTCGATGCTCAGCGTCGGCAGGATGTAGCGCTCAGGTCCCACGCGCATGAGCATCCCTTCCGTGATGGCCAGCGTGAGCGGCAGCCGCAGCGTCACCTTCGTGCCGGCGCCCCAGGTGGACTCCACCTCGATGCGGCCGCGTAGCGTCTCGATGTTCCTCCGCACTACGTCCATTCCCACGCCGCGGCCCGAGACGTCCGTGATAGCCTCGGCGGTGGAGAAGCCCGGCTCGAACACCAGCTTCCACACCTCGCCGTCGGTGAGGCCGTCGCCCGTCCGGATCAGACCCCGCTCCATGGCCTTCGCCACGATGCGCTCGCGGTTCATGCCGCGCCCGTCGTCCTCGAGCTCCACCACCACGTTCCCGCCACCGTGATACGACCGCAGCCAGAGCGTGCCCGTGCCGTCCTTGCCCGCCGCCTCCCGCTCCGCCGCCGGCTCGATCCCATGATCCATGGCGTTGCGGATCATGTGGACGAGGGGGTCTCCGAGCACATCCACCATGGTGCGATCGATCTCCGTCTCCTCCCCCTCCGTGAGCAGGCGCACCTTCTTGCCGCTCTTCCGCGCCAGGTCCCGCACCAGTCGCTGGAGCTTGGAGAAGGTGGACTTCAGCGGGACCATGCGAAGCGCCATGCTGAGGTCCTGGAGCTCCCGCACGATCTTGCCACCGTGCGCCACTTTCTTAGCCAGCCCGTGCTGCGCGCCATCCTGGACGACCTCATCCTGCGCGATCATCGATTGCGCGATCACCAGCTCTCCCACCATGTCCACCAGCCGGTCCAGGCGGTCCGTCCTCACCCGCACCGAGGTCTCCCGATCGCGCGTGCCCTGGGATCCATCCCGAGCCGCCGCGACCTTCAGGGCCGGCGCCCGTTCTTCCACCGGCGCGCCGAGCGAGGGAGCGGCCTCCGCCTCCGGCCCATCCTGGGGCTGTCCGGTGCTCGCCCGCTGGAGCCGTTGCGCCAGCGCCGCCAGCCCGTCCACCCGCGCCGGCTCCGCGCCGTCCAGCGCCACGCCCACCTCCTCCAGGATCCGCGTAAGCAGATCCACGGAAGCCAGCGACAGGTCCGCCACACCGGGGCTGAACCCCACCGCTCCATCTCGAACCTTCGAGAACAGCGACTCCGCGTGGTGACAGAGCTCCGCCGCCGCCTCGACACCCAGGAACGCGGAGGTCCCCTTGATCGTGTGGAACGCCCGGAAGACCACGTTGATGGCCTCGCCGTCCGAAGGGTCTGATTCCAGCTCCAGGAGCGCCTTCTCCGCGGAGCGCATCAGGTCCGTGCTCTCCAGCAGGAACTCCCGCATCAGGTCCACGTCCGTATCGGGGCCGGGAAGCCATGCTGGCTCGGGACCCGGCACGGAGGCGGCAGCCGTTGCCGCGCCCGGCTCGTCACCCGGTCGGGCCTCGGTCTCGGCCCCCGGGCCGTTGCCGGGCGCCGCCTTCTCCTCCGACGGTGCGCCGCCCGGCTCGGGAGTCCCCTCACTGATCGACTCCAGCAGCTGACCCACCGTTCCAAGCGTCTCCTGGCTCGGCTCACCGTCGGTCAGGATCTCGACCGACCGCCGCAGGAGCCGATTGGCACGCTCGTCCTTCTCGTCACCCGCCAGCCGGTCCAGGATCTCCACCAGACTGGCGATCCCGTATCGATCGCCCGGCTCCAGCTGGACCAGCAGCAGCGCCGCATCGTTCAGCGTGGACTCCGGGGGCAGCTCACCCACGAACCCCATGGGGATGCCGTCGCTGACCGCGGGGTCGGGCTCTGCCGCAATGACCCCGTCGGGATCCTGGCGCCGACCAAGTCGCTCCTCGGCCGCCGTGAGCAGCGCCTCGCGGTCCGGATCCTCCCGTCCCGCCGCGAACTCCACTGCGGCGTCCACGACCTCTCGCGTCAGGATCAGGACGTCCTCCGCGGCGGCGTCCGACCGGAGCCGGTGGGCCAGCCCGGTGAGGACGGGCTCGAGCAGAGCGTCAGGGCGGGCCAGTCCTCGTGCGATCCTGAGGATCTCCTGCGCCCACGGCTCCAGGTCTCCATCGGAGGGCACCTGATCCAGGCGCTCCCGCAGACGTTTCAGTTGTTGCTCCGCGCGTCCCATGATTCTCCGCTTTCGGTCGGGCCCCGCTTGGGGCGGCTGCTGAAATGGAGTATCGCGAGCGGTCCGAAAAGCTTGAGCGACCGGCCCGCGGTTCAGCGGCAGTCGTGGACGCGCAGCCCCGTGATCTGGTCCGCGGCCGGGAACGCGACGACGTATCCGTCGTAGTCCCGGAGCGTTATGCCGGCGCCGCGGCGGAGCCGGTCCTCGATCAGCGCCCGCAGTGCTTCGGGTGTGCCCGCCCCGAGAGCGGGCAGGCGCACCATCACTGTCTCGAGCTCCGCGCCGGATGCGTCGATCTCGATCAGGGCGCACCCCCCGGCGGCGCGCGGCGCTCGCTGCACGACCGTCGGAGCCCCGAGCCATTCCCGCTGCGTCACATACCCGCCCCGGGTCGGGTCCGGCAGCGTTTCAGGGAAGAAGCGGTACTGGAAGCGGTGGTAGACCGGCCGGTTGCTTCCATCGGTCCACCCCCGGCCCCACAGTTTCACCCAGTCTTCATACGGGTTGGGCGGATAGGAGTAGCCGGGAAGGTAGGGACGGTAGGGAGCATAGCCGTACGGGGACCCCGGGAGCCATCCGTGTGTGGATGGCGGGTACAGGGGGTAGGCGTCATGCGTGATCCCAGCGGGACCTCCCCGCGCCGCCTCGATCCGCGCCCGCTGCCGCGCCTCCAGCTCCGCGGCCCGGCTGCCGTCCTGACCGCTCGCGAGGCCCGGCCAGCCCGCTGCGGCGAGAACCACTCCCAGTGCAATCGCTGCCTGTCGCCTTCCCATCGCCCCTCCTCTGCTCGGTTCGCCGCGGTCCCGCGGCCGGTCCATGACCCGGTGCCCCACGGCGCGAGTGTCGGCAGGGCGCGGAGGAACTTGAGCGCGCCGGTGGACGGCTCCCGGATCTCAGATCCCGGTGGGGTACGTCTCCGGTGGGTCGTCCTCGCCGGTCTCCCACCCGGGCGTCCTCTCGAGGGGCTCGACCGCCCGTGTGGTGTCCACGTGGATCAACGCGTCGAACTGATCGGCCAGGCGAGCCCCGAAATAGTGGCTGAGGCGCTCCGTGGACGGACGGTAGATGACCCCGATGGCGCGCTCCAGCCGCTCGCGGCCCAGAACCGCCCGCGCTCCATCGTCGTCCATGAGGAGGAGGAAAGCGTCCGGCTCGACGTGGTGCAGCACGCGCTCGTGGCTGTCGGCGCGCGACGGAACGACGCGGCGGCGGAGCGCGGGCGCGCCCCAGTCGTGAGCGGCGGTGACGGTCCCGGTGTGGGTGGTGAAGCCCACCAGGACCGCGTCGTCACCATGCCGCTCGCGCACGAGCTGGCCGACGTTGTGCTCGCCCCGCTGCGACATCTCCGTGGCGCGGGCGTCGCCGATGTGCGAGTTGTGCTCCCACACCACCGCACGGGTCGGCCTCCCGTCGGAGCGCTTCGAGTCGAAGTGGTCCAGGAGCGCGTCCAGCGTGTCGGCCATATGGCTGTCCCGCAGGTTCCAGGAGGATGCCCTGCCCCGGTACATGGCCCGGTAGTAGCGTTCCGCGTTCCTCACCAGCTCCGCATTGCGGCGGGCGTAGAAGTGTTCGTCCTCCGGCAGGCGGCCGTCGCGGCGCGCCAGCTCGGCCGCCCGGGTCCTGAGCTCCTCGAGCTGTCCCACTACGTCCTCCTCACAATCGTCGGCGGCGCTCCGGCCGGCCGCGTAGCCGTAGGCCTGTGGATCGGCGCCGAAATGGTCGAAGCAGGAGTAGCGGTCGCGGGCGCGCCGCGCGGCTTCAGGGTCCACCGTCTCCAGGTAGCCGATGACCGCCACCATCGACGCCCGCATGCTGTAGAGATCCAGTCCGTAAAAGCCCGCCCGTTCGGCGCGCGCGAGCCCATCGTTGTGGTCCCGGAGCCAGTCCACGAGCTCCGTCACGTCGGTGTTGCGCCACATCCAGGTGGGGAAACGCCGGAAATCGGCCAGCGCCGTTTCCGCTCCGGTGTCGCCCGAGGCGCCGCGGACGTACCGGTTCACGCGGTAGGCGTCCGGCCAGTCGGCCTCGGCGGCCACGAAATCGAACCCCATCCGCTCGATCAGCAGGCGCGTTATCCGGTGGCGCTCCTCATAGAACTCGTGGGTGCCGTGAGACGCTTCGCCCAGGAGCACGAGCCGAGCGTCCCCCACACGTTCGAGCAGCGCGTCGTAATCGTTGCGTTCGTTGCGGATGGGGTGGGCGAGAGGGTCGAGGCGGGACGCGAACTGGGTGGGGTTCTCTGTCATGTGCGCCGTCCGGTTCGATGGAACGATCGATCCGAACGGGGGCAAGAAACGCTCCCCGCGACGCGTCAGCCGGAGTGGGTCGCGGGCGCGCGCGCAGGGCGGGCGCTCTCGATAGGCCGGATATCGTCGACCATGCGCCGGAGGGAACGCGCTACATGATGGTCGCCGTCCCGCTCCGCCCGCAGCGCCGCTCGCAGCAGGTACTCCATTCTCTGCTCCAGCCTCATATCCCCCTCCTTCGCCTCCCCATGGAGCGCTGCCTTTGATGCCTGTACATGAAACGCGCGCTGTTTGTTTCCTCTGACGCCGCCTGCTCCGGCACCGCGACCCGGCAGCCCCCACGAGCGCTGCGGCTGTCCCGCCGCCCGCCCGCGCGGTAGCTTCGGCGCCGTGCAGAACCCGCTCCCGACAGACCCCGATCCATGAACGAGACTCCACAACGCCGTCTCCACGTCCCACCAGGGATCCGCTACATGGCGGCGGCCGCCTTCTTCTTCAGCATCATGAGCGTGCTGGTGAAGGTGGCGGGGGACAGGCTTCCCATCCAGCAGGTGGTGCTCGCCCGCGCGGCACTGGGCGCAGCGCTCAGCTGGGCGACCCTGCGCAGACGCGGGGTTTCTCTGCTGGGAATGAACCGCCGACTCCTCCTGCTGCGCGGGATCTTCGGCTATATCGCGCTCAGCTGCTTCTTCTTCGCCCTCACCCGGCTCCCGCTCGCGGACGCCACCGTCATCCAGTACACGAACCCCGTCTTCACCGCGATCCTGGCCGCGATCTTCCTCTCGGAGTCGATCCGGCGCCGGGACGCCATCCTCACCCTCCTGAGTCTCGCCGGCGTGGTGCTCATGACGCGGCCGGGGTTCCTCTTCGGTGGGCTGGAGCAGCGACTGGACCCGTTCGCCGTCGCGGTCGCCCTCACGGGTGCCGTGTTCAGCGCCGCCGCGTACGTGGTGGTACGGCGCCTCGGCCGCACCGAGGATCCCGTGGTCATCGTGTTCTGGTTCGCCATGGTGGCCACGCTCGGCTCGATTCCCTTCACCGCTGCCGACGCCCTCATGCCCACGCCCCTCGAATGGCTGGTCCTGCTGGGGCTCGGCATCGTCACGCAGGTGGCGCAGGTCTTCATGACCCGCGGGCTGCGGGAGGAGCGCGCGGGTCGGGCCATGGCGGTGGCCTACATGCAGATCGTCTTCGCCGCGCTCTGGGGCACCCTCTTCTTCGCGGAGAGGCCCGATCTCTGGGGCGTGGCCGGTGCGCTCCTGATCATTGTTGGCACCGCGGGCATCGCCCGGAACGGTCGCTGACCGACCGAACGGGGTGCGGACGGCACGTATCCTGCCCCCGTCGCGGCCGTGCGCCGCGGCGGCAACCGGACAGGGAGCGACGGTGGGACTGGACAGACTGACAGCCTTCTGGAACGAGGTCCGGGACAGCCTCTGGTTCATCCCGAGCGTCTTCACGCTCGGCTCGGTCGGCCTGGCCATACTGACCATCCAGGTCGACGTCATGGACGTGCTCCCCACCGCGCCCGCCGGCGTCTGGCTGTTCAGCGGCACCGCCTCCGGGGCCCGCGGCGTCCTCACGGCCATCGCGTCAGGCTTCATCACGGTCACGGGCGTGGTGTTCTCGATCACCATCGTCGCTCTCCAGCTGGCATCGACGCAGTTCACCCCCCGCATCCTGCGCAACTTCACCGCGGACCGGGCCAACCAGCTCGTCCTCGGGATCTTCATTGGCACGTTCACCTACGCGCTGCTGGTGCTCCGGGTGGTGCGGGGAAAGGGGGATGCGGTCACGGCCAAAGACGTGGAGCGGGCGGCCGAGTCGGGTCAGTCACTGGAGGCGTTCGTGCCCCACCTGTCCGTTACCGTGGCCGTGGTTCTCGCCATCGTGGGGATCGGGTTCCTCATCTACTTCATCGACCACGCCGCCCGCTCCGTGCAGGCCTCCGTCATCATCGACCGGGTGACGAAGGACGCCCTCCGGACCCTCGAGCGGCGGCTCCCTCAACGGGTGGGCGAGTCCACCGATCTCAGCGCCGAGGCCGTCACTCCCGACGCCCAGGGCGCCGTGATCGTGTCCCACCGCAGCGGCTACATCCAGGGGGTCGACGAGGACGAGCTCATGAAGCTGATCCACGACAGCGGCCTGACCCTCCGGCTGGATCCCGAGATCGGCGATTATGTACTGCCCGGCGGCGCCCTCGCCACCGTCTGGCCGGCCGGCAGCGGGAGTCGCGAAGAGGTGGACCACGGCATCCGGACCGCGTTCGTCATGGGCCACGAGCGCACGAACCACCTGGACATCGAGCTGGGCCTGATCGAGCTCTCCGACATCGCCGTGAAAGCGCTCTCGCCCGGCGTCAACGACCCGACCACCGCCATCCTCTGCCTCGACCGCCTGGCCGAGATCCTCCTCGCCGCAGGACGCATGGAGGCCCCCCACCGCGTGCGGCGCGCCCACGACGACTCCGCGACCCTGATCCTCCCACAGGTCAAATTCGACGCCCTCGTGGAGACCGCCCTGGACGAGATCCGGCACTACGGCGTCGAGAATCCGCGCTTCGCCCTCGAGTTCCTCACGCGTATGGGCGACCTGGGCCACCTCCTGCCCCGCAACCGACAGACCCCGATCGCGCGCCAGACCGCCGCCATGCTGCGCTCCGCCCGCAGGCAAATCACCGAGCAGGCCGACCTCCGGGAGGTTGAAGCCGCCGGGCAGGAGGCGCTGCGCCTCCTGGGCATCGCGGACGAACCTGCCACCCGCTGACCCGCCCTCACCCGGGAGCACGCCCCACTGCAACCCACGATTGCCCGCGCCGCCCATTCGGGTATCTTAGCAGCCCATGCGCATCCGATACCTCGACGCCGACCGTCTGCGCCGTGCCCTGATCGCCGCCTGCGATCACGCGCGCCTCTCCCGGGCCGAGCTCAACCGCATCAACGTCTTCCCCGTACCCGACGGAGACACCGGGACGAACCTCGCCCTCACCGTCTCGTCCGTGGCCGACCATCTCCGGCAGAACGGCGATGTGGACCTGACCGCCGTCGCCCGGACGGCCGCGGAGGCGGGGATCCTCGGGGCGCGCGGGAACTGCGGCATGATCCTCTCCCACTGGCTCATCGGACTGGCCGAAGGGCTCACCGAGCGCAAGCGCGTTCACGTCGATGACATCAAGCGCGCGCTCCGTAACGCCGTCGACCACCTCTACGCCTCCATGGAGACGCCCGTGGAGGGCACCATGCTCACCGTCATGCGGGAGACGGCCGAAGAGGCGGAGGCCTGCACCAGCGCGGACTTGGTCGAGCTCTACTCCCGCATCATGGCCCGCGCCCGCGCCGCTCTCGCCCGCACGCCCGACCTCCTCCCGCCCCTGAAGGCGGCCGGAGTGGTGGACGCCGGCGCCAAGGGATTCGTCCACTGGCTCGAGGGGATGGGGGCCCTCATCGAGGGACAGCCCATTCGGGCCGTGGACGAGACCCTCCACTTCGCCGACCCCGAGCCCGTAGTGAGCGCCCAATACCCCGCCGGAGACAGCGCATTCCGCTTCTGCACCGAGGGGCTCGCCCGGGGCGAGGATCTCCCGGATGAGCACACGGTACACGTCGCGCTCGCGGGCTTCGGTGACTCCCTCATCGTGATCCGGAGTGGCTCCCTCCTCAAGGTCCACGTCCACACCGACGATCCCGAAGGCGTATTCGACTATCTCCGGGGCGTCGGCCGGCTCGAGTCCCACAAGGCGGAGGACATGGAGGCGCAGCACGCGGCCATCGAACGCTCCGCCGGCCGCGCCCGCAGGCCGCTCACCTTCGTCACCGACAGCGCCTGCGACCTGCCGGAGGCGGTCATCCGTGCCCACGGCATCCACGTGGTCCCCCTCTCGCTCATCTACGAGGACCGCGTACTCCGCGATGGAATCGACATCGACGCCGAGACCTTCGTCGAGCGGCTCCGCAACGGCGACCACCCCGGCACCTCACAACCGCCGCCCGCCGCCTTCTACGCGGGCTTCCAGCGCGCGGCCCACGAGGGCGAGGAGATCATGGCCGTGATCCTCGCCGCCGCCCTCTCCGGGACCTTCCGCTCAGCCCAGGCCGCCGCCCGCACAACCGAGGAATCCACGACCACGCACCTGGTCGATTCACGGGGGATCTCGCTCCTGCAGGGGCTCCTGCTCCTCAAGGCCGTCGAGCTCGCAGAGCTCGGCCGGCCCGCTCACGAGATCATCACCACCCTCCACCGGATCCGCGATCGATCCGGAATCTTCTTCACCGTCGACACCTTCGACCGGCTGATCGCGTCAGGGAGAGTGAGCCGGGGCCGCGCGTGGCTGGGCAGCCTGCTCGACATCAAGCCGATCCTCCGCGTCGACCGGCTGGGGAAGATTGAACCCGTTTCTAAGGTGAGGGGATATAAAGCGCTGGTGCCCAAGGTGTTGAGCCTTGTGACACGAGAGATCGCTGAGGCCCGGAATGTCCGTTTCGGCGTGATCCATGTCGATGCCCTCGACGTGGCCGAGGAGGTGCGCGCCGCGCTCGAAGACCGCTTTGGCGCCCGCGACGTACTCATCTCTCCGGCCACGCCCGTGGTCGCCACCCACATCGGACTGCGGGCCTGGGGGCTCGCCTACATGGTCGAGGACGAGTAGCGAGCGCTCAGCCGGCGAAGGCGATGGCGTCGATCTCCACCAGCACGTCCTTGGGCAGCCGCACCACCTCCACCGTGGACCGGGCGGGGCGATGGTCGCCCAGGTGCCGGCCGTACACCTCGTTCATGGCCGCAAAGTCGTTCATATCGGCCAGGTAGACAGTGGTCTTGAGGATCGACCCGAGGCCGGATCCCGCCTTCTCCAGGATGGCGGAGAGGTTCTTCATGACGCGCTCCGTCTGCGCCGCCACGTCGCCGGGCACGATCTCCATGGTAGCGGGGTCGAGGGCAATCTGGCCCGCCGTGAACACGAGGCTGTCGAGCCTCATGGCCTGGCTATAGGGGCCGATGGCGGCGGGAGCGTCCGGCGTCGATATAATCTTCATGGTTCCGATCCTGTTAGGGTTGCGGGCTTCCTGTGGGTCAAGGGTCCAGCAGAACGCTGCAAAAATGTGTGGGCGGGGAGCGAACGGTCGCTGTGCTCCCTGTCGACCGCGTCGCTGCCCTCGCTGGTCGACCGCTTGGGCCTCCGGCCTCGCTGGTCGATCTCCGCTGCGCTCCGTCTTGCTCCGGTATCCCCGCCGACAGGCGCAGCGGGAAGGGCACGCGCGTGCCCCGTCCCGTCGACGCTGCGCGCAGCGCGGTCGCCTCGCGCGCAGGCGCGGGCGATCGACCCCCCGCGCCAGCGGGGTCCGCGGCGAGCGGAGCGACCGCAGGGATCGACCCTCGACCGTCGACCCCTGACGTCTTCAGCCGCCTGCCCGGGCGGCCGCAGCCGTAGTCGATGCATGGCTCCCTGTTCGCTGCACAGCACGATGTTCGACGTCGCTAGACCTCGTTCCGGTGATGGCGGAGGCTCTCGAGGATCTCCTCGGAGCCGACCGTGACCACGCCGGCCTTCCCCACCTCCACGCCGGCGGCGTGCGTGGCGAGGATCGCCCCCTCCTCCGGCGTACCGCCGACGGCGAGGACGGCGGCGATCACGGCGGTCACGGTATCACCGGCGCCGGAGACGTCGTAGACGGCGCGGGCTACCGCCGGGACACGGAGCAGATCGTGGGGCCCGGTGCAGAGGGCCATACCCTCGGCGCCGAGCGTGAGGAGGAGGGCATCGCACTCCATGTGACGGCGGGTCTCGTCCATCCAGCCAGCGTCGTCGGGCCGAAGCTCGGCCCGGAGCGCCGCAGCCAGTTCCGGCTCGTTGGGCTTGAACACCGTACACCCGCGGTACTGGAAGAAATGGCGCGCCTTCGGATCCACGACCACCGGGATGCGCCGCTGCCGGGCGACGTCCAGCGCCGCATCGATCACCACCGGGACCAGCACGCCCTTGTCGTAGTCCTCCAGCACCACCGCGTCCGCCTCCCGAGCGGCGGCCTCCACCCGCTCGGCCAGTGCGGCGGCATCCACGCCCCCCACATCGGCGTCGACCTCCCGATCGTACCGGGCGACCTGCTGATGGCCCACCAGGACCCGCGTCTTCAGCGTGGTCGGCCGGCCCGGCAGTACCACCAGGTCGGCCACGTCGATCCCCGCGCCGCTCGCAGCGGACCGGAAGTCCACGGCCGCCCCGTCGTCCCCGACCCCGCCCACGAGCCGCGTCTTCGCACCAAGAGCCACCAGGTTCGCCGCCACGTTCGCCGCACCACCCAGCGCACGCCACTCGTCCCGCACCCGCACCACCGGCACCGGGGCCTCCGGAGAGATTCGTGACGCGCCCCCACGCAGGTATACGTCGAGCATCAGGTCGCCTACCACCAGGATCCGCACGCCCCCGATGCTACCGAGAAGTTCGTTCGCTCGGCTGAGTTCCAGACGATCCATGTCGGCGTGGTTCGGCGGTCGTGGGCACGGAAATTGATTCAGGCCTACCCGACGTTCCGGGTCGCTGCAAGCTACCGGAGTGTTCCTGCACTGTAAAGCGAAAGTAGCCAGAGAATCGACCGAAAGACGTGGGGATGACGGGCATCGTGGCCAGGGTGGACGATTGGCTGCGTGGAACGGCCCTCGGTGTGTATCAGTTCTTCACGCTGGGGACCCGCGCCACGCGGTTCGTGGTCGCACGCCCGTTCTACTGGAGGGATACTCTCACGCACATGGACCGGATGGGCGTGGGATCGGTGCCTATCCTCCTCCTCACCGGCCTGTTCACCGGGATGGTCCTGGCGCTGCAGAGCGCGGTGGCGCTCGAGCGGTTCGGGGCGGACATTTACGTTGGGAGCCTGGTGGGAGCCTCGATGGTGCGGGAGCTGGGTCCGGTCCTGGCCGCCCTGATCTTCGCCGGCCGCGTGGGCTCGGGGATCGCGGCGGAGATCGGCGCCATGCGGGTTACCGAGCAGATCGACGCGCTCCAGAGCTTCGGTACGGACCCCATCAAGAAGCTGGTGACGCCGCGCCTCCTGGCGGGTCTCATTATGCTTCCCCTGCTGACGATCATGACGGATGCCGTGGGCATCTTCGGCGGGCTCCTGGTCTCGGTGTTCAAGATCCAGGTGCCGGCGGACGCCTATCTGCGGGGCGTGTGGAGCATCCTGGCGCAGTCGGGCTTCATCTTCGACGTCTTCCCCCGTGACTTCGTGGGCGGGCTCCTGAAGCCGTTCGTATTCGGGGGCATTGTAGCCATGACGGGCTGCCATTATGGTCTGGCGGCGCGGGGCGGGACGGAAGGGGTCGGGACGGCCACAACGCGGGCCGTCGTCACGGGTTCGATCCTGGTGCTCGTGGTGGACTACTTCATCACGCAGCTCCTGATGGTCCTGCTCCCGGCGGGCGGATGAGGGAGAGCGTGGAAGGGCGGCGCGAGGGCGACGATCGGCGCGACGCGGGCGCGGGCGAGGTGCTGCGGAAGGTGATCCGCGACGAGATCCGGAGCGGCGACGAGGGCGCGGAGCCGGTGGAGACCGGAGAGCCGGTCATCGAGCTCGAGAACGTCCACCTCTCGTTCGACCACCCGATCCTGTCCGGGGTCGACCTGCGGGTGAAGGAGGGGGAAACGCTTCTCGTCCTGGGCGAGTCGGGCACGGGAAAGTCCACGATCCTCAAGCTGATCCTCCGACTCCTGCTCCCGGACAGCGGCGACATCTGCGTCTTCGGGCGCGAGATCACGCAGCTTACCTTCCAGGAGGCGCTCGAGCTCCGACAGAAGATCGGGATGGTGTTCCAGAACGCGGCGCTCTTCGACTCGGTGAACGTCTTCGACAACATCGCGTACCCGCTCCGGGAGAACACCCGCATGTCGGAGGACGAGATCGCCGAGGTGGTGCGTCAGAGACTGACGTTCGTCGATCTCGACCCCGACAAGGTCGGTCCGCAGCTGCCGGGTGAGCTCTCGGGCGGGCAGAAGAAACGGGTCGGGCTGGCCCGGGCCATCGCCACGGACCCGCAGATCGTGCTCTACGACGAGCCCACGGCCGGTCTCGACCCGCTCACCATCGGGACCATCGGGGACCTGACACGGAAACTGCAGAGGGAGCGCGGCGTGACCTCCATCGTCGTGACGCACGACCTGCGGGCCGGGTTCCGGGTCGCTTCCCGGGTGAACCTCCTGAGGAACGGGGAGATCGCGTTCGACGGGACGCCGGAGGAGATGATCGCGCAGGACGACGACTACATCCAGCGCTTCCTGGCGCTCAGCTGAGCAGGAGATAGACGACGATGGCACGCGGCAAGCTCAACCAGGGTCAGCAGACGGCGCGACAGATCCGCGTCGGAGTTGTCCTCATCGTGGGAATCCTCGTCCTGGCCTTCGGAGTGTTTCAGGTGGGGCGGCTCTTCGATGTATTCGCCTCTCGCTATACCCTGGTCACGCTTGTGGAGAGCTCGGGCGGCCTCATCCCCGGATCTCCCGTCACCCTGGCCGGTCAGAGGATCGGACAGATCCAGTCCATCGAATTTCTACCCGTGGAGACTCGCACGGACAGCGTCAACATCGTGGTCCACTTCTCCATCAACGAGAGCGTGCAGCCCCAGATCAGGAAGGACTCCCGCGGGGCCCTCCAGACACAGGGGCTGCTCGGCGATCGGTTCCTCAACATCTCCCCCGGCTCCCCGGCCTATCCCCCGCTCCAGCCCGGCGATACGCTGGAGAGCATTGGCGTCCTCGACTACGAGGCCGTGCTCCGCACCGCGGCCACCACCCTCGACCACGTGCAGGACGTCGTGGTCGACCTTCGTGTCCTCACCCACCGGCTGGCCGGCGGCGAGGGGACCCTGGGGGCGCTCCTTACGGACGAGGCGCTCTACCAGCAAATGACCACCGCCACCGGCGAGATGGCCGCACTCCTGAGGACCGTGAACCGCTCCGATGGCACGCTGGGCCGCGTGATCCGCGACCCGGAGCTGTACAACCGGATGAACAGCACGCTGGCGCGGCTCGACAGCCTGGGTGCGGCCGTGCTGGAGGGCGAGGGGTCGCTCGGCAAGCTCGTCCGCGATGATGCGCTCTACGAGGGCATGGTCGGCGTGGTAGGGCGCGCGGATACCACTCTGTCCGGCGTGGAAGGCTTGCTCGGCGCGGTCGCTGGAGGCGACGGTACCATGGCACGGCTCCTCGACGACCCGCAGCTCTATGACGAGCTGCTCAAGACGATCGTCGACCTCCAGGCGCTGATCCAGGAGATACGTGAGGATCCCAGCGCTCTGAGCCCGCAAATCGACGTCTTCTAGGCCGGCGGCGCTGCGCCCGATGCGCCTCACCCGCGCGGGAAGGGTCAGGGCTTGACGCTCCCCGGTCAGGCTTGACGCTCCCCGGTCAGGGCTTGACGCTCCCCGGCGCGCCCGTACTGTAAGGCCAGAGACCTCATGAGCGTTCATCGGGAGAAGCACATGCCGCCGGAATCCGGGGAGACACACGCGGGTCCCCCGCTCGCGCCGTACGACCGGCGCACCCTCACCGCCACGTTCTTTGGCGCGGTCGACCGGTTCGGCGACGCCCCCGCGCTCCGCTGGTGTGAGCACGAGCAGTGGCGGGATCTCTCGTACCGCGAGGTCGCCGCTCAGGTGGCCGCCGTGGCCGGCTGGCTCGAGGCGCGGGGCATCGGCTCGGGAGACCGGGTCGGGATCCTGTCGGAGAACCGACCGGAGTGGGCGATCGTCGACTACGCGGCCCTCTGCCTGGGCGCAACCACCGTCCCGGTCTACCCGACGCTGCCCACGGACCAGGTGGCGCATATCCTGAGGGACGCGGGTGTGCGGGGCCTTGCCGTCTCCACGCCCGCGCAGGCGGAGAAGGCTCGCCGCGCGGGACTCGAGGCGCTGGAGTGGATCACGGTGTTTGATCCCGCCGCCGGGACGGGAGCGGGGGTCGAGATCGCGTTCGACGAAGCGCGCCAACACCCGCCTGTCGAGGGGCTGCGTGAGCGGGCGGAGGCCGTGCAGCCGGAGGACGCTGCTACCCTGGTATACAGCTCGGGGACCACGGGCCCGCCGAAGGGCGTGGTCCTCACGCATGGCAACATGGCCTTCATGGTGGCGGCTACGCGGCAACACGGCTCGGTACCGGCCGGCGCCGGCGATATGTGCCTCTCGATCCTCCCGCTGTCGCACGTGTTCGAGCGGGCCGCGTCCTACTTCTTCTTCGACGAGGGTGTGACCATCGGCTACGCCCGCTCGGTCGACACGCTCGCGGAGGACCTGCTGGCCATCCGACCGCACGTGATGGTGTCCGTGCCGCGGCTGTTCGAGAAGCTGCACGCCCGCGTGGTGGACGCGCCGGGTCTCCGGGGGCGTCTGGGACGCTGGGCGGGCGCGGTCGGTGCCCGGGCCCAGATCCGGAGGGACGCGGGGGAGCGGCTCAAGCTGGGGGATCGTGTGCGCCTCGGCGCCGCCGACCGCATCGTGTTCGCCACCCTCCGGCGCCGCACCGGCGGCCGCATGCGTGGCTTCATCTCCGGCGGCGCGCCGCTTTCCGCGGACGTCGGCACGTTCTTCTTCGCGGCAGGACTCCCCATCTACGAGGGGTATGGCCTCACGGAGACCTCGCCCGTCCTGTCCGCCAACCGACCGGGCGCGACCCGTCTCGGCTCCGTGGGGGTTCCATACCCCGACGTGGAGATCCGGATCGCGGAGAATGGCGAGATCATGAGCCGCGGGCCCGGCACCATGCGCGGCTACTGGAACGACGACGAGGCCACGGCCGAGGTGATGGAGGACGGCGGCTGGTTCCACACGGGCGACGTGGGGCGCTTCGACGAGGATGGCTTCCTCCGCATCACCGATCGGCTCAAGGACCTCATCGTGACGGCGGGCGGGAAGAACATTGCCCCGCAGCCGGTCGAATCTGAGATCATGCGCTCGCCGTACGTCTCCCAGGCCATCATGGTCGGGGACCGCCGCGCCTTCCCCGCCCTGCTGGTGGTCCCGGACTGGGAGGCCGTGGACCGTTGGGCGAGCGAGCGCGGGCTCGACCTGAGCGACCGCGACGCGGCGACCCGTCACCCGCGGCTCCTCGAGCTGCTCCACGATGAGACCGTGGACCGGGTGAGCGACTTCGCCCGCCACGAGACTCCCCGGCGCTTCTCGCTCCTGCCGCACGAGTTCACCGTGGAGTCCGGGCTGCTCACGCCCACCCTGAAGGCGCGACGACGTGCCATCGAGCAGGCCTTCACCGAGGCCATCGAGAAGCTCTACGCGGAGATCGACCACGTGAAGGAGGAGGTGCGGAACCTCCGGCACGGGCAGGACCGGGACGGAGAGCAACACTGATGCGGACCTTCCTCTCCGGCCTCCTCTGGTCCGCGATCGGACTCCTGGCCCTGCTCTGGCTGCCCATGCTCGCCATCATTTTCCTTCTCACCGCGCCGTTCGACCCCGGGCGCTACACCGCCGGGCGCTGGTTCCGGCGCGCCGCCATGGCCTCGGTGAAGCTCATCCCGGTCTGGCACTTCAGCACCGAGGGTGTAGAGATCACCGATCCGCGACGGCCGTACGTGGCCGTGGCCAACCACGAGTCCTTTGCCGATATCTTCCTCCTCAGCCACCTCCCGTGGGAGATGAAGTGGCTCTCCAAGGAGGCCATATTCCGTATCCCTGTCATGGGCTGGATGATGCGGATGGCTGGCGACATCGCCATTCGCCGCGGCGAAAAAGGCAGTCGCGAGATGGCTGTCCAGCAGATCCACGACCGTCTGGACAAGCGCGTGTCCGTCATGATCCTGCCCGAAGGCACCCGGTCGCCCGACGGAGAGCTGCTGCCCTTCCGCAACGGCGCGTTCCGGATCGCCGTCGAACGGCAGCTGCCCATCCTCCCCATCGCGGTGGCGGGAACGCGGGAGGCCATGGCCAAGCACTCGCTCCGGTTCGGCTACGCCCGGGCCATCGCCAGGGTGCTGGAACCCATCGAGACGAAAGGCATGACCGTGGATGACGTGCCCGCCCTCCGCGAGCGTACCCGCAGCGCGATAGCCGCCGCCAGGAATGAGCTCAAGGCGCGGCTCGGCGAAATCGACCGGAAGAGGTGACGCGATGCGCGACGACCTGCTCCTCCTCAGCAACTCGACCCTTCACGGCCGCGCCTTCCTCGAGCACGCCATGGACGCCATCGAACGGTTCCTGGCAGGGCGCCGAACCGTGCACTTCGCGCCCTTCGCGATCGCCGACCACGACTCCTACACCCACCGCGTGGCCGAAGCGCTCGCCCCGCTCGGTGTCCGCGTGGTGGGGCTTCACAGCGCGGAGGACGCCCGCGCGGAGCTGATGGAAGCGGAGGTCCTGTTCGTGGGGGGTGGCAACAGCTTCCGGCTGCTCCGCTCCCTTCAGCGGCTCCGCCTCATCGATCCGGTGCGGGAGAGGGTTGGGGCGGGATCGCTGTCGTACATGGGGTCGAGTGCCGGCACCAACCACGCTTGCCCGACGATCCGCACCACCAACGATATGCCCATCGTGGAGCCCGACGGGCTGCGCTCGTTCGAGCTCATCCCGTTCCAGATCAATCCGCACTATCAGGACCCGCCCACCGGCTCGACCCACATGGGCGAGACACGGGAGCAGCGGATCAGGGAGTTCCTCGAGGAGAACGACGTGCCGGTGCTCGGAATGAGAGAGGGCAGCTGGCTACGTCGACGCGGGGAGGAACTGGAGCTGCACGGCACGACCGGCGCTCTCCTCTTACGCAGGGGGCGGGAGCCGGAGGCGGTGGAGGCAGGGGCGGACCTGAGCGCGCTGCTGGCGGAGCCGCCCCGCTTCGATCAACCCGCCTGACGCACTTCGGTCCGAGGCCGGATGGCGGCCCCGCTCATTCGGTCGGGCGCCGCCGCTCCCTGGAGCTCCCCTTCTCCGCCCTGGACCGACCATGCGAGCGCGCAGCCGCCACGGCGCCCCCGAGTCCCAGGCCGAACATCACGCCCATGGCGCCGATCCCCCGGCGCATGGGCCCGGCGAACGGGAGCAGGTGGGCCAGCCGGGCCAGAACGTACATGGGCGGGGCACGGTATAGGACGTCGCGTTTGGCGCCCTCCCCCGCCAGCTCCAGCATCCGGTACAGCTCGCCGAGTCCCGCCGCCATGGGCATGAGCCTCGGCTCGCGCTGCTCCATCGGGCGCCCGCCGGCCGCTACCACCGCGAGCCCCTGGCGCAGCGTCCACTCGTGGCCCGACCAGAGCGTCCGGTAGAGCACGATGCCATCGTGCCCGACGATGTAGGCGGAGTTCGGCTTCGCGTCCAGCTGCCGGTGCAGCGTCCCCGTAACATCGTCCACGGCGACCGTCCACGGGATCCCGTCCCGCTTCTTGTAGGCCCGGGCGTACCGGATTTTCTGGTCCAGCGACGCGGCCTGAGGGTATTCCCGGCCCGGGTGCGCCTCGCGGACGTACAGCGTCATGAAGGTGATGGGATGACCGAACTCGGTGTGGAGCCCTCGCAGCGTGGGCCCGGCGCTCGCCGTCATGGGACAGGTGAACGACCCCATGGTGATCAGCGCCGGCCCCCGCTCGATGAGCTGATCTCGCGTAATCCGACCCCCCTTCGTGGTGGGAAGGTCGAAATCCGGGAAGGCTTCGCCGGGGTACGGTCCCGACTCGAAGGAAATATCATTCAGGAGCCGCGGCAGCCTGAAGGAAGGGTAGTCGTACTCCATCACGTCCCGTTCGAAGAGTGGGTGGCGAGCCGACGCGGGATGCAAAGGGGGGGCCGACGAAGGCCCGGAACGGTTCGGACCGTTCCGGGCCCTGGACTACTGCCCGGTGGCATTGATGGCCTCCTTTGATCCGTCTGCCCGACCGATCCGCCCCGGATCCGGAGCCGGAATCGGCTGCGCCGACGTGCCGTTTTCACCCCGCGCTGCCCTTTCAGAAGGGCGAGACGCCCGGTCAGCCATGCGGGTGGCCGGAGCGCCCGGTGGGAGGGGCCCTGAATCGGCCCACGTCGTCGCTCGTGCTTTCATCTTGCAACTGCCGAAGGGCCCGCGCAATACTCACGACACGCGCCACGGCGCCGGCGCTCGACGGCCGCGATCGCTCGCCTGGCGGCGCGCTGCCTCTCGCCTCCGCAACCGATCCGCTGTACCATCCTCGCACTCGACCGCGAGCCCACCGATCCTCCCGACCGTACCCATGCCCACACTCGTCGTTGATCCAGGCAGCCCCGAGCCCGACCGGATCGAACGCGCGGCGCGGATCATCCGTCGCGGCGGACTCGTGGCCTTTCCCACGGAGACCGTCTACGGACTCGGGGCGAACGCGCTGGACGAATCGGCCGTGGCGGGGATCTATCGCGCCAAGGGACGCCCGGAGTACAACCCCCTCATCGTCCACGTGGTCGACGCCGCGGCGGCTCGGTCCATTGTCACTGCCTGGCCCGAGACCGCCGAGCGCCTCGCCGCCGCCTTCTGGCCGGGCCCGCTGACACTCGTCCTGCCCCGCCACTCTCGCATCCCCGCCATCGTGAGCGCGGGCCTCCCCACCGTGGCCGTCCGGGTCCCCGCTCACCCGGTGGCGCTGGCGTTGCTCCGCGCCGCGGGGGTGCCCATCGTGGCACCGAGCGCCAACCCGTCCACGGCGGTGTCGCCCACCCGTGCCGCGCACGTCGTGAAGGGGCTGGGAGAGAGGGTCGATCTCGTTCTTGACGGGGGGCGGACCGGGGTCGGGATCGAGTCCACCGTCGTCAGCCTGGTCGGGAGCCACCCCGTGATCCTCCGGCCGGGGACCGTCTCCAGTGCCGAGTTGCGGCCGCTCATCGGCGAGCTCGGAACACCGGAAGGACGCAGTCACCCCGGCGACGAGGAGGTTGCCGCTCGCCCCTCCCCTGGCATGCTCGACCGCCACTACGCTCCGCGCGCCTCCGTCCGCCTGTTCGATCCCGCCGGCACCCGGGACGCCCTCGAGCACGCTCGCCGAGCGGCGGCACAGGGACGCATCGTCTGCGCTCTCGTTCGCGACGCCGCAGCTCTCGCCCCGGCCCCCGAGGAGGATTCTCCGTTCCGGGAGCGGGTTCGCATGCCCGCCGACCCCGCCGGGTATGCGCGTGAGCTCTACGCCACGCTCCACCGAATGGACGACCTCGGCTGCCAGCTCCTGCTGGTGGAATCCGTGCCCGACTCGCCCCCCTGGACCGCGGTCCGGGATCGCCTCGCCCGCGCCGCCGCATCCGACTGACCGCCCTCCCGGGGCCATCGTGGTTCGGGCTCCACGGACCCGGCGCGGCACGGCGCTGGCACATTCCTGGAAGTGCTGGAGACGCCCCCGGACGACCGGAGCGGTGGGCCGCGCTGGCCTTGGCGGGGCGATTGGCTCATGATCAGTCGTACGATCCACGGTGGAGTCGCTCGTGGAGGTCGCTAACGTTCTCGATCGGATGTACGCACGATGAGAATTCTCCTGACGACGGACGTGGTGGGCGGAGTATGGCGCTACACGGTCACGCTGGTCCGGGAGCTGACGGACCGGGGGCACACCTGCGCGGTCGCGGTGCTCGGCGACCCCGAGGAAGCCCGGATGACCGAGCTGCCGGAGTGCGTGGATGCGTTCAGCCGGAAGCTGCGGCTGGAGTGGATGCCGGACGGGCTCGCCGACGTGGATCCGACCACCCGCTGGCTGGAGTCGGTAGCCGCCGACTGGCGAGCCGACATCGTCCACCTCAACCAGTTCGCCTACGCCGCCGGAGTCTTCCCCGCCCCGGTGGTCGTCGTGGCGCACAGCGATATGCTCTCGTGGTACGCGGAGGTCCAGGAGCGTACGCCGCCGGAGGAATGGGGGCCGTACAAGGCGATGGTCCGCCGCGGGATCGACGCGGCCGGTGTCGTGGTCGCCCCCACCGCATACCAATCCGGTCTGCTCGCTCGTCATTACGGCCGGAGCGCGGTGCGCGTGATCCACAACGGGACGCGCCTCCCGCAGCTGGACGGCTCCGCTCCCCCGCCCTCCAGCCGCTCCATGGTCCTCGTGGCCGGGCGGGCCTGGGATGAGGCCAAGGGTGTGGCGCTTCTGGACCGCGCGATCGACGACCTCGGCACCGACGCTCCCGCGGTCCACCTGGTGGGCCCGATGGAGGGACCGGCCGGTGAGCGGATGGAAGTGGAGCACCTGATCACGCACGGCGAGGTGGACGCGGCCACCATGGACCGGTTCTACGCGAACACCCGGCTCTACGTCGCCCCCTCGCTGTACGAGCCGTTCGGACTCTCGCCCCTCGAGGCGGCCGGCCACGGCTGCGGCCTGCTGCTCACCGGGATCGGCTCGTTCCGCGAGCTGTGGACCGGCGCGGCCGACTTCTTCGATCCGCCTACCCCGCGCGTCCTGGCCAACCGGCTTCGCGGTGTGCTGGAGGACCCGGCAGCCCTCGACGAGCAGGCCGCGCGCGCCCTCGAGCGGGCCCGCGCGCGGTTCACCGCCGGTCGTATGGCGGACCGCTACGAGGCGCTGTACGCGGAGCTCACGGGTGCCGCTGTCGGCCCGACAGGGGATGCCGGAGAATCCCAGGAAACATGGCGTTGACGAAGCCTCACTGACGAACCGGACGTTTGTCGGATCCTCCACCGGCTCCGCCACTGGAATGGCGCGGCCGCGCATTACCGCGCTTCCGGTACACGGCGGCGTGGCGAGAACCGCCCGCCAGGGCGTTTGCGGGCAGGTACGGTGTCTGCGTTGGTCGCGGCGAGTGGCTGCAGGCTCGGTGAATCGCGAGCGAAACGGCAGCCCATGGGAGCGCCGCCGGGATCAGCCGGCCGCTCATCCTGTTCCTGCAAATGGACGAGCAGACGGAATGGCTGGAGTAGAAGGTTTCAGGGATCGAACGGCAGCGGGTCGAGCGCTCGCCCGGGTCGTATCCGCGCTGGTGGCCGACCGCCTCAGTTCCATGCGGGAGATCATGGACCGCGCGGCCGGCTCCCAGGCATGAAGTGCGGACGGTCCGGCCCCACCGCCGACCGGCGAGCGGCCCGGAGAGGCGCACGCCCGGTCGCTTTCCCGGCCTGCTGCCTCACGGTCTGGCTGGCGCTGTCACTGTCCATCGCCCCGCTACACGCACAGCGGGAGTCCGCACAGGAGGACTCGGCCACCGTGGTCGCGGGTCCCGAGTACGACGCCGGCTGGCTCCATCGGGCGCTCCTGGGTGACGGCTACCGCGACAGCTGGACCGCGCCCATCCGGGTTCCGATCCTGAACCTCGACATCCACGGGGGGCTCACGCCGGTGGAGCGCGGTGGCGGCGTTCAGACCAGCACGCTGCGCTTCGAGGCCCCGGACGGCCGGGAGTACAACTTCCGGTCGGTGAACAAGAGCTACGACCATTCCATGCCCGAGTGGGCCCGAGGGACGATCATACAGTGGCTCCGGAAGGACCAGACGGCGGCGCAGCACCCCGGCGCCGCCATAGCCGCCACGCCGCTCCTGGAGGCCGCGGGCGTGCTCAACCCTGGCCCGCGCCTCTTCGTCATGGCCGACGACCCGCGCCTTGGCGAATTCCGTGAAGAGTTCGCGGGGCTCCTCGGGACCCTCGAGCTCCACCCGAACGAAGGCGACGACGACGAGCCACTCTCCTTCGGGGCCCCGAAGATCGCCGCCGGCGACCGGGTCCTCGAACACCTGGCGGAAGAGCCGGAGCACCGGCTCGATGCGCCCGCTTTCCTCGCGGAGCGCCTCCTGTCGATCTACCTGGGCGACTGGGACCGACACATCGGCCAGTACCGCTTCGCGCGATACGAGCGCGACGGGATCTATCGGTGGGTCCCCATTCCCGAGGACAGGGACTACGCCTTCGTCCAGCACGACGGCCTGCTCATGGCCGTCGCCCGCTCCGCGCTGGCCGCCCGGCTGATCCGATTCAAGGACGAGTATCCCGACCTCACGGCCATGATGTCCAACTCGCCCGACCTGGTCCGCCGACTTCTTTCCCCTCTGGACCGCCCTGCCTGGAACTCCGTGGCCGCCACCGTTCACGCCTCGCTCAACGATGCGGCCATCGACCGCGCGATCGCGGCGCTGCCGCCGGAGTGGGAGTCGCTGAATGGGGCGGATCTCGCGGCCACGCTTCGCGCCCGCCGGGATCGATTCCCCGCGATGTCAGACCGGATGTACAACCTGCTGGCCGAGGAGGCGGAGGTCCACGGCACGGACGAGCGGGAGCGCGCGCTGATCGAACACCATCGGAGCGGGGCGGTGACCGTTCGCCTGTACGCCCCCGCGAACGAGCGGCTCGCCGGTCGACCCTACTACGAGCGGCGGTTCGTGCCCGCCGAGACCCGCGAAGTCCGCCTGTTCCTCTACGAAGGGGACGACCACGCGGTGATCCGATACGAGGACGGGGACGAGCACACGGGGTCCGCGGAGCCCGAGATCCGGCTGCGCGTGGTGGGCGGAGAGGGGGACGATGTCCTCGTCGACTCGGTGGGGGGGGCGGTACTCTACGACGCCGAGGGCGACAATCGCTTTGTGCGGGGGTCCGGCACCCGTGTGGATACCCGCCCGTTCGTGCCGCCGGAGGAGGAGCCCTCGCCCTTGCCGAACAAGCCCCGCGACTGGGGCGAGACCTCGAATTGGTTCACACCGGCCATCGGCTGGGTCTCCGACGCGGGGCTCCTGGTGGGCGGCGGCCCGGTATGGACGCACTACGGCTTTCGGCACGTGCCATTCGAGTCCAGGCAGCGCCTCACCGCCATGGTCCTGACGGAGTCCCTCCGGGGCCGCCTGGCATACACCGGATCTTTCCGCCCGGAGACCTCGCCACTCCGGATCGAGGTCCTCGGGCGGCTATCCAACGTGGAGATGCTGCGATTCCACGGCTTTGGGAACGAGACCCCCGATCTCCCCGACGACTCCGCCCTCAGCTGGATCCGGCGCTACGAGGCCGATGCCGCGCTCGTCATCCCGCTGGCGAGCGGCACGGAGCTCGGCCTGGGCGCCACCGTCCTGTACAGCGACCCGGAGCTGGAGGATGGCACGCGGCTCGACGCAGTCCGGCCGTTCGGCGTGCGCGGACTGGGTGAGGTGGGGGCCCGGGCAGGGGTCCGCCATGACACCCGCGATGATGAGGCCTTCCCGCGTCGTGGTATGCTGAGCCGGGTGGACCTAGGCGGGTACGTGCCGCTCGTGAGCGAGGCGCGGCCGTACGGTCGCGGCAGCGCCGTGGTGTCGGCATACCTGCCCCTGCCCGTCCCCGCTTCCCCCATCCTGGCGCTCAGGGTTGGAGGTGCCGCCACGACGGGGGACACGCCCGTGTACCGATCCGCGTTCATCGGTGGTCGCAGCTCCCTGAGAGGGTTCTCCCAGGGGCGATTCGCCGGGGACGCGGCGGCGTACGGGACGGCGGAGGTTCGCGTCCCGCTGGCGGAGGCCGAGATCATCGCCCGCGGCACCCTCGGGGTATCGGCGTTCGGCGACGCCGGTCGCGTCTGGGTAGACGGGAGCTCCACCGGTGACTGGCATACCGCCGTGGGCGGCGCCGCGTGGTTCACCACTCCGGTGGGCACAGTGGCCGTGGAACTCGCTTCGGGGGAACGGCGCGGACTCTACCTGCGCCTGGGCATGGGTCTCTGACCCGCCGCAGCGGGCTTCCTAGTCCGTGCGCTCGAAGATTCCGGTCTGCCGGTTCTTCCGGACCTCGTCCCAGTGGAAGACGCGGCCGTTCATCACGACGTAGACCCCCGGATCCAGCACCTGCACGACGGCGAGGGCGCCACCGAGGTTGAACAGTCCATCCGAGCTGCCGAACGCGATGGGGATCATGGCGCCGGTCAGCACGATGGTCTTGTCGGGCACCACCGCAGCGAGCACCGCGGCCGTATCCACCATGGTGTCGGTACCGTGGGTGACGATGATCCGGTCCTCGGGGCTGTCGCGGCACTGCCGGGCGATCAGATCCCGGTCGCCGTCCGACATCTCCAGCGAGTCCACCATCATGAGCGTCCGGATCGCCACCTCGACCCGGCAGCGCCCCATGTCGAGCATCTCCGGCAGGTGCGTATCCTGGAAATACAGACGGCCGTGGATCTCGTCGTATTCCTTGTCGAACGTTCCGCCCGTCACGAATATTCTGATAGCCATGGCGGCAAGCTATCCGCCCTGAGCTCCGTCCGGCAAACTCCCTGTCAGCCGCCCTCGGCCCAGAGCCGGAGCAGGATGAAGTGCGCCACCGCATTGATGTCGCGCGGCTTCAGCCCCGCCTCGCCCCAGTGCGGCATGCCGCGATCCGTGCCCTGCACGATCGCCTCCCGGAGCCCGGTGGGGTCATTGGCAAAGCGCCACTGGTCTCCGAGGAACGAGGGCGGACGGAGCACGCGGCCCTGAAGCACGTAGCCGCCGTTGCCGGCGCCCGAGTCGCCGTGACACTTGGCGCAGCTGTACGCGTACACGGTAGCGCCCCGGTCCACCGGTGCGGCCGGCGTGGCCCACGTGATGCTGTCGAAGAGGGCCAGGTCCACCACGCCCGCTTCCAGCGCCTCTCCGGGCAGCGCCGGGTTGGCCTGATCGGGGGTGTCCGCGCCGCAGGCTACGAGCGGAAAGATCACGAGAAGGGTGAGCGGCAGCGACCGTCGGAAGGGGGTGTGCAGGCCCATATGCGCCTCCGGGCTTTGGTGACCTGTGCGGCGCATCGACAGAGTGATAACCGGTCGGAGCGCCCTCCACCATCAGGGAGAATCTACAATCCGTGCTCCGCCGGGGCCACACGTGAACGCGCGGTGGTCCGCGGTGGCCCCTTCCCCCACCGCGCCCCGCGCCCCTACCTTGCTCTCCTCGACCGAACCCCCGCGACGACTCCACGGAGTGAAATGACCTTGTATCCCGCCACTCTCCGCACTCTCGTTCTGCTCGTCCTCGGCCTCGGTGTGGCCGCCCCGCTCGCGGCTCAGCTGGACGCCACCGAGCGCAGCGTCAGCGAGTACATTGATGCCCATGTCGAAGAGGGGATCGACCTGCTCGCGCGCCAGGCGGAGATCGGCAGTGGGACCCAGGACCACGAGGGGATTCGCCGCGTGGCGGACCTGCTGGCACCGGAGCTGGCCGCGCTCGGGTTCCGCACCGAATGGATCCCGCAGGACCACGTCGGTCGGGCCGGTCACCTGGTGGCGGAGCGGGTCGGTTCGGCGGGTCGCAGTGTCCTGCTGATCGGGCATCTGGACACCGTGGACGAGGGCGAAGGGTGGTTCGAGCGGGATGGCATGACGGGTCGGGGCCCCGGTGTGAACGACATGAAGGGGGGCAACGCCGTCATGATCCTGGCGCTCCGGGCGCTCCACGCGGCGGGCGCGCTGGAGGACCGCACGATCCGCGTCATCTTCACCGGCGACGAGGAGTCCCTAGGCGACCCCGTAACGGAAGCGCGCCAGGACATGACGGAGCTCGCCGCGCGGAGCGATGTAGCCCTCGAGTTCGAGACGGCCATTGGCGGGCCCGACCACGACTTCGGCACGACCGCTCGCCGGGGCTCCAGCGGTTGGCTCCTCACCGTAGAAGGCCGCACCGCCCATTCGTCCGGGATCTTCTCGGAGGGCACGGGAGCCGGCGCCGTGTTCGAGGCCGCCCGGATCCTCGATGCGTTCTACGAGGAGCTCCGCGGGGAGCGCTACCTGACGTTCAACCCGGCGGTGATCGTGGGCGGCACGGACGTGGAGTACGATCCCGCAATGGTCCGGGGCAGCGCGTCGTCGAAGACGAACATCGTGGCCGGCCGCACTGTGGTGCACGGCGGGATCCGGACGATCAGCGACGACCAGCTCGAGCGTGCCCGGGCGCGGATGCGCGAGATCGTCGCTCGGCACCTCCCCCGCACCACCGCCGAGATCGTGTTCACCGACGGCTACCCGGGCATGCCGCCGACCGAGGGGAACCGCCAGCTCCTGAGTCTCTACTCCGCCGCGAGCCGCGACCTGGGATACGGCACGGTCGTGGAATATGACCCCGGCCGGCGCGGCGCTTCCGACCTGTCTTTCGCCGCCGCCCGGGTCGCCCTGGGCGCGCTCGGCGGTCTCGGCGTGGAAGGCAGCGGCGCCCACTCCCCCGACGAGACTGTGGACCTCTCGTCCTTGGCCAGGTCGGCGAAACGGGCGGCGCTCCTGATCCACCGGCTGCGGTAGGTAGCGGAATGGCCGAATCCCCCGACGAGCCGCGGACCGTTCTGGTCCACTTCTATCGGGCGGTGGTGGGCCACGCGGACGTCTGGCGTCAACGGATGGATTCCACCACCAACTGGGCGGCCGCAACCACGGCCGGGATGATCACGTTCACCTTTGGCACGCCCTCGGCCCCGCACTTCGTCCTGCTGCTGACACTGTTCTTCGACGGGGTATTCCTCCTGATCGAGTCACGCCGCTATCAGGCTTACGACCGGTGGAGGCGCCAGTTCCACGGGCTCAACCGCTACCTGATCGCTCCGTACCTGGTGCCGGGTGAAGGGCCGGACGGGCGCCCCGGGGAAGGCGAGATCCGCGACGGCATGCGCGGGATCCTGAGCGACCTGGGTCGAACGGTCCCACACCTGGGACCGTTCGCCGCGGCGGGATACCGCATCCGGCGCAACTACGCCTACATCTTCACCATCGTCCTCATGGCCTGGGTCCTGAAGCTGTACACGCACCCGACGCCCGCGAGCGACATTGTGGAGGCACTGGGCCGGGCGGGGGTCGCGGGTCTGCCCGCCGCAGGGGTCGTGGGTGGGGTCCTGGCGGCAACGCTGGTCGGGATCCTCCTGGCCATCCGCGCCCCCTCAGAGCAGATGATGGACTGGCAGGACCTCGGCGCTCCCTGGCGACGATGGCGCCGCCGGGACGCGTCCACGGGCGGAGGTCCCCGGGCTCCGTCCGATTCCGGCGGTTCCTGAGTCCGGCGGGCTGCGTCGAGGGTCGATCCCTGCGGTCGCTCCGCTCCCTTCGGGACCCGCTGGCGCGGGGGTCGATCCTCGTGGGTCGCTGCGCTCCCCGAGGACCCCGCTGGCGCGGGGGGAGATCGACCAGCAAGCGCAGCGACG
This sequence comes from uncultured Gemmatimonadales bacterium, assembly GCA_963783305.1. Classification (GTDB taxonomy): domain Bacteria; phylum Gemmatimonadota; class Gemmatimonadetes; order Longimicrobiales; family RSA9; genus JAWVYT01. The sequence goes on along the minus strand of CAWAMW010000007.1, from coordinate 396,044 downwards.
CGGTCGACAGGGAGCGCAGCGATGGTTCGCTCCCCGCCCACCGCGCCTTCAGCGACCTGCCAGACTCCAGCGATCGCTGGGAACCGGGCGGCTCAGTCGCCGATGTACGCGTCCAGCCAGTCGTAGATGGTGTTCCACCAGACCAGCGCGTTCGATGGCCGGAGCACGAAGTGGCCCTCGTCCGGGAACACCAGGAGCCGGGCGGGCACGTCGCGACGACGTAGGGCCGTAAAGGCCGCCAGCCCCTGCTCCAGCGGAACCCGGAAGTCCTGCGCCCCATGGATCACGAGCATGGGCGTGTCCCACTCCTCCACGAAGGCCGCCGGGTTCCAGCGGTCGTAGAGCTCCGGGTTCTCCCACGGCGTACCGCCGAACTCCCACTCCGGGAACCACAGCTCTTCCGTGGCGAAGTACATGCTCCGAAGGTCGAAGAGACCGTCATGATTGATGATGGTCCGGAAGCGATCGGTGTGTCCCTGGAACCAGTTCATCATGTAGCCGCCGTACGAGGCGCCGGCGGCCGCCATGCGGTCCTCTTCCAGGTACGGGTACTCCCTCAGCGCGTGGTCCAGCCCGTTCATCAGGTCCGTGTAGACGAGCCCGCCCCAGTCGCGGGTGATCTCATTGGTGAAGCGCTGGCCGTAGCCCGTGCTCCCGCGCGGGTTCACCGCCACCACCACGTAGCCCGGCGCCGAGAACATGTTGTAGTTCCAGCGGTAGTGGAAATTGTCCGACCACGCGCCCTGAGGCCCACCGTGGACGAGGAACACCACCGGCCAGCTGCGGGACGGGTCGAACTCCGGCGGCTTGACCAGGAATCCCTGCACCCGCGCCCCTTCCGCCCCCTCGAACCAGAACGGCTCCACCGGCTGGAGCGCGAGCTCCTCCAGGAGCGCCTCGTTGGTATGCGTCAGCTGCCGTTCCACCGCGCCCCGACCGTCCACCGCGAACAGCTCCGTGGGCATGTGCGCCTCCTGCCGCGCCACCACCAGACCGTCCCCGGCCAGGGCGAACGCGCCATCGTACGCCTCATCGGTGACCGCCTCGATCGACCCCGGCATTCCGTCCCGGAGCGGAAGGCGATACACCCGCACGTACAGCTCGTCCTGGGCGTTGAACCAGATGGCTCGCGAGTCCGGCGCCCATTCGAAGGACTGCACCGACCGATCGAATTCCGCGGTCAGCGGGCGGTGCTCCCCCGTCCGGCGGTCGTACAGAGTGAGCACGGCTCGATCCGCCTCGAACCCCGGCCGCTCCTGCGCCAGGTAAGCGATCCAGCGGCCGTCGGGCGAGTAGCGGGGCGCTACATCGTTGCCGTGGCTTTCCGTGAGCAGCCGCGGCTCCCCGCCCGCCGTCGGTACGAGCCAGATGTCGTTGCCGGTCCCCACCGCCGTGGGCACATCGGTGTTCCGGACGAAGGCCAGCTCGGCACCATCCGGGCTCAGGTGGTAGTCCTGGAAGCCGCCGAGACCGAGCGGCGGCGAGTCGAACGCGCCGGGGGTCAGGTCCAGCGCAGTGCCGCTCTCCGGGTCCACCACGAACACGTGGCTCCGCATGCCGTCCTCCCACGCGTCCCAGTGGCGGTACATGAGCTCGTCGAAGACCATGGCGCTGGAGCCGGACCCCGAGATCTCCCGCATCCGCTCGCTCAGCGCGTCGTCCTCCACCCACACCTCGCCCGCCGCCGCCAACCGCGAGCCGTCAGCCGACCACACGGGGCCGCCCACGCCGCCCTCGACCCGCGTCAGCTGCCGCGGGTCCCCGCCCTGCGCCGGCATCAGCCACACCTGCCGCCCTTCCTCGTTGCGCGCGGAGACGAACGCGATCCACCGTCCGTCCGGCGACCACGCCGGCGAGCTGCTGGAGGCGCTCCCGGTGGTCAGCTGCTGGGGCTCGCCGCCCGACACGGGCACCCGCCAGAGCTGCGTCTGGCCCCGGTCGTCCTCCAGGTCGTAGCGGGTCACCGGGTACACCACGCTCCGGCCGTCGGGGCTCACCGCGGGCGTGCCGACGCGACCCATGGCCCAGAGGTCCTCCGGCGTCATCGGTCGCTGCGCCACGAGCGGTGTGGCAACCAGCGCAAGGAGAAGCGCGCCCGGGATCAGGGCGGCTCCAAGACCCGCAGGGAGAATCCTCATGTCGATCCTCGTATGGCTGTGACGATGGGGCGGCGGCCGCCGCGTCCGGCGCCGCTCCGGACGTGCCCCTTCCGGGAACCGCCCACGACACCGCTCCGCTTGGTCTAGCGATGCGGTCCCTCCCGCGCAAGCCCTGCTCGTCCTCGCTCGCGCGCTCGCCCCGGTCCGTGGGCGGCCCCGCCGGCCTCTCCCCGATCTCCTGCTCGAGCGGGGTCAGGGCCAGCGGTCGCCCCTCGCGCGGCCGGCCGACTCTGGACAGGTTGAGGGTCGCGCGGCCGCATACGCGACTGCGGCGGGATACGTGCTCAGGAGGCGGAACGGGATGGCAGCAGGATCGATGCTGGAGGTGGTGGTGGTGGGCGCCGGGATGGCGGGCGTTTCGACAGCGCTGGCGCTGGCGTCACGGGGTGTGGCCGTCAACCTCGTCGATTCCGGTCGCCCGGCGAACGCGGCCACTGGCGCGTCCGCCGGCATGATCGCTCCGCAGTACGAGTCGCCCGGCCCCGGTCCGCTGTACCGCGCCGGCATTGTGAGCCGCGCGGCCTGGCCGACGTTCGCCCGGCGGCTCGGGGAGATGGCGGGCGCCGAGCTCCCGCTGGAGGTCAGCGGCATGCTCGTCGCGAATTTCGATGAGGCGGAGGAGCGCGACGCGCGCACCTCTGTCGACTGGCAGCGCGCGGCGGGCCAGTCCGCCGAGATCCTGTCTCCCGCGGAGGCCGGTGAGCTGCAGGAAGGCCTGGGCCCCGAGGCGCGGTCGTGGCTGTGGCTGCCGGACGAGGGGCAGGTCGACGCGCAGCGGCTGGTGGACCTCTTCGACGCCGCGCTCCGCCGCACCGACATCCGGCTGCTCACGGGCACCCCCGTCCGTGAGATCGCTCTGCGCGGCGGGGCCGCGGAGGGCGTAGTGCTCGAGGACGGGCGCCGCGTGAGTGCCGACCGGGTGGTCGTGGCCGCCGGCGCATGGAGCGCCGGGCTCGCCGCTGCGCCGGTCCGACCCATCCGCGGCCAGATGCTCCGCATGTCCCCCGGACCCCTCCCGCTCCGGCGGATCGCAGCCAACCACGGAGGCCGCTACCTCGTCCCGCGCTCCGACCACACCGTCCTCGCCGGGAGCACCATGGAGGATGCGGGCTTCGACCGCTCCATCACCGAGAGTGGCGCGAACGACATCCGCGCGGCCTGCGCCCGCCTGGTACCCGCGGTGATGGAGAGCAACGCGCTCGAGCAGTGGGCCGACCTTCGACCCATCAGCATCGACGGCGTGCCGATCCTTGGACCGGACCCGCAGATAGCGGGACTCTTCCACGCCACCGGTGCGGGCCGGAGTGGCATCCTTCTCGGACCCCTCATCGGGGAGATCATCTCCGGCGCGATCCTCGACGGAGATCCCACTGCCGCTCGCCACGGCCTGTCGCCCGGGGACCTCGCGTCGTTCGCACCCTCACGCTTCGGTGCCCTGTGAAGCAGACCCTGCAGCGCCTCCTGACGGAGTACGGGCCGGTCGCTCTCGTGGTCTACCTCACCATCTTCTTCGCCGTCCTCTTCGGAGCCTGGGCCGCCATCCACTTCGGATGGCACCCCGACAGCGTGGCGGGGAACGTCGGGACGTTCACAGCAGCATATCTGGCGACGAAGCTGACGCAGCCCCTGCGCATCGCGGCCACCATCGCTCTCACGCCGCTGGCCAGCCGCGTCTACCGCCGATTCGCACGCACACCTGAGCCACCCCCCGAGCCATGACCGCAGACGCGCTGGTTCTCCGGCATACCCTGACCGCCCTGCTCATCATCGCCGTGGCCGCCGCCGTGGGCGCGCTGCTGCACGCGGTCCTCTACACCCTGGGCCGACGGCTCGCGCTGCGCGGCGAGGGCGAGATCGGCGACTGGTTCGTGGCCTACTCCAGGCGGCCGGCCGCCCTCATCCTCCCGCTGATCACCATCCATCTGGTGTTCCCGGTGGTCACCCCCTACCTGCACCCCACCGTGTTCCTCGCCCTGAGGCACGCGCTGGCGCTCGGTCTCATCGCCGGAGTGGCCTGGCTGATCATCTCCATGAGCCGCATCATCGACGACGTCCTTGGGCTCCGCTACCGTCTCGATGTGAGCGACAACCTCGAGGCGCGGCGGGTCCACACGCAGGCGCGGGTCCTCCGTCGCACGCTCGCGGTCCTCATCGTCATCGTCACCATCGGCGTCATGCTCATGACGTTCCCGCAGGTGCGTGAGCTGGGTGCCAGCGTGCTGGCCTCAGCGGGACTGGCGGGGATCGTGGTCGGCTTCGCCGCCCGCCCGGTCCTCCAGAACCTGATCGCGGGCGTGCAGATCGCCATTGCTCAGCCGATCCGGATCGATGACGTGGTGATCGTAGAGGGCGAGTGGGGTCGGATCGAGGAGATCACGGCCACGTACGTGGTCGTCAAGATCTGGGATCAGCGCCGACTGATCGTTCCGCTCAACCACTTCATCGAGCACCCCTTCCAGAACTGGACCCGGACGGACGCGGAGATTCTCGGGACGGTGTACCTTTACGTGGACTACACGGTCCCCGTGGAGGCGGTGCGCCAGGAGCTCCACCGGCTTCTTCAGGCCAGCGAGAAGTGGGACGGCCGGGCGTGGGGACTGGTGGTCACCGATGCCACAGACCGCGCGCTCCAGCTCCGGGCCCTCATGAGCGCCGCCGACGCGAGCGCGGCGTGGGACCTGCGCTGCGAGGTGCGCGAGCGCCTGATCGAATACGTCCAGGAGCACCATCCAGGCGGGCTACCCCGGATTCGCGCAGAGATGGAGGCCACTCCGGGCCATTCCTGACGTCGCGCCTCCGGAAGGCCGCGCCCCCGGACCCCACGGCGCGTCACCCGGCTCCGACACCAGACTCCACTCCGCGGGTGCGATCCCCTACACCGGGCCGGTAAAGCCCTACACCCCGTCTCCGCCGAAATAGTCTGTTTCCCCACTGCGGCGCGGTGTGGAAACCGATACCGTTCTATCGGCGAAGTGAATTGGAAACGGGAGGGAGTACAATGGAGGATACACGATCACGCCCCGTCACCACGTGTAGAACGTGCGGCGCCACGGTCGATGCTCGACTGATTCAGTGCCCCGAGTGCGGCGGCTGCTGCCCCGGCTGCACCACGGCGGGACTCGAGGTTCGCACGGCCCATACGCCAGCGGCGCGTCGGCTCGCGCTGGCCCGATCCAGCCCCTGTGGCAAGCTACTGGCCATGCACGAGGAGCTCGGGCACGCGCTGATGGAGGCGATCTGGGAGATCGACAGTCTGCCGGCGGAGCCGGATGTCGCCATCGCCCGCATTGTGGCCGTCACGGATGATCTCGAGGAAGCCATCGCCCGCACCCGCGCACTCGAGCAGGAAGAGGATCGCAGGGTAACGGCCCCCTAACGCTCGGGGCCGGTCGCCGGGCTTTCGAAGCTCGTCCCGCTACCCATGCGGGATGAGCTTCAACAGCTTGCCCCGGTCTTCGTCTGTTACCAGGTAGAGGGCGCCGGCCGGGCCCTGCCTCACATCACGGATCCGCTGCCCCAGATCCGTGAGCAGGTGCTCTTCGCCCGTCACTCGCCCGCCCTCGACCTCCAGCCGCACCAGCCGCTGCTCCTTCAGCGCGCCCACGAACAGACTGCCGCGCCACTCCGGGAACAGGTCGCCCGTGTACCACTGCGCGCCGGACGGCGCGATCACCGGGTCCCAGTAGTAAACCGGTTGACGGTACCCATCGGGGTTTGTGGACGCGCCCGCGATGGGCTGACCGGAATACTCGATCCCGTACGACTGGATGGGCCAGCCGTAGTTCTCGCCCGCCTCCACGAGGTTGAGCTCATCACCGCCCCGGGGTCCGTGCTCAATGGTCCAGAGTCGGCCCTCGGAGTCGAACGCGGCCGCCTCCACGTTCCGGAACCCCAGAGCGAAGATCTCCGGCTCCGCACCTTCTCTGCCCACGAACGGGTTGTCCTCGGGAATCGAGCCATTGGGGTCGATGCGCATGACCTTGCCCATGTGACCGTCCAGCCGTTGCGCGTGCTCACGCATGGCGCGGTCGGAGCGCTCGCCGGTGGTGATGTAGAGTCGACCCTCGGGTCCGAACGCGAGCCGCGATCCGAAATGGGCCGCGCCATCGTACGTGGGCATGGCCCGGAAGATCACACGGACCTCGTCCATCCGGCTCCTGTCCGCCGAAAGGACGCCACGGGCCACCGCCGTGCCGTTGCCGCCTTCCCGGGGCTCCGCATAGCTCCAGAAGACCGTGCGGTCGGAGTTGAAATCGGGGCTCAGTGCCACGTCTAGCAGTCCGCCCTGCCCTTCTGCGTCCACAGCCGGCAGCCCCGCGATCGGCTCGCTCACCTGCCCGCTGGGGGTCACCACACGCATGCGGCCGGGGCGCTCCGTCACCAGGAGGTCACCGTCCGGCAGCGCCTCGACCGCCCACGGGTGGACGAGCCGATCCGTGATCACCTGCACCTCGAAGGCCACCCCCGACTCCGCCTCACACGCCCGCGTCTGTCCCTCGAACGCCGGACTCTGTTGGGGGGCGTTCGGCTCCACCGTCTGAAGCGGGGTGCATTCCTGCGTCGGACCGTTCAGCGTGTCGTTCGCGATCCCGGAAGGCTGCTCGTTGGCCGCGGCGTTGCAGGCCGTGCATGACAGCAGAACGGCCATGGCCTGGAAGGGCTGGAACAGGGACATGGATCCTCTCATATTGCGCTGCTGGAGTGGAATGGCGAGGGCGTGGATGGGCCGATGCACGGAGCATACCTCTGTCGTCTGCCGAGAACTGGGAGCCAGGCACCAGGCTGGATCTCAGCCCTCCGAACGGTCCAGCTCTGCCCAGCGAGCGTAGAGCTGCTCCACGCGCTGACCCGCCACCTCGAACGCGGCACTGAGGGTGGCCACCGCCTCGGGCGGCCCGCTGTACAGCGCGGGGTCCGCGAGCGCCTTCTCGAGCCGCTCCCGCTCCGCTTCGGCGGTGGTGATGGCCGTTTCCATTCCAGCCAGCTCCTGCTGTTCCCGGTACGTGAGCCGCCGGGGCCGATCCGTATCGGCGGACGCCTTCCGTGCGCGCTCCTGCTGCGCTGTGGCCGCGCGCGCAGCGGCGGCGCGCGCGGCCTCGTCGGCCTTGTGCGCCTCCGCCTCCCGCGCCGCCGCGTCCTTCCGGCGGCGGTAGCTGGCGTAGCCACCCTCGTGGCGATGGACCCGGCCGTCACCCTCGAAGACGAACAGCGCGGTGGCGACCTTGTCCAGGAAGTAGCGGTCGTGGGTGACCACGAGCACGCAGCCCGGGAAGTCGACCAGCGCGGCCTCGAGCACCTGGAGCGTGAAGAGGTCGAGGTCGTTGGTGGGCTCATCCAGGATGAGCAGATTGGCGTCCTCGAGGAGGAGGCGGGCCAGCAGCAGCCGGTTCTTCTCGCCCCCGGAGAGGCTCCGGACCTTCTGCTCGTGGATCTCGTTCGGGAAGAGATAGCTGTTCAGATAGCTGCGGACGTGGACCTGCCGCCCCGCCACCTCCACCCAGTCCTGGTGGCCGGCCACGGTCTCCAGCAGGTCAGCGTCGGGATCGAGGTCGGCGCGGGCCTGGTCGTAGTACGCCATGACCGTGTTCACGCCCGGCTTCACCGTGCCAGCGTCGGGCGATTCTTCACCCAGGATCATGCGGAGGAGCGTCGTCTTGCCCGCACCGTTGGGGCCCACAATGCCGATCCGCTCCCCGCCACGCAGCTGCGTGGAGAAGTCGCGGATCAGCGTCTGGTCGCCGTATGACTTCCCGAGGTGCTCCAGGTCCAGAACGGTCCGACCGAGCCGCGGCGGCCGCCCGAACTTGAGGTCCACCGTATCCCGGTCGGGCGTACGCTCCGCCTCCTGCTTCTCCCGAGTCTTCTCGAGACGCTGGATGCGCGCCTTCTGCTTCCCCGTGCGGGCCTTCGGCGCCCGCTTCACCCACGCCAGCTCCTGCGCGATCAGCTTCGACCGTTTCTCCTCGGCCACCGCCAGCCGCTCCTCGCGCTCCGCCTTCGCCTCCAGGTACTCCGTGAACCCGCCCGGGAACGGCGCCAGCTCCGCCCGACTCACCTCGATCATCCGCGTCACGACGTGGTCGAGGAAATAGCGGTCGTGGGTGATGAGCATGACCGCGCCCGGGTAGTCCAGGAGCGCGTCCTCGAGCCATTCGGTCGTGTCGGCATCGAGATGGTTGGTCGGCTCGTCCAGCAGCAGGAGGCCGGGCTGCTGCACGAGCACGCGCGCCAGCGCTACCCGCTTCCGCTCGCCGCCCGACAGGTCGTCCACGGACCGCTCCCACCCGTCCACGTCCAGGCGCGTCAGCACCGACTCAAGTCGATGCTCGTAGTCCCAGCCGCCCAGCGCCTCGATCCGCTCCATCGCCTTCGCCTGCCATGCCACCAGCCGCTCCAGCTCCCCGGCCGTGGCGCAGCCGGCGTCCAGCGCCAGCGTTACGTCGTGGTAGTCGCCAATGGCCCCAAGCAGCTCCGGACGCCCTCCCGCTACCGCCTTCAGGATCGTTTCGCCGGCCTCGAACGCCGGCTCCTGCGGGAGATAGCCCACGCTCAATCCGCGACGGAACGCCAGCGACCCGTCTTCCGAGCCCTCCGCCCCCGCGACGATCCGGAACAGGGTCGATTTGCCGGAGCCGTTCACGCCGATGAACCCCACCTTCTCGCCCTCCTCGATGGAGAACGAGACGCCATCGAACACCACGCGGGTGCCGTAGCTCTTGCGGAGACGGTCGACGGTCAGGGCTGGCATGGGCGAAAAGGTAACACGATTGTCGAGCCGGTCGGACCCGCGCCGGCTGGCGCGCGTGGCCGCCGCGCCCCATGGTTCCCGAACGGCTCGTTGCTCCGGCCGCGCACACCTCCTGACGCACCGACCATGGAACAGACCGATGACGGAAACAGCCCCACTCTCCATTCCCGGCCGGGCCCCGCCGTCCTCCGCGGGCCCGCCCTCGTTCTCGGCCTCGTGAGCACCGTTGCGGGAATGACCGGCGACCTTCACGCGCAGGACCCGCGCGGCCTCCCCGAAGACGCCGGTGCGGCCTGGGCAGACGTGGCCGATTTCTTCCACACGGCGGCGGCGGCACGGGGCGTTGTGGGGGGCAGCCTCTGGCTCGTCCGCGATGGACAGGTCCTCGCCCGCGAGCTTCACGGCCACGCCGACCTCGCCGCCGAGGCTCCCGTTACGGACCGGACGATCTTCCACTGGGCCTCCAACACGAAGACGCTCACGGGCATTGCCATCCTCCAGCTCAGGGACCGCGGCCTGCTCTCACTCGACGACCCCGCCGTGCGCTGGCTCCCGGAGCTGCGCGAGGTGCACGCTCCCTTCGGGCCCATCGAGGAGGTCACGATCCGACGACTCCTCAGCCACACCGCCGGGTTCCGATCCTCCACCTGGCCCTGGGGCGGTGACCAGCCCTGGCACCCGTTCGAGCCCACCCGCTGGGACCAGATCGCCGCCATGATGCCCTGGACGGCGCTGCTCTTCGAACCGGGGTCGCGCTTCGCGTACTCGAACCCCGGCATCGTCTTCCTCGCCCACATTGTCGAGATCGTCTCCGGGGAGCCGTGGGAGGCGTACGTGGAAAAGCGGATCCTGCGCCCGCTGGACATGCGCCACAGCTACTTCCGGCTCACGCCTCCCCACCTGGCGCCGTACCGTTCCAACGCCTACCGCATCGAGGACGGCCGACCAGTGGCGCTCGGGCCCGACTTCGATCCCGGCATCACCGTGTCGAACAGTGGCCTCAATGCGCCCCTCGACGACCTGGCTCGCTACCTGGCCTTCCTCGGTGGTACCCTGGATGCGCCGGTCCTGGCGCGCGCGTCGCTCGAGGAGATGTGGACGCCGGTCGCGCCGGTCGGCGAGGACGCGGCGTGGGGCGAGCCCCACGAGGAGATCGGGCTCACCTTCTTCCTCACGCGGCACGATGGCGGCCGCCTGGTGGGACACGCCGGCCAACAGTGGAACCACCTCTCGTTCTTCTACGTGGACCCGGAGAGCGGCGCGGGCGCCATCGGCGTGATCAACACCGATGGCGCCCCGGGACCCGACCGATCGTTGGACGCCCTGGCCTTCATGAACGAAGTCCGGGCGCGGCTCGTGACGGGGGTGTTCCCGCGCTTCCGCTGAGGGGCCCGCGGCCATTGGCACGCCGTGTGCCCGGCCACGATCGCACCTCGACCGCCCAGGGTGGATCTGATGGACTCAGAAGCGCGACGTGAGACGCGGGACAACATCCCGCCTTCGGATGACCGGCACCGTGGCCTGCTCCGCGACCATCCCCTGGAAGAGGCGCAGAAGAGCTACCACACGACGCTGGAGCAGGAGATGCTCCAGGCGGAGGAGGAGCTGGACAGGCCGGCCTCAGCGCTTCTCCTCTCCGGGCTGACGGCGGGGTTGGACCTCGGATTCGGGCCGCTCGCCATCGCCATCGCCCTGACCCTGATGGCGGGTGTCGCGTCCGAGCCGGTGAAGGAACTGGTCCTGGCCAACCTCTATACGATCGGCTTTATCTTCGTCGTCATGGGGCGCTCCGCGCTCTTCACCGAGCACACCACCTCCGCCGTTCTGCCCATCCTCGCTCGGCGGGTGCACCCCGTCCGGCTCCTGCGCCTGTGGGGGCTGGTGCTCGTCGCCAACCTCGTCGGCGCGGCGCTCTTCTCCGCGTTCGTGGTGGTGCTCGGGACCGGGCTCGGGATCATCGAGGTGGCGGCGCTGGCCGAGATGGCGCGGCCGCTGCTGGAGCCCTCCTCCGGCCTGATCCTCATGAGCGCCATCGCCGCGGGCTGGCTCATGGGGCTGCTCGCCTGGCTGACCGCGGCAGCCCGCGATACCATCAGCCAGATCTTCTTCATCTGGAGCACGACCTTCCTCATCGCCTTCGGTCACCTGCACCACTCCATCGCCGGCACACTGGAAGTCCTGATGGGCGTATTTGCCGGCGCGGGGCCCACCCTGGGCGACTACGGCCGGTTCCTGATCTGGTCCGTGCTGGGGAACGCCATCGGGGGGGCCGTGTTCGTGGCCACCCTCAAGTTCGGTCACGTGAAGAGCAGCTCCAACGACCGCTGAGGCCGCGCGGGCTCATTTCGGGACGATGGTGAACGTGCCATCCTGCTCCAGGTACCCCTCCTCCACCTGGTCGAGGGAGCTCAGGCCCTGCGCCCGAACCCGCTCCATGATCTCCGGCCGGGTCAGCAGGTTGTCCCGGGCGTTCTCCACGATGAGCTGACCATGGCGGATGATCGGCACGGGCTGGTGCCGGAGGGATCCGCGCAGCCACTCGAATCGGTACGCCAGGCGGTCCACGAGCATGTCCCACCCGAGGATCGTCGCCCCAGAGATCGCAGCGTCGCCCACTCCGTAGTGGTCCCCCGTCATCCCTTCCCGCACGGCCACCGCGATGAGCAGCATGACCAGGATATCCGACATGGCGAGCCGAGAGAACAGCCGCCGTCCGGAGACCCTCATGAGGAAGTAGAGGAAGACGTAGATCGCCGTGCCCCGGACCAGCAGCTCCGCGATGGGCGCCTCGGGGAGGAGAATGGGACCCCAGGCATCCGGCCAGAAAGTCATGATGAGCTCATTGTCCGGCCCCCCTCACGGTGATTTCCAGTTCCATCCCGAGGTATACGCTGCGACCAGGTCCGGGCTCGAAGAACCGGCCGCCGAACGCGTTCGGCACCACCGACGCCACGTACACCTCGTCCAGGAGGTTGCCCACGCCGATGTACGGCGCGAGCGACCCCCTGCCGACGGAGATCCCCGTGGCGGCCACCCTCACCCCCACGAGGTCGTAGCCGGGCGCCCAGGACTCGTTGGCATCGTCCACCGCCATAGCGCCCGTACCTTCGTAGTCGACCTCCAGCCTCAGCGTTGCGGTCGGTCGCGCTTTGGCCACCAACCCCACCGTCCACGGGCGTACACCCGGGACCGCGTTGCCATCGAAGGATCGTCCACCCTCCTCGTAGGCGGTGAACCCGGCCTCCGTCCAGCTCACCGCGCCCAATACCTCCACCACACTCGTGCGTACCTCCGCCAGCAGCTCGAGCCCCTCGTGTACCGCCCCGCCGGCGTTGCGGAAATACTGCCGCCCCGGCGCCGTGGCCACCTCGAAGGGGATCAGCGCGTCCGTCACGCGGGCGTGATAGGCGCTCGCCTGGAACCGAAACATCGGCGCAATCTCCGCGCGGGTGCCGATCTCGTACGAGATCGTTCGCTGAGGGTCCACCTCCGCATTGAACCCGCCGGACCCGTCCGGGCGGTTCACCAGCTCGGTGGTGGTCGGCGTCTCGAACGCGGTGCTGACGTTCCCGAAGAATGACACGCCCCGCGCGACGTCCAGCCGGAGCCCGGCGGTCGGACTCACGGCGTGCATCGTCCGCCGACCCGAATCGTCGGGATCGCCCGCTTCGGTGAAGTGGTCGTCTGCGGCAAACGAGATCCGGTCATAGCGCGCGCCCAGGAACACGCCGAGCGGGGGGAGGATCGGCACCAGGGCCTGCCCGTGCACCGCGACGTTGCTCACCCGCTCCCCCTGATCCAAAGTGAGGGTTCCGCGCCGCCCGTCCACGTTCTCGTGATTCTGCCGGTCGTCCCTCTGCACCGCGGCCTCCAGGCCGACAGCCCAGCTCACAGGCTGCCGGTCCGCGTCCGTGCCACCGGTGGATGCCCGACCCTCGCCGCCCCCGCTCCTCAGCAGGACGCGGGCGCCACCGACCCGCCGCTCCAGGTCGATGAAAGCGGGCGGAATCGGGTTGTCGAGGGTGCGAGCCACCGCATAGGCCGTGGCCTCCAGCTGGCCGATCCCCGTGGCCGCCTCCCACGTGGCGCCCACCTGGCCGTGCAGCCCCTCTTCACCCGTCCGCTGCGCCACGTTGTAGCCCTGCGCCTGGTGAGGCTCCGCCAAGTACTGCTCCAGCGTGAGGGAGCCGGGATTGTCCGCGTCGTACGATACCCCGTGCGCTACGACCCGCAGGAAGCCACCCGCCATGGACGCGTCCAGTCGCCCGGTCCCCTGGTAGCGCTCGGTGCCCGAGTGCGGCCGGTACCCGTCGCGCCGCTCCCGCGTGGCCGAGACGATCCAGCCCGCGCCTCCCCCGCCCCCGGCCGTGGTGGACCGGAGCCGGAACAGGTCACCCTCTCCACCGACCACCTCCACCTCCTGTCGCAACCCCGCCGAGGGGGGAGGCCGGGTGCTCAGCAGGAGCACGCCGCCGGCCGCGTTTCCGTACGCCGCCGCGGCGGGACCGCGCAGGACCTCCGCCCGCTCGAGCAACGAGAGGTCGAGGTGGCTGAGCGTGGTCTGACCGTCCGGCATGGTGGCGGGGACCCCGTCCACCAGGACCTGGATGCCCCGCACTCCGAACTGCGCCCGCGCTCCGAAGCCGCGCATGACGATCCGCTCTCCCAGCGCGTCGTTGTACCGGCTCTGCACCTGGAGCCCCGGAACCGCTCGGAGCTCCCCGGCGAGGCTCAGGCCCGCGCTTGACGCGTCGAGCGCGGGCCGCCGGACCGTCACCGCATAGGGAAGCTCGGCCGCCGCGACCGGTGCGCGCAGTGCCCGCACCACCAGCTCGGGGTGCGCGAGCACCAGGGTGGAGTCCGCGGACTGGGGCGTGCTCGCCTCCTGCGCCTGCACGCCGACCCCCGGCACCAGAGGAAGGGCCGCCAGCAGCGCGCCAAGCGCCCGGCGAAGCCGATTTCCACGGGCCGCCCGTCTCGTGGTCACTCCGTGGCGTTCCACAGCGTACCGAGTACGTGCCCTCCCCAGAACACCGCCAGGTCCACGGCCGCGTTCGGCAGGATCTCGGGACCGGACGTCTTGAACAGCTCTCTGCCCCACGGCCGACGCTCGAACACCTGCTCAGCGAGCTCGTACCCCACCGCCAGCGCCAGCGCCTTCCCACGGTCGATGTCCATCAGCCCCAGCGCGAGACCCGCGGACACGTGCACCACGGTCCACGGGTCGATGGCCCGGTGGTTCTGCTCGGATTTCCGCGTCGCGATCAGCCGCACGGCGCGTCGGCTCCCGTATGCCTCATCTGACTCCACGTGCGGGGGACCTCCAGGCGCTCGGCGAACGCCTCGTCCTCAACGGAAACCCGTATACCGGAGTCAGTGGTTCCGCAAGGCGTCGATCAGCTCGTCCTTCGTCATGTCCGACCGGCCCTCTATGCCCACTTCCTTCGCCTTCTCGTAGAGCTCGTCCCTGGTACGGTCCTCGTACTGGCTGGCGTTCCCGCCCTTCTTCCCCGTCGACGACCGCGAGCCGGAGTTCGCGATCCGGGCCGCCTTCTCCTTGCTGGCGCCCTCTTCCCGCAGCGCCTCGTACTGTTCGTCGTCCTTTACGCTCGATCCGTGGTTCTTCGGCATGTTGACCCCCTGCTGGAATTACGACAAAAGGCGACAGGAACGCTGCCGCCTCGCACCCCTTTCCCGCGCAGTAATCGTTCCACCCTCGTCACGCTTCACCCTCACCCACAACACCCGTTTCACACGCACCCGCCGCCGGGTCGTCGCCGGCGTTGCACCGGGGGCGCACGGGCGGGAACTTGCATCGCCTGGGCCGCACTCGAACCACGAGGACCCCGACGCAGGAGAGCGCGCCTTCATGAGCAATGACCCGCAGGCCGAACCGACGCCCCCCGATCGTCAGACGGACATTGGCGCGCTACGCGCGGCGTTCCATGATCGGACGCCGGACCCATCGGTCCGTGCGGAGCGGGTGTCCTTCGGCACCTCGGGACACCGGGGCACGTCTCTCGATGGAAGCTTCAACGAGGCGCACATCCGGTCCATTGCCACCGCCATCTCCGAGTATCGCGCGCACGAGCGCATCGACGGGCCCATGTTCGTCGGCAAGGACACACATGCCCTGTCGGAGCAGGCCTTCGAGGTGGCCGTGGGGGTCCTGGCCGGTGCCGGTGTGGAGCTCCGGCTGGACGGTGCCTCCCCGTTCACACCCACGCCGGTCATATCCCGCGCGATCCTCCGGGCGAACCACTCGGGCGGGGCGGCGGGTGCCGCCGGTGCGGGGCGCGCGGACGGGCTGATCCTCACGCCGTCGCACAATCCGCCGGAGGACGGAGGGATCAAGTACAACCCGCCCCACGGGGGACCCGCCGCCGGAGAGACCACGTCCGCCATCGAGGAGCGGGCGAACGAGCTGCTGGACTCAGGCGCCCCGGGGGGCGAGCGGCTTTCGCTCCGGGCGGCGAGAGCGGCCCGCACCACCCGGGAGGTGGACCTGCGATCCGCCTACATCGAGGAGCTCGCGTCGGTCCTCGACATGGACGCCATCGCCGCGTCCGGGTTGCGCATTGGCGTGGACCCCATGGGCGGCTCCTCCGTCGACTACTGGGAGCCCATCGCGGAACGCTACGGTCTCGACCTCGAGGTCGTGAACAAAGACGTCGACCCCACGTTCTCCTTCATGCCGCTGGACCGCGACGGGAAGGTGCGGATGGACTGCTCCTCACCCTATGCCATGGCCGGGCTGATCGGGCTCCGGGACCGCTTCGACGTTGCCGCCGGGCTCGACCCGGACGCCGACCGCCACGGGATCGTCACCCCCACGGGCGGACTGCTCGACCCGAACCACTACCTGGCCGTCGCCGTCTGGTACCTCTTCCAGCACCGACCCGACTGGCCCTCGGACGCCGGCATCGGCAAAACGCTGGTCTCCAGCTCCATGATCGATCGCGTGGCCCGGGACCTCGGTCGACCCCTGGTCGAGGTGCCCGTCGGCTTCAAGTGGTTCGTCGAGGGGCTCATGAACGCCGACGTCGCCTTCGCCGGTGAGGAAAGCGCGGGCGCCACCTTCCTGCGCCACGACGGGTCCCCGTGGACCACCGACAAGGACGGCATCCTCCTCGCCCTGCTCGCCGCCGAGATCCTCGCGGTCACCGGCCGGGATCCCGCCGAGATCTACCACGACCTGGAAGAGCGATTCGGAACCCCCGTGTATCAGCGGATCGACGCCCCGGCGACGCCCGAGCAGAAGGCGGCGTTGAAGACCCTCTCTCCCGAATCCATCGGGACCCGCGACCTCGCCGGAGAGCCGATCGTCCAGCGGATGACGCGGGCGCCCGGCAACAACGCGCCCATCGGCGGTCTCAAGGTGGTGACGGAGAACGGCTGGTTCGCGGCGCGGCCGTCCGGAACGGAGAACGTGTACAAGATCTACGCGGAGAGCTTCCGGGACGAGAAGCACCTGGCCCGCATCCAGGACGAGGCGCGATCGATGGTGCAGGAGGCCTTCCGGTCCGCCAACCTCCCATGAAACCACGGAGATCGGCCCGGCCGCGCTCCGCGATTTCGCCATCAGCTTCGACGCGGAAGCCCGGCGAGTGGTCCTCGTCGGGCCCTGATCAGACGCCAGGGGCCGGAAAGCCGACACGGCGCGACAGCGCCTCGTACACGAGATCCTGGAAGCGCGCCTCGATCGGGTACCTGGAGCCGGGCGACAGCTGCGTCCAGACCATGGCGATCATGTCGTTGACCGGGTCGATCCAGAAGTAGGTCCCCAGGTAGCCGGACCATCGAAACAGGCCGGCGGGCCCGGGCCGCAGCGCGCCGACGGTGTCGACCTTCACTGCCACTCCCAGCCCGAACCGGTAGGTGGGGTCCTCGAGGATGCTGTTCGTGGGACGTCCCAGATGGAACGGGACCGTGTCGCCGGTCAACATGGCGACGGTCTCCGGTCGGAGCACCCGGGCCTCCCCGAGCGCGCCGCCGTTCAGGAGCATCTGGGCGAACCGGAGGTAGTCGTCGGGCGTCGAGACCAGCCCTCCACTGCCCCAGAAGAACCGGGCACCCGGCTCGAACATGGCCATGAGCCCGTCCGGGCCGAGCCTCTCGAGCTCGCCCCCCGCCCCCGGCCTGTACACGGTGGCGAGACGGTCTCGCATGTCGGGCCGGATCCGAAAGGCCGTGTCTCGCATCCCGAGCGGGCGGAAGATCTCCTCCTCGAGGAATCGATCGAGCGACCGCCCCGAGGCGACCTCGATTACCCGTCCGGCTACGTCCAGTCCCGAGCTGTAGCTCCACGCCGTGCCGGGATGGAACAGGAGCGGCACGCGGGCGAGGGAGTCTGTGAACGCCTCCAGGGTCCGCTCCGCGTCGTACAGCTTCGCCGCGGCGAAGATCGTGTCCACCGGCGAGCGGGTGAGTCCGTACGCAAGACCGGAAGTGTGGTTGAGCAGCTGCCGGATCGTGATGGGGGAGCGAGGCTCCTCCAGCAGGGGCGCAGCGGCCGTTCCCCCGGCGAATACCTTTACCTTCGCGAAGGCCGGGATGTAGCGGGAGACCGGGTCATCCAGCGCCACCCGCCCCTCCTCGACCAGTCGCAGCATCCCGACGGCGGTGATCGGTTTGGTCATGGAGTAGATCCGGAAGACATCGTCCCGGCGCAGCGGATCGCGCCCGCCCACGTCGCGCCACCCGAACGTCCGCTCGTATCCGACTCGCCCGCCACGCGCGATCACCGCATACACCCCCCCCACCTGCCCCGCGTCGACAAACGCACGGAGCACTGAATCCGCGCGCTCGAGCACCTTCGGCGACAATCCCAGCGCTTCAGGGGCGGCGACCGGCAGGGCCGGCTCGCTCGGCCGCGCGCACGACGCCAGGCTCACACCCAGGGCGGCGGAGGAGAACAGAAGGGCTCGGGCCCACGGCGACGTACGGGGCATTCGACAGACTCCGATTGGCGGATTACGAGCCGCTGAACATACCACCGGGCGGCTCCGGGCGCCCGTCGATCGGCGTCTGCTGCACGTGTCTTGCATGCCGCGAATCGGCGTCCGCCGCGACCGGCCCGGTCGCGGGGCGACCCTTTCCGGAACGGAGATGCCGGCGCTCTTCCCCAGTTGGTCGAACCATGCGTTCCGGGTGGCGATCGCAGCGGCCGTGCTCCTGGTCCTGGCGGTCCCGCTCGCGCTCATGGGGTATGTTCGAAGCCCGTGGAACACCGGTGTGGGCCGCGCACCCGAGCAGCCGGTGCCCTTCGACCACCGCCACCACGTGGCGGATGACCTCGTGGACTGCCTCTACTGCCACTCCCTCGCCGACCGGTCGCCGTACGCCGGCATCCCCGGCGCCGACCTCTGCATGAACTGCCACAACCAGATCTGGAACGACAGCCCTCTCCTGGAGCCGGTACGTGAGAGCTACTTCGAGGGCGCGCCCCTGGCCTGGGCCCGCGTCTATTCCCTGGCCGATTTCGTCTATTTCGACCATTCCGCCCACGTCCTGAACGGTGTGGGCTGCGAGAGCTGCCACGGCCGGCTCGACCGGCAGGCGCGGGTGACTCAGGTCGCGCCGCTGACCATGGGCTGGTGCCTGGAATGCCACCGGGACCCGGGCCCACGGCTGCGTCCCCGGTCCGAGATCACCACGCCGGGGTGGACCTTCCAGGGCGACCGGGACTCGCTGGCCGCCGCCCTCATGGCCGAGTACGACGTGGCGCCGGGCACCGACTGCACGACGTGCCACCGATGACCCGATCCGGCCAGCTCCCCGTCCTCCCGCACCCGCCCCGCTACTGGCGCAGCCTGGAAGAGCGAGCCGGGTTCGCCGGCGCCAGCCCGGAGTTCCCGGAGGGGGCGGACCGGGCGCCGGACGGGACCACCCGGCGGGAGTTCCTGAAGATCGTGGGGGCTTCGGCCGCCCTGGCCGGCCTTCAGGCCTGCGAGCGCCCCGTGGGCACGGTGCTCCCGTACGTGCACCGCCCCCCTGAGGTGACCCCTGGCATCCCGCTGGCATACGCCACGACCATGGTGCTGGACGGGTACGGGATCGGGCTGCTGGCCCAGAGCCGGGAGGGGCGGCCGGTGATGGTCGAGGGCAACCCGGACCACCCCTCGAGCCTTGGGGCGCTGGGGCCGTTCGAGCAGGCCTCGATCCTCCAGCTCTACGACCCCCACCGCGGCCGGCTGATCCTGGAGAGCGCTCAGCCGCGGAGCTGGGGGCGCTTCGTCCGGGCTGTGCAGGGTCCGGACGGCCCCCGTCCGCCGGACGGAGCGTCCGCCCCGCTGGTCCCCTCCGGAGGGCGCGGCCTTCACTTCCTCCTCCAGCCCACCAGCTCTCCCTTCCGGATCCACTGGATCGATGCGATCCGTTCGCGCCTTCCGGAAGCCCGCTTCCACTTCTTTTCGCCCACAGGCGGCACGGCCGAGCTGGAGGGAGCGCGACTCGCGTTCGGACGGCCCCTGGTTCCGCGGCACGACTTCCGCCGCGCCCGCGTCGTGGTGGCGTTGGAGTCGAACTTCCTGGCCGAAGGCCCCGCTCGGATTCGGAACGCCCGGCATTTCGCGCTCGCGCGGCGCCCCGATGGGCCAGGGAGCGCGATGAACCGCCTCTACGCCGCGGCCCCCATGCTGGACCCCACGGCGGCCACCGCCGACCATCACCTCCCCGCGCGCAGCTCAGAGATCGAGTGGATCGCGGTGGCGCTCCACGCGGCGATCCTCGACCCGTCCGCGGCGCTGCCCGGGCTCGGGCCCGACGCCGCCGACTGGGTCCGCCATGCGGCTCGCGACCTGCGCGAATACGCCCGCTCGGGCGTGGTCATCGCGGGGCCGCATCAGCCGCCGGAAGTCCACGCCCTGGTTCACGTCATCAACGAGCGATTGGGCAATCTCGGACGCACCGTCACCCTGGGGGAGCCGGTTATCCACGAAGCTGGATCGACGTCCCACGGGCTCCGTCCGCTGGTCGGCGAAATGGGCGCCGGGCGAGTGGACACGCTGGTCGTCCTCGACTCCAACCCCGCCTACACCGCCCCCGCGGACCTGGACTTCGCCGCCGCCCTCCGCGGCGTCCGCACTTCGATCTGCGGAGGACTGTATGAGAACGAGACGGCGGCGCTCTGCGACTGGTACCTGCCCACCACCCATTACCTGGAAGCGTGGGGGGACACCCGCGCCTACGACGGCACCCTCTCCACGATACAGCCGCTCATTCGCCCCCTCTACGACGGCCATTCCGTCGACGACATCCTCCGGGCGTTCGCGGGTGCGGAGTCGGTCCCGGCGGACGCGGCGGTGCGCGAGGTTTGGCGTCGGCAGGTCCTGGCGGTCCCGGCTGTGGATTTCGAGGAGCTCTGGCGCGAGTCGCTCCGGTCGGGCGTGGTCGCTGGCAGCGACACCCCGACCGTCCGCGCGACCCCCGCCATCGACGCGGACTCGCTGACGCGACAGCTGCGGACGCGGCGGGAGCGGGCCCACCGCCAGACCCGGATCTCCGCCGAGAGACTGAAGGCCGCCCCTTCACCCCGGGAACGGGGGGACGGCGTCCCCGGCCCACCCGACCCGCCAGCCAGCACCGCCCCGATCCCCGCCGGCGTGGTGGAAATCGCGATCCGCCCGGACCCCCGCGTCTACGACGGCCGCTTCGCCAACAACGCCTGGCTCCTGGAGCTCCCCGACCCGATCACGAAGCTGACCTGGGAGAACGCCGCGCTGCTCTCGCCGGTCACAGCGGCCCGGCTCGGGGTCGAGAAAGGCGACGTGGTACGCCTGGAGGACGGTGGCCGCGCCCTCGAGATCCCGGCCCTGCCCGTCCCGGGCCACGCCCCTGATGCGGTCACCCTCCACCTCGGCTACGGCCGGGAGGGGGCCGAGGAAACGGCGCTGGGCCACGGGGTGAGCGCCTACCGTCTCCGCACCCATGACGCGCCCTTCCTCCTGTCCGGCGTGACGGTGCTCCGGGTCCTCGACGGGGATGGCCGGCCCGAGCGGCGGGAGCTCGCCGGCACGCAGACGCACTGGTCCATGGAGGGGCGGGAGATCGTCCTCGAGCACACGCTGGAGGAGTATCGCCGCGAGCCCGAGTTCACCCGCCACCACCGCGGCCGGGTGGAGACGCTCTATGAAGGCCCCGGCCTCGACGGCGAGCAGCAGTGGGCGATGACCATCGACCTCTCGCTCTGCACCGGCTGCTCCGTCTGCGTGGTGGCGTGCCAGGCGGAGAACAACATCCCGGTGGTGGGAAAGCAGGGAGTCCTGCAGTCCCGGGAGATGCAGTGGCTGAGGATCGACCGGTATCTCACGGGACCGCCGGATCGTCCCGACGTGGTCCATCAGCCCATGCTCTGCCAGCACTGCGAAAAAGCGCCGTGCGAGTATGTCTGTCCCGTCAACGCCACCGTCCACTCCAAAGACGGCCTGAACGAAATGGTCTACCAGCGCTGCGTCGGTACGCGCTTCTGCTCCAACAACTGCGCCTGGAAGGTGCGGCGCTTCAACTGGTTCGACTACAACAACGACCGTGAGCCGCCGGAGACGCTGGTTCTGAACCCGGACGTGACCGTGCGGGAGCGGGGCGTGATGGAGAAGTGCACGTACTGCGTCCAGCGGATCCGGCGCGCGGAGCGGGAGGCGGACCGGGAGGGCCGGCCGCTCGCCCGCGACGCCGTCCGGACGGCCTGCCAGTCGGCGTGCCCCACGGAGGCCATCGTCTTTGGATCGCTCACGGACCCCGACAGCGCCGTCTCACGGAGCCGCGAGCACCCGCGGATCTACAGCGTCCTGCACGAGCTCGGCACGAAGCCCCGGACGCAGTACCTGGCCCGGATCTCGAACCCGAACCCGGAGCTGGACGAGGCGCAGCGCCAGCGGGCGCGGGCAGCCGAGGAACGGCCCCTGTGAGACAGGACGCCCCGTCCCTCGACCCGGACCCCGTTCTCCGCGACGACCTCGGCTACCACGACATCACGTCGCGCGTCCTCTCACCGCTCTGGTCCAAACCCTCGCTGCCGTTCCGGTTCTTCTTCCTGATGACCGGCATGGGCGCCCTCGGCTTCGTCGGCGCCATGGCTTACACGATCTTCAGCGGCATCGGCGTATGGGGGAACAACATCCCCGTCGCGTGGGCGTTCGCCATCATCAACTTCGTCTGGTGGATCGGGCTGGGGCACGCGGGCACGTTCATCTCGGCGTTCCTGCTCCTCCTCGAGCAGCAGTGGCGGAGCTCCATCAACCGCGTGGCCGAGGCGATGACCCTCTTCGCCATCGCCATGGCCATGCTGTTCCCCGTCCTGCACCTGGGCCGCGCCTGGTTCGCCTACTGGCTCCTGCCCTACCCCGCGACCATGGGCGTGTGGCCGCAATTCCGCAGCTCCCTCCCCTACGACGCCGCTGCCATCGCCACGTACGGCATCGTCTCGCTCCTCTTCTGGTACCTGGGCCTGATCCCCGACCTCGCCTCCGCCCGCGACGCCGCGCCGACCCGCCGGCGGGCGCGGATCTACGGCATCTTCGCCCTCGGCTGGCGCGGCGCAGCCCGCGACTGGCGCCGATACCAGATCGGCTACGGCCTCCTCGCCGGGCTCGCCACACCGCTCGTGGTCTCCGTGCACTCCATCGTGTCCATGGACTTCGCCATCGCGCAGCTGCCAGGGTGGCACAGCACCATCTTCCCACCCTACTTCGTGGTGGGCGCCATCCACTCCGGCCTCGCCCTCGTGGCCATGCTGCTCATCCCCATCCGCTCCCTCATGGGGTGGAAGGAGATGATCACGCGCCGCCACCTGGACATGATCGCCAAGCTCCTCCTGGTCATGGGCTCGCTCATGCTCTACGCCTACCTCATGGAGAGCTTCATGGCCTGGTACTCCGGCCACCCCGTCGAGCGGTTCATCTACCTCGTCCACCGCCCCCTCGAATGGCCGGTCATATACTGGGCGACCGTCATCCTGAACGGGCTCGTGCCCCAGGTGTTCTGGAGCCGACGCGCCCGCCACAGCCGCGTCGTGCTCTTTGGCGCCTCCACGCTGGTCCTCGCGGGCATGTGGATCGAGCGATTCCTCATCGTGGTGACCAGCCTGGACCGCGACTTCCTCCCGTCCAGCTGGCACGAGTACATGCCGACGTGGGTGGACTGGAGCCTCCTCCTGGGCTCCATGAGCACGTTCCTCTTCCTGTTCCTCCTCTTCCTGCGCTTCGTGCCCGGGATCCCCATCCACGAGGTCAAGCAGCTGGCGCACGAGCGCGACCGCGACCTGTGGGCGAGGCCATGAGGGGCTCGGCGCCGGACGTCATGAGGATCCGCGTCCTCGCAGAGTTCGAGTCCGCCGAGGCGGTGAAGAGCGCCGCGGCGGCAATGCGTGGGCACGGCTACACGCTGGTGGAGGGCTTCGCCCCCTGGGAGGTGGAGGGGCTCGAGGATGCCCTCGCGCTGCCCCGCGGACGGATCCCGCTCTTCACCCTCCTGGCGGGACTGCTCGGCGCCGCCGTTGGCTACGGGATCCAGTGGTGGACCAATACCGTCGACTTCCCGCTCAATGTGGGCGGACGGCCGATGCACCCGTTCCCGTCGTACGTCATGATCACGTTCGAGACCGCCATCCTCTTCGCCTCCATCGCCGCCTTCCTCGGCGTGATCGTGGGCTCGCGCCTCCCCATGCTCTGGCAGCCGCTCTTCGACGTGCCCGGCTTTGATCGCGTCAACGACGACGCGTTCTTCCTCGGCATCGACGAGCGCGACCCCCTCTTCGAGTTCGAGCGCACCGCCGGCGACCTCAGGAGCGCCGGCGCGCTCCACGTGGAGCGCGTCCCCGGCGGGCTCGGGGCCGACGATGCCGTGGTGCCCCTGCGGCCGGAGGAGTCGTGAGCGCCCGCGCCCGTCGTTTCCGGCGCGTTCCGGCACCCCGGCCGGCGCTCCTGGCCCTCGCCGCCGCGGCCCTCCTCGCCGGGTGCGACTGGCAGGATCAGCCGGTCACCTGGAGCTTCGAACGCATGATCGACCAGCGGTCGTTCAGGGCGTACGAGGGCGCCGCGCTGTTCCCCGACTCCATGGTCATGCGCCACCCACCTTCGGGCACGGTGCACCGCGCCGCCGCGATCGGTGATGCGGCCATGCTCACGGGGCGCGTGCGGCCGGACAGTTTCGTGCTCGTCCCCGCCGCCACCGCCGGCCCCGCGGGTCCGCGGCGCGAGCGCGCGCCCTTCGTGCAGCGGATCCCGCTCCGACTCGGCATGGATGATCTCCAGCGCGGCCGTGACCGCTTCGGGATCTTCTGCGCCGTCTGCCACGGGATCGACGGGCAGGCCCGCACACCGGTCGCCGGGAACATGTCCCTTCGGCCGCCCCCCTCCCTGCTCCGAGAGGAGCTGCGGGAGGCCCCGGACGGGCGCATCTTCGCCGCGATCACGGAGGGGTACGGGCTCATGCCGTCGTACGCGGCGGAGCTCGACGTGCTCGACCGCTGGGCGGTCGTCGCGTACGTGCGGGCACTCCAGCTCGCGCAGCGCGCCGACCTCGACGCGCTCCCCGACTCCGTCCGTCGGGCGTTCCGCGCCGCCGTTCCCGGAGGTGGCCCGTGAGCCGGTCGCGCTCGAAGCTCGGCCCCGCCGCGGAGCCGCGGGTGCTGCGGCGCGCGCGCGGCGTGATCGCCCCCGCGCTGATCGTGACCGCCGCGGCGGCCCTCGTCTTCGTGCTGGCCCTGATCGTCGCGCCCGAGCGGGCCCTCTTCAGCTACCTGGCCGCGTACGCGTACGGCCTCTCCATTGCCCTCGGCGCCCTCTTCATGGTGCTGATCGCCCACGCCACCAACGCCCGCTGGTTCGTCGTGATCCGTCGCCTCGCCGAGTCCGTGGCCGCCACCCTGCCGCTCTTCGCACTCCTCCTCCTGCCCGTGCTCCTGGGCATGGCGCGGCTTTACCCGTGGGTGCCGCCGGTCGTGGGGTTCACCGAGCCGGAGCTGGAGGCCATCGGTCGCAAGGCGGCGTACCTGAACGTCCCGTTCTTTCTCATCCGCGCGATCGTCTATTTCGCCGTCTGGACCGCCCTCGCGTGGGCGCTGCGACGATGGTCGCTGCGGCAGGACCGCGACCCCGACGCCGCCCCCGCCGCGCGCGCCGTCCGGCTCAGCGGCCCGGGGCTCGTCGCCGCGGGCGTGACCATGACCTTCGCGGCCGTCGACTGGCTGATGTCCCTCGACCCCACGTGGCTGTCCACGATCTTCGGCGTGTACTGGTTCTCGGGCGGGATGTACGGCGGCCTGGCCGCGCTCACGCTCCTCACATGGGGTGCGCAGCGCGCCGACCTCATCGGCGACGAGGTGGCCGAGGGCCACTACTACGCCCTGGGGCGGCTCCTCCTCGTGTTCACCATTTTCTGGGCCTACATCGCCTTCTCCCAGGGATTCCTGATCTACATCGCCGACCTGCCCCGGGAGGTGGGCTGGTACCTGGACCGGCTCCGCGGCGGCTGGGGCGTCGTCCTCATCATCCTGGCGATCGGACACTTCCTGCTCCCGTTCGCCGCGCTCCTCTCGTATCGACTCAAGCAGCAGGGCCCATCCCTCGCCGTCGTCGCCGCCTGGATGCTGCTGATGCACTACATCGACATGTTCTGGCTCGTGGTCCCCGCCCTCGCCCGCCGGGACCTCCAGCTCCACTGGGTCGACCCCGCCGCGCTGCTCCTCGTCACCGCACCCGCGGTCGCGTTCGGCGCGTGGCGCCTGGCCGGCCACTCCGTGGTCGCCTGGCGCGACCCGCGCATCGCCACCTCCATCGACTACCGCCGTGAGTGAGTCCCCGCGCCGCCCCGGCCTGTTCCAGGAGGAGGACCGCGTGCCCGGCCGGCGCGCCGGCGCCATCGTCGCGGTCGTGGCCCTGCTCACCGCGGCCGCGATCTGGTGGGCCACCGTCCTGGGCGGCGCCGGAGCGGCCTTCTCCACCGACCGGACGCCGCCGCGCACCGAGGAGGTGAGGGACATGCCGCGAGTCGGACGGCTCAACACGACGCTCATCGAGGAGGACTCCAGCACCGAGACCGCCCGCGATCGCCGTCGCCGGGCACTCGACGCCTACGGGTGGTCGGAGATCGACAGCGGGCTCGCGCGCATCCCCATCTCCGCGGCCATGCGGCTCATCGCCGAGGGCAGCGGTGGTGCGCAGGCGGCGCCATGACAGTGCACCCGCTCCCCGCCGTGCTGGCCGAGCCCCCGTCGGCGCTCTCCGACTTCCTCGGGGCCGCGGGCAACCTCCTCCACAGGCTCCTTCTGCTCCCACCCCAGGCCTCCGCCCACGCGCGGTCGCTGGACTCGCTCCACTACTTCGAGTTCGTCGTCTTCTGGGCCATCGGCTTCGTGGTGATCGGCGCCAGCGCCTGGTTCGTACTCCGCTACCGACGCCGCTCCACCGACGGCGAGGCGCCGCGCACGCGGGAGATCCGGGCGCCGGCGTGGCTCGAGCTCGGTATCGCCTTCGCGCTCCTGGGCATGTTCATGCTCTGGTGGATGATCGGGTTCTCCCAGTATCGCGAGCGCTATGACCCGCCCGACGACGCCGTCGAGATCTACGCCGTCGGACGGCAGTGGGTGTGGAAATTCAGCTATCCGGGCGGGCCGGAGTCCGTGGGCACCCTCTACCTGCCCGTGGGCCGGCCGGTGCGGTTGATCCTCACGTCCCGGGACGTCATCCATTCGCTGTTCATCCCCGCGTTCCGGATCAAGCAGGACGCGGTACCGGGCCGCTACACGTCCATCTGGTTCGAGCCCGTCGAGACGGGGCGCTACCGTCTCATGTGCGCGGAGTTCTGCGGCGACGGACATGGCCGCATGTGGGCGGAGGTGGTGGTCCTTCCGGCCGACCGGTTTGACCGCTGGCTCGAGGGGTACCCGCCCGACATCGCGGAGGAGCCCTCCGCGGGCGAGCCGGGGGTGATCGCGCCCGGGGCCGCGGTGGGCCCCAACCGCCTCACGCTGCCTGGCCGCGGCCAGGCGATCGCGGCCGAAAAAGGCTGCTTCAGCTGCCACACCACCGATGGCAGCCGACACCTGGCCCCGACCTGGCTGGGACTCTACGGCGCCCGCGTCCCGCTGAGCGGCGGAGACACCGTGGTGGCCGATCCCGCGTATCTGACGGAGTCGATGATGGATCCGCAGCGGAAGATCGTCGAAGGGTTCGATCCCATCATGCCCAGTTTCCAGGGCAGGCTCACGCCCGCGCAGGCCGCGGCGCTGGTGGAGTACATCCGCTCCCTCCGGAGCACGCCATGAGCACGCCCGTGGACCGCCATGGCGCACGGATGGCCACGACGCACGGGCCGTCGTACCTCGGCGTCGAGAAGACGCTCTGGTCGTGGCTCACCACCACCGACCACAAGCGGATCGGCGTCCTCTACCTGATCTCCACGGCCGCAATGCTCGCCCTCGGCGGCACCTTCGCCATCCTGCTCCGCCTGGAACTGCTCACCCCCGGCGAGACCATCGTGGGCGCGAGCACGTACAACCGCTTCTTCACCGCCCACGGGATCATCATGGTATGGCTGTTCATGATTCCGTCGATCCCGACCACGTTCGGCAACTTCATGGTGCCGCTCATGATCGGCGCACGGGATGTCGCGTTCCCGCGGCTCAACCTGGCCAGCTGGTACGTCTACCTTCTCGGCGGTTTCATCGTCCTCTACGGTCTGGCGGCCGGCGGCGTGGACGCGGGCTGGACGTTCTACACCCCCTACTCCACCCACACGCTCTCCCACGTGGCGGTGGTGGGGCTCGGGGTCTTCGTGCTCGGCGTGTCCACCATCATGACCGGCATCAACCTGGTAGTGACCACGCACACGCTGCGCGCCCGCGGCCTGACGTGGGGGAAGCTGCCGATCTTCGTCTGGACCATCTACGCCACCGCCATCATGCAGACGCTGGCCACGCCCGTCCTCGGGATCACCCTGCTGCTGGTGGTCCTGGATCAGCTCTGGGGGCTCGGCATCTTCGATCCCGGGACCGGCGGCGACCCGCTCATCTACCAGCACCTCTTCTGGTTCTACTCCCACCCGGCCGTCTACATCATGATCCTGCCGGGGATGGGCGTCATCAGCGAGGTGGTCTCCGCCTTCAGCCGGAAGAACCCGTACACGTACCGCGGCCTCGTGATCTCGTCCCTCGGGATCGCGTTCATCGGCTTCATGGCGTGGGGCCACCACATGTTCGTGTCAGGGATGAGCGTCACGGCCGGCGCCGCGTTCGGGATCCTCTCCATGTGGGTCTCCATCTTCAGCGCCATCAAGGTCTTCTCGTGGGTAGGGACGCTCTATGGTGGGTCCATCTCGCTGGACACACCCATGCTCTACTTCTTCGAGTTCCTCTTCCTCTTCGGCGTGGGCGGGACCACCGGTGTGGCGCTCGCCTCCACTTCCCTCGACGTCCACTGGCACGACACCTACTTCGTCGTCGCGCACTTCCACTTCATCATGGTGGGCGCCACCATGACCGCCTTCCTCGCCGCACTCCACTACTGGTGGCCGAAGATGTTCGGTCGGCTCTACAACGAGACGCTCGGGAAGATCGGCGCAATGTTCATCTTCATGGGGTTCCTCGGCACGTTCATCCCCCAGTTCCTCCTCGGCAACGCCGGCATGCCGCGCCGGCTCCACGACTATCCCCCCGAGTTCGAGAGCCTCCACGCCGTGTCCACCGTGGGCTCCTGGTCCTTCGCCGCCGGGCTGTCGCTCATCCTGAGCTACCTGATCGTCTCCCTCGTGAAGGGGCCAGTGAGCGGCGACAACCCGTGGCGATCCCGCGGCTTCGAATGGCTCACACCCTCACCGCCACCACCGCACAACTTCACCATCACCCCCGACTTCCGGAACCGCGAGGCCCACGACTACTGGGCGGAGGAGGACGCGTGAGCCGCGACGGCCTTCCCGGTGGCGACACCCTGCACTCCGCCTCCGCCCGCGTGCGCCGCGCGCCGGAGGAGGGGCCGGGCGCGCACCTCGAGGAGCACTTCGAGGACATGACCCGGCAGACCCACGCGGCCCACTTCGGGATGTGGATCTTCATTGCCAGCGAGATCCTCATGTTCGGCGCCCTCTTCGCCCTCTACGCCTCCTACCGCACGTCCTTCCCCGAGGTCTTCGCGGAGGCCGCCCACCATACGAACCTGTGGCTGGGCTCCTCGGGGACCGTGGTCCTGCTCCTCGCCAGCTTCCTCGTCGCCACCGCCCTCCACTTCACCCGACACGGTCGGCCCCGGGCGACGGCCGGGCTCCTCGCCGGAGGCGCCGGGCTCGGCGTCGTCTTCCTCGTGCTCAAGTTCTGGGAGTACGCGCGCCATATCCGGGAGGGGATCCTGCCCGGCAGGTACTACCACTTCGAGGGGCTGCAGGAGCAGGGCGCGGGCGCGTTCTTCAACCTCTACTACCTCATCACGGGGCTCCACGCCGTCCACGTTACCGGCGGGATCGTGATCCTGTCCTGGCTCGCCGTCCAGAGCTGGCGCCGCCACTACGACGCCGCGTACCACACCCCCGTCGAGCTCGGAGGCATGTACTGGCACTTCGTCGACATCGTCTGGCTGTTCGTCTGGCCCGCCTTCTACCTCATGCGCTGACCGGACCCGTGAAGAGCTACGTCCTGACCTTCGCCGCGCTCCTCGCCCTCACGGGCCTGACCTTCGGCCTCTCGTTCGCCCCGCTCGGCAGCTGGGGCGTACCGGTCGCCATCACCATCGCCGCCACCAAGGCGATCCTCATCGCCCTCTTCTTCATGCACCTCCTCGACCAGCGCACGCCCGCCCATATCGCCACCTCGGTCGCCGTGCTCCTCGTCATTCTCCTCATCGTCCTGGCCACGCTCGATGTCGCCACCCGCCCGGCCATCGACGGCCCGGGAACGCCGCGACCCGTGCCCGAGCAGACGACGCCCTAGTCGGCCGGGTCGCGACGCCGTCTTCACGCCGGGCCTCCACGGCGGGCGCTGCCGCCTTGCGCGTGCGCGCGGCCGCGTGCGCGCGGCTGGAAATGCCGAGGGGAGGTGGGTCGAGGGTCGATCCCTGCGGTCGCTCCGCGCCCTTCGGGACCCGCTGGCGCGGGGGTCGATCCTCGGGGGTCGCTTCGCTCCCCGAGGACCCCGCGGGCGCGGGGGGTCGATCGCCCGCGCTTCGCGCGAGGCGACCGCGCTGCGCGCGGCGTCGGCTGTGACGGGGCACGCGCGTGTGCTCTTCCTTCCGGCTGTGGCGGCGAAACGTGGAAGTAGAGACGGAGCGCAGCGGAGATCGACGAGCGAGGCCGCAGGCCGAAGCGATCGACAGGGAGCGCAGCGACCGTTCGCTCCCCGCCCCCGTTCAGCGATCTACTGGCCCCCCGCAGGCGCCTCGGCCGACCGGGCCTCGGCAGCCGCTCCGGACCGCTGCGGCAGCGCGAGATCCACGAGCAGCACGATCAGCTGAGTCCAGATCGCGGCGGCGAGCGCCACGTACGTAACGAGCCACGCGCTCCCCGCCCCACCGGCGGCGAGGCGGAGGCCCAGGAGCAGCTCGAGCGCGAGGAGGCCGGCAGCCGCCGTCGCCTTCCACGCCGCCCCGCGGTGCTCCGGTCCCGCGC
The DNA here is from genome assembly GCA_963783305.1 of uncultured Gemmatimonadales bacterium. Lineage (GTDB taxonomy): Bacteria > Gemmatimonadota > Gemmatimonadetes > Longimicrobiales > RSA9 > JAWVYT01. The sequence continues at coordinate 365,546 of CAWAMW010000007.1, read as the reverse complement.
GCCACGCGAGCACCGGCAGCAGGACCACCCCGGCCACGGCGAGGCCCGAGAGCCCGAGGCGTACCGGCTGGAGCAGCCCCGCTCGCGTCGCGGCAACCGCTTCGCCACCCGCGTACAGCGGCCAGCCGAGGCACCGGACGATCGATCCCGGCTCCGCCACGAGGACCCCCAGGACCAGCACGAAGAACACGGCGACCGCCGTGGCGGCGGCCGCGGTCCCCACTGGGCCTGCGATCCGGAGCCCGCCGGGTCGGACGCCCCGGGCGTTCGCGAGTCGCGCCGTCTCGGCGGCGGCGAGGAGGAGCGCGAGAGCCATCAGCGCGCTGCCCAGGTCCACGGCCGCCAGGATCGGGGGCAGCCCCGTCAGCACCGCGAACGCGCCGAACACCGCCACGGCGGCGAACAGGGCCACGGCGAGGATGGGCGCCCGGCTGATCCAGTGCGCCCCCCGGGCCCGCCACAGCCCCAGAGCCGCCGCCGCCAGGACGAGCGGGCCGGCGAGCAGCGCCAGGAACCGGTGCGTGTACTCGATGATGGAATCGGCCCGGGCCGGCGGCACCAGCCGGCCGTAGCACGCCGGCCAGTCCGGGCACCCGAGCGTCGAGCCCGTGACGCAGACCGTACCCCCCATCACCACCAGCAGGAACGTCACGACCGCGGCCGCCCGCAGCACCCGCGCGTGGCCGCGCCCGATCCCACCTTCCGCTGCCTCTGACATCCTCGCCCCTTTGCCCCGTTCGCTCGAGCGCGTCCCACCATCACGGTGGGGCCCGGGGGCTCACCGGAGCGGCAACGGTAGCGACCGCGGCTCACTCCGGCCAGCCGGCCTACCACACCGCGCCGACGGAACCCACCCCGGTACCGGCCGGCGGCCCGCTCGCGGGGAATGGATATTGCCGCCTCCTCTGGCCGACCGACACGGGCTCGGAACGGGGCTGCCGCAAAGCGCTGAACGCCCTCCGATCCAATGATCGCTCCGGCCCGATCTGGAGGTTTTCGCCGCCACGGAGGCACCATGCGGGAGGCAGCAGGAAGACGGGTGTGGGCCATCGCCGAAGGCTACATTCCCGATTGGAGCAACGGCCCCGAGCCGGCATTCACCTCCCACGAGACGGCCTGTCTCCTGAACGCCTCCGACGACGACGCCCACGTGCGCATCACCCTCTACTTCTCCGACCGCGAGCCGGTCGGCCCCTACCAGGTCGAGGTCCCGGCCCGACGGACGCGACACCTCCGGTTCAACGACCTGGACGACCCCGAGCCCGTACCCCGCGGCACCGACTACGCCAGCGTCATCGAGTCGGACGTCCCGATCATCGTCCAGCACACGCGTCTGGACTCGCGGCAGGCCGAGAACGCCCTCATCAGCACCATCGCGTTCCCCGTCCGATGACCAGACCCGGCGGTACCGGAAGCGCGCCAACGCAGCCAGACCCTCACACCATCCCCGGATAACTCCATGAGCAAGACCGTCGCCGACTTCATGATCGAACGCCTCCACGAGTGGGGTGTGAACCGCATCTACGGCTTCCCCGGCGATGGGATCAACGCCATCATGGGCGCCCTCGAGGGCGCGGAGGGGACGGACCACGAGATGGAGTTCGTCCAGTCCCGCCACGAGGAGCTGGCCGCCTTCATGGCCACGGCCCACTCCAAGTTCACCGGTGAGGTCGGCGTCTGCCTCGCCACCTCCGGGCCCGGCGCCATCCACCTCCTCAACGGCCTCTACGACGGCAAGATGGACCACCAGTCGGTCGTGGCCATCGTCGGCCAGCAGGACAGTCGCGCCCTCGGCGGCGACTACCAGCAGGAGGTCGACCTCATCACCCTCTTCAAGGACGTCTCCCCGCACTACGTCCACATGTGCTCCCACCCCGCCCAGATGCGCCACCTCGTCGACCGCGCCATGCGGATCGCCAAGGCCGAGCGCGCGGTCTGCACCATCATCGTGCCCAACAACGTGGGCGAGATGGACGCCATCGAGAAGCCGCCCCACGACCACGGCTCCATCCATTCCGGCGTGGGCTACAGCCACCCGCGGATCATCCCTCAGGACGAGGATCTCCAGCGCGCGGCCGACATCCTGAACGGGGCGGAGAAGGTGGCCATGCTCGTGGGCGCTGGCGCCCTCGGCGCCACCGAGGAGGTCATGCAGGTGGCCGACCGGCTCGGCGCCGGCGTCGCCAAGGCGCTGCTCGGAAAGGCCGCCCTCGACGACCACCTGCCCTACGTCACCGGCTCCATCGGACTCCTGGGCACTCGCCCGAGCTGGAACCTCATGCAGGACTGCGATGCCCTCCTCATGGTCGGCTCCAGCTTCCCCTATTCCGAGTTCCTGCCCAAGGAAGGCTCCGCCATGGGTGTCCAGATCGACATCGATGGACGCATGCTCGGGCTCCGCTACCCCATGGACGTCAACCTCCACGGGGACTCCAGGGAGACGCTCCAGGCGCTGATCCCCATGCTGGAGAAGAAGAGCGACCGCGGCTGGCGGGAGAAGGTCGAGGAAGACGTGAAGGAGTGGTGGCGCATTATGGAGGACCGCGCCATGTCGGATGCGGATCCCATCAATCCGCAACGTGTCTTCTGGGAGATGTCATCGCGGCTCCCCGACGACGTCATCCTCACCTGCGACTCCGGCTCCTCCGCCAACTGGTGGGCCCGGGACGTGAAGGTGAAGCCGTCCATGATGGCGTCGCTTTCCGGCAACCTGGCCACCATGGGGCCCGGCGTCCCCTACGCCATCGCGTCAAAGTTCTGCTGGCCCGGTCGCCCCACCATCGCCATGGTCGGCGATGGCGCCATGCAGATGAACGGCATCAACGGCCTCATCACCATCGCCAAGTACTGGGAGCAGTGGGAGGACCCGCGCCTCATCATCGGCGTCCTCAACAACCAGGACCTCAACCAGGTCACCTGGGAGCAGCGCGTCCTCGCCGGCGACCCGGAATACGAAATCACCCAGGACCTCCCCGACATCCACTTCGCCGACTATGCCACCCGTCTCGGACTCAACGGCATCCGCGTCGAGCGTCCGGAGTCCATCGCCCAGGCGTGGCAGGAGGCGCTGAGAGCGGACCGGCCCACCGTCATTGATTTCGTTACGGATCCCAGCGTGCCGCCCCTCCCGCCCCACATCTCCATCGAGCAGGCGCGCCATTTCTGGCAGTCGATGCTGAAGGGCGACCCGCACATGAAGGGGATCTTCCGCCAGACGGCCAAGGAGATGTGGGCGTCGGTGTCGGAGCGGATCCCGGGCGTGGGCTGACCTGGCGTGGCGCGGCTCGCGGACGGCGTGGCCATCGACTCGCTCTCGGTGGGCGCCTACAAGGTTCCCACGGAGACGCAGCCCGAGTCGGACGGAACGCTGCGGTGGCGCTCGACCACGTTGACGACGGTGCACGTGGAGGCGGGAGGCGTCCGCGGGTTCGGCTACGGCTTCGTGGACGCGGCGGGCGCGCGCCTGATCGACGAGAAGCTCGCGGCGGTGGTGGTGGGCACGGACGCGGTGGATACGGCGGGCGCGTGGGACGCGATGCTCCACGAGACGCGGAACATCGGGCATCCGGGGCTGGTCATGTCGGCGATCGGAGTGGTGGACGTGGCGCTCTGGGACCTGAAGGGCAAGCTGCTGGACGCGAACGTCGGCGTGCTCCTGGGGGCGCGCCGCAGCGAGTGTCCCGTGTACGGCAGCGGTGGGTTCACGTCGTATTCGGTGGAGCGGCTCCAGGCGCAGCTTGCGGGCTGGGTGGAGATGGGCATCCCCAGGGTGAAGATGAAGGTGGGTCGGGAGCCGGATCGCGACCCGGAGCGGGTGCGCGCCGCGCGGGAAGCCATCGGCGTCGGACCCGAGCTCTTCGTGGACGCGAACGGCGGCTATACGCGAGCGCAGGCCATCGGGATGGCGCAGCGGTTCGCCGAGCACGGCGTGTCGTGGTTCGAGGAGCCGGTGAGCTCCGACGACCTGGCGGGGCTCCGCTGGATCCGGTCCAGGATTCCCGCCGGCATGCGCGTCGCGGCCGGGGAGTACGGCTGGGACGTCTTCTATTTCCGACGGATGTGCGAGGCAGAGGCCGCGGACGTGGTGATGCCGGACGCCATCAAGTGCGGCGGCTACACGGGGTTCCTGCGCGCGGCAGAAGTCTGCGCCGCGTTCAGCACTCCCATCTCCGCCCACACGGCGCCGCAGCTGGACGTGCACGTCTGCTGTGCGGCACCGGGCGTGCTCCACCTGGAGTACTTCCACGACCACGCGCGCATCGATGACCTGCTGATCGATGGCACCATGGCCCCCGAAGGCGGCACGCTGCGTCCCGACCGCGGGCGCCCCGGGATCGGGCTGGAGCTGAAGGAGCGCGACGCGGAGGAATACCGGGTCTATTGAGACCCCGACACCGACTGGAGCGGCAAGGCAGATGTCCACACTCATTCGATCCGGCACCCCAGGTCTCCCCAGCGCGTCCGGCGAGGCGGCGTCCATCGAGGCCACGGGGCTCGAGCGGGCGCTGATGGAAGTGATCCGGGGCGAGGTGCGGTTCGACCGCGGCACGCGGGGAATGTACTCCACCGACGCCTCCAGCTATCGGCAGGTCCCCATCGGCGTGGTGATTCCCAGGGACGATGACGATGTCCGGGAGACCGTTCGGCTCGCGCGCGAGCACGGGGCGCCCATCCTGGGCCGCGGCGGGGGCACCAGCCTGGCGGGCCAGTGCTGCAACGCGGCCGTCGTGCTGGACTTCTCCAAGTACATGGGTGCCGTACTGGAGGTGAACGCCGAGGAGCGGTGGGCACGCGTCCAGCCGGGTACCGTGCTGGACGACCTGCGGAGTGCCGCCGGGTCCCAGGGCCTGACGTTCGGACCCGACCCCGCCACGCACAGCCGCTGTACCCTCGGCGGGATGATCGGCAACAACTCGTGCGGCGTCCACTCGGTCATGGCCGAGCATTACGGGCCTGGTCCACGGACGGAGGACCAGGTCATCGAGCTCCGCATCCTCACCTACGACGGCCAGGAGATGACCGTCGCGGCCACGGACCCCGAGGAGTTGGAGCGCATCATCGCGGCGGGCGGCCGACGCGGCCAGATCTACCGCGACCTGCGGGAGCTGGGGGAACGTTACCAGGACCAGATCCGGGAGCGATTCCCGGACATCCCGCGCCGCGTCTCCGGCTACAACCTCCCTGCCCTGCTCCCCGACGGCGAGTTCAATCCAGCCCGCGCCCTGGTGGGCACCGAGAGCACGGCGGTGATCGTGCTGGAGGCGAAGGTTCGGCTTATCCCCGACCCGGCCGAGCGCGTCCTCCTGATCCTCGGATACCACGACATCTACCACGCCGCGGACCACGTGGTGGAGATCAGCCGGCACAAGCCGCTGGGACTCGAAGGCATCGACGACAACCTGCCCAACTTCATGAAGCTGAAAGGGCTCCACGCCGACTACCTGGACTTCCTGCCCGAGGGGCACGGCTGGCTGCTGGTGGAGTTCGGAGGCGATACCGTCGAGGAGGCGGAGGAGCGCGCCCGCGCCGCGATGGCGGAGATCGAGGGCACCAGCGAGCACCTGCGCGAGATGCGTCTGATCTCGAACAAGGAAGAGCAGCAGAAGGTCTGGGAGGTGCGCGAGTCCGGCCTCGGAGCCACCGCCTTCGTCCCGGGCATGGATGCCACCTGGGAGGGCTGGGAGGATGCGGCCGTCGCGCCGGAGCACTGCGGCGACTACCTGCGCGAGTTCCGCGACCTGATGAATGAGTACGGCTACCGGGCCGCCCTCTACGGTCACTTCGGACAGGGGTGCGTCCACTGCCGGATCAACTTCGACTACGAGACCCGCGAAGGACTCGACACCTACCTCGCCTTCATTGACGACGCCGCCGACCTCGTGCTCAAGTACGGCGGCTCCCTGTCCGGCGAGCACGGCGACGGGCAGGCCCGCGGCGCACTCCTGCCGAAGATGTTCGGCGAGGAGCTGATGGAGGCGTTCCGCGAGTTCAAGCGGATCTGGGACCCGGAATGGAAGATGAACCCGGGCAAGGTGATCGACGCGTACCCGCCCGACTCGAACCTCGTCCTGGGCGTGGAGTGGGATCCGCCGGAGCTGGACACCCACTTCAGCTTCCCGAACGACGACTTCGCCTTCCACAATGCCGCCATCCGCTGCGTTGGCGTCGGCAAGTGCCGGCGCCACGACGGTGGGACGATGTGCCCGTCGTACATGGTGACACGGGAGGAGATGCACTCCACGCGCGGACGTGCGCGTCTGCTGTACGAGATGATGCGGGGCCAGACCGTCCAGGACGGCTGGAAGAGCGAGGAGGTGAAGGAGGCCCTCGACCTGTGCCTCGCCTGCAAGGGCTGCAAGGGCGACTGCCCGGTGGACGTGGACATGGCCACCTACAAGGCCGAGTTCCTCTCCCACTACTACGAGGGCCGGCTGCGCCCCCGCAGCGCCTACGCCATGGGCCTGATCCACTGGTGGGCCCGACTCGCTCAGATCGCCCCGCGCCTCGTGAACCGGGCCGCCCGGGCGCCCGGCCTCTCCACCCTGATCAAGAAGATCGGCGGCGTGGCGGTCGAGCGGGAGATGCCGGAGTTCGCCGAGGAGACCTTCCGCGACTGGTTCCGCCGCCGCGGCGGCTCGACCGTGGACGGGCAGCGGGTGCTCCTCTGGCCCGACACGTTCAACAACTTCTTTCATCCGGATATCGCGAAGACCACCGTCGAGGTCCTGGAGGGAGCGGGGTTCCGGCCGGTCATCCCGCGCGCGATGCTCTGCTGTGGCCGACCGCTCTACGACTACGGCATGCTCACGATGGCGAAGCACCTCCTCCGGCAGATCCTGGACGAGCTCCGCGACGAGATCCGCGCGGGCACACCGGTGATCGGCATGGAGCCGAGCTGCGTGTCCACGCTGCGCGATGAGCTCCTGAACCTCTTTCCCCACGACAAGGACGCAAAGCGGCTCTCCAGGCAGACATACCTGCTGACCGAATTCCTCTCCGAGCACGCCTCGGACGCGGACCTCGGGCGGCTCGAGGGGGAGAAAGCCCTCGTCCACGGGCACTGCCACCACAAATCGGTCCTGGACTTCAACACCGAGACCGCGCTCTTCGACCGCCTCGGTCTCGACTACGAGGTCCTGGACTCCGGCTGCTGCGGGATGGCCGGCTCCTTCGGATTCGAAGAGGAGCACTACGAGGTCTCTCAGGCCTGTGGCGAACGAGTCCTCCTCCCCGCCCTGCGGAACGCCGAGCCGAGCACCCTCGTGATCACCGGCGGCTTCTCGTGCCGGGAGATGATCGAGCAGAATCACCTCCCCCGGCCACTGCATCCGGCGGAGGTGGTCCATATGGCCATGGAGCGTGCCGGACGTCTGCCGGCCGCCGCCGGGTCTGATGTGGGGACCGCCGACGGCGCTCGGGTACCCACCGCCGCGAAGCTCGCGGTGGGCGTCGGCGCGGGTTGGTTGGCGTGGAAGGTCGGTCACGCCCTTACCCACCGCGGCTGACCGCATGGGGGAGCGGAGCGCGATGACGGACGCGAAGCGGCGCGCCGGGACCGATCAGCCGGACATCGGCGATTATGCCGTGATCGGCGACTGCCGCACGGCCGCGCTGGTTTCCCGCGGCGGTTCCATCGACTGGTACTGTCTGCCGCGCTTCGACTCGGCCTCCGTATTCGGCGCGCTCCTCGACACTGATCGCGGCGGCCGGTTCCGCGTGGCGCCCGTAGCCGACTATCGGTCGGAGCGCCGTTACGCGCCCGATACCAACGTTCTCGAGACCACCTTCCGAACCGACACCGGCACGGTCCGGCTCACCGATGCCATGATCCTGACGGGTCTACACCCGGCCCGCGACGGACTCACCGCCGACCACGAGATCCTGCGGCGGGTCGAATGCCTCGCCGGCGAGGTGGAGATCGAGACGCTGTGCGATCCCCGCTTCGACTACGGTCGCCGGGCACCCGATGCGCGGCGTGCCGGGCGGTTCGGGATCCAGTTCGGGGGAGGCTCCGACATCCTCCTGCTTCGCTCCGACATCCCCCTCGAACCAACCGGTTCCGCCGGGGCGTGGACCGGCCGCGCGACGCTGCGTTGTGGCGACCGGGCCTACCTGTCGCTGACGAGCGAGCACGCCGGTCCGGTGGCCGCGGCACCGCTCGGCGCGGCGGCGGACGAGCGGCTGGGCCAAACGCGCGACTGGTGGCGGGAGTGGGTGAGCAGGTCGAGCTACAGGGGCCCCCACCGCGAACAGGTCGTCCGCAGCCTGCTGGCGCTGAAGCTCCTGGTCTACCCGCCCTCCGGCGCGATGCTGGCCGCGGCCACCACCTCGCTGCCGGAAGACCCCGGCGGCGTACGGAACTGGGACTACCGCTTCTGCTGGCTCCGCGATGCTTCCCTCACCCTGGAGGCTCTCCTCCACCTCGGGTTCACGGAAGAAGGCGAGGCCTTTCTGGGCTGGCTCCTGGGCGCCACGCGGCTGACCGCACCCGAGTTCCAGGTCGTGTACGACGTCCATGGCCGCACCGATCGCCCAGAATCCGATCTGGAGCACCTGGCCGGGTATCGGGGGTCGCGTCCGGTCCGGATCGGGAACGGGGCGGTGCACCAGTTTCAGCTCGATCTGTACGGCGAGGTGGCTCGTTCTGCATGGGTGTTCGTTCAGCGGGGCGGCGAGCTCGACCACAGCGAGGCCGCACTGCTCGGCCAGGTGGCCGAGGTGGTGTGCGACAGCTGGCGTGAGCCCGACAACGGGATCTGGGAGGTGGCCGACCCCCGGCGGCACTACACCCACTCCAGGGCGCTCTGTTGGGTCGCACTCCGCTGCATCCTCGACCTGGCCCTGGACGGCCGCATCCGGCTCCGGCGCCCGCACAGCGTCGTGAGGCGCGAGATGGAAGCGATCCGGCGCTGGGTGGAGGAGAACACGTGGAGCCCGGAGGTGGACAGCTACGTCGCCTGGGACGGTTCCAACGAGGTGGACGCCGCACTCCTCCTTCTGGGGGTCATGGGGTACGCGGAGCCGGGCAGCGACCGGATGACGGCCACCCTCGACCGCGTCCGGGAGCGGCTCGGGTCCAACGGCCTCCTCTACCGCTACCGCTACGATGACGGGCTCCCCCCTGGCGAGGGCGCATTTCACGCGTGCAGCTTCTGGGAGGCGCGTCTGCTCGCGATGCAGCGCCGGACCGATGAGGCGGAGCGGGTTCTCGAGCATGCCGCCTCCTTCGCCAACGACGTGGGGCTGATGGCCGAGCAGCTGGACCCGCGCTCCGGCGCGCTCCTCGGCAACTTCCCGCAGGCGTTCAGCCATGTGGGTCTCATCTCCGCCGCGGTCGAGATCGCCCGCGCCCGCGGCGATGCACCCGACGAGCGGGCACGGGCGCCGGAGACGACGCGGCCCGCTACCGCTTCGGAGGCCGGTCAGACATGAAGGAGGCGCGGGAATGGTGAACGTCATGGACACGCTGATCTGGGGCGGGATCGCCACCATCGTCATGACGACCCTTCTGGAAGGAGCCATGTTCCGCGGCTGGACCCGCATGAGCCTGCCCTACATCCTCGGCACCATGGTGACCTCGAACCGTCGGCTCGCCCCCTTCCTGGGCGCCGGCATCCACATCGTCAACGGCTACATCTTCGCTTTCGGCTATGCGGCCGCGTTCCAGAGCCTGGGCCACGCGTCCTGGTGGAGCGGAGCGCTGCTGGGGATGGTGCATTCGGGGGTGGTCCTGGTCCTGATGCCGTTTCTGCCGTCCATTCACCCGCGGATGGCCACGGAGCGCGAAGGGCCGTCCGCCCGCCGCGCCCTCCAGCCGCCCGGTTTCTTCGCCCTCAACTACGGTCGGAGGACGCCGCTCTTCGGGCTGGCTTCCCACGTGGTATTCGGCGCTATCCTGGGGACGTTCTACCACCTCGTGTGACCCCTCGACTCGTTCGCCACCCGCGGGTTTCGAGCGGCCGGCTTAGCCGTTGTCCCCACGGCACGCCCACGCCTAGTTTGTCGGAGTTGCCACCGACCTGCTCCCAGCACCCGAACCCCGAACCTACAGCATGTCGCTGAAACTGGATGACGACCGGCGCGGCCGGATGATCGAGAGCCTGCGAGGGATCTATCTGCAGGAGTTCGAAGAGGAGTTGAGCGCGTTCCGGGCGGAGCTGCTGCTGGACTTCTTTCTCGACACCATTGGTCCACAGATCTACAACCAGGCGGTCCAGGACGCTCGGGCTTACATGCAGCGGAAGCTCGACGACCTGGACGGCGAGGTCTTCGTCGCGGAGCAGGCGATCTGATGAGATCGGGAGGACCCTGAGCGCGCGGCGCCGGGCGAGTGAGCGGGTCGCCGTAGCGCCGGCCGCGTGTCCAAGGCCGCTCCCGCGGCCGGATCCTTGCACTCTGCCGCGCCCGAACCAGGGGGGAATCAGGAGAGCGTGGGCCGATTCACCCGCACGACTATCCGCGGATTCGATCGGCTCGAGGGGGCACATGGCAGGCGGACGAAAGTCCATATACGCGGCGATCGCGGGCAACGCGCTCATCGCAATTACCAAATTCATCGCCGCGGCGATCTCGGGCAGCTCCGCCATGCTGTCGGAGGCGATCCACTCGCTGGTAGACACGGGGAACGGGTTCCTCCTCCTGCTGGGCCTGCGCCGCAGCCGGCGGACCGCCGATACGCACCATCCGTTCGGCTACGGCAAGGAGGTCTACTTCTGGAGCCTGGTGGTGGCAATGCTCATCTTCGCCGCGGGCGGCGGCGTGAGCATCTACGAGGGGATCAAACACCTCCTCCACCCGTCCCCGATCTCCGACCCCACTCTCAGCTATATCGTCCTCGCGGCCGCCATGGTGTTCGAAGGCTCGGCGCTGTTCGTGGCCTACCGGGAGTTCCGGGGCTCCATCGGCGAGTTCGGACTCTGGTCGGCCATCCGCCGCGCCAAGGACCCCACCGCCTTCGCCGTCCTGCTCGAGGACTCCGCCGCCCTGACCGGGCTGGTGATCGCCATGGTGGGGGTGTGGGCGGGGTCCACCTTCGGCAACCCCTACTTCGACGGGGGCGCATCGGTGCTCATCGGCATGGTCCTCATGGTCGTGGCCGGGGTCCTCGCGTGGGAGAGCCGAGGCCTGCTCGTGGGCGAGGCGGGCACGCCCGAGGACGTGGCCGAGATACGGGAGGCCGCAATCTCGGATGACGACGTGAAGGACGTCGTACGGATCCGCACCATGCACGTCGGCCCGGATGCAATCCTCGCCAACCTGGATCTGGAGTTCCGGCCGGACCTCGATGCCGGGCAGATCGACCAGGCGGTGGATCGGATCGAGCGCCGGATACGCGACCGGAACAGCCGGGTTCACTTCATCTCCATCGAGGTGGAGAAGCGCGACACTTCACCGTAGCCGGACGACGGCATCAGCAGGGCCTCGGCCTCGGCACTGATCGAAGCCCCCCCGCCGCTGCCATCCCGCGGGCACGACGTCGAGGACGGGGGCGCTCTTCCCGACCAGGGTGACCCGTCTCGCCGGTCGACGGCCCCCTCCTCTCGGACCCCGCATGCGAGGCGTAGTCCCTTCCCCCGCATCAGAATAAGGGAAACCCCTCTGGCCAGGTCCCCGCGCGGACCCCAGTTATAGAGTTATTGCCCGGACGGTCAGTAGAGGCTCCTCGCCTCGATCTGGACGCGGCGGCGGCCGACCGGGCTGACCAACAGCCGCTTGATGAGCGCTCATTCAGTTGCCAAACGGAGGCTCCCATGACGTTCGAAGGGCAGTCGATTCAGTGTTCCGAACTCGAGAACGGGATTGTGGAGCTACGGTTCGATCTCCAGGGTGATTCCGTCAACAAGTTCAACCGGGCGACGCTGGACGAGCTCGGTGAGGTGGTGGCGCTCCTCGACGCCGACAAGGACGTGCGGGGCCTTCTTGTGACCAGCGGGAAGGACGGTTTCATCGTCGGAGCCGATGTCACCGAGTTCACGGACTACTTCAGCTACGCGGAAGATCAGCTGGTGGACTGGCTCCTGGACGTGCACCGGGTTTTCTCGACGATCGAGGATTTCGATTTCCCGACGGTGACGGCGATCAACGGCGTCGCGCTCGGCGGCGGACTCGAGGTCGCGCTCACGACCAGCTACCGCGTCATGGCCACCACGGCGAAGGTCGGGGTGCCGGAAACGAAGCTGGGGATCTTCCCGGGATTCGGCGGCACCGTACGGCTCTCCCGCCTCACCGGAGCGGACAACGCGATCGAGTGGATTGCTGGCGGCAGCCAGTACGACGCCGAGACGGCGCTGAAGACGGGTGTGGTGGACGCGGTGATCGCGCCGGAGAAGCTGCGGGAGGGCGCGCTGGATCTGCTCGAGCAGGCCATGGCGGGCCGGAGGGACTGGAAGGGGCGCCGGCTGGAAAAGATCTCGCCGCTCAAGCTGAACATGGTCGAGAGCATGATGGCGTTCGAGACCGCGAAGGGTTTCGTCGCTGGCAAGGCGGGCCCGAACTACCCGTCGCCCGTCGCCGCGATCAAGGCGATTCAGCAGTCGGCGACGATGGGTCGCGATGACGCGCTGAGGGTGGAGGCGAAGGGGTTCGCGCGGATGGCCAAGACTCCCACCGCCGCCAATCTCGTCACGATCTTCCTGGGCGACCAGTACGTGAAGAAGGTGGCGAAGAAGATGGCGGCGACCGCTCCGAAGGTGGAGTCGGCCGCGGTGCTGGGCGCGGGGATCATGGGAGGTGGGGTCGCCTACCAGTCGGCGTCCGAGGGCGTCCCCATCGTGATGAAGGACATCGCGGAGAAGGCCATCGATCTCGGTCTGGCCGAGGCGCGGAAGCTTCTGGGGAAGCAGCTGTCCCGCGAGAAGATCACCGCGGACGAGATGGCGGATGTCCTGACCCGGATCCGCCCGACACTCACCTACGGCGATTTCGGGGACGTGGACATCGTCGTGGAAGCGGTGGTGGAGAACGAGAAGATCAAGAAGTCGGTGCTGGCGGAGGCCGAAGCCCACGTCAAGGACGAGGCGATCCTGGCCAGCAACACCTCGACGATCTCCATCACTCGGCTCGCCGAAGGGCTGGAGCGGCCGGAGAACTTCTGCGGCATGCACTTCTTCAACCCGGTCCACAGGATGCCCCTGGTGGAAGTCATCCGGGGCGAGGAGTCGAGCGAGCGGGCGGTCGCCACGACCGTCGCATACGCGCTGGCCATGGGCAAGACGCCGGTCGTCGTGAACGACTGTGCGGGCTTCCTGGTCAACCGCGTGCTCTTCCCCTACTTCGCCGGCTTCATGAAGCTGGTCAGCGAAGGGGTGGACTTCCTCCGGATCGATGCGGTGATGGAGAAGTTCGGCTGGCCGATGGGCCCGGCCTACCTGCTGGACGTGGTGGGCATCGACACGGCCCACCATGCCAACGCGGTGATGGCGGAGGCATACCCGGACCGGATGTCGAGCCCCGACCGTACCGCCATCGATGCCATGTTCGAGGCCGAGCGGTTCGGGCAGAAGAACGGAAAGGGCTTCTACGCGTACGTGCCCGACAGGAAGGGGAAGCCGAAGAAGACGGTGGATCCGGAGGCGCAGGCACTGCTCGAGCCGCTGGCCCGGGCGGACCACAGCGCTGCGATCAGCGACCAGGACATCATCGACCGCATGATGCTCCCGCTCCTCATCGAGTGCTCCCGCTGCCTCGAGGACGACATCGTCAATACGCCGGTGGAGGTCGACATCGCGCTGGTCTACGGGCTCGGGTTCCCGCCCTTCCGCGGCGGACCATTCCGGTACGCCGATGCGGTCGGGATCGGCGCGCTCGTGGAGACGGCCGGGAAGTACGAGTCTCTCGGAAAGCTCTACGAGCCGACCGAGCAGATGATGCGGCTCGCCGAGGAAGGCGGTCAGTTCCACGGAGCCGGCCAGGCAGCGGGTTCGGACACCCCGGCCGAGCCGAGGGGCGGCGGGACCGGGAAGCAGGAAGAGGCCGTTGAGTTTGCGGGCACCGTCAAGGAAGAGGGGTAAGCAATGCAAGACGCCGTCGTAGTAGACGCGGTCCGCACACCGATGGGCCGCTCCAAGGGTGGAATGTTCCGGAACGTACGGGCCGATGACCTGTCCGCCGCACTGATCAACGCGCTGCTCGATCGCAACCCGGCGGTGGACCCCGCGGAGGTGGAGGACGTGATCTGGGGCTGCGTCCAGCAGACGCTCGAGCAGGGTTTCAACATCGCCCGCTTCGCGTCCCTGATGACCCGGATCCCCCACACCACGGGCGCGCAGACCATCAATCGCCTGTGCGGCTCCTCCATGAGCGCGCTCCATTCCGCCGCCATGTCCATCATGACCGGGAACGGGGACATCTTCGTCGTGGGCGGCGTGGAGCACATGGGCCACCTGCCCATGACCCACGGGCTGGATCCGAATCCCGCCGTGAGCAAGCACACCGCCAAGGCGGCCGGAATGATGGGCCTCACCGCCGAGGTGCTGGCGAAGATGCACGGGATCAGCCGCAAGGCGCAGGACGAGTTCGCGCTGCGGTCTCACCGAAAGGCCCACGCGGCGCGGATCGAGGGGCGCTTCGACGACGAGATCGTCCCGATGGAGGGCCACGACGAGAACGGCTTTTCGAAGCGGTTCGACTACGACGAGGTGATCCGCGAAGACACGAACATGGAGAGCCTCTCCGCGCTCAAGCCGGCCTTCGATCCCAGGAACGGCACCGTGACCGCGGGCAACTCCTCCGCCATCTCGGATGGCGCATCGGCGCTCCTGGTCATGTCGCGCGATCGCGCCCGCTCCCTCGGTCTGGAGCCCATGGCCCGCGTCCGCTCCATGGCCGTGGCCGGCGTAGACCCGTCCATCATGGGATACGGGCCCGTGCCGGCCGTGCACAAGGCCCTCGACCGCGCCCAGCTCAAGATCCGCGACATTGATCTCTGGGAGCTCAACGAGGCCTTCGCCGCCCAGTCGCTGCCCGTCCTCAAGGACCTGCAGCTGCGCAACGATGTCGAGAAGAAAGTGAACCTCAACGGCGGCGCCATCGCCCTCGGCCATCCCCTGGGATGCTCCGGGGCGCGGATCACCACCACGCTGCTGCACCAGATGAAGTCGAACGGCTACGAAACTGGCGTCGCGACGATGTGCATCGGGCTCGGCCAGGGCATCGCCACCGTTTTCGAACAGGTCTGACGACGCGGACAACCGCTCAACCAAAACCGAGGCAACATGGCCCAGATTCTCGCCGACCGCAGAGACGTAGACTTCGTCCTTCACGAACAGCTGAAGGTCGAGAAGCTCGCCGACCACGAGCGCTTCGCCGAGTTCAACCGCAAGGTGGTCGATCTGGTCATCTCCGAGGCGCGGACGCTCGCGGTCAAGGAGATCCTCCCAACCCAGGTCGATGGTGATCGCATCGGGGTCCGCTTCGACAGCGGCGCCGTGACGGTCCCCGAGTCGTTCCACAAGGCGTGGAGCGCCCTGAAGGACGGGGAATGGCTGGCCATGACCGAGGACCCCGAGTGGGGCGGCCAGGGCATGCCCCGATCGGTGGCGTCGGCGGCATCGAACCTCCTGCAGGCGGCCAACTTCGGCTTCCTCATGTACGCCGGCCTCACCCACGGCGCCGGAAAGCTCGTCGAGACCTTCGGGACCGACGAGCAGAAGCAGCTCTTCCTGAAGAAGCTGTACACCGGCGAGTGGACCGGGACCATGCTCCTCACCGAGCCGGAGGCCGGCTCGGACGTGGGCGCCCTCCAGACCACGGCGACGCCGAACGAGGACGGCACGTACTCCATCGTCGGGAACAAGATCTTCGCCTCGTCCGGCGAGCACGACCTGGCCGACAACATCATCCACCCGGTGCTGGCGCGCATCGACGGCGCTCCGGCCGGCACGGCGGGCATCTCGCTCTTCATCGTCCCGAAGATCTGGGTGAACGAGGACGGCAGCATGGGCGAGCCGAACGACGTGGTCTGCACCGGGATCGAGGAGAAGATGGGGATCCACGGCAACAGCACGGCGTCCATCGCGCTGGGCAGCAAGGGGCAGTGCCGGGGTCTTCTGCTGGGCGAGCCGAACAAGGGCATGCGCTCGATGTTCCTCATGATGAACGACGCCCGGCTCATGGTGGGCGACCAGGCCCTCGCCAGCGCCAGCGCGTCCTACATGTACGCCCTCGACTACGCCCGCACCCGGATCCAGGGACGCGACCTGCGCCAGATGCGCGACAAGGATGCGCCGAGCGTGCCCATCATCCGGCACCCCGACGTGCGCCGGATGCTGATGTACATGAAGGTGTACGTGGAGGCGCTCCGGAGCCTCTCGCTCTATATCGCCCACTGCTTCGATCGCATGGCCATCACCGACGATGCCGACGAGCAGAAGCGGTTCCAGGGGATCGTCGACTTCCTCATCCCCATCGCCAAGGCCTACACCACCGAGCGCAGCCTCGAGGTGTGCGACCTGGGCGTGCAGGTGTACGGCGGGTACGGCTACATCAAGGAGTACCCCGTGGAGCAGCTGTTCCGCGACGTGCGGATCACGCCCATCTACGAGGGTACCAACGGCATCCAGGCCATGGACCTGCTCTTCCGGAAGCTCGGGCAGGACGGCGGGCGGCCCATCCTCGACCTCGCCGACGAGATCCGGGCCACGACCGCCGCCGCAGCCGGCACGGACCGGACCGCGGACATGGCCGACGCCATCGAGCGCGCGCTGATCCGCCTGGAAGAGGTGGGCCGGCACCTGGGCATGACCGCCATGACCGGCAACATCCCCGCCGCGGCGGCCCACGCCCACCCGTTCCTCGAGGTCTGCGGCGACGTCATCGTCGGCTGGATGCTGCTGTGGCGCGCGCGCATCGCGGCCGAAGCGCTCGAGGCCGGCGCGAAGCCGAAGGACGCGGCGTTCTACGACGGCCAGATCAGGAGCGCGGAGTTCTACACGCAGACCATTCTCCCGGTGGTCTTCGGGAAGATGGAGGTGATCCTCTCGGGCACCACGGTCACCGTCGACATCCCCGAGGAATCGTTCGGGGCCAGGTAGGGCCCCGGTGGAGGACGTGATGGTCCAGGAGCACTTCTCCCCGGCGACCGCGACGATCGCCGGGTTACCGGCGAACCTGCTGTTCCTGCTGATCGCGCTGGTGGGGATCGGCGTCTTCGCGTGGGTGATGGCGCGGCGCCTGGTGCCCCTGCGGCGCGCTGCGCCCGACGCCCGAACGGGCCGGATCCCCGAGCGCGTGGCGGCGGTCCTGAAGTACTGGCTCGCGCAGTGGCGCCATCCGCGCTACATGCTCGCGGGCGTCCTCCACATCATCGTGTTCCTCGGCTTCCTGGTCCTGGCGATCCGCTCGACGGAGCTCGTGCTCCTCGGGATCTTCGCGGGGTTCCGGATGCCCGGGCTCGATGGGGCCGTCGGCGTCGCCTACGACGTCGTGAAGGACTACGCCTCCACCGCCGTGTTCGTGGCAGTGGTGATCCTCGCCATCCGGCGCGCCTTCTTCAAGCCGAGGCGCTACGATGTCCCGGAGACGCTGGGCAAGGACCACACCCCGGAGGCGCTGCTCGTTCTCGGGCTGATCGCCATCCTCATGCTCTCCGAGAGCCTCTTCGAGGCCAGCCTGCTCGCCGCCGACCCCGCCGTGGACGCCGCCACCGTGCTGACGCTCACGTGGGCGTTCGAGACGTGGCTCTCGGGAACGGCCGGATCGACGCTCGCCTCCATCGGCCTGGCCGCCTATACCGTCCACGACCTGACGTTCTTTTTCTTCCTCTGCCTGCTCCCCTTCGGGAAGCACTTCCACGTCATCACCTCCCTCTTCAACGTGTTCTTCATGCGGCTGGAGAGGGGCAACGTCAAGCCGGTGCGCCACGGCGTGTCCGATGAGGGCCTCGACGACCTCGAGTCGTTCGGCGTCAGGACGTTCGAGGACTTCACGTGGAAGCACATGCTGGACTTCTACAGCTGTGTCGACTGCGGCCGCTGCTCGGACCACTGCCCCGCCACACGCGTGGGACGTCCGCTCTCCCCGCGCTTCATCAGCATCAAGGCGCGCGACTACGCCTTCGAGCACTACCCCATCCTCGGCCAGACCTCCACGGAGTCCCCGCCCCTGATCGGCGGGATCTACAGCGAGGACGAGATCTGGTCGTGCACCACCTGCGGCGCGTGCGAGCAGGAGTGCCCCGTCATGATCGAGTACATTGACAAGATGGTGGACCTGCGCCGCGGCATGGTGGACGAGGGCAACGTGCCCCAGTCCATCCAGAAGCCGCTCGCCTCGCTCGAGAAGCGTGGCAACGCGTGGGGCAAGCTCGAGAAGAAGCGCGCCGCGTGGGTGGACGGCATCGACAACGGCGCGGCCGTGAAGCTGGTGGAGAACGGCGACACCGCCGAGACGCTCTATTTTGTCGACAGCGTCACCTCCTACGACGACCGGATGCAGAAGATCGCGCAGGCCACCGCCCGCGTCCTCGCGAAGGGGGACGTCGACTTCGTGGTGATCGGGAAGGACGAGAAGGACAGCGGCAACGACGTCCGCCGCTTCGGCGAGGAGATGCTCTTCCAGATCCTGAAGGAGGAGAACACCGAGTCCATCCGCGCGTCGGAGGCGCGGAGTATCGTGGTCAACGACCCGCACACGCTCAACACGCTGCGCCACGACTACGCCGACATGCCGCCCGTCCGCCACATCAGCGAGCTGATCGCGGAGGCCGTCGCGGGTGGACGGCTCCCCCTGACGCCGCTGGAGGACTCGTCGAAAACGTACACCTACCACGACCCCTGCTATCTCGGTCGGCACAACGGCACCTACGACGCGCCGAGACAGGCCATCGATGGCATCCCCGGCCTGAAGCGCGTCGAGATGGACGGCCACTGCCGCGACCGCTCCTTCTGCTGCGGCGGTGGGGGCCTGATGCTCTTCTACGAGCCCATAGAGGAGCAGCGCATGGGCGTGGTACGGGTGCAGCATGCCCGGGACGCGGGCGCCGACGTCATCGTCACCGCCTGCCCCTACTGCCTGACGAACATCGAGGACGCCATCAAGGTGGCCGGCCTCGAGGGCGAGATGGAAGCCATCGACCTGGTCGAGCTCATCGATCGACAGCTTCAGAACTGAACGAAACGAGGCGCGACATGAACATCCTGGTATGCGTGAAACGGGTTCCGGACCCGGCGGAGAACGAGATCAAGGTCGGACCGGACGGCGGAGACATCCAGCGTGATGACCTGGTCTATTCGGTCAACGAGTGGGACAACTACGCGGTGGAGGAGGCCGTCCGGATCGTCGAGCGGGACGGCGGTGACGTGACCATCGTCTCCGTCGACGACTCGGAAGGGGAAGAAGTCGTCTATCGGGAGATGGCGATGGGAGCGTCCGGCGGTCTCCTGCTGAGTGACGCTGCGTTCGAGGGCTCCGACGGTCTCGGCACCGCGACGATCCTGGCCGCCGCCGCGAAGCAGGGAGAGTACGATCTGATCCTGACCGGCGCGCAGGCCGATGACGGCGCCGCGCAGGTGGGCGGGATGCTGGCGGCCCTCCTGGACTGGCCGTACGCCTCCGTGGTCAACCTCATTGAGACCAACGGCGACGGCTCGCTCCGCATCGGCCGGGAGATCGAGGGCGGAAGCCAGGAGATCAGCGAGATCGATACGCCGTGCGTGCTCTCGATCCAGACGGGCATCAACGAGCCCCGCTACGTCGGCATCCGGGGGATCCGGAAGGTCGCCTCCATCGACATCCCGGTCCTGGACGCCAGCGCGCTCGACCTCGCCCCGGAGAGCGTCGGGACCGAGGGGGCGAAGGTGAAGCGCGTCGACTACTTCGTTCCGGAGCAGGGTGCCGGCGCCGAGCTGATCGAGGGAAGCATCGAAGAGGTGGCCGAGAAGGTCGTCGCTCTGTTGAAGGCCCAGGGAGGGATCCGATAATGGACACCAGAATCTTTGTCTACGTCACGCACGCCGGGGGCACGATCGACGACTCCACCCTGGAGCTCGCGACCGCCGCCCAGCAGCTGTTCCCCGGAAGCCAGCCCACTGCCATCGTCGCCGGGTCCGATGTGGACGCGGTGGCCCGGGACGCGGCGGCCTCCTTCAGCGAGGTCTGGAAGCTCGATGGGGAGCCGCTGTCGTATCCGAACGCGGAGCTGCTGCGCCCGATCCTCGTGAAGGCGCTTCCCGCCGGAGCCATCGTGCTGCTGCCCCACACCACCTTCGGGATCGACCTCGGGCCGGGGCTGTCGGTAAAGCTCGGAGCCCCGTATGTCCCCGATGTCGTGCGCGCGGGTGGACTGGATGGGACCACGCTGAAGGTCGTCCGTCAGGAGTTCACCGGTCAGGTCTCGACGCACGTCCGCTGCGATGTCTCCAGCGGCGCGGTCATCACGGTGCGCCCCGGCGCCTTCCCCGCCGCGGATGCCGGCGCTGCGGCCGGCGAGGTGGTGGACCGGTCTGCGGACGCCGACGGCGTCACCGCGCGCCGCAGGTTCGTGGAAGTGCTCGAGGCCGAGGTCGGCGACGTGGACATCACCCGCGAGGAGGTGCTCGTCTCCGTGGGACGCGGGATCGAGGACCAGGAGAACCTCGAGCTGGTGGAGGAGCTGAGCGAGGCCATGGGGGCGGCGGTGTCCTGTTCCCGCCCCATCGTCGACGCCAAGTGGCTCGACCCGTCCCGGCAGGTCGGCACGTCGGGCAAGACCGTCCAGCCCAAGGTCTACCTTGCCCTCGGCATCAGCGGCTCGTTCCAGCACATGGGCGGCATCAAGGGCAACCCGTGGATGCTCGCCGTCAACAAGAACCCGAAGGCCCCCATCTTCCAGGAGGCCAATGTGGGTGTGGTGGCCGACCTGATGGATCTGCTCCCGGTGCTGACCGAGAAGATCCGGGCGAGTCGGTGAGCCACGAGTTCGACGAAAAGGCCGAGAGCTGGGACCAGAGCCCCGACCGGATCCGGCGGGCCGAGGCGATCGCCCGCCGGATCCGGGAAGTGGTGCCCCTGCGGCCGGACACCCACGCCCTCGATTTCGGGAGCGGCACGGGGCTGCTGGGTTTCCTTCTCCTCCCCCACGTCGCTTCGGTCACCTTCGCCGACCCGTCGGAGGGCATGCTGCAGCAGGTGGAGCGGAAGCTCCAGGCCGGAGGACATACCACCGGGCGCGTCGTCCGCTTCGATCCGGAGGCGCCGGTACTACCCGGCCGCTACGACGTGATCGCCTCCGCAATGACGCTGCACCACGTCCAGGATCCTACCGCTGTCCTGCGCTTTCTGGCGGACCACCTCCAGCCGGGGGGCTGGCTGGCGCTGTCGGACCTGGACACCGAGGATGGCACCTTCCACGATCCGCCAAACCCCGACCTGCACCAGGGTTTCGACCGCGACGTGCTGGTCTCTCGCCTGCAACAGCTGGGACTCCTGGGGGCTCAGGCGGTCACGGCCCACGTGATGCACAAGGAACGGCAGGGCGAGATGAGGGAGTACCCGCTCTTTCTGCTGACGGGACAGCGGCCGCCCTCCTAGGGTAAACCGCCATCACCGCCCTCGCCGAGCCCGTCCCGCACCACGCCGGTCGGGCTCGAGCTTGCGCCCAGACGGCCGCTCCACCACCATCCCACTGGACCCCGGCCCTGCCCGTACACGACCACACCTTCCGGAGGCAGCCATGGATGCCGGTGACCTGAAGCGACGCGATTTCTTCAAGCTGGGCGCGGCCGGCGCCGCCGGTCTCGCCGTGGGCGCCGCGGCGCCCCTGCGGGCCCACGGACCCGCTGCGCCCCTGGGACCCATGCCCAGCCGCCCGCTGGGCTCGACCGGTCACCAGGTCCGCCTCTTCAGCCTCGGCGGCCAGGCCACGCTGGAGCAGCCCGGGCGCGAGGGGCAGGCGGTGGAGATCATCCACCGGGCGCTGGACCTCGGCGTCAACTACATCGACACCGCGGCGGCCTATGGTCGCGGCATCAGCCAGCGCTACATCGGCAAGGTCATGAAGACCCGCAGGGACGAGGTGTTCCTGGCTACGAAGACGCACCTCCGGTCACGGGACGAGTCCATGGGGCTCCTGGAGGACAGCCTCCGGTCTCTGCAGACGGACCACCTGGATCTATGGCAGATCCACAACATCACCCGGCAGGACGAGGTGGACCGCATCTTCGCGCCCGGCGGCGCCATGGACGCGCTGGTCGAGGCGAAGGAGCAGGGCATCGTGAAGAACCTCGGGATCACCGGTCACTACGACCCGGCTCCCCTCATGAACGCCCTCGAGCGCTTCGACTTCGATACGATCCTCCTGGCCCTCAACCCCACGGATCCGCACCTCACCCCCTTCGCCACCGAACTTCTGCCGCTGGCGAATCGCAAGGGGATGGGGGTCATCGCCATGAAGCTGGCCTGCCGGGGACGGATCTTTCGGGATACCGGCCTGCGGACCATGAGCGATTCCATGGGTTGGGTCCTGTCGCACCCCGTCAGCACGGTCATCATCGGGGTCGACACCGTGACTCAGCTCGAGGAGAACGTCCGCATCGCCACTGCGTTCGAACCCATGGGCCCGGCGGAGCTAACCCGGGTGGCGGCCCTCACGGAGGAGTACGTGGAAGAGGCGGCCTTCTTCAAGCTGGGCGGCGTCGGCTGGAGCTGAGGCCGGGAGCGGCGCCACTCGATCGGGTCGGACGATGATACAGTCACCTCAGGAGTCCCGCTCCACCGCCGCGTTCACGCGGGGACTCCTCCAGGACCTGCGCGCTCTCGAGCGGATCCTGGCGGAAGGGCTCCTCGAGGAGGGAGTCCGCCGGGTGGGTGCGGAGCAGGAGCTGGTGCTGGTCGATGCTCGCCGCCGCCCCGCACCCGTCGCCATGGAGGTCCTGGACCAGATCCACGACGACCGGGTCACCACTGAGCTGGCGCGCTTCAACCTCGAGGTGAACCTCCCGCCCGTGCGGGCCGGTCCCGGCCTGCTCTCCACCATGGAGGCCGAATTGGGCCGCCGGGTCGCCGACGTGGAGCGGGTCGCCGCGCGGTTCGGCGCCGACGTGGCGATGACCGGGATCCTTCCCTGCCTCGCCCAGCGCGACCTGACCCTCGCCAACATGACGCCGCGCGACCGCTACAGGTCCCTCAACGACGCCACCATGCGGCTCGCCGGCGGACGCCTCCACCTCCATATCACCGGCACCGACGAACTCCGCATCGAGCACGATTCCATGATGCTGGAGGCGTGCAACACCAGCTTCCAGGTCCACCTCCAGGTGGGCGCCCGGGAGTTCGCCGGCGCCTACAACGCCGCCCAGGCGATGATCGCCCCCGTCCTCGCCGCCGCCACCAACTCCCCCTTCCTCTTCGGCAAGCGGCTCTGGGCCGAGACACGCATCGCCGTCTTCCGCCAGACCATGGACACCCGCGTGGCGTCCCCGGCGCTGCGGGAGATCACCCCCCGTGTCCGCTTCGGCGATGCGTGGGTGCGCGAGTCGGTGGTCGAGCTCTTCCAGGAGGACATCACCCGGTTCCGACCCCTCGTCACCCGCGAACCGGGCGAGGACTCCCTCGCCGTTCTGGACTCCGGCGGCATCCCCGGGCTCCACTGCCTCCAGCTCCACAACGGCACCGTCTACCGCTGGAACCGCCCCTGCTACGGCGTCATCGATGGACGGCCCCACCTCCGGATCGAATCCCGTGCTCTCCCGGCGGGGCCCACGGTCGTGGACGAGATCGCCAATGCCGCCTTCTGGCTCGGCCTGGTCGTCGCCGGTCCCGACCACTACCCGGACCTGGCCGACCGGCTCGCCTTCAGCGACGCCCGCGCCAACTTCTTCGCCGCGGCCCGACGGGGGCTCGATGCTGGCTTTGCCTGGATCGACGGCGAGAGCATCCCTGCTCGCGCTCTCATCCGCGAGCGACTCATTCCGCTGGCCGGGGACGGCCTCCGGTCCCTCGGTGTGGACCCCGACGAGGCCGACCGCTACCTCCACATCATCGACCAGCGGGTCCACCGCAACCGGACCGGCTCCCGCTGGCTCGAGGAATCGGCTGCGGCCATGGCCGGGGCGGCCACTCGCCCCGAGCGCTGCGCCGCCCTCACCTCCGGGCTGATCGCCCGGCAGAAGACCGGGCGGCCGGTCCACGAATGGGGTCTGGCCCGGATCGAGGAGTGGGCGGGCGCCATCGGCCCCACGGTCGACCAGTACATGACCAGCCGGTTGTTCACCCTCCAGGAAGACGAGTCGCTGGACCTGGCGCTCTTCATGATGGACCGGGAGCGCACCCGCCAGATCCTGGTGGAGAACCAGGACCTGGAGCTCGTCGGCATTCTCTCGTATCGCGCCGTCCTACGCCTCCTCAGGACCCGACGCCTGGACGAGCTGCAGGCGATCCCCATCCGGGACATCATGACGCGAAACCCGCGGACCATGCCCGCCGACACCCCCGTGACCGCCGCCATCCGTCTCATGCGCGAGCACTCCCTCTCCTGCCTGCCAGTGCTCGAGGGCGGGAAGCTCGTAGGAATTCTCAGCGAGCGGGACCTCCTCCCCCTCACGGCGGAGCTGCTGGAACGCCGGGAGGCGCAGGAGAGCCTGACCCGGCCGCTGCCCGACGCCTCGCGCTGAAGGGCCGTCATCGTCCCTGACGCCCGCTCCGCCAGCCCGTATATTGAAGTGCCCCTCCCGCTCGGACTACAGGCTTCGGCTCACCGGCTACGGTTCCCGACCACGGAGGCAGCCATGGCGCACGAGGTTCGCAGGGTCGAGTACTACTACACCACCGTGCAGGACCGGCCGGGGGAAGCGCTCCGCTTCCTTTCCGCGCTGGATCAGCTTGGGGTCAACATGCTGGCGCTCACGGCCATACCCGTGGGAATGCTCCAGACCCAGCTCAGCATATTTCCCGATGACCCCGCCCGGCTCAGGGAGCAGGGCCGTCAGGCGGGCTTCGACCTGGAGGGCCCGCACCACGCCCTCCTGGTCCAGGGCAAGGACGCACCAGGGGTGTTGGTGTCGGTCCACGAGAAGCTCCATCGCGCGGGCGTCAACGTGTACGCCTCCACCGGCGTCGCCAGCGGCGAGAAGAGCTACGGCTACATTCTCTACCTCCGACCGGAGGAGTTCGACCGTGCGTGCGAGGCGCTCGACGTCTGAAGCCTCGATCCGCCGGCGACACTCGCCTGTCGACCCGACCCGCGCGGTAGCTGGCTCCGGGATGCGGGCCCCGCCGGGTCAGGAGCGAGGCCCGGAACCGGGGTCCCCGGAGATCGGCTGACTCGAGCTCGGGTCGCGGCCCAGGAACATGTCTCGGGCGCACCGTCCCACATGCCGGGTCATGAGGCCATCGGATCCGGCACCGATGATCCCTCCGAGCCCCGGAATGCGCCGGCCGATCCTGCGGAGGAGCACACGCCTGGTCGCCCAGCCGGCCCCGCGCGCCGCCTGCTCGCCAGCCAGACGGACGAGCCGCTCGAGGATCTTGATCCCCGCACGAACGGCCACCTCTTCCTGTGGCTCGTTTCGCCCCGGTCGTGCCACCTTCTGCTCGAGGCAGGCCAGGCATTCGGCGCGGACCTGGGGATCGTTGGGGTCGCGTCCGCCGATGGCCGCGATCGTGCCCGCCATGTGGAGCTGGATGCCGGCCGCGCCCACAATGTTGGCCGGGAGTGTGATCGGGGTGAGCAGGAATCCCGGCAGGCCGAACAGGAATCCCGTCCCGCCGCCCAGGACCGTGGCGAGGGAGATCGCCGCATCCGCCGCATTCTCGGGACTGCCGGTTTCCTCGAGGAGGCGGGCGGCGAGCTCGCTGGGAGTGCCAAGCACCGGGAGCCCGTCGTTTACCCGGTCGTACAGCCGCCTGAGCATTCCTCCTCGCATGGTCCTCTCCGTGCTGTGTTTTGGCGCCATGACGCGCAAGCGCCGCGCCAGTGCAAGACCCCGAGATCTCGCGTCCCCCGGACCATGCCCCCAGGGCGCTGCAAGGTCGGCGGCCGGCCGTTTGCGATCGGCCGGCCGCCCCTGCGTCACCTCTCCGGCGTCGGCTCGAACGCGGGAACCCGCCCGCCCTTCATCACCCAGCGCACCTGCCGCAGCCGAGCAATGTCGGTGCTCGGGTCCCCCGCCACCGCCACCAGGTCGGCCAGCTGGCCCGGCGCGATGGTGCCGCGATCGGGGGTGTCGAGCATCGCCGCGTTGCCGGAGGTGGCGGCGCGAAGCACGGCCAGCGGCTCCATTCCGTATTGGACCATCAGCTCCGCCTCGAGGGCGTTCTCCCCGTGGTCGAACACGCCCACGTCGCCGCCCAGGCACATGGGCACGCCGGCCGCGAGCGCCGCTTCGAACGACGCTCGACTGTCCCGCACCCGCGCGGGCTCGGGCGATGCTCCCGGGTTCCAGCCGCCGTATCGCGCGATCTCGTACGAGGCCGCCAGCGTGGGGCAGAGGCCGACCCCGCGCTCCGCCATGAGACGGAACACCTCGGGGGTGCCCCCGTCGCCGTGCTCGATGGTGGCGACCCCGGCGCGGGTCGCACGGCGCATGCCCTCGGCGGTGGCCGCGTGGGCGGAGACCTTCCGGCCGCTGCTGGCGGCCGTCTCCACGATGGTCCGCAGCTCCGCCTCCGTGAACGTCGGCATGGCAGCGCCCCCGGGACCCCAGCGGTAGTCGGCGTAGACCTTGACCCAGTCGGCCCCGTGGCCGATCTGGTCGCGCACCACGCGGACGAGATCGGCGGCGTCGGCCGCCTCGGCCCCCAGGAGTATGTCCAGCTCCGGAGCGAAGCCCCTGGGGCCGTACGATCCGGTGGCGACAATGGCTTTCGTGGCAATGAGAAGTCGGGGTCCGACGATCACCCCCTTCTCGATCGCATCCTTCAGCCCCTGGTCGGCATAACCAGCGCCCTCCGTGCCCAGGTCGCGCGCGGTGGTAAAGCCGGCCCGCAACGTGGCCTCCGCGTGCCGGGCCGCCCGGATGGTCCGCTCCGCCCGGGACTCCACGAGCACCTGGTCGTTCCACGCCACCTCGTCGTACGGGTGCAGGAACATGTGGCTGTGGCCCTCGATCAGGCCGGGCAGCAGCGTGGTGCCAGGAAGATCTACGACGGTGGCGCCGCCGGCCTCCACGTCGGCGGCCGGCCCCACCGCCACGATCCGCTCCCCCTGGACCGCAACCGCCCAGCCTTCGTGCATGTCGCGGCCGTCGAACACCCTATCGGCACGGATCAGCGTCACCGGTTCCTGGGCGGCCGCGGGGAGCGCTACCGACAGGCAGAGAAGCAGCGCCCCGGGGACGGAGCGGCAGAGTGAGCCGTAAACCGAGCGGAGGGCCCGTCGACGGACGGGTCGGCGGAGGCGTCGACGGACATGGCTGTTCGGCATCCTGAGTTCCGGGCTTGAGTATCGTTCGTGACCCGTGCAGAATACGACTTCGCCGCCGCCTCGGCACGCGGAGAGCTCCGACGGTGCACGCGCTGGTATCAGGTGTGCAGGCGGCCCTCAACGGGTTCAACACCAATCGATGCGATGAGGCAGATGACACTCTTTCGATCCATCTTTGCGGCGGTCCTGCTGGCCACGGCTCTCCTGCTGGCGGCCTTCCTGATCCACTCCAGACGTCCGAATGTGGAAGTGGCTCAACCGACGGCTGAGCTGGTGCGGGCGTCGGGGAAGTGCGCCTCGTGCCACCGTGACGAGACACCGGCCATCGTGGCGGAGTACGAGCGGAGCCAGCACGCGAAGGTGGGTACGACGTGCCTGGATTGTCATCAGCCGGTGGGCGATCAGGTGGGGACGGAGCACCGGGGCTTCATGATCACGAGTGGCGTGACAGCGCTGAACTGCGATCAGTGTCACGCGACGCAGTACCGTGAGTTCCTGCGCAGCCGGCATGCGGCGCCGGCGTTCGCGGCGGTGCGGGGGCCGGAGCCGTTCACGGACGAGCAGGTGGCCTTTGCCGAACAGTTCCACCCGGGCGCCGTGGACCGTGCGCCGAACGACCTGGCGATTCTGGAGGGAGAGGCGGCCATCGCGAGCGGGTGTGAAGCGTGTCACTCCATCGGGCGGCCGAACCCCGACGGGAGCATCGGGACGTGCACGGCGTGTCACTCCCGGCACATGGCCTCGGTGGAGCTGGCGCGGACGCCGCGAACGTGCGGGCAGTGCCACATGGGTCCGGACCACTCGCAGATCGAGATCTACGAGGAGTCGAAGCACGGGGTCCTGTTCGCGATCCAGGGAGACGAGATGAACCTGGCCGCGAAGCCCATGGAGCTGACGGTGGAGGACATGCCGGTTCCTACGTGCAGCACGTGCCACATGAGCGGGCTGGAGGGTCTCAGTCCTACCCACGACGTGACGGAGCGGCTGAGCTACTGGCTCTTCGCCGCGGTGAGTGAGAAGCGGCCCACCTACCTGCAGGGGCAGCAGGAGATGAAGTCCATGTGCATGAACTGCCATACGGAGGGCCACACCGAATCGTTCTACGAGCGTGCGGAGGAGGTGGTGGTCGCCACCAACGAGAAAGTGCGCGAGGCGCAGGCGATCATGCAGGGGCTCCGGGACGAGGGTCTGCTGACGCCGGAGCCCTACGACGAAACCATTGAGTTCACCTATTTCGACTTCTGGCACTACTTCGGCCGCACGACGAAGCACGGCGCATTCATGGGCGGCGCGGACCTCGTCCAGTGGCACGGCAACTACGAGCTCCTGTACAAGCTGGTGGAGCTGAAGGAGGCGGCGGCAGAGCTACGGGCGCCCGGGCACCGCGCGGGCACCGGGGCCACACCGAGCCCGGCTGCGCCGCTCACCACCCAGCCGACGGGGGAGGCGGACGGGGAGGGCTCCTGATGCGCCGCCACTGGCGCGACCTGATCCGCTCCCGGTCGTTTCTCCTGGAGCTGTTCATCGGCGTGAACCTGTCGTTCCTGGTCCTCGACATCTGGGTGGCGCACTCGGTCAACGAGTTTGCCGAGTTCGCGGAGTGGATTCCGGTGGTCTTCACGGTGGCGGGGGCCGTAGCGGTCTTCGCCAACCTCGTGCTCGGTCGGCCGGTGCGGGACTCGGGCCGCTCGTTCCAGGAGCGCGGCGGGTTCTGGGTGGGGATGGGGGTGGGCGGCGCGGCGATCCTGGTGGGCGTGTCCGGGCTCGTGCTCCACCTCGAGAGCAGCTTCTTCCAGGTCATGACGCTCCGTTCGCTGGTCTACTCCGCCCCCTTCGTGGCGCCCCTCGCCTTCACCGGCCTCGGTCTACTCCTCCTCCTCAACCGGCTCGCACCGCCGGATCACCTCGAGTGGGGACAGTGGGTCGTCTTCCTCGCCTGGGGCGGCTTTACCGGCAACTTCGTCCTCTCCCTCGTCGACCACGCCCAGAACGGGTTCTTCTACGCCACCGAGTGGGTGCCCGTGGCCGTGGCGGCGGTCACGGTCGGTTGGCTGATCATACCGATATTCCTGCGCACGCCGGCGCTCTACCTCAAGCTGGCGCTCGGCATCCTTGCCCTGGCCGCCATCACCGGTGTAGTGGGATTCCTCCTGCACCTCAACCCCACCATCACGGAAGAGGGGGGCACCCTCCGGGAGCGCGTCATCTACGGCCCGCCCCTCTTCGCCCCCCTGCTCTTCCCGAACCTGGCGCTCCTCGGCGCTCTCGGCGTCTGGGACCTTCTCGCAAAGGGGTGGGTCCGGGCGCCCCGCTAGCCCGCCGCGGAGCCGGACGCACCCAGGACCTCGAGCACCCATTCAGGCGCTTCCCGCCGGAGGGCCTCGGCCAGCCCCTCGCGCCGGAAATGGAACCGGGCCATGGCCGCCTGGACGATATCCACGATTACGATCACCGCGCCGTAGGCCGTGGTGGTGAGCTCCGCCACCAGCCCCGGATCCATCCCCACCAGCTGCTCGAGCTCCCGGACGGACGGGCTCGGTGCGGTCCGGGCCCGCACGATGGTCCATCCCAGGTAGACGGTGAGCACGCCGGCCAGCACCACCTGGTTCCAGCCCAGGATCCGGGCTCCCTGCGGGTCGAGCGACCGGAGCCGATCCCGCCCCCGTCGCTCGTTCCAGGCCACCGCCAGCAGCACCGCACCCATCACGACGCCACCGGCTCCTGACACCAGCCCCCAGAGCACGCTCAGCGCGCCGAAGACGCCGAGACTCCAGAAAGTGAGCGTGGACCACCGGACAGCGCGCTCGATCGGCCCCAGCCGCGCCCGACCCGCCTGGAGCTGGGCCCGCTGCTCAACCGAGAGTCCGCCACCGGACTCAGCCACCGGAGGGTCCGGCTCGGCCCCACCCCTCGAGCTTCATAGAACGACCCATGGGCCGGAATATGAACGTCCCCTACGCTCGCGACAACGTCGCCCCGCGGCGGGCGACCGTGCCAGGAGGAGTGCCGCATCGCTGAGCCGCAGGACGACCCACGGTCCCCGACATGGTCCAGAATCTGTCCTTGAGGTCATCGTCGCCCTGTGCCACTCCTACAATGACCGCACGGAGGGAACGCAGGAAAAGGAGGCACATGGCGACACGGACGATGGACACGAGCACGACCGGGTTCCGGGGGGAGGTCCTGGAGCCGGGGCACCCCGCGTTCGACGAGGCCCGAGCCGTCTACAACGGCATGGTGGACCGGCACCCGAAGGTCATCGTGCGCGCCCTGGACACCGCCGATGTGATCGAGGCGGTGAGGATGGCGCGGGAGCGCGACCTGCCGCTGGCGGTCCGTGGCGGCGGGCACAGCGTACCGGGCTATGGAGTCTGCCAGGACGGGGTGGTCCTCGACCTGGCGAACCTGCGCAACGTCCGGGTGGACCCGGACCAGCGGACGGCGCGCGTGGGAGGCGGCGCCCTGCTCGGCGATCTGGACCACGCCACCCACGCCTGGAAACTGGCCGCGCCCGCCGGGTTCTTCTCCACCACCGGGGTCGGCGGCCTGACGCTCGGGGGCGGAATCTCCGCCTATCTCGGCCGTCGCCACGGGCTGACCTGCGACAACCTGGTATCCGCGGACGTAGTCACCGCCGCCGGCGAGCCGGTCGTGGCCAGCGAAGCCACGAATCCCGACCTCTTCTGGGCGCTCCGCGGTGGAGGGGGCAACTTCGGCGTCGTCACCTCCTTCGAGTTCAAGCTGCACCCCGTGAGCACGCTGGTCGCCGGCCCCATGGCGTTCGATGCGGCGGCCACACGGGACGTGCTGGCTTTCTGGGGTGAATACCTGAAGACTGCGCCGCGGGGTCTCGGCGGATTCGCCGCCGTCACGCTGGCGCCACCCATGCCGTTCATTCCGGAGGAGAAGCAGGGGAAACCGATCTGTCTGGTGATGGTCTCCTGGTGCGGCGACCCGGCCCGGGCCGCGGAGGTCTTCCAGCCCATTCGCGAGGCGGGACCGGTGATCGGCGAGCACGTGACGGAGCTACCCTACCCGGAGCTCCAGCGGCTCTTCGACGACGCCCTGCCCCCGGGCCTCTCGCAGTACTGGAAATCCGACTTCGTAGCTGAGCTGGACGAAAACGCCGTGGCCGCCCACGCCGAGTTCGGTGCCCGGACCCCCAATCCGCTCTGCACGATGCACCTCTATCCGATGGACGGCGCGGTGCACGACGTGCCGGAGGACGCTACCGCCTTTGGATTCCGGGACGCCCGCCTCGCCGCCGTCATCGTCGGCGCATGGGAGGATCCCGCGGCGGGCGACGAGGTGACCGCGTGGGTGCGCGACTACTACTCCGCAATCCACCCGTACTCCGGGCACGCCGGTGGCTATACCAACTACGCCGCGCCCGACGACCAGGCCCGCGTCCGGGACAACTACGGCGCCGCCTACGACCGGCTCGCCCGGATCAAGGCGAGCTGGGACCCGGACAACCTCTTCCGT
This sequence comes from uncultured Gemmatimonadales bacterium, assembly GCA_963783305.1. GTDB lineage: Bacteria > Gemmatimonadota > Gemmatimonadetes > Longimicrobiales > RSA9 > JAWVYT01. The sequence continues at coordinate 333,727 of CAWAMW010000007.1, read as the reverse complement.
CTCAACCAGAACATACGTCCGGCCATTCACTGAGCCGCGCCGGCGTCGGGGCGCTACGCCTGCCGTTCGACCCCTGCCATCAGGCTGAGGCCGAGCCAGTCCGGAAACTGGCGGCGGAGGTCGCGCGGGCCGCGCAGCCGAACCCTTCGCTCCCGCAGCGCAGCGCTCAACTCGTCGTCGCCGAGCCAGACGTCGACCAGCGTCCGGACCTCGCACGTGAGCCGGAGATCGCAGTCGAAACCGGGATCGTCCAGGCAGAGGTCTACGGCATCGCGCTCGAGAACGAGCCAGAAATGGCGGTACTCCTCGCGGGCGTCCGTGAAGTGAAACCTGATGACCACCTTCGACCGAGGAAGCGCGGCCTCGTCCACGCGGCGCTGGATCTCCCACATCAGGTACGGGACGTCCAGGTGGTCGCGAGTCAGCTCCATTTTCAGCCACCGTTTGCCCCACACGCCCATTTGCATGATGATCGGCTCCAGAGCCTGACCCGCACGCGTCAGGTGGTACTCCGGGTGCTCGCCAGCCGCGCGTCGCTCCACGATCCCCGCCGACTCCAGCTCCGAGAGTCGGGTGGACAGGAGCGTCCGCGACATTCGCGGGACCCCGCGATGTATTTCGTTGAACCGGACGCTGCCGAGCAGGAGCTCGCGCAGCACCAGCGGCGTCCATTGGCGCGCGATGACCTCAGCCGTCAGGGCTACAGGGCAGAACTGCTGATGATCAGCCATGCTTACACCCTAGCGAAGGGGGTCTTGCTCTACTCTACTTCCCGAACAGGCCTCCAGCCCGCTTGGCAATGTCTCCCACGTCCGTGCCGCCCGCCTTTCCCCCGTCGCCCTCAAGGAAGCTGTCGATCTGGCCGGCCACGGGGGCCGGTAGTCTCGTCTTCAACTGCTCGAGCACGACGTTGACGGCCTTTTCGGCCTGATCCTCCGAGATCCCGGCTCGTTCCACGACGACCTGTACGAGTTCACTCTTCTTCATGGCGGACTCTCCGATACGAGGGAGGAGCGGTGCGGCGCGACGACCGCCCGTGGACAAACGGCGAGCAAGGATTGCGCCCCGGATTGCCGGCGACCGGCCGATCCCGCGACCGCGCGAGGCTTGTGGTACGTCGCTCCGGAGCCGGCCACGCCATGGCGAACTTGCGCGTCCACTCCACGACGTCCTGCTCCCACACAGACCACCGGGCGTGGATCCTGCGTATAGTAACAAGTTGCTTCGCTGACATCCCTCCCAATTCCGAGGCTCCCATGAACTCCCCGTCGAGATCACGAAGGCTCTTCTCCCTGGTGACCGCGCTGGCCGTTGCCGTCGTGACCCCCGCAGCCGCCCAGACGACGATCGGAGCCGGCGGTGGCGGCATAATCCAGTCCTGGGGGAAGCCGAACACGCAGACCTACGGGCAGACGATCACGGCACCCACCGACAACATCCTCAATAGCTTCTCGTTCTGGCTCGGACGGACCTCCACGAACTTCCCGGAGCCGTCCACGCCGAGTCTCTCGTTCATGGCGTACGTGTACGCATGGAACGGCTCGATGGCGGCCGGTCCGGCCCTTTACACGAGCGGCGTGTTCACCCACGACGCGACGCCTTCCACCCCTTTCACGGAGTACGCGTTCGGAACCGGCGGACTGTCGGTCGTTCCCGGGAACGTCTACGCGCTCTTCCTGAGCACATCGGGTCTCTCCGGCACGGGACGAATTCAGTGGGAGACCGCGACGAGCGACGAGTACGGCGGCGGGACCAGTGTCTTCCTGAACAACGGTGAGAACACGGCCGACTGGACCACCAGCCCGTGGGCGAGTTACGAGGGCCCGGACCTCCACTTCGAGGCGAACTTCACTGCGGCCACCGCGACGGTGCCCGAGCCCTCCACGTGGGTCATGCTGCTCACGGGTCTACTCGCGCTCGGCGCGGTCGTGCTGCGTGCCAAACGTGACGGCGGCACGGCCATCCGTGTCAGGGGGCACCAGGGCAGCGTGCTGTGAAGACGCCGTATCGCATGGCGTTGACCCGGTAGGCCAGCCAGATCCTGGCGACCGTTCGGGCGAAGACGGCCTCTCCGCCGGCCGCGACTACCCGCCGCGCCTCCCGGTCCCGAGCCAGCCGCCCGAGGACCCTGCCGACGACGACGCTCCAGGTCCGTCTCACATCCCCGGAGATATCGTCGAAGCTCTCGGTACGGAAGCCGGCGGCGCGGAGCTCCGCCTCCAGCTCGTCCGCGGAGCACAGCCGGGCGAGACGGCCCTCCCGGCGGATCGGCTCCAGGAGGTGGCGCGTTCGCCATCCTGAGACGTGGTCGCCGGCGAGCCAGACGCAGGCGACAAAGGGGGCGCCGGGGCGCAGAATTCTTCGGACCTCCCGGAGCGTGGCGGGGAGGTCCGGCATGTGGGACAGCGACTCCACGGCGATGGCCGCATCGAAGGAAGCGGTGGGAAGGGCGCTCTCGATGAAGTCGCCCAGGCGGTAGTCCGGGGCCGGCGCGACGCGCGGGGCGGCCAGGGCGGCCGCGTGCTGGACGGCGGAGATGGTGACGGCCGTGACGCGGGCGTCCATCTCGCGGGCGAGGAACCGCGCCGTTGCCCCGTAGCCGGATCCCACGTCGCAGACGACCGCTCCATCCGGGATGCCCCCGCGGTCGACCACCTGGCGGATAAGGTCATCTGTGGCCTCCGGCAGCGACCGGGCGCCGCGTCGCCAGAAGCCGTGGTGCACGTGCTCACCCCAGAGGTCGCGGTAGTAGGAGTCGAGCTCATCGTAGTGGCGCGCGACGTCCCATGGACGGGGAGAGGATGGCGTCCACGGACCGTCTGGTATGGACGGATCGGGCGGGAGACTTGCCATGGTCCGAAGGTGCCCGCGGCAAAGTGCGCCGGTCAAGTACGGTCAGCAACCACTTCGCGGCATAGCGCGACGGGATCCCCGTCTACTGCGGTCTCCGCCCTCAGCGGCTATGCCGCAGTCGTGAAGGTGAAGATCATCCCGTAGCTGCCATTGTCAGGATGCTCCCACCCCTGCCCCATGTGGTTGTGCTCGCCGCCGCTCATGCCGCCGCTCATGCCCCCGCCCATCATGGAGCCGGTGGCCCACTCGCCGCCCATGTGGGTGCCGTTTTCATCCATGTCCACGTGGTGCCCCTCGGCGTCCATCATCCCTCCGCCCAGGTGGATGGTGTACCGGGTCCCCGCCTTGAGCGGCTCATCCTGCGTGAAGATGAGCTGCGTCGAGTCCTCGGAGAGCGTCCATGTCCCGGGCACTTCCGGACCCGTCACATCGCCCTCATGCAGCGCCGCGTACTCGGCCATGGCCGGATCGATGGCGTGGTTGAACGTCACGACGACCGGTGCCGTCGGGTCCACCCCGGTATCCCCGCCCTGCGGCGCCACCGCCACCAGCGCGGTCGCTGCCGTCCCGGCCGTCGTGAAGCTGAAGACCATTCCATAGCTGCCGTTCTTGTCCTGCCAGCCATTGCCCATGTGCGAGCCCATGCCGCCGGACATCATCCCACCATCGGCCCACATGCCGCCCATGGACGTGCCGTGGCTCTCCATATCCGCGGGATGCCCGTCGGCATCCATCATCCCGCCGCCCAGGTGCAGCGTGTATTCGGTGCCCGGCTCCAGCGGCTCGTGGGGCGTGAAGTGCAGAGTCATTCCACCCGACTGCATGCTCCACTCGCCTCCCACCATGGGGCCGTTCACGTCCCCGCGGTGAAGGTCCGCGTAGTCGGTCGCGTGATCGCCCATCGGCCGGTCGAACGTCACCTCGATCGGTGCGTCGGTCGCCACGTCCACGGCCCCCGCAGCGGGCGCCACGCTCAGCAGCGTGGTCTCCGGCTCGATCGTTGTCGTGTCGTCGCAGGCCCCCATACCCACCGCCACGGCGCCCATCAGCGTGAGCATCCTCCCCGTTCGTCCTGTCATCATCTCAACTCCACCTTTACAAAAGGACCGACCCGTTGGTTGCCGACTGTAGTCTAGCGTCCACCGCGTGAGTTCCGGATGAACTTCGGATTAAGCGGTCTTCACCCCTTGCACGGCGAGTCGCGTGCACGGAGCCGCGTCTCCGCCGAGCTGATGTCCTCGAGCGGGCGGCGCGGGGGCTGCCGTGGGCGCGGGGCGACTCCGTTTCAGTGGCTCAGAGAATAGACGTAGGCTGCCACGGCACAGAGCTGATTCTCGGACAGGTTCGCGCCTCCCATCGCCGGCATGGGCGCGGGGAACTGCTGCGGCTGGGCCACTCCCTCCCGGACCACCGCGAGAATGGATCCGTAGGTCCCGTCCACGTTGAGCCATTCCCCGTCCGTCAGGTCCGGCGCCAGCGGTGAGCCTGCGGCGTCCCCGCCGTGACACGTGAAGCAGTTGCCGGCCCCGGCGTAGACCTCCCGCCCGCGATCGGCGAGCTCCTGGGTCACGTCCGGACAGCCGGCGGTGCTGGCCTCCGCGGCATTTGCCTCCGGCGCGTCTTCCGGCGATCCGCCGCCCATCATCCGCCCCTGCATCTCCCCCATGCCGCCACTCATGGGCATGCCCCGACCCGACCCCGCGTCGGGCCGATTCCCGGACGGCGGCGCCACCCCTTCTCCACGCGCCGTTTCCTCCGTGGGCACGGGCACATCGTCCTTCGGCGTCGGCACGTCGCCCCGTCCATCGCACGCACCGAGGATCATCGCCACCGCCACGGCTCCGACCACTGTTCCCGACGTCATGAAATCCTCTCCTGTCATGGGCTCTCAGAGTCTCACCCGTCTCAGGGCGCACCCCGCCAGCAGGAGGGCAAACTCTCTGCCATTCGAAGCTCGCGCATTGTCGTTGCCGCTCGGTCCGTTCAGTAGGTCCGGTCGACGGACTGGTGTGGTGTCCGCTCGGTCTGTTCCAGTAGCGGTGCGCCGTCTGTGTCTACGGCTGGAGCTTGCGGCCGCTCTGTCACGCTGGGCGGGCCTGAGGCCACGCCGCCCAGCAGGTCCCGTCTACCATCGGCTCGCCCGTATTCCTCGGCAAACAGCTCCCAGAGCACCAGGAAGAGCGCGGCGATGACCGGCCCGGCCACGAAACCGGCCAGCCCGAAAACCATGATGCCGCCGAGCGTGGAAACGAGGATCAGGTAATCGGGCATCTGCGTGTCCCGGCCGATGACGACGGGTCGAAGGACGTTCTCCGCCGCCGTGATCACTACCCCCCCGAGCAGCACAACCACGCCCTGACCCACCTGACCCGTAGCGAACATGATGGCCGCACCGGGTAGCCATACGAAGCTGGCGCCAACGGCGGGGAGGAGGGAGAGCACCGCCGTCACCACGCCCCAGAACAGGGCGGTCTGGATCCCGATGATCCAGAAGAGCAGGGTGAGGAGTCCGCCCTGGACCACGGCCACGATCAGGTTGCCCTTCACCGTGGCCCGTACCACCTGGGTGAACTTCAGCAGGAGTCGGATCCTGCGCTCTTCACCCACCGGAAGGACGTGTACGATCCGCGCTACGATCGAGGCGCCATCCCGGAAGAAATAGAACAGGAGGTAGAGCATGAGGACGAACAGGAGCGTGGCCGTCAGCGCGTCCTGGCCCACGCTTAGGGCGCGCGTCGCCACGATCTGAGTAGCCGAGGCCGCCAGCTCCTGCACCGAGACCCGCAGCTGGGCCAGATCGACGCCGTAACGACGGAGGAACCCCGAGACCGCGGGAAGAGAACGCTCGAGCATGTCGATGGGCCCCTGCACGCTGATCTCCCCGGAGGCGATGCCGCGATACAGCAGCAGCGCCTGCCGCGCGATGGCCCCGCCCACCAGCGCGAAGGGCAGCACCACGAAGATCACCACGGCCAGCATGGAGAGGAGCGCGGCCGGCGTGGCCCTGTTGCGGCACGCGGTCACCAGCCGGGTGTGGATCCCGTGGAACAGCACTGCCAGGATCCCGGCCCAGAAGACGGGCCAGATGAAGGCCCGGATCATCCAGAAGAAGACCGCCGACGTGATGATGACGAGAGCCAGGAACGACACGCTCTCGAGCCTGCGGCGGTGAACGGGTGGGAGCTCGCTCATCGCCGGTCAGCGCCGGTCCGGCTGGCGTCCGCCGCCTTCACCGCCAGCCCCCGAATGGCTGCCGTCACCTCACGGGCCAGCACGGCCAGCCCCTCATCCAGGAGGGCGACGAGGGCTGCGTAATCACCTACCACCCAGCCCTCCTCCACGTGCTCCGTAGCTCCGCGGGCGAGCACCGTCCCGTCCTGCTGCCGGATGATCTCCCACGAGGCGCCCACGTGGGACGCTCCCTCCCCTGCTCCGGCAGCCGCTCCCGCCGTCGGAGACGTCGCCCCGGGCACCACGCCCTCGAACCGTGTGATGTGGATCCGGACCACGTAGTCGTACGACGTACGAACCGGCCACGGCGCCACATCCACCGCACGGAACGACTCCGTCGCGGCCAGGTGCCGGGCGAGTGCCCGGTTGATGCCCTCGGCGAGGTCCTCGCCCCACCGGTGGTAGTCGGACGTCACGACCTCATGGCTCCCGCGCCGCACCACGATGGCGCGCGTCGCGAGGTAGGGGGCGAGATCGATCCCCCGCAGGCCCACCGCCACACCGTCGACCCCGGGAACGGGCCCCACCGCGGCGGCCGGCTCGGCTCCCCCGATCACGTACTGCTCCACCGTTGGGGAGGTACGCCCCAGGCTGAAGCACCCCGGCATCATGGCCAGGATCAGCACCCCGAGGACCGCGAGAGATGCGCTTCGTGCCACGTTCCAGTTCATGATCAGTTCTCCGGCGGCTTCCGGCCGCGCAACAGCATGTCGGGGTTCTGCTCGAGGGAGGTGACGAGCAGGTTGAGCGCGTCCGCGGCTTCCCTGAGGCTGGTCAGCGTCTCCTGGAGCTCGTAGCCGAGCCCGGAGTCGGTGGATAGCAGACCGTGCGTCTCCTCCAGCGTCCTGCGCATGACCTCGAGGGTGGCCGTCAGCTCCGTGGCCGTCCCCTCCAGCTGGAGCTGGATCGGCGCGATGGCGGCGTCCGCGTTCACGGCGAGGCGTCCCAGCTCCTCCATGGTCCGGTTGGCCTGGGCCGTCAGGCCCGGCAGCTGCTCGAGGGCTGCCTGGAGCTCCGGCCCCGCGACCAGCCCTTCCACCGCTTCCGCGGACGCCATCACGGCTTCGTTGATCTGGGGCATGTCGATTTCGGCCAGCATCTCATTGACCTGGAAGAGCACCCTGAGGATGTCGGCCACGAGGCTGCCCGCGCCGGTGCCCAGCGCCGCCAGGAGGGACGGCGAGGTAGGAATCTCCGGCCAGGGGGTGCGCCGCTCTTCCAGCTCCGGCGGCGCCGGGTCGGTGCGGTAGCTGAGCTCGATGTAGAGCTGGCCGGTGACGATACTCTCCATCTGCAGCTGTGCGCGGAGGCCGTCGGCGATCTGGCGTTCCAGCACGCCGCTTTCGTCCAGGTCGACGAAGGTCCCCGTCTGGTTCCTCAGGCGGGTGAGGTCGATCTCGTACTCCACGGGGACCTGGAACGTCTTGTCGCGCTCGTCGATCTGGATCCGCATCCCGGTCACATTCCCCACGGGCACGCCCTGGAACTTCACCGGGGCGCCATTCTCGAGGCCGTTCACCGACTCCTCGAAGAAGCTGATGAAGGTGGACCTCTCGTCGAACCAGGCCGTGGACGCCAGCGTCGCCGTCCCCGCTACCAGCAGGACCAGGCCGCCGATCAGGAACGACCCGATGGCCGTGGGATTCGCGCGGATGCTCATGATGCGCCTTCGCTGCTGCGGGTGAGGAACTGGTGGACCTGCTCGCTCGGCGGGTCATCCCGCAGCTCTGCGGGGCTGCCGAGGGCCGTCATGGTCCTGGCTCCGATGTCCAGGAACAGCGCCCGGTCGGCGATCCTGAAGATGCTGGCCAGGTCGTGGGTCACCACGATGATGGTGGTGCCGAAGCTCGCCTTCAGCTCCAGGATCAGGTCGTCCAGCCGGCTGGCGCTGATGGGATCCAGGCCGGACGACGGCTCGTCGAAGAAGACCACCTCCGGATCCAGCGCGATGGCCCGGGCCAGAGCCGCGCGCTTCCGCATCCCGCCACTGATCGCCGCGGGATAGAACTCCTCGTACCCGCTGAGCCCCACCAGCGCCAGCTTCAGGGCCACCACCTCGCCGATGGCCCGGGCGTCCAGCGCGGTGAACTCCTCCAGCGGCAGCGCCACGTTCTCCCCGAGGGTGAGACCGCCCCAAAGGGCGCCGTTCTGGTAGAGGACGCCCATCCTGCGAAGCATTCGTTTCCGCTCCTCCGGGGCCGCCCCGCCGAAATCCTCACCGTGGAACAGGATCCTGCCCTGCGCCGGGTCCTTGAGCCCGATCAGGTGCTTCAACAGCGTGCTCTTCCCGCTCCCGCTCCCGCCCATGATGACGAAGACCTCACCCTTGGTGACCGAGAAGGTCAGCTCCTTCATGATGAGGAGCGACCCGTACATCATCATCAGATCGCTCACCTCGATGGTGGGCGGCCCGGGGGCCCCGCGCCCGGCGCCGGCGAGCTGGGCGGCGGTCATACGTGTACCAGGACCGCGAGCCAGTCGATCAGCGCGTTGGCCACGATGATCAGCGTGATGCCCAGCACCACCGCCGACGTGGCCGACCGACCCACCGCCCCGGCGTCCGAGCCGGTCTGGAGTCCCTTCATGCATCCGGCAAGGCCAATGATGAGGCCGAAAACGCCGCCCTTGAAGACGCCGAGCACGGCGTCCGAGAGGGTGACCACGGACAGCAGACCACCCACGAACTGGGTCGGCGTCAGGTCCAGGAGCCCGATGGCTACGAGCATCCCGCCCCCAATGGCGATGAAATCGGCGTAGATCACGAGCAGCGGCATCATCACGAGGAGGCCGAGAACGCGGGGGAGCACCAGGTGGTCGATGGGTGAGATGGCGAGGGTTGTGTACGCGTCGATCTCCTCGGTGATCTTCATGCTGCCCAGCTCGGCGGCGAACGCGGCGCCCGTCCGCCCCGCCATGATGATGCCGGTCATCAGCGCGCCCATCTCCCGCAGGATGCCGTACCCGACCAGATACGACACGTAGTACCCGGCGCCGAACCGCCGCAGGACCACCACACCCAGGAAGGCGATGATCACGCCGATGAGGATGGCGATGAGCGTGACGATGGGGAACGCGCCCGAGCTGTTCGTCTGCACCACCACCCAGAAGTCACGCCATCGCATCCGGACCCGGCGCAGCAGCAGCCGGATCACGCTGTCCGTCACCTGGCCCGTGAACGTGACGGCGTCCAGCCCCGAGTCCCACGCGGAGATGCCGGCATTCCCGAGCCGGGCGAGCCGAGAGACCCGGGGCGGGTCCGGCGCTGCCTCGCGTTCCGGCACCGCCCTGGACAGGGCAAGCAGTCTCGTGATCGGTTCGGGCAGCCCCGAGTCATCGAGATCCAGCTCCCGTGCTTCGCAGTACCCGTGGGCATGCTGCAGGAACACCAGCAGGCTGCTGTCCCACGCCCCCAGCGCGCTGCTGTCGAAGCGGACGGCCGCGATGGTCCCGCCGGCCGCCCCCGCGGCGGGTCCGGCGTCCAGGAGTTCCTCGAACCGCGGCGCCTCCGCCTCCAGCCGCCAGTCGCCAGCCAACACGACGATCAGGTTCCCTCCCTGAGTCAGGATCTCCGCCCGTGCGGGAGCGGCGCCGGCCATGACCTCCGGCATCGCCGCCACCTGTGGAGCGGTCATCGGCGCAGCCAGAGCCGGAAGGTGCTGCCCCCGCCTGGCACGCTCTCCACGCTCACATCCCCCCCCAGCAGCCGGGCGTACTCCCGGGCCGCGGCGAGGCCGATCCCCAGGCCGCCCGCCGCCCGGGGGGAGGCGCCGTCCACCTGCCAGAACCGCTCGAAGATCCGCTCATGATGCTCCGGCGCGATGCCCACCCCCGTATCGCGTACGACGAAAGCCACCCCGTCCACCCCGCGCGCGCCGGCCGTGCCACCCGTTTCGGCCCGCACCTCCAGCCGGATCTCGCCCTCATCCGTATACTTCACCGCGTTGCCACACAGGTTGACCAGGATCTGTCGCGCCTTGTCCACGTCCGTGGTCAGCTCCAGCGGTTCGTCGGGCACGTCCACGACGAAGGCCAGCGATTTCGCAGTCGCCGCCGGCTCCACCAGCGCCCCGGCCTCCCGCGCGATCAGCCGCGCGTCCATGGGCTCCGGGTGCACCTCCTCGTACCCTCCGTCCAGCTTCGCGAAGCTCAGGATATCGTCGATCATGGCCGCCAGATGCCACGCCCCCGCCTTGATCCTGCCGACCTTCATCTCCTGATCCTGGCTCAGGGGACCGAGGCTCTGGAGCAGGTCCGCGTAGCCAAGGATGGCGTTCAGCGGCGTGCGGAACTCATGGGACATCGTGGCCAGGAAGGTCCCCTTCGCGATATTGGCCGCCTCGGCCACTCGCGTCGCCTTCCGCAGCCGCTCCCGCGCGTCGTGCTGCGCCGTATTGTCGAAAAACGTAAGGACCACGCCGTCGTAATCCCCGTCCATGGAGCGGTACGGCCTGATGCGGACGATATAGGGGTCCCCCGTTTCACTCTGCATCTCCCGCTCGATGGGATCCAGCGACTCGAGCACGTCGGATACATCGCTCTGCAGGGAATGGTAGCGCAGGCGATGCGTGATGTCGGAGAGCGATCGACCCCTGTCCGCGTCGACGAAGTTGAAGAGTGCGGCCGCCATGGGAGTGAAGCGCCGGATGCGCAGCGAACGGTCCAGGAAGATCGTACCGATCTCGGTCGACTCGATCAGGTTCTGAAGGTCCGCGTTCGTCCGCTTCAGCTCCTCGATGGTGCTCTGGTGTTCCTGGTTGATCGTGGTCAGTTCTTCATTGATGGACTGGATCTCCTCCCGGCCGGTCTCGAGCTCTTCGGTCGCCGCCCTTTGCTCCTCGTTCACCGACTGCATCTCTTCATTGACCGTCTGCAGCTCCGACATCGTCCGGTCATGCTCCAGGTTGCTCGACTCCAGCAGATCCCGCATCACCCGGAGCTCGTCCTCCAACTCGATCTCGGCCGGATCCGGCTCGCCCTCCGCCTCGTTGACCGGGGCGGCGACCGACCCGATGTGGGCCTCGAACACGATCAGCGCGAAGCGGCCTGCTGCACCGTCCTCGGGAGAAGGACGAATGCGCACCGTCACCGGCCGCCGGGCTCCGTCCACCTCCATCTGGATCCGCCGTGTGATCGGCACCCTGTCCCTGAAGACCCTGTGCAGCGCCGTGCGCAGGACGCGCCGCAGATCCTCTCGAGCCAGTCCCAGGAGGCTGTGGCTCGGCTCCCCCGCCCGCAGGTGGAGGAACCGCCCGGCACCCGCGGACAGGTGCACCACGTTCAACCGCTCGTCGACGATCACGCTGGCCGGGGCATACTCCTCCAGCATGCGGAGGTGCAGCGCGCCATACGAGAACCGCTCCCCTGACGCGCCCGTCGCCTTCGCACCCCCCGGCGAGGTCACCGGGCTCCCCCCGGTCCGCTGCGGGTCCGCCGCCGAAACACGCGGAGGCGCTCGCCTCGGTGCGGCACCCCGCAGGTAGATCCGGTTCGCGCCGCCATCGGTCTTGTCGAACAACCCCGAGTCCGCCGCCGACTCCGACGTGCCCAGAAACAACATCCCCCCAGGCCGCAACGCGAAATGGAACGTCTCCAGCACGCGCTCCTGCGCCTCCGGCCTCAGATATATGAAGAGGTTCCGGCAGGTGATCAGGTCGATGCGCGAGAAAGGCGGATCGTGGAGGACGTTGTGACCCGCGAAAAGGACCCGCTCCCGCAGCGACTTTGCGATCCTGTACCCACCCGGCTCCTTCGTGAAGAACTTCTGCAGCCGCTCGGGCTCCACGTTCGCCACGGCCGCGGCCGTGTAGAGCCCCGCTCGGGCCCACCCGTACCCCTTCTCGTCGATGTCGGTGGCAAAGATCTGAAGCTCCGGCGGATCGAGGAGCGTCGCCGCATGCTCCGCCAGCACCATCGCCACCGAATAGACTTCCTCCCCCGTCGCGCACCCCACCACCCAGACCCGCACGGTCTCGCCCGGCTCCTTGCCCACGAACAGCGCGGGCACCAGGCGGGCCAGCGCCTCGAACTCCTCGCCGTCACGGAAGAAGCTGCTCACCGAGATGAGGAAGTCACCCAGCAGCGCCTGACCCTCCCGCGCATCCGATTCCAGCAGCGGAACGTAGTCCGCCAGGGCGTCCACGTTGTTGAAACGAAGCCGCCGGTCCAGGCGCCGCAGCACCATTGATCGCTTGTACAGGCTGAAATCGTGCCCCGTGCGGCTCCTCAACGCCGCGAAGATCGCCGCCAGCCCCGCGTCCGTCTCACTCGCCGTCTCCGGGGATCCCGACGCCTCGTTCCCAACGCCCGACTGCTTCCGGCTCAGGCGGATCAGCTCCCCCGTCATGCCCCCGCACGGCAGCACCAGGTCGATCAGACCCGTAGCAATGGCACTCACCGGCATGGCATCGTATTCGGCGTCTTCCGGCGACTGCGCCACCGTGATCCCGCCCGCACCACGGATGTAGCGGACTCCAGCCGTTCCATCGCCGCCGGTGCCCGACAGCACCACCCCCACCGCGTCCGCGCCGAACGCCTCCGCCAGCGTGCGGAAGAAGAGATCCACCGGCGCGTGATCCGCTCGCTCCCCGCGATCCCGCAGCACCACGCTGTCCCCGATCATCGCCAGATCATGGCCCGGCGGAATGATGTAGATGTGATCCGCGGCCACCCTCGTCGGCCCCACCACCTGCGTCACCGGGATCGCCGCCCGGTCCTGGAGCAGCTCCGCCATCCGGCTCTCCCGCGTCGGATCCAGGTGCAGGATCACCACGAACGCCAGCCCGCTGTCCGCCGGCACCGCCTCCACGAACTGCTGCAGCGCCTTCAGACCCCCCGCCGATGCCCCGATCCCCACCACCAGCGATGGCCGCCTCCAGGTCGCCCCCCGGCCTCCAACAACCGAAGCGTCCTGCGACACTCGTGAGGTCCTCATGTGCGATCCCTTCAGAGAGGGAGGAGCCGACCGGCGCGGATCGCCAGTGGTGATGAGCGGTCGGTGCTGGCCTATTGACCACTCGGAAAGTTCAACATAGTACTTACTTTCCAATTGGTCAATAGAGGGCGCACGTCCCACCGCACGTCCAGCGGGACCGAAGCGGCGCAGACGCGGCAGTCGCACCAGCCGGAGCATACGCGGCTGTTCCTCGAGTACTGGGCGCTGGGCGCGCACCACGAGGAGATCCGGGCGCGCGAATCGGCGTGGAGCTCGAGCGGTACCGTGCGGCGTTCCGGGCGTTTTCGCCCGGCCGGGCGGAGCCGCGGAGTCGTATGACGCGATCTGAGTAAAGACCCCGGAAGGGGGCTCGCCACGACGGCCACGGGCAGGGTGCTCGCCGACGGCCGGGTTCCGTCCTTGTCCGTGATGCTGGCGTGGGTTCTGCGGGGCCGGACCGCGTCATGACTACCCTGGCCGCACTGCTCGTGCTTTTCGTGACGCCCATGGCTCTCGCCGTGGCCGTGCAGGTGGTGCTCGACCGGCTCGACCGCCGACCGCGGACCGACCCGCAGGCCGCGCCTTTCCTCGGTGGTGGCGAGCCGGCGACCCACGCCTGGAGCCGCTACCACGTCCGCTACTACTCCATGACCCTCCTCTTCATCGCTTTCGAGATGGAGATGATGTTCATGTACCCCTGGGCGGTAGTGTACGTCCAGGAGGGGATGAAGGCGCTGATGGAGATGGGGATGTTCCTGGCCATCCTGTCGGTGGGAATCGTCTACGGGTGGCGCGAGGGGATTTTCCGGTGGCAGTGACGGGGCTCCGGCGGGTGGCCGGTCGGCTGGCCGCATCTGCGCCCGCTCCCGTCTTCGCGGCCGTGGGCGCGGGCGCCCGGGAGCGGGTCGAGGCGCTCCGGCTCCGCCCGGGGATCCGGCTGGTGGACTCGCCCCGCCACGCCACGGTGCTGCTGGTCGCCGGCGCCATTCCGCTCCGGTTCCAGGAAGCGCTGGACCGCGTCCACGACCAGGTGCCCCACCCCCGGACGACGCTCCGCTGGGGCGCGGACGCGCCGCTTCCGGGGCTGCAGGGGGGGATAGCGCCGAAGGGGGGGTCGGCGCCGGACCGGGTGCCGACGGAGGCGGATCCCGTCCCGGCGCTGCGCTCCCTGCACCGGTCGCTGGTTCTCGGAGAGCGGGAATCGGAGGGGCACCGCCGGCCGGATCGTCCGCCCCACCCGTGGCGCGGACGCGGCGACCACGGCCAGGGCGGGGAGGGGATGATGGGCGGCGTGCCGTACGGCCGCCCCATGGCCATGACCGACGACGACGGCCGCGACGGCCTCGCCCTCGACCGCCTCGAGCTCACCGTCGGCCCGTTCTTCCCGCCCTTCCCACCAGGCCTGGTGCTGCGCCTCGCGCTCCAGGGGGACGTCATCCAGGAGGCGGAGGTGCTGGAGCCGCCCTTCCCCGAGGACGCCTTCCGGCCCGGGGCAACGCGTGACGGCGACGTGGAGAGGGCGCGTCGGCTCCTGCGCTGGTCGGCGCGGCTTCTCCGGGTCGCGGGGGCGACGGCGCTGGGGGACCGGGCCCTGTCCCTCGCCCTCGCACGAAGAGTCGCGCCAGGCGAAGTGCGTCGGCTGGAACGGTGGACGCGCCGGGGCGGGACGCTGGCGGCGCTCCCGGCGCGGGTGGCGGGGGAGGACGTGCGGGGGCTGCTGCGGGAGGGACTGGCGTCGGCTCGGGAGGGGGTGGTGACCGCGAGGCGCGGTGCGGGCGGCGGCGGCGGGACGTCGGAAGCGGCGGCCTTCGATGTGCCCCGGGGCGACGCCGCTGCGTTGGCCGACCGGCTGCCGGGGCTGGAGTGGGGAGAGGCGGTTCTGCTGCTGAACGCCCGGACGTACGCCCCCGCCGGTGGCGCCCCAGCCGGGTTCGAGGAGACCCCCTGATGCCGGCGCCCGTGTCTCCGCTCCTGGCCCTGGCGGTGGTGGGCGTCGCCCTGCTTGCGGGGGTGTGGCTGTTCACACTGATGGACGGTGTGGCGGGTGCGGTGGTGGCGAGGCGGCGGCCGCGGCTGGATCCGCTGGGGCCGGCACGGCGAGCGGCGCTGACGCTGGTTCAGCAGCGGAGCCACACGGAGCGGCCGGACGGACCGGCGTGGGTGCTGGCCCCGGCTCTCTACCTGGGGTTGGCGGCGGTGGGGCTGGGAGTCGTGCCGTGGTCGGCCGCCTCGGCGCCGGGAGACGTGGCCGCGGGTATTGTGCTATGGGGGGCGGTGGAGTCTCTGGCGGTGGTGGCGATCTTCCTCCATGGGTGGTCGGCGAACGCGCCGCTCCCCCTGATCGGGGGCTACCGCTACGTGGCCCTCGGGCTGGCCTACATGCTGGTCAGCATGTTCGTCCTCATTGCCGCGGCCCTCCCGGCCGAGTCGCTCCGGCTGTCCGCCATCGTGGAGTCCCAGCGCGGGCTGTGGAACGTGGTCCGGCAGCCGCTGGGGCTCCCACTCTTCCTGTTCGTGGGGCTGGGCGTGGCCTTCTGGGGGCCGCTGGACTTCGCCGACTCCCGGGACCTGGCCGGAGGCACCGCCGCCGAGGTGTCGGGCCCGTCGCGACTGGTGTGGGAGCTGGCTCGGCGAGCCATGCTGGTGGCCTTTGCGGCCGTGGCGGCGACGGTCTACCTGGGCGGCTGGCTCGGGCCGTGGCTGCCGGGGCCCATCTGGCTGGCGCTGAAGACGGTGGCGCTGCTGGCGCTCCTGGCGCTCCTGGGTCGCCTGGGGGCGCGGATCGCCACCGAGCGCGTGGTGACGCTGGTCTGGGTCGGCCTGCTCCCCCTCTCGTTCCTGGCGCTGGCGGCCGCCGGGGTGGCGGTGCTGCTGTGAGCGCCATCGACCTCTTCTTCTGGCTCTTCGCCGCCCTGGCCATCGTCAGCGGCTGGCGGGTCTTCCGGACCGACTCCATGGTCCGGGCCTCCTTCTTCCTCCTCACCTCCTTCATCGCGGTAGCGGCCATCCTCCTGCTCCTGGCCGCCCCCTACCTGGGCTTCGCCCTGATCTTCATGATGGCCGTCGAGATGATGGTCATGGCCCTCTTCATGGTCATGTTCATGATGAACCCCGCCGGGCTCAATCCCATGAACATGGTCCACCAGCCGAGGACCGCCCTGGCCGCCGGCGTCGGCGTAGCGGCCCTGCTGGCCAGCGTGGCCCTGCTCGTCGAGTTCCCCGCGGGCGGACCGGCCCCCGCCGACCCCATCGCCACCCTCGGCCACGAGCTCCTCGGCGCCTCCATGCTCATCTTCGAGTCCGCCGGCGTCACCCTCCTGGCCGGCATGATCGGCTCCGTCATCCTCTCCAGCCGCCGGGGCCGCTACGGCAGCGCCGATGAAGGCTCGCGGCCCCCGGGCCTCCAGCCGGGCGGCGAGCCCGCCGGTCGGCGTCCCAGTGAGGGCGGCGGCCACCACCACGGGCGGCACGGATGACCCTGACTGCGCTCCTCCTGGTGGCGGCCGTGCTGGTGGGAATCGGGGTTTACGGCGCGCTGTCGCAGCAGTCGTTCGTGATGCTGATGATGGGCCTCGAGCTGATCCTGAACGGGCTGATCCTGGCGGTGGGGGCGTTCTGGGCGCTGGCGGCGGGCTTCGCGCCTGAAGGGCAGCTGCTGGCGATCGTGATCATGGCGGTGATGGCGCTGGAGATGGCCATGGGGTTCGCTCTGGTGGTGGCGGTCTACCGGGACCGGCAGGTGGACACCACCGAGGGCCTCACCACGCTGGAGGGCTGACCATGGCGTGGCTCGTCCCTCTCGTTCCCCTCCTCGCGGCGCTCCTGCTGGCCGGCGTCGGCCGTGACGGCATGGACGGCGAGCCGCCGAGGGGACGACTGGCGGTTACGGCGGCAGCGGCCATGGCCCTCACCGCGGGGGTGGCGGCCTTCGCGGCGTGGGCCGGGTGGACGGGTCGTCTGCCGTGGAGCGAGAGCCTGGGGCTGAGCCTGGACTACGCCCCCGCCACGTCGCCGGTGGCCGCGCTGTTCGCGGTGCTGGTTCCGGTAGTGGCGGCGCCGGTGCTGGCGTACGGCGCGGGCCACGAGGAGGGCCGGGGGCTGACGCGTCTGCTGGCGGTGCTGGCCTTCTTCGTCGCGGCGATGGAGGTGGTGGCGGGGGCGGCGGACCTGCTGACGCTGCTGCTGGGCTGGGAGCTGATCGGCGCGTGCTCGGCGGTGCTCATCGCCCACCACTGGCGGGACGGGGAGAACCCGCGGGCGGGGTCCATCGTGTTCGTTACGACCCGGGCGGGCGACCTGGGGCTGTTCCTTGCCCTGGGAGCCGCGTTCGCCGGGGTCGGCTCCCTGGAGTACGGGGCGCTGGGCGGACTCGACGGGCTCCATCTCCATCTCGTGGTGGCGGGGGTGCTGGTGGCCGCGGCGGCGAAATCGGCACAGGTCCCGTTCGCGCCATGGCTGTTCGTGGCCATGAAGGGCCCGGTGACGGTCTCGTCGCTGCTGCACGCGGCGACCATGGTGGCGGCCGGCGCCTTCCTGCTGATCCGGCTCCACACGGTGCTGGACACGGCGCCCTGGTTCGGGGCGGCGACCATGGCGGTGGGGCTGACGACGGCGCTGATGGCCGGCGTCGTCGCCCTGCTCCAGTCTCACGCCAAGCGCCTGCTGGCCGGCTCCACCTCCGCCCACTACGGGCTCATGTTCCTGGCGGTGGGAGCGGGCTATCCGGCGGTGGCCGCGCTGCACCTGGTGGCCCACGCCCTGGCCAAGGCGCCCCTGTTCCTGGCCACCGGGATCGCCCACGAGTGCGCGGGCAGCTACGAGCTCTGGCGCATGGAGCTGCGCCGCGTGCTGCCGGGGATCGCGACGGCGACGCTCGTCGTTGCCGGGGCCATCGCCGGGCTCCCGCCCCTCGGCGCCGCCTGGACGAAGGAGGCGGTGGTGACCACGGCGGGCCACGCGGCTCCCTGGGTCGCCGTGGCGGCGGCGCTGGCCGGCGCCCTCTCGGCCGCCTACATGGCCCGCTTCTTCTTCCAGGCCTTCGGGACCGGCTCCACCGCCCGAGACGGCCGGTCCCCGCGCTCTCTCGAGCGCTGGCCCCTGTACCTGCTCGCCGCGGCGACCGTGGCGCTCGGCGTCCTCTGGCTCCCCCCCCTCCATGGCGCCGCCGGCCACCTGCTCGACGGGGAGATCCCACCCTTCAGGCCATGGGAGGTTGCGGTGTCGCTGGGGCTGGTCGCCCTGGGCGTGCTCACGGGGTGGGAGGTGGCCCGCCGCCGGCCGGGGCTCGGCTGGGACGTGGCCGCGGGACCGGCGGACTGGCTCGGGCTGCCAGCCCTCGCCCGGCAGGGCGTGGTCCGACCGGGCCGGCTCCTGGCTCACGCGCTGGCTCGTGTGGATGACGCGGCGGTGGATGGCGCGGTCCGTGGGGTCCGTACCGGAGTCGCCGCCCTGGCCGGGGCCGTCGCTCTCTTCGACGACCGGATCGTCGATGGCGGTGTGCGGCTGACGGCGGCGGTGGGACGGGGGCTGGCGTGGCTCGGTCAGCGACCGGGAGAGGCGCTGTTCGACGGGGTGCCGGAGAGCGCGTCGCGGTTGGTGGCATGGGGCGGCGCTCAGGCGCGGCGGCTCCAGACCGGGCTCGCGCATCACTACTACCGACTGGTCGTGGCGGGGCTCGCCGCGGTCCTGGTCCTGCTCATCCTGGGAGGCTGAGGAATGCTGCTGACGGCTTCGCTGGTCCTGCCCCTCGCGGCCGCCACGGCGCTGGTCGTGTCGAATCGCTGGACGGAGGGCGCCGCGCGCCTCTTCGCGACCGCGTCGGCGGCCGTTCCGCTCGCGCTGCTGGTCGTGGCCTGGCTCGGGTTCGACATGGGCGGCCCCCAGTTCCAGCTGGTGACGGACGTGCCGTGGATCCCGTCGCTGGGCGTGGGCTACCGTCTGGGCGTGGACGGGATTTCCCTGGCCGTGGCCACCATGAGCGCCCTCCTGTTCACGGGGGCAGTGGCGTACCCGGTGGACACCCTGGGGCGGCCCCGTCAGTACTACGCCTGGCTGCTCTTCCTGGAGGGCGTCTCCCTGGGCGTGTTCCTGGCCCTCGACCTCCTCCTCTTCTACGTCTTCTTCGACCTGAGCCTCGTGGGGATGTTCTTCCTCATCGGCCGCTGGGGACACGGCGACGCCCGGCGCAGCGCGCTCAAGTTCTTCCTCTACACGCTGGCCGGCTCCCTCACCATGCTGCTGGCGATCCTGGCGCTCTACCTGGCCAGCGATCCCCACACCTTCGACATGCGGGCGCTCATCGCCCAGCAGCCGCTGGCCGGCCACGGGATGGCGGGGCTCGCGCTCCTGGGGCTGGGGATCGGGCTCGGGATCAAGACGCCCGTGGTCCCCTTCCACACCTGGCTCCCGCCCGCCCACGTCGACGCCCCCGGCCCAGCGTCCACCGTCCTTGCCGGCGTGCTCCTGAAGATGGGGACCTACGGCCTGATCCGGATCCCGTACTCCATGATGCGGGAGACCTTCCACCGGTGGGCGCTGGTCATCGGCGTGATCGGCGTGGTATCCATCGTCTACGGCGCGCTGGTGGCGCTGGCGCAGTCGAGCCTGAAGCGGCGAATCGCGTACACGTCGGTGAATCACATGGGCTACACGGTGCTCGGGATCGCCGCCGCGGGGGCCATGGTGCCGGGGGCGGAGGCCGCCCGCCGGCTGGCCCTCACCGGGGCCACGGTGGAGATGATCGCCCACGGGCTCATCACCGGCGCGCTCTTCCTCATCGCCGGCTCCTTCTGGCAGCGGACCGAGGAATACGACCTGGACGCCTACGGCGGCCTGGCCGGCCCCGCGCCCGTCCTGACCACGGCCACCACGCTGGCCGCCTTCGCCAGCCTCGGGCTGCCGGGCCTGGCCGGGTTCGTGGCCGAGATCCAGATCTTCATCGGCACCTTCGGCGTCTTCCCCTGGCTCGCCGGCCTCGCCCTGGTCGGCGTCCTGGTGACCGCCGCGCTCTTCCTCCTCATGCTCCGCGACCTCTTCTTCGGCGCGCTCCCGGAGCGGTGGACGGACTTCCCGGACCTGGGGCTGCGGGAGCGGCTGGTGCTCGGCGTGCTCCTGGCCCTCGTGGTGCTCATCGGCGTCTACCCGCGCTTCCTACTGACGCTGGTCGAGAGCGCCGCCGTCGTCCTGGTGGGAGCGGGCTGATGCCCGTAGGCGACCTCTTCCCGGAGATCGCGCTGGTCGTGGCCGCCGTGGTCACGCTACTGGTGGCCGCGTTCATCCCCCACAGACGACACACCCTCTGCGCCCTCCTCGCACTCGCCGGCCTCGCCGCCGCAGCCTGGCTCAGCGTCCGCCAGGTGGGGGGACCCGCGCGGCTCACCTTCCACGGGACCTGGGCCCTCGACGGCGCCACCATCGCCGCGCGGCTCATGATCCTCCTCTTCGCCGGTCTCGCCCTCGGCCTGGCCCCCGACTGGTTCCGCAGCGACCGCCGCCACGGCGAGTTCTACGCCGTTCTCCTCCTGTCGACGGTGGGGGCGGTGCTCATGGCTGGCGCCGCCGACACGATGCAGCTGGTGGTGGCCGTGCTCCTGTCGTCCGTCACCGGCTTTACCCTCGCCGCCTACCACCGGGACTGGCCGCTGGCCGTCGAGGCCGGGATGAAGTACTTCCTGGTCGGCGCGCTGGCCAACGCACTGCTGGTGGCCGGCGTGGTGATCCTGTTCGGCCTCCTCGGCGACACCGGGTACGAAGGAATCCGGCGGGGCCTGGCCGCCGGCGCGGCGAGCCCGGCGGGCGCAGCGGGCGGGGCGCGCTGGGGCCTGCTGGTCGCCGTCGCTTTCATGGTGGTGGGACTGACGTACAAGCTGGCGGCGTTCCCGGCCCACACGTGGCTCCCGGACGTGGCGGAGGGATCGCCGGCGCCCTCTGCGGCATTCCTCACGGTGGTGCCCAAGGTCGGCGCGCTCGTCGCGCTGGCCCGAGTCGTGTCCCTCCTGCCCGATGGGCTCGTCCCGTGGCGTCTGCTGATCGCCGCCCTGGCCGTCGTCACCATGACACTCGGCAACCTGGGCGCCCTCTGGCAGACGGACGTCCGGCGAATGCTGGGCTGGTCGTCCGTCTCCCAGTCCGGGTACGCGCTGGTGGCCGTGGCCGTCCTCGGCCTGAGCGACCTCGCCCTGTCGGGCCTCCTCTTCTTCCTCCTGGCCTACGGCCTCGCCAATTTCGGCGCGTTCGCCGTCGTGACCCATCTCCGGGGCCGGACCGACCTCGACGACTACCGGGGACTCGGCCGCGCCCGCCCCGCCGTTGCCGCGGCCCTCGCCATCGCCTTCCTGTCGCTGGTCGGGATCCCGCCCCTCGGCGGGTTCGTCGGCAAGCTCATGATCTTCGGCGCCGCCATCGATGGCGGCTACAGCTGGCTCGCCGTCGTCGCCGTCGCCAACACCGTGGCCTCGCTGTTCTACTACCTCCGGGTACTGGGGCCCGCCTACTTCCAACCGGCGGCGGAGGCGCCCGTGGCGGTGCTGGGACGCTGGTCCGGGTGGGTGCTGGCGGCGACCGTGGTGGCCACCCTGGCGGCCGGGCTGGCCGCGGAAGGGGCCATGGCCCCGCTGGGGCGCGTGCTGCTGCTGCCCTGAGGGCCCGGCATCCCTGGAGCGCGCCCGGCGTGCCGGGGGCCGGGGGCAGCGATGGCTCTCGCGCTGCCCGCTTCTTGCAGCCGTCCGACCGGCGACCGACGGACGCTCCCACGACCGGACGAACTACCATGCGCATCGCCTTCATCGGACTCGGAAGCATGGGCCGCCCCATGGCCCGGAACCTCATCGCCGCCGACCACGACGTCGTGGTCTGGAACCGAACGGAGGAGAAGGCGGAGGCGCTGGAGGGAGCGCCCGTCGCGGGGTCGCCCGCGGAGGCCGCCCGCGACGCCGATCTGGTGGTCACCATGCTCTCCGACGACGCCGCGGTGGAGGCGGTCACCTTCGGCGAGGACGGCGTCCTGGTTGGGCTGGGTGAGGGCGGCCTGCACGCCTGCATGACCACCATCAGCGTAGGCATGTCCCGCCGCCTGGCCGCCGCCCACGACGAGCGCGGACAGCGCTACGTCGCCGGGCCGGTGTTCGGCCGCCCGGACGCGGCGGAGAGCGCGTCGCTGTGGATCGTGGCCGGCGGTGAGGCCTCCGACATCGACGCCTGTCGCCCGGCGTTCGACGCGCTGGGTCAGGGGGTGATCGTGGCCGGGGCCGAGCCGGAGCAGGCGAACGTCATGAAGCTGGCCGGCAACTTCATGCTGGCGTCGGCCATCGAGGCCATGGCCGAGGCGTACACGCTGGTCCGGGCCCACGGCATCGACGCCGGCCTCTTCCACGAGACCATGGCGGATCGGCTCTTCCGCTCGCCCATCTACCAGAACTACGGCGGGATGATCGAGGCGCAGGAGTACGAGCCGGCGGGCTTCCAGCTCGCTCACGGACTCAAGGACATCCGCTACGGGCTCGAGGCGGCCGGGGAAGCCCACGTGCCCATGCCCGTGGCCAGCGCCATCCGCGACCGCTTCCTCACCGCCGCCGCCCGGGGTTGGCTCGGGATCGACTGGGCCGGGCTGGGCCGGGTGGCCGCCGACCTGAGCGGCTGAGGGCTGCCGGCCGGAGTCGAACACGCGGCCCGACGAAGGCCCGCCGACTCGAGTAGTGCACCAGCTTCTTCCTGCTGACGATCACCGCGGTGACGCCCTTCAACCGCCCAGGTTGAAGACGAGCACGTCCACCTCGTCGTCGCGGCCGATATCCACCAGCTCGGCCACCGGAAGGTCACCAGCGTGGATGCTCAGCACCCGCGGCCCGTTTTCCTGTCCGATCCACCGCCCCGACAGCGGCTCGTCCGCTCCAAGCACCAGCGACTGCAGCGCGATCCGGCCGAACACGATATCGCCCAGCACGTCCTTCAAGCCGCCCCGGTCCAGGTCCCGATCCGTATCCGGCCGGCGCAGCACCACATCCTCGATCTCGCGTCCCCACCCCCAGACACGGTCGTCCCCGTCACCGAGGCCGAAGCCCTTGTCCATGCACCACGCCCTGCCCCATACCGGGTGCCCTTCGCCGCTTCCACAGAAGGCGGGCGCGCCCGGGCGGTCGGACGCCTCGCGGTCCGCTGGGAAGATCCCCCCGTCGCGGCGGTCGCCCTGCTCCCGGTCGTCCCACCTCGCCTGCGACACAGACGGCACCCGCCCGATCCGCCAGTAGCCGATCTCGCCCGCGCGGTCCTCGTCCAGCGCGAACAGCAGGCGACCGTCCTCCCGCACGACCCGTAGCTCTCCGCCCTCCCGGCGCATCTCCACGTTCCGGGCGGAGCTTCCGCGAGCACCGCGCACTTTCACTGCCCGCTCCACCAGGTTTCGGTTGAACGCGGCCCGATCCGGCGCGGGACCGCCCCGACGGGCAACCCTCGCCTGCCCCGGCGCCCCACCACGACCCTGAGCACCCGCCTGTCCCTGACCACGGGCCTGGCCCTGGCCCTGGCCGCGCGCTTGGCTCTGACCCTGACCGCGAGCCTTCGGGCGCTGCGCCTGACCCTGCCCCTGCCCCTGCCCCTCAGCCCCGGGCTGGGGCCGCCCCGCCTTCTGCTTTGCCGTAGCCGGCTTGTCCGGCTTGGCCGAGTTGCCCTGGGCGGCGGCACTGACGGGCACGGCGCTCGAAAGGGCGGTTACGGCGGCGACGATGAGGATCATGTTGCGCATGGTCGTGCTCCTTGGTGTGTGACTGCCCCGAGCGGGGAGTAGCTGCCGCAGTCGCAAGGAACCGGCCAGAATCAGCGCAATCACGACAGCTCCTTTGCCAGCCGGAGCGACGCAAACGGGTTCACCATCCCGCCCGTGCCGGAAGGCTCACCGAAGGCCATGGTGGTGCTGAAGCCCGGCCACTGACCCCGGGGCGGCCGTCCCCATGGTCGAGGTTTCCTTGCGTGACACACCCCTGGGGCGCTTCTTGGGGTGGTGGGTATACGATTGGTGATGCCGGGGGGGCTCGTGGCGGCGGCGCCGGATCAACATCTACGCGCCCCCCGCGTACGGTGAGCCAGAGGGGGCGACCCGATCAGGAGCGCCCAGCGTGCTCCACGTCAGCTCCTGCGGCACACGCTGAGGTCAGGTCGATCACAGGGGTATCGCCGCCCCTGATCGCACCTACCGTCCACGAATTCCTTCCCGGGAGAGCCCATGAAGCTCCGACACTTCGCCGCAATGTTCGTGGTAATCGGCACGTTCGCACCATTCCACGCCGCCGCCCAGATCCGCGGGAGCGAACGCGGCATCATCAGTCAGGTGTCGAACGGCACGACGGTCACCATCGACTACGGCCGACCCCACGTGCGAGGGCGCACCCCGGTTTTCGGAGGGCTGGTGGAGTGGGGACACGTATGGACTCCGGGCGCCAATGAGGCCACCACCTTCGAGGCCACGGCGGACGTTACGCTCAACGGTCGCACGGTGCCCCAGGGCCGCTATTCCATGTGGCTGATCCCGGCGGAGTCCGACTGGGAGATGGTCCTCGACCCCCGCGCCACCCTCTACCACACCCAGCCCCCCGAGCCCGCCTCCGACCAGATCCGGCTCAGGGTCACGCCCCAGTCGGCGGAGCACACCGAGGCCCTGACCTTCGCGTTCCCCCACGTCGACCCGATGGGAATGGACATGGAGTTCCGTTGGGGGGGCACCCGCGTGCTCTTCCGGATCGACGTGCCGATTCCCCCGCGCAAGATCGTGGCGCCCGAGCAGGCGGAGCGCATGGTCGGGTTGTACACGATCGCCTTCGAAGGACCGCCTCCCGCCGAAACGCCGCCGGGAGCGGCGATGCCCCGGGTGGAGCTTACGGTCGAATACAGGGACGGCCGACTCATCGGCACCCTGAAGAGTGGCCCCCCGGTCCTCCCCGGGGAGTTCGAGCTCATCCCGGTCACCGACTTCGTGTTCAATCCCGGCTGGATGAAGAACGGCCAGGTCTACGAGACCGAGGTGGACATGTACTTCGAGTTCCTGCTCGACGGCGGGCGGGCCACCGGGTTCGAGGTCCGGGGACTCGAGGACCGTCTCATGATGAGCGCGCAGCGCGTTCCGTAGCGGCTCGCGGGCGGGGCCCGTGCTCCGGACCGTCCCCGCAAACTCGGTCACTGTTGTTGACTTCCGACAACACTCCCCCTACCGTCTATTGTCGAAACACGACATAATGCCGCACGGTCCCCTGTGTACGGCACCCCCGAACCGAGACAGCTGGCGCCCATGTCCAATACCGACGTCCTGCGCGGCACCCTCGACCTCCTCATCCTGCGCACGCTGGACCTGGCGCCGTTGCACGGCTGGGGCATCAGCCAGCGAATCCAGCAGCGTTCCGAGGACGCGTTCGAAGTGGGACAGGGCTCGCTCTATCCGGCGCTGCAGCGGCTGGAGCAGAAGGGGCGGATCGACAGCGAGTGGCGGCGCACGGAGGAGAACCGGCGGGCGAAGGTCTACCACCTGACGTCGTCGGGCCGGAAGGCTCTGGGCGAGGAGGTGGCGAGTTGGCGGGAGTACGTGCGGGCCATGCAGCTGGTCCTGTCTCCGGCGTCGTGAGGGGGAATAATGGACCGGATCCGCGGACTCTGGAAGCAGCTGCGCGCACTGTTCGACAAGGACGCGCTGGAGCGGGAGCTGGATGAGGAGCTGGCCTTCCACCTGGAGCGGGAGACGGAAGCGAACCTCGACCGGGGGATGAGCCGGGCCGAAGCCCGTCGCCGGGCCGGATTGGCGTTCCGGGGCCGGGAGCGGTACAAGGAGGAGGTCCGGGCCGCGCGCTGGACCCGGGTCCTCGAGGACGCCGGCGCCGACCTGCGCTACGCCGCCCGGTCGCTCCGGAAGCGGCCCGGCTTCACGGCCGCGGCGGTCCTCACGTTGTCGCTGGGCCTCGGGGGCACCGCCACCATGGTGAGCGCGGTGAAACCCGTGCTCTTCGAGCCCCTGCCCTACCCCGGCGCCGGCCGTATCCTGTCCATCGCGGACGTGGGCCCCGAGGGGAGCCCGGCGCCGGTGACGTTCGGGACCTTCCGGGAGATTCAGGAGCGGAGCGGTTCGTTCGAGGCGACGGCGGTGGTGAAGCCGTGGGAGCCGGTGCTCTCCGGCGTGGGCCGGACGGAGCGGCTGATGGGCCAGCGCGTGAGCGCCGACTATTTCGGGGTCCTGGGCGTTGCGCCCGCCCTCGGCCGCGGATTTGGCGAGGAGGATCGGGCCGGCGGTGCGGACGTGGCCATGATCGACTACGGCTTGTGGCGGACCCGGTTCGGTGGCAACCAGGACGTAGTGGGCCGGCGGGTAGCCCTCGACGGGCGGCCGTTCACCATCGTCGGCGTGCTGCCCCGGGGCTTCGAGAATGTCACAGCGCCGGCGGCCCGGATCTGGGCGCCCCTGCAGTACGACGCGTCTCTGCCCACGTTCCAGAGCCGGGAGTGGGGCCATCACCTGGACATGGTGGCCCGCGTCCGGACCGGGCTGGGGCCGAACCCCGCGACCCGGGAGCTGCAGCGGATCGCCGCGAACCCCGTGGACGGCTTCGCCCGGCCGGCCTGGGCCTCGCTGGAGCAGGGCTTCCATATCACATCACTGAAGGAGCGCGTCACCGGGTCCGCTCGGCCCACGCTCACGGCGCTTCTGGGGGCGGTGGTGCTGCTCCTGATCATTGCCTGCGTCAACGTGGCGAGCCTGCTGCTGGCCCGGGGCGCACGGCGGCGCGAGGAGTTCGCCATGCGGGCCGCCCTCGGTGCAGACCGGTGCCGGCTCGTCCGGCAGCTTCTCACCGAGAGCCTGCTCCTCGCCGGACTCGGCGCCCTGGGCGGGCTGGCCCTGGCCGCCGCTGGCGTTCGGTCGGTCGTCGCGCTGATCCCTGAGGGCCTGCCCCGGGCCGACGCCATCCAGCTCGATGGCACCGTGTTCGCCACCGCACTGGCCGTAGCCGCGCTCGCGGGCATTGCCGTGGGCCTCGCCCCCGCTCTCCGGGCCGCGCGGAACGACCCCCGCCACGCCATCGGGCGGGCCGGTCCGGTCCGGGGTCGGTCGGCTGGCGGTGACGCCCTCGTCGTCGCCGAGGTGGCGCTCACCCTGGTTCTCCTCGTGGGCGCCGGGCTCCTGCTACGCAGCGTGACCCGCCTCCTCGACGTGGACCCCGGCTTCGACCCAACCCGCGCCGTGGCCCTCCAGGTCCAGGTCTCCGGCGACCGCTACTCCGACGACGACGCCGTGCGGACCTTCTACCGCCGTGTTCTCGACGAAGTCCGCAGCGTTCCGGGCGTCGAGGCCGCGGCACTGACCAGCCAGCTGCCCCTGAGCGGACAGGACGACCGCTACGGCGTCCAGCCCGTCCCCGCACCGCCGGAGAGCTCCGATCAGGACGCTGGCGTCTACCGCTATGCGGTCAGCCCCGGCTACCTCCAGGCCATGGGCGTCCCCCTCCGCCAGGGCCGCGGGTTCGAGCCCCGGGACGCCGCCGGCGCCGCCACCGCCGTCCTCAGCGAGTCGCTGGCCCGCAGCCGGTTCCCCGGCCAGGATCCCATTGGACGCCAGGTCCGCGTCGGCGGCCGGACCGACTGGCCGGCGTTCACCGTGGTGGGCGTGGCCGGCGACGTCGCCCACCGGTCGCTGGCCGCCGGACCCACCCCCGCCGTCTACGTCCTGCCCGACCAATGGTATTTCGCCGACCGGGCCGTCTGGCTCGTGATCCGGACCGACCGGGAACCCGGCGCCCTCGTGCCGGCGCTCCAGGACGCAGTCCGGGCCATCGACACTGACCAGCCCGTGGTTCAGGTCACGACCCTGGAAGGCCTCATCACTTCGTCCGCCGCGGAACGTCGCTTCGCCTACTGGCTGTTCCAGGCCTTCGCCCTCGTCGCTCTCGCCCTCGCCGCCATCGGCATCTTCGGAGTCCTCGCCGGTAGTGTGGCCGAACGACGACGTGAGCTCGGCGTTCGCTCCGCCCTCGGCGCCACCCGCAGCCGCATCCTCACCGGCGTACTCCGCCGGGGACTCACCCTGGCCGGCCTCGGTACCGCCCTCGGCCTGGGCGCCGCCCTGGTCATCACGCGCGCCCTCGATTCACTCCTATTCGGCGTCTCCCGCCTCGATCCCGTCACCTACGGCGCCGTCATCGCCATCCTCGCCGCCACCGCCCTCGCCGCATCGTGGATCCCCGCTCGGACCGCCGTCCGCGTGGACCCCGTCACGGCACTGCGATCCGACTGAGCCGGGCAAAAACGCGGCGCCGGACCGACCGCCGGCAGGCCACGTCTTTCCACGGCTCCGCCCGGCTTTCCCCCCACTGGAATCGGCCGGCGCCCTACAGCGTGAACGGTCTGGAATGCCCCAGCGTGCGCTCTACTTCAGTGGATTCGCCGCCGCAACACTCGGGACGGGCGGTATCGTCCCCGATCTCGTGGCCCTCCGGCTCCTCTCGATCCTGCAGGCACTGAGCCGATTCGCCCTCCTCTCCGCCGCTCTCAGCTACAGGGCCGGCCCGACCGGGGATCACCCCTCGTCCCTGGAGCAGGAACGAGAGCGGTGGCTCGAGCATGTCGCCCGCGAGCTGATCCACCTGATCCAGGCCCACGCTCAGTATCCGATCCTTCATTACTTCCGCGGCACGGACCCCCGCAACTCGATCACGCTCCAGCTCGCCCCGCTGATCGATCTGGCGAAATCCGCCCAGGAGGCCTCAACACGCCCCGGCGGCTCGACCTCCGGTGCGGCTCTCGTGTCCGGCTCACTCGAGCGGTACCTCGCCGCGTCGGACCGCTATGACCCCGACGAAGTGGCTGAGATCGAGCGTTGACTGCACCGGAGCGAGTCGGGCTGGTTGGAGCCTACGAAGCCAGCCCCGCCGAAGTCGACAATGCCGCAATCGGTGGCGTCGGGATGATTCCCCACACCAGAACGCGGCATCTCCCGGCTTCCCGCCGTCCCATTCGGAATGATCTTGATCATGGGGTATGGGCAGCGCGCCCCCCACGGCTTTTTTGAGTGAACCAGGTGACAACGCGTCACCCTCGAATGAGCCCTGTACAGGAAGGAACGCACATGAAAGCACTCGTCTATCACGGGCCCGGCCAGAAGTCGTGGGAAGAGGTGCCGGACCCGAAGATACTGGAGCCTACCGACGCGATCGTTCAGATCGATACCACCACCATCTGCGGCACGGACCTGCATATCCTGAAGGGCGACGTGCCTGCGGTCACCGACGGCCGGATCCTCGGCCATGAAGGCGTCGGCACGGTCACGGAAGTAGGGTCGGCGGTGAAAGGGCTCGAGGTCGGCGACCGGGTGATCATCTCGTGCATCACGGCGTGCGGCTCGTGCGCATACTGCCACCAGCAGCTTCCGTCCCACTGCCTGGACGCCGAAGGGACGTCGGGGATCGGCTGGATCCTGGGCCACCTGATCGACGGGACGCAGGCGGAATACGTGCGCATCCCGTTCGCCGACAACTCGCTGCACAAGCTTCCGGACGAAGTCAGCGACGAGGCCGCGATCATGCTCTCCGATATCCTGCCTACCGGATTCGAGATCGGCATCCGCAACGGCGACGTGCAGCCGGGTGATGTGGTGGCCGTCGTCGGCGCGGGTCCCGTCGGGCTCTCCGTGATCATGACCGCCGGGCTCCACGGCGCCTCCCGCGTCATCGCCATTGACCTGGACGACAACCGGCTCGAGATGGCGCGGAAGTTTGGCGCCACGGACACCGTCAACAGCGGCAAGGACGATTGGCGGGATCAGGTGTTGGCCATGACGGACGGCGGCCTGGGCGTGGACGTCGCCATCGAGGCTGTAGGCATCCCCGAGACGTTCGACATGTGCACTTCGCTCATCCGCCCGGGCGCCTCGGTGGCCAATGTGGGCGTCCACGGCAAGTCGGTGGAGCTCAAGCTGCAGGAGCTCTGGATCAAGGACGTCAGCATCACCACCGGGCTCGTCAGCGCCACCACGACGCCGATGCTCCTCAAGCTCGTCAGCCAGGGCAAGCTGAAGCCCGAGCAGTTCGTGACGCACCGCTTCAAGCTGGATGATATGATGGAGGCGTACGACATCTTCGGCCGGGCTGCGGAGACCAAGTCCATGAAGGTCGCCATCTCCCGCTGACCCGCGGAAGACGGGGCGGAAGCGGATCGTTCCGCACCCGTGAGAGCCCGGGCCCGCACGCTCAACAGCGCAGCCGGTCCTCAAATGGAAACCCCGAAGCGATACCCGATCGCTTCGGGGTATTCCATGGCCCTCCAACCTGCGACCACAGCGCGCGGCGGCGCTTCCCTTCCTGCTCGACGTTATCACCCCCAACTCCTCTATCCGCTCCAGTTCTCTCCGATCTTGATTTCGGGCGTGTATCAAACGTCACGATTGACTTCACCGGGAGCCCAACGTATGCATCTGCAGCCCTCACAAGTATTTCCCTCGGCCGAATCCTGGTCGAACAGGCGGCGACGGCGGCTGCCGATCCCGCTCAGGTCACTGGCCCGAACGAGGTGCGTCCGGACCAGCCCCCACGACCAAGGACCCCCATGCCATGGTTCGCCCTGTTCGCCCTCGGGCTCGCGCCGGATTTCGACGCCGCCATCCGGCTGTCTGACGGCTCCATGTTCCTCCACCCGGGGAGAGGCGGATGATCGAGTGGCTCGCATTAGTCGTCCTGATCCCGGTCGTTCTGGTTCCGGTCGTGCTCCTCTTCGGCTTTGCCGGCTGCAGCCTTCTTTTCGAATCGGCCGTGCCGCGAAAGGCCTTCGAGATCACGCTGGCGGAGACGAGGGAGATGAGGAACCGCTGCCTCGTTCAGCGGATCGAGCCGGACCGCCTGGCCGGGACCGGCGACAGGGTCCGCCTCACCCTGCAGCGCCCTCCGGACAGCAATCTCATCATCCAGAGCATCACGATTTCCCAGCCGTCGGGCGTTGGCGACCCGTACGACTCGGCGGCCGACCCGAAGCTGGTCCCTGAGAGCTACCCACTCCTGGTACCCGCCGCTGAGGAGGGCGAAGAGGTCATGGAGCTGAAGTGGGTGGATTTCGCCTTCGACGGGATGAGTCCGCTGTTGCTCGCGTTCGACGTCGGGGATCCCGGCAGGATGTCCGTATCGGAGACCGTGCCGAGTACCGACGCCACGGCGTTCATTGGACCGGTCCAGGATCCTCCCCTGCACGAAGCCCTGACGGCCGATCGGCAATCCGGCTACAACACTCGGAGCGTCGTCTTGATCGTCCAGCGCATCGACGTGAGCTGATATGCCGAACCCACTGACCGGAGACTTCGATGCCGTGGTGCAGATCGCGACCCGGCAGATCAACGGCTTGCTCGCGACTCTGCACCAGAACGGCGCGAGCGCCGACGCGCCCCTGAAGCTGCTGCACAGCGCGCGCACACAGGTCGGCGAGCTGCGGCACCGGGGGCCAGAGCTGGAGGCGTTCGGCGACTGGGTGGTCCAACTGGAGCGTACGCGCCCTCCCGACTCCCGGCAGCCGATCCGTGACCGGCTGGTCGCAGCCTCGCCGCCGGGTGCTGCTCGACGGGTGGCCGCGTCGCTGGAGGAGCTCGAAGCGTTCCCCGTGCCGGCACCGCGCGACGTGATCCGCGGCACCGCCGCGCTGCAACTGTCGACCGTCCGGGTCAGCGTCGCCGAGGGGTCGACGTCAGAGATCACAGTGCACGCGGATGCGCGGGTCCGCTACGAAGCCGACGCGGGCACGACCGAGCTGCCCGAGCATGTCCACGGCGAAGTGCGCGCGGTGTTCGAGGTCCGGAAGGTGGGGGCCGGCGCTGGCGCGCGGCTTATTGTCGAGCCCTCCGCGGAGGACCAGAAGATCGAGTTCGTCCCCCGCCCGGCCAGCGGCCTCAGCGACGCGGACATCGCCAGGATCACCGGCCAGGTCCGCAAGGTCCTCCGTGAGCGGATCGTCATGCCGCCGATCGACCTGCCGGACGGATTCCCGTTCACGGGTTTCAAGGGCCTGGGAAGCGGCCAGAACACCGCGATCGCCCTTCCCCTTCAGCTGTCCGGCAGTCCGGCCCCTCCGACGGGCCTCGGCGGCATCACGCAGCCAGCCCTCGGCTCCAGTGGGTTCGCGTTCGCCGTCGGTCGGGAGTACGTGGCGAGCCAGATCGCCCTCGACGGGATTCGCGACGCCATCGCGCAAAGGACCATCACGCTACGTCTGCGCACAGGGCTGTTCGGCGGCCGGTTGACCTATGGGCTCCGGTTCTCGGCGGGCCCCTCGCTGAGCTTCCACGCCGCATTCATCGAGATCCAGGGTCGCGTGGAGGTCGAAACCGAGACGTTCTGGGCGCCCGACGGGTACGTTGAATTCGAGCAGCGGATCGGGCTCGTGCTGGACCCCGCAACAGGGAGAGTGGACCTCGAAGCGTTGGGCGATCCCCAGGTCGACGAGTCGTGGTTCATCCCCCACAGCCGCGCGGTCAACATGGTCAGATCCGAGATCGCCACCGCCCTCGCCGCCAACGAGTCCGCGGTCCGGGCCGTGTTCCGGGACGCCAACGAGAGCCTGACCGAGGCGCTGCAGGCCTTCGAGGGCTCCGGGTCCGTCCGGTACACGGAGCTGGACATGTCGACGAACGGTGTCACCGTCCGCGGCGATTTCACGAGCGCGCAGCGGATCGCGCCGGTGGTGCGAATCAGCGAAACCGGCCTGGGCGACGCGTTCACCGCGTTCGAGAGCTGGATCCCCGGTGGTCGCATCGACCGCTTCATCTGGTCCTGGGTCGAGTACCCGACGGATCGGCTCCGGGGACCCACGATCTGGTCCGGTGAGGAGAAGTCTTTGGCCGACGCCGACCGCTTCATCCTCGAGAAGCCGCCGGGCATCACCGAGCTCAGCCGGATCTGCCTGCGTATCGAGGGCGAGCGCATCCTGCCCGACGGCAGCGTGGAAGATGTCACCGCCGGCACGACGTGCGAGGTCAATGAGCCCGTCGTAGCCTTCGACGCCCCGTCCTGGTGGGAGCCGGTTACCGTGCCGGTGTGGATGCCGGACGTGCCGGAGGATGGGCCGCTCAGGGACGCTGTCGCGGCAGACGTCGCTGTCCAGAACGACACGCTGCAGCAGGGGCCCACGCAGAATGCGCTCGTCTTCTTCCCCGACTGGGACACCGATCGGCCGTTCGACAGTCTCGCCACGGCGCTGAAAACGCGCCGTCGCCAGCAAATCGCGCTGGCCGTGTTCGTCATACTCCCGGCGGGCGCGTTCGAGGCCTCCCGACGCCAGCTCGAGACCCGGCTCGAGGTGTTCCCGGCGACCGCCGCCCCGCGCGTGCAGGTGGTCGAGGATACGGCGGGCGGGTGGGCGCGAACCTTCGACGTAAGCAACCGGCCGTCCCTCTTCCTGATCAATGCGCGCCGCGAGGTCGCCTGGAGCGCCGCGGGCACCCTCGATTCCGCGGCCGCCGCCCAGGCGCTCGACCAGCACACGAGCGCCACACCAGAGCCGCGCTTTCGGCCCCTGCGGCTGAGCGTGGGTGTGGGCGACCCGGCGCCCGACTTCCATTTCCGCGACGACCGGGGCCATTCTGGGGCGCTGCACCGGCTCCGTGGGCGGCCCGTGCTGCTCACGTTCTGGCAGTCCTGGTCCACCCCCTGCCTCGCCGAGCTGCACCGCGTGCAGGCAATGCGCGATGCCGACAAGGCGGCCCCGTTCATCCTCGCCTTCCATGGCAGCCACGATTCCCGCAACCTCGACGCGATCTGCAACGAGCACGGGCTTTCCCTCCCCGTCGTGGAGGACGCGGAGCACCGAGTCGCCGGGGCGTTCGGGGTCCGCTGCTGGCCCACGACGATCGAGATCGACCCCGAGGGGCGGATCTCGCGCATCCAACTCGGCACCCAGCGGCATGGCGGGAGCCGCCGCCCGGCGTACTGAGGGCCTACCAGACCTGCGATGAACGCCCTCCTGGTCTGCGCCGTCGTGGTTCCGATGTTCGATCACACCGTCAAGCGGGTGGTGCGCCGCCGCGTGGGCGAACGGACCCTCCCTCTCGGCGTCCTCGGTGAACTCCGCGTAGTGGAGAGCCAGATCTGGGGCCGGCGTGCTCTGGGCGGGGTGTCGTTGCCAGCGTTGTGGGCCGTGTGGGTCGCCGCCGCCGGTGCGGCGATCGGCGCCGCCGTGATGCTCCCAGCCACGGGGTGGGCGTTCGGCCTGCTGCTCGGTGGCTCGCTCAGCCATGCCCTCGAGACGTCGGTGCGCGGGTCGGTCTGTGACTACGTCTGCCTGCGCTTCTGGCCGGCCTTCGACCTCGCCGACGTGGCCCTCACCATCGGCGTGATCGCTCTCGCGTTCGATCTCGTCAGGGCGCTTTCATGACCCGCCTCACCCAGCGGAGCGCCGAGGGAACGTGGAGCACAGCGAACGCTGCCGCCTTCCCGCGCTCCTTCAGGATCGCGGGTCACCGCGTCAACGCCTATCGGGTATTCTGCTGCGTCGGCATCTACTCCGGCATCCTGACGGCCGCGGCCGTAGGCCTGAGATCCGACACCTCGCCGCTCCGGCTCGGGGCGGGAATGCTGCTGGTCGCCATCGTGGGACTGCTCGCCGCACGACTCTACCATATGGCGCTACACTTCCGGGTCTACCGGGCGGCCGGCTTCCTTGCCACGGCTCGGCGGCCCGGCCTGGGTGGCGGGAGCGTCCTCGGCAGCCTCGTTGTGGTGCCGTCGTCGCTCCTGTTCGCCTCGATCTTCGGCATCCCCACCGGCGTCTTCTGGGACCACGCGGCCATTGCGATCGCCGTGGGCGGTGCGTGGATCCGTTTCGGCTGCATCTGCAACGGCTGCTGCGTAGGCCGCGATTCGGACCGATGGTTCGCGCTTCGGCAGCACGATGTCCTCGGCGTCCGCAGGCGCCGCGTTCCCGTGCAATGGCTCGAGATCGGCTGGTGGCTCCTGGCGTGTGCCGGCCTGGTCTGGTTGTGGCCGAGACCGTTCCCCACCGGGTCCTATGCCCTCGCCGTGCTCGCATGGTATGGGCTTGGCCGTGTCTGGCTCGAGCCGCTGCGCCGCGAGTCGGAGGTGGTTCGGGGGTTACGCGTCAACCAGGTAGTGGCCGCGGCTCTGACCGTCGTGGCGGGGTCGGCGTTCGCCTGGAGAACGCTTTGAGGCGGCACTTCCGCGCGGACCGACGCCGGCCCCTTTCACTCCGGACCCACAAGCCGTCGTGCCATGAGCCATGGATTCCTGCGAACCGTCCCCATGGACCACGGGACCCGCGTCGCACACCGGGAGGTGGCCACTCGGGCCGCCTGATCTGGCGGTCCCCGCCCCGCCCTTCCCCATGCCGAGCGCGCCCCGAGGGGCGCATACCCCGGGTCTTCGGCGAATCTCCGCGCGCCACACGCGGGATTCTGCCTCTGGCACAGATCCCGCACCCGCTCACACTCGTGGTCGCCCTGAAACCTGCCTTGCGGCCCGCGCCAAGACGGCTGAATCGACAGTCTGCCCCAACGAAAGGCTGAACCATGGCCACCCGGTGCACGCACCTCGACCAGGTCATCCGCTTCTACGAGCCGGGCGAGGACTGGGCATGGTGCTACCCGGACCAGCTTGCGCTCACATCGTCCACAATCGATTCCGCCCTTGAAAAGGCGAACGAAGCGGCCGCCGAACCGGACGGGGGGCCGTCATGAGCGGTCAGCCGTATGAGGCCTGGCGCGAGTCGCTGGGAACACTCCACATGTGGACCCAGATCGTGGGAAAGATCCAGCTTGCGCTGGCCCCATCCGTGAACCACTGGTGGCACATCGCCCAGCACGTGACCACCCGCGGGCTCGGCACGGGGCCGCTCCCTCATGGTGACAGGACGTTCGAGATCGACCTGGACCTGGTGGAGCACGAGTGTCGGATCACCATTTCGGACGGGAGCGCGGCCCGCGTGCCGCTCCTGCCCATGACAGTGGCGGAGTTCCACGACAGGCTCGTGGGCGCGCTGCGCGAGCACGGGCTCGAGGTCGATTTCTGGCGACGGCCGGTTGAAGTGGCGAATCCGATCCCATTTGACGAGGACCGGGTCCACCGCTCATACGAGGCGGAGAAGGTCACCAGCCTCTTCCGTGCCCTTGCTGGCGCGGATCGCATCCTCAGGCGGTTCCGTGGCGAGTTCATCGGGAAATCCAGCCCCGTGCACTTCTTCTGGGGCAGCTTCGATCTCGCCGTCAGCCGCTTCTCGGGCCGAGCTGCCCCTCCCCACCCGGGCGGGTTCCCCAGCCTGGCGGACTGGGTGACCCGGGAAGCCTACTCACACGAGGTGTTCAGCGCCGGCTGGTGGCCGGGCAGCGAGGCGTTCCCGCAGCCGGCATTCTACGCCTACGCGTACCCCGAGCCGGAGGGATTCCCGGAGGCCCGGGTCACCTCGGGGGGCGCGTACCATCAGGATCTCCATGAGTTCGTGCTCCCATGGCCTGCGCCCGCTGAAGCGACCGTCGACGAAGAGGGTGCCTTGGCCTTCCTCCGTTCCGCGTACGCCGCAGCGGCTGATCTCGGCGGCTGGAATCGGAGCGAGCTGGAGCCATAGCGGTGACGGACCCCAGAAGCCACCTCGCGGACGCGCGAGTGAGTCGGGGCTGCGCGTTCCCTCGACGAGGGGTATTCACCTGGGGATCCACAGGAGCCCGATCTCCTCGACGGCCACGTCGTCCTTCTCCAGTCCGATCTCCACCGCATCCACGGCTCCCGCCCGTCCCTCCCACTCGTCCATGATCGCCCGCAGCTCGTCCGCGAGCTCGTCCTCCAGGTCCCGGATCTCCGCCTCCTGTCCCGCCTGCCGTTCTGTGGAGGTACGGAGCCGCTCCTCTGCACGTCGCGTCATGGACCTCCGGGACGCCACACCTGACAGCCCGGCGGCGCTGGCCCGGCCGCGGAGGAACATGGAGAGCAGTTTCCCGGCGCCCGCCACGACCTCCTGCTGCTTGCGCGCCGACACATCCACTTCGAGCTCCCGTACCCGGCTCTCCGCACGGGCCAGCGCGTCCCGGACTCGATCGATCTTCTTCTCATAGCGGTCCCGTAGCGCCGCCGCGGCCTCGTCGGCTTTCACTGTGGCCGCCGTGCGGCACCGCTCGAGGAATGTCTCACGTTGCTCTCCCGGCCGGGAATACAGTCCGAGGTCCCCGTTCCGGAGCACCGTCAGCTCGCGCCGTCGCCAGGCCTCGTCCAGCAGGGCCCGCCCGGCGTCCTTGAAGAAGGCTGGGCTCGTGATAGGCGCTTCGCTCAGCACGTACCGGGCGTCCCGGGGCGGCTGGTCGCGGAAGTCCCGCTCGTCGTAGTCGACATCCCGGCCGCTCGCGGCGTTGAAATGCGTCGTGAGAGGGAAGAAAACCGCTTCCCACTCCTCGGTGTGATCCACCTGTGCGCGCCGGTCATCGAACGTGAGGCGAAGTCGCGCCACCAGCGCCGGCTCGAGTCGGCTCGAGCCTGGCACGCCCCCCACGTCACCCGCCCACGGCGCGGCCGGGTCCAGATAGTATACCGGCACAGACGAAGGGACCGACGGCGCCACCGGTGTTTCGTCCGGGCCGAGGTCGCCAGCCACCGCCTCCGCGGCCGCCGCGGCGCCTCCGCCCGATGCCACCCCGCCCGCGCCCCCGCCCCCGCCCCCGCCGGCGTCCGCGGTTGTCCCGGGCGCCCCGGCCATCCCCGAGTTCGGTGCTGCTCCTGCCAGCCGCCCGACCTCTTCGCGGGTGAGGTTGCCTCGCAGATAGGACATGGCCCAGCGGGTGGTGAAGACGGAGGGTTCAGCACTCCGGGTGGTGCGCAGGATGAACTCCCGCTGCCGCAGCCCGCTCAAGAGCGCGTCCACCGAACGCACGTCCACGGCTCCGCTCGCGGACCGGAGGCCTTCCAGGACGCGGGCCTTGTCCCGCTCCGTCTGCAGACGACCCAGCATCCAGGTCCCGGCGTTGGAGACGATCTTGTAGTCCAGGTCTACGGGGTTCTGTGTCGACACCACCATGCCCACGCCATGAGCCCGCGCCTGCTTGAAGATCGTGAGGATCGGCTTCTTCGACGGTGGGGCGGCGGTGGGGGGCGCGAACCCGAACATCTCGTCCATGTAGATCAGCAGGCGGAGGTCGGAGGTCCCCGGCTGCTGCCGCATCCACGTGATCACGCGCGTCAGGAGCATCGTAACGACGAACTGCCGCTCCGCGTCGGAGAGGTGGGCCAGGTAGACGATCGACGCGCCCGTCCGGCCGTCCGCTCCCCTCGCCAGGGAGCCCGGGTCAAACGGCGGCCCCTCGAGCCAGGAGGCAAACGACGGCGATGCCATCAGCGCGTTCAGCCGCATCGCCAGCCCGCGTCTCTCCTTTGCAGGGAAGAACTCGTCCAGCCCGAAGACTCCGAGCTTCCGGAAGGGCGGATCCTGGGCCAGTCGGATGAGGTCGGCGAACTCCAGGTCCCGGCCCGCCGCCCACTCGTGCTCGATGAGGGTGGACAGGAAGATGTGCTCCGGGCTCGAGAGCGGGTCCGAGTCCACGCCCGCCAGCGTCAACAGGCTGGACACGAATCCCTCGATCTCCTCTCGCTTCGCCTCCATGTCCGGCGCCCCCCACGCACCGGCCGGTCCGATCGCGGGCGCACGCAGGGAACCGAGCAGGTTCATTGGAGCGCCGGCGCTGGAGCCCGGCGTGTACAGAGTGAACGCGGCGGCGTCGCGCAGCCGACGGATCCGATCGGGCCCGATCCCCCACGACGCCAGGCCCTCCCGCCACGCCCCGGCCGTCGACGCCGCGAGCGCGTCCACCTCGACCCCTTTTCGCCGCGCCTCAGCCGGGTCCACCCACGGGAGGAAGTCCTTCGGGAGCAGGTCCGGAAAGGTGAGGAGCAGGTTGCCCATGTCGCCCTTGGGGTCCAGCACGAGGATCGGCACGCCCGAGAGCAGCGCCTCCTCCAGGAGCACCACACCCAGGCCGGTCTTTCCCGACCCTGTCATTCCCAGGATGACGCCGTGGGTGGTCAGGTGGTGGGCCGGCACGACTACGTCCGCACCCGTACGGTCACCCGTCGTGGGGTCGACCTCACCCCCGAGGTACAGGTCCCCCCGGTTCGCTTCCATCTCGCCTCCGTGCTCCTCCGGTTACGTCACGCCTGACTGCCGGCGTGAGTTTCATCCCCCGGTTGCACACCATAGATTGGCCTGTACTCCAGCGCCACCGGTACGTGGGCGGCGCTGGCCCGCGCAGGCACAGAATTCCATCACCGAAGGGAGTCGTGCGATGGCAGGAAAGTTCGAGATCTACAAGGATAAGGCCGGGGAGTTCAGGTTCCGCCTCAAGTCCTCCAACGGCCAGAACGTCCTGTCCAGCGAGGGCTACAAGGCGAAGTCGGGCGCCCAGAACGGGATCCGCTCCGTCCAGCAGAACTGCACCGACCCCGACCGCTTCGAGAAGAGCGACAGCGCCTCCGGCACCTACCGCTTCAATCTCACCTCGAAGAACCGACAGACCATCGGGCAGAGCCAGAGCTACAAATCCGCCGCATCCCGCGACAACGGGATGGAGGCCGTGGCTCGGGCCGCCCAGGGCGCCGACACCGTCGACCTCACTGAATAGCCGCCAATGCTCGGAGTGATGGGCACCCGCGAGCGGTACGGCGCGGGTCCCACCACTCTTTTTGCCCCCATTGTTCAGCCCCCCGTCCGGACGTGAGGCGCGCGCGCCCACACCAGGCGCGGGCGGAAAGTGATCTCCGCCATGTTCGAGACGTTCGATTACAGCCGACTGGTACCCTTCGCGCTGGACCTGCTGGGGGCACTCGCCCTCCTCATCGCCGTTATCTGGGCGGCCGGCTGGGCGCGGAAAATTACGCAGCGCAGCCTCGATCGCAGCCGCCTCGACCGGACCCTCACCCGCTTTGCCGCCAACCTCGCCCGCTACGGCGTGCTGGTCCTCGGCGGTCTGGCCGTTCTGAGCCTCTTCGGAATCTCCGTGGCCAGCTTCGCTGCGATTCTGGCCGCCGCCGCCTTCGCCATCGGGCTCGCCTTCCAGGGGACGCTGTCCAACTTTTCCGCCGGCGTCATGCTCCTCACCTTCCGGCCCTTCCGGATCGGCGACGTGGTGTCCGTGGCCGGCGTGACGGGCAAAGTGGTCGAGCTCGAACTCTTCTCCACCCATTTCGACACTCCGGACAACCGGCGCCTCGTCGTGCCCAACAGCGAAGTGTTCGGGTCGACCATCGAGAACATCACCTTCCACCCCATCCGGCGAGTGGACGTGGCTGTCGGCACCGATTACGGCGCCGATCTCCGCACGACGCGAAGCGTCCTGGAGGAGGTGGTCGGGTCCATCGAGGGTGTTCTCGGTGAGCCCGCCTCCCAGGTGTACCTGAGTGAGCTCGGCGCCTCGTCCATCGACTGGGCGGTTCGGGTCTGGGCCGAGACGCCGGACTACTGGGCGGTCCGCGAGCGCCTGACGCAGCGCATCAAGGAGGCGCTCGACACCGCCGACATTGGGATTCCGTTCCCCCAGATGGACGTGCACATGGATTCCGTGCGGGAGGGTGCAGAGGCGACGGGCTCGACGCGGTAAGAACTTGGGGCGAATCGACGCTGGCCCGAGCGGGCGATGGCCTGCTTCTGGCCGTCGAGGATCTTTCGTCTTGATGAGTCCGGCAGACGATCGCGTGCGTTCATGGTGGCCTGACCGGCCATTGCATGTTCGAGATGGTGCTGCCGGATTACGGGGAGGCGGGTTTGCGGGTGGGGTAGCGTGACGCCCCTGCCAACGCATCTACGACGGACCCCGCAGGCCCATCACATGGCCAGCATGTGGCCGAGCCGCACGGCTTCGTCCTCGATCCCTCGTAACAGCCGGGCCCGCTCGTCGTGCTCCCGGGCTTCAAGCAGGCGCACGGCGTTCTGCCACACGGTCTCCCGCCACCGGGCGATCAGACGCGAGATGAGGTATTCGTCGAAGGGGCCGAGCATGCTATCCACGTGTCGCATCACCGGCATGGCCGGGCCCAGTACCTCGTCCTGCACGGCGTCGATGGTGCGTCCAATGACATCGTTGACGTGGCAGTGGTCCGCATATCGAGCGCTCCGGCGGGCGGCCGAAAGAGTGTCCCACTCGGGCTCCAGCAGGTCTACCAGCGTCAGCACCAGGTCGTAGTTGATGTGGGCGTTCACGCCTACGAGCAGCTTCTGCACGGGCATGGTGTGGCCGCCATGCGTTGCGTCGTGGGCCAGCCGCCAGACCGTGGGGGTCGACTCGGGGCTTTGCTCGTACGCGTCCAACGCGTCGAAGTAGTAGTCCGCGAAGCGGTGAAGCAGGCGGGCCACCCAGTCGCAGTCGCCGAACTCGCACCGATCGATGGCCTCGAGAGTGTTCCGCGTCATCATGAGATAACAACTCAGAAACACTGCCTTGTGGTCGGCCTCTTCCTCCCATGCGCTGACGCGCG
The DNA here is from genome assembly GCA_963783305.1 of uncultured Gemmatimonadales bacterium. Taxonomy (GTDB): domain Bacteria; phylum Gemmatimonadota; class Gemmatimonadetes; order Longimicrobiales; family RSA9; genus JAWVYT01. Next base: position 292,258 of record CAWAMW010000007.1, on the reverse strand, counting down.
ATTCCATCCGCGCGATCACCGGGCTCGTCAACCGTACCTCCACACACGGGGGTCGCCGTGGGTAATCGTCGGATCAGGGATAGGCATCACAGGGGCGTCGCGTCCGCAACGGGTGGTCCCGACGAGACGGCCGAGCCCAGCAAAGAAGTGGCGTTCTCCGCCCGCGGCGGGCAAGCTCGAGTGTGCACGCGAGCCTGTTGCCACAACCGGAGAGGAGAACGACGATGAACAGGTATATGGGATCGGACGCGCACGCGTCAAGCTGCACGTTCGCGGAGCGCTGGTGGAGCGGTTGCTCCGTCACGGTTTTTCACGGGGCCGGCGGCCCTGGACCTGGCTCGCACCCCATCCTTTGACTCTCCCAGCCGCTTCCGAAGCTCCCGTGAGACCGCCGTCACCCCCCTGACGGGGAGGAGAAAGACCCCAGCGCTATTGACCAAGCGGAAAGTTTAAGATAGACTTTACTTTCCACTTGGTCAGTACATTGCCTCGCGGTCGGGAAATCGATCCGGATCGAACGCGGGGCCCCGGGCGGAAGGAGAGCGGGGGCATGGCGAGACGGGACCGGATACCGGAAGAAGAGCGGCGCAAGCAGATCCTGGAGGCGGCCTTTGCGGTGGCGTCCCGGGGGGGCGTGAACCACCTCACGGTGCGGGCGGTGGCGGCCGAGGCCGGCGTGAGCCATACGCTGGTGCTGTTCCATTTCGGGCGGAAGGTGAACCTGGTGCACGAGCTGCTCGACTGGGTGCTGAGCGGCACGTCGGTGCTGCACATCTCGGAGGACATCGCCCAATTCCCCCACGCCCGGGACCGGTTTCACGCGCTGCTGGAGCAGGAGATTACGCGTCAGCTGCACCAGCCGGAGTATACGCGGCTGTTCCTGGAGTACTGGGCGCTGGGGGCCCAGCACGAGGAGATCCGGATTCGGATCGTGGAGGAGCTGGATCGATACCGGGAGGCGTTCCGGCGGATCATGGAGGAGCTGCTCGCGGCGAACCCGCTCCTGCTGCCTGGAGTGACCGCGGATGGGATGGCCGCCGTGGCCGTGAGCTGGATCCAGGGGTGCGCGGTCCAGGCGCTGGTGGCTCCCGGTCAGTTCGATACGGACGCCTACCTGACGGCGCTGCGAGGAATGATGGCCCCGGCGTCGGGAGATCTGGGCGGTATGCGGCGGTTTGAAGGCGGAGGCACGGGGAGCGGCGCAGGATGAGCCTCTTCGTACTCAGCGACACCCCGGACCTGGACCGGGCCGAAAACCGCGGCCTTCCCACTGCGGGTCGACCCACCCTTCCCCGATACGGAGATCCCATGCACTGCCCCACCTCGCGACCAGTCACCGCACCCGTGCGGCACCGCTCCCGCGCGCCGATCCTGACGGTGGTCCTGGCCGCCGGTCTCCTCGCCGCGGCATGCGGCGAGGACAGGGACCTCAAGACGCTGCGCACCAGCGCCGTCGCCGAGCTCCTGGCCTCGGTATCCGGGGATTCCGTCCTCCGCCTGAGCGACGGCGATACTCTGTATATCTCTGCGGCGACGCTGGCGTTCTACCACGGGCGCGCCGGGAAGCCGGCGTGGACCGGGCGGAAGGGGCTGCTCGAGAAGGGGATCGCCGTGCACCAGGCCGTGGGAGCGGCCATCGACGACGGCCTGCCACCCGTCCGTTATCGACACGACATCGCCGTCGATCGGATCGCCCGACTCGAGAGGACGGGCGACACGGCCCTGTCCGACACCATGGTCATCCGCACCCTCACCGACCTCGACGTACTCCTGACGGAAGGGTTCAACCGGATGGCCCGCGACCTGGTGGCCGGCATGCTCGACCCGGAGGAGGCAGGGCTCGACTATCGGATCGTCAAGGACCGGGCGCCAGCCGACGCCATCCTCGACCGGGTCCTGGCCGGCGAGGCGCCGGCGGACATCGTGGCGATGCTGCGCCCGACCATTCCCCATTACGACCGGATGCGGAAGGTGCTGCTCGGCTATCACGAAGCGGAAGCACGTGGCGACTGGCCGCAGGTCCACGCCGACTCCACGCTCCAGGAGGGCGGGCGCGCCGACGCGGTGGTGCAGCTCCGGCGACGTCTGGTGGACGGTGTCAATATCCAGGAAGCGGAGCTCGCCCGCGCGGGCGCCGCCGACCCATCCCTCTTCGACGCCGACCTGGCCCGGGCCGTCGCGCGGTTCCAGGACCGGCACGCCATCACGCCCGATGGCGCGGTGGGCGGGGCTACCGCCCGAGAACTGAACTACACCATCGCGGACCGCATCGCAGACCTTCGCCTCAACCTCGACCGCTGGCGCTGGCTGCCAGACCGCCTCGGGGACCGCTACGTGATCGTCAATATCGCCGGCTTCGAGCTGGAGGTGGTCGACGACGGGCGCATCATCGAGTCCATGGACGTCGTGGTGGGCCAGCTGAGCCTCCAGACGCCCATCTTCTCCGACTCCATACGCTACGTGGTCGTCAACCCGTACTGGAACGTGCCCGACGGGATCATGGACCGCACCATCCGGCCGGGCATGGCGCAGGATCCCACGTACCTGGCCCGGCACGACATGGAGATGGTGGACGGACGGGTACGGCAGCGGCCGGGCCCGCGGAACTCACTGGGACGCTACAAGTTCATATTCCCCAACGATTTCGACGTCTACCTCCACGACACTCCCGACGGCCACCTCTTTTCCCGCAACGAGCGGGCGTTCAGCAGCGGCTGCGTTCGCCTCGAGCGCCCCCGCGATTTCGCCAGGATGCTCCTCCAGCTCCAGTCCGACCGCGACCCCGACTCCCTCGACGCCATTCTCGCCACGGGCGAGGAACAGTGGATCAAGCTCGACCGACCCCTCCCCGTCTACCTCCTCTACTTCACCGCCTGGGCCCAGGAGGACGGCACGGTCCGCTTCCACCACGACGTCTACGGCCGAAGCAAGGCCATGGACGGCCAGGCGGATGAGATGATTACTATCGCGGCCCACAGACCGACGACGTAGATCCACCCGCTTCCAAGCGAAATGACGCAGGTCGACCGCTGAACCCGCGTCCGGAGCGCGCAGCGAAACGGGGATGCGGGTGAGACGGCCTCGAGCGCCAGAAATGGAAAAGCGCCTGGCGATCCGACGCGTCCGTGTGCCCGTATCGGAGTTGCGTGTAGCCGTGCAGCGCGTGCCGGGCGGACGGGCAGCGCGTGACCGCTCATCCCGCCAGCGCCTGGACGATCAGTTTCACGGCAATGGCCAGGAGCACCGCGGCGTAGAGCTGCTTCACCCAGCGCGCCTTGGCCCGGCCAGACATGAAGGAGGCGCCCAGCTGTGAGCCGACGGCCACGGCCGCGACGACCGTCACCGTGAGCGGCCAGTTCATGTGACCCTGCGCCACGTGCCCGAGGTATCCCGACAGCGATGAGAACGTGACGACGAACGCCGTCGTCGCCGCCGCTTCCTTCGTACGGTAGCCCATCCACATGAGGATCGGGGCGATGATGAACCCGCCGCCCAGCCCCAGCATCCCACCCATGAAGCCCGCGAACGCCCCGACGAAGGCGCCGATGACCGAACGCCGGCCGAGCGGCATGATCCGCTCCGGCTCCGGCTGCCGCGCGAACAGGGCCATCCGCACCGCGGCGGCCAGCACCGCAGTCGCGAAGAGGGCGAGGAGGGTCCGTACCGGCACGAACTGGCCCGTCCATGCGCCCAGCGGCGCCATGAGGAAGGCGGCCGCGGCCATGGCCAGACCACCTTTCCAGTCCACGAGCCGCTTCCGCGCGAACGGGATCAGGGCCAGCAGCGTGTTGAGGCCGTTCAGGAGCAGCCCCAGAGGGATGGCCACTTCCTTCACGGGGAACCCGGCCCAGGTGAGGACGGGAACGTAGACCATCCCACCCCCCAGCCCCAGCATGGCGAAGAGGAAGGAAGCCAGCAGGATCACGCCGGAAACACCGACATACAGGAACATGATGCTCTCCAGTGGGTGTCCGGAGCCGGCCCGGGCGCGCTGCTACCGCGCCGCGAAACGGGGGCGGTCTCCGGTGTCGAGGCTACCGGGCGGCCAGCATGGATTCCTGACAGGGAATGCACACCTTCTCATCCCCGACCACCCTGCCGTACCTCTCCACTACCATGTCCCCGCAGTGCGAGCACACGAACGACGTGAAGTCCTCTTCCTTCACGTCCACGTCGTGGTCGAATACCTCGCTCACCTTGAACATCTCGTCCTCGGGCCCCGAAAGGACCTTCTCGATGAGCGGATCGACGACCTCGTCCGGCACGTCCGTGGGCGGGATGCCCTTCATCCGGTACTCCGTGAAGAAGGGCGTCTGCTTCATCCCCATCTGCGCCTCGCCCCGGGGCACCACCCGCACCGCACGACCGGTGCGCTTGTCCACGAGTGTGAGGCCGAACTTCCCGTACCCCAGCTTCCTGATATTCCCCTTCCCGAACGTGCAGCCCGTGACCATCTGGACGCCGTCCCCGAAGCAGTGGGCACAGTGGTCGTCCCCCAGCTCCACGAGGGCGAGCAGCGTCTTGGCGCCGGAGCGCCCCACGCCCAGCGCGTTCATGGCGATGGCCCCAGAGCGCAGGCCCATGGGCATGGCCGGACACTTGTGGCCGTGCAGTTCCAGGCCCGCATCGAGAAACACCTTAGGATCCACCATCGGATTCCCCCACTTTCCTTTGAGTCTCGTGCCGCGGTGGGCCGGCCGTGCCGGCGCCCGCTCCTCGGGCCTCCGTCGGCCCGTTCACCCGGAAGTTCGCGAGGGCCGGGGCCGACCGCATTGACTCGAATCAACCCGTGAGGGCAGCGGTCTTCAATGCGTCCAGGTCCAGGATCCGATAGCGGCCGTTGCCCGTCCGCTCGAGTACACCGTCCTGGACCAGGCCGGTAAGCACCCGGGAAAACGTCTCCGGCACGAGCCCGAGCGCGCCGGCGAACTCGTAGTTCGAGACGGGGAGGCGGAGGGTCATGGAGCCGGAGGCCCGGGATGGAGGCGGGATCATGTCGAGTAGCGCCTGGGCCACGCGTACCCGGGCACTGGGAGTCGAAAGCGATCGGATCAGGTCGAAGGAAGTCCGGAGTTTGCTCCCGAGCAGCCCGAGCAGGGTCATGGCCAGCTCCGGTTGCGCGGAGAGCACCTCCAGGAGCGTGGATCGGGCCATCACGTCGGCTTCCACATCGTCCACGGCCTGCGCGTTGGCCGGGTAGGGCTGGCCATCCAGGAAGGGCAGGAAGCCGAATATGTCACCGGGACCGAACAGGAACAGTGTCGCCTCGCGGCCCGCGGGCAGCACGCGATAGATCTTTACACGTCCTGTTCTCACGGAGACCAGCATCCCGGACGTGTCGCCTTCCCGCCAGAGCAGGTTCCCCTTCCGGAAGTGCCGGACGTTCAGATGGTCCCCGAGCAGGTCGAGCGCCGCACGGGCCAGCTCCCGGAGGTGGGGGTCGGGCCAGAGGTCGGATGTGATCGTGGTCGTGCTCATGATCGAATATACGCGGGGGGCCACCGGGCCAACATCGTCCGGCTGAGGCGACTCCTCATTTCCGCCTTATGTGCGGCCGTGCCTGCTGTAGCACCATGCGGGGATCGTGGGCAAGCCGCTCCGCACCACGAAACGCAGGAGATCGACAGCCGCGTCCGCTGATCCGGGACGGAAGCGCGACTTACAACGCGACGATCAGCGCAATCAGCGCGATCAGCAGCGCCACGCCCGCGGTGGCCGCGGCGACCGTGGCCGCGGTGCGCATCTGCACGAGCATCTCCCGGGTCTCCGCCAGCGCCGCGTCGTAGGGCCCCTCCGAGGGCTCGATGAGCGACTGGCTCATGACGGTCTTCGCCCGGACGACCTCTTCCATGCCGTCGATGAAGTGTCGCTGGTGGATCCGCTTCTCGGCGTCCGGCCCCTCCGCGGCGGCGGCCGAGAGGGCGGCCTTGAGCACCGCATTGCGGATGTCACCCCCGCTCACGGCGTAGGCCTCGGCCAGCGCGTCGAAGTCGACGTCGTCGGCCAGTGGGGTGCGATCATGCAGCTGCACGCGCCAGATCTCCTCCCGCTCCTCCCGGTCCGGCAACTGGAAGAGGACGTGGGTCCGGATCCGACGCTCGAAGGCCGGGTCGAAGTTCGCCGCCAGGTTCGTCGCGAAGATCACCACCCCGTCGTAGCGCTCCAGCTCCTGGAGCATGACGTTGACCGTCGTGTTCATCTCCCGCTGCATCCCGCGGGACACGTCCGTCGAGCGACGGCCCGCGATCCCGTCCGCCTCGTCGAAGAAAAGCACCGCGTCCTCTTCCTGTGCCAGGCGAAAGATCGCCGCGACGTTCTTGGGTGTCTCGCCGAACCACATGGACTCCAGCTCGGCGTACCGCACCAGCAGCAGCCGTTTGCCCAGATGGTGCGCGATCGCCTCGGCACAGATCGTCTTCCCCGTCCCCGATGGGCCGGCGAAGTTGAACGCCAACGCCGTACCGGTCGGGTGCCGCTGACCCAGCCCCCAATCCTCGAAGATCAGGTCGTAGCTGTAGACCTGGGTCAGAGCCTCGTCCAGCATCCGCCGCGTGCGCGCCGGCACGATAACGTCCCGGAACGTCCGCTGGGGCTCGATGGACTCGATGGCGCCCCTGCGGCCGGTCAGGCCGGGGAACAGGCGGGCGAACGGATTGCTCATGCGTTCCGTCCGTGCACGATCGACGCCAAGCGTCAGGACGCGTAGCCCGACGGACCAGGACCAGGACGGACTCGACGCGGTGGCGTTTGCGGAAGCCCAGGAGGTGGAAGATCTCGAGGCCGAACCAGCGCGCCACATGCAGGTCGACGATGAGCCCTCGCGGCAGGCGCGGGTGGGGTCGAACGCCGGGGAGGAGCGGCGCGAGGCGGTCGGCGCCCATTCGCCGAAGCACGGCCGATACCGAGAGCCAGGTCGGGCTCAACTCCCGGAGACGGGCTCCAGGGCTTTCGGGCTCTTCCGGTGACCCCGGGATAGCTCTGCCGGGACTCCAGCCGGCATGGGTGAACAGCCGACGGGTCCCCGTCTGGTCGACCTCGATCAGGTACGGGACGGCCTCCTCAAGCAGAGTGCGATGCCCCTGGGGCACCTGCCGGGCGATACGCCGCGCCTCTTCCGGGGTGGATGGCGGATCAATGGAGAGTCGGCGCGCGTACCACGGGTTCAGCCTTTCCGACGCTCCTTGCGCTCCACTGCTTGGTGTAGGGATGTCCGGGTCCGACCCTCCTTGGGCAAAAGACACGAAGGTATGGACGAAGGGGTAACGCGGAGCCCGAGCCTGTTTGCTACCTGTGTGTGTGCTGGGGGGGGTGTTGCAGCCCCACCTTCCTGCTTTCCATTCTCGCCGCGGGGTCGCGTGCGTCGGCTCCCTCGGGGGACTGGTTGAGGCTGCCTCACTCGCGTTCCTGGCCGGCTGGCCATTACCCGGCTCGTACCGCTCGCCCTGATTGTCCTCGTCTTCGCGCTGAGCTTTCTGCTGCGGCCCTGGCTGCTCCGCTACACCCGAACGGAGCCAAGTCACTGAGCTTCGGACGCCCTCTCCCTCGCCCCCCCGCGCTCCGGCTGCCTCGGGGGGCGAACACCACGCGGAGACCGGGCTCCCCTGCCATACGGCGACCGCATTCCCCACCCTGGTGCAGTGGCAAATCTCCCCCCTCGGCGGTTGCCGAACCCGGCCCGCTGCGACATGTTTTGTTTCGCCTGCCGCGTCACTCTCACGGAAGCCGTTCCATGAACTCACCCGTCCGGATCTTCCTTCTGACGACTCCACTCTCCCTGGTCGGCGCCCTCGCATGCGGAAACGCCGCCAGCCTCGACGAGCCCGGCCCGACGTCCGACTGGAAGCTCGTGTGGGCCGACGAGTTCGACGGGAGCTCCCTGGACTCGACGAAGTGGCACGTTCAGACCGGGGACGGCTGCGACATCGACCTCTGCGGGTGGGGCAACAACGAGCGTCAGTGGTACCAGGCCGACAACGTGGACGTGGCCGACGGGCTCCTCACCATCACCGCCCGCCGCGAGTCCGTGAACGGCCGCAATTTCACGTCGGGGCGCATCCGCACGATCGATCGCGGCGACTGGCGGTACGGACGCTTCGAGATCCGGGCACGGCTTCCCCAGGGCCAGGGGATCTGGCCCGCCATCTGGATGCTCCCCACCGACAGCGTCTACGGAGCATGGGCCGCCAGCGGCGAGATCGACATCATGGAGCTCGTGGGCCACGAGCCCGCCCGGGTGCACGGCACCCTCCACTACGGCGGTGAGGCCCCGGCCAACGAGTACACCGGCGACTGGTACCAGCTCGGCTCCGGGATCTTCGCCGATGACTTCCACGTCTTCGCCCTCGAGTGGGAGGAGGGGGAGATCCGCTGGTACGTGGACGGCGAGCACTATCAGACCCAGACCGACTGGTACTCGACCGGCGACCCGTACCCCGCCCCCTTCGATGAGGAATTCCACCTCGTCATGAACGTGGCCGTCGGTGGCAACTGGCCCGGCCCCCCCAACCTCAGCACCCCTTTCCCCCAGACCCTGGAAGTGGACTGGGTCCGCGTCTACACCGCGGACTGACCCGCCCCCCAACCCGCCGCCCGGCTCCCCGTCGTCCCGGGTCGGGAGGCACGTCGCGCTTGACAATCCGGGTGCATCCCCCGCACTTTGTTCGGTAAGCGAACAAAGATCTGGAAAGGCCCCTATGGCTGGCCCTGCGGACCCAACCGGACCCAACCGGGAGCGAAGGGATGATCTCGAGAAACCTCGCCAGACTCGTGCTGGCCGTCACAGTGCTCGTTGCCGCACCCGCCTGCCAGCGTGATCTGACGGATCTCGAAGACGCCGAGTTCCCGGGGAACGCGGAGATCTTCCTGGACGGGTACGCCCCGGGAGTGAGCTACCAGGCGTTCGCCGGCTCGAAGACGGACGCCGTCTCCATCGACCAGAGCGTCTTCTACCAGGGGAGCTCATCGCTGCGGATCGACGTTCCCGTCCCCACGAATCCGGGAGGGAGCTACGCCGGCGGCGCGTTCGTCTCGACCACAATCCGGGACCTGACGGACTACAACGCCGTGACGTTCTGGGCCCGGGCGAGCATGCCGGCGGAGCTCAACGTGGCGGGGCTCGGGAACAACAACACGGGCGAGTCGCTCTACCCGGCGGAGACGGCGAACCTCCAGCTGACCACGGACTGGCAGCAGTACGCCATCCCCATCCCTCTGCCCGCCAGGCTGGACCAGGAGGACGGGCTCTTCTTCTTCGCCGAAGGGGCGGAAGACGGGAACGGCTACACCTTCTGGATCGACGAGCTGCAGTTCGCGGACCTTACCACCATCTCGAATCCACGTCCCGTGATCGCCGACCAGACGGTGAGCGGTGCGGTGGGCGACACCGTCACCGTGAGCGGGACGACGGTGACGTACGAGGTGAGCGGACAGGACGTCACGGTAGCGGCCGCGCCCGCATACTTCGACTACACGTCATCCGATGAGTCGGTGGCTACGGTGGATTCCCTCGGTCAGATCGCCATCGTCGGCGATGGATCGGCCACCATCACGGCCTCCCTGGGCAGCGTTGCGGCCACGGGCGCCGTGACGGTGGGCCCGGCCGGCGCGTCCGCGCCGACGACGGCGCCGCCCGCGCCGACGCAGGCGGAAGAGGACGTGATCAGCCTGTTCAGCGACGCCTACACCAACGTCACGGTGGATACCTGGCGGACGGACTGGAGCGCGGCCACACTGGACGAGGTGACCATCGATGGCAGCGCCATGAAGAAGTACTCGGCGCTGGACTTCGTGGGGATCGAGACGGCGAGCAGCCAGGTCGACGCGAGCTCCATGACCCACCTCCACCTGGACATCTGGACGCCCGACGCCACCTACTTCGGGGTCAAGCTGGTGGATGCGGGTGCGGACGCGACCATCGGGACCGGGGACGACACGGAGTTCCAGGTGGAGTTCGACGGCACGGCGAACCCGGCCCCGAATCAGGGCGAGTGGGTGTCGCTGGACATCCCACTGAGCGATTTCTCCGGGATGAACGTGGCCAACCTGGCGCAGATGATCCTGGTGGGTCAGCCCACCGGCGCCACCACCGTCTTCGTCGACAACGTCTACCTGTACGACGAGAACGGCGGCAGCACGGGCGGCGCCCAGGTCGAGCTCCCCATCACCTTCGACGATCCCGCCGTGGACTACGAGCTCACCGACTTCGGGGGCACCGCGTCCACGCTGGTGGCGGATCCCACGGACGCGTCGAACACAGTGGCCGAGACGGTCAAGAGCGGGAGCGCGGAGACCTGGGGCGGAACGACCGTGAGCGGGGACGACGGTCTCGCGTCGCCGATCCCTTTCACGGCGAGCGCCACGACCATGACGGTGCGGGTCTACTCGCCCGACGCCGGCATCCCCGTGCGGCTCAAGGTCGAGGACGCCACGGACCCGACCCGGAGCGTGGAGACGGAAGCGACCACGACGGTGGCGGATGCCTGGGAGACGCTGACCTTCGACTTCAGCAATGAGGCGGCCGGCACGGCAGCGCTGGACCTGTCGTACACCTACGACAAGGCATCGGTCTTCTTCAACTTCGGCACCGACGGCGCCACGGCCGGCGAGAAGACCTACCTGTGGGACGACGTCGAGTTCGCCGGCGGCAGCACGGGCGGCGCCCAGGTCGAGCTCCCCATCACCTTCGACGATCCCGCCGTGGACTACGGGCTCACCGACTTCGGGGGCACCGCGTCCACGCTGGTGGCGGATCCCACGGACGCGTCGAACACAGTGGCCGAGACGGTCAAGAGCGGGAGCGCGGAGACCTGGGGCGGAACGACCGTGGGCGGGGACGACGGTCTCGCGTCGCCGATCCCGTTCACTGCGAGCGCCACGACCATGACCGTGCGGGTCTACTCGCCCGACGCCGGCATCCCCGTGCGGCTCAAGGTCGAGGACGCCACGGACCCGACCCGGAGCGTGGAGACGGAGGCCACCACGACGGTGGCGGATCCTGGGAGACTCTCACCTTCGACTTCAGCAGCGAGGCGGCGGGCACGGCGGCACTCGACCTGTCCTACACCTATGACAAGGCCTCGATCTTCTTCAACTTCGGCACCGACGGCGCCACGGCCGGCGAGAAGACCTACCTGTGGGACGACGTCGAGTTCGCCGGCGGCAGCACGGGCGGCGCCCAGGTCGAGCTCCCCATCACCTTCGACGATCCCGCCGTGGACTACGGGCTCACCGACTTCGGGGGCACCGCGTCCACGCTGGTGGCGGATCCCACGGACGCGTCGAACACAGTGGCCGAGACGGTCAAGAGCGGGAGCGCGGAGACCTGGGGCGGAACGACCGTGGGCGGCGATGATGGTCTTGCGTCGCCGATCCCGTTCACGGCGAGCGCCACGACCATGACCGTGCGGGTCTACTCGCCCGACGCCGGCATCCCCGTGCGGCTCAAGGTCGAGGACGCCACGGACCCGACCCGGAGCGTGGAGACGGAGGCGACCACGACGGTGGCCGGCTCCTGGGAGACTCTCACGTTCGACTTCAGCGACCAGGTCTCCGGGACGGCGGCACTCGACCTGTCCTACACCTACGACAAGGCCTCGGTCTTCTTCAACTTCGGCACCGACGGCGCCACGGCCGGCGAGAAGACCTACCTGTGGGACGACGTCGAGTTCGCCGGCGGCAGCACGGGCGGCGCCCAGGTCGAGCTCCCCATCACCTTCGACGATCCCGCCGTGGACTACGGGCTCACCGACTTCGGGGGCACCGCCTCCACGCTGGTGGCGGATCCCACGGACGCGTCGAACACAGTGGCCGAGACGGTCAAGAGCGGGAGCGCGGAGACCTGGGGCGGAACGACCGTGGGCGGGGACGACGGTCTCGCGTCGCCGATCCCGTTCACTGCGAGCGCCACGACCATGACCGTGCGGGTCTACTCGCCCGACGCCGGCATCCCCGTGCGGCTCAAGGTCGAGGACGCCACGGACCCCACCCGGAGCGTGGAGACGGAGGCCACCACCACGGTGGCCGGCTCCTGGGAGACTCTCACGTTCGACTTCAGCAGCGAGGCGGCGGGCACGGCGGCACTCGACCTGTCCTACACCTATGACAAGGCCTCGATCTTCTTTAACTTCGGCACCGACGGCGCCACGGCCGGCGAGAAGACCTACCGCTGGGATGACGTGGCCTTCCAGAACTGACATCCGTGGGGCGCCGGTCCGGCCTGGGCCGGCGCCCTGACGCCCGTATCACTCCAGGAGATCATGGCGACCAAGACTGCCGCGGGACCCAGCTCCGTCGCCGAGACCCGGGGTCGTCCCCTGGCGCATCTGGTGCTGGAGCTCATATGGCACCAGCGCCAGATCTCCCGCGCCGAGATCGCCCGGGCCCTGGGCCTCTCCCGCTCCACCGTCTCGGAGATCGTGGGATCTCTGCTGGAAACGGGTCTCGTCGCGGAGGGGGGGGAGGGACCCAGCCGGGGCGGCCGGCGCCCCACCCTGCTCGTGTTCAACGACGATGCCCACGTCATTGCCGGCGTGGACATGGGGGCGACGCACATCTCCGTGGCGGTGATGAGCCTCCGGGGCGAGGTCCTGGCCTGGGCCGACGCATCCCACCCGGTGCGGGAGGACCCCGACGGCACCCGGTCGCTCATCTGGACAATGCTCGATGACGCGCTCGAGGAGGTGGATCCCGATCGGAAGCGGCTCATGGGCATCGGCGTCTCGGTGGCGAGCCCGGTGGACCCGACCCGGCCGTTCCGCCTTTCGGAGGTGGTCATGCCGGCATGGGAGGGGCGAACCGGATTCGAGGCCCTGCGGCGCGAGTACGGCGTCCCCGTGTTCGTGGACAATGATGCCAACCTGGGCGCCCTCGCCGAGCACTGGTGGGGGAGCGCCAGGGGTGTGGAGGACTTCACCTACATCAAGCTGGCCACCGGGATCGGCTCGGGTCAGATCCTCAGGGGCGAGATCTACCGGGGCTCCAGCGGGATGGCCGGAGAGATCGGCCACGTGAGCATCGACCCCGCCGGTGCGCCGTGCATCTGCGGCAATCGCGGGTGCCTCACGACGTTCGCGGGCGCCACGGCGCTCGTGAAGCGGGCCCGGGAGCTCGCGACCGCGCATCCGGACAGCGAACTGAACGGCACCGAGATCACCCTGACGGCACTGGAGGATGCGGCGCTTCGGGACGATCCCCTGGCGCTCCAGGTCTTCGACGAGGCAGCCAGGCACCTGGGTGGGTCGATCGCCGGGCTCCTGAACCTCATGAACCCCGCCGCGGTAATCCTGGGCGGGAGCATCACCCGGGTGGGCGACCGGATCCTGACCCCACTCAAGGAGACCGTCATGCAACGCACCCTGGTCGGCTCCGTGGCCTCCACCCGCATCCGGATGACGTCCCTCGGCCCCCGCGCCTTCGCGGTGGGGGCGGCGACCCACGTGCTCGCCCGGGCGCTGGACGATCCCACGCTGTTCCCCACCATGAGCTCGAGCGTATGAGGATCGCGTGAACGACCCCACGAGCGAGACCGGGCGCCGGCCAGGCCTCTTCAAGCGGGCCCTGGCGGCCTGGCACGGTGCGATCGGCCCGGAGGGGCAGACGGTTCATCGCGAGACTGCGCCGGAAGACCGGATCCCGCTCCTCCAGAAGGTCATCTACGGGGCCGGGGCCTTCGTCAACAACCTGCTGGCTGCCGCCATCGGAGGGATGACCATCGTCCTGAACCTGGCGCTGGGGATGAACCCGGCGCTGGTGGGCATGCTGGGCGCCCTGCCCCGCCTGACGGACGCCATCACCGATCCGCTGATGGGCTACATCTCGGATCACACGAAGAGCCGCTGGGGGCGGCGGCGCCCCTATATCTTCGTGGGCGCGATCCTGGCCGGCATCCTCTATGTGGCCCTCTGGCAGCTCCCGGAGAGCCGGTCGGACACCTTCTACTTCTGGTACTTCCTGATCGGGTCGATCTTCTTCTACGGGGCCTACACGGTGTTCGCGACCCCTTGGGTGGCGCTGGGCTACGAGCTCACCCCCGACTACCATGAGCGCACCCGGCTCATGGGCGTCCAGAACTTCATCGGCCAGCTGGCCTACATGATCTCCCCGTGGTTCCTCTGGATCATGACGAACCAGAACTGGTTCCAGGACCAGATGGCCGGAGCCAAGGGGCTGGCCCTGGGAGTGGGAATCGCGGCGATCGCCCTCGGGGTCCTCCCGGCCATCTTCCTGCGGGAACGGCTGAAGACCCTGGCGGCGGCCGAGGTGGACGCCGCCGATGGGGCCCACGGCCTCGTCCACAGCCTCAAGGACTTCTTCGGCGGCCTGAAGCAGACCCTGTCCAGCAAACCGTTCCTGAAGCTGGGCGCCGCCACCTTCCTGGTCTTCAACGGCTTCATCCTCATCTCGTCCTTCCAGTTCTACGTCATCATCTACTACGTCTTCGAGGGCGACCAGCTCCTGGGATCCGAGTACGCCGGGTACGCCGGCACCGTGGGGGCCCTCTCCACGTTCCTGGTCATCATGCTCGTGACCTGGCTGGGCACCAAGATCGGCAAGCGGAAGGCGTTCTTCGTCTCCACCGGGATCTCGGTCTTCGGCTACGTGCTGAAGTGGTTCACCTATAACCCGGAGATCCCGTGGCTGGTGGTGGTCCCCGCGCCGTTCATGGCCTTCGGGCTCGGCGGGCTCTTCACGCTCATGGGGTCCATGATCGCCGACGTGGTGGACGCCGATGAGCTGGAGACCCATGAGCGCCGGGAGGGGATGTTCGGCGCCATCTTCTGGTGGGTGGTGAAGCTCGGAATGGCGGCCGCGCTGGCAGGAGGTGGGGTCCTGCTGAACGCCACCGGATTCGACGTGGAGCTCGGGGGAGCGCAGACGCCCCGGGCCATCTTCCTGATGCGGGTCTGCGACGCGTTCATTCCCGCCATCGCGTCGATCCTCGCGATCTGGGCGGTGGCCCGCTACGAGATCACCGAGCAGGTGGCCAACGAGAACCGGGCCGAGCTGGAGCGGCGCCGAGGCGAGCCCGAGGCCGGGCTGGTGATCTGAGGGCGGAGCCCCGTCAGTCCAGGGTAAGGCCGAACCCGTAGGGGAACAGGGGCTCCGACCCGTCCCCGCGATTGGGGTTCTGAGCGTCGTCCCGGGGCCAGGAGAAGGATAGGCGCCCCTGGAATGGGGACTCCCCGAACAGGACCTCGGCCACGCCATCGCCCTCGGAGCCCGGCAGCCACGCGCAGACGAAGGCGCTGGACCGGTCCAGCTCCTCGTTCACGACCAGCGGACGCCCCGCCACCAGCACCGTCACGATGGGAACGCCAGCCCCGGCCACCCGCTCCAGCACCGCCATGTCCTCCGGGTGGGAGACGGCGTGCTCCAGCGTCGTGCCGTACGGCTCCATCCCTCCGGGGCCGGGGGCGTCCTGGAACGAAGAGCCCCGCCGGACCGCCCCGCCCGCCGGGCCCACGTCGCCCATCCCCTCGGCGTACGGGCGCTCCCCGATCACCACCACGGCCATCCGGTGTCGCGCGGCGTCGACGGCCGAGCCGTCCTCGCTGAGCTCGGCCTCAGGGGCCAGCGCCCGGATGCCCTCCCATATCGAGGTGCCGCCCTCCACGTCGTCGTTCCCGTCGGTCCCCTGCCACGCCATCGAGAAGCCGCCGCACTGGTAGCCGATGTTGTCCGCGGACTTCCCGGCCACGAGGATGGTCCTGCCGTCCTCCCCGTCGGGAGCGAGGGGGAGGACGTCGTCGTCGTGCTTCAGGAGGACCAGCGACTTCCGCACCGCCTCCCGGGCCACGGCCCGGTGATCGTCGGAGCCGAACGCATCGCTGCCCGACCAGTACCGCTTCGACGGCCGCTCCCGCTCGAACAGCCCGTACGCCTCCTTCACCCGCAGGATGCGACGGACCGCGTCATCGATCCGCTCCATCGGGACGCGGCCGGCCTCCACCTCCGCCTTCAACCCGGCGAGAAAGCGCTTCCACTTGTCCGGCACCATGAACATGTCGACGCCGGCGTTCACCGAGAGGCGGATGGCCTCGGCGTAGTCCTCGGCCAGGGCGTCGATGGCGTCCCAGTCCGAGACCACGAAGCCGTCGAAGCCCAGTTCCCCCTTCAGCACGTCCGTGAGGAGGTAGCGGTTGGCATGGCACTTCACGCCGTTCCAGCTGTTGTAGGACGCCATGACGGTGAGCGCCCCCGCCTCCACCGCGGGTCGGTACGGCGCGATGTGGAGGGCCCGGAACTCGTCCTCCGGAACGTCGGTCCGGCCCTGGTCGACGCCATCGGTCGTCCCGCCGTCCCCCACCCAGTGCTTGACACACGCCACCACCGCGTCCCGGCCCAGGTCGCCCTGGAGCCCCCGCACGAAGGCTCCGGCGTAGCGGGAGACGATCTCCGGGTCCTCCGAGTAGCTCTCGTAGGTCCGGCCCCAGTGGTCGTCCCGCACCACCGCAAGGGTCGGGGCGAAGGTCCACTCCACGCCGGTGGCCAGGACCTCCCGGGCGGTGATGGCCGCAATGCGCCCGATGAGGTCGGGGTCGTTGGCGGCCCCGAGCCCGATGTTGTGCGGAAACAGGACCGCCCCTCGCACGTTGTTGTGGCCGTGAACGGCGTCCACACCATAGAGAAGGGGGATGCCCATCCGGCCCTCCTCCGCATCCACGGAGGCGGCCCAGTAGGCGTCGTTCATCGCCACCCAGTCGGCCGGCTGGTTCTTCCCCGGCCAGGAGCCGCCCCCGCTCAGCACCGACCCGATGTGGTAGTGGGCCACCTCGTCCGGCGTGATGTGCTGGCGCTCGGGCTGGGTCATCTGTCCCAGCTTCTGCTCCAGCGTCATGCGGGAGAGGAGGGCGCCGGGGTGGTCGCTTCGCTGGGCGGCACTCATGGGGCCTCCGAAGTAGACGGCGGTGGAATCCGGGGGGCCGGCCGCACGGTCAGGTACTCACCGCCGGCAGGGGCGCGGTCCCGGGCCTCGCCCGGGCCCGGATGGAGGTGGAACTCCAGGTGCAGCCCGGTGCTGGAGCTGCCGCCCACCCACGCCTCGAAGCGGCCCGGCTCCACCACCGGCCGCATGTCCCGGCCGTGGAAGGCGAGGTCACGGGCGGTGAGCTCGAAGCGCACCGTGCGGGATTCGTTGGCGTCCAGGGCGACCCGGGCGAAGCGCTTCAGCTCCCGAACGGGTCGGGTGACGCTGGCCACCGGGTCCCGGACGTAGAGCTGTACCACCTCGGTGACAGCCCGGTGGCCCCGGTTCCGGACCTGGACGGTGAACTCCAGGTGGTCGCTCAGGAGCGCGTCCCGGTCGCTCTGGAGCCCTTCCCGACCTCCCTCTTCCGGCTCCCGTTGGTCCAGCGCCCGGAAGCGGAGATCCTCGTAGTCGACGTCCCCGTACATGAGCCCGAAGCCGAAGGGAAAGAGGGGCGTGTAGTGGGTGTCCAGGTGGAACGACGTATTGCCCACCGAGACCTGGTGCGCTCCCCGGGCGACGTCGTCCAGGTGGGTCCACGTCTCGTCGGTGGCGGGCCGGCCCGTGTTCTTGTGCCCGTAGTAGATGGGTACCTGGCCGGTGACTCGCGGGAACGTCACCGGCAGCCGTCCCTGACGGGCTGTGGTCCCCGAGGAGGAGATCCGCCAGCGCCGGCCCCGCCATGGACCCGGGGTGCCAGGCGCACAGGAGCGCGTCCATCCGGTGCAGTCGGCCTCGAGCGCCAGCGGCCGACCCGTCATGAGCACCACGACGACGGGGGTCCCCGTGTCGTGGACGGCCTCCAGCAGGGCGGACTGGGCTCCCGGGAGGCCGATGTCGGCACGGCAGTGCGCCTCGCCGGAGAGGATGGCGTCCTCCCCCAGGAAGAGCAGCGTCACATCGGCCCCCGCGGCGGCTTCCACGGCCTCGCGAAAGCCGGCATGACTCCGGTCCCATGACGGGTCCAGGCCCGGGGCGTATCGGATCTCTACGCCTTCGCCCAGTGCGTCTCTAAGCGCCGCCAGGGGGGTGACGCTGAGGTCAGGGTCCCCGTCGAACACCCAGGTCCCGAGCTGTTCGGCCGGGGCGTCGGCCAGACGACCGATGACGGCGACGCGGCCCACCCGATCCCGATCCAGCGGGAGGATCCGGTCCCGGTTCTTGAGGAGGACCATGCTCTCGCGGGCGGCCACGCGGGCCGCCTCCAGGTGCCGCGCGTCGCCGGGGACGGGGAACCGCTCCGGCTCCGTCCAGGGGTGGTCGAAGAGCCCGAGGGCGAGCTTCACGCGCAGGACGGCGGCCACCATGGCGTCCACGGAGCGCCTCCGCCACCTCGCCCGACTCCACGAGGGAGGGCAGGTGCTCGAGGTACGTGTACCCCGCCATGTCCATGTCCACGCCGGCCAGGAGCGCCTCCCGGGCCGCGGCGCGCCGATCCCCGGCCAGCCCGTGGTCCATCAGCTGGGGGATGGAGTCCCAGTCACTCACGACGAAGCCGTGGAAGCCCCACTCCTCCCGCAGGATCCCGGTCATCAGCTTCCGGTTCGCCGAGGCCGGGATTCCGTCCAGGTCGCTGAAGGACGCCATGAAGGAGACGACACCGGCCTCCAGGGCCGCCCGGAACGGCGGGAGGTGGACGTCGCGCAGCTCCCGCTCGGGGATGTTGGTGGTGTTGTAGTCCTTCCCGCTCTCGCTGGCGCCGTACCCGGCGAAGTGCTTGGCGCAGGCGGCGATGTGGCCCCGGTCCGCCAGATCGTCGCCCTGGAACCCCTCCACCATGGCTCTCGCCAGAACGGACCCCAGGTACGGGTCCTCTCCCAGGCTCTCGGCGACACGGCCCCAGCGGGGGTCGCGCGCGATGTCGACCATGGGGGCGAACGTCCAGTTCACGCCGGCCCGGGCCGCCTCCAGTGCCGCCACCCGGGCCCCCTCTCGCACCCGCTCCGGGTTCCATGTGGCGGCCTGTCCCAGAGGAATGGGGAAGACCGTCCGGAAGCCGTGGATGACGTCCCGGCCGACGAGGAGCGGGATCCCGTGGGGCGACTCCTCCACGGCGATCCGCTGCATCTCGTTCACGGTCTCCGGGTCCACCTCGTTCAGGACGGCCCCGACCTCCCCGGCCCGGATCGATCCGGCGAGGTCATCCGTGACGTGCCCCCCGGCGCCATTGACGAGCGTCAGCTGGCCCGCCTTGTCGTGGAGGCTCATGCCCTCCACGAGCTCCCGGATCCGGCGCTCCACCGGACCCGGGGACTGGTCCTTCGGTTCGCTCATGGGGTGCCGGGTCACAACCCCACGTGGAAGTAGGTGCGGATCTCCCACTCCGACCCCTGGTCGCCCGGAGCCGTCGGATCGCAGATCGGGGTCCCGCCCGGTCCGGCCTTGAAGCCAGGGCAGTAGCGGGGCGAATACTCGTTCAGCGTCCGGTGGGTGCCCATTACGCCGAAGCGGGTGCCCGGGACGTTGAACCAGTCGGGCATCCCCAGCGTCCACGAGAGGTCGGCGCCCAGCTGTCGGGGGAACGTCAGATTGAAGTCCCGGTGGTAGTCGTACGGGCCCCAGTCGTCGAACCTGGCGAAGCCCGCAAGCTTGGCCGAGCCCAGCACCACCCGGACGTCGCCGCCGTAGCGGGTGACCTTCCGCTCATCCGCGCCGTTGGGCTCCCCGATGCCGTAGAAGGCGTTGAGGATCAGGTTCACACCCTCGCTCCGCTTCGAGATCATCCGGGCCCGGGCCTCCCAGAGGTCCCGCGCCGGAGTCGCTCCGGGGAAGGCGAAGGCGGTCCGGCCATCCGACAGGATCCCGATCGCCGCATTGGCCGTGGTCTCATGGCGGCGGAAGACGATCCCGGCGCTCACAGCCAGTGGGGCGTCCTCCTGCACGTCGCTGTCCCAGGCGTACATCCAGGTTGCGGGGGTCGGGTCCCAGGTCACGAGCAGCTCACCCGCCACCGTCTCCCGGTTCACCCGCACGGAGAACGGATCATCCAGGATGTTCCGGGGCCGGGCCGGCGCCGGGGCGGCCGCGGGGATGGGGCCGACCAGGGGCTTCTGCCACATGAAGTTCGGCGCGATCTGCACGTTGCTGCCCAGGTTGTAGGTGAACCCGCTCAGCACCTGCCACTGGTTGCCGCTCCCATTGTCCTTGAGGGCCCACCCGGTGTAGGTCTGGGTCTGGTCGTAGCCGCCGTTGGCCACCACCCCGGTGGCCGACCCCAGCGCGTACCAGTTGATGGGGCCCCGGCTGAGGGTGACCTTCGCCTTCCCGCCGAAGGTGTCCGAGTCCTTGACCTGGTCCTGGAGGACCCGGTAGCTGCCGTCGGACTGGCGGTCGACGAGCTGGAACGTCCGGCCCACCAGCGGCGACCCGGCCCAGATCCCGCCCAGCTGGACGCCGAACGGGCCCACTTCCCGCTCCACCGTCAGCGTCGCCCGCCGGTCCTGCGGGGTGGGAATCGCGAACGACGTGACCACCTGCCCCTGCCGCGCGAAGTCCTCCTGGAAGACCGCGGAGACGGTCCACGCTCCCAGCTGCCGGGTGTACATGGCCATGGCGGCCGGGTTGGCGCCCCACCACAGCTCGGGACCGAAGGCGAACTTGAGCCCGTCCAGCGTCCGTTTCCCGGTGAACTCCACGCCGACCGGCGCCACCCCGTTGTAGATGTCGAGGTTGGGGCCGTAGTTCGCTTCCCGGTACAGGTTGAAGAAGTCGCCCTCGTAGCCCCAGTGGTAGTGGCCACTGCGGTAGAAGCCGTCCACCCGGAAGAGGCTCTCGTCCCAGCTGAAGCTCCCGGAGTAGATCCGGATCCTGTCGAGCTGCGTCTGGACCAGCTCCCCATCGGCCAGGACCAGCCGGGGCCGGGCCGGCGCCTCGTAGAAGAGCTCGTCGATCGGGTTCTCCGGCACGTTGCCCACCACGTTCACCGCCAGGTCCGCGCGCACGTTCGGCGCCGGCCTCGAGGCGAAGTCGAGGTAGAAGGACTGCTTCGTGTCGAACCCCTGCGAAGCGGGACGGAGGCTGCTCCCCGCCGTCGCCTCCTCGGGGGTCTGGATCCGCTCCCCACCGGTGCTGAAGGTCTCGAGCTCGATTCGGAGCCCGTCGAAGCGAGCCAGGCTGCTCAGCGCCGACTGGAGAGCGGCCCCGTCCCCGCGGGCCGCCAGCGCCGCCGCCGAGGCCGTGATGGAGCCGAAGTGGTCCTCGATCACCTGCTGGTCCACGCCGGCGCCGTAGGGGTCCAGCTCGTAGATCTCCTTCAGCGCGTAGTAGGCCGCCCGCGGGTAGATCTCGTACTGGCCGAAGGCGTCCGTCGGCCCCTTCGCCATGATCCCCCACCACTCCTCGTTCATGTTGTTCTGCCCGGGCACGAGGTCCTCGGGGTAGGCGTCATTCGCCCACGAGGCATTCGTGTCCTGGATGTCCAGCCGGCTGTCCTGGCCGAACTTCCACCACCCGTCGCTCCACTGGAATGTCAGGCCGCCCACCGCGTTGCCCACCAGCCCGTTCCCCGCGGCGTTCGCGTAGATCTCCTCCCACTGCCCGATCAGGTACCGCGCCTGCGTGACCTGGTCCTCCCGCATCGTCCGGGCGTTGAACGCATCCGCGCCGAACTCGGTGAACATGACCGGGATCCCCATGGCCCGATCCACCTCCTCGAAGAAGTCACGGAACGAGATGCCCCGGTACACGTTGGAGCCGAACACGTCCAGGTTGGGCACCTCTTCGGCGATGACGTCGAGGTACTGCAGGTCCCCGTTCGCCATCGCCACCGGCCGGTTCGGGTCCCGCGCGTGGATCGCGTCCACGATCTCGCCCATCAGCGAGTACAGGTACCGGGCCTTGACCTCGTTCTGCTGACCTACCGGAAGGTCCTCGGTCTCCGCTGAGCTCCACTCCAGACCGTAGTTGTTCTCGTTCCCCAGCAGCCACATCAGGAGACCCCGCGTGCCCTCGAACTCGTCCACCAGCTCCACCACCTCGTCCCGCAGCCGACGCCGCACCGTCTCGTCCGAGTAATCGGTGTTCGGGACGTACGTCCCGGAGAGTGTGACACCGTACCGGCCCACCGGGTGATTGACGATGCTCCAGATCCCGAAGTTCTCGTAGATGTACTCCACCCAGCGAGGCGGAATCCCGTTGTACACCCGGATCGCGTTGCCGCCCATGGACTGGATCAACGACATCTCCCGGTTCAACGCCTGACGGATGAAGTCGTCCGGCTGCGCCCATAAGTTGTAGGTCGTCGTCGTGCCGATCGGGAAGTAGTCCCAGTTCACACCCTTCACGAAGACCGCCTCGCCGTCCGCCATGATCCGCGAACCCGAGGCGTCGGATACCACCTCCACCCGATTCGCCTGGGCGCTCGCGACCGCCGGGATCAGCAGGACCGCCGCCAGGAGGAGGGTGAAGAGCCGGCCCGGTCGGGGCGGGTCCGTGAGGTGCATGGGATCCGGACGCATGTCGTCTCTCTCCTTGAGGAGGCGCAGTGGGACCGCTGCGGGATGGCGCCGTGCCAGGGTCCGCAGACTTTGTTCGCATGTCGAACAAAGTGGGGTCAATCGGCGTCGGGTGTCAAGCAGGTCGTGATCGGCGCCCCGCCTATGTGGACCGCAACTCAGCCCGCGTCCGGATCGCGCAGCGAGACGGGTGCGCGGGTGAGACGGCGTCGAACGCCGCGAACAACAAGGCGCCCGGTGATCCGAAGATCACCGGGCGCTTCCATGGAGCCGGCGGGAGTCGAACATGCGCGTGCCACAGGGCCTGCGACCGGAGAACCTGCGTCCCGCCCCCATGTCGTCAGCGCGGTCCGCGCGCGGCCAGGGGGCGCCTACCGGCCGGGGTGGTACACGCGCTCGGTGTGCGCCTTCAACTGGGAGGGGTAGAAGTACACTTCCCTCAGGTGCCCCATGGCGTAGAGGGCCGCCTGGTCGTTGAAGTGGGGCGAGTCGGGGTGCCCGCTCTCGCCGCCGGCGGTCAGCGCCCTTGCCCGCACGCTGTCGCCGAACTCCACCACGGCCACGAAGCTGTTGCCGCTGGTGCCGTACCACCGCCTGGTGTTCGGGTACGGCCGCGCGCCGAACGACGCCAGGGAGCCCCACCGGGAGGAGGTGAAGGGGACGGGGATGCTGTGGGCGTCGTCGTCGAAGTGGGGGCCGATGTCGGGGCTGATGCGCTGGAAGCGGTTGATCTGGCCCCACGGGACGTCCCAGGTGCCGAAGTCGCCGGCCAGCCGGTCCACGGCGGAGGCGAAGGTCTCGACGAGCAGGGCGCCGGGGGCGCGCTCGCCCACCCACCGCTCGGGGGCCATGCCTTCGGGGCGGTCGGCGGCGCGGTACCCATCGCCCATGACGGCCTCCCCCCAGAACACGGCCAGCGACGTGGGGACGGAGTTCACGCCCCAGCGGTAGTCCCACCCGCGGAGCCGGGCGATGGGCCCGGCGAGCTTCTGGCGCATGGGGTCGGCGGCGGGGAGCGCGTCGTACGCCCGGACCAGCGGCGGCACCATGAGGGCGAAGGCGGGCAGGTAGCTGTCGTAGGCCAGGTCGGTGAGCGTGGCCGCGGTGAACGGGTCGTGCCCGGGGAGGAGGCGGAGGGCGTGGAGGCCGCGGGCGGTCTCGTAGCGGCCGCGCTCCACGTACTCGGGGAATTCCTCGCGGGCGGGGCTGTCGGGGCCGGCGGCGGACCAGGGCCAGTTGTTGGAGTTGTAGACCCAGCCGACGCCGGGGTTGATGACGTTGGGGGTCTCGTCGATGGTCAGGACGCCGTCGTAGGCGGTCTTCGGGTCGTCGCCCGGGACGGGCTGGTTCCAGTCGAACGCGGTGCTGCGACGGGGGATGTAGTTGCTGTGGAGGTAGGCGATGTTCCCCGACGCGTCGGCGTAGACGGTGTTGTTGGATGAGTTGGTGTGCAGCTTCATGATGTCCAGGTACGCGTCCAGGTCCTTCGCCTTCGTGCGCGTGTAGCTCTGCGTCAGCGCGTCCACGGGGCTCCACATGAGGCTCACCGTCCGCCACTTCTCCCCGTGGCGGGCCACGACGGGCCCGTGCTGCGTGTAGTAGACGGTGAACGTGCGCTCGGCCGTGGAGCCGTCGTCCGCGCGGTAGCGGATGGTGACCGGCTTCGTCGCCATGGGGACCTCCCGGCCGCCGTAGCGGACCAGCGTGCGACCCCCCTTCTCCACCACCGTCTCGTCGAACCAGTCGATGTTGTCCACGCCGCTGGACGTGTGCATCCACCCGGCCGTGCGGTTGAAGCCCTGGTAGATGAAGAACTGCCCCCACGTGACCGCGCCGTACGCGTCCAGCCCCTCGTCGCTCGTCATCTGGAGCTCGGAGCGGAAGTAGAAGGAGGTGTGGGGGTTGATGAAGAGCAGCGCGTGCCCGTCCAGCGTGTTCTCCGGCGCGATGGCGAACCCGTTCGACCCCCGCGGCTCCCCGTCCGCCGCCCGGCTGGCCAGGCGCTCGATGTATGCGACGAGGGGCCGGGCCGCGTCACCGGCCTGCGCGGGCTGCCCGGCCTGTCCGGCCCGGGCGGCCTGCCCGGCGCCGGTCGCCGAGGAGCCCCCGGTGGCCCGGGAGGCTCGGGTCGGCTGGGTGCCGTAGAAAGATTCCAGGGCGTCCAGGTCGATGCGCTCGATATCGCCGCCGATGCTCCCCTCGGTGAAGGAGAGGGCCATCCACGGCTCGTAGCGCTGGATGGCGGTGCGGTCCGCGTCCGGGTGCCTGTACAGCCAGTAGTTGAGCCCGTCGGCGAACGCGTCCATGAGCGCCCTCAGCGACGCCGGGCTCTCCGCGTACAGCGCCTTCAGCGAGTCCGGGTCCGCGTACATGCGGGCGCGCAGGTCCAGCCATATGCCGGCCTCGCCCGTGGCCATGGCGGTGCGCCCGAGGGCGAAGGCATAGTTGGCCTCGATGCGCGCGTAATCGTCCTCCGCCTGGGCGTACTCCATGCCGAAGACCGCGTCGGCGTCGGTGGCGCCGCGGACGTGGGCGATCCCCCAGTCGTCGCGGGTGATGGTGACCCGCGCGGCCGTAGCCTCCCAGCGGGCGATCTCGGCCGCCGACGGGGCCTGGGCGCGCGCGGCCGCCGGGGCGAGGAGGGGGAGGAGGGCAAAGAGACTGGCAAGGGCGACAGGTCGGCGCATCGTGGTCTGGCGTAGTGGGGGTCGGGTGTGGGGACGAGGCAAGGGTAGCGCGGAGGGGGGGCGTCGTCAAAGGCGTGGCGGCCACACACAGTAACGGCGGAGTGAGCTTTTCCGCGTCACTCCACCGTTTCTGTGTCCTGCCTTCACTGCTTCCTGCATGGAGCCGGCGGGAGTCGAACATGCGGGAACCGTGTAAAACGTGACCCGGGGATATCCCAGTAATGGCGCTAAGAAGTCCCTCTTCGGTGAGAGCCGTGTGCTGTGGAGTGTGCGAGGAGAGCGCCCGAAGCAGTGCCCCAAGGCCCTCAGATAGTCGTGCTGGTGGCTCTGCGTCGGACCCAATACCTTTGCCGGTCATGGACGAGGACCTTCAGCTCCCGGAAGCGTACGAGCAGGAAAGCAGCCCTACGGGCAAGCGCCTGATGATCCTCTCCCCTGGTGCTGGGCTCCGTCTTCCTGGTGGTGACGGGCGGCGAGGCGCTCTACGCCGATCTGGTATCGACCCGGGATGGCGCTCTGGCGCGACAAGCTCTTCGCCGTCATGAGTCGCAACGCCACTGGCGCCACCACCTACTTCCGGATCCCGTCAAACCAGGTGGTGGAGCTCGGGATGCAGCTCGAGATCTGACCGCGAGGTGGGAACCCTACTCCTGAACACGATGATCGGCTCGAAGTTGACGACCTTCCACGTCGATCACGATGCGTTCGGTCGCGTGATCATGGGGCCGATCGAGATCGGGATCCGGGAGGACTGTGGAAGGACGTGAAGTTCGACGCGACGCACCAGGACGAGATGGACCGGATCGCCATCGTGGGCGAGAACAAGTGGGAGGAATGGGGGACGAAGTTGTCGAAGCCACGCGCGGGCCTGGCTCCTCCGCGACTGACCGACCTCAGAACGCTACCTCCGGTTCCTCGAACCCCTCGGGCTCGAGCTGGATCGTGACGTGGTCGATCCCGAAGCGGTCGTGAACGAGTTCTCGCACCCGGCTCAGCATGTCCCGTCCGACCCGGCCCTCCTCGACGGTGACGTGGGCGGACATGGATTCGAGGCCACTCGTCACCGTCCATACATGCATGTCGCAGATGCCGACGACACCGTCCATCTCCATGATGGCGTCACGTAGCTCGTCCACGTCGATCCGGGCGGGCGCCTTCTGCATCAGCACCCCGACCGACTCCTTCAGCAGCTCCCATGAGGAATAGATGACGAGGAGCCCGATGAGTACCGACGCCACCGGGTCCGCCCAGTTCCAGCCGAACCACCAGATCAGAGCGCCCGCCACCAGGGCCTGAACGCTTCCGAGCATGTCCGTCAGAACGTGCAGCCACGCGCCGCGGACGTTCAGGCTTTCCTCGCGACCTCCGCGGAGAATGAGGAGCCCCGCGAGGTTGATCACGAGCCCACCCGCCGCGATCACCATCATCAGCCCACCCTCGACGTCCGGCGGCTCCCGGAAGCGCTGAAATGCCTCCACGAAGATGTAGATGGAGATCGCCACGAGCGTGGCCCCGTTCGCCAGCGCGGCCAGGATTTCCGTGCGGTAGTAGCCGAACGTGTGGCTCGCCGTGGCGGGGCGTCGGGCGAACCAGATCGCGAAGAGGGCGAGGCCGAGCGCGGCAGCGTCGCTGAGCATGTGCCCGGCATCGGCCAGCAGGGCGAGGGAATTGGTCAGGATTCCGCCGACGACCTCCGCCCCCATGTAAAGGAGCACCAGCCCCAAAGTGATCGCCAGGCGCTTCCGGTTCTGACTTCCTGCCGGGGGACCGTGTGTGTGTCCGGCTCCCATGCTCAGGCTCCCTTCCGCAGCAGGATGATGTCGTAGTGTCCGCGGAACGCCGCTGTCTCGCGGTGCACGATCTCGAGGCCGCTCCCGTCCAGCAGCGGCGCCAGCTTCCGGTTGATGTCCGAGAACAGGGCGTGGGTGATGATGTTCAGCATCCTCCGTATGGGACCGGGTTCGCGCCGGGCGAACTTGTCGAAGATGACGACCCGCCCCCCATGCTTCAGGACTCGTGCCGCCTCCCGCACCACCGCCGCTCCATCATCGGCCACCGCGACGATGAGGTGCAGGACGACGGCGTCGAAGCTGGCGTCCGGGAGGTCAAGCGACTGGGCGTTTCCCACCCGCCAGCAGCTCCAGGGACCTCCGCCGCGATCGGCTGAAGGAGGCGACGCGATCGTAGATGGGCGACCAGAGCGTGTAGCGGATCCGGTTCCACGAGCCTTCCGCCGACATCAGACCGCCGCCTCCCCCTCTTCCCCCGTCTTGATCCGCACCGCCCGCTCGACCGGCAGCACGAAGATCTTGCCGTCCCCGCGCTGGCCGGTGTGGGCGGCTTCGGTAATCGCCGTGACGATCCCCTCCACCTGCCCGTCGTGGGCCACGACCTCGATCCGGGCCGCGTCGGTATAGTCCTCCAGCGACGCGCGCCGGTCCTCGGCCCCCACGGCCAGCTTCTCGCGGC
Organism: uncultured Gemmatimonadales bacterium; assembly: GCA_963783305.1. Taxonomy (GTDB): domain Bacteria; phylum Gemmatimonadota; class Gemmatimonadetes; order Longimicrobiales; family RSA9; genus JAWVYT01. The sequence goes on along the minus strand of CAWAMW010000007.1, from coordinate 264,686 downwards.
CGAAGCCGCGGCCTTCGGTGACGGTCATGCCGGGGAACCCGACCACGTGCTCCAGCGCCCTCGTGACCCGATCCAGCCTGTACGGCGGAATGAACGCGATGATCATCTTCATGGTCTGCCTCCTCGATCAGTATCTCACGGGCTCGCGGTGCAGCCAGCCGTACAGCACCGGCAGCACCAGGAGAGTCAGGGCGGTGGACGTGACCAGCCCGCCGACCACGGCGATAGCCAGCGGCCGCTGGACCTCGGAGCCGGCCCCGCTGGCCAGCAGCAGGGGGACGAGCCCCAGCGTCGTGGTCAGAGCGGTCATGAGCACCGGTCGGAGCCGGAGCATGGAGCCCCGCTCCACCGCCTCCCGGATCGAGAGGCCCTCCTCGCGGTGGAGCTGGTTGAAATAGGTGACCAGGACCAGGCCGTTCTCGACGGCGATCCCGAACAGCGCGATGAACCCGACGCTCGACGGCACCGACAGGCTCTGCCCGGTGACCAGCAGCGCCACAAGCCCGCCCACCAGCGCCAGTGGGATGTTCAGCAGGATGAGCAGCGCCTCCTTCAGGGAGCCGAAGCTCGCGAAGAGCATCCCGAAGATCAGGATCAGCGTAATCGGGATGACGATCATCAGCCGCTTGTTCGCCGCCTGGGCCAGCTCGAACTGGCCGCCGAAGCTCGTCAGGTAGCCGGCCGGCAACTCGACCGCCTGCTGGATCGCCCCGCCCGCCTCCTCCACGAACCCGCCGATGTCGCGGCCCCGCACGTTCAGCTGGATCGTGATGTAGCGCTGGTTCTGCTCCCGCGAGATCTGCCGCGGCCCGATCAGCGTCTGGATGTCCGCCAGCTGCCCCACCGGGACCATGGACCCGTCCGGCGCGTCGATCAGCAGCGAAGCCACGTCCTCCGCAGTCGCCCGGAACTCGGGGGCGTAGCGGACGTAGATCGCCCACCGTCGCTCGCCCTCGAAGACCTGCCCGGCCACGGCGCCGCCGATGGCCGCCCGGATCTCATGCTGGATGTGCTCGACCGGGATCCCGTACCGGGAAAGCGCGCCGCGATCCAGCGTGATCTTGAGCTGGGGCTGACCCGTCACCTGGTCCACCTGGACCTCGGACGCGCCCTCGACCTCGCCCACAACGGCCGCAATCTCGTTCGCCTTGTCGAGCAGGACGTCCAGGTCGTCGCCGAAGAGCTTGATGGCGAGCTCGGCCTTCGTGCCCGTGAGCAGCTCGTCCACCGCGGCCGCGATGGGCTGCGTGAAGTTGAGCTGGACGCCCGGGAACGCTTCCAGCCGCTCGCTCATGGCCTCCACCAGCTCGTCCTGGCTACCGGCGGTCTCCCACTCGCCCCGGGGCTTCAGGTCCACGAACATCTCGGCGTTGTTCACCGGGTCCGCATGCGCGCCCACTTCCCCGCGCCCGATGCGGCTCACCACCTGCGTCACCTCCGGGTAGCGCAGGAACTCCCGCTCTATCCGTTCTACCGTCGCCGTCGCCTCGCTCAGTGAGATCGACGGCGCCAACGTCGCTCGGACCAGCATGGTCCCCTCGTTGAGCTGCGGGATGAACTCGGTGCCGAGGAACGGGAAGACGCCGGCGCCGATCACGATCAACCCGGCGGTTCCCGCGATGACGGCCTTCTTGTGGTCCAACGCCCACGCCAGCAGCGGCTGGTACCTTCGCTGGAGCCAGCGTACGATGGCGACCTCGTCGTCTTCGTCCTCCGCCGCGTTCGCCTCCCTCGGCTCCCGCTTCAGGAGGAACGACGCGAGCACGGGCGCCACGGTAAGCGAGAAGAGGAGCGAGCCGACCATGGCCATGGAGATGGTGTAGGCCAGCGGCCGGAACATCGTCCCCTCCACGCCCTGAAGCGTGAACAGCGGCAGGAAGACGATGATGACGATGGCAATGGCGAAGAACACGGGTCGGCCGACCTCGCGCGCCGCCCGGGCCACGAGGTGGAGCTTCGGCTCATCCGGGTCCGGATCCTCCTTCAGCCATCGGAACACATTCTCCACGACGACGATGGCCGCGTCCACCATCATCCCGATCCCGATGGCCAGCCCGCCCAGCGACATGAGGTTCGCGCTCACACCGAACTGCTTCATGAGCAGGAACGCCAGCAGGATGGAGAAGGGCAGGCTCAGCGCCACGATCACGGAAGACCGCAGGTTGCCCAGGAAGAGCGCCAGCACGATCACCACCAGGATGAGCCCCTGCCACAGCGCACTCGTCACCGTGGTCGTGGCCCGGCCCACCAGGCTCGCCTGCTCGTAGTACGGCACCAGACGGACGCCCTCGGGGAGCGCGTCCCGGATCACGTCCAGCCGCTCCTGGACGCGGTCGATCACGGTCGAGGTATTGGTGCCCAGCAGCTTCAGCACGAACCCGACGACGATCTCGCCCTCGCCGTTCCGGGTCACCAGCCCGCGCCGGATCTCCGGCCCGATCCGCACGTCGGCGATCTCACCCACGCGGACGGGTGTGCCCTCCCGGGTCTCGATGGTGATGTCCTCGATGTCGGCAAGGTTCTGGGCCAGCCCGATCGAGCGGACCAGGTACTCCTCGCTGGCTACCTCGAGGTAGCTCGCGCCGACGTTGAGGTTGTTCTGCTCCACCGCCTCCAGCACCTGGTGGAGCGACAGTCCGTACTGTCGGAGCCGGTTCGGATCCACGACCACCTGGTACTGCTTCACGTGCCCGCCGATGGAGAGGACCTCGGTCACGCCCGGGATGGTCTGGAGGTTCCGCTTGACGATCCAGTCCTCCATCGTCCGCAGCTCCTCCAGCGTGTACTCCCCCGTCTCGTCGTCGAGGTAGTAGAAGAGGATCTGGCCCAGGCCGCTGGAGATCGGCCCCATGACCGGCTCGCCGAGCCCCGCCGGGATCCCCTCCCGCGCCTGCTGCAGCCGCTCGTTCACGAGCTGCCGCGCGAAATAGATGTCCGTCCCCTCCTCGAAATAGATGTTGACGACGGAGAGCCCGAAGTTGCTCACGGACCGGATCTCCTCCAGCCCGGGCAGCCCGTTCATCGCCACCTCCACCGGGTAGGTGACGAGCTGCTCCACCTCCTCCGGCGCGAGGCCTTCCGTCTCCGTGAACACCTGTACCAGCGCGGGCGAGATGTCCGGGTAGGCGTCCACCGGCAGGCGCGTGTACGCCCACGCGCCCGCCCCGAAGAGCGCCACCGTGCCCACGAGCACCAGCAGCCGCTGGCGGAGGGCGAAATCGATCAGCTTGTCGATCATCGTCGCCCCCTCAGTGCCCGTGTCCGCCGAACTCGCCTTTGGAGAGCTGGGCCTTCAGCGTGAAGGCGCCCTCCGTAACGATCCGCTCGTTGGGATCCAGCCCGCTCAGGATCTCGATGCTGTCGCCCTGAAGCGTCTGGCCCGTTTCCACGGGCTGGGCCCGGAACCGGCTCGGGAGCTCGCCCTCGACCCACACGACCTGCCGCCCCTCGATCGTCTGCACGGCGCCCCGGGGCACTACGACGACGCTGCTCTCGCCCGAAACCCGGATCGCGGCCCGGGCGAACATTCCAGGCCGGAGCGCGCCCGCGAGGTTCTCCACCTCGACCCGCGCCCGCACGGTTCGGCTTCCGGGGTCCAGGATGTCGCCGATGTAGACGATCTCGCCGTCGAAGGACCGGTCCGGGTAGGCTGTCGTGGTGACGCGCACCGGCTGGCCCAGCGCCACACGACGCAGGTCCCGCTCGTAGATGTCCAGCTCGATCCACAACCGGCCCAGGTCCGCCACGGTGAACAGCTGGTCCGACGGCCCCACGACCTCGCCCTGGGTGGCGTGCTTCTCGACCACCACGCCGTCGAACGGGGCCGTGACGGTGAACTGGCTCCCGTCGCCATGGCCCGCGCCCAGCGCCTGGAGCCGCTCTCCGGCCCGGAGCAGCGCCGCCTCCGCCTGGCGGAGCTCCCGCTCCGCCTCCAGCAGCTCCCGGCGGCTCGAGATCCCCTGCTCCTCGAGACGACGCTCCCGCTCGTAGTTCTCCCGCGCGATCTCGACCATGGACTCGGCCTCGTGCAGGTCCGCCCGGGTAGCACCCACGTCCGGGCTCTCGAGCACCGCCAGCACCTGTCCGGACCGGACGCGAGCGCCGAGGTCGGTACGCAGGCTCAGGATCCGCCCCTCCGTTCGGGGACCGATGTGGCTGACCCGGTTCTGGTCATAGGTGATGGTCCCGGTCGCGGGCAGGGCCGTGGAGTGCACCGTGTCCGTCACGCCGATCTCGATCCCGGCCATGGCGAGGGCGGTAGAGTCGAGTTCCACCAGCTCCATGCCCGGTGCGCCATTCTCGGCATGCTCCTCGTGTTCATCGCCAGCGCCTCCGGCGCCGTTCGATCCGTCACCGCATCCCGCCGCCAGCACAGCCAGCGCCGCCGCAATCCATCCGAGGTTGTATGTCGCGGTTCTCATCTATCGGTCACTTCCGTTCAGGTCCTCGATCGTCAGCTCGCCCGTAGCGGCCCGCAGTCGCACCAGCGCCTCCCGCTGCGCCAGCCAGGCCTCCCAGTACGACAGCTCCGCATCCAGCAGCTGGTTTCGCAGAAGGACCAGCGCGCTCAGGTCCGTCTTCCCCGCCTCGTACGCCGTTTCCAGCATCTCCTGGGTCCGCTGGGCCGGCTCCAGCACGTCCGCCTCGAAGACCGCGACCTCCTCCGCCGCGGCCACGTAGGAGCGGTAGGCATCGATCACCTCCGTCCGGACCTCGAGCCGCGTCGCCTCCAGGACGTACGCCGCCCGATCGGTTTCGGCCCTGCGGCGGGCGACCACCCCCTGGTTCCGATCCCAGAACGGCAGCGGGAGTCCCACGCCGAGCCCCACCCGCGGCTCGCTCCCGATCCCGTCCCGCTCCGCGAGGGCCACGATCTCGAGGTTCGGAATCGCCTCCCGGCGGGCGAGCCGGGTCAGCGTCTCCGACTGCAGGACAGCCGTGGCCGCCGCGGCCAGGTCCGGACGCTGCTCAAGCGCCGCCGCGAGAAGCCCGTCGGGGTCGAGGGTTTTCGGTGCCGGCGCCGGCGCCACCTCCGTCTCCACCCGGACGGCCACCTCCGGCGGTGCCCCCACCAGCCGCCCCAGGGCCAGCTGCGCGGATGTGGCCGTGCGCCGGGCAGACAGCACTCGCGCACGGGCACGCCCGACCTCGATCGCGGCCAGGTTCGCCTCCATGATGCTGATCTCGCCCTCCCGGAGCTGGATGCGCACCGCCTCCATCAGCCGCTCGTTCAGCCCGGCCACCTCGGTCGCCACCCGCAGCCGCTCCTCGGCCGCCAGCGCCGTATAGAACGCCACGCTCACGTCGGCCAGCGTCCGTCGGGCCGCATCCGCCACACTGCGCTCGGCCCGGGCGACGCCGATCTCCGCCGCGTCGATCCGGAGGCCTCGCTGCCCGGCCCACTCCACCTCCTGGGCCAGGCGCGCTTCATACGCCCCCAGCTCGCCGGCCGATGCGGACCCTGGGGCGTCGAACTCCGCTTGGGGGTTGTAGGAATAGACCCGGGCGTGGCGCAGCTCCCCGCGCGCGATCTCCCCTGCCGTAGCATCGGCCAGGAAGGCCGGATTCATTGTGAGGGCGCGTCGCTGGGCGTCGGAAAGCGTCAGGCGCAGCGTGTCGGCGGGTGTGGCCCCGTCGGCCGGCGGCATCTGAGCCGCCAGCGACGGCGCCGCCGCGCACACGGCCAGGAGGGCCGCGAGCGCACTCGCTCGTCGTGGGTTCATCTCTGTCTCTCGTCTCCGTGGAACCGTGCCACCGGGACGGACGCGCGGAGGCGCCCGTGCAGGGCACGGATCCGATCGATCGGCTGTGTTGTGGGTGCTTTCGATCGAGCGGCGAGGCGTCGCGTCAGCGACGGCGCCGCGTCAGGGGATTACGCCCGGGGAGGGTGGGCGAACCCGTCGGAGACGATCGCGCGCGGGAGCGCGCTCTCAGTAACAAGTTCCTCGTCCGTCTCGACGAGGAGAGGAGGCGGGGTCGTGGTCAGGACCGCGGGACCGTGGGTGTGCGTGCAGTGGTCACCCGTAGTGCCGTGATCATGGCCCTCGCCGTGCCGGTGCTCACCCGAGTGAGCGGTATCTTCATGGCCATGGTCACCCGCAGACGCCTGGGCGTGTGTCGCTGCGGCCACAGTACTCTCGTGATGCACCTCGCCGTCCCGCACGACGCCCACCACCTCCTCCATGGAGGCGGCGCTTGTCAGGATCAGCAGTGTCAGCGCGAGGAGTCGTCGCATTCCCGTTGTAGTCCGGTTCACGTCGGACGGATGGTCGCGGGATAATCGCCACCCGTCAACCGGAAGAGGCGGTCCGCCCGTAGACCGCGGGCCCCCGAGGCCGCTCGCAGACGGCGCAGATGGAATGTAGGACGGCGGCCACACGACAAACAGCGGAGGGACACTTGCCGCGAAGGGTCGTCGGGAGGCGCGTCCGTTTCTTGTTTGAGTCATCGCTGGCTACCCCCCCCATACGCCGCGGCCGGGACCGGCCCCACACCCCTGATCACCTCCCCACCGGTCTACCCGCCAGACCCGTCGCGCCGTAGCCTGGCCATGCATTCCCGGTCGGTTTAACTTTTGTCCCACCTCCCAAGCGGAGCCCCCCTCATGAAGCTCTCTTTTGAAGTCAACGGCGAGGCGCAGAGCGTCGACGTCCGCGGCGACATGCCGCTGCTCTGGGTCCTGCGCGACGTGCTGGACCTGAAGGGCACCAAGTTCGGCTGTGGCATGGCCCAGTGCGGAGCGTGCACCGTCCACCTCAATGGCTCGGCCACGCGCTCGTGCATCACGCCCGTCTCCGCCGTGGCCGGGGGCCGGGTCCGGACCGTCGAGGGGCTCTCACCGGACGGCACCCACGCCCTGCAGGAGGCCTGGCAGGAGCTCGACGTGCCACAGTGCGGGTATTGCCAGGCGGGCCAGCTCATGTCGGCCGCGGCGCTGCTCGAGCGCAATCCGCGCCCCACGGACGACGACATCGACGCCGCCATGAACGGCAACATCTGCCGCTGCGGCACCTACCTTCGGATCCGCGAAGCCATCCACCGGGCCGCCGCGTCCGCCGCGGCCACCTCGAACGGGTCCACCGGCGTGGGTGGACCGGACGGCGGGGGTCGCCGCCATGAGCCACGGGAGGACGCCTCATGAGCACTCCAGCCCCCAGCCCCGGCGCCATGGACCGCCGCAGCTTCCTGCGCGTGTCCGCTCTCGCCGGCGGTGGGCTGATGCTGGCCACCTACCTCGACTTCGGCGACGCGGCGGCTACGGGGCTCGCGGACTTCGAGCCCAACGCGTTCATCCGCATGACTCCGGACGGACGCGTCACGATTGTGGCGCAGAACCCGGAGATCGGGCAGGGCGTGAAGACAATGCTGCCCATGATCATTGCCGACGAGCTGGACGTGCCGTGGTCGAGCGTACGCGTGACCCAGGCGTCCCATGACGACCGCTACGAGCGGCAGTTCGCGGGCGGCAGCACGGCCACGCCAACGCACTGGATGCCCATGCGGCGAGTGGGCGCCGCGGCCCGCCGGATGCTGATGCGGGCCGCGGCCGAGCAGTGGGGCGTCCCCGCGGATGAGGTGAGCACGGAGCCGGGTGTGGTGGTACACGGGTCCAGCGGCAGGCGACTCGCCTACGTCGACCTCCTCGACCGCGCTGCCACCCTCTCGCCGCCGGCCCTCGAGTCGGTCCCGCTCAAAAACCCGGAAGATTTCCGCATCATCGGCACGCCGATCCCGGGCGTGGACAATCACGCCATCGTGACGGGGCAGCCACTGTTCGGCATCGATCACACCGTTCGGGGGATGCTGTACGCCGTGTTCGAGAAGTGCCCGGTTTACGGCGGCCGCGTGGCGAGCGCAAACCTGGAAGCGGTTCGCCGCGCGCCGGGCGTCCGGCACGCGTTCGTCGTCGAGGGCGGCGACGACCTGAGGGGCCTGCTGGGCGGCGTCGCCGTCGTGGCCGATACGTGGTGGGATGCCCACTCGGCCCGCCGCGACGTGCTGCGGGTGGAGTGGGACGAGGGCGAAACAGCGTCGCAAAGCAGCGCTGGGTTCCAGCGCCAGGCCGACGAGCTGGCCGCAGGGTCACCGCAGCAGACGCTCCGGAGCAACGGCGACTTCGACGTCGCCATGTCTCGCGCGGCCACCACCATCGAGAGAGCCTACCACTATCCCTTCCTCAGCCACGCGCCGCTGGAGCCGCAGAACTGCACGGCGCACTGGAAAGGCGACGGCACCATTGAGATCTGGGCGCCGACGCAGACGCCGGACTGGGGCCGGACCCGGGTAGCCGATACGCTCGGCATCCCCGAAAGCGACGTGACGATCCACCTTCTGCGGTGCGGCGGCGGATTCGGGCGCCGACTCGACAACGACTACATGGTGGAGGCCGCCCGCATCTCCCGCGAGGTCGGCCACCCGGTCAAGCTGGTCTGGTCCCGCGAGGATGACGTGCGGCACGACATGTACCGCCCCGCCGGCTGGCACTACCTGAGCGGCGGCGTCGACGCACAGGGCCGGATCACCGCCTGGCGTGACCACTTCGTCTCGTTGGGCGACGGAGAACGCTTCGCCACCGCCGCGAGCATCCGGAGCTCCGAGTTCCCTGCAGGTTTCGTCCCCAACTTCATGCTCGCCGCGTCCATGATGCCGTCCGGGATCCCGACGGGATGGATGCGCGCGCCGGGCAGCAACGGCATCGCGTTCGCCATCCAGTCATTCATTGACGAACTGGCCCACGCGGCGGGTCGCGATCCGCTCCAGTTCCGCCTCGACCTCCTCGCGGTCACCGCCGAGGAGCCTGGTCTCGACGCCTCACGCGCGGCCGGCGTGCTGCGCCGCGTCCGCGACCGCTCGGGATGGGGCCGGACCGACCTGCCCGCCGGGACCGGCATGGGCACCGCGTTCCATTACAGCCACCGCGGCTATTTCGCCGAGGTGGTCCAGGCCAGTGTCACCCGCGAGGGCGAGCTCAACATCGACAGGGTCTGGGCGGTGGGCGACGTGGGCCGGCAGATCATCAACCCGCTGAACGCCCTCAACAACGTGCAGGGCGGTGTGATCGAGGGGCTGGGCTCAGCCCTGGGCATGGCCATCACAATTGCCGACGGCCGCGCCGAGCAGAGCAACTTCCACGACTACCCGCTCATCCGCCTGACGCAGACGCCCCCGGAGATCGACGTGGACTTCGTCATCACCGACCACGACCCGACCGGCCTGGGTGAGCCGATGCTGCCGCCGGTCCTCCCGGCGCTCACCAGTGCCATCTTCGCCGCCACCGGCCGTCGCATTCGTTCGCTGCCCATCGCCGCGCACGAGCTGACCTGGTCGCGGAGTTCAGAGTGGTCAAGAAGGAAGTAGTGCTTCGGGACCGACTGGTAGGATTCAATCACTGGAAGCACACCGCGTACGGCGAGCAGGCCATCGATATGCTCGCGGCTTTCGGGGACGACCTCGACATGTCGTGGCTCGGACCTGAGCTGGAACGAGAGGATTCCATGGACGCCCTCGAGGCGCTCAGGCAGCTCGCCTCCTCGCAGGAGCGGGTTACCGATCAGGTGCTCAGGGATCTCATAGATGAACTGAACCGTCGCGCCTGAACCGCCCGTCCTGTTTCGGGTACGATCTCGTACTTATCGTCAGGAAGGCATGCGCCTGGAGGTCATGATGGGCGAAATGAACAAGCCAGATCTCAGCGAGAAGTGGCAGGTCCGCCTGGAACGAATCCGCCGCTCGCAGGCGCGCACGGATACGCGCGGCATGACGCGCCCGCCTCGCGACCCGGAGGAACGCGAGTTCCTGAAGCGGGCGGGGCAGGAAGGGCCGTTTGTCGAGGCAGCCAAGGGCGGAGTGAAGGAGGGCTGATAGCCACGCACGAAGAAACGGCGGAGTGAGATTTTGTCGTCTCACTCCGCCGCTTCTGTATCCTGCCCCTGCGCTACTTCCTCAAGTGGAGCCGGCGGGAGTCGAACATGCAGGTGCTCCGGAGTCGGAAACGGAGATATCCCCGCCATTACTGGCAGAACGCGTGGTCTGCGGAAGAAGGTGTGCGATGGGGGTGTGCGATGTAACGCGCCCCACGGTGCTCCAGAGTGAGTCCCACGGCGGGAACGATGGCTCCAGCCCTCGATCGGCCACTCGTACTCGCCGGTCAGCGCCAGCCGATCGACGGCACCCAGCGTTCGGCAAAGCCGCGGTCGCGGGCGGCCGCGTGGAGCACTGGGAGCACCATACCGCGAACGGTCGCGACTACATGCGGAAAGCGCTCCGATACTCCACCTCGACCTTTCGAGCGCTCCAGGAACGCCAACCACTGCCTCTTCGAGTCCGGGCCCTCGGCGAATGCGTCGCCCAGTCCGGCCGGGACCCCATCGGGAACCTGGGTGCCTCTGCGGGCGAAGGTCTCGCGGATCTGATCGCGAAGAAGCACACCATCGAGCTGCCGCTCGCTCGCAATCACCGCGAGATCGAAGAAGTCCTTGAACCGGGTGGTCACAGTTCCGAACCGAACGATCGCTTCGACTTTCTCGGCGACAGCCGCTTCGACGGTGTAGGCACGCAAGCGCGGACCGGAGAAGTCCAGAAGAGACGGAAGATCCACCACCTCCGGTTCCCCGACGATTGCGTCGCCGTAGCCCACGTCTACCTGGACGGTGATACGCGCGGCCCCCAGCCGCGCCTCCACTCGGATTCGGTCCCCTGGATAAGCGGCACCGTCGCGAGTCGGAGCGACCCGGAGAGTATCGAGATCAAACGTCACCCCGTCCGGCTCGACCTCGGTCCCGAGGATGTCGCGGAAACGAGCCTCGACCGCGGCTGGCGACGACTCACCGAAGCCCAGGAAATCGACGTCGCGCGTGGCCCTCCGCTCGATGTCCCACGCGTGGAAGAGCCAGGCACCCTTCAGGACGAAGTCGTCCGCGTGCGCCGAGCGGGAAATCCGGAAGAGCAGACGTTCCGTGGTGAACCGTACCAGCAGCGCGTTGTAGTCCTCACCGGCCTGACGCGCGATGTTGAGAAGACGCTGTCGCACGGACGCGGCGAGGTCCTTCGGTTGACCTGCACCCGCGCTCACGAGAGGGCCTGCAGATACGGCTTCATGACCCGCTCGACCCGGCAGATCCGAGCGAAATGTAGAATCTGGTCGCGGCTAAAGATTCGGCGCTCCAGGCCCTCCCGAAGCGCTTCGATTGCCACATCCACGCCCACCTTGTTCCTGAACTTGAAGAGATCCGCTACCGTCTTCGCCGCAGAGAACACTCGCACGTCGACGCCCTCGACCTCGTGGCGCTCCACCCCCTCCTCCATGGCGTCACCCGAGAACCAGACGGTCTTGAGCGGAAGTCCTGGGGAACGGGGCCGCTGGCTCCCTTTCTCGAGGGCGATCCAGACCTGCCACGGGTTCTGCGTGCCGATTTCGTGAAAGGAGAGAGCGGAGAGCAGACAGATCACGCCGGCAGGCACCAGCTTCGCCACCTCCGCATAGGAGTGCCGCTCCGTGAGATCCGCGTCTGGATCGCGGAACAGTCCGGGCCCCACCTGTTCGAGTTCTCCGCGGTCCCGTAGCCGGTATAGCAGTGCGGTCGGATAGCCCGCCGCTGCGACCTCGCGAGCGCGCACGAGGCCCCGCTCCCTTACCAGCTGAAGTAGGCGTTCTGTCTTGGTTTCAGGCATCGGTCGATGAGTTGTGGTTACACGTTTTTTGACAAGATATAACGAGTAATCACAACACGCCACTCCGCAGCGATCACCTGTCCTCGGGTGCTCTGCTCCTGGCGCTGACAGAGGGTGGGTGTCCTGTACAAAGAGACGGCGGAGTGAGATTTTTCGCCTCACTCCGCCGCTTCTGTACTTTGCCCCTGCCCTACTTCCTCAAGTGGAGCCGGCGGGAGTCGAACCCGCGTCCGCGAATAGATCCCTCAGCGCTTCTACGTGCGTAGTCCGCCTTCTTTTTTTCTCACCCGATCATTGGCACGACGGACGGCCGTTCACGAGCCAGCCACTCTGAATTCTCGCTCCTGGTGCGGTGGCCTCACCGAGGAGCCAGCCCGAATCAGTCGTCGTCTGGAGGGGCGCCTCGGGCGGGCTCCCACACCAAACGGGCTACGAGCTAAGTAACTAGGTTACTTACGCAGCCAGCGCCATGTTATCGTTGGCACTTGTGAGTTGTTCCGCTGTTTTACGAGGTAACGGACACCTCGGCACGCAACGCCGACTTTACTAAACACGTCGAATCCAGGTCGGCCCCGGACCCGAAAGTATAGCGAAGGAAGGGCTGGAGCTCAACCCCCGTCCCCGCCCGATTCCTCGCCCCCGACGCCTCCCGACGCCACGCCGACGGAGGCCGCGACCACACGGTTGCGACCACTCTCTTTCGCGGCGTACAGTGCCTGATCGGCGCTGGCGAACAGGCCGTCGGGATCCTCTGCGCACTCGGGGCAGGCGCTGACTCCGATGGAGGCTGTAACGGGGATCGGGACGCCCTCGAAGATCAGCGGCGTTCCCTCCACGGCGGCACGCACGCGCTCGGCCACTTCCACGGCGGCGCGCAGCATGGTCTCCGGCAGAAGAACGACGAGCTCCTCGCCTCCGAAGCGCGCGGCGAAGTCCACGTCCCGGACCGCGCCCCGGATCGCCTCGGCGACCCTGCGCAGGATGGCGTCACCGGCCTCGTGGCCATGGGTGTCATTGACGGCCTTGAAGCGGTCGAGGTCCACCACGAGCAGCGACAGCGGCCGGCGGTAGCGGTGGAATCGCGCCCGCTCGTCGACCATGCGGTCCTCGAGCGCCGCGCGGTTCGCGAGGGCGGTCAGGGGATCCTCCGAAGCGCGCAGCCGGTAGTGCTCCAGGTCATCCGCCTGGCGGATCTGCAGGGCCAGAAGGGGCGCGATCGCTTCGAGCAGCGCGATCCCCTGCTCGGCGGGGGGCGTCGTGCCCCACAAGGCCAGGAGGCCCGCTGTCTCACCCCGGGGTTCGACGAGGGGTACGACGGTCCGGTACGACGCGCTCCCACGTTCCCACCGCTCATCGGGGCCCGCCAGGTCCGGCCGCTGGGGCTCGCCCGGCTCCCGTCGAACCGTTGCGCGGGTCCGCGCCGCGTGGGCGAGATCCCCATCGAGAACGGCGAACCGCCTTCCGGGGCGCGGGCCCCCTCCCGCGCCCTCGGTCACCAGCACCACGCCGGCGTCGCCCTCCCACGTGGCCACCAGAGCGCCCACGCCGCCGGCGATCTCGAGGGCGGCCCGGGCCAGCGCAGCGGGCGCGGCGGAGGACTCGTTCTCGCTGGAGACCGATCGAAGAAAGTCCACCAATCGATCGAACCTCAGAGTGGCGGCCACGGCCCGGTTCTGCTGGTCATGCAGCCGGAGGAAAGGGCCGAGTACGCCCGAAGCGAAATCGACGGCGCCCGCATCCGGTCCGCTGCCCGCCGCGATCTCGCCCAGGGGCAGCTCGAGCGTGAGCACCCGGCCGTCCACCACGGGAACGGCCATCACGGGCCCATCCGCCCAGCGGGGAGCGGCCTCGAGGCGGAGCGTGCTCCGCTCCTCCATCGCCCACACCAGGGGACTGCCGGCGGCGGGCGTACCGGGAGGAAGCGGCCCACCCGCCGCGTGCTCCGGCTCGACCACGTCCGCAGCCCGGTCCACCCGCCATACTACCAGACGGGTGGCGCCCAGGAGCTGCCGCAGGTGACCCAGGACGGCGGCCATGCTGTCCGGAGCGGCGTGCGGATCGAGTCTCCGATGGTCTTCATCGACCGGTTCTGCCCCGCCCCCCTCGGGAGTCCCGCGGGCATCGGGGTCGACCGACGTCGAGACCGGCGTCTCCTCGTCTCCCAGGAGGTCTTCAGTGATGGCCAGGGAGCGGCGCGCGCCATCGTGCAGCCGCGGCCACAGGGTTCCGGCGAAGATTCCGACGCCCGCCGCGGCCAGCCCCGCAAGCAGGTCCAGCCCGGTGAGGCCGTGCGGGACGGAAAACAGCCCCCAGCCGGCCACGAGAACCGCCGGCAGGACGAGGGAACGGCGCCCGATGTTCACCGACCGGTCCCGGCCGCCTGGTTGATGCGGGTCGCGGCCACGGCGGCGCCGAAGCCGTTGTCGATGTTGACGACCGTGACGCCGGCCGCGCAGCTGTTGAGCATGCCCAGCAGCGCTGCGATTCCGCCGAACGCGGCGCCGTAGCCCACACTGGTGGGAACAGCAATGACGGGGGCGCCCACCATCCCGCCCACCACCGAGGGCAGCGCTCCCTCCATACCGGCCACGACGATCACGACCGCTGCCTCCCGCAGCCGCGCCGCCTCGCCGAGGACGCGGTGGATCCCCGCGACCCCCACATTGTACAGCCGGTCCACGGGGTTGCCGAACGCGCCGGCCGTGACCGCCGCCTCTTCAGCCACGGGTACGTCCCCCGTCCCACCGCTCACGACGAGTACCGTCCCGAGCCCGGAAGGGGGCGGGGCATCCGGTCGCGGCATGTGAAAGGTGCGCCCCTCGTGGCTCGCCGAGCCGCCGGAGAACTCTGCAGAAAGCGCGTCCAGGTCCGCGGCCTCCAGCCGGGTGACCAGAAACCCCTCCCCCCGGTCATGGAATCGACGGCAGATCTCCAGGAGCTGCGGCTGCGTCTTCCCCGGCCCGAAGACCACTTCCGGATGCCCCTGCCGAAGCGCGCGGTGGTGGTCGAGTCGGGCGAAGGGAGCGGCGCCGTCCTCCCCCACTTCCTCCATCGGCAGCCAGGACAGCCGCTCCAGCGCCTCCGTGGGCGAGGCCTGCCCCGCGGCCACGCGCGCCAGGAGATCGAGGACGCGGTCCTTCACGCGGCGATGGACTCCGACTCGGACTCCGTCAGGCCCGCGTATCCCGCCAGGCGGTCCCGCACGTCCTCCAGAGAGGTGACCTGGAAGAGCTCCTGGCGCAGCGTGCGACCGTCGGGCAGCCCCTTCGTGTACCACCCCAGGTGCTTCCGGAACTCCAGCATCGCGCGGCGCTCGTCCCGCTCGAACGCGATCGCATTGCGAGCGTGCTCCAGCGCAATCTGGAACCGCTCCTCGACACCGGGGTCCGCCGGGATCGGTTGACCGTCCAGCGCCGCCCGCGCCTGGCGGAAGATCCACGGTCGACCGTGGGACGCGCGGGCAATCATGATCCCGGCGCACCCGGTCTCCTCGCGCATGCGCAGCGCATCCTCGCCGCTCCGTACGTCGCCGTTGCCCACGACCGGGATCTCCAGCGCCTCGACCACGTCCCGGATCTCACACCAGTCAGCTTCTCCCGAGTACATCTGGGTCCGCGTCCGGGCGTGCAGCGTGAGCACCCGGGCCCCCGCCTCCTGACAGCGCAGCGCGATCGCCACCGGGTCGCGCAGCTCCTCGCTCCAGCCGCTCCGGATCTTGACCGTGGTCGGAATCTGGATGGCGTCGGACACCGCGCGGATGATCGACTGCACCAGGTCCAGGTCCCGCAGGCACCCGGATCCACCGTTCCGCTTCACCACCTTCTTGACCGGACAGCCGAAGTTGATGTCGAGGAAATCGGGGGCGTACAACTCCTCGACAAGCGCCGCCGCCTCTGCCATGGCGCCCGGGTCACCGCCAAAGATCTGCACGCCGATGGGCCGCTCAGCCTCCTCGAAGCGCAGATACTCGTGCGTCCGGCCGCTGCCCCGACGCAGCCCCTCCGCGCTCACGAACTCGCTCACCACCACGTCCGCCCCGAAGCCGCGGCAGAGCCGCCGGAAGGGCGATTCGCTCACGCCCGCCTGCGGCGCGAGATACAGCGGGGTGCGTTCCCTGTCGAACAGGCGAGTGAGGGCGTCCATGGCACGAATCTAACAGGGGAGGAAAAGTCGTTCAATCAAGCCAGCCCCGCGCTTTGACACTGTTTCCACGTGTCCTTATGTTTCCGCGCTCTCACGCGGCACAGGAGATATGAAATGATATTGCGAGACTTTTTCGATACAGACGTCGTCGAGCTGGACCTGAAGGGCGAGACCAAGGACGAGATCCTCAAGGAGCTGATCGCCCTCCTGGCCCTCGACGAAAAGAGCGAAGGCATCCTCTTCAAGATGCTCAAGCGACGCGAGAACCTCGGCTCCACCGGGATCGGTCGCGGGATCGCGATCCCCCACTGCCGATCGCTGGTCGTCAACCGGCTCCGGATCGCGTTCGGTCGCAAGCCGGCGGGCGTCGACTACAACGCCATTGACGACGAGCCCGTGCACCACTTTTTCCTGATCGTGGCGCCCCCGCTGGAGGTCAGCAACCAGTACCTGCCCGTCCTGGGGAAGATCGCGCAGTTCGCCAAGGAGCCGGACGTCCCCCAGCGCCTGGGTGAGATCCAGGCCTCCAAGGACTTCCTGGCCCTCCTCGAAGAGAAGTCGATCTAGGAGCGATCCATGAACCCCCAGCTAGAGATTCTGCTCCAGATCCAGGATCTGAAGGCCCAGCGGCGTGAGCTCCTCCAGGAGGACGCGGGTTCGCAGGTCCAGGCCGAGGAGTTCGGGCTGGACATCGAACAGGCGGTCGTCCAGCTCGATGAGAAGATCGCCGAGGTGGAGGGAGAGCTCGACCCGCAGACGAGCAGCCGGTACAAGCGGCTCGCCGGCAGCCTCAACCGCGTCGTGGTGCCGGCCATCAACGGTACCTGCTATGGGTGCTTCGTTGCGGTCGCCACCGCCATCGCCTCCGATCCGGAGCAGCGGAGGGCACTCAACTCGTGTCCCCACTGCGGTCGGTTCCTCTACTTCATACAGTAGCCGAACGGGCGATGGAGTGCGGGCCGCCAGCGCCCCGCTTCCGGGCACCCGCCCGGCCCGACCGACCGCACCATTGCAAAGAAGTGCCCTTCCCCGCTCCGGAGAAGGGCACTTCGGCATTCTGCGCCTCCGTTCGACCTCGACGGACGCCGCGAGCCGCGGGCTATTTCGACACGATCATCGGCATGACGCGTCGTTGCCCGTTCACGATCACCTGGAGATAGTATATCCCCGAGGCGACCTGGCGGCCGTTCAGGTCGGTACCGTCCCAGAAGGCTTCCTTCTGGCCGGGCGACTCGTATGTAAGCTCTCTGACCGGCATCCCGTTTCCCATGGGGTGGTTCAACGCCGTGGGAAAAGCTACGAGCTGCTGCAGAACATTGAAGATCCGCATGGTGACCACCACCGGCCGACCGTCCGCGAAGAGGCTGGGCTGCAACGCGAAGGGAATCCGGGTCGTGGGGTTGAACGGATTCGGATAATTCTGCTGTAACTCGAAGCCGGAATCGGTGGCCGGGTTTGCGTCTCTCCCGGTATCCTGCGCAGCCACCATTTGGGGGGGGAGCGCGAGGAGTACCAGGAAGAAGACGCCAATCCAAGCGAGGCGTCTCATGGCCCTCTCCGCACGATCCAGCTGTGCTGTAACAGAGTGTTCGATCGCCCTCCAGATCGAATGATCCTGGTGGAATTCGGTATTGCATACTACGGCGGCGCCCGCACCGTGGTCAAGGCCGGTCCGCGCCGAGTTGCCGTGCAAGACCCGCACCCGACCTATGCGACCACCGCCCGGCCGTCTCCCCCCCGGACCGTGACGCCCTCCGCGTCCAGGTACGCCAGCAGTGGCATGAGATGGCGCCGCGAGACATCCACCACCTCACGGAAATCGGCCGGACTGAGGTCCGACCGGCCGGCGAACCGGCCGCGGACGGCCGCCACCAGCCGCTCCACCGCCGTGGCGTCCACGAACAGGTCGTGCTCGAGCCGCACCAGGCGGCCCTCCCGCTCCAGGAGCCCGACGATCGCTTCCATCTCGGGCGGCTCGCCCAGCGCCGCGGAGAGCTCGTCCAGCCTCGGCGGCGCGGCCCCGGCGTCGACCAGCGCCGTGATCACCCGGTCCCGTAGTGCCGCCTCGTCGTCCGACAGCGTGACCCGCCACTCCGCGAGAGCGACCCGCCCCCCGCGCGACTCCATGACGCCCGTTCCCAGCAGGTCGTCCAACGCATGCTGCACGAGTGCGGGATCAGCCCCCGCGCACGCGCGGCGGAGCGCCTCCGGATCCATCCCCGGGTCGAGCCGGCGCCGCTCGTGGTACCGCGCCAGTTCCTCCACCAGCCACTGCCGAACGCGATCGAGGGACCCATCCGAGTACACCCGCCCGCCCACCCGGACCGCGTTCTGAAGTGCGCTGGCCGCCACAGCGGGACGGGCACCCGTGAGCACAGGGATCGGCGCGGTCTCCAGGCCCGCCGCGCCGGCAGCGCCGAGCAGCGCGCGAACGGCGCTCACCGGCTCCCCCTCCAGCAGCGACCGCAGCAGAGAGCCGTCGGCGTCGGACAGATGGCTGCGGCGGGGCGCGGAGGGCTCCACCACGATGCCACCGCCGATGGTGGTGACGGGCGAATAGGACCGGATCACGAGGCGGTCGCGGGCCCGGGCCAGAAGGGGCGCCTCGAGCCGCAGCTGTGCCCACCCCTCGCCGCCCGGCCCGAGCGCCCGCTGACCGTCCACGAGGACGGCTCGCGCCATGACCTCGGCGGTGCCGAGGTGCACACGCACCCGCTGCCGGTCCTCGATGCTCCACGCGCTGCCGGGGAGCACCCGCAGCCGCACCGTGAGGATATGCCCCGGATCCCACCCGGGCTCCGCAACCAGGGTCATCCCCCGCTCCACTTCGTCGCGGTCGATCCCGGCCAGGGCGATCGCCGCACGCTCGCCGGCCTCCACCCGGTCCACATCGTGACCGTGGACCTGAAGGGAGCGGACGCGAGCGTCGGGTCCGTCCGGCAGCAGGCGGACGGTCGCGTCGCGGCCGAGACGGCCGCTCCACACGGTGCCCGTCACCACGGTGCCCGTGCCGCGCACCGTGAACGCCCGGTCCACCGGGAGCCGGAACAGGTCGTCGGCGTGGCCCCGGGCGCCCCGGAACACGCGGCCGATGGTCTCTCGCAGCTCGTCGAGTCCTGTACCCGTGGTCGCGGAGGTGGTCACCATGGGCGCCCCCGCGAAGGGGGTGTCGGCGAGGAATCCGGCGACGTCATCGTGGACGAGCCCGAGCCAGTCGTCGTCCACCAGATCGACCTTCGTGAGCGCTACCACCGCCCGCTCCACCCCCAGGAGCTCGGCGATGGCGGTGTGCTCCCGCGTCTGGGGCATGACCCCTTCATCGGCGGCCACCACCAGCAGCAGAACATCGATTCCGGTGGCGCCGGCGAGCATGTTCCGGATGAAGTCCTCGTGCCCCGGCACATCCACGACGCCCAGGCGCCCACCGTCCAGATCCAACTGGCTGAACCCCAGATCGATGCTGATCCCGCGACGCTGTTCCTCGGGCAGTCGATCCGTCCGCTCGCCCGTCAAGGCACCAATGAGCGCTGTCTTCCCGTGGTCGATGTGTCCGGCCGTGCCGATGATCCCCTTCATTCCGAAGCCACGGCGGCCGCCAGGAAGTCGAGGGAGTGGAGCGCGCCCACGTCCACGAGGTGATAGGTGAGGAACCGGGCGAGCAACTGCCAGTGGGCGGCCGTACGGTCCAGCTCCATGATCCGTCCTTCGCACAGCCCGACCAGGTCCCTGCGCGCGCGCTGTGGCAGCACGCGGCCGGCCCCTCCGCCGCCGCCGCACTCGCCACAGAGTGAGCCGCCCGCGCCGTAATCGAAGTAGAGGTCCCCCAGTTCCGGAAGCGGCCCACCGCAGTGGACGCAGTGGTCCACCGCCGGCCCGAATCCGAGGATCGTGATCAGAGTCCAGGTATGCGCAAGAGCGACCGCCTCGAGCTGTCCGGCGGGAACGGACTGGAGGTCATTCAACGCGGCTCGGACCGTCTGAAAGAGCTCCGGCGATTCCTGGTCACTGGCCGTTCTGAGCACGACCTCCGCGATGAGCGAGGCGGCGCCGAACCGCACCAGGTCGCGCCCCAATTCCTGCCGGGGCCGCTGGAGCTCGAACTCCCGGAGGGTGTGCAGGTCGCGGTTCGACTTCAGGTAGAACGAGGCCGACCCGTCCGTGAACGGCTCGAGGATCCCGCCATAGCGGCTCTTCGCCCGGCGGGCACCCTTCGCGATCACGCTCTGCACCCCGTGCGGACCCGTCAGCAGCCGGAGGATCTTGCTGGTCTCGCTGTAAGGGAACGCCTGGAGGACGATCGAGTCCACCGTCACCAGCGGCATGTCAGCTCCGGGGCGCCAGCTGCTTCCTCAGCCGGGCTCGCTGGCTCTCCAGATGCGCTCGATCCCGCGCGCTCGCCTCGTCGCCCTGAAGGGTCTCGCCGGTCCCCTCCAGCGCGTTCTCCGCCTCGGCCAGCTGGATGAGCGCATCGCGGGTACGACGCTCCCGGTAGCGGGGCGCCGCGTAGACGAACGCAGCCGCCGCGGCCATCGCCAGCAGTCCCACCAGGAGGAGCGCGCCCAGGTCGGATCCGGCCCGGCCTGCGGCACGGGTCTGCGCAGACGGCCGGGCGGCGACGGGCATCGGGCCCGGCCGGGCCAGGGCGGAGGCCACGGCGCCCGCCTCGCTTCCTGGCTCCACCCGCAGGGTGTAGCCCGCGACCGGCTCCCCTCCGGCCTGCACGGCGGGGCCGATGTACATGCCGCCCTCGTACCGCAGCGCAGCGAAGTAGATATCTCCGCCGCCGCCCTCCAGGACAAAACGGAACGCACCCTCGGCATTGGTGGTGTCGGTGGAGATGAAGCCGGCGCCGCCTTCGCCCACGCGGTGCAGGACCACGGGAGTGTCCGCGAGTGGCGTCCCATCGGGCCCGAGGGCCACTCCCGTAAGCTCCTGGGCATGACCGGGCGTCGGACCGGCCAGGGCCGGGAGGAGAGCCAGCAGGGCCAGCACCGGGATCCGCAGAAGGCGTCCGGCACGGGCGGACGGGGTGGCGTGAATCACGGCGTGAACCGCCCGAAGTCCTCAGGGTGGAGCCGCCGCAGGTACTCCTTAAGATCCTCCGGCGGCGGCTCCTCCTCCTCGCCCGAGAGCTCGGACTCCAGGTCGATGGGCTCGTCGTCGAAGTCGGCGTTCTCCGAGATCTCGATGGACGTGTCCTCGAGGAGGTCGTCGCTCGTGTAGATGGTCGCATCCATCCGAAGGGCCATGGCGATGGAGTCTGAAGGCCGGGCATCCAGGCTGAAGTACTCGCCGTCACGCGCGATGATCATCTCTGCGTAGTACGTATTGTCCACCACCCGAGTGATGAGCACGCGGGTGAGCGAGCCGCCGAGCCCGCGGATGGCCGACGTCATGAGGTCGTGCGTGAGCGGCCGTGAGAAGTTCATACCCGCCAGCTCCATCGCGATGGCGCTCGCCTCCCCCGGACCGATCCAGATGGGCAGCACACGGGACCCGTCCTTCTCCTGCAGGATGACGACGGGGGTGTTCGAGCTACGGTCGAGGCCGAGGCTCTGCACGGTTACTTCCTTCATCGAGACCTCACGGGCTGAAATGCTTGCACGGCTGATGGTACTCCGCTCGCCGCCTCGGGTTCACCGGAGCGGCCAGGATCGAGGATCGAATCCGATGGTGCCCATGGTCATTCGCCCATGGCTTCCCGCAGCGCGTCCGTCCGATCGGCCCGCTCCCACGGGAACAGCTGCACGCTCCGACCGTACACCTCCCTGCGCTCCGGCATGCGGCCGAAGTGGCCGCCCGCGGCGGTCGGCTGGTAGATGGGCTGGTCGAGTCCGAGGCTCTCGATGATGGCCCGGGGCCGGAAGTCGAAGACCTGCCGGAGCGCCCGTGCGATCGCCTCGTCCGCCACCCGGCCGGTGCCGAAGGTGTCCACGTGAATGGAGACCGGCTCGGGCACCCCGATGGCGTAGGCGAGCTGGATCTCGCAGCGGCGTGCGATCCCCGCGGCGACCACGTTCTTGGCCGCCCAGCGCGCGGCGTATGCGCCCGAGCGGTCGACCTTCGTCGGGTCCTTGCCGCTGAACGCGCCGCCGCCGTGCCGGCCGGCGCCGCCATAAGTGTCCACGATGATCTTGCGGCCCGTGAGACCGGCATCGCCATGCGGTCCCCCCACCACGAATCGGCCGGTGGGATTCACGTGGAAGATGCAGTGGTCGCGGTCGAAGAGCTCCTCCGGGAGCGACGGCACGATGACCTCCTCCAGGACGCCCTCCCTGACCTGGTCGAGAGTCACATCCGCTGCGTGCTGGGTGCTTACGACGACGGTCTCGATCCGGATCGCCCGGTCGCCCTCGTATTCCACCGTGACCTGCGCCTTGCCATCCGGCCGGAGCCACGGCAGCGTGCCATCCCGGCGCGCCTCGGCCAGACGGGCGGTCAGCTTGTGCGAGAGTTGAATCGGCGCCGGCATGAGCTCGGGCGTCTCGTCCACCGCGTAGCCGAACATCATCCCCTGGTCCCCGGCGCCGCCCGGGTCCACGCCCTGGCTGATGTCCGGCGATTGCCGGTCCACGGAGACCATGACGCCGCACGTGTCGGCCGCGATCCCCCAGGTCGCGTCGGTGTATCCCACCGACGCGATGGCCCCCCGCGCCAGCGCCGCGTAGTCGGGCGAAACGGAGCTGGTGACCTCCCCGGCCACGATCACGAGCCCTGTGGTGACGAGGACCTCGCACGCCACCCGCCCCTGCGGATCCTGCGCCAGCACGGCGTCCAGGATCCTGTCACTGATCTGGTCGGCCAGCTTGTCCGGATGACCCTCAGTGACGGACTCGGATGTGAAGAGGTGTGTGGCCACGGGGCCTTTCGGGTTCGGGGATCGCGTCCGTGGGAGTCCAGTCCAGGGCTACTCCGGCTCGGACACGGTCCAGCGGCCGGAGAAGAGCGACAGGTCGAGCCACTCGCCGAGTCCGTCGCTCAGGATGTCCCGAACGGTGGCCGCGTCGGGCGCGTCCAGGGCCCGTGCGACGGTCTCGCGGGCGTGGGAGGCGGGGACGGTACGGATCACCTTCTTGATCTCCGGAAGTGCCGTGGGAGCCATACTGAGGGCGGTGATGCCGAGGCCGAGGAGCAGGTACGCGCCCAGTGGACTCGAGGCGAGCTCTCCGCATACGCTGACCTCGAGGCCGGCGCCGCGCCCTGCGTCGGCCGTTCGCCGCAGCAACTCGAGCACGGCGGGATGATAGGGCGTGAAGCGGCTGGAGAGCTTCGAGTTGTTGCGATCCACCGCGAGTGTGTACTGCGTCAGGTCGTTTGTGCCGATGGAGAAGAAATCGGCATAGCGCGCGAGCCGCGGCGCCGAGATCGCGGCCGCGGGCGTCTCGATCATCACGCCCAGCTTGTACCCCGCGTTGAAGGGGATTCCATCGGAGTTGAGCCGGTCCTCCTCTTCCTCGAGGATGCGACGCGTCTCCCGGAGCTCGCTCAGGTCGTTGATCAGGGGCAGCATGATCCGGAGGTCACCGTGGACGGTCGCCCTCAGCATGGCCCGGAGGTGCGTGCGGAAGAGCTCCGGCATGTCGAGACATACACGGATCGCCCGCCATCCAAGATAGGGGTTCTCCTCGGGTGGCATGTTGAGGAAGAGCGGGAACTTGTCGCCACCCAGATCGAACGTGCGAATGATGACCGTCTCCGTGGGAAACGTCTCGGCGACCTCCCGATACGCCTGGTACTGCGCCTCCTCTTCGGGGAGCGAGCGGCGCCCCACCACGAGAAACTCGGTACGGAACAGTCCAATCCCCTCGGCCCCGTGCTCCCGCGCACTCCGCGCCTCGCCCGGCATGTCGATGTTGGCGCGGAGCAGCACCTTCTGCCGGTCCGGCGTCACGGCATCCAGGTGCGCGAGCAGCACCAGCTCCTGCTCCCACTCCCGTGCCTGGATGTCCCGCTCCCGGTACACGTTCCGCTCCCGGTCCTCCGGGCAGGCGATGACCCGACCGGCGCGTCCGTCCAGGATCAGCTCGTCTCCCTCTTCCACGGAGCTCGCGAGATCAGAGAGTCCCACCACCGCGGGGATCTCCAGTGCGCGGGCGAGAATGGCGGAATGGGAGGTTCGGGTGCCGGCGTCCATCGCCAGGCCCAGTACCCGCTTTGGATCGAGCTGAACGGTGATGCTGGGCGTCAGGTCCCGCCCCACGAGGATCGCCGGCTCCGCTATACCCTCCAGGACACCATCCGGATCGCCCAGGCCCATGAGGTGCCGCACGATCCGGGTCTCGAGGTCCACCAGGTCGTTCAGCCGGTCCATGACCATGGGGTGGCCCGTGTCACGCCAGCGGGACTGGAACTCCAGCATCCTCAGCTCGAGGGCACGCGCCGCCGACAGGTGGTTTTCGCGGATATAACTCTCCACGTCGTCCACCAGGTCGGCATCATCGAGCATCATGAGCTGCGGCTCGAAGATCTGCGCCTCCACCGGACCCAGCCGATCGGCGGTCCGCTCCTTGATCTCCGTGAGTCGCTCCCGCGTGGCCACCCGGGAGTCCCGGAACCGCTGAATCTCGCTCTCCACCTCGTCCACCGAGATGGTGTGATGCGGGATCTTCGGGCGCTCCCACAGCACGATGTGCGCAGGACCGATTACGATCCCCGGCGACGCGGGCGTGCCGTCACAGACGTGTCGCTTGCCCACGCTATTCCTCCCCGAACCGGTTGGTGACGAGCCCCACGAGCTTCTCCATCGCCGCGTCGGCCTCGGGTCCCGACGTGCGGATGACGATCTCCGCGCCCCGCTCCGCAGCCAGCATCATCATGCCCATTATGCTCTTCCCGTTCACTTCCAGGTCGCCCTTGAGGACCTGGATATCACAGTCGAACGAATGCGCCGCCTTCACGAACTCCGCGGCGGGACGGGCGTGCAGACCGTACTTGTTCTGGATCACGACGCTGCGCTCGATCTCGCTCACCTGATCACCCCCGCGAGCACACCGATCACCGCGAGCGCTACGGCGCCACCCACCGCCAACGGGCGGGCCCTCTCCCCCCAGCGGGCGCCCACGGCCACGCACCCCACCGCCGCCACGGCCCAGAGCCAGCCAGGATCGAACAGGAGCCCCGGCACGCCGTCCACCACCACCAGCACCATGACCAAACCCGCCAGGAAGGCGCCGGCGGCCATGAGTCTCGGCTGCGTGCTCCGTACCGTGCCGCGCAGGCGCTCCGCCACGGCACGGCCTTCCGACAGTCCCACCGATAGACCCCAGTACATCATCCCCACATGACCCAGGTTGTATACCAGGAGGAACGTCAACAGCGCCCCCCACCACGAAACACCGACCAGCAGAAGGACGAGCGCGGCCAGCAGGCATACGGGCCGCCAGCCCGCCCACACCAGCTGGTCGCCCAGCGTGCCGAGTGAGCCGCGCAGCGCCGCCTTGAAGCGATCGATTACCGCCGGGTCCTCCGCATCTTCCTCCATCCGTATCACAGCGCCGATCGCCAGTGGCGCCAGGTAGGGATGGCTGTTGAACGGCACCTCGTGGCGCCGCAGCGCTTCTTCCACGGCCTTCTCGTCGCCGCCGTGCATCCGCCGGAGCGCCGGCAGGATCACGAACGCGAAGCCCGTCCCGGCAAGTGTCTCGTAGTTCCAGGACCCCTGCACCGCCAGCGCACGGAAGAGGATCGAGACGAGCGGGGGTCGCCGATCGGCCGCCGTCTTCGGAGCGCTGCCGTCGCCGGTGCCGCTCACGTGAGGACCACCAGGGCGAGCCCCACCGCGACGCCCAGCGCCCATGAAATACGTCGTGCGCGGGCCCCGCCGAACAGGGGCAGGGTCGTGCCCACCATCGTCGCGACCAGCAGCGTGAGAACACCGAGTGTCGCCGTGCGGGGAAGACCCCACTCCCCGCCGAGCACCCACAGGAGACCGTACCCGGTGAGCGCGCCGGTGGACGCCACGATGGCGCCCCGGGCGAAATCCATGCTCATGGCCGAGATATGCGCTCTCTGCAGCTGGTCGCCGCCCAACGTCCCCTGCCGCGTCAGCAACTGACCGTTGCTCCGACGCTGGAGCACCACGGTCTCCCCCGCCACCCACTCCCATGCGAAGCCGAACGCCACCGCGATCACGAGTGCCCCGGCGGCGACCCCTGGCTCCGCTCCGGCCGCGAGCCCCGGACCCACGGCGGCCATGTACGCCCCGGTCGCCGCCACCGCCGCCGTGCCGGTCTCCGGGTATCGAGCCGCGCCGATCGGCAGGCTGATCAGCGAGAAGGTCTCCAGGATGAAGCCGATCACGAGACCCTCCAGGGGCCGACCGAAAACGGCGCCCGCGAGCGTTCCCGACACCAGGGGGCGCGAGATCATCACCTGCGGAAACGAGGTCCCGTCCAGGCCGACCAGACCCCCGAGCAGCCCGAGCACGACCCACGAAATCATGGGCCGTCCACCAGTTCGTCGAGCCCCACGCCCCGGGCGCTCGGTACGTCCCGCGCAACGACCGTGGCGCCGCGCCCCGACAGCTCGAGTAGCCCTTCCCTCTCCTGATCGCTCAGGAAGACATACCGCAGCACGCGGCTGCGACCAGGTCCGTGGTGAATGCCGCCGATGTTGATCTCCTCGCCCCGCAGCAGACCGCTCGCGGCGACCCGGTTCATGGTGGCGATATCCCGAGTCAACAGCACCACCCGTTCGGACCCCGAAAGCCAGCCGGGAAGCAACCTCACCGCCTCCTCCACGGTGGCGAACCCGGCCTCCACTCCCACGGGCACCCCCATGGTGTAGAGCTCCTGCTCCCACGGAGAGCCCGCCAGCTCGTCGTCCACGACCACGATGCGCTCCGGATGAAGTCGCCCACCCCACCCCAGCACGACCTGGCCGTGGATCAGGCGCTCATCGATCCGGAAGAGCACGACCGTCATGACGGCAGCCGCTCCGGCACCCGCTGGATCCCGCCCTTGCCCCGGTCCAGCACCCGCTCCACCACCTCGTCGAGGGGGCGGTGTCGGTTCATGGCGAAATCGAGAAGCATTGGAAGGTTGACTCCCGTGACCAGGATCTGGTGCTCGCCACGGACGCAGATCTGGCGCGCGGCCATGCCGCAGCTGCCCTCCCGCAGATCCGTGAAGACCACGGCCGGGCCGCTTCCCGCGGCCTCCGCCAGTCGCTCGCGGATTCCGGTGGGACCGAGCCCCTCGTTGCTGACCGCGGTGAGCACGCCATCCTCCAGGCCCACGATGCGGTCCACCGCCTCGATCAGGGCCCGGGCCAGGTCTGCGTGCGCCACGACGATACCGCGGACACCGTCACTCATAGTCCTCCTCGAGGTAGTCTCGCACCGGGCGCATCGCCGCCTGCAGACTCGCATTGAAGAGCTCGGCAGAATGCACGCCCGAGTACTTCAGGAGGTGGTTCATCGCGATCACTTCGGAGATCACCGTGATGTTCTTTCCGGGGTTCAGCGGGACGGTCACCTGCGGAATGTTTACGTCCAGGATGTCGATCTGCTCCGACTCCAGCCCGGTCCGCTCGTACGCCTCTCGCTCGTTCCAGTCCACGAGCCGAACCACCACCTCGATCCGCTTCTGCTGCCGGATCGACCGGATCCCGAACAGCGCCGGGATATCGATGATCCCGATGCCCCGGATCTCCATGTGGTGCCGCTGGAGCTCGTGACCCCGCGCGATCAGGACGTCGTTACCGCGCTTGCTGACATAGACCAGATCGTCGGCCACCAGCCGATGACCCCGCTCCACCAGGTCCAGCACACACTCGCTCTTCCCGATCCCGCTCCGGCCGACGAAGAGCAGCCCCACACCATACACGTCCGCCAGCGAGCCGTGCATGGTGGTGGTGGGCGCGAACATGCCTTCCAGGTACGGCTGGAGCCGCCGGTAGAAGTCGCCCGTCTTGAGCGAGGTGCGCAGCACCGGCACGCCCCGGGCCACCGCTTCCTTCAGCAGAGGCTCGGGCACCTTCAGCCCCTTGGTGATCACCAGCGCCGGCATGCTGAGGCCGAAGAGGCGGGAAAGCACGGTCTTCAGCTCGTCCGGTTCCAGCGACCGGATGTACGACACCTCCGTCTCACCCAGCACCTGGAGCCGACCCTTGGGCATTCTCTCGTTGAACCCGGTCAGGATGAGCCCGGGACTCGACAGGCTCGGCCCCTCGATCGCCCCCGAGAGGGACAGGTTGGGTGTGAGGAGCTCGATGCCCAGCGCCTCTCGCTTGTCGGCGTAGAGCTCCTCTACGGTCAGCTTCGTCTGCACGGCGTCTCCGGTTCAGTCCTCGACCACCACCACAGGCGGAGGTGCCTGGTGGTCCACCCGCTTCTTCCGCTCGCGGCGGAGCTGCCGACCCAGCTTCTTCAACGCTTCGTCCAGGGATGCGCGAGGGTCCTCGGCCGCACCCCGTGCGATGGACGGCGGGCGACCCGGGACCGTAGCACGCGCTTCCGTCGCGAGCTTGCCGTGATCGCCATCGAACAGCAGGTCGACCGCGATCAGTCGCGGCTCGTACTTGGTGAGTTTGCGCGTACGCTCCCCCACGTGCGCCATGAAGCTCTCGCTCAAGTCTACGTGCCGGGTCGTGATGCGAACGTCCATGCTCCCCCCCCGTTAAATGAGCTTCAGTCGGAAGCAGCAACCTCCGTAAGGAACGACTCCGTATCGGTCGCGGCCCCCTCCCAGGTGAAGCGCTGGGCGAACTGGCGAGCCTCCCGGCCCAGCCGCTCACGAAGCGCCTCATCGCCGATCAACAACCGGATCCGGTCCGCGAGCCGCGCCACGTCCCCGTGGGGGACCAGGAAACCCGTCTCCCCGTCCACCACGGAATCGCGCAGACCCGGCGAATCGCTGGCGATCGTCGGCGTCCCACACGCCGCGGCCTCGAGGTTCGTGATCCCCCACCCTTCCTTGGGCGAGGTCAGTACGTGCACCCAGGCGCGGCGGAACAGCTCCCGTTTCTCCTCCTCACTCACGAACCCCCGAAACTCCACCGCATCACCCACGCCCAGCTCGCGAACCAGTGCGCGCAGCGGCTCGGCCGCGTCCCCGGTCCCGGCCACGATCAGGCGCACGTCCACGCCCTCGGAGCGTAGCGCCGCGACAGCCCGGATCGGTAGATCCACCCGCTTGTACCGCTTGAGCCGCCCCAGGTACAGGAGTGTGGGAGCGTCGAATCGCTCCGCCGCAGGAGTGAAGCGATCCAGGTCCACGCCGTTGGGGATCACGGCGATCCTTTCCTCGGGCAGCCCTCGCTCGCCCAGATCGTGGGCCGTGCTCCGCGACACCGCCATCGTCGGCACGGACCGGTACACCCGTCCAAGAGGCCGCTCCAGGAGCCACGTGGCGGCCGCCAGCGGGGGGGACGCCTCCTGGAATGCCGTGATCCCGAACAGGTGGTGCGCCAGCAGCGCCACCGGCGGCTCGGCCCAGAGCGGCGACAGCAGCGGAACCTTGTTCAGATCCTCCACGATGACGTCGAACGTGCGGGTCCGGAGCCGCGCGCGGTAGTAGGCCGGGGCGGCAAGGCTGAATGTATAGCGCCCGCCGGCCCGATGCACCTCCATCCCGTCCACATCGTCCCGCGCCGCGGCGCCAGCCCAGCCGGAAACGAGCAGCGTCACCTGATGGCCGCGCCCGGCCAGACGTCCAAAGATCTCGTGGAGATGCGTCTCCGCACCTCCGGCCTGGGGGTTGAGCCGGTCCTGCCAGTTGAGGACGAGCAGGTTCATCCCCGTCCGATGCGCCGCATCAGCGCGTCCAGAACGCCGTTGATGAAGCGGGGGCTCTGGTCGGTGCCGTAGCGCTCGGCCAGGTTCAGCGCCTCCTGGATGGAGACGCGTGGAGGGATGTCCTCCATGTGGAGCATCTCCGCCGCGGCGAGGCGGAGGATGTTCCGGTCAATGACGGATAGCCGTTCGAAGCGCCAGTTGGTGAGGCTCTCCTGGATGGCGCCATCCAGGCCCTCTCGGTCCTCCGCCACGTGGGTCACCAGGCGCCGCACGTACTCTCGGCGATCGGGCGCGATGCGCCGCCGCGTGAGGAACTCATCCAGGACTACGGCCAGCTCCGCGTCGCTGCGGGAGTCCCAGGCGTAGAGGACGCGCAGTCCCCACGCCCGTGCCTTGCTTCTATCGCGCATCCGGTCGCAATCCCCGATACAGGTGCACCATTTCCAGCGTGGTCAGAGCCGCGTCCCGGCCCTTGTTGCCGCGCGGACCGCCAGCCCGCGCCAGCGCCTGCTCCCGCGTGTCCGTGGTCAGCACGCCGAACCCGATGGGGACATCGTGCCGCACCGCCAGCTCCTGCACGCCGCGCGCGGCTTCCCCGGCCACGTAGTCGAAGTGGGGCGTCTCACCCCGGATCACGCAGCCCAGGGCGACGATCCCGTCATAGCTCCCGTAACGGAGCGCCACTCCGATCGTCCCGGGGATCTCGAACGCGCCGGGGACCCGCACCACGTCCACATCGTCTTCCCGGAGTCCGTGCTCGACCAGGCACGCCATCGCTCCCTCCAGCAGCTGCTCGGTCTCCGTCTCGTTGAAACGCGAGACGACGACCAGAAACCGTAGTCCCGCGCCGTCCGTCGATCCTTCGATCTCCACCTCAGTCCTCCCTCTCCCCGGCCATCTCCGAATCGCCGTCCGCGGCGGGCACACCGTTGCCCCGCCCTGTCGTGGTCTCCTCGCCGAGCGCCGGCTCGACCGCCTCCGGCAGGATGTGACCGAGTCGGGTCCGCTTGGTCTCCAGGTAGCTCCGGTTGTGCGCCGTGGGCTCCACATGGATCGGCTCCCGCCCGGTAATCTGCAGGCCGTACCCTTCCAGCCCGACGATCTTGCGCGGGTTGTTCGTGAGCAGCCGGATGGTGCTGAGTCCCAGGTCCAGGAGGATCTGGGCTCCGATCCCGTAGTCCCGCAGGTCCGGCTTGAACCCCAGCGACTCGTTCGCCTCCACGGTGTCCTGGCCCGTGTCCTGGAGCGCATACGCCCGGATCTTGTTCGCCAGTCCGATCCCCCGGCCCTCCTGTCGCAGGTAGACGATGACACCGCGCCCCTCCTCGTCGATCTGGCGCATGGCGGCCTCCAGCTGAAGGCCGCAGTCGCAGCGCTGAGAATGGAACACGTCCCCGGTGAGACACTCCGAGTGCATCCGCACCAGGATGTCCTCGCCCCCCTCCACGTCGCCTTTCACGATGGCGACGTGCTCCAGGCCGTCGATCTGGTTCTCGAACGCCATCACCTTGAACTCGCCGTACTCCGTGGGCATGGCGGCTTCCGCGATGCGCCGGACGAGCCGCTCGTTGGTCAGGCGATAGGCAACGATCTGGGCGACGGTGATGAACTTGATCGCGTGTTCGGCGGCAAACCGCTCCAGCTCGGGGCGCCGGGCCATGGTGCCGTCCTCGTTCATGATCTCACAGATCACACCCGCCGGGGGCAGTCCGGCGAGGCGGGCGAGATCGACGGAAGCCTCGGTCTGCCCGACGCGGCGCAGGACGCCCCCAGGGACCGCCCGGAGCGGGAACACGTGCCCGGGCCGACGCAGGTCGCTCGGCTTCGTCTCCGGGTCCACCAGCAGCTCGATGGTCTTCGCCCGATCCCGGGCGCTGATACCGGTCGTGACGCCGAACCGCGGGTGTCCGTCCACGCTTACCGTGAAGGCCGTCCGGAACGCCTCGGTGTTCTGCTCCGCCATGAGCGGCAGCCCCAGCTGCTCGGCCCGTGCGGGGGTCAGCGCGACACAGATCAGGCCACGGGCGTGCCGGGCCATGAAGTTGACCGTTTCCGGGGAGATCCGGGAGGCGGCAACCACCAGGTCGCCCTCGTTCTCCCGGTCCTCGTCATCGGCCACGATCACCATCCGGCCTTCGCGGATCTCGGCGATCGCTTCTTCGACGGGGTCGAACCCCACAGGGGCGCTGCTCATCCGGCCTCCTTCTGGCCGCGCTTCTTCATGTAGTCCACCACGAACCGTCCCAGCATGTCTCCCTCGAGGTTAACCCCGCCTCCGGGCCGAAGGTCCCGCAGCGTCGTGTGATCCCAGGTGTACGGGATCAGCGCCACCTGCGCCACGTCTGACGCCCGCATGGCATTCACCGTCAAGCTCACTCCCGCGATCGCAATGGAGCCGTGCAGAACGGTGACCTCGGAAACGACCCCCGGCAGCCGCACGTCCAGAAGAACGTGCTCGCCCTCCCGCGTCACCGCCACGACCTCGCCCACGGCGTCCACATGCCCCTGAACCAGGTGCCCGCCGAGGCGGTCACCCAGGGCGAGCGCCCGCTCCAGGTTCACCGCGGCCCCTTCTTCGAGCTCGCCCAGCGTCGTGCGGGACAGCGTTGTGGCGATGGCTTCCACCTCGAACACGGCGCCGTCCAGCGCCGTGGCCGTGAGGCACACTCCCTCCACCGCCACGGAGTCGCCCTCTCCCAGCTCCTGCGCGAACGGCGCCGAGATCCGGAAGCGGCGGCCATTGTCCGCCGCGTCCACGCGCTCTACCCGCCCCACCGCCTCCACGATACCGCTGAACATCATGCGCTCCGATCTATGACTAGAAGAGTGTCTGAGCCGAGCTGCCGCACCTCCGGCCGCTCGCCCCGGAACACTGAATCGCCCGGAAAAGCAGGCACACCGCTTCCACCGAACACCACCGGGGCCACGAACAGGTACAGACGCTGGACCTGACCGCCCTCGAGCAGCGACGACGCCAATCGGCCGCCGCCCTCGCAGAAGATGGTCCGGATGCCGCGCTCCCAGAGCGCCTCCAGGCTGGCGTCCAGGTCCAGCCCCGACTGCACCCTCGGGACCTCGACGACGTCCACGCCGGAGCGCCGCAGCGCCGCCACCCGGTCCCCTGGCGCGTCCGGCGCCACCAGCGCCCGCACCGGGACGTCGCCGGCCGTCGTAGCGAGCCGGCTCTCCGGCGGGAGTCGCGCCATCGGGTCCATCACCACACGGACAGGGGGTACGCGCGGTGGGGGCGCGTGGCGCACCGTCAGCTCCGGGTCGTCCACCCGCGCCGTCCTGCCCCCCACGAGAACCGCGTCGAAGCCGGACCTGAGCCGATGAACCTCCGCCTGCGACTCCGGGCCCGTAATAGCCGTCCGCTCACCGGCCTCCCTCGAAATCCGCGCGTCCAGCGTCATTCCGAACTTGAGCGCGGTGAAGGGGCGCTCGGCCTCGATCGGATGGAGAAAGAGAGCATTCTGACGCCGGGCGCGGTCCGCGCCCACCCCACTCACGACCTCGAGGCCCTGCTGGGCGAGCCGTGCTCCGCCCCCGGTGGCCTCGGGATTCGGATCGCGCGCGGCGTAGACGAGACGTCGGATCCCGTGCTCGAGGATGGCGGTGGTGCACGGGGGCGTCTTGCCGTGGTGCGCGCACGGCTCGAGCGTCACGTACAGCGTGGCTCCCCGTGCCTTCGGCCCCGCGGCCTTCAGCGCTTCCACCTCTGCGTGCGGCCCTCCGAACTCGCGGTGAGCACCCTCGCCCACCACCACGCCGTTCAGGACCACCACGGCGCCCACCAGCGGGTTGGGGTGCACACGGCCCCACCCCTCGGCCGCCAGCTCGAGCGCCCTGCCCATGAACCGATCGTCGGTGTCAGGGGCGGCCGGGCTCATCAGATCGACATGCGAAGGGCGGTGCCCACCCACCAGCCCGTGGGATCCAGCGTCGTCCCCTGTGGCAGACCGCCTGGCACGGGCGCGTCCTGCCATCCGGCCTCCAGAGACGCGTGGAGGATCAGGAACGTCCACGAGGCGTTCGCGAACGCCGACCAGCGGTCCGTGGCGGCATCCGCCCGCACCCCATTCACCGGGCCGCCCACGTAGGAGAACTCCACGTCCCCCGTGTACCGGTCGAAGGCGACGCCGCCGGTAAAGCCCATCGCGCCGATCCGCTTGGTGAGGGCACCCGTGAGATTCCAGTTCCCGACGCCCGTCTCTATGTGACCGCCCGTGGGGTCGTTCGGCTCACCGAACGTGAAGCTCGTGCTCCGCCCGTACGATCCGGTGACGGAGATCCCCGGGAGCGTGAACGACTCCCGGAGCGCACCCACCCGAACGCCGAGCGAGGCGCCCCAGACGCTGCTCCCGTCGAAGCCCTGCTCGCCCGGGAGGTGGAGCCAGGAGGCGCGCCCGATGGCGTCCACCGCCAGCACGCCGCCGACGGTCGGGAGCGGCGACCACCCGGACAGCAGCCCCACGGTCGCCTGCCCCGACAGCCCGAACGCCAGCGCGCCCACGCCCTCGCCGGGCCTGAGGTTCGGCATGGGCTGCAGGTTCACCGCCCGGTCCGCCAGGGGCGGCAGCTCCATGGGCAGTACGATGGTCCGGCCGGACAGGCTGAACCGCGGGACCGACCCGAGTCGCATGCCGAGCGTGCTCGCGCTGCCGGGAACGGGGCTCCCGCCGAAGAGAGCGAGACCCACTCTGGGCTGGATCAGTCGGACCGCCGCCACGGAGAGCGCACACTCCGCGGACACCGGGTCGCTCGGAACGCTGTACGGGCTGACACACGCCCGGCTGAGGTCGTCGCTCTGAGCGCGTGCCCCGGTGGGCACCACCACCGAGAGGAGCCCACCGAGGAGCGTCAACGCGCAGACACGCGCCGCGACCCCGGGTCGCCTACTCCAGTACGACAGCGTCTCCATCATCCGGCCGCTGCTCCACGGTTCCGAGAACCCACGCTTGCTCGCCCGCATGTTCGAGAGCCCTGACCACGTCATCGGCCGCGTCCCCGTCCACGACGAGGATCATGCCAATGCCCATGTTGAAGGTTTGAAACATCTCCATTTCGTCGATCCCGCCCGCTTCCATCACACCGCGGAAGGCCGGTGGCACGGTCCAGCTCGACCGATCGATCCGCGCCCGTGCGCCGCTGGGCAGGGAGCGCGAGAGGTTCCCGGGGATCCCGCCACCCGTGATATGGGCGAGGGCATGCACGGTGCCGTCCTCGATGAGCGGAAGCACCGGCTTCAGATAGCTGCGGTGCACCTGGAGCAGCACATCGCCCACGGGACGGCCGTCCTCCGGGAACGGGTCGTCCAGGTCGAGCGACAGACGCTCGAACAGGAGCTTCCGCAGCAGCGAGTAGCCATTGGTATGGAACCCGCCGGAAGCGAGCGCCACGAGCACGGCCCCTTCCCTCACCCGGTTCACCCCCGGCCGCCGGTCCTCCTCCGTCATTCCGACGATGAAGCCGGCCAGGTCGTACTCGCCGGGCGCATAGAAGTCCGGCATCTCGGCGGTCTCGCCGCCGAGGAGGGCGCAGCCGTTCTCACGGCAGCCCCGGGCCAGCCCCTCGACCAGCTCCCCCACCACGCCCTCCTCGAGGGCCCCCATCCCGATGTAGTCCAGGAAGAACAGCGGGCGCGCGCCTTCCACCAGGATGTCGTCCACGCAGTGGTTGACGAGGTCGTGACCCACGGTGTCGTGGCGGCCGGCGCGCATCGCCACCTTCAGCTTCGTCCCCACGCCGTCCGCGCTGGAGACCAGCACCGGTGAAGTGGCGTCCTTGGGCATTCGGAAAAGTCCACCAAAGGACCCCACCTTCGAGAGCACTCCATCGGTGTCGGTGGACGCGACCAGCTCCGCGATCCGGTCCTTGGCGCGCTCCGCCATCTCCCGGTCGACCCCGGCGTCCCGGTAGCTGAGCCCGTCAGCCATGGGCCCTGGCCACGGGGTGCTCGAACACCGTCATCCTCCGGAACTCCCTCACACGCTCGTGCACTTCCTCGACATCGAGCTCTCGCAGCCGCTCCACTCCCATCTTCTCGCACACCAGAGACCCGGTGGCGGAGCCATAGATCATGGCCCTGCGCAGCTCGTCCTCACCGAAAGAGCCGGCGTGCGCCAGCCAGCCCATGAACCCCCCGGCGAAGGAATCGCCCGCGCCGGTGGGGTCGAAGACCTCTTCCAGCGGGTAGCCAGGGGCGAAGAAGATGTGGTTGTCGGTGAAGAGCAGCGCTCCATGCTCCCCCTTCTTGACCACCACGATCCGCGGACCCCGGTCGCGGATCCAGCGGGCGGCGCGGGTCAGGTTGTAATCACCGGAAAGCTCGCGGGCCTCGCTGTCGTTGAGCATGAGGCAGTCGATGCGGCCGAGTAGATCCAGGAGCTTGTCCCGGTGGCCCTCGATCCAGTAGTTCATGGTGTCGGCCGCCGTGAATTTGGGCGCGTCCACCTGGTCCAGCACGTCGAGTTGGAGCTGGGGATCGATGTTCGCCAGGAACACCCACTCCGCGTCCCGGCAGTGCTCCGGGATCTTGGGCTGGAAATCGGCGAAAACGCCCAGGCGCGTCTCCAGCGTGTCCCGGTTGTTCAGGTCGAAGTGGTACCGGCCGGACCAGAAGAAGCTTTCGCCTTCCGCCTTCTCCAGACCGACCATGTCCACGCCCCGGTCCTTCAGGAACTGGAGCTCGTGCTCCGGGAAGTCGGTGCCAATGACTCCTACGAGGGAGACCGGCTGGAAGAGGGAGGCGGCGGCCGAAAAGTAGGTGGCTGCGCCGCCCAGCGTCCGATCGGCTTTCCCGAAAGGGGTCTCGATCCGGTCGGTGGCCACGCTGCCCACCACGAGAATACTCATTCCACGTCCTCTCTCGCCATCCGGTCCGGCGCCGTCAGTCCCAGGACCCGGAGCCCGTTACGCAACACGATCCGGACCCCCCGGGCCAGCGTGAGCCGCGCTTCCCTGAGGTCCGGATCATCCACCAGCACGGCCAGCTCCGGGTTCCGGCTCGGGTTCCCCGAGTGGTACCAGGAGTTGGCCATCCCCGCCGTCTCCTCAAGGTAGTCACAGACCAGGTGCGGCGCACGACCCGCCGCCGCCCTCTCGATGACCTCCGGCAGCTGGCCGAGCTGCTTCATGAGCGCCTGCTCGTCCTCGGTCTGGAGCAGTCCCGTGTCCGCCCCGGCACCGGCCGAGTCCGGGTCCACCCCGGCCTTCCGGAAGATGCTGGTGAGCCGGGCGTGCGCGTACTGGACCTTGTAGACCGGGTTCTTGTCCGACTGGTCCAGGGCAAGGTCCAGGTCGAAGACCATCTGGGTCTCGGCCCGCCGCATGAGGAAGAAGTAGCGAGCCACGTCCGTGCCGGTCTCCTCGAACAGTTCCCGGAGCGTGGTATACGACCCAGCCCGCTTCGAGAACTTCACCTCGCGGCCGCCCCGCTCCAGCCGCACCATCTGGTGCAGCACATACTCGGGGTAACCCGCTGGCAGACCCAGCGCCTGCAGCCCGGCCCGCACCCGCGCCACGGTGCCGTGATGGTCGGAGCCCTGCACGTTGATGGCGTCGTGGAAGCCCCGCTCCCACTTCGTCACGTGGTAGGCGATGTCCGGCAGGAAGTACGTGGGCGCACCATCGCTCCGGATCATGACCCGGTCCTTCGAGTCGCCGTACTCGGTGGTCTTCAGCCACACGGCACCCTCGTGCTCGTACACGAGACCGGTCTCCCGCAGCGCGTCGGCGGTGCCCTCCACACGTCCACCCTCGTACAGCGATGACTCCAGGAAGTGGTGGTCGAAATGGACGCCGAACGCCTCCAGGTCCCGGTCCTGCTCCCGCCGCAAGATCCCCACGGCATGACGACGCATGGCGTCCAGTGCCTCCTGGGAATCGTCGCCGCGGTACCGGTCCCCTACCTCCGCCTCCAGACTCGCCGCGACGTCCTGCACGTACTCGCCATGGTAGCCCTCGGAAGGGAACTCCACGTCCTGCCCCAGCCGCTCCTGGTACCGCGCCCATACGCTTCGGGCAAGGAGGTCCATCTGCCGCCCGGAATCGTTGTAGTAGAACTCCCGCTGGACCGTGCGACCGGTCCATTCCAGCAGGCTCGCGATCCCATCGCCCAGCGCGGCCTGGCGCCCGTGGCCGATGTGCAGCGGACCGGTGGGATTGGCGGAAACGAACTCCACCATGACGGGACCGTCGGCCACGCCCCCGGATCGCCCGTAGTCCAGGTCCTCCTCCAGAACGCGGTCGAGAAGCGTGGCCAGCTGTGCGCCTGTCAGGCGGAAATTGATGAAGCCGGGGCCCGCAACCTCCGCACTGCGCACCCCGGCGCCGGACAGGTCCAGGTTGGCGGCGATCTCCTCGGCGATCTGCCGGGGCGGCCGCTTGAGCCGGCTCGCCAGCACCATCGCCAGGTTGGTCGCCCAGTCGCCGTGCTCCGGGTTGCGCGGCCGGTCGAGCTGGGGCTCCACACCCGGCGCGCCGAGGGACTCGGCCATCTCCGCCAGCCTGGCCCGCAGCGCGTCTTCGGCCGTCACTCCTTGCTCCGCGTCTTGCTGTCCGACGACTTCGACGACGACCCGCCCGACCCGCCCGAGCCGCCCGAGCCGCCCGACCCCGACTTCGATTCGCCACTCGAAGAGCCCTTGGATTCCGATTTCGACTCGGATCCCGACTTGTCCTTCTGCGCCGCCTTCTTGTAGCTGTCGCTCCGATAGTCGGTGATGTAGAAGCCCTCGCCCTTGAACAGGAGGCCCGCGCCACCGGAAAGGATCCGCTCGGCGGCCCGCGCGCACTCCGGGCAATCCGCCTCGGGCGGGTCGCTCATCCGTTGGAACTTCTCGAACTCGTGCCCCTCGGGGCACCGATACTCGTACGTCGGCACGCTAGCTCTCGGTTTCCTCGTTCAGGTCGTGCGCCGCCCGGGGCCCCGCGGGGCCCTCTCCGGCGAGCGCTGCATCAGCGTTCGTGGTACTGGCCCCACTCTTCACGGAGGATGTCGCTGATCTCACCCAGCGTGGCCAGGGCCTTCACCGCCTCCACCATGGGCGGAACCAGGTTGGCATCGCTTCGAGCGGCCTCTCGCACCGCGGTCAGCGCGTTCATGACCGCGCCGGCATCACGCCGCTCGCGCACCTCCCGGACCCGCTCCTGCTGCTCGCGCTCGAGGGCACCATAGTCGGGCTGCTGGATCCGCGTTCGGCCTTCGTCGTCGCGGTATTCGTTCACCCCCACGATCACACGCTCCCCGCTCTCCACCGCACGCTGGTGATCGTACGCCGACCGGTGGATCTCCTCCTGGAAGTACGCGATGGACCGGGCCGCACCGCCCTGCTCGGCAACTTCCGCCAGGTACTCCCGCACTTTCTCTTCCAGCGCGTCCGTGAGCGACTCGACGTAGTAGCTCCCGCCGAGGGGGTCCACGGTCTGGGCCGTACCGGACTCGTGCGCCAGGATCTGCTGCGTGCGAAGCGCGAGCTTCGCGGACTCCGCCGTGGGGAGCGCCAGCGCCTCGTCGTAGGCGTTCGTGTGCAGCGACTGCGTGCCGCCGAGCACCGCCGAGAGCGCCTGGACCGTCACCCGCACCACGTTGTTGAGCGGCTGCTGAGCCGTGAGCGTCACGCCGCCCGTCTGCGTGTGGAACCGCAGCAGCAGCGATTTCCCCGTGGCGTCGTAGCGCTCGCGCATGAGCCGCGCCCACAGCCGGCGCGCGGCGCGGAACTTTGCCACCTCCTCGAAGAGGTCGTTGTGCGCCGCGAAGAAGAAGGACAGGCGCGGCGCGAAGTCGTCCACCGCCAGTCCCGCGGCCACGGCCCGATCCACATACTCGAGCGCGTTCGCAAAGGTGAACGCCACCTCCTGCGCGGCCGTAGCACCGGCCTCGCGGATGTGATAGCCGCTGATGGAGATGGTGTTCCAGCGGGGCACCTCATTGGCACAGAAGGCGAACGTGTCCGTGATGAGGCGCAGGCTGGGCTCCACCGGGTAGATGTAGGTGCCCCGGGCGATGTACTCCTTCAGGATGTCGTTCTGGATCGTCCCGGACAGCTTCTCCCGCGCAACCCCCCGCTCGTCGCCCAGCGCCACATACAGGGCGAGGAGAACGGCCGCGGTGGCGTTGATCGTCATCGAGACCGAAACCTGCTCGAGGGGGATGCCGTCGAAGAGACGGCGCATGTCCTCGAGCGTGTCGATCGCGACACCCACCCGCCCCACTTCACCGGCCGCCATGGAGGCGTCCGAGTCGTACCCCATCTGCGTGGGCAGGTCGAAGGCCACGCTCAGCCCGGTCTGTCCCGCGTCCAGCAGGTATCGATAGCGCTGGTTGGTCTCCTGGGCGGTGCCGAAGCCGGCGTATTGCCGCATGGTCCACAGTCGCCCACGATACATGTCCGGATAGACACCCCGGGTGAACGGATACTCGCCCGGGTCGCCGAGAGACTGTGGATCGATCGTCCGCTCCGGCCCGTACAGCCGCTCCACGTCCACTCCGCTCGTGGTCCGCCGCGCCCCGTCACCCATCGCTCTCGGTCCCTCCCTCCGCCGCTGCCAGCTCCACGAGGACCGTCCCCTTTTCCACCGGCTCACCCGCCCGGACCTTCACCCGTGAGACGACTCCGTCGGACGCAGCCTTGAGATTGTTCTCCATCTTCATGGCCTCGATGATCGCCACCGTCTGTCCCGCCTGCACCGTGTCTCCCTCTTCCACGTCCACCCGCACCACCAGCCCCGGCATGGGCGCACGGATCGGACGCGGCCCCTGCGCCGCCGACCCCTGTCCTGTCAGTGCCCGGATGGCGCGCGTCCTCTCGTCCACGACCTCCACTTCATAGCGGTCACCGTTCAGGTGAATGTCCCAGAAGCCCTTCTCCCCCGGCCGCGCCACCAGCGCCTGCGAGCGCCGATCCGTCAGCAGGTGCCGCACCGGGGTGCCGGGGATCAGGTTCAGCGAGGCGTCCAGCGGCTCGCCGTCCACCGTCGGGACATCCGAGCGCAGGTCCACCTCGAACTCGCGCCCGGCCACCGTTACGAAGTAGCGCATGATTCCAACTCCACGACGGTCTCGACGTGCGCCGTCTGGGGGAAAAGATCGAAGCACCGGACGCCCAGGACCCGGTACTCGTCCTTGAGTCGTTTCAGGTCCCGTGCGAGTGTGGCCGGGTCACAGCTCACGTAGACGACGCGCGCTGGAGGGGCCGTCGCCAGCGCCTCCGTGGCGCCGGCCGCAAGCCCCGCCCGGGGCGGATTCAGGATGGCGGTATCTGCGGGCAGCCCCTCCGCAAGCAGCTCCTCCACCCGTCCCTCGAGGAAACGGGCCGCGGGGGCCGCCCGCTCCGCCTCCCGGACGGCCGCGGGATGCGCCTCGATTCCGGTAACCTTCACACCTTCTCGCTCCAGCCGTCGCGCGTACAGCCCCACACCGCAGTACGCGTCCAGCACGTGCGCCGGGCTGCCGCGCCCCACCAGCTCCAGCACGTACGACTGCAGGGCCCCCGCCGCCTTGCGGTTGACCTGGGTGAAGACATCGCCGCTCAGCTCGAGCTCGTCCTCATCCCACCGGTCCAGCAGCGCCTCATCCCCGGCCAGGTGCCTGTAGCGCTTCGCCGACGGCGGGCGCTGCCATATGGCCACCAGCCCGTCCACCGCCTCCAGCAGCTCGTCCGGTCGACCGGGCGCATAGCCCCCGTCCACGGTCAGGGTAACCGCACCGGAATCGCTGCCTCGCAGCGTCAGTCGCAGCTCCTCACCCGAGGGCAGCCGCCGCGCGTCCCGCCCCCACTCGCTCCGCAGGCGCCCCCACACATCCGCCACGGCCGGCTCGGGCAGCAGACAGGCCGCCGTGATGTCCACGATGGTGTCGGGGTCCTCGAGGGCATGGAACCCCGCCACCACACCACTTACGGTCCGCCGGAGCGTGAAGCTCACTCGGTTGCGGTAGCGGAACTCGTCGGGCGAGGGCGTTATTTCCGGGAGGTCGATCTCGATCCTGCCGATCCGCTGGAGCGCGTCCGCCACGATGCGGGATTTCGCCTCCAGCTGTGCCTCGTACTCGAGGTGCTCCAGGGTGCACCCGCCGCACCGATCATAATGGGGGCACGGGGCCTCCCGCCTTCCCGGCGCCTTCCGCCGGATCGCGACGAGCTCGGAACGGGTCCAGCGGCCGCGTTCCTCGACCACGCGGACCTCCACTTCGTCCCCCGGAGCGGTGCGATGCACGAACGTGACTCTGCCGTCGGGCAGCCGCCCCACGCCAGCGCCGCCGCCCGCGATTCCGGTAATCTCCACGTTCATAGTCATCGGCGCGAAAAGATAGCCCGTCCGTCCCCGGGTTGAAAGGACGAACGGGCCTTCAAGTGGAGGTCCCCGGGACCGGTCGCCCCCCCGACTAGTCCTCTCGGTGGGCGGACTCGGCCGTATCCTCGGCCTTCAGCGTCTCGTCTTCGGCATCCAGCGGGGTGTGCATCGCGTCGGGCGCTTCGCCGGCGATCTCGCGCACGACCTGAATGGCCTCCTGGTTCACGACCACATCCCCCAGCTTCTTCCCCCGGGGCCGCAGCTCCGCATTCCGGAGCGGCACGAAAGGCGGGGCAGACTGGAGGTAGTCGCTCAGGCGCTGGTCCTGGACCAGCAGGAGACCGGCGGAAACCAGATAGCCGCCCTCCAGCTCCACCTCGACCCGGCGCGCGGTGCTGGAGACGAGGGCGCCCGTGAGCGGAAGCTCTCCGTCCTCCGAGGCCGCCCAGAGGATCTTGTCGACCTTCAGGGCCAGGTGTCCCACCTGCTCGCCGATCCCCACCCACTCCGACTTCGTGAGGTTCACGTACCTGGTGCGGCTCGCGAGGTACGTGGACAGGAACTGACCGCGAGGCACCCGTGCGCTGCCGTCCAGGAGCCGGTGATCCCGGAGGAAGATCCGGAGCCGCCTCGGCGGGTTGTTGTCGGTCTGGTTCAATCTCGTGCTCCTCGGTTCGATCTCACGCGCCCGCGCCCTTTCGACGATCCCGCTCCATCTCGAGCTCCGGACGGAGCCGCTGATAGCTGCGTTTCAGTTCGTCCAGAAGCGAAGCCATTCCCTCCACCTCCTTCGCGGCCGCCCGCTCTTCCAGCCGCGCGGCCACATCCTGGAGCGACCTGGCCCCCAGGTTCGCGGCGGTGGACTTCAGCGAGTGCGCCGCCCGGTAGACCGTGCTCATGTCACCTTCGGCGAACCCGGTGCCCGCGGCCTCCACCCGCTGGGGCGCATGCTCCAGGAACAGCTCGATCATCTCGATGACGAACTCCTGGCCGCCGATGCGAAAGAGACGATCCAGCGCCGCCGGCTCCAGCGAATCCCTCGCGTCCTCGGTCATTACGCCATCCTCGCCCGGCGGAGCGCCGCCTTCACCCGAGCCACGAACCGGGGCGCATCCAGTGGCTTCCGTAGGTAGTCATCCGCCCCCTCCTCCATCACCCGGTACTCGTCCTCCGGATCGGGAGACCCCGTGAGGACGATGACCGGGAGCGCCATGGTTGCGGCGGACGAGCGCAGAGCGGAAAGGACCTCTCGCCCGCCCATTGTCGGCAGCTCCAGGTCGAGGATGACCATGGCGTGGGCATCCCCCGCCCCGATCCGCTCCAGCGCCTGCTCCCCGTTCCGTGCCTCCTTCACCCGGAAGCCCTGCTTCTGCAGGATCGTCCGGACCAGCAGCCGGTCCTCCGGATCGTCGTCCACCACCAGGATCGGGAGGTCCGAATCGCCGGGCCGGACCCCCGTGCCCGGATCGGGCGTGCCGGAGGCGACCGCCCCCACCTCCACCGAAGCCGCGGCACCACCGTCGACGTCGGGCGCGGGCTCCGGGTCAACGGGCGCGGGCTCCGGGTCAACGAGCGCGGGCTCCGGGTCAACGAGCGCGGGCTCCGGGCCAACGAGCGCGGGCTCCGGGCCGTCGACCGCTTCCACCGGCGACTCCCGCGTCTCCAGCTCCGGATCGGACGTGTCTGACGGAGGATCGGTGGGCGCGGCGGCGCTGTCCGCCGCTTCAGAGCGCCCTTTCGCAGCGGCTTCGGCATCCGCAGCCTCGTCCGCGTCGAGACCGAGCACGCGCTCGAGCTCCTCGAGCGTGGTCTCGCCGCTGCGGACCCGGTCGATACCCACCTGCTGCAGCGGGCGCATGCCCGAAGCCAGGGCGGCGGCATAGAGCTCGGAGTACGTGGCGCCGCCCGTGACCATGTCGGCGATGGCGTTGTTCACGACGAACACCTCCTGCACCGGCATCCGCCCTCGATATCCGGTTTCCGCGCA
This sequence comes from uncultured Gemmatimonadales bacterium, assembly GCA_963783305.1. GTDB lineage: Bacteria > Gemmatimonadota > Gemmatimonadetes > Longimicrobiales > RSA9 > JAWVYT01. The sequence continues at coordinate 220,857 of CAWAMW010000007.1, read as the reverse complement.
GCGACGGCAGCCTACGCTTCGGATCGGGGGGCGGATGTTGTACAGGCGAGCCAGCCGGACCTCGTCGGCCGTCATGACCCCGCGGATCGGCTCGCCGCACTCGTCGCAGACCTTCCGGACGAGGCGCTGAGCGAGGGCGCCTCGAAGAGTGGCGGCGATGGAGGCGTGGTCGAGACCGATGTCGAGGAGCCGGGCGATCACGCTCACGGCGTCATTGGTATGCAGCGTGGCCAGGACGAGGTGACCGGTCATCGCGGCCTGTACGGCCACCTCGGCCGTCTCCCTGTCCCGGATCTCACCCACGAGAATCACATCCGGGTCCTGCCGGAGGATGGCACGGAGCGCGCTGGCGAACGTCACACCCCGCTTCGGCTGCACCTGGATCTGCGTGATACCCGGCAGCTCGTACTCGACCGGGTCTTCCACAGTCATGATGTTGACCTCGCCCGTGGCCAGCTCCCGGATCGCGGCGTAGAGTGTGGTCGTCTTGCCGGAGCCCGTCGGGCCGGTCACGCAGACGATTCCGTCCCGGTTCGAGAGCAACTGCCGCAGCCGCCCCAACTCCCACGACGGGAGCCCGATCTCGCTCAGCTTGGCCGCCTGGCCGCCCTTCAGGATCCGCAGCACCACCTTCTCGGCCTCCCGGGTGGGGACCGTGGAGATGCGGATGTCGTGCGGGCGACCCTCGACCATCACCCGCGTACGGCCGTCCTGCGGCCGCCATCGATCCGCGATGTCCAGATTGCCCATGATCTTGATCCGCGACACCACCCGGATCAGCGCCGGGAGCGGCAGCTGCATGTAGTTGCGCAGCACGCCGTCGATCCGAAATCGGACCGTGCCGCCGCTGGCGCCCGGCTCGATGTGGACATTGCTGGCGCCGTTGATGGCCGCGTCCCGGAGGATCAGGTTCGTGAGCTTGATGACCGGCGCGGACTCCGCCTCCGCCTCGCTCACGTCCCTGGAATCATGGTCCTTGACCACGGACACCGAATCGGCAATCGCCTCGTCCACGCGGCTCAGCAGAGACTCGATCACGCCGTCCGCGCTGTAGCTGCCATTGATGGCGTCCAGGATCATGGGGGGCGGCGCCACCTCGAAAATCGCCTTCCGTCCGGAAATGAACCCCAGCGCCTGCTCGGCGGCGAAGTTCGTCGGATCGCTCGTCGCCACGGTGAGGTGGCGCTCGTTCTCCTTGAACGGGAAGATGGAGTACTGCCGGGCGATCTTCTCGGGGACGAGCTTGGCAGCGGTCGGCTCCGCGGCTTCCAGGACCGCGACCTTCAGACGAAAGTAATCCGCGACGTGACCGGCCAGCGTATCCGGCGAGATTGCCGTGGCATCACAGGCTCGCATCCATGCCTCGGCCGGCGGCATGCCCGGATCAATGGCCAGCTCATCGGCCCCCGGGATACCCGCCCTTCGAAGCACGTGGACGAGCCAGTGCTTTTTCTGAAGCATCTTTGCCACGTGCGGTTTCTTGCGGTAAGAAGAAGCCGGCCAGTGCCGTTCCACCCAGCCGAGGCGGGCGCGTGATCATTCGGTCGGACCCAGGGAGAGAAGCGGAGTTCAATGTTAGAAACGCCCGCCCCAAAAGGCAAGCGCGTCTCGGCCGCCCGGCCGCCGTTTCAGCGCCACCCCATGTCGCGCCAGCGTGACGTCCCCGGGCCGTCTTCGCCGATGCGCCGGAGAGACCGCCGCTCCCGGGATTCCTCCGCCAGCAGCGCGGCCGCCACGGCCACCGCCCGAAGCGATTCCTCCTCCGGCTCCGGATCGAGCAACTCCTCGTGGAGCTCGAGGTAGCGGATATCGATCCGACCCGCCCGGAAGTCCGCCTCGTCGAGGACGCGGCGGAGGAAGGGCGCGCTGGTCTCCACCCCCACGATCCGGAGCTCGCCCAGTGCGCGGAGCATTCGCTCGATCGCCTGATCGCGTGTGGGTCCGTGTACCACGAGCTTGGCGAGCATGGGGTCGTAGTGGAGCGAAATGTCGTCGCCCTCCTGGATCCCGGCATCCCAGCGGACCCCCGGACCCGCGGGCACACGCAGCAGCTCGACCCGGCCGCTGGACGGGAGGAACCCGCTGGTGGGGTCCTCCGCGGTTATGCGGCACTCGATGGCATGCCCTGACCAGCGGACGTCGTCCTGTCTGAAACTGAGCGGCGTCCCCCCCGCCACCCTCAGCTGCCACTGCACAAGGTCCACGCCCGTGACCAGCTCCGTCACCGGGTGCTCCACCTGGATCCGCGTATTCATCTCCAGGAAGAAGAACTCGCCATCCTGGAAGAGGAACTCCACCGTGCCGGCGCTACGGTAGTCGACCGCGCGGGCCGCGGCCACCGCTGCCTCACCCATCTGGCGCCGGAGCTCCGGGGTGACCACCGGAGAAGGCGCTTCCTCGATCAGCTTCTGGTGACGCCGCTGGATGGAGCACTCCCGCTCCCCGAGATGGAGCACCGTTCCGTGCGCGTCGGCGAGCACCTGGATCTCGATGTGCCGCGGCCCGTCCAGAAAGCGCTCGACGTACACTCTGCCATCCCCGAACGCCGCCGTGGCCTCGCGGGACGCGGCCTCGAACGATGCCACCAGGTCCTTCGGCTCACGCACGACCCGCATCCCCTTCCCGCCCCCGCCGGCCGAGGCCTTCAGCATGACCGGATACCCCACCTCCGCCGCGGCCCGCTCCGCCTCGGCGCCATCCGCCAACGCCTCGGCCGTCCCGGGGACCACGGGGACTCCCGCGGCAATCATCGCCTGGCGCGCGCGCGTCTTGTCGCCCATCGCTTCGATGGCGGTCGGGGGTGGCCCGATGAAGATCAGCCCCGCCTCCTCCACGGCCCGAGCGAATGGCGCGCGCTCCGCGAGGAACCCGTACCCCGGATGGACCGCATCGCACTCCATCTCCCGCGCCACGTCCACGAGCCGGTCGATCCGCAGGTAGCTCTCGGCCGCCGGTGCCGGGCCGAGCAGCACCGCCCGGTCCGCCGCCAGAACGTGCGCGGACCGATAGTCCGCCTCCGAATACACCGCCACGCTCTCGATCCCCAGCTCCTCACACGCCCGGATCACACGAAGCGCGATCTCGCCCCGGTTCGCGACGAGCACGCGTTTCAGCATGAGGGTCTCCCTTCGGCGGACCGGGAAACTCGCTGCGCTCGCGGTGGGAGTCGCTGCGCCCCGCGGAACCCTTCGAACAGCGCCCCCGAAGCCGAAGGCAGAGCCCTCCGCCGGGGGCTCCGCCCCGAGCTACAACGGAATATTGCCATGCTTCTTCCAGGGGTTCTCGCTGCGCTTGTTCCGGAGCATGTCGAGGGCATTTATGAGGCGCGGCCGGGTCTCCCGGGGATCGATGACGTCGTCTACGTACCCGCGGGCGGCGGCGATAAAGGGGTGGGCGAACCGCTCGCGGTAGTCACTCTCCTTCGCGGCGGCCTCGGCGGCCGGATCTTCGGCCTCGGCGATCTGCTTGCGGAAGAGGATCTCCACGGCACCCTTGGGGCCCATGACGGCGATCTCGGCGGTGGGCCATGCGAGGTTCATGTCGCCCCGGATGTGCTTCGAGTTCATCACGTCATATGCGCCGCCATACGCCTTGCGGGTGATGAGCGTGACCTTCGGCACCGTGGCCTCGCTGAAGGCGAAGAGCAGCTTTGCGCCGTGCCGAATGATGCCGCCGTGCTCCTGTCCCACTCCGGGTAGGAAGCCGGGTACATCCTCCAGGACCACCAGCGGGATGTTGAACGAGTCGCAGAAGCGGACGAAACGGGCGCCCTTGTCGGAGCTGTCGATGTCCAGTACGCCGGCGAGGACCGCCGGCTGATTGGCCACGATGCCCACGCTCCGTCCGCCCAGGTGGGCGAATCCCACAACGATATTGGGCGCGAAGTCGGCATGCACCTCGTAGAAATCCCCGTCATCCACGACCCGTCGGATCACCTCGTGGATGTCGTACGGCTTGGCTGGCTCGTCGGGGACGATGTCGAGCAGCTCCTCGTCCTGGCGGTCGAACGGGTCCTGGCACTCGCGGAACGGCGGATCCTCCCGGTTGTTCTGCGGGATGAAGTCGAAGAGCTTCCGGATGGCCGCGATCGACTCCATCTCCGAGTCGTGGGCGAAGTGCGCCACACCGGAGGTTCCGGCGTGCACATTGGCGCCGCCGAGTCCCTCCATGTCGATGTCCTCGTGGGTGACCGTCTTCACCACATTGGGCCCTGTCACGAACATGTAGCTGGTGCCGCGGACCATGAAGATGAAGTCGGTGATGGCGGGCGAGTACACCGCGCCCCCGGCACACGGCCCCAGGACCGCGCTGATCTGCGGCACCACACCCGAAGCCAGCGTGTTGCGGAGGAAGATGTCGGCGTAGCCACCCAGGCTCACGACCCCCTCCTGGATCCGCGCGCCGCCGCTGTCATTCAGACCGATGACCGGCGCGCCGTTCTCCATGGCGAGGTCCATGACCTTCACGATCTTCTCGGCGTGCGCCTCGGATAGCGAGCCGCCGAAGACGGTGAAGTCCTGGCTGAAGACGTAGACGAGCCGACCCTGGACCGTACCGTAGCCGGTCACCACTCCGTCGCCGAGGTACCTCCGGTCCTCCAGTCCGAACCCCGTGGTGCGGTGCGTGACGAACCGGTCCAACTCCACGAAGCTGCCTTCGTCCAGTAGCAGGTCCAGCCGCTCTCGGGCCGAAAGCTTACCACGCTCGTGTTGCGCCTCCAGCCGCTCCTTGCCGCCCCCGAGCTCCGACTCGCGCCGTAGCTCGTCCAGCCGCTTCAGCTTCTCTCGCATGCTCATCGTCCACTCCCCACGCTGCTGTCCTGCGGCAGAGGCGCCCGATGCAGCGGCAGCTCGTAATTCCACGGGTACGGCGCCGGCTCCAGCATGCCGTTCCGGATGATGACCAGATGCGGGCGGCGCACCACCCGGTCCGAGCGCACCGACAGCAGTCCAGTGGCGCCGCGGATCTCCGCCAGCAGGTGGAACCGCCGCGCCAGCGCCGCGGGCGTCAGGCTCCGGTTCGGCAGCGCCTGCATGATCAGGTGCGCCGCGTCATAGCCCAGCGCGGGCAGCTGGTTGCCGAGCGACTGACGATAGCGTCCCTCGTACGCCCGGACGAAGTCGGGATCCGCCGGCGCATCCGCTCGCTCCGGCGGGAACCGCGAGGCCGCGATCACACCTTCCAGATCACGGTCCAGCACCATCCGCCGGACCTCGGCCGCGGCCCACGCCTCGTCACCAAACAGCTGCACGCCCGCCGAGTCGAGGCCGTAGAACCCGAGCTGCGGTGCGATCTGCGGCACGTCCCGGGGCGGCGCCGCGACGAAGAGCGCGAACGGCTGCTGCGAGAGCTCCACCTGGGCAGAGTCCACCTGGCCCGCGGCGCCGGGGCCCAGCGCGGCACCCTCCAGCCCGGCGGAGCGAGTCGGTGCCACCGCGGCGAGGATCTGGCGCATGTGCGGTGCGAAGGTCGTGGTTCCAGAGTCGTACGGGACTACCGTACGAACACGACCGCCCAGCGCGGTGAACTCCTCCGCGAACGCCGCCGCCTTCCCCTCGTAATCGGGCAGCCGGAGGTGGAGGATGGCCGCCTGAGTGAGGCCGACATCCGCCGCATAGCGCCCGAGATCCCGGGCCCCCAGCGCGTCGCTGGCGTTGATGGAGTAGGTCTCGGGCCAGTGGGGCGTCCTGGAGGACGTGGGACTCACCAGCACCAGCTCGCGACTCGACCGGGCTTCTGCGGCCGCCCACAGGTGCTCATCCAGCATCGGGCCCACGATGGCCACCGCGCCGCGCCGCTCGAGCTCACGGACGGCCTCCGTCACCCGCGCGCCGCCCGCGTCATCCGCCACCACGAGCTCGATCCTTCGATTCTGGTCCCGCTCCGCCTCTGCGATCGCCAGCTGGATTCCCTCCAGCACCCAGTCCGCGTAGCGCACCAGCACGCGGGGTCCGCTCCGGCTCAGCACCGCCCCGACCACCACGGGGGCCGGCGCCTCCAGAGCGTCCGCCGCGAGCTCGGCCAGCGACCGGACCTCCGCCGCGCTCGCCGACCCTCCGCCGCCGCGACGGGCGTGCTCCAGCGCCAGCGCACGGGACTCCGCATACCGGCCGAGGGCGAACGCGGCTCGCGCCGCCACCCAGCGCGCGTCCGCCTCCGAGGGGGTCCCGGCGTGCCGTGTGAGCACCTCGCGCGAAAGCCGCAACGACTCCTCGAGCTCCGACCTCTGGTAGGCCCGCATCGACCGCTCGAGCAGATCGGCCGCGGCGGCCGCATCCGCCCCCGGTGAGGCGTCATCCACCACCGCGCCGCCCGGGGCTCCCGCAGCCCCGTCCGGAGGAGGCGCCTGCGGGGGCGTCTCTCCCACAGCGCATGCCAGCGCCAGCACCAGTGCACACAATCCCATCCACGTCCTCGCGTAGCTCAAGCCTGCCCTCGTGTTCGCACGGTTGGGGTTACTCCCCGCGTCGGAAAGGGGGGTCCGCCCAAACTACCGACGTCACCCCCACGAAAAAAGGGAGGCGGACCGATTCCGGCCCGCCTCCCCCCACATCCAAGAGGTCCGGCGGCTCTATTCCGCCTTCTCCTCCGACTCTTCTTCGGACTCCGCGCCCTCCGGAGCCGCGGCCTCCGGAGCCTCGGCCTCGACCTCTTCCGGAGCCTCGGCTTCAACCTCTTCCGGAGCCTCGGCCTCGACCTCTTCCGGAGCCTCGGCTTCAACCTCTTCCGGAGCCTCGGCCTCAACCTCTTCCGGAGCCTCGGCCTCAACCTCCGCGGGCGCTTCCGCCTCCGCCTCTTCAGGCGCGCCGGCCTCGTCCTCACCCTCGTCCGACTCGCCTTCCGCCGGTTCCTCGACCGGCCGCTCGAACGGGTGGAGATCCATGACCGCCAGAACGATCCGGCGGTTCACCGCGTCCGACTCCAGCACCCTGAGGTCCGCCCCCTGACCCTCGGACACGGCCTCGGCCGGGTCCTGCACGTCATCGGGGAACTGGCTCATGGGAACGAAGCCCTCCACGTCGTCGCCGAGGTCCATGACCACGCCATCGTCGAGGATCCGGGCCACCGTCCCGGTGGTCTCCACACCCGGCGAGTACTGCTCCACCAGGTTGTACCACGGGTCGTCCTGCATCTGCTTCAGGCCCAGCGAGATCCGCTTGTTCTCGGCGTCCACGCCCAGAACCATGACCTCGATCTCCTCGCCCTTGCGGAGCACCTCCGACGGGTGCTGGATCCGCTTCGTCCAGCTCATGTCGCTGATATGGATCAGACCGTCGATCCCGGGCTCGATCTCCACGAACGCGCCGAACGACGTCAGGTTGCGGACCGTGCCCTTCACCTTCGTGCCCGTGGGATACTTCACCGGTAGCGCCAGCCACGGGTCCTCCTCGATCTGCTTCATACCCAGCGAGATCTTCTCGTCGTCCCGGTCCACCTTCAGCACGACCGCCTCGATCTCGTCCCCAATGGTGACGATCTGCGACGGGTGCTTGATGTTCCGCGTCCACGACATCTCGCTCACGTGGACGAGACCCTCCACGCCCTTCTCCAGCTCCACGAAGGCGCCGTAGTTGGTGATGGAGACCACGCGACCCAGCACGCGCGAGCCCACCGGGTACTTGTCCGCCACGTCCTTCCACGGGTACGGCAGCAGCTGCTTCAGCCCCAGCGAGATCCGCTCGCGGTCCCAGTCGATGTCCAGCACCTTCACGTCGATGCTGTCGCCGATGTCCACGATCTCCGACGGGTGGCCCACACGGCCCCAGCTCATGTCCGTGATGTGCAGCAGTCCGTCCAGCCCGCCCAGATCGATGAAGGCGCCGAAGTCCGTGACGTTCTTGATCACGCCCTCGCGCACCTGCCCGACCATCAGCTCCTTGACCAGGTACTCCTTCTTGTGCTCCCGCTCCTCTTCCAGGATCACGCGGCGGCTCACCACGATGTTCCGGCGCCGCTTGTTCAGCTTGATGATCTTGAAGCTGTAACGGTTGCCGATCAGCTCCTCGACGTTCGGCACCCGACGCAGCGCGATCTGCGAGCCCGGGAGGAACGCTTCCACTCCCATCAGGTCCACCGTCACTCCACCCTTGATCTTCCGCTTCAGGATGCCCGGGACCTCGTCGTCTTCCTCGTACGCCGTCTTGATCTTGTCCCAGACGCGCAGGAAGTCGGCCTTCTTCTTCGACAGGACCACACGGCCCTCGTCGTCCTCGAGCCGCTCCAGGAAGACCTCGACCTCGTCTCCCGGGTTCAGCGAATCCGGGTCCGTGAACTCGTCCTTCGTGACCGAGCCCTCGCTCTTGAACCCGACGTCGAGCACGACCGTGTTCTCCGTCACACGGAGCACCGTCGCGTGCACGATCTCACCCTCTTCGATCTCGCTGAGGGTCTCCTCGTACATCTCGAGCATCTCCTCGTACTCTTCGAGGCTGTACTCGTTCTCGTCGAAGAGCTCCGGTCGGATGCCGACTTCGCGAGCCCGCTGCTCGATCTGCGCCTGCGTGTATTCGCGGATCTCGAGCTCGAGCTCGTCGTCGCCCGCGATGACGGTGGCGTCTTCCGCCGCGGTCATCTCGGCCTCGGAAACGTCCTGCTCCTGGGTGGTGCTGGTGGGGTTGTCTGCCATGTCTCCCGGTGGTCCTCACGTCGCTGGACCGATGGCGGTCCCCGACGGTTCGATGAACAAGGAGGCGCGACCCTCGCGCCTCGTCCGATCCTGCCCCGCGATCGGGACAGCCTTATAAGCTACCCACGGGGTACCGCACGGTCAACCACCCCGGCGAGCCCCCTCGACCAGCCACCGCCCCCGCGCCAACGCATCCAGAACAGCGGTGACGCGGAGGCGAGGTAGGGCGACGCAGGGTGGGGAGCCGCGGGATCGGCTGTTCCGTCAGCCGTCTCTGGACCGTCCGAACCACACAAGGCGGCCGTCCCCCCACGGAACGCCAGCTGCTCGCATCAGCTCGTGCGGCCCTTCACCAGCTCGAGGATCGCCACAACCTGCTCTTCGAACGACAGCGCCGTCGTGTCCACGTGCACCGCGTCTTCCGCCGGCCGAAGAGGCGCGGTGGCCCGCTCGCTGTCCGCGCGATCGCGGTTCCTGAGCCGCCCGATCTCGGCGAGCAGCGCTTCTCGGTCGGCGACGGTGGCGTCGTGGTCACGGAGCCGTCGCCGAGCCCGAACCTCCGGGTCCGCCACGAGGAACACCTTGAGCGCGGCGTCCGGGAACACCACGGTGCCGATGTCGCGTCCGTCCGCCACCACGTCATCGTTCTCGGCGAGGGCTCTCAGGCGTCCGAGGAGCCAGGAGCGGACGGCAGGGATGCGCGCCACGTGGGAGACATGGGCGTTGACTTCGGGAGTGCGAAGCTCGCGGTCCACGACCTCGTTCCCCACACGCAGCCGGACCCCGCTCTCGCCCCGCTCCCCGCGAACCTCCAGCCCATCCAGGTCCTCGCTCGTCAGCCCGTCCCAGCTCTCCTCTGACACGCCCGCGGCCTGGAGCGCGTACGTGAGCGCACGGTAGAAGGCGCCCGAGTCCACGTGCAGGAAGTCGAGCCGGCGCGCAACCTCCCGCGCCGTCGTGCTCTTCCCCGATCCCGCGGGTCCGTCGATCGCTACTTTCACTGCTCCTCCATCTCCTGACTCACGCGTTCGAGCTCCTTCCAGAACGTTGGATAGCTGATGTCCACCGCGTCCCGCCCCCGCACGACAATGTCGTTCCCCGGAATGGCGCCCAGCACTCCGAAGGCCATGGCGATTCTGTGATCACCGAAGGAATCCACGGTACCGCCAAGTCGCCGATCGACCCCGGCGACCACGAGATGATCCGGACCATCGTCGGTCTCGACTCCCAGTGCCGCCAGGTTGTCCACCAGTGCCGCGATCCGGTCGGACTCCTTCACCCGCAACTCGGCGACGCCCTCGAACCTTGTCTCTCCCGCCGCAGTGGCCGCCAGCACCGCCAGAACAGGGATTTCATCGAGGAGCGTCGGGACCTCGGCCGGCTCGATGATCGTCGCCGCCAGCCGGGACGGCCGCACGACGACGTGGCCCACCGGCTCTCCCGCCTCCTCCACCTCTTCCACGACCTCGACATCCGCACCCATACGTCGCAACACGTCCAGCATCCCCGTACGGGTGGGGTTCAGCCCCACGTGGCGGACCCGGACGGCTCCCCTGAGCGCGCCCAGCGCCAGGAAGAAGGCGGCCGAGGAGAAGTCACCGGGCACGGCGAGACTCAGGGGGGCCAGGCGGTCGGTCCGCCCGAGCTGAACGACGATCTCATCGCTCGAGACGTGCGTCTCGATATCCGCGTCCATGGCACGCAGCATCCGCTCCGTGTGGTCGCGCGAGCGGCCCGGTTCCCGGACGGTGACCGCGGCGCCGCCCGTCAGCCCGGCGAGAATCATGGCCGTCTTCACCTGGGCGCTGGAGCGCTCGTTATGATGGTCGATGGCCGTGTCCGCGCGGTGGCCCCGTACCCGGATCGGCAGCCGTCCCTCCTCGCCCATCTCCTCGAAACGGGCGCCCCAGGCGGCAAGCGGCCGGGTGACACGACGCATGGGCCTCCGGCGGAGCGAAGCGTCGCCGGTGAGAACGGCCGGGAACGGACACCCGGCCAGGACGCCAAGGAGGAGCCGCGCGGTGGTCCCGCTGTTGCCGCAGTCGAGAGCTCCCCCGGGCTGACGAATGCCACCCAGCCCGCCGCCAACGACGGCAACCGCGCCCGGCCCGGGAGCGGGGGGGAGATCGCCGCCGAGCGCACGCAGCACCGTGATCGTGGAACGGGTATCCGCCGCGTCGAGAAGTCCGGAGAGCCGGCTCTCGCCCTCCGCCAGCGTCGAGAAGATGAGCGCGCGATGGCTGATGGACTTGTCGCCGGGGACCTCCACGTCGATCGCGGCCGCTCCTCTCACTTCACCCCTCACCCTCGTCGGCCCGCAGGGGCACGTCGACGACGAGGCCATCCTTCGCGACGACAACGGACGGAAAGGCGTCGCGCGCCTCGCGTTCGAGGAGGAACGGGTCGAGGCCGTAGCGGGGTGAGATGTGGGTGAGGACCAGCCGCTCCACCTCCGCCTCACGGGCCAGCTCCGCCGCCTCCCGTGCGGTGGAGTGATCGGTGTCGCGGGCGCGACCCGCCTCCTCGTCAGCGAATGTGGCCTCGTGCACGAGGAGGTCGGCGTGTCGGGCGATCTCGAGCGTCTCGGGTACCGGACGCGTGTCGCCCGTGTAGACGAGCCGCCGGCCGGGCCGCGGCGCACCGACGACTTCGGTGGGGGAGATCGAGCGCCCCTCCACCTCCACCGTTTCCCCCTTGTGGAGCCGGCCGAAGAGCGGCCCCTCCGGCACGCCCAGCTCGCGCGCCCGCTCGGGATCGAAACGACCCAGTCGCTCGTGTTCGATCAGCGCGTAGCCGAGGGAGCGTCGGCCGTGACGGGTGCTGAAGGGGACAATGTCGTAGTCGTCCCGTTCCACCGCCTCAGCCGGATTCAGCTCGTGGATCCGCACCTCGAACCCCACCCGGTCCACGCCGAGGTGGACCGCCTCGCTCACGATCCGCTTCTCCCCGCGCGGACAGTACAGGTTCATCGGCTCCACCCGGTCCTGCAGACCCATGGTCCGGAGGAGGCCCGGCAGCCCGAGAATGTGGTCCGCGTGCATGTGGGTGAAGAAGATGTCGTTCACCGAGAACCCGGTCCCGTACCGCATCATCTGGCGCTGGGTCCCCTCGCCACAGTCGAAGAGCAGCGTCTCACCGAGACGCTGGATCAGCAGCGCGCTGACGTTCCGCCCAACGGTCGGTCGGCTCGCGGCCGTTCCCAGGAATACGACCTTGATCACGCCAGACCTCCCTCGCGCCGAAGCCGCCGCACGGCCGGCCCCACCCAGAGCAGCGAGTAGGCGGCGTAGACGGCGCGTGGCCAGGACGTGAAGGCGGGTACGGCCAGGAGGACGAGCCATGCGACGGCCTCCATGGCCGCTCGCCATGTCCGCCTCGTCGCCCTCTCCCTCTCCCGCTGCAGCTCCTCGAGAGAGGTCAGGTCCCCGTGTCGCGCGTGCGTCCGTGCCATTTCGTCTGCCCAGATCCCCGATGCCCCACCGCCCACCCATTGCAACGCCGCCCGGATGAGGTGCCAGGCGGCGGCCACGCCCCCCGCCAGCGCGAGGAGATTCAATAGTGTGCTCACGGCGGCAAAGCTACCGGGAGTCCGGCGGACCCGGCAACCCGGAGCACCGTGCAACGTTGGACGTCACCACCTGCATCGGAAGGGGAGACAGGGACGGTGTCGCCGCCCCGCACGAGACGAACGAGGAGCGATAGGCAATGAGCACGAGCACTATACGGGTCCGGCGCGTTCTGGCATGGACGGCGGGTGCGCTGCTGGCGGCGGCGCCCGCGGCCGCTCAGATCGGCGAGCCGGTGGACGAGGATCGGGAGTGCACCTGCATTGAAAGTCTGCGCGAGCACGCCGATGGGCTCCGGATCCACGCCGACGAGGTCCGCGTGCAAACCGAGGGACTGCGCGAGCGGATGGAGGAGATGCGCGAGCAAGTGCAGCTGCGTGCCGTATCAGCCGTAGGACGCGCACGGCTCGGCGTGATGCTGGGCGCCAACGTGGAAGAGAATGGCAGGAGCGGAGTGGTCCTGGAGGATGTCATGGAAGGCAGCCCGGCTCACCGGGCCGGTCTTCGGGCAGCGGACGTGGTGGTGAGCGTGAACGAGACCGCCTTCGGAGAGGATGCCGCCGAGGACGTCCTCGCTGTCATGGCGGAAGTGGAGCCCGGCGACACCGTACAGGTGACCTTTCTCCGCGACGGCGAGCAGCGGACGGTTCAGGTCGTTACGGAGGAGACGGCGCGCTTTCGCTTCTTCGCCCCGGGGATGGCTCCTGACGCTCCGGGGCCGCCCCATCGTTTCTACTCGCCCGCGGCACCGGGGGCACCCCGCGCTCCCGGTGCGCCCCAGGAGGTGATCGTCCGACAGCTCCGGATGGCGGGATTCGACCAGCACGGGTTGGAGCTGGCCGCGGTGAATGCCGACCTGGGCCAGTATTTCGGAACGGAGCGCGGTGTGCTGGTGACGGCCGTCGACGAAGACTCGTCGCTCCACCTTCAGGCGGGCGACGTAATCCTCGCCATCGGAGGACGCGACGCGCATGACCCGGCCCACGTCCGCGCTATTCTCGCTTCATACCGGAGTGACGAAGACGTGCGACTGCAAGTCGTCCGGGAGCACCGCACCATCGACGTGACCGGCCGACCCTGACCGGCACCCGCCGGTCACTCCTGGCTCTCCCCTGAAGAAAGGGGCGTCCACCACGTGGACGCCCCTTTCACATGCCGGGGGTGGGTCTCGAACCCACATGGCCTTTCGGCCGGTCGATTTTAAGTCGACTGCGTCTACCGTTCCGCCACCCCGGCGCCCCCCCTTGAACATTCCCGAAGAACCGCGTTGTCAGAGACCCGTTCCCAGGCCCGCCGCGTTCCGGATCGACGCGATGTTCTCCGCCACCGACCCGGCACCCCGGAAGACCGCCGCCCCCGCCACCACCACCGTGGCGCCGGCCGCGACCACACCCCGCACGGTTTCCGGCCCGATCCCGCCGTCCACCTGGATCTCGGCGGCGCCGTTGTCGGCGCGGTCGAGGATCGCCCGCACCCGGGCCACCTTGGACGTGCTGCCGGGGATGAAGCGCTGCCCCCCGAAGCCCGGATTCACGCTCATGACGAGGACCATGTCCAGATCGGAGGCCACCTCCTCGATCATGGAGACCGGTGTGGCCGGGTTGAGCGAAACGCCCGCTTTCACGTCGCGGGCCCGGATCGCCTGGAGGGTTCGGTGCAGGTGCACCGTGGCCTCCTGGTGCACCGTGAGCCAGTCGGCGCCGGCGTCGGCGAACGCGTCGATGTAGCGCTCCGGCTTCTCGATCATGAGGTGGACATCCAGCGGCAGTCGCGTCACCTTCCGCAGCGCCGCCACCACGGGAATCCCGATGGTGATGTTCGGCACGAAATGGCCGTCCATCACGTCGACGTGGATCCAGTCGGCCCCCCCGGCCTCGGCCTCGGTCACCCCTTCGGCGAGCCGGGCGAAGTCAGCCGACAGGATCGAGGGGGCGATCTTTACGCTCATGACCGCTCCCCGCGTCGCACCACGCGCGTTCCCGCCGCTCCCGCGATCACCACGGTCTCGGCCATGCCGAGAAAGAGCCCGCTCTCCACCACCGCCGGCATAGAGCGCAGGCGCGCCTCCACCCCCTCGGGGTCGCCGATCCCGCCGGGAAACTCGCAGTCCAGGATGTAGTGCCCCCCATCCGTGACGAACGGCTCCCCGTCGGCCGTCTCGCGCAGCGAGAGCTCCACAGCCATGGCCCGAAGCGGGTCCAGGAGCGTGCGCCAGCCGAACGGGATGACCTCGACGGGCAGAGGTGAGCGGGTCCCGAGCCGCTCCACCTGCTTGCTCTCGTCCACCACGATCACGAGCCGGTCCGTCGCCGCGGCGACAATCTTCTCCCACAGGAGCGCACCGCCCAGCCCCTTGATCAGGTCCAGCCGCGGGTCCACTTCATCGGCGCCATCCAGTGTGAGGTCGAGGTGCGGCTCCTCGTCCAGAGTCGCCAGCGGAATGCCGAGCTGGCGCGCGTAGTCGCGCGTATCCGACGACGTGGGGACGCCCACGATCCCGTCCAGCTCGCCACTCTCGCGCCGACGCGCCAGTCCCTCGAGTACGTGCCGGGCGGTGGAGCCGGTGCCCAGCCCCAGCTTCATGCCGGGCTCCACCAGCTCCACCGCCCGCTCCGCGGCCTTTCGCTTCAACTCATCCTGACTCACCGCGCTCAGGCCGGGAACTGCTGCAGGAGCTCCTTGATGCGTGCGGTCATCTGCAGCGCCTCATCGTACGGCCGCTGCCACATGTTCCGCCCGAAGATCAGACCCGTCGCGCCGTTCTCCATCACCGTCTTCGCCTTCTGCATCAGGTCATCGTCACTCACCTTGCTCCCGCCGCTGAAGAGCACCATGGAGTTCCCCGCGGTCCGGATCACGCGCCGCGCACCCTCCTGATAGTCCCAGTCCAGCTCCTGGTACTTCTTCGGCATGTCCCCGTCCTTCTCGCCCTTCTTCGGGACATTCAGCTTGATGATGTCCGCCCCGAACTCGTGCGCGAGCCGGCTGGCGTAGTCCACCGCGTACAGCGAATCGCGGCCGCCCTTCTTCTCGATGGCCGCGCCACGCGGGTAGGCCCATACGATCAGCGGCATCCCCCACCGCTCGCAATCGTCACGTACCTCCATCAGGCGGTGGAAGTCTTCGTCCTGGCTCGGCGATCCGACGTAGAGCGTGTACCCCACCGCGTCCGCGCCGAGGGAGACGGCGTCCGCCACCGTCGCCGTGGGCGAGGAGAGGGCGTCATCGTCATTCGGGATGGTCGTCTTGCCGTTGATCTTGAGCACGAGCGGAACCTTGCCCGCGTACTTCTTCATGTAGCGACGGGCCATCCCCCAGTGGCAGGCAATGGCGTTGTAACCGCCCTCCACGGCCAGCCGCCACTGGTACTCGGGGTCGGCGGACGCGGGGTTCGGCAGGAAATCGATCGGTCCGTGCTCGATTCCCTGGTCGATCGGCAGGATCAGCAGCGTGCCGTTCCCCACACCGTGCTCATAGAGCATCCGGTGGAGTCGGACCCGCTTTCCGGCCGGCAGGTCCAGGTCGTCCAGGACGGGACGCGCGGCGGTCTTCTGCGAAGGCGTGGTGCTCGGGCTCATATTTCCCTCCGGTATCGAGCGGATTTTCGGGGCGTGCAATGTAGCGCGGGCCGGAAACGGGCGCAAAAAGAAAGCGCCCGGCCAGAAGGCCGGGCGCTCTCCCGTTCAGCGGGTGGTCAGGTCCTACTTCTTGCGGACCTGCTCGACCACGCGAACCGTCTGGAACACGCACCCCGTCGTGCGGAGCGGCACGTACAGGAACTCGGTGTCCTCGAGCTCTGCGGCCAGCGCGGCGTTCTGCGCCACGATCGCGTCCAGGTCGTTGCTCCCAGCGGCCGTGCGGGCAGCCTCCCAGTCCGTGCGGAAGTCCCGAATGTCATCGACGCTGGCGTAGATCGGCAGACCGCGCGAGGTCCCCAGCATGACCAGCTGGTTGGCCTCGATCATCCGGGCCGACTGCCACGTGGTGTACTCGATCGTCGCGTTCCGGCCCATGTTCACCGTCACCGGCTCACCGCGGACGAACCAGTCCGTCTCGTTGGCCACCATCACGTTGGCCGGGACGGCCGTTGCGAAGGGACGACGCGTGCCGTTGATCACGACCATCGTGTCCTGCGTCTCCGGCAGGTAGATCGCGTCCATCGTCGTCAGACCCGTAGCAGCGCTCGGATCGACCACGCAGACCCGGATCCGCTCCTCGACCGGCTCCGGCTCCGGCTCAGGCGCTGGCGCTGGCGGCGGCGGCGCAGGCGCCACGACCACGGGCTCCGGCGCTTCCAGACCGAACAGCATGTGCAGGCCCAACTGTGCGTACGGCTGATGCACTACGTTGCCCACGTCTTCATCCGCATTCGTCGGGAGCGGCCAGTCGTGCGTCGGCGCGTCCCAGATCCTGTCGCCCACCTCGAGTCGCAGACCGAGGTTCCGTGCGACCCGCATGTCCGTGCCGAGTCCCACCAGACCCATCAGCTTCGTTTCCGTCGTGAGCGCGAACGTGGAACCGTTATCCGTCGTGAAAACCCAGCCGTTCAGGTCATCACCCCCGCTGGTGCCCAGATCCGAGCCACCCGCCGGGTTGATGTGTACCGCGCCCACACCCAGCGCGAGGTACGGCCGCGCACGGGCCTCGTTCGCCCCGAGGCGGAACAGAAGGTCGCCCGTTCCCTCCCAGATGTTGACGTCCTCTACGACGTTGAACTCTTCGCCCATGTCGAAGAACGCGCCCTGGTTGAGCGGGCGCTCCGTGAAGAGGCCATTGGCACGCAGGCCGATGCGCGGCGTGAACCAGCCGGTCATCTGCAGGCCCGTGATCCAACCGGACTCGAACCGGACGTCTTCCGTATTATCACCGAGGTGCTCGTCATCCAGCATGGCCGTGTAGCCGGAATATCCGCCATTGATCCCGATATCGAATCGGTAATTCGGATAGTCCTGAGCGTCCGCGGGGGTCGCCCCGAACATGCCGCTCACTGTTACCGCCATCGCGGCCAACAGAATTCGTTTCATCATGTGTGGTCTCCTTCTTAGGATTCCGTAGTAAGTCGACTACTCGTGGCGCGACGACCATTCGGACGTCGACCGGGGACTGTGCAGGATCCGAACCACTCTTCGTGGATCTCTCGAATCCATGTCCGCAGGTGTCCCTTGCAACGACGGTGCCAACCGTCATGCAAAACCGGACACCGGCGGTTATCAGCGTCGGCCCGCGCTCCTACTCGACGGCCTGGACGCGTCCTGCGGGACCCTCGCGTTCGGGTCTTTTCGCCTGCTCACGCTTGGCCGGCAGCCCCGAGCCGTGTTCCGGCAGGACCTCGTCGGCGATGCGGGCAAGCGCGAGGTAATACGTCACCTCGGCGATCGACTCCCGGACATCCAGCGCGTCCAGGTACAGCTCCACCGACTTTTGCTCGTCCAGCTCCTCCTCTTCGCGGAGGAAAGATACGAAGTGGAGTGCATTGTCGACATGCGTGTGGATTAGCGCAACCTCCGTGCGAGCCGCGATCAGTTCGATGCGGTGCCGTAGCTCCTCGTTCTCCCGGCCACGCAGACGCTGCGTAAAGCCGCCGAACCACGACCGCCCGGAAGAAGAGCCGGAGCTCGGCGACGATTCGTCCGCCTCCTCACGAACGGCGTCCGGTAGCGTGCCAGCCTCGTCCGCCTTCTTCCCGAGTATGGCCAGCGCACGTGTGCGCACGTTGTGGGCCTCGTCCTCGTCCAGACGCATGAGGCGCGTATATATGGAGAGGGCGGCCGAGAAGGTGACGTTGTCATTGACCAGGGCCACCAGATCGAGGGCGTGTTCCACGTGATCTGACAGGAGCTTCTCCTGCGACACCGCGACTGCCAGCTCCACGCGCTTGCGCGCCGAATCGGAAAGACCGTTCGAGAACACGTCCAGACTCCTGTTTGTGGTAATGGGCGCGGGCCGCTTCCGGACGGCCCGTTCGGGGCGACCGGAGTGCAATAAGCATTCCCGGAGATCGAGGGTTCCGTCTGGACGGTCTCGCGGCTATGTTGGCGCCATGTTAGACCAAATCATCGAGAAACTGGAAGAAGAGGTCGGTCGGCTGCAGCATGAGCTGAACGTGGAGCTGCCCGAGCGGATCAAGGCCGCTGTGGAGTTGGGCGACCTGCGCGAGAACGCCGACTACAAGTCCGCGCTGGAGCGCCAGCAGTTCGTCCAGGCGCGCCTCAACCACCTCACGCGTCGAGCCCGCGAGCTGTCGAACATCGATGTCGCGAACATCCCCGCCGACCGCGCCGGGTTCGGGAGCTGGCTGAAGGTCCGCGAGAAGAGCTCGAAGGAGGAGTACGAGTACACCATCACGGCGGGCGACTTCATGGATCTCGACGCCGGCCACATCTCCATGGCCTCGCCCCTGGCCAAGGGACTGATGGGGTCGAAGGAAGGGGACGTGGTGGTGGTTCAGTTGCCCGCGGGGGAGCGTGTGCTGGAGGTGGTGGAGCTGAAAACCCTCCCACAGATGGTCACCTGACCGCTCGCCTGCCGAGGGGCGCCGAGCGATAGAGGACCCGTACAGAACCCGCCCGGACAGACGGGCCCCCGATCCCGATCGGGGGCCCGTCTTCGCGTCCGGAATATGCAGCCGGCTTCAGCTTACCGGTTTGGATACCGCGCCGCTGTCCCCGCCGTCCATTCAATGAGCGTATTGTCGAGCGGCGCCGTGGCCACCAGGTCGCCGGGCCCGTCGGATTCGTTGATCGTGAAGATCTCGACGACGCGGGCTTCCTCGTGCAGTCGCACGTACACGTTGCGGTAGTCATCACCCTCGAGCTCGAGGATCACCACCCGTACCGCCACCCCCTCGTCCCGTGTCATACGACCTCCCGCCCACATGTGAATCCCGCCCGCCCGACATGATGGCGCCGCCGGGTCGACGTGTCCAGACCGCCGGCATCCGCCGGACGGGGGCCCCGGTGGTACGGATCAGCGAAACGGGCGGTGGGGGCTACGCTCCGCGAAGTGGTGTTGAGGATTGCACGGCGGAACAGAAAGAAGGCCCCCGTCCCCGAGAACAGCGAGGGCTCTGTTACTTCAAGAGGCGCCGGGCAGATTCGAACTGCCGAATGGAGGTTTTGCAGACCTCTGCCTTACCACTTGGCTACGGCGCCGTACAAACGGCCCCGGCCGATCGACCGGGGCCGCCAGAGCGGGACACCGGGCTCGAACCGGCGACCTTCACGTTGGCAACGTGACGCTCTACCAACTGAGCTAGTCCCGCATAATACTGCTCGGCGCAGTAAGCGCCGTCCTTCCCTGCTGCCTCCAGAGGCAGCAAGGTCTCGCGACGCGAAGCGTTGCGAGAACTCAAATGGTCCCACCGCACCCAACTCCTGCGTGCAGTCGGCTCACCGCCTCGTCCGCCGGGATCAGAATGCTCACCCCGAACAGGCCTCGTAAAGTATCCGGGGGGGACGCCGGAGTCAACCCGAGATGCGAGGTCGTGACTCCGGGGAAATGCATCCCCTACCCCGCCCGCAACAGCTCCCGCGCATGATCCAGGCTGGTCTCGCTCTCAGGGTCCCCGCCGAGCATGCGAGCGAGTTCCCGAACCCGCTGTTCGGCGTCGAGCTCCTCCAGGGAAGTGCGGGTCATGCCGCCCGTCTCGCCCTTCAGCACCAGCAGGTGGTGGTCGGCGCGGCAGGCGATCTGCGGGAGGTGCGTGATGGCGAAGACCTGGTGGTGGGCCGCAACGCCCCGCAGCTCAGCGCCCACCTGCACGGCCACGCGGCCTCCGATGCCGGCATCGATCTCATCGAAGACCAGCGTGGGGACGGCATCGACGCGGGCGAGGATGGTCTTGAGTGCGAGCATGATCCGGGACAGCTCACCGCCGGAGGCCACGCGGGCCAGGGGCCGCGGCTCGAACCCGACGTTGACCGCGACAAGGAACTCCACGCGCTCGGCGCCGTGGGGTCCGGGCTCGTCGAGGGGGTCGAGGCCGACGTGGAACCGAGCGCCTTCGAGCCCGAGCTGCGGTAGCACCTGCTGTACCTCCCGGGCGAGCCGTTCGGCCGCGTCTGCCCTGGCCGTGGACAGGCGGCCGGCTACGTCTGCCACACGCTGCAGGACATCGTCTCGCCGCTTCTCCAGCGCTTTCCGCTCGAGGCTGGAGCTCTCCAGGATCTCGAGCTCATCCCGGGCGGCCCGGGCGGTCTCCAGCACTTCCTCGAGCGTCCCGCCGTACTTCGCCTTGAGCCTGTAGAGGAGGTCCCGCCGGCGCTGGATGTGGTCCAGCCGCCCGGGGTCGTGCTCGACCCGGCTGGCATAATCGCCCATCCGGCGGCCGAGCTCCTCGACGTTGTAGTAGGCCGTCTCCAGCAGCTCACGTGCGGGCTCCTCCGAGGCGTCAATGCGGATCAGCTCGTCGAGCTGTCTCCGCAGCGCTCCCAAGACCTCCGCCACCGCCGTCTCGCTTTCGTAGAGCCCCTGGTGCAGGGCCTCCGACAGGCGCGCCAGGTCCTCGGCGTGCTCCAGCCGACGGCTCTCCTCCTCCAGCGCCTGCTCCTCGTCCCGGTCGATCTCCGCCTTGTCGATTTCTTCGAGCTGGAACCGGAGGAAGTCGGAGCGCAGCTCGATCTCCCGCCGCCGCTCATCGAGCGCCTCGAGCCCGCGCCGGACGTCCGCGAGGTCGGCGTGAGTGGCGAGCATCTCGGCGGCGAGGTGAGTGTGGTCGGCGTAGGCGTCGAGGATGTCGCGCTGCGCGTCCACGCGGAGAAGCGCCTGGTGCTCGTGCTGACCGTGGAGATCCACGAGCCCCGTCCCCAGGTCGCCCACCAGTCCAGCGGTGCTGGCGGAGCCGTTCACCCACGCGCGATTGCGTCCTTCGGCGGCCACCTCACGGCGCAGGATCAGGAGCCCGTCCTCCGCGGCGATCCCCTGCTCGGCGAGGAGCCCGAGTACGTCCTCCCTCCCCTCCACGTCGAAAACCCCCTCCACGACCGCTCGTGATGCTCCGGTCCGCACCGCATCGGAGGAAGCCCGCTCCCCGAGGAGGAGAGACAGGGCGCCCACGATGATCGATTTTCCCGCCCCGGTCTCGCCGGTCAGGACATTCAGCCCGGGCTTCAGGCGGATGTGCAGACGGTCGATCACCGCGAAGTTCTCGATCCGGAGCTCGATCAACATGGCTGCGATGATAGGGAGTCGGGCCGGGCGGGATCAATAGCCGGACGGGTCGGCGACTCCGCCGGGGTCATGACGCGGACGGGCCGTCTCCGAGCATCCCCGGGCTGGACCGCTCGGAGGATCCCACGCCCCAGTGGAGCTTGCGGCGCAGCGTGGAGAAGAAGCTCTGCCCCGGCATCCGCACCAGGGGGACGGACGCGTCACCCCGCTCCACCACCAGCCGATCACGGTTGACGAGCGCCTCGCCCTCCTGTCCGTCCACCGTAAGCACGACCTCCGTGCTCGGCTGCCGAATCTCCACCTCGATGCGCGTGTCCGCCGGGAGCACCAGCGGGCGCACGGCCAGTGTGTGAGGGGAGATGGGCGTGGCGAGAATGCACTCCATAGAGGGCGCGACGATCGCCCCACCCGCGGAGAGGGAGTAGGCCGTAGACCCGGTGGGTGTGGCCAGGATAATGCCGTCCGCCGTGTATTCGCCCACCTCCTCCCGATCCTCGCCCACAAAGACGGCGAGCCGGATGACGCGCGCGAAACCACCCTTGTGCAGGACCGCATCGTTCAGCGCCATGTACTGTGCGCTCTCCGACCCATCGGCGCGGAGGACCCGCGCTTCCAGGGTGAAACGGGTCTCCAGCCAGTAGTCGCCGGCCATCACCGCGCCGAGGGCCGTCTCCAGCTCGTTCGGGCTAACGGACGTGAGGAACCCCAGGTGGCCGAGGTTGACGCCCAGAACAGGCGTGTGGTGTGCGGCGACGAGCCGGGCGCCGCGCAGCAGGGTGCCATCGCCGCCCAGGCTGATGAGCAGATCCAGTCGGCCGGGGACGAAGTCGCAGGACCCGTCGAACAGGTCCTCGAGCCCCGGTTCCGGGCAAAGCTCCAGCTCGTGGTCGCGGGCGAGCCGGCTCAGCGCTCGCGCGGCCCGCTCGACGTCGGGGCCCCGCGTCTGCCCGACGATGCCGACCCTACGGATAGGCCCGCGGCCGTCGGTCATGCGGTTTCGCGACCGTCGGCCACGCCGAGCGGCGCGAGCTCACGGGCTGTCGCGGCGATCCCCTCGGGCGTCAGCCCCACTTCCTCGAGCTGCTGGGCGCGCGACGCGTGGTCGATGAGGCGGTCGGGCACTCCCAGCGTCCGGACGCGCGGCCGGTCACCGGAATCCCGATCGGAGGCGCGCGCGGCGACGCAGGACCCGAACCCGTTGAGTGCCACCCCCTCCTCCACGGTCAGGATGGTGCGGTGGGAGGAGAGGGCCCATTCCAGCACCTTCTCGTCCATGGGCTTTATGAAACGACAGTTCACCACCGTGGCCCGCACGCCCTGCTCTAGCAGGAGGTCGGCGGCCGCCACGGCCGGCAGGACCATGGTACCGGTAGCCAGGAGCGCCACGTCCGAGCCCTCCCGGAGCACCTCCCAGCTGCCCATCTCGATCTCCGGGATCTCATCCAGCGCCGGGACGTCCGTGGGCACCGCGTCGCGGGGGTAGCGGAGCGTGAATGGACCATGGGCTTCCCGCACTCCAAGCCGGAGCAGCGCCAGCATCTCCGCGCCGTCCTTGGGTGCGGTGATCACCGTGTTCGGCACCGTCAGAAGGTATGGGATGTCGTAGAGTCCCATGTGTGTGGGACCGTCGTTGCCGACCAGGCCCGCACGGTCCATGGCAAACACGACCGGCAGCTTCTGGATAGCGGCATCGTGGATGATGGAGTCGTAGGCGCGCTGGAGGAACGTCGAGTAGATGGCCGCCACCGGCCGCATCCCCTCCGCTGCCATTCCCGTGGCGAAGGTCACACCGTGCCCTTCGGCGATCCCCACGTCGAAGAATCGGTCGGGATACGCCTTTGCGAAAGCGCCAGTCCCCGTCCCGTCCGGCATGGCCGCGGTGATCACGGTCACCCGCTCGTCCCGCGCGCCCAGCTCCACCAGGCCGCGGCCGAACACACTGGTGTAGGCCGGGAGCCCGGCCTTCTTCTTGTGGATCTCACCGCTGATCTTGTCGAACGGCTTGGCGCCGTGCCAGCCAACCGGGTCCTCCTCCGCCTGGGGGTAGCCCTTCCCCTTCTGCGTGAGGACGTGCACGACGCGCGGGCCCTGCATGTCCCTCACGTTCAAGAGGGTCTCGACGAGTTCGTCCGTGTCGTGACCATCGATCGGTCCGACGTACCGGAAGCCGAGGTCCTCGAAGACCATGCCCGGCACCACCATGTTCTTCAAGCTGTCATCCAGCCTGACCGCCAGATGCTCCATGGGGACAGGAAGCCGGTGGATGATGCCTTTCACCTCCTCGCGGAGTCGGTTGTAGACCGGGCTGGTCCGGAGCTTGGTGAGGTACTTGTTCATGGCCCCCACGTTGGGGGCGATCGACATCTCGTTGTCGTTCAGAATGACAATGAGGTCGCGCTCGCTGTGGCCGGCGTTGTTCAGCGCCTCGTAGGCGATCCCGCTCGTGAGCGAGCCATCGCCGATGATCGCCACCACCTTGTTGTGCTTGCCGCTGAGGTCGCGGGCCGTTGCCATGCCGTACGCAGCGGAGATGGACGTGGCCGCGTGGCCGGCGCCGAAGCTGTCGTATTCCGACTCCTCTCGCTTGAGAAAGCCGGAGAGCCCGTCCTTCTGCCGGATCGTGGGAAAGCGCTCGTTTCGTCCCGTCAGGATCTTGTGCGGATAGCCCTGGTGGCCCACGTCCCACACCAACCGGTCGGTGGGCGTGTTGAAGACGTAGTGGAGGGCGATGGTCAGCTCCACCACCCCGAGACCCGGGGCGAAATGGCCGCCGAGCTTGCTGATGACGTCCACCAGCCGCTGCCGCACATCCACCGCCAGCTCGTCCAGCTGCGACGAGTCCAGCCGCCGGACGTCCGCCGGCGACGTTATCTGCTCGAGCAACGACACGTAGTCCTCCCCTGCATCAACGATCCCGCTCGACCGCGTACCGGCCCAGCGCCCTGAGTTCCTCCGACTCCAGCCTGGCGGCATCCAGCGCCGCCAGCGCCACCTCCACCTCCCGCTTCGCCCGTCGCCGCGCCTCTTCGAGGCCCGCCAGCGCGGGATACGTCGCCTTCTCCAGCTGCGTGTCGCGGCCCGCCGTTTTGCCGAGGCGGTGGCTGCTGCCGGTCACGTCCAGAATATCATCCGTCACCTGGAACGCCAGACCCAGGCCAGCGCCGTAGACGGCCAGCGCGTCCAGAGCTACGCGGTCCGCGCCGGCGGCCATGCCACCGAGAACGGGGGCGGCCGCGAGCAATGCGCCCGTCTTCATGGCGTGGATCCGCTCGAGCTCCGGCAACGTTACCGCGCGCCCTTCCGCGCTCAGATCCAGGAGCTGTCCCCCCACCATCCCGCCGCCCCCCGCGGCTCGACACAGCGTCCGCACCAGGTCCGCTCTGCGGTCATCGGCGAGGCCGAGCTCCTTTCCAGCCGCGCTGACCAGTCGCGCGGCAGCCGGGATGAGCGCAGCCCCGGCCACGGTGGCGGTGGCCACGCCATGGGCGATGTGCGTGGCCGGACGCCCGCGACGCATGTCGTCGTCATCCATGCTCGGCAGGTCGTCGTGGACCAGCGAGTAGGTGTGGATCAGCTCGAGAGAGGCCGCGAGGCGGTAGAGCGCCGGTGGCACGCGGTCGTGGAAAGCCCGGTAGGCCGCCACACACAGGATCGGGCGAAGACGCTTCCCACCCGCGCCGACCGCGTATCGCACCGCGCCGGCGACAGCCTCCACGGCTCCGCCGGCGTGAGGGACGTCCACCGCTCCCGCGAGCGCGTGGTCGACCCGCTCCCGCTCCCGATCGAGAAAGGACTCAAGCAGGAGCGCCGTCATTCGTCCGGCGACTGGTGCTCCAGGGTGGTGGAGCCATCCAGCTCCACCACCAGCTTCTCCACGCGCAGCTTGCTCCCTTCCAGCACCCGGTGGGCCTCACGGACGTGCGTGATCCCTTCCTCGAACAGATCCAGCGCCTCCTGCAGCTCGAGCTCGTCGCGCTCCAGCCGGTCCACGATGGACTCCAGCTTGCCCAGCCGGTCTTCCAGTCCTTCCTGCGGCTCAGTCATCCCTCTCCGTTCCGTTCACCACACACTCCACGCGCCCATCCACCACCCGCAGGTGAACCCGCGAGCCCGTTCTGAAGTCGCCCACGCGACGGAGCACCCGGCCACCCTCTCCCTGCGCCACCGCGTATCCGCGCCCGAGCGCCGCCAGCGGGGAGAGCGCCTCCAGCTTCTCCGCCGCACGTCCCAGGCGCACACTCCGGGAGTCGATCATGTCCACGACGCACGATTCCAGCGCCTCGCCCAGGTCTTCCACGGCCCGGCGCCGGCTGTCGAGGACCCGCCCCGTGGCGCTCCGAAGACGGATGGCGGCCGTGCGGAGGTGCCTGCGGATGTCCGCACCGTCCAGCACCACCCGCTCCGCGGCGGCCGAGGGCGTGGCGGCGCGATGATCCGCCACCAGGTCGGCGATGGTGACGTCCACCTCGTGACCCACCGCGCTCACTACCGGCACCGGGCAGCACGCAATCGCGCGCGCCACCTCTTCCCGGTTGAACGCCCACAGATCCTCGACGGAGCCGCCACCGCGCCCAATGATGATCACGTCCACGTCGCCATGACGGGCCAACCGATCCAGCGCAGCGGCGATCTCCACCTCCGCCCCCTCCCCCTGCACGCGGGTGGGGCTCAGCACCACCGTGGTCCAGGGCGCGCGCTGCTCGATCGTGCGCAGCACATCGTGGACCGCGGCGCCCACGGGCGAGGTGACGACGCCCACCCGCTTCGGGCTCCGCGGCAGCGCCCGTTTCCGCTCCGGCGCCAGCAGCCCCTCACGCTCCAGCTTGAGGCGGAGCTTCTCGAACGCGAGACGCCAGAGCCCACCGGCCTCCGTGGCCTCCAGTTCCCGCACCGTGAACTGGTACTCGCCCCGCGGCTCGTAGAGCGTCACGGTCCCGAAGACCCGCACGCTCATCCCTTCCTCGGGCTCGGCGGGGAGACGCCGCGCGTCGCTGGAGAAGAGGACGCACCGGATCTGAGCGTCCGAGTCGCGGAGCGAGAAATAGCAGTGGCCGCGAGCGGAGCGGGTCCAGTTTCCGACTTCGCCGGCCACCCAGACGGGGGGAAGCGACTGGTCCAGGATCTCCCGGACCAGTCGGTTCAGACCGCTGACGCTGTAGGAGACCCGGGACTCGCCACCGGCCCCGGACGGGCGGTCGGTGGCGTCCTTCCGCGTCTGCCGCTCGGCTTCCGCAGCGGCGAACAGGTCCAGCGTACCGCTCACTACGCCCCCGCGCCCTGGATCGCTCGGCCGGCAGCCGCCCGCTTGGCGGCCTCGAGCGTATTCTTGAGCAGCATGGTGATCGTCATGGGACCCACGCCCCCCGGGACCGGCGTGATCGCCTCGGCCACTTCCGATACGCCGTCATAGTCCACATCACCCACCCAGCGGTACCCGCGCTCATCGCTGGGGTCGTCGATCCGGTTGGAGCCCACGTCGATGACCACCACGCCCTTCCGGACCATGTCGCGCGTCACCGTGTTCGGACGGCCCACCGCGGCCACCACGATGTCCGCTTCGCGGGTGAGCGCGCCGAGGTCCGGCGTGCGGCTGTGGGCGATCGTCACTGTCGCGTTCCCGCCGCGGCCCTTCCGCAGGAGGAGGAGAGCCAGGGGCTTGCCCACGATGTTGGACCGACCGACCACCACCACGTGCTTGCCGGCCGGATCGTAGCCGTACCGAATGAGCATCTCCACGATCCCCGCCGGTGTACAGGGCGCGAGGATGTCCTCATCGCCGATGGCGAGCCGGCCCACGTTCACCGGGTGGAACCCGTCGACGTCCTTGGCGGGGTCGATGGCCTCGATGATCTCGTCCTCATCGATCTGAGCGGGCAGCGGGAGCTGGACGAGGATCCCGTGGATCTCCGGGTCGGCGTTCAGTCCCTCCACCACGCCGAGGAGCTCCTCGTGAGGCGTATTGCCGGGGAGCGTGATCTGCTGGGAGTGGAAGCCGGCCTGGTCCGCGGCCTTGCCCTTCATCCGGACGTACTGATGGCTGGCGGGGTCATCCCCCACCAGCACGGTGGCGAGCCCCGGTCGAGTGCCGGTCTCACCGTGGAAGGACTCCGCCTCCTGACGGATTTCCTCCCGTATCTCCTGCGCGAGCGCCCTGCCATCTATGATCTTGGCCATTGCCTCTATCTCTCGGGTTGAGGCGTCAGCGTGCGAAATCCACCGCGCGTGTCTCCCGAATGACCACGACCTTGATCTGGCCTGGGTACTGGAGCTCTTCCTCCAGAGTACGCGCGATCTTCTCGCTCAACTGCGCCATGTCGGTGTCGCGGGCTTTCTCCGGATCCACCATGACCCGGATCTCCCGCCCCGCCTGGATCGCGTAGCAGCGCTCCACCCCATCGAAGCCCTGGGCGATCCCTTCCAGCTTCTCGAGACGCTTGACGTACGTCTCGAACATCTCCCGCCGGGCGCCGGGGCGAGCCCCGCTGATGGCGTCACCGGCCGTGACGAGGAAGGTTTCCGGGTAACGATGGGGCTCCTCGTCGTGGTGCGCCTTGATGGCGTTCAGCACCATGTCCCCCTCACCGTACCGCTTGCACAGGTCGTAGCCGAGCTCCACGTGCGTGCCTTCGTGCTCGTGCGTCAGCCCCTTCCCCACATCGTGCAGCAGTCCCATCCGGCGGGCCATGGCGGCGTCCAGGTCCATCTCCAGCGCCATGTTTCCCGCCAGCACCGCCACCTCCTTGGAATGTAACAGCTGGTTCTGGCCGTAGGAGGTCCTGAACTTCAGCCGGCCGAGGACCCGCGTGATCTCGGGCGCGACGCCGTGGATCCCCAGGTCGTAGAGGACCTCCTCGGCAGCCCGCACCATCCCCTCTTCCACCTCCGTCCGGCTCTGCGCCACCACCTCCTCGATGCGACCGGGGTGGATGCGGCCGTCCGCCACCAGCTTTTCCAGCGAGATCCGGGCGACCTCACGACGGACCGGGTCGAAGGCCGAGAGGACCACGGCCTCGGGCGTATCGTCGATGACGACGTCCACGCCGGTCTCCTGCTCGAATGCGCGGATGTTGCGTCCCTCGCGGCCGATGATCCGGCCCTTCATCTCGTCGGACGGGAGGGTCACGACCGACACCACGCTCTCCGCCGTGTGATCGGCGGCGACGCGCTGAATGGCCTGGCCAATGATGTTCTTGGCCTCGCGGTCGGCGTCCCGGGTGGCCGTCTCCTTGATGGAGCGCAGGGTGTTCGCGGCCTCCGCTCGCGCCTCGTCCTCGAGATTGCTGATGAGCTCCTTGCGCGCGCTTTCGGCCGACATCCCCGCCAGCGCTTCCAGCCGTCTGCGCGCCTCGTCCTGACGCGACCGAAGCTCGTCCTCGGATGCGGCGACCTCGGCCGCCCGCCCCTGGAGCGCCTGATCGCGTTCTTCCAGGGCGCGCTCCTTCTCGTCCATCAGGTCGTCCTTGCGGTCCAGCGTCGCCCTGCGCTCATCCAGCCGTGCCTCAGATCGCTCCATCTCCTCTCGGCGCCGGCCCTCCTCGCGCTCCCACTCCTCGCGATTGTGTACGGCGGCCTCACGGCCTTCCAGCTCCGCGGCCTTCCGGGCGCGCTCGGCATCCTCCTCGGCCGCCCGCCGGATTCGCTGCGCCTCGTCCTCGGCGCCGGCGCGGGCGGCGCGCAATCGCATGCGCTCCCCCAGCCAGCCGAGCACGAGGCCGCCAGCGGCAGCGAGGATCGCCACCACGATGAGGTTGTTCATATGGATGACTCCAGCAAAGACGCGGGGCGCCTTGGAAGGCAAAGCATAGCATTCGCCGGCGAACGCCGGGGACCGGCAGACCCACTGCCAGTCCGGAAAGCTAGGTCAGGTCAGTCGGCCGATGCAAGGCCGGACGCGGGCAGCTTCTCGTCGATTTCTGAGAGCAGCCGCGAGGATCGCTCCGTCACCGCGTGGCGGACTGCCTCGGTTTCCTTCCGCGCCTGGAACAGCTGGTCGGCAAGCGCGAGGGCGGCCAGGATGGCGGCTTTGTGGGCCTCGACGAGCCTTCCCCGCGACATGATCTGGTCGATGGTGCGGTTCACGTGCCGGGCGCACTCGCGCGTGTAGTCCTCCGAGGCCTCCGACCGGATCGCGTACTCCTCGCCCGCGATCGTCACGGTCGTGATCGTCCGTTCGTCCGCCATCACATCTCCTCACGCAGGAAGTCGAAGCGCGCGATCAGGCGCCGGATCCGATCCTGGGCGCCGACGAGCCGGCGCCGAAGCTCCTGGTTCTCCTCCTCCATCTGCCGGAGTGCGTCCTTCAGCTTCACCGGGTCGAGCACACCGCTGGAGAGATCCCGCAACGTGTGCTCCAGCTGCGTCGCGCGCTCTTCCGCCACCTGCGCCCGCGCCCTGTACCCGGCTGCCTCGTCGAGCAGGCGACGAACCGCACGCTCCAGCCGCCCATACTCCTCCGGCAGCGAGCGGCCCTCACTCGCCCGCTCCGTATCAGCCTCTACGCTCGACACCGTGGACGTCCCTCACCTTCTCCAGGACCCGCTCGACCGCGCGGTCGACCTCCGCGTCCTTCAAGGTACGCTCCGGGTGACGGAAGACCAGTCGGTAGGCGATGCTCCGGTGCCCCGCGGGCACGCCCGTGCCGGCATAGACGTCGAAGATCTCCAGCGCCTCCAGCAGCTCCCCCGCTGACGCGTGGATGGTCTCCGCCAGCTCCGCCGCGGGCAGGGTCTCCGGCACGATCAGCGCCAGGTCCCGGTCACTCGCCGGCTGCGTCGGGACCGGCATCAGTGTGGGTCGCCGCCGCTCCGCCATCGCTTCCGTCAGCCTGACTTCGAGGGCGAACGCCGGCCCGGCCCAGGCCGGTGCGTCCACCGCCGCCGTCGCCACTTCCCCGGCGATCCCGACGCGCTCGCCACAGGCGCGGATCTCCAGTGCGGTACCGGCCCGGTAGAGGTCGGGGAGAGCCAGGTCCCCGGAATCCCCCTCCAGGGGGCGGACCTCGCCGTCCTGCCGGTCCAGCATCCGCGCAAGTGCTTCGGCCAGGCCGCGCACGTCCCACAGCTCCCAGTCCGCGGCCTCACCCATCCAGTGCGGAGGACGGGAGGCGCCGGTGAGCACGGCGGCGGCCCGGCTCTGCTCCAGAGGCCGCTCCCCCGGTTCGCCGGCCTGGAAGATGGTGCCGATCTCGAACAGGCGAACGTCGCGGACCCCGCGCGCCATGTTCAGCTCCATCGACCGCAGCAGTCCGTGGGCCAGGGTGGAGCGGAGGAAGCCCTCGTCGGCGGAGAGAGGGCGGAGGAGCGGGACTTCTCCCGCGCCCTCGGGAGCCATGGAAATGCTGCGATTCTCGAGGAGCCCCTGTGCAGCGAAGAACCCGCGCAGTCGGTCCTCGAGCGCCGAGAGGGGCGCGTCCTGAACGCGGGTGGGGCGGTAAGGACGCAGTCGGTCATCCAGACGGTCGTAGCCGTAGCGACGGGCCACTTCCTCGATGAGGTCGATCTCGCGGCTCACGTCGTGCCGACGATAGCCGGGCACACGGAAGGTCAGCGCCTCTTCGGTGCGCTCGTGCAACTCGAACCCCAGCTGCTGGAGGAGCGCCTCGATGTCGTCGGCATCCACCGGCTCCCCCAAAACCTGCCGCACGCGGCTCGGGCGAACGGCCACGTGCTGTGCGTCCTCCGGCGACGGGTACAGATCCACCGCTTCCTCTTCGACGCGGCCTCCCGCCACCGCCAGAATGAGCTCCACGGCCCGGTGGGCGGCGCGCTCCATACCTTCGAGATCGGTGCCGCGCTCGAACCGGTAGCTGGCCTCCGTGGACAGGCCCAGCGCGCGCGCGGTCGCCCGTACGGACCGCGGGTCGAAGTAGGCGCACTCCAGCAGCACCCGGGTCGTGGATTCGGACACCTCACTGTCCGCACCACCCATGACCCCGGCCACGGCCACGGCCCCCTCTCCATTGGCGATGACGAGCATCTCCGACGTCAGCTTGCGCTCGACGTCGTCCAGCGTAGTCATGGTCTCCCCGGCTTCGGCTCTTCGGACGATCAGGCCGCCGCCCCGGAGCGTGTCCAGATCGAACGCGTGGAGCGGCTGTCCCAGCTCGTGGAGGATGTAGTTCGTCGCGTCCACCACGTTGTTGATGGGCCGCTGCCCGATGGCCCGCAGGCGTGCGGCCAACCAGGCCGGCGAGGGGCCAATCTCGACTCCGTCGACGACCGCGGCGATGTAGCGGGGACAGCCCTCCGCGTCCTCGATGGCCACGCGGATCTCCTGCAGCACGCCCTCCCGCGCCTCCCGACGAAGCGCCAGGTGCGGGAGCGTGGCGTCGGTTCGCTCCTCCGAGCCCCGAGCCGGGAAGGGCGGGAGATGGAGCCCGGCGTTCCCGTCGGGCGCAAGCTCGCGGGCCACGCCGAGGTGCGAGAGAAGGTCCGGCCGATTGGGCGTGATCTCCAGTGTGAGCCGCGCGTCATCGAGCGCGAGCGCTCCCACGAACCCCGCACCCACCTCGTAGCCATCGGCCAGACGCATGATGCCACCGGAGTCGCGACCGAGCCCGAGCTCCTGCTCGCTACAGAGCATCCCCTGGCTGTACTCGCCCCGGATCTTGGCTTTCCGGATCTGCATTCCACCCGGGAGCGTCGCCCCCACGGGGGCGAACGGGTAAAGCCCGCCTTCCACGATGACGGGAGCGCCGCACACCACCTGCAGCGTCTCACCACCCGCGTCCACCTCACAAAGGGACAGCCGGTCGGCATTGGGGTGGTCGATACGCTTCAGGACTTGCGCGATGACGATATCGCCGAGTCCGGCCCCGGGGCGCACCAGCTCCTCCACGGGAGCGCCCAGCATGCCGAGAGACTCGGCCAGCGATTCGGGGTCCTCGTCGATCGACGGCGCGATCTCCTTCAGCCAGCGATAGCTGACGTTCATGCGAACTGCTCCAGGAAACGGGTGTCGCCCTCATACCACATGCGGATGTCGGGCACGCCGAACGCGAGCATGGCGATCCGGCCGGGGCCCATGCCGAACGCGAACCCGGTGTAGCGCTCCGGGTCGTATCCCACGGCTTCGAACACGGCCGGATCCACCATGCCGGCGCCCATGATCTCCAGCCAGCCCGTCCCCTTGCACGTGCTGCAGCCCGCGCCATGACAGATAGCACACGTGACGTCCACTTCCGCGCTCGGCTCGGTGAAGGGGAAGAAGGACGGCCGGAAGCGGGTCCGCGTGTCGCTGCCGAAAAGCCGGCGCGCAAACTCGGCGAGAGTCGCCTTGAGATCCACCATGGTGATGCCCTCGTCCACCACCAGCCCCTCGATCTGCTCGAACGCCGGGGCATGGGACGGGTCCCACGGGTCGCGCCGGTACACGAGCCCCGGGGCGAGGATACGGATGGGCGGCTCGTGCGCCATCATGGTCCGCACCTGCACGGGCGAAGTGTGGCTGCGCAGGAGGATCCCGTCGTCCAGGTAGAACGTGTCACCGGGCGCCGCGGCCGGGTGGTCGAGTGGCGTGTTGAGCGCCTCGAAGTTGTGCCAGTCGGTTTCCGCTTCAGGGCCCCGCGCCCGCACGAAGCCCAGATCACGGAAGATCCCGTGGATCTCGTCGATCACCTGCGTGACCGGGTGGAGCCCCCCCTGCCACTGCCTGCGGCCGGGCAGCGTGAGGTCGACATCGGCGCCGGCCGGCCCGGTGGAGAGCTCCCGCTCCCGCTCCTCGAGCAGCGTCGTCACCGCGCCCTTTACCTCATTGCTCTTCTTCCCCACCGCGGGGCGCTCCTCGGGCGTGAGGCCGCCCAGTCCGCGCAGGACGGCCGTGAGCCGCCCGTCCTTGCGGCCGAGAAGCTCGACCCGCAGCGCCTCCAGCTGGTCCGGCGTCTCCACCTGCCTCACGCGCTCACGTGCGTGTGCCTCGAGCTCTTCCAGCTCCTGGATCAGATCGCTCGCCATGCCTCGTTCCCTGAAATGGATCGCCCCCCGGTCCGATGCTCGGGCCGAGGGGCGAAGGTGCCGCGCTTGACCGACGTTCGCAACTAGTCCAGCTGCCCCTTGGCCTGCTCGACGAGGGCTCCAAACGCCTCCGGCTCACGCACGGCCAGATCCGCCAGCACCTTACGGTTGACCTCCACACCGGCCAGCTTGAGACCGTGGATCATCCGGCTGTAGCTCATGTCGTGCTGCCGGGCCGCCGCGTTGATCCGCGCAATCCACAGCCGCCGGAACGTCCGCTTCTTGTTCTTGCGGTCCCGGTAGGAATACTGCCAGCCACGCTCGACCGCGTTCTTCGCGATCCGCCACAGCTTCGACCGGCCCCCGAAATAGCCGCGGGCCGCACGGAAGTACTTCTTCTTCTTGCGGTGCCGCGCCACCGCACTCGTTGCTCTCGGCATCGTATTCTACCCGTTCAGCAGGCGATTCATGCGCTTCTCGTCCGCCTTCGACACCAGCCCGTCCTTGCGCAGCTGGCGCTTCCGCTTCGGCGTCTTCTTCGTCAGGATGTGCCGGCGGTTCTGCTTCCCCCGCTTCAGCTTCCCCGACCCCGTCTTCTTCAGGCGCTTCGCCGCGCCCTTGTTCGTCTTCATTTTCGGCATTCGATCCCCCTCTATACCTGCTTCTTCGTCGGCACCAGGACCATGATCATGTTCCGGCCCTCGAGCGTAGGCCGGCTCTCGACCTTGCTCACGTCCTCCAGTTCCGTCGCCACCTGCTGCAGCACTTCACGGCCCAGCTCCGGATGCGCCATCTGCCGGCCACGGAACATCATGGTGGCCTTCACCTTGTTCCCCTCCTCGAGGAACCGGCGGGCGTGTCGCAGCTTGAACTCCATGTCGTGCGCCTCGATCCCCGGGCGGAACTTCACCTCCTTGAGGTGCACGTTGTGCTGCTTCTTCTTGGCGTGACGCGCCTTCCGCGCCTGCTCGTACTTGTACTTCCCGTGATCCATGATCCGGACGACCGGCGGGCGAGAGTCCGGTGCCACTTCCACCAGATCCAGACCCTTCTCTTCCGCGGCCTCAATGGCCTCTTCCACCGGCATGATGCCCAGCTGTTCCCCGTCGTCTCCGATCACCCGCACCGGGCTGATCCGGATCTGACGGTTCACACGGACTCGCTTTTCTGTGGCGATCGCTCGTTCTCCGTTTTACGGCCAGAAAAAAGGACCCGCTTATCGCGGGCCCAACGCATGCCCCGGCCCCCTTCGGGCGGTGCATTGCCATGGAAACCCGGCGGTACCGCTGAGCGGACCAGAAGGTGGAGGCGCCGGCAATCGGCCCTCACTTGCCACATTGTCGACCGGGAATGTAAGGGCGGGCGGGCCGGCGGTCAACACCGAGGGGGCGCCGGGAGGGCGACCGCTCGCTGCGCTCGCTATCGAACGGTCGCTGCGCTCCCTATGGAACGCGTCGCTTCGCTCGCTATCGAACGCTCGGCCTTCGGCCTCGCTATCGATCTCCGCTCGGCTCCGTCTCTTGCGGCATTGTGCCGACAGCCGCAGCGGCGATACCCACGCGCCTGCCCCGTCACGTCTCTTCGACGCCGCGCTTTGCGCGATCGCCGCGCGCTGCGCGGCGATCGACCCCCCGCGCCAGCGGGTTCCGCAGGGAGCGGCAGCGACCGCAGGGATCGACCCTCGACCCCGCCGACGTCACCCCCCGCCCGCTCCCCCCGCCGCCAGCCGCCGCTCCTCGATCTCCGCCGCCAACCGGTCGACGAACTCGTCCCGGCCGATCACCTCCTGCTTCCGACCGCCGCCCTGCTTCCGCACGGCGACGGTCCCGCCCTCGACCTCGCGCTCACCCACCACGGCCATGTACGGCACCTTCATGGTCTCACCGTCCCGGATGCGGTAGCCGAGCGTCTCCGAGCGGTCGTCCAGCGACGCACGGATGCCGCGATCCCGGAGCCGGTCGACGAGCCGGGCGGCATCCTCCGCCTGGTCGTCGGTGATGGGCAGCACGCGCACCTGCTCCGGAGCCAGCCAGAGCGGGAACGCGCCCGCGAAGTGCTCGATGAGGATGGCGATGAAGCGCTCGAACGAGCCGAAAATGGCACGGTGGATCACCACCGGCCGGTGCTCTGAGTTGTC
Source organism: uncultured Gemmatimonadales bacterium (assembly GCA_963783305.1). Classification (GTDB taxonomy): domain Bacteria; phylum Gemmatimonadota; class Gemmatimonadetes; order Longimicrobiales; family RSA9; genus JAWVYT01. The sequence continues at coordinate 185,409 of CAWAMW010000007.1, read as the reverse complement.
CTCGCCCGTGTACTTCAGGTCGAATCGCTCGGGCGCGGCGTAATCGAGCTGGATGGTCCCCAGCTGCCACTCGCGGCCGAGGGCGTCCACGACGTCGAAATCGATCTTGGGGCCGTAGAAGGCGCCATCGCCTTCCTTCAGCTCGTACTCCATGCCGGTGGCTTCCAGCGCCTCACGGAGCGATGACTCGGCGCGGTCCCACATCTCGTCGGAGCCGATGCGCTGTTCGGGGCGGGTGGCGAACTTGGCGGTGTACTCGAGTCCGAGGGCGCCGTAGAAGTAGTCCACCAGATCGACCATGCGCTGCACCTCGGCCGGCACCTGGTCCTCGGCGAGGTACACGTGGGCGTCATCCTGCTGGAACTGCCGGACCCGCGTGAGGCCGCCGAGCGCCCCGGAGACCTCGTTCCGGTGCAGGACGTCCTGGGTGGCGAAGCGGAGCGGCAGGTCGCGGTAGCTGTGGTGCGACGAGTCGTAGAGCAGGTGGTGCGACGGGCAGTTCATGGGCTTGAGCCCGAAGTCGTGCTCGCCCGACTCGCTGTCGAGCACGAGGAACATGTTGTCCTGGTACTTCCCCCAGTGGCCCGAGAGCTCCCAGAGCGACTTGTTGTAGAGGAGCGGCGTCTTCACGAGCTGGTAGTCGTTCTTCTGGAGAACGCCGCGCATCCAGTCGACCAGCTCCTGGTAGATCGTGGTGCCCCGATCGGTCCAGAACGGCGACCCGGGGGACCAGGGGTGGAAGAGAAACAGGTCGAGTTGCTTACCGAGCTTCCGGTGATCCCGCTTGCGAGCCTCCTCGAGCCGGTGGAGGTGCTCCTCCAGCTCCTTCTCGGAGAGCCAGGCGGTGCCGTAGATGCGCTGGAGCATCTGCCGGTTCTCATCCCCGCGCCAGTACGCGCCGGCGGTGTTCAGCAGCTTGAAGTGCTGGACGAGCGCGGTGCTCGGCACGTGCGGCCCACGGCAGAGGTCCACGAAGGAACCGTTCCGGTAGACGCTGATGACCTCGTCCTCGGCGAACTCCTCGAGTCGCTCCAGCTTCAGGGGATCGTCGGCGAAGAGCTCGCGCGCCTCCTCCCGTGAGACGACCCGGCGCTCGAACTCGTCTTCCGCCGCCGCCACCTTCCGCATCTCGTCCTCGATGCGCTCCAGCTCATCCGGAGTGAACGGCTCATCCACCTCGAAGTCGTAGTAGAAGCCGTGCTCGATGGCGGGGCCAAAGCCGATCCCGGCTCCCGGCCGCACCTTCCGAACGGCTGTGGCGAGGACGTGAGCGGCCGAGTGCCGGAGGACGTCGACGGCCTCCGGGCTCTTGCGGGTGATGATCTCGAGCGACGCATCGTGCTCGATGGGCCGGTGGATGTCCACCACCTCCCCATCGATCCTGGCCGCCAGCGCCGCCTTGGCCAGCCCCGGTCCGATCTCCCGGGCCACGTCCAGCGGCGTGGCGCCCCGCGGCAGCTCTTTCACGCTCCCATCGGGGAGTGTCACCTCGATCATGTCGGTCCCGTTCGATCCTGCCATGTCCGTTCCGCTCTCGGTAATAAAGACGACGGCCCCTCCGAATCCGGAGAGGCCGTCCGTGCCATGGGTCCGGTGGCTGCTTACGCCCGGACTCCGGCGGGCCGTCCTCTCGCGGCGCGGGAGGTCGTGGTCGAGGCCCGGATGGTCGTTCGCTGACGCATGCCCAACCATACACGGCAGCGCCTGCCCCGTCAATCGGTGGGCAGACCCGCCGCCTCCCACGCCGTCATGCCTCCGGGTACGTTCCGAATGCGGGTGAAGCCGTTCCGCTCCAGAACGCTCACGGCCACCGTGGAACGGTACCCGGTCCCGCAGATCACGGCGATCTCCCCATCGGTCTCCGGCAGCCGGCCCAGCTCGTCCTGGAGCCGACCGCCCATGATATGGATCGCGCCCGGGATGTGGCCTTCCTCCCACTCCTCCTTCGTGCGCACATCCAGGACCGTCACCCCGTCGTCCAGGCGGGCGCGGAGCGCGCGGGGCGTCCACTGCGTCACACTCTCGAGGCTTCCGGCAGCGGCGATCCACCGCTCCATGCCTCCGGCGAGGTACCCCTCCACGCGGTCCAGCCCCACCCGGGCCAGACGGGTGACCGCATCCGGAACGTCCTCCTCGGACTCGATCACCAGCAGGAGCGGCCGATCGTACGGGACCACCCACCCCGCCCATGTGCTGAGGTCCGGATCGAGACCGATGCCGAAGGCGTCCGGGACATGCCCGCCGCCGAAGGCCAGCTGGTGGCGCGTGTCCACCACCAGCGCACCGGCCTCGACGCGGTCCGCGAACGGCTCGGGATCGAGGGCCACGGGCTGCGGCCAGGGGCGTTCGAACCCCGGGCCGCCCGCGTTGCGGTCCTTCATCCGCAGGTAATAATCGGGATACGGCGGCAGCGTCTCCAGCAGCCGCTCCACGAACTCCTGCCGACCGAGGCGCGGGTCCAGGAAAGGGTTCTCCTCCCGCTCCTGTCCCAGGCGCCGCTCCGGCGTGCGGCTCATGCCACCGCCGCACATGGACCCGGAGCCGTGCGCCGGGTGGATCAGCACGTTGTCGGGAAGCGGCGGGACCACCCGTCGGATCGAGTCGTGGAGCGCGTGCGCCAGCTCCCGCTTGGCCTCCTCACCGAGCAGGTCGGGCCGGCCGACGGAGCCGATGAAGAGGAAATCTCCGGTGAGGAAGCGGACGGGCCGGGTAGCGCCGCCATCGTCGTCGTAGATGAGGAACGCGATGTGCTCGGGGGTGTGCCCCGGCGTGTGAACCGCCCGGAGGCGTACGGCTCCGAGCCGGAGCTCATCGCCGTCGTGGAGCTTTCGGTGGGGGTAGGCGACCTCGTAGCGCTCGCCCGAGTCGTAGGCCGAGAGGTGCAGCTCCGCTCCCGCTCGGCGGGCCAGCTCGGCGGCGCCGGAAGCGTAGTCGGCGTGGATGTGGGTCTCGGTGACGAGGGCGATCCGCAGCCCGTGCTCGGCGGCGAAGGTCAGATAGGGATCGATGTCGCGGCGCGGGTCCACGATCACCACCTCCCCCCTGCGCTCGCAGCCGACGACATAGGAGAAGTGGGCGAGACCGTCGTCCTCGAATCGATGGAAGATCATGACTGAGCGTGTGGTAAACCGTGACCCTCGGCGGGGGGGGCTTTGCAGGCCCCACCCGGCGTTCTAACTTCCGGCCCTTCCGGAGCCAAGAAATGGATGCAAGAAAGGGACGTCCCTTACCATGACGCCGTACGCGCGACTGCAGGATATCGCCTACAACCTCCGTTGGGCGTGGCACAGCCCGAGCCGCAAGCTCTTCCGTGCCCTGGACCCCGATCTCTGGGAGCGGGTGGGCCATAACCCCGTGGCGCTGCTGCGGCGGCTCGACCCGGGTGCGGTGAACGGGCGCGACGAACTGGCGGAGACGATCGAATCGATCCACGCAGACCTGGAGCGGTACCGGCAGAGCACCGATACCTGGTACGACGGGGACGCCGACGGCGGGCGCCCGCTGGTTGCCTACTTCTCCGCCGAATTCGGTATCACCGAGTCGCTCCGGATCTACTCCGGGGGCCTGGGCGTGCTCGCGGGCGACCACCTGAAGTCAGCCAGCGACCTGGGTGTCCCGCTGGTGGGCGTGGGCCTGCTGTACCGGGAGGGGTACTTCCAGCAGACGGTGGACAGCCAGGGACGACAGGTGGAGGGCTTCCCGGCCGCGGATTTCGATGACGTTCCGGCCCGCCCGGTGACGCGCTCCGATGGGTCGCCCCTGCGGGTGTCGGTCCCCTTCCCCGGACGGCAGCTGCAGGCGCGCGTGTGGCGCGTGGACGTGGGGCGCATCGCGCTCTACCTGCTGGACACGGACGTGCCTGAGAACTCCCACGATGATCGCGGCATCACGTCCCGTCTGTACGGCGGCGGCCCGGAGATGCGGATCGCGCAGGAGCTGCTCCTGGGGATCGGTGGGTATCGCGCACTGGCGGAGCTCGGGCTGAGCCCGCGTGCATTCCACATGAACGAGGGGCACTCCGCGTTTCTCGGGCTGGAGCTGATCCGCGATCTCATGCAGGGCGAGGCGCTGTCGTTCGAGGAGGCCAGGGAGGCCGCCCGGTCGCGCTGCGTCTTCACCACGCACACACCGGTGCCAGCGGGCCACGACCGGTTCTCACGCGCCCTCATCGCCGAGACGCTGACCCCGATGGCGCACGCGCTGGGACTCGATATCGACCAGCTGATGGAGTTGGGCCGTGAGGAGCCCGGCTCCGACGACCCGTTCACCATGACCGTGCTCGCGCTGCGCCTGGCGGTTCGCACGAACGGCGTGAGCGCCCTCCACGGTGCGGTCTCGCGGGAGATGTGGCAGCACCTTTGGCCCGACCGGTCCGTGGACGACGTGCCTATCGACCATATCACCAATGGCATCCACCCTCCCTCGTGGGTCCACCCGGCGGTGGCCGCCACGTTCGGCGTGCCGCTGGACCGGATCGGTGTGGATGCCGCCCCTCCGGCGCCCGACGGGGCGAAGCTCTGGCGCATTCACGAAGCGCGGCGCGCCTCGCTGGTCGAGTATGTGGCCCGGACCGTGGGTGCCACACTGAGCCCGAAAGCGCTCACCATCGCGTTCGCCCGGCGCTTCGCCACCTACAAGAGGGCGACGCTGCTGCTGAGCGACCTGGATCGGCTCGCGCGCCTGCTCGGCGACAGTCAGCGGCCCGTCCAGCTGATCTTCTCCGGCAAGGCGCACCCCAGGGACGAGGGAGGAAAGGCGCTGATCCACAGGATCGGCCAGGTGTCCCGCGAAGAGCGGTTCCGGAACCGGATCGTGTTCCTCCCCGGGTACGGGATCGACGTGGCCCGCCATCTGGTCCAGGGCGCCGACGTGTGGCTCAACAACCCGCGCCGGCCCATGGAGGCGAGCGGGACGAGCGGAATGAAGGCGGCGATGAACGGTGTGCTCAACGTGAGCATTCTCGACGGCTGGTGGCAGGAGGCGTGGCGGGATCGCGACGCCGGTGCACCCGACCCCGGCTGGGCCATCGGTGAGGGTACAGATGCCGCCGACAGCGACGGCGACCGGAAGGACGCGGAAGCGCTCTTTCGGATACTCGAGAACGAAGTGGTGCCGCTCTTCTACGATCGGGACGAGGGGCATGTTCCCCAGGGATGGGTCGCCCGTATGTGCCAGAGCATCCGGCAGCTGGGGCCCGTCTTCAGCACACAGCGGATGGTGATCGATTACGTGGAACGGTACCGGCAGGCCGCCGCACCGGCCGGGAGCGGGTCCGCGCGGTAGGCGCAAACCCGGTCCGGCCGTCGGCGGGTGCTCAGGCGGGGAACCCCTCCGGGCTCACCAGAGCCCTGCTTTCGGCGGCCCCGAAGCTGTCTTCCGCCGGCCCTCGCGCCAGCACCCAGATCGCCTCCACGACACTGCTCGCGGTCACCAGCGCATTGGCCACCTGCGGGCCGTAGGCGAGCTCGGCGTTCGACTGGACCTCGGTCACGGCGGCCTCCACGGCGGCCGCCGGGTCGAGCCCCGAGTCCAGGTGGACGACCGCCGCGTGGTCCACCGCGTCCGCCAGAGCGACGAGCCGTGAGGCAAGGGGGATATCTTCCCCGTCAATGCCGTGAGGCCCCCCGCTGCCGTTCCACCGCTCCCGCATGTGATTGATCACCCGCAGCACGCGCGACTCGACGCCCAGGTCGTAGAGCAGCTGCGCCGTGCGGCTGGCGAGCTCCGCGGCACTCGCGGCAGGACCGAGCAAACGGCCGAGCTCGTGGGATCGGGCGGCCATGTCGAGCGCGCTGCGCTCCGCCGGGTCGATCTCGGCGTCCACCGCCGAGGCAAGGGATCCGACTATCCGCGCCACGCGGTAGCCATGCCCGGGCCCCGCCGAGGAGCGCCGGTCCGCCAGCTCGAGCCAGGCCGTGGGAATCACGCCCCCATGGCTGCCGGCCTCCGGGAGGTCGCGTGCATCGGAACGGGCCAGAGACTCCGCGGCTTCCACCAGCTGGAGGCGCGAAACCGCCTGCTGGACGGCCGCCTCGAGCTCGAAGAGCTGGAACGGCTTGAGCAGGTACCCGGCCGCGCCGTAGTTGAGCGCCTTGCGAGCCAGCTTTTCGTCGGAATCGCCGGTGATCATGATGACGGGACGGAGGGGCGAGTGCGTCAACAGCAGTCGCAGCAGCTCCACCCCCGACAGGCCGGGAAGGTGGATGTCGGTCAGGACCAGGTCGAAGGGCTCACGGTCCCGGGACATGCGGAGCAGGACCTGCTCCGCATCGGAGGCCTGCGCCACCTCGTAGCCTCGTCCCTCCAGGTGGCGGGCGATGAGCTCCCGTACCGGCGCCTCGTCCTCGACCACCAGGATCCGCCTCTTCTGCTCCATGCCATTCCTCACGTGGGTCTTCGTCATCCAGCTTCGAGGACAGTATCGGCCGGGGGCGACGGGAGCTTTAGAGGTTGGCGAAATCAGGGAGCGCGCCGGCGAACGGTCGCTGCGCTCCCTGTCGAACGGTCGCTGCGCTCCCTGTCGAACGCTTCGCTGCGCTCGCTATAGAACGCTTTGGCCTTCGGCCTCGCTATCGATCTGTGGACCGGCCGCAGGGGTAGACCCTCGACCTGCCGGGCCGGCTGGATGCCGAAAGCCCCCGCCGTCCAGCGGACGACAGGGGCTCGCACCCTCACGGGCGAATCGGCTCTGGACTAGTACATCCCGTCCATGCCGCCCGGCATCCCGCCACCGGCGCCGCCCTTGTCCTCCTCCGGCTCGTCCACGATCACACACTCCGTGGTGAGCAGCAGGCTGGAGATCGATGCGGCGTTCTGGAGCGCCGTCCGCGTGACCTTGGTGGGATCGATCACACCCGACTCCACCAGGTCCTCATAGGTGTCCGTCTGGGCGTTGTAGCCGAAGTTCGCGTCGCTGTTCTCCTTGACGCGCTCGACCACGATCGACCCTTCCTTCCCGGCGTTGTTGGCAATCTGCCGGATCGGCTCCTCGAGCGACCGCATCAGGATGTCCACACCGATCTGCTGCTCGGCGTTGTCCACCCGGAAGTCCGCCAGCTTGGCGCGAACCCGCAGCAGTGCGACGCCGCCGCCAGGCACGATGCCTTCCTCGACCGCGGCACGCGTGGCGTGCAGCGCGTCCTCGACGCGAGCCTTCTTCTCCTTCATCTCGGTCTCGGTCGCGGCGCCCACGTTGATCACCGCCACACCGCCGGCCAGCTTCGCGAGCCGCTCCTGCAGCTTCTCGCTGTCGTAGTCGCTCGTGGACTTGTCGATCGCCGCCCGAATCTCGTCGATCCGGCCCTTGATCTTGGCCTGGTCCCCGGCGCCATCGACGATCGTGGTGTTGTCCTTGTCCACCACGATCCGCTTGGCCTCGCCCAGATCCGCCAACACGGCGTTCTCCAGCTTGAACCCGACCTCCTCGGAGATCACGTTCCCGCCCGTCAGCACCGCGATGTCCTGCAGCATCTGCTTCCGGCGGTCGCCGAAGCCCGGCGCCTTCACCGCCGCCACCTTCAGCGTGCCACGCAGCTTGTTCACCACCAGCGTGGCCAGCGCCTCACCCTCGATGTCCTCCGCGATGATCAGCAGCGGACGACCCTGCTGCGCCACCTTCTCCAGCACCGGGAGCAGGTCCTTCATGGCGCTGATCTTCTTGTCGTGGATCAGGACCATGGCGTCCTCGAGCACCACTTCCATCCGCTCGGAGTCCGTCACGAAGTACGGCGACAGGTAGCCCCGGTCGAACTGCATCCCCTCGACCGTCTCCAGCGTGGTCTCCAGGCCCTTCGCCTCCTCGACCGTGATCACGCCGTCCTTGCCGACCTTCTCCATGGCGTCCGCGATGAGGTCGCCGATCTCCGCGTCGTTGTTCGCCGAGATGGCCCCGACCTGCGCGATCTCCTTCTTGCCCTTCGTCTCCGTGGACATGGCCTTGAGCTCCTCGACCACCTTCTCCACGGCCGTCTCGATCCCCCGCTTGATGCTCATGGGGTTCGCGCCCGCCGTCACGTTCTTCAGGCCCTCCCGGAAGATGGCCTGCGCGAGAACCGTCGCCGTGGTGGTGCCGTCACCGGCCAGGTCGCTCGTCTTCGTCGCGACCTCCTTCACCATCTGCGCGCCCATGTTCTCGATGGGATCCTCGAGCTCCACTTCCTTCGCCACCGTGACGCCATCCTTGGTCACCGTCGGCGAGCCGAACTTTCGGTCCAGCACCACGTTGCGGCCCCTCGGCCCCAGCGTCACCTTCACCGCGCGCGCCAGCTTGTCCACGCCCTTCTTCAGCTTCGCACGTGCCTCGGTGTCAAACTCCAGCTGCTTTGCCATATCGAGCTTCTCCTCTGTTGGTCTCGTAAAGGTCGTTCTTCAGTCGATCAGTCTCGACGTCGGCTCAGCCGATCACCGCCAGGACGTCCGTCTCCCGCAGGATCAGGTACTCCTCACCGCCCACGGTGACCTCGGTCCCGCTGTACTTCCCGTACAGAACCTTGTCGCCCTTGCTCAGCTCCATGTCGATCCGGGCGCCATTGTCGCTCACACGACCCGGGCCCACCGCCATGATCTCGCCCTGCTGAGGCTTCTCTTTCGCCGTGTCGGGGATGTAGAGACCGCCCTTCGTCTCCTGCGCGTCATCGAGCGGCTTCACCACCACGCGATCCGCCAACGGCTTGATGTTCACCGCGGAAGCAGTGGCCATAGGATGTCCTCCAGTGTTGTAGGGTTCAGTGTGTGTCCAACGGTCGGTCGTTGTTAGCACTCAATGTAATCGAGTGCTAATCAGACCCCAACGGTAGGGCGGCGCTCGACCGGTGTCAAGGCCCGCCATCCAGAGCTCAGATGGTGCAGGCCTCATGCCCCACCCCGTTGTCAGAACGGCAGAACGAAGCGCGCCGATCCGGCAGGGCCATGGTCGCCACTGCGGGGGTCGATGTCCGGGCGCATGGCGGCGGGGGCGGCGGGCCGCTGCCCGTGCCTCGCCGGTGCGTCTCAGAGACTGGGGGGTTCAGGGCCGTAGGGGTCTCAGGGCCCTGTGCGTCGTTCCTGCCAGACGAAGCGGAGGCCGTGGAGCGTGAGGAACGGTTCGACGCGATCGATGGACGCGCAGTGGGGCGCCAGGAAACGGGCGAGGCCGCCGGTGGCGACGACGAGGGGATCGCTTTCCCACTCCTCCTTTATCCTGCGAACGATCCCGTCGATGGATTCGACGGCGCCGAAGAAGATGCCGCTTTGGAGAGCGGTGTCGGTGCGGCGGCCGATGACGCGAGCCGGGGGGTCGAGGTCGACGCGGGGGAGCTTGGCGGTCCTGCGGGTAAGGGTCTCGGCGCCGGTTCGAATGCCGGGCGCAATGATGCCGCCGAGAAACGTGGCGTCGGCGCTGATGCAATCGAAGGTGGTGGCGGTGCCGAGGTCCACCACAATGGTATCGGTGTGGTAGAGTCGAGCGGCGGCGAGGGTGTTGGCGATGCGATCGGCGCCGACAGAGAGCGGTTCATCGACGTCGAGGTGGACGGGCAGGTCGGAGCCGGCTTCTACGAGGACGGGGTGCTGCCCGAGGTGCCGGGAGCAGGCGCTGGAGAGCGCGTGCGTGAGGGGCGGCACGACGGAGGCGAGGACAGCGCCCTGGATAGCGGCGGGGGGCAGCTCGCTTTCCCTGAGGATGGATCGGAGGAGGAGTCCGTACTCGTCGACGGTCCGTTCCGGGTGCGTGGACAGGCGCCAGTGGCCGACCAGCTCTTCGCCGTCGAAAATGCCGAGGACCGTCTCGGTGTTGCCGATGTCGAAAGTCAGGATCATGCGCTCTCTCCCGTCATGGTTTCCGTAGCCCTCACCGAGCCGGCGGTGATCTCGGCCCAGCCGTCATCTCCGCGGAGACGGAGCGCCCCGGCGGGGGTAAGACCTTCAGCCGTGCCGGCGGCGCGACCGTTCACGGCGACTCGCCTTCCCCGCAGTGCATCTCGCGCCCGGAAGCGGTCGCGCTCGCTTTCGGAAAGGACGTCGCGCGGGTCCGCCGTGACGGCCTGCCAGTGCGCTGCGATCCGCGCGACCAGTGGGGCCGGCTCCAGCCGGGGCGGAGTGGAAGCGGTCGGCGCCGAGTCGGCGATCGCTTCCTCCATGGAGATGGCTCGTCCGGCGAGCTCCGGGGACCAGCCGCCATCGGGGCGCCGGAGATTGAGGCCGATCCCCGCGACGACGTGGTGGACGCGGTCCTCCGCCAGGCTCGCTTCGCAGAGGATCCCGCCCAGCTTGCGTCCGTCCACGACCAGGTCGTTCGGCCATTTCAGCGCGACGTTCAGCGGGAGGGTCTCCTCGATGGCCGCGGCGGCGGCCAGGCCGAGGCGGAGCGTGAGGATGCGGCTCGCGGCCGGGGTGAGCGGGCGGAGCACCATGGACATGGAGAGGCTGGCTCCGTGCCGGGCCGTCCAGGCCCTGCCCCGGCGGCCTCGCCCCTTCGTCTGCTCTTCGGCGAGGACGAGCGTCCCCTGGGCTGCGCCGGCGACAGCCATCTCGGCGGCCACGTCGTTGGTGGACCCCACGGAACGGAAGACGCGCAGCTCCGGCACGCGCCACTCTCGCGCCCAATCAGGTACGGGGCGGCCCTGCCAGCGCTCCATCTCCTCGCGCTCCACGGCGTCAGCCGAGGTAGAGATAGCCGAGGAAGAACAGCCCGACGGCCCAGACGTACCAGGCGAAGTAGTGGAAGCCCTGCTTCTTCACGAGCCAGACCAGCGACTTGATGGCGGCCACACCGGAGATCAGCGCGGCAGCGAAGCCGGCGAGGAGCGGTCCATCAAGGGGGGCGCTCCCCACGTCGGGGATCTGCAGAATCGCGGCACCCGCAATGGCGGGGAGCGACATGAGGAACGAGAACTCCGCAGCGCGCTCGCCATTCAGGCCGATCCAGAGGCCGGCCGCGATGGTGCTCCCGGAGCGGGACACGCCGGGGAACAGCGCCAGACACTGTGCGAGCCCCATGGTGAGCGCGTGTCTCGTACGAGGCTCATCGTCCGGCTGCTCCCGCAGCGCCCACGTGGTGGAGTAGAGGATCGCGCCGGTGAGCAGGAGCATGAAACCGGTGACGTAGGGGGTATCGAATGCCGCCTCGAAGCGGTCCCGGAAAAGGAGCCCGATGACCGCAACGGGGAGGGTAGCGATGATGAGCATGCCCACATACCGCAGGGCACTGCGATCGCGGCGCGCGGTACCGACCAGCAGCTCCCAGAGCTTGGACCGGTACACGATCATGACGGAGAGCAGCGTCGCCACGTGCAGCGCCACCTCTATGAAGACTCCGGTGGACGGCACCCCCAGGAAGGTCTGGGCCATGACCAGGTGGCCGGAGCTCGAGACAGGCAGGAACTCGGTCACTCCCTGCACCAACCCGAGAATGATGGCGTCGAAATAACTCACGCGTTCAGGATCCTCTCGTAATAGGCTTCGTAGCGCGGGACCACGTGCTCGGAGGCGAAGACGGCGGCGCGCGCCCGAGCGGCGGTCGACGCTTCGACCCACCGGTCGGGGTGCAGCAGCTCGAGACTTGCCTCGGCCATTGCATCCACGTCTCCCACGGGCTTCAGTATGCCGGCGGGCGGCGTCACGACCTCCGGTATGCCGCCCACGTGGCTCCCCACTACAGGCACACCGCAGGCCATCGCCTCCAGAGCGACGAGGCCGAACGCCTCGTTGTCGCTGGGCAGGAGGAAGAGATCGGCGCAGGCGAGGATCTCCGCCACCGACTCCTGCTTACCCAGGTAGAGCACCCGGTCCCCTACGCCTTCGTCCTCCGCCACCTGGAGGGTGTGGCCGCGCTCAGGGCCGTCGCCGATGAAGACGAGCCGTGACGGCATCTCGCGATTGACGCGGCTGAAGATCCGCACCACATCCGTCACCCGCTTCACGGAGCGAAAATTGGAAATGTGCATGATGACCTTCTCATCGTCTCGCGCGAACTGATTGCGATGGCACGGCTCCAGGTCGCGCCGATAGATGTTCAGGTCCACGAAGTTCGGGATCACCTCGATGCTGTCGGCGGGAACATTGAAGCGCTCCACCGTCTCCTTCTTGAGGTAATCCGAGACCGCCGTGATGCCGTCGGACTTCCGGAGGGAGAAGCGCGTTATGGCGTGGTAGGACGGATCGCGCCCCACGAGGGTGATGTCGGTGCCGTGGAGCGTGGTCACCACGCGGGGGCCGCGACCCTCCAGCAGCTCCTTGGCGAGCCAGGCGGAGGTGGCGTGGGGGACGGCATAGTGGACGTGCAGGAGATCGAGGCTTCGCCGCTCGGCGGCGTTCTGCATGGCCACCGCCAGTGCAAGCGAGTAGGGCGGGTACTCGAAGAGGGGGTAGATGGGCACCTCCACCTCGTGGTAGTAGACGTTCTCCACGAAGCGCGAGAGCCGGAAGGGCTGCGCGTAGGTGATGAAGTGGACCTCGTGGCCGCGGTGAGCCAGTTCGAGGCCCAGCTCCGTCGCGACCACGCCAGACCCGCCATAGACGGGATAACAGGTAATTCCGATTCTCAAGGGGCGCTCCATTGCTCCAGGACCTGGTCCACCAGTTCCGGGATCGGCAGGCGGCCGTCCAGCCAGACCGCCCCCTCCGGCAGCTGTTTCCTGAACCACGTCAGCTGCCGTCGGGCGTAGCCCCGGGTTCGGCGCCTGATGCGGCGGACGGCCTCGTCGAGCGACAGCTCGCCGCGAAGGTCAGCCGCGATCTCAGGGTATCCAGTGGCGTTCATGCCGGGATCGCCGGGAGCGTAGCCATCCTCCAGCAGTTCCGCCACCTCGTCCACCAGCCCTGCCTCGATCATGGCGTCCACACGGCGGTCGATCCGATCGTACAGCCCCTCCCTCGCGACGTCGAGGACGAAGATATCCGCGGACAGCGGCGCTGCGGACGCGGGTCGCTTCCGCTGCCACCACGGCAACGCATGACCCGTGAGGAGCACGACCTCCAGCGCCCGCATGATCCGCTGCGTTCCGCCCCGCTCCTTCAGCGCCTCGGCGCTCTCGGGGTCCAGGCGTCCGAGCCACGCCCGGAGGACCTCGGGGTCGGCTCCGGAGAGATGGCCCCGGAGCGCCTCCCGGCGCTCGTCATCCATTTCCGGCTCCTCGAACAACGGGTGTGTGAGTGCTCGGATGAAGAAGCCCGTGCCGCCCACGATGATCGGAGTGCTGCCCCGCTCGCGGATCTCGCGGATCCAGCCACGGGCGTCGCGGGCGAAGCGACCAGCGGAATACCGCTCGCCGGGGTTCACAATATCGAGTCCGTGGTGGGGCACTCGGGCTCGCTCCACGGGGGTGACCTTGGCGGTGCCGATGTCCATGCGGCGGTAAACCTGCCGGGAGTCGGCGGAGATGATCTCGCCCCCGATGTGCTCGGCGAGGGCGATCCCGAGAGCGGACTTCCCGACGCCGGTCGGCCCGGTGAGAACCAGAGCCGGGTAGGGCGGAGCCGGCCGGTCAGCCATGGCGTCCGAAACGCCGCTCCAGCTCCTCCACCGAGAGCCGGACGATGGTCGGACGGCCGTGGACGTCGTGGTACGGGAGCTCGGTCGAGAAGAGGTCGTCGAACAGCTCTCGCATCTCGTCCCGGGAAAGGCGCTGCCCGGCCTTGATCGCGCCCTTGCAGGCGAATGTCATGGCCAGGCGCTCGTACTGGTTCCGCGCCGCGCGCGTCAGCTCGCTCCCCTCCGCGAGCTCGGCCAGCATCTCCCGCAGGCAGCGCTCGGCGTCGAACCACGGATGCGGGTTCGGAGCGGCATGGACGATGACCGTGCGGCCACCAAATGGCTCGGCCTCGAACCCGGTCTGCTCCAGCAGCGCCTGGGTATCCTCCACCACCGTGTACTCCGCCGGGGAGAGCTGGAGCGTGATGGGGAACAGGAGCCGCTGACTGGGGCGACCACCAGCGTCGAAGTCGCGCATCAGCGCCTCGAAGAGGATGCGCTCGTGCGCGGAATGCTGGTCGATGATGAGGATCCCGCTCCGGGTCTCGGCCACGATGTAGGTGTCGTGGATCTGCCAGAGCGCATGCCGGCGCTCCTCATCGACGCCGGCCGCCTCGGCCGCGTCCCCCGTGGTCCCCGCCGCTTCCGCGGAGCCGCGCGGGGCGGCGGCCACGAAGAAGGCCAGCTGCCCCTCGTCGCCCGCCGACGGCCCGGCGTCGCTCCTGCCGGCGGTTCCACGGCCCGGCCCCTGCCCCGGTGGACGGCGGATCTGGGGCGGCGATGCCCGCTGGTCCAGGGTCGCCGCGCTGTCCACGGTGGTCATGGCGTCGCGCACGGCCACCTCCACGGCAGACTCGACGGCGGCCGGCTTCCCGAACCGGACTTCCGCTTTCGAGGGATGGACGTTGACATCCACGCCACCCGCCGGGACGTCCAGGTAGAGGAGCATGGACGGCTTCGCGCCCTGGGGCACAGTGGTGCGGTAGCCCCGCTCGGCGGCCGCGACCAGCCCGCGGTCGCGGAACGGTCGGCCCGCCACGAAGAGGTGGACGCGGCGCGGTCCGCTGACTGCGGCGTCCGGCCGCTCCACGAGCCCGACCACCTCGATCGCGTCCATGCTGTAGGAAACCGGGATGAGCGCCCTGCCGAACCCCTCTCCCCAGAGGGCCGCGGCGCGACTGGCCAGGTCGCGGGCCCTGGGGAGATCCATCAGGGTGCGGCCGTTGGACTCGAGCCGGAACGCCGCCGACAGGTTGGCGAGTGCGAGCGCGGTCAGGTCGTCGGCGATGGCCCGGGTCTCCACAGCCGCGCTCTTCAGGAACTTCGCGCGGGCGGGCACGTTGAAGAAGAGGTTCCGGATGGTGACGGTGGTGCCACGCTGGCGTGCACAGTCCTCCGCCCCCATGATGCGCCCACCCGAAACCCGGACGCGCGTCCCCACGCCCCCGGCTTCGGCCGTCTCCAGCGTGAGGCGCGCCACGCTCGCGATGGATGGGAGCGCCTCACCCCGGAAGCCGAACGTGCGCACACCCCGGAGATCTTCCTCGCTCGCGATCTTGCTGGTGGCGTGACGGTCGAGCGCCAGGAGCGCGTCCTCGCGGCCCATCCCGTGGCCATCGTCGGAGACCCGGATCTCCGTCTTCCCCCCGTTCCGGATCACCACATCGACGCGCCGGGCTGCAGCGTCCAGTGCGTTCTCCACCAGCTCCTTCACCACCGACGCCGGCCGCTCGACCACCTCTCCCGCGGCGATCTGGTTGGCCAGGGTGTCGGGCAGGATCTGGACGCGTCGGGTCATCCGGCGATCTGGTAGAAGGTGAGGGCGTTGCGGGTGGTCATCCGCGCCAAGCTCTCCAGCGACTCCCCGCGCAGTTCCGCCGCGGCGCGGGCCACGTCCACAACCCGCGCCGGCTCGTTCCGCTGCCCCCGGTGCGGGACAGGGGCGAGGTACGGGGAATCGGTCTCCACCAGGAGGCGGTCCGGCGGTGTCTCGGCCACGAGCTCCTTCGTCCGATAGCTCTTGAACGTGATCAGCCCGGAGAACGAGATGTACCACCCGGCCTCTACCCCCGCATCGAAGAGGGCGCGGCCGCCCGCGAAACAGTGGAGCACCCCGGTGACTGCGGGGCCCGTCGATCGGATCATGGCGATGGTGTCGTCATCGGCGTCTCGGGAGTGGACCACGATGGGCTTCCCGCTGGAGGCCGCGAGCTCGAGATGCTGTTCGAAGCTGGCGCGCTGAGTGCTGCGGGGCGAGTTGTCGTAGTAGTAGTCGAGACCCGTCTCGCCTACGGCCACCACCCGGTCCTCCTCCCCCACCAGCCTGCGCACGCAATGGAATCCCTGCTCTGCGCGCGCGGCGGCGTGGGGGTGGATGCCGGCGGTGGCCCACACGTGGAGGCGCTCGGCGAGGGTGAGGGCCCGTTCAGCGTCCTCATCGTCGGAGGCGATCAGCACGAAGCGGGTGACACCGGCCTCCCGGGCCCGCTCCGCCGCGGCGTCAGCGTCTCCGGCGAAGCGGTCGTCGGTCAGGTGGCAGTGGGAATCGAAGTACATCTCACAAGTGAGGAAGGCCGCACGGCGCTGCCGGCGGCCTTCCTCGGTCGAAGGTGTGCATCCGGCCGGTCTACGTGCCGGCTCTGGCCTTGCTCCGAGCGCCGCCGTGTTGCTCGCCCGTCCGCTCTTCGATCTCCAGCAGCGCGGGTGAGGCCACGAAGATGGAGGAGTAGGTTCCGACCACGATCCCCAGCATGAGGATCAGGGCGAAATCGCGGATGATGGTCCCGCCCAGCAGGAACAGGGCGAGGAGCACGGCGAAGGTGGTCCCGGAGGTCATGATGGTCCGGGGGAGCACCTCGTTGATCGAGCGGTCGATGATCCCGATGTACGGATCCCGGCGGCGCGGACCCTGGAGATTCTCGCGAATCCGATCGAACACGATGATCGTGTCGTTCAGGGAGTAGCCGATGATCGTTAGGACGGCCGCCACAGTGGGCAGGGAAACCTCGATCCGCAGGATGGAAATGAAGCCCAGCGTGATGAGGATGTCGTGGACGGTCGCAATGACCGCTGCCACGCCGAAGCGCCACTCGAAGCGGAACGCCAGGTAGATCAGCGTCAGGGCGAAGGACATGAGAATGGCCAGCAGCGCCTTCTGCTGGAGCTCACTCCCGATCTTCGGTCCCACCGCTTCGGTACGCTCCATCTCGAACGTGCCCGCGCCGTACGAGTCCGCCAGCGTGCCGGTGATGATCTCCGACGTGTTGGTGCCCTCTTCCACGAACTCCGGCACCCGGATCAGGTACTCGGAAGCCGTCCCGAACTGGGTCACCTCCGCGCGCTGCATGGTGCCCAGTGCGCCGCGCACATCCGCCACGGTGGTAGGCGCATCGAACCGCACCTGGACGATGGTGCCGCCGGTGAAGTCCACGCCGTAGTTCACCCAGCCCTGGCCGCCGATTCCGAAGGCGGCCATGCCGATGATCCCGATGGCGATCACGACCACGCTGATCAGGTAAGCGGGGCGGCGCCGTTCGATGAAGTTGTAGTTCGCGTCCTGGAAAAACCGCATCTATTCCTCGTATCCGTTCGTCGTCAGATGCTGATGGGCTCGGTGGGCTTCTTCCCCTCGAGGTAGAGCAGGAAGAAGGTCCGGGTGACATAAACCGCAGAGAAGAACGACGCCACGATCCCCACGGAGAGTGTAACGGCGAAGCCGCGCACCGGTCCGGTCCCGAACTGGAAGAGGATGAGCGCCGTCAGCAGCGTCGTGAGATTGGAGTCGACGATGGCGGACATGGCGTGCTTGAACCCCTCGTCCGAGGCGGTCCGCGGGACCCGGCCGGCGGCCAGCTCCTCACGAATGCGCTCGAAAATGAGCACATTGGCGTCCACGGCCATACCGACCGACAGGATGAGACCCGCGATCCCCGGAAGGGTAAGCGTGGCGTTGAAGGCGGCGAGCCCGCCCATGACCAGGATCACGTACACCACCAGGGCGCCCACGGCCAACGCGCCAGATGTGCGGTAGTAGCCGACCATGATCAGCACGACCAGCATGAGTCCGACGATGCCCGCGAGCTCACCCTTCTCCACCGAATCGGCGCCCAACGACGGGCCCACCGTCCGCTCTTCCATAATGCGGAGCGGCGCCGGGAGCGCGCCGGCGCGGAGCACCAGCGCCAGGTCCTGCGCCTCCGACAGCGGCGCCTGGCCCATCTGGATCTGGCCCGACGCGCCGATCCGACCGCGGATCACCGGCGCACTCACCACCTGCTCGTCCAGAACGATGGCGATCAGCTCCCCGATGTTCTCGCTCGTGACCCGCTCGAAGATGCGGCCTCCGCGCCGGGAGAGATCGAAGGAGACGATGGTCTCGTTGAACTGGCTCTCCTTCCCCGCCACCGCGTTCTCGAGTTCCTCGCCCCGCAGGAACGGCCGATCCTCCAGCACCCACAGCGGACGATAGAGCTCCGCCCCCTCGCCCTGCGGCTCCTGGCCGAGTCGGAGCGTCATCCCCCGCGGGACCGCGCGCTGCACCTGGTCCGACGCCAGCCACTCGGCGATGGTCGCGGCGTCGCGCTCATCCACCAGCAGCTGTCCCTCCTGCGAGCCCTGGAGGAGCAGCTCGCTAAACGGACGCCGGCTGGGCGCCTCCGCTTCCCCAGCCACCGCTTCCCCAGCGGTCGCTTCCCCAGCGGCCGCGGAATCGGCGACCGACGGGCTGTCGGTGGACGCTGCGGCGGTGGTGTCCCCACCGAACAAAAGGTCCTCCACGGTCTCACCCTGCGGGGCCTGCCGCGCCGTGCGGGTGCCCGCGTCCGGGAACGCCGCCAGGACCGCGCGATCGATGCGGTCGAGGGAGTTCCGGAAGGTCTGGTACTCCTGTCCGGATTCCACGAGGAAGAACTGGAGGAAAGCGGTCTGCTGGAGGATGTCCTTCGCCCGACCCTCGTCGCTGATCCCGGCGAGCTCCACGATGATCCGATCAGTCCCGGACTTCTGGATGAGCGGCTCCTCCACACCGAACTGATCGATCCGGGTGCGGATGATCTTCAGGGCGCGATCCGTGGCATCCGCGCGACTTTCCGGCGTCATGGTGCCCTCGCGGTCCTCGACCTCGAGGACCAGGTGCATGCCGCCCTGCAAATCGAGCCCGAGCTTGATCGGCGAGCAGGCCGTGCTCAGGTCCCCCTCCGTTCGGTGCTCCGCGCACGACTCGTAGTTGTCGTAGAGGAACCAGCCACTGGCGACGACGGCCAGGAGGATGATGAAGATCCGGCCTTTCAGGCTACCGAACATTGGTCGCTGTTCTCTCCGTGATTGCTTGGTACGGGCGTGGAACCCGCGATCCTGCCAAAGACGGGAAAAGGTGACGGCGCGCCGCGCGGTTGTCAACGGCGAGCCGGCCGGCACTGCACCCCGGGCCGGGTCCGGGAGCCCGCTCTCCGCGGCGCGAGATCCCCGTCTGCCAGACGCCGGACCGCTGCCGGGCACACGCGTCGTACGGACGCGGGAGCGACGACCGGACGCCAGGTCTGTTCTGCGCACGCGGGCGATGCGTGGTGACTGCCGCACCGGACTCCCCCCGGTTCGCTTGCGGACGGCGCGGCAGCACGGCGGCCCGTACGCCTTGCTTCGAAATCGTACCGTTTCTATCTTCTTGCCTCGCCAGCAGGTCTCCCCGGCGTCCCGCGAGCCGATCTTTCCTCGGCTCGGGAAGTTCACAGCCATGGATATGATGAAGCCCCAGGACGGGATCCAGTGGGTCAGGGGCGACCGCGCTGTCACCCCCGCGCGAGCGCTGCCCACACCCTCCTCTCCTGCAGCCGAATGTCCCCGGTTCCCGGAGTCATGCGTACGATGAAATTCTCCCGACGGTTCTTCAATTCCTTCCAGGGAAACGAGGACACCAACTGGATCAAGCTCGGGCTGGCGGTGGCCGCCATGGCCGCCTACATCCTGGCGTTCATCCCGCCGTTCACGCCGGAGGATTACCGGATCGCGGAGCTGGCGGCCGCGCCGATCGTGGTGTTTGCGTGGCTGTTCGGCTTCTGGGGCGGGGTTGCCGCGGCGGTGGTCATCATCCCGTTCAACGCGTTCCTCTTCGCGCTGGTGACCCAGGAGACGTTCGGGACGGTCATGAGCCAGATGCAGGACGACGAGCTGCTGCCGTCGATCCTGCTGGTGGTGCTGGGTGCGGTGCTGGGCGGGCTCCGCGACATCGCGGACCAGATGCGACGAGAGTTCCTGGCCCGGACCGAAGTCGAGGAGGCGCGGCGGGAGAGCGAGGAGCGCTACCGGTTCGTGGCCGAGAGCGCGTCCGACGGGATCATCACCATCGACCAGAACCGAAATATCCTCTTCGCGAACCGGGCGGCGGAGAAGATCTTCGGACTGACCATAACGGACATGGTTGGACAGCCGTTCGAAATGCTGATCCCCGAGCGCGTGAGGGCGGACCACGACGCGGCGCTGCAGCAGTACCTGGACACGGTGGTGACGAGCAATCCCGAGTACGCGCTCCAGATCGCGGGGTTGACCAAGGGGCATCGGGAGATCGCGCTGGAGATCTCGTTCGGCGAGTATGTCAAGAACCATCAGCACATCTTCACCGGCGTGGTGCGGGACGTGACGGAGCGGAAGCAGCTCGAGCACGTCCTGAAGCGTGCAAAGGAGGACGCGGAGCGGGCGAACCGAGCCAAGAGCGATTTCCTGAGCCGCATGAGCCATGAGCTGCGTACGCCGCTGAACGCCATCCTGGGCTTCGCGCAGCTGCTGGAGATGGACGCTCTGGACCCCGACCAGCGCGAGAGTGTGGAGCAGATACTCAAGGCCGGTCGCCACCTGCTGGCGCTGGTGGACGAGGTGCTGGACATCGCGCGAATCGAGGCGGGACGGATGACCCTCTCCCTCGAGCCGATCGAGGTGAGCGAAGTCGCGGCGGAAGCGTGGGAGCTGGTACGGCACCGCGCCGAGCGGTCCGGCGTCAAGCTGGTGAACGGGGGGCCATCCACGTGCAAAGCGATGGTGACCGCGGACCGTCAACGGCTCAAGCAGGTATTGCTGAATCTGCTCTCGAACGCGGTGAAGTACAACTCGGACGAGGGCACGATCGAGGTCACGTGCGGGAGCGGGGTGACGGGGAGCAATCGCCTGCGGATCGCTGTCCGGGACACGGGGCACGGGATCCCCGCGGAGGCTCTGGGTCGACTGTTCACACCGTTCGAGCGGTTGGGCGCCGAGCGAACCGCCATCGAGGGGACGGGGATAGGGCTCGCGGTCTCGCGGGGACTCGTAGAGGCCATGGATGGCGAGATCGGGGCGGAGAGCACGGAAGGCGCCGGGAGCACGTTCTGGTTCGAGCTCCCCGTCGACGAGTCACGGTCGTTCCCGACTTCGCCTGCCGTGGCCCAGCTGCCGCAGGAGACCGGCTCGGAGGGCTCGAGACGGGAGTGCACCATTCTGTACATTGAGGACAACCCGTCCAACTTCAAGCTCGTGGAACGCGTCCTGGCGCGGCGCCCCAACGTGGAACTTCTGACTGCCATCCAGGGAGGGATCGGCCTGGATATCGCGCGGGACAGGCAGCCGGATCTGATCCTGCTCGACCTGCACCTTCCCGACATCCACGGCTCCGAAGTGCTGCGCCGGATCCGGGAGGACGCTGTCATCTCCCGCACTCCCGTGGTTATCATCAGCGCGGATGTGACCAGCAACCAGGTTGAGCGCCTTCTGGATGCGGGGGCGCAGGCATACCTTCCGAAGCCGCTGGACGTGCAGGAGTTCCTACGGATCGTGGACGACGTCCTCGAGAACTGAGAATCCATGTTCGAAGACGAATATCTCGACGCCCGGATCCTGATCGTCGACGACGAGCCAGCGAATGTCCGTCTCCTCGAGAGGATCCTTCAGCGCGAGGGTTTTTGTGACATCGAGAGCACGACCGACCCCCGGCAGGTCCTCGCCCGCTACACGGGCCGGCAGCCCGATATCCTGCTCCTCGACCTGCACATGCCCGGTCTGGACGGGTTCGCGGTCATGGAGCAGATCGAGGGCCGGATTTCCACCAACGACTTCGTCCCGATCCTGGTCCTGACGGCCGACATCACGCCGCAGGCACGCCAGCGGGCGCTCTCGGCGGGTGCGAAGGACTTCCTGACGAAGCCGGTGGACCCGGCCGAGGTAGTGCTGCGCATCAAGAACCTGCTTCAGACGCGGCACTATTACCGTCAGCTGCAGGACCAGAACATGACGCTCGAGGGCAAGGTCTCGGAGCGGACGCGGGAGCTGGAGCGCGCACAGATAGAGATCCTCGAGCGGCTCGCGCGCGCGGCGGAGTATCGCGATGACGAGACGGGCCACCACGCCCAGCGCGTCGGCCACATGTCGGCCATCATCGCCCGTGAGATGGGACTGGCGGACACGGAGGTGGTGCTCCTGCGCCGTGCGGCCCCGCTCCACGACGTGGGCAAGATCGGCATCCCCAATGGCATCCTCCTGAAGCCGGGCAAGCTGACGGCTGAGGAGTTCGACGAAATGAAGAAGCACGCGTCGATCGGGGCCGGGATCCTTGCCGGGAGCAAGTTCCCCGTCCTCCAGCTCTCGGAGGAGATTGCCCTGTACCATCACGAGAACTGGGACGGCTCGGGCTACATGAGAATGGAGGGGGAGCTGATCCCTCGAGCGGCGCAGATCGTCCACGCCGCGGACGTGTTCGATGCGCTCACGCATGAGCGTCCGTACAAACGCGCCTGGACCGTGGAGGAGGCCATACAGGAGATCCAAACCCTGGACGGTCGGTTCTTCAACCCGGAAGTGGTGGAAGGCCTGTTGGCTGTGCACGCCGCCGGGAAGCTCCAGGTCGACGGCGCGCCACCCCCGATCGCGCATATCTTCAGGGAGGACAACGGCGACGACCTGCCCGAGCTACGGGCCCGCGCGGCCGAAGCGGAGGGCCGGTCCCAGGCGGGCACGAAGGATAGCGAGGGCGAGACAGGAGTGGATTTCGCGGACAGGCGTGCGGCGTCCTCCTGACCTCAGCGGAGGCCCGAAGCCGCCTCAGTGGCAGACATCGTCTCCGCTGTCGACCACCCTGCCTTTTGCGTCCATGAACTCCCAGCCGTAGCGGCCGTTCCCCAGCTCCAGTTTCAGGACCCCGTAAGTGCCGTCGCGCACCTGCTCGCTGGCCGGGTGAAGCGTCGGTCCGCGACGCCTCAGGGCTCCGCCGCCGGTCCCCACGATGAACTGGCGCGCACCCCGAACACGGTCGATGGTGCCCTCAGGAGTGAGGGGCGCGAAGCGCTCGTAGTGGTGGTCGTGACCATTCAGAACCACGTCCGCGCCCGCCGCGTAGAGCAGGATCCAGAAGGGCCGGACATCGCCGTACTCCGCCGCGTCGCGCTGGTCGCCGTGAGCGCCGGAGCTGACGAGGGGATGGTGGAAGTAGGCGAGCGTGCAGCGACGGGGGTCCTCGCTCAGCTCCTGCCGGAGCCAGCGGAGCTGGGGCGATTCCCAACCGGTTTCCACGTTGCTGTTCAGCGCGATGATCCGCCATCCGCCGTAGGTGTAGCTGTACCACCCCTCGCCCGCCGTGCCCGCGGCATCCCCGAAGTAGCGGAAGTAAGGGAGCGCGCCCGGCGTCCAGTACTCGTGGTTGCCAGGGGTGGGCCGGGTCCGATCGCGGTGCCGGCCCCACGTGGGATCGTAGCAGAGATCGAAGTCCGCAGCGCTCCCGGAAGGATAGGCGTTGTCACCGGTCGTCCAGACCAGGCCGGGGATGCGGTCCAGTAGCCGGGCTGTGACCTCCGCTCCACCCGTGTCGCATTGCGCGATGTCGCCGGCGCCGGTGAAGAACACCCCATCGGGCGAAGGGGGCGGCTCGGGCGGGGCCGTGAAGCACGCGCTCAGAGACAGCACGGCCAGGCCGAGCGCGCCGGCGGCCGCGCTCACGCCCGATCGCCGGGCCGGCCCCGGATGCCCTAGAATGGGAGTTCGGCCCACGCGTCTCGAGCCTCCGTCGGCAGATTGAAAGGCCGCGGCGGACGGAAACCGAACGCCCCGGAAGGGGAGTATGATCCGAACCCCCGGCGCGTGCAAGCGCCGGATCTCCCGCGTGCGCTACGGCTCCGCGCGCACCACCGGTGCGGCGGCGGGCATCTGCTCGGGTCGGTGGATGCCGGTGCGAACAAGGATCGTCTCCATGAGACACCAGCGGGTGAAGGCCGACTGGACGAGGTTCACCCCAACGAAGGCGGTGAACAGGAACCAGGCGGGGTGAACCAGCCACCCGAGGGCCAGGCTCACAAGGATGAACGTACCGGCGATGAGCCGGATCTTGTAGTGAATTGACATTCAGGATCCTTTCTAGAAGAAGTTGTCCACGGGGAGCGTCATCACGTGCAGCCGCTCCCCTTCCTCGAGCCGCTCCTTTTCTTCGCGGAGGGCGTGGGTCAGATCGGCGATCCGGTCGTCATCGGTGGCGGTGAAGAAGAGCGACGACTCACCCGGCCACGCGCGCGTGCCCTCCCGTCGTCCCGTGGCACCGGCGCCGTGGGCGTGATCGAGCTCCGTCCATCCCGCCACATGATGGGACTCAAAGAGGGACGAGATCCGGCTGGGGCTCATGCCGCTGTAGATGATCATCAGGAGTTTCATGGTCGTGTTCGGTTTCAGGGTTCTGTCGGTTGAGGAGCTCCCAGTACAGGAGCGGGACCACCACCATGGTGAGGACTGTGGCCGCCAGCGCGCCGCTGATCATCGCGACAGCGAGGCCCTCGAAGATGGGGTCGAGGACCATGACCATGCCGCCCACCATGACGGCCGCGGCGGTCAGGGCGATGGGCCGGAACCGCACGGCGCCCGCTTCGAGCACCGCCTCGCGCAACGTGCGTCCGCGCGCCTGCGCCAGCTGAATGAAGTCCACGAGGAGGATCGAGTTGCGGACAATGATCCCGGCGAGGGCGATCATCCCGATCATGGAGGTCGCGGTGAAGAAGGCGCCGCTCAGGGCGTGTCCTGGCAGGATCCCGACCAGCGTGAGCGGGATCGGCGCCATGATGACCAGTGGGATCGTGAAGGACTGGAACCAGCCCACCACCAGCACGTAGATCAGGAGGAGGACCACGGCGAACGCGAGGCCGAGATCCCGGAAGACCTCGATGGTCACCTGCCACTCGCCATCCCACTTGATCGCCACCTCGTCCAGCCGGTCCGGCTGCCGGGCGTTGTAGACGGCGATCCCGGCCTCCTCCAGTCGGTCGTTCATGGCGAGGATCGCGTACACCGGGGACTCGACCGTGCCCGCCACATCCGCGGTGACATAGACCACGGACCTCAGGTCGCGGCGGTGCCGACTCCCCTCCCGCGGCGCGGTCCGGATGGAGGCGAACCGGCCCAGCGGCTGAGGTCCGGTGGCCGTGGCGACGGGGATCGCCAGGAGGCTCTCGAGCGACGAGCGATCGGCCAGGGCCAGGCGCGGCACGATCTGGACCCCCTCACGGGCATTCGCGGATGAAGCCACGCCGGCGGAGCTGCCGGATAGCGCGAGATAGACGGTACGGGTGATCTGCTCCACCGATGCACCGGCCGCGGCAGCGCGCGCCCGGTCCACCCGGAACGTGTGCTTGGCCTCGCCCGCCTCCACCGTCCAGTCCACGTCGACCACGCCCTCGGTGGTCTCGAAAATCTCCATGACGCGCGTGGCGCTGGCCAGGCGAGTCGCCTCGTCCGGACCGTACACCTCGGCTACGAGCGTGGAAAGGACCGGCGGCCCCGGAGGGATCTCCGCCACCTTTGCGCGCGCGTCATAGAGCCGGGCGATGGAATCGACGCCGGGCCGCACGGCCACGGCGATGTCGTGGCTCTGGCGGTCCCGGTGATGCTTGGGGGCCAGGTTGACCTGGATGTCGGCCACGTTGGGGCCGCTGCGCATGAAGTAGTGCCGGACGAGTCCGTTGAAGTTGAACGGCGACGCGGTACCGGCGTACACCTGCGTCGTCTCGACCTCCGGCACCGAGCGCAGGTAGCCGGCGATGTCGTGCGCGACCGCCTGACTCGTCTCCAGCGTGCTCCCCTCGGGCAGGTCCAGGATCACCTGGAACTCGGACTTGTTGTCGAAGGGGAGCATCTTCACCTGGACGGCCCGAACGAACACCAGCGAGATCGAGGCTGCCAGGAGCAGCAGGACCCCCGCGTAGGTGGCCCAGCGGAGCCGCTTCCGCTCGATGAGCGGGTTCATGATCCGGCCGTAGAGGTGGGAGAAGCGACCCTCCTCCTCCGGCTCGTGCGCACGATCGGGCCGCTCCGTGTGCTGACCCACATGCCCCCGCAGGAGCTTGAAGGCGAGCCACGGCGTGACGACGAACGCCACCGCCAGGGACGCCAGCATGGCCACGGACGCGCCCACCGGGATCGGGCGCATATACGGCCCCATCATCCCGGAGACCACGGCCATCGGCAGGATGGCCGCGATCACCGTGAACGTGGCGAGGATGGTGGGATTCCCGACTTCATCCACTCCCTCTACCGCCGCCACATCCGGGGCGCGGTCGCCCATCTTGAGGTGACGATAGATGTTCTCCACCACCACGATGGCGTCATCCACCAGGATCCCGATGGAGAAAATCAGGGCGAACAGCGTGATCCGATTCAGCGTGTAGCCGAACGCGTAGTAAACGAAGAGTGTGAGCGCCAGGGTTACCGGGACCGCCACCAGCACCACGAGCGCCTCCCGCCACCCCAGGAAGATCCCGATGAGGAGCGTGACGGAGAGGGTGGCCACGAGCAGGTGGAAGATGAGTTCCCCCGCCTTCTCACCGGCGGTCTCGCCGTAGTTGCGCGTCACCTCCACGTCCACTGCCGCCGGGATGATCCGATCACGCGCCTGCGCGACTCGCTCCAGGATCTCGTCCGAGAGCACCGTAGCGTTGGCGCCCGCGCGCTTGGCCACTGCCAGCGTGACCGCGTTCTCCGGGTCGCCCCCACTCTCGGCGTGGAAGACGTAGCTTTCGCGCTCGCCGTAGCCGGAACGGATATCGGCCACATCCCGCACGTACACGGGACCGCCTCCCCGGCTCGTGACGACCACCGCCCCCACCTCGCCCGGCGTAGCGAGCGGCGCTCCGATGTCGACGCGGTACACCTGGTTCGCGGCGGCGAAGTCGCCGGCCTGGAGCCGTGCGTTGGCGCCATCCAGCGCCATGGAGACCTCTCCGGGGGTGACGCCGCGGGCGGCCAGCCGCGCGGGGTCCAGGGTCACGGTGATCTGCTTCGGCTCGCCGCCCACGATGAACGTCTGGGCGACGTCCTCCAGGGCGCGTACCTCGTCCTCCAGGTGCAACGCGATCTGGCGCAGCGCATCGGAGTCATACGCGGCCGAGTGGAGCGTGAGGGTGACGATCGGGACGTCGTCGATCGAGTGCGGCTTCACCAGCGGCTGCGTGGCCCCACGGGGCGCATCGTCCATGACGCTGAACAGCTTGCCATGGACCTTCGTGATGCTCTCCTCCTGGTCCTCGCCCACGTCGAACCGGACGGTGACCATGCCATAGCCGTCGCCGGCGACACTGTACACATGGTCGACGCCCGGGATCTCGTACATCCGCTTCTCGAGCGGACGTACCAGCAGATTCTCGGTCTCGGCAGGCGCGGCCCCCGGCATCCCGACGATCACGTCGATCATGGGCACCGAGATCTGCGGCTCCTCCTCGCGGGGTGTGGCGATCATGCCGATGGCCCCCAGCACCAGCGCCGCCACGGTCACCAGTGGCGTCAGCTTCGACTGGAGGAAGGCCCGGGCGATGCGGCCGGATATGCCCATCAAGCCCCCTCGCCGTTGCGCGCGACCACGTCGGCGCTATCGGGTACCAGGATCACGTCACCGGCCTGGAGTCCCGCCGCGACCTCGACCATGCCGTCGCGGGCGGCCCCGCCCAGGCGCACCCAGCGGAGCGTGGAGCCCTCGGCGGTGCGCACGCGGACGCCGGTCAGATCGCCCTGTCGAACGAGCGCGCCCTCCGGGATGAGGATCGCCTGACGGCTCCCCTGCGGGAGCTCGAGGGTCGCGGCCGACCCGGGCAGGAATCGTTCGCCATCGTTCTCCACGATAGCGTTCACGGTGTACAGGTTCCCCGCGGCGCTCGGCGCCACGCCCTCCACCACCGCCACCGCGGCGCGGCCCTCGATCCGGGCCTGGACGGTGTCCCCGCGCCTGATGCCGGCGACCGCATCAGGCGCAGCCGTGACCGTGACGCGCAGCCGGCGCGCGTCCAGCACGGTCACCATGGGGGCTCCCGGCGCCGCGAAGTCGCCCGGATCCACCATCCGGGACGCAACAAGTCCCGGGAACGGCGCCCGTATAACGGCATAGCGGGCGGTGGCGTCCACCTCCGCGGCCGCCGCCCGTGCCGTGGCCATTCGGGCGCGGGCGCGCTCGAGGCCGGTCTCCGCCGCGTCCAGCTGAACTTTCGGCGCCGCGTCCTGGTCATAGAGGGCGCGCATGCGGCCCGCCTGGGTCTCCGCCTCGGCGACCACGGCCGCGGCCTCCCGGATCGACGCTTCCACCTGCGCGCGTCGGGCCGCGAGGTCCGACGCATCGATCCGGATCAACGGCGCTCCGCGGGCCACGCGGTCGCCCTCGTGGACCGAAACCTCCACCACCTGCCCCATGAGCTTGGTCGAGAGGGTTGCGTGCGCAACGGGTCGCGCCACGCCGGACGCCTCGAAGGCCGAGGCGATCAACGTGTCACGGACCGTCCAATCGACTCCCGCTGCCGCGACAGACTCGGTGGCTGTATCCGGCGCGTGCTCCGGCTCGCCTCCGCACGCTCCCATGACACCGGCCACGATCAGGACCGGCAGTATGCCTCTGTTCCACATCATCACTCGCTCCGGTTCCTGTGTGCGTAGTCATCCAGAACGGCGAACAGCGCCGGATCCTCGCCCAGCGCCAGAGCCCGCGCCGCGGCCTCATCGATCACCGTGAATACCGCGTGCGCGCGCTCCAGACGGGTTCGCGTCTCCGTGGCGGACGCATCCAGCAGCTCCACCACCGTGGCCAGGCCACCCTCGTACTTGTGACCGACGATCCGGTGCGCCTCCCCCGCGTGCTCCACCGCTCGCTCGGCGATCCGGAGCCGTTCCAACGCCACATCCAGGCGGTCGGCCGCCGTTGCCGCCTCGAGCCGCGCGTTGGCCAGCGCCGCATCCGCCCGGGCTTCCGCAACCGCCCGCCGGCCGGCGGCCGCCCTGGACTCCGCCAGGTGTGCCGCCCCCGCGATCGGGGTCCACTGTGCCATCACCCCTACGGTCCAGTTCTCATCGCCCTCGAACAGCGCGTCCGGCGAGTGCCAGTCATAACGTCCGAAGGCGTTGATCCGCGGCAGCCAGGTCGACCGCGCGCGCAGCACGTCACGACGCGCCGCTGATCGCCCCAGACGCGCCGCCCGAACATCTTCCCGGCTCACCAGACGCTCGCTCACGCTGTCCGCGGTAAGCTCCACGGGCGCCCACTCCACCACCTCGCGAACCGCGTCCGCGGGTGGCAGCCTTTCCGGCAGGACCGGGAGCCGGTCGGGCGTCCCCAGCAGCGTCGCCAGCTGCCGGACCGCGCTCCGCGCTTCCCCCCGGGCACTCGCCAGCTGCGCTTCCACCTCGCCCGCCTTCACACGCGCCAGCAGCGCGTCCGACTTCGTCACCAATCCCTGCTCCACCATCAGCTCCGCCTGGCGCACATGCGCCCGCGCCGCTTCCACCGCAGCCTCCAGCGTCTCCACCTTCTCAGCCGCCAGGATCCCGCCGAAATACGCCCGCACCACGTCGCCGCTCGTCTCGTAGATCCGCCACTCGGCCGCCGCCTCGGCAGCCTCGGTCGCCCGGCCCGCCGCGCCCAAGCCCAGCCAGGCGTCCGGGTTCACGAGCGGCACCTCGAGCACCACCGATCCCGTCCAGTTCTCCGCCACGGGTGGATAGTTCAACCGCTCCGGAGCGAAGTCCGCCTGCGAGATCGTCCGCTGCCGGAGAGTTACGCCGAACGCCGCCACGGGGTCGGTCGTACGCATGAACCCGCTCTCCAGCCGCACCGTGGGTAGAATGCCCTGCAAGGCGCCCAGCCGATCGGCTGAGCGCTCACGCGCCTCTCCCTCCGCCATCCGGACGGAGTATGCGCCGCCGCGCGCCGTGGCCAGCGCCTCATCCAGCGTCAGCGCGGCCTGTGCCGCCGCCCCGGAGTTCAGTCCAGCCGCGCTCACCAGCGCCAGCATCGCGGCGCGAGCGAGGGTTAAGGCTGTCCGCGATGGTCCAGGGTCTCCATATCGTCGTCGTCGCATCCGATCCATGGGTTTGGGGGCCAACGATCCTGCAGCCCGTACTACTACTTGGTTATTTAGTAGATGTCAAGGGCTGCCACGTCCTGGGGAGGGACGGGGCAGGGATGGGACCGCCGGCCGGCCAGGGCCAGGACGACGGTCCGGTGGTGCGGTAGTGGGCCCGGCAGGACTCGAACCTGCGACCCTCCGATTATGAGTCGGGTGCTCTAACCAACTGAGCTACGGGCCCGGAACAGCCATCCGAAGGTAGGCGGGAACGACCGCCCGATCAATGACCCGGCGGCCGCCCGGCGGGGGTGGAGTGTCTTGGGATCGGTCCCGCTGCGATCGGGAGCGAGGGGCTCGAGATCCCGCGATCGGACGGCGTCCGGCCGCGGGTGCCTGGAGCACGAACAGCTGGAGGTCACCGGCCAGGAGATCGGCGGAGAGGGATCAGAGGGTGCCGAAGAGCCGGTCGCCGGCGTCACCGAGTCCCGGCAGGATATAGCCGTTCTCGTCGAGCTCGCGGTCGAGCGCCGCAGTGATGACGAGAACGTCGGGGTGGTCCTTCTCCATGCGGCGGACGCCCTCGGGCGCCGCCACGAGGCAGACCAGCCGGATGGAGGCCACGCCGCTCTCCTTGAGCGCGTCCACGGCGGCGGACGCCGATCCCCCCGTGGCGAGCATGGGATCGAGGATGATGAACTGCCGGGCCTCAGCCTCGCCGGGGATCTTGAAGTAGTAGTGGACCGGCTCGAGGGTGTCGTGGTCCCGGTAGAGTCCGATGTGACCCACGCGCGCCGACGGGACGAGTCGGAGCACGCCGTCCACCATCCCGAGCCCCGCCCGCAGCACCGGGAGCAGCGTCACCTTCTTCCCTGCTACGCGGCGCGCGTCCATGGTCTCGAGCGGGGTCCGCACCGTCACGGAGGCGAGGGGCAGCTCGCTGGTGGCCTCGTAGGCGAGGAGCATGCTGAGCTCGTCCACCAGCTCGCGGAACCCCTTCTTGGACGTGGACTCGTCGCGCAGCAGCGACATTTTGTGCTGGACCAGCGGGTGCTCGACCAGTCGCAGGTTCGGGTGCTCCGGATGGTTCGGCATGGCTTCAGATGTCTCCGGTCTCGTTCGTCTCGAGCCAACCCTCGTCGCCCTGGAGGGTGCGCGCCCGTACCCAGTCGCCGCGGACCTCGATCGGCACGAGCCCGGCTCCGGCCGCGACCTCGATCACGGGGGCCGCGCCCAGCGTGGGCCCGGTGCGCAGGGTGGAATCCCGCAACACGATGAGGGTTTCCGGGACGTGCGTCGAGGCCCAGGCGGTACCGGCGAGGGCGAGGGCCATGACCAAAGCGACGCCGACGGTGATGGCCGCCCGCTTGCGCCGACGTCTGAGCCAGAGCGCGCCGGCGATGCCGGCGGTCCACCACGCGATGGCGGCGAGGAGGAACAGCTCGGATCCCCGGAGCGGGAACGGTGGGGACACTCGCCGGACGAGCTCGGGTGGCACACCGGCGATTCTGAGGTTGTGGCGGACGTCGTCGTTCCGGGGATCGAGTCTGGGGACGTTGAGCCACGCCCAGACCGCGAAGCCGGGGTGGCCGGCGTGATAGTAGGCGGTGCCGAGGTTGTACCAGCCCGCGGGGTCACCCGGCCGCTGCCGCACGTGCTCGCGGAAGGCCTCTGCGGCGGCGAGATACCGCTCCTCGTCGAACGCGGAAACCCCGGCCTGGAACCCGCGGGCGCCGGACTCGCCGGACCCTGCCGCCACCCCGGGCTCCTGGGGCTCCTGGGGCGCGTGGGGCGCGTGGGGTGTCGCCGGTGACTGCGCCGACGCGCCGGCCGCCAGGGACAAGGCCAGAGCTGCCACCAACAAAACGGTGGCGGCGCCCCGCTCCGGCCTGCGCTCCCGCCGGCGCGATCCCGCCTCCCGGTCCACCCGCTGGAGCGTATGGTCGAGGGCCCTCAGGATATCGCGGCGGGCCTCCGGACCCGGTGTCACCGGAGCGTACCGGGCGCTGGAAATCCGGTACAGGATCGTTCGGACGGAGCTGGCGGTTTCGGGGGATACGCCGGCAGAGACGAGCGCGTCGGGATGGGCCGCCTGGCGGAGCGGGATTCCGAGCCGATCGGCCAGCCAGCCACGGGCGAACTCCTCCGCGTCCGCGAAGAGCGCGGGTCCACCCTCCCCCGCCCTGGCGGCCATCTCTTGCAGCCGCGCCGTCCGGCGACGGCGGAGTGCGCGCAGCGATGGGGTCTTTTCTCCCCTCCCGGTTCCCGGAAGCCCCAGGGCCATGGTCAGCAGCAGCAGCAGCGGCAGGGCCTGCGCAGCCGCGAAACCGGGGGACCGGACCCAGCTCAACGGATCGCCCGCATCCGGCTCCGGCGCAATGTACCGGAGCGTGGGCCTGCGGACCCCCCCCTCTCCGGTGCCCGGCGTCACCTCCAGCGACAGGGACGCCAGGGTGGCGGTCTCGAACCGTTCCAGCTCGGGATCGAAATACGGGTATCGGAGCTCCGGCAGCTCGATCTGGCCGGGCTCCCTCGGGATCAGGACCCAGCTGAAGCGTTTCACGCCGCCGATCTGCCCGTGCGTCAGCTCCAGCTCCGCGTCTTCGCTGGGGGGATACACGTCGATCCCTGGCATGTCGGGCAGAGCGGGTGGTGGGAGCGTCTTCACATTCCCGAGGCCCTCCACGTCGACGCTGAGGACCACGGCCTCCCCCGCCGGCACCCGCTCCGGCTGCACGTGACCGCGAATGCGGTACGAACCCACCGCGCCCGTAAAGCCCGAGGGGGCATTGTCCGGGACTGGCAGGACGACGAGCGGGATGGGATCGGTCGTCTTCTCCTTCGTCTGCGGAGCATAGAGGAGGCCCCGCCGGACCTCGTACTGGAGCCGCGCCGGGGGGATCTCATACCGGCCCGGGCTCATGGGGAAGAAGCCGCGCTGGAACCGCTGCACCTCGTACGTCTGACCTCCCTCTCTCCGGGTCGTGCCCCGCTCGGGGTCCGGCAGTTCGTGAACCCAGAACCCCGATGGGGTCGGCGGCTCATACTCAGGGGCGCGCCGCAGCCGGAATCGCGCGTCCTGCGAGAACATGGCCTCGGCGTGGAAGGTCACCTGCTCGCCGGTGTAGACCGTATCCGTGTCGAGCCACGCCCGCAGGACGACACCGTCCTCCGCCTCCGCGCCGGGCGCGTTCCGGTCCCCGATGGGTGATGCCGTGACATCGAGGAAGAGCGAGCGGGTGCTGTACGTCTGTCCCGCCACGATCACGTTCAGCGACGGGATCCGATAGCGGCCCGGCGCTCGAGCCCGGAGCACGAACTCGCGGGAGATGAAGCGGCGAGCGCCCCCGGGAAGGCTGAACTGGCGCTGATCGAAGTCCCGCGTGCCCTCGAGCGCCAGCCCGGGTGGGAGGGACCGGAACCGGTCGATCTGCGCGCGGCCCCCTTCCGTCTCCACATCCACACGGAGGACCGTGGTCTGACCCGCCTGGATCTCTTCGTCCACGAGGCGGGCGCGGACCTGGACGGGGTCCTGGGCCTGGAGCGCCACCAGCAGCAGGAGCACCGCGGGCGTCATCCGCTACCAGTCCCTGTCGGTGCGGGTCCGCTGCTGACCCTTCCTCAGCTTGTCGCGGAAGAGCTCCCGCTCGTCCTGCTCTACCGCGCTCAGGATCCGCTCCGCCTGCTCCTGCGTCAGCGGGGCCCGCGCCCCCGCGCCCGGGGCGTCCGGGGCGCCGGAAGACGGTTGATTCTGCCCCTGCGAAGACCCGCCCTGTCCCTGATCGCCCGGCTGACGCTCCGGGTCCTGCGGCTCCTCCTGGTCCTGCTGGTCCTGCTGGTCCTCACCGCCGCCCCCGCTCGACTGCTGCTGCTCGTCCCGCTCCCGGAGCGACAGCTCGTAGTTCCACTTCGCGTCCGGGTCAGCGGGGCTCAGGCGCAGGGCCTGGCGGTAGGACTCCACCGCGGCATTGTACAGGGCCACGCTGGCCTGGGGGTCGCCGCTCTGGCGGGCGTCCTCGAGATAGCGCTGACCCAGGTTGTAGTACGCGCGGTCCCGCGTCTCTGGATCGACCTGCTCGAGCGCCGCCCGCAGGTGCTCTTCCGCCTCTCCGTAGCGACCCAGCTTCAGCAGCGCTGTGCCGAGGTTGTACCGGAGCATCGGGCTTTCCTCGCCGTCCGCGAGAGCGGCACGATACGCCTCCACGGCCTCCACGTACTTCCCGGCCCTGAACAGGCGGTTGCCGCGCTCCACGCTCACCAGGATGCCGCCCGTCGCGACGAGCGCGAACAGAAGTGGGATCAGCAGCTTACGCATCGAGTGGCTCCGTGGTCGTCATGGCGCTACGCGGCTCCGGCCTGGTGGCCACGGCCCCGTCGATCATCAGGAGCACGACCGCCAGCAGGACGAACCAGGCGTACCGCTCCTTCTGCCGCACGCGCCGCTGCGAATCGCCCTCCGTACGCTCGAGCCCGCGCAGCGCCCCGAGCACCGCATCCGTCGCGCCTGCCCCCCCCAGACGGATGTAGCGCCCGCCGGTCGTGGCGGCCACATCGCGTAGCAGCTCCTCGTGGAGCGATGTGACGACGATCTCTCCGTCCGGACCCCGCTTATACGATTCCACCTGCCCGTCGGATCCCTCCTCCGGTATGGGCGCGCCCTCCAACGTCCCTACCCCCACGGTGTGGATGGTGATCCCCGCCCGTGCGGCCCGGCTGGCGGACTGTCGTACCTGGTCCTCCTCCTCCAGCGCCTCCCCATCGCTCACGAGCAGGACGGCTCCGCGGCGTGACTCGCGGGCGCCCAGCGCCAGGTCCGTGGCCTGCCGGATCGCCGACGCCAGCGACGATCCCCCCTGGCTCACGATCTCCGGGTCCAGCGCATCCAGGTAGAGCTGGAGCGCGCCGTGGTCGACCGTCATGGGCGAGAGGATGTAGGCCCGGCCGGCGAACGCGACCATGCCGATCCGGTCGCCGGGCAGCTCCCGGAGCACCCTCCGCGCCAGCACCCTTTCCCGCTCCAGGCGGTTGGGGGGGACATCCCGGGCGAGCATCGACTTGGAGACGTCGAGTGCCAGCACCAGGTCGGCGGCCGCCGTCTGCTCCTCCACGCTCTCCAGCCCCCACCGGGGACCGGCGGCGGCCATCCCCAGGGAGGCCGCCGCGAGCAGCAGGAGGATGAGCCGAGCGGTGGGAAACGCCGAGAGGTCCCCGGCCCCCAGTCGCCGGAGCAGCTCGGGAGAGCCGAGGGCACGGGCGACGCGGCGGCGGCGGCGCACCCACAGCCAGAGCCCTGCGCCCACGCCGGCGGGAAGGGCGAGTACCAGCCAGAGCAGCGACTGGGAATCGAAGCTCATGGAGCCCTCCCCCACCGGCTGGCCAGGAGCCCCCACTCCGCCAGAAGAAGGACCACCGCCAGCAGCAGCAACGGCAGGTGGCGCGGCGTATAGTCGGTGTACGTCTTTACTTCCACGGAGGTGCGTTCCAGCGCATCGATCCGGCGGTAGATGGAGTCGAGTGCGGCCTCGTTGGTCGCCCGGAAATACTGGCCGTCGGTGATGCCCGCGATCTCCCGCAGCAGGTCCTCGTCAATGTGCACGGGCAGGTTGGCGTACTGGTACCCGCCGAACATCCCCTGCGCGATGGGGATCGGCGCGACCCCTTCGCTCCCCACTCCGATCGTGTAGATCTTGATGGCGTACGCCGCCGCCGCCCGCGCCGCGGTCACCGGATCGATCTCGCCCCGGTTGTTCTCGCCATCCGTCATGACGATCATCACGCGCGACTCGCCCGGCGAGCGCCGGAGTCGATTGGCCGCCGTAGCGATGGCGGTGCCAATGGCGGTGCCATCCTCGAGCATGCCGGTCTGGAGCTGGTCCAGGGCGCGATAGAGGACGGCGTAATCGATGGTGAGCGGCACCTGCGTCAGCGCCTCACCGGCGAACGCCACCATCCCGATCCGATCGTACTGGCGACCGCGCACGAACTTGGCCACCTCCTCCTTGGCCACTGTCAGCCGGTTCCGGGGGTGGAAGTCCTCGGCAAGCATGGACGTGGAGATGTCGACGACCAGCGCAATGGCGATCCCCTCCGCCTCGACCTCCGTGGTGGAGACGCCGGTCCGGGGCCCCGCCAGGGCGAGAACGAGGGCGACGACGGCCAGCGTGCGGAGCCATTCCGGCGCCCGGGCGAGCGCCCCCGTGGAGCGGGACGCCATGGCCTCGACGGCGGACGTCCGGGAGAAGAGCAGCGTGCGCCGGTTCCGCTGGCGGTACAGGTGCCAGAGCGGTACGAGAAGGAGCAGGAGGAGCGCCCACGGACGGGCGAAGCCGGGCATCACGCCGCCTCCCCTTGCTCATCGCTGGTCCTGCGGGGGGGCCAGTCGAAGCCTAGTACCCAGCGCCGGACCGACTCCCACTCCTGAACCGCCGTGGCCGGATCGGGACGCCGACGGGCGAACTTCACCTGGTCCGCGGCCCGGAGCAGCTCGCCGAGCACCGCCGCCACCTCCGGTCCCACCTGGACACGGAAGCGGCCCAGCAGCTCCGTAGTGGTGAGGTCCTCCCCCCACCCCGGTCCGATGATCTCCAGGTACTCGCGCAGCGCCTCTGACACGCGACTGTAGAACTCCTTCATGGCACCCTGCTCGATGAGGTCCGCCTCCCGCGCCTCCTGGAGCCGCGCCAGCACGCGCTCCCGGGGCGAGACGGCGGGAGCGATCGGCGGCGCCACCCCGGCCTCTGCCCGCCTCCGGCGCCACCACACCACGGCGGCAATGAGCGCCGCCAGCGCCAGGAGCGCGAGCAGGAACGGCCACGGCGACCAGCTCCGCCCGATCACGCCCTTGGCCGGCTCCGGCTCGACGCCGGCTGTGTCCGGGGGCAGGACGGAGATCACCTCGAGCGTCGGCAACTCGGCCGTCAGCGTCCGCGCGACCTCCCGGTCCGCCATCACACGGAGCGGCAGGTCGGGCATCTCCAGCTCGCCCGTGCGCCAGGGTGTGACGGAGTACACCCCCGTCACCTGGAGTCGGCCGTCCGCCAGGGTGTCCACGCGCTCACGCACCCGCGCCACGTTCTCAAGCGCTTCGTCGGACAGAGGGAGGGTGTCAGGCCAGAGGATGCGTTCCCCGCGCTCGACCGTGACCCGGACGGCCACGGGCACCACGTCGCCGACCCGGATGGTGTCGGCGACGATGGCCGAGTGCGCCTGCTGGGCCGGCGCGGCCCGGGGGGAAACCGTGCCGACCGCTGCGAACAGGGTCGCCAGTCCGAGCAGCGTTCGTGTGCTCACCGGCCGCGGCGCTCGCGGGCGCGGAAGAACGCCATGAGCGGCTTCACGTAGGACTGATCCGTGCGCACCTCGATCTCGTCCACGGCCAGCCGCCGAAAGAGCCCCCGGAGCTCTCGCTCCTCCGTTCCCGCACGGGCGTCATAGAACTCACGGAGAGACGCCCTGCCCGTGTCGATGGCGACCTCCCGGCCGGTCTCCGGGTCGGTGAGCAGGAGCACGCCGGCGTTGGGCAGCGACTCCTCCGCGGCATCGATCATCCGGATCGCCACCACGTCGTGCCGGTTCGAGACCAGCTTGAGGGTGCGGCTGAAGCCCGGGAAATCGGCGGCTTCCGGCATCTGGAAATCGCTCAGCAGGAAGAGGATCGAGCGGTGGGGGAGCATCCTGCCGGCATAATCCAGGGCTGTGGCGATGTCGGTTCCGCGTCCACTCGGGCGGAACGCCAACAGGTCGCGGATCAGCCGCAGCACGTGCCGGCGCCCCTTCTTCGCTGGGACCACGTGCTCCACGTGATCCGTAAAGATCAGGAGGCCCACGCGGTCGTTGTTCCGGATGGCCGAGAGGGCGAGGACCGCCGCGAGCTCGGCCGCCAGCTCCCCCTTGAGCCGCCCGCGGGTGCCGAACCGCTCCGATCCCGACAGGTCCACCAGGAGCATGACCGTGAGCTCACGCTCCTCCACGTGCTTCTTGATGTAGGGGTGACCCATGCGGGCCGTGACGTTCCAGTCGATGGAGCGAATGTCGTCGCCGTGCTGGTACTCGCGAACCTCGGCGAACTCCATCCCCTGCCCCTTGAAGACAGAATGGTACTCGCCGCTGAACAGCGTGTTCACCCAGCCGCGAGTCCGCAGCTCGATCAGCCGGACCTGCCGCAGCACGTCACGGGGCACCCCACCCGGCGCGACGGGGGCGGACGGGTCCGGGAGGGTGGCGGCGCCGCGTTTTCCCCCCGAGAGCCAGCGGCCGGCGTCGCGGATGCGTCGACCCGCAGCGCTCAGCCAGCCACCGTCGCTCAAGGCACCTCCACCGCCTCGAAGATGCGCCGCACCAGGTCGTCGGAGGTGACCTCCTCCGCCTCGGCCTCGTAGGTCGTGATGATCCGGTGGCGGAGCACATCGGGGCCAATGCTCTTCACGTCCTCCGGCAGCACGTATCCCCGGCCATCGATGAAGGCGTGAGCCCGTGCGGCCACGGCCAGGAAGATGGACGCGCGTGGCGACGCCCCGTACTCGATCAGCGGCGCCAGCGAGCCGATCCCGTGCTCGGCCGGCTCACGGCTGGCGTGGACCAGATTCACGATGTAGTCGGTGAGCTTCTCGTCCATGTAGAGCCCGGCGATCTCCGCCCGCGCCGACATGATCTCGGCCGGCGTAGCCACTCGCTCCACCGGGGCCGGGGCCTTCCCCGCCATCCGGCGCATGATCTCCTTCTCCGTCTCCCGGTCCGGATAGGTGACGTTGAGCTTGAGCATGAAGCGGTCGACCTGCGCCTCGGGCAGGGGATAGGTCCCTTCCTGCTCGATGGGGTTCTGCGTAGCGAGGACCAGGAACGGCTCCTCCAGCGGGAAAGTCTCACCGCTGATGGTGACCTGCTTCTCCTGCATCGCCTCCAGCAGCGCCGACTGCACCTTCGGAGGGGCCCTATTGATCTCGTCGGCCAGGACCACCTGCGCGAAGATGGGCCCCCGCTTCGGGGTGAACTCCCCCGTCTGCTGATTGTAGATGCTCGTCCCCACCACATCCGCCGGGAGGAGGTCCGGCGTGAACTGGATGCGCTGGAAGCTCACGTCCATGCTCTCCGCCAGCGACGAGACGGTCAGTGTCTTGGCCAGACCGGGCACGCCCTCCAGCAGCACGTGTCCGCCTGTCAGCATGCCGATCAGGAGCCGATCGATCATGGCGTCCTGGCCGACCACCCGCTTGTGCAGCTCGCGCTTGATCCGCGGCGCAAGCTCCCGGTTCGACGGCGTCCCCGCCACGGCCCTTCCCTGCGATGTGGTCGAGCTCTCCAATCCTGCCTCCTCGTTAAGCGGCCTTCGGCCGCGGGGGCGTCGCGCTACGCGCGCCGGGGGAGCGAGCCGCTGGCTCGCGGGGGCGCCGCGCTGCGCGCGTCGGGGGAGCGGGCCTGCGGCCCGCGACCTCGTTCCAACCTCCTACCTACCACACCCCCCACTCGCAAGGTCCGCGCTCACGTCCCCCGCGGCGAAGCCGCCCCCCGCGGCGAAGCCGCCCCCCGCGGCGAAGCCGCCCCCCGCGGCGAAGCCGCCCCCCGCGGCGCCGCAGGCGCCGCCCTACCTCTTCTCCCGCTCCCCGCCGTCCTCGTAGCGGAAGACCCAGGCGGCCAGGCGGCCGGGACGCAGCGCGCGACCGCGGTCGTGGGGCTCGCGGTCGGCGCGGGAGCCATCGCTGGCGGTCGGTCCCCCGTCGAGTTCGTCGCGGATCGACCTGAGCCGCTCCCGCCACTTCGCCCAGTTCGACGGGCGCAGGTCCACCCAGCCGTTCTCGGCCAGGCGCGGGTCCTGGGGCGACTGCCCCGGGTCAGGGACCACCTTGGCCGATTCGCCCCGAAGCACTCGCTCTCCGTCGGGCAGGAGGATAGGCAGGCCGATCGTGAGGATACGGACCCGAAGCTCCTCGTCCTCGTCGATGAGCTGTGCCGTGCGCCGTGCGGTCTCTTCCGGATCGAGCTCCGCGGCGGTTTCGAGACCCTCGTGGAGGCGTCGCAGCAGCGCTACCTCGAACAGCAGCTTGGAGAGCCGCGGCGGCCCCAGCATCTCATAGGCGACGGACTCCACGCCGTGCTCCCGCTCGAGCGCCTCCATCCGGGCGAGCGCCACCTCCCGCAGCACACCGGCTCGATACGTGGGCCCGGAGGTGGACGCATCCAGGGCCGCCACGACGTCGTGACCGGTGGGCCGCCCCAGGACCTCGCGGACCACATCGTTGGCGATTTCCTCCGGCGTGATGTACTCCATCAGCCCGAGCGCCGTCAGCGTCTCGAACTCGCCGAGGCTGAACAGGCCGTTCTCGCCGGCGTCCAGGTACACGCCCTCCAGCGTCCCGCCAGCGGCGCGGTAGGCGGCCTCGGAGCCCTCGTCGAACGCCTCGGCGAGCGGGACCGGGCCGGTGGCGTCGTAGCGCGGCATCGCCTGCCCGCGCTTCCTCACCTCACCGTAGCCCACGCGCTTCCAGCTGATGGCGGCTGTCGGCTTGATCTCCTTCACGGCGGGCGCCCCGGGAGTGCGGGCCATGAGGAAGAGCAGGAGCGTGTGGGCCCCCGCAACACCGCTCTTGGCCAGCAGCATGCGGCTGGGGCGCTCTTCCGAATGGGTGAACGGGATGTTGAGGCCCATTCCGCCGGTCCCCGCGGTACCGATCTTCAGGTACATGCGCGTGCCCGCCCGCTTCATGGATTCCAGAGCGATCTGGACGTGGCGGATGAGCTGCGGCAGGTAGAGCGTGGCGAGGTGGCGCTCGACCAGCTCGCGGCTGCAGTCGCCGACTTCCGCGCGCTGCCGCAACTCCGTGGCGCTGGCGAAGATGTTCTGGTACGCGAAGGCGGTGGCCGTGTTGACGCAGTCGACCACGAGGTGGGGCTGGTGGCGCTCGATGAGGGACGCGAAGGACGAGCGCTTCAAGACATCGTCGGTCAGCTCGCCGTACAGGTCGTCCAGGAGGCGGGCCCGCGCCTCCGGGTCCGCGAGGACGTCCTCTCGGCCGCGGTCCTTGAGCGCCTCCGGCCAGAACATGTCGCCCCACTCTCCGACGATCTCCACCCCCTCCACCTCCGCACGCAGCTCCTCCACCGCCGGTTCCACCTCCGACCGTGTCAGCGCCGTGAGCACGATCTTCCTGGGGCCGTGGGGGACGAGTGCCCGCGCCACCGCCAGCCCCACCAGCCCCGACCCCCCCAGCAGGAGCATCGTCCTGTTTTCTATGTCCATGGTCCGACCTCGATCCCGGTTGGTTCCCTCTGTCGATTCCTAATCCACGCGCCGAACGGCTTCGACCTCGCGGGGCGACAGCTCCCGCCACTTCCCCTGCCGCAGGTCCCCCAGCCGCACCGGCCCCAGCCGCTCCCGCACCAGGCGCCGCACGGGGTGCCCCACCACGTCGAACAGCCGCCGCACCTCCCGCTTCCTGCCCTCCCGCATGACAATCCGGACGCGCGTGTGAGGCGCGGCCCCAACCCCCGGCCCCGCCGCCTCGCGGGCCACGATCTCCACCTTGTGCGCCCGCGCCGGGCCGTCGTCCAGATCGACGCCGGTCACCAGCTGACGGCGAACGTCGTTGCTCACCGCCCCCACCACATCCACGAGATAGACCCGGTCCACCTGGTGCCGGGGGTGCATGAGCCGGTTCGCCGCCCCACCCTCGTTCGTGAGGAGGAGAAGCCCCTCGCTGTCGAGGTCCAGTCGCCCCACGTGGAAAAGACCCTCGAAGCGCTTCGGCAGGAGGTCGTAGACCGTCGGGCGACCCTGAGGGTCGTCCCGCGTGGTGACATAGCCCGGCGGC
The DNA here is from genome assembly GCA_963783305.1 of uncultured Gemmatimonadales bacterium. GTDB lineage: Bacteria > Gemmatimonadota > Gemmatimonadetes > Longimicrobiales > RSA9 > JAWVYT01. The sequence continues at coordinate 143,848 of CAWAMW010000007.1, read as the reverse complement.
TTGTGCAGCATGACCCACATCGGCGGCTCCGGCGCCACCACGCGGCCGTCCACCTCTACCCGGTCGTCCGGCTCGACCTTGACCCCCATCTCGGTAACGACCTCCCCGTTCACCCGCACCCGACCATCCCGGATCAGGTCCTCCGCCCCTCTACGGGATGCCGTGCCCGCGCGCGCCAGGTACTTCTGAAGTCGCATACTCATGAGGCCGCGCTGCCCTCTTCCTCGGCGACCTCTTCCTCGGCGACCTCTTCCTCGGCGACCTCTTCGTCCACTGCCGGTTCCAGCTCCATCTGCCCACCCTTGCCCGCGTCCTCGTCCTCTTCGATGTCATCCTCGCCGCCCGCCCGGTGCCGGTCGGTGAGGACGACGGGCAGCTCATCCGGCTTTGGCAGGTCTTCGAGCGAAGCAAAGCCGAAGTGGTCCAGGAACCGGTCGGTCGTGCCGTACAGGAGCGGCCGCCCGAGGCCCTCGCCGCGTCCCACCACCTCGATCAGCGCCAGGTCCTGGAGCGACCGGAGCACATGGGACGAGCCCACCCCCCGGATGTCCTCCACCTCCGACCGCCCCAGCGGCTGCCGGTACGCGATGATGGCCAGGACTTCCAGGGCGGCACCGGACAGCCGGGTGCTGGTGGGAATCGTCTCGAACCGCTCCAGGTGCGGCGAGTACTCGGGCCGCGTGAGCAGCTGGAATCCGCCGGCGATCTCGTAGACCTGGAACGCGCGCCCCTGCTCTTCGTAGTCGTGGCGGAGGTCCTGGATGGCGTTGCGGACGGCCTCGGCGTCCACCTCCTCTTCGCCGCGGGCGAGGTCCTCGGCGGAGAGCGGGGCATCGCTGGCGAACAGGAGCGCTTCGATGATCTGGGTCGTCTTCATTCGGGCTCCTGGGGCGACTGGGGTTCGAGGGGCTCCGCCTCGTCCGTTCGCCTGTAGATCCAGAGCGGCGCGAACGGCTTGCTCTGCCGGATGGCCACCTCGCGACGACGGGCCAGCTCCAAGCTCGCCAGCAGCGTCGCGACGCCGTGCATCCGACCGGAGTGACCCACCAGCAGCTGCCTGAACTCGACCCGGCTCAGCCGCGCCAACGTGTCGAGGATGAGCTCGACCTTCTCCTCCAGCGTCACGATCCGGCCGTGAACGTGGTGCTCCTCCGGCGGCCGCATCCGCTCGATGAGGTCGTGGAGCGAGTCCCACAGCTCCGCCCAGTCCACCTCGATCTCCAGCTCCTCGGGATCCGGGCGCGGACGCGGCGGGATGTAGCCGCGACCGTAATGGCGCGACCGTTCGGCTTCGGCGTCCTCCAGCTGGTCGGCGGCGTCCCGGAAGTGCTCGTACTCCAGGAGCCGGCGCACCAGCTCCGCCCTGGGATCCTCCAGCTCGCCGTCCTCGTCGGGACGTCGCGGGAGGAGCATCCGCGACTTGATCCGGACGAGGGTGGCCGCAAGCTCCAGGAACTCGCCAGCGCGATCCAGTCCGAGGGTCTCTACGCCCTCGATGGCCTTCAGGAACTGCGCCGTGATCCGTGCGATCGGGATATCAAAAATATCGATGTCCTGCTCACGGATCAGGTGGAGCAGGAGATCGAGAGGCCCCTCGAACGCCTCCAGCTCGACCATGAACATCGGCTGCTCCCCCGGCCCTTCCACCGATTCCCGCCTGCTCATACGACCCACTGCACGATTCCGAAAGCGACGTCCACCAGGGCAAAGGCCGGCCACAGCACCACGTCCACGGCGCCCGGCGCGAGGAAAACCGCCACCATCAGGATCCCGAGACCGTACCGCCCCACCCTTCGGTAGCCGCTTCTGAGGGAAGGCGGCAGCGCGTGCGCGACCACATGCGAGCCGTCCAGGGGCGGGAGCGGTATCAGGTTGAAGAACACCAGGATCAGGTTCAGGACGACCCCAAGCTGCGCCGCGCTCAGAACCAGCTCTGCCACCGGCTCCAGCGCCGGGACGAGTCGACCCGACCACACCGCCGCAATCATCAGAGCCGTGAACGCCACCACCAGCAGCAGATTCACCGTCACCCCCGCCAGCGACACGAGGATATCGCCCCGGCGGTAGTTCCGGAAGTTCCGCGGGTCCACCGGCACCGGCTTCGCCCAGCCGAACAGGAGCGTTCCCGGCATCAGCGCCAGGAGTGTGGGCACGATCAAGCTCCCCATCACATCCAGATGGGGAATCGGATTCAGCGTCAGCCGGCCCGCCCGCTGCGCCGTATCATCACCCTGCCTCAGCGCCATCCAGCCGTGAGCCACTTCGTGAAGGACCACGGACACCAGCAGCACAGGCAGAAATACGAGGACCTGCTCGACCCGCTCCATTGCGCCGGAACCTACGCGCGCGAAAGGTCGGACGCTACCGGGGGGGCGGCGAACGGGGTTCGCCTCGGAGGGCGGGCCGCCTCGCGGCCTGCGGGGGTGGCTCACTACGTTTCGACGGGCGGACTCGCTCCGCTCGCGGAGAGCGCTCGCTTCGCTCGCACGGAACCACCACGGGACTGCATCCGCCGGTGCGTGGTCGGAGCGAAGCGACCCCCCCGCGGCCGCAGGCCGCCCTCCGGGAGCGAAGCGACCCCCCCGCGGCCGCAGGCCGCCCTCCGGGAGCGAAGCGACCCCCCCGCGGCCGCAGGCCGCCCTCCGTGAGGCCGAAGGGCGAACACCTTGACAACCCGCCGGAGCACTTCCATACTTCGGGGCTTTGGGAGACCGGTAACCAGCGGGAGCTAGGGACTTTGGCGAACAGCAAGAGCGCACGAAAGCGGATCCGACAGAACGTCCGTCGTCACGAACAGAACCGCCAGCAGCGGTCGCGGCTGAAGAGCGCGATCAAGGGCGTGCAGAGCGCGGAAACCGGGGAAGAGGCCACGGCCGCTTTCCGGCGCGCGTCGCAGCTCCTCGACCGCTTCAGCACGAGATACCTGCTCCACCGGAACAAGGCGGCGCGCAAGAAGTCGCAGCTGGCCAGGATCGTGCTCGAAAAGGGTGGCACCGTCTAGGAGCGTCGCTCCAGCACGGCCCCTGCGGTTCCGCCGCCCCCGTCCACTGGACGGGGGCGGCTTTTTGGTGTGGGCAGGGAAATGCGGCGGCGGTGGGGCTCCGCCGGGCTCGCGTCAGTCCAGGTCGAAGAGCGACAGGGTGTCCGGGTCCGGCCTGCCGGTGGGATCCGCCGGCGGCTCATCCGAGGGACGACCGCCGGAGTGTCGAAAGAACTCGCGGCCAAAGGACCGGGAGTAGTCGGTCCAGCCCTCGTCGCTTGAGCGGACGAGGTCGATGGCCTGCTGGAGCTTGGCATTGGTGTCGTCGGCGTAGTGGAGGATCAGCGCTTCCAGCGTGTGGGGCTGGCGCGGGCTCTGCCACTCATAGCGCCCCTGGTGCGCCGCGATCAGGTGCTCGACCAGCCGGAGCCGATCGTCCGGGACGTTGAGCGTGCGCCCGGCCTCGTGCACCATCTCGATCCCCAGGAGGATGTGGCCCAGCAGCTTGCCATGCGTGGTGTAGGGGAAGCCGGCCTGCGTGGCGATTTCGCGGATCTTTCCGACGTCGTGCAGGAGCGCCCCTGTCACGAGCAGGTCGCGATCGATGATCGTGCCGTAGTGGTCGGCCATGGACGCGCACAGCTTGCCCACGGACAGCGTGTGCTCGAGCAGACCGCCCACGTACGCGTGATGGTTCCGCATGGCGGCGGGCGCTTTTCGGTACCACGCTCCAGACTCCGTCTGCGGGCCGAGCAGCGCGCGCAGGAGCTTACGCAGCGGGGCGTCCTTCACCGAGGCCATGAGGTCCGCGAGTTCGGCGTCCATTTCTATCGGGTCTCGTGGACAGCGAGGCATGAAGAAGCCCAGCTCCGATGGCTCCACCCGGACCCGCTCCAGGTGGTCCACGTTCACCTGCGGCTGCCCCTGGAATACCTCCACCCGACCCCGAACGCCCACGTACGACCCGGGCTCCGCCACCGCGCCGTAGCGCTCCGCGTGATCCCAGACCCGTGCCTGGATGCTGCCATGGAGGTCGGTCAGCTCGAGGCGCAGGTACGGCTTGTCCTGCCGCGTGGTGGCCATGGCCGACCGGACCACGCTGTAGCACGCCACGATACGGGCGCCGTCCCCCAGGTCCGACGCGGGCGGCCAGGGCAGCTCCGCGCCGCCCAGCCATTCCCGCAGAGGCACACCGCCGGAGGCCCCCGCCAGTGTGGTCCCCGCCCCACCCTCAGCCATGCCGCCTCGCCTGCTGCCGCGCGAATTCAACACCCTGCTCCGCCGTCCAGATCACGCGGCCGCCCACCATCGTAAGCCGCACGCGGCCGTTCAGGGTGCGGCCGTGGAAGGGAGTGTTCCGGCTCTTGGACGCGAACCGCCCGGCGTCCACGGTCCACTCCTCCTCCGGGTCGAATACCGTCACGTCGCCCGGGCTTCCTTCCGCCAGGGAGCCCGCGGGGAGGTCGAACGCCCGCGCGGGGGCCAGGCTCATCCGCTCGATGAGCTCGGGCAGCGACAGCACACCGCCATCGACCAGCTCGGTGACGCCCAGCCCGAGCGCCGTCTCGAGCCCCACGAGCCCGAAGGGAGCATCCTCGAAGGCCTGCTCCTTTTCGTCATAATGGTGCGGTGCGTGGTCGGTGGCGATGCAGTCGAGCGTGCCATCGCGGACCCCCTCCCGTACCGCCTGCCGATCCGCCTCCTCTCGAAGGGGCGGATTGACCTTGGCCTCCGTGCGGTAGCCCACCACGGCTTCATTGGTCAGCGTGAAGTGGTGCGGTGTAGCCTCCGCAGTGACGCGGACACCCCGCTCCTTGGCCGCACGGATCAGCGCCACGCCCTCGCGGGTGGAAACGTGCTGGAGGTGCAGCCGGCCCCCCGTCATCTCTGCCAGGAGCAGGTCGCGCCCGATCATGACCGTCTCGGCAGCGCCGGGGATACCCGTGATGCCGAGCCGAGTGGAGACGAGACCCTCGTTCATGGACCCGCCGCGCGACAGCGTGAGGTCCTCGCAGTGGTTCGCCACGGGGATCCCGAACGTCCCCGCGTACTCGAGGGCGAGGCGCATGAGACCGCTGTCGGTCACGGGGTGGCCGTCATCGGTGATACCGACTGCGCCCGCCTCCACCATTTCGCCCACCAGGGCGATCCGCTCACCCTTCTGCCCGATGGACACGGCGCCCAGCGGGTAGACGCGCGCGGCGCCGGCCCGCTTCCCCTGCGCCAGGACGTAGCCGACCGCCGCCGGGTCGTCGATGGCAGGGTCGGTGTTCGGCATGGCGCAGACGGAGGTGAAGCCCCCCACCACGGCCGACCATGCGCCCGTGGCGATCGTTTCCTTGTGCTCGCCGCCCGGCTCCCGCAGGTGCACGTGGACGTCTACCAGACCCGGCGCCACCACCAGCCCGGTCACATCCCGTACGTCCGCGTGCTCCGCCGCGGCAATTCCCTTCCCCACACGAGCGACCTGACCGTCCGCCAGCAGCACGTCCATCGTGTCATCGATTCCCGAGGCCGGATCGATCACCCGGCCGCCCTTCAGCAGTACCTGTCGCTCAGCCATTCTCACCCGCCCCCTTCGCCGCTTCGGCCTTTTCCGGTGCACCGCCCGCCAGCAGGTAGAGCACCGCCATCCGGATAGCGACGCCGTTGGTGACCTGGTTCAGAATCACCGACTGCGGACCGTCCGCCACGTCGCTGTCGATCTCCACGCCGCGGTTCATGGGCCCGGGGTGCAGGATCAGCAGATCGCGAGGCGCCGCCTCCACCCGTTCCCGCGTGACGCCGAAGATGCGGTTGTACTCGCGCAGGCTGGGGACGTAGCCCGCCTGCATGCGCTCGAGCTGGAGGCGCAGAATGTTGAGCACGTCCGCCCACTCCACGGCCTCTTCGATCCGGTGGAAGACCGTCACCCCCAGCTCCTCGATCCGGGCGGGGATCAGCGTACGCGGCCCGCACACGGCCACCTCGGCGCCCAGCGTGCGGAGCCCGAAGATGTTCGAGCGCGCCACGCGCGAGTGCCGGATGTCGCCGACGATGCACACCTTCATCCCCTCGATCCGGCCGCGGTGGTCGCGGATGGTCAGCATGTCCAGGAGGGCCTGCGTGGGGTGCTCGTGCCGGCCATCCCCGGCGTTGATGACGTTCGACGGGATGCGGTCGGCGAGGAACTGCGCGGCCCCCGAAGAGCCGTGTCGCATGACCACCATGTCGATGCGCATGGCCTCGAGGTTCCGGGCCGTGTCCACCAGCGTCTCGCCCTTCACCACACTGGAGCCGCTGCTGGAGATGTTCACGGTGTCGGCGCTCAGCCGCTTCTCGGCGAACTCGAAGCTGACGCGCGTCCGGGTCGATGGCTCGAAGAAGAGATTGACGATCGTCTGACCGCGGAGCACCGGCACCTTCTTGATCTGCCGCTCGCTGATCTCCTTGAACGGCTCGGCAGTATCCAGGATCGCCCGGATCTGCTCCGCGGACAGCGATTCCAGCCCCACCAGGTCCTTGCCGAGGTCGGTGGCGGCCGGCATCACCCCTCTCCCATGGGTCCGAACTCCACGCCCAGGCGCTCATCCAGCTCCGGCACCAGCACCTCGACGCGGGTTCCGTCCGGCACGGACAGGTGGCGCCCCACGATGTCGGGCTGGATCGGCAGCTCACGACCGCCCCGGTCCACGAGCACGCAGAGGAGGATTCGGCGCGGCCGACCGAAGTCCGCCAGCTCATCCATGGCCGCGCGCGCGGTTCGGCCGGTGTACGAGACGTCGTCGATGATGACGATCACCCGGTCGTCGATCCCGCCTTCGGGCAGCCGCGTCTCGCCCACCACCGGCCGGGGTCCCACGGCCTTCAGGTCGTCCCGGTAGAGCGTGATGTCGAGGGAGCCGACCGGAGGCCGCGTCTCCTCCGCCTTCTGGATTTCATCCGCGATCCGCTCCGCCAGCTGCACGCCCCGGCGGTGGATGCCGATGAGGGAGAGCGAATCCGTGCCGGCGCTCCGCTCCGTGATCTCGCGGGCCATGCGCGCGAGGGCGCGCTCGACGGCGCGCTCGTCCATGATCTGCTGTCGTTGCGAGGCCATTCAGAGGTCGCCCGTGGGAGTAGGTACGAAGTCCCCGGAAGCTACGGGAGACCCTTCCCAACGTCAACGTCGGAAAGGGCCTCGTCCATTGCTGTTCCGGTCCCATTTGCGGTCGGCCATCGGCCCCCCGTATTGTTGGGACCGGTTCCACCGACCTCCGACCTGCAACCCTGGATACCATGGACGCCGTCGTCGACCCGGGCTGGCTCAGCCTCCTGCCCCCCATCGCCGCCATCCTCCTGGCGCTGATCACGCGGGAAGTCGTTGTCTCCCTCTTCGCAGGGATCTGGCTCGGCGCCCTCTTCCTGGCCGACTGGAATCCGCTCACGGCCACCCTCATGAGCGTGGACCGCTTCGCCCTCCAGGCCCTCTCCGGGAACGCAGACCACATCGCCATCGTCATGTTCAGCCTGCTCCTGGGCGGGATGGTGGGCGTCATGTCCCGGAGCGGCGGGACGCTCGGCATGGTCGAGGCGATGCGACCGCTCGCCACCAGCCGGCGCCGCGGCCAGTTCTTCACCTGGTTGTCGGGCATCGCCATTTTCTTCGACGACTACGCCAACACCCTGATCGTTGGAAACACCATGCGGCCCATCACGGATCGGCTGAAGGTGTCGCGGGAGAAGCTCGCCTATATCGTCGATTCCACCGCTGCGCCCATGGCGGCCATCGCCCTGATCTCCACGTGGGTCGGATTCGAGATCACCCTGATCGGCGACTCCCTCACCGCCGCCGCCGGCAACGTCAGCGATCCCGGCGAGTCCGCCAGCCTGATCGCCGCGGCGCAGAACCCGTTCAATATCTTCCTCCACTCGATCCCGTACCTGTTCTACCCGATCCTGGCGCTCCTCTTCGTGCTCATGACCGTCCTGATGCGGCGGGAGTTCGGCCCCATGCTCGGGGCCGAGGAGCGGGCGGTGACGGGCGGGGGGCTGCACCGGCCCGGCGCCCAGCTGGCCGCGGACACCGGCAGCGGCCTCATGGAGGCGCCGGCCGACAAGCCCCACCGCTGGTACAACGCCGCCGTGCCGGTCCTCATCACCATCCTGGTGGCGCTCACCGGGATCTACATCACCGGTCGGATCGCGGCCGGCGCCGGCGCATCGCTGCGGGACATCGCCGGCGCGGCCGATCCGTTCAAGGCGCTCATCTGGGCGTCGTTCATCGGCTCCCTGACGGCCATCGTGATGGTCGCGGTGCAGCGGATCCTCACCCTTCAGCAGACCGTCGAAGCGTGGGTGGGCGGCATGCAGGCGATGATGCTCGCCATGATCATCCTCGTCCTGGCCTGGGGTCTGGGCGGGGCGACCGAAGCCCTCGGAACCGGCGAATACCTCTCTTCCCTCCTGAGCGACGCGCTGCCCATCCACCTGCTCCCCGTCCTCGTCTTCCTCACCGCGGCGATCATCTCCTTCGCCACCGGCACCAGCTGGGGGACCATGTCCATCCTATTCCCCGTGGTCATTCCCCTCGCCGTCGCCATGGGCGCCGGCATCGGGTTCGATGAGGGCACACACTACTCCGTGCTCCTCGGGGTGGTGAGCTCCATCATGGCCGGATCCATCTTCGGCGATCACTGCTCCCCTATCTCCGACACCACGGTCCTCAGCTCCATGGCCTCCGCCTGCGACCACGTGGACCACGTGCGCACCCAGCTGCCGTACGCCATCACGGTGGCATTGGTGGCCATGCTCGTCGGTGACATCCCCACCGCATATGGATTGAACCCGGGCATCTCCCTCCTGGCCGGGGTCGTGATCCTGTACGGCGTGCTCCGGTTCTTCGGGAAACCGGTTGGCGACGCGCCCGACGCCGGTCCCACGTAACGGGCGAAAACGCCCGGCGGCCGATTTCCTCCGGCCGAAACAGCTTCCGGGAAGACGCCGCACACCTCGTTCACGGTTCCGACTACGGACGGATCGTGACAACGATCCCGGTCGTTCACACATCTGACATTGTGTTCCGGCCGTTCGGAGAATACCGTTCGGCTATCCGGGCTTCCAACCCCATGATGACCCAATCCGCAGGAGTTGCAGGTATGACTAGTCGTTTTCGACGGTTCTCGCTGTTGATGGCGCTGCTGGTCGGAGCGGGAGCGGCGCCTCTCAGCGCACAGACCCCGTACACGATCCAGGGCACGGTGGTGGCCGACGCTACCGGTGAGGGTCTGGCCGGAGCGCAGGTGGCGATCCGCGGAACCAGCCTCGGGGCCATAACGGACTCCAATGGCCGGTACATGATCCGGGCCAACCTGGAGCCGGGGAACTACGACCTGGCGTTCTCCTACATCGGCCGCCGCAGCGCGGCCGAGACGGTGGTGCTGGGCGGCGATGCCACGGTCATGGTCCCCGAGGTGCGCATGGAGGAGTCGGCGCTCGAGCTCGAGGAGATCGTGGTCACCGGAACGGCCGGGCCCACAACCCGCCGCGCTATGGGCAACTCGGTGTCGACGGTTCAGGCCGACCAGATCGAGACCTCGCCGGCCACGTCCATCGACCAGGCGCTCCAGGGTAAGATCGCGGGCGCCGTGATCACGTCGAATTCCGGGATGCCCGGCGGCGGGATCTCCGTCCGGCTGCGGGGCACGAGCTCGATCACGGGCGGAGCGGAGCCGCTCTACATCGTGGATGGCGTGATCATCGACAACAACGCTTCTCAGCAGATCAACGTCGGGAACCGGTCGAACCCGATCAACCGTCTGGCCGACCTGTCGCCGAACGACATCGCGCGGGTCGAGGTGCTGAAGGGTGCGGCCGCCGCGGCGCTGTATGGCTCGCGCGCCAACAACGGCGTGGTCCAGATCTTCACGAAGCGCGGTCAGGCGGGTGATACGCGGGTGCAGGCGGCGATCCGGGCCACGCGCAGCGACCTGGAGCACCGCACGCAGTTCGCCATGACGCCGGTGGACGAGGCCGGCAACACGGTGAAGCGGTTCGACCACCAGGACCTGATCTTCCGCGACGGCTGGGGCCAGGACATGAACGTCTCGGTCTCCGGTGGGGCCGGCGACACGCGCTACTACATCTCGACGTCGTACACGGACCAGGAAGGGATTCTGATCGGGTCCGCGCACAACAAGCTGAACGCGCGGCTCAACCTGGACCAGAGCTTTGGCCGCTGGCTGAGCCTCTCGGTGGGCGCCAACTACATCCAGAGCAACACGGACCTGATCATCAACGGTGAGCAGGGCGAGGGCGGCCTGCTGACGGCGATCATGTTCACACCCACCACGGTCGACCTGGGTGCGGTCAACCCGGAGACCGGCGACTACGTGGTGCAGAGCACCGTATTCCCGAACCCGCTGGTGGTCACGCGTGACTGGCGGCTGCCCCAGACGGTGGACCGGTTCGTCGGATCGTTCCAGGCGCGCAGCAACCCGCTGATGGATCTGACCATGGAGTACCGGCTGGGCTACGACACCTACTCCATGGAGACCCGGCAGTCCATTCCCCGCGGCTCCACGGCCGCGCCCACCGGCCGCGCCGTCTCGGCGAACCGCGACAATATGCTCATCAACAACGACCTGGTCGGGAACTACGTCTGGCACCCGGCGAGCTCGCTCCAGATGACCACCTCGGCGGGGATGAACCACACGTACCAGGTGGTGGACCAGCTGAACGCGTCGGCCACGGACATCACGCCGCTGACCCGGTTCGTCCGCGGCGCCGTCCAGGCGGCGTCGCAGTCGCAGACCGAGCTGGTGACGCTGGGCTACTTCGCCCAGCAGCAGATCGACTGGCGCAACGCCCTGTACCTGACGGGCGCGCTCCGCTGGGACGCGTCCTCCACGTTCGGTCCGGACGAGCGCTGGCAGCTCTACCCGAAGGTGGGCGCCAGCTATGTGGTCTCCGAGGAGACGTACTTCCAGGACTCGCCGCTGGGCGACCTGTTCAGCGAGTTCCGCATCCGTGGCGCCCTAGGCTACGCGGGTAACCAGCCGTCGCTGGGTGACGCGTACGCGCGGTCCTCACGCTACGGCACGGCCATCAACAACGCTCGGCTCGGCCTGGTGCCGCTCTCGCGGGCGGGCAACCCGGAGCTGCGGCCGGAGCGGCAGCGGGAGTACGAGTTCGGCCTGGACCTGGGCGCGCTCCACGACCGGCTCGGCCTGAGCCTCACGTACTACGACCAGTACACCGACGACCTGCTGCTCTCGCGGGTTTTCGCGCCGAGCTCGGGCGTGGGCTCGATCCTCGACAACGTGGGCGCCCTGAGCAACTGGGGCATTGAGGCCGAGCTCAACACGGTCAACATGGAGCGGTCTGGATTCCGCTGGTCGTCGGCTCTCATCTTCTCCAAGAACGAGAACGTGGTGGAGAAGCTTGAAGGCGACCCGTTCAACGTGGGGTACACGAACCGGGTGGAGGAAGGTCAGCCCCTCGGTGTCCACTACATGATCGGGTACGAGCGCGATGAGCAGGGCAACATCGTCTACGATGGCGACAACCTGCCGGTGCAGGGCGATCGCCAGTTCGTCGGGAACCCGTGGCCCGACTTCGCCGCATCGCTGCGCAACGACTTCGAGATCGGCGACGCCATCACCTTCGGGCTCCTGTTCGACGGTCAGTTCGGCCACGAGCTGTGGAACCAGAGCCAGCGGATCATGGACATCTTCGACGCCGGCGCCAAGTACGACGCCGTGCTGCGGGGCGACATGACCGCGGCGGCTCTGTCGCGTGATATCTCGATCTGGGAGTCGTACCTGGAAGACGCGAGCTTCGTGAAGCTGCGCGAGGCCTCCCTCCGCTGGAAGGTCCCGGCGAGCCTCTCCGACCGGATCGGCGCGGGCGGCATGCAGCTCGAGGTCATGGGCCGCAACCTGATCACCTGGACCGACTACAGCGGCTACGACCCCGAGATCAACATGTTCGGACTCAGCACCGTGGAGCGCGGTACCGACTTCGCGGCCTTCCCGAATTCGCGCGAGCTGTCGGTCGGAATCCGACTGGACTACTGAGCGACCGATGACTACGACAGGAGCTAAGGGCATGAAGAGAATGACGATCTGGACCCTGCCGCTGCTCGGCGCGCTCGCGCTCGGGGCCTGCGACATGGACCTCACGGACCCGAACAACCCGAGCGAGGAGCTGGCGGTCACCACCGCCGATGGGCTCCGGCAGGTCGCCATCGGGCTGCAGGCGGTGTACAGCAACAACCTGGTGGACCCGGTCTACACCGTCGGGCTCATCACGGACGAGATCGGCGCGATCCCCGAGACGTTCGAGAGCTATCAGGACGCGGACCTGGGCCGCGAGATCGACGGCACGGAAGGGCCCTCCACGGGCACGTGGTTCGGGATGTATGACGTGATCCGCGTCGCCAACGTGGTGATCGACGCCGCGGACGATGTGGGGCTGCCGGCCGGCTACACCAGCGGGCTGACGGCGCTGGGCAAGTTCTACAAGGGTCTCGCTTTCGGACAGCTCTACCAGATATACGAGCGGGCGCCGATCATGGTCGGGCCTAACCTGTCCAATCCGGAGTTCGTGTCCCGGGAGGCGCTCATCGACGAGGCACTGGACCTGTTGAACGAGGCGCGACAGCACCTCCAGGATACGCCGGCTCCGACCGAGTTCTACAGCCAGGTGGTGGCCAACGGCTTCGACCTTGAGAACAGCATCGACGCCATGATCGCGCGCTTCTCGCTCATGGCCGAGCGCTATGATGACGCCCTGACGGCCGCCCAGCGGGTGGACCAGACCGTCTTTTCGGAGTTCCGCTTCGAGGGGCTCGATGCCAACCCGCTCTGGAACATGTGGTACGCGTCGGGCAACGCCTACGCGCTGCGCGCGGAAGAGGCCTTCTGGGCCGATGCGGACCCCGAGGACCAGCGCTGGGCCTACTGGGTGGCGGAAGCGGAGATCACGAGCCCGAGCGCCGGTGAGCTGGCCCTCGATGACGTGCTCCGCTACATGCAGCGGTCCGACTCGTACCCGGTCTATCTTCCCGACGAGATGAAGCTGATCCAGGCCGAGGTCTACGCCCGTGACGGCAACCTGAACCTCCCCCAGGCCCTCGCGCTGGTGAACGAGGTTCGGACCCAGTGCGATTCCCCGCTGCCCGAGCCGGTCGCCTGTCTCCCCGCCCTCACGACAACGGACGTCCCCACGCCGGGGGCCATGCTCGACGCCATCCTCGAGGAGCGCGGCTACGAGCTCTACCTCCAGGCCGTTCGCTTCGCGGACCTGCGGCGATTCAACGAGCCGGTGAAGTACACGTTCATGCCGATCCCGGTCGCCGAGTGTGATCGGAACACAAACACACCCGACAGCCTCTGCAATTAGGCTGAGCGGGGCTCGCGGCGTCATGCCGCGAACGCCTGAATGAGAGAAGAGCCGGCGCCCTCGGGCGCCGGCTCTTCCGCTTCAGGATCGTTCAGGTCCAGCCGGGGATCAGCCGTTCCCTACCTGGCTGGCGGCCCACAGGCCCACCGGGACCGCGGCCAGCGCGCCCAGCAGAAGGCCGGTCCGGCCGGTGAACAGCGCCTTGCCGCCCTTTGCGGCCAGCAGCGCCTTTCCACCCTTCACGGGGTGCTTCAGGAGGTAGGTCGCCTTCGGGGCCTTACGGTATGCCATCATGTTCATGAGCTTGCTGATCATCTTGTCCTCCAGGACTCGTTCGAGGGGTCCGGTTTCTCTCGTTCTCGCCCGGATACAGTGCAAGCTCCGTGCGAGTGGAACCGAGCCAATACTCGTCAGCCGACCGGGGTAAGCGGGGGCTCGCCGCGCACACAACGCAGCAGGTTCTGCCAGGCCAGGTCGAACATCTCCTGACGGGTCTCGCGCGTGGCACTGCCGAGGTGTGGCAGGAGCACGACGTTCGGGAGCCGACGCAGCCGCTCCGGGATCTTCGGCTCAGCCGCGTACACGTCCAGCCCCGCCCTCAGCCGTCCTGACTCCAGTCGCTCGATCAGCGCCCCCTCATCGACGACATCGCCGCGGGAGGTGTTGACCAGGATCGCGTTCTCCTTCATCCGATCCAGCACGGTGCCGTCGATGATGCGGCGGGTGTGGGGAGTGGAGGCGAGATGAACGGACAGGATGTCGGCGACGGCGGCGAGCTCCCCGAGGTCCGAGGTGGGCCGGGCGCCGGTCTCCCGCTCCCATTCGGGCCGGCCTGTACGGCCCCAATAGGCCACCTCCATGCCGAAGACAGCGGCTCGCCGCCCCACTTCGCGGCCGATCCGCCCCGCACCCGCGATGCCGAGCGTCTTTCCTGCCAACCCCATCCCGAGGAGCTGCGTCGGTTCCCACCCCTCCCATTCGCCGGCCCGGACGAGACGCTCCCCCTCCCCCACCCTGCGGGCGGTGGCGAGGATAAGCGCCCACGTCAGCTCGGCCGTGGCGCCGGTCAGAACGTCGGGGGTATTGGTCACCTCGACCCCCCGCTCGCGCGCCGCGGCGACGTCCACGTTGTCGTAGCCGACCGCCATGTTGGCCACCACCCTGAGCGCCGGCAGCCGGTCGAGCTGCGCCGGACCGATGGCCCGCGTGAGCACCGGCAGGATCCCCACGTACTCCCCCCCCGGCACTTCTTCGCCCGGCTGGAGGATGTGGACCTCGATGTCGTCGGGGACGGACACGTTGCGAAGGAACTGGTCGACTTCTGCGGATACGAGGATCGGGTAGGTCACGGCTTATAAGGTCACAGATTACGGGTCACAGATTACAGGTCACAGATTACAGATTAAAGCGCCCAGTTCACAGGGCATGGTTCGCAAATTGTACGACGAGCGGATCTGCTCGAGGGGGGGTCCTGACCCCACTGGCCATGGTGTTGCCCCTCGGGGGGGCTTTGTTTGGGGGCATGGCGTTCGTGTTCGAGGATCTCCGGGTTTATAGACGAGCTGAAGAGTGTCTGACGCTCGCGTATGAGACGGCAGCGATGCTTCCATCGGCCGAGCGATTCAACCTCTCGGAGCAACTTCGCCGGGCGAGCGTCAGCGTGGTCCTCAACATCGCGGAGTCGACGGAGCGCCGCACCGGCCGGGATGCCGCACGCTTCATCCAATTCGCCCTCGGCTCCCTGGTGGAGGTGATCGCCTGCCTCCGCATCATCAACCACAACGCGTCCGCGGTCCCCCCCAACTCCTCGCCGCCACCAGAGACCAGTACGAAAACCTTTACCGCCAATTACACGCCTACCGCCACACTCTCCGGACCCGACCCTAAGGCGCCTCCTGCCCTGTGCCCTGTGCCCTGTGCCCTGTGCCCTGTGCCCTGTGCCCTGTGCCCTGTGCCCTGTGTTCTGTGTTCTGTGTTCTGTGTTTCCGCTATCGCCGCGCCCTGAAAAACTCCCTCAACATCTCCGCGGCCTCATCCTCCAGCACCCCGCCGACGATCTCCACGTGGTGGTTCAGCCGGGGGTCCTGCGGGATACAGGCGAGGGATCCGGCCATGCCGGCTTTCGGGTCGGGTGCGGCGTAGACCAGCCGGTCGATCCGGGAGAGCACGGTGGCGCCAGCGCACATGGCGCACGGTTCCAGAGTGACGTAGAGCGTAGCTCCGTTCAGCCACCAGTGGCCGAGGGATGCGGCGGCGGAGCGAAGTGCGAGCACTTCGGCGTGAGCGGTGGGGTCGTGGAGGGACCGAGGCTGGTTGTGGGCTTCGGCGATGAGCTGGTCATCGACCACCACCACGGCTCCTACGGGCACCTCGTCGGCGGCGGCCGCGATCCGGGCCTGCGAAAGAGCCCTCCGCATCCAGTACTCGTCCCCGGCACCGGCCGGGCGCCCGGTATCCGTGGGAGCACGCTCGTGGCGGATCACCCCTCAGCTCGCGGGAACGCCCTCGTCCAGCGGCTCGGTGGCCATCTGCCCCATCGGCCGGTCGGTGCGGAGTCTCCGGACCACCGCGGCTACGCGCCCGAGGACGTGGTTGGACCCCCGCGGGTCGACCATCGCGGACGTCTGCGCGAGACGGCCGGCCTCGAGCAGGACGCGGCCGTCCTGTCGACGCAGCCGCCGGACGGTGGCCTCTCCGTCCAGCCTGCAGAGCACCAGGTCGCCGTCGATGAGGGCCACCTCCGGGAGCGGCTCCACGAGCACCAGGTCGCCATCCCGGATCCCCTCCTCGCGCATCGCGTCGCCGACCATGCTCACGAAGAAGCTGCCGGCCGACCCTGCGATCCGCCGATCCAGCGTGAGGCTGTCGATGGGCTCGTCGAGGGATGGATCGCTCAGGTGGACGTCGATGTGCGGGACGGACACCACGTCGGCGCCCAGTTCGAGGCCCAGGAGGCGAACACCGCGCGAGCGCGAGGAGTTGCGTTCGATCCAGCCCTTGTCGGCCAGCGACTGGAGCACCTCCGAGACGGTCTTGGTGCTCTTGATGCCGAACTCGCCCCCAATCTCACGGATCGAGGGCTGGTAGGTGTTCGTACGGACGTAATCGACGAGGTAGTCGAGGACATCCCGTTCGAGGTCCGTCAGCGGATTAGGCATAGTTGCCCCTCCTGGGCTCGAACCAGGACTCTTCTGATCCAGAATCAGACGTGTTGCCAGTTACACCAAGGGGCATTCGGGCGAGCGGCCGAACAGCGACCCGCACACGTGGCAGGGTAAAGGCGGCCCGGTGCCGTGTCAACCGACGTGAGTCTCGGTCTGAATGCGACCGATGGCGGCATCCAGGCGGGCCAGCGTCCGCTCCCTCCCCATGGCCACCAGCACCTCGAAAATGCCGGGGGACACCGCCTGGCCGGTCACCGCGACGCGGAGCGGGTGGATCAGCTTCCCCGCTCCCACATCCAGTTCCACCGCCAGGGCGCGAAGCACCTCCTCCAGCAGCCCCTCCTCCCAACGCTCGACTTCTCCGTACGCCTCCCGCATGCTGCGCAGCCGCTCCACCACTTCCTCGGGCTTTTTCGACCAGTGCTTCTCGACGGCCGCCGGGTCGTACTCGATCTGATCGGTCAGGTAGGGGTTGGCGCGGTCCGCGATGTCGTCCACGGTACGCGCCCTGTCGCGGAGCAGCGAGATCACACGAAGGTAACGCTCACGGTCAGTGACCAGTGCCTCGGCGCTCGCGGCTCCCCGACGAACCAGCAGGTCCGTCACCAGCGGCTCCAGCGACTCGGGGGCCATCCGATTCAGATGCTGACCGTTCAGCCATTCCAGCTTCTCGGTATCGAACACGGCGCTCTTCTTGTTCACCCGCTCCAGCTCGAAGCGGTCCACCAGCTCCGGCAGGTCCATCACCTCCGTATCGTCCCCGGGCGACCAGCCGAGGAGCGCCAGGAAGTTGACCATGGCTCCGGACAGGATCCCTTCCTCCCGGTACTGTCCGACCGCGGTGGCGCCGTGGCGCTTGCTCAGCCGCCTGCCATCGCTCCCCAGGATCATGGGCAGGTGGGCGAAGGCGGGCGTTTCCCACCCCAGCGCCTCGTACAGCATGATCTGCTTGGGCGTGTTCGACAGGTGGTCATCGCCCCGGATGACGTGGCTGACCCGCATCTCCCGGTCGTCGCTGACCACCGCCAGGTTGTAGATGGGGGTGCCGTCCGTTCGGAGGATGATGAAGTCCTCGATGTCGGCGTTGTCGAAGCGCGTTCGGTCGTGGACGATGTCGTCCCATGCGGTCTCCCCCTCCGGCACCCTGAACCGGACGGTGAACGGCTCGCCCGCCGCCGCCCTCTGCTCCGCCTCCGCGGGCGGGACATGGAGCGAACAGTGGCGGTCGTAGCGATATCCGCCCCCTCCCGCCTCCGCGTCCGTGCGCTTGGTGTCCAGCTCTTCCGGTGTACAGAAGCAGCGATAGGCCTTCCCATCCTCGAGCAGACGGAGGGCGTCGCGACGGTGCCGTTTCAACCCGTCCGCCTGGTGCACCGGCCCCTCGTCCGCCGCCATGCCCAGCCAGGACATCCCGTCCAGGATCGCCTGCACCATTGCGTCGCTGGAGCGCTCACGGTCCGTGTCCTCGATCCGCAGGATGAAGGTGCCGCCGTGCCGCCGCGCGTACAGCCAGTTGAAGAGCGCTGTGCGGGCGCCACCCACATGGAGATAGCCCGTGGGCGACGGTGCGAATCGAACCCGTACCTCGCTCACTGCGCCCCCTCGACCCAGGCCATTCCGTCCGGCTCCCGTCCTGCAACGATGCTTCCCACCACTTGCCAGCTCGTCAGATCCACAACGCTCACCCTGTCCGCCTGTGTGTTCGCTACGTACGCCCTCTTCCCGTCCGGCGCGATCTGTATGCCGACCGGCACTGCGCCCACCGGGATCCTGCGCTCCACGCGCCACTTCTCGAGATCCACCACCGCCAGCTCGTCCGCCTGCGCATTCGAGACCAGCGCTCGCCGGCCGTCCGGGAGCACCTCGACCCGGATAGGGAACGCCCCCACGTCGAGGGTCCGGGCGACTTGGTTCGTCTCGACATCGATCTCGCTCAACGTCCCTGCTTCACGGTTGCTCGCGTACACCTTCCAGCCGTCCGGCGACAGCGCCAGACCCTCGGTCCCCGCTCCCGTCTCGATCTGCGCCATCACGGCGCCCGTCTCCCCGTCCAGGGCCGTGACGGTGCCACTCCCGATGTTGGCGGTGTACAGCCGATTCGCCGAGGTGGAGACCACCACCATGTGCGTGACCCGCTCGCCCGTCTCCGCCTCCGTCAGGATCGCGCCAGTCTCCGGGTCCACGCGGAGCGCGTGGGCCGTGCCCTCCGTCGTGATCCAGAGCGTTCCATCCGGAGCCACCGCGACGCCATGCGGCCGGGTATGACGACCCAGGTCCAGCGTGCGCGCCACCCGCCGGCCCGGGACGTCGATGACGGTCACGGTGCGGCCGGGGCGCGGCCCCGTACCGTAGTCGGTCACGTAGGCCCAGCGGCCGTCCCGCGACACCGCCACCTCGTGCGGTGCGAAGGCCGTGCTCACGCGGCCGACCTCCTCCCCGGTCGCCGGAGCTATCAGCGAGAGAGAGCTCTCGCTCTTGTTGACCACCAGCAGGAGCGCCTCCTGGGCAGGGGCCGCCACTGGCGCCAGCAGGAGAGTCGTCAGCAGAAGCGCGCCCTTAAAGTATCCCCGCATCAGCCCTCGAGTCCCCAGGACCTGCCACGCTCGAGTCGCGCGCCCCCAGCGCCCCGACCCCTGCTACCATCACTCGCCTCCCGCACCGCCACCTTCACCTCCACCGCGCCCATGAGCGCGAACCCGTTGATCCGGATCGTGGGTGCGTCCGGAGCCGGGGCCGTATCCAGCGCCGCCGTCTGGTCGAATCCCCCCAGGACGGCGAAGCCGTGGGTGTCTACGTGCACGTCGGGCGGCACGATGATTTCCACGCCGCCCCAGAACGCGAAGCAGTTGATCTCCACCACACCGCCCGTGAAGACCGCGTTGCGGAAATCCAGCTCGACCCCTCCCATGATGGCCACGGCGGACATCGTGGACGGGGGAACCCAGCGACCCGCCCGGCGGGTGCCGCCCATGACTGCAAACGCCAGGCTGCTCGCCTGCCGGAGCTGCGGGGCCCCACGGGGGACCGAAGAACGCGCCGAGGTGGCGGCCTCGGGAATGGAGCCCGGCCGGCTGGGCGGCTGTTTCCGCGCGCGCGCCGGCGGCCGGGACGGTGCGGTGCTGGAGACGGCAGGCTGCGCAGGCCGGAGGTCGTCGAGCAGAGCGCTCAGCTCCGCTCGTGTCCGCGCCGCCCGCGCCTTTTCGAGTCGGCGCTCGAGGTCGGCCATGGACAGCTCATCGGCCGCGAACCGGCGGCAGAGGTCGTCGATGGTCTGGTCGCGGAAACCGCGGAGGCTGCTGGGCTCAGACGTCATGGCTCCAAAGATAGAGGACGCGCCGAGCGGACGCACGGTTCAGGACGTCGCCCACGGCACGCCCGGGGGTGCGATCAGGCCGGATCGCCGATCTCGGTGGTCCCATCGGCGCCGATGGGGAAGCCGGCTCCTCGACGCCCAGCGTGATCAGGCTCAGCCGCTGGTCGAGCTTCTCATCCGACATGCGGGTCCTCTCCGGTCCGTGCGAGGGGACACTCGCAGGGCTTCTCGCGCAGGATCTCGCGCTGGCGCTCCACCGGATCAATGAACTCCGTCTGCGTGCTCGAGCCGGTGGCGAGCGCGGAATCCAGCGGCGACGCGTGCCGGTACCCACGACGGGCCATCTCCACCACCAGCTCCTCGTGCCGGGCATACAGCGCCGCGAGCTTTCCCACCCATCGCCGCGTCTCCGGATGTGAGCGGTAGCCGCGGAGGTCCCGGGTGAGGATGTTCCACAGCCCGTGCAACTCCCGGTGCTCGCCCAGAAGGTGGCTCCGGCAGAGCGTGGCAGGGGCTACATCCCAGATGCGCATGATCTCGGTCAGGATGCGGGGGGCCGGCCGTGTCCGGCCCCCCGTCCCGACATCAGTCGGTGTCCAGCGCGCGGGCGATCAGGTGCCGAACGTGCGCGGTATGTGCCCGCGTCTCAGCGTTGCCGCCCTTCCCCGCGAGCATGCGGTCGATGCGCTGGAGGTTGGCCAGCGCGGCGCCGCGCGCGACGAAGTCGTAGCGGTTCTCCTCGCTCTCGACGGCGATCTCCGCCAGCCGGTCCACGTACTCCACCTGGAGGTTTTGCCTGAACGTGTTGACGTTGGTGGCGCGGTCCGTAGCGAAAGCGGCGTCGGTGAGATCCGACAGCATCTCGGCCAGCGGATACCCGTTGCCGTAGAGGCGCGAGTCGGTGATCCGCTTCAGGACGACGGGGTGAAGGACGTGGTTCAGAACCGCGCGCTGGGCGTTGAGCGCCCGGTCGTGGATCTTGGGGTCTTCGGTGCCCGCGAAGAAGTCAAAGCCGCGGCGCTGCATGGCCAGGTGCGCGAGCAGCTCCGGGTCGGCGCTCCACGCGTCCGGCGCGAACAGGTTCCGGGCCAGGGCGTCCATGGCGCGCTTCTGGTCGGCGCGACTCACGGGCGTGAACGGTTGAGTGGCGCCCGGCTGGCCGTGCATCCCACGATCCACGTAGACCCCGCCGATATACCGGCTGATCACACCGGCAGCGGTCGCCTGCTGTCCAGTCAGGAGCATGTAGGCGTTGCGCAGCTGGTGGTACGACTCCCCCTTTTTCGAGTACCGGTCGAGCAGCCCGTCCTGCAGGCCGCGGGCGTGCTCCATGAGCCACGACGCGTACCCGATGGCGTCCGTACTCATGTCGTAGATGTTGACGCGCGGGTCGATGGCCTTGCCGGGCGACCGCATGTCATCCGCGTCGTTGCCGAAGACGTGGCGTGGGTCGGTGGACTCGGCCAGCAGCGAGGCCATGGCCGCCTCGTCGTCCAGGATCGGGTCGTAGCCGAACCGGATCGCCCAGCGGTCGTACGGACCGACGGTGGAGATCCAGTATTCGCCCTGCGTCTGACCCGCCCGGGCGAGGTTCACGGCCGGGTAGTCCATGACGGAGGCGTACAGCCCCTCCTCCGCGGTGCGCCGCGCGTCGTGGGCCTCTTCGGGCGACCAGAGCTGCGTCCCCTTCATGTTGTGGTTGAGCCCTAGGGTATGGCCGACCTCGTGGAGCACCAGGTAGTGGATGCTCTGCTTGATGAAATCGCTCATCTCCTCCTCGCTCACCCCCGCCGCCCGCAGCGACTGGAGCCCAAAAAGGGCCGCGTTGTGGAGGTGGATGCCCGCGGTGCACGCCCCGGCGGCCTCGGCCCTCGTGACGGCCTCCGCGTCGAACGGCGCGACCAGGCCCAGGGCCGTGGTCTCGAACAGCCGGTCCAGGGGGAGTCGGTTGGTCACGAACGTGTACTCGAGCATGATGTCAGCGCCCAGGATCTGCCCCGTCCGCGGGTTCGTGAAGCTGGGGCCGTAGCCACCGAACGGCGGGTTGGGCGACGCCGTCCAGCGCAGCACGTTATAGCGGATGTCACCCGCGTCCCACTCCGCGTCATCCGGCTGGACGCGCACCTCGATGGCGTTCCTGAACCCGGCTTCCTCGAACGCCTTGTTCCAGTGCAGGAGCGCTTCGCGGATCGTGGGCCGGAACACCTCGGGGGTGGTGTTCTCGATCCACCACACGATGGGCTCCACCGGCTCCGACACCGCCGCGGACGGGTCCTTCTTCACCAGGTTCCAGCGGTTCACCAGGTCGCGGTAGGGGGTGGCGCTGGTCGACAGCATGTCGGTCTGACGATCGGTGAAGTACCCCACCCGCGGGTCCTCGAACCGGGGAGAGTAGTCGTTGTCGGGCATGGCGATCAGCGTGTGCTGGAGCCGGATGCGCACGCTGCGCGGGTCCGTGACGCCGTCGGAGCCGCCCGCGGTGGGCGACGGGTTGTCGTACACGTAGTCCACCACCACCGCGGTGTTCTCCGGATAGTTGTGGAGCTCGGCGTACCGCGTTTTCCCCTTGCTCAGCTGTCCGAGGGAGAAGCCCTGTTGGGGGCCCGGCCGCTGCGAGGGCTTCACCTGCGCCAGCGCCTCCGTGAGGAAGATCCCGTCCCCCTCGATCAGGAGCGCCCCCGTCGCGGTGTCACGCGCCACGATCTTCTCCGTGGCCAGGACAGCCGGGCTCACGTTCGCGTCCGCGGCCCTGCTGAGTGCGCGGCCTTCCTCGAAGTGGAACTGCGTGGGCTGGACCACGAACCGGATCTGGTCGAAATCTCGCTCGACCGCCAGCACACGGTTGTCCCCGAACGCGCCCCGGAAATGACCGGCATCCACGACGCCGTCCACGGTGTGCGCCCAGTAGATGAACTCCTGCCCCAACTGCTCCGGCCGCACCAGCACGTGCGTCGATCCGGTCAGGGTGTCCTGGAACAGGGTGAAGAGCCCGTCGATACGGCGACTGTCCTTTGTCACCTCGTCCACGGACTTCACCTTCGCGGACGCGTCACTCCCGGGGCCCGCCTGGGGCGTGGGAGTGGCTGCGCCCGCGGTGGCGCACGCAGCGCTGCCGGTCGCCAGGAACAACAGGGTCGCCAGCCGAATCTGCCGGATCATGGGCTCTTCACCTCTGGAGTTTGAACAGGGCCCGCCGCGCGGCGGGAAGACCACCGGCCGCCGGGCGGGGGGTAAAATGCCGCGGCGGTCCGAGCTACACTATCCTTTACGACGCCTGACCTGCCAGAATGGTTGTACGCGCTCTGGCTGCCGGCCGCTCGAGAAGCAGGTAGAGCGCGGGGGTCACGGTCAGCACCAGCACGGTCGAGCTCGTCAGGCCGCCGATCAGTGAGTACGCCAGAGCGTTCCAGATGCTCTCATTGGCCGTCTCGCTGAAGAGGACGAGCGGGAGCAGCCCCGCGATCGTTGTCGTGCTCGTCATGAGGATGGGGCGAACGCGCTCGAGCGTGCCCCGCAGCGTGGCCGGCTCCAGCGCCATTCCCTCCACACGCCGCAGGTGATTGATGTGGTCCACCAGGAGGATGGCGTTGTTCACGACGATCCCTCCCATCATGATCACGCCTACGTACGCCTCCCGGGTGAACCCCGCGTCGGTGTAGAAGAAGATGAGGAACACGCCGATCAGCGCCATGGGCACGGCCATGAGCACGGTGAGCGGCTGCCGCAGGCTCTCGAACAGCGCCGCCGTGACCATGAATACCAGCACCACGGAGAGGATCAGGACGCCGTAGATCTGCCGCTTCTCGTCCTCGTCCCACCGCCAGTCGTTGCCCGTCTCGATGCTGTAGCCCGGTGGGAGGAAGGTGTTCTCGATCACCGCTTCCCGCACGCGGTCGCCCAGCCTGGTGGGCCCCAGGAACTCGTACGCGACGAAGCGCCTGTACTTCTGGTCCTCCCGCTCGATCCGGGCGAGCACCGCGCGCTCATCCAGGCGCGCCACGTCCCCGAGCCGGACCGCCGACCCGGCGGGTGACGGCAGCATCAGGTCCTGGAGCCCGAGAAGGTCCAGCTGCCGGTTCCCGGCCAGCTTCACCGCGAACTGCAGCTCCTCTCCCGCGAGGCGCACTTCCTGGTTCTGCGCCCCGCTCTGCGTCGCCGCCGTCACCTGCCACACCACGTCCCGCGCGCTCAGCCCGTGCAGCGCCAGACGCTCCCTGTCCAGCGACAGCACCAGCTCCGTCTCCTTGTCCCGGGTGAAGCGCCCGCCCGAGTTCGTGTCCACCTCGCGGATCCGGCTGAACCGCGTCAGTCGATCGCCCAGGTCCGCCGCGATCTCCCGCACCTTCTCGTAGTTGTAGCCGAACACCTGGATCGTGTAATTCGGCGGGCTGCTGCCACCCCCGTAGAAGCTCGGGCCGTACCCGTACACCCGCACGTCCATGCCGCCGAACTGGTGGCTGTACGCCAGCATCTGCTCCTTGATCGCCGCCGGTATCTGGGTCGCTTCCAGCGAGTCCGGGAACGTCACCTGGATCCTGCTGAACGACGGGTAGACGTGGGTCACGAAGCGCTCCACCTCGGGGATCCGCTCGAGCCGGTCCTCGAAGTAGAGCGTCAGCGCATCCACCCGCTCCAGCTCCTCCCCCCGTGGCATCCGGACCTGGATTTCGATGTGGTTGTCCTGCCCCCACCAGTTCCCCCACAGGATCCCACGCGTCACGTACCTGTCGAACACGTGGTAGGAGCCGCCGAGCATGGCCAGCGCGACTACCAGCGTGGCCACGGGGTGCAGCAGCGTGAAGCCGACCATGGTGGCGTAGAGGCGGACGTACCAGGGGGCGGCTGCGGCGCGGGGGGCGGCTGCGGCGCGGAGGGCGGTCAGCTCTTCGGCGTAGCGGCGGGCGAGTTCGGGGATGGCGCCTCCGCGTGGGTCGGGAGGGACGCTGCCGAGGAGTCGGCTGGCCAGCCCCGGTATGAAGCTGAAGGCCACGAAGAGGCTGGCCAGCAGGCTGAAGCCCACCACGATGGCCAGCGGGACGTAGTAGACCTGGAGCTCGCCCTGGAGGTACACGAACGGGATGAGCACGACGAGGGTGGTGAGGGTGGCGGCCAGGATCGGGAGGACCACTTCGCGTGCGCCGCGCTCCGCGGCGTCTTCCGGGGAGTCCCCGAGCTTCCGCCGACGGTAGATGTTCTCCAGCACCACGATGGCGTTGTCGACGATGAGCCCGAAGCCCATGGCGATGCCCATGAGCGTGAGCACGT
Source organism: uncultured Gemmatimonadales bacterium (assembly GCA_963783305.1). GTDB lineage: Bacteria > Gemmatimonadota > Gemmatimonadetes > Longimicrobiales > RSA9 > JAWVYT01. Next base: position 118,764 of record CAWAMW010000007.1, on the reverse strand, counting down.
TCAGCGTCATGCCGCCGAAGTAGATGAGGTTGACCGTGATGAGCACGCTGAACGCGATGGTGGCGAACACCACCACGGCGGAGCGGAGCGAGCCCAGGAACAGGAGGAGCACGGCGAAGATCGCCACGGCCGCCACGCCGGCGCGGGTGCGCAGGTCGGAGAGCTGGGTCTTCACGGCCTCGCTCTCGTCCTCGTCCAGGATGAGGCGGGTGCCCGGCGGGTGGAGCGCCGAGACCTCCTCGAGCCGGGCCTTCACCGCGTCGGCCACGGCCACCACGTTGGTACCCAGCTCCTTGTGCACGGTGAAGCTCACGGCAGGGAACCCGTCGATGCGGTACAGCTGCCGCGCATCCTCGTAGGTGTCATGGACCACGGCCACGTCGCGGAGACGGACGATCCGGCCACGGTCCGTGAGCACGGGCAGGTCCAGAATGTCCTGCACCGACTCCGCCCGGTGCCGCACCGCCACGGTCCGGAGCGCCCCGCCAACGTCCACGAAGCCCGCCTCCTTGACGTACTCGAGCTCCAGGATCCGCTGGCGGATCTGCTGCGGTGGGAGTGCGAGGGCGTCCGCGCGGCGGGGGTCGACCTCGATCTCCAGCAGCCGGTCCCGCCCGCCGTGGACTTCCACGTCGTTGACGCCGCTCACCTGCGTGATCTCCGGCTTCAACACGTCCTGGACGTGCGCGCGCAGCGCCTCCGGCGTGTAGGGCCCCGTGACGGTGTACTCGAGGAACGCGCGCTGCTGCTCCCGGAACTCGCGGGGGACGTACGGGATGATCGTGGGCGTCACGCGCGCCGGCAGGTCGTCCTGCAGGCCGGTCAGACGCTCGGACAGCTCGAGGCGCGCGAAATTCATATCGGTGGACCGGCCGAACTCGACCTGAATCGAAGCCGACCCGGCCTGCGACGTGGAGGTGACCTTCTCCACGCCGGCGATCTGCTGGATCACACCTTCCAGCGGTGAAGTGACGAACGCTTCCATGGCCTCGGGCGAGGACCCCGGCCACTGCGCCTGCACGATCAACTGCGGCAGACTCGTCTCGGGCAGCAGCTCCAGCGGGATGTTGCGCCAGGCCGCGTAGCCCATCACGGCGATGGCCAGGTACGCCATCGTCACGGCAACGGGGCGCCGGATCGCGAGTCGGATCACTCGTCGTCGCCCGTCAGAGAGAGGACACGCGCACGCGCCGACTCCACCACGTCGTACGCCACGGGGACCACGATGAGGGTCAGAGCCGTGGCCGTGAGGAGTCCACCGATGACCGCCACGGCCAGCGGCGCCCGCAGGTCCGCGCCACGGCCGATCCCGAGCGCCATGGGGGTGAGTCCCAGCACGGTGGTGACGGTGGTCATGATGATGGGCCGGAGCCGCGCGGAGCCGGCCTCCATGATCGCGTCCTGTACCGACGCGCCCCGGGCCCGCGCCTGCGTGATGAAGTCCACCTTCACGATGGCGTCGTTCACCACGATCCCCACGAGGATCACCATCCCGATCAGGCTCATGGTGTTGAGCCCGCCGCCCACCAGCCACAGCGCGCTGATCGCCCCCACCAGCGCCAGCGGTACGCTCAGCAGGATGGTGAACGGGTGGACGAACGACTCGAACTGCGCGGCGAGGATCATGTAGACCAGGAGAAGCGCCAGCGCGAAGGCGAAGCCCAGGTCCCGGAAGCTCCTGCGCATCTCCTCGTTCTCCCCGCCGATCTCCACCCGGAGCCCGCGCGGGGTCGGGTGACCGACCAGCGCCGTCCGGACATCCGCCACCGCGGCGGCCAGGCCACCGCCCGCGACGTCGGCGAGCACGGGCACCACCCGGCTCTGCTCGCGCCGCTGGATCTCGCTCGGACCCAGCGCCTCCCGGGTCCGGACCAGCTCCCGGAGCGGCACGCCGTCCACGCGCAGCTCGCGGAGCGTGGTCAGCGATCGGCGGTCGGCCTGCGGGAGCCGCACCATCACCGGGATCTTGCGGTCGAACTCCACGAACTGCGTGGCTTCCGCGCCGAGCATGTAGCGCTCCACCGTCTCCGCGATCCGGCGCGGGTCGATCCCGTACGCGGCGGCGCGCTCCCGATCGATCTCCACCTGCACCTCCGGCTGGCCGAGCTCGACCCCCAGCCGCACGTTCGCGAGGCTCGGCACCTCCCCCAGCACCGATTGGAGCGTCTGACCGTACGAGAGGGCGGCGTCCAGATCATCGCCCCGGATCCGGACGGCGATGTCGGCGTCGCTCCCGCCCATCATCCTGCCGAGAGCGGTGGCCTGTCCCCTCTCCACGGACACGGCGCCCGGCGGGAATGAGCGGAGCCTCGGCCGGACCGCCTCGATCACGTCCCGCGTGGCCACGCGGTCTTCCAGTCGGATCTCCAGCGTGGCAGTGTGCTGGCCCGTCTCGTCCTCGTCCATTCCCGCCACCGCCACCTGGCGGCCGATCTGGCTGAACACGGCGTCCACGCCGGGCTGCTCCAGGAAGAGTTGCTCCAGCCGATCGGTCACGTCCGCCGTACGGTCCAGCGGTGTCCCCTTCGGCAGCTCCACGCGTACGCGGAACGATCCCTGATCCACGTCCGGGAGCACGCTCCGCTCGAGCGTGGCGCCCAGACCGAGCGTCCCCGCCACGAGCACGACCGCCACCACCGCCACCCGGCGGCGGTGAACGAGCGCGGCGGCCAGCACTCCGTGGTACCATGCGGCAAATCGGTCGAACGCCCGGTCGAACGCGCGCAGCGGGGGGCCGAAGACCCGCGCGAACCCGCTGCCCACCCGGCGCCGCGCGGTGTGGAAGATGCGCGCCGTCCACGGCACGTGTCCGTAGGGCACCCGCTCCCACCGCGCCGCCATGGCGGGGAGCAGCGTCAACGCCACCAGCAGGCTCGCCAGAAGCGAGAACGCCACCGCGAAGGAGAGCGCGCCGAATAGCTCCCCCGCCACCCCCTCCACGTAGATGATGGGGCCGAACACACTGACGGTGGTGAGCGTCGAGGCCGTGATCGCCCCCTGCACCTCCTCCGCGCCCACCGCCGCCGCGTCCAGCGACCCCGCCTCGACCCCGGCCGCCTGCAGCTGCCGGTGGCGGAAGATGTTCTCGAGCACCACGATGCTGTTGTCCACCAGCATCCCGACCCCCAGCGCCAGCCCGCCCAGGCTCATGATGTTCAGCGACACGCCCGCCAGGTCGAGCAGGCTGAACGTCCCCACAACGGAGATGGGGATCGCCAGCGCGATGGCCACGGGATAGCGCGCGTCCCGCAGGAAGAGGAACAGCACCAGGAACGCGAGGATTCCCCCCACCACCAGCGCCTGAATCACGTTGGAGATGGCGTCGGCGATGAACCCCGCCTGGCTCATGGCCACGTCCACGTGGAGCTCCTCGTACTCGCCCCGAAGCTCCTCCAGCACACCCGCCACCTCGTCGGCCACCCGAACCGTGTTGGCGTCCGACTCCTTGAACAGCAGCAGCCCCACGGCCTCCTGCCGGTTGTAGCGCGCTACTGTTTCCCGGTCCTCGAACCCGTCGCGCACCGTCGCTACATCCCGCAGCAGGACCAGCGCCGAGCCGCTCGCCGGGCTGCCGCTGGTGTCCCCGGCGCCGCCGGGGCCCGAGGATCCGCCGCCCGCAACCCCCCGGCGAGCCACCACCACGTCGCCGATCTGCTGGACCGTCTCGAACTCCCCCAGCGTGCGGAGGTGATAGCTGAACCGGCCGCGCCGCACCGTGCCACCGGGCAGGCTGTAGTTTGCCGCCTCCAGCGCGGTGGCGATCTGCCCGATGGTGAGGCCGAACGACTCCAGCCGTCGCGGATCCACCTCCACCTGGATTTCCCGCTCCAGCCCGCCCGTCACCGCCACCTGCGCGACGCCATCGATCTGCTCCAGCCTCCGCCGGAACACCGACTCCGCCAGCTCCTTCAGCCCTCGGAGGTCACTCTGACCCGCCACGGAGATGGCCATCACGGGTTCGCTCCGGGGGTCGGTGCGCAGGACTACCGGGCGGTCGGACTGCTCCGGGAGCACGTTGTCCAGCGTCTGGAGCCGCTCGCGCACGTTCAGCACGGCGAACTCCATGTTGGTGCCCCAGACGAAGCGGACGGTGACCAGAGAGACGCCCTCGCGGCTCACACTCTCCACCTCCTGAACGCCAGGGACCCGCGCCACCTGCTCCTCGACGCGGGCGGTGACGAAACGCTCCACCTCCGCCGGGCCCACGCCGGTGTACTGCGTATAGATCACCAGACGCGGGTAGGAGACGTCCGGGAGCAGGTCGATGGGCAGACGGGAGAAGGAGATCATCCCGAGGAACGCCACGGCCAGGAAGACCATGGCGACGGCCACCGGCCGCCCTATGGAGCGCCGCGGCAGGCTCATCCGTCCACCGCCGGCACCGCCACCGGCCCACCCACCTTTTCCTCGAGGGTGAGCAGCGCTACGGAGAAGTTGTAGTAGGCGCCCGAAACGGTGCGCTCCTGCTGGGCCACGGCGTCGATCATCTGTTGGAGCGCCGTGTAGTCCTGCAGCCGTCCGAGCCGGTACTGCTGCTGTCCCTGCCGCAGCCGCTCCCTCGCGATCTCCGCCGACCGCTCCGCCAGCCGCACGCCGGCGTAGGCGTTCTCCAGGTCGATGAGCGCCGCGCGCACCTCCTGCTCCAGCGTCAGCGCCGCCTCGCGCTCCGTCTCGTGAGCGTTCTCCGCTTCGACCGCGGCCCGGCCGATGGCCGCCGACGTCTGGAACCGATCGAACAGCGGGAGTTCCACACTGAGGCCGAACTGCCAGTTCGAGTTCGGCAGGTCCAGCTGCCCGAAGGCGTCATAGTCCCGGGCGCTCGTGCCCCGGCTGTAGCCGTACGTGCCGCTCAGCGTCGGGTACCGCGCCGCGCGCGCCGCCGACAGCGACTGCTCCGCCGCCGCCACCGTGGCCCGCTGCTCCGCCATCCGCGCGCTCTCGCCCAGCGCCATGCGGCTCAGCCCCGCGCCGTCCAGCACGGCCGGGTCGAACACCGGCACGAACGCCCGCACCACGTCGAACGGCCGCTCCATCCCGACGCCCATCCGCTGACGCAGCGCCAGGTGCGCCTTCTGCGCGGCGCCCCGGGCCTGCTGGAGCGCCTGCTCGGCCCGCGCCACGTCCAGCTCGGCGCCCAGCACGTCGGTGGGCTGCTTCGCGGCGATGCGCAGCAGCTCCCGGATCGCCGCCAGCTGCTCCCGCGCGGTTCGCAGCGTCCGCTCCTCCACCTCCACCAGCTGCTCCCGCTGCACCACGTCGTAGTACGCGCGCCCCACCTGCGTGCGGAGCTGCGCCGCCTCCAGCCCCACCCGTGCCTCCACCGCCTCCGTCTGGGCCCGCGCGGCGCCCCAACTCCTCACGTTCTGGAGGTTCAGCAGGTCCACACCACCCCCCACGCTCTGCCCCGCCGAGCTGGTGGTGGTCTCCACGAAATCCGGCTCCTCCAGCGGCCGGCCCAGCTCATCGAACGCCGTCTTGTTGCGCGATGTGTAACCGCGGTACCCGACGCTCGCCGACACGCTCGGCAGAAGCGCGCCCGCGCTCTGCCGCTCCCCGTGCTCCGCCGCCTCCACCGCGTTCACCTGCCGCAGATACGCCGGGTTGCGCTCCAGCGCCACCGCCACGGCCTGCTCGAACGTCAACGCCTCGGCGGCACTGGCCTCCTGCGCTCCGAGGACGACCGTAGTGAGCGACAGGAGCCCCATCGGCAGCAGCCCGAGCGAGAGCGCGAGTGCGGCGAGGGTCGGCGCCCCACGCGGCAGCCTCACTGCGGCCTACCGCCCTCGACCCGGCGGTCTTCGACCAGGCGCACCCGCGCGTCGTGCGTGAGCGTGAAGTGACCGCCCGTGAGCACGGTCTCACCGGGCGACAGCATATCGGTCTCGGGGCTCTCCACGATCTCCACGTACTCCTCGTTCTCCAGCCCCGTGGTGACATAGCGCCACTTGGCGCGGCCGTCCTCGTGGACGAAGAGCATGGTGCGACGGTCGCGCTCCAGAATCGCCTCGCGCGGCACCAGCACCCGCTCCGTCAGACGCTGCGCTTCGAGCTTCACCCGCACGTACATGCCCGGCAGGATGCGGCCGCCCGGGTTCGGGACCAGCGCGGTGACCCTGGCCGTGCGGGTCTGTTCGTCCACCAGCGGGTTGATCGTCTCGATCGTCGCGGCGAACGCTTCCTCCGGGAACGCTGAGAACCGGATCTCGGCGGCGCCTCCCGGCTCGAGGTGCGGAAGCTCGCCCTCCAGCACCTGGACCTGAACCTTGATGGGGTCCAGGTCCACCACCGTCATGAGCTCGGCCCCCTGCCCCACCAGCTGCCCGGGCAGAACCTCGATGGAGGCCACGCGGCCTGCGAACGGCGCCCGGATCCGCGTCCGCTCCAGGTCGAGCTCCGCCCGCCTCAGCTGGATCTCCGCCCGGTCCAGCCCGCTCTTGAGACGCGCCGCCGCCTCTCGCTCCCGGCGGACATCCGCGGCCAGATCGCCATCGAAGAGAAGCTGCTCGCGGTACTGACCCTCCGCCTCCCGCAGCGCCGCCCGCGCCTCGTCCAGCGCCAACTGCTTGTCCACCACGGCCAGCGCCACCAGGACGGACCCGCCGCCCACGCGATCCGACTCCCGCACGGACACCCGATCCACCCGACCGGCCACCTCCGCCGTGACCACCGCCCGCCGCCACGCCTCCGCCTGCCCCGACGCCGTGACCCACAGGACCAGCGTCCCCCGCTGGACCGGGGCTCCCTCCACGGCGATCGCCACGTCCGTGGAGAAGGTCGAGGCCGCGGCCGTCACCGGAGCGCCGTCCTCCCCGGAGCCTCCCACCTCCGACACCCCATGGCTCGAGATCCGCAGGTACTCGCCGGCGCCCAGTGCGGCGATCGCGAAGATCACCACCACCACGCCGACCCCGCGCTTGGAAAGAGCCATGTGGGAATACGATTTGGGTGAAAACGGTTCCGGCCCGGTTCGTCCGGAGCGGGCCGCCCGGTGGAGGTAACCTCAAGCTACGGCCGGGTACGAGGTCCCCCAATGGTCCGTTGGGACAACCACCTACTCGGATTCGACGACGTGGCTGCGCGGAGGGACTCCAACGTCCACTCCCACCCCCCGTCGCCACGAATCGCACTGGCCAGAACGCCGGTTTCCCATGTAGGTTTGGTCAGCGGCACCCTTGAAGCCCCCACCTGGCGGCCGCGTATCCTCCATGAGTCACGACCACCGGAGGTACCGATGACATCGATTTTCCTCTTCTCGCTGATCGTGGGCGGCGGCCTGCTGGCGCTGTCGCTGCTGGGCGACCTGTTCGGCGCGGGCGACGCGGATATGGACGTCGACCTCGACACCGACCTGGATCTGGACCTGGACACCGACCTGGCTGTGGACGCCGACCCGGACGTCGACACGGACGTGGCGGGCGCGTTCAAGGTCTTTACGATCCGGAACCTGACCTACTTCCTGTTCGGCTTCGGCGCGGTGGGCTGGATCCTGACGGCTACGAGTCCGGAGCTACCGCTGCTGCTGGTAACGGCGGCGGCCACGGGTTCGGGCGCGCTGGCGGCGGCCTTGGCCATGGCGGCGTTCGGCTGGCTGAAGGCGACGGACGCGGGGTTCATGGCGGAAGAGAGCAGCTTCGTGGGCTGCGAGGGACGGGTGGTGCTGCCGCTGCGCCCCGGCAAGGTCGGGCAGATCGTGGTCCGGCGGCAGGACCGGGAGCACGAGCTCAGGGCACTGCCGTTCGACGGGAGCGCGCCGTCGCCAGAGGAGTGGCGCAGCGTGCTGGTGATCGAGATGGACGGTGGGACCGCGCGGGTCTCGCCGCTGGAAGCACTGACACCGGCGGACAGCCCGCCGGCCGACCACTGATGCAGGGGGAATCATGATAGAAACCGGCGCGACCATCGGTCTGATCACACTCGTGGCGATGGTGATCATCGTCGCCACCATCGCGCGGCTCATCATCATCGTTCCGCCGAACCGGGCGGCGGTGATCACGGGCCGCAAACGGGCGTTGTCGAGCGGGCAGGCCGTGGGCTACCGGAACGTCATCGGCGGGCGGACGCTGCGGATCCCCATCGTGGAGAAGGTGGACCACCTGTCGCTGGAGACGATCCCGCTGGAGATCACGGTCTCCAACGCGTACTCCAAGGGCAACATCCCGCTGAACGTCCAGGCCATCGCCAACGTCAAGATCGCGTCGGAGCCGGAGACCGACTTCAACAACGCGGTGGAGCGCCTGCTGGGGAAGACGCACGAAGAGATCGCGGCGCTGGCCCACGAGACGCTCATGGGCAACCTGCGGGGTGTGCTGGCCACGATGACGCCCGAGCAGGTGAACGAGGACCGGCTCATGTTCGCCGAGAGCCTCATGGAGGAGGCGGGCGAGGACCTGAAGAAGCTGGGGTTCAAGCTGGACGTCCTGAAGATCCAGAACGTCACCGACGAGGTCGGCTATCTGGAGAGCATCGGCCGGAAGAAGAACGCGGTGGTGAAGAAGGAGGCGGAGGTGGCCGAGGCGGAGAACACGGCCGAGACGCGCCGTCGCCAGGCGGAGTACAAGCGGGAGGCCGAGGTGGCGGAGGCCGAGGCGGAGATCACCATCGCGGAGGCCGGCAACCGCCTGCGCGTCCGCAAGGCCGAGCTGGACCGCGAGGGCGAGACCTCCGAGCGGCTGGCCCGGGTGGCGGCGGAGCAGGCGGAGGTCGAGGCCAGGAGAGCGCTCGAGGACCGGCGCGCCGAGACGGAGCGGGCCCGGCTCCAGGCCGACGTGATCGCACCGGCCGAGGCCGCGCGGCACGCCGCGGAGGAAGCCGCCAAGGGCGCGGCCGCGCCCACCATCGAGCAGGGCCGCGCACAGGCGGCCGCCCTCGAGGCGCTGTTCGCGGAGATCAGCCGCGGCGGCGACGAAGGGTTCCGCGTCTTCATGGCCCAGAAGCTCCCCGAGCTCCTGCGCGTCACCGCGGACGCCGTGGCCGGCATCGCCGTGGAACGCATGGTGGTCATGGACGGCGGGGACGGCCACGGCCTCGCCAACGCCGCGAACCAGCGCGTCAAGGGCGCCGTGGGCATGCTGGAGAACCTGGCCGGCACCTACGGCATCGATATGGAGGACCTCTTCCGCGCCCTCGCCACGCGGGCTGGCGCGGACGGCCGCGCGGACAGCAAGGATGCCATCGCCGCCCAGGTGGCCAGGGAAGTGGTCAAGGCGAAGTAGACATCGGGCCAGCTGGAAGGGAGCGGGACCAAGGCCGGGCCGTCACTCGACGGCCCGGCCTTTATCCGTTGGCTGCGGCCGCGATGAAGTCGCCCGCGCGAGCATCCTGCTGAGTGCACCTGGAACGAGTGGGGTCGAGATGGAACGGGTGGGTCGACTCGACTCGCTGGTCGGCGTCGAGAGAGGATGGCGGCCGTGCGCCCGGTCAGTCAGCGGCTTCGTTGTCGAGGGCTTCGCGGAGACGCGCGACGGCGGCGGCCTCGCGGTCGTGCTGCCGCATGAGAATCTCGACGGCCTCGTCGCGGCCGTTCTGCTGGGCCTCGGCGATGAGGCGGCGGTATCGGGCGAGGGCATCGACCCGCTCATCCAGCTCGCGCTCGAGAGGATGCTGTCCGGAGTCGGCGCGGTCGGCCTTCTCCCAGAACTGATCGAGGCCCGGTCGACGTGTTGGCGCGTTCATGCGGCCTCCCGTTAAGGGGATCATTGATAATTGAGACGGACAACCCTGGGAGCCCGGGGCCATCGCGACCCTGACCACCCGTGCAAGCCCCGTTCCCGGGTCACGACCGCCGCGCAGGCGCGTTGCGTGCCGGCTCGCCGAGCCGTAGCGTAGCCACCAGATGCTGCGGTCGGCGCCCCCTCCGGCGGACGGGGGCGCCCGCGCGTTTCCCTGAGATACCGGAAGGCCGTACGTGCCACGCATTTCCTTCGTCCTGATCGCCCTCGTCCTGGCCTGCGCTCCCGTTAGCACGGAGGGTCCTGGCCGCGCCTCCGAGCCGGAGGACACCGGTCGATACGTGGTCATGGTCTCGTTCGATGGCATGCGTCACGACATGGTGGAGCGCGCCGAGACCCCGTACTTCGACCGGATCGCGGGTGGGGGCGTGCGCGCGGAGGGCCTGATTCCCGGGTATCCCAGCAAGACCTTCCCGAACCACTACTCGCTCGCCACGGGGCTCTACCCGGCGCACCACGGGATCGTGGACAACGCCTTCTACGACCCGGCCCTGAACGCCACCTACAGGCTGGGCGACACCACGGTGGTGCGGGACGGGCGGTGGTACGGCGGGGAGCCCATCTGGGTCACCGCGGAACGACAGGGACTGAGGACCGCCAGCTACTTCTGGGTGGGCTCGGAGGCCGAGATCGACGGCGTCCGACCCACCTACTACAAGACGTACGATGGGTCGGTCCCGTACGAGGCGCGCGTGGACACGGTCCTGCACTGGCTCTCCCTCCCCCTCCCGGAGCGACCCCGGCTCGTCATGCTCTATTTCGATGAGCCCGACCATATCGCCCACGGGCGCGGACCCGACGGCGTGGCGGTAGACTCCATGGTGGCGCGGCTCGACACGATCCTGGGGCGGCTGGTCGAGGGCGTCGACGACCTTCCCATCGGGCCCCGGGTGAACCTCGTTCTGGTCTCCGACCACGGTATGGCGGCGGTGCCCACCGACCACGTGGTCTACCTCGATGACGCCATCGATCTGGAGGACGTCCACTTCGTCAACAACACGACGCAGGCCTTCCTCTACCTCGAAGGGGATACGGCCCGCGCCATGGAGATCCAGGCGGCCGTGAACGGAGGCCTCGCGCACACCACCGCCTACAGGCCGCACGAGCTGCCGGACCGGTTTCAATACGGCGGGTCGCCGAGGATCGGGGACCTGGTCGTCGTGGCCGACCCGGGCTGGGTTCTGCGACGGCGCGACGGGCGCGCATGGAGCGGCGGAGGGACCCACGGCTGGGACCCGGCGTGGCGGCCCATGCACGGCATCTTTCTCGCCCGCGGGCCGCGACTCCGGGCGAACGTCACGGTACCCGCCTTCGAGAACGTCCACGTACACCCGCTGGTGGCGGAGCTGCTCGGGGTCCGGCCGGCCGCCGGCATCGACGGACGCCTCGAGGCGGTGCAGAGCCTGCTCCGGGCCCCCGCCCCGGCGGGACAGTGAGCTCCATGTTCTTCTCACTGCCGCAGGATTCCAGCGCGCTGGGCCAGGCGCAGGAGGCCGCCGACTCGGCGGTCACCGATGTCACCTCGGCGATCCAGCAGTGGACCAGCCTCAGCCCGAAAACGCAGACCGACTTCCTGCTTTCGGTCGTCCTCATTGTAGCGGTGATCGTCCTGCGCGGACTCGCGCTGCGGGTCCTGAGGGCGCGGGTCGACGATGTGCGGTCGCGCTACAAGTGGCGAAAGACCATCACCTACATCTCGGTGGTGGTGGGCGTCATTCTCGTGGGCCGGGTCTGGTCGGAAGGCGTAGGCGAGCTCGCCACCTTCTTCGGCCTCCTCACGGCCGGGCTCGCCATCGCCCTGCGCGACCCCATCGTCAACCTGGGGGGCTGGCTCTTCATCATCTGGCGCCGACCGTTCGTCGTCGGCGACCGGGTTCAGCTGGGTGACAACGCAGGTGATGTCATCGACCAGCGGGTCTTCCAGTTCATTCTGCTCGAGATCGGGAACTGGGTGGACGCCGACCAGAGCACCGGGCGACTCATCCACATTCCGAACGGCCTCATCTTCCGCGAGCCGCTGGCCAACTACACCCGCGGCATGCAGTACATCTGGAACGAGATCGGGGTGCTGGTCACGTTCGAGAGCAACTGGAAACGGGCCAAGGAGATCCTGACGGAGGTGGTGGAAACCCACGCCCGCGAGGTGGTCGAGGAGGCGGAGCAGCAGATGCACAAGGCCAGCCGCCAGTTCATGATCTTCTACAGCACCCTCACCCCCACCGTGTACACCGCCGTCAAGGACAGCGGCGTCATGCTGACCATGCGCTACCTCACGCACCCGCGCCGGCGGCGTGGAACCGCGCAGGCCATCTGGGAGGACGTGCTCACCCGTTTCGCCGAGCACGACGACATCGATCTCGCCTACCCCACCATGCGCTACTACTACAACGCCGCCGAAGGCAAGCCGGGCACCATGCCCGGAGACCGAACGGAGGGGCCCGCCAGCGGACCGGCCAGTGAGCCACGCTGACGCGCTCCCCCTCATGCAGGGCACGGGGACGCCCCCCCGATCTCCGGCTCGGGCCTACTTCTTGCGGCACCCAGTCGACTCTCGACCCGCCACCGGTCCGGCACGGGCCAGCGGCGCCTTTTCAACCCGGGAAAGAGGAAACCATGAAAAAGCTGCTGACGCTCGGTCTGATACTCGGCCTCGCCGCCTGCGCCGATGATGGTGAGGATGACTTCGACGAGATGGACACGGACGTCGAGCTGCAGGAGCCGGCCCCGGCTCCCATGCCCGCCGATACCATGACCATGGACACCATGATGATGGACACCATGCTGGTGGACACGATGGACATGGACACCATGGACGGCGGAATGTAATCGGACGCCGGACCGATGGAGTGGGCCCGGCGGGCTCCCATCACCCCCTCGTGGCGGTGCCGGGACTCGGCGGGCTCGCTGCATCCCGGGCGTTGCTCCGCCGCGCGGGCGTTCCGAGGACTTCCCGCCCTCGTGGAGTGAGGGCTGGAACGACGCGGGCGCCGTGAGCGGGAGCTCCTATGGAATCGGGACAGACGGGTAGGACGGAAGGGACCAGTCCACCGGCTTCCGGCCCGCCTCCTCCAGCAGCGCATTGGTCCGTGAGAAGACCCGGCTGCCGAAGAACCCTCGGTGCGCCGAGAGCGGTGATGGGTGCGACGCCTCCACGACCGCATGGCCGGAGAGGTCCACGGAGCTCGCCTTCCTCCGCGCCTGGTTCCCGAGCAGGAGAAAGACGACCCGGTTCTGCTTTGCGACGACACGCTGGAGGACCGCGTCGGTGAAGGTCTCCCAGCCCGCGCCCGCGTGCGAGCCCGCCTCGCCTTCCCTGACGGTGAGCACCGCGTTCAGCAGGAGCACACCACGTCGCGCCCACGGGGTGAGCGTGCCGTGGTCCGGGGGCATGATGCCCACGTCGTCGTGGAGCTCTCGGAACATGTTGCGGAGCGATGGAGGCGGCGCGATCCCCGGCGGAGCCGAGAAGGAGAGGCCGTGGGCCTGGCCGGGGCCGTGGTAGGGGTCCTGTCCGAGCAGCACGACGCGCACGCTCCGTAACGACGTCCATTCGAGCGCGCGGAAGACGTCCGGTCGCGGAGGGTAGACCGTACGCTCCCGGTATTCCGCGTCGAGGAAAGCCTCCAGCTCCCGGAAGTACGCTCGCTCCCGTTCTTCCTGCAGTCGGGGCCAGCCGGGGGGGATGGGAGGGAGCATCAGAATCCGCGGGTCAGCATGTAGACACCCAGTGCCAGGATCAGCAGCGCCACCAGGGTCCGGAAAATCCGTTCCGGGACCCGACCCAGGATCCGCTCTCCCGCGAGGGTGCCCACGACCACTCCGGCCACGGCAATCCCCAGTAACGGCCATTCCCGGAGGATGTTCCCGCCCTCCACGGCGAAGTATACCGGCATGCGGGCGACATCCACGGCGAGCGCGATGGCCGTAGCGGTGGCCACAAACGCATGCCGCGAGAGGTGGAATCCCAGCAGCGCCGCCGACCGGATCCCGCCCTGGTTCCCCACCATCCCGCCGAACAGGCCGGACAGACCACCGGCGAGCCACGCCGCCACGCCCGCGAGCTCCACGCGCCGAGCGAGCCCCGTCAATTCCGTGGTGCTCGCCAGGACGAGCAGAACCCCGAACACGCCCGCAAGCAGAGGACTACCCGCCTGCGCGTGGAAGAGCGCACCGACCACACCGCCCGCGGCGCTCGCGATCCCGAACCCCAGCACCACGCGGCGGTTCACGTGCGCCCGCAGACGCCAAAGCCGGAGCCCTGTTCCGATGAAATGGGGGATGGAGATGAGCGCGACGGCCAGCTTTGTCCCCAGCTCAATGGAGAGCACCGGCGTCAGCAGCGACCCGATGCCGAACCCGGCGACGGAAGCCACGGCTCCCGCCAGCACCGCCACCACTGCAACCACCGCCTCGTACATGCCGCTCCTTCCCGGTGTCCTCTCCGGCCGGGCCGAAAATGTCCACTATGGGGGACATTCGCGGAACCTTCGGATGGGTCCCTCGCCCCCGTTATACCGCTTGGACGCGTTGTGCCGCAACGTGTATGGCCGCAAGGCACGTCCGCGGAACGGCTCCTGCCCCTGCTATGACCGGGTCATGGAGATGCCGGCATCAAGGCAAGGAGGCAGGAATGGCACGATCGAGATACGTGATTCTGGCGCTCATCACCGCGCTGGCGGTCGGCGCACCCGCGCAGGCGGAGGCGCAGTCGACCGACGGCTGGTGGAATTGGGCGCTCCAGGAGCTGAAGGCGGATGCCCGAGACCGGAACGGGGGCGACCGGACGATCGGAGACATCATCCTGGGGCGTGACGACGACCGGGCCCGGAGCGACCGGGACGATCGAAGGGAGCGGGAGCGTGAGAATGCGCGCGAGCGCGGGAAGAAGGGGAGCAAGGCTGGCAAGGGTCCGCCCTTCTGCCGAAACGGAGAGGGTCACCCTGTGCACGGCCGACAGTGGTGCCGTGACAAGGGGTTCGGCCTCGGGACCGGGATCGGGGGCCGCTGGGAGGACCGAGGCAGCTGGGGCGACATCATCCTGGGCTCACCGCGGGGCGGCGACAGGCGCAGGGGTGCGGTCGACCGCGGCGGCCTGATGGATGTGCTGGGCGACGTGGTGTACGGCCGGATCGAGGCCGAGCGGGCGCGCGTCGGGGGGCGCCAGCCGCTGGAGGGGCGGTGGCTGGAGCTGAAGAACGGCGGTCGAGTGCTGCAGATCCGGTCGGGGTCTCTGCCCGTGGCCGAGCTGACGGACCTGAACGGAGACCGCAGGGTGGACGTGGCGCTGGTCCCGCGGCGGTAGTACCCTGGCGGGATGCCAGGCACAGAGAACATGTGGGACCTGATGGCCGTGTTCGCCGCCGGACTGGCGGCGGGCGCGGCCAACGCCGTAGCGGGAGGTGGGAGCGCCATCTCCTTTCCGGTGCTCGTCTTCGTAGGCATCCCGCCGGTGGCGGCGAATGCCACCAATTCCGTCGGCCTGTGGCCGGGCAGCGTCGCAGCGGCGTGGAGCTATCGGAAACGCATTCTCCGCATCCGGCCCCGCACCCTGTGGCTCGCCGCCCCCGCGCTGGCCGGAGGGCTGCTCGGCGCGTGGCTCCTGATCGAGCTTCCGCCGAGCTATTTCGCGGCGCTGGCACCCTTCCTCGTCATGGCTGCCGCCCTTTCTGTGGCGGTAGAGCCCCTGGTGC
This sequence comes from uncultured Gemmatimonadales bacterium, assembly GCA_963783305.1. Lineage (GTDB taxonomy): Bacteria > Gemmatimonadota > Gemmatimonadetes > Longimicrobiales > RSA9 > JAWVYT01. Next base: position 103,346 of record CAWAMW010000007.1, on the reverse strand, counting down.
GGCGGTCCATCGGGGCCGCTAGCCTGCCCCACTCCCTCGGCGCCTTCCCGGTCGGATTGGCGGCGATGTTCGCGCTCGCCATGTACGGCGGCTACTTCGGCGCCGGGATGGGACTGATCCTCCTCGCTACGCTCGGGCTCCTCGGCCTGGATGACCTCCAGCACGCCAACGGCATCAAGAACTTCATGGCCGTCATGATCAAGCTGCCTGCCGTCGTATACTTTATCGCCATCGGCGCCGCCCGCTGGGAGAGTTCGCTCCTCATGGCCGCCGGCGCCATTTCCGGCGGCTGGGTCGCCGGGCACATGATCCAGAAGGTCAATGCCGACCGGCTCCGCTGGGTGGTCGCGCTGATCGGGCTGGGGCTGGGAGTCCTCATGCTGTTCGGCTGACCGGCGCGCGATAGGCAATGCCGGTACGCCTCCCCCACGCACGGCTCCGCCTGTACGAGCCGGGGGTGGTGAAGCGTTCATAGAACGTACATCACCCGGGGCGGGCTGCGGGTCGTGGCGGTGAAAGCCGGCAGGGCTCGGTCGGTAGCGTACTGCTTGCCGTTGGACGCAGCCGGGCACACCTTGGCTATCCTTAGTCGTCGCTCGAGCAGTGGTCTCGACCACGCGTTTTCAGGCGGTTCGCACGTGCCAGGAGATCCCACCCAACGCGTCCCGACCCGGCCGATGGCCGACCTTGCGGCCGCGCGGGAAGCGTACCTCGCAGGACAGGCCGTTCCGGACTCGGTACGGCCGCTTGTGCTTCGCTCCTGGGCCCGCTCCCGGGCGTACGGGGTCGATCCACGGGAGACCCATACGCAGGAGATCGACGAGGGCCGTCTCCAACGGGGGCAGAACAGGAACCGCGGCCTCATGCGGGCGGCCGAACCCTTTCTGGCCCAGGTCCATGAAGCGCTCGCCGATCAGGCGCACGTGGTGGCGCTGTCGGACCGGGAGGGCGTGATCCTGCGGGCGCTGTCGGGCCCCGGGCTGGACGTGGAAGAGCTCCGACGGACCAATCTGGTAGAGGGCGCTTCCTGGCACGAGCGCCACATTGGGTGCAACGGGGTGGGTACGTGCCTGGCGGAGGCGGAGGCGGTGATCCTCATCGGCCCGGAGCACTTCCAGGACAGCTACGTGGAGTGGACGTGCATCGGCGTGCCTGTCCATGGCGGCGATGGCGAGGTCGCGGGCGTCCTGGATCTGTCCGTGCCCAACGAGCACGCGCACGTCCACGCCTGGGGATGGGCGCTGTCGCTCGCCCGCGGTATCGAGCTCGCCCTGGCCGCGGAGCCTGGCACCCGTCCCGCGGCCCCTGCGGAGATCGCTGCGCGGGCTCAACCGCTCCGTTCCGTGGGAGCGACGTTCGACCTGCTCGCGTCGAAGCTGGACCTCTCGGCCACCCACGCCCGATTCCTGGACGAGGCACGAGCGGAACTGGCGGAAGCGGAAGCGGAGCGAAGCGCGCGGATCCGGCGGCTGAGCGCGGCGGTCAGAGAGCAGGAGCGTACGGAGGGTTTGCTGGGGCGTGAACGGGAGCTGCTGGAGCGGCTCATCGAGGCCATCCCGGTAATGGTTTCGGTGTACGACCCGGCCCTTCAGAGCGTCCGCTTGAACCGCGAGTTCGAGCGGCTCCTCGGCTGGACCGAGGACGACCTCCGAGAGCACGACGTGATGCAGCTCTGCTACCCGGACCCGGAGCAGCGGGCCGAGGTCCGCTCGTTCATGCAATCGCTGGAGGGGGGGTGGCGCGACCTCGACATGACGGCAAAGGACGGGTCCCTCGTGGCGACGTGCTGGGCCAACATCCAGCTCACCGACGAGCGGCGGGTGGGGATCGGCATCGACCTGCGGGAGCGGAAAGAGGCGCAGCGGCGGCTCGAGGAGGCGTACGAGGAGGCGCGCCTGGCTCTCCAACAGCACGACCACATGTTGGCGGTCGTAAGCCATGACCTGCGCAACCCGCTCAGCATCCTGGCCATGGCCAGCTCGCTCCTGCTGGAGGACATCACCGCGGAGCAGAAGCGGACGCAGGTCGACGTCATGCATCGCGCGATCGATCAGATGAAACGGCTCGTCGAGGACCTGATGGAAGCCGCTCGCGTAGGACGAAATGGTCTGAAGGTCATCCCGAAGACGTGCGAGCCCCGCACCCTGATCCGGAGGGCCATTGATGCACTCAAGCCGCTGGCGGACATTCAGTCCGTGGCGCTCGCGGACGAGGGTGCGCCCCAGACCCCCGTGCAGGCCGACCCTGCGCGTATCCAGCAGGTCCTGAGCAACCTAATCTCCAACGCCCTCTCCCATACGCCCGCCGGGGGCGCCATCCGCGTGGAAGCCGAAGCGCTGACCGGGGAGGTCATGTTCCGGGTCGCGGACACCGGATCGGGTATCTCCGCCGCTCATCTGCCGCACGTTTTCGACCGCTACTGGCAGGGGGAGGGCGGGCGGCGCTCCGGCGCCGGGCTGGGTCTCTGGATCGCCCGGACCATCGTGGAGGCCCATGGGGGCCGGATCGAGGTCGAGAGTGAACCGGGGGCCGGAGCCACGTTCCGCTTCACGCTTCCGATCGCCCGCCCCGGCTGAGGTCCCGGGATCGAAGTGTCGCCCGGGCGCTCCCGGGCCCCTCGTCGCTCCGGCGCCGCCTGTTCGAGAAGATCCCGGAGCAGGAGACGGACGGCGGTCCCGGTGACCGGTGATACGACGGGCCCTGCGAGGTTGACCGGAGACGGCGGTGAGGGGTCTATTTTTGCGGCTTCAGGATCACGGAGGCGAGTCATGAGAAACGAGAGGATCACCTTCCCCGGCGCTCACGGTGTCGACCTCAGCGCGCGTCTCGGCCTCCCGCCGGATGGGGACGTCCGGGCGTGCGCCCTGTTCGCCCACTGCTTCACCTGCTCGAAGGATCTGAAGCCGGTGGTCAACATCAGCCGGGCGCTGACCCAGCGGGGGATCGCCGTCTTGCGGTTCGACTTCACCGGACTGGGAGAGAGCGACGGCGACTTCTCCGAAACCAACTTCACGTCGAACATCGAAGACCTGGTGGCGGCCGCCGAATTCATGCAGCGACGGTACGAGGCACCAGCCATCCTGGTGGGCCATTCGCTGGGCGGCGCCGCCGTCCTCCAGGCCGCAGCGCGCATGCCGTCGGTGCGGGCCATCGCCACCATCGGGGCGCCGTTCGATCCGGCGCACGTGAAGAACCTGTTCGTCGACGCCCTCGATGAGATCGAGGAGCGCGGGAAGGCGGACGTGTCTCTGGCGGGCCGCCGTTTCACCCTGAGCCGCGAGTTCGTCCGCGACCTGGAAGGCCGTCACATGGAAGAGGTGATCGGCTCCCTCGGCCGACCTCTCCTCATCTTCCACTCGCCCGTCGATGACACCGTCGGCATCGACAACGCGGCGCTCATCTACAAGGCAGCCCGGCACCCCAAGAGCTTCGTCTCGCTGGACGACGCCGACCACCTCCTGCTCCGGGAGGGCGACTCCCTCTACGTGGGATCCGTGCTCGCCGCCTGGGCCGGGAGATACCTTCCGGATACGCCCGCGCCGGTAACGGTGGAAGAGCTCCGCAAGGACAACCGGGTGGTGGCGCGCACCGCAGCGGGCGCCTTCCGGACGGAGGTTCTAGCCCGCGGCCACTCCGTGATCGCCGATGAGCCGAAGACCGTGGGCGGTGAGGACCTGGGCCCCACTCCGTACGACCTGCTGGCCGCGGCGCTGGGCGCCTGCACGACCATGACGCTTCGAATGTACGCGGACCGGAAAGAGTGGCCGCTCGAGGAGGCCGTCGTCCGGATGAAGCACTCGAAGGTCCACGCCGAGGACGAGGAGCGGTGCGAGACAGACGAGGCCCGGCTGGACCGCCTGGATCGGGAGATCACCCTGGTCGGTCCGCTCGACGAGGAGCAGCGAACCCGGCTCCTGGAGATCGCCGACCGCTGCCCCGTGCACCGAACACTGAGCGCGGGAGTACGGATCGAGACCGTACTCGACCCGTGACGACTCGGGCCCTCGGCCGCACCCCAGACCGCAGGCATTGCACGCTCGTCAACGACGGATCGTACGAGGATTCGAAGCGGCACCGGAACGGCTCTGTTTCAGCCGGATCATCGCCGCGATCCCGAACGCCGGTCCGATCGCCAGCAGGCTGAACGCAGGCCCCCACCCCCAGCGGCTCCACACCTCCACCGCCACCCAGATGGACCCGGCGGTCAGCGCGAAGCCGAGTGAAGTCTGCAGCGTGAGGGCCGTGCCCACGGCGTGGTTCGGAGCCACCTCGGTCACAATGGCGCTGAACTGCGCCGAGTCCGCCACGATGGAGAAGCCCCAGACGAGGCAGATCGTGATCAGCAGCCACACCGGCGCCGCCAGCAGCCAGCCAACACCAAGGGAGCACGCCCCGCTCACGGCCATCGCCCAGATCGCGACGCGCTCCCGTCCCAGGCGATCCGCCCAGACTCCGGCCAGCACCGATCCGGCCCCACCCGCGGCGATTACCGCGAACGCGGCGACGCCCGCGAACGCCGCCGGGCTCCCCGCCGGTCCGGCGGCGGCAAAAGCGTCGTGGAAGAAGAGGGCAATGAGGGTCCACATGGCATACAGCTCCCACTGGTGGCCCAGATAGCCGTAAATGGCGAGCCGCGTAGGCCCGTGCCGCAGCACGGTCCCCACCAGCCGCCAGGAGAACGGCCGCCGCGGGAACTCGAATGGGCCCGGCCGGTAGCCACCGAGGACGAGTGCCGCGGCCACGACCGCCCCGATCGACGCCGTCCCCACCACCAGGGCGATGCTCGCCTCGGCAAACGCATTCACGAGATAGGGCGCCGCCTTCCCTACCGTGAGCGCACCCACCACCGTTCCGATCGCCAGTCCCCGCGACGACCGGAACCAGGTCGAAATCATCTTCATGGCGGGAGGATACACGCCGGCCAGGAAGAAGCCGGTGAGGAAACGGAGGACGAGCGCGTGCTGATAGTCGGTGGCGACGATCAGCCCGGCGTTCATGAGAGCGCCGAGCGCGGCGGAAGCCGCGAAATACGGGCGCTCGGGGAGGATGTCAGCGAGGTTCAGAACGGCCGCCACCGCGGTGCCCGCGACGAACCCGAGCTGGACCACCGTGGTGAGCCAACCGGCCTGGCCCGCGCTCAGGCCCCACATCTCGCCGAGCTGCGGCGATACCGCGCTCGCCGTGAACCAGAGCGACATCCCCAGAAGCTCCGCCCCACTCAGGAGCGCGAGGATCGCCCAGCGACTCGCAGGGGGAGCGGGTGCGTCCGCCTCCCCTTCGACAGTCCGCCTCAGGAGGCCTCCGCCACCCGCGTATCCTCTTCGGACTCGCCCCCCTCCCGCGGACCGTACATGTCCCGCGCCACCACGCACTCCCGGTCCAGCACGTCACGCATGACACAGCCGTCCCGGAAATGGACACCGCACCGCAGGCACCGCTTCTCCGACTCCGTCTCCAGCTCCGCCAGACGCACCGTCAGCTCGTCCAGAAGCGACACCGCCTCAAGCATCTTCTCCGGCGGGTAGTCCCCCATCACCCGGAGCAGCTCACGATTCCGCACCTCCTCGAACCGATCCAGCAGCGCCTCGCTCTCCTCCGTCAACGTCAGGTCCACCGCTCTCCGGTCCTCCTTCGACACCGTCCGATCAACGAGCCCGCGCTGCACCAGCCGATCGATCGACCGGCTCGCCGCCGCATTCGTCACGCCAAGGAAATCCGCCACGTCCGTTACCTTGAAACGCTGGTGCGGCCGCCCGATCAGAAGGAGCAGCTTCACCTGCGACAGCACGAGCCGATCCTCACTCGCCTCCTCCAGCGAGCGCTCCAGCATCTCGTTCACCGTCGTGCAGAAGACGTGCGATGCTCCCATGACCTGCTGGATCAGACCGATCCGCTCTCCGTCCCGCATTCGCTCCACCTGTTCGCTGGAATTCGCCGGCCCCGGGGGGCGGCCGACGGACAATACTTAGCCGCAACAATATATAGCCCCCGATACCTGTTCTTCCAAACTTGCGATTCTGTAACGGGGGTTTAATATTGACTAAGGCCGGGTTTATGGGCCCGGTCGTGCACGGAGTAATCCCACGACGGGAGGCGACGATGCGACGGCGGTCAGGACCTGCGAAACCGACGGGCCGCTGCCGGTGCTGCGATGTGATGAGGGAGGAGTTGTGTCACGCCCTCACAGAGGCCCTGTATGAGCTGGATGTCCTCCCCTGCGAGGAGGAAGGCGCGCTGGTGGGCCTTTACGCGGTGATGGATGACCTGCAGGCGGCGATCGGCCGCACGGAATCTATGGATCTGGCGCGGAGCGCCTGAACGACGCTCCGAACACGCACACGGGCCGGGCTCCCTGGAGGGGGTCCGGCCCATTTTCTTGCGTCGGCGCCCCCTCCCCCACCCCCCGCTCTCCCACTCCCGGTCCTCCAGGCCCGCCCTCCCCCTGCCCCCGCTTCTTCCGTCGCCGGAGCGGTCCAGGAGACGCCTTCTTCCCTCCCCACAGACCCCCCTCTTGCTTTTTTGATTGATCAGGTTAATTATTGTTGTAGGTAAAAGTCAATCGGGTATCCGGTCCGGCAGATCGTAGTCCCCGATACCACAGTAAAGGCCTCTCCGGGCCGGCCTCGACGGGCAGCGGGATCGCCAGACGAGGCAGTCACCTGCCGGACCGGAACGGGACCGGAGAGGCCACTGAGGAGGGAACCATGGCATTCTTCGTCTTCATACTGATTCTCTTCGGGATGCTGGGAGTGGACCGCCTGCTGGCGTGGCGGCATGAGCATCACCATGAGACCGGGCATCGCCCGGGCACCTGAGCCCTGGACAGCGGAATCAGGAGAGAGATCGCGGGAAGGGGCTGACCGAGCGACGAGAGCTCGGTTCTCGGAAACCGGAACGGCAGGACCGTGGGCGTGCGGCGCAGGCCGCCGTGACGAACGCGGTCGGTGACGAGCAAGGGGTGGGACACAATGGGCATCACGCGTAGAGCTGCACTTCAGACACTGGCGGCGGCGGGAGCGACAGCGGCCTTGCCTGCCCGGGCGATGGCCCGGGAGGCGAAGGCGGCTTCACCCGACGCCGTTTCGATTCTCTATGACTCAACACGCTGCGTCGGATGCAAGGAGTGCGTGCGGGGGTGCGCGGCGTCGAACTTTGGCAGTGAGCGATTCGGTACGCAGAACGAGCTGAGCCCGACGTCGCTGACGGTGATCAGGAAGTACGACTTCTGGGGGGAGCGTGTGCTGCGCAAGGAGCAGTGCATGCACTGTGTGGACCCGGCGTGTGCGAGCGCGTGCATGCTGGGCGCCCTGCAGAAGCGGGAGGATGGGGCGGTGACGTGGGACGGGGACCTGTGCGTGGGGTGCCGGTACTGCGAGATCGCCTGCCCGTTCAACGTGCCTCGTTTCGAATGGGACACGCCCGCGCCGGAGCTGCACAAGTGCGAGTTGTGCCCGGAGCGGCGCGCCGCGGGGCTGCAGCCGGCGTGCGTGGAGGCGTGTCCGGAGGGCGCGCTCACGTACGGCACACGGGAGGAGATTCTGGCGGAGGCGCACCGTCGGATCCGTCGCGCCCCGGAGCGCTACAACCCCAAGGTGTACGGCGAGCACGACATTGGCGGGACGCAGATGCTGTATCTGACGCAGGCGGGGCTGCCGTTCGAGGCGATGGGCCTGCCGGATCTGGGCGAAACGGCGGCGCCCTCTCTGACGGAGAACATCCAGCATACGCTCTACAAGGGCTTCATCGCCCCGCTGGCGCTGTTCGGCGTTTTCGCCGCGGTGGTGAACCGCAACGCGAAGAAGCTGCACGAGGAGGAGGCGGCGCATCACGCGGTGGAGCACTCGGAGCCTGTGGGCGGCGTGCTGTTCACGTGGCCGTTTGCTGCCCTGTTCGTCCTGGCGATGGGCGGCCTGGTGTCGGTCGGGCTGCGGTTCACCGCGGGGCTCGGGGCCGCGACCAACCTGAGCGACGGCTATCCCATGGGGATCTGGATCGCCTTCGACGTGGTGACGGGGACAGCGCTGGCGTGCGGCGGCTACGCGGTGGCGCTGCTGGTCTATCTGCTGAATCGCGGGAAGTACCATCCGCTGGTGCGGGCGGCCATCGTCACGAGCGCGTTGGGCTACACGCTGGGTGGATTGAGCGTCCTCATCGACCTGGGCCGCTTCTGGAACTTCTACAAGATCATCTTCTTCTTCCCGAACTGGAACTTCAACTCGGTCCTTCTTGAGATCGCGCTCTGCATCATGCTGTACACGATGGTGCTGTGGATCGAGCTGTCCCCGGCGTTCCTGGAGAAGTGGCGCGAGAGCGACGCGAGCGGGCTGAGGAATCTGGCGCTGTTCGTGTCGCCCAAGCTGGAGAAGGCGATGCCGTACTTCATCGCGCTCGGCCTGCTGCTTCCCACGATGCACCAGTCGTCGTTGGGGAGCCTGATGCTGATCGCGGGACACAAGCTGCACCCGCTCTGGCACACACCCCTCCTCCCTGCCCTCTTCCTGGTGAGCGTGGTGGGGATGGGGTACGCGGCGGTGGCGCTGGAGGCGACGCTGTCGGCGAAGATGTTCCGCCGACCGCAGGAGACGCCGATGCTGCGGGCGCTCGGGCGGCCCATCGCCTACGTCCTCCTGGCGTACGTGGTGCTGCGGACGGTGGACATTTACCACCGCGGACAGCTCGGGGCCGCGTTCGCCTTCGACGGCTACAGCCTGCTCTTCCAGCTGGAGATGCTGCTGTTCCTGATCCCGGCGCTGGCCCTGCTCCGATTCCGGCAGACGGCAGGGGCGCGGTTCTTCGCGGGGATCGGCGCGGCGGTGATCCTGGCGGGCGCGCTCTACCGCTTCTCCACCTATATCTTCGCCTTCAACCCGGGGCCGGAGTGGTCGTACGTACCGGCGCTGCCCGAGCTGGCGGTCACGATCGGGCTGGTGGCGGGGGAGATCATGGGATACTTGGTGATCGTGAAGCTGTTCCCGATCCTGCGGGGGGTACCGCCCGCGGAGACTGGGGAGGCTCCGGAGCCGACGGAGGAGATGCCGCTCCAGCCTGCCTGATGGGGCCAGGCGAGTACGGGGACGGGGCGTCGGCCTGAAGCGGGGTCGGCGCCCTTCCCCGTTCCCATCCGGCGATCACGGTGTGGCGGTGCGCCTCACCCTCCCGATACTACCCGCCAGCTCCCGCCTTCGCGGCGCAACACCAGATCCCAGCTCCGCTGCGCCACGGGCGGCGAGCTCGAGCGGAACCAAGCGTACACCTTCACTCGCGCCTCATCCCCGTCCACCTGCGGTGCAGAGATGGCAAGCAGGCGATCCACGCCGAGACGGCAGCTCGCGGAATTCAGGGGGTCCGTGCACTGACGCAGCTCATCGAGCGTGCCGAGCCCCGCCCCAAGCGACCGCGCCACGCTGCTCACCCGCGCCGCATCCTTCCCCGCTCCCGAACGATGGGGGTCCAGGCGCGTCTCGCCGCCCGCCACCCGCTCGAGGGCCCACTGGCCCGCAGCCACCATCACCGCTTCCGCCGGGTCCTGCGGGGAGGCCACGACCGCCGCCGAGGGGCCGGACGTGGACCATGCACCCCCCACGGCCGCCACGATTGCGACACCGAGCACACCGGACGCCGCCAGCACCCGCCCCCGGCCGAGTCGCACCCGGATCCCGCTCCCGACCGACGCTCCGCGCCTGGCTCTCCGATTCATCATGATCGCCTCCGCTGTTGGATTCGCCCTTTCGCTATCTACCCTACCCCTCTCCACCCGTGCAAGTGCCGAGCGACATCGGTCGGCGGCCTGGCGGTCCTGACGCTGGCCGCGGGGTCGCCCGGCGGAGCCGGCGCCACAGCGCGGTGCTGGATCCATCCCCGGCGGCGCGCCGCCAAGTGTTCGGAATCGGACACCAACCGCCCCGAAACCGACCGGCCACCGTCCGGTATATTATGTCTATGCTCTTGTGGTACAACCCTTTACGCGTTGATTCACCTCCGGCACGGTACTCGCCTTTGAACAAGGGCGGAAACGGAGTCCCGGAAAGAGGAGCCGTCTTGTCGACGAGGATCAGGATCCACCGCGCGGGGCCAGCGGCGCTGGTGTGTGCGGCGCTCGCATGCGGGCTGTCGCCCGCTGGCGCGTGGGCGCAGGAGCGAGAGGGACCGGAGGGTCCGAAGCCGGTGGCGCTGACGCTGGACGAGGCGCTGGCGCTGGCGATCCGGCACAACCCGTCGTATCTGGCCACCCGGAACGACGAGTCGGCGGCCGACTGGGGTGTGCGGGAGGCGTATGGCGCCTTCATGCCGCAGGCGAGCGTCCTGGGCGGAGTGCGGTACGAGGACCAGGGCTCGGCGCTCTTCGGCAGCTTCACGGCGGCGGACATCGGGGTGACGGAAACGCCGTCGTACTACTTTTCGAGCTACTCGGCGAGCGCCCGGTGGAGCCTGAGTCCGCAGACGTGGTTCACGCTGTCCGAGCAGCGGGCGAACCGCCGTGCGGTGAGGGCAAACGTGGAGGCGGTGGAAACTACGCTCCAGAACGCGGTGAAGCGGGCCTACGTCACGGTGCTGCGGGCGCGCGACCAGGTGGAGCTGAGGCGGCAGCAGCAGGAAAGCGCGGAAGAGACGTTGACGCTCGCGCGGACCCGCGCATCCGCGGGTGTCGCCATCACCCTGGACGCGAAGCAGGCGGAGGTGGAGTGGGGTCGTGCGCGCGTCGCGGCGCTGACGGCGCGGAGCGAGTATGAGGCGTCGCGGCTGCGGCTGATGCAGCAGATCGGGCTGGAGCTGGACCGGGACCTCCGTCTTACGACAGATCTCGAGGTGTTCGAGCCGCAGTGGACGAGGGAGTGGCTGCTGGGGATCGCGCTGTCGTCACATCCGGCGCTGCGGTCGCTGGAGTCTGCCTCCCGGGCGCAGCGGGCGGCCGCACGGACGGCCTGGTCGGCGTACCTCCCCACCATCACCGCGCAGGCCGGGCTTTCCGGCTTCACGCGGCAGGTGGGGGATGACGCCTACCTCCTGTCGCAGGGCCGGCAGGCGTACGAGAGTCAGATGCAGTCGTGCCAGGAGTGGAACGACCTGAACTCGCGCCTTGCGGACCCATACCCGGCGGAGGACTGTTCGACGTACGAACTGACGCCCGTGCGGCTGGACTCGCTGGAGGCGACGGTGCGAATGACCAACCGCGCGTTCCCCTTCGACTTCCAGCAACAGCCTCTGACCGTGTCACTGGCGGTCTCGGTGCCGGTCTTCACCGGGTTCTCGCGGCAGCGGCAGGTGGCGCAGGCGGACGCGGCGGCCGAGGACACGGAGCATCGGCTGAGGGCCGAACGTCTGCGGCTTACCGCGGATGTGGGGGCGGCGCTGCTCCGGTTGGAGGCGGCCTACGAGGCGGTCCAGATCGAGAGAACGAACCGCGTGCTGGGGGCCGACCAGCTGGAGCAGGCGCGCGAGCGGTACCGGGTCGGCCTGGACTCATTCGTCAGCCTGACGGAAGCCACGACGCTGAAGTCGCAGGCGGACCAGTCGTACCTGGCGGCGGTGTATACATTCCACGAAGCGCTGGCCGACCTCGAAGCGGCGGTGGGACGGCCGCTCCGGCCGGAGCGGGCCGAAAGCCGTACTCCAGATGAGAGCGTTCGATGAACATGGCGGCAGAGAAGGCGGATCGGGCCACCGAGGGGGAGCCCAGGACCCACCGGATCATGATGGACGTGCCGCGTGAGAGCCGCGGGCGTACGCGCAAGCGGTGGATCCTGGGCGGTGCCGCGGCGCTTCTGCTGATCCTCGCGGCGGTGGCCGTGGCGCGGCTGGAGCCGGCCGCGCCCAGTGTGGACAGGGACGTGATCTTCACCGGTCAGGTGGAGCACGGCACCATGATCCGGGCTGTGCGCGGCCCGGGCACGCTCGTGCCGGAGCAGATCCGGTGGGTCTCGGCGGTCACAGCCGGCCGGGTGGAGCAGAAGCTGGTGGAGGCGGGGGCCGAGGTGAGCGCCGGCACCGTGATCATGGAGCTGTCGAATCCGGACGTGCAGCTGCAGGCTCTCGAGGCGGAGCGGCAGCTCGCGGCCGCGCAGGCGGGGCTGGTGGAGGTGGCGACCAACCTGCGGACGCAGCGTCTGACCCAGGCGGGGATCGTCGCGCAGACCCGCTCTCAGTATCAGCAGGCGGAGCGCACGTACCGGTCGAACCAGGAGCTGGCGGAGAAGGACCTGATCGCTCAGAACGTGCTCCAGCAGTCCAGCGACCAGGTGACTGAACTCGAGGAGCGGCTGGACCTGGAGCGGCAGCGACTGGACCTCATGGAGCGAAACATCACCCGGCAGGTGGCCGTACAGGAGTCGCAGGTGGAGCGACTGCAGCAGATCGTGGACTTCCAGAGGGCGCGGCTCGGCTCCATGCAGGTCGTGGCCGGGAGCGATGGCGTCGTTCAGGAGCTGAACTTCGAGCCGGGCCAGTGGGTGCAGCCCGGGGCGACGCTGGCGAAGGTGGTGCAGCCCGGGCGGTTGAAAGCGGTCCTCAGGATCCCAGAGGTACAGGCAAAGGACGTGACCGTGGGTCAGCCGGCGAGCATCGACATCCGCAGCGGTGTGATCCCCGGCCACGTGACGCGGATCGACCCGGCGGCGCAGGGCGGCTCGGTGACCGTGGACGTGGCGCTCGACGTCGAGGAGCTGCCGCGCGGCGCCCGCCCGGACCTGAGCGTCGACGGCACGGTGGAGGTGGCGCGGCTGGACGAGGTGCTGCACATGCCGCGCCCCCACATTGGCTCCGCGAACAGCTCGGTGGGCCTCTTCAAGCTGGTGGACGGCGATGAGGCGGTACGCGTCACTGTACAGCTCGGGCAGTCGTCGGTGAACGAGGTGGAAGTGCGTAGCGGCCTCCAGGAGGGCGATGTCGTGATCCTGTCCGACATGTCCAACTGGGACACCTACGACCGAGTGCGATTGAAGTGAGGACGGACACGATCTCTTCACTGGCCCCGGACGCGCGGCGGGGGTGGAGGCGGAGCCAACCACGCGGGCGGTCGTGGCGTCTTATATAACAGATTACATAGAACAGATTACAGAGAACAGATTACAGAGAACAGATCGCGCTTCGCGGTTCACAACCCGATCCCGATCTCGATCCCCCAATCCTGGAGCCCTGATGGCAACGCAGATGGAGCCGATGATCAAGCTGGATGGCGTGACGAAGGTCTTCTACACCGAGGAGGTGGAGACCCACGCGCTGAACGACGTGCACCTGGACATCCGGCCTGGCGAGTACGTCGCGATCGCCGGCCCGTCGGGGTGTGGCAAGACGACGCTCCTGAGCCTGCTGGGGCTGCTGGACTCCCCTACGAGCGGGGAGTACATCCTCGATGGTCGGCCGGTGGCGAACCTGACGGCGAGTCAGCGGGCGCACATTCGGAACCGGGCCATCGGGTTCATCTTCCAGGCCTTCAACCTGATCGGTGACCTGAACGTCTACGAGAACGTGGAGCTCCCGCTGACGTACCGGGGCATGCCTGGGAAGGAGCGGAAGCAGCGGGTGGAGGAGGCGCTGGAGCGGGTGGGGATGGCGCATCGGATGAAGCACTACCCGTCGCAGCTCTCGGGCGGTCAGCAGCAGCGTGTGGCCGTGGCCCGGGCGATCGTGGGCGACCCGCTCATGCTGCTGGCGGACGAGCCGACGGGGAACCTGGACTCGGCCAACGGCGAGTCGGTCATGAGCCTGATGGAGGAGCTGCACGCGGGCGGTGCGACGGTGTGCATGGTAACGCACGACCCGCGGTACGCGCAGCACGCGCAGCGCACGATCCATCTGTTCGACGGCCGGATCGTAGAGGACGAGGATCGCCGTGAGGCGCACGAGCTGGAGGAAGCGGGCTTCGAGGTCTGAGCACGAACAGGGAGAACCGATGGCGCTGATCCAGCTCAGGAACGTCGAACGGCACTTCGAGACCAAGGCCGGGCGGAGCTATGTGCTCCGTCAGATCACGGCGGACGTCGAGGAGGGCGAGTTCATCACCGTGATGGGCCCTTCCGGCGCGGGCAAGTCGACGCTGCTCAGCATTCTCGGCATGCTGGACCACGACTGGAACGGCGAGTACTGGCTGGCGGGTGAGCCGGTCCACGCGCTGAAGCCGCGCGCCCGCATGGAGCTGAACAAACGGCACGTGGGGTTCGTCTTCCAGCAGTACCACCTGATCGATGATCTGACGGTGGAGGAGAACCTGGATATCCCGCTGAGTTACCGGAACGTAAAGCGCGCCGAGCGCCAGGCGCTGGTGGCCGACGTTCTGGACCGTTTCGGCATCGTGGCGAAGAAGGACCTCTTCCCCAGCCAGCTGTCGGGCGGGCAGCAGCAGCTGGTGGGCGTGGCCCGCGCGATCATCGCGAGCCCCAAGCTGATCCTCGCCGACGAGCCCACGGGGAACCTGCACTCGAAGCAGAGCCATGAGATCATGGAGCTCTTCACCCGTCTGAACCAGGAGGGCACGACCATCATCCAGGTCACACACTCCAACGAGATGGCGGCCTACGGGGATCGCGTCATCGAGCTCCTGGATGGCTGGATCGCCGGGCGCCAGGAACTGGCGGAAACCACCTGACGGCATGATGCGCCCGCTCCGCGGGGCGCTGGAACCTATTTGGACCCCGACAGCGAGCGCCGGCCCGGCTCCTACCGTCACACCAGCCCGTTGTGCAATCGCCCTCGGTATTCGGTGGATAATGGACTGGGGATGAGGTCTCGCACGAGGGGCGCCGGGTTGACCCCGGTATCCGGGGGATAACGGGAAACGCACCGGTAGCCCCCTCCAATGGCGAATCCACCCCGGACTGAAGGAGTTTCGACGGCCAGGCTTCCGACCTGCGCGCCGAAGGTTCGCCTCGAACGATCGAGGTCCAGGCGGAGTGAATGGGCGGCGGGCCTGGGCGGCGGGCCTGGGCGGCGGGCCTGGGCGGCGGGCCTGGGCGGCGGACCTGGGCGGCGGACCTGGGCGGCGGACTCGGGCGGCGGACTCGGGCGGGGGACCTGGACGGCGGACCTGGGCGGCGTACTCGGGCGGTGTGCTCGGGCGGTCCGGGATCGCTCTCTCTGGGTCCGCGGCACTCGCGTCACGGCGCCGTGCCCGTAGATTAACTCATCAATCCCGTAATCGGACACCGATGCCGAACCTCCTTATCGCCGACGACCAGCCCGACGTGCTCCAGGCGCTCCGCCTCCTGCTGAAGGGGGAGGGATTCCTGATCCAGACGGCGTCTTCGCCGGAGGAGATCCTCGAGCTGGTTTCCGCGCGCGACTTCGACGCGGTGCTGATGGACCTGAACTACGCGCGGGACACGACGTCCGGGCGCGAGGGACTCGACGTGCTGTCGAAGCTGCGGGCGCTGGACCACACGCTGCCGATCATCGTGATGACGGCGTGGGGGAGCGTGGAGGGGGCGGTGGAGGCGATGCGGCTGGGGGCCCGCGACTACATCGAGAAGCCGTGGGACAACATGCGGCTGCTGAGCATGCTGCGCACGCAGATCGAGCTGGCGAAGACGGTGCGTGAGAAGCATACGCTGGAGGGGGAGAACAAGCGGCTGCGGAAGCAGAACCTGCCCGACTTCGTGGCGTCGTCGCGGGCGATGCATCCGGTCCTGCGGGTGATGGAGCGGGTGGGCCCGTCGGACGCGAACGTGCTGGTCACGGGCGAGCACGGAACGGGGAAGGAAGTCGTGGCGCGGTGGCTGCACGCGGCGTCGCGGCGAAGCGATCGGCCACTGATCGCGGTGAATGCCGGCGGTTTCAGCGAGACGCTGTTCGAGAGCGAGCTGTTCGGGCACGTGAAGGGTGCCTTCACGGACGCCAAGACGGATCGCGTGGGCTGCTTCGAGCTGGCGGACCGCGGAACGCTCTTCCTGGACGAGATCGCGAACATCACGCCGAAGCAGCAGGCGAAGCTGCTGCGGGTCCTGGAGAGCGGCGAGGTGCAGCGGGTGGGCTCGTCGAAGGCGCGAAACGTGGACGTGCGGGTGATCTCGGCCACGAACGCGGACATCGACAAGGCGATCGCGGCGGGCGAGTTCCGGGAGGACCTGCTCTACCGGCTCAACACGGTGGAGATCCGGCTCCCGCCGTTGCGGGACAGGCGGGAGGACATCCCGGTGCTGGCGGCGCGGTTCCTCCAGCGGCAGACGGACCACTACGGGAAAGAGCTGACCGGTTTCGAGAAGCCTGCGATGCAGGCGCTGCTGGACCACCCCTGGCCTGGCAACGTGCGGGAGCTGGAGCACGTGGTGGAGCGAGCGGTGCTGATGGCGCGGGAGCGGCAGGTCCAGGAGGCCGATCTCAACCTGCGGCTGCCGGCCGAGACGCTGGACCGGCTCGACAAGATGACCCTCGATGATGCCGAGCGCGTCCTCATCCAGAAGGCGATCACCCGCTACGACGGCAACGTGAGCCGGGCGGCTGAGGCCCTGGGCCTCAGCCGGAGCGCTCTTTATCGGAGGCTCCAGAAGCACGACCTGTGAGCGACCGGACGCGGTACTCGAGGACCGGCGATCGGGGCCGACGCGCGCGCGTGCCGCTCGCGAGGCACGACCGGTGAAGACGGAGCGGCCGGCGGGGCGCTTCTCCCATGAGCGCCGCGTGTTCCTCCTGGCGCTCTTCGCGGGCCTGCCCGGCTCCGTCACGGCGCTGGTCCTCCTGTGGACGGGCGCCTTCGCACCGCGGGTTCAGTGGACCCTCTCCACGCTGATCATCGTCGTGTGGCTGGGCGCGGCCACCATCCTCCGCGAGCGCGTGGCTCGCCCGCTCCAGACGCTGTCGAACCTCCTGGGCGCGCTCCGCGAGGGCGACTTCTCGATCCGCGCCCGCAACGCGCAACCGGACAACGCACTCGGCCTCGCCCTGCTGGAGATCAACTCGCTGGGCTACACGCTCCGCGAGCAGCGACTGGGCGCCGTAGAGGCCAGCACCCTGCTCCGGAAAGTCATGGCGGAGATCGAGGTGGCGGTCTTCGCGTTCGATGGCGACGGGCGACTGAAGCTCGTCAACCGCGCGGGCGAGAGGCTCCTGGGCCGCCCGGCGGACCGCCTGCTGGAGCGGAGCGCGGACGAGTTGGGGCTTGGCGAGACGCTGACGGGCGAGACGCCCCGCACGCTGGACTCCCGCTACCCCGGGGGCACCGGTCGCTGGGAACTGCGTCGGACCACGTTCCGGCAGGAGGGGCTGCGGCACCACCTGGTCGTGCTGGCGGACCTGAGTCGGGCTCTTCGCGAAGAGGAGCGGCAGGCGTGGAAACGGCTCGTCCGGGTATTGGGTCACGAGATCAACAACTCGCTGGCGCCCATCCTGTCGCTGACGGAGAGCCTGCAGCGGATTTTGGAGCGGGAGCCGCGGCCGGCGGACGCGGAGGACGACGTGCGCCAGGGGCTGGGCGTCATCGCGGGTCGCGCAAAGGCTCTGAACCGCTTCATGGCGTCCTACGCGCACCTTGCCCGGCTGCCGGCGCCCGACCGGGAGCCGATGGAGGTGCGGCCCTGGATCCGGCGCGTGGCGGAGCTCGAGACGCGCCTGCCGGTGGCCGTGCTTGGAGGACCGGAGATGGTGATCGCCGCCGATGGCGACCAGCTGGACCAGCTCCTGATCAACCTGGTCACGAACGCCGTGGACGCCTCCCTCGAGACGGGCGGCGGTGTGGAGATCCAGTGGCGGCGGGATGGCGGCTCCGTGGAGGTGCTGGTGCGGGATGCGGGCCCCGGAATCGGAGACAGCACCAACCTCTTCGTCCCCTTCTTCACCACGAAGCCGGAGGGGTCGGGTATCGGTCTCGCTTTGAGCCGACAGATCGCCGAGGCGCACGGGGGGCAGCTCACGCTCCATGACAGGCGCGACCGCAGCGGCGCGGTGGCGAGGCTGAGGCTGCCGAGCACGGGCGAGTAGCCGCCCGGTGGCTCCGGCCGGTCGGTAGCCGCAACCGCCCGGTGGCTCCGGCCGGTCGGTAGCCGCGGCCGCCCGGCGGTCGTAGGTTGCCGGATGGCCGGTCTTCTCAGTCCCCAGGCACAGATGCAGCTCGCGGCCCTCGACGCGATGCTCACCAAGGTCCAGAGCCTCTACGGCCAGGTCGAGCGCTATGCGGGTACCAGGAACCCCAAGCAGGCGGAAATGCTCACCATGCCGCTCAAGCGGGCGTTCGGCCGGCTGAAGATCGAGTTCATGGGGGCCGGCTTCGACGCGCTGTCGCAGCTCGCGGGCGCCATGGAGATCGCGGCCGGGCGCGGCGGATCCCTGTCGACGAAGAGCCGGATTCTGCGGGAGGGTGTGGGTTCGATGAGATTCCAGGTCGAGCACGCGCAGCGGCACGTGGTGCTGGAAGACCGCGCGCGGCAGCAGGCGCGGGCCGCTCGTGACGCAGAGCGCGCGCAGCAACACGAGTGAGGGACGTCTACCGGATCGGCGCGGTCCGGGCATGAGTCGATCGCGCTCGAGCCCCCTGGCGAGACTGGTCCAGCGTCTGCGATCGGCTCTCTCGGAGCCGATCCGTCAGCTCCAGCTCTCCCTCCTCCTCCTCCTGGGCCTGATCGCGCTCGGCACCGCCGGGTATATCCTGCTCGAAGGCATGACCTTCGTTCAGGCGCTGTACATGACGGTCATCACCCTGGCCACGGTGGGGTTCCGTGAGGTGGTGGAGCTGGATGCGCCGGGGATGCTCTTCACCACCTTTCTCATCATCGTCGGCGTCGGCGTGGCCGCGTGGGCGATCAGCAACGCCGCCGAGGTCATGCTCGGCCAGACATTCTGGGTATCGGTCCAGCGCAGGAGGAACAGGGACATGGTCGGCGACATGCGGGAGCACTACATCATCTGCGGCTATGGCCGTCTCGGCCGGCAGATCCTGCGGGACCTCGAGGCGCGAGGCGAGCCCTTCGTGGTCGTGGACTGGGAGGAGGGCCTGGAGGAAGAGCTGCTGGAGGGGAACATCCCGCACCTCTCGATGGACGCTACCTCCGAGGAAACGCTGCGCCAGGCCCGGATCGAAACCGCCCGCGGCCTGGTCGCCGCGCTGGACGGTGACGCGCAAAACGTGCTGACCGTCCTTACGGCCCGGGAGTTGAACCCGCGGCTCCTGATCATCGCCCGCTCGGGGACCGAGACGCTGGAGAGCAAGCTGCTCAGGGCCGGCGCGGACCGGGTCGTGACGCCCTCCTCCATCGGCGGCCACCGCCTGGCCCTGGCGCTCCTCCGACCCGCGGTTCATGACTTCTTCGGCCGGATCTTCCGGGTCGGTGCGGACCCGGACGTGGATGTGGGGCAGATCACCGTGGCCGGGGATTCCCCCTTCGCGGGTCAGACCATAGCGGGCTGCGACCTCCGCCGGATGCGGAACGTATCGATCCTCGCGATCCGTCGGCCGGATGGCTCCTTCGACCTGACACCGGCGGCGCAGCGGACGATCGAGCCGGGCGAGACCATGATCCTGATCGGTCCGGCCGATTCGGTCTACGAGCTGGAGGCGCTGTACAGCGACTAGGGCTGCCGCAGGGTCTGGGACCGGAAGAGCGGATCGGCTTCCTGGAGCAGCTTGCCCATGAGGCGCGGGGGGTAGTCCGGGTGGCTGTCGATGAAGTCGTGCACGACGGCCGCGGCCGCGGCGGAGGAGTGCCCCGCGAGTGTGGCAGCGAGCCAGCGGGTGGGGAAGAAGATGTCGCCCGTGGCCCTCACCTCCAGGAGGAGGTCCAATCCCGGTCGAAGGTACTCGAGGGACTGGTCGGCGCGCAGCGGGTGGTGGAGCAGCGATAGCGCGCTCACCACCCATTCCTCCCGCGCCCGGTTCGCCGGGTCGGAGAGCGACTCGAAGAAGGCGCGGCGGACGGCCGGGTCCGGCGATGCGGCTCTGCGGATGAATGCGAAGCGCTCCCGCCGGTCCGGGTTCTCGATCTGGGACTCCTGCCGATCGAGGAGCGCTTCGGCGCCCTCCACATCGCGCACAGCGAGCTGGAGGGCCAGCTCCGTACGGTCGCGCTCGGAGAGTGGGAGGCCGTCCATGACGCGCTCGCCGCTCCACACCTCGCGCATCCGCTGGAGGGCGGCCGGGGTGAGGGCCGTGGACCGCCACGCGTTGAAATACGCCGCTTTCGCCGACGCCCCTTCGACGGCCTCGATTCGGTTCCAGAGCAGCCGGTCGAGCTCGGCGGCACGGGCGCGCTGAACGCCGGGGTCCAGGTAGCGCCAGAAGAGCTCCGTCAGATCCCCGAGGACCTGCTGCGCCACCAGCTCATCGGACTCACGAGCGACGACCCGGAGCCCCGTCTCCATGAGCGCCGCGGGCGCCACTTCCCCCTCCAGCATCATTTCCCACAGGTCCAGCCACGCGACGGCGCGCTCGAGGGGCTCCGGGAGCTCTTCGAGGCCGTCGATCAGCCCATGACGCGATCGCGGGTCGAGTCGGAACAGCCCGTATCCCAGGCCGTCCGCGTTCGGCAGGACCACATGGGTCCCGGGCGGTTCCGGTAGCGTGACGGTGTCCGCGGCGAGGGTCACGGGTTCGGTCGAGAGCGGCCGCGGTTGGAGGGGCGGGGCGGTGGAGGCGAGGCCGTGGGGAGGCTCGACGGCATCGCGGCCGAGGGTAGAGACGACGCTTCGCTGCGGCCAGACCCTTCCCCGCCCCGCCGGGTCGCGGGGCCGGAGGACGATCCGCGGCGATGGGTCGGCGCGCTGGACCTCGAGGTCGATGACGGGCCGCCCCGCCTCCTCGATCCAGACGCGGCTCCAGGCCCCTACGTCGAGGTCGGTCACACGGTCCAGCTCCTCCACGAGCGCGGGCCAGCCGGCGTTACCGAAACGGTGCGCGTCGAGGTAGGAGCGGAGTGCGGCGCGAAAGGGCTCCTCCCCCGTGAGTCGCTCCAGCTGTCGCATGACGATGGGCGCCTTCTGATAGATGATGGCGCCGTAGAGGCTACCCGCATCGTCGAGGTTCTCGAGCGGCTGCCGGATCGGGTTTGCGCCTGCGGTGCGATCCACTCCATACGCGGACGGATAGTGGGCGACGAGGAAGCGCAGTTCGTGGTCGAGGTCCGGGAACGAGGGGTTCACGATCTTGGCCGCCATGAAGTTGGCGAACACCTCCTTCATCCATACGTCATCGAACCAGCGCATGGTGACGAGGTCGCCGAACCACATGTGGGCGGTCTCGTGCGCAATCACGCTGGCGCGCCCCAGTTCCTGGTTGCGGGTGGCGCTCTCATCGAGGAAGAGGGTGGACGCCCGATACAGGATGGCGCCCGGGTGCTCCATGCCGTTGTACTGGAAGGACGGGATGGCCACCAGATCGAACTTTCCGAACGGATATGGAATGGCGGTGTAGTCCTCGAGCCAGGCAAGGGCGGTGGCGTGGAGGTCGAAGATGGCATCGCGGTTTCGCGCCACTTTTTCGCCATCGGTCTCCCGGTGAATCAGCCGGAGGCGGCGCCCGTCCCGCTCGGCCTCCTCCACCTCGAATTCACCCGCTGCGAATGCGAACAGGTAGGTCGGCAGCGGCTCCGTCTCGGTGAATCGATAGACGACCTCATCGCCACGCCTCTCCTGCTCCTCCACCGCTCCGTTGGCCACCGCTGTCCACTCCGCGGGAACCGTGAGCCGAAGGCGGAACCGGCCCTTGAGGTCCGGCTGGTCGAACGACGGGAGCGCCTCGTGGGCGCGGTCCGGTACGAAGAGGGTGTAGAGGAAGTCGTCCCGCCGATTCAGCGGGGCGTCGGCCGCCACGAAGTCGATGGTCACCGCGCCGCGCCCCGCCGGCAGGTCGCCGGGCGGGATCACGAGGTGGTCGTGGATGGACTCGTGGTCGACGGCGCGGCTGCCCACGCGAACCTCTCGAACCTTCGCAGGATCCGCAAAATCGAGCACCAGGGGGTCGGCACCGGCGCGATCGAAGGAAATGGTGACCGTGCCAGTCACGTCGGCGTCCCGGTCCGCGGGGATTCGGAACGCGACGTCGTAGCGGATGTCAGAGAGTGTGGCGGCGCGGTGTCGAGCCAGATCGAGGGAAACGCCGGGGTCCGTGAGCGCAGCACTCTGCTGCGCGGCCAGTGGGGCTGGGTCGAGGGTCGAGGCGAGGGTCATGGCGAGGGCTGGCAGCGCGAGCAGCAAGGTGCCGCGCGGCATCAGGGCAGTGCCCTGGAACTGGCGCACGTGGAAACCTCCAGGAGAAACGGCGATCGTCGCCTGAATCTGCGACGGCGGCCGCCGAACAACAAGGCGAGATCGCGCGGCTCTGCGCCGGGTCCGAGTCTCGGCGTCTACGCCTCGAGGTCCTGCTCGTGTCGGGCAGCCTCCGCCGGCTCGCGTCGGGCGAAATAGCGTGCGGCGGCGATGCCGGACATGACGAACGCGAGCCAGGCGAGGCCACCGAGGTAGCCGGCGAGCACATTGCTCGGGTAGTGTACGCCCAGGTAGATGCGGCTTGCGCCCACCAGTACGATGAGGAGGGCGGCGAAGGCCCACGTAAGGACCCGGAGCGTGCGTGTGGGTCCGAGCCTGCCGGCCAGGTAGGCGACGCCCGCGTATGCGATGAACGCCCCCATGGCGTGACCGGAGGGGAACGACTGCGTCATGACTTCGGTGCTCGCCTCCACCACCGTGGGTCGCGGCCGATCGAAAATGTCCTTGAGGAGCGTATTGAGGAGGGCGCCGCCGGCCATGGCGGCGAACAGCAGCGCTACCGAGATCCGGTGGCGCGTTTCCCAGAGGAAGACGGACACGACGAGCACGAGAACGGTCAGAGTGGCGAAATTGCCGAGGGCAGTGATCTCGAGCGCCACGTGATCCAGGAGATCCGATCGGTGCGAGGCGACATAGGTCAGCACCCACTCATCCAGCGCTTGCGTCGACCCCGCCAGCACCTCGCTCGAGATCTCGGCGAAGCCCCAGATGGCGCCAACCAGCACGATGAAGCTGACCGAGACGTAGGTGAACACCGCCCCGAAGAAGCCACGAGCGTGCCGCGCGATGAACCGAAGCAGGGTGTAGATCGCGTTCCAGACCGCGTCCCAGCCGCTCCTGTTCTCGTCCCTTCGATCCGGATATCGGCTCATGGCGACGCCAGCGCGGCAGGTTCCATTCCGAAAGTGGAGCGCCAGTACGAGGGGGCGCCGCGCGCGGTGGAAATCGGGCGGGCGTTCATCGTGGATGGATCGTCGTACTTAAACCGGTCGGGACCGCGGGTGGTGGACGGGGTGGAGGTCCTCGCCGGACTGCTCCACCCCGACCGGTTCACCGCGCGGATCGACGCGACCGCCGTATGGCGGCCAGCGAGCCCCCGAGAGGGAGCGGCCGCCCGCGGGTCAGCTGCGGAGGGTCGCCTCCAGCTTGATCTCCGGCCCCCCGGCCAGGGCGCGGGAGACGGGGCAGCCCTTCTTCGCGGCCTCGCCGATCTTCTGGAACTCGTCTTCGGAGATCCCGGGCACCTCCGCCTCGGTCACCAGCGTGATGCGGTTCATGTAGAAGCCCTCGTCCCCCTTGACGAGGCTGACGCGGGCCTCTGTGGAGACGCGCTTGGGGTCGTGGCCGGCCTTGCCGAGCTCGGCCGAGAACGCCATGGAGAAGCAGCCGGCATGCGCCGCGGCGATGAGCTCCTCCGGGTTCGTGCCCTCCCCTTCCTCGAAGCGGGACTGAAAGGAATAGGCGCCCTCGTAGGCGCCACCGCCCAGTCGCATTTTGCCATCGCCATCCTTCAGGGTGCCGTTCCAGGTCGCGTTCGCCTTGCGTATCGCCATGTGTTTCTCCTCTTCTGTTGTTGTACAGGTATGGTCAGGCGGACGAGCTGCTCACGTCCACCATCCCGGGTGATTCCAGGGCCGGGTACCGCACGGCCATGTCCGGGACCGGCCGGTGCTCGCGCTCGAGATCGAGATCGACCGGCCGTCCCGTCTCCACGGACTCGTATAGTGCGCGTATGATGCGCACGTCCACCAGCCCCTCCTCGCCGTCCGGCTCCGGGGTGCGCTCTTCGCGGATGCAGCCGGAGAAGTAAGCGAGCTGAGGGCCGAACTGGTCGGACTCCGGGAACATGCGGCTCCCGGGCCCCTGACCGCCCTCCTGCTCCATCGTCCGATCGCCCTGGAACGTGAAGGCGTTGTCCATGCGAAGCGAGCCCTCGTCGCCCACGAGTGTCAGGAACGAGACATCGTGGGCGCCAAAGCTGCAGGTGAACGTGGCCAGGCGCTCGCCCGGGAACCGCATCACGCAGCTCACCGCTTCCTCGATCTCGTGGAACCGCGGCTGCTCGCGCGCCGCTGGCGTGGCCCACACCGCCTCGGGCTCCGCCCGGAAGAAATAGCGTGCGGCGTTGATGCAGTAGACGCCGATGTCGTAGAGCGGGCCACCGCCCTGCTCGGGCGGGACGAGGCGGATATCGTCGTCGGCGACCTGGAGCGCGAACGTGGCGGTGAACACCCGCAGGTCGCCGAGGTCGCCGCGCATGACGCGCTCCACCACGTGGAGGTTGGCGGGCTCCAGGTGCAGCCTGTACGCGATCATGAGCCGGACGCCCGCCGTTTCGCACGCGTCGATCATGGCGCGGCAGTCCTCGACGCTCGGGGCCATGGGCTTCTCGCAGAGCACGTGCACACCCATGGCCGCGGCGCGCTCGGTGAACTCCCGGTGCAGGTGGTTGGGGACGGCAATGTAGACGGCGTCCACGTCGTCGCGCTCCAGGCACGATTCCAGGTCATCGTACCCATACGTGTCACGCTCCGGATCGAGACCATAGCGGTCTGCCAGGACCCGTCTCTTTTCCTCGCTGCCGGAGACCAGGGCCACCAGCCGCGAGGTGTCACGGGCGTTGGCGAACGCCGGGAGCATGGCGGCCTGACTGATCCAGCCCAGCCCCACGACTGCGTAGCCCACCGCATCCTGCGATCGATCGGATTCCGACACGGCTCTCCCTCGACGAATTCGGACGGCGGACGACGCGCGTTCAGCGGCGCAAGATCCGATCCCCTGGCGGTGCTCCGGTTGCTAGCTGCGATCTCCCTGCAGGAGACCTCCGAGCAGGTTACCCCCGAGGCCACCCACACCCTTCTTCTCCCCCTTCTGCTCGAAACGCGCCGCCTGCATCACGCGGTCGGCGAGGCGCGAGAACGGCAGGCTCTGGAGGAACACCGTCCCGGGCCCCTTCACGGTGGCCAGGAAGAGCCCCTCGCCGCCGAAGAGTGCGTTCCGAACCCCGCCGATGAACTGGATGTCGTAATCCACGGACTCCTGGAAGGCCACGAGGCAGCCGGTATCCACACGCAGCGACTCGCCCGCCTCCAGGTCGCGCCGCACTACGGTGCCGCCGGCGTGCACGAACGCGAGGCCGTCACCCTCGAGTCGCTGGAGAATGAAGCCCTCGCCGCCGAAGAGGCCGGCGCCCAGACGCTTGGTGAAGGCGACCTCGATCTCAATGCCCGCGGCCGCGGCCAGGAAGCCATCGCGCTGCACGAGCATGCTGCCGCCGTACTGGGTGAGGTCGAGCGGGATGATCTTGCCCGGATACGGCGCCGCGAAGGCGGCCACGCCCTTGCCCGTCCCGGTGTATATGAAGGACGTAATGAAGAAGGTCTCACCGGTGAATACGCGCTTCAGACCCTTGAAAACCCCGCCACCGGTGGACGTCTGGATCTCGACGTCATCGGTGAGGTAGAGCATGGCGCCGGCCTCGGCACGCACCGCCTCACCGGGGTCCAGGGCGACTTCCACCAGCTGCATGTCATCGCCGATCACGCGGTATTCGATCTCGTCGGCCATCGATTCTCCGTGGTTGCGGGGGTGGTGAGGGTGCACTGTACTGCGGACGGTGCACCGGTCGCCAGTCCCGGTCCCCAGTCCCGGTCGCCAGCCGCGGGTCGCGAGTCCGGGGGCCGGTCAGGGGTCGGGCGGGCGACGGAACTGCCAATTCCGCAGCGGACGGTGCACCAGTTGCCGGTTTTGGCCGGTGCGGCTATTCGACCACGGCGACCGTCTCCGCGAGCAGCGCCGCGGACTCGCCCGCCAGGGCGTCGGAATTTTCACCGCCGACGGTCCGCCAGACATGTGGGGTGGGCCCGACCGTGAGCTCTAGCTCCAGGCGTCGGCGTGCTCCCGGGCGAAGCGGGTGAACGGAGTGGGCGTGGAGCCCGTCACCTGCTCGACATCTCCGGTCACATCGGAGCGACGGCCCTCGCGGATGGCGGCCATGAGGCTGGCGAAGGTCTCCGCCTGCTCGGCCGGCCAGCCGGCGCTGGCGAGGAAGTCGCGGGTCTCGTCGGAGGGAACGTGCTCGTAGCGTACGTCGCGGCCGGCGGCCTCGGAGATCAGGCGCGCCACCTCGCCGTGGTCCAGCGATTCCGGCCCCGTCAACGTGTAGGCGCGGCCGAAGTGGTGGTCCTCCTGCAGCACTCGAGCCGCGACAGCGGCCACGTCGCGGCCATCGACGAAGCTGACGGGCGCGTCGCCCACAGGGAGCCGGATCACGCCATTGTCGCGTATGGACCGGGACACGAAGCCGCGGGCGAAGTTCTGCATGTAGATGTTGGGGCGCAGGAAGGTCCAGTCCACACCCGTCTGCTCCACGCGCTGCTCGATGCGTCGGAGGGCCAGGCGCTGGCGCGCCTCGATGCCCATGGCGGAGAGCAGCACCAGGTGACGGGCCCCGGATTGCACGGCCCAGTCCAGGAACGGGACCAGGCGGTCATCGCCGTGGGGGTCGAACGCCGGGGGCACCAGGAACACCCGGTCCGCCCATTGCACCGCCTCGTCCCACGTGGCCGTGACGTCGTAATCCAGCTCCACGACCTCCGCCCCAGGGCCGAAGAGGTCCGCCGCGAGGACGGGGCTGCGCGTGCCGGCCTTCACCTCCAGGCCGTCGTCCAGCAGCCGCCTCACCAGCTCTCGCCCCACCTTCCCGGTGGCACCCGTTACCAGGATCTTCTCGGCCATCAGCCCCACTCCTCGCGCGCAGCCTCCAGCTGTTCGTGCGTGCCGATATCGGACCAGCGGACGTCGCCCGCCTCGAAGGCGGCCACGCGCTCACCTTCGCGGATGAGCCGCATGTAGGGGGTGAAGATGGAGAACTTCCCCTCCTCCTCGAAGCGATCGAGGAGTCGGGGCGAGATGACCTGGACGCCCAGGTAGTCGCGACGGTGCTCCTCGCCCACGGGCTCCCGCGCCCGGTGCTCCTCGCCGCCATACGCGTAGCCGACCAGGCCCTCGGCATCGAAGAGGAGGTAGCGGTCGCTGTCGGCGTCGCGGACCGCCATGGTCGCGAGGGAGGCGTCGTCGTGGGCCGCGTAGAGCGCCTCGAGGTCCACGTCGGTGAGGATGTCGGCATTGTGGATGAGGATGGGGCGGTCGCGGCGGAAGAAGTCCGCGGCCTTGAGGAGGCCACCGCCGGTCTCGAGCGGGCCGTCGGGCTCTTCGGATACGAGAACCTCGACGCCCCACCCGTCGCTGGCGTCGATGTGCTCGCGGATCCGGTCTGCGTGGGGAGATACGTTCACCACGATCCGGTCGGCGCCGGCGGCGACGACGCGGCGTGCGACCTTGTCGAGCACCGGCTCGCCGCCGATGTCGACGAGGGCCTTGGGCACCTCGTGGGTGAGGGGTCGGAGTCGGGTTCCGAGTCCTGCGGCGAGAATCATGGCATCCACGAGCGTCGGTTTCCTTCCTGTGGCACGGTGTCTGAACGGTAGCCCCGTGCAGCGGGCGGCGGGTGCGGCTCGCATCATCGCAGATGGGAGCACGAACCCTATGATCGGTATGGTGCACGGATACGGCCTCGCGGGGGCCGGAAGCAATCTATGGACCCGCGAGACGGTCGCCGCGCTGTGCGACAACGGCGAGACCGTGCACCTGATGTGCCAGGAGCCCTATCCTGACCGGTTCGACTTTGTCTCGGAGCTGTGGATCCACCGGGAGAACGACGAGCCGGAGCAACGGTTCTCGCGTGAGGTCGACTACCCGGGCCGCTGCATCCTGCACAAGCCCGAGCTGAACGTGCTGCCCACGTACGTGCGGCCGGACCGGGAATCCGATTACGTGCGGTCGATTCTCGACCTGGACATGGCACCGCTCGAGGAATACCTCCGGCGAAACGTGGCGGCGCTGCGCCGGATCGCCGCGGATTCCGGGATTCGGGCGTGGCACGTGAATCACACCATCCTGCTGTCGGAAGCGCTCCGGCGGCTCCAGGAGGAGGACGGGCTGGCGTACGCGGTCATGCCGCACGGGAGCGCGCTCGAGTACATTGTCCGCCACGACGAACGGATGCAGCCCATCGCCCGGCGCGCCGTGGAGTCAGCCGACGCGGTGTTCGCGCTGAACCAGGAAATCCGTGACCGTCTCAAGGACTACTTCCCCGACCTGGACCTCGAGCCGAAGACGGTGACCGTGCGGGTGGGCGTGGACACGGAGCGGTTCCGACCGGTGGCGCGGAGCGAGCGGGCGGAGAGCGTGGAGCGGCTGGCGTCGGCGTTGACCGGGGTGGAGCGTGGACACGGGCCGGGGCACTCGGAGGCGCTGGCCCGGGCCGTGGAGTCCGCCGCCGAGGACGATCTCGACCACGAGGCGTTCCAGCGGGCGCTGGAGCCGGCCCTCGACTACGACACCGGCCACCCCGACGCGGGGCTGGAGGAGAAGCTGCGCTCGGTGGACTGGGAGCGGGACCGGGTGCTGACGTTCGTGGGTCGGCTGATCCCGGCGAAGGGGGTTGCGGCCATCGTAGTCGCCCTGCCCAGGATCCTGGAGCGACACCCGGACGCGCGCGTGGTGCTGGTGGGCGCCGGGTGGCTGAGGGAGTACATGGAGGCGTTCGTACTGGCGCTGTCCCGCGGGCACGGGGAGCTGGCCGCGCGGATCATCGACTGGGCCGGGGAGCGGAAGCAGGAGGGGGCGCGTCCCTCGGCGTCCGCGTACCTCCAGCGATTGCGCGACAGCGGGGAGTACGACGACTACGCCACCTCCGCCGCCGAGCGCCTGACCCCCGACCGCGTGATCTTCACCGGCTACCTCGACCACTCGCTCCTGGCTCACGTGTTCCCGCTGGCGGACGTGGCGGTGTTCCCGTCCGCGGTGCCCGAGGCGTCGCCGCTGGTCGTGCCGGAGTCGGCCGCGTGCGGGTGCCTGCCCATGGGCACCGATTTCGCCGGCATGCACCACTCCCTCCAGAGCCTCGCACCCCGCCTCCCCGACGACCTCGCCCGGCTCATGCGACTCGCGCCCGAGGCCGAGAACACCGCCGCCGACATCGTCGCCAACGTGAACGCCGCCCTCGACGCCGACGCCGATGTGGCCGACGCGCTCCGGAACGCGGCGGTGGAAGAGTACGACTGGCACGGGATCGCCGACACCATGACGCGGGAGCTGAACGCGCTCTGATTTGGGCTGACACTCCTCCGCGCCGGGGGGGCCGGTGCGGGGTTCAGGGTTCAGGGTTCGGGGTTCGGGGTTCGGGATCCGGGGTCCGCTGGAGCCCGTTTCCGTTGGGATCCCGGGGTCCGCGTCCACGTCCGCCTTTTCGTGTGAGGCCCCTCGTGTTCCCGGCTGGGTCGAGGGGTGAGGCGGCGCTGCTGAATTTGCGCGGTTCCGGAGGGTGGGATTCAGTCGTGACGGCGATGCCAGCCGTGGGGGCTGCTGAACGCCACCCGCGGACAGCGTGGCGTTCAGCGGCAACGGCTCTCAGCGACGCGTACGGTGAATCCAGCGACGGAATGACGCACCGCTTCAGCCGCCACGTCGCCGCGGCCAGCCTCGTCGTCTTAACGGAAAAGGCCGGCCGCCCCACCGAACGGTGAGCGACCGGCCCTCCGCGCCTCGCGACCTGTGCTCCGCTGCGCCTAGTAGCGGTAGTGCTCAGGCTTGTAGGGGCCCTCCTTGGGCACGCCGATGTAGTTGGCCTGGTCGTCGGTGAGCTCGGTGAGCCGGACGCCCAGGTGGTCGAGGTGCAGCCGCGCGACCTCCTCGTCGAGGTGCTTCGGCAGGACGTACACCTTCTTCTCGTAGCTGTCGTTGTTCTGCCAGAGCTCGAGCTGCGCCATGACCTGGTTGGTGAAGCTGGCGCTCATCACGAACGACGGGTGGCCCGTGGCGCAGCCCAGGTTCAGGAGCCGGCCCTCGGCGAGGATCATGACGCCGTGCCCGTCCTCGAAGCGGAACTCGTCGTACTGCGGCTTGATGTTGATCCGCTCCACGCCCCGCTTCTTGAGCCCGGCCATGTCGATCTCGTTGTCGAAGTGGCCGATGTTGCCGACAATCGCCTTGTCCTTCATGCGGGCCATGTCGTCCACCGTGATCACGTCCTTGTTGCCCGTGGTCGTGATGAAGATGTCGGCGGTCCCGACCACGTCATCGAGCGTGCGGACCTCGTAGCCCTCCATCGCTGCCTGGAGCGCGCAGATCGGGTCGATCTCCGTGACGATGACGCGGGCGCCCTGCCCCCGCAGCGCCTGCGCGCACCCCTTCCCCACCTCGCCGTAGCCGCAGACCACGGCCACCTTGCCGCCGATCATGACGTCCGTGGCGCGGTTGATCCCGTCGATCACCGAGTGACGGCAGCCGTAGATGTTGTCGAACTTCGACTTCGTCACGCTGTCGTTCACGTTGATGGCCGGGAACAGCAGCGTGCCATCGCGCATCATCTCGTACAGCCGGTGAACGCCCGTGGTGGTCTCCTCGGAGACGCCCTGGATGTCGGCCGCGACTCGGGTCCAGCGCTGCGGGTCCTTCTCCAGCTGCTCCCGGAGCAGCTCCAGGACGACGCCCCACTCCTCCGGCTCGTTCTCCTCGTCGAAGGCGGGCACGGCGCCCGCGCGCTCGAACTCCGCCCCCTTGTGGACCAGCATGGTGGCGTCGCCACCGTCGTCCACGATCAGGTCGGGGCCGCTGCCATCGGGCCAGCGCAGGGCCTGGCTGGTGCACCACCAGTACTCCTCCAGCGTCTCACCCTTCCAGGCGAAGACCGGACAGCCGCGGAGGTCCTCCGGGCTCCCTTCCTTGCCCACTACCACCGCGGCGGCGGCATGGTCCTGGGTGCTGAAAATGTTGCACGAGACCCAGCGAACGTCAGCGCCCAGGTCCAGCAGCGTCTCGATCAGCACCGCGGTCTGCACGGTCATGTGCAGCGAGCCCATGATCTTCGCGCCCTTGAACGGCTGCTCAGCGCGGTGCCGCTCACGGATCGCCATGAGCCCCGGCATCTCGTGCTCCGCCAGCTCGATCTCCTTCCGGCCGAAGCCGGCGAGGCCCAGGTCCGCGACCTTGTAGTCGGGACGGTCGGTCGAGGTCGTGGGGTCGGTCGGTGTCATTGTGGCCATCGGGTGTTCTCCTCTTTCATGAGTCTTGGGGTCACAGGTCACAGGTCACAGGTCACAGGTCACAGAAATCGCTGATCACGGGCATTGTCTTGGTCGGGCTCCATGCCTGCGGCGCTACGCGGTCCTGGCGGTCGCGACGAACAGCATGGGGCCTTTCGCTTCCTCGTCCATGGGGAGGTGGCGGTAGCGCACGGCGTCGAAGCCGCACTCGTCCAGCCAGAGCCGGAGCTGGTCCTCGGCAAAGCCGCTCCAGCGGTGGCCCATCTCCTCGGCGTATTCCTGACGGTCGTGGGCGACCATGTCCACCACGAGCAGACGACCGCCGGGACGCAGCGCCCGGGCCGCCTCCGACAGCGCGGCCTCGGGGTGTGGCACGTAGTGCAGCACCAGCGAGAGCAGCGCGACGTCCAGCTCGCCGTCCGACACGGGCAACGCCTCGAGCCGGCCTTCCCGCCGCTCGATCCGGTCCTCCACGTCAGAGCCCCCCAGCCGCCGGCCCGCCGCTTCCAGCATATCCGGCGACTCGTCCACCGCCACCACACGCGCCACGTACGGCGCCACGATTTCCGCCAGCTGTCCCGTCCCGCAGCCCAGATCCCCCACGACCCACTCGGGGTCCAGCAGCGCCAGCAACGCGGGGTGCTCCGGGTGCGCGCCGAACAGCTCGCGCCGCACGCTGTCCCACTGGCCCGCCGCCGTCCGGAAGAACTCCTGCGACCGCGTCCGGCGCCGCGCCACCACCTCCACCGCCCGATCCGCGTCCTGCGCCGCCGCCAGGCTATCCGCCAGCGATTCCCGCACCACCGACCAGAGCCGCTCCGCCCCCGGATCCAGGCGCGACGCGCCGCGGTAGTACCGGCTCGTCCCCTCCGCCCGACTCGTCACCCACCCCTCGTCCGACAGGATCCGCAGGTGGCGGCTCACCGTAGACTGTGGCATCTGCACGACCGCACAGATCTCCGACACGGTCAGCTCGTGCGACTCCAGGACGTGGAGCAGCCGGCCGCGGGTGGCGTCCGCGAGGGACGTGAGGCGGTGGAAGACCGTGGCTTCATTCATATATCCGGATAGAAGGATGTATAAGACTGGAGATGCTGTCAAGAGTGGGGAAATCGAGGGGCGAGGGCCGAGGGCCGGGGGGTTCATCGGGGACGTCGTCTGCTGGGCCTCGGAATTGCGAGCCTCGCCCGGCATGAACGAGGAACGGGAGCGGGAGATACGGGAGCGGTCGCGGGAGTCCGGGGCGACGGCGGTGGCGGTGTCGTACCGGGACCTGGAGACGGGGGAGTCCGGAGCGATCGACGGGGACCGGTGGTTTCACGCGGCGAGCACGATGAAGCTGGCGGTGCTGCTGGGGCTCTACGACGCGATCGAGCGGGAATCGCTGCGAGAGAACTCGCGGCTGCACGTGCGTAACCAGTTCACGAGCCTGGCGGACGGCCGGTATTTCCGGGTGGCGTCGTCGCGGGACGGGAACCAGGCGGTGCATCGGCATGTGGGTCGTACCATGCGGGTGCGGGACCTGGCGCGGCACATGATCGTGACGAGCAGCAACCTGGCGACGAATGTGCTGGTGGAGCTGCTGGGCCCGGAAGGGATCCGGGGCACACTGGAGCGGCACGGGGTCGGTGGATTCGAGTTCCGTCGGGGCGTGGAGGATGAACGGGCGTGGGCGGCGGGGATCAGCAATCGGGTGACGGCGAACGGGTTGGCGACGCTGCTGGAGTCGGTGGCGGAGGAGCGAGCGGTGTCGGCGGCGGCGTCGCGGGAGATGCTGGAGATCCTGCACGACCAGGAGTACGTGAGCGGGATCCCGGCCGGAGCGCCGGGGGGCGCGCGGGTGGCGAACAAGACGGGGGAGATCTCCACCGTAACGCACGATGCCGGCATCGTGTATCTGGAGGGTCGGCGTCCGTATGTGCTGGTGGTGCTGTCGGAGTGGTCGGAGGAGGGAGACGCGGGGCCGCGGCGGAGCCTGATTGCGGACGTGTCGCGGATGCTGCTGAGCGACCTGCTGGAGGCGGCGGATGGCTGACGTGGGACCGCGACTCCGGATCGTGGACGGGCTCCGTCTTGGTCCGTCGTATCGTAGCGCGCTTCGGCCGGGCGAGGTGGCGCAGCATCCCGCGGGGCGGATGGTGCAGCTGCCGCGGTACTTCTACGAGATCCCGTCGTGGGAGTCGGCGCTGGAGACGCGGGTCTCACGGCACTTCGGGGCGTTCGAGTTCCTGGACACGGACCTGAGGGAAGCGGAACCGCTCTCGGACTTCCCGCGTTACCTGCCGTGCGCGGTGGTGGCGTTCGCGGCGGCCATGGACCGTTTCCGCGACGTGGTGGGTGTCCCTGTTCGGATCGCGGCGAACGGCGGCTACCGGTCTCCGGCGCACGCGCTGTCGGTGGACACCTCCCCGCATCTGTGGGGGGCGGCCGCGGACATCTACCGGATCGGCGATGACAGCATGGACGACCTGGACCGGATCGAGCGGTACGCCCGGATCGCCCGGGACGCGGTCGCCGGCGTGTGGGTGCGGCCGACGGGTGACGTCCCGGGCCGCTCGTTCGACCACCTCCACCTGGACCTGGGGTATCTGACGCTGGTGCCGCGGCCGGAGCACATGGAAGAGCCACAATGAAGAAGCACGAGGCAGCGGGGCGCGGAAGCGAGGAGCCGGAGCGGGCGGCGGTGGGTCTGGAGGCGGAGTTCGTCTGCCTGCTGGACGAGGAGCCGGTGGACCCGGCGGAAGCGTTCGGTGACCCGCGGACCTTCATCGGTGCCGAGGCAATGCACCGGATCGGCACGTCCTACCACCTGCCCACCGCGGGTGCGGTGTATTTCGATACCGGTGTGATCGAGCTGGTCACGCCTGTGATCGAGCTGGAGAGCGGGGCGCCGTCGCGGGTGGTGCGGTCCCTCTGGGAGGGAATCGCGACGGTGCGGGAGGGTCTGGATCGGTGGACGGACGGCGACGGGCGGGCTGCGCGGCTGGTGGGCTTCAGCGCGCACTACAACGTCTCGCTCCCGCGGCTGCGGAACGGCGCGCGGCTCTCGGAGATGGCGTGGGTGCTGGTCCACATGCTCCCGTTCCCGGTCATGCTCTTCGCCGCGAACAGGCGTTCCACGGGCGTGGGTCTCCGCCCGCGGCCGGGCCGGATGGAGGTGACGGTAGACTTCACACCGGACCCGGCGCTCATGAGCGCTGCAACGGCGCTCATCGTCGCGGCGGTCCAGGAGGTGGCTTCGTGGGACCGGCACGACCTGGAGGAGGTGGAGCGGCGGGGCTTTCCGCGGCTCCGCACGCTTACGCCGGTGCCGCACACATCGCGAAAGGGCTGGTTGGCGCAGGCGGGGAGCTTCGAGGCGAACCCGTTCGCCACCCCGCCGCACGAGGACCGCTGGTCGACGCGGGACGGGCGGCGGGTGTCGCTCCGGGAGATCGCGCGGGTGACCGTGGCCGGGCTGTGGTCGCGAATCCGGGAGGTGGCGGCGCCGGACACGGCGGACCTGATGGAGCGGATCATCCTCGGCAAGCACCCATCGCTACTGGACCTCGAGGACCGGCCGGCGGCGTACGAAAACGTGGGACGTCTGTGCGAATGGCGGGAGCCGGACCTGTGGCGCCCGATCCCCCGTTCGCTGTACGAGCAGGCGATGCGGGACGCCGTCACGCGGCGCCCGCTGGTCGCGGACGGTCGACGGTGGGTCCCGGTGGGGACGCAGGGGTGGACGCGGGTCCTGTACGAGAGCGAGGACGGCCGTCGACGGGTCTTCTCGGTGGACGAGCTGGTGCGACTGCGGGGTCGGCGGCGTTAGGCCGCGTCCCTGCCCCGTGCCGCTGGTTCATCAACGACCGTCGGGCGTCTGTGGACGAGGGGCACGTGGGCGGTGAATGCGGTGCCCGAACCGACCGTGCTCTCGACAGTGAGGTCGCCGCCCATGAGGCGAGCGAGACGCCGGGAGATGGTGAGGCCGAGTCCGGTCCCGCCGGCCTTCCTGGCGAGTCCCGAGTCCACCTGATGGAACTCGTCGAAGACGCGCTCCAGCTGGTCGGGTGGAATCCCCGGGCCGGTGTCCTCCACGATGATCAACGCGTGGTAGTCGGATTCCCGGATCCGGACGGTGACCCCGCCCTCCTCGGTGAACTTCACGGCGTTGGAGGCGAGATTGATCAGGATCTGGAGGAGCCGCATCTCGTCGGCCATGACGCGGATCCCGGCCGCGCCGGCGCGTTCGATCCTGAGCCCCTTCTCCGCGGCGAGCGGGAGCACCTGGGCGCTGGCCCGCTCCAGCACCGGGGCGAGCTCGACCTCGCGGATCTCCATGTCGATGCGGCCCGCGCCGATCTTGGCCAGGTCGAGCACGTCCTCGATGAGCCCGAGAAGGTGTCCTGACGTGTCGCGTACGCGTCCGAGCATCCACTGCTGCTGCTCGCCCAGCTCACCATGGATCCCCAGTGCCAGAAGCTCGCTGTAGCCGATGATGGCGTTGATGGGGGTGCGCAGCTCGTGGCTCATCATGGCGAGAAACTGGTCCTTGGCGGCGGTGGCCGCGCGTAGCTCATCGTTCGTGCGCTCGAGCAACGTCGCCTGCTGTCGCAGCTCCTGATTGGTGTACCGCAGCATCTCCGCGTACTCGTGCTCGGCGGTGACGTCCCGGAACACGAGCGCGGCACCGCGGACGGAGTCTTCCGCTCCACGGATCGGCGCGGCGGAAACGGCGAGGTACCGCTCGAGCCCGTGGTGCCGCATGGTGAGCCGGACGTCCTCTACCGCCCGACCCTCGAGGGCGTGCAGCGGCGGGAACCCGGCCGAAGCGGTATTCGAGATCCGAAACACGCCCGGCCAGTCGGCGAGGTGCGTATCGGAGAGTGCGGGGCCGAGGAGTGCCTCGGCGGCGGCGTTCACGCGCTCGGGATATCCCTCCTGATCGAAGAGGATGACGCCATCGCCCATCTGGTCCAGCACGGTGGCGAGCCGAACGGCCTCCTTGTGCGCCCTCTCGCGCGCCTGCCGTACGCCATCCATGAGCTCTGCGGCCTGGAGCGCGGCGGCGGCGTGCGCGGCAACGCCCTGCGCGAACGGAATGGCGCGGTCTTCGAAGCGACCGTCCGGCCGGTGCCGCTCCCAGACCGCGAGCCCCACCAGGTTCCCGCCCAGCGCCAGGGGCACGACCAGGGTCGAGCTGGCGGAAGGTCGACCTTCCGACCCCGGCGTAATGTTGGCTTCGGGGCCCGCCAGGTAGGGCTCTCCCGTTGCCACGGGCTCAGCCAGGTGGGGCATCAGGCCCAGGGGGACGCGCACATCCCGAAAGCCGTGCTCGCTGGGCCCCGCGCCCTCCCACAGCTCCGGGTCCAGCACAATCAGCCGTCGGCCCACGAGCACGTCCCCGTTCTCCTCGAAGGCGTAGATCCGCCCCACGTCCGCGCCGATCTCAACCCCCACCGCGCCGAGGAACTCCTCGATGACACGGTCCGGGTCCATGGCGCCGGACAGACGGAGCGACGCCTCCTGTGCGGCCCGAAGCTGATCGCTCACCTCCCGCGCCTGCGTCTCCGCCACGCGCCGGAGCCGGATCTCGCCGTGCTGGGCGGTCACCATCCGCCAGAGCAGGAGCAGGAGCAGGGAGAACGCGACCGCCAGGAGCCCGCCCGCCACCCGGATCGCGGTGATGGTGGCGAGGAAGGAGCGCTCGCTCACCGGCTGATGCGCCACGTACAGGCTCCATTCGGTGTCCGCCACCTTCACGTCGTGGCGCACGGACGGCCAACCCTCCGGGGCCGGAACGGTGGTAATGCGGCGGCCCGACGGGTCGAACAGGTCGTAGAAGGCCGGCCTCAGCTTCTTGCCGCCCTGCTCGAGGGCGGCGCGAAGGATGGGGAGCGGCTCGATCTCGGCCATGAGCATGGCCTGGATGGGGACGGTGTCGGAGGGTGCAACGGGGTCGAACAGCACTACGCGACGGTATCCGCCGAGCGGGAGTACCGGTGTAGCGGCGGGCTGCCGGGTCGCGGCCGCCCGCGCATACGCGGCCTTCAGGTCCGGGAGCGCGAGCGGATCGCTCCGCGGGTCCAGCGCGGACATGCGGGACGAGACGATCCAGCCGCTGGGATAGACGATGGACACCGCCATCAGGCCGGGGAGCCGTCCGATGACGCTGTCCACGGCCTCGACGAACGTCTGCTGCGAGAGCGAGTCCTCGACCTGGGTGAACTGGAGCTTGGCGGCTGCCAGGGCGCCCACGCGTCCGGACACCTCCGAGGCGATCCCCTCCGCGAGTGCCGCCGCCTCCCGCTCCGCCTCCGCCGATGCGGCGGACCGCCGCGCCTCCAGCTGCTGATGACTCTGCCGATCCAGGTAGATCGTGCCCGCGAGCAGCAGCGCGAGCGCCACCAATGGGAGGATCCACCCCCACCGGACCACGCTTTCCCGAAGTTCCATTCCACGCGCTCACGGTCAGCGCCTCCGGGGCGGGTCCCCTTCAGCCTCACCGGAACATTGGCAACAAACGTTCCCGTCGTGGAAAGCTGGACGGGCCGCCAGCCCGTCCAGCTTCCCGCCCGCTACGCCAGCCGCTCCAGGGTGCCGAGCAGGAGGGTGTAGAAGCGTCCGACGGAATCGATGTGAACCCGCTCGTCCGGCGAGTGGGGCGACTCGATCTGGGGCCCGAAGGAGACCATGTCCATCCCGGGCACCTTCTCGCCGATGATCCCGGTTTCGAGTCCCGCGTGGACCGCCTCGACGTGCGGCTCCGTCCCACGCTGTTCCTCGAACGCGTCCTTGAGCACCTGGAGGACGTGGGATCCCAGATCCGGCTTCCAGCCCGGGTAGGCGTCGGCCTCCTCGATGTCGGCGCCGGCCAGGTGGGCCATGGCGCGGATGCGGCCGCGGAGCGCCTCCAGCTCGCTGGACACGGAGGAGCGCGTGCTGGTCAGGATCTCGAGCGTGTCGAACCCGAGAGTGGCCCGGGCCACGTTGTTGCTCGTCTCCACGAGCCCCGGGATGTCGTAGCTCATGGACTCCACGCCGTGCGGTAGCGCGGTGAGCAGATGGAGCGCGGTCCACGTACTGGCCTCGTCCAGGACCGCGTCCGGAACGGCGGCCTCCTCCACGACGATCTCCATGTCCGGCTCCGCGGCCCCGAACGCGCTCCGGATGGCGCTGAACTCGTCCTGCGCGCACTTCCGGAGCTCCTCCACCTGCGCGGCCGGCAGGACGACCGTAGCGCGCGACTCGCGTGGGATGGCGTTGTGCTTGTCCCCGCCGTCGAAAGCGGCCAGGTGCAGCGTGGCGCCGCGGCCCGCGATTTCGAGGATCCGCGCCAGGAGTCGCACGGCGTTCCCGCGCTGGAGGTTGATGTCGATCCCGGAGTGGCCGCCCTTGAGGCCGCGGAGCGAGAGCGTGACGGCCGCCGCGTCAGCGGGTGGATCGGTGCGGGTGACGGGGAGCTTCAGGTGGCTGTCCCCGCCCCCCGCGCAACCCACGGTGACGGCGTTCTCCTCCTCGGTGTCGAGGTTGAGGAGCTGGCGGCCGTCGAGGATCGAGCCGTCCAGCTGCGCCGCGCCGGTGAGCCCGCTCTCCTCGTCGATGGTGAAGAGGAGCTCGAGGGGGCCGTGCTGGATGTCGTCCGCCTCCATGATGGCGAGCATGGCCGCAACGCCGATGCCGTTGTCAGCGCCGAGCGTGGTGCCCTGCGCCTTCAGCCATTCGCCCGCGCGATCGGGCCGGATGGGATCCGAGCCGAAGTCGTGATCCACGTCGGCATTCTTCTCGTTCACCATGTCCAAGTGGCTCTGGAGGATGGTGACGGCGGCGTCCTCGTGCCCCGGGGCGGCGGGTTTCTTCACGACGACGTTCCCGGCCCCGTCCACCTGGTGGTCCAGCCCGTTTCGATCGGCCACTTCCACGACGTACGCCCGCATGGCGTCCTCTTCCTTGGAGCCGCGGGGGATTTCGAGGATGCGGTCGAAGTGGCTCCAGAGAGCCTGGGGCTCGAGGTCTCGGACGAACGTCATATGCGCCTCCAGCGGGAAAGCCCGCGTCAATGGTCGATGGTCCCGAGGAATCATAGGGGGGCCGCCGCGCCAGCGCGAGGCGCGGGCGGCGGGGTTGACGCGACCCCTCTCTATGGTACGTTTCGCCACGCGCCCCGCGGAGCGACCGCGGCGCGAGCACGAGGGGAAAGAGGCCGAAACTGATCGTCACACTCACACCGGAAGCGGAGCCGGCGGCGGTGCAGCGGGAGCTGGCCGGGCTGGGGCTCTGGTTCCGGCGCCTGGAGGCCGGCGGCCGGGTGCAGTACTACGTGGAACCGGGCTCGGCGCGCGTGGCCATTGCGGCGCTCCGATCGATCGACGGGGTGGGGACCGTGACCGCGGAAGCCTCGCCGCATCCGCTCGTGGACGCGCAGGGCGCGGCCGTGGACGTGTCGGGCGTGACCATCGACGGCGCCGGCGCCCCGGTCCTCATGGCGGGCCCGTGCAGCGTGGAGTCCGAGGAGCAGATCCACACGGTGGCGACGCGGCTGGGCGAGCTGGGCGTGACGTTCCTGCGGGGCGGCGCGTTCAAGACGCGCACGTCGCCATATGCGTTCCAGGGGCGGGGCGCGAGCGCGCTCACGTGGATGCGCGAGGCGGCCGATGCGGCGGGGCTGAAGGTGGTGACGGAACTGCTGGGCGCCGATCAGGCGGAGCGGCTCGGGCGTGAGGCCGACATGATCCAGATCGGGTCCCGGAACATGCACAATTCCGTCCTGCTCGCGGCGGCCGCCGAGCAGGGGCGGCCGATCCTGCTCAAGCGCGGAATGGCCGCCACGATCGAGGAGTGGCTGCTGGCGGGGGAGTACTGTCTGAATCATGGCGCGAGCGGCGTGGTCTTCTGCGAACGCGGGATCCGCAGCTTCGACCCCAGCACCCGGAACCTGCTGGACCTGGGCGCCGTAGCGCTGCTCGCGGGCGTTTACGGGCTGCCTGTCATTGTGGACCCGTCTCATGCTACCGGCCGCCGCGACCTGCTGCTGCCGCTGAGCCGCGCCGCCATCGCCGCGGGCGCCGCCGGCGTCATGGTGGAGACACACCCCACCCCCGGGAGCGCATTGAGCGACGCCTCGCAGGCGCTTCCGCTCGACGATTTCGCCGAGCTGGCTACGGCCGTGCTCGGCGGGACCCGATCGTGACGCCGGAGCGGCCGGAGCCGCGGGCGGGGTCCGGCGAGATGTTCGACCGGATCGCCCACCGATACGACCTGCTGAATCGCGTCCTGTCGCTGGGCATCGACCAGCGCTGGCGCCGCCGCACCGTGCGCGCGCTGGCGCTGGATGGCCCCTCCCGGGTGCTCGACCTGGCTACGGGGACCGCCGACCTGGCCCTCCTCATCGCCCGGCAGGGACCAGCCGTCCGCGTGGTTGGACTGGACCCCGCCGAGCGGATGCTTGCGGTCGGACGGGAGAAGACCGCCCGGGCCCACCTCGACGACCGCGTGGAGCTCATCACGGGCGACGCCCAGAAGCTCCCCTTCCCCGAGGACAGCTTCGACGGCGTAACCATCGCGTTCGGAATCCGGAACGTGCCGGACCGGCCGCGCGCGCTGCGGGAAATGCGGCGAGTGACGCGACCGGGGGGCCGTGTGGCGGTGCTCGAGCTCTCGGAGCCCCGGGGGGGGCTCATCAGCCGCATCGCCCGGTTCCACGTCCACCGGCTCGTGCCATGGATCGGCGGGCTCCTGTCCGGCGCCCGCGAGTACGGCTACCTCCAGCAGTCGATCGCGGCCTTCCCGCCCGCCGAAGAGTTCGCCAGGACCATGGAGGAGGCGGGTCTCGAGATGGTGCGGATCGAGCGGATGATCCTGGGCGTCTGCCACCTCTACGTCGCCGAGCGGCCGCGTCCATGACCGCGGCCGCGGCCCGGTTCATCGAGGCCACGCTCCAGCGGGTCGCCGAGGAGGGGGCGGGGGCGGACGCGGGGCGCGACCGGATCACGATGATCACCGTTCCTGCCCCGGCGGGCGCGCCGGAGCGGCTGGTGCGGCGCGCTGAGCCGGCGGTCTTCTGGACGACGCCGGGCGCTCCCATCCAGACCGGGCTCGGGTCCGCGCACACGCTCGCGGCGACCGGCGCGGATCGGTTCCGCGATATTCGCGAAGGGGCCGCATCGCTCTGGCCGCGCATTGACCGCATCACCCACCCGGACGCCCCGGAGCTGCGGCCGCGCCTCTTCGGTGGGCTGTCCTTCCTGCCCGGGTCGCCGACCGGCCACTGGCGCGCGTTCGGCGACGCCACGTTCATCCTTCCCCGCCTCCTCTACACGCTCGATGGAGAGCGCGCCCTCGTGTCGATCGCGGTCGCCCACGACGAGCTCCACGGACGCGGCGCGGCGGAGATCGCCGAGGACGTCCGCGAGGTCCTGGGGGAGCTGAACGCGCCCGACGACCCGCGCGAGCGCGAGCTGCGGGAGGACGCGGCGTCGGCGGGGAGCCGGAGCGGCGGAGCGTCGGCTCGGCCGCATCCCCAGGACCGCGAGGCGTGGGCGCGGGCGGTGGAGTCCATCCAGGAGCGGATCGCCGCGGGGCAGGCGGAGAAGATCGTCGCGGCGCGGAGCCGCGACGTGGCGGTATCGCGGGATCCGGACGTGGTGGGAATGCTTCGGCGGCTGAAGCTCGAGTCGTCCACGGCCGCGCGTTTCGCTTTCCTGATGGGTGGCGACATCTTCCTGGGAGCCACCCCGGAGCGGCTCGTGGGGCGTTTCGGGGACGAGGTGCGTACGGAGGCGCTGGCAGGATCGGTCTCGGCCGACTCGCCGGAGCGGGAGGAGCGACTCCTGAAGAGCCTGAAGGAGGAGGTCGAGCACGACTACGTGGTGCGCGCGATCGTGGACGCTCTGGAGCCGCTCTGCGACCTCCTGGAATATCCGGCCGAGCCGCGGGTCCAGCGGCTGCGGCACGTGCTGCACCTCCAGACGCCGTTCGTGGGGCGGCTGCGGAGCGCGGTCCACGTCCTGGACCTGGTGGAGCGGATGCACCCCACCCCCGCGGTAGGCGGCTGGCCGCGGTCGGAGGCGCTGGAGTGGATCGACCGGGAGGAGTCGGGGTCGAGGGGGTGGTACGCGGCCCCCGTGGGCTGGTTCGACGACCGGGGTGATGGGGAGTTCGGCGTCGCGCTGCGCTCCGCGCTGATCCACGACGGCCGGGCGCACCTGTTCGCCGGCGCCGGTATCGTGGCGGGCTCCGATGCCGCCGCCGAGTACGAGGAGACCGAAGTCAAGCTGCGGACCATGATGGACGCGCTGGAGTCGGCGTGACGAGGTGGGAGTGACGCCCCCGGCGACGCTCCTCACCGAGTGGGCGCGGCTCCTGCTGGGGAGCCTCCGTGCGGCAGGGCTGCGCGACGTGGTCCTGAGCCCGGGCTCCCGCTCCACGCCCTTCACCTGGGCCGCGCTTCGGGAGCCGGGGCTCCGCTGCCGGACGCTGATCGACGAGCGTTCCGCTGCGTTCTTCGCCCTGGGCCACGCCCGCATGACCGGCCGACCCGTCCTCCTGGTGTGCACCTCCGGGAGCGCGGCCGCCAACTATTTCCCCGCCCTGGTAGAGGCCGCCGAGAGCGCGATCCCGCTCCTGGTCCTCACCGCCGACCGGCCCCTCGAGCTCCAGGCGGCCGCCGCGCCCCAGACCATCGACCAGGTGAAGATGTTCGGCGACTTCGCCCGGGCCTACTTCGACCTGGGGACCCCCGACCCGGACCCCCGCGTGCTCCGGGCGATCCCGCGGATCGCCGCGCAGGCGGTGCTCGCGTCGCGTTCGCCGGTGCCAGGACCCGTGCACCTGAACGCCCGCGCCCGGAAACCGCTGGACCCCGTGGAACCGGGCACGGAACCGGAGCGGACGCTGCGGGCCGCGGTGGACAGCCTCCTGGATCGAGTGCCGGCCGGCGCGCGCCCCGGCGCGGCCCCACCCGACACCGACGCAGTCCACGCCCTGGCGGTCGCGTGCAGGGACGCGCGCCGGGGCCTGATTGTGTGCGGCCCGGCCACGCCGCCCGAGGCGGTGACGCCGGAGACCATCGCCGAAGTCGCGCGAGCGACAGGGTTCCCGGTGGCCGCCGAGGCCGCCAGCCAGCTTCCGTTCGGCGGCCTGGAGGCGAGTGCGCTCATGGACGCCTTCGGATCGCTGCTGGAGGTGCCGGCACTCGTGGAGGCGCTGGCGCCGGATCTCGTCCTCCAGGTCGGGCGCCCACCCACCGCGTCCGCCTGGCACGCGGCGGTGGACCGCTGGACCGGGACCGACCGCTACATCCTCGCCGCGCACGGCTGGCCGGACCCGTCGGGCACGGCCACGGCCGTCATTCACGGGGCGGTAGAGGAAACACTCCGGGCGCTGGTCCGTGAGCTCGAGGGCGGCGGCCGGGCCATCGGGGCCGAAAGCAGCGACGCCGCGGCCGACCGGACCTCGTGGAAGGACGAGCTCCGTCAGCGGAGCGGCCGCGCCCGGTCGATCATCGAGAACGCCCTCGCCGATGGGTTCTCCGAGGGCGCCGCGGTGCGGGCGGTGGTGGACGGGCTGCCCCGGGGCGCCGTGCTGGCGCTGGGCAACAGCCTGCCGATCCGGGAAGTGGACACGTTCGTGCCCGCGGGCGATCGCGGCCTCGGGGTGTGGTTCCAGCGCGGCGCCAACGGGATCGATGGCCTCATCTCGGGCGCGGCGGGGGCCGCCACAGCGACGGGCCGGCCCACGACGCTGCTGCTGGGCGACGTCAGCTTCACGCACGACATTGGCGGCCTCGCCAGCGCTGGCGACCTCCCCGCCCCCCTAACGGTCGTGGTGCTGAACAACGGGGGCGGGCGCATCTTCGAGCGTCTGCCGCTGGCCGATACACTGGCCGCCCACCCGGATGCCCACGCCGCGTGGCTGACGCCGCCCGGGGTGGACTTCGGCGCGGCCGCCGCCGCGTTCGGGCTGCCCTTCGCCCGCGCCCATGATGCGGGATCGCTCGCCGCCGCTCAGGAGGAGCTGCGGGAGACGGGCGGCGTGCTGGAGGTCATCATCCCGGCGGGGGGGACCACGGAGCACCAGCGGGAGGTCCGGCGTCGGCTCGAAGCCG
The DNA here is from genome assembly GCA_963783305.1 of uncultured Gemmatimonadales bacterium. Classification (GTDB taxonomy): domain Bacteria; phylum Gemmatimonadota; class Gemmatimonadetes; order Longimicrobiales; family RSA9; genus JAWVYT01. Next base: position 58,976 of record CAWAMW010000007.1, on the reverse strand, counting down.
AGCTCCGGCCGTGACGCGGTCGCTGGTCCTGCTCCACGGCTTCACCGGCTCCCCCCGGTCGTGGGACCCGGTGGTGGATGCGCTGGCCCGGGCCGGGGCGCCGCCCGCGGTGCTGGCGCCGGCCGCGCTGGGCCACGGTGCGGCAGCGGGACAGGCGAAGGCGGAGGCGTCGGACTGGAACGCCGAGCTGGACCGGCTCGCGGAGCGGGTTCGGGAGTCGGGCTTCGAGGGGTCGCACCTGGCGGGCTACTCCATGGGTGGGCGGCTGGCGCTCGGGCTCCTGATCCGGCACCCCGATCTGTTCCGCTCCGCAACGCTCATCGGCGCGAGCCCGGGCCTCGGCGACTCCGGGGAGCGGGCTGCCCGGGCACAATGGGACGAGGAGTGGGCGCGGTTGCTGGACGATGAGGGTCTGGATAGCTTCGTCGCCGCCTGGGAGTCGCTGCCGCTCTTCGCCTCCCAGGCCCGGCTCCCGGAGGAGGCCGTCGCGCATCAGCGCCGGATCCGCCACGCGCACGACGCGACCGGGCTGGCCCGTTCACTGCGGTCGGTGGGGCTGGCCCGGATGCCGGACTACCGGCCGCGTCTGCCCGAGATCGACCTGCCGGTCCGCATCATCGTGGGCGAGCGCGACGCCAAGTTCCGCGGACTGGCCGCGGAGATGGCGGAGCGGCTGCCGCGGGCGACCGTCACCGTCGTCGCCGATGCGGGACACAACCTGGTGCTGGAGCACCCACTGGAAATCGCAGAGTTGCTACGAGAGGACATGAGCGCATGAGCATCACCACCGTCGAAGTCGACCGTACGGGCCCCGCCGACTGGAAGGTCCAGGAGGAGTTCGGGTTCGAGGAGATCATCTACGAGAAGGCGGACGAGGGGATCGCCAAGATCACCATCAACCGCCCCGAAAAGCGGAACGCGTTCACACCGCTCACCGTCGACGAGATGAAGCGGGCGTTCGATGACGCCCGGGACGATGGTGGCATCGGCGTCGTGCTGCTCACGGGTCAGGGGGAGAAGGCGTTCTGCTCGGGCGGCGACCAGAGCGTCCGGGGCACGGGCGGGTACGTGGGGACGGACAAGATCCCGCGCCTGAACGTGCTGGACCTGCAGCGGCAGATCCGGACGCTGCCGAAGCCGGTGATCGCCATGGTGGCGGGGTACGCCGTGGGCGGCGGGCACATCCTGCACATGATCTGCGACCTCACCATCGCCGCCGACAACGCCATCTTCGGCCAGACCGGTCCGAAGGTCGGGAGCTTCGATGGCGGCTACGGGTCGTCGCACATGGCGCGCATCGTCGGCCAGAAGAAGGCGCGGGAGATCTGGTTCCTGTGCCGTCAGTACACCGCGGACGAGGCGCTGGAAATGGGGCTCGTGAACGCCGTCGTCCCCTACGCGAAGATGGAGGAGGAGTCGGTGCAGTGGGCCCGGGAGATCCTCCAGAACAGCCCCATGGCCATCCGCCTGATCAAGGCCGGCATGAACGCCGACGAGGACGGACAGGCCGGGCTCCAGCAGCTCGCTGGCGACGCCACTCTCCTCTTCTATCTCACCGAGGAGGGACAGGAAGGCAGGAACGCGTTCCTGGAGAAGCGGAAGCCCGAGTTCAACAAGTTCCCGCGCTATCCCTGACGAAGAGCGCGGCGTGAGCGCGCGTTCCACCGCGGGTTCCGTCGCCGGGGCGCCGGGCGCCGCGACGCCCGCGCCGGGCACCGTGCGCCGCTGGGTCATGGCCATTCGGCCGGCCACGCTCCCTGCGGCGGTGACCCCCGTGGTGGTGGGCACGGCCGCCGCGTTCGCCGCCGGCGGGTTCCGCTGGGGCCCGGCGCTCGCGGCGCTGCTTGGCGCGCTCCTCCTGCAGGTGGGCGCCAACCTGTCGAACGACCTGTTCGACTATGAGAAGGGTGCCGACACCGAGCACCGACTCGGCCCCACGAGGGTGGTGCAATCGGGACTGCTCGCTCCAGCCGCGGTCCGGCGGGCGACGGCGCTGACGTTCCTCCTGGCGCTGCTGGTGGGCGTCTACCTGGTCTGGGTCGCGGGCTGGGTGATCGTGGCCATCGGGCTCCTCTCCATCGCGGCGGCCATCGCCTACACGGGCGGGCCGTACCCCCTGGGCTACAACGGTCTGGGCGACATCGCGGTGTTCATCTTCTTCGGCCTGGTGGCCGTCTGCGGGACCGCGTTCGTGCAGGTGGGCGCGGTCCCGGTGCTGGCGTGGATCGCCGCCGTACCCGTCGGTACCCTCGTGACGGCGATCCTGGTGGTGAACAACGTGCGGGACATCGAGACCGACGAGGTGGCCGGCAAGCGCACCCTGGCCGTGCGCTTCGGCCGACGAGCGGTCGTGGTGGAATACGCACTGCTTCTGCTGGCTGCCTACGCGGTCCCGCCCATCCTCTTCCTCACCCACCGCCTCTCCGCCTGGGTGCTGCTCCCGCTCCTCACGCTCCCGGCCGCACTCCCACTCCTCCGAAGCGTGCACCGCGACCGCGGCCGGGCGCTCAACCCTACGCTGGGACGCACGGCCCTGCTGGGCGTGGTGTTCGGCGCGCTGTTCGCCCTGGGAATAGCGCTGGGGGCCTGACGTGTCGCTGTCGGTGTTCGCGGCCGCCGCCGACTCCCCCGAACGGGTCGCGCTCGTCACCGACCATCAGACCCTCACGTTCACCGACCTCGCCGAGCGCGTGAGACCGGTCGTCGGCTGGCTCCGGTCGTGTGGGCTCGCCGGGGATGCGCCCGTCGCGCTCCTCGCCCACAACGACCTGGCGACGATCGAGACTCTTCACGCGCTCATCGCGCTCGGCACTCCGGTCCTCCTCCTGCACCCGCGGCTGACGGCCGCCGAGCGCGACGCGGTCGTGGCCGCCGTCGCGCCCGCGGGGGTGGTGGACCGGGCGGAGATTGTGGTGGACCGGGCGGAGACCGCGGCGGACCGGGCGCCGGACCCCGCGCCGCCGCCCGATGACGAGCGGCCGCTGGCCATCGTGCAGACGTCGGGCACGAGCGGGCGGCCCAAGGGCGTGGTCCTGTCGCGGCGCGCGTTCGCCGCGTCCGCCCGCGCCAGCGCGGCCAACCTCCGCTGGCACGATGACGACCGATGGCTGCTGCCGCTCCCCGTCGGGCACGTCGGCGGGCTCTCCATCGTGACGCGGTGCCTGCTGGCCCGGCGCGCCGTGGTGCTGGCGCCCGGCACGGACCCCCGCACCCTCCTGGACTCCGTCCGGCGCCACCGGGTCACGCTCCTCTCGCTCGTGCCGACCGTGCTCAAGCGGATCCTCGACCTCGACCCGCCCGCGCCGCCACCCGACCACCTCCGCGCGGTGCTCCTGGGCGGCGCCGCCTCCTCCCCCGCCCTCCTCGAACGCGCCGCCGATGACGGCTGGCCCATCCTCACCACCTACGGCCTCACCGAAGCCTGCTCCCAGGTCACGACCCAGCCGTACGGCACCACCCAGCGCGGCGAGCGCGGCTCCGGCCCACCGCTCCCCGGGACCGAGATCCGGATCGACGACGACGCCATTCTCGTTCGCGGACCCACCCTCCTCTCCCGCTACCTCGTTCCCGACGACACCGGCGCCGCCCGCGCGGTGGACCCGCTCCTCGAGGGCGGCTGGCTCGCCACCGGCGACCGCGGCCGCCTGGACCACCGGGGCAACCTCCACGTCCTCGGCCGCCGCGGTGACCGGATCATAACGGGCGGGGAGAACGTGGACCCCGTGGAGGTCGAGCAGGCCCTGGAGCGCCTGCCGGGCGTGCGGCAGGCGTGCGTCTTCGGCGTCCCCGACGAGGAGTGGGGCGAGGTCGTCTGCGCGGCGGTGACGGTGGGCGAGGAGGCGGCGGGCGACGCGTCGGGAGAGGCGGCCGAGCGGCCGGAGTCGCTGGACGACCGTGTCGCCGGGCTGCGGGAGGTGCTCGCTCCGTTCAAGGTCCCCCGGCGAATCGCCGTACTCGAGGCCCTACCGGTGAACGCCACCGGAAAGGTGGACCGGGCGGACACCGCGCGTCGGGCGGCGCCGTTGCTGCGACCCGTCCGCGGGTAGACCGTGGTCCGGCCGCGTGGCCCATACCCTCCTCGTCCCGCAGCGCCAGGCGACGTTGCCGCTGAAGTGGTGCGTCGTTCCGCCTGCGAGTTCAGCAGACCCGTCGCCGGCAGTCGTCAGGGGTGAAGACCACGCCGTCGCGGGACGGCGGTTGCAGCCCTGACGGTGGACAGCACCGTTATGGCTGAAACTAGCCGTCGGAGCCGCGGTGATCAGCCGGGCCGTCCTCCCCCGTGAGCCCCCGCGGGCCCGCCGCGCCCCTCCGTTCGGTCAGGCCCCGCCCCCTCGAGCGCCTGCCGGAGCGCGGGCGGGACCGGTGCGCGGCGGAACGTGTCGGGGTCGACGGTGACGTGGTGGGTGCGGCCGACGCACGCGGTCTCGCCGTCGAGGTCTATGCGGTAGCCGATACTGTAGTCGGACTCGCCCACATTGACGCGGACGAGGGAGACGGCGATGGCATCGCCGAAGCGGAGCGGCCGGAGGTACTCCGCCTCGGCGTGCCGCAGGGGCGCCGCCCAGGTGCCATCCCGCAGGGCGGCCTCGAGCGGCACACCACGCGCCCGGAGGAACGCCACGTAGGCGTCGTGGAAGAAGTCGAACGTGCGGGCGTAGAACACGATCCCGGCGGCGTCGACCTCCTGGAACCGCACCACCCGGCGCTCGGTGTGGAGCCGCGCGCCCTCCGCCTCGATCTTCCGCATGGCTTCGTCCATCGGGGCCAGGTGGAGACGGCCTAGCCGTCGCCGAGGAGCCGCTGGACCGCTTCGAGCACGGTGGACGGCTGGACCGGCTTCAGGAGGACGCCATCGCTGATGGACTCCGCCGCCTCCACGTCCTCGGGCCGCGCCCTGGCGGAGACGGTCAGGATCGGCCCGTCGTAGCCGCTCTCGCGCCGCACCGCGCGCGTGAAGGGCGAGTGACCGGGGACGTCCAGCGGGAAGGGGCCGATGATGAGGTCGGGTGCGTGACTGCGTGCCAGGTCCAGCGCCTCGCCGCCATCCGGTGTATCCAGCACGCCGTACCCGTGGTGCTCGAGATACGCCTTGAGGATCGTCCTGCTGTCGCTGTCCGCATCCACCAGAAGTATCACGCGTGGCACTGCAGCCTCCACCCTCGGTCCCGCCCGCAGCTCCGCCTGTCGAACCGGCGCACATTGAGCGATTCTGCACCCGCATGGCCCGTTTGTCCAGTCCCTTGCACAGCCCGGCGTGCGTCCGCGCTTTCTTGACACCTCCCGACGCCCGGTCTAAGGTAGCACCGGCGCCCGTCGGGCGGCTCCCCGCGACGATCTTCCACCACCCACATCCGAGAGTCTTTGATGAGCACATCAGCGCGTACGCGCGTGAATGCTGACGGTCCCCGGGTCGCCCCGTGGACGTGGCCCCGCGCCGGGGTCGGCGCTGCCGTGGCGCTTCTCCTCTGCCTCGTGCTCCCGGGGTCCGCGCTGGCGCAGGAGCGGGGTGCGGGGCGGTCGCCGGGGGAGCGTGGGCCGCAGCAGGGCGAGACGCGTGAGGTGATGGTGGACACCGCCATCACCAGCAGCCACACGGCCACGATCGAGGGGCGGCGGGTCCCGTACCGGACGACGGTGGGCAACCAGCCCGTATGGGACGAGGACGGGCGGCCGATCGCGACACTGCTGTACACGTACTACGAGCGGACGGACGTGGAGGACCGGGCCACGCGGCCGCTGGTGATCTCGTTCAACGGCGGGCCCGGCTCGGCGTCGGTCTGGATGCACCTGGGCTACACGGGCCCGCGGCTCGTGCGGATCGACGACGAGGGATACCCGATCCAGCCGTACGGCGTTGAGGAGAACCCGCACTCGATCCTGGACGTGGCGGACATCGTGTACGTGAACCCGGTGAACGTCGGCTTCTCGCGGATCCTGAACGACGCGGACCGCGGCCAGTTCTTCGGGGTGAACGAGGACATTGCGTACCTGGCGCGCTGGATCGACACGTTCGTCTCGCGGCAGGGTCGGTGGGCGTCGCCGAAGTACCTGATTGGCGAGAGCTACGGTACCACGCGGGTGGCTGGGCTCGCGGCACAGCTCCAGAACGCGCACTGGATGTACCTGAACGGCGTGATCCTGGTCTCACCGACGGAGCTCGGGGTGGAGCGGGCGGGCCCGGTGGGCGATGCGCTGACGCTCCCCTACTACACGGCCGCCGCGTGGTACCACAATCAGCTCCCGCCGGCACTGCAGTCCCAGGACCTGGAAGCGATCCTGCCCGAGGTGGAGCGGTTCACGGTGGACGAGTACATCCCGGCGCTGGCGCGCGGCGGCTCGCTGGAGGACGGGCGGAAACGGGAGATCGCTCGGCAGGTGGCCTACTACTCGGGGATCGACGAACGGGACGTGCTGGATCACAACCTGGCGGTGCCGACGTCGTATTTCTGGAAGGACCTGCTGCGCGATGAGGGGTACACCGTGGGCCGGCTGGACTCTCGCTACCGCGGGCTGGATCGGCAGGCGGCGGGGACGCGGCCGGACCACAACCAGGAGCTCATCTCCTGGAACCACGCGTTCGCCCCGGCCATCAACCAGTACCTGCGTCAGGACCTGGGCTACCAGACCGACCTACAGTACTGGGTCTTCGGCCCCGTCCACCCCTGGAACGGCGACGGCGACCGCACGGGCGAGAACCTGCGCCAGGCCATGGCCGCCAACCCGTTCCTCCACGTCATGGTGCAGTCCGGCTATTACGATGGCGCCACGGACTATTTCTCGGCGAAGTACACCCTGTGGAACCTGGACCCCAGCGGCCGGCTGCGGGACCGTCTCCGGTTCGAGGGCTACCGCAGCGGACACATGATGTATCTCCGCAAGGAGGACCTGGCCACGGCCAATCAGGACATCCGGGAATTCATCCGACAGTCCATCGAGGCGGGCGCACGACCCGCACGCTACTAGGAGGCCCATGGGCGAATACCGCCGCCACCCCACCGCTCCCCGCTCCATCCCCTCGCTCCTCGCCTTCGCGGTGGTGCTCGCCGGCTGCGCGGCCGGCGGAGTACCGGGCGACCCCGCTGTCGCCGCCGCGAGACCGGCCCCGGACCGTGCGGAGACCACGCTGATCCGCGGCGCGCGCCTGATCGACGGGACCGGCGCGGCCGCGCGGACAGCGGATGTACGCATCGACGGCGACCGCATCGCCGATGTGGGCCGTCTGGAGCCGCGGCCGGGGGAGCGTGTGGTGGACGCGGCCGGCCGGGCGCTGGCGCCAGGCTTCATCGACACCCACAGCCATCACGATGCCGCGCTGCTCCGGCTGCCCGACGCCGCGGGCGCGGTGAGCCAGGGCATCACCACCATCATCGCCGGTCAGGATGGCGGCTCCCATCTGCCGATCTCGGAGTTCTTTCGGCAGGTGGAGGAGACGGGGGTCGCGGTGAACGTGGCATCGTACGCGGGTCACGGGACGATCCGCGAAGCGGTGATGGGGGACGACTTCCGACGCGCCGCCACGGCGGACGAAGTGGCCGCCATGACCCGGCTGCTGCGCCGGGACATGGACGCCGGGGCTCTCGGTCTCTCCACGGGGCTCGAGTACGACCCGGGGATCTATTCCACCACCGACGAGGTCGTGACGCTGGCGCGGGCGGCGGGCGAGCGCGGCGGTCGCTACATCAGCCACATGCGGAGCGAGGACCGGACGCTCTTCGACGCCATCCGGGAGACCATCGCCATCGGGCGGGCGGCGGATATTCCGGTGCAGGTCTCGCACATGAAGCTCGCCATGAAGTCGCTCTGGGGGCGGGCGGACGAGCTGATCGCGGTCCTGGACAGCGCCCGCGCGGAGGGCGTGGATATCACGGCGGACGTCTATCCGTACACCTACTGGCAGTCCACCATGACCGTGCTCTTCCCCGAGCGTCGGTTCGACGACCGGGACGCCGCCACCTTCGCGCTGGAGGAGCTGGCGCCCCCGGAGGGCATGCTCATCGCCCGGTACGCGGCGGAGCCCCGGTACGAGGGGCGCACGCTGGCCGACGTCGCGGGCGAGCGCGGCGAGGACCCGGTCGACACGTACATGGCGCTGATCGAGCGGTCGCAGAGCGGGGACGCCGAAGAGAGCATCATCGCCACGAGCATGGACGAGGCCGATGTGGCCCGGCTGCTTCAGTGGCCCCACACGAACGTCTCGTCCGATGGCGGGCTCGACGGCGCGCACCCGCGGGGGTTTGGCGCCTTCACCCGGGTCCTGGGGCCCATGGTCCGCGCGGGGCACCTGTCGCTGGAGACGGCGGTGCACAGGATGACCGCCCTGTCCGCGGCGCACACCGGGATCGAGGGACGGGGCGTAATCCGACCCGGGGCGTTCGCAGACCTGGTCCTGTTCGACCCCGCGGCCGTGAGCGACCGAGCCACACCGGAGTCGCCGCACGCCCGCAGCGTGGGGATCGACCGGGTCTGGGTGAACGGCGCGGTCGTCTACCAGAACGGTGAGACCACGGGGGCCCGTCCGGGACGCGTGGTGCGGCGCGGGGAGGCCGCCGGAACGATGCCAGCGAGCATGGGGGCGACCGCGCGGCCGCAGTCGATCGTGCCGCTGACCCTCGACACCGCCGGGATCGACTCGGTTTTCCGCGCCTATGACTCGACCCGGTCGCCCGGGTGCGCGGTGGGCGTGATGGCCGCGGGCGAGCTCGTGTTCGGACGCGGCTACGGCATGGCCGACCTGGACCACGGCATCGGCCTCGGCCCGACGTCGGTGTTCCGCATCGGGTCAGTGTCGAAGCAGTTCAGCGCGGCGGCGATGGCGCTCCTGGCGCAGGAGGGCTCGATCTCGCTGGACGACCCCGTTCGCCGGCACCTCCCGGAGCTGCCGGACTTCGGACCCCGCTTCACGATCCGGTCGCTGCTGCACCACACCAGCGGCGTCCGCGACTACCTCACCCTCATGTCCCTCGCCGGCAAGCGCGACGCCGACTGGTATTCCGACGACGACGTCCTCGCCATGCTCGCCCGCCAGACCGCGCCCAACTTCGAGCCGGGCTCCGAGCACCTGTACAGCAACTCGGGCTATTTCCTGCTGTCGCAGATCGTGAAGCGGGTGACCGGGCTCACGCTGGCGGAGTACGCCCGGGACCGCATGTTCGAGCCGCTGGGGATGCGGCACACGCACTTCCACGACGACCCCACCCTCATCGTCCCGAACCGCGCCATGGGCTACGCCCCCGACGAGGAGGGCGGCTACGGCATCAGCATGACCACGCTGCCCATGATCGGCGATGGCGGCGTCTTCACCTCGGTGGAGGACCTGGCGGCCTGGGACCGGAACCTCGATGCCGGCGCGGTCGTCGGCGGCGCCGGGTTCGTGGAGGCCATGCACGACCGGGGGGTCCTGAGCACCGGCGACACGATCTCCTACGCGCTCGGACTGGTCCACGGGACCCACCGCGGGCTCCGGACGGTCTCGCACGGCGGCGCGTTCGTGGGCTACCGCGCGGCATCGCTCCGCTACCCGGAGGAGGGCGTGTCGATCTACACGCTCTGCAACCGCGCGGACGCCGACCCGTCCGGGCTGAGCCTGGACGTGGGCGCGGCGGTACTGGGCGACCGTATGGGGCCGGCCGTGGAAGGCGGGGCCGCCGGACGTACGGGGCGGGAGCCAGTGGACACGATTTCGCTCCGCACCGAAGAGCTGCGCACGTACGAGGGCGCCTACCGTGCCGCTGAGCTCGACGCCATCTACCGCGTCACGCTGGATGACGGCGCGCTGCACCTCCACGTGGGCAACTGGATGGACGGCGCCATGGCCCCCACGGGGCCGGGCGTGTTTCGGCGCGGACCGCTCACGCTGCGGTTCCAGCGCGAGGGGGACCGGGTGGTGGGGTTTACGCTCGACGCGGGGCGTGTGCGGGGGATCTGGTTCGGGCGGGAAGGGTCGTAGGCTGCGGAGGCAGTCGAGGGTCGATCCCTGCGGTCGCTTCGCTCCCTCGGGACCCGCTGGCGCGGGGGGGCGAGCGCCCGCCTGTCAGCTCGAATCCACGTCCAGCGTGAGGATGTACTCGGATGTCCCGCCGCTGCGCACCACGTCCGTGGCGATGTAGCCGGCGACGAACGACCGTTCCAGGGCGTCCCGCACGTTCGACCGCCACGCTCCCGCGAGGTCGCCGTCCTCGGATTTCAGGCGCTGGATGTCGCGCGGGACCGCCACGCGCACGGCGGGACCGGCGGGGGCGGCCACGCGCTCGGAGGGGCGCGGGAACGGACCGCCTGCGCGGGGCGGGTTGAGGAGCGTGGCGTCTTCCACGGGGTCGGCGGGGCGTCCAGCGAGCCGGCGCCGCACGCGCTCGGATGCGATGGGCCACTCGGCCACGAGTCGGTCGGTGCCGAGCCCGGTATGGAGGGGGGAGTCGGGCGGGCCGTAGAGGTCGCGGTGGTAGGTCCGGGCGATGGCGCCGAGGCGACGCAGGTTCAGGTGCGCGTTCCTGGACTCCAGCGGGTCGAAGGTCCAGAGCACGGTCTCCACCCCCACGCCCAGGAGTCGCTCCCGCTGGTGGAGCTTGAGCGCCAGGCCGAGCCCCTTCCCTCGCTGCGACGGGCGGACGGCCAGCATATCGGACCAGTGGACGAGGCGGCCCTCCCGTACGCCGGTCAGCCCGAAGACAAAGCCCACCAGCTCATCGCCCTGGAACGCGCCGCTGGCCACGCCACCCACCTCCTGCGCCACCATGAGGATCGAGCCCGGGACGCGATCGCGGAAATCGCGGCCCCAGGTCTCTTCCTGGAGCGCGACGCACGCCTCCCGCTCCTCGAGCGTCTCGAGCGGCCGGATGACCGGAGCGGCGCCGCTCACAGCGTCTCCAGCAGGCGCCGGTAGAGCGTAACGCGGCGGTCCAGATCGTCGACCGCCACGTGCTCGTCGAGCGCGTGCGCGCCGCCGCCCCGGGGGCCGATGCCGTCCAGCGTGGGGACACCGATCCCCGCGGTGAACGAGCCGTCGCTGGCGCCGCCCGAGTCGCCCTCATCCAGCCGCCAGCCGTCCTCCCCGGCCAGCGACCGGGCGTGTTCGTACAGCGTGACCAGCGCCGCCGTCCGCTCCATGGGCGGGCGGTTGACACCGCCAGCCAGGGCGAGCTCGGCGCCCGGCAGCCGCGGCGACAGCGACCGGAGCGCCATGTCCACGCGCTCGGCCTCCGCCGCGGTGGTGAAGCGCACGTCGAGGATGGCGGACGCCGTGGCCGGTATGACGTTGGAGGCGGTGCCGCCGGAGCTCTGGCAGACGCTGACGGAGGTGCCGGCCTCGGGGTCGCCGAGCGCGGTGATCGCCAGGACCTGGTGGGCCAGCTCGACGATGGCGTTCACTCCCACCTCCGGCTCCAGCCCGGCGTGCGACGCCCGGCCGCGCACGTCGAGGCGGTACCACGAGACTCCCTTCCGTCGCGTCTTGGCGGCGCCGCCCGGGAGCGGCGGCTCCGGGACCAGCACGGCGCGGACGTCGGCGGCCAGCGACTCGATCAGCGCGCGCGAGGTGTCGGAACCGGTCTCCTCGTCGCAGGTGGCCAGCACCACCACCGGGCGGCTCGGGCGGCGCCCGGTCGCCCCGATCACGGCCAGCGCCTCCAGCATGCACGCCAGGCCGCCCTTCATGTCGAGCACCCCGGGGCCGCGGGCCTGGCCATCCTCCACCCGGAACACCGGGTCGAAGCTGCCGATGGGGTGGACGGTGTCGAGGTGGCCGAGAACCAGGACCGGGCGGGCGTCGACGTCCGACCCCGGCAGCCGGCCGATCACGTGCACGCCCACACCGGACACGTCCACGCTCTCCACCCGTGCGCCGACATCGGTGAGCTGCGCGGCGAACTCGGCGGCCACGGCCCGGAGCCGCGCCTCGTCGTCGGATGGGGACTCCAGCTCCACCAGGCGCCGGAGCCGCTCCAGCGCCCCGCTCACCGCAGCTCCACGCGGTCGATCTCAATGGCGCGGAGAAAGTCCTCGTCCAGCTCCACGCCGAGGCCGGGGCCCGTGGGCACCGCCACCGTGCCATCGGGCGCGAGCACGAACGGCGGCACGACGACATCACGCTCCCAGTACCGGGCGCTCGCGGATGTATCCCCCGGAAGCCGCATGTTCGGTAAACTCGCCAGCGCCACATTGTGCGCCCGGCCCACACCCGACTCCAGCATGCCGCCGCACCAGACGGGCACGCCCGCCCGCTCGCACAGGTCGTGGACCTGGAGCGATGGGCCGTGTCCCCCCAGTCGGCCCGGCTTGATGTTCACCACCCGCGCGGCGTCCAGCTCCAGCGCTTCCCGGCAGCGCTCCGGGCTGGTGATGCTCTCGTCCAGGCAGACGTCGGTGCTCAGTCGCGCCTGGAGCTCGGCGTGCAGCAGCAGCGCGTCCTCGTCGAACGGCTGCTCCACGTACGAGAGACCGAACCGGTCGAGCGCCTCCAGCCGGTCCAGGTCGGCCGCCGTGTAGGCCGCATTCGCGTCCACCGTGAGCGATACGTCCGGGAACGCGGCCCGCACCGCCTCCAGCACCGAGAGGTCCCGCCCCGGCTTCACCTTCAGCTTGATGCGACGGTAGCCCTGCTCCACGTAGCCGGCGATGCTGTCGATCAGGGCGCTGCTGTCCTCGTGGATCCCCAGGCTCACCCCCGCCGGGACCGCCGCCGCCACGCCGCCCAGCACCGCCGCCAGCGACGTCCCCTCCGCCCGCGCCCACGCCTCCCACGCCGCCATCTCCAGCGTCGCCTTCGCCATGCGATGGCCCCGCGCCACCTCCTCCAGCACCGCCGTGACCTCCGACGGGTGCCCCAGCTCCCGCCCCAGCAGCGCCGGCGCCAGGTGCCGCTCGATCACCCAGCGCGCCGTCTCCACCGTCTCCGGCGAATAGTGCGGCGTCTCCCCCGCCACGCACTCCGCCACACCCTCCACACCGCCGAAATCCACGTACGCCAGCATGATCGTCCGATCGTGGGTCACCCCCGACGAGATGCGGAACGGCTCGCGCAGACGGAGCTGGATGGTTCGGAGGACGATCTTTTCGGCGCGCATGTGGTCTGTGTCCCTGTGACGAAAGCGACCGGGAGGTCAGGAAAGGAAACGGCGTTCAGCTGTCCAGGCCTGGTGGATCCGCCGCGGCGCCATGGCTGTGTTACTTTTCAGACGACGTGCTCGCGCTATGGTCCAGCCCCCACGGGTGCGGCGGCCACGCAACGCATTTCCGGGACGCCATGGCTTTCGAGTGTAATTCTGTGACCCCGCGGCTCCGTCCGCAGCGCCGCTGGCGACGCGCACTGTTCTTGCTGCCCACCGCGGGCAGGCTCGGCCCGATGTCGGGCCTGGAGCCTCTCCGCGTGGAGCATCAATCCTGCGGACCGACATAGTCGAGAATGCGTCGCATAGAAGCAAGTCGCAAGGCGAAGAAGCGGGAGCCAGCCGCGATCCCCCTGACACGACGGGGGTCCGGGGCGGCGGCACGCGTGCGTGCTCTCGTGGCATTCTCGTGCATCGTGGCAGCGATCGCTGCCACTCCGATCTCGGTTCACGCCCAGAATTCGACGGACGCGAAGCGGATCATTATCTCCCTCGACGAGTACCGCCTGTGGCTGGTGCAGGGGCCGGACACCCTCATGGACGCTTCCGTGGCCATAGGGCGCCGGGAGACCTTCCGGTATGGGGGTCGGACCTTCGACTGGCAGACGCCTCGGGGAGAGCGGTCGATTCTGGCGAAGCGACGGGACCCGGTCTGGACGGTTCCCGAGTGGCACTATTACGAGCGTGCGGCCTACGAGCATTTGGATCTGGTTCGGTTGGCGCGGGGTTCGCAGTATACTCTGGCCGATGGAAGTCGGCTGGAGATCCGGGGTTCGAATGTGGTACGGGTGCTTGGTGACCGCTTCTGGAGCGTTCCAACGGGGCGCGAGATCATCGTCGATGGTGTGTTGTTCATGCCGCCGATCGGGACGAGGCAGCGACAGGTTCCGGACGCGCTTGGAACACGGGCTCTGGACATGGGAGAGGGGTACCTGATCCACGGCACGACTCCGTATAACAGGGGGTCCATCGGGAGCGCAGCGAGCCATGGCTGCATTCGAATGCGCACCGCGGACGTGGAGCGGCTGTTCGAGTTGGTGGAAACGGGCACGGCGGTGCTGATCGAGTGACGCCGGTCCGTCTGATGGTGAAAGGCGGTATCTGATGAATAGATTCAAGTGGGGCGCCGCGTTGCTGGTCGTCCTTGTGGGGATACTCGGGGTCGGATGGCTGGTCGGTGTGGCCGAAGAGGTTCCTGGCGAGACGGCGGGGGCTGTGGGAGACGAGACGTTGAGCCCTCAGCAGGCCGTCAGGCCCGACACCCCCGTAACCGTAGTGCAGTCGGCTCCGCCCGACACTCTCCCGGCCCGCCTGGCCGTTTCCGACTGGCCCTTCGCAGAGCTTCCGCTGGTCATCAAGGGCGGCCTGCCCACACCTGAGGTTTCCGTGCGGTACTCGCCTTCCCAGTCCCTGTACGAGCATGCGCTCGTGCGGCCCGTGCGGAGCCAGCCCGTCGTGGCGGCTCAGGGCGTGAGTCCGTTGTGGCTCCTGGGCCCGCTCGCCGCCGGTGCCGGAGTCGGTAGTGCGGATGTGGGTCCTACACGCGTTCCGGAGCCATCCCTTCTGCTCCTTCTGTCCACCGGACTGCTGTTCCTCGGCATACGAGCCATCCGGCGGGCCTGACGCACACCGAGAGATCCCGAGCCATGCGCCGTTTCCTTGCGGTTCCCTTCCTGCTGCTGGCTACGTCCGCAACCGCCCAGCGCGCTCCCACCGTCGCCCTGGCCGCGGACCTCGTTCCGGCGATTCCTCTGGGCGAGTTCGCGGACGATGGGGCGGAGCTCGGGTGGGGGTGGAGCACATCCGTCACGATTCGGCTCACCCGGGCGCTGGGCCTCTACGGATCGTACGAGCGAACCTCCTTCAACATCGAGGACCGGGCGCAGACCTGGACCGATCGCGGCCTGGGAGCCGGGCTGAAGCTGTGGCTTCGGTCCCGGGAGGACACGCGCATTCGCCCCTGGGCGCAAGTCGGCATCGGCTGGCATGATCTGGATGCCCCCATCGCCGGACCGGAGTTCGCCCGGGTGGACACGAACGGACTGCGAACGATCGAGGGGGGTGCCGGCGTGGATATCGCCGTTGCGCGCCGCGTACTCTTCGTGAGACCGGTCGTGCGGTACCGCCGCTATTCGTTCGAAGTGAAGAGCGCGAGTGAGACGGCGGAAACGACGACCTCCTATCTGGCGCTCGGTGTGGGCCTGGTCCTGGTGCTGGGTGACACGCCCCA
This sequence comes from uncultured Gemmatimonadales bacterium, assembly GCA_963783305.1. GTDB lineage: Bacteria > Gemmatimonadota > Gemmatimonadetes > Longimicrobiales > RSA9 > JAWVYT01. Next base: position 43,646 of record CAWAMW010000007.1, on the reverse strand, counting down.
TGGCCGCTGAGGGGCCGAGGGAGCCCCTACCGAGGTTTCGGCGGAACTGAGGGGCGGAGCACGGCTCGAGCCGGGTGACCGCGCACTCGAAGCCGCACGAGCGCCAGCTCCAGCACCGATTCCGCCTCCTGGAGCACCGCTTCGATGGGCAGCTTCTGGCGGATAGTCGGATCCGAGTGGATTGGAGGAAGGTGGAACAGAGAAGCCTCACCGGCTACGCGTGGCTCTCCATTGCCGCGGCGCTCGTCACCATCGCGCTCAAGGGTGGCGCATACGTCCTGACCGACTCCGTCGGGCTGCTCTCGGACGCACTCGAGTCCCTGGTCAATCTGGCGGCGGCCATTGTAGCCCTTCGCGCCCTCGCCGTCGCCAGCCGCCCCGCCGACGAGGAGCACGCCTACGGCCACACGAAGGCCGAGTACTTCTCGAGCGGGTTCGAGGGCGCGCTCGTTCTGGTCGCGGCGGTGATGATCGCGGTCACGTCCGTCGATCGGCTGTTCGACCCGCAACCGCTCGAGCGCGTCGGGATCGGACTGGCCATATCGGTCGTCGCCTCAATGGTCAATCTCGTGGTGGCGCGACTCCTCCTGCGTGCCGCGGCCGAGCACGAGTCCATCGCCCTCGAAGCCGACGCCCATCACCTGATGACGGACGTCTGGACCTCGGTGGGGGTCCTGGCGGGGGTCGGGTTGGTGGGCCTCACGGGTTGGAATGTGCTGGACCCGCTGGTGGCCCTGCTCGTCGCCGCGAATATCACCCGCGTCGGCGTGTCGCTCCTCCGGCGGTCCATGCTGGGACTTCTGGACACGGCGCTTCCGGTGGAGGTCCAGGATTCCATCCGGGAGGTTCTCGACCGCCACAGGAAAGAGGGAATCCAGTTTCACGCCCTCCGCACGCGTCGGTCGGGGAGGCGCCGTTTCATGTCGGTGCATGTGCTCGTACCCGGCGACTGGACGGTCCAGGAGGGCCACGACCTCCTGGAGCGGATCGAGGCCGAGATCCGGGAGGCCGTCCCCCGGATCACGGTGTTCACGCACCTGGAGCCGATCGAAGATCCCGTGGCCTGGGAGGACGTGAGCATCGATCGGAGGCAGGACCCTCCGTGAGCACCCTCGATCGGTGGAAGTCGTGGGCCCGCCGGATGAAGATCGAAGTCCATGCGGTATACCTCGCGGGGCATGATCCGCGGGTGCCATGGTACGCGAAGACCCTGGCGCTCGCGGTCGCCGCCTACGCGTTCAGCCCCATCGATCTCATCCCGGACTTCATCCCGGTCCTCGGGTATCTCGACGACCTCGTGCTCGTGCCCCTGGGCGTGGCATTGTTCATCCGGCTCACACCACCGGCAGTCTGGGAAGAGGCCAGGGCCGCGGCCACGCGCAAGGCCGGCGAACCGGAAGGACGCCTGGGGGTCGCCGCGGCGGTCGCGGTCGTGCTGATATGGCTGACGCTGGCCGTTCTCGTGGTGAGCCGTCTCGGGATCTGGAACTGACCTGTTCTGCTCGGGCTGATAGGGCCCATTCGCCAATGATTTGGGCCCGCCCGAGGGCGAGCCCAGGATCGTGTACGTCCTTGTCCGGCACTGTATCCGCATACCGGGCGGGGCAACCGGCTACGGGAACAATACGTCCGCAACCCGGTTGCCCGACCCGACACGGAACCGAAACCATGTCATCCCCGTCTGAGGGGAGCGCGGGCCCTTGCCTGGGAAATGGTCGGCTACGGCGAGAGCATGGCCGCAGGCGTCGGTCGTGACATCTCTTTCTCCGCCCAGGCTGGGTACCTGGAGCGCTGGATGGCGCCCGGCGGGGTGGAGTGAGCCGTGCTCGTGGGCACGACCTGCGCGGGGGGGCCGGGAGGCCCGGGGGAGGCGCCGTTGGACAGCCGGCGGCGAACTACGTGCGCGGCCCCGTTACGCGCGATAGCCGCCGCTCGCGACCGGGTCGCATGCGTTCGACGTGAGCGTGCGAATGCAGCAGGAACCAGGTGGGGAAGTCTTCGCGGAGAGAGCGCGCGCCAATGAGCTGGATGCGGCCCGCGCGGATCTCGCAGCGCAGATCGCGGAAGCCGCGCCACGTCTCAATGAATACGCGCAGGTCCGCGCGCACGCGCACATCCACGTGGTGGCCCGGGTCCTTCAGGCACATCTCTACCTCGCCCTCTTCGCACACCAGCCAGAAGCGACGACAGTCGGGCGGCGCGGCCGAGAAGAGGAACGCGATGACCGTACGGCCCGCGGGCAGCGCGTCCACAGCCACGCGCGTGTGCATGCTCCACACGAGGAACGCCGGGTCGAGGTCGTCCAGCTCCATCTCGCGTGCCCAGCGCTGACCCCACGTAGCCATGGCCTCGACCAGCGGCCCGAGTTCCGCGCCCGCGTCCGTCAGGCCGTACTCGCGCCAGTCTCCACGCGACGACTGCGTGGCCGTCAGCACGCCCGCGCCAACCAGCTCGTCCAGCCGCCGGCTGAGCAGGGTGGGAGACATCTGCGGCAGCCCGCGATGGATCGCGTTGAAGCGCGTGCAGCCCAGCATCACGCGGCTGACCACCAGCAGCGACCAGCGCCGACACAGCAGTTCGCTCGCGAGCGACAGAGGACAGTACTGCCCGTATCCGTTCGACATGCCCCCACGGTTCGTCCGATAGCGTCGACTGTCAACTACATTTTTTGTAGTAGCAAACGTCGCGCACCCGCCCTAGCGTCTCCGAGTACCCCTACCGGAGGCGTCATCATGGTTGTCGTTCGCTCGCGTCTGTCGATGCTGGTCCGCGCCGCCGCGGCCGGCCCACTCCTCGTTCTCGCTTTCGCCGCGTTCGCCGGCTGCGCAAATCCCGGAGTCGAGCCCGGCCCTGGAAGCGACCACGCGGATGCGCGCGCGTCCGGCGATGTCGTCGTCTCCTGGAACGAACGCATCCTTGGCGCGGCCGAAGAGGAAGACGGGTTCCTCACGCTCAAGGGCGTGCGAACGGCGACCATGGCGCACATGGCCATGCACGACGCGCTCAACGCCATCGACCCGCGCTTCGCGCCGTTCGCGCTCCAGACGGCCCTCGACGGCGCGCAGGGAGTGCATCCGGTGGCCGCCGCGAACGAAGCGGCGTACGCCGTCGTCGTGTCCCAGTACCCGGACCGACTGGCCACATGGGACGCGGAGCGAGCGCGCTGGAGCGACGCCGCCGACACGGTCGCCCGCGCCCTGGGCGAGCGCGCCGCCGCCGCGATTCTGATCGGGAGGGAAGACGACGGCTGGGCGGGCGAGGCGGAGTACGTATGGCATCCCATGGGGCCGGGCGTCTATGCCGCGTTCAATGCGCACAGCGGCACGCCCGAGGGCTTCGTGTTCGGCGCGGGCTGGGCGAAGGCGCGGCCGTTCCTGCTCGACAGCGCCAGCCAGTTCCGACCGGGACCGCCGCCCGCCATCGACAGTGACGCCTATAGGCGCGCATTCGACGAAGTGAAAAGGGTCGGCGCCCGGGAGAGCGCGACGCGGACGGCCGACCAGACACACCTGGCCATGTGGTGGAAGGAGTTCGTCGAGAGCTCACACAACCGACTGGCGCGCGAACTGGCGACGGCCGATGAGCTGGACGCGTGGCAGGCCGCGCGCCTGTTCGCGCTGCTCAATGCCGTCGTCTTCGATGGCTATGTGGCGGTCTTCGACGCCAAATTCCACTACAATCACTGGCGCCCGTACACCGCCATCCGCTGGGCCGCCCACGACGGCAACCCGGGCACCGAGCCCGACAGCGCGTGGACCAACCTGCACGACCACACGTACGCGTTCCCATCGTATCCGTCCGCCCACGGCACCGCGTGCGCCGCGGCGGCCGTCGTGCTCGGGGACGTCTTTGGCGAGGACCGCCCGTTCGAAATGACCATCCCTCTCGTCGACTCCGCCGGGCCGTTCTCCGGCAAGATGCGCATGGACCCGGCGACGCGCGCGTTCGACAGCTTCAACGACGCGGCCGTCGAGTGCTCGCTCTCACGACTGTACCTGGGGATTCACTTCCGGTACGACTCGGAGGTGGGGACGTGGTTGGGAGGGAAGGTGGGGGCGACTCCAAGGGCCCGCTGAATCCACGCGAATCACGATCACAGGACGGGGCGTTCGGGGTCTGGCGAGCAAGCGGGTATGGATGGATGACGACGGCCGCCGGGCCCGTGGGCTGCCGACGGCCGCCGTCGTTCAGGTACCGCTAGAACTCAGCCAGCACCTCGTCGTCGTCGAATGGGATCAGCGCCGCGACCTCCCTCGACTCCACCTCTAATGCCGTCGTTCCAGTATGAAGTGGCACGCGGGCCAACGCGATTCGACGGACTGGCAGGGCAGGAGAAAGCTGGCGTGGAGAGCTCCGGTGACCAAATCGGTGACCAAGCTCCAAGAAGTTGCCAGGGGCGCGGACCACCGGCGAAAAGCCGAAAACCCGCGCCGTTACTGGAAAGCGGAGGGCCGGGGATTCGAACCCCGATGGGCTTTCGCCCGGCGGTTTTCAAGACCGCTGCCTTACCAATTAGGACTAGCCCTCCAGGTGACGTCACCCCTTGGCCTTCAGGGGCGACCAGCTAGCTGTGCCGCCGCTGGACTCACACCTGAATTCGCACATCCGGTATGGGCCTGGGACCGCGACGCCGCTCCAACTTCACGGCAGAACGAGCGGCGGGCAAGACGGGAGGTCCCGGCTTCCGCCGCAGCGGACCGTGGCGCTCCCTGTGAACGTGGCCACCTCGGGGGGGGGGTGGTCCCCGGCGCCGATCTGCACCGGCTCGCCGTCCTCCGAAGCCGGCACCTCTCCGCCGCCGCTTACCCGGGCTCCATGGTTCGAGACGACATCGTTCCGCTGCCTCCGTGAGGCAGACCTACCGCTGCTGGCAACGGACCCTGAAAAGAACTCGCTGGACCCGGTCGAGGCGATCACGGGAAGGGCCCACCTGGGCGGGCAGGCCGCACGGATCCACCGGCCCGACCATAGCGCCGCCGACCCGGTAGGTGCGCTCCGCCCACCGGTCCTCCGCCGGGAACAGCTCCAGTACCGTAACCGTCTGGATCGGCTCGCCCGCCCCCTCGGCCAGCAGCGGCCGGGCGCCCTGGCCCAGCGCGCCCGCGTGCAGCAGTTCCAGGTCTCCCCGGCGGCCAGGGAAATAGGCGTGGTGGTGCCCGGAGACGTGGACCCGGACGTCGCCGCGCTCCAGGACATGGCGGACCGAATCCGCCTGCGCCTGAACCTCACCCGGCCGGTCGCGGCCCCGGGCCACCGGGTAGAGGGGAACGTGGCCCATCGAGACGCGCATCCCCGCCGACCGCGCCGGCTCGCTGGCCAGGGTGCGCCGCACCCACGCCATCTGCGCCGAGTCTGCCGCAACGGCTCCAGTGCTGGCGTCGAGGACGAGGAAGAAGACGTCCCCCTGCGTGAAGGCGTAGTAGAACGGGAAGCGGCCGCCCTCCAGGACTTGGACCCCCAGGTCGGACGGCTGCCAGTGCCGCGCCGCCTCCCGCCGGTCTCGTTCGTGGGCGGGGTGTCCCGAGGCGTCGTGGTTACCGACCGTGAAGGCGAACGGGATGCCCGCCCGGCGGAGCGGCTCCGTGACGGCCGAGTCGAACGCTGCCCACATGGCGCGCACCCGCTCGTCCGACAACGACGGCTTCTGCCCGGCCACCATGTCCCCCGCGATGAGCACAAGGCCGGGGCGCCATTGTTCGACGGTCCTGCGGACGGCCATGTGGACTTCGGGTTCGTAGCGGGTCGAGCCGTAGGCGGAGTTCAGGTCACTCATGACGACGACCCGGAGTGGGCCGGCCCTTCCGGCAGCCCCCGGCCCCGGCCTCACCGCGTCCGCGGCGGCCCCGTCGAAGGCGTCCGACCGGGGGACCAGGAAGAAGAGCCGACCGGTCTGCTGCATCCGGCCGGCGGTTTCGGCGGCGTCATCGCCCCTTCCCCAGAAGACGTCCACCCGGCCGGGCCCGCGGATCGCGCCGCCGGTGTCCTGGTTCAGCATGAACCGCCGGAGCGGCTCGCCATCCACCACGCGCCCGTCCGAATCGACCGTGGGCCGGCGGGTGTCGATGAACGTGAGCGCGCCGCGAGGGAAAATCCGGTAGTCGGTGGCGATGCTTCGCACCGGAGTGACCGGCTGGCCGAGGGATCCGATCGGCGGCGTATCCCGGGTGCGGAAGAAAATGAACGACTCGTTGTGGTTGAGGACCCGCGGGACCTCCTCCGGGTACGCGGCCAGATACCGCCGGATCGCCTGCATGGACATTTCCTCGGCGGGCACCAGCCCTTCGTCGATCAGGAAACGCCCGATGCTCCGGTACGGGCGGCCATTGCTCGCGCCGACGCCGATCCCCAGCTCGCTGCCGTCCGGGAACCGGATCGCGCCGCTGCCCTGGACCTCCACGAAGAACAGGTCGACCCGGTCCTCGACCCATGCGATTTCGAGCCCGCGATCGGCCAGGACCTCCTGCTCGCGGATCTCGCGCCGCGTGTAGTACGGCACCACCACGCCCGCGTCCGTGACCCGGCCCGTGAGGCGGCGGTCCGGCAGGTCGGGGCCGAACGCCCCGATGGGGATCCGGACGAGGTCGGCCGGCGGTCCGTAGACCGGGACCATGCACCGCTCGGTCCGCTGTCGGCAGCCGGGGACTACCGGCTCGTAATAGCCGGTGAACAGCACTTCGCCCTCCGTGTTTCCGACCGACTCGACCACGTCGAACCGCGCCGCGATCCAGTCCGCGAGCGCCTGGGGATCGGGGTCCGTGCCCAGGAAATCGTAGAGGGCTGACAGCCCCGCACGCAGGCGCTTCGCCGGAACGGTGCGCACGCCGAACTCGAGCAGTGAGTCGCCCGGAAGCGCGGCCAGGAAGTCGAGGCTGCTGGCGACCGCCGTCCGCAGCGACGCCGGGTCGCCCTCGTCCAGCAGCGATGGCGGCGCCGACGGCGCCTCCAGGACGGTCGCAGCGGAGGCCGTCCCGAGCTCGATCGCCGTCGAGTCAGGGGAGGCGCCGGTTTCGGCGACGGCAGGCGCGGGAGACGGCGGGCCGCCACCGGGGTCGGAGGTCGGCGCAGCGCATCCGAGCGCCAGCGTGGTCACCAGCGTGGCGTAAAGAACCAGCAGGGTCCTGGTCATATCAACCATGGCATTTGGGTGCTGAGGCGGGGCTGTTCCGGAACCTATCACAACGGTGGAGGATGGAGCAGCGTTGTCGTCGCCGACGGGCGTACCATGTCTCCAATCCGCGCGCACCGGGGGCGCACGAATCAGGGCGCCGACCCTGGTTATCCGTCTCCACCCAGGCTCAGTGGGGACCAGATTTCAGGATCCAGAGCGTGGCGCAGCTCCACGGCCTGGCTGCCGCCGGAAACCACCCGACCCTCCATCACCAAGGGCTCGCTCGACTCGCCGGGCGCGAGCGTCAGCATCATGGTGTCCGCCGCGCACTGAATCAGGGGTTCGTAGATCTCGACCCCTCCGGTCTCGCCCCGCAGGTCCGAGGATTGGAGGAAGCAGGCCCGAGCCTCGAGCTCCACCGGGGCATCGCCCGTGTTCCGGAGCTCGGACGTTATGCTGAACTGCGTCCCATCCATGACCACCGTGACCTCATGCACCAGCCAGCTGTCCGGCGTCGAGGAAACGTCGTTCCCGCCGGCGCATCCAGCGATCATCAGAGCCAGCGGTGCGGCTGCCAGTCCTGAGGTGGCCCTGGCCGATCGCGCGTTCATTGGTGTCCTCCGGATCGGAAAAGGGGGTCGTGAACACGAACGGCGCCCCCACGAGGGCTACGGCACGGAATCCTGGAACACCATTGGTGCCGTCAGCCGCCGGGCACCACCGTCAGCGTCACGGCCGAGGGGTACCGCTCCGAATGGTGAACGGCGTTCCTCGCCGCGGTGCCTTCGGTCTCATCGTAGTTGTTCCCGCCGGTGTTCAGGTTTCGATCGAAGCGCGGGAAGTTGCTGCTGGAGACCTCGATGCGGATGCGGTGTCCGGGCGCGAACCAGTTGCTGGTGTTCAGCGGGCCCAGCGTGACCCGGTAGACCTGGTTGTCCTCCATCCACACGACCCGGTCGTACCCCTCCCGATAGCGCATTCTCTGGATGGTCTCGTCCAGGTTGTACGCCCGCCCATCGGGGTGGACGTCGATGAGCTTCACGGTGAAGTCGGTGTCCCGCGCGTCGGACGAGACGTAGAGCACCACCTCCACCGGGCCGCTCACCTCCACGCCTTCCGACAGCGGATCGGTGCTGTAGACCAGGATGTCGGGCCGCTCCTCCATCTCGCTCTGGTCCAGCGCGCCGCCCCGCACGGCGTTCCCGGTGCAGCAGACGTTCCCGCCGTGGGAGGGGACGGGGCTCATGGGGTCGTAGGTGAAGCGGTCCGGGCGGTCGCGGGCGGGCGGGTCGGCGACGAGTTGTCCGTCGTCCATGGAGGTCCCGGCTCGGCCGGAGCTGACGAGGTGGAGGGTCCTGGGCTCGGCGCCCTCTGGCGGCCAGGTGTCGGAGCTCTGCCAGCGGTTGGCGCCCATGGTGAAGTACTGGACCCTCGGGAGCGTGTCCATGACGGCGTTATGCTCGCCCTTCAGCAGGAGGTCGAACCATCCCCAGAGGAGCGCCTCGTAGTCGAGCCGTGCGTCGCCCATGCTGCGCTCCCCCACCACCGTCTCCTCGGTGGCGCGGCGGTAGCCGCAGTGGAGGGTGGGGGCGATCACCGCGTACTGCCCTTCGGCCACGTCCGGCGACGCTACGGATCGCGCGTGCTCGAACATGGCCAGGTTGGGGCCCACCGACACGTCGTACCAGGACATCATCCAGAGCGCGGGCACGTCGAATGGCATGTCGTCGTGGTAGAGGCCGCCCCGGTACCACGCCGGGTCGTTCGGCGTGCGCTGGATCATGCGGCCGCCGGTGGCGACGGGCATGGAGTCGGCAAAGATGCCGCGGGGGCCGTCCACGGCGGCCAGGATGTCCTGGACGGGCAGGTGCGCGAGGGCGTGGGACCAGTCCACGGGCGGGAGCCGCTGCGCCAGGTCGAACGACTTCGAGACCCGCAGCAGCTCCTCGCGCGAGGTGTTCGCGGGGAACATTGGGCGCACCTGGTTCTGCTCGCCGTAGAGCCAGGCGATGAACAGCATCTGCACCGCGCCGCCGCGGTACCAGTTCCCCTGCTCGTACCAGCCGCCGACCCGGCCCACACCGGCGCCGAATCCCTGGGGGTTCAGCGCCGCGAGGGCGGGGTGGCCGCGGGACGCCACGGCCATCTGCCACTCCGCGGTGGACGAGCACCCGGTGAGCCCGACCTTGCCGTTGGACCACGGCTGCGCCGCGATCCAGGTCAGCGCGTCGTCGCCATCCGTGGTGGGCGGACCGAGGATGTCCCAGCTCCCCTCGGAGAAGAAGTGACCGCGCTCGTTCTGGGCCACGTACGCGTAGCCGCGCCGTACCGCGTCCAGCGCCGCGCCCATGTCCCGGGGCGCGCCGTTCCGCACGTCCCAGTAGTTGAAGTTGTAGGGCGTGCGGACGAAGACGGTCGGCACCGGCCCGGCGGCGTTCCGGGGCCGGTAGACGTCCGTGGCCAGGCGCACGCCATCGCGCATGGGGATCATGAGCTTCCGCTCCACCACCGCGATGGACTGGAGCTCCGCCTCGAGGGCGTGGCGGCGGGCGACGAGGGCGCTGTCTGCCCCCTGCCCCGACGCCGAACCGGCGGTGAGGGTGGCGGCGAAGACGAGCGCCGCGGCGGCGAGCCTGCGGCAGCGGACAGGACCTCTCATCGGGGACTCCCGGTAGGGCGTGTCAGGTGGTGGGAGGGGCAGGGACCAATTTCACGCCGAGCGCGGCGGCGCGCAAACGCCGGGCGTTCACGCCGTCCGCTGTACGGGATCAGACGATTCCTGCGGTTTCCCCCGGGCCCGAGCATGTCGGACCCCTCAGAGGCGCGTTCAGTTCGGGCCGCTGCCGAGGAGCCGGATCCGCTCGATGAACGCGTCCGACCACGTCGGCAGCTCGCCCTGGCTGGCGGCCTCCTGGTAATCCAGGAGTAGTCGGGCCGGGTCGCATACGGCGGCGATCACCGCATCCCGTCCCCGCTCCCGCTCCACCGCGGCGGCCATGTGCCAGCCCACCGTATAGAAGGGCCCCTGCGGCGACCCGGGTCGGTTGAGGAACGTCATGCCGCTGCGGCCGGCCTCGTCGCCGGAGAGGCGGCCATCCAGAAGGCCCGTAAAGAAGTCCTCGATCTCGGCCATGTCGTGATCCACACTGTCGAGGCGGGCCGCCCACGCGGCGCGTATCTCCGGCGGGTCGTAGGGGTGCGAATCGCCATCCGGCCCGCCCGCAGCGGCCAGCACCGCCACCCCCTCCCCGAAGCCCCCGAGCCAGCGCCTGGCGGCCGCGGAGGCAGGGCCCTCACCGGCCTGTGGAGTCGGTGAATCGGCGCACGCGACGGCCGAGCCGATGTGATGGAGTTCGTGGGCGAGGATGTGCTCGAGCTCCGCGGCGCCTTTGCCCGGCTCGACGTACATGAAGATGGCCGGATTATCGGTCCCCAGGTCCCAGATGAAGCTGTTGGTCTGCTCCCGGACGATCGGGTAGATGGTCCCGTGCAGCCGCGTTCCCGGTGGGAGGTAGGCGAGGGCGCGGACCGCAGCGCGTCCCGGGTCCACGGCCTCCCAGGCGGTGAGGGCCGCACCGCGGTCCTCCAGCCCGTCGAGCGCGGCATCGGACTTCGCCCACTCGCGGAAGGACGCATCGTCGATCCCGCGATCCAGTCCGAACCGCGCGTCCATCCCCCGCTCCCGCTCCATGACCCGCCGGTAGCCTTCGGTCGCGTGGAGTCGGGTCCAGAGCGAGTCGGGGACAGGTTGGCCGGCGGCGCGCGCGGCCAGGATCGCCAGCGTGGCCCGGGCCTGGTCCGGCTCGAGGGCGAGCCGCGATGCAGCCGTTGCCTGTTGTGCCGGGGCAGGTATCGCCGCCAGGCTCAGGAGAACGACGAGGATGAGGACGCACGGGGTTCTATTCATGGCAGTAGCGCGATTCGGATCCGATTCAGACTCCAGCTCAAGTCTCGGCCGCCGTACGGCACACCGCCAGAGGCGGTTTCGACCGGAGTCCTGATGCGGCCTGGCGCTGATACGCCTCTGGCCGCCGATCCCCACTCGCCATCACGGCCCCCGCCCCCCATCTTGGCCGTGCTCCACGCACGGATTCCACTCGAGGATGACGCCATGTCCGCTCGGTCGCGCCTGACTTTCACTGCCCTCGCGTGCGCCATCACGGCGCTCTTCACGCTCACGATCCCGGCCCCGGCCGCCGCCCAGGAGGTCTCGCCCGAGGCCACGGCGGCGGCCGCGCTCCAGCTCCGCGGCATTGGCCCGGCGGCCATGGGCGGGCGGATCGCGGACGTGGCCGTGCACCCCACCGACCCGAGCACGTGGTACGTGGCCGTCGGGTCGGGCGGCCTGTGGAAGACGACGAACGCCGGCGTCACGTTCGACCCCGTCTTCGACCAGCAGCCGTCGTACTCCATCGGCGTGGTGGCCATCGACCCGACGAACCCGGAGGTGGTGTGGGTGGGCACGGGCGAGAATGTGAGCGGCCGGCACGTGGGCTGGGGCGACGGGGTCTACCGGAGCCGGGACGGGGGCGGCAGCTGGGAGCGCGTGGGGCTCACCGACTCCGAGCACATCGGTCGGATCCTGATCGACCCGCGTGACGGCGACGTGGTCCTGGTGGCCGCCGAGGGGCCGCTCTGGTCGGCTGGCGGGGACCGGGGCGTGTACCGCACGACGGACGGCGGCGCCACGTGGTCGCGCGTGCTGGCGATCGATGAGGACACCGGCGCCACGGACCTCGAGTTCGATCCCTCGGATCCCGACGTCGTCTACGCCGCCGCCTACCAGCGACGCCGCCACGTGTGGGGCTTCCTGGCCGGCGGACCGAGCTCGGGGATCTGGAAGTCCACCGACAACGGCGCGACCTGGCGCGAGGTGACGCGCGGGCTGCCCGGCGGCGACATGGGGAAGATCGGGCTGGCGGTGACACCCGCCGACCCGTCGCTGGTCTATGCCACGATCGAGGCGAACGCCGAGGAGCGCGGCTTCTACCGCTCCACCGATCGGGGCGAGAGCTGGGAGAAGCGGAGCTCGTACGTCTCCGGCGGCACGGGCCCCCACTACTACCAGGAGATCGAGGCGTCCCCGGTCCACGGCGACGTCGTCTACCAGATGGACGTGTTCCTCCAGGTCACGCGCGATGGCGGGAAGAGCTTCAGCTACCTGGAGACCGGGCACGACAAGCACAGCGACAACCACGCGTTCTGGATCGATCCCGACGACGGCCGCCACCTCCTCGCCGGCTCCGATGGCGGGCTCTACGAGAGCTTCGACGAGGGCGCGCGGTGGCGCCACTTCCCGAACCTGCCCATCGCACAGCTCTACAAGGTCGCGCTGAACAGCCGGGAACCGTTCTACGACCTCCTGGGCGGCGCGCAGGACCTGGGCACGCTCCACGGCCCATCGCGTACGCTCAACACCGATGGCATCCGGAACCAGGACTGGTACGTGCCGCTGGGCGCCGACGGCTACGGCGTGGCGTTCGATCCCAGCGACCCGGACATCCTGTACCTCATGTACCAGGAGGGGACGCTCTTCCGGAAGGACCGGCGGAACGAGGAGGCGGTGAGCATCCGGCCCATGCCCGCCGCCGGGGACCCGCCGGAGCGCTGGAACTGGGACTCGCCGCTGCTGGTGAGTCCGCACGACAGCGACCGCATCTACTACGGCTCGCAGCGCGTGTGGCGGAGCGACGACCGGGGCGACAGCTGGACGCCGATCAGCGGCGACCTGACCCGGGGGCTCAACCGGTACGAGCGCCGCTACATGGGCCGCGTCTGGAGCGTGGATGCGCTCCACGACAACGGGGCCATGTCCAAGTACGCCACCACCACCGCCATCTCCGAGTCGCCCGTGGCGCCGGGGGTCCTCGCGGTGGGGACCGACGACGGTCTGGTCCAGGTCACGGAGAACGGCGGCGCGAGCTGGTCGCAGGCCGGCAAGCTGCCCGGTCTGCCGGATCTCTCGTTCATCAACGACGTCGAGGCCTCGCTCTACGACGCGCGCACCCTCTTCGTGGCCGCCGACAACCACAAGGCGGGCGACTTCACGCCGTACCTGTACGTGAGCACCGACCTGGGCCGCAGCTGGCGGTCCATCGCCGGCGACCTTCCCGAGGGCGCCCTCGTGTGGGCCATCGAGCAGGACCATGTCCGCCCCGAGCTCCTCTTCGCGGGCACGGAGCAGGGGCTCTTCTGGACCGCCGATGGCGGCCGCCGCTGGCACGAGCTGTCGGGCGACGTGCCCGCCATCTCCTTCCGGGACGTGAAGCTCCAGCGGCGCGACGACGACCTGGTGGGCGCCACCTTCGGCCGCGGCTTCTACATCCTCGACGACTACTCGCCCCTCCGCGCCATCGCCGCGGGCGCGCTGGACGGGGCGGGCACCCTGTTCCCGGTGCGGGACGCGTGGTGGTACGTGCCTCAGCAGGTCGCACAGGCGCCGGGTCGACCCACGTACGGGAGCGACGATTTCACAGCGCCGAACCCGCCCGAGGGTGCGCTCCTCACCTACTGGCTGTCGGACGCGCTCACCACCGCCCGCGAAGACCGCCGAACGACCGAGCAATCGCTCCGACAGCAGGGCCAGGACGTCCCCTTCCCCGGCCTCGACCGCCTGCGGGAGGAGGCGCTGGAGAGCGGGCCACGGGCTCTGATCGTCATCGCGGATGACTCCGGCCGGCCCGTCCGGACCGTGGAGGGTCCCACGGGCGCCGGGCTCCACCGCGTCAGCTGGGACATGCGTCACCCGAGCCCGGAGCCGGTGGAGCTGGACACGGGCGGGTTCCGCCCGCCGTGGGCCAGCGAGCCCCGGGGGCCGCTGGCCGCACCCGGCCGCTACACCGCCACACTGATGGTCGTGTCCTCGACCGGCGCGCGCGCGATCGGAGAGCCGCGGTCGTTCGAGCTGAAGCCCGTGACGAACGTCCCGGGCTCCCCGGACTTCGCCGCCGTGGCCGCAGCGCAGGCGAGGACGGCGGAGCTTCGGCGGGAGGTCGCCGCGGCGGGCGCGGAGCTGGACCGGGTGCGGATGTACCTGCGTCACGCCCGCGCCACGCTGTCCGCCACGCCGCGCGCCGAGCCGACGATCCACGGCCGGATCGACGCGCTGAGCGCCGCCGTGGCGGAGCTGAGCCAGCGGCTCTACGGCGACCCCGCCCGTGGACGGCTGGATGAGTCCGATTCACCGTCGATCGCCGGGCGGGTCTGGGAGGCCATGAGCCAGTGGGACACGCGGCAGATGCCGACGGCCACGCAGCGGCGTCAGGTCGAGCTGGCCGAGGCGGAGATCCGGGCGCTCACCTCGGACCTCCGGGCCCTGGTCGAGAACGACCTCGCCCGGCTCGAGGCGGAGCTGCAGGCCGCCGGCGCACCGCCCATCCCGGGAGGGACGCTGCTCCCGCGCTGACCCTCCCGGGCGGGCCCAGGTCCTGGAGGAGCAGCGCGATCACGGGTGGGGTTCGTCCGCGGGATCCAGGAAGCGGACGAGGCCGCCCCAGCGACGGTCCACCCGGAACCCGCGCTTCTGGTAGAACGCGGGCAGGAAGAAGTGGGTGCGGATCAGACGGTAGCCGGCCTCCGCCATCCGGGTGGCGAAGTCCTCCAGTACGGCGGTGGTGATGCCACGGTCGTGGAGCGCGCGCGTGACGACGATCCCGTCCATGTAGACGGCCCCGCCGCCGACGAGCTGGTAGCAGACGCCGCCGATCACCTGCTCCCGGTCGTTGCTGATGACGAGGAACCGATCGCGCTCGCTGACGGTCTTCGGGTAGCCGCTACGGAAGAACATGCGGTAGACCTCGGCCACCTCGGCGGGCGCCGTGGGGTCGTGAACCGCGTACGTCACGCCCCGTCGATCGGTGATGTGGGACCGGACGATGACGTGGTGGCGGTCGCGGTCGCCCACCGTCGCCACCTCGACCTCCTCGATCCGGCGGAACCGGGGGAAGGCGAGGCGCTGGAACGCGGCGCGGTCGGCATCGTCCACGAGCAGCGCCTGGAGGTCGGAAAGCTCCACCAGCTCGCTGGCGCGCCGGTCGGGATCGAGGTGGAGCGCGGCGATCACGCGGTCGAGGAGCTGCAGCACGGCGTCGTCGGCCTCGGCGAAGTAGCTGTGCCGGAAGAAGTGGTAGCGCGCGACCTCCCCGAAGCGTTCGATCTGGTAGAGCCGGAGCAGCTCGTCGATGATCTCCAGGCGCGCGGACGCCGTTGCGCCCTGCCCCGCGCGGCGCCAGTCGGCGTAGCGCTCGAGGGCCCCATCCACGGCCAGCGGCGGGAGGTAGCGCTCGTCGAGGTCGGACAGGTGCTGGTCCAGGAGGTCGGCGAAGCCCGGGCCGGCCTCGGGGAGCCCGTCGGTGTCCAGGTCGTCCCGGAGCTGGTGGAGGAAGAGGCGTGCCTCGTCGGGGCCGAGTGCCTCGCGGGCCGCATCGAAGATCCACGTGAGACGCAGCTCTTCCCGGACGCGCGGGTAGTGCGCCACGGTCTGTCGGAAAAAGTTCTTGACCAGCGGCCGGACGAGGGAGATCGGCCGCTGGTACGGCCGCCATTCCACGAGGTTGAGCAGAAGCGCGTCCTCGCGGAAATCGGTGTCGGGGACCGCCACGTTGGTTGGGCTCACGATCCCCGGCACGATCCGGCGCCCGCTGGCCACCCAGGCGCGCAGCACCGTGGCCATGGCGGTGGTGAGGAGGCGGCGCCACGCGGTGGCGGTGGACGCGCGGGTCCCCGAGTCGCGGGCACCGCCGTGCTCCCGGATCCTCTGCCACACCGTCAGATCGCTGACATACCCCAGGGAATAGGCGCCGAGCTCCGGACGGAAGCAGCCGAAGGGCGGGAGCACCGGTTGGCCGTATGGGTGCCCGCGCAGCGCGATGTACCAGAACACGGTGGGCAGGACGGGCTCCGCCTCCGGGTCGTCCGGCAGCACGATCTGGAGGTCGAAGTGCTTGCTGCCCAGCGTGTTGATGCTGAGCCGATAGCGCGAGGAGCCCTGGTGGAAGGCGATGCGCGAAACCCAGATCCCGCCCGGCCCGATCTCCTCCAGCTCCACCTTCTCGCCGTGGTGCGCCAGCAGCATGGACTGCTGCAGGAACGTCGTGCCCACCAGCACCGCCCGGATCCGCTCCTTCTCCGGCTCCGACAGTCCCTCCTGGAACTCGATCCGGCCCTCCCACGCGGCGGGATCCAGGTGCCGGGGGGAGCGGTCGCGCAGCTCCGCCTCGAACCAGTCGGCCAACGCGTGGAAGTGGCGCTCGGCGAGGCGGGCCAGCTCGGGATCGCCGTCGTGGAGCACCCACGCCACCAGCTCCTCGCGCACCGTGCCGTAGAAATCCGGCTGGAACCGGGCGAAATCCGCCAGGAGCCGGAACAGGTCGTCGAAGACTCGCCGGCGGCCTTCATCGGCCGGCCACTCCAGCTGAAGCCGGTAGCTGTGCATGCGCCGCCGGAGCGCGTGCAGCCTGCGGGGCTCCACCACTGCGGCAATGGCGCGAATGCTCTCCGGGCAGAGGAACGAGCGGCCGGACTCCACGAACGCAGGGAGGAACCGGCTGTAGTCCGGCACCGGGTCGTCGAGGACGAGCACCTCGTACGCGCGACAGCGGAGCGCCTCGCTCGGGTGGTTCGAGAGCGCTTCCAGACGACGACGGATCAGCCCACCCACCCGGTGGCCCGCGCCATCGAGGAGCCGGCGGAGCTCGTCCACCGCCTCCATCGCATCGGCGTCAGCGCCGTAGAGCGCGCGCTGGCACAGGAAGTCCAGGTCGTGCAGCTCCGCGGGGGCCACGCCGCCGGTGGGCGGCCGCCCCGCCCCGGGCACCCGGTCGGGGAGGCGCACCTGCTCCCGTGCGACTTTCCGCGTGTCCCACCCCACCTTGCACGGACCGAACGCCACCAGCTCCGGGTTCCCGACCCAGAGCAGCGGCTGGCGCACGAAGGCGCCCAGGTCGAGAGTGGCGCCCTCTCCCTCTCCCTCCAGGGCGTACTCGAGGTCGCCGACGCGCCACCGTCCGGGCGCGCCGCCGGGCGCCACCGCGAGCCGCCGGCCTCGGCCGGTGTCCACCAGCCCGCCCTCGTCGACCTGGATGGAGTCCTCGAGGAGGCCCAGGTCGCGGTGGAACCAGCGCGGGATGATCACCGTCAGGTCGCCGATCCGGAGCTCCTGTGCCGCCCGGCGATAGAGACCGTCGATGGTCTCACGGAACGTCTCCTCGATCCGTTTCCGGTGATACGAGCCCTTGGGCGTAAGCTCGCCGCCGTCAGCGGAGAAATCGCGGTCCAGCCGCGCGAAGCCCACCACCCGCTCGTACGGCGCCAGGTCCAGGTTGGCCTGGATGACCAGCCGCTGGAAGTACTCCCGCTCCTCGTCGGTGGAGAGGCCCTGGAGCACGCGGTCCTCCGGGTCCGGTACGATCAGCAGCGTGTTGTAGGCGCGGCCATCGCCCACCAGGAACGTGCGGCGGATCCCCGGCACACCCACGAACGCGGCTTCCACCTTCCGGGGCGCGATGGTCTGCCCCTTGTTGTTCTTGTAGATGTCCTTGACCCGGTCCACGATCTGGAGGTGGCCGCGCTGGATCTCGCGGAACAGGTCGCCCGTGGCCAGCCAGTGGTCGTCGCTCTCCGGGGAGTCGACCGTCAGGTCGCCCGGGGCGTCATCCTCCGGCAGGTACCGGGCGATATAGGACCCGGAGATCTCCAGCTCCCCGCTCTCGCCGAACCGAACGCGGGTGCCGGGGAGCGGGACGCCCACGGAGTCGTCCAGGTAGTCGCCCGGGGGGGTCATGGTGAGCCCGCCGGTCCCCTCGGTCATCCCGAACCCGCTGGCGAGCTGCACGCCGTGCCGGTGGAAGAACCGGAAGACGCGGGGCTCCAGGTAGCCCGCGGCGGACAGGCCCCAGCGCAGGCGGCCGCCGGTGATCTCGGCGAAGACCTCGCGCTGCCGCGCCGGGCTGGAAGCGGCGCCGACCGCGTCGAGGCACCGCTGGTGGACCTGCGCCCAGCGCAGTGGAATGCTGATGAGCCCGGTGGGCCGGACCTCCGGGAGCTGCCGGAAGAGCGTCTCCGCTGATGGGTTGCCCGCGAACGTGTACGTGCCGCGCCAGTAGATGGCGCCCAGAAGCTCGAGGTAGCGCCCGAACGTATGGAAGAGCGGCAGGTAGCAGAGGAAGACTTCGTCCTCCCCCACGTCCGGGAGGGCGGCGGCCCGGGCGAAGCGCTTGCTCACCAGGTTCTGCTGCGTGAACGCCACGCCCTTCGGCCGGCCGGTGGAGCCGGAGGTGAACAGGACGGTGCAGACATCGCGGATCCCGAACCGCGGTCGTGCGCCGAGCCGGGCGTCGATCTCCCGCTCGGCGAGCCCGGCGGCCTCGGCTTCGAGCGCCAGAACGGACCGGGCGGGATCCGCCAGCTCCGGGTCGGTCACGTAGATGCGCGTGGGGCGACCCGTCCGGTCGCGCACGCGCAGCGCCTTCAGCAGCCGGTCTTCGGAGTCGGTGACGACCGTGTCCACCGCCAGGCGCTCGACGATCCACGCCAGCGTGTCCGAGTCGGTGTGCACGCTCAGGGGCGCCACGAAGATGTCGTGAAAGAGGCAGGCCAGGTCCGCCGCGGCCGTCGCCATGGCGTTCTCAGCGAAGATCACAACGCGCGGCCGGCCGGCTGCGGTGGGTGAGTCGGCGGCCCCCGCAGGCGAATCGGCGCCTGGGGCCGGTCCGAGGAGCGCCGCGGCCACGCTCCGGATCTGACGGGCCGCGCGCTGGTAGCTCCAGCCGGGGACGTGGGCGTCGCCCGCGTGCTGCAGGAGCATCCGGTCCGGCACCTCCCGGACGCGCTGCTCGAAGAGGTCGCCCAGCGTGAACCGGGTGCCCTCGATGACCCGGGCGACCGCGTCGTTCCAGCGGCGGCGGTGGAGGTCGTCGGGGAGCGCGCGGAGATAGGCCGGGCGGCCCGTGAGGTCGAGGAACGCCCACCACAGCTCGCGCTGGTCGGTCGTGGGCGGCCCCTCCGAGAGCAGCGCCTCGGCTTCCTTCAGGAGCGACCGGGCGGCCGATTCCGGGATCGGGCCGCTGGCGGAATCCCCTACCGCGTCCATGGCCGCGCCCAATGCGGCGAGCCCCTCCACCATCGCCCCTGACGACATCCTTGCAGGTCCCCCGCGCCCCGTAAGTGGCCCTCCGTGCCCGGCGCGCTCGCACGCAGAATCGCCCGCGCGAGCCGCCCCTGAGTGTAGCGGGGAGACGGGGCCCGAGAAAGCGGCTGCACCGTCCGACGGAGGGCCCGGCGGGGTCCCTCGGCAGGCGGCTCAAGGAGTGGGGGGCGGCGGGTCGAGGGTCGATCCCTGCGGGACCCGCTGGCGCGGGGGTCGATCCTCGGGGGTCGCTTCGCTTCCCGAGGACTCCGCTGGCGCGGGGGGTCGATCGCCCGCGCTACGCGCGAGGCGACCGCGCTGCGCGCGGCGGCGACGTTAGTGCGGCCCGCTTCCGCTTCGGCGCGCGTGCCGATCCGCGCGCGTCAGTGCTCGTGCGACTCCGTTCCCGGCGCGTGCGAGTGACCGCTGCTCGACTCCTCGCCGCTCGCCGCCTCGCCCCCGGCCGACGACGTCGCGCGGGCCTCCCACCGCTGGTACTCCTCTGCGGTCATCCCATCCAGCCCCTCCAGGAACGCCACGAGCCCCCAGATCTCCTCGTCGGAGTGCGTGGTGCCGAACGCGGGCATCCCTGCCATCTTGATCCCATGCTTCGTGATCCAGAAGAGCTCGCGTGTGGTGAGCTCGCCCGCCTCTTCCGAGAACTCCGGCGGTGTGGGGGACAGCCCTTTCCCCGGCTCGCCCCGATCCACGCCGGGCGCGCCGTGGCAGACCACGCACATGGAGCGGAAATGGTCGAAGCCGTGCGCCACGAGGCTGGAGTCGAACGCCGGCGGGTCCGGCACCTCGTCCGCCCGGGCGGCGACGGACCGCTCCTGTACGGTCTCGAGCAGCCAGCGGCCGGCGGCGGTGTGGTCCTCCGTGGCGGCCACGTTGTAGGCGCCCGAATAGACGAAGGCGAGGCCGGCCGCGGCCAGGACGATGAGCGTCAGCAGTACGGAGATGACGGCGATTCGAGCGGTGCTACCGGTCATGAAAGCTCTCCTGGCGGATCGAAGGAAGAGTGTAGTCCGGCGTGGCAATCACCATTCCTCCCGAGGCGAATGCGCGGAACACGACTTGCCCGCGGAGGCGGACCATGAAGCGACTTCGTCGGACGCTTGTGATCCTGGGACTGCTGCCCGTCGCCTACTACGTGCTGTGCGTGGTGGGTCTGGTATACCTCCGATTCCTCCCTCCGGTGACCACCGCGGTGCAGGTGCAGCGTACGGTGGAGCGCGCGGTCACGGGGCAGCGCCCTCTGCTGGACTACCGCTGGCGCCCCGTGGAGCGGATCTCACGCCATTTCCCGCACGCGGTCGTGGCCGCCGAGGACGCGCGGTTCTTCCGCCACGACGGCTTCGACTGGGAGGAGCTGCGCCGGGCGCGGGAGCGGGCGCAAGAGCGAGGTGAGCCCATGCGCGGGGCGTCCACGCTTACGCAGCAGCTGATGAAGAACCTCTACTTCACCACGCACCGGAACCCACTCCGGAAGCTCTACGAGTGGGCGCTCACGCCTCCGGCCGAGTGGATCCTGGGGAAGGACCGGATCCTCGAGCTGTATGTGAACGTGGTGGAGCTCGGGCCCGGGACCTACGGCGCGGAGGCCGCCGCCCGCCACCACTTCGGCATCCCGGCATCCGACCTCTCCCGGCGTCAGGCCGCCAGCCTCGCCGCCCTCCTCCCCGCCCCGCTCCGCCGGGAGCCCGCCGGGATGGGCTGGTACACCGACATCATCCAGCGCCGCATGAGCCAAATGGGCTGGTGACGGCCGCCCGGATCGGCCTTTGCACTCTCGGTCACTCCGGCGAGCGAGGCGGTCCTGCAGACCCACCCCACGCGAGCGACGCGTACCACAGTGCCACCGCCCGAGCGTCATCCTCCTCGAGCGCGTGCACGACCTTGCTCATGATCTTCGCGTACACGGTCCCGCCGCGCCGCTCCTCACGGAAGAGGCGCAGCTGGAGCTCGAGGTAGTCCGCGTACTGGCCGGCGAGCGCCGGGTAGAACGGGTTGCGCGGCCCCACACCGGGGCCGTGGCATTCGGTGCAGGTGGGGATCTTCCGCTCGGGAATCCCCCGGACCGCGATCTCCTTCCCCCGCGCCAGCAGCGCGGAATCCGGGTGCGTGCCATCGTCCTGGTGGGCACCGCCGTCGGGGGTCGCGGCGGCATAGTGGCGGGCAAGGGCTGCGATGGTCCCGGTGTCGAGCGCGGCGGAGACGGGCTGCATGAGGCCGCTGTGGCGGTCGGCGTCCGCGTAGGCCTCGATGGTCGCGGCCAGGTACGCCGCGCTCTGACCGGCGATCCGGGGGAAGGCGCCTTCCCCGCGCCCGAGTCCGTGCGGCCCGTGGCACTGGGCGCAGGTGGCCGCCACCTGCGCGGGCACTCCCGCCATCCGCTCGGCACCGAGCGCCTCGGCGGTGTCCGACGCCGCCCCCCAGGCGAGC
Organism: uncultured Gemmatimonadales bacterium; assembly: GCA_963783305.1. Classification (GTDB taxonomy): domain Bacteria; phylum Gemmatimonadota; class Gemmatimonadetes; order Longimicrobiales; family RSA9; genus JAWVYT01. The sequence goes on along the minus strand of CAWAMW010000007.1, from coordinate 21,969 downwards.
TCGCGGTATTTCTCGGCTTCCATATCTGGAAGCAGCGTCAGGAAGGCCACCATGGCCCACACCTCGTCATCGCGCTGGAGCGCGGGCCAGGCGGGCATTCCGGTCATCTTCACACCGTGCTTGACGATTTCGAAGAGCTCCGCGGGCTCCCACAGCGTGATGGCGTCCGGGAGGTAGGGCGGCACCGGCGTGAGCTCCTGGAGCACGACCGACGGCCGCTCACCTGGAGCGCCGTGGCATGGCTGGCAGGCCCGGTCGTATTGGCCGGCGCCGCGGAGGACGAGCCCGTCGTCGGAGAGGTCCGGCACCTCGATCCGGGCCGCGTGCGTCTCCACCGAGCGACGCATGGCGAAGCTCAGCAACGCGCGCGTGATCGGCCAGTGACCGCTGCTCGCCTTCACTGGCACCACCCCCGAGGCGACCACGATCACCCCCAGGAACCCCACCACCAGCAGGAAGGCCGTCAGCTCGATCAGTCGCCGCTTCACGCCGCCCTCACCGGCAGGTCCGGAAGAACATGGCCACCGCGGCGACGTACAGCACCGCGACTGCGCTCAAGCCGGAAAGGAGGACCGCCGCGAATCCCAGGAACCGGTGGCGGTCCGCCTGCGTGTCGAAGTCGTGGGGCACCGCCCCGGTGCCATAGCCGTGCCGGCGCCAGCCGATCCAGCCCACCACCCCGATCCCCACGAGGGCGGGGACCGTATAGACGGCCACGGCGGCGGGCACCCAGCCGATGGAGCCGGTGGCCCCGCCCGCCTTGGCGCACCAGATGGCCGCCGTGATGTAGCACGCCAGGAAGTGGGCGGCCCAGAGCGTCGGGGAGGCCAGGAGCAGCCATAGAGTCTGCTGGCTCTCCGATGTCGCTCCCTCGTCGGGCGTGGGCCGCCGCGGATCGGTGCGCTCGTTCCGGGTATCCATGCGCCTCACACGATCAGGGGGAAGCCCGCCATCACGGCGACGGTCGCGGCCACGGTGAGCGCCACGAAGTGCCAGTAGAGCCGGACGTTGGACATGTCGATGTCGTGACGTGAGGTCATCCGACCGGCGGCGCGCCGCGCGATGCAGTACAGCTGCATGATCACGCCCGCCGCCACGTGGATCGCGGTCCAGCCCACGAGCAGCCAGACGATCGCCGTGTACGCGTGCTCCGTCGGATTCATCCCGGTGGTCCAGGGCCCCGCCACCAGCGCCGCCGCGCCGCCGATCGCCAGCAGTACCGCCACCCCGAGACCACCATAGAACAGCCCCGTCCGATCCGCGCGGTTCCAGCGGTGCGACAGCCACGTCAGCGCCCACGACCCGGCCAGCAGACCGATCGCGACCACAGGCCACAAAACACCCGGTCCGACGGCTCCCTCCGGCGGGAACGTCTGGTGGATCGTCCAGAAGAAGAAGTATCCGAACACCAGGCCCGCGAACGCGGTCATGTCGCCGAGCATGGTGATGAACATGGCCCACCAGCCCACCGAGCTCCGACCGGACTGGTAGAGCGGCAGCGTGAGCCCCAGCCCTACATCCTTCGCCTCCTTCTCCGGGATCTCCGCCGTGCCGGTCCAGAGCCAGACCAGGATCGTTCCCAGCGCGAGCGTCGCGGCGGCGCCCGCGAGCCACCACATGTGGAAGGTGGCCAGGATGAACGCGGCGCCCAGGAACATGGCGGCCCAGAAGGTCTTCCACGTCGGTCCCGGCACGCGCAGGCACTGGAGTGGCCGGGCGTCCACCGTGCTGGTCACAAGCGTCTCCCGCCTCCCTTCCTCCGCGTCGGAAAGGTAGAAGCGGCCTTCATCGACGTTCTTTACGAAGTCGGGCTGGTCCCACAGTGGGTAGCGGCCGTCGATCTCCGGGATCGACCGCGTCCCCCATGGCTGGTCCGGGACCTCCGCCAGCCACTCCAGCGTCCCGGCGTTCCACGGGTTCCGCTCGGGCGGCGGCTGGTTGCGCCGGGGTCGGAGCACGTCGAGGACGAAGAGAACGATTCCCACGGCGAGGACATAGGACCCGAGGGTGGAGAGCAGGTTGAGCAGGTCGAAGCCCATTTCCGCCGGGTACGTGAAGACCCGCCGGGGCATCCCCCGCAGCCCCGTGAAGTGCATGGGGAAGAAGGTCAGGTTGAAACCGCCGAACATGAGCCAGAAGGAGATCTTCCCCCATGCCTCCGACAGCATCTTCCCGCGCACCAGCGGCATGTAGTAATGGAGCGCGCCGAAGATCGGGAAGACCACTCCGCCCACCAGGACGTAATGGAGGTGCGCCACCACGAAGTAGCTGTCGTGGGCCTGCATGTCGAAGGGGACCAGGGCGACCATGACGCCCGTCAGCCCGCCGAGCACGAACGTGGCCAGCCCGCCGAAGACGAAGAGCATGGGCACCGAGCGCACCACGCGGCCGGCCAGGAGCGTGGCGATGAAGCAGAAGATCTGGATGCCCGTGGGGATCGCCACCGCCTCCGACGCCGCCGAGAAGAAGCCGAGGGAGATGGACGGCAGCCCGGTCGTGTACATGTGGTGGACCCAGAGACCGAAGCTGATGAAGCCGGTCCCCACCGCCGCCAGCACGATCCAGCTGTAGCCCACAATCGCCCGGCGCGCGAACGTCGGTACGATCATGGCCACGAATGCGATGGCCGGGAGGAAGACGATGTAGACCTCCGGGTGACCGAAGATCCAGAACAGGTGCTGCCAGAGGAGCGGGTCGCCGCCCCGGGCCGCGTCGAAGAAGGGCCAGTCGAACGCGCGCTCCAGCTCCAGCATGAGGTCGCCCGCGATCAGCGGCGGGAACGCGAACAGGATCATCGCGGCCACCACCAGCAGGTACCACGCGTACAGCGGGATCAGGTTCAGCCGCATGCCCGGGGGGCGCGTCTTCAGGATCCCCACGATGATCTCCACCGCCGCCGCGATGGACGCAATTTCGATGAAGCTCAGCCCCAGCAGCCGAGATGTCGTTGCCGATCCCCTTCTGGTATGCGGTGCTGAGGGGAGGGTACATGAACCACCCGCCCTCCGGCGCCGCGTTGAAGAAGATCGACCCCGCGACGAAGATCCCGCCGATGAGGAAGCTCCAGAACCCGAACGCGGACAGGCGCGGGAACGGCAGGTCGCGCGCGCCCAGCATCTCCGGCAGGATGAAGATGGCGAACGCCTCGAAGAGCGGCACGGCGAAGAGGAACATCATCATGGAGCCGTGCAGCGTGAACAGCTGGTTGTAGAGGTCCGCCGAGAGGAAGTCGTTGTCCGGGACGATCAGCTGCGTGCGCATGAGCAGCGCCAGCACGCCGGCGAACAGGAAGAAGATGAACGCCATGGACGTGTACCACGTCCCCACCTCCGAGTTGTTCACGGCGGACCAGTAGCGCCACCCCCGCGGCGTCTTCCACGCGGCCTTCAGCCGCTCGCGCTGTGCCCGCTCGTGCTCCGGGTCGATCGGCCCCCGCAGCGGCCCCGGGTCATTTTCCTCCGTGACCGGGCCGCGGGCCGCGGGATCGCCCGGCCCGGCCTCGCGTCGCTCGCTCACTGGAGCCCCTCGAGGTACGCGGCCAGCGCACCGATCTGATCGACCGGGAGCATACCGAACGAGGGCATGTGGACACCGGGCTTGATGGAGTCGGCCCGTGCGATCCACCGCGCGAACGCCTCCCGCTCGTTCGGCAGGATCCCCGCGCCCAGGCTGACGCGCCCCCCTACGTGCGTCAGGTCGGGCCCTACAACGCCCTCCGCCGACGTGCCCCGCACCGCATGGCAGGCGCCACAGCCAGATTCCATGAAGACCCTTCGACCGTCGCGACCCCGCTCGTCCAGCGGCGGGCGGGCGCCCGCGGCCTGCGCCTCCAGCCACGCGTCGAACTCCGGCTCCTCCACTACCACGGCGTACAGGCTCATGAGGGCGTGGGACGCGCCGCAATACTCCGCGCACGCGCCCCGGAAGACGCCGGTCCGGTCCGCCTCCAGCGCCAGCCGGTTCACTCGCCCGGGGATCATGTCCATCTTGCCCGCGATCGAGGGGATCCAGAACGAGTGGATCACGTCGGGGCTCACCAGCACGGTCTCGATCCGGCGGCCCACGGGGAGGTAGATCTCGTTCGCCAGCTCGAACGTCGCGCCGTCGGGGAGCTGGTACTCGACCCGCCACCACCACTGCTCGCCGGAAACCTCGATCCTCACCCCGTCCTCCGCCGGGAGCTCGAGCAGCGACGGCATCGCGGAGAGCGCGTAGAAGAGGAGCCCGCCGAGGACCACCGTGGGGATGACGGCGCCGCCCCCGATGATCAGGAGCGTCGCCCCTCGCTCGCTGTGCTCCTCCCGGTTGACCCGGATGGCGTACCACGCCAGCCCCACGACCACCACCCAGATCAGCGTGGCGCCACCGGCCATCCACCACCACAGCCGTGCGACGCGCGCCGCGTCCGGCCCGGCCGTGGCCAGCGCGGACTGCGCACCGTCACAGGCGACGAGCGCCGCGGACAGCAGGAGTAGCGCACCCGTGCGGACGCGGCTGGCGGGACGGGTGGCGGTGTGTGGTCGAGCCATTCGGAAGGAGCAGGAGAAAGTCGCCACGCGATGGGCTTGGGTTCTCGCAGAATGCATGCCTCGGGTGCGCGCCCGCAACCGCGCGCCGGCCGGTTCGGGGGAACGAACCTTGCCCCTTCAGACCGGCATGGCGGCGCCGGTACCGCCCCCTGTTTCGCACCCCACTGAGGAGGCCAGATGACGAAGAAGCGGAACCCCACGGAGCACACCGAGGAACGGACCGGACGGACGGCCGCGGACGGGCCGCCCGGCCTGCCGGAAGGCGCTGAGCGCGCGGAATACGCCGATTACGACGCGGACGCGAAGCGTGAACGCGGTCAGCGCGATGCGGAGGCCGAGCGGGAGGCCGAGCTCCAGCCGGACGGCGACGGCGATCCTGCGGGTGCAGGGGGGCCATGAAGGGGAGAGGATAGCCGCGGTGGACGGTGGCCGTGGTACGTCCAGGGAGAGGTCCCGCCGCCCGGTGGGCTCTGAAGCCGAGCGTCGCGGGTCCCGCCGCCATGGCCCCGGACGCGCGCTCCAGGACGCCCTCTACCGCGCCGTCCGCTGGGTGGTGGGCCACGTGCGCACCCTCACCGGCGCCCTGGGTCTGTTCCTGGGGGCGGGGCTGGTCGTTTCCGCCGCGGCCCTCGCCCTCTTCGCCTGGATCGCCCACGCCGTTCTGGGCGATGTCACGAGGGACGTCGACTCCGCGGTGGTCGGCTTCATGCGCGAAAACCGGGCGCCCGCCTGGGACCGGCTGGCGCTGGCCGGAGCCGCACTCGGCTCTGGCGTGGCCATGTGGATCGTGCTCATCACGGGCACCCTCCTGCTCTGGCGCAGCCGCCATCACTTCTCCGTTCTCCTCCTCTGGATCGCGCTCCTGGGGGGCCGCGTCCTGAACGAAGAGCTCAAGGCGACGTTCGGTCGCGACCGCCCGAGCCCCGAGGGCTGGGACCTGGAGCTACTGGGCAACCCCTTGGGCTTCCCCACCAGCTCCTCCTTTCCCTCCGGGCACGCCACCACCGCCCTGGTGGTCTACGGCACGATCGCATACCTGGTCGCTCGCCTCGAGTCGACCCGAGCCCAGCGGCGCTGGACCCTGGCCGGGGCCGCCGCCCTCATCCTCTTCATCGGCTGGTCCCGGCTCTACCTGCGCGTCCACTATCTCTCCGATGTCGCGGCCGGCTACGTCGCAGGACTCGCGTGGGTCACGCTGGTCGCCATGGCCATCGAAGTGGTCCGCCACTTCGCCACCTTCCGGCCCGACCTGGCTGATGAGGAGGAGGACATCGAGAAGGGCGTGGAGCCAGTGCCCCTTCGAGCCGCACATACCGGGGTCCGGGTGCGGTGAGCCCGCGGGCGCGCGGGCGGTGTTCTTCTGGCCGTCACCGCTGTACCTTTGCCTCCGCCGCTCCCGGAGCGCCCGAGCCGGGCTGCGGGCGCGGGTCGTTGGGTTCGGACGGTAGCGGCTGAAGGGTAAATCGGAAGCTGTATGCGGATCGCGTTATTCACGGAAAGTCTCCTTCCCCTCGTCGACGGCGTATCGCTGACGCTGGGTCACCTATTCGATGACATGGAGGAGCGCGGGATCGACTTCCGCGTCTATTCACCCTTCGTTCCCTCCGACGAGATCCCGTGGGCGCACCGCGTGCGGCGACTTCCATCGGTATCCTTCCCGCTCTACACCGACTACCGCCTCAGCATCCCGTGGGGGCAGAACCTCACCGCCGAGCTCGACGAATGGGGCCCGGACCTGGTGCACGTGGTCAGCCCCACGCCCGCCGCCGGCTGGGCGCGGCGCTACGCGGAGCGGCGCCAGATCCCGCTCGTAGCCACCTTCCATACTCATTTCGTCTCCTACTTCCGCTACTACGGATTCCACCTGCTGGAACGGTTCGGGTGGTGGCTGCTGCGCCGGTTCTACAGGCCGTGCAGCACCATATTCACGCCCTCCCGCGCCATCGCAGCGGAGCTGCGCAAGGAGGGGATCGCCCCGGTGCGGATCTGGAGCCGCGGCATTGACACCGACCTGTTCTCGCCCGCGCACCGGGACCCCGCGCTCCGGGAGCAGGTCGGCGCGAGCGAGGACGTGCCGCTGGTCCTGATGGTGAGCCGGCTGGTCAAGGAGAAGGACCTGCTCGACCTGCCACCCATGGCCCGGCGCCTGGAGGAGCAGGGGCACCGGTTCAGCCTCGTGCTCGTGGGCGATGGTCCGCTCCGGTCGAAGCTCGAGGACCGGCTGCCCAACGCCACGTTCGTCGGCTACCGTGAGGGCGAGGCCCTGTCCCGCTGGTACGCGTCGGCCGACGTCTTCGTCTTCCCATCCACCACCGAGACCTTCGGCAACGTCGTGCAGGAGTCCCTGGCGTCCGGTGTGCCCGCCGTGGTCTCCGATCGGGGCGGGCCGAAGACGGTGATCGAGCCCGGCAGGACCGGCCTCGTCGCCCGCTCCAACGACCCGGGGCATCTGGCCGACCAGGTCGGGCTCCTCCTGGCCGATCGCGAGCTGCGGGGCAAGATGGCATGCGCAGCGCGCGAGCAGATGGAGGGCCGCACCTGGAAGCGGGTCAACGACCGCCTCCTGGCCGGCTACCGCTCCATACTCGAGACCGGGAAGGCGATCCCACCCGCGCAACAGGACGTGGCGTGAAGATCTGCGACCTCACCCAGTCGTACGCGGAGACCGGCGGCGGCGTCCGCACGTACCTCCACGCCAAGCGCCAGTACCTCCTGGAGCACACCGACCACGAGCACGTCCTCATCGTGCCGGGGCCCGAGGACGTCCGGTCGGAGGACGGCCGGGCCACCACCTACCGCGTCGCCTCGCCTCCCGTCCCCGGCTCCCCCGCCTACCGCCTCTTCCTCCGCTCCGACAAGGTGCTCCGGATCCTCGACCGCGAGCGACCGGACGTAATCGAGGTCCACTGCACCTACAACCTGCCCTGGACCGCGCTCTGGCACCGCCGACGACACGGCGCGGCCGTCGTGGGCTTCTGCATGACCGATCTGGGCAGCGCCTATGTGGAGCCGGGTGTGGCCGCGGTCCTCGGCGACACGGCCGGCCAGGCCGCGCGCGCCGTCACCGACCGCTACACCCGCGCCCTCTACTCCCGCTGCGACGCCACCGTGGCCATCTCCTCGATCATGGCCGACGAGCTCCAGGAGCGGGGCGTCCCCGCCGCCACGTGGATCCCCCTCGGCGTGGACCTCGACCGGTTCCGCCCCATGGACCGCCCCGACGACCCGCGGGCGGAAGTCCGCCGTCGATTCGGCGCGGACGACAGGGACCTGCTCATGGTCTACGCCGGCCGGCTCGACTCGGAGAAACGGCCGGACGTGGTGGTCGACGCGTTCGAGCGGCTCCCCGCCGACTTCCCCGGTGTGCTGGTCCTGGCGGGCGAAGGCCCCCTCCGGGAGCCGCTGGAGGCGCGGACGGCCGACGACCCGCGCGTTCACGTCCTCCCCTTCATCCAGGACCGAGACGAGCTCGCCGGGCTCATGGGCTCCGCCGACCTCTACGTATCCGGCATGCCCCACGAGACCTTCGGGCTCTCCGTGGTCGAGGCGCAGGCGTGCGGGCTGCCCGTGTTGGGCGTCCGCTCCGGCGCCATGGTCGAGCGGGTGGAGGAAGGCGGGACCGGGCTCCTGGTCCCCCCCGGCGACTCCACCGCCATGGCCGCTGCGCTCCGTGAGCTGGAGGCCGATCGGGCCCGGCTCGCCGCCATGGGCGCGGCCGCGCGCCATCACGTGGAGAGCCGCTTCTCCTGGCAGCGGACGTTCGAGGACCTCCTCGAGCTCTATGAGCGGATCCGATCGGTCGGGGGCACGCCTTGAGCGATGGTCTCGAGCCGAACGCGGCTCCTCGCGAGCCCAGCTCGGAACCGTCGCCCAACGACCGCGAGCCCTTCCAGTTCCGCACCGTGCTCCGGGTGGCCCTGGTGGTCATCCCGCTGGGCGTCCTCGGGAACCTGGCATTCACCTTCCTGGCCACCGACCGCGACATCCTCCGCTCCCTCGGCGCGTTCCCCAGGACGTGGCTCCTCGTCGCCCTCGCCCTCGCGCTGCTGCCCTGGATCACCAACACCCTCCGGCTCCTCATCTGGACCCGGTTCCTCGGATTCCACGTCCGCTTCGTGGAGGCGTTCCGGATGACGCTGGCCGTGGACCTCGGGGCCTCGGTCTCCCCGACGGCCGTGGGGGGCGGGTTCCTCAAGTGGGGCATGCTCGTGGACCGCGGCGTCACTCCCGGCGCCGCGGCATCCATCACAGCGCTCCCCATCATCGAGGATGGCATCTTCTTCGCCGCCGCGCTCCCTCTCGCACTCCTCTTCACCGCCGCGTGGGAGGTGGGCACCTGGGACTCCGGGACGTGGGGCGCCGTGGCCGGCACCGCGAGCTCACGCGTGGCCGCCCTCGCCGCCGCCGGCGCCCTGCTCTTCCTCGTGCTCCTGGTCCTCGCCCGCCTGGTCCTACGCGGCCTCATGGGCGTGCGCCTCCAGCGCTGGACCCTCCGAGGGATGGCCTGGGTCCGCCGCCGCATCACCGCCGCCTGGGCCGACGCCCGCGACGTCTTCAGCGTCATCCTGGACCGCGGCAAGGGCTGGCTCGCCCTGAGCCTGCTCCTCACCGCGGTCCAGTGGACGGCGCGCTACTCCGTCATTACCGCGCTGGTCGCTTTCCTCGGCGTGCCCGTGCGGCCCGTCCTCTTCTGGGCGCTCCAGTGGGTCGTCTTTACCCTCATGGCTCTCATGCCCACGCCCGGCGCCGCCGGCGCCGCCGAGGTCACCTTCGCCGTGGCATACGGTACCCTGCTGCCCGTGGGCGTCATCGGCATTGCCACCGCCGGCTGGCGCTTCCTCACCTTCTACCTGCAGGTCGGCCTCGCCGCCCTCCTCTTCCCCGCACTCGCCCGCTTCGACCGCTACTGACACCCGACCTCGTCCACGAACAGCGGGTGCGAAGAGCGAAAGCGATCCAGGTAACCCGACTCCACCGGATTCAGCCCCCTCTTCGTGTTCTTCGTTCCTTCGTTCCTTCGATTCCGCCGTTTCTGAGGTCCCGCCGTTTCTCAGCTTGCGGGTGCTCTCCGTTCGGCGCTTCGCCGTCAGCTACCCGCGCCGCCGACCGCGCCGCCCATGACCGGGATCACCGCGCCAGTGATGTAGCTCGCGCACGACGGCGCGGCGAGGAAGACGTAGGCCGGAGACAACTCTTCCGGCTGCGCCGGCCGGTTCATGGACGTCGACTTGCCGAAGCTCTCGATCTCGTCCGCCGGCTGGTCGGCCGGGTTGAGCGGCGTCCACACGGGGCCCGGCGCGACGGCGTTCACCCGGATCCCCCGGTCGGCCACATTCGTCGCCAGCGCCTTCGTGAAGGCGTGGATCGCGCCCTTCGTTGCCGAGTAATCCAGCAGGTTCGGCTGTCCGAACAACCCCGTCTCCGAGCCCGTGTTGATGATACTGCCGCCCTCCGGCAGGTGCGGCAGCGCCGCGCGGGCCATCTGGATATAGCCCTGGATGTTGGTCCGGAGCGTCATCTCGAGGTGCGCGTCCGTCAGGTCTTCCAGCCCCTGGACGTGCTCCTGGAACGCGGCGTTGTTCACCAGCACGTCCAGCCGCCCCAGCTCGGCCACCGTCTCCTCCACGACGGCATCGCAGAAGGTCGAGTCCCGCACGTCCCCCGACACGGTGATGCAGCGCGCACCCTCCTCCTCGACCGCGCGCCGCGTGTCCTCCGCGTCGTCGTGCTCGTTCAGGTACGCGATCGCCACGTCCGCCCCCTCTCGCGCGAACAGGACGGCCACCGCGCGGCCGATCCCCGAGTCGCCGCCGGTGACCAGCGCCACCATCCCCTGCAGCTTGCCGCTCCCCTTGTACGAGGGCGCACCATACCGCGGCACCGGCTCCATCTCCGCCTCCAGCCCCGGCTTCCACTGATGCTGCTCCGGCAGCGGATTGGCGGGCTCCCGGCGCGGGCCCGCCTGCACCGCTTCCTCGCCGCCGCCCCCTTCGTCCTGCTTCGAGCGCTCCAGCTCGAGCCGCTCGACCCGCGCCTGGATCGCCTTCTGCTCCCGGGCCGTCGCGTCGGCGTCGTCCCGGAACGCCTGCGTCCGCTGGTCGTCCATCGTATTCGCTACCCTCTCGCCCGGCTCACGTCCTCGAGCACGAAGCCACTGACGGGCCGGGCGGGCATCCGTGAGTGGTCGATGGTCAGGTCCTGGTCCGGCACCCGGCAGGTCATCTCGCGCGTCGGGGATGAGGCTGAATAACCCGATCTCCCGGTCGCGGAACCGCCGCGGCCACTCGAACGGCATCCGCACCCGGGCGCCCACGGCCGGTCGCTGCTCGTCGCCCACACATCGGGCAAGCGGCGTACCGCCTTGATCATCGATCCTCGATCCGACGCTCGATGCACGACGCCGACGCGGTTGCCACGAGCACCGGCCGCCTCTACCATCCGGCCCATGCTGATCGCCAGGAACGTCGCCGGATGACCCTTTTCCTCTTCATCGTGGGGCTCGTGCTCCTCATTGGCGGAGCCGAGCTCCTCGTGCGAGGGGCCACCCGGATCGCCACCGCGGCCGGGATCGCACCCCTCGTGGTCGGACTCACGGTAGTGGCCTTCGGGACCAGCGCGCCCGAGCTCGCCGTATCCACCGCCGCCACACTCCGCGGCGATGCGGGCCTGGCCGTCGGGAACGTCATCGGCAGCAACATCCTGAACGTGCTGCTGATCCTCGGACTCTCCGCGGTCGTGGCGCCGCTCGTGGTGCAGAAACGGGTGATCCGGCTCGAGGTGCCGTTCATGATCGGCGTCTCCGCCCTGGTCGTCCTCCTCGCGCTGGACCGCACGATCTCGAGGACCGAGGGCATCCTCCTGCTGCTGGGCGGCGTGACCTACTTGGTCGTCCTCGTGGTCCAGGCGCGGCGCGCGGGCAACGGCTCGCAGGCACCCGAGGTGGCGGCCGCCGCGGGCGACGCGGGCTCGGGCGTTCCCGCTACGGGCTGGACGCCCCTCGGCCTGGCCATAGACGTGGCCCTCATCGGCGCCGGGCTCGGGCTTCTGGTCGCCGGGTCCCACTGGATCGTGCAGGGGGCGGAAGCCCTCGCGGGCTCGCTCGGCGTGCCGAACCTGGTCATCGGGCTGACAGTGGTATCCGCGGGCACCTCGCTGCCGGAGCTCGCCACCTCCGTGGTCGCTGCCTTCCGCGGCCAGCGCGACATCGCCGTGGGCAACATCATCGGCAGCAACATTTTCAACCTGCTGATCATCCTGGGCGCCGCGGCCGCCGTGGTGCCCGAGGGCGTGGCCGTGCCGCTGTCCGCCCTGACGTTCGACCTGCCCGTGATGCTGGCCGTGGCGGTGGCCTGCCTCCCCATCTTCTTCACAGGTCACCGCATCGATCGCCTGGAGGGCCTGGTCTTCCTGGTGTTCTACTTCGTGTACACCACCTACATCGTGCTCTTCTCCGCCCAACACCACGCCCTCGACGAGTTCCGCGAGGCCATGCTCTTCGTAGGCATTCCCCTCACCTTGCTGGTGCTCGCCCTCGCCTGGAAGCGCGGGTACGGAGACAGCCCGAAATAGCTCGATGGTCGCTTTTCGATCATCGTCCCTCAGGACGTCAGGATAACAACGCTCTCCGGCGGCACCGCCACACCCTCGTCGCGCAACTCGCTGGCCTCCGCGCTGGACAGCACGACCCGCATCCTCTCCGTCCCGCCCGGCACCGACAGCACCGCCGCCTCACCGCCCAGGTTCGCCGCCACCACCACGTTCCCGCGCCGCACCACCAGAGTCCGCGCCGCGTCGTCCGCCACCGTCTCCACGTCCTCCAGCCGACCGCCCCTGAGATCCGGCCGCTCCGCTCGCAGCCGCATCAGCGAACGGTACCACGACTCCATGTCCGCGTGCTCCGACCGATCCCGCTCCTCCCACCGCAGCCGCGAGCGCCGGAACGTCTCCGGGTCCTGCGGGTCCGGCACCGACTCGGGGTCCCAGCCGAACGCCTCGAACTCGCCCCTCCGGCCCTCCCGCACGGCGTCGCCCAGCGCGGGGTCCTCGTGGTCGGTGAAGTACTGGAACGGGCTCGACGCCGCCCACTCCTCGCCCTGGAAGAGCATGGGCACGAACGGCGACGTGAGCACCAGCGCCGCCCCCACCTTCTGGAGCGCGCGACCGGCCACGTGGTGCAGACGTTCGCCCTGCGCGCGGTTCCCCACCTGGTCGTGGTTCTGGATGTAGCCGAGGAACCGGTGCCCGGCGAGGCCAGTGGCGGAGCGGCCGTGGCGTCGGTGGCGGTGCTCCGAGCGTCGGCCGCCATAGACGTACGCCTCCCGGAGCGCGCGGCCGATGTCGCTCACCCGGCCGAAGTCCGCGTAGTACCCGGTCTCCTCGCCCGTCAGCGCCGCGTGCAGCGCGTGGTGGAAGTCGTCGCTCCACTGCGCCTGGAGGCCGTAGCCGCCGCGCTCCCGGCTCCAGAGCAGCCGCGGATCGTTGAGGTCGCTCTCCGCGATCAGCCATAGCGGTCGGCCCTCGGACGCCGCCAGCACCTCCGTCTCCGCCGCCAGCTCCTCCAGGATGTGCACCGCCGACGTGTCCACAATGGCGTGCACCGCGTCCAGCCGGAGCCCGTCCATGTGGTAGTCCCGCATCCACATGGCTGCGTTGTCCAGGAAGAACCGGCGCACCTCGTCGCTCTCCCACCCGTCCAGGTTGGGCGCCGAACCCCACGGCGTCGCATACCGATCGGTGAAATAGGGCCCGAACTCACCCAGGTAGTTCCCGCTGGGACCCAGATGGTTGTACACGACGTCCAGGATCACGCCCAGCCCACGGTTGTGGCAGGCGTCCACGAACCGTTTCAGCGCCGCCGGCCCGCCATACGGGTCGTGCACCGCATACAGCCCCACGCCGTCGTAGCCCCAGCCGTGCTTCCCCGGGAACGCGTTCACGGGCGTGAGCGACACCGCACCCACACCGAGCTCCACCAGGTGGTCCAGACGATCGATGGCGCTCTCCAGCGTCCCGCCCTCCGTGAACGTGCCGGGGTGCAGCTCGTACAGCACGCTCGTCGGCAGGTGGAACCCCCGCCAGTCCTGATCACGCCACCCGTACGACCCGGGGTCCACCACCCGGCTCGGCCCGTGCACCCCTTCCGGCTGCCACGCCGACCGCGGGTCTGGACGCGCCGGGCCGCCATCCACCGAGAACGCGTAGTCCGCCCCCGGCCGCAGCGACTCGCCGGTCATCCGCCACCACCCACCATCCGTCCGCGCCATCTCCCGGCGCTCCTCACCGACGACGACCTCGACCCGCTCCGCCGCCGGCGCCCACACCTCGATCCCCCTCATGCGACCTCTTTCACCAGCAGCGCCACCGGGAACCGGCCGAGCAGCGAGGCGACCTCGACCGCCCCTCCCCGCACCGTTTCCCCCGTCATCACGTTCGTCCACTCCCCCTCGGGCACCCGCAGCGCCGTGCCGCGCCACCCGCCCGACCGCGCCAGCCGGATCGTCAGGCGCGGCACCACCACCAGCGCCCGCTCGCGACCACCCCCGTCCGCGCCCGATCCGCGCCGGACGAACGCCACCACGTGCTCCGCCGCCGCCCCCACCGCCGCCAGCCCCTCGTATCCGCCCGCGAACGCCGCCGCGTACCGCGCCCGCGCCGCCAACGCCTGCCGCACCACCCACAGCTTGGGTATACCCTCGTCCATGCCCGCGAGGATGCCCTCCACGTCCACGTCCCCGTCCGACCTTTCCCCGAGGACCTCCAACGACCCCGCCCGCGCACCAAAGTCCACCGCCCGCCGGTTGTCGGGATCCACCAGACTCAGGTCCCACAGCTCCGTTCCCTGGTAAATGTCCGGCACCCCCGGCGCCGTCAGCTGCACCAGCTTCTGGGCCAGCGAGTTCACCCGCCCTGGCCCGATCAGGGGCGCCACGAACGACGCCACCTCGTCGCCGAAGCGGGAGTCGTAGAGCGCCGCGATGAACCCGCGCAGCGCCTGGTCGTACCCGGCGTTCGGGTCGGTCCACGACGTCCGGAGCTTCGCCTCCCGCGTGGCCTTCTCCATGTACGCCGCAACCCGCTCCTCGTCGATGGGCCAGGCGCCCACCATCGTCTGGTAGAGCAGGTACTCCATGGCGGGGTCCGGCTCCACGCCGTCCGGCCAGTGCTTCGCGTTGCGGGCGCGCCAGCGCGTCACCGCGTCCGCCCACGCACCCGGCACCTCCGACAGCGCCACCAGCCGCGCCCGCACGTCCTCCGACCGCTTCGTGTCGTGCGTGGAGAGCGCGCTCATGGCTTCCGGCTGCTCCCGCGACCGCCGCGCCATCCGCTCGTGGAACGACGACGGCGAAAGACCCCACCGCCCCGGGTCGCCGCCTACCTCGTTCAGCGCCGACAGCCGATGGTACCGGTAGAACGCCGTGTCCTCCTCGCCCTTCGCCGCCACCGGCCCCGTCAGCTGCTGGAACCGCATCCGCAGCCCGCGCGCCTCGTCGTCCTGCACTTCGCCCACCAGGATCGCCCGGAGGAAATCCAGCAGCTCGGGGTCCAGCTCGCCGCCCCGGGCCTCGCTCCGCGACCGCGCCGCGTCCACCGCCGCGTCGATCACCGCACGGTCCCGCTCCCCCGCCACCTCCTCCCGCTCCGCCTCCGGGCTCGCCTCGCCCAGGTACGCCCGGTACACCGGGAAGCTGGCCGCCACCTCCGCCAGCGCACGCTTCAGCTCCGGCCGCGTGAAGTCGCGGTAGCGACGACGCTCCTCGCACAGGTGCACGAAGATGTTGCCCAGCCGGTTCACATCCGCCGCCAACACGTCCCGCAACACGTCCCGCCGGGCGTCGTACGCGACGTCGTGGAAGTCGCGGCCGTCCCCGGTGAGCCCCATCCAGAGCCCCGTCAGCGGCGCCTCCCCCGCCGGGTCCACGAACAGGCCCAGCACGTCGTTCAGCACCTCGTAGCCCGTGGTTCCCGCCACCGGCCAGTCCGGGAGCGCCTCGTCCGGCATGAGGATCTTCTCCGCCACCACCCACGCGTCCGGCGCCGCGTCGCGGATCCGACGGAAGTACTCGCCCGGCCGACGCAGACCGTCCGGGTGGTCCACCCGCACGCCGTCCAGAACCCCCGCCCGCAGCCATTCCAGCACCCGGCCATGCACCGCCTCGAACACCTCCGGGTCCTCCGTACGGAGCGCCGCCAGCGTGTCGATGTCAAAGAACCGGCGGTGGACCAGCTCCTGCCCCGCCACCCGCCAGTAGGCCAGCCGGTAGTTCTGCGACCGCAGCACCGCGTCCAGCCGGTCCGCGTTCCCGTTCACCGCCTCCAACTCCGCGTACACCGCCTGGCGCAGCGATTCGTTTCGCCCCAGAAGCGCCGCCACCCGCCGGTCCAGCGCCTCCAGGTCCCTCTGCCGACGACGACGCGCCGCCCCTTCCGCCACCCCCGGCTCCGCCAGGTCCCCCAGCGCCCGCCCCACGAACGCCAGATCCTCCACCTCGGAGTCGGCGGAGCCGACAAGAGGGTGTTCGACAGGAGTATGCGCCCCGCCGGAAGGAGTCTGCTCGCCGGAAGTGTGCGCCCCGCCGGAAGTGGTGTCCCCGCCGCGAAGCGGCCCTCCCGGCCGCGCAGCGGCCGCCCCCGGCGCGCCAGCGCCCCTCCGCGCCGCGTCAGCGGCGCCCTCGAGAATGCTCCCCAGGGAGCGCGGCGCCACCGGCAGGACGTGGTCGTGGTAGCGGACCCGGAACCCCTCGTCGTCGTCGAACTCCAGCCGGATGTCCCCGGCCTCCAGCTCCCGGCCGTAATGGTCCCCGAGCACCGGGATCAGGACGTGGTTCCGCAGCCGCGACTCCGGCGGGTCCCAGTCCACGTCGAAGAACGACGCGAACCGGCTCGCGGGACCGTTCCGGAGTACGTCCCACCACCAGCGGTTCTCCCGCCCGCCGATGGCCATGTGGTTCGGCACGATGTCCAGCACCTGCCCCAGCCCCGCCTCCCCCAGCGACCGCTGGAGCCGCTCGTGACCCGCCTCGCCGCCCAGCTCCTCGTTCACGCGCGTCGGGTCCACCACGTCGTAGCCGTGCGTGCTGCCCGGCGCCGCCTGCAGGTACGGCGACGCGTACAGGTGGGAGATTCCGAGCCGGGCGAGGTAGTCGGCGACGGCCGCTGCGTCGTCGAAATCGAAGTCGGGTCGGAGCTGGAGTCGGTAGGTCGAGTGCGGTATTGGCATGGTTGAGAGGTCAACGCACTCTGCGTACCGGGGGGAATGGCCGGCTTCGCCGGCAGGGTGGCTCGGCTCCGCCTCGCAGTGTGGCTCGCTGCGCTCGCAGTATGGCTCGCTGCGTTCGCAGTATGGCTCGGCTATCGCCTCGCAGTATGGCTCGCTGCGCTCGCAGTATGGCTCGGCTATCGCCTCGCAGTATGGTCGGCTTCGCCGGCAGGGTGGCTCGGCTTCGCCTCGCAGTCGCCCATGGCGGCGGCTAGCGGGGTCGGGGTGGGCCTTCGCCTCTTCGGCGCCAGGCGCAGAAGAAGGTGTCGCCGATGCTGGTGTCCTGGAACCGCAGGGCGGAGACGGTGCAGAGGGTGCCATCCGCGGCGATCAGGGTGGTGGGGACGACCTTGTGCGTGACGACCTTGGTGGCCGGGCCCGACAGGCCGTCCTGCGGCTGATCCTGCGATGACGCGCAGCCAGCCAGCGCGACCAGGACGCAGCCGATGACCAGGATCCTCATGAGGGCTCCTCCTGAGCCTGGGGAGACTCCCTGTAAGGTGCGCTCGACACACCGGCCAAGGAAGGCTGGGCTTCGACCGGCCCGTCCCTTGCACCCCGTCGACGCGACCAGGGACACCAGACGGGAGATCGCGATGCGCTGGAGAGGCCGCAGGGGGAGCTCGAACGTGGAGGACCGGCGGGGCATTCCGGTGAAGGGCGCCGTGGGGGGCGGGGTCGGGATGGTGGCGATGGTCGTCATCGCCATGCTGTTCGGCGTGGACCCGTCCGCGCTGCTCCAGAGCGGCGCGGCCGGGCCGGGCGCCACCCAGCAGTCCGGCGAGATGGGCGTGCCGCAGGACGAGGCCGGCGAGTTCGCTTCGGTCGTCCTGGGCGACACCGACGAGACCTGGAACCGCATCTTCGCCGCCGCCGGGTCCGACTACCCCGAGCCGACCCTCGTCCTCTTCGACGACGCCGTCGCCTCCGCGTGCGGGACCGCAAGCTCCGCCGTCGGGCCCTTCTACTGCCCCCGCGACGCCCAGGTCTACATCGACCTCGGCTTCTTCCGCCAGCTCCGCGACCGCTTCGGCGCCGCCGGCGACTTCGCCCAGGCCTACGTCATCGCCCACGAGGTCGGCCACCACGTCCAGCACCTCACGGGCGCCATGGAGAGCTTCAGCGGATACCAGGAGAGCGGGCCTGGCAGCTCCGCCGTCCGCGGCGAGCTCCAGGCCGACTGCTACGCCGGCCTCTGGGCCCACGACCAGCGCGAGCGCGGATACCTCGAGCAGGGCGACATCGAGGAGGCGCTGAACGCCGCGGCCGCCATCGGCGATGACGCGCTCCAGCGACAGAGCCAGGGCGTCGTCGTACCCGAGTCCTTCACCCACGGGACCTCCGAGCAGCGCGCCCGGTGGTTCCGGACGGGCTACGAGTCCGGGGACCCGGACCGGTGCGACACGTTCAACGCCCGGTCGCTCTGACGCCGGGGCGGCTCGCCTCGGTTTCGCCCAGCAAGCTGCATCCGCGCAGCTCGATCGTCTCCACCCGCGGGTCCAGCGAGCACTCCCAGGTCGTCATGTCCCGCTGCACCGACCAGCCGCCCTCGAGCGTCAGGCCGTCGGTCGCGTCGAATGGCGCCACCCACAGGAGACCCGCGGCCTTCCCCGAGGGACCTCTCACGGGATAGCCTCCGCTGCTGCAGCGGCTCGCCGGGTGGAAGGTCCTGCCGGGATGGGCGCGCTGGACCTCGTCCAGGACCGCCCTGCTCGGGTCGCGGCTCTCTGCCATCGACGGCAGCATGTGGCCGGAAGCGATGGCGAGGCAGTACTCCGCCGGCGCCGGGTACCCCCACCACCCCTCGCCGCGCTCGAGCAGCTCGCTCAGGATCAGCGCGTGGACCGCGTCCGCTCGGGTCGACCGCACCGGATCACCGGACACCAGCACCGGCAGCCGCAGCCAGGCCGATACCGACTCACCCCGGTACTGCGCCGGCCTGAACCGCATCCCCGGGACCGCGTCCAGCACGATCGGCCCCAGCGGCGAGGCCTCCGACAGCCGGTCCAGTCGCGCGTTGCCGACCTCCCCCGACGCCTCCACGAAGACCCACAGGTGGACCACACCGCGCGCTTCCACGACGGCGCCGCCGGCCGCGCCGCCCGCCATGAGCCACGGCTGCCGCGGCACATCCACCGCCGCGGCGTTCCGGCTGATCAGCGCCGCGACCTCCTCGGCGTTCACCAGCCGCGCCAGCTCATTGATCGGAGTGAAATCCGGCTCGTCCTGGGCCGCGACACCTGTCGCGGCGAGCAACAGCCAGACGATCATGGGAACCGCAATTCGCCACATATCCACTCCTCCCCTGCTTCGTCTACTCCCCGAGCTGCCGCGGCCCCGGGCTCCCGAACCGCGCGATCTCCTCGCCGGCCGGCGTCTGCAGCACGACCGACGAGCTCGCGCTCGGCAGCGTGATCCGGAGGTCCTGCCCCACCATCTCGAGGCTCGCCCCACCCGCCAGTTCGACGGCGGTCCCGCCTGCCGCTGCCGGGCCTGTGGCCGGGCCCCTGAACAACGCGATCACGGCCGCGGCCAGGGCGAGGACCGCAATGCCCGCGGCCAGGCGGAGCTTCCGTTCGAGCTGCTGGACCCTCCCCGATTCGTCGATCATCGCTCCCTCCAGAGTTCTGGGGTTCGTGTTGAAGGCGTCGCCGGCGTCGATCCCGGTCGTCGAGTGAACGCCTATGTCGCGGCGCTGATCAGCGCCTTCTCCACCCTCCACCCCTCCGCCGTTCGGCGAAGCTCGTACGTGGTGCTCTCACCATTGACCCGTTCCGGCCGCCATTCGCCCAGCCGTCCCACCAGTACCTCGGCACGGTCGCCCTCGATCTCGTACAGGCTGAACAGCACCAGCTGTCGGATGCCCCGGAGGCCACACCGGCGCGGAAGCGTCAGCGCCTCGTCACACCACAGGACCTCGGACCGCCGTGCGGTCGGGAGACCCAGCTCCGCCGCCAGCTCCACGAGGACGGATTCCGAGACGTCGCCCGGATATTCCCGATCCACCTCGATGTTGACCGCGGCGGAGTCCATCGCCTTTCCGGCGACGTGATGACGGTAGGCGACGGCCAGGATCTGCACGGTGTCGTCCACCTCAAACCGAACGGGTGGTACGTCGCCGGAGCCGACGGCGAGCGACGCGCCGAGCAGCAGCACTGCACATTCGAGCATTTGATTTTCCCGTGGTTCAAGAAACAACTCGCCGCCGGTCTCTCTTCAGTGCGGCCGGAACTCCTCCCCCACCCCGCCCAGGAACAGCTCGGCGCGACCACACCGTGAGCAGACGTAGACATCGAAGTGCTCCCGCTTCACGAACAGCTCTCCGAAGTCGCCCAACACGAACGGCGCCGCGCGGGATCCTTCGTGGAACTTCTTCGTCCCGACGAAATCGAGCGTCAACCGGCAGACGGGACACTGCATCGGATCGGCGGTCCCGCTCCCACGGACCGACTCGTCACCGCCGGACCCCCGCGCGTACCCGCAGTTCCAGCACTCGCTGAACCCGTCTTCGTGCCGCTCCCCGCACTCCGGGCACTGCCACGCACCAGAGCCCATATAGGATCCTCTGTCGGGGTGTTCTGGGATGTCCGCGAGCGGACCCGCTGCGGCGCGAGAAGGGGGTCGAAAGCCGCCGCGGCCACGGGTCTCCGGAAAAGGTGTGGCCCGGCGCACGGCGTCGCAACCAGGGCGTGAGGGCGACGGATCGCTCAGTCGTCGCCCACGCCCCCCCTTCGCGGGGTCCGACCCGACGCCCGGTACTCGTGCACCGCCGCCACCATCGACGCTCCGGCTCCGAACGAACCGGCCACGAGCATCACCACGTCGACCGCCCGGGCGGTCTCGAGCAGCGAAGCCGCGCCCGCCAGGGCCACCACCACGCTCGCGATGACGCTGAGGATGAGGAGAGCCGGGCGGCGATTCTTTTTCATGATTCTGCTCCGGTTGGTGCCCTGATCACTCGACGACGACGCCGACTTCCCTGCCCGTTCCGTCACGCCCCCGGACCCGGATCACGCCGTCGCCGGGGCTCCCGGTGGCGGCCATGCCGGTGGATTCCCTGAAAGGCGACGTCGGCTCAGTCCATTCCGACGAACGCCCTGATGGACTCGTTCTCCAGCAGCGCGGCGGTCAGGATGTCGGACCAGTCCCTGTCCCCCCGGCACCCTCCGGTGTAGAGCCGGCTCGGGATCCTGTGCGTTCCCATCACCTCGGGCGGGTCGTGCAGCCATTCGACGCCGTGCAGCAGGATAACGTTGTCCGAGCCGAGGTCGATCCTCTCGGTGTCCAGCCACGCGCGATTCGTTTCCCGGTCATACTGGACGTACCAGTTCTCCATGTTCCCGCCCGTGAGGAAGCGGGGCGCGTCCGGAATGTCGGGCGGGTCCGGCGGAGCCGCTGTCCCGTACAGCTCCTCCTCCGCTCGACCCACCCACACGACACCCACCTCGGCCGTATCCCCCTCGAAGGACACCGCGTAGTGCACCGTCACCTGCGAGTTGAGCACGAACCCTCCACTCGCATACCCTCCGATGCACAGCCGGGCTTCCTCCGGGAAGGTCAGCCGCGGGTCCGGCGGGGTCCGCTGGAGAGCGCGCAGCGTCTCCCGCTGGTGAGGGTCGAGCAACTCGTAGACCTCCCGTCCCAGCTCGACGAACCGGACGAAGAAATCGATCTCCAGCTCAGTCAACTCGCGGAACGACCTCCTCATCTTTTCCTCGTCCGGCTCCGCCTCGCCCCACCAGATCTCGGGCCGCGGCGGTTCCAGCCCGTGCAGCGCCTCGATGACCGGTTCCGCCGCGTCCAGGACCCGGTTCTGGATCCCGCGGATCGCTGACACCTGTTCCCGCGTCAGATCGAGCTGCTTCCACTCACGAAGAGCCAGGTCGGCCGGATGTACGGTCGACTGCCCACCCGGCTCCAGGAGCAGCGCCGCGAGCGTCGTCTGAGCCGCCCCGGGACTCGCGACGATGAGTGCCGCACATGCGCACACGAGCGCGGCGATCGACCTCACGCGTCGGAAGCCGCTCGTCATGCGTTCCACCGCGCCGTTCCCGTCGACCGCGCTCTCTCCGCGATCGCCTGCCGGTTGGCCGCGCCACGACCTTCCCGGGCCACGGCCCACACGTAGGCGAGCACGACGAGCAGGAACCCCACCGGCAGGACGATGGCCTTGGATGACGCCTC
>CAWAMW010000006.1:0-200489 GCA_963783305.1 uncultured Gemmatimonadales bacterium | reverse complement strand
CGCCTATAAGCCGATAGAGCTTTCCGGCGTCTCTTTTCACATCCCCGCAGTTCCTCTCACGCGCCCGGCTCCGCGCGTACGCGTAGCCGTAGACGGGCGTGGCCCTCCGTCTTGCCCTCCAGCTGTACCCAGAGCAGTCCTGCAGATCTTCAAAATCTACCACCCCCTCAGGAGGAATCCCATGAGCCGGTATCGCAAGCGCCGTCGTGCCCTGGACGCAGCCGCCGTGGTCGGCGTCGACGCGGGCAAGTACACCCACACGCTGGTAGTCCGCCCCCGGGACGAGGCCGACAGCCGATCGTTCACATTCGGCACCGATCGCGATGGCTTCGACGCCGCGGTGGAGTACATCCAGGCCGCGGCCCCGGAGGCCACGCCCGAGCAGACGATAGTGGGGATCGAGTTCGCCGGGATCTACGGCTTCACCCTCGCCTTCTACCTGGCCGATCTCGGCTACCAGGTGGTGACGGTCCTCCCGGCGCACTCGAAGCGGTGGAAGGAGGTCGTCCACAACCAGGCGCTGAAGACGGACCCGAAGGACGCCATGGTGATCACGGACCTGGTGGCCAATGGCAATTTTGTGGCGTTCGCCTTCCTCGACCCGGCGTACGCCGACCTGCGCTCGCTGGTGAGCGCGCGAGAGCGTCTGACGGGCGAGCGGCGCGCGACGATCACGCGACTCAAGAGCGTCCTCGAGGCGGTCTGGCCGGAGTTCGAGCGGCGGTTCAAGGATTTCGGCAAGAAGACGCCGATCGCGCTGCTGGAAGCGTTCCCCTCTCCCGCCGCGTTCCTGGCAGCACCGAAGCGGTCGGTGCTCCGGGTCATGAAGAAGGCGAGCCGGAATCACCTGGGCGAGGAGACGTACCAGGAGCTGAGGGCGGCGGCGGAGCGGACGGTGGGGCTCGCCAGCGGCGAAGGGGCCGCCAAGGACGAGATCCCGCTCCTGATCGAGCGGCTCCGACTCTACAATCGGCAGCTCCGGACGGTCGAGAAGTGGATGGTCGAGACCCTTGAGGGAGTGGACGCCTCGGAGAGCGTGCTCTCGGTGCCGGAGGTGGCGCCGGTCACGGCCGCCGTCTTCCTGGGCTCCGTTGGTGATCCGAAGGCGTACGAGACGAAGCAGCAGGTCTACAAGGTGGCCGGGCTTTCGCTGGTGGAGAGCTCGAGCGGGAAAAGGGTGGGCGAGGTCCACATCTCGAAGCGGGGGCGACCGGTGCTCCGCAGGAGCATGTACATGCTGGCGCTCCGCCTCATCCAGCAGGACGGACTGTACCGAAAGCAATTCGACGCGTACGTGGAGCGGCACGGGCCGAAGAAGAAGATCCCGGCGCTGGTGGCGGTGAGCCGGCGGGCGCTGGGCCTGCTCTACTCGGTGGCCCGCGACGGCCGCACCTGGACGCCGGAACCGCCGAAGCGGAAGCGTCGCAATCGTCCACTCGCGGCCGTGCGGTAGGGATCTCATGACCGAGTAGTTCCAGTGCACCAGCGGCAGGACCCGGGGACGAGGGGCGGACAGACTATATCGAAGCGGCACAGGCCGGCTTCCGACTCCGAATCGCCCACCCCGACCGAGAGGCCGCCCAGTCTCTGATGAAGGCGTGTCGAGGGCCAGCAGCACAGGCGCCTCCGAGGACTTGTTAGTATCGAGCTACGCGGCGCTCGCGTCCGCTGGGTGCGATTTGAAAACTGAGGTAGTTGTCTCCGCGGCGGGTGAAACCGACGCCCGCCGCGCGGGGGTGGAGTATGCCCGCCGGTGTCCCGGTGCGGATCCGACAAAACGGCTCGAGGCGCGAATCTGCGGCCTCCCGCGCCAGACTCGATCGCACCGGGGCTCGGTGGGCAAAACTCTGGACGAGACAGAAGGCCATGCTTATCCTGGATCAGGAGCCCGGTCGAGATCCGAGACAACATATTGAGGGGCCAGTTGAGCCGCCTCCGACGTTAGAATTGATCCGGCCGGGCTCCACCCCCTTCTTCGAGCAGAGCCCGGCGCGGATCCGGCCATCCGGCTGAGGAGCGAAGTCAGCTGCCTCCGATCTGAGACTCGATCGCGCCGGGCTCTTGTTCGCCAAAGATTCGTCTTCATCCGTACAGGCCTGATCCGGGTATTTTTGGACGGGAGGAGAACCCCGGATGGGCTGAGGTATCTGGGGCAGTCTTCTCGACCCATGCCACCCATCCTTTCTCCGGGTCCTCATCCAAGCCGTCGCGAATCACAGCCTCGGTGACTGCCACCAGCTGGGGAACGATAGGTGGGCAAATCGCTATCCGGCTCTCAGAGCTCTTCCCTGGTTCAACCGCGGTGCACCCATGCAATTCAAATAGCTGAAGTAGCTTCTCATGCGCTACAGCCCGACGAGTTTCGTCCGGAAGGTCGAAAGCAAATACCACATCGTCTATGCTTCGCACCACTTTGTAGACCCGGAAGCCGTCCCGGTAACGCTTCCCCTTGAACTGCAAAAAACCCTGATCCGTCCCCCTGACATAGAGCAATTCCAAGAGTGCACGAACCCGAGGGGTGTCGAGGTTACGATATTTGGCCGGGAATTGGTCAAGAATTACCAATAGGCCCACCCCGCCAACTATCACTGCCGCGACGATTAACACGTACACCATGGCTACTCCTGGAAGATTCTACGGACGGCCTCCAATACTGCTCCCACTTGCTCTGGGCTCTTGGCGGCCCACCCTGCTGCTTTCCCCACGGCAATGCCCGCCTTCTCCGGTATCGTTGCACCGACGACCTGGCCAGGAAACCCAGGAGCTGTTGAAGCAAAACCATTACTTGCCCCTTTCGCAAACCGGCCACCTGCCGTTGTGGCGAGACGGTGTGCGCTGCCAGATATTCGACTGCCTGCGGAAGTGAGTGTGGAAAAGCCAGCTTTACCTGCCTGTGCAATTCCTCCGGCTAACGCGACTCCAGTGCCTACACCAGTGACTGCTCCTGCACCGAATGCCACGCTACCGCGGTCTACCTGGCCATCAGTGCCCATGGCGAGTCTGGCACCACGTGTGAGGCCGAAAGTGATTGCGTCCCCAAACCCCGCAGCAAAATTTGTAACCGTGCAGAGGGGGTCGTTCGGATCAGGACAGAGGCCAAATGGATCGGAATAGGTTAGCGGATCGCCTCCTACTCCTGCCTCCTACTCCTGCCTCCTACTCCTGCCTCCTACTCCTGCCTCCTACTCCTGCCTCCTACTCCTGCCTCCTACTCCTGCCTCCTACTCACCCGACGCCCGCCTCGGGCCGCGCGGTAGCCGAACGCATCAGGTATCGATTCAGCTTGGCGATGTAGTCCACGCTGATCCCCTTCGGACACGCTTCCTGGCAGGCGCCGTGATTCGTGCAGTGGCCGAAGTTCTCCGAGTTCATCTGGACCACCATGTCGCGCGTGCGCGAATTGCGCTCCGGCTGTCCCTGGGGCAGCAGGTTGAGGTGGCTGACCTTCGCGGAAGTGAACAGCATGGCGGACGCGTTCGGACAGGCGGCCACGCACGCGCCGCAGCCGATGCAGGTGGCGGCGTCGAACGCCAGCTCCGCGTTGTCCTTGGGCACCGGGATGGCGTTGGCATCCGGCGCGGAGCCGGTGCGGACCGAGATATACCCGCCGGCCTGGATGATCCGGTCGAATGCGGTACGGTCGACGACCAGGTCCTTGAGGACCGGGAACGCGTCGGCGCGCCAGGGCTCGATCCACACCTCGTCCCCGTCCTCGAACGCCCGCATGTGCAACTGACAGGCGGTCGTCTGCTTCCACGGGCCGTGCGCCACGCCGTTGATCATCATGCCGCACGTGCCGCAGATGCCCTCGCGACAGTCGTGGTCGAAGGCCACGGGGTCGCGCCCCTCCTTGATCAGCTGCTCGTTCAACACGTCGAGCATCTCCAGGAAGGACATGGAGACAGAGACGTCGTCGAGATCGTACGTCTCAAAGCCCCCCTTCTCCGCCCGCGACGCCTGGCGCCAGATATGTAATTTCAGTCTCATCAGATCCCCGTATCAGTAGTTCCGGGCGCGAAGCGCCCCGCCGGGAGCGAAGCGACCCCTCCGCGAGCGAAGCGAGCCCCCCGTGCCCGCAGGGCACTCCTCACTTGTACGACCGCTGCGACGGCGTGACGTACTCGAACTCGAGCGGCTCCTTGTGGAGCGTGGGCTCCTTCCCTGTTCCGTTGTACTCCCAGACGCTCACGTACGAGTACTCTGCATCGTTGCGCTGAGCCTCGCCCTCGTCGGTGGTGTGCTCCACCCGGTAATGGGCGCCCGCCGACTCGTCGCGCTGCAGGGCGTCGTATGCCATGACCTCCCCGAACTCCAGGAAATCGGCCACGCGCCCCGCCTTTTCGAGCGACTGGTTCAGCGTCGCGGCGCTGCCAGGGACCCGGACATCCTTCCAGAAACGCTCGCGCAGCTCCGGAATCTTTTCCAGCACGGACCGAAGCCCCTCCTCGCTGCGGGCCATTCCAACATGGTCCCACATGAGAGAGCCGAGCTCGCGGTGGAACTCGTCCACGGTCGTGGTGCCGTTCACGTCCAGCAGCCGTGTGGTCTTCTCGCGGACCGCGTCCACCGCCTCCTTCACCGCCGGATGGCTTCCATCGCCTTCCGCGGGGCCGGCCCGGCCGAGGAAATCGCTCACGGTGGCGGGCAGGACGAAATAGCCGTCCGCGAGCCCCTGCATGAGCGCGCTGGCCCCCAGCCGGTTCGCGCCGTGGTCGCTGAAATTCGCCTCGCCGCCCACGAAGAGGCCCGGGATCGTGCTCTCCAGGTTGTAGTCCACCCACAGCCCGCCCATGGTGTAGTGGGGGGCCGGGTAGATCCGCATGGGCACCGTGTACGGGTCCTCGCCCGTGATCTTCTCGTACATCTCGAAGAGGTTGCCGTAGCGGGCCTCGATGGTGTCCGCGCCCAGTCGCTGGATGGGGTCCCGGAAATCGAGGTAGACGCCGTTCTTCATGTCGCCCACACCCCGACCCTCGTCCACCGCCTCCTTGGCCCGACGCGACGCGATGTCGCGCGGCGTGAGGTTGCCGAAGCTCGGGTACAGCCGCTCCAGGTAATAGTCCCGGTCCTCGTCGGGGATCTCGTGCGCGGGCCGGTTGTCCTCCGGGTCCTTTGGCGCCCAGATGCGGCCGTCGTTGCGAAGCGACTCGCTCATCAACGTCAGCTTGGACTGGTAGTGCCCGCTCGGCGGGATGCACGTGGGATGGATCTGGGTGTAGCTCGGGTTGGCGAACCCGGCGCCGCGCTTGTACGCGCGCCACGCCGCCGTGACGTTGCAGCCCTTGGCGTTGGTGGACAGGTAGAAGACGTTGGCGTACCCGCCCGTCGCCAGCACCACGACGTCGGCGAGGTGCGTGTCGATCTCACCGGTCAACATGTCCCGCGTCACGATCCCGCGCGCTCGACCATCGGCCACGATGAGCTCCAGCATCTCGTGCCTGGAGTATGTCTTCACCGTGCCATCGTGGACCTGCCGCTCGAGGGCCTGATAGCAGCCGAGCAGCAGCTGCTGCCCCGTCTGACCCCGCGCGTAGAAGGTCCGCGCCACCTGGGCCCCGCCGAACGACCGGTTGTCCAGCAGCCCGCCGTACTCCCGGGCGAAGGGGACGCCCTGGGCCACGGCCTGGTCGATGATGTTGTTGCTGAGCTGGCTCAGCCGGTAAACATTCGCCTCCCTCGAGCGGAAGTCGCCCCCCTTCACCGTGTCGTAGAACAGCCGGAAGACGCTGTCGCCGTCGCCCCGGTAGTTCTTCGCGGCGTTGATCCCGCCCTGCGCCGCGATGCTGTGCGCCCGGCGCGGGCTGTCCTGATAGAAGAAGCACTTCACGTTGTAGCCCATCTCGCCCATGGTGGCGGCAGCCGCGCCACCCGCCAGGCCGGAGCCCACAACGATCACGTCGTATTTACGTCGGTTCGCCGGGTTGACCAGCTTCATGGAGAACTGGTGGTTCTCCCACTTCTCGCTGATCGGCCCTGGCGGAATCTTCGCGTTGAGATCCATCAGCCGATCACTCCCATCATGACGCTCAACGGGATCGACAGATAGCCGAGGGTGATCAGGACCGCGATCACCCCCGCCGTCGGCCTCCGGAAGCGGTTGTACTTGGGGTTGTTGATGCCGAACGTCTGGAGCGCACTCCACAGACCGTGATACAGGTGCATGCCCAGCGCGACCACGCCCACCACGTAGAAGGCGGTCACCCACCACACCCTGAAGCCCGCCAGCGCGTTCTGGTACGGGTTGCCGTACTGGAACTCGTACGCCAGGTCGGGCTGAACGTCCCCGGTGGTCAGGTGCAGGAGGTGGAAGACGATGAACGCGAAGATCGCGATCCCGCCCCACGCCATGGTCCGTGAGGTCCAGCTGAACACCTGCGGATCGTACTTCTTGTAGGAGACCGACCGCGCCCGCCGTTTACGGAGCCAGAGATCCACGTACGCGAGCACGTGGACGCCCAGCGCCGCAATCAGCACGATGCGAGCGACCCAGAGGACTCCCTGTTCGGGGAACAGTGGCGTCCCCGCCACCCGCAGCCACTCCGCGTAATGATTGAAGCTGCCCTCGCCGAGGAAGATCTTCAGGTTCCCGGCGAGGTGCCCCACGACGAAGGCGAAGAGAAGGATCGACGCGCCCGCCATCAGCAGCTTCCTGCCGATGGACGTTCGCGACATCGGGGTCGTCACGGTCTGTGGCATGTCCGCGCCTCAGCCCAGCGTCGACATGGTCTCGCGGACGTCGGCGGCGCTCTTCTTCAGCGCGCTGCGCTCCTCGTCCGTGAGGTCCACCTCGATGATCTCCTCCAGGCCGTTCCGGCCGAGCTTGCACGGCACCCCCAGGAACAGACCGTCCAGCCCGTATTCGCCCTCGAGCCACGCCGCGCACGGCAGGATCCGCTTCTTGTCCAGCACGATGGCCTCCGCCATCTGCGCCGACGCCGCTCCCGGCGCGTAATACGCGCTTCCCGTCTTCAGGTGGCCGACGATCTCGCCGCCGCCCTTCCGCGTCCGCTCGATGATCTCCTCGAGACGACCGCGCTCGATGAAGTGCGTGATCGGAATCCCGCTCACCGTGGTCATACTCACCACGGGGACCATGCTGTCGCCGTGGCCGCCAAGCACCAGAGCCTGGATGTCCTCTACGCTCACGTCCATCTCCATGGACAGGAACGTCCGGTATCGCGCCGTGTCCAGCACACCCGCCATCCCGATCACCCGCTCACGCGGGAAGCCGGTGGTCTCCTTGGCCACGTACGCCATGATGTCCAGCGGATTCGAGACCATGATGAGGATCGCGTCCGGCGATGTCTCCTTCACGTTCTTCGAGACCTCCCGCACGATCTCCGCGTTCTTCTGGAGGAGGTCGTCCCGGCTCATCCCCGGCTTCCGTGCGAGCCCCGCGGTGATGATCACGATGTCCGACCCGGCCGACGCTTCGTAGCCGTTCGAACCGGTGATCCGGGCATCCCACCCCTCGATGGGCGAGGTCTCGTACATGTCGAGACCCTTCCCCTGCGGTATGCCCTCCGCGATATCCACCATCACCACCTCGCGGGCGAGGTGTTTACGCGCGACGCTGTGTGCGGCGGTTGCCCCGACGTGACCCGCCCCGACGACCGTTATCTTGCCGACCATGGTTGCCTCGAGCTTTTTCGTAGGAATTTTGCTCAGCAACGGCAACGTAGGGGGGGCTCAGGGGGGTGTCAACGCGACGCCGCCGTGCTCACCCACCGATCTGGGACAACGCCAGGAGTCCGCCCGAGCCGACGTCGCTTCCCTGCACCAGGTTGTGTCGGTCCGGCTTGATCCTGAGGGTCTCCTCGATGAGCGGCTCCAGGGCGGCTCCCGCCCGGAGCGGGTCGCGGAGGTTGGTCTGGATCTCGCCGAAGAGGCACGGCCGGAGCTGCCCGTCCGCGGTGAGCCGCATGCGGTTGCACGTGTCGCAGTAGTTGTGGCTCATGGGCGTGATCACGCCCACCGTGCCCGGCGCTCCGGGGAACTGGTAGTACGTGGCCGGTCCGTTGCCGGGGGGCCCCTGCACGGGCTCCAGCTCGCCAATGCTCCGGACCCTCCGCAGCATGGCACTCGCGGGCATGTACTCGTTCGCCGAAACGTCCAGGTTCTCCCCCACTGGCATCACCTCGATGAACCGGACGTGCCAGGGCCGCTCCAGGGTGATGCGCGCGAAGTCCTCGATCTCGTCGTCGTTGCGGCCTCGCATGATGACCGCGTTGATCTTGATGGGCGAGAACCCCACCTCCTCGGCCGCCGCCAGCCCATCCATGATCCGGTCGAAGGAGCCGGGGCGCCGGGCGATGGCATCCACGCGATCGGGGCGGAGCGAGTCCAGCGACACGTTGATGCGGTTCACACCCGCGTCCCGCAGCTCGCGCGCCATATCGCCCAGCAGGACGGCGTTCGACGACAGCGCGATGTCGTCGATCCCCGATACCTCCGCCAGCAGGGCGACGAGGTTCGTCACGTCCCGGCGCACGAGGGGCTCGCCACCCGTGATTCGCACCCGCCGGAGTCCCATCGCGGCCATGGTGGCCACGATATCGCGGATCTCCTCGTAGCTCAGCAGCTGCTCCCGTCGAAGCCAGGGCATACCGTGCAGCGGCATGCAGTACACGCAGCGCAGATTGCACTTGTCGGTGACGGAGATCCGCAGGTACTCGATGCGGCGTCCGAGCGGGTCGCGCATCACCGGTCCACCGATGGGGTCACGCCCGCGAGCCACGCCGCGTCCCCCTCCTCGTAGTGCTCCTTCTTCCACACCGGCAGGCGCTTCTTGATCTCCTCGATGACGTAGCGGGTCGCGTCGAACGACTCCGCCCTGTGCGGACTCGAAGCCGCGATCGCCACGCTCACCTCCCCCACCTCCAGCTCGCCCACCCGGTGGACGACCGCGATCCTCGGCGTCCCCAACCGCTCCGCCGCCTCGCCGGCGATCTCGTCCAGCACCCGCGACGCCATTTCGTCATACGCCTCGTAGGTGAGGCCCGTTACGCTCGAGCCGTCGTTGTGGTCCCGCACCACGCCCACGAAAAGGAGCGCGGCGCCATCCCTGGCCGAGCCGACACGGTCGAGAACGGAGCCGGGATCGATGGCATCCCGGGTGATCCAGGCGCGTTCGCTCATCCGCCGGCCACGGGCGGAAGCAGCGCGACCTCATCGCCATCGGCGAGGCCGGTCGAGAGCGGTGCGTAGACCTGGTTGACGGCCAGCGCGGGCTCGGAAGGGATGCGATCGAGGCCCTGTTTGGTCCGCAGTCGCGCGACGAGGTCCCCCGCCGTGGAGCCGTCCGGCAGCTCCACATTGAAGGTGTCCGTGCCGGCGAGGTCGCGGTACGTGGCGAAGAGGAGCGTGCGGATGCGCATGGCTCAAGATACCCGCGGTCGGCCCACGGGTTCAACCTCAGCGACCTCAGCGACCCCCGGGTCCACCGGGCCCACCGGGTCCACCGGGTCCACCAGGGGGCCCGGCCCCTCTTCGGCCGGGGCCGCCCATCCCACGGACCCGCTGGTTGAACTCCATCCTCATCACCAGGAAGAGAGCGCGCTGCCGCGGGTCGAGGACGCGGGCGAGGCGTGCCTCCTCGCGCCGCTCGAGCGCGCGCTCCCCCTCCCGCACTTCGTTCAGCCGGGTCAGCAGCGACTCGTACCGCTGCATGGGCGCGTTCGGGTCACGCACCGCTTCCATCAGAGACCGGCGCACGGACCTGCTCTCCACCGCCAGCTCTCGCCGGGCGTCCACACCCTCTTCCAGGACCTGCGCCATTGCTTGCCGCTGTGTGGCGGAGAGCTGCAGACGCTCGGCCACCTGCTCCATGAACCGCTGCCGTACCTGCCGCTCCAGCTGCTCGCGCCGCTGCATGCCCTCCGCAGGCCGGCCTTGCCCTCCCTGCCCCACCAGCGGTGCCGCGAGCAGCACCAGCCCCACGACCATCGTGATCAGCGCTCTCATGACTCCATCTCCTCCAGCAGCCGCTCCAGATCCTCGGTCGACAGCTCGCTCAGCAGCGGGTCCCCAGCCACCATGTCCGACGCCGGCCATGCTCCGTATGGCGCGTACTCCTCCACCGCCACGCTCGGGGCCGTGCTTCCGCCGCTACCGGCGCGCGCACCCTCCCGGTACTCCCCGATCCCAACCCAGACCAGCGCCAGGGCCGCGGCCGCGGCCAGCGGCAGGAGCCACCGGGTACGCATGGACGGGCGTGGCGAACGGACGCGCCGCGGGTCAATCGTCCGGACTGGGCGAGAGCCCTCCTCGCGCGGGAGCCGCGCGGCGGCGTCCACGGCCTCGTGTACGGCCGCCTGGATCCGCGCCTCCAGGTCCCCGGGGACGGGGACCTCCGCACGACGCACGGCCTGCATCGTGCCCAGGAGCCCCCGGCAATCGGCGCACGCGTCCAGGTGCTCGGCGACCGCCCGCGCCCGCTCGCCCGTCAGGCCACCGGCAGCGTGCTCGACCAGGGCGTCTTCGAAGAACTCGCAGCCCGTGTTCATGTCAGCCACTCCCTCAAGCGCTTGATCCCCAGGTGGTAGTTCACCCGCACCGCCCCTTCCGACGAGTCGAGGACCTCCGCGATTTCGCGGTGGCTCATGTCCTCGTGCAGGCGGAGCGTCACCGCGAGTCGCTGTTTCTCAGGCAGCCGCGCCAGCGCCGCGTCCACTCGCTCGGTCTCCGTCCTCACCATCGCGTCCTCGTCTGGCCGCTCCGGGCTCTCGAGCCACTCGGCCGGGGCGTCCAGCGGCACCTCGCGTCGGCGGGTGCCCTGCCGCGCATGGCTGGTGGCGGTGTTGGCGGCGATCCGCAGCAGCCAGGTCCGGAACCGGGCCTCGCCGCGGAAGCGGTCGAGCGCCCCGAATGCCTTCACGAACGCCTCCTGCGCCGCGTCCGCCGCGGCATCACTGTCGCCCAACACCCGCAGCGCGACGGCGTACACCGACCGATGGTGTCGGGAGACGAGCGCATCGGCCGCCCTCCGATCCCCTTCGAGCGCCCGTTCCACGAGAGCGCGATCCTCGTCCACTTTCGTGGCCACTGCCGATCGACTCCTCACTTCCGATTGGACGGCTGCCGGCTCCGTTTCGTTAATCGACGAGGCCGCATGAACGAGAAGGGACCCCGTCCGGCGAGTGCCGGGCGGAGCCCCTCTCGAGCGACGCGGCGCGCCCTCGCTCTTTCGGTCTAGCCGGCGGAGAGCGCGGCGGTCAGCCCGCGGCGACCGCTTCGTCGCTCTCCATCACCTGCTCGCGGAGGTCCTTCGAAGGCTTGAACACGGGCACCACGCGTGAGGGGACCTCCACCCGCTCACCCGTCCGCGGGTTCCTCGCTACCCGCGCCTTCCGCTCCCGCACCTTGAACGTGCCGAAGCCACGGATCTCGATGTTGTCCCCATCGGACAGCGCCGCCTTGACGGCGTTGATCAGCCCGTCCACCACGAGGGCGCAGTCCTTCTTCGTGATGCCGGGACCGATCGCATCCGCCACCTGTTCTACCAGATCCGCCTTCGTCATGTCGTCTCCATCCCTTCAGGGTCCATGGGAGCCCCATCGCTCCCCGTCTGGTCCTATCGAACGATGTATTTCAATACAGGTCCCGCTCCGACCACCGGTGCCGCTACGGTGCGGGCGAGCCGCCGGGCCATCAGCACTGTGGACTGGCCGAACAGAGCGTCCAGGAGCCACGGCACCTCTTCCGCTCTTGGACGGGCCGTCCGCGGATCCGAGCCGAGCCCCGCCATGCGGCCGGCCAACGCGATCCCCTCCTCCACGTTCCCCATACGGTCGACCAACCCCGCGGCCAGCGCCTGCCGGCCGGAGAAGATCCGGCCATCCGCCAGCGGTAGAACCTCCTCCGCCGGCATTCCGCGGGCATCCGCGACCACCTCCACGAACTGCGCGTGTACGTCCTCCACCATCTCCGACAGGAGCGCCCGCTCGGACGGGCTCATGTCGCGGAACGGCGATCCGAGGTCCTTCTGCGCCCCGGACTTCACCACTTCCATCTCGACGCCCACCTTGTCCAGGAGCTCCCGCACGTTGGGGTACTCCATGATGACGCCGATGGAACCCGTGATGCTGCCGGGCATCGCCAGAATCGAGTCGGCCCCGAGCGCGACGTAATAGCCGCCAGACGCTCCCACCGCCCCAATCACCGCGACGACCGGCTCGCCGTCCTCGGCGCGGATCCGACGGAGCGTGTTGTACATGCTCTGCGACGGCGCTACCACGCCCCCGGGCGAGTTGAT
The DNA here is from genome assembly GCA_963783305.1 of uncultured Gemmatimonadales bacterium. Taxonomy (GTDB): domain Bacteria; phylum Gemmatimonadota; class Gemmatimonadetes; order Longimicrobiales; family RSA9; genus JAWVYT01. The sequence goes on along the minus strand of CAWAMW010000006.1, from coordinate 188,236 downwards.
GGCGACCACCCAACCCTTGATCGACGGATCGTGCCGGAAGCTGCGCACGCGCTCCAGGAACTCGCCATCATCGGTGATTACGCCCTCGACCTCGAGCACCGCGATCCGGCTTCCGAGGCCCAGCCCCACGCCTCCGCCCCCCGCCACCAGGATGGACAGAACGATGCCCGCGAGGGTCATCAGGGAGACCACGGCGATGACCGCCGTGGTGATGAGAGAGCGCCGAGACACGGCAAATCCCCGTGGGGTCTGTAGTTAGGTGACGTCGACTGCGTCGGTTACCTTACCACCCCAAAGTCACGCAAGTCAAGTATCGCCTCGCACTTGCGCCATATCTGCCACGAAACGGTCGAAGAGGTATCGCGAGTCGTGCGGCCCCGGGGCCGCCTCCGGATGGTACTGGACGCTGAAGATCGGCAGCTCCCGGTGCTCCAGCCCCTCCACGGTGCGGTCGTTCAGGTTGACGTGCGTCTGTCGCAGCGAGGGCGCTCCCTCGATACCATCGCCGCCCTCGCTCCCACGCACGGCAAAGCCGTGGTTCTGCGCCGTGATCTCCACCGCGCCATCCCGCATCCGTCGCACCGGGTGGTTCCCGCCCCGATGGCCGTAGAGCAGCTTGTAGGTCCTGCCGCCGAACGCCCGCGCCACGAGCTGGTGGCCCAGGCAGATGCCGAACACCGGAATCCCGCGCTCGGCCGCGCCCCGGATCGTTTCCAGCGCGTGAGCCACGGCTTCCGGGTCGCCGGGGCCGTTCGAGATGAAGAGCCCGTCCAGCCCCGAGTCCAGCACCTCCTCCGCCCGGGTTCCGCGCGGCACCGTCCGCACCCGACAGCCGCGCTCCGCCAGTAGACGCGGAGAGTGGCTTTTGATGCCGAAATCGTACGCCACGACCCGGAACCGCTCCTCCCCCACCGCCGCAGTTTCGTATGCCTCTTCGGTGGACACCCGTCCCGTCAGGTCGAGGCCCGCCATCGACGGCTGCGACTCCAGACGCTCACGCAGCTCCTCCTCCGGCACCGTCCGCGCACCCATGGCCGCCCGCATGGCGCCCGCCGAGCGGATGTGGCGAGTCAGCGCACGCGTGTCCACCTCCGAGAGGGCCACCACACCGCTCCGGATCAGGTACGACCGCAGCGACTCCGTCGCGCGCCAGCCGGTGGTCACCGGCGAGATCTCCCGCATCACGAACCCCGCCACCTGCGCCCGCGACGACTCCTCGTCGTCCGGCGTCACGCCGTAATTGCCGATCTGAGTGGCCGTCATGGTGACGATCTGGCCCGCGTAGGACGGGTCCGTCAGGATCTCCTGATATCCCGTCATCGACGTGTTGAACACCACCTCGCCGACGCCGATCCCGTCGGCGCCCACCATGGTGCCGTCGAAGGTTCGACCGTCCTCGAGCAGCAGGTAACCGGGGGACTCTCTGATGGGGACATGGGGGGCGATGATAGTGCCTCGGCCCACGGCGGTCCAGTCACACTCGCCCGGCCCCCCAGGGAGGTGGCGGCTCCCGCCCGCCGCCCCTACCTTCCGGCCCCATGAAGCCCATGATCCATATCTACGCCGACGAGTCGTGCCTCGGCGTGCAGTTCAAGGACAAAGATTCCCCCGGCGGCGCCGCGGGTCTCGTCGAATACTGGAAGGACGAGGCGTGGGTCCGGCGCGACTACTGGATCAGCGAGCCCGGCACCACGAACAACCGCATGGCGATCCGGAGCGCGACAGAGGGGCTGCGAGCGCTCAGGCAGCCGTGTCGCGTCGTCTTCACATCGGACTCACAGTACCTGGTGAAGGGGATGCGCGAGTGGATCCACGGCTGGGTCCGGCGAAGCTGGCAGCGCAGGGCAGGACCCGTCGAGAACGCGGAGCTGTGGCAGCAGCTGCTCCGCGTGGCCGCGCGCCACGAGGTCGACTGGCGCTGGGTCCGCGGCCACGCCGGCCACGCCCAGAACGAGTACGCCGACAGCCTCGCCACCCGTGCCGCCCGCGAGCTCGACCAGTCCAGCGGCCTGGTGGACTCCGGCTTCACCGCCTGGCTCGAGGAACAGCGGGAGAAGAAGGAGCGGTACTTCGATTTCTTCGAGTTCCGGCCGCCAGACCCGGGCGAGTCCTTCGACCCCGTCGCGGTGCCGTCTCCGTAACCGGAAATCGGGGTATCCATTTAACAGGACCATGCGTGCGGTAAGGCATGCTCCACCCCGCGAAGGGATTCACTATCCCCGGTCGATAGGCGACCTGCGCGCGCTGGCAACTCGGTGAGGGCCGGCGGTGCCGCGCATGCGACTTCCGAAGGTCCGTCACGGCAGGCACCATCTTCGACCGAACTCGAACTCAGTTGACGGTCTGGTTCGCTGCGGCTTGGCATTTCGCCACCGGCGATTGGGTCGTACCAAACGGCCTGAGCCATGCTCAACCGCTTCCGTTCAGTTCTTGTGCGGCCGAGTCGAGAGCTGCTGTGCGGAACAGTAGAGGTCGACGAAACGTACATTGGTGGATTCGAGCCGGCTCTCAGGGGGGCGAGCGAAGGGCAAGGAGATTCTGACCGGGATCGCCGTAGAGGTTCACGAACCACGCGGAAGCGCGGGAAACCTCCGAGTCTCCAGAGGCGCCGGGCGGGACGTCCCTGGCGCACAGGCTAGGACCCGGCAAGTATCCCTCACCCCCCTGACCTGTGGCGGAATGGGAAGCTGAATGATCCGGCTGTTGTACGTGCCCGCAATGGTGTCGCTACTGGCCTCTCCAATTGAGGCCAAAGCACAGGACCACACCCATGAGCAGCCGACCTGGGTTGCAGACGTGGGGGTGGCTGGTGCCAACATTGTCGCTGGCGCCGTGACAGCAGCAGCCACAGCGCTCGTCCGGCGTGAGGACGTGACCGAAGCCTTCCTCAAGGGCGCTGCCGGCGGCAGCGTGGTATTCGTCGGGAAGCGGCTGGCGGTAGAGCGGTTCAGCGGTGCCGGCCTTCTTGGTCGGCAAGTTGCGGGGCTCGGGTCCAGCATGGTCGTGGACGCAGGCAATGGTCGTGGCCTGTTCAGCGAGGTATGGCTGCCGGTTGGTCCAGCGTGGGTCCAAGTGCGGCCGAAAGCAGGGTTGCGTGCACGAGTAAACCTGCGGGACGTGGGAACGGTGATCTGGGCGGCCACCAGGTCTGAACTGAGCTTCGACGTTGAGCAGTCACTATCAAATGGATCCCCGGTCTTTGTGGCTCGGGACCACCAAATTGTGAATGGGTCAGGACACGCAGACGGTGTTGCGGTCGGAGGTGTGATACTTCTTGGAGCGACGAATATTGATAGGGTTGTCATTCAGCGTCATGAGAACATCCACATTATTCAGCACGATTACCTGCTTCAGACCTTCAGCAGACCGATTGAGCAATGGGCTTGGACTTGGGTCACGGGACGAGGAATCGCGGTTGATCTGAACCTCCTCCCGATTCTGTCGTCCCCGCTTCTGGGGGACATTCACGAAAGAGAGGCGCAGGTGCTCGAGTTCCGATGAGACTGCGGCCGTTAATGATCCTTGCGATCGTTGCTTTCGCTGGATGCGACATTGACTTCGTCGCCGTGCAGGAGGACCAGTTCGGGTATGCCAGACTTCGCATAGAGCAGGGAACAGGCCTGGAAGCCTCTCTGGAAGTGAGCTTACCGGAGACAGGGCGGCCTCCGCTCGTATATGTGGGAGAAACTCAACTGCAGGCAGAGACCCAAGGCGGACGGTGGTGGTACCGAATAGAACCTGTCGTAGACACCCTGAAACCACGTGTTGACCTGGAAATCTGGATCGAGGACGCCGTCATAGCTCCTCTTGCATTCGTCACTCGGAACGGCGCCGCGACTCGGCGCCAGAATGGCGATCTTGAGGTTCCGGTGGTGTATGGTGGGGACGCGAACGACCCGTATCTCACTTGGAGGGTGGTGCTGGTCGACTCAGGTGGTCAACAACTGATCAGCGTCGACTCCCGTTCGACTCCGTGGCCGAGCCCCATGATCTTGAGCAGCGCAATCGTCCCCCCAGGGACAGTCGCCGTACAGGTTTCAGCAAGACGCGATGAACAGCTATCTCAGACCTCATATCCGTTCTACATAGCGACCGAAAGCGCCGTCTGGGTACCCATAGAAGAGGGGCCTGACGCCGCCTTGGTCCGGTAGCCTGCTACCCCCAACCGGAAAAACCGCCCACCGCGGCGACCCCACCCGGACGCCCGTGGTCAGAGCACTCCCGCCTCCACCTCCGACGTCGCCTCGACCGAGACCGCCGCGCCTCGCTCCGCACCCGCGTTTCGCGCCCCGGTCATCCACTCGCCCAGCCGCTCCGCGGCGCCGTTCAGGATCACATAGGCGCTCGGGATCACGAACAGCGTAAGGAGCGTGGACACGCTCAGCCCTCCCACCACGGCGATGGCCAGCGGCTGCATCAGCTCCGATCCCTCGCCGATCCCCAGCGCCAGCGGGAGCATGCCGAACCCGGTGGTGAGCGTGGTCATGAGGATCGGCCGAAGCCGCACGGTCCCGGCCTCCATCACCGCCTGCTCCCGACTCAGACCCCGCAGCCGACCCTGCTCCGCGTACTCCACCAGCAGGATGGCGTTGTTGACAACGATCCCCGCCAGCAGGATCACCCCGAGCAGGACCGGCGCGCTCATGGGCGTGCCGGTCAGCGCCAGCAGCAGACCCACGCCCACGAGCGAGAGCGGCATGGCCAGGAGGATGACGAGAGGGTTGATCAGACTTTCGTACTGGACCGCCATGACCACGAACACGAGGAACACCGCCATCAGCACGACGATCGTCAGCTGCCGGTTGTTCTCCCGGATCGCTGCCTCCTCACCCCCGAACACGATGCCGTATCCGTCCGGCAGGACCAGTCCCGCAAGCCGCTCGCGGATCACGTCGTTCACCTCGCCCACCGTGGCGACCTCCGTCACCACGTCCCCCGTCAGGCGGAGCACGCGGTTCTGGTTCTCCCGAAGGATGGTCGTGGGGCCGAGGCTGCTTCGCACATCGGCCACGTCGCGCAGGTAGATCGGCGCACCGCCTGATCCCCCCGGGAACAGAGCGACCGAGCCCAGGTCCTCCGGGCTGGTGAAGCTCTCGCGCGGCAGCATGACCCGCAGGTCGTACTCCTGGTTTCCGGAGGTGTACCGGGTCGCTACGGTCCCATCCAGGGCGGTGCGGAGCGTCTGACCGACCGCGGCCACACTCAACCCCAGGTAGGCGGCGCGCTCCCGGTCCAGCTCGATGGACAGCTGCGGGCTCGCCTCGTCCGTCGACGGCTCCAGATTCTCGAGCCCCGGCACGCCTTCCACCCTGCGCATCACCTCATCCGCCAGACGCTGGAGCTCGCCCAGGTCATCGCCCTGGATGCTCAGCGCCACGGCCGACCCGGACGCCGACGTCCGAAGACCACGGATCCGGGGCGGCCGAACGAAGATCCGGGCTCCCGGAAAGCCGCGCTCGTTGATCCTGCTCTGGAGCTCCTGGACCCAGGCGTCGGCGCTCATCCCGCGCTCCGCACCGGACTCCAGCACGATGTCCATCGATCCGCGACCCGCCCGCTCGCTCGTCGAGCCCCCCCAGATGAAGCCGCCCGCCGTGGCGAACACCGTGCGGACCCCCGGCATTCCGCGCACCAGCGCCTCCACGTCCAGCGCCACGCGGTTCGTCTGCTCCGCGCTCGCGCCGGGCGGGAGCGTCAGGTACACGCCCACGTTGCCATCGTCGACCTGCGGCAGGAACTCGTTCCCGAGGCCGCGCGTGAGCGTCCACGAGAGCACCAGCGCGCTCAGCGCCGCCGCCATCACGCCCCAGCGCCACCGGAGCACCGTGGGCGCCACCCGGCCATAGAGCCGCCTCAGGGACACCACCCCCCGGTCGAACGCGCGCAGCGGGCGCCACTCGTGGATCCCGCTCTCGAACCGCACCTTTGCCAACTGCGCCGAGAGCGTCGGCACCACCGTGAGCGCCACCGTGAGCGATGCGAGGATCGCGAATGAGATGGTCAGGATCAGCTCGCGAAAGATGAGCGCGGCCAGCCCGCTGATCAGGAGAAACGGGATCACCGCCGCCAGGTTGGTGGCCGTCGAGGCCGTCACCGCGCTGGTCACCTCCGCCGCGCCATCGTGGGCGGCCTGCTCCGGGTCCTCGTTCCCCTCCTCCCGATGGCGGAAGATGTTCTCCAGCATCACGATAGAGTTGTCGATCAGCAGCCCCACACCGAGCGCGAGTCCGCCCAGGCTCAGGATGTTCAGCGTGAGCCCACCCAGCCCCATCATGATGAAGGTCGCGAGGATCGCGATGGGAATGGCCAGCCCGATGACGAACGTCTTCCGGAGCGAGCCCAGGAAGAGGAGCACCACCAGCATGGCCAGGAGCGCGCCCGCCAGAGCGGCGTTCCGCACGGACGCGACCGAGTTCCGAATGAATGTGGCCTGGTTCTGGATCGTGCTGTAGCGAATGTCCCGCGGGACGAAAGACGACGAGGAGAGGGCGGCGAGCCGCGCGTCCACGCCGTCGGCCACCGCCACCGTGTTCGCGTTCGGCTGCTTCCGAACCGACAGCTTCACGGCGGGGATGCCGTCGAGCCGGGCCCACAGCCGCTGCTCGCGATGGGTGTCCCGGACGTCCGCCACCTCCGAGAGCGGGATCCGGCCGCCGCCGGGGATCTGGAGGAGGACGGCCTGGACGTCATCGATGCTGCGGAACTTCCCGGCCGTCTTCCCCACCACTTCGCGGGTCGGCGAAGCGACCCGGCCCGCCGCTACATCCTGGTTCGCGGCGCGCACCGCCTCGATCACCTGCGAGACGGTGAGCCCGTACGAGCGCAGCCGCTCCTGGTCCAGCACCACCTGGATCTCCCGGACCAGACCCCCCGCCACGTCCACCGACGCCACTCCCTCGATCGTCAGCAGCTGCGGACGGAGCCGGTACTCCACCCAGTCCCGCAGCGAGATCAGGTCGCGGGTCGAGGAGCTGAACGCCACCTCGTACACAGGCATCTGCGACGGGTCGAACTTGAATATCGTCGGCGGATCCGCTTCCTCCGGGAGCGCGCCCCGCGCCCGCTCCAGGTTCTTCGCCGCATCCTGCAGGGCGAAATCGATATTGGTGCCATACGAGAAGTGCAGGTTGACGCCCACCCGCCCTTCCTGCACCTCCGTCTCCAGCCGCACCAGGTCCTCCGTGGTCGCGAGCGCCGCCTCCAGCGGCTTGGCCACGGTCTCCTCCAGCACCTGCGGCTCAACTCCCCGATCTGAGACCCCCACCCGGATCTGGGGATAGATGATGCTCGGCAGAAGATCGAGGGGAAGGCCCGACGCGAAGAAGACACCGAGCACCACCACCACGGACGTGAGAGTCAGGGTCCCCACCGGCCGCCGGATCGCCAGGCTCGGAAGCCCGCGCCGCTCCGGCGCGCCCCGATTCATCCCTCCACCTCGCCGGCGCCCGACCTCACGATCCGGACCTCCATGCCGTCGCGCAGCGCGTTGCTGCCCGCCGTCACCACCCGCTCACCCGGCTCCAGCCCCGACACCACCTCGATCCGACCCTCGGAGGTGAGACCCGGTACCACGGTTCTCCGGAGCGCACGCCCGTCCTGGATCACGAACACCGACGCGGAACCCGCTCCCGCCACCAGGGCGCTCGCCGGGATCAGCAGCACGTCCGACCGGGTGCTCAGGGCGAACGTGGCGCGGGCCAGGAACCCGGGACGCGCCACGGCCGCATCGGTGACGTCCAGGGCGACCTCTACCGGCACCAGCCGTGTGGTGGGGTCGCCGCTCGGGAAGATCCGCCGCACGTGGCCAGGGAAGGAACGGCCGGGGTATGCGTCGAGCGCCAGCTCCACGCGATCGCCGGGAGAGAGCTCCACGACATCCAGCTCGGAGACACCGACCCGGACCACGAGCGTGGAGACATCGGCCAGCGTGAACAGCCGCGCCTGGTTCCCCACCACGTCCCCGGCCTCCACGCGCTTCTCTGTCACGACCCCGTCGATCGGCGCCACCACGACCGCGTAGCCAGCCCGCGCCCGCAGCTGATCCAGCTGGCTCTTCGCCGCCGCCCGAGCAGTGCGGTCCCGCTCGAACTCCGGGAGCGTGATCACCTGCTGGTCCCGCAGCTGCACGGCCCGCTGGTACGCCGCGTCGGCGACCTCGAACGCCGCCTCCGCCGCCGTGAGCTGCGCCCGGATCTCCCGATCATCCAGGCGCGCCAGCGGCTCGCCGGCCGCCACTCGGTCGCCCTCCTCGGCGTGGATCGACAGCAGCGCGCCCGGAAGCTGGCTGTTCACCCCCACCGTCCGGATGGGCGCGATCACGCCCGATACCGTCACCGACCGCGCGATCGACCCGAGCTCCGCAGGGGCCACCTCCACCGCGGCCACCGTTCCGCCGCCCGGGCCGCCGCCCGCACCCTGCTGCGCTTCCGCCGCCTCACCGCCCTCGCACGCCGCCGCCGCCAGCCCCACGGCCGCCAACGCGATCAGAGCCCCAGTGCGGCCGACCGCCCCCGTCGCCGCCGACCACCTCAAACGTATCCCCACTGCCGCTCCAGCTCTCATGGATTGCTTCCGCTGCCTCGAATCAAGACGCACGGCCGCGGGTTTTCGTTAGCGACCTACCGACGGTTGGAGACCTCGACGCCGAACACGTCCCGGAATGACGCCACCATACGCTCCTCGACCTCCGCCATCGGCAGATCGTGGCCCAGAAGCCGGGACATCGACGTCACGCCGTACTCCCGGATCCCGCACGGGATGATGGCGTCGAAATAGTCGAGGCGGGAGCTGACATTCAGGGCGAATCCGTGGGACGTGATCCAGCCGCTCGAGACCCTCACCCCGATGGCGGCCACTTTCTCATCACCCACCCACGCCCCCGTCATCCCCGGTTTCCGCGCCCCCACAATGTCGTACGTCGAGAGCATCCGGATCAGCGCCTCCTCCAGGTCCCGCACGTACCGGTGGAGGTCCTTTCGATTCGGCTTGAGATCCAGAATGGGATAGCCCACGAGCTGCCCCGGCCCATGGTACGTGACGTCACCGCCGCGGCCGGTCTCGTACAGCTCGATACCCATGAGCCGACGCTCCGCCGCGTCCAGCAGCACGTGGCTCTCGTGTGACGAGCTGCCGAGGGTGATCACGTGAGGGTGTTCCAGCAGCAGCAGCAGGTCGCCCGTCGCCCCCGCCCGCCGCTCCTCCACCAGCCGCGCCTGAAGCTCCAGCGCCTCCCCGTACGGCACGAGGCCGAGCCGACGGACCTCCAGCGTCCGCCCCTCGACCTCGTAGCTTTCCCTGCCGTCCACCATGTCGTCCCCCCGCGAGACCGAAGGTCGAGCGCCCCGGCGCCGCCAGACGCCCCTCCGCGAGACGAAGGTCGAGCGCCTCCGGCGCCGCCAGGCGCCCCTCCGCGAGGGCCGAAGGCCCGAGCCCTGGCCTACGCCGCTTCCTCCGGGAAGGTCTCCAGGATCTCCTTGAGCCGTGCCAGGAAACGAGCCGCGTCGGCACCATCGACGATCCGGTGGTCGTAGCCGATCGAGAACATGCTCATGAGCCGGATAGCGATCGTGTCGGCTCCGTCGACCTCCATGACGACCGGACGCTTCTCGATGCTGCCGAGCCCGAGGATCGCGGCGGTTCCCTCCGGGATGATCGGCAGCCCCACGTAGGTGCCGAAGATGCCCGGGTTCGTGATGGAGAACGTCGCGCCCTGAATCTCGTCGGGCTTGAGCTTCCGATCCCGCGCCCGGCCGGCGAGGTCGATGACGCGCTTCGAGAGGCCCACGAGAGTGAGGTCGTCGGCATCGCGGATCACCGGGACAATGAGACCGGGGTTCAGGTCCACCGCGATCCCCAGGTTGATGTGGCCACGGAAGATCAGGCTCTCGCCCGATACCGTGCCGTTCACCATGGGGAACTCCTGAAGCGCCTTGGCCACGCCCCACGCCACGAACGCGGTGTAGCTGACCTTGTTCCCCTGCTCCGCCCACTTCTTCTTGTTGGCGCGCCGGATCCGGTCGATCCGGGTGAAGTCGATCTCGATGAACGAGTGGACGTGCGGAGCCACGCGCTTCGCCAGGACCATGTGGTCGGCGGTGAGCTTCCGGATCCGGTCCATCTTCTCCACCCGGTCGCCCTCCCGGACCGGCCACTCCGGGTGCTGCACTTCGCCATAGAACTGGCTCCACAGCTCGCCCGTGCCCATCGTGCCGCCCGCCGGCGCCTTCTCCCGCGAAGGCTTCTGTGCGGGCTGCGCGGGCCGGGCCGCCTCCTTCGCCTCGGTAGCCCCCCCGCCCTCGATGAAGGCCATGATATCCTGCTTCGTCACGCGACCGGCCCGGCCGGAACCCTCCACCTGCGCCAGGTCGACATCGTGCTCCTCGGCGATCCTGCGGACCACCGGGGTCGAGCGACGACGCAGCCGCTCATCGGCCGTCTCGGCGCCCCCTGCCGGCGCCGCGGCCTTCTCCTCCGCTCCACCCGCCGTCTCTTCGCTCGTCTCCGCCTCGCCCGCGGCGTCCGGGCCCGTCTCCGGCGCCGGCGCCGCCTCCTGCTCGCCGCCCGCTTCGCCCTTCGGCTCCGCCTTCGACTTCGACTTCGCGGCCCCGCCACCGCCTCCACCGCCGTCCGTGTCGATGAACGCTACGACCGTCCCCACCTCCACGGTCTCGCCCTCCTGCACCTGGATGTCCACCAGGGTGCCGGCCGCGGGGGCCGGGATCTCGGCGTCCACCTTGTCCGTGGAGATTTCGAGGATCGGCTCATCGCGCTCGACCGTGTCGCCAGGCTGCTTCAGCCACTGCGAAACGGTCCCCTCGGCGATGGACTCCCCCATCTGCGGCATTGGGACTTCGATCTTCGGCATGTGTCGGGCGTCGGGTTTCGGGTAACGGTTCGGGCTTCGGTTCCGCTCGCGGGATCCGGCTGCGCTTCAGTAGCCTACAAGGTAGCGCGCCGCCGTCAGGATATCATCCACCTGCGGCAGGAAGTAGTCCTCGAGGGGCGGCGAGTACGGCACCGGCGTGTCCAGTGCCGTCACGCGCAGCATGGGCGCATCCAGCCACTCGAACGCCTTCTCGCTCACGCGCATGGCAATCTCTCCCGCGATCCCGCCGGTGCGCGTGTCCTCGTGCACCACCAGCAGGCGGTTCGTCTTCTTCACGCTCTCGAGGATCGCGGCCTCATCCAGCGGCATCAGGGTGCGAAGATCCAGGATCTCCACGTCCACCCCTTCCGCCGCGAGCTGCTCGGCCGCCTTCTGGCTCTCGTGCACCATGTTGCCGTAGGTGACGATCGTCAGATCGCGGCCCTCACGGTGGACCCGCGCCTGACCCAGATCGACCACGTAATCCTCGTCGGGCAGAACCTCCCGCAGGAATGGGGCCCGATACAGCTTCTTGTGCTCGAAGAAGAGCACCGGATCCTCGTCGCGGATCGCCGCTTTCAGCAGCCCCTTCGCATCCCGCGCCGTGCACGGATAGACGATCTTCAGCCCGGGCGTGTGGAAGAACGCCATCTCCGGGTTCTGCGAGTGGAAGGGTCCGCCGCGCACACCGCCGCCCACGGGGCCGCGGATCACCATCGGAAGCGCCCCGGCCTTCCGCCAACGGGACGTCGCGATGTAGTTGGTCAGCGGCTCGTACGCGCAGCTCACGAAGTCCATGAACTGCATCTCCACGACCGGTCGCAGCCCCATATGAGCGGCCCCGGCGGCGGCGCCGGTGAAGCCAGCCTCGCTGATGGGGGTGTCCACCACGCGCTTGTCCCCGTAATGCTCGAGGAAGCCGTCCGTCACCTTGAACGCGCCACCGTACACGCCGATGTCCTCGCCCATGATGAAGACGTCGGGGTCCCGCTCCATTTCCTCCCAGAGCGCCTCCCGGATCGCTTCCAGCATCGTCACCGGCTCGCGCCGCTCCGTCTGACCGACGTGCTCCGGTGTCTCCCGCGTCTTCGCCATCCTAGGCCTCGTGGGGGTCTTGAGGGGCGCGTCGGGTCCATGGGATCCAGCCAGGGTCCCCCGCGTAGACATCATCGATCGCCGCCTCCGGCTCCGGCATCTCGGACGCCAGAGCCGATTCCCGCGCCGCCTCCACCTCCGCGTGTACCCGGTCCCGGATCGCCGCAAGCTCCTCTTCCGTGGCGTGTTCTTCCCCCAGCAAGCGGCGCTCGAACGCCGCAACCGGGTCCTTCGCTTCCCACGCCTCGATCTCGCCCTCCGGTACGTACTTCTGGGCGTCGTGCTCCGCGTGTCCCTTGCGACGGTAGGTCACCAGCTCCAGCAGGGTGGGGCCGCCTCCCCCCCGGGCATGGGCCACAGCACGCGCCGCGGCCTCGTAGACCGCCAACACGTCGTTCCCGTCCGCCCGCTCGCCTCGGATACCATACCCGCCCGCCTTCTCCACGAACGACTCCACCGCCGTCTGCCGGGCGGTAGGAGTCGAATACGCGTAGCCGTTGTTCTCCACCACGACCACCAGCGGGAGCTTCTGCACCGCCGCCATGTTCAGGCCTTCGTGGAAGGCGCCCGTGGAGGTCATTCCATCCCCGGAATACACCAGCGCCACCCGGTCCTCGTCGCGCAGCTTGAAGGTGAGCGCCACGCCCGTCATGATCTCTACCATGACGCCCAGGTGCGATATGAGACCGACGTACCCCTTCTCGTAGTCCGAGAAGTGAACATTGGTCTCCCTTCCACCCGTGGGACCATCCGCCTTCGCCATGTACTGGCGCATGACGTCCGCCGCGTCGGCGCCCATCATGAGCATGGCACCCAGATCCCGGATCGCCGGCGAGATCACGTCGCCCGTCCCGTCCGATCGACGCCGCAACGCATAAGCGGTCCCCACCGCGCCCGCCTCCTGCCCGAGCGAACGATAGAGACCGCCGATCACCTTGTTCTGCCTGTACAGGTTCGTGAGAACCTGCTCCACTTCACGCGTCAGCTGGAGCCAGTAGTAGATCTCGTGCAGCGACTCCCGCTCCAGCGCCGGCTTTTTCGCCGACCCCGCCTTCGAACGCCCCATCGGCCCGGCCCTTACTGGCCGTTCGTATCGTCGCCGCCCTCCGGGGCGGCGCCATCGCCTCCGCCGACACCGGGCACCACCTCGCCCTCACCCGCCGGGGCGTCCCCACCCGGGAGGATCGGCTGCGGCGCCACTGGCTGCGTCCGGAACTCGTCCTGGAGCAGGGGCGCGCTATCCGTCCGCCGCGAGGACATGATGGACAGCACCAGCGCCAGGGCCAGGAACACCCCGCCGGTAACCCAGGTGGACTTGGTCAGAACCGTCGTGGCCTGACGTCCACCCATGAACGACTCCGTGCCGGCGCCGCCGCCACCGCCCATAGCGGCCAGACCGCCGCCCTTACCGGACTGGAGAAGGACGACGACCACCAGCAGAATGCCGTCGAGGATCAGGAGCGTTAGAAGTAGTCCGAACACCGCGTCACTCGTCTTGGATTTGGGTGAAGATACAGCTTGGTAAGGTCGCCCGTCGCTCGGGCGCTGTCAATGCCGTCCCCGCAGCGCGGCTCCCACCGACCGCTACGCGCCCCGGAACACGTTCCGTCCGCCCGCTACGCCGGCCCGCTACGCCGCCGCGATCTTTGCGAAGTCCCGTGGATCGAGGCTCGCGCCGCCCACCAAAACACCACCCACGTCCGAGGCCGCCAGCAGCTCCCGGGCATTGCTCGGCTTGACGGAGCCGCCGTAGAGGATGGGGATGCCGTGTGCGCGATCGCCCAGCCGATCCTGGAGCCGGGCCCTGAGGCGGCCGTGCGCATCGGCCGCGTCCTCGGGCGTCGCGGTCTCGCCCGTGCCGATGGCCCACACGGGCTCGTAGGCGAGGAGCATGCGGGCGAGGTCACCGTCATCGACGCCCTCGATGCCCGCTTCTAACTGCCGGAGAATCACCTCTTCGAGCCGCCCCGCCTTCCGCTCCTCCAGGGTCTCCCCCACGCAGAGGACCGGAACCAGGCCGGCGGCCAGCGCCGCGGCCACCTTCCGGCCGGTTTCCTCGTCGGTCTCGCCGAACACGTGGCGCCGCTCGGAGTGGCCGACCAGTGCGTGCGTGGCCCCCGCCTCGCGGGCCATGGGAGCGCTCACCTGGCCGGTGAAGGCGCCCTCTCTCTCCCAGTAGATGTCCTGGACGCCCACGCCGATGTTGTGCTGGGACAGCGCGTCGCGCACCGCGGTCACAGAGAGGGCCGGCGGAAAGATGAGCACCGTACGGTCGTCCGCGGGAGGTGCGACCTGGGCGAACTCTCGACAGAACTTCCGGGCCGATTCCGGGCCCTTGTGCATCTTCCAGTTCCCCGCGATCACCGGGGTTCGGGTCTGCTCAGCCACGCTGTACCTCCTTGTCATCGAGGACGGCCACGCCCGGGAGCGTCCGCCCTTCCAGGAACTCGAGCGACGCCCCACCGCCCGTCGAGACGTGCGTCATGCGCTCGGCGAGACCCGCCTCGGTCACCGCCGCGGCCGTGTCCCCGCCGCCGATGATGGTCGTGGCGCCCGCCCGGGTGATGTCCGCCACCGCCCGCGCCACACCCGCGGTCCCGCCAGCGAACGAGGAGATCTCGAACAGTCCCATGGGACCGTTCCACACTACCGTCCGCGCCCGCTCCAGCTCCGTCCGGAAGAGGTTGACCGAGCGCGGCCCGATGTCCAGGATCTTCCAGCCCGCGGGCACCGCATCACGGTCCACGGAGCGTGTGGGCGCGTCCTCCGTCGCTTCCTCGGCGATGACGCAGTCCACAGGAAGCCTCAGCTTGTCCCCGGCCTCGCTCAACAGCTCACGGGCCATCTCCACCCGCTCCTCTTCCACCAGTGAATCGCCCGTGCCCAGACCCATCGCCCGAAAGAACGTATTCGCCATTGCGCCGCCGATCAGCAGCCGGTCCACGCGCGAAAGCAGGCTGTGGATCACATCGATCTTCCCGGAGATCTTCGCACCGCCGAGGATCGCGACGAAGGGCGGCTCCGGCGACTCCAGCGCGCCTCCCAGGAACCTGAGTTCCGCCTCCATCAGCAGCCCCGCCACCACCGGCCGGCCCTCATGCCGCATGTGCTCGGCCGCCCCCACCGTGGAAGCATGCGCCCGATGCGCCGTGCCGAACGCATCGTTCACGTATACCGTGCCGAGTCCGGCCAACTGCTCCGCCAGCTTCGGATCGTTCGTCTCCTCCCCCGGCAGGAACCGCGTGTTCTCCAGCACCACGACTTCCCCGCCCTTCAACGCCGCCACCGCATCCCGCGCTTCGCTCCCCACCAGGTCGGAGACAAACCGCACAGGGACCTGCAGCAGCTCGCCCAGCCGCTCCGCCACGGGCGCCAGCGACAGCGCGTCCGACCATTTCCCTTTCGGCCGTCCCAGGTGCGACAGCAGTACCACCCCGGCGTTTCGCTCCAGCAGGTATCGCAGCGTCGGCAGCGTCGCGCGGATTCGCGCGTCCTCCCCCACCACGCCATCCGACAGCGGGACGTTGTAGTCCACTCGCATCAGTACCCGCGCACCGTCCAGCTGCGTCGGTGTCAGGTCCCGTATCGTTCGCTTCTTCATTCCCATCCTCGTTACGGTTCGGCTCGCCCCTCGGCAGGGAGGCCAGGCGCGCCCCCCGAAAAACACGGAAAGGTCACGGCTACCCGGCCGTGACCTCCCATGTCCTGCAATTCGACCACCGACTCGCTCAGCGCCTCGCCGGCTGCTCCGATACCTGCACACTGAAACGGATCGAGTCCGCACCCCGCGACGACACTTCCAGGGAAGTGTTGCAGTAGCTGCACGGTATCACGATCGATTCCTGACCGCTCTCCAACTCGGCCGAGTCCCGATGGCCGCAGACCGGACACCGGTACGTCCCGCTTCGCATCTCTTTCGCTTCCGCCATGCGCTCCTCCCGCCCGGGGTGCCGGATCACTCCACACGAACGCGCCAGATACGTGCCAGACCGCCGCCCGTACCACGGGTGACCGGCGGGGCACCCATGCGGCGCCGCCCGATGATCCCCCGAACCCCTCCAGCCTAATGCCACCCGTCGACACCGTCAATACTTTCGGGTTTCGCACTATGGTTTATATGAACCACCATAAGACTCTGCGTCCCAACTACATACGCTCCGCCATGTAAACAGCCAGATCCACGCAGCGGTTCGAGTAGCCCCACTCGTTGTCGTACCACGAGATCACCTTCACCATCCCGTTCTTCACCACCATCGTCGACTTCGCGTCCACGATCGAGCTGGCGGGGTGGCCGGTGTAATCAATGCTCACCAGCTCCTCGTCGGAGACCTCCAGGACACCCTTGAGTGCCCCGTTCGCGGCATCCTTCATCGCGCCGTTGACCTCCTCAGCGGTGACATCGCGGTCGAGCTCGGCCACCAGATCGACGATGGAGACATTGGCGGTGGGCACGCGCATCGCCATGCCGTCGATCTTCCCCTGCACTTCCGGGATGACCAGGCCGGTGGCCTTGGCGGCACCGGTGGTGGTGGGGATGATGGACATGGCGGCGGCGCGTGCGCGCCGGAGGTCCTTGTGCGGAAGGTCGAGAATCGACTGGTCGTTGGTGTACGAGTGGACCGTGGTCATGATGCCGCGTCGGAACCCGAAGGCGTCCAGGAGGACCTTCACGACGGGGGCGAGGCAGTTGGTGGTGCAGCTGGCGTTGGAGACGATGTTGTGGTTCTCGGGGTCGTAGTCTCCCTCGTTGACGCCCAGCACAATGGTGATGTCCTCGCCCTTGGCGGGCGCGGTGATGATGACCTTCTTCGCGCCGGCGTCCCGGTGCAGCTGCGCCTTTTCGCGGCTTCGGAAGAGCCCTGTGCCCTCGAAGACGATGTCCACGCCGAGCTCGTCCCAGGGGAGCTTGGCAGGATCGCGCTCCGACAGGACACGGATCTCATCGCCGTCCACGCGGATCCCGTTGCCGGTGACCTCGACGGTGCCCGGATAACGTCCGTGCACGGAGTCGTAGCGCAGGAGGTGGGCGAGGGTCTCGGCATCGGTGAGGTCGTTCACCGCGACGAAGTCGAGGTCGGCGCCGTTCTTCTTGGCGGCGCGGAGGATGTTGCGTCCGATCCGGCCGAAGCCGTTGATGGCGACGCGAGTTGCCATAGCTGTCTGTCCCCTTCTGTATGTGGTGCGGTCTCGTTCGATCCAGACTTCAGTCCATGCGCAGCCGTCCGGTCGCGCGGGCAAAGGTGAGGACGGTGACGCAACGCGCCCCCGCATCCACCAGCGCCGCAACGCACTCCGTCACCGTGGCGCCCGTCGTGAGGACGTCGTCCACGAGGAGGAGGTGCTCTCCGGCGATATCATCCCGCGCCCTGGCTTCGGGCCGAAATGCCCCCGCCACGTTAGCCCGCCGGGCAGCGGGCTGCAAGGTGGTCTGGCTACTGACTCCAGCGCCCCTGTCCAGGGCGCAAATCACGGTCCGTGAGGATCGCTCGGCGAGCGCCCTCGCCAGCAGCTCCGCCTGGTTGTAGCCACGCTCCCGGAGTCGGAGCTCGGTGGTGGGCACCGGCACGACGAGCCGCGCCTCATGCCGCACGTCCGGCGGCAGCGCCACCGCGGCCATGCGTCCGCCCATCTCCTGCGCCAGGCGGTGCCACCCGCGGTACTTGAGCTGGTGGACGAGAGCGGAGGCCGGGTCGCGCAACAGATACGCCGAGCGCGCCGCGCGGAGCCCCGGCGGCCATTCTGCGCACTCCTGGCAGCTGTGGCCGGGCGCCCGCCCCGTACGCAGGCGGGGGAACCCGCACCGGGGACAGAGCGGAGGGGGCGGCGGTTTCAGACGGGAAATGCAGCGGCCGCAGACGAGCCGTCGTCCACCACCGCTCGGACCCCCGCATCCCAGGCAGCGGGCTGCGAATACCAGGTCCACGAGCCCTCGACGGATCCCCATGCTTCAGGAACGCCCCTCATGCGGGGCGGCGCCATGGCGGTCCGGGACAATCAGTCGGCCAGGGCGGCGCGCATCCGCTCGAGGTCCGGCTCGCGGGCGAACCAGCGGCGGAAGCTCGCGGCACCCTGTTGGAGGAGCATCTCGCGACCATCGACCGCCGGGATCTCTGCGGCGAGAGCGCTGGCCAGGAGCACTGACGGCCTGACCCCGTATGTCATGTCCAGCACGGCCCCTACGCGCACGGGCGACGTCACGTCGAGCGGTGCCGGGTCATCTGGCTTGAGCCCCAGCGGGGTCGCGTTCACCACGAGGTCATACCCTTCCCTCCGCACCGCCCGCGGCGACTCGACGACAGCCACGCGGCGGCCAGCGGGGTCCAGCGCTTCCTGCAGTGAGCGCGCCCGGTCCGGCGTTCGGTTGAGCACGTGAACCGCGTCGGCGCGTCCGCGCAGCAGCGCCATCACCGCCGCCCGCGCCGCCCCACCCGCACCGAGTACGAGGGCCCGCGCACCGGTGGGCGCTCCAATCAGCGACCGCACGGCACCCTCGAAGCCATCCACGTCGGTGTTGTCGCCGTGGATCCGGCCGTCCTCGAGCCAGAACGTGTTGCACGCCCCCGTCTTCTCCACCGAGGGGGTCGCCACGTCCAGCAGCGACGGTGCCCGTGTCTTGTGGGGGATCGTGATGTTCCCCGCTCCCCCCGCTCGTGCGATCCCGAGCAGAAGTCCGTCGAAGGTGGCGGCGCAGCGTAAGGCGACGTAGACGGCGTCGATCCCGGCTTCCCGGATGGCGACGTTCTGGAACCGGGGCGATAAGGAATGGTCCACAGGATCGCCCAGGAGCGCGATCACGCGGGTGTCCGCGCCAGGATCCATGACCGGCGCGCTCAGGGTGCGACGATGGGCTGGATCCGGTCGAGGAAGGCGTCGACGGCCGCCTTGAGCTGGTCCCTGGTATCACGGTAGAGGGCCATGCCACCACCGATCGGGTCCATCACCGGCCGGCCGGCGCCCTCGCCGGGCAGGTACTCGGTCACCAGCGCCACCTTCCCCTCACCGCCCATCGCCTTCACCGTCGCGGCGTGGCTCGGCCCCATCACCAGCACCGCGTCGGCCCACTCGACCAGCTCGGGCGTCAGCTCCTGCGCCTCGTGCGAGGGCGCTTCGACTCCCGCCTCCTCGAGGACCCGGGGCACCTCGGCGGACGCGGGCGACCCGGCCAGCGCCGCCACTCCCGCGGAGGCCACTTCCACTCCGCTCCAGCCGCGCTCCCGGATGCCGTGCCGGGCCAGCGCCTCCGAGATGGGGCTCCGGCAGGTGTTGCCGGTACAGACGAACAGCAGGTTGTAGCTCATGCCTCGATCCTAGTCCTTTTCGACGCTCAGCAGCAGCTTGCCGAGCACCAGGTCCTCGGGACGCGTGATCTTGATGTTACGCTCGTCCCCTTCGACCACCACTACGCGACCACCGTACCGCTCGACAAGCGCCGCGTCATCCGTCGCCACCACCCCGTCCAACTCCGCGCGTCGGTATGCGTCGACGATGAGCTCGCGCGGGAACGCCTGCGGGGTCTGCGCCCGCCAGAGAGCCCGCCGGTCTACGGTTTCCGCGACCGATCCGTCGGCCGCGATGCGCTTCAGCGTGTCCGCCACCGGGATGGCCGCGATGGCGCCGGCCCCCGGGCGGACCGCCCTCAGCGTCCGCTCCACCAGCGCCGCGTCCAACAGGGGCCGCGCGCCATCGTGGATCACCACCACATCCGCTTCGGGCGGCACGGCGGCCAGGGCGCTCCGGACCGAATCGCCTCGCTCCCGGCCCCCCGCCACCGCGACCACCCCGGGAGGGAGCGGGAATCGCGGCTCGGCCAGGTGCTCCGCCGGAAGCGCCACCACCACCCATTCGATCTCTGGGTGGGCCAGGAGTGGCCGGAGCGCCCGCAGCAGAATGGGCTCTCCATCCAGCTCCAGGTACTGCTTGCGCCGCCCCGCCTCGCCCATCCGGGTCCCGGCTCCCCCGGCCGGGACAATGGCGGCGGCCCTCACAGCGCCTCCAGTAGCTCACCCACGCTCGCTACCTTCACCAACTCCATGTCCACCACCGCGCGGGTCCTCGCCGGGACGTACGCGGTGCGGAACCCCAGCCGCTCCGCCTCCGCCAGCCGGCGCTCCAGCTGGCTCACCGTCCGCAGTTCCCCTCCCAACCCCACCTCCCCCACGAAGACCGCGTCGCTGGCGATGGCACGATCCAGTCGTCCGCTCACCAGCGCCGCCACCACGCCCGCGTCCGACGCCGGCTCCGTCAGCCGCACTCCGCCCACCGCGTTCAGGAACACGTCCTGATCTCCGAAGGTCACCCCGGCGCGCTTCTCGAGCACGGCAAGGAGAAGCGCCAGCCGCTGCCGGTCGAACCCCGTCGTCACCCGTTGCGGCGCACCGTACGAAGATTTCGACGTGAGCGCCTGGACCTCCACCAGAAGAGGCCGCGTACCCTCCAGCGTGGAGACCACAGCCGCACCGCTCACCCCCTCCGCCCGCTCACCCAGGAAGAGCTCCGACGGGCTCTCCACCGCTTCCAGACCCTCCACGGTCATGCGGAAAACCCCGATCTCGTCCACGCCACCGAACCGGTTCTTGTTGGCACGCAGGATCCGGTGATCCAGAGAACGGCTACCCTCGAAGTACAGCACCGTGTCCACGATATGCTCCAGGGTGCGTGGGCCCGCAACCGTACCACCCTTCGTCACGTGGCCCACCAGGAACACCGCCGTCCCCGTTTCCTTCGCGAATCGCTGGAGACGCGCCGCGCACTCCCGCACCTGGCTGACGTTCCCCGGCGCCCCGTCGATCTCGTCCGTGTACATGGTCTGGATCGAGTCCACCACCAGCACCGAGGGCTCCTCCTCCGCCGCGCGAGCCAGCATCTGCCCCAGCTCCGTCTCGCCCAGGAAGACGACGTCACCGGCGCCACCACCCAGCCGGTCCGCCCGCATCCGGACCTGCGCCGCGGACTCCTCCCCCGAGACGTACAGCGTGGCATGTCCCCCCACCTCCAGCCGAGCCGCCACCTGCAGCAGGATGGTGCTCTTGCCTATCCCCGGCTCCCCGCCCAGCAGAATGAGCGAGCCCGGCACCACGCCACCCCCGAGGACGAAATCAAGTTCCCGCATCCCCGTGGACCACCGCTCGGTCGCGTCCCGGTCGACGCTGCTGAGTCGCGTCGGACGAGCCGTCCCGGAGGCTCGCGCCACCGCGCCCCCGCCGCCCACCCCCCCCGATTTCACCTTCTTCTTCGGCTTGAGCTCCTCCACCAGCGAATTCCACTCCCCGCACGCCGGGCACTGCCCCTGCCAGCGTGCGGTTTCGTTCCCGCACTCCGTACAGAAAAACGCGACTTTGGTCTTGGCCATGTCAACGACGGTTAACGGAGAACGGTTAACAGAGAACAGTTAACAGAGAACAGTTAACAGAGAACAGAGAACAGAGAACAGAGAACGGTGAACGGCGAAACGGGAATGCATGATCGTTGACGGGAAGGAGGCCAGCGAACCAGGGAGCCGGTAGAACATGGCAGGCGAAGGGATGGGTGGTATTCCGTGGGCCGTGTTCCGTCTGTGAATTCCGTATTCCGTTCACCCCATGCGCTCAGTGGGTGTGAACGACTCGAAGCGGGTGCTCTCCTTCCGAAAGAAGAGCTCGACCGTGCCGGTCGGGCCGTTCCGCTGTTTGCTGATGATCAGCTCGGCCTTGCCGGCGAGCCCCTGCTCCTGCGCCTCCATGTCGGAGAGATAGTACTCCGGACGGTAGAGGAACATGACCAGATCGGCATCCTGCTCGATCGAACCGGACTCTCTGAGGTCGGAGAGTTGCGGCCGGTGGTCGGTGCGCTGCTCAGGCGCGCGGGAGAGCTGGGAGAGCGCGATCACGGGGACCTCGAGCTCCTTGGCGATGGCCTTGAGGTTGCGGCTGATCTCGCTCACCTCCTGCTGACGGTTCTCGGCCTGGCGCCCGCCGCCGTGCATGAGCTGGAGGTAGTCGACGATGATCATGCCCAGGTTCGGCTGCTCGGCCTTGAGTCGCCGCGCCTTCCCGCGCATCTCGAGGGCACTCAGCATGCCCGAGTCGTCGATCCAGATCGGTGCGGTGTTGAGGTGACCGGCGGCCTGGGCGAGTCGGACGTAGTCGTCGTCCGTGAGGCGGCCGCGCAGGAGCCGGCCCAGGTCCACGAGCGCCTCGGAGCAGAGCATCCGCTGCACGAGCTGCTCCTTCGACATTTCCAGCGAGAAGAGCGCGACGGGCGTCTGCTTGCTGATGGCGGCGTGAAGGAGGAGTGAGACTACGAGCGCCGTCTTCCCCATGGAAGGCCGGGCGGCGAGGATGGTGAGCTCCCCCTTCTGGAACCCGCCGGTCATGTTGTCGAGGTCGGTGAAGCCGGTGCCCACGCCGGTCACGCCGCCCTGCGACGCCTGCAGCTGCTCGATCCGTTCGAAGGTGGGGTAGAGGATCTTCTTGATCCAGACGAACCCCTCGCGCTCGTGGGACTGCGCGACCTGGAAGATGGCGTGCTCGGCGGAGTCGAGGAGCTCGTCCACCGACCGCTCGCCCGGCTCGTAGACGTCCTGGATGATGCCGGAGGAGGCCTCGATGAGACGACGCATGAGCGCCCGCTCCCGCACGATGCGGGCGTGGTACTCGATGTTCGCGGCCGTCGGGACCGCGTCCAGGAGCTCGGCCAGGTAGGCGAGACCGCCCGCCTGCTCCAGCTCGTCGGTCTTCTTCAGATCCTCGGCCAGGGTGGTGGGGTCCACCACCTCGCCGCGCTGGAAGAGCCGGGCCATGGCGCGATAGATCCGACGGTGGCCCTCGCGGTAGAACATGGAGTCATCGACGATCTCCACGGCCTTCGCGACCGCGTCGTTGTCGATGAGCATCCCACCGAGCACGCTGACCTCCGCTTCCGCCGCGTACGGCGGCTGGCGGTCGGGCGCCCGGATCGAAACGACGTGGGCCTCAGACGTGCTCATCCATCACCTGTCTCATGAGTTGCAGGTCCTGCCAGCTCTTTCGTGTCGCATCGGGGCTGCGGAGCAGGTACGCCGGGTGGTACGTGGCCACCACCGGGATGCCGCGGTACTCGTGCGGCCGGCCCCGAAGCTGACCGATCCCGGCCTCGCTCCCCGTGAGCATCTGCGCGGCGAACCTTCCGACCGCCAGGAGCGCCCGCGGCTGGATCGCGTCCAACTGGGCGTGCAGGTACGGCGAGCAGGTCGCCACTTCGTCGGCCTGCGGGTCACGGTTGTTCGGCGGACGGCACTTGATGACGTTGCAGATGTACACGCTCTCGCGGTCGAAACCGACAGAGAGCAGGAGGAGATCCAGTAGCTTGCCAGCGGGACCCACGAACGGCAACCCCGTTCGGTCCTCCTCACTCCCCGGCGCTTCGCCGACCACCACCAGCCGCGCCGTTTCGCTCCCGCGACCGAACACCACCTGCTTTCGACCCTGCGCCAGCCGACACTTCACGCACCCCGTGGCCTCGGCCCGCACCACGTCGAGCACACCACCGCCGGCTCCCGCTCCGCTCAGCAGGCGCCGCGCATCCGCCGCTGTGAGTCGGTCCAGAAAAAGCCGATCGACGCCGTGCTCGCGGAGCCCCCGCAGCAGCGCCGCCACCTGCTCCCTCCGGTCCTCCCGTGGCCCCACCCTACTCGTCCCGATGCGGCATCCGGCGCTCGATCCGATCGAGGATCCGCTCCGCAACCTCGTCCTTGCTCAGGAGCGGGAGGATTTCCGACTCCCCACCCCGCTCGATGAGCGTCACCCGGTTGGTCTCCGCGTCGAACCCGGACTCCGGCCCGGTCTCGTTCAGCACCACGAGGTCCATTCCCTTGGAGTTCAGCTTCCGCCGCGCGTTCGCGTCGCCGTCATCCGTCTCCAGGGCGAAGCCGATCACCAGGCACCCGCTCGGCCGAGAGGATGCAGTCTCCCGCAGCACGTCCGGCGCCGGCTCCAGCGCCAGCGACTCGGGGGCCGACTCCTTCTTGATCTTCGACTCCGGTGGTGAGGTGGGCCGGAAATCCGCGATGGCCGCCGCCATCACCAGCAGGTCGGCGTCCGTCACGAGCCGCTCCACCGCATCCTTCATGGATTCCGCGGACTCAACGGAGTGCACTCGCGGCCCTGGCGGGGGTGCCACCTGCGTGGGGCCGGCCACCAGCGCCACGTCCGCGCCCCGCCGCCATGCCGCGGCAGCCAGCGCGAATCCCATGCGGCCGCTCGACCGGTTCGACAGGAACCGCACCGGGTCCACCGCTTCACGCGTGGGGCCAGCCGTGACCACCACCCGGCGGCCGGTGAAACGCGTAAAGCCTGTGAGGGCGCGGCCGATGTGCTGGACGATCGCCGACGGCTCCTCCATCCGGCCGGGACCGCTTCCCTCCCCTGCGGCCAGGGCCCCCTCGGCGGGGCCCACGAGCCGGTATCCGAGCTCCTGGATCCGCTTTGTGTTCGCTACCGTAGCCGGGTGCGACCACATGGCGTCGTTCATGGCGGGACACACCAGCACCGGCACGCGCGTGGCCAGCAGGATAGCGTCCAGCAGGTCGTCGGAGCGACCGTGGGCTGCGCGTGCGATGAAGTCGGCCGTGGCCGGCGCCACACAGACCACATTGGCTTCGCGGGCCAGCCGGATGTGGTCGAGGGCGCGGCCGGGCTCCAGGATCTCGGACAGGACGGGACGTCCGCTGACACCCTCGAATGAGACGGCGCCCACGAACGAACGAGCCGAGCGCGTCATGACGACGTCGACCTCAGCCCCCAGCTGCGTCAGGTCACGGGCGACCTGGACGACCTTGTACGCGGCGATCCCGCCCGTGACGCCGAGGAGCACCCGCGAGCCGGCCCAGGGCCGGCGCACCGCCGCTCCGCCCGGCTTCGGGCTGCCCATTCCCCCGCTCCGGTCAGCCGCCGACCTTGCGGCGCGCGATCAGGCGGAACTCGATCCCGCCGGCCGCCAGAGTCTCCACCGCCCGAGTCGTCAGTTTCTTGCCGATGCCGGTGGGCATGGTCTCCCGCGGGAGCGCATTGAGCTCGCGCGCATACTTGGCGGCCACGAGGACGCCGAGGTACTTGCTGCCCGTGTGCTCCGAGGTTTGTGCGGGGGTAACGACTCGCATGGCTTCCTTCGCTTGGGTAGTTCGTGCCGAGACCGGGAAAGGTAAAGGGAGCGGGGGGTCGGGGTCAATCCGTGACCACCCGCCGCTCTCCACACTCCGGTGGAGTCAGCCGCCCTCGGTGATCAGGGAGTCGAGGTCCGTGCGCAGCGACCGGGCGTACTCCTGCAGGTCCCGGATCCGGCTCACCCGCGACCACTCCGCGGCCACGATGCCCTCCATCCGCTGGTAGGCCCGGTCCAGGTCGTCGTTCACGATCACGTAGTCGAACTCCGGTATCGCCTCGAGCTCACGGCACGCATTTCTGAGCCGCCGGCCCCGCTCCTTCGGGTCCTCGCTGGCGCGATCGGAAAGCCGCCGATAGAGCTCATCGGCGGAAGGGGGCAGGACGAAGATCAGGAGCGCATCGGGGAACATCCTGTGCACCTGCCTCGCCCCCTGCACGTCGATGTCGAGGACAACGGTCCGGCCGCGCTCGATGGCGGACGTGATCTCTCGCCGGGGCGTGCCGTAGCGGCGACCGTGCACCACCGCCCACTCCGCCAGCTCGTTGCGCTCGATCATGCGCGCGAAGGTGTCGTCGTCGACGAAGTGGTAGTCCCTGCCATCCTGCTCCCGCGGCCGAGCCGCGCGCGTGGTGGCGGAGATGGAGAAGACCATGTTCTCGTTCCGATCGACCAGCATGCGGGCGAGCGTGGTCTTTCCGGCGCCGCTCGGGGCGGCGAGTACCACGGGGAAAGCGGGTCGGGAGAAGCTCACTCGACGTTCTCCACCTGCTCGCGCAGCCGCTCGATCTCGTTCTTGATCGACACCACCCGGTGCTCGATGGTCGCGTCGTTCGCCTTCGACCCGATCGTGTTGGCCTCACGATGCATCTCCTGCACGAGGAAGCTGAGGCGCTTCCCCACCGGCTCGGCCGAATCCTCGTCGAGCATCCCCCGGAAATGCTCGATGTGGCTCCGCAGTCGCACCACTTCCTCACTGATGTCCCACCGATCGGCGAGGACGGCGATCTCCCGGGCGATCCGGTCGTCGTCCACGCCCGCATCGCCCGCGAGCTCCGCCACCGATCGGCGCAGCCGGGCTCGCTCCCGGTCCAGGCGGTCGGGCGCCAGCTCCGCTATGGCCGCCACCGCTTCCGCGATGGCCGCCAGCCGCTCCTCCAGGTCGGCGCGAAGGCTCCGCCCTTCCTGTTCCCGCATTGCCACCACCGCCCGCGCCGCTTCCTCGGTCACCGCCCGCACCGTCTCCTCGGGCACCTCCTGGGCCTCGAGCGGCTCTCGCACGACCAGGTCCGCCTGACGCGTCAGCATCTCGAGCGTGACCTCCCCCGGCACCCCGAGCTCCTCACCCAGCTGCCGGAAGACCCGGACATACTGCCGCGCCCGGTGCGTGTCGAGCGCCAGTGCCGGGCCCGTTTCCGCGTCCTGCCCCTCCAGACGATACGTAATATTGATGTGACCCCGGCTCAGCTGGTCCTTGAGCCATTCCTTGATGCGGGGCTCGTAGCGGTCGAGCGCGGCCGGGCTCCGTACATTCAGGCTGAAGAACCGGTGGTTTACGGTGCGGATCTCCGTACGGAGAACACCCACCGTGGTCTCCGCCTCCGCATCGCCGAATCCCGTCATGCTTCGAATCATGGAGGGAGAAGCTAGGAGCCCGGGGAGTGGTGCGAAAGGCACGCCCGCGTCTGCGCCATCAATTCACGAACTCCCACTTCACGCCGTACAGGATCCGTTGTCCCGGCCGCTCGAGCTGCACGAGGTCCCGCTGGCCCCGGCGGTTCATGATGTTGTCCCACCGCACGAAGGCCTGCAGGCTGATGACGCGGATGGCCAGCTCCAGATTGGTTTCCCTGACGGCGCCGACCTCGGCCAGCGAGAGCGCCGACGGGTCCGTCCCCTCCGCCGGCACGCCCGGGACCGTCATGCGACCCCGGAACACATGCTCCAGCCGCCAGAAGATCTCCAGGTTGCCACTCGGTAGCGGAAGATCGTGGTAGATCAGGCCCGCCCGCCAGTGATGCGCGGGCTGGTACAGCCACGGCTCCGGCGCGTCCAGCCCCACGTACCACCCCTGGATGCTCAGCGGGTCCCAACCCGTGGGAAGCCGTGCGATGACCTCGTATCCCGTCGCCTCACCCCCCGCAAGGATCGGGAACGACGGTTCGAAGGCCAGACCAAAGCCCGGAACCGGGTCCGCCGTGGTCCTGAGGCCGGCCGCAAGCACGGAGCCTCCACGCCACCGCAGCTCCGCGCCGGCCCGGACCCCCTCCCGACGCACCTGGAGCGGCTCGCCGGAGAGGATGGGAACTCGCAGCGTGAAGCCGCCGTCCAGCAGCGGCGCGCCGCCGAAGACCTCCGAGAACAGCGTAACACCCACCAGCGGCCCGGCCTGGGCGCGCGCGGTCCAGCTTCCGGTACCGGCGCCCTCGTCCCATATCTGTCTCGCCGCCTCCACCTCCACTTCCAGGCGCGGGAGCGGCAGCGCCCTCACCGCGAGCTCGAAATCACCAAAGGGAAGCCTCGGGTGGTCCCGGAACCGCAGGGCGGTCCTTGCCTCGATGGGGACGGGCGCGCTCAGCGTGCTGCGGAGGCGGAATCCCCCGTGGGGCGTGCCCTCCCGCACGACCACCTCCCCGCGCTCATCCTCCACCCGCGACGCACCCGCGTAGATCTCTCCCGTCACGGGGCCGCGCTGCGCACGTCCCCGGACGATCCAGTCGCGTCGGACTCCGGCCAGCCCCTCCCCCACCCCGCTGCGCTCGATGTCGCTCTGGCGGTACTCGAGTTGGAGCCCGGACGAGTCCCGGACCCAGCTCCATTTGGCCCACCCCGCCGTGTGGTTCGATGTACCGCCAATGGCTCCATCGGCGGCGAGGCGCTCGAAGCCGAGGGCCAGGGGCCCGCCCAGGACGCTCGGAGCCAGGAACATCCCGCGGAACAGCTGCACGTCGTAGTCACCGGCGCCGGCCTCGATGATGGTCCGGGGACTGGGCTCTGTCGGCGACAGCGTCTGCACGTACACCGTAGCGCCCGTCACTCGCCGCTCGATCCGCACGTACTCGAGCCCGAGGAGCGCGAGCCGTGAAGGGTCGAACGTCGGACCGGACAACGGGTCGAGCTCGAAGCCGTCCACTACGTAGCGGACGGCACCGGTCGTCGCGCCGAAGATGCTGGCGCCTTCCGCCTGGTTTACGAGGTCGGCCCGGACGGGCACCACGCCCGGCAGGCGCTCGAGCAGGTGCAGGAGCGACAGGGCGGGAAGCCGCCGGAGCGCCTCCCGGTCCCATTCCCACACCCCCCGCGCGGGGCTGGAGGGTCCGATACGCGGCATGGCCGGGAGCGTGGGCGGCGGCGGCGGCGGAAGCGTGTCCGTGCCCACGGTGTCGCCCGTGAGCACCGCCGCGGTGTCCCGGGGCAAGGTCGGGAGCGTGGGCGGCCGCGGGGGCACAGCCTCGACGGAGACGGTGTCCGGCTCCTGCGTGGCCGCCGCGGTGGGGAGGAACGCGCCGAGTGCCGTCCACGCGAGAATGCAAAACGCCCCCGACCTCAGCGATCGGGGTCGGGGGCGCCAGCGAGGTCGGCGGGTCATCACCGGCTTGCGCGATCCCGGATCCATTCGATGAACAGGCGAGTGGGAACGCCGGTCGGACCCTTCCTGAGATACGACGCCGGCTCGTCCCTGTAGGCGGTCCCGGCGATGTCGAGGTGGGCCCACGGCACGTCCCCCACGAACTCCTTCAGGAACCAGCCGGCGGTGATGCTCCCCGCCGGTCGGCCTCCGGAGTTCTTGATGTCGGCCACGTCGCTCTTGATCTGCTTGCGGTAGTCGTCCCACAGCGGGAGCGGCCAGCACCGCTCGCCGGTGCGCTCGCCCACCGCACGCACCTCGTCCATGAGACGGCCGTCGTTGCCCATCAGCCCCACGGCCTCGTGCCCCAGGCCGATGACCACCGCGCCCGTGAGCGTGGCCGCATCGACCATGGCCACCGGCTCGAAACGCTGGGCGTACGCCAGCGCATCCGCCAGGATCAACCGGCCCTCCGCATCCGTGTTGATGATCTCCACCGTCTTGCCGGAGTACATCGTCAGGACGTCACCCGGCTTCACCGCTCGAGAGGACGGCAGGTTCTCCGTAGCGGGTACCAGCGCCACCACGTTGATCCGCGGACGCAGCCGCGCCACGGCCTGCATGGCGCCCAGCACCGCGGCGGCGCCCGACATGTCGTACTTCATCTCCTCCATCTTCTGCGCCGGCTTGATGGAGATGCCCCCCGAGTCGAAGGTCACACCCTTCCCGACCAGCGCCACCGGGCGCTCGTCCGCCGCACCGCCCCGGTACTCCAGAATGATGAATCGCGGCTCCTCGTCGCTCCCCGCGGCCACCCCCAGGATGCCGCCAAACCCTTCCTTCTCCATGGCCGCACGGTCGAAGACGGTGATCTCCATCCCGCCCTCCTCGGCGATCGCCCGCGCCACCTCCGCCAGGTGCGACGGCGTGGCGATGTTGCCGGGCTTCGACGCGAGCTCCCGCGCCAGGTTCTCACCCTCGGCCACGATCCGGCCCACATCGGCGCCGGACCGCATCTCCTCCGCTTCATCCTCGCTCCCGGCGAGGATGGTCACACTCTTCAGACGCACCACCGGGTCCTCGTCCGGGCCCCGACCCAGCTCTGTCTTCAGGTCGCGGTAGTCCCAGGCGGCCAGCACGGCGCCCTCCACCGCGCCGCGAGCAGCGTAGTGGGGGCCCATGTGCTCGCTCTTCCGCTCGATGTGTCCGAGGGCCACCGCCATCTCGTTCACCCGCAGCCGCTCGGCCTCCCGCACCGCCGCGCCCACCGCCTTGCGGAGCCCCTGCATGGAGTACTCGGCCCGCGGGCCGATCCCCACCAAGAGGATCCGCTCGGCCGGGAACCCGGCGTCCTCCGGGAACACCACCACGGTTTCTCCCTGCCTGCCACGGAAGTCGGACCGGCTCATGAGCCGGCCCAGGAGACCGTCCAGCGCCTCGTCGACGGCCGACGCCGCGCCTTTCGGCTCGGCATCGTCCTGGAAATGCTGGAGGACGAGAAGCGGTGTGCGGAGGGACGCCGCGTCGTCTGTCCGGATCGAGATGTTCAGGGCCATTGCTCGTCAGTCCATGTTCTTGATGATGGCGTCGGCGAACCCGGACGTGCTGACCAGCGTGGCGCCCTCCATCTGACGCTCGAGGTCGTACGTCACCGTCTTGTCCGCCACCGCGCCCTCCAGACCGCGCACCACTAGGTCGGCGGCCTCGTTCCAGCCGAGGTGCTCCAGCATCATGTGGGCCGACAGGATGAGCGAGCCCGGATTCACCTTGTCCTGACCCGCGTACTTGGGTGCGGTGCCGTGGGTCGCCTCGAACAGCGCAACCTCGTCCCCCAGGTTGGCGCCCGGCGCCATCCCGAGCCCGCCCACCTGCGCGGCCGCGGCATCCGACATGTAGTCGCCGTTCAGGTTCGGCATGGCGACCACGTCATACTCGTCCGGGCGCAGCAGGATCTGCTGGAACATGGCGTCGGCGATCCGGTCCTTGATCAGGATCTTGCCCGTGGCATCGGCCCCGTCCCACGTCGCCTGCTCCGTGACCGTCACATCCCCGAACTTCTCCTCGGCGATCTCGTAGCCCCACTCCCGGAACGCGCCCTCGGTGAACTTCATGATGTTGCCCTTGTGGACGATCGTCACCGAGCTCCGGCCGCGCGCCTTCGCGTACCGGATAGCCATCGCCACCAGCCGCTTGGTCCCGAACGCGCTGATCGGCTTCACGCCGAGGCCGCTCTTTTCGCGGATGTTCGCGCCCATCTCGTTGACCAGGAAGTCGCGCACCCGCTCCGCCTCCTCCGAGCCGGCCGCCCACTCGATGCCCGCGTAGACGTCCTCCGTATTCTCGCGGAAGATCACCACGTCCAGCTTCTCCGGGTGCTTCACCGGCGAGGGCACACCCGGGATCCAGCGGACGGGACGGATGCACGCGTACAGGTCCAGCACCTGCCGGAGCGTCACGTTCAGCGACCGGATACCGCCGCCCACCGGGGTGGTCAGAGGCCCCTTGATCCCCACCTTGAACTCCCGCAGCGCCTCGAACGTCTCCTCGGGCAGCCATTCGCCGGACGCGTCGTACGCCTTCTCACCCGCCAGGATCTCCATCCAGACGATCCTCTTCGACCCGCCGTAGGCCTTCTCGATGGCCGCCTCCACCACCTTCTTCGTGGCCGCCCAGATGTCGGGGCCGATGCCATCGCCCTCGATGAAGGGGATGATGGGATCGTTGGGGATCCGCAGCTCCCCGTTCTCGTCCATCTGGATCCGGGTACCGTCCTCTGGAACCGTCGCGTGCTTGTATTCCGACATGGCTTATCCGCGTTCTTGGATGGGTTGGATCGAACGGCTCTCGGGGCCGGTGTACTCCGCCTTGGGGCGGATCAGCCGGTTGTCGTCGAGCTGTTCCAGGATGTGGGCCGTCCAGCCGGAGAGCCGGGCGCAGGCGAAAATGTTGGTGAAAAGGGATGTCGGCACCCCCAGCTTGTCGTATACGGACGCGCTGTAGAAGTCGACGTTTGCGTAAATCTGCTTGTCGCGCTTGTCCATCTCGTCTCGCATGACCTCGCGGACGCGGTCGGAGATGTCGAACCACTTGGAGCTGCCGAGCTCTTCTCCCAGTTGCCGGAGGATCGGAGCCCGCGGATCTATGGCACGATAGACACGGTGCCCAAAGCCCATGATCTTGCCCTTTCTCTCCAGCGCACCGCGGACCCACGCGTCGGCGTTATCGGTATCACCGATCTCCTCGAGCATCTGCATCACGCGCTCGTTCGCACCGCCGTGGAGCGGCCCCTTGAGCGTGCCAATGGCCGAGGTCACCGCCGAGTAGAGGTCCGCGAGCGTGGCAACCGTCACGCGGGCCGAAAAGGTGGAGGCGTTCAGACCGTGCTCGGCGTGAAGGGTGAGCGCCACGTCCATGGTCCGCGCCTCGTGCTCCGTCGGCTCCTCACCGTTCAGCATGTACAGGAGGTTGGCGCCGATCCCCAGATCGCTGCGCGGCGCCACCGGGTCCTTGCCTTCCCGCACCCGCGCCGTGGCCGCCGTGATCACGGGCAGCCGGGCCACGAGCCGGATCGACTTTCGCAGGTTCGACTCCCGCGACATGTCCTCCGCCTCCGGGTCTGCCAGCCCCAACGCGGAAACGGCCGTGCGGAGCACGGCCATCGGGTGGGCATCCTTCGGGGCGGATCGGACGAGCTCCAGCACGGAATCCGGGAGCTCGTACTCGCGGGCGATCTCCCGGCGCAGATCGTCCAGCTCCGACTGGGTGGGCAGCTCTCCCAACCACAGCAGGTGACAAACCTCCTCGAAGGTGGCGTGCTCCGCCAGGTCCTCGATGGTGTAGCCACCATACACGAGCGTGCCCGCCTCGCCGTCGATCTTGCTCAGCTTCGTCTGAGCGACGACGATCCCTTCCAGTCCAGATCCAGCCATGTACCGCTTCCTCCCCGAGGTTCCCCATCCCTGCACGATTCGATACCCGCCCCCCCACCTGCCCCCGAATACGGAGGCGGGGCCGACCTCCCCCGCTCAGCGGGTGGATGCCAGCCCCGATCCGAGGATGGGGTCGAGCCGCGACGGCGCCGCAAAGTAGTGGCGCTGCGCGGCCCGATGCAACCCTGACGCGGGCTACTCTGCGAGTTGCTGGGTGGACCCCGCGCCGGCGTCGAAGTTCGCCGCGAACGTGCGCTCCGAGCCCTCCGGAACCCGGACCTGCCAGTCGCGGTCCGGCGGCGTCTGCTTCCGCACCAGGTGCGGGTTCAGCTCCACGACGTCCGCCACCGACACACCGGCCGCCTGCGCCACGTCGGCCAGCGACGTACCGGCCGGGACGTCCACCAGCGCAAACGCCAGCGGCTCCTGGAAGTTGAGCTCCGGGAACCCGTGGGCCCCCGGGTCCTTGGCGATGTGACCCGCCGCCACCATCAGCGGCACGTAGTCCCGCGTCTCCCGCGGGAGCCGGTCGCTGATGTCCCAGTAGCTCTCGTCGGCTCCGCGCTCACTGCCCGTCACCTCGGTCATGATCCGACCCACGCGGTTCTCACCCGTGTTGTAGCTCGCCGCGGCGAGGAACCAGCTGTCGAACCGGTCGTGGAGCTCCTGCAGGTAGGTCAGCGCCGCGCCCGTCGCCTTCACCGGGTCCCGCCGCTCGTCCACATACTCCGAGACCTCCAGCCCGTACCGCTCGCCCGTGGGCTCGATGAACTGCCAGATCCCCGCCGCGTCCGCCGCGGAGTAGGCATTCGGGTCGAGACCGCTCTCGATGATCGCCAGGTACAGCAGGTCCTGCGGCATGTCACGCGCTGCCAGCTCCGCCCGGATCATCGGACCGTACTTCCCCACCCGCTCGAGCCAGTCCTTGAAATCGTCGTAGCGGTCACCCTTCAGGAAGTCGATGAAGAAGTCCACTCGCTCGTTCCGCTCCGATGGCAGGTCCCACTCCGTCGGCAGAAGATCGGCGTAGAGGTCCACGGGCTCTTTCGTGTCGCGCGTGCGATCGACGTCGATGCCCATGTCCTTCGCGGCGCCCTCGCTGTCGCTGGCGATCCCCGCGCCGAGAAGCGCGAGGGTCGATGCGGCAAGCCCGACCGCGATTGTCTCCTTCTTTCGTCTATCCATTGAACTGCCCTCCACCCTGTACGGAATCCGGTGTTGCCCGGAGGGTTTAAATCCCTCCATCACAACTGTTTAGGTGCAAGGACCGGTCCACGAATGTCGGGCGTTTCGCCACCGGGGAAAACGAGCGCTCAGTGCCAGCGGGCCCCGCGCCAGAGGTCGGGATGGAAGAGGAGGAGGATCGTGAAGATTTCCAGGCGTCCCACCAGCATGAGGAAGATGAGCACGAAGTGGGATGAGGGTCCCATCCAGCCGTAGTGGTCCAGTGCCCCCACATCGCCGATTCCGGGACCGATGTTGCCGATGGCCGCGGCGGCGGCCCCGACGGCCGTGGCGAGGTCATGATCCAGGAGCGCGAGGGCGAGAACCCCGAAGGCGTAGAGCACGACGAAAAGGAGGAGGAAGGCCAGGACGTTCAGCCGCGCATCCTCCTTGATGACCCGGTCACCGACGCGCGTGACCACCACCGCCCGTGGGTGGAGGCTCCGCTTCAGCTCGGCGATGCTGGAGCGGAGGAGGACGTGGAGCCGCACGGCCTTGACGCCGCCGGCCGTGGAGCCGCTCATCCCCCCGACGAACATGAGCCCGACGAGAAGGATCTGTGCGGCGAGGGGCCAGAGCTCGTAATCGGCGGTGACGAACCCGGTCGTGGTGCCGATGGACACGACCTGGAAGAGGGAATCCCGGAAGACGCGCTCCAGCCCCGCCCCACCGGCCGTCCCGGAGAACAGGACGAGGACGGTGACGATCGCGGTTACGAGGAGGAGGAACCCGGCGAAAAATCGGAGCTCGGCATCCTTGAGATACACGGTTCCGCGGGAGGTGAAGGCGCGGTAGTGGAGCGCGAAGTTCACGGCCGCCAGAAACATGAAGAGCGTGGTCACATAGTCTATGTAGGCGGAGCCGTAGGCGGCGATCGAGGCGTTCCTCGGGGAGAAGCCGCCGGTAGAGAGGGTCGAGAAAGAGTGCGTAACGGCGTCAAAGAGCGATAGCCCTCCCAGCAGATAGAGAAGGACCTGGGCGAGGGTGATCCCTGCGTAGACGAACCACAGGATTTTGGCCGTCTGCGCGATCCGCGGCTGGAGTCGCTCGGGGGTAGGGCCGGGCACCTCCGCCCGAAAGAGCTGCATCCCGCCCACGCCCAGGAACGGCAGGATCGCGATGCCGAGGACAATGATGCCCATGCCTCCGATCCATTGGGTGAAGGAGCGCCAGAACAGGATCCCGTGGGGGAGCGATTCGATCTCCGAAAAGACGGTGGCGCCGGTGGTGGTGAAGCCTGAGACCGACTCGAACAGCGCGGCCATCGGCGACTCGATGGTGCCGGTCAGCAGAAACGGGACGGCTCCCGCGATACCGATGGCGAGCCATGCGAAGGCCACCACGGCGTAGCCCTCCCGCACGCTGAGGTCGCGCCCGATCTTGGTGCTCCGAAACCCGACGAATCCTACGGCCATGGTGGCGGCGGCGGCCACGAGGAAGGCGATGAAATCGCCCTCGCCGTACATCAGGGCGATAGCCGCGGTGATGGCCATGGCCGTAGCGAGGGCCATGAGCACCAGGCTCACCACCTTGACCAGGTGCTGCAGGTTC
Organism: uncultured Gemmatimonadales bacterium; assembly: GCA_963783305.1. Lineage (GTDB taxonomy): Bacteria > Gemmatimonadota > Gemmatimonadetes > Longimicrobiales > RSA9 > JAWVYT01. The sequence goes on along the minus strand of CAWAMW010000006.1, from coordinate 152,889 downwards.
AAGGCAGACTCACGCGAAGAGCCGCTCGATCTCCGCGATGGCTTCGGGCAGCGCGAACATCACGACCCGGTCCCCGGCCATGATCGTATCGCCGCCCCGGGGCACGATGACGTTCTCGCCCCGCAAGATCGCCCCCACCACGGAGGTGTGCGGAAAGTGGATGTCCTTGAGCGCGCGGCCCGCCACACGGGCCGTGCTGGTCACATCGTACTCGATGGCCTCGGCGTCGATCCCGGTGAGCGTCGCCACGGTGGCCACGTTCCCACGCCGCACGTACCGGAGGATGGCATTGACCGTGGACAGGCGCGGAGAGACGGCCGCGTCGATCCCCACCCGGCTGACCAGCGGGACATAGTCGAAGCGGTGGATCAGGCTGATGACCTTGCGTGCGCCCTGGGTCTTGGCGAGCAGGCTCGCCAGCATGTTCGTCTCGTCGCGTGGGGTAAACGCGACGAAGCCGTCCACGCCCTCGATGCCCTCCATCTCCAGGAGCTCCATGTCCGTGGCATCCGCATGCAGGATGAGCGCTTTCGGGAGCTGCTCCGCCAGTTCCAGACACCGTTCCTTGTCGATGTCGAGGATGGTGCAGTCGACGTCGTGCTCGGCCAGCCGCTGCGCCAGGAACAGCGCCTCATCGCTCCCACCGGCAATCATGACGCGCCGCAGCTTGAAGTGCTTGTATCCGGCCATGGCCGGGATGAACGGCATCTCGGCCGAGGGCGCCATGATGAAGATCTGATCGTCCACCTCGATCCGCGTGTCCCCCCGCGCCACCTCGGTCACCCGGTCCCGCACCACGGCCACCGTGACGAACGGACGATCGCCCATCTCCTGGTCCAGCTCCCGGATCGTGCGCCCCGCCACCGGCGCACCGCTCCGGACGCGGAGGCCTACGAGCTCGAGGCGACCGTCCGCGAACTGCGCCAGGTCGGTGGCGGCCTCGCTGTTGAGCAGCTGGAAGGTCTCCCAGGCGCATTCGCGCTCCGGGTTGATCATGAGATCGATCCCGAGCTGCTCCTGGGACAGCACGCTCCCGCTCCGGTAGTATTCGGGATCGCTCACCCTGGCCACCTTGAACTTGACGCCGAGGCGCGACGCGGCCAGGCAGCTGACCAGGTTTACCTCATCCTTGCTCGTCACCGCCAGCATGAGGTCCGTGTCCTGGATCCCCGCCCGCTCCAGAACCGGCAGGGATGCGCCGTTCCCGACGATCGTCAGGACATCGAGGTGCTCCTCGACCATCTGAGCCCGCTCGGCGTCGGCCTCGATGACGACGACGTCCTGATGCTCCTCCGATAGCCGACGGGCCAGGTGGAACCCCACGGCGCCGGCGCCGATGATGAGTATTCTCAAGTCAGAATTCGCCTATGAACCCAATCTCCGGCTCCAGCTCGTGGCCGAGCTCGCGAGCCACGGTGGACTGCGCCAGGTCAATGAGCTCGCGCACCTGCCGGGCCTTGGCGCCACCGAGATTGACGATGATGTTCGCGTGGCGGTGGAAGATCTGGGCGTCTCCGTGGATGTGGCCCTTCAACCCGCACTCGTCGATGAGACGTCCCGCCCCCACTCCCTCGATCTTCTTGAAGATCGACCCCGCGGATGGGTAGAGCCAGAGGTCGGGGTGCCGATCATCGCGCCAGCGGAGGTTCTCGGCAACGACGCGCCGGATCTCCTCGCGGGGGGTGGGCGTGAGCCGGAATGTAACGCTCAGGACGATGTCGTCGCGCTCGTGCAGGATACTGTAATCGTAGCCGAAGTCCAGGTAGTCGACGCCGACCGTCCGCCGCTCACCCTCCTCCGTCAGAATATCGCAGCTCTCCACTACCTCCTCCACGAACACCGTGCGCTCGCGCTCCGGGGGCGGACTCAGGAAATGGAGGTTCTGCCAGATGGCGCCGCCCACGGTGCTCGGGATCCCCACGAAATGGTGGAGTCCCCCCAGCTCCCGCTCCGCGCACGCCTCGATCAGGTCGTGGTAGACCATGACACCGCTCCCCGCCGTCACGCGCCCGTCCGCGCCGAAGTCGATCCCGCCCACCTCGCTCCGGATCACCAGCCCGCGGAATCCACCATCCCCGATGAGGATGTTCGCGCCCGAGCCCAGGAGGAAGTGCTCGATCCCCGTGTCACGCGCCGCCTGCACCGCCTCCGCCAGCTCGTCCGGGGTTCGCGCGCGGTACAGGAGGTCGGCCGGCCCACCAATGTTGAACGTGGTCATGGGGGCGAGGGGCACATGGTGCTCGAGCCGCTCGGCGCCGAGCCGACGCTCCAGCTCCCCCAGCGCGGGTCCCACCCCGGTCGTCATTCCGGCGTTCAGTCCCCGCTCCGATCTTCACCTGGCTCCCGGCCCATACTCTCCTCCACCTCCGCGCCCTCCGTGGGCGTCCAGGAGGGCGGGTCGCTGGCGGGGAACGACTCCATGGAGGCCTCTTCGACCTCGTCCGTGGCCGCGGAAGGAGAAGAGTCGGTGCCCAGACCGCTCCGGAGAGTGTCCTGCACGGTGGAGAAGACGCTCCCCCGGCCGGTGATCCCCCGGACGATCAGGGCGCCGCCGGTCAGGGCGAAGAGCGCCCCCGCACCGAGGTCGCGGCGCCGGAGGCTCGACAGTCCCAGCATCCCGCCGAGAAGGACCGAGAGCCAGCGCTCCGATTCTCCGATTGTCGTGTTCTCGCGTGTCATGACGTGCGTCGCTCCTGATCTTGGTTGGATCGCGTCTCGCTCCGGCGACACAAAGATCCCGGCAAGCACGATGCCGCCGCAACCGCCGCACCCCCGCCGCATCGGCTGCAATGTCCTCCGGAGAGGGGCCGGGACGGCTCAGCGATCGAGCACTTCTCGCGCCATGGCGGCGAGCTGGCCGGGAGTGAACGGCTTCTGGAGGAAGCCACCGCCGCGATGCTCCGCGTGTCGGATCACCTCATCCGAGGTGTACCCGCTCATGAAGACGACTTCGACATCCGGGCATCGCTCGCGCAGCCGATCGGCCAGCTCGCGGCCGCCCATCCCCGGCATGACCACGTCGGTCAGGAGCAGGTCCACCGAGCCGAGCTCCTCCGCCAGCTTCAGCGCGGCCGCCCCATTGGGTGCCTCGTAAACGGTGTAGCCGCCCCGCTCGAGGACGCGGTGCGCGAGCGCACGAACGGCGTCCTCATCCTCCACCAGCAGGATCGTCTCCGTTCCCCCGACCGCTCCACGCGCCGCGGTCTGGGTGTCCGCCTGCACGTTTCTGGAGGGCTCCGGCTCCACCAGCGGTAGGTAGAGCGTGAAGCAGGCTCCGTCCCCCGGCTGGCTCTCCACGCCGATGAAACCATCGCTCTGGTTCACGATGCCGTGCACCGTGCTGAGCCCGAGCCCCGTCCCCTTCCCCGCCGGCTTCGTGGTGTAGAACGGCTCGAAGACCCGCTCCCTCGTCGGGGCGCTCATCCCGATCCCCGTGTCTTTCACCCGCAGGCACGCGTAGCGCCCATCGGGCACCGCCTCCCCGATGCCCGGCGCCCGTCCGCCGATGACTTCGACACGCGACGTCTCGATGCGCAGCTCTCCTCCATTCGGCATGGCGTCGCGGGCATTCACCGCCAGGTTCAGAACGACCTGCTCGAGCTGGCTCAGGTCCACCCGCACCGGGCAGGGCTCCTCCATGCTCCGCACGTCCAGGAGGACGTCCTCGCCGATCAGGCGCTTCAAGAGGGGCTCGAACCGGCTGACCATATGCCGGAGGTCCACCACCTGCGGAGCCATCACCTGCTGTCGGCTGAAGGCCAGCAGCTGCCGCGTGAGGCGCTCCGCCCGCTCGGCACTTTCGCCGATCGCCGCCGCGTCGGCTCTGCGCTCGTCCGACTCCGGCAGCGCGTCCAGCAGGAATTGCACGTGCCCGGTCATGACGGTGAGCAGGTTGTTGAAGTCGTGCGCGATCCCGCCGGCAAGCCGCCCCACCGCCTCCATCTTCTGCGACTGACGCAGCTGCTCCTCCAGCTGCCGCGAATCCGTCACGTCCTGATGCAGCACGAGCGCGCACGGCTCGTCCTCGACCGTGATCTCTTCCATGAACAGCTGAAGCTGCCGGGTCCGCCCGTCCCGGGTCCTGAACTGAGCGGCAAACCCGCGCAGGCGCCCCTCGCTCTCCAGCTCTTTCGCCATTCGCGTACGATCGCTCACATCCGCCCAGACCCCCAGGTCGATGGAGGTGCGGCCGAGCATCTCCTCCCGGGCGAATCCCAGCATTCTGGCGAATGTGTCGTTCACCTCTATGATTGTGCCATCGGAGATCCGGCTCAGGGTGATGCCGAGAGGGGCGGCGCGGAAGATGCTCTCGAGGCGCTCATCCGAGCGACGACGGGCATCCTCCGCCGTTTTCCGGGCCGCGATATCGGTATGGGTTCCGGCCGCTCGGAGCGGCGTTCCGTCCTGCGCCCTCTCCACGACCTGGCCACGGTCCAGGACCCAGTGCCAGCCGCCGGTGGCGGTACGCAGGCGCAGCTCGGTCTCGTACGCGGCGACGTGTCCTTCCAGGTGCCGATCCAGCTCCCGCTCCACCCGCTCCCGGTCCTCCGGGTGCACCAGCTCCCTCCATCTCTCAATGTGGAGTGGGAACTCCTGCGGACCGTATCCCAGCATCGCATACCAGCGATCGTCCACATAGATCTCACCCGTCGTCAGGTCCCAGTCCCAGAGGCCGAGGCCTGATCCCTCCATCGCCCGGTCGAATCGCTGCTCACTCAGACGCAGCGCCTCCTCCTTCTCTCGCCGCTCCGTCGCATCCGCCAGCGTGCAGAAGACCTGGTACGGACGATCCGCACCCGGGTGGAAGAGCGGGATCGACTCGATCTCGATCCAGCGCAGCACGTCGTCGGGTTTCCTCCGGAACCCGAGAAGCGCCCGCATCGAACGGCCGTCGCGCAGCGCCACGGCAGGCGGCAGCTCCGATGCCGGGCACGGACTGCCGTCGGTGCTCTGGAACGTGAGATCGTCGAGACTCGCCGACCCTTCGATCAACGCCCGCGCGGAGACCCCCAGGATCCGCTCCGCCGCCGGGTTCGCCGACAGGAGGCGCCCACGGGCGTCATGGTAGATCACGCCCTGCGCCATGGTCTCGAAGAGCAGCCGGTAGCGCGCTTCCGCCCGGCGAGTGCGGGTCACATCCTCCACAGACCCTTCGAACGCATCCACTTCCCCTGTGGGGCCGTACTTGACCCGGCTGTGAAGGCGGACCAGCACCTCGGAGCCGTCACGACGCTGCAGGCGTACCTCGCTCTCGCTCGATTCAGGGGCGGCCAACGCACGCCCCACCCACCGCTCCCGCTCGGCCGGGTCCAGGTAGAGGCCGATCGTTCCGGCCCTCATGAGCTGGTCACGGTCCTCGTACCCGAGGAGGTGCACGAGGGCGTCGTTGGCGTCCAGCAGCCGTCCATCGAGTGTCGAACGGTACAGCCCCACCGGGACCCCGTGGAACAACGAGCGGTACCGGGCCTCGCTCGCGGTGAGCTGCGCTTCCGTCTCACGCCGGCGAGTGACGTCGCGGACCACGGTCTGGACGGCGGAATGCCCCTTGAAGCGGACCGGCGCCGACGAAATCTCGCCCCAGATCTCGGTGCCATCGGCCCGGACGAGCGGAAGCTCGAAGGGCGGCACTCCGCGGCCGCTCGCCAGCATGACGGCGACCCGCTCCTGCAGAATGGCGTGATACTCCCGGGAAACGAAGTCCCAGACCGACCGCCCCACCACGTCGTCGAGGCTCTCGGCCCCGATACTCTCCAGGCCCTTGCGGTTGAGATACAGGATCTGGAGGCTGTCGTGCACCACCACCACGTCGGGCGACTCGTGGACGAGATTTGCCAGGAGCTCGAGGCCGTACGTCGCCTCACACGGGAGTGGATGGCTCCCGGCTTCGACGTGCTTTCCCCGCTCGGCCTGGCCCGGCTTCTCCACCGACAACGGCTCCTTGATCAGGTCTGCTATTGAAGTGTCGGCCGCGGCGGCAGGAACTTGACCCGCTCAGCCCGACGGTTCGAAGTGTAAGCGCTGCCGGTCCATCCTGTCGAACGTGCGGTAGTCGCACGTCAGCTCCTCGCCGGGATCGATATCGCGAAGCGCCACGTCCAGGCCGAAGACGGGCTCCTGCTCGCAATCCCCGCCCACCGTCGGATCGTTGGAGTGGTTCATGAAGCGGGCGTCATCCGCGCACAGCACGTAGAGGCCGGTTCGAATGTCCAGGTACGCGTACGTGATGAGCCACTCCCGCGGCATTTCGTCGAGCTTCCCGACCGTCTCCGGGTGCAGTGTAAGATCCAGGCCGGGCGTGAACCGCCAGGCGGGGGTGCCGGCAGGGATCGGCTCCGCCGCAAAGAGTCCGGTGCCGTGAATATCGCTCTCCTGCCTGCGAGTGCGGACCAGCATTATGTGCGCTTACTCCGGTTGTGCGACAAAGGAACGTAGGCATTTGGAACCCTCGAGCGGATCAGGGTCTCGCCCCGTCCGTCCATCCTGACTCAGAAGGACCGGAGATTCAGATAAACGCCAGCACCGGCGATGGGGAATCCGCCCCCCAGTTCAACAGGTACGACGCATCCCCATAGGCGCCGCCAAGGGACCCGAGTCGGAGCCGGAGCCCGGCTCCCGGAGCGGCCAGGAAATCACTACTGACGCCGACAGGACCGTCATAGCGGGAAAAGCCGACCTGCACACCCACATATGGCTCCACCACATTCCACGACGGAGCGAACTGGATTCCGCCGAGCAGCGCGGCGAAACGTGCACGCTCACCGCAACTCGGGTGCAGGTCTGCGACCGCGCACAGGCCCAGGCTGTACCAGAGTAGCGGCCTGTCGGCATTATTCCGACAGCCGCAGAACAAAGGGCCACAACGACGTAAATCGTTGTGGCCCTTTGTCATGCCGGGAGTGGGATTCGAACCCACACGGGGTTGCCCCCAGCGGATTTTGAGTCCGCCGCGTCTGCCATTCCACCACCCCGGCGTCCAACCCTGTGTCCATCGGGCGCGCAATATAACGGCTGCGGCCGCCTCGCTCCAGCCGCCAGACCCGGCGCACCCGTGTGGGAGGCGGGTCGGAGTCAGGCGACGGAGTGAGGCGCAGGGTCCGGGGCGGTGTCCCCGGCCGAGCGGCGCGGCGCCACCCACCCGCCCAGCGCCACACCCGCGGCGCCCATGAGGGTCACGGCCACGGGATACCAGGCGGGCTGGCCGGCGGCCGCCTGTCCGCCGGCCGCGGCACCCAGGGCAAGGAGCAGCCCGGCGAGGGCGAGGGGGGCGATAATGGTTCGAGCGACCCCCGCCGCCACCATCCCGGCGAGGACCGCGGCCACGACGTTCCCCGCCAGGTTCATGACGAGATACGGGTTGGTGGGGGCATCGTCGGGGCCCAACCCCGCGGCCATGGTTGCGGCCCAGGCGGTCACCAGGACGAGTCCGAACAGCACCACGATCCCGGCGCCGACGCCGAGGAATACACGGACGAGACGCCAGACGGGCTCGGCGGGATCGTTAATCATTCAGCCCCTTCGGCGGCCCCAGCACTTCCGTGAGGACGAACGCGTGGCGCAGACTACCCGGACTGCGGAGCGCGCGGCCCAGAGAGCTGCGGCGCGCGCGCCGCCGCGTCGGTGGCCGATCAACGAGCGCGTGAAACTGCCGGTGTCGAGCCTCAGCGGAAGGCACCGGCCGCTCGAGCGACACAGCCTCCTGGTCCAGCCGTTCCAGCGAGTACGCCTCCGGCCCGTAATGCTCCAGCGAGACGGGCGCAGGCGCCGGCTTCTCGAGCACGGAGTCGTCGTCGATGCTCCAGGGAGCGCTCGATCCACTACGCCGCGATCGGGCGGGCGCGGGCGACCACGCGACCTCGTCGGGCACCCACTCTTCCCTTCCCCGCGACTCCTGCCCGGGCTCCTGGCGCGGCTTCTCCGCCCCCGCCTGCTCGACGCCAGAGGTCGGGGCGGATCCGGCCGTGGAGCTCCGCTCCCCCGTGAGCACCGCCCACAGGTCGGCGGGCACCATATCCGACGCCTTCCCGGGCTCCCGCCCCGGCGGCAGCGCGGAGTCCCGACCCCGTCCTTCGGAGCCATCGCTGCGCCCGACCTCGTCCGGCCGGTCCGGCGCCTCCTCGTCCCCGGGGGGACCGGGTGTTCGCTTCCGCTTCAGGACCTGCTCCATGATCGGAAACAGGATGAAGAGGGCGACGAACAGGATCTCGAAGAGGTCCACGGGCTACGCCCCCTGCCCGTTGCCGTGGTCCGGGTCCTCCTCCGACTCCCGGGCGATGGCAGAGCGCATCTCGGTATCGGCTCTCATGTTGTTGTAGCGCACGTAGTCCATGATGCCGAGGTTGCCCGACCGGAAGGCCTCGGCCATGGCCCGCGGCACCTCCGCCTCCGCCTCCACCACCCGGGCGCGCATGTCCACCACCTTCGCCTTCATCTCCTGCTCCACGGCAACGGCCATCGCCCGGCGCTCCTCCGCCTTCGCCTGCGCGATCCGCTTGTCGGCCTCCGCCTGATCCGTCTGGAGCTCCGCGCCGATATTCTTGCCCACATCCACATCGGCGATATCGATGGAGAGGATCTCGTACGCCGTGCCCGAGTCCAGGCCCTTGCTCAGCACCGTCTTCGAGATTCCATCCGGGTTCTCGAGCACGGCCTTGTGCGACTGGGCCGAGCCGATGGTGGAAACGATCCCCTCCCCTACGCGCGCCAGGATGGTGTCCTCACCGGCTCCGCCCACGAGGCGGTTGATGTTCGCGCGCACCGTGACCCTCGCGATGGCGATCAGCTGGATGCCATCCTTGGCCATGGCGGCCACCTTGGGAGTGTTGATCACCTTCGGGTTCACCGAGACCTTCACGGCCTCCAGCACATCACGACCGGCGAGGTCGATGGCCGCCGCCTGCTGAAAGGGCAGCTCGATGTTGGCCTTGTCGGCGCTGATGAGCGCCTTCACGACCCGGTCCACGTGCCCGCCTGCCAGATAGTGCGCCTCCAGCTGCCGCGTGGTGAGGTCGAGCCCGGCTTTCGTCGCCGCGATCAGCGGCCGCACCACTCCGGCCGGGTTGACCTTCCGCAGGCGCATGCCGATGAGATCCCCGAGTCCGACGCTTACGCCAGCGGAGACCGCCTCGATCCACAGCCGAACGGGTACGGCCCACACGAGCACGATGACCACCAGCGCCACCGCGATCAGTAGCAGCGGGGTCAGAAAGGCTCCCTCCATGGCTCAGTCCTCCATTGGTATTCTGAAGAAGCAAATGGGCGACGTCGGGTGACGCGCCATTATTCGGATGATTCGGTTTCCGGCTCCGGCACTACGCTCCCCGGACCCCCGCCCGCCGCGGGATCCGCGATCGACCGGACCAGGTGGCGATAGCCGTCCGCCCGCACGACCTCGAGCGGCGTTCCGGCAGGCAGCCACCCCTCCTCCGCCACGACGTCCACGCGCTCGCCCGCGAAGCCCCCGACGCCCGCCGGCCGCAGATCCGTGAGGGCGGTGCCCTGCTGGCCCACAAGCTCACTCCGCACGCTGGCGGACAGGTAGCCCTCGTCACGGCCGGTGTCCTCACCGAGCATGATGCCGGACCGCCGGAGCCTCATGTTCCCCGGCAGCGTGCGCACGATGGCCCACACACTCACCAGGACGATGAGCATGGAGGCGGCGAGAACGAGCGCCGCCTGGTTGTAGTCGACGGCCGTGGAGAGACTCCCCACCATGCTCAGATAGATACCCGCCAGCATGCCGCCGATTCCCAATACCCCGAAGACGCCGAATCCGGGGACGATGAACACTTCGATGCCCAGCAGCACGATGCCGGCGGCAAGAAGGATCAGCTCCTCCATCCCCGCGAGACCCACCAGGTAGTGCCCGCCAAAGAAGAGCGCGAGGGCGGTCGCGCCCGCGGCGCCCGCCAGCCCGAACGTGGGAGTCTTGATCTCCACCAGCAGCCCGAGGAAGCCCAGGGACAGGAGGAATGGCGAGACCACCGGGTGCGTGATGAACCGGACGATGGCCTCGGCCCAGTTCACGTCGGCCTCCACCACGCTCGTGGACTCGATGCCCGCGTCCCGGAGCAGCGCCTGGAGATCATCGGCAGTGCGGGCGAAGCCGACACTCACGGCTTCCTCCGTGGTCAGCGTCAGCAGCTTGCCGGCCTCCACCACCCCGTCTATCGCGATACTCTCATCGACCATGGCCTCGGCGACCCTGGAATCCAGCCCCCGCCGCTCCGCCAGCGCTCGCATCTCGCTCCGCATGGCGCTCACGATCTTCTCCGGCGCCTTGCTGCCATCGCCGCCCACAGGCGTCGCCGCGCCCATCACCGCACCCGGCCTCATGTAGACCCGATCCGCCGCGAGCGCGATCATCGCACCCGCCGAAAAGGCACGCGGGTTCACGAATGCGTACACCGGCACCTCAGCGCCCTCCACCGCGTCCACGATGTTCTGCGCCGCATCGACGCGACCGCCCGGCGTGTTCAGCTCCAGGACCACCGCCGCCGCACCCGCGGCCTCCGCCTCCCGCAGACTCCTCGCAATGAAGGGGGCTATGCCCAGCTCGATCACACCGGTCACGGGCACCAGGTAGACTTCCGACGACGATACCGGGCCGGTGGTCTCCGAAGCGCACGCCAGGAGACCGGCCGCCGTCCCCATCGCAACCAGCGCCAGGGCCAGCGCCATCCGCCGCCCCCTCACCGCCGCGCCCTCGAATCCGGCCGTTACACGCTTCCCGGGTGTCATCGCTCCTCCACCAGTTGAATGGCGTAGTACGCGCGCTGAATCGCGAGCAGGTACTCACCCTCCTCTACGGCGGTAGCCGACCAGTCTTTCAAACGCTGCGCACGTCGCAGCGTCGTTGCCTGGATCGGATCGGCCGTCACCTCGGACGCGCGAGCCACCGCCCGCGCCGCATCCAGCACCATCGTGCGGGCGACGTAGCGGGGCGTGGTCTCCACCAGCTCTGAGCCGGCCAGGAGCAGGTGGTAGGCGCGACTGCGCTCGCTCACGGCCGCATCGGAGCGGCTCAACTGGTGCCGGGCGGCCTCGATTCGGGCCTCCACCGGCGGCAGGGACAGGTGCTGCATCATGGAGTTGACGGTGACCAGCCATGCGTCGATCCGTTCGCGCGACGCCGTCCACTCCTCTGGCGGAACGACCTCGAGCAGGACCGGAAGGGCATACCCCACTGCCAGCCGGCGGCGGGCCGCCGCCCGGGGATCGTCGCCTGCGGTCCCGGCGTCCCACAGCTCACGCGCGCTCTGGAGCATGGCCCGGTGCCGGGGTCCCGCGTCGGCGCCCATGTCGAGGAACTCGGAGAGCAGCGGCAGGGCTTCGGCGGAGCGCATTACGGCCTCCGCCTCGGCGGACTCGATGAGTCCCTCGGGGTCTGTGATGGCATCGCCACACGCGCCCAGGACGGCGAGGGGCAGCGCCAGCATGATGGGCAGGAGGAACCTGTGTCGCACGGGCCGCTTTCGCAGGGGTTGGATCGTGCTCGAAAGCTATTCCCGACAGCGACATCCGGCAAGCGGAGCGGGGTTGACCGCGGCTTCCGCCGTCCCGTAGGTTACGCGTCTGTTCCAGCGGTGGATGCGCCCTCGGCCCCCGACCGGTGCGTCGCTCTTTTCCCGCACACATTCCGCACTACATACGGAGGCGAAGCAATGGCGGACGCCAGTGCCAACGATCCCCACGAAGAGGCGAAGAAGGCCAGCGACACACTGGTACACTTCCGCGCCAAGGATGGCGTAGCGGTCATCACCCTCGATGACCCGCCGGCGAACACCTACACGTACGCCATGATGCGCCAGATCGACGATGCCGTGCTGCGCGCCCGGATGCGGGACGACGTGCACGTGATCGTACTGACCGGCGGAGGAGACAAGTTCTTCTCCGCGGGCGCGAACATCCAGATGCTCGACGAAGTGACATCGGGCTTCAAGTACTGCTTCTGCCTCCACGCGAACGAGACGCTGCAGCGGCTGGAGCAGACGCCGAAGCTGGTGATCGCGGCGCTCAACGGCCACTGCGTGGGCGGCGGCCTGGAGATCGCCATGGCGGCCGACATCCGGATCGCGCGCCAGGGCGGCGGGAAGATCGGGCTGCCGGAGATCAACCTGGGTGTGCTGCCCGGGACGGGCGGCACGCAGCGGCTGGCTCGGATCGTCGGAAAGTCGAAGGCCATCGAGCTCATGGTCACGGGCGCCACGTTCGACTTCGAGAAGGCCAAGGATCTCGGCATCGTCAACGACGTGTGGGAGGCGGAGTCCAGCGATGACTTCAAGGACAAGGTCCTCGAGTACGCCCGTGGCTTCGCACCGCCGAACGGCGCGGGCAAGGCGGCCGGCATGATCAAGCGGGCGGTCCAGACGGGCTGGGAGCTGCCGCTCGCCGAGGCGCTGGCCGTGGAGCGCGAGCTCCAGCAGCAGCTGTTCCAGAGCGGGGATGCACGGGAAGGGATCCGCAGCTACATCGAGAAGCGGAAGCCCGAGTTCAAGGGCAAGTAAGAGGCAGGAGTCAGGAGGCAGGAGGCAGGAGGCAAGGCACCCCTGCTCCCCTCCTGACTCCTACTCCTGACTCCTACTCCTGACTCCTACTCCTGACTCCTACTCCTGACTCCTACTCCTACTCCTGACTCCATGACCACCTCGGACCTCCGACACGCTCCCGACAAGCTCTACATCGGCGGAGAATGGGTCGACGCGCAGGATGGCGCGACCTTCGACAGCCACAACCCGGCCACCGGCGAGGTGATCGCCTCGGTGGCCGAAGCGCGCAAGGCCGATGTCGATCGGGCCGTAGCCGCGGCCCGGAAGGCGGCGGCGCCCGACTCCGACTGGCGCCGTATGGACGCCATCGACCGGGGCGAGGTGGTGGCGCGGCTGGGGCGCGCGATCGAGGCGCGGGCGGAAGCGCTGACCGGGCTCGAAACCATGGATAACGGGAAGCCGTTGAGGGAGGCGCGGATCGACATTGCCCAGGCGGCCGACGCGTTCCGCTACTATGCGGGGTGGGCCTCGAAGCTGGAGGGCGAGACGATCCCCGTCCGGGGCCGGGTGCTCAACTACACGCTGCGGGAACCTGTGGGGGTCGTGGGCGGGATCATCCCATGGAACTTCCCGCTCCTCATGGCCGCGTGGAAGGTCGCACCGGCGCTGGCGTGCGGGAACACAATGGTGCTGAAGCCGGCGGAGCAGACGCCGCTGACGGCGCTCGAGCTGGGCGTCATCGCCGACGAGGTGGGACTCCCGCCCGGAGTCCTCAACATCGTGCCGGGCTTCGGCCAGACCGCGGGCGCTGCGCTGGTGGAGCACGAGGATGTCGACAAGATCGCGTTCACCGGCTCCACGGAGGTCGGCAAGAGCATCATGCGAGCGGGCGCGAGCACGCTGAAGAAGATATCGCTGGAGCTTGGCGGGAAGTCGCCGAACATCGTGTTCGAAGATGCCGACCTGGATGCGGCGGTGCGGGGTGCGTTCAACGGCATTTTCTACAACGCGGGCCAGTGCTGCACCGCCGGCTCGCGACTCCTGGTCCAGGAGTCGATCCACGACGAGTTCATGGAGCGGCTCGTGGAGCGGGTGGGCAAGCTGCAGCCGGGCGAATCGCTCGAGCCGAAGCGACGGTACGGTCCCGTGATATCGCAGGAGCAGCTCGATCGCGTCCTCGGTTATATCGAGAAGGGACGCGAGGAGGGCGCCACCGTCCTCACCGGCGGGGGGCGGTCGCCGGCGGAGTCGGCGGGCGCCGGATACTGGCTCGAGCCCACCATCTTCGATCACGTGCGGCCGGACTCTACCATCGCCCGCGAAGAGATCTTCGGTCCTGTGCTGGCCACCCTGACGTTCGAGGACGAGGACGCCGCGGTCGAGTTGGCCAACGACACCATCTACGGCCTCGCCGCCGCCCTCTGGACCACCGACGTGAAGCGCGCCCATCGCGTCGCTTCCCGTATCCAGGCGGGCACCGTCTGGATCAACACCTACCACCCCCTCGACGCCGCGTCCCCATTCGGCGGCTACAAGCAGTCCGGGTACGGCCGTGAGCTGGGCCGGCATGCCCTCGAGCTCTACACACAGGTCAAGAGCGTCTGGGTGGACCTGCACTGACATGAGCGCACCACGAGACGCGGTCATCCTCGACGCCGTCCGGACCCCGGTCGGCCGACATGGCGGAGCCCTGGCCTCCGTGCGCCCGGACGACCTGGGCGCTATCCCGCTCCGGGCGATCCTGGAGCGGACGGGGCTCTCGGCGGGAGAGGTGGAGGACGTGATCCTCGGCTGTGCGAACCAGGCGGGGGAAGACAACCGTAACGTGGCGCGCATGTCGGCGCTGCTGGCGGGCTACCCCGTCGAGGTCGCAGGCCAGACGGTGAACCGACTGTGCGGGTCGGGCCTGCAGGCGGTGATCTCCGCGTGCCATGCCACTCTGCTGGGCGAGGGTGAGGTGTTCGTGGCGGGAGGCGTGGAGTCCATGAGCCGCGCGCCCTGGGTCATGCTGAAGCCCGATTCCGCGTATCCGCGCGGCGCGCCGGAGACCGCGGACACCGTGCTCGGCTGGCGCTTCGTGAACCCCGAGTTCCCAGATCAGTGGACGGTGGGACTGGGGGTCACCGCCGAGAATGTGGCGGACGACCGCGGGATCTCGCGTGAAGCGCAGGACGCGTTCGCGCTGGAAAGCCAGCGGCGAGCGGCCATCGCCATGGAGTCCGGTCGCTTCAAGGACGAGATCGTGCCGGTGGAAGTGCCGGGTCGGAAGGGGCCGCCCTCGGTTGTGCGGGAGGACGAGCATCCGAGGCCTGACACCACGATGGAGAAGCTGAGCGCCCTTCGACCCGTGTTCCGGAAAGCGGGGACCGTGACGGCCGGCAACGCGTCGGGTCTCAACGATGGCGCCGCCGCGCTGCTGGTCACGTCGCGTGGTGCGGCCGAGCGGCTCGGTGTGCGCCCCATGGCGCGTTACCTGGCGAGCGCCGTGGCGGGGGTGGAGCCGCACTGCATGGGGCTGGGGCCGGTGCCGGCCACGCGCAAAGCACTGGAGCGCGCGGGCATCGGCATCGACCAGGTGAGCCTGGTGGAGCTGAACGAGGCGTTCGCGGCGCAGAGCATCGCCTGCATCGAGGAACTGGGGCTGGACCCCGAAATCGTAAATGTGAATGGCGGCGCGATCGCCCTCGGGCACCCTCTGGGCTGCTCCGGGGCGCGCATCCTGACCACGCTGATCCACGAGCTGAGGCGCAGGGGTGGGGGGATCGGCCTCGCCACGATGTGCATCGGGGTCGGTCAGGGCATTGCCACGCTGATAGAAGTGGAGGGAGCATGAGCGAGGATACGATCCGGGTCGAGCGGGATGGGAACCTCGGGTGGATCAGGCTACATCGGCCCGAGCGCCTGAACGCGTTCGCCGGCGACATGCGCGACCGGCTGGACCAGGCGCTCATGGACCTCGATGCGGATCGCCAGATTCGCTGCGTCGCGATCACCGGATCCGGCCGCGCCTTCTCCACCGGAGGCGACGTCCAGTACATGTCCGAGCTGGCGGAATCCGGAGACGCCGGCCGATTCGAGGAGCTGGTGCGCACGGGAATGCGTATCGTGCGCCGGATCGACCAGATGGACAAACCGGTCATTGCGGCGCTCAATGGCGCCGCGGCCGGAGCCGGGGCTTCACTGGCGCTGGCCTGCGACATCCGGATTGCCAGCCGGCACGCGAGCATCGGGCTCACCTTCACCCGCGTCGGCCTCCACCCCGACTGGGGCGGCGCGTACTTCCTGCCGCGCCTCATCGGCTCCGCGCTGGCCGCCGAACTGGTCTTCACTGGCGGAATGATCAACGCGAAGCGGGCGGAGCGGCTGGGCCTGGTCAACCGCGTGGTCCCCGCCGACGACCTCGAGGCCACCGTGCGGGGGCTCGCCGGCCAGATCGCCGGCGGCCCACCCCACGTCATCGCCGATGCCAAGCGGACGCTGCGGCGCAGTCTCGCTGCGGACCTGGACGAGATCCTGGAGATGGAGGCCGCCGCGCAGGTCCGCGCCTTCGAAAATCCCGCTTTTGCCGAGGGCATCCGCGCCTTCATGGAGAAGCGCGCGCCCCGCTTCGGAGGCTGATCGTGGAGGCTCCACGCAGCGTGGTCGTGGTCGGCGCAGGCACCATGGGCCACGGGATCGCCCAGATCGCCGCCATGGCCGGCGCCGAGACCACGCTCGTCGACCGAACCGAAGCCCTCGTCCAGGAGGGGCTCGATCGGATCCGCGCCAACCTCGATGGCGGCGTCGAGCGCGGGAAGGTGTCGCCGGAGCAGCGCCACGCCACTCTCGGGCGCCTCCACGCGGACACCGACGCGGCACGGGCGGCCGCGGAGGCCGCTCTGGCCGTGGAAGCCGTTCCCGAGCGGATGGACCTGAAGCGGCAGGTGCTGCGGACGCTGGAGAGCGGCGCGCCCCCTGATGCGCTGCTGGGGTCCAATACGTCCAGCCTGAGCGTGACCCGGCTCCAGGAGGGGATGGAGCGACCGGGGCGTATCCTCGGCCTTCACTTCTTCAACCCCGTCCATATCATGAAGCTGGTGGAGGTCGTGCGTGGCGCGGACACGGATGAGGCGGTGGTCGAGCGGGCCGTCGCGTGGTCGCGTTGGCTCGGGAAGGAGCCCATCGTGGTAAAGGACTCTCCGGGCTTCGCGTCGTCGCGGCTGGGGGTGGCGCTGGGACTCGAGGCCATGCGAATGGTCGAGGAGGGCGTGGCCTCCCCCGCCGACATCGACACGGCCATGACCCTGGGCTACCGCCATCCCATGGGCCCGCTCCGGCTTACCGACCTCGTGGGGCTCGACGTGCGACTCCACATCGCCGAGTACCTCCATGGGGAGCTCGGCAGCGAGGCGTTCCGACCGCCGCGCATCCTGCGCGAGAAGGTCGACGCCGGCGAGCTGGGACAGAAGTCCGGGCGCGGCTTCTTCGACTGGGACTGACGGAACAGAGGGAGACGGGGATCATGGATTTCGAAACACTGAAGTTGGAGACCGCCGGGCGGGTGGCGACCGTGACCATCGACCGACCCGAAAAGCGGAACGCGTTGAACGCCCAGGTCCGGCGGGAACTCCTCGCCGCGCTGGACGCGCTGGAGTCGGACGAAAACGCGCGGGTCGTCGTACTTACCGGGGCCGGTGAGAAAGCGTTCGTGGCGGGCGCAGACATTTCCGAGTTCGCCGACCGCACTCCCATCGAGCAGCGGGCGGCCATGGAGGGCCGGCGCGTGTTCGCCGCCATTGCCGCCTTTCCGCGCCCGGTCATCGCTTCTATCAACGGGTATGCCCTCGGCGGCGGCTGCGAGCTCGCCCTCGCGTGTGACCTCCGGATCGCCGCCCGGTCGGCCCGCCTTGGACAGCCGGAGGTCAACCTAGGCATTCTCCCGGGCGGCGGCGGGACGCAGCGGCTGCCGCGCCTGGTCGGCCTCGGCCGCGCCATGCGCCTCGTGCTCACCGGGGAACTCATCGGAGCCGAGGAAGCAGAGCGGATCGGCCTCGTCGACGAAGTGGTGGATGACAGCCGGCTCAGAGAGCGCACCCGCGAGCTCGCCGAGTCCATCGCGCGTCATTCTCCGGTGGCGCTGAAGCTGATCAAGGAGGCGGTGCGCGCGGCCGCGGAGATGCCGCTCTCGGCGGGACTGGCCTTCGAGCGCGAGCTCTTCATTACCGCGTTCTCCAGCGAGGACCGCACGGAAGGCGTGACCGCGTTCCTCGAGAAGCGTACCCCGGACTTCAAGGGGCGGTAGCCGTCATGGGCAAGAATCCGTTCGATGGGGAGGAGCTGAGTGCGGGGCCGGTCCACCCGTTCGGAGACGACGAGCCGCCGCCGCTCGATCCCGGCGAGGCTGCCGCCACCATCGAGCACTCCGCGGCGAGGATCCGGCGGCTGAAGCAGCAGGTGGGCGCGGAAGGGCTGTCGCTCTCCGCCACCCGAGAGCTCATCGACCAGCTCACCCGTGCTCTCGACGCTGCGGCTGGAGCGTTGAGGAATCGGAAGTAGATCTCACGCCAACCGATGCGGCAGAGACCCGAGGGGGACGGCCGTCAGCCGGTCGATCAGGCCGCGCTCTGCGGCCCCGATCCCGCCTGCTCACGGTGGATGTTGAGCTCCTCCGCCTCCTCGTCGATCGACCGGTCCGGCGCCCCTTCCGGTGTGGTCCGCTTCGGCGTACGGCTCAGCAGGCGGACCATGAGGATGCGCTGCGCCCGGAAATCGTGACCCATGTCCACCAGGAGCCTGACCAGATCCCCACCGCCCCATAGCACGACCGCCAGCACCACCGTCTGGGCCGTCTCCCCCAGCAGCGACGGCAGCGCCGTAGGGCCCGCCATCCGCAAGCCCGCCACGAACTCCGCGGCGAGCGCCACGAACACGAACACTGCGGCCGCCTTGAAGAGTGTCGACACCCAGCGCAGCCCCGTGTACGGCTCCAGGTCCGTGCTTCGCACCGCGCCCGGTCGCCGTCCCCGCGGGGGGTCGGCGTCCTCCTGCTCGCCGACCTCTCCATCGAGGTCGTCCAGATCGTCGTAATCTTCCGGGTTATCCGTCATGGGCTCTTGCGTGGGGATCGTCGTGAATTTGGTGCGGCGTTCACGCACGTTCGGGGCCAGCACCCCCAGCGAAAAGCCCCCCTCGACAGTGTCGAGAGGGGCTTCACCTGGAACCGTGGTCCCGCCGGCCTCTTCTACTCGGCCGGGTAGACCGAGATCTGCTTGCGGTCACGCCCACGACGCTCGAACGTCACCACGCCATCCGTCAGCGCGAACAGTGTGTCGTCCTTGCCCCGGCCCACGTTGTGACCCGGGTGGAACTTGGTACCACGCTGCCGCACGATGATGTTGCCCGCGACCACCGCCTCCCCGCCGTACTTCTTCACGCCGAGGTACTGCGGGTTCGAATCGCGTCCGTTTCGGCTGGAGCCGACACCCTTCTTATGAGCCATTGCTTCTTCCTCCCTCAGCCGGCCTTGATCTCGTCGATTCGGACCGCCGTGAACTTCTGGCGGTGACCCTGCTTCTTCCGATAGTTCTTCCGCCGCTTCCACTTGAACACGATCACCTTCTTGCCCTTGCCGTGCTCCACCACCTCGCCCGTCACGGTGGCCCCGTCGACCACCGGCGCGCCTACCTTCACGCCGTCGTCGGTGTGGGTGACGAGAACGTCGTCGAAGGTAACCGTCTCCCCCACCTCGGCGGTCATGGACGGTACCTTGATTGTCTGGCCGGGCTCGGCCCGGAACTGCTTTCCGCCCGTGCGGATGATCGCGTACATATTCGGCTCTTGTTCAGTTCGTGTACAGACAGAGGAAAGTGGGGGAATTCCGTCTGTTCGTCAAGGTCGAGCGAGGCCGGCCTACGTCTGAGCGCCGCAGAGCGACGAACGGGCGCTCCGCGCGGGCGTCTCGCGCGGGCGTCCCGGTCCTGGGCGGGCCATAGACCCGCCCCAGCGGGTTCCGAGGCGGCGAAGGGACTCAACCTTTGCTACACCGCGTACTTCCCCGTGACGTCCCGCTTCGCCGGGCCGGAGAGCATCCGGAACTCGTCGGCCTTCATGAGCGGATCGTCGCGCATCTCGAGGGTGAGGTCGAGCTGGCGAGCGAGCCGGCGCAGGAAGTCGGACTCGCCCTCCAGGATGTGGAGCGCCACGCTCGGGTGGACGCGGAGCGTGAAGCGGCGGTCATCGCCGTTCGCGGCGGCCCGGAAGAGGGAGCGCTCAATGCGGCGCACCACGGTTTCGGGTGTGAAGACGCGGCCGGCGCCCTGGCAGTGGGCGCAGGGCTCGGTGAGCGAGTAGTAGAGACTGGGTCGGACCCGCTGCCGGGTCATCTCGATGAGGCCGAGGTCGGAGACCTGGAACGCGCGGGTCCGGGCGCGGTCACGGTTCAGGTACGTCCGGAGCTCCTGGAGGAGCCGGTCCTGGTTCGACTTCGACTCCATGTCGATGAAGTCGACGACGATGATGCCGCCGATGTCGCGGAGCCGCAGCTGCCGGGCGACCTCGCGGGCGGCGTCGAGGTTGGTTTTGAGGATCGTCTTTTCGGGATCCTTCTTGCCGGTGTAGCGGCCGGTGTTCACGTCCACGGAGACGAGCGCCTCCGTGGGCTCGATGATGAGGTAGCCGCCGGAGGGCAGGTCCACACGGCGCTGGAACGCCTCCCGGATCGCTTCCTCTACGCCGAACTTGTCGAAGAGCGGCAACGGCGCGTCGTAGAGCTGGACGCGCTTCATCAGGTCGGGGTCGATCCCCTCCAGGTAATGTCTGATCTCCTCGTGGACCTGGCGGTCGTCAACGGTGAGAGAATCGACCTTGTTGGTGAAGATGTCGCGGATGATCCCGCGAGTGAGGCCCGCCTCGCTGTGCACGAGCGCGGGCGCCTTCACGTTCTTCGCCTTCTTCTGGGTCTTCTTCCAGGTGTCCAGGAGCGTCTTGAGCTCGCGCTTGAAGAGCTCACTGGTGAGCTCCTCACCGGCGGTGCGGATGATGAGGCCCACCGACTCGTCCCCGAGCTGCTCCTTCGCCATCTTCCGGAGGCGGGCGCGCTCCTCGCGGTCGTCGATCTTGCGGCTCACGCCCACATGGTCCGACTGTGGCATGAGGACCAGGAACCTCCCGGGCAGGGAGATCTGGGTGGTGACACGGGGGCCCTTGGTGGAGATGGGCTCCTTCGTCACCTGCACCAGGAGCTTCTGGCCCTTCTTCACCACATCCTGAATGGGCGGTGCGCTTCGACGGCCACCGCCGCCGCCATTCCCGCCGTTCCCTCCCTCCTCGTCGTCCTCGTCCTCGCCGAGGTCGGAGGCGTGGAGGAAGGCGGCCTTGTCGGTGCCTATCTCAACGAAGGCCGCCTGGATGCCAGGGAGGACGGCCTGCACCTGCCCCAGGTAGATGTCTCCCACGATGCGGCCGGTGTCCGGCCGCTCGATCAGGAACTCGACGAGGACGTCGTCCTCGAGTATCGCCACGCGCGCTTCTTGCGGCGTGGACGAGATCAGAATCTCTCGCTTCATACCTCACGTTCACCTCCCGCCGAAGGCATGGTCGAACAGCTGGCGAGCGATGACGAGGCGTTGAATCTCGTTCGTGCCTTCGCCGATCTGACAGATCTTGGCGTCGCGCATATGCCGTTCGACGGGATAATCGTTCGTGTATCCGTAGCCGCCCAGGAGCTGAACGCCCTGGGTGGTGATTTCCATTGCGGCATCGCTCGCGTACAGCTTGGCCATGGAGGCCTCTTTCGTGTACGGTCGACCCGCCTGCTTCAGCCACGCGGCGTGGTACACCAGGTGCCGTGCGGCCTGAATTCGGGTGGCCATGTCGGCCAGCTTGAACTGTATACCCTGGAAGTGCCGTAAGGGTTTGCCGAACTGCTTTCGCTCGTTCGAGAAGGCGAGGGCGGTCTCGTACGCGCCCTGAGCCAGACCCAGGGAGAGAGCGCCCACGCCGATCCGGCCGGCGTCCAGCGTCCTCATGAAATTGATGAACCCCTGGCCTTCCTCACCCAGAAGGTTCTCCGACGGCACTTCCACATCCTCGAGGATGAGCTCGCGCGTGTCCGATGCGCGCCAGCCCATCTTGTCCTCCTTCTTCGCCGCCCTCACACCGCTCATGAACGGCTCGAGCTCGGGCGCGTGCCCGACCCCGACACGGTCGGCGTCCTCCCTGTCCGTGGTCTCCTTCGTCACGATGAAGCTGCTGATCCCCTTCGTCCCCTGGTCCCGGTCGGTCACCGCGGTGACCACGAAGATCTCGCCGACGCCGGCGTGAGTGATGAAGATCTTGCTCCCGTTGACCCGATAGTGCCCATTCTCCCGTACGGCGGTCGTCCGGCTGCCGCCGGCATCGGAGCCCGCGTCGGGCTCCGTGAGACCGAAGCCGCCCAGGACCTTCCCGGCCGCCAGGAGCGGGACGTAGCGCTGTTTCTGCTCGTCAGTGCCGAAGTTCAGGATCGGCGAAAGGCCCAGAGTGGAATGGGCGCTGACAGTGATGGAGTGGCTCGCGTCGATCCGGGCCAGCTCCTCCACGGTCAGGATGTAGCTGAGGTCATCCATGCCGAGTCCGCCGTACTCCCGCGGCACGCTCACTCCGAACCAGCCGCGCTCGGCCATCTTGCGCACGTTGTCCCATGGGAACCGGCTCTGCTCGTCCAGCTCCCTCGCCACGGGCGCGATTTCGCTCTCGGCGAACTCGCGGACGGCGTGGCGATGCCGCTCGTGCTCCTCGGTCAGGTAGGGCTGCATGTAGCGCGTTCAGGGTGCTGGTCGGATTCCTCGAACGCTGAAAGGTACGGGAGCACGCGTCCGAGCGGTAGTCGGGCGCTTCCCCGCGGTGGCAGGAGCGGTGAGGGGATCCCCGCGTCCGGTGGAGCTCGGGGGGCCGATCGCCTTACCGCCGGGTCGAGCTAAGGCGCCCGCCCGGCATGAGCGTGGCGCGTCTCCAGGGTGCTACAACGCGTCCCAGATCGCCGGATCCTCTGGTCCCAGGACCCAGGCGGAGAAGCCGCGCAGGCCGAGCTCCCGGGCCAGTTCCAGCTTGGCCCTGAAGCTCCGGGCATCCTCCATGAAGATCCACTCCCACGTGCCGCCCCTGCTGAGGAATGCGTACGGGACCTGGTGGGTGTCGCTCCAGTTCAGCTCGCCGTCGTAGCGCTCCACGAGCACGAGCGCCCGCCGGTGCGTCAGGCTCCGGCTGTACGATCGGGCCCGCTCGGGCTCGATTCCGTCCTCTTGCGACGTGTACCAGTGCTGTGAGCCCAGGGGGATCCCCAGCGACAGCTTCTCCGGCGGCATGTACTGGAGGAAGTGCTCCGCGACCTCTCTCACCCACGGCAGCCCGGCCTGCGGACCGGGCGGGGTCCGCCGCGTATGCTGCGAATAGGACATGACGGAGACGAAGTCTCCCGCCGCGGCGAGCGCCTCCAGATCGTAGCCGGCCCGCCAGTTCTTGAAGATCCACTTGTGGTACTGCGTGGGACCCGGCAGCACGTCCGGGCGGTGGACCACGGCCACGCTGATGCGGAAGCCGGCATCGTGGAGAGCGCGGGCGGCCTCCTGATAGAAGACGGTGAAGGCGTCCCGATCGTCCATGTTCAGGTTCTCGAAATCGAACTGGATCCCGTCGAACCCGTGGCGACGGCAGAGTTCGACGAGCGACGCGATGGTGCGGGCCCGGGCCGCGTCGTTCACCAGCAGCCGGTGCAGCATCTCCTGGTCGAAGCCGGGGTTGTGGATGAGAGGCATCACGGCCACGCCGTGCTCCCGTGACAGGTCGAGCATGCGCGGATCCACTTCTCCCCAGACCACCCCATCTCCGTCCACGGAGTAGGCCGGTGGCGAGACAATGTCGATCTCGTCGACATGGTCCCGGAAGCTATCGAAGCTCTCGTCGGTGTCCACGTAGTAGAAGAGCCGCTCCAACTGCTGTGCGCTCGAGATCGAAGGCGCGGTCAGCGCAAGAGCCAGGGCGAGGAGCGAGAGGAGGAGCGGGCCAGGGCTTCGGCTGTGACGGGTCATCGTGCTCCGATCCGGATGGTGATTCGCAAGTTTCAGGGCTGGTGGAAAGTCATGATCGATCAGGGCGGAGGCCCCGTCAAGCCGGCTCGGAACAACAACCATCCGACGGCCACCGTCACGGCGGTGCCGATCACGACGTACCACGGCCAGGCCACCGCGGCCGGGGCCCAGAGCCAGATTGAGGTCACCGTGCCGATCCCGACGCCCATCGCCGCGATAGCCCGGGGCGCCGAGCCGCGACCCACCAGGAGCGCCAGCGCGAACGCGCCCAGCAGCCCGCCGTACACCAGCGATGATACCCCGAGCGCCACCTCGACGGCCGCCGAGCTCCGGCTCAGGGGAATGAAGAGCACCGCGCCTCCGATCAGCGCCCCCGACCACAGCACCGTCGCCAGCCGCCCGATGCGGAATACCCTCGGGTCGTCCCGGTCCAGGCGAGCGGCCGGGGCGAAGAAGTCGTACGCCACGGCCGATGAGAGGGAGTTGATGGAGGACGACAGGCTGGACATGGCGGCGGCGAAGACGCCGGCGATGAGCAGTCCCGTCAGCCCGATGGGGATCTGCTCGACAATGAAGAGGGCGAACACCTCGTCCGGGCGCGGAAACTCCCGCCCCTGGTAGAAGACCCAGAGCGCCGCACCCAGAAGCAGGAACAGGAGGAACTGGGCGGCGACGACCACACCGCTGCCGATCAGCGCTTTCTGCGCCGAGCGGAGGTCACGGCAGGTGAGCAGCCGCTGTACGATCAGCTGGTCGGTCCCATGCGACGCCATCGTCAGGAAGCCACCACCCAGCACCCCGGCCCACAGGGTGTACGGGTTCCCTGGATCCAGGGACAGGTCCACCACCGCCAGCTTGCCGCCAGCGGCCGCGGCGCTGAAGAGGTCGCCCCACCCGCCGGCCACGAGCTGCTCGATCACCACCAGCCCCGCCACACCGCCCACCAGGTAGAGGCCCATCTGCACCACATCGACCCAGACCACAGCCTTGATCCCGCCCAGGTAGGTATAGGCCAGGGTGGCCAGCCCGATCACAGCGATCGACCACGTGTACGGCCAGCCCGTGAGCAGCGCCAGCGGGATCGCCGTCGCGAACAGCCTGACCGAGTCGGCCAGGAGCCGCGTGACCATGAACAGCGCGGAGGTGAATCGGCGGGTGCCGAGGCCGAAGGTCGTCTCCAGGAGCTGATAGGCGGTGGTCAGATTCCCGCTGTAGTACCGTGGCAGGAGGACCACCGATACCACGATCCGGCCCACCATGTACCCGAGCGCGAGCTGGAGAAAGACGAGGCTCCCGAAGTACGCCACACCGGGTACGCTCAGGAACGTCAGCGTGCTCGTCTCGGTGGCGACCACGGAGAGCAGCACCGCGGGCCAGGGGATGTTCCGGTCCCCGAGGAAGTAATCCCGGCCGGTCCGGCCGCCCCTGCCCTTCCAGATCCCCCAGGCGATCACTCCGGCGAGGTACAGCAGAAGGACCACCAGGTCCAGGACCGGCACCTCCCTCATCGGCGTCCCCCCATGAATCTCCCGGCTTCGGCTGCGTTCGCCCACCCCGCATCGGTGGAGCGTGGGAGGTCAGTCTATCAGCCGACCAGGCGCTACGACACGGGGTAGCGTCGGCAGCCCTCATCGGAGCCGGCGACGTCGAGGCGCGGGCCACCCGGGGACGATCCGGCGGTCGGTGGGAATACAGCGGTCGCAGCCGCCGCAGCGCCAGGGCGCATCCTCACCGAAGTAGCGGAGGATGTAGCGCCGGCGGCAGCCCTGCTGGTACGCGTACCCCTGCATGCGGCGGATCTTGTCCAGGTCCGAGCGGTGCTTTCTGCGCTCGTGCTCCCAGTCCACGCCGAGCGCGGGCCGCGAGATTGGCTCGAGGAGGCGGTAGGCGGCCCCCATCCCTCGAGGCCGCCAGTCCACGAGACCACGGTCCTTGAGGGAGTCGAGGATCCTGCCGCGGTCAGAGGGACTCACCGCGGGCAGCAGGTCCTCGGGAGGGAGCGGCGCCCAGCGATGAGCGGTTTCGGGATCCAGCGCCGAGCGGACCGCTTCCAGGAGCAGGCGGGCGGTGGGCTCCCGGTCCAGCGCCTCAGCCGCCCGAGCGGGCGTGGCGATCACCCGGATCCAGGAGCCGGAGGTGGCGGCACCGTCGCGGGCGATGGCGCCGTTCGAGGAGAGCAGCCGGAGCACCGCCTCGAGCCGCCCCGCGCCACCGGCCAGGCGGGCGGCCTGTCGGAAGAGATCGCCCTGGAGGAGGACGAGCCCACCATGGAAGGCGAGAGACCCTGCGGTCGCCATCCGCAGCAGCCGCGCGACCGACTCCACCACCTTCTGCTCGGGATGGGCCTGCTCCAGCAGGAACTGGTTGGTGAAGCGATCCGCGTACGCGTGCAGGAGCACGCAGTCGGCCGGTTCCCGGTCCCGTCCCGCCCGACCGCTCTCCTGGTAATAGTCTTCCAGCGTGGACGGCGTGTTGTAGTGGACCACCCGTCGGACGTCGGGCTTGTCGATCCCCATGCCAAAGGCGTTCGTCGCGACGATCACCCGCAGCCGGCCGTTCATGAACCGTTCCTGGAGCCGCTGTCGCTCGCCTCCTCCGATCCCCGCGTGGTAGCCGCCGGCCGTCACCCCGCGTCGGTTCAGGAAATGGGTCACTGCATCCACACTCTTGCGAGTGGTGGCGTATACGATGGCGCTCCCGTCCCCACCGCCGTTTTTCCGGTCCGACAGCAGGCGCACCAGCAGCTCGTCCTTCTCGGCGTCGTTGGCGGCGGACAGGACGTGCCAGCGGAGGTTGGGCCGGTCGAAGCCCTTCGCCACCACGATGGGGTTCCGAAGACGGACCTGCCCGATGATGTCGTCCTTCACTTCCGGAGTGGCCGTGGCGGTCAGCGCCATCGTGGGGCAGCCGAGCCGGTCCCGGACGGCGCCCAGCTTCATGTAGCTGGGGCGGAAGTCATGGCCCCACTGGCTTATGCAGTGCGCCTCATCGATGACGAACAGTCCCACCTCGAGTCGATCGAGCCAGTCCATGAAGCCTCGACTCGCGAAACGCTCTGGCGCCACGTAGAGGAGCCGTACCTCACCGGCCGCCACCGTATCCAGACGGCGTCGAGACTCCGCGGCGTCCAGTGTGGAGTTCACGAACGTGGCCGGAATCCCAGCGCGATTCAGACCCTCGACCTGGTCCATCATGAGGGAGATGAGCGGGCTGACCACCAGCGTGAGGCCACCCCCGACCTGGGCCGGCACCTGGAAACAGAGACTCTTGCCACCGCCGGTAGGCATGAGAACGAGGACATCCCGTCCCGCAAGGATGCTCCGGACCGCACGATCCTGACCGGGGCGGAAATCGGGGAATCCGAAGTGGTCCTGGAGGACCGCGCGTGCGGCGGCGGGCGAGCGGAGGGACGGGCGCGTTGTCGTCATGGGTCCAGAATGGGGGGCCGTTCGGGGCACCGGAATGGCGGGACCGGCCAACGTCGCGGCACCACCTTTGCTCCCTGGATCACCGCAACGCAACTGCGAGAGAGGGAGAGGGAATGGCATTTCTGGCGGATATCGCGGGCGGTGAGGAGAGGGCCTGGAACATCGTGGCTCTGGTGAGCGCGGGCCTGACGGCCGTGGCCGTTCGCAACGTGCTGGAGAGCGGCTGGGAGATGGTGAAGCGGGAGGAGCCGCCGGAGAACCCGGCGGCGCGGTCCGTGGACTGGGGCGAGGCTCTGGCCTGGACGGTGGCTTCGGGGATCGCCGTGGGACTGGGCCGTCTAATGGCGCAGCGAGGCGCGGCCGCGGGCTGGAAGAAGGTGCGCGGCAGATACCCGAAGGGCCTCGAGTGACCCTCCCCGAGGACCAACCGGATGCCATCGCCGACAGCATCCGGGGCTGACGGGGGCTATGAGCAGCACGGGTGAGTCGCTGAAAGACACGCTGCGCGACCGCTTCGGCCACGAGGCCTTTCTGCCGGGGCAGCAGCAAGTCATACGGGCGGTACTCGAGGGTCGGGACGCCATGGTCGTCCTGCCGACGGGCTCCGGGAAGTCGCTGATGTACCAGCTCCCGGCCGTGCTCCTGCAGGGCCTGACGGTGGTGGTGTCCCCGCTCATCGCGCTGATGAAGGACCAGCAGGACAAGCTGCGGAAGGCCGGGGTCGAGGCGCTGGCGGTGCACTCGGCGCTGAGGGTCAGCGAACAGCGGGCCGTGCGAGAGCAGCTGGGAGGCGGCGGCGGCGAGATCCTCTACGTGGCGCCGGAGCGGTTCCGGGACCGGGAGTTCTTCGACCTTCTCATGGACCGGAAGGTGAGCCTGTTCGTGGTGGATGAGGCCCACTGCATATCGCAGTGGGGTCACGATTTCCGGCCCGACTACATGACGCTCGGATCCGTCGCCGAGCGACTGGGGCGGCCGCCCATCCTCGCGCTCACGGCCACCGCCACCGCCGACGTGCAGCGGGACATCAGTGACCAGCTCGGCCTGCGCGATCCCCACCACCTCGATTTCGACCTCATCCGCCCGAACCTCCATCTCGAGCTGGAGCGAACGGTGAATGAGGAGCGGAAACGGGAAGCGCTGGAGCGGATCCTGGACGAGACCGACGGGACCGGCATCGTCTACTTCGCCACGGTCAAGGAGGCCGAGCGGCTGTTCGAGGAGATGGGAAAGGAGTACGACCTGGCGCTCTACCACGGTCAGCGGACGGGCAAGCAGCGACGTGAAGCGCAGGACGCCTTCATGGCCGGGCGGGTGAAAGCGGTGTTCGCGACGAACGCATTCGGGCTCGGCATCGACAAGCCGGACATCCGGTTCGTGATCCACTACCACCTGCCAGGGTCGCTGGAGGCGTATTACCAGGAAATCGGTCGGGCCGGACGGGACGGGAAGAGGGCGCGCTGCGTCCTCCTCTACCGAGAGGAGGATCGCCGCATCCAGAGCTACTTCCTCGGCGGCAGGTATCCTTCGCTCGCCGAGGCGGCCCAGGTCGCCCGCGTGATGAACGGACTGCACGGCGGGGAGGCGCTGTCGCTCGAAGACATTGCGACGTCCGCGGACGTACCGGTCCGGAAGACCCGCATCCTCCTCACGCTGCTTAAGCGGAAGGGCGCGGTGGGCGAGTATCGGGGGGATGGCTGGGAGCGCCGGGTGGAGGACGTGACGGAGACGGACCTCCAGGAGCAGCTCACGGACTACGAAGCGCGTGGCCAGGCGGACCGGGAGAAGCTGGACGCCATGGTCTCGTACTGCAGGAACGCGCGCTGCCGGACGCGGTTCGTGCGGGAGTACTTCGGACAGGATGCCGGGGACGTGGAGTCGTGCGGGCACTGCGACAACGACCGGACCGCATCCGCGGCGTGACCCCGGCTGCGAGAGCCTAGGGCAGAAGCGGCTCCCGCTCCTCGACGTCCAGCAGCTTCCTCACGCGCACGCGCCAGATCTCGGGGCCGCTCTCCAGGTAGTCGAACTGGAAAGCGGAGTCCCCGCGGGTAGCCTTGAGCGTGTAGTACATGCAGGTGGGATCATGGTCCACCAGCAACTCCATCTGGCTGCCGACCGGCAGCGCCTCGTACGTGCCGATGATACGGTCGTAGCGGTCCTTCGGCGGGACCGGCCTCACGTCCAGACTCGTCATTGTCCTCCTCCCAGCGTCACCAGTGTCCGGTCCTCCGACCGGCTCCCGCACCCCCACCCACCCTTCCGGCCGAGCCACGCATCCCAGATAACCCGGTAGCGCGCGGAGCTGGGTGCCAGGGCGATGGTGCCGTCGTAGCCGCTCACGGCCAGGCGCACCATGAGCGACCCCACGCCACGGCCCTCCTGCTCCGTGGCCTCCGGGCCGCCGCCCCGCAGGACCACGTGTCTGAGCCGCCGTCCCACCCGTGAGAGCAGTGCCGACCCGAGCTCCCCCAGGTCCCCCACGCGCGGGTCGGCGTCCCATGCAAGATCGATCTCCGGGACGGACCCATCGAGGACGTCCAGTGCCTCGAGGGCGCGCGCCGCGGGCAGGATCGGCCGCGCATCCACGGCGGCCTCGCGCAGAGCCGCCATTCCGGCAACGCCGCGATCCAACGACGCCTCGAGCGGGACCAGCAGCGGAGCACGAAGGGCGCGCGCGAACCGCTCGAGCACGCGGATCTCGGTGCCGGCCACAGGGGCCGGCGGGCCGAGGAGTCGGAATCCCGCGATAGCGAGCCCCTCCTCCCGCGCGCGCTCGACGGCGCGCGCAATCGCAGCGGTGCCGATCAGACCCGGGGAAATGCCGTGTCCATTGCCGTGCGCATCCACGAGCTCCACGGCGGCCAGTCCCCGGCGGGCCGCCGCCTCCAGCAGCTCGACGAACGGAGCGTCGGGCGCAGCCGCCGAGCTCAAAGCCAGCCGCATCAGGCCGCCAGCCGCGAGATCGCGACTCGCCAGACCGCCGGTCCCTCTTCCAGATACTCCCAGCCGTACTCCCCCGCGTGCTCGAACTCGAACTGGTAGCGCAGCGGCTTCGGGTCGTGGTCGTTCACGAGGATGAACGACTCACCCGGCTCCAGCGCACCGAACGTCGTGAAGATCGCCGGGTGCTTCTCCCGCGGTGGGATCACCCGCACGTCCAGCACCCGCTCGGTCCGGCTCTCCATGTTCGCCTGCTCCATTGTCTCTACTCCTCGGCGTGTCGAATGAATACCCGCACCATGTCCTCCGACTGCTCACGGACCTCATACACGAACCCTCGCTCCTCCAGCTGGGGCAGGAGGAATCGCGGCTCCCGCACGTTGATCTGCACCAACGTCTCTCCCCTCGACAGCGACTCCAGGGCCGTCAGGGTACGGACCATGGGCTCCGGCGGCTCCATCCCCCGCACGTCCAGCACGACCGCACCCTCCGGCTCACCATCCTCCAGCGCCTCCTCGGCCCCACCCTGGGCCGGAGCTGCATCCCCGGACGACGCGTCGTCCCGGTAGAACCACACCACCCAGTCCTCCTCGCCCCGCTGGTCCGTCCAGTGGCTCCAGCCCTGTTTACCCAGGACCGCATACAGGGGCGCCGGCTCGAAGATGGCCCGCAGCATCAGAGCGCCCCCCTCAGGCACCTGCCCTCGCGCTGCCATGATCCTCGCGAACGGCTCCCGTCCTTCCCGCAGGTCCTCGCGGACATCCAGCTCCACGATCCGGTCCCGCGGCAGACCCTCTATACGCTCCGGTCGACCCGCCCCCGATACCGCCATGTCCCCCTCCTCGCTCAAGCGCTCAAGTCTCTCCCTCAGCGTCACCAGGCGTCCTCCGCGATCATGCCCGGCGTCCATGCCGGCTCCCACACCAGCTCCGGCACCACGTCCCGCACGCCCTCCAGGCCCGCCACCATCCCCACGATCCCGTTGGTGATGTGCATCTCCATTGGGCACCCCGGCGTCGTGAGGCTGTAGCGCACCGTGACCACACCGTCCTCGATGCGCACCCCGTACACGAGCCCCATGGTGACGATATCCAGCCCCACCTCCGGATCGATGACGTCCCGCAGCGCGCCGTAGACGCCGGCCTCCGTCAGACTCACGGTTTCTTCCATCCGAGCCTCCCCATCTGAACCAGTTCGATCGCGGCCCCCGCAGCCAGCAGGACCGCCGCTGTGCGCGCCGCCCCACCTGATCCCGCGACGACCCCGAGCACCACGCCGAGCGACCCCAGCGCCATCAGGCCGCCCGCCCACGTGGCCGCCCGGCCGGAGTATAGCTCGCTTACCCGCGGCACCGGGCCCTGCGAGACGCGGGGGCCGTAGCGATGGAACCAGACCAGGAACGGCACGATCTTGTAATAGTGAGCCGCAACGAAAACCGTGAGGCCCAGGACGAGCGCGGCCCCGTAGGCCGTCGCCAGCCGGGCGGGAGCGAGGTCCGTGGCCAGCACGACTCCCCCGAGCAGGAGGCCGAGGGCCAGGATTCCCAGGCCCGCTGCAGCGGTCCGCAGGCCGGCGTCGAGCTGCCGCTTCACCCTCGTCGCGTAGAACCTCCGCGCCTGCACAAGGAACGACGCGAGCCCGGCCCCGATCAGCGCCGCCGGGACCCACCAGGCCAGCAGGGGCCCGGCGTGATGGAAGGCCACCAGCCACCCGACGCCTCCGGCCACGAGCGTCCCGGCCGCCTTCCCCCACCGCTCCCCCGCCCCGTGGCTCAGCAGAAACATCGGCATGAGGCGGTGCGCCACCCCGATCACCACCATCCCCACCCAGCCGGCCAACGCCACGTGCATGTGCACTCCCAGCGCCGTCCAGCGCCCCACCCCCAGATAGCCCCAGCGGAGGTTGCCTGTGAGCGTCAGTCCCAGTATCAACGTGAGCGACAGGTAGAATGCGGCCGCCACCAGCGACCACCAGGTCAGGTCCCGCTTCCCCGACCGCGCCAGCGTAGCCGAAAGGTTCACCACGAAGAGCAGCACCGCAGCGCCGAACGCCGCCGCACCGCCCAGCAGCAGGCCCGAACCGCCCCAGAGCAGCCCCACCACGAACGAGACCAGACCCGGCACGAACAGCCCGAACGTCACGTGCGCCAGCCTCTGCCAACGGATCGGCTCCCCGAGCGCGACGGGCAGGAACTGGTACAGCGCGCCCCAGATCGAGAGCGTGATCCAGCCCAGCGTGAAAAGGTGCGTTACCCCCACCACCCGCGACGATGGATACGCCCCCATCGCCGCTTCAGGCGCCACCCAGATGAGCCCCACCGCACCTGCCAGAAGGAACACCACGCCCGCCGCGAAGTGCTCTCCCGGCAGCAGGAACGGCGGGGCATTGCGCCCGGCCAGGCCCCGGGGGCCCGCCGGTGGCGGCGCTGTGGTCGTCGCGTTCATCTGCCCCCTCCCTGCCCGTGGCGCGTGCGTCCGAGTAAACTCCTCGACCAATTCTTCATATTCGTATGATGAATGTCAAGGGCGGACGCCCAAATCGGCCGGCGGGGGCTCGTCAGGTAGGGTCGGTGGGGGTCGCGGAGGAGGTGAGCGCGTCGCGGGCGGCGCGGAGGACGCGGTCGTAGTGCGCTTCCAGGGCGGCGTGGGTGCCCCGGCACCCGGTCATGACGCGCTCGGTCCACTCCACGTAGCCGAGGCGCCAGTCGACGGACCAGTCGGTGGGGGGCGCGTGGAGTACGTCGTGTACGTTGCTGATCTTATCCGCAATGCGTACGAGCTTGGCGCGATGGGAGAGGGACGCGGCGTTCGTGACCTGTGCCTCTTTCCGCTGGCGCTTCGGGAGGGCGTGGTCGTCGGTGACTTCGAGGACCACGTCGCGGACCTGCGCGCCGAAATGCCGTTCGAGCTCTTGAGGGGTCGTCTCGGTGTCCTCGAGGGTGTCGTGGAGAATGGCGGCCTGGAGGGTGACGGAGTCGGTCACGCCGTGGCGGGACAGGGTCTCGGCCACCACGATCGGGTGGTTGATGTACGGCGAGGAGTTCTCGCCTTTACGCCGCTGATCGCGGTGCTTGTCGGCGGCGAAATGGAGTGCGGAGAGGAGCCGAGCCTGGGGTGGAGCGGTGTCGTCCACGAGGTCAGTCGGTGGAGGACGTGGCAACTCGGATGGCGTCGAGCAGCGCCTGGAGGTAGGCGCGGTCGGAGTCCTCCGGGTCCTGCGGCAGCCAGCGCCAGCGCTGGTGCTCGTAGAACAGGCACGCGCGCAGATCCGACAGGTCGGCGGGAAGCGTGCCAACCGCGTGGAAAGCCGAAGCCGCGGCCGTGGCGAGAGAGCCGCAGCGGTCGCCCCAGTGCGCATAGCCATCGAACGAGAGGGCGAACACCTCGACGGCCCTCCGGTCGGTGGCGGAAGCGGGGACCACGGAAGGCGTCAGCTCAGGGTTGTGGATCTCGAGCTCCATGGTGCAGTCGGGTTCAGGCGGGCGTGCTCGATCAAGATAGCGCGCCGCCCGCCGGGAGCGCGATCTTCGTCGGTCCTTGCCGGCTCAGGCTACGTTGTCGAGCCGGGCCATCGTCTCGGCGTCAAGAGTAATTTGTGCCGCCGCGGTATTCTCCTCCAGGTGCTCCACGCTGGACGTCCCCGGGATCGGCAGGATGACCGGTGAGCGGTGCAGGAGCCAGGCCAGTGCGATCTGCGCCGGCGTCGCGTCGAGATCGCCGACCAGGTCGCTCAGCGGACCGTCCCCCGTGGTGAGGGGGCCTGCTTTCAACGGGTACCAGGGGATGAACGCGATCCCCTCCCGCTCGCAGTAATCCACCACGTCGTCCGACTCCCGTTCGGCGAGGTTGTACTTGTTCTGCACGGATACGACATCGAGGGTCTCGCGGGCCCGCTCGATATCCTCCACCGAGACCTCGGAGAGCCCCACGTGCCGCACCTTTCCCTCCTCCTGGAGACGCTTGAGTGCACCGAACTGGTCGGCGGTGGGGACGTCGGGATCGATCCGGTGGAGCTGGAAAAGGTCGATCCGGTCGACCTTCAGCCGCCGCAGGCTGCCCTCGCACCGCTCGCGGAGGTGCTCCGGCCGGCCATTGGGCTCCCACTCTCCGGGCCCACTGCGCATCAGGCCGGCCTTGGTGGCGATCACGAGGCCCTCCGGATACGGGTGGAGCGCCTCGGCGATGATCTCCTCGCTGATGAACGGACCGTAGGAATCGGCGGTATCGATGAAGTCGATGCCGAGTTGCGGCACCCGACGCACCAACTCGACCATCTCCTGCCGGTTCGCCGGTGGGCCCCACACTCCGTCCCCCACGATCCGCATGGCGCCGAAGCCGAGGCGATGCACGGCCAGGTCGCCCCCGATCGGAAATGTTCCGCTCTCCGCCGCCGTGCCCGTGATTTCTGCCATCCCGCTCCTCCCGTTCCGTCCGTGGCGGGGCGCTCCAGGGGCACACCGCGCACGCCTCGACACTGCATGAAACGAACCGGCGTGGGCCACGGGCACGGCGCCGCGCACCCGGCTTGCATCCTACCCGCTGCGGGTGCGCCGGGGGTCCCCGGCCCAGATTTCCTGAGACACGAAACACCATGAGCCACGACCGCTCCGATGGCCTCTTCCGCACCGACGCTCTTTCTGGCCGCCAGCGCTACCGGCTCCTGACCTCGCTGGTGGTCCCTCGGCCGATCGGCTGGCTCGGGACCCAGTCCGCCTCAACGGGTCCGAACCTGGCCCCGTTCAGCTATTTCAACGGCCTCTCGGCAACGGCGATGCTTGTGGGCGCCTCCATCGGACAGCGTCGCGGACCGAGTGGCGATGCGGCGTGGAAGGACACGCTCCTGAATATCCAGGATACAGAGGCGTTCTCGGTGAACATCGTGACCGAGCAGCATCTGGAGGCGATGGTCCGGACCTCGGGGGAATGGCCGCGAGGGACGGACGAGTTCGGGAAGGCCGGGCTGGTGGCGGCGCAGTGCGAGTCCGTGGACGCGCCCTACGTGGCGGATGCGCCGGCGGTCCTGGAGTGCAGGCTGTTCAAGGTGGTGGACCTGGACGCTCCGAACACCCTGGTTATCGGGAAGGTAATGGCCGTTCGGCTCGCTCCGTCGCTGGCGGTCGAGGAGGAGACCATGACCGTGGATGTGGAATCCCTGCGGCCCGTGGGTCGTCTCGGGCTCGACCAGTACACGCTGCTCGGTGAGATCCGCCGAATCGAGCGGCCGCATGTGGACTGAAGACTGCCTCTGAGTCCCGCCGGCTTTCCTCCAGCTCGCCTCCGCGCGGCCCGAAACGGAGCTCTCGCTGGCTCTGCTCGCTGTCCGTACCTTCACCCACTGATCCGTTCAGGAACCCGGCCGCGGTGCCGGGTTACGTATGCGCGGGACGCTCGAGAAGACTCGGGCCGCGACCCCCGGCACTGGACGGGAACGGCGAAGAGACGGCAATAGATGGCGCGAAGCAGCGAAAGAGGACGGGGCGGCGCAGCCGTACGAGTGCGGGTGCTCCGCGGGGTCAGGTCCCTCCACGGCGTGGCGGCGCTCTGGCTCCTGGTCCTGGTGGTGGTCAGCAGCACCACGGGGATCCTCCTCGGGTGGAAGAAGAACAGCGACATGCTCCAGCCGCCCACGCAGCGGGGGCAGGCGGCGAGTCTCGACGAGTGGCGGCCGCTGCACGAGCTGGCGGCCGTGGCAGCGGCGGCACTCGAGGCCAGGCTGGGGCCGGGTGCGTCGGACCGCACGGTCCCGGATCGCCTCGATGTGAGGCCCGCGGACGGCGTGGTGAAGGTGCTTTTCCCCGCTGACTGGGAGGTACAGGTGGACGGCGCCTCCGCGGAGGTGCGATCCGTGGCCCGGCGCCACTCCGACTGGATCGAGAGGATCCACGACGGGTCCATCATCAGCGGTGCGTTCAAGCTGATCGCCATGAACGCGTTGGGGGTCGGGCTCCTGCTCCTGTCGGCGAGCGGGTTCTGGATGTGGTATGGCCCGAAGCGACTCCGACGGAAGCGGCTGGAGAGCCGGGAGCCACAGCGCGCGGCGCATCCCTCTTGACACGTAGCCTCTCAGCCATAATGTTCCCTGCGGTGGATCGAAAAGCTCCGGCGGTCGGAGCCCGGCAACGCGAGGACCTGGGCCCAAGACGCCCAGGTCTTTTTCACATCCGCCAATGGGTAAGGTGAGCGCGTGAGGTACGGAAATACCGGACCCCGACGGCACCAGCACCAGAACACAGGGAGTACGGTATTATGCGTACCACGGGAACCGTGAAGTGGTTCAACGACGAAAAGGGCTTTGGCTTCATCACGCCTGAGGACGGCAGCAAGGACTGCTTCGTCCATCACAGCGCGATCCAGGGCCAGGGCTTCAAGAGCCTGAGCGAGGGCGACAAGGTCGAGTTCGACGTCGTACAGGGCCAGAAGGGCCCGGCGGCGGAGAACGTGCAGAAGGTCTGACCTTCCGCCACGCCTGAACGGAAAAGCCGCCCCGGGTCACCGGGGCGGTTTTTTTTGTACCCCGGTCCCGCGAGGATCGATGTTCTGGAGGGAGGCTGGTCAGCAGGCTGAGGCGCCCATGGCGATGAAGAGGAGCGTGAGAGCGCCGAGGAGCCGTGGGAGGGTGTGGGTCCGACGTGTCAGCAGGTAGAGAGTGAGAATCGCGCCCACGGGAGCGGCAAAAGCGTAGATCACCAGGAACGTCAGGAAGAGCTCCTGGAACCAGAGGGCGGCAAGGTGGAGGGGCGAGATGGCGGAGAGCCCCGTGCGGAGGAGGGGCAGCACGAGGTCCTCGACGAGATCCAGGGCCATGAAGCCGAGGGTGAAAACGCCGCCGAGCTCCAGATAGAGCTGCACTTCCGCACGGTCCTGGCGCCGGAACGGGGCGAGGATCAGCGCGGTGGCGCCACGCAGCAGGAGCCCTGGTGGGGAGCCGGGTCGATTGAAATAGTAATACAGCCGGAGACGGTGGCTCCAGCGGACCAGTAGCTGAGCCCCTGGCACTCCGTCGAGCCAGTCGACGCGCCCACCGAGGAGCGTCACCCCGATGAGGCACACCACGGCGAACACCGCCTCGGTTCCACCCTCTACACCCGCGAGAGCCCCGAGGGCACTGCCGGCGACGAGCAGCACCAGCAGGTCACCGGCCAGCCGAGCTCCCCGCCAGGCGGTGCCCCGCTGGCTCCATCGGACCGTCCACTCCGGTGGATCATTCAGGACATCCACCGCCCGCGGGGGCATGAACGACAACTCGATGGGTGGGTCACCCGCGCACTCACGCGCCTCCTGCTCGTTGTTGTGCTCCCGGACCAGCCGGCCAATACGCCACGCGTCCGCGACCCACCAGACGAGCAGACCGCCGCCGGTTAGCATCTGCGCCAGGCCGCTCCCCGGCCTCTCCAGATAGAACCGGTGGGCGCCAAGCCACCCCAACACCCCCCAGAGGAGCCAGGCGATCAGGCGCCGCTTCCGCCGGTACGCGTAAAGGTCACCCAGGACATCGTGGGCGAAGTCCGCGTCCACCCGCAACGCGGAGCCATGGAGGTCGTCTCGCATCCCTCCAGAGTATCAGAGCGCTCGCCTCGCGGCGATGCGAGGGCTCAGGGACCCCACTCCAGAACCTCGATCCGCACCTGGGCACGCCCGGCATCCAGGAATCCGAGCTGGCGCGCGGCCGCCTTCGACAGGTCGAGCACGGCGGGCAGGCTCTCCTGGTACGCCCGCCCGCTTGCGGTGCCCCCTCGAGCACGTCTGCGTAGAAAGTGGCCTGGCCTTCCTCCACCTCGAGCGCCGCCGATTCCACCGCTTCCTCCACCGCGGCGTTGGGCGCGTCCAGCAGTCGATCCTCCACATCCTGCACCTCGGCCGGCACGGATCCCTGCAACTCTTCCGCGGGAGGCTGACTGTCCTCGGTCTCGGTCGGGGCGCAGCCGGCGGCGAGGAGCGCGACGGCGAGGGCGGCGATGGTACTGCGGTACATCGTCCTCCTTACAGCGCCACATTTCAGATCAGACGCACTTCCATCTGTCGCAAGGATCGGTCGGCCCGTGCAATCCCGGGTCACGGGCGGGCGCGCGTGCGGCCCCGCCCTTGCACGAGGGAAGGAGAGGACTGGAAGGCGGACCCGAGTCAACAGGAGCGGAAGAGATGAGCCATCGACAGCTGGCGGACGAGGACGGGCATTGTTGGGATGTAGAGGATCAAGGGCCCCTTCGAGCACGGGGAGAAGAGGAGGACGGGGAAGTGGCGCATCAGCTGCGGTTCACCCGGGATGACGGGGACGAGCGGGTGCGTGAGGCGCCGTATGCACTGGACCAGATGGCGGACGTGGAGCTGCGTGCGCTGCTGGATGCCGACGGTTCGGTGGGAGACTCCGGGGGTCCGGACCTGGACGCGAATCGGAGCGGGGGCTACGGGGACACGCGAGACTGACCGCGGCACATGAACGGTTTTTGCAGAACGGCAGTGTGGCAGTGAATGGCGGACGAACGCCCTTGAAAGGGAGGAACGATGACAGGTCGCGCGAGGACTCTCTCCGGAGTGCTGCTGGCAACGGCCACCGCAATCGCGGTGGCGGGGTGCGAAGTGGAGAGCGACACGGCCGGTGAGGCCACAATGGACACGACGCGGCAGGACACGGTGAGCCAGAGCCGGGAGCTGAGCAGCGAGATGTACGAGGCTCAGCTGGAGGCACGGGCGGAATCGGGAGTGGAGGGCACGGCGACGTTCACGGTCGAGGACAACGAGCTGGTGGTGACGATCGCCGCAACCGGGCTGGACCCCAGCACGCAGGTGCCGCAGCACATCCACATGAATGCTACGTGTGATGACGCGGGCGGGATCGTACTGAACCTGGATGACCAGCTGTCGCTGCCGAACGATGGCGACCCGCGGGGCGAAGCGTACCCGCAGTCGGATGCGCAGGGCGCCCTGCGGTACGAGGCGCGCCGCTCGGTGGGTGAGCTGCGGATGGCGCTGGCCGGAACCGGTCCGGGAGGCGCCGCGTCGGATACCGCCGCTGCGTCGAGCGACACGCTCCGGACGGGCAGCGCGGGCATGAACTCGCCGCAAGGTGCCGCCACGGCGGGGCTCGATCTGACGGGCCACGTGGTGAACCTGCACGCGGCGGACATGTCTGTGATCGCCTGCGGGCCTATCGAGGCGATGGATCACGGGCAGATGACGGCGGGCGCCACTACGCCGGGCAACGGGCCGGGCGCACCGTAGGCGTGGGGGTACGCTGGCTGGACCGCATTCTCGGCTACGTCCTCCCCTCACCGCCTGCAGTCGAGGAGGGTGAGGACGTGGTGTTCGTGGACGTACGGACGCCGCACGAATACGCGCGGGGCCATGTGGCGGGGGCGAAGCTGATCCCGCACACGCAGATTACGGCGCGTTGGTCGGAGCTGAAGGGAGACCGTCGCAAGAGGCTGCTGGTATACTGCCGGACCGGGAGCCGGTCCAGCGTGGCGACGCGGGTGCTGCGCTCGCAGGGGTTCGAGCGGGTCGAGAACGCCGGCGGGATCGGCGGCCTGCGTCGCGCCGGCATGGAGATGGAGAGGGGGAGGGGGACCGGGTGAGCGTGAAGGTACGGCTCTACACGGACTTCATCTGACCGTTCTGCTTCATTGCGGAGCGGAGCAGCCTGGAGCGGCTGCAGGAGGAGCATGAGGTCACGGTGGATTGGCGCGGATTCGAGCTCCACCCGGAGATACCGCCGGGGGGCATGCCGGCCGAGCGCCTGCTCGGGCGGGGCGGGCGCGAGCGGGCGCGAGACTACCTGAAGAAATTCGCGGCGTCGTTCGGCATCCATGACATGCGTCAGCCGGACCACATTCCGAGCACTCGCCCGGCGCTGGCGGTGGCGGAGCACGCGCGGGACGAGGGTCTGCTGGACCCCTTCCGCGTGGCCGTCATGGACGCGTACTGGCGCGAGGGGCGTGACATTGAGGACCCGTCGGTGATCGGCGGGCTGGCGGAGCGGATGGGACTGGATCGGGACGCGGCGGTGGCCGCCATGGCGGACCCACGCTACCTGGACCGGATCGCCCGCACCCGCATCGAGGCGAACGCCGCCGGTGTAACGGGGATCCCCACGCTGTTCCTCGGAGATCGGACGGTCGTGGGCTGTCAGCCGTACGAGGTCCTGGAAGCGGCGGTGCGCTCGATCTAGCCCGTCCCCTCGCAGGTGCGATCGGCCTCGGCGCCCAGGTCGAAGGCGGAGCCGCTGTCGGCGCTGCCGAACGCCTGCAAACTGACCGAGGCGGCCCGAGCGGTCAGCCGCTGCACGACGCCAACAGCGGTGCCGAGGTTCGCCGCGGTACGCTTCGGGGCCTCGCGGCGGAGCGCAGCGTCGAGCACATTGCCGAGGAGCCTGTATTCGCGCTCGAGCGCGACGGTGCTCCAGCCCAGGCGCCTGCGCTGACGGCCGTGTCGCCGGGCGATCACCTCCATGACGATCTCCGCATCTTTTAGGAGGCCCGGATCTCCCCCGCCCTCTTCCAGGACGAAGAGGACCTTGGCGAAGGCGGCAATGAGCTCGGCGGTCTGGTCTGCGACCTGAGCGCGGTTGGCACGATCGGCGGCGCGAATCACCGCGTCCGTACGAACCCACTCCACCCACTCCTCCTCGGCGGTCTCTATGCTGGCCAGGAGCGCGCGCCCGGCGGAAGCGAGGCCCGGAAGCAAGTGGGGAGCGGGAGGCCACGGCTGCCCCTCGATGGACGGCTTCGAGTCGATGCTGACGCGCTCCTGTGCGGCAGGACTGAGCCAGAGCGAGAAAACGGATCCTTTCCCCAACTCGCTACGGGCGGTGAGCTCGCCGGCCATCAGTCGGGCCATGCGCCGACTGATAGTCAGCCCGAGCCCCGTGCCCCCTGCCGTGCGGGTGTGTCCGGATTCGGCCTGGACGAACGGGTCGAAAACACGGCCCAGCTGCTCCTCGGCGATGCCGCGGCCGGTGTCCTCGACCTCAATGACAACCCACGGGCCGTAGCCCGGGAGCATCGAATCGGGTGGAGCCGACTCCCGGACACTGCACCGGACGGTGACATTCCCGCCCTCTTCGGTGAACTTGAGAGCGTTGGAGAGGAGGTTGAGCAGGATCTGGCGGACCCGGTTGTCGTCCCCGACCACCTCCGCATCGCGGCCGCACTCCCACACCTGTTCGATGGTGAGACCGCGCTCAGCGGCCTCGGGAGTGACCATGCGGATCGCGGCATTGATCGCGTCCCGAGCCTCCATTCTCGCCGGCCCCCACGAGCATCTCC
Source organism: uncultured Gemmatimonadales bacterium (assembly GCA_963783305.1). Lineage (GTDB taxonomy): Bacteria > Gemmatimonadota > Gemmatimonadetes > Longimicrobiales > RSA9 > JAWVYT01. The sequence goes on along the minus strand of CAWAMW010000006.1, from coordinate 111,728 downwards.
CCGGCCTCGATCTTGGCGAGATCGAGGATATCGCTCACGAGTCCGAGCAGGTGCCGGCTGCTGGCCTGGATTCCTTTTACGTAGCGCTCCTGTTCGTCGGCGAGGGAGCCGGCGATGCCCGCGTCCAACAGGTCGGCATACCCCATGACGGCGTTGATGGGCGTGCGGATCTCGTGGCTCATGGTGGCGAGGAACTGACTCTTGGCCTGGTTCGCGTGCTCGGCTTCGGCGCGTGCGCGCTGTGCCTCGTGGCGAGCCAGCACGTGCTCGGTCACGTCGGAGCCGTGGGCGACCACACCGGACCGTGTCCCGTCGGCCTCGGCGATGGGGTAGTAGACCAAATCCACGAAGCGCTCCTCCGGCTCGGTGCCGGGGGTGGGTGCGACCGTGAAGGCCACCTCGCGCCCCACGAAAGGCTCCCCCGTCTCCAGCACTCCATTGAGGAGCTCCTCGAACCCCTGTCCGCGCAGCTCCGGGAGCGCGTCGAACACCGGCCGGCCCAGAAGGTCGCGGTGGCCGACCAGCCGGTAATAGGCACGATTCACGTATTCGAAGACGTGGTCCTGCCCTCTGACGACGGCCAGGAACGCCGGCGCCTGGGCAAAGACGTCTCGCAGGCGGCGCTCCGCTCGCTCCGCCTCGGCGCGCGCCTCCTCATGCGCCCGCTCCGCCCGTACCCTGCTCGTGCTCTCGGAGACGATGTTCAGGAAGGCGTGGATATCACCATCATCATCGCGGACCGGGCTCAGACTGAAGGTGAACCAGGCATTGACTTCGGATTCCGCCGATTCGGATCTCGGGCCGTGGCGTTGGACGACGAAAGGCGCATCCTGCTCGTAGACGGGGTCGCCACCGGCGCGGATGCGCTCGAACATGGGCTCGATCTGATCCCAAATCTCGGCCCACACCTCCGGTCCGGGACGTCCGAGAGCCGACGGGTGCTTCGCCCCGAGTATGGCGCGATAGGCCTGATTGTAGACGAAGACGAGTTCGGGGCCGCACCAGAGGGCTATGGGAAACGGCGAGTCCAGACAGGTCCGGATGACGTCGCGGAGCGTTCCACTCCAACGGTCCACTGGCCCGAGCGGGGTCGCGGCCCAGTCGATAGACCGCGCCACTTTCCGCACCTCCCCCTCGCCTGCGAACGGATTCGTACGTGGCGTCATTTGCCCTTGGCTGAATTGCAGATTCGTCCGGCCGTTGCGGAGGTTGCCAGCCGTTGCAGGAATGAGGCCGCCCGCGGGCTCGCTGGGCGCGCGCCTTGCACAACAGGAGGGTGGACATCGGCGATACCCGAACGGGGAGGAAACGTGCTCAAAGGACTGGCGAAGCTCGTCGCATACAAGAAGGCGCCCAAGCGGACGTTTGCGGTGCTGCACCCCATGAAGGCGCTCAAGTGGGGCGCAGCGCTGCTCCTGGCGAAAAAGCTGTGGGAGGGCACCCGGAGCGAGAGTACCGGCCGCTGACGCGGCGTACGTGTGAAGCCTGATTCGGCGCCCGGCGGGGGAACCCACCGGGCGCTGCGCTGTATCAGGCCCCGGAAAGCTGTTCATCGAGGCGCTTTACCGTAGCGGGTGGGCGCCGATTTTATTTGTGTTACGCAGGAGCAGGACATGCTGAGACCCTTCCTCATTGGCACCGTGGCGCTCGCGGTGCTGGCGGCCGCGCCCGCATCCGCCGATGTCCCCGTGACTTTGAGGGGGTCGCTGGCCGCCATGGAGCGGCAGCACGGGGTGGCGCTTGCCCTGGGCTTCCGATTCGTGAAAACGCCGGAGGAGCTGGACCGGCTGGTCGCGAGAGGGGATCTGGTGCCCCTAGAAGGCAGCGAGGATTACGGGTTCCGGAACGGCGTGGGCTCGCTGGTGGCGCGGCAGGAAATGCGCACGTTCATCGAGCAGCTGTCAGCCGGGTACGCGGCGGCGTGCAAGGAGAAGCTGGTGGTGACGAGCCTGACACGGCCGATCACGCGGCAACCGCCGAACGCGCACCGCCTGTCGGTGCACCCGGCGGGGATCGCCGTGGACCTGCGAGTGAGCCGGCGCGGGGCGTGCCGGCAATGGCTGGAGGAGACGCTCCTGGCCATGGAGGAGGAGGGGCTCGTGGACGTGACGCGGGAATACTACCCCCCGCACTACCACGTGGCGCTCTTCCCGGAGGCCTACATGGCGTTCATCGCGCCGATCCTGCAGGCGGAGCGGGACCAGCGCGCGCGCGAAGACGCGGCGCGGCTGGCCGCGCGCCCACTCTACGGCATGGTGGCCGCCCCGCCGCACCCGGAACGCGGCGTGGACTGGACCTATCTTGCCGCGCTACCGATCCTGGGAGTGGTGGCGCTGGGGCTCCGGATCAGATCCCGAGGCGCTTGAAGAAGTCGTTGCCCTTGTCGTCCACGAGGACGTAGGCCGGGAAATCCTCCACTTCGATCTTCCAGACGGCCTCCATGCCGAGCTCCTGGAAGTCGATGCACTCCACTTTCCGGATGTTCTCGGCCGCGAGGATGGCCGCGGGCCCGCCCATGGAGCCGAGATAAAAGCCGCCGTGCTCGCGACAGGCGTCCGTCACCTGTTGACTGCGGTTGCCCTTTGCGATCATGACGAGGCTCCCGCCGTTGCGCTGGAGCAGGTCCACGTAGGCGTCCATCCGCCCGGCCGTGGTGGGGCCGAACGAGCCGGACGGACGGCCCTCCGGCGTCTTGGCGGGACCGGCGTAATAGACCGGATGATCGATCAGGTATTCAGGCAGCGGGTCCCCGCGGTCGAGGATCTCCTTGAAGCGGGCATGGGCGATGTCCCGGGCCACGACGAGTGTGCCCGACAGCAGCACCGCGTCGCCGACGTCCATGGCCGAAAGCGCCTTCCTCACCTCGGTCATCCCGGTGGAGAGGTCGATCCGTATCCCCTCCACCGCCTGTCCCTCCACGTTCTCCTCCGGGAGCAGTCGGCCCGGGTTGGCGTCGAGCACCTCGACGAAGAGCCCGTCCCGCGTGATCTTGGCCCGGATGTTCCGATCGGCGGAGCATGAAACGGCCATGCCCACGGGCAGGCTCGCGCCATGGCGCGGGAGCCGGATTACGCGAACGTCGTGGGCGAAGTACTTCCCGCCGAACTGGGCGCCGATGCCGAGCCGCTGCGCAGCGAGGAGGAGCCGACCCTCCAGCTCCACGTCACGGAAGGCGCGGCCGTGCTCGTTGCCGGTGGTGGGCAGACCATCCAGGTCGCGGGCGCTGGCCAGCTTCACCGTCTTCATGACCGCGTCGGCGCTCGTACCGCCGATGACGAACGCAATGTGGTAGGGCGGGCATGCGGCGGTGCCGAGCGACTTCATCTTCTCCACCAGGAACGCTTCCAGCTTCTCCGGTGTGAGGAGCGCCTTCGTCTGCTGGTAGAGCGTGGTCTTGTTGGCGCTGCCGCCGCCCTTCGCCATGAACAGGAATTTGTAGGCTTCCCCTTCGGTGGCCGCGATGTCGATCTGCGCGGGGAGGTTCGTGCCCGTGTTCTTCTCCGTGTACATGTCCAGCGGTACGGTCTGGGAGTACCTCAGATTGTGTTCGGTGTACGTGCGATAGACGCCTCGGGAGATCCACTCCTCGTCTTTCACGCCGGTCCACACCCGCTGCCCTTTCTTCGCGACGACCGTGGCCGTTCCCGTGTCCTGGCAGACGGGGAGCTCTCCCTCCGCCGCTACCACGGCATTGCGGAGGAAGGCGCGGGCGACGCCGCGATCGTTCGGCGACGCGGCCGGGTCGGTCAGGATCTGCGCCACCTGCTCGTTGTGCGACGGCCGCAGCAGGAAGGAGACATCGCGCATGGCTTCGCGCGTGAGCAGCGCCAGCGCGGCGGGGTCGACCCGCAGCACTTCCTCGTCTCCGAAGAAGTCTACCCGGACATAGCGCTCCGACCCGTCGATCTTCCGGTACTCGGTGGTGTCCGGCCCGAGCGGGAACGGGTCCTGATATTCGAAAGCGAGTGCGCCGGGCTCCGATGTAGGTGCGGCGGCTCCTGCGACGGCGTTCGGCATGGTGCGTCTCGTGTCTGGAATGAGACGCCGGAGAAAGCGGGGCTGACGGAAAGGTAGGGCCCCTCGTGCGAGGGAGTCAACGCGTCTCAGTCGTCGGCGCCGTCCGGGGCTGCGCGAGGCAGCCACAGGGTGAACACGGAGCCTTCGCCGGGCTCGCTGCTGACGGCAATCTCGCCGCCGAGCGCATGCGAGATGCGCTGACTGATGGCGAGCCCGACGCCCGCACCGCTTTTCTCGCCGGGGTCGAGGCGGGTGAACTCCTCGAACAGCCGCCGCTGCTGGTTTGCAGGGATGCCCGGGCCGGTGTCCTTCACCTCCGCGACGACCCACTCACCGGCGCGCTCGGGTGCGTCGGCGGGGCCGGAGGCGCCGGTCGAGCGACGATCGACACGGACGGCGATCCGTCCCTCATCGGTATACTTGACCGCGTTGGAGAGGAGGTTGCCCAGGACCTGCCGTACGCGGGTCGCGTCGCTGCGGATGACGGGCAGCTCGTCGGGCAGCTCGAGGTGCATGGCGATGCCCTTCCGGTCGGCCTGTGTGCGATACTCCTCCGCGAGCTCGCGGGTGGCATCCCTCAGGTCCACGGGCCCCCACTCGATCTCCAGCTGGCCGGCCTCCGCGCGTGCGAGGTCCAGGAGGTCCTCGATGAGGTCCAGGGAGCTATGGATAGAGCGGCGGGCGCGCCGCAGATGCTCGGCCTGCTTTTCGGTGAGAGGGCCCACGACCTGGTCCTGCAGGAGCTGGAGGAACCCGTCGGCGGCGCCGAGGGGATTCTTCACGTCGTGACTGAACCCGCGCATGAGGCGGGCGCGACTCTCCATCACCCTCTGGATTTCCTCACGGCGCCGCTCGGAGTCCTCGAGCATGTGGATCTTGCGGAAGGCGAGGGCGGCGAGCTCGGCGAACGCCAGCGCGCGTTGTACCTCGTCTTCGCGGAACTGCCACTTCTCCGACCGGCGCATGAGATAGAGCGAGCCAATGGGCTCGCCTCCATCAACCAGCGGGAGAATCAGCATGGCGTCGTCGGGGCGGGCGCGGGCGAGCTCGCCCGGAAGGCCCCGCTCGGCGTCGGCGATCCGGGGCACCACCAGGGGCTGCGCCCGCTCCACCACGTACTCGGTGAACGAGCCTTCGTAGCGGAGCCGACCCCCCACCGCCGGAGCGGTTTCTCCGGCGGAGGCCACCACGAGCGTCTCGGCGCAGTCGTGCTCGATGCGCTCAACGAACGCCCCATCAGCGTTGGTCGCCCGCACGGCGCTCCCGGCGATCCGATGGATGACCTCCTCGGTGGACGCGCTGGCGGCCACCGCCTGAATGGCTTCCCGGAGCGCCGCCTCCTCGCGAGCCCGGCGCTCCGCCTCGCCCCGGGCCTCCTCGGCGCCGGCGAAGAGCATGGCGTTGTCGACGGCTACGCCGGCCCGGCGGCCGAGCTCTACGGCGAGTGCAAGCTCGTCGGCATCGTAGGGGCGATCGGGGTCGGTGCGGGCGAGCCAGAAGAGACCTACGGTGCGTCCGGCGCCGAGGAGCGGAACGATCATCACGGAGCGTGGCTTCAGGCTCCGCAGGACGTCGAGGTGCTCGGGATCGAGGGCGACCCTCTCGATCCATTCGTCGGTGACCACCGGCACGTGGACGGGCTCCGCCCCCTCCAGCGCTGCCAGCGCGGGACTACCCGAATCGGGGGGCGGCGCGTGCGGCCGCGCGGTAGCGAGCACGCGCTGCATCCCGGGATCGATGTGGGCCACCCCCACTCGGTTCAGCCGTTCGTCCTTGTCCAGCACGTCGATGACGCAGGAGTCGGCCATGCGCGGCACGGCGAGCCGGGCGACCTGGTCGAGCGTGGTTTCGTAGTCCAGCGACGACGCGAGCACGGCGCTGGCCTCGGCGAGGAAGCGCTCGCGCTCGAGACGGTGGGCCCGGCGCTGTTCCTCCCGCTTTCGCTCCGAGATGTCACGGAAGGTCACCACCGCGCCGAGGATCCGGTCGTCCTCCCGGATCGGGTGCGACGCGTATTCGGCGGGGAAGGACGAGCCGTCGCTCCGCCAGAGCACCTCGTTCTCCACCCGCACCCCCTTCCCCGCCCGCGCGGCATCGTAGATCGGGCAGGCGGCCTCCTCGTACGCACTGCCGTCGGGACGCGTGTGGTGGATCAGACGGTGCAGGTTGGTACCCAGGACCTCGTCCTGCGAATAGCCGAGGAGAGCGGCCCCGGAGCGGTTCATGAACGTGCACTGCCCCGCCGGGTCGATCCCATAGATGCCTTCTCCGGTGGAATCCAGCAGCGCCGTCCGCTCTTCGCGCTCGCGGCTGATCTCCCCCACCAGCCGGAGCGACACGGACGCCAGCTCGCTCAGCGATCGGAGCGTGGCGATGTCGTCGGAACCGAAGTGACCTCGGGCGCGGCTCAGGAGCACGAGCGCGCCCAGAAGCTCTTCCCCCGCCATGAGCGGTGCGAGGAGGAACCCGCAACTCGCACAGCTCTTCCCGAGGTACGGCACGATAGCCGACTCCTCGCCGAGCTCCGGCACCGTGACCGGAAGCCCACCCTGCGCGATCTCCTCGGTCACCGAGCCAGGGTACGCGATCCGGGTGCTCAACGGTGGAGCGCCCTCCCCCACCACCGCCACCACCTCCACCTCACCGTCCACCACCTGCTCCACATACGCGCCGTAGGCCCCCGTCAGGTCGCGGGCGACGTGGGCCACGCGCCGCAGCACTTCCGAGACGTTCGTCGTCGGAAGCGATGAGTGGAGCCCCCAGGTTGAGGACGGTGGCGCGGTATCCGTCACAGAGTCGGTCATCGGATGTGGTATATGCAACTTGTGTGCGCCCCAACCCCATCTGCGGCAGCCCTGCTCCGGAGCGGAACACCGCCACCGAATCCGCATCCGAATCTCGATCCCCGTCGGAGGTTGTTGACCCAGGTTGACCGTGCCCTCCGCCGAAAGCATGTTGCCCCGCAACAGCCGCACACCCTGCGGTCAACACATTGTTGGAGGAACGCCATGAATCGACGCGTGGTCGCGGGAACGGGCACGGCGGGACTGCTGCTCGGGACTCTGATCCTGTTCGCCGCCTTCTCGCCCCGGCGCGACCCGGGGCCGCTGGTCATCATCGGGGGCGGGAGCCGGCCGCACTACATGATGGAGAAGATCGTCGAGCTGGCGGGCGGGGACGCGTGTCGGATGGTGGTGATCCCCATGGCCAGCTCCGACCCGCTGGACGTGGCGCTCTACCAGAGCTGGCAGCTCGAGGAGGCCGGCTGCCCCGACGTCTCCTTCGTCCGGTTCGACAGCATCACCGCGAACCATGACAGCATCGTCGCGGCGCTCGATGACGTCACCGGGATCTTCTTCTCCGGCGGGGACCAGAACCGGCTCACCGCCCACATGCTGGACACGCGGCTCCTGGACCGGGTCCGCGAGATCCACCGCGGAGGGGGTGTCCTGGCGGGCACGAGCGCTGGCGCCGCCATCATGAGCGAGATCATGATCACCGGTGACGAGGCGCTGCACCCGGACGCCGAGTATTCCTTCACCACGATCGAGCGGGGCAATGTCATGACGGCCCCGGGCTTCGGCTTCGTCGCTCGGGTGATCATCGACCAGCACTTCATCGCCCGGCAACGGCAGAACCGGCTGATCTCGCTGGTGCTGGAGAACCCGCAGCTGGTGGGCGTGGGGATCGACGAGTCGACCGCGATCATCGTGCGGGACCCTGACAGCTTCGAGGTTTTCGGCGAGAACACTGTGATGGTGATCGACGCCTCCAACGCGGCCGGCGTAGCTACAACCGCGGGTGGGGACCTGGTGGGACACGGTCTCACGCTGCACATCCTCGGCAGCGGCCAGCGGTACGACCTCGCCCGCCGCCGCGTGATCGAGGACTAGAGGGATATGCCCGCGGCCGCGCGCAGCCCGGGGGCACCTCGCTTCCGGGCGCCCGACACGTACGTCATCATCTTCTTCGTCATCCTCTTCGCGGCGGCATGCACGTACCTGATCCCCGCCGGCTCGTTCGACACGACCCTGATCCGCTTCACCGACGCGGCGGGCGCGGTTCAGGAGCGGGAGGTGCTGGTGCCCGGCAGCTTCGAGCTGCTCCGCGACGAAGTGGGCGAGCCGGTCCACCGGGGTGTCCCTCTCTTCGCGCCCGGTGGCGAGGTGGGGCTGTTCAACTACGCGTTCGAGGGGCTGGTCTCGGGGAGCAAGTGGGGCGCGGCCATCGGCGTGGTAGCGTTCATCCTGATCATCGGCGGCGCTTTCGGGATCGTGCTCCGGACGGGCGCCATCGAAGCCGGGATCATGGCGGTGATCCAGCGCACGGCGGGGGCGGAGGCGCTCCTCATCCCGGTGATGTTCGTGCTGTTCTCGCTCGGGGGCGCGGTCTTCGGAATGGGCGAGGAGGCGATCGCATTCGCGATGATCCTGGTGCCGCTGGTCATCGCCCTCGGCTACGACGCCATCGTCGGGGTCCTCATCACCTACGTCGCCACCCAGATCGGCTTCGCGACGTCGTGGATGAACCCGTTCAGCATCGCCATCGCCCAGGGGGTGGCGGAGATACCGGTGCTCTCCGGCGCTCCCTTCCGGATCGTCATGTGGACGTTTTTCACGCTCTTCGGCACCGGCTGGACGTGGTGGTACGCCCAGAGGGTCCGGCGCGAGCCGTCGCGCTCACCGCTCCACGGGCTCCCCGACCCATTCGCCGACGAGGCCCCGGACCCGAGCCGCCCGGACCTCGCGTTCACCTTCGGACACAAACTCGTCCTGCTGACTGTCCTGGCGACGATCGTCTGGGTCATATGGGGCGTGATCGAGCACCAGTACTACATCCCCGAGATCGCCAGCCAGTTCTTCGTCATGGGCGTGGTCGCGGGCGTGATCGGGGCCGCGTTCCATCTGAACGGGATGGGCATCAACGACATCGGGACGGGGTTCAAGGCCGGCGCTCGAGACATCCTCGATGCCGCGCTGATCGTCGGCATGGCGAAGGGGATCGTGCTGGTCCTGGGAGGCGACTCTCCCACCGAGCCCACGGTCCTGAACACGCTGCTGCACGAGGCCGGTCTGCTCATCCGGGACCTGCCCAGCGCGCTGTCCGCCTGGCTCATGCTCGTCTTCCAGTCCGTGTTCAACTTCTTCGTGGTATCCGGCTCCGGGCAGGCCGCGCTCACCATGCCCCTCATGGCCCCACTCGCCGACCTCGCCGGCGTCACCCGTCAGGTGGCGGTCCTCGCCTTCCAGCTGGGCGACGGCTTCACCAATCTGATCGTCCCCACGTCGGGCGCGCTGATTGGCACCCTCGGCGTCGCTCGCGTCGACTGGGCCATCTGGGCGCGGTTCATCTGGAAGTTCCTGCTGGCACTGCTGATCGCGGCCTCGGCCTTCGTGGTCCTGGCGGTGGCCATCGGATACCGGTGAAGACGTACCCCCACCGCCGGCTCGCGCCGAGCCAGGAAAGGAATCACCGATGATGTCCCACACCGCCCCCGCGCCGCTGCTGATCCGGAACGCGGACGTGTTCGCGCCCGAGGCCATGGGCCGCCGCGACGTCTTCTGCGCGGGTGGCAGCGTGGTCGCCATCGAGCCCGATCTGACGGTGCCGGAGTCGCTCGGGGCCCGGGTCGTGGATGCCGGCGGAGCGCCCCTGGTCCCGGGGCTGATCGACGGGCACGTGCACATCGCGGGCGCGGGCGGCGAGGGCGGCCCGGCGACGCGAACGCCAGAGCTGTCGCTGTCGTCGCTGGTGGAAGGAGGCACCACCACGGTCGTGGGGCTGCTTGGGGCCGATGGCGCGACGCGGACCGTGGACTCCGTGCTGATGAAGGCGAAGGCGCTGCGGGCCGAGGGCATCTCCGCCTGGATCTGGACGGGCGCGTACCCGATCCCGACGCCCACCCTCACCGGCGACCTCACCCGCGATCTCGCGCTGGTCGAGGAGGTGATCGGCGCTGGCGAGATCGCCATCGCCGATCACCGCTCGTCGAGCCCGACGGTCCAGGAGCTGGTCCGGCTGGCCAAGGCCGTGCGGCTGGGCGGGCTCCTGGGCGGGAAGTGCGGCCTGGTCCACCTCCACATTGGCGATGCCGACGACCCGTTCCGGCTGATCCGCGAAGCGGTGGGCAGCAGCGAGCTGACCTGGCGCCAGTTCCACCCGACGCACGCCAATCGGAGCCGCGCGGTGCTGGAGCACGCCAGGGTCTACGGCCGCAGCGCGACGCTGGACATCACCACCTCCGCCTGGCCCGCATTTTCCGACGAGGAGGTCAAGCCATCGCTCGCACTCCGCGAACTCGTCGACGACGGCGTTCCCCTCGACCACATCACGTTCAGCTCCGACGCCGGCGGCTCCCTTCCCTCGTTCGACGCGGAGGGCGAGCTGGAGCGGCTGACCACGGGCCGCCCGGACACGCTGTGGGGTGAAGTCCGCGATGCCGTCCGCGACCACGGCTTCGACCTCGCCGACGCGCTCCGACCCGTCACCCTCACGCCCGCCCGTCTCCTCCGCCTCCCCCGCAAGGGGCGGATCGCCATCGGGTCGGACGCCGACTTCCTCCTGCTGGGCGCCGACCTCGAGGTCTCCTGGGTCGTCGCCCGCGGGCGTCCCATGGTCGAGGAGGGCGAGGTGGTGGTGCGCGGGACGTTCGAGAACCGTAGCGACTGAGGCTCGAGGCGCACCAGCGGCCCTACTCCGCCCGGAGCGCCTCCACCGGGTCCACGGATGCCGCGCGCCGCGCCGGCACCCAGCTGGCCACGGCCACCGTGGCCAGGAGCAGGAGCGCCACGGCAACGAGCGTCAGAGGGTCGGTCGGGGACACGCCGAAGAGCATTCCCCGAATCAACCGGGCGACCACGAGCGCGGCAACCGCGCCCAGCAGCAGACCCGGGAGCGCAAGCCGGATCCCATCGTTGATGACGCCCCGCAGCACACGACCGGCCTCCGCGCCGATGGCCATGCGAATCCCGATCTCCCGCCGCCGCTGAACCACGCCATGGGCCACAACGCCGTAGATGCCGAGCGCGGACAGGAAGAGCCCGAGCGCTCCCAGGAGACCGGCAACGTAGGCGGCCACACGGGCCGGGAGCAGCCCCACGGCCGTGATCTCCGCGAGCGTCTGGGGTGCGCTGATGGCGAGCCGTGGATCGGCTTCGAGGAGCGCGGACCGCAGGGTGGCGGGAGTGACGCCTGGCCCGCGGGCCAGGACGCTCACGGCGCCCTGGTACTCCTGCATAAGGGGCAGGTAGATCATGCCGTCCAGCGGCTCGCCGAGCGTCTGATTCTTCGTATCGGCTACCACCCCTACGACGGTGCGCGGCTCGCTCTCCCGCTCGTTCCAGCGGATCTGCTGCCCGATGGCATCGCCCTCGGGCCACGCCTCGCGCGCGAGCGTCTCGCTCACCACCACCACCGGGGCGCTCCCGGTGCGGTCGCCGTCGGTGAACCCGCGGCCGCGGACCACCGGGATCCGGAGCGTCTCGAAGTAGTCGGCCGAGACGAAGTTGGCGTCCACGGACATGCCGCGCCCCTCGGGGTCCTCCCAACCGTCGGGCCACACGGCGTTGCCCCACTCGGACAGGTCCATGGGCAGGTCGACGGCGAGGGCGGCGTGGCTGACGCCCGGCCGCGCCGCGAGGGCGTTTCGCATCTCCATCTGGAAGTCAGGGCCCGTCTCGTCGGTATAGCCATCGAGTGAGAGGTCCAGCGTCACGAGGTGAACTCCCTCGGCGTCGAACCCGGGACTCACCTGCCTGGCCTCCTGGAGGGAGCGCACCAGGAGCCCCCCCGCGGTCACCAGAATGATCGAGACGCCCACCTGGAAGGCCACGAACAGGCGACGCGTGCGGGTCCCGCGCCGCCCTGTCCGGCCCTCGTCCTTGAGCGAGGAGACAAGCTCGGGCCGCGACGTCTGGAGCGCGGGCACGAGCCCGAACAGGAGCCCCGTGGCCAGCGCGATCCCGAATGTGAAGACGAAGACGGTGCGGTCGGGCGCAAGGTCCAGGGTGATCTCGAGCCCCGGTGCGGCGATCACGGAGACGAGGCTCGAAGCCCACCACGCGAGCGCCAGCCCCACCACCGCGCCTGCGAGGAACAGCAGGACCGATTCCGCCGTGAGCTGCCGGACCAGCCGGGCGCGCCCCGATCCGAGGGCGATCCGGATGGCCACCTCCCGCTCGCGGGCGGCGCCGCGGGCCAGGAGCATGCCCCCTACGTTTGCCGCCGCCACCAGCAGCACCAGGCCCACCAGGGCGAGCAACGCGCCCAGGAACCCGCGTATCATGCCGCGACCCCCACCCGGCACGGGGCCGAGCTCCACCAGGGTGGCCCCACGGGTGTCGTTGGTCTCCGGGTAGGCCTCCGCGAGCCGGGCCATCTCCGACCGCACCGCCAGCTCGGCGCGCTCCATGGTAACCCCCGGGGCGAGGCGTCCGATCACCTGATGCCAGATCGCGCCGCGCCGATCGAAGTTGGTGGTGTTGAAGGACGGCTCCGCCAGGTCGATCCGCGCCACGGGCAGCCACAGCTCCACGCCGACCAGGGGGAAATGGCCGCGGAACGACGGCGGCGCCACGCCGATGATCGTGAACGGCGTCCGGTTCACGTCCACGGTGGAGCCCACCACATTGGGGGCGCCGCCCAGCCGCGTCTGCCAGAAAGCGTGGCTGATCACGACGGTGGCGGGGCTCACGCCCGGCACGTCGTCATCGGCGGCGAAGAAGCGGCCGGCCGCCGGAGTCACCCCCAGCGCCGGGAAGTACCCGGGCGACACCACCATGGCCACCACCCGCTCTCCACCCTCTTCAGCGCCGTGACTCACCGGCAACATCCGCCACGCGGAGAGCTCCGAGAGCTCTTCCACGTTCTCCCTCAGGTCCCGAAAATCGAGATAGGAGAACGAGTCGAACCCGCTGCCTCGATTGGTACGGCCGAGCTCCACCACCCGATCGGCCCCGACGACACCAGGCACCGGCCGCAGCAGCAGCGCGTTCACCGCGCTGAAGATGGCGGTGTTGAAGCCGATGGCGAGGGCGATGGAGAGCACGGCAACCAGGGTGAAGCCGCGGCGCTTCGAGAGGGAGCGGATGGCGTAGCGAACGTCACTGAGGAGTTCGGGCATGCGGGGGGCCTCCGGTGGGCGTGAGTGCCGGAGACCGATACGGGCGCGGCGCGTCACCAGTTTCAGCGCGGGCCGCCGCGGGTTTTCAGTCGTCGCTGGCGGCGCGCTTCCGGGCGGCAGAGAGGTATCCGGGCTCCAGATCCAGGAGGTTGGCGATCTTGCGGAGGAGGTATGCCTCGTGGCGCGCGATCTCTCCGTCGGCCAGGACGAGCCCCCACATGACCTCGGCGAGGAGCGTCTTCTGGCCGATGTCGTAGCTGGCGCGGATGAGGCTGGTGAACTGCCAGAGGTCCACCGCACCAGATCGCTCCTGCTCGGCGAGCTCCATCAGCTGCTGCGCTTCCTCCTCGCTCAGGTCAAAATGACGGCGCAGCACCACCTCGATGTGCGTGGCCTCCTCGGGGGTGAACTGGTCATCGGCGTGGGCGAGCTCGAGGAGGAGCGCGCAGGCGGCGAGGTGGAGCCGGTGCCGGGCCTCGGCCGCGGCCACGACCTCCGGATCCGGTATAGCCGCCCCAGCAGACCCTCCGCCCCCGGCCGACTCGTCGCCGTTGGAGGGCAGCTGCATGCGTCGCCTGAAGAAGGCCTCGATACGGTTGGTCATTGCGGACGGCGTTTGCGAGGGATGGATGCGGAGTGCGGCGTCAGAGCATAGTGGCCCGGCCCCGCGCGCGGGACAAGGCCACAAAAAACAGGGGTGGCCCGAAAGCCACCCCTGTTCCACTGCGAGCGCGGTAGAGCGTCAGTTGCCCGTCGCCCGCGCCACGTTGATGCGGCCCTTGCCGTAGAACGGATCGGTCCCGGGCTGTCCGAGGTCATCCGCCGACTGCTGGATCGCGGCCCGGACCTTCGCCGGGTTCTTGCCGTACTGCGCCACCATGAGCGCTGCCAGGCCGGTGACGTGCGGCGCCGCCATGCTGGTGCCGGAGAGGGTGACGGCGTAGCCGTTCGCCTGACAGACCGGGATGACGAGGCTGAACGTCGAGCAGGCGGCCATCACGCCCGCGCCGGTGTTTCCACCGGGCGCCGCCACATTCACGGCGGAGCGGCCGTAGTTGGTGTACACTGCGGGTGCGTCCACGTTCGTCCACGGTCCGATGTTGGACGCGGCGGCCGTGGGGCCGGTGGCCGAGACGCAGATGTTGTTGGGCGTCGAGCAGTACGTCTTGTACAGGCTCGGGTAGTGCGTCTGCACGTCGTCGTCGTCCGGATAGTAGTTGTGGTCGAGGTCGGCGGACTCGTTCCCTGCCGAAACGACCACGGTAACCTTGTTCTGGTGTGCGTAGTTGAAGAGGCGGTTGAGGACCGAGACGTACCCGGGATAGTCCTTCTTCTGGAAGGCGCCCCCGAGGCTCATGTTGATCACATCCGCCCCGTTGTCCACGGCGTACTCGATGCCGGCAAAGATGGCGCTACCCGAGCAGCCACCCGTCACCACGCTGCAGACCTTGACGCCCATGAGCGTGGTCTGCGAGGTGACGCCGGCCGCGACGATCCCGTTGCTCGCGACCGTCGCGGCGACGTGAGTGCCGTGGTAGCCAATGTCGGCGATGGGGTGGGCACCAGGGAAGTAATACGCGACGTAGAAATCATCGTCTGGGACGAACGAGACCGAGCGGCTCAGATCGACCCGCCCGACCAGGTCCTCATGGGTGTAGCCGATCCCCGTGTCGAGGATGGCGACGGTCACATCAGACGAGCCGGTGTTCCCGGCCGCCCACGCCACGTCGGCGCCGATGGCGCGCATGTTCCACTGGCGCGGGAAGAAGTACGCGGCGCTGGGGTCGCCGGGGCTCGCGGGCGCGGCGTCGGCGGCGGTCGCTACCCCCACTTCGAAGGGCTCTGGCAGCTCGAGCATGATCTCCGGCTCCACCATGTCCACGTCGCTGCTCGCGCGGATGGCGTCGAGGCCTGCTGCGTCCACACCGCTGATCACGGCGGCGCCCGCCGTGCTGATCGTGAGCTCCACGTTGCCGCCGAGCGCGGCGACCTGCGCGGCAAAGCCGTTCGGAATCCGGGACTTCTTGAACACCACGAGCTGGTTGTCGCTCGAGGTGGTGCCGGCGGAGAGGGAGGCGAGGGACTCGGTGGGGGCGAGGGAGGTGGGGGAGGTGGCATCATCGGCGCAGCCGGAGACGACCACCGCACCCAGAACGAGGGTACAGAGGGTCTTCGTGTGACGCATGGCAGGTCTCCAAGTGGGGAGATCCGGAGCTGTGCTCCGGTACGTCCTTCTGCAGCCGGGCTGTCTCGGAGAGACCCCTAGCTTTGCGAGCCGGCCTTGCGCGCCGGTGTGCCAATCAGGAAGGATGGGGAGTTCGCGCCGTCCAAAGGGGGGCCGGCGCGCTGCAGGATAATGCGGATTTGGGACTTCTGCGTCAATACCCCCACCGGCTCGGAGGCTGGCATGACCGACGAATCGGAACGAATGGAGCCCGGCCGCACGCGGCAGCGGGAGATCTTCGTCACCGGGCTGTCGGGCCGGCGCCCCGCGGTGCCACTGGAGCCGGCGGCGCTGGAGGAGCGGGCGCGGGAGCGGATGTCGCGGGAGGCATTCGCGTATGTGGCCGGGGGCGCGGCGACAGGGAGCACCATGCGCCGCAACCGGGAGGCGTTCGAGGCGTGGCGGATCGTGCCGCGGGTGCTCCGGGACGTTTCATCGCGGGACCTGTCGGTGGAGCTGCAGAGGCGGCGTCTTCCCGCGCCGCTCCTGCTGGCGCCCATCGGTGTGCTGGAGATGGCGCATGGGGAGGCCGATCTGGCCGTCGCGCGCGCGGCGGCCGACACGGGCGTCCCGTTCATCTTCTCGAGCCAGGCCTCCCGGACCATGGAGGAGTGCGCCGCGGCGATGGGCGCGGCGCCACGCTGGTTCCAGCTCTACTGGAGCCGGTCGGACGATCTGGTGGCGAGCTTCGTCCGACGGGCCGAAACGTGCGGGTGCGACGCCATCGTGCTCACGCTGGACACGACAATGCTCGGCTGGCGCCCGCAGGACCTCGACCTGGGATACCTGCCCTTCCTGCGCGGCAAGGGAATCGCGCAGTACACGAGCGACCCCGCCTTCCGCGCGGGCCTCGCCGACGCTGCGGACACGGACCCCGCGGAGGCTCCACGGCCGCCGGTCACACTCAAGGCCATGGGCGCCGCGCTGGAGATGGCGCGGCGGTTCCCCGGGTCCACGCTACGCGCGCTCCGGAGCGGCGACGCGCGGTCGGCCGTGCGTCGGTTCATCGCCACCTACTCCCGCCCCTCCCTCGAGTGGGACGACCTGGCGCGGCTGCGGGAGCTGACGTCACTGCCCATCTTCCTCAAGGGCATTCTGCACCCGGAGGACGCGACACGGGCCGTGGAGCACGGGATGGACGGCGTGATCGTGTCGAACCACGGCGGTCGCCAGGTGGACGGAGCCATCGGCGCGCTGGACGCGCTGCCCGGCGTGGCCGCGGCCATCGACGCCCGCGTGCCAGTCCTGTTCGACAGCGGGATCCGCACGGGCGCGGACGTGTTCAAGGCGATCGCGCTGGGCGCCTCGGCGGTGCTGCTGGGTCGACCGTACGTCTACGGCCTGGCCATCGGGGGAGAGAGCGGGGTGAAGGAGGTCATACGGAACCTGGTCGCCGACCTGGACCTCACCGCGGGGCTGGCCGGCTGCCGGAGCGTGGCCGAGATCCGGGAGTCGGTGCTCACGCGGGTCGGCGCGGATGGAGCGGGGGCGCGCACCCCGCTTTCACGCGAGGAGGAGCCGTGAAGATCGTGGAGCGCAGCAGCGTCGAGGAGCAGTGGGTCGACGGGATCCTGGAACGTCTGCGGTCGGAGGCCACACCGGAGCGGGCGGCGAAGGAGCAGGCCTACCTCAAGATGGAGATGGCGTTCCTGGGCGCTACCGTCCCGGCGACGCGGAAAGCGGTGGTCGCACTCCACCGCGAGCAGCCGGACCTGTCCCACCCCCAGGTAATCGGGCTGGTGGAGGCGCTCTGGGGGCGCGAGATCTTCGAGCTCCGGATGGCAGCCGTCGACGTACTGGACCTCGACATCGACCGGCTCACCCCGGACGACGCGCCGCTCCTGGAGCGCCTGATCCGGGGGTCCGGCACGTGGGCGCTCGTGGACGGGCTCGCGGCCAGTGTCACGGGCGCACTGGTGGACCGGTTCCCCGACGGCATGGACGCCACGCTCACGCGCTGGGCCGGCGATCCCGATTTCTGGCTGCGTCGCGCCGCCCTCCTCGGCCATCTCTACGGCCTGCGCCGCGGCCGGGGCGACTTCGAGGGATTCGCCGCGCTGGCGGATCCGATGCTCGGGGAGCGGGAGTTCTTCATCCGGAAGGCCATCGGCTGGGTGCTCCGAGAGACCGGGAAGAAGCGACCGGAGCTGGTGGTCGCGTGGCTTGAGCCCCGGGTGGTGCGCGCCGCGGGGCTTACCGTTCGCGAGGCCGTGAAGTACCTGCCGGAGTCCGATCGGGACCGCCTTCTCGCCGCCCGCCGGAAGGGCTGAGCGGGCGCCCCACCGCCCGTTCGGCCCACGCCGCGCCGGCGAGCCAGAGTGCGCCAATGAGGATGCCGCCGATGATGTCCGACGGATAATGGGCGCTGATGCGGACCCGGCCCACGCCGATGACCAGCGATCCCACCAGCAGTAGCGTCCAGGCGAGGGCCCGCTCCCACGCACGGTCGCTGGCGGCGGCCCACCAGAGGATGAGGAGCCCGTAGACCGTCCAGGTCTGCACCGCGTGACCGGAGGGGTACGACGACAGCCCGGCCGGCACGAGCTCCCCGTTCAGCACGTCCGCGGGGCGCGCCCGATCCCATGTGTTCCAGCCGGCGAAGATGATGGCCTTGGACGCGATATAGGCCGTAATCGCCGTCACCGCCCGCTCCCAGCGGCCGCGCCGTGCCCAGAGCACGGCCGCGAGCACCAGCAACGGAGTGACCATGGCCGAGCTGGTGAACGCGCCCAGCCAGACGGCGCTGTGGATGGAGAGCAGATCCATGATCCGCGCCGTGAGCGCGGCGTCGCCCGGGAGCGCGCCGTCGACTGCGAAGTCGCGGAGCACGAACGCCGAGATACTGGCCGCGGCGGCGGCGAGGAGCGTGGCCCCGAGGAGCCGGAGCAGGAACCGCCTCCGCGCATCGTGGCTCGTGCCGCTCCAGCCCTCGCGCGTACCCGTCCACGCGGTGCGAGAGACGCGGACCAGCGCGCTGGAGGAGGAGGTCGACGGTGGTGTAGACGTCATCGGGAGCGTGGTTGCGGGGATAGACCGGCGCAGTCGAGCCAGGCGCAGTCCAACCCGCGCAGATTATCACCGGGCCGCCCGCGCCGACAGGGCATCGTCGGGCCGTGCCCGACAAGGGAAGCGGGGATCCCCCGACAGATCCACCGTCGGACACGGCCTAGACTCCGTGCACGATCAGGTCATGAACCGGATCATACCGTCGCGAAAGTGGCGTGCGGGACATACTCTCCTTGGCAGGGTGAGTGAATTGGGGGTGTCACGGTAGACCGGGGCACCCCCTTCACCGTTCCACGGGAGGCCATCATGACCGACGCGGCGATCCAGGACCTCTACCCGGAGGACGTGGCCCACTGCTACGGCTGCGGGCGTTTGAACCCGGACGGGCACCACGTGCGAACCATTTGGTGCGGCGGCGCGGGCGTGGCGCGGTTCACCCCTCGCGCCGAGCACGTAGCGGTGCCGGGGTATGTATACGGCGGACTGCTGGCCTCGCTCATCGACTGCCACGGGATCGGCACGGCGGCGGCCGCGTGGATGGAGCGCGAGGGGGCCGCACCCGGCTCGGACCCGTCGGCCCGCTTCGTCACGGCCTCGCTGCGGGTCGACTACCTGAAGCCCACACCGCTCGGCCCGGAGCTCGTGCTCACCGCACGCCCGCGTGACGTGGGGGCGCGGAAGGTGGAGGTGGACGTCGAGGTCGAGGTGGAGGGGACGGTCACCGCCCGCGGGACCGTCCTGGCCGTACGGATGCCGGAGTCGCTGCGGAGGCGGGAGTAGCCGCGGGGCCCGGCGGGTGCCGGGCGGCTGCCGGGCGAGCCGAAGGCCCGGTGTCGGCTGGTGAGAACCTTGCAGGGGCCGTGGGTAAAATCCAAAGACGACCGCCCCCGGGACCCCGCATGATCGAGGACCTCTGGTACAAGAACGCCGTCATCTACAGTCTCGACCTGGAGACGTTTCTGGACGCCAACGGGGACGGCGTGGGGGACTTCCGCGGTCTGATACGGCGGCTGGATTATCTGTCCTACGTGGGCGTGGACGCCGTGTGGCTGGCGCCGTTCAACACCACGCCGAACCGGGACAACGGCTACGACATCAGCGACTACTACGGAGTGGATCCGCGGCACGGTTCGAGCGGCGAGTTCGTCGAGTTCATGCACCAGGCGAACATGCGTGGCATCAAGGTGCTCATGGACCTGGTCGTGAACCACACGTCGGACGAGCACCCGTGGTTCCAGGCGGCGCGCGCGGACCCGGAGTCGCCGTACCGCGACTGGTATGTGTGGTCGGAGAAGCGGCCGCCCGACGCCGACTCGGGCATGATCTTCCCGGGTGAGCAGGAGAGCACCTGGACCCGGGACGAGAAGGCGGGACTCTTCTACTTCCACCGCTTCTACGATTTCCAGCCGGACCTCGACATGGAGAACCCGGCGGTGCGCGAAGAGATCGAGCGCATCATGGGGTACTGGCTCGAGCTGGGCGTCGCCGGGTTCCGCCTGGACGCGGTGCCGTTCCTCCTGGAAACCATCCAGCGGGACGGAGAGCGTGGCGAGAAGCGGTTCGAGTACCTGCGGCAGTTCCGCCGGCTGCTCCAGTGGCAGAAGGGCGACGCGATCTTCCTGGGCGAGGCCAATGTGGAGCCGGAGGACAGCAAGTTCTACTTCGGCCCGGACGGCGGAACGGGGATCCACATGATGTTCAACTTCTGGGTCAACCAGCACCTGTTCTATGCGCTGGCCACGGACGACGTGGGACCGCTGAAGGAAGCGATCGAGGCCACGGCGGACATCCCGGACACATCGCAGTGGGCGCAGTTCCTCCGCAACCACGACGAGCTCGACCTGGGCCGTCTCAGCGACGAGCAGCGGGAGCGGATATTCGAGAAGTTCGCGCCGGAGGAGCACATGCGGCTGTTCGGCCGCGGGATCCGGCGCCGGCTCGCCCCCATGCTCGGCGACCGCGAGCACGAGGAGCTGGCGTACAGCGTCATGTTCTCGCTCCCCGGCACCCCCGTCATCCGCTTCGGCGACGAGCTGCGGATGGGCGACGACCTTTCCCTCGAGGGCCGCGCGACCGTCCGCACCCCCATGCAGTGGGCCGACGAGCCGAACGCGGGCTTCTCCACCGCCGAGGAGGACGATCTCGTCCACCCGGTCATCGACGATGGCGTCTGGAGCTTCCGGCACATGAACGTGGAGGCGCAGCGCCGGGACCCGGATTCGTTCCTGAACTGGATGGCGACCATGATCCGGGTACGGAAGGAGTGCCCGGAGATCGGCTGGGGCCGCCCCACCATCGTAGACCCTGGGGTCGAGAACTGCCTGGCCCTGCGCTACGACTGGCGTGGGAACGGGCTCGTGGTGCTTCACAACTTCGCCAGCCAGCCGCGGGAGGCGCGGCTCCGCCTGGCGGATGACGCAGAGGAATGCGGACGGCTCCGCCTCGCGAACCTCTTCAGGGAGGAGGAGCTGAACGCCGACGACGAGGGGGTCCACCGGGTGCCCCTCGAGGCTCTCAGCTACCGCTGGTTCCGAATTGGCGGCCTGGACTACGCCGTGCACGAGCGCCGCGGGTAGGGGCCGCCACCTCTACTCCGGCGGGTATCGCTCCAGCCAATCCGGGGCTTCCCGCCCACCGCCGACGAGGTCGGCCGCGACCCGCTCCAGCGCCGACCGCAGCTCCAGCGACTCCAGCCAGCGCCCGGGGACCGCATCCCGTCCGAGCAGCGCACCCATGATCTGTCCGGTGATGGCGGCCGTGCTGTCGGTGTCGCCGGAATGGTTGGCGGCGAGGATGACGGCGGCCTCGAGGTCGGTGGGGTGCGCAAGGACGCAGAAGAGCGCAATGGCCAGCGCCTCCTCTCCCACCCAGCCGCCACCCAGCCGCTCCACCGCCTCGGGCGTCGCGCCGTCGGCCGCGGCGGACGCGTCCGCCGCAAGGGTCTGCGCGGCCGCCCGCGCGGCGTGAACGGCGGCGGAGGTCTCCTCATGCTCGGGTTCCGCCGCGAGCCGCTCCGCGGCCGCGTCGATGGCCGCGTGCAGAGGATCGCCCCGGAGGATCCGGTGGAGGAGCAGCGCGAGGAATCCGGCGGAAAGGAAGCCAGCGGGGTGCGAGTGCGTGATGGCGGCGGTGTCGCAGCCGAGGGAGAACGGGTCGTCGGTCCCGATGAGACCCGCGGGCGCGACGCGCATCACGCCGCCGCAGCCCTTGCTGTGATTGATCCGCCGTTCCCGCGAACCCATCGCTCCGGAGCCGAGGGCCCCGAGGCAGGTGTTGCCGGGGCCGCGGCGAGCGTGCAGCTCGGCCAGCCCCAGGAGCCACCCGGGCGGGCCGGGGTCGGCGGGCGGGTCCTCCCCCTGGGTGGAGTACCAGCGAAGGTAGGCGTGGTACACGGCGCGGCGCACCGTCTCACGCTCCGCGCCGCCTGCGCGCAGCAGACCATCGGCGGTGAAGAGCGTCATCTGGGTGTCATCGGTGATCGCACCCACGCGGCCGTACGCGCAATCGAGATCGCGGATGCCGGCGGGGCCGTAGCGGCGGCGGATCTCGGCGAGCGACAGGAACTCGACGGGTGCGCCCAGCGCGTCGCCGGCGGCGCCGGCCAGCAGGCAGCCGGTGGCGCGGGAGCGGCGGTCCACGGGTCGCCCTCCCCTACCCCTTCTTCTTGGCCCGCTCCTGGAGCAGGTCGATCAGCTCGCTGGCTGTCCCCTCGCTGCCGCCGGTGAGCTCGTCGAGCGACGCGGCGTCCACGAGCTTCGCGGCCTCGGCCGCGGTGAGGCCCGAGTCCTTGACGAGGTCGGCGATGAACCGGCGCTGTTTCGCGCTGGCCGGGCGGCGCTCCTCGTGGACACGCTTGAGCTCCGTGATGGCCGCGCTCGCCTGATCGCTGTTCCGGATCTGATCGAGAGCGCGCACGCCGGTAAGCGCCTCGAGCTCGTCATCGGACATCTCCAGATCGCTGACCAGCTCCTCCAGATAGCTCAGCTGACCCTCGGTCGCAACGGGTTTCACGCCCGAATCCCGGAGCTCCGCGATGAGCGACCGCGCCTCCTCGTACGACAGACCCGAGACCTCGCCCCCGTGGGCCGCCCGGACCTCCTCCGGCGCGTTCTCCAGCAGCCGCTTCAGCATCTTCTTCTGCGCGGGCACCATGGCCCCGGCCTTCTTCTTCTCCTGCGCCGACAGGTGGAGGTCGCGGATCTGGTCGCGCCACTCCTCCCACGTATGAGGCGCCGGCACCTCACCGCTGGCGATCTGGTCGAGGCGCTCCTCCATCCCCGCGGTGAACTCGGGGCTGAACAGCTCGACCGCGTCGGTGCCGTCGTCCTCGGTATCCTCGGAGTAGAGGGGCGCTGCCTCCGTCCAGACAGCGCGCCCGCGGTCCGTGGGCACCAGTGCGCCGTCCTCCATCTCCACGTAGTCCCGCTCTTCCAGCTTGTCCACGGTGCGGCTGTACGTGGAAGGCCGGCCGATCCCGGCGTCCTTCATGGCCTTGATCAGCGTGTGAGGCCGGAACCGGGTCGGAGGCCGGGTCTCGTCCTCGACCAGGAGCGGGTTGTCGCGCTCGTCCAGCGCCGGATCCAACGGCCACACGGCGCCCTCGTCCAGCGCCACATCCGGCGGCGAAGTGGCCACATCGCTCATGAACTCGGCATACGCGGCCTCCCACCCGTCGAAGGTGCGCCAGGACACGCTGCCGGTAAGCGGCGTCGGCAGGCCGTCGCAGGCGGCGCCGATGCTCACGCTCGAGCGCTGCGAGGGCGCCATCTGACTGGCGAGGGTGTGGGCGCGGACGAGGCGGTAGAGGCGACGGGCGTCGCCGTCCTCCACATCGGGCTCCTCCACCTCCAGGCGCGTGGGACGGATGGCCTCGTGGGCGTCCTGCGTGGGGCCTGTGGCGACGTTCGCGCTCGACGCGTGCCCCAGGTGGTCCGCGCCCCACGACTCCTCCACCACCGCCCGCGCCTTCTGCACCGCCGACGTGGCGAGACGCGTGGAGTCGGTCCGGATGTAGGTGATGTGACCGGCCTCGTAGAGCATGGAGGCGAGCGCGGAAGTTTTCCGGGGCGACCAGCCGAAGCGTGAGCCGGCGACCTGGAGGAGCGCGTCGGTGGAAAACGGCGCCGACGGGCGGCGCTGGCGCGTGCTCGACTTCGTCCCCGTGATCGTCACCGCGCCCGCTGCCTCGAGCGCGTCCAGCGCCTCCCGGGCCAGCTCGCCATCGAAGGTACGCGACGGATGGGCCTTGCCGACCTCGTCGCGCCACGCATCGTCGTCCTCCGGCTCGTGGAACCGTACCTCCAGATCGATCCCCTGCGCCACGGCATGGACCTCGAAATACGGGATCGGCACGTGGGCCTCTCGTTCCAGCTCACGCTCCACCACGAACCCGAGTGTGGGCGTCTGCACACGGCCCATGGACGCGCCCCGGCCCGGGACCACGGCGTTGGCCATCTTCGACGCGCGGTACCCCACCAGCCGGTCCAGGAACTTCCGGACGAGCGCGCTGTCGACCATCCGGCTGTCCACCGCACGGGGCCGCGCGATCGCCGCCTCCACGGCCTCCTTCGTGACCTCCTGGAATGCGACCCGGTGCGTCGGGCCCCGCTTCTCCAGCAGCCGCTGGAGCGACCACGCGATGAACTCGCCCTCGCGATCCGGGTCGGTGGCGATCCAGAACGTGGCATCGTCGCCGGCCTCGGCCAGGATCTTCTTCACCGCGTCGCCGCCCCGGTCGGTGGGGACCCACGGGGGCGACGGCAGCTGACCCGGCCGATTGGCCCAGAACGCTTTGCTGGCGTCCTTGCCGTGCAGCTTACGGTCATTGGGCAGCGTCTCGATGTGTCCGCCGGTGGCAAGCACGCTCCACCCCTCGCCCAGGTACTTCTGGAGCGTCTTCGCCTTGGCGCCGGACTCTACGATCAGGATATTCATCAGGACTATCGTCGGATGGACAGGTCGATTTCCGACGGAAGGTAACGCATCGAGGCGACGGCATGGCAAGGGGCGCTACGGCGTGACGTCGTCCTGGTACACGGCCGCACCCTTGAGCACGCTCGCCTGCCGGCGCGCCAGTGGCTCGACGGTCAGCCCCTGGACCAGGATCGAGAAGACCACGACCACGTACGTGAGGGAGAGGATCAGGCCGCGCTCCGGACCCGGCGGGATCGACAGGGCAAGGGCGATGGCGATCCCGCCCCGGAGCCCGCCCCAGGTCAGCATCCGGACGGTGTACGGCTTCACGTCCGACCGGAGCCGGATGGCCGAGATGGGGAGCGTCACGCTGACGAACCGGGCCCCCAGGACGAGCGGGACGGTCAGTGCCCCCGCGGCCAGGAACTCCCACCGGAGCTCCAGCGCCAACACCTCCAGGCCGATCAGGAGAAAGAGCATCGCGTTCAGCGTCTCGTCCACCACCACCCAGAACGTGTCCAGGTTATGCCGCGTCTCCTCCGACATCGCCAGCGCGCGACCGCGGTTCCCGATCAGGAGCCCGGCCACGACCATGGCCAGTGGCCCCGACGTGTGGAGCCGGAGCGCCAGCGCGTACCCGCCCGTCACCACCGCCAGGGTGATCAGGATCTCCACGGTGTAGTCGTCGACGCTCCTCAGCATGAAGAACGCCATGTACCCCAGCACGAGCCCGAACGCGATTCCGCCCACGGCCTCTACGAGGAACAGCTCGGCGACGTGGAGCATGGTGGCGTGCCCTGTGGTGGCTACGCCCAGGACCACCGTGAACACCACCACGCCGATGCCATCGTTGAAGAGGCTCTCACCACTGATGAGCGCCGTGAGGTCCGCGGGGACCCTCGCCCGCTTCAGGATCGCCAGCACCGCCACCGGGTCCGTGGGCGAGATGAGGGAGCCGAACACGAGCGCATACAGGTACGGGATCGAGAGCCCGATCCCCCCCACCAGAAGCCAGATCCCCGTGCCCACCAGGAAAGTGGAGAGCACCACGCCCACCGTGGCCAGGACCAGAATGAGCCAGCGGTTCGACATGAGCTCGTTCAGCTCGATGTCCAGCGCGCCCGCGAACAGGATGGCGCCCAGCAGACCGTGGAGCAGGAAGTCGTCGAAATCGAGACGGGCCAGCGTCCCGGCGGCGAACTCGGCGCCGAACCCCCACACCCCCAGCTGCCCCAGCACGA
This sequence comes from uncultured Gemmatimonadales bacterium, assembly GCA_963783305.1. Classification (GTDB taxonomy): domain Bacteria; phylum Gemmatimonadota; class Gemmatimonadetes; order Longimicrobiales; family RSA9; genus JAWVYT01. Next base: position 86,206 of record CAWAMW010000006.1, on the reverse strand, counting down.
GAAGGACGACGGAGACGATCAGCCCGCCCAGCGTCACGCCCACGACCGGGTTCACGCCGAGCCACCGCTCGTTCACCCACCCCAGCAGAGCGGTGACAGTGACCAGTATGGCCAGCAGCTCGAACATGGTCATGTGGTTCGCCTCACGAGTACGCTTTCTGCACTGGTCCCCATCGCCGACATTGAGCCCACCCGATCCACGCCGAGGCATGCCTTCCGACCCACGGCCCGACCCGCCGCCCGACCCCGCGCCGCTCCTGCACCACACGGTCCACCGGAACGATCCGGACGCCCCATGGGCGGTCCTGGTCCACGGCGCCGGCGTCACCAGCGACATCTGGGCGCGGCAGATCGAAGCGTACCGCGCACGCTACAACCTGCTGCTTCCCGACCTGCGCGGCCACGGCGGGTCCGCCCGCCCGCCGGAAGAAGCCGGACGCGAGCCCCATTCGTTCGACGATGCCGCACGCGACGTCCTCGACCTCCTCGATCACCACGGCATCGACCACGCTCACTTCCTCGGCGTGTCCATGGGGTGCATTGTGGTCCGGAGCGTGGCCGACCTCGCGCCCGGGCGCGTCCGGTCCATGGTCATGGCCGGCGCCGTGGTCGATCTGAAGCGCCGCGCCCGGCTCCTGATCGCCCTCGCCCACGCACTCAAGCGCTTCGTCCCCCATCTCTGGCTCTACCGCTTCTACGCCTGGGTGCTTCTTCCGCGAAAGAACCACGGCGAGAGCCGCCGCATGGTGGTCGACCAGGCGCGACAACTCACACGCGCCGAGTTCCTCCGCTGGCTCCCGGTTACCCACGAGCTGCCGGCACGGCTCCGGTGCTTCGCGGCCCGCGACCCCGGCATTCCCACCCTCTACATCATGGGCGACCAGGACCACATGTTCATCGACGGCGCCCGCGCCATGGCCGCGAAGCACGCCAGCGCGCGGCTGCACGTCATCGAGCGCTGCGGCCACGTCTGCACGGTGGAGCGGCCGGACACCTTCAACCGCCTCTCGCTCGAGTTCCTCGCCGGGCGGTGACGTTCCCGGGGGTCAGTGAGGCGGGACGTCGGGCAGTGCCTCGCGCTCCACCCAGCAGCGAACGAACGGGCTGTCGAAGGTGATGGCCTCGCCCTCCCGGAAGAGGATCCCCCTCGACTCGAGAGCGTCCACGGCCGTGGCAACCGTCGAGGACGTGGACAGACCGAACCGCTCCCGCGTCGCCGACGCGAACAGCTGGTCCACTCCCGACGCCACCGCACGAAGCACGTTCTGCTGGTGCGCAGTCAGGTTGAGCCACGTGGTCCGGATCACGGGGTCCTCCTCCCGAACCACGTCCAGCACCGCCTCTTCCACGTCGTCCGCACCCACCACGCCCGCACCCACGCCGCGCGCGTGGACGTGCCGCGCCACCTGCAGCACGTCCTGCGTGCGTGGGCCCACCGCGGCGATGACCGCCGCACCCACTCCCTTCGCGGCGACCCCCGCCCCCGTAAGCCGGTCATCGATCCAGCGGCCGAGGTGGTCCGCGTCGATCGCCCCCAGGTGCAGCAGCTCGAACGCCCGAAAAAACGCTCGGTCCTGCCCCAGCATCTCGTGAATGAGCGTCACCTCCGACCCCGCGCACACGAAACTCAGCTCCCCGTGACGCTGGATCAGGTCCCGCAGGTACCACTCCCCCGATTCGCCGCCCAGCCGTCGGATCGCCTGGAACTCGTCCAGGACCACCGCCACCCGCTCCGACTCCCCCGACCCAGAACCCACCCCCTTCGCCAGCCGCTCGATCACCGACTCCAGCGACCGCCGCTGCCCTTCCTCCGCCTCACGACGACGCGCGACCCCGAACGCCAGCCGCGGCGCCCCCGACGCCTCGTCGAACGACAGGGTCACGTGCGGCGACAGCGCAGCCGCCAGCTCCGCCAGCCGGTCCCCCGGCCGCTGCCCCGACAACGAGTGCAGCAGCCGGTTCGCCACGTCCACCAGGCTGCTCGCCGTCGAGAGGTCCGCCCGCACCACCAGCACCCCCTCCGCCCGCGCCCGCTCCATCGCCACCGCGATCGCCGAGCTCTTCCCCACCCGCCGCGCTCCGAACACGAGCAGCCGCGTCGGCTCCCGCAGCGCACGCACGATCCGGCTCACCTCCGCCGCCCGGTCGGTGAAGAACGCGCCGGTGACGTGGTCGCCGATCCGGAATGGGGTATGGCTCATGGGGTCGCCGGGGTGCGAGTCGTAAATTTACGAGTCGTAATTTAACGAGCTGGGCCGCGGGGGCCAAGGTCCCCGTCAGGCCCGGCCCGTCCGCCCGCCTTCCGTCTTTGCCAGTTCCCGGTCCCGCAGCTCCCGGCGCAGGATCTTCATCATGCTGCTCTTCGGGATCTCGTCCAGGAACTCGATCTGCCGCGGGACCTTGTACACCGCCATCTCCTTCCGGCAGTACTCCAGGATGTCCTCCTCGCTGGCGGTGGCGCCCTCCTTCAGGGCTACGAACGACTTCACCGTTTCGCCCCGCTTCGGGTCGGGGATACCAATGGTGGCGGCGTCCAGGACGGCCGGGTGTGCGTAGAGCACCTGGTCGATCTCGTCTGGAAAGACGTTGTAGCCGGACGCGACGATCATGTCCTTCTTGCGGCCGACGATGAAGGTGAAGCCATCGTTGTCGATCCGGGCGAGGTCGCCCGTATAGAGCCATCCGTCCCGGAGGGCGATGGCGGTCTCATCCGGCCGGTTCCAGTAGCCCTCCATCACCTGCGGGCCCTTGATGCAGAGCTCGCCGTCCTCGCCCAGCTCCAGCTCCTGCTCGCCGGTCTCCACGTCCACCACCTTGATATCGGTATCGGGGAACGGGACACCCACGGATCCCACTTTCCGCAAACCCTCCAGCGGGTTCGCGTGCGTCATCGGCGACGTCTCCGTAAGGCCGAATCCCTCCGTGATCTTGCTCCCCGTCAGTTCCTCGAACCGCTCCAGCACCTCCACAGGCAAGGGCGCCGAACCGGAGAGGCAGGCCTTCACGCTCGAGATGTCGATGTCCTCGATTCCCGGGTAGGTGTTGATGGCTCCGAAGAGCGCCGGCACCGCCGGGAACAGGGTGACGCGGTATTTCCTGATGCTGTTGACGAGGTCCGGGATGTCGCGGGGGTTGGGGGCAAGAACGATGTGCGCGCCCATCACCACCGGAATCACCATGGAGACGGTCATGCCGAAGACGTGGAAGTACGGCAGGCAGCCGAGGAAGACCTCCTCCCCATTCCGGGCGTTCGAGAACCACACCGCGCCCTGCTGCGCGTTCACCGACAGGTTGCGGTGCGTGAGCATGGCGCCCTTCGAGACGCCCGTGGTTCCGCCCGTGTACTGGAGGACGGCCAGGTGGTCCATGCCGATCTTCGGCCGGGGCGGCTCCGGCTCGTGCTCTTTCAACAGCTCCTTGAGGAAGTGGACGCGGGGCTGCGGCTTCACCTTCACGTACTGGCCCGTCTTCCTGAGCTTGAAGGGCGCCAGCCAGTTGAGGGGGAACGGCAGGAAGTCGGGGATCGACGTCACGATGACGTGCTCCACGCCGGTGCGGTCGAGGACACCCTTCAGGCGGCCATCCCAGAGGAAATCGAGGGTGATGACAACGGTCACGCCGGCGTCGTTGAACTGGTGCACGATCTCACGCTCGACGTACAGCGGGTTCGTGTTCACCACCTGCGCGCCGAGCCGGAGGGTGGCGAAGAAGCCGATGACCATCTGCGGCAGATTCGGCATCCAGAGGGCGACCCGACTATCCTTCGTGACTCCCAGCGCAGCCAGGGCGGTGGCCAGCCGGTCGACCTGGTCTCTCAGCTCTGCGTAGCTGAGGGTCTTCCCCTTCAGGGTGAGCGCGGGTCGGTCGCGCCACTCCGCCGTCGACTCGTCGAAGTAGTCGAGGAGGGTCTTCTCCTCGAAGTCCATGTGGGCGGGAACCCCGTCGTCATAGTGGCGGGTCCAGATGCGCTCCATGGGTCTCTCCTTTCAACGGAACGGGTCACTCACACAATGGGTGCCGATTCCGGGCCCCCCGCGCAAGGACGCGCACGGTCTGCCCGGGCGCGGCGTCGGGAGTCGGACGCGCGTTCGCCGCACACGCACCGTCCTCACGCCGATCGTGACAGAGATCATGGCCCCTCCGGGTTCAAGTGGTCGATCGTACGCCGGAAAATGCGGAGGTAGGACAGTCGGCGGTCCAGCGGCAGGGCCGACGCCCGTGCCCGATTATTGCACCCCCTCTGGCCCCCGCTACCGCGCCATGCTATAGCGCGGCAGCCATGACGGCCCAACGACTGAGGACCATGGACGAGCCGCTCCTGCAGGTCATCACCGCCAGCACCCGCGACGGCCGCAAGGGCCCCGTCGTGGCCGACTGGTTCCTCGATCAGGCTCGCCGCCACGAAGGGTTCCGGATCGAGCCCGTCGACCTCGCCCGTGTCGACCTCCCCCTCTTCGACGAGCCCCGACACCCGCGCCTGCAGGACTACGAGCACGCGCACACGCAGGAGTGGGCGGAGATCGTCGAGCGGGCGGATGCCTTCGTCGTCGTGACGCCCGAGTACGACCACTCGCCCCCGGCCGCGCTCCTGAACGCGTTCCAGTTCCTGGTCCGCGAGTGGGCCTACAAGCCCCTCGGGTTCGTCAGCTACGGCGGCGTATCCGGCGGGACGCGATCTGCCGAAGTCAGCAAGCTGGTGGCGACCACGCTGCGGATGATGCCCATCCCCGAGGCCGTCTCGATCCCGTTCTTCTCCAGGCATATCGATGAAGCGTCGGGCGACTTCACACCGGGCGAGGTGCAGGAGAAAGCTTCTCGGGTGATGCTCGACGAGCTGCTGCGTTGGACGCGGGCTCTGCGAGTACTGAGGTCGGAGGCCTGAACGCTTTCAGCACCCGGGCGCCCGAGCGCGGATCTACCCACAGGAGGACCGAGATGACCGATTTCCCCGACGCGAAGCAGCTGTTCACTACGGTTACGGAGGGCGGTAGGCTGATCCTCTCCATCGAGCCGGACGAGGTGGAGGAGCCCGCCGAGGACGAGATCGTCGTCGAGATGCGGGCGGTGCCGATCAATCCCAGCGACCTCGGGCTGCTGCTCGCGCCCGCCGACATGTCTACGGCGCGGAGCGACGTGGTCGATGGACACCCGGCGCTGGTCGCCGAAGTGGCGCCCCGCATGGCGCGCGTCTTGGCCGGACGGACGGGCCGAAAGCTCCCCGCCGGCAACGAGGGCGCCGGCAGGGTGGTCGCGGCGGGGTCGTCAGACGCGGCACAGTCGCTGATGGGCAGAACGGTGAGCTTCGTCGATGGCCGTCTCTATCGCACCCACGCGCGGACCAAGGCCGAGAACGTAATTCCGCTGCCGGACGGCGCGCCGGCTCACGAGGGTGCCTCCCTGTTCGTCAACCCGATGACGACGCAGGGCTTCCTGAACACCATGCGCGCCGAGGGGCACTCGGGGCTCGTTCACACGGCGGCGGCCTCCAATCTCGGCCAGATGCTGGCCAGGCTGTGCCTGGAGGAAGGTGTCCCGCTGGTCGCCATCGTGCGCTCGGAGGAGCAGGAGGAGATCCTGGCCGACATCGGGCTGACACACATCGTCGACAGCTCGAGAGACCGCTTCATGGACGACCTCACCGACGCCCTGGCGGAGACCGGCGCGACCCTCGGCTTCGACGCCATCGGCGGTGGCCGGATGGCGAACGACATTCTCGTCGCGATGGAGCGGGCGCAGGCGAAGCGCGGTGCCGAGTTCAGCGTCTACGGCTCGACCGTCCACAAGCAGGTCTACATCTACGGCCGGCTCGACACCGGTGACACGGTCCTGACCGCCGGCTACGGCATGTACTGGGGCGTCGGGGGCTGGCTTCTCACGCCGCACCTCGAGGAAATGGGGAAGGACCGGGTATTGGAGATGCGGCGCTTCACCGTGGAGGAGCGCAACGGCATCTTCGCCAGCCATTACACGCAGACCATCAGCCTCGACGACATGATCGACCCGGACGTGGCCAGGGCCTACGAGCGCAAGGCGACCGGCGAGAAATACCTGGTGGACCCGGGCCTGTAGCGAGCCCCGACAGGTCGGTGAGACATGCGGTGGGCGGGAGCGAACGGTCGCTCGCGCTCCCTGTCGTTCGCGTCGCTTCGCTCGCTGGTCGATCGCTTCGGCCTCCGGCCTCGCTGGTCGATCTCCGCTGCGCTCCGTCTTTCCCCGGAGTCTCGCGCCGCCGTAGCTGGAAGCACACGCGCGTGCCCCGTCCCGTCGACGCCGCGCGCAGCGCGGTCGCCTCGCGCGCCAGCGGGGTCCTCGGGAAGCGGAGCGACCGCAGGGATCGACCCTCGACCCGCGCCTCCGACCTCTTCAGCAGCCTGCCAACCTACCGGCTCACCGCCTTCATCCCCTGCTCGGGGTACCGGTCCCCGGCGGCGGTCCCGGGCGGCGCGAGCTCGTCGAGCCGGGCCAGCTCCCCCTCGTCCAGCTCGACCTCGACCGCCGCCACGTTCGACTCGAGGTGGTCGGGGTGGGTGGTGCCGGGGATGGGCACGATGTCGTCTCCCTGGTGAAGCAGCCACGCCAGCGCCAGCTGCGCCGGCTCCAGCCCCTTCTCGTCGGCCATCCCGCGCACCCGGTCCACCAGCTCGAGATTGCGCCGGAAGTTGTCGCCCTGGAAGCGCGGGTTCTCCCGACGCCAGTCGTCTTCCGCCAGGTCCTCCGGGCTCCGGATCCGACCGGAGAGGAATCCTCGGCCGAGGGGGGAGTAGGCGACGAAGCCGATCCCGAGCTCGCGGACCGTCGCCAGGACCTCCGCCTCTACGAACCGGGTCCACAGCGAGTACTCGGTCTGGAGTGCGCTGATGGGGTGCTCGGCGTGCGCCCGCCGGATCGTCGATGGCGCCGCCTCCGACAGCCCCAGCCAGCGGACCTTCCCCGAGGCCACCAGCTCGGCCATGGCACCCACCGTCTCCTCGATAGCAACGTCCGGGTCCACCCGGTGCTGGTAGTACAGGTCGATGTGCTCCACCCCCAGCCGCGCCAGCGACGCGTCGCACGCCTCGCGCACGTATTCCGGACGACCGTTCACGCCCACGAAGGTGCCGTCGGGGCGACGCTCGTTCCCGAACTTCGTTGCCAGAACCACGTTGTCGCGACGATCGCCGATCGCCCGCCCCACCAGCTCCTCGTTCGTGAACGGGCCGTACATGTCTGCCGTGTCCAGCAGCTCCACCCCCAGGTCCAGCGCACGGTGGATCACCTCGATCCCCCGCCCCTCCTCCGTCTCGCCGTAGAACTCGCTCATCCCCATGCAGCCGAGTCCAACGGCCGATGTCTCCAACCCGTGCGACCCCAGTCGCCTCCGCTCCATTTGCCCCTCCATCCCTGTCGAACTGCGCCTGCCGGTGCGGGTCCCCGCTGCAACTTCCCTACCGCGCCCTCAGCCGTCGCGCTCACCGTACAGGAGCACGATCCGGGCGAAGACCGGCTTGAGCGCGGTGCCGGCCCGTCCCACGGCCCGCGCGTCCCCGGCCTCCAGGGCGCCGGCCAGCTCCTCGAGGGCCGATCGCTCCGCCGCCAGCAGCTTCTCGCGCCGCCGCAGCATTTCAGGCGTCAGCCCATACACGGCGTTGTCGTGGGGCGCGGCCTCGAGGGCGGCCCAGCTCTCCATAGCCTCCGGAAGCGTCGCCCGGATCTCCGCCACGGCCTCCGGCCCCGGGCCCGCAGGCCCCCCGGACTTTGCCGCGATCACGATCGCCTCCATGGGCTCGTGGTACGCAGTCAGGCGGTCGGGGAAGTATTCCAGCCCGTTCGCCACGCGCAGCTCCCGCAGACGTAGCCGGATCTCCTCGAGCACCTCGTGGGCCCGCGACGGCGCCTCAGACGCAAGGGACGCCGCCGCCTCGATCCGCTCCGATACCAGCGACCCCGCCTCCGCCCCACCCTCCAGCCGCGACAGCTCCGCACCCCGCTCCGCCTCGAACTTCGACCACGCCGCCCTGAGCCGCGCCACACTCGCTACCGCCTCCGCCGGCGTGCCGTTCCCCGTCGCCCACAGCGCCGTGATGTACGACCGCTCCACCCCCGCCATGGCCTCCAGGAGATCCTGCGGCGCCACCTCCGCCGCGCTCGCTCGCGCCCAGGCACCCTGGGCCACCGTATAGATCAACAGCCCCAGTACCAGCAGGAGAGGGAGCGGGATTCCACGGATCGATGGGCACGCCCCTCCTCCCGTACCGCACGATTCACCCGTCTGCTGGCTCATGGACCACTCCTCCTCGCTGCGGCCGGCGCGTCGCCCGGCGTTTCTAACTGTATTCCCAGATGGAAATATATCCCCGGCGGTCCACGAGAGGACAGGGGGAAGGGCGACCGGGTCCCCCGTACCGACGAACCGGGTACGGGTCGAGCGGCCCGGCTGCTGGCGCAAGCGGCCTCCTCACCGCATCCTGATGCGCAGGTTATGACTATCGACAAGGACGTGCTTTGATGAAACGAATTCTCCTGATCGGAGCGGTGGCCCTGCTGGCGATCCTGATACTCATCCAGGTCGTGCCCTACGGCCGCGATCACGACAACCCGGCCGTGGCCGCGGAGCCGGGATGGGACCAACCGGAGACACGCGAGCTATTTTTCCGCGCCTGCGGCGACTGCCACAGCAACGAGACCCGCTGGCCGTGGTACAGCCAGGTCGCTCCGGCGTCGTGGCTCCTCCAGAACGACGTGGCGGAGGGGCGCGAGCACCTGAACGTATCGGAGTGGGGGCAGGGCGAGCAGGAGGCTGATGAGGCCGCCGAGATGGTGGAGGAAAACGAGATGCCGCCCTGGTACTACCTGCCGCTGCACGCGGAGGCGCGGCTGACCGACCAGGAGAAGGGCCGGCTTATCCGCGGCCTCGTAGCCACTTTCGGTCGGGAGGAAGCCGGGGCGGGCGGAGGGGACGAGCACTAGCCCCGGAGCCGCACCACCACCGTACGAGGGAGGGATCATGCGCGTATGGATCGCGAGACTGGCCGCGGCCGGCCTGCTCGTCGGGCTGGCGGCCGCACCGGGGAGGGCACAGGGTGCGCCCACAGTGCAGATCGAACTGGAAGGCGGCCCCGTGTGGCAGAGCTACAACGACGTGGAGATCCCCAACGACGGCTCGGCCACCCGGTTCTCCCTCTATGACCTCGCCGGCGCCGGGCCGTGGGCCGGGGGTCGGCTGTACGTCACGTGGAACTTCAACGACCGCCACGGGCTCCGGCTGCTCCTGGCCCCGTTCTCCCTGACCGAGACCGGCACGCCGGGGACGGCCATCGACTTCGCCGGGGCGTCGTTCACGGCAGGGCAGCCGGCGGACGCGACCTACACCTTCAACTCGTACCGCCTGACCTACCGCTACCGGTTCCACCAGAGCGAGACGACGACAGGGTGGGTAGGGTTCACGGCCAAGATCCGGGATGCGGTCATTCGCCTGGAGCAGGGTCCGACCACCGGCGAGAAGACGGACCTCGGCTTCGTACCGCTCCTCCACCTGGCCGGCCACTGGCGGTTCGCGCCTCGCTGGCGGCTCGGCCTCGATGTCGACGCCCTGGCCGGCGGCCCCGGGCGAGCCGAGGACGCCGCGCTGGAGCTGGGCTACGACGTGGCGAAGAACTGGACGCTGGAGCTCGGCTACCGCACCGTCGAGGGGGGCGCCGACGTGGACGAGGTCTACACCTTCGCCTGGCTCCACAGCGCGGTCGCGTCCGTCATCTGGCGCCCGTAGGTCTGAGGCGCCACGGAACGATCTTCCCCCCGGCGGTTGTAGAGGAAAGGGGAGGCGAGCCCCTGCTCGCCTCCCCTTTCGTCATTCCCGTCGATTCAGGTGCCTCAGCTGGACGGGGGCAGCAGTACGGCGTCGATCACGTGGATGATGCCGTTGCTCGCGTGCACATCGGCCGAGATCACGTCGGCGCTGTTGCTGGCGCCATCAATGGTCACGCCGGATGAAAGGTTCGCCGTGACAGTGCCGCCCTGAAGGGTGGAGATGGTCTGCCCGTCGGTCAGAGCGGAGGACGGGGTACGGCCACCCACCACGTGATAGAGCAGCACCTGCTCGAGGACCGCCGGGTCGCTCGGGACCTCACCGAGCGCCGCGAACGCAGCCTCCGTCGGCGCGAACACCGTCAGCCCATCGCCGCTGCCGTTGCCCCGGAGGGCGTCCACCAGGCCAGCGGCCGACGCGGCCGTCAACAGCGTCGTGAACCCGTTCAGCGTCGCCACGTCCACGATGTCCAGGTTCTCCGTCAGCACGCCATTGATCAGGTGCACCACACCGTTCGACGCCACGATGTCCGTGCCAATGATGCGGGCGCCGTTCACCATGGGCTCCCCGCTCAGGTCTATCCTAAGCGTGCTCCCCTCCACCGTCGTCACCTCGGCGCCGTCGGTCAGCTCCGCCGCGTACACCTCACCGGCCACCACGTGGTACGTCAGCACCTTCTGAAGCAGCGCTCGGTTCTCCGGCGCCAGCAGCACATCCAGCTGGGCCTCGCTCAACTGACCGAACGCAGAGTTCACCGGCGCGAAGACGGTGAACGGTCCCTCCATGCCCAACGTACCGTCCAGCTCCCCGGCCTGAAGCGCCGCCACCAGCGTACTCAGCTCCGGGGTGGCCGCAGCCACCTCGACCAGGCTCGGCTCCGGCGCAGCAGACCCCTTGTCGTCCTCGCACCCGGCCGTGACCGTGGCGACCGCAAGGCTCAGTACAATCCCCATCGTGCGCGTCATTTCTCCCTCTCCTTCTGTATGGGTGTCCCAACCGTTGTCACCTGAACAAGATATGTACATGATATGAACAGCGCAAGTTATACCATGGACAACTCATAGACAGACGGTGGACGAAAAGCCTCCGAGGGAGCCCGGGACGCCGCGGGGAATCGTCTGTACACCGCGGAAGACGTCCGGGGCCGGTGCGGTCGGCGCGCCCCGTCCGCACGGGTGGAGCGTTCGATGGTGCGGGTCCGGGGGCTGGACCGCGAGGGGCTGTAAAAGGTGTTCGACCGGGTTCGATCTGGACGGGGTGGCCCGGGAGACCGTGGCGCTGACGGGTGCGGCGCCTTCGGGGACGCGGGCGCTGGTGGGCGGCGCGGGTGCAGGGCGCCTTGGGGGACCGGCTGGAGGGAGCGGGCGCAGTCGTTCTGCCGGACCTGGATGCTCTGGGCGAGTACCTTTCGGAGGGTAACCTTCAGGTCGGGCTGAAATGCATCCCGAGCGCCTCACCTACCCGCAGCGGCGTTGGCTATTTCATATCGTTCCTGGCCGAGGGTGAGGCGCGAGGCGCCGCCGCGGGCGTCGGGGACCCTTTCCCGGGGCCGGTGTCGTATGCGGCTGTGCGAGCAACGATGAGCCGGTCGCCTGGATGAATCACATCGCGGCGAGTGGGGTTGAGGGCACGGAGCGCGTCGACGGTCGTGTCATGGCGGCGGGCGATCGCCCACCAGCTGTCTCCGGACCGAACGGAGTAGTGGGTCTCGATCCAGTCGGGGAGTAGCCGCTGTTCGCGGGACAGACTGGCGAGGTGAACGGAGAGCGCTCCCGTGTCGCTCGCCACGGGCACACGAACGATCCCACCCGTCGGGGGCACGGCGCCCCGGACGAGGTGGAGGTTCAGCGCCTTCAGGCTATCCCGCCGGATCCCCAGCCCGTCGGCGACCACGGACAGGCGGGTGCGGCCCTCGAGATGAACGGAATCGCTGACCGGCCGCCCGCGCGGCTCCCGGGGCGGGATCCCGTACTCCGCGCGATGGCGGTCGACCCACGCGGCGGCCAGCATGATGGGTACGTATTCACGGGTCTCACGCGGAAGGCGTCCGGCCAGGGACAGGCTGAAGTAGTCGCGTTCGCCTTCCCCTGCCACCGCTCGGGTCACCCGGCCCAGCCCGGCGTTGTAGGCCGCGGCGGACAGGGCCCAGTCGCCCGTCGCCTTGTAGAGGTCGGAGAGGTGACGTATCGCCGCATGAGTCGCCGCTTCGGGCTCCCGTCGCTCGTCCACCCAGTCGTCTACTCGGAGGCCTGACATACGGGCGGTCGGAGCCATGAACTGCCACATCCCGGCGGCGCCCGCGTGAGAGACGGCCGCGGGGTGGAACCCGCTCTCGATCATGGCCAGGTAGACGAGGTCCTGGGGCAGGCCTGCATCCCGGAGCTCCGCGCGGATCCAGTCACCCCACACCGCTTCCCCGTCGAGCCACCGACCGTATCGTCCGCTCGCTCGGCCGTCCGTCAACGCGTGGATGAACTGCTCCACCTGGCTCTGGATCTCTTCGGGCAGCTCTCCCGAGCTGGGGTAGAGGAATGCGCCGGGCGTACTGGGAAGGGCGAGCCCTTCCAGTCTGATCCGCGGCGCGTCGGCCGCGCCGAACGCCGTGCCGTCGAGCGCCCCCTCCCGGAGGACTGCCGAGTCTTCCGCACCCGCGTCGGCGACCCCGGTGTGCGCCCGTCGCCCGACCGGCGAGTTGGACACGCCGCCCGCAACGGTGCCACAGGCGGGGAGGAAGAGCAGAAGCATCACCGCGAGTTTCGAGTGCAATGGAGCCATTGTCGGGCTGCTGGATGTGTTCGGGTTGGTCGACTGATCGGGCGCGGCGCGCCCACCGGGGAGGACTCCATAATGCGCACGCTCGGGCGTTCACCGCCAGGTGTTTGCTTCCGATCGTTTCGCGGGTTCGTCGTGGCACTCCCCTTGCCCCCCCGTCCACCGGAGGAGTGGAACCCCTGTGCTGGAGGAGCTCATGGCTTTGCGACCGATCTCCCGTGTGGACGCGTTCGAGTTCCCCGCGGGTACGTGGGACGTCCGTGGCTGGACCGTTCGGACGGCGTCCGATGACAAGAAGGCGGGACAGGTGGACGACATGCTGCTCGGTGCCGATGGGCAGTTGAGCTACCTCGAGGTGGACCTCGGGTTCATGAAGAAGCATGTCCTCATCCCTCTCGACCAGGCCCGCGCGGACCGGGAACGAGACACCGTGTGGGTAGAGGGTGTCACGAAGGAGCGCCTCGAGGAGGCGCCCGAATACGTGATGGAGCCGGAGACGCTCGATGAGAGCTACGAGCGCCGGCTGCGCGCGTATTACGGTGGGGCGAGCCGGCAGGGCAGAGGCACGGAAGCGGGCGAGGTCATCCAAACCGGGGAGGCCGATACCGGGAGGGTGCGGGCGGTCAGGGAGCCGGTGGAGCTGCGTCGGATGGCCGATCTGGAGAAGGAGTACGAGGTCGGCGGCGATGACCCTCGCGGGTGGAAGGTCGTAACGGGCGAGGGTGAAACCGTGGGTCGCGTCTCGGAGCTCCTGGTCGCCACGGGTGAGATGAAGGCCCGCTACCTGGATGTCGCGGTGGACGAGAAGACGCTGGCGCTCGAGCCGGTGGACCGACATGTCCTGCTGCCGAGCGAGCGTGTGCGGCTGGACCACGGATCCAAGAAGGTAGTGGTCGCCGGTCTGCTCGCGCCGGATCTCGCGGAATACCCGCAATACGGCGGGCTGCCGCTGACACAGAACCATGCCCTGGCTGTCGACGACTTCTTCGAGCGTGCCGGGACCGGGGGGGGCGGGCATAGCCCTTCCGAGGAACGCAGCCGGACGGACGCCGTGGACGTGCACGCTCCCGCGCGCCGTTTCTATGGCGCCGACACACACACGGAAGAGGGCTAGCGGGTCCCGAAAAGGGTGGGCGGGGAGCGGCTACCAGGCGATCCCGTAGTCGTCACCATAGTCGCTGGAGCCGCCCCACATGGTGCCGTGGGCGCGATCGAACCAGATGGCGTTGATGGGCCCGGACGTGCGGTCCCTGGTGGCCAGGTCGTACCCCATTTCCCGGAGCTGCTCCCGGACCCAGGGCGGCATCGCATCGTTGACCAGCAGCCGGCCGGGGACCGATTCGTGGTCGCCGAACGAGTTCCGGAGCTGGTAGCTGTTGACGTTGGCCGCCTCCGCGGCCTCCTGCACGTTCATGCCGAACTCCACCACATTGAGGAAGAACTGGAGGAGGTTCTGGTCCTGGGTGTCGCCGCCCTGCACGGCGAAGGAAAGGAACGGCAGCCCGTCGCGAAGGGCGAGGGTGGGAGTGAGGGTGACCCGGGGACGCTTTCCCGGCTCGATGACGTTGTACGGGTTCTCGGCCGGGTCGGTGACGAAGCTCTGGGCCCGCTGGCTCATGCCCACGCCGGTGCGACCGGCGATGACCGCGGGGACCCACCCGCCGCTGGGGGTGATGCTCACCACCCACCCCTCGGCGTCGGCGGCCTGCACGGTGGTGGTCCCACTCCAGTAGTCGCGCTCGAAGGCGTGCAGCGGTTCGACCGGTGAGGGCGTCGAGGCCGAGCCCAGGGTCGGCGGCCGGTCGTGCTCGGGGACCACGTCACCCGCGCCCTCCACACCCGTGGTGTGCCAACGCTCGAGGTCATCGAGGAAGGGGTTACCACCGGCCTGGTAGCGGTATGGGTCGCCGGGCTTCACGTCCGGGTCGTTCCGCGCCGGGTCGATCCCCGCCGCGCGGTCCCGCGCGTACTCCTTGGAGAGGAGCCCCTCCACCGGCTCGGCCGGTGGGAAGAGGGGATCACCGTAGTAGAAGTCGCGGTCGGCGAAGGCGCGGCTCATCACCTGGTACACCGTGTGGATGTAGCGTGCGCTGTTGTAGCCCATGGCCTGAAGGTCGAAGGGCTCCAGCATGTTGAGCATCTGGAGCATGGCGGGGCCCTGTGTCCAGACGTTGAGCTTGTAGACGTCGTAGTCCCGGTAGCGGGTGTGGACCGGCTCCTCGAGGTGGACCTGCCAGCGGGCGAGGTCGTCGAGAGTGAAGAGCCCGCCCTCCTCGTTGGCGCCCCGGACGAACTCGCGGGCGATGTCGCCGCGGTAGAACCGATCGTAGGCCGCCTGGATCGCCTCCTCCCTGCTCTTCCCCTCCGCAAGCGCCGACCGCTCCGCCTCCACCAGCTTCTGGAGCGTCGCGGCGAGGTCAGGCTGCTGGAAGAGCTCGCCCGCCCGCGGCGCCTCCCACTCCTCGCCCTCGTGCGGGAGGAAGACCTCCCGGGAATAGCGCCACTCCCGGATCCGCTCCTTGCCCGCCTCGATGGAACCCGCCGCCTGCGCCTCCATGGGGTAGCCGTCCTCCGCCATCTCGATGGCCGGGGCGAGCACTTCCGCCAGCGACAGCGTCCCGAACTCCGCCAGCATTGTCATGAGGCCGCCCGGCGTGCCCGGGGTGACCGCCGCCAGCGGCCCGTACTGCGGCGGATGGTCGTAGCCCTCGGCGCGGTAGAACTCCGCCGTCGCACCGGAGGGGGCGACGCCGAGCGCATTCACCCCCACCACCTCATCCGTCTCCGGGTTGTAGATGAGCGCCTGGGTCTCACCGCCCCAGGAGAGGACGTCCCACATGGTGGCCGCGGCGGCGAGCATGGCGCAGGCCGCGTCCACCGCGTTGCCGCCTTCGTGGAAGATCCGGGCACCGGCGGTGGCGGCCAGCGGCTTGCCGGTGATGGCCACCCAGTGGGCGCCATGGAGGACCGGCTTGTTGGGCCGCCCCTGGGCGAGGAGGGGCGAGGCGGTGGCGGCGAGCATGGCCGCCAGTGCGAGGGGGATGATGGGAGCGACGTAGCGCCTGGAGTGCCGGCGGCGAGGACGGGTCGGCATGGTTCCTCCGATGATGATTGAGCAGCAGGGACATGCTATGGAGAGGCGGGGAGTCGCGCCAGCGACGGGCCCGACCGGGGAAGCGCTGCTGCCCGCGGGAAGTGGCTGCGAGCGAGGCCTGGCTGCGGCTGAGGGGGCAGCGCGGACGGCCGCCTCCCTGGCCCCCGGTGGTCGCGATGCGCCGATGACAGCGTCTCCACCACCGCTCGCTCGTGGGCCGCTTCCGCCCCCACCACGGCCGCGACCCGTGGGATCCGATCGGCCCGGCGCTGGAGCACGTTGTCGACGTGCGCCCAGCGGGCGGCCACCCGCTCGTCCCCCGCCGGTGCGACCACGGCGGCGCCCAGCAGCGCGAACAGCGGCGCGCGCCACGGCGGGCGTCGGGCAGCGTTGGGGTGCGCATCGATGCGAGTTGCGGGTGATCGGGGAGGGTGCATCCGGTTTGAGCCGCGCGCGGAGCGGCGTCCAGAGCTCCGGTCTCAAGTATTCCCGCGTGGACCCGACGCTCTCCGACAGCCCGAGGCAAGACCGAGCGGTCGGCTGCCCATGAACTCGATTCGGAGTCTGACGGATGAACAGAAGATCTTCCCTGCGGCCGTTCCTGCTCAGCGCGCTGGCTGGCGTCGGTATCGCCGTTGGACCCGTTCACGCCCAGGCGGTCCTCGTGCCCGCCGTGCTGGCGCCCGACTCGATCCCGGTGGCCGGGGACTCGGCCGACGCGCCCGCCCCCATCCCCGGCGTGACGCTCAGCGTCAGCGGGTTCGTGGCGGCGACGAGCTTCGTCCAGAACCAGTCGTTCGGCTTCGGCAACGGTCAGAGCGCCGTGTTCGCGGCCAACCGGTCGGACGACGTGGATCCCTGGTTCATAGGCGGGGACGTGCGCAACACGCGGCTCCGCCTGACCGCGGCCACCACGAACAGCCCTTCCCGATGGGGCGCGAGCGGCATTCTCGAGATCGACTTCTTCGGCTCCTTCACGGGCGTGGGTCCGTTCAACGACGAACAGCCCCAGCCCCGGCTCCGGCTCGCCTACGTCCAGCTCCAGGGCGGCGGCACCACCGTCCGGGCGGGCCAGGCGTGGGCGCCCATGACGGGCGCCGTCCCCGTGTCGGTGGCTCACGTCGCGTTCCCGCTGGGGCTCGGCTCGGGGTTCCTCGGATGGCGGTTCCCCGGCGTCGTGGTGGAGCAGGAGCTCCTCGGCAGGGAGGCGCCGGTCCAGCTCCGCATTCAGCTCGGAGCCCAGCGTGGATCGTGGAGCGGGACCGACGCGGACGACCCCACGCAGGTGACGGATCACCGGAGCGCGGGCGAAGCGGGCATCCCGCAGCTCGAGGCCCGGGTCGACGTGGGAGGCCAGGCGCTCGGCGCGGAGTGGGGTGCGTACGCGGTGGGGCACGTCGACCGGAAGGACCTGAGCGGGGTCGGTGACCACTTCGACACCGATGACTCCCTCACGGGGACCGCGTTCCAGGCCGGGGGCAGAGCCAGCCGGGGCCGGTACACGCTGCACGGCAACGCCTACGTCGGCCGCGCCATCGGTCAGCAGTTCGCCGCCCTCGCCCAGTTCGGGGACATCGGCAGCCAGGGGGGATGGGCACAGCTCGGCTACGACCTGACCCCGCGGCTCGGCCTCTGGTACTTCCGCGGCTACGACGATCCGGTGGACGCGGACGTGAGGGACAGCGGCGGCTCACGCCTCCACAATTCCACACAGGCGCTGTCGCTCCAATGGAACGACACGGCGTGGCGCGCGGCCATGGAGTGGTTCCACGCGGACACACGGTGGGCCGAGAACGACGGACACCTGGATCGATCGGCCGATCAGATCAGCTTCAGCATACTCTACGCATTCTGAGCCAGGGGACGACGATGAAGATCGCAACGAAGGTCACGCTCGCGGGGGCGGTCATTGTCCCTCTCCTCGCCGTGCTCGGCTGGTGGATGGGGGAGCGCTTCGAGCGCGCCATGCTCGCCGAGCGGATGGACATCGCCCGGAACATCGCGGCCGTCGCGCTCGCCCTGGTCGAGTCGGAGCACGAGGCCGGCCTGGCCGCGGGCGACACAGAAGAGGAGTCGCAGATCCGTGCGGCCCGCCTGATCCGCAACATGGAGTACGGCGACGGGGATTACGTGTACGTCTTCGATTCCGAAGGCAACATGCTGGTGCACCCGAGGCGGGACCTGGAGGGCACGAACCAGTGGGACCTCGCCGACCCCAATGGGGTGCGGATCCTCCAGCCGATGGTGAAGGACGCCGTGGCCACCGGTACCGCCGACGTGACCTACCTCTGGCCGAAGCCGGGCGAAGACGAGCCGAAGGCCAAGATGAGCCACGCCGTTCACTTCGAGCCGTGGGGGTGGATCCTCGGCACCGGCGTGTACCTGGATGACGTCGCCGCGACGGCCGCGGGCGTCAAGCAGGCCATCTACATGGGCATCGCGCTGGTGATCCTGCTGGCGCTGCTGACGCTGACCTACGTCGCCAGGGCCATCTCGCGGAGCATCGGCGTGGTCACCGACGCCGGCGAACGGATGGCCAGTGGCGAGCTCGTGGACATCCAACACACCGCGTCGGACGAGACCGGTCGGCTCGCTGACGCCTTCCGGGCCATGTCCGACTACCTTCGCGAAGCCGCCGCCGGGGCGAACCGCCTCGGCGGGGGCGACACGTCGCTCGAGCTCGAACCCCGCTCCGAGCACGATATCCTCACCCGCAGCATCCTGACCGCCCGGGACGGTGTCCGCGCGCTGGTGGACGAGATGACCGGCCTCACGGAGGCCGCGCGTCACGGCGACCTGAAGGCGCGGGCCCGGACCGACCGGCTGGCGGGGGCGTACGCCGAGGTCGCACGCGGGGTCAACGACACGCTCGTCGCGATCGTCGAGCCCGTGGACGAGGCCGCCGGCGTCCTCGGCAGGCTCGCGGAGCGTGACCTCTCGGTCCGGATGACCGGGAGCTATCGCGGAGATTTCGTCGACTTCCAGAACTCCCTGAATGGTGCGCTGGACACGCTGGAGGGCGCCCTGGCGGAAGTCGCGGGCAGTGCCGATGAGGTCTCGACAGCGTCCGAACAGATCGCCGTGGGCAGCCAGGGCCTGGCCGAAGCCTCCAGCGAGCAGGCGTCCAGCCTCGAGGAAGTATCGAGCAGCCTGCAGGAGCTGGCGTCCATGGCCAACCAGAACGCCCTGAGCGCCAACGAGGCCCGGGGACTCGCGGATGCCGCGAACGGCAGCACCGTGAGCGGCACGGAGTCCATGGAGCGCCTCAGCGCCGCCGTGCAGCGGATCCGGGAGTCGAGCGACGCCACAAGCCGGATCGTGAAGACCATCGATGAGATCGCCTTCCAGACGAACCTGCTCGCGCTGAACGCGGCCGTGGAGGCGGCCCGCGCCGGGGAGGCCGGTAAAGGGTTCGCCGTGGTGGCGGAGGAAGTACGGAACCTGGCGATGCGCAGCGCCGAGGCGGCGAAGGAGACCGCCGCGTTGATCGAGCAGAGCGTGGAGGCCTCCGAGGACGGCGTGGAGGTTCAGGCCGAAGTGGTCGAGAAGCTGGGGGAGGTTCGTACCGGGGTGGGCCGAGTATGGGAGGTGATGGCGGAGATCGCGGCGGCGAGCGAGCAGCAAACAGAGGGCGTGTCCCAGATCAACGGCGCTGTCGAGGAGATGAACGCCGTCACGCAGCGGTCGGCGGCCAGCTCCGAGGAGAGCGCCAGTTCGGCCGAGGAGCTGTCCGGGCAGGCGCAGCAGCTGAAGGGACTGGTCGGCCGGTTCCGCCTCTCGACCCGCCAGCGCGCCACCTCGGAAGTGGTCCCATCGACCGCACCCGCGGCCCGCGGAACGGAGCGACGCGAGCTCGTCGCCGCCGGCCGGCCGGACGAGGGCGGCGCCGCGGGCGCGGGATGGGGGAGGACGGGGTAGCGCCCTCCCCGCGGGCACGGGATTACTCCCTACCGGACCGGTTTCCATATTCCACAATCGTCCCAGTCAGCCATTCGCGTGCCCCGCCTGACCCTCCACATTGCCGGCATGCCCCGATACCCGCGATCCCACCTGCCTGGCGCGGTCTTTCACCTGACCGCCCGCACGCTCGGCCGCCGCGGCCGGTTCAGCGAGGTGATCCGGTCGCAGATCGAGCGGGACATTGCCGCAGTGTTCGCGAGGTCGGACGCACGCCTCCTCGCCTACTGCGTGATGTCGAATCACCTCCATCTGGTGATCCGGCAGGGGCAGAAGCCGCTCGACCGGTGCATGAAGCCGCTGCTGCGCCGCGTCGCGCTCCGCGCGCAGCGTGCGCATCGCACGACTGGCCACATCTTCGAAGGTCGATTTCGCGATTCGGCCTGTCTCGACCCCCACTATATCCGCAACGCGATCGTCTATACGAACCTCAATCCGGTGCGCGCCGGGCTTGTCGACGCGCCTGGCCAATACGTGTGGAGCTCCCACGGGTCGTACTCCCGGGACGACCCGGCGTCCGGCCGTCGCGCTGGCCCCCTGGAGTCCGTACTCGCCGCCGAGCTCGGGCTGACGCTGTTCGCCCCCACCGCCGGCGCGGACCGGGGGGCGCTGCGGGCGTCCTACGACCGGTTCGTCGCATGGCGGCTGGAGTGCGATTTGTTCGAGGGCTACGATGCGGGATCCGAGCGACCGGAGCCGCCGCCGCTGTGGGGCGGGCAGGACCCGTGGGCGCGGCGATTTCCGGAGTTTGCGACGCGACCCGATTTCGCCGGCGCCGACCTCGTTCGGGCGCGACGTCGCCAGCGTACGGATCTCAGCGACATCGCGAAACGCATGGTCGCCGAGCTCCGCCTCGACCTCGATCTCGACCTGATCCGCAGCGGGTGCAAGACGCGGGTGATCGCGCGGGCCCGCCGCGATATCGTGCTTCGCGCACACGACGCCGGCCATCCCAACCACGTGATCGCGCGGTACCTCCGGGTCAGCCCCCAGTGCGTGTCGACGATCATCGTAGGGCGCTGACGACCCACCGCCATTGAGATGCGGGGCCGCCGCGGAGCCTCGGCCAAATGAGGAATGAGGAAACCGGTCCGGTTGGCGGCGGTTGGTGCGTGCGGCGCCGCCCTTTGTGCGTTAGAATCGACGCGTAGAGCAGCCGCGAACCGGGCCCCACCCGCGCTCCCGGTGCCCACTCCCCCATTCCGGAGCAGACGATTCGATGAGTTGGAGATCCCCTGCCCTTTCCACACTCGCCGCCATCGCCGCGGCGGGTGCTCTCATGGCCTGCCACGACGGCCCGACCGAGACCCTCACCAGCGCGGTGGCGCCGACCCTCCTCCAGGCCCCGGCCACCTCCGTACGGATCACGGAGATCCACTACGACAACGAGAGCACCGATACGGGCGAGGCCGTGGAGATCACGGGCCCGGCGGGGACGGACCTGACCGGCTGGAGCGTCGTGTTCTACAACGGGAGCAACGGCTCCGTCTATCGCACGGAGTCCCTGTCGGGGGTCCTGCCCGCCACCTGTGAGGGTGAGGGTGAGGGTGAGGGCGTGACGGTGCTGGAGCTGCCCGTCAACGGAATCCAGAACGGGTCGCCCGACGGGCTCGCCCTGGTGGACGCGGGCGGGACGGTCGTGGAGTTCCTGAGCTACGAGGGGACGCTGGTCGCCGCGGGCGGTGCCGCCGACGGCATGACGTCCACGGACATCGGCGTGCAGGAGGGCCCTTCCACGCCCGCGGGGGAGTCGCTCCAGCGGACGGGCGACGTATGGACCGGTCCCGTGACGTCGACCTTCGGCGCATGCAACGGCGCTGGGGATGGTGGCGATGGTGGCGATGGTGGCGATGGTGGTGACGGCGGGGATGGCGGGGATGGCGGCAGTCACGCCGACGTGGTCCTGAGCGAGTTCCACTACGACAACGCCGGCTCCGACGTGGGCGAGGCGGTGGAGGTGTTCGGGCCGGCGGGTACGGACCTGGCCGGCTGGTCGGTGGTGCTCTACAACGGCAGCAACGGCGAGAGCTACGGGAGCATCGCGCTGAGCGGCACTTTGCCGGACGCGTGCTTCGGCTCCGGCGCGCTCCATTTCGAGGAGTCCGGGCTCCAGAACGGGTCGCCGGACGGGCTCGCGCTCGTGGCGCCGTCGGGGATGGTGGTCGAGTTCCTGTCGTATGAGGGAGTGATCACGGCCACCGCGGGCCCCGCGATGGGCATGACGTCGACGGACGTGGGGGTGGAGGAGAGCTCGTCCTCGCCGGTCGGCCATTCGCTCCAGCGGGTCGGGAGCGTGTGGACGGGGCCGCAGCCGAACACCTTCGGGGCGTGCAACCCCGAGCCGACGCCGTCGGGGCCGCTCTTCCTGAGCGAGATCCGAACGGACCAGACGGGGGCGGACAGCGACGAGTACTTCGAGATCGGCGGCGCGCCCGGCACCACGCTGGACGGCGCCTCGCTGATCGTGCTTGGCGATGCTCCCGGCGGCAGCGGCGGCGGTGTCGTCGAGGAGGTCACGAACCTGAGCGGCTACGTCCTCTCGGCGGATGGCGCGTTCGTGGCGGCCGAGGGCTCGTTCGGTCTGGGCACGCCGGCCCTGACCACCGACCTGAACTTCGAGAACGACGACAACCCCACCTTCCTGCTGGTGACCGGTTTCCGCGGCGAGGACGGCCAGGACCTGGACACCGACGACGACGGGGTCCTGGACGTGATGCCCTGGACCGACGTCCTCGATTGCATCTCGCTCATCGAGTACATGGGCGCCATGCCCATCTACTGCGACGCGCGGCTCGGGCGCGGGCAGTCGTACACGCCGGGGCACGTGGTCCGCACGGATGACGGCTGGATCAGCGCCATCTTCACGGTCGGCGACGGCGACACTCCGGGCTCCATCGACTTCGATCCGGCCACCGCCGCGGCCGGCGTCCTGGCGCCGTGGGGCGTGGGTGCGCCGGGCGAGCCGACCAGCGTGTCGGTCAGCGCATCGTTCGTGCGGCTGCCCGTCGGCTACAACCGGGCGCTGTTCGTGAGCGTCCGCGACGACTACAACGACGCGGTGGACGGGGCGACGATCGAGTTCGAGAGCACCGATCCCTCGGTGTTCACGGTGGACGTGTACGGCAACCTGAAGTCGACGGGTGTGGGCACGGCCACGCTGGAGGTCTCGGCGGCCGGCTTCGACGCGACCGCCGACGTGACGGTGGACGTGATCGCGGACGCGGCGAGTGGCGTCGCGTTCCAGGACCACACGGAGTTCGGCGTGCCCGTGGACGCGGACCCGAGCGACGACATCCTGATCACCCGCGACGAGTACCGCCTGTCGTACAGCGCGGCCCACGCCGGCGTGAACTGGGTGGCGTGGAACCTGGACGAGAGCCACATCGGCTCGGCGGACCGGTGCGAGTGCTACACGCCGGACCCGCTGCTCCCGGCCAGCGCGCCCGCGGTGGTCAACTACGACTTCACGGGGAGCGGGTACAGCCGCGGTCACATGGTGCAGTCGTTCAACCGCACGGTGACGCTGCCGGACAACGCGTCGACGTACATGACCACCAACATCCTGCCGCAGGCCGCCGCCAACAACACCGGCCCCTGGGGCGACTTCGAGCACTACACCAACGGACGCGCCTTCGGCGGCGAGGAAGTCTACCTGCTTGCGGGCGGAGTGTGGAGCGAGGCGCCCGCGACACTCAAGGACGCCGGCAAGGTCGCCATCCCGGACTGGACGTGGAAGGTGGCGGTCTTCCTGGATCGGGATGAGATGCTGGCCGACATCGCCACGCTCGACGATCTGGAGGTGATCGCGATCCTTACGCCGAACCGGGTCGAGCCCGGCGTGCCCGGGACGGTGGTCGGGATCCAGGGCGACTGGGAGGCCTACGAGGTCCAGGTGGACGAGCTCGAGGCCCTCACCGGCTACGACCTGCTGTCGCTCCTGCCGGACGAGCTCGAGGGCCAGATGGAGAGCGGATTCGACGCCCTCGCCGCCGCGTTCGACGCGGCCGTGGACGCCGGCGCCATCGCGCCCCCCGCGGAGAACGCCCTGAGCGCACAGCTCCGGCAGGCTGCGAAGCACCTGGAAGAGGGCCGGCGCGACCAGGCGGCCAAGCGCCTCGAGACGTTCCTGACACAGCTGGACGTGTTCGAGCGCGATGGCAAGCTGACCGCCGCGGCCGCCGCAGGGCTGCGCGCCGAGGCGGAGCGGGTCCTGGCGGTACTAACCGTCTGACCGCCTGAGCGGCGCCACGCCGCGACGTACGCAGAAGAGGCGGGCTCCATTGCGGAGCCCGCCTCTTCGTCATCCGGGAACCGGCCGGTGCCGTCAGTCCATCTCGAACCGGTCCAGGTTCATCACCTTGTGCCACGCCCGGACGAAGTCCCGAGCAAACGACTCCTTCGCGTCGTCCGCCGCGTAGACCTCGGCGATGGCCCGGAGCTCGGAGTTGGAGCCGAAAATCAGGTCGACACGGGTGCCGATCCACTTCACTTCCTCGGTGTGGCGGTCGCGGCCCTCGAACAACCTGTCCTCCTCGTCGGCCTTCTTCCAGACCGTCCCCATGTCGAGGAGGTGGGCGAAGAAGTCGTTGGTGAGGGTGCCGGGGCGGTCCGTGAAGACGCCGTGGCTGGAGCCGTCCCAGTTGGCACCGAGGACGCGCATGCCGCCCACCAGCGCGGTCATCTCCGGTGCGGTCAGCGTGAGCAGCTGCGCCTTGTCCACCAGCAGCTCCTCCGCCGAAACGGTGTAGTCGGCCTTCATGTAGTTGCGGAACCCGTCGGCCATGGGCTCGAGCCACTCGAACGACTCGGCGTCCGTCTGCTCCGCGGATGCGTCGGTCCGCCCGGGGGTGAACGGCACCTCGAGGTCGTGGCCGGCATCCTTCGCCGCTTTCTCCACGGCCGCGCACCCGCCCAGGACGATCATGTCGGCCAGGGAGATCCGCTTGTCGCCGGACTGCCCGCCGTTGAACTCGCTCCGGATGGCCTCGAGGGCATCGAGGACCCGGGCCAGCTCGCCGGGCTGGTTCACCGCCCAGTCCTTCTGGGGCGCCAGGCGGAGCCGGGCGCCATTGGCGCCGCCGCGCATGTCGCTGCCTCGGAAGGTGGACGCGGAGGCCCACGCCACGCGGACGAGCTCGGGGACCGTGAGGTCCGAGTCGAGGATCGTTCGCTTGAGCCCCGCCACGTCCTGCTCATCGACCAGCGCGTGCTCCACGGCGGGGATGGGGTCCTGCCAGACGAACTCCTCTGCGGGGACCTCGGGCCCGAGGTAGCGGACCTTCGGGCCCATGTCCCGGTGGGTCAGCTTGAACCAGGCCTTCGCGAAGACGTCGGCCAGCTGGTCGGGGTTCTCATGGAACCGCCGGGCGATGGGCTCGTAGACCGGGTCCTCCTTCAGAGCCAGGTCGGTGGTGGCCATCATCGTCTTGACCTTCCTGGACGGGTCGTGGGCGTCGGGGACCAGGTCCTCCGCCGCCGGGTCCTTCGGCTCCCACTGGTACGCCCCCGCCGGGCTCTTCGTCAGCTCCCAGTCGTACCTGAAGAGCAGGTCGAGGAACGTGTTGTCCCACTGGATGGGCGTGGGCGTCCAGGCGCCCTCGAGGCCGCTGGTGATCGCGTCCGGGCCGATCCCCGTGCCGTGGGTGCTCCTCCAGCCGAGCCCCTGCTCCTCGATGCTCGCGCCCTCGGGCTCCGCGCCCACCAGCGACGCGTCGCCGGCGCCGTGGCACTTCCCGAAGGTGTGCCCGCCTACGATGAGGGCGACGGTCTCCTCGTCGTTCATGGCCATCCGGGCGAACGTCTCACGGACGTCGTGCCCCGCCTTCTTCGGGTCGGGCTCGCCATCGGGCCCCTCGGGGTTCACGTAGATGAGCCCCATCTGAACCGCGGCCAACGGGTTCTCCAGCACGCGCGGGTTCGCATACCGCTGGTTGCCGAGCCACTCGGTCTCCTTGCCCCAGTAGACGTCCTTCTCGGGCTCCCACACGTCCGCGCGGCCCCCGCCGAAACCGATCGTCTCGAAGCCCATGGACTCGAGGGCGCAGTTGCCGGCCAGGATCATCAGGTCCGCCCAGGAGATCTTCCGGCCGTACTTCTTCTTCACCGGCCAGAGCAGCCGCCGCGCCTTGTCCAGGTTCCCGTTGTCCGGCCAGCTGTTGAGCGGCGCGAAGCGCTGGTTCCCCGAGTTCGCGCCGCCCCGGCCATCGGCCACGCGGTAGGTGCCGGCGCTGTGCCAGGCCATACGGATGAAGAACGGGCCGTAGTGCCCCCAGTCCGCCGGCCACCACGCCTGGGAGTCGGTCATGAGCTCGTACAGGTCGCGCTTCACCGCCTTCAGGTCGAGGGACCGGAACGCCTCCGCGTAGTCGAAGTCCTCGCCCATTGGGTCCGTCAGCGGCGAGTGCTGCCGGAGGATGTCCAGGTTCAGCGCGTTCGGCCACCACTCCCGGTTCGACGTTCCACGCGCCTCCCACTCCGGGGTGTGGCCGGTGTCGTTCCGTCCCATGTCTCCATGGGCGACGGGGCAGCCGCCGCCGTTTCCGTTATGCTCGTCCATTGGCCCTCGATGCGAGTTCGGGTTGCTTCATTCGATGATAGGTAAGGATCGAGGCCGCCGAAAGCGTGGCCCCGCTCGACCCGCCGACCCCCTATGCTGACCGAGGTGCCGCAGCTGGACGTGTTCGCAGCGCGCCTTGGCCTTGGCATCGCACGGTTGCTATACTGGAGAGCGCCGCGCCACAGGCGTCCCACTCCCCACCCCTTCCACGGGAGACGAGCCATGACCAGACCATACCTTCTCCTCTGGCTGACCCTCACCCCTCTCTGCGCATGTTCCGACGACCTGGGCACGTACCCGGTCCCCGATCCGGTCCCCGCCAGTGTCCAGGTGGAGGCCATCGCATACCTGGGTGAGTTCGGGGATGGCGACCGGTATGACGTCACCCTCCGCAATCACGGCAACCAGCCAGGGGAGTTCAAGGTCCAGAGCTGGGGCTACCGTCCCGCCCGGCCGGGGGATGAGCCGTCCCGGTGGGGCGAAACGACTCCGGTGGCCGTCGACGGCGACTACGAAGAGTCGACCGAGCTGAGCGTCGGCAATCGCACGGCCTGGATTCTCGTACTCACACGGCCGTCGTCGGGCGACGACTTCGCCCGCACGGACAGTGTGCACGTCGTCGCCCTGAAGTCGCCCTGAAGCAGGGGCGCCCCGGGGATCCGGGCGCTCAGGACGTGTGGACGGCCTCGTCGCGCTCGATGGACGTCACCAGCGCCGAGCTCACCAGGCGGCACAGCGCGTCCTCCCCCACCACGAGGGTAAGAATCGGGAAATTGACGGACCGGCGCACGATCTCGTGCTGGCTCCCCCTCAGCTCCTCGAGGAGCCGGTCCTGGAGGGTGGCCGGATCGTCGCCGCTCTCCTGGGCCAGGGTGACGACGACGCGGAGCGTCGCACCGTCGGCGGCAATGAGCTCGGCGTGGAGGGGGTGGTCCTCGCAGCGCTCCTGACTGTCGGTCGTGGGCTCGGTGGTGCAGGTGAAGGCGGTGACCAGCAGGGGCAGAAGCAGCAGCAATGACGATCGCATCATGGGTCGCTCCCGTGCGTCAAGAGATACCGATGCCGGAAACCCGGCCCGCCGAAGCGGACCGGGTCCCAGTGCACCGTGTTCGCTCGCTCCCATAGCGGAGCGTTACTCGTGCATCAGGTTGATCCACTCGAGGATGTTCTTCTGCGCCTCGAGCTCGGCTGTGGTCGCGAACGGATCCAGCCGGACGGCCTCGGCCGCCATTATGGCGGTGGAGAACGCCGTGTCGGGCACCTTGTCGCCATCGGTGTCCACGAGCTCATCCCAGCCAAAGGCGCCGTTGGCGAAGTTGAGCCAGGCCGCCAGCAGCTGGATGTCGAGGAGCTCCGCCATCCCGGTGTTGCCCCCCGGATGCAGGATCTTGGCCGCCTTCTCCTTCGTGGAGGCGTCCACTACCTCGTCGAAGACCGCGGACATGAAGCCGACAATGCTCAGGTAGCAGTCCAGGGTGGCGTTGTCGAACTTCTTCGTCTTGCCCCTGTACTCCGTCTGCCAATACCCCTGACTGCGGGCCTGGCCGGAGTTGCCTGCAATGACGACGCTCACGCCGTCACTCCCCGCTCCGCCGTCGTCATCCGTGGCGGTGAGCGAGACCGCGAACGTGCACGCGTCCGTCCACGTGTGCGACTGGGTATCGTCCACGTCCCTGGGGTCCACGTCCGGGCTCGGCAGCGGATCCGCCGCGGGCGGGTTCACCAGGTACATGGTGTTCGTGGTGCTGCCGTCGTCCCAGTCCCACTCCATCTCGAGGTCGTCACTGCCGGGATCGGTGGCGTTGCCATCGAAGCTCAGCGGTACGCCGATCTGGGCGATGAAGGTGGGCGTGCCATTGACCAGGATCGTGCCGGTCTCGTCGATCGCGACGGTCGGATCCACGTTGTTCACCGTGAGGTCGAACGACGCCGACCCCTCGCCCCCGTCGCTGTCCGTCACGGTGACTGTCACGGCGAAAGTCGGATCGCTGTCATCCCCGTACGGGCAGGTGGCGGTCACGGTGCCTGCCGTGACCGGCGTCGTGCTCGTGATGTTGATGCTGCCGGCCTTGTCCAGTCCCCCGCCGACGGTGTGGCAGGTGACGGTGGCGGTGTGGGTGTCGAGCGTGCCCGGATCGGTGAAGTGACCGGTCACCAGCAGGTCACCGCCCTCGTCCAGGCTCATGGACTGGGCGCCAACGATGGTGACCGTAGGAGCCACGTTCTCCACGACCAGGTCGAAGGAGACGTCGCCGTCCTGTCCGAGCTCGTCCGAACCGGTGATGGTCACCGTCTGACTCTGGGCGGGGCCATCGCTGGTGGCGTAGCTCCACGACCACACGCCGCCGCCGGCGTCCACGACGCTGCCGATGGAGGCGGCCAGGGTTACCGAACCGTCATCGGATGCGAAGGTGCCGGTGTTCGTGGCCGTCTGGCCCTCGTCGACGGTGACGGTGGCGTTGTCGGCGGTGAGCACCGGCGGAGCGGCCGTGGTCTGCAGCGCGGCCAGAAGGTCGATCCTGGGGGTGGTGACGTTGGCGCCGCCGCTGACGTAGTTGATAGGCACGCCGGTGGTCTGAAGCCGCGTCAGGATATCGTTGGGGGTGAAGACCTGGATGGCGATGATGTTCGCTCCCGGGGCCACGCCCGCTGCGGGGGCACCGGCCACACCCGTACCGTCACCGGCCGCGATACCGGCCACGTGCGTGCCGTGGTCGCAGAGATTACCGGTGTTGTTGCACAGTGCGGTGTCGATATCCGCCGCGTTGGCGGCCGTCGAGCTGGTGGCGCTCCCGGGGCACAGCGAGAATATGTTGTTGCCCGGGTCCTCCGTCGAGTAGCAGGCCTGCGAGACGATCCGGCCCGTGAGGAACGGGTGGTCCTGGTCGATTCCCGTGTCGAGGATCGCGACCGTCCAGCCGCTGCCGTCCCAGCCCAGAGCGTGGACGTCATCCGCGTTGATCACCGGCAGGCTCGCGTCCAGCGCGGGCGGCGAGGCGATGTCCGGCGTCACGGAGACGATGCCGGGGGCCCTCTGAAGCGCCTCGAGAGCGTTTTCGTTCACCTCGATCGCGAGCAGCGGGAAGTTGTTGTACGTCCGGAGCACGCGGCTGTTGGCGCTGCTGCCGAGCGTGGCGGCCATACCCTGGACCGAGGCCATGCCCCTGACCTCCAGGATGACGCGCACCTTCTCTCCGCCTGGAGCTGCCGCGAGCGCCGCTGCGAGATCGTTCGCAGGGGCGAGCTGGTCTTCGGTGGGAGGTTCCGCGATCTCGCCGCACGAAGCAAGGGCGATGATCAGGAAGCCGAGCAGGAACAGGGGCATACGTTTGAGCATGGTCGAGCACCTTTCATGGGGGGTTCGGGACGGGGGTCCGACCACGAAGGGTGAGGCTTCCGGGGTGGTCACGAGCTGGACACGCCCGTTCACGACACGCTCACCTGCAGGGTATCGCCCCACATGGATGTGGTGGAATACCCTACATCGCAATCAAACGTTTGTTTGCGAAGCGCGCTCCCCGGGCCCAGCCCACTCGCCGCCGCCTGCGACCCACACCCCCGGTCTCCGCCGCACCCTGCACCACCGCTTCGCCCCCGTCGACAGCTACTGGCCTGATGCCTGCAAGGGCGGCCGACGTCCACAGCGTAGCGACCGCGAGAACCCTGAGCCCACTCTTCGAGCCATGGTGTCCACTCCCCTCCTCCACGTGCGCCCCCCCGATGCCCCATGCTGAACTATATCTGGGCGGCCCTCATCGTCTCGAGCCTGTTTTTCGCCCTGGCGACCGACATCCAGGACATCCGGCACGACAGGTATCGGAACCAGGTGCCGCTCCCGGTCGAGCTGGCGTTCCCGGAGGGCTACGACCCTGATGCGCGGCGGGTCCCGGTGCGGATCCAGGTGAACGCGCAGGAATACCAGGAGTTCTACGACACCGAGGAGACGCCGGCCGAGAGCTACGAGGGCTACCTCCGGCAGACGCGGGAGGGGACGGTGCTGCGCTTCGAGGCGGACGCCGAGCTGCCGGAGCCGCTGGCGACGATCCAGGGGGTGTCACAGTCGCGGGACGAGGAGCTGCAGGGCGCTCTGGTGAACTTCACGGGACCTCCGGGCCAGCCGGCGGCGGCGGTGTCGCAAGGAGTGGAGGGTGTGACCGAGGAGGTGATGCCGGCGCCGCTGCCGTCGACGCGCGCCGCGGTCCGGTTCGACCGGATCCGCTTCGTCAAGATGAACGCCATCGCCGCCGCCGCCCTCGACTTCGCCGAGACGGCCGCCGAGATCGCGCTGAGCCTTATTGGTGTGCTGGCGCTGTTCCTCGGGCTGCTCAAGATCGGCGAGGAGGCCGGGCTCATCCACGCGCTGGTCCGGCTGGTCCGGCCGATCCTCAAGCCGCTGTTCCCCGACGTCCCGGAGGACCACCCGGCGCTGGGCATGATCGCGCTGAACATGACCGCCAACATTTTCGGCCTGGGCAACGCCGCCACGCCGTTCGGCATCAAGGCCATGGAGGAGCTCCAGGAGCTCAACCCGAGCGACGACACGGCCACGGACCCCATGGTCATGCTCCTGGCGATCAACACCGCGAGCGTCCAGCTCGTGCCGCCCGTCCTGCTGCTGGCGCTGCTCGGGCTCCAGATCAACCAGCTGATCTTCGCCATCATCATCACCACCGCGCTGTCGCTGATCATCGCCATTGTCGCGACCAAGCTGTACGGCAAGCTGCCCGGGGTTCGGGCCAGCGAGCCGAACCGGGTCGCGCGTGAGAAGGGAGGCGTCTGATGGACACGCTCCGCGACATCATCAACGTCGCCTCCTATTTCGTCATCCCGCTCATCGTGGTGGGGTTCCCGCTCTACGGGCTCTTCAAGAAGGTCCCCGTCTATGAGACCTTCGTGGAGGGTGCGAAGGAGGGGTTCACCGTGGCCGTGCGGATCATCCCGTACCTGGTCGCCATCCTCTTCGCCATCGGGATGTTCCGCGCCAGCGGGGCCATGGATGCCCTGGCCACGGGGCTCAACCCGGTCCTCTCCCTGATCGGGTTCCCGGCCGAGGTGCTGCCCATGGCCATCGTCCGCCCGCTCACGGGCTCCGGCTCGGCCGGGCTGGTGGTGGACATGATCAACCAGTACGGCGAGGACTCGCTGTTCGTGAAGATGGCGGCCACCATGTTCGGCTCCACCGAGACGACGTTCTACGTGATCGCCGTCTACTTCGGCGCCATCAACATCCGCAAGACGCGGCACGCGGTGGCGGCCGGGCTGACCGCCGACTTCGCGGCCATGATCATCGCTGTGTGGGTCGTCAGGCTGCTGTTCGGTTGAGCCGACGATGACCGCCCCATCTGCCGCGCGTCCCCGAGCTCTGAGCGCGGGAGCCCGCGTTGCCCTGGTCGCCCCCGCCGGGCCGCTGGACCCGGCGCAGATCGAGGCATCCGTCGAGCGCTGCCGGTCCCTCGGCCTGGACCCCGTGCTGTATCCGTCCGCCCGCGCCCGGCACCGGTTCCTGGCGGGCACCGACGAGGCCCGGCTCCAGGACCTCCAGAGCGCCTTCGACGACCCGGACACCGACGCCGTCTGGGCGCTCCGCGGCGGCTACGGAACGCTGCGCATCCTCGACCGGCTCGACCTCGATCGCCAGCGCCGGGACCCGATCCCGTTCATCGGCTTCAGCGACAACACCACCCTTCACGTGCGTCACGCCGCCATGGGCGTCGGGTCCTTCCACGGACCGCACCCCAACGCCGACTTTCCGCCGGAGACCGAGGAGGCGTTCCGGCGCGTCCTCTTCCGCGCCGAGCCGCCCGGCACCCTGCCCCGGCGGGAGGAGGACCCGCCGCCCCGGACGCTGGTGCCGGGCGTCGCCGAGGCGCCGCTCATCGGCGGGAACCTGGCGCTCGTGGCGGCACTGCTCGGGAGCCCCGACACGCCCGACGCCCGGGGACGGATCCTGTTCCTCGAGGAGGTGGGCGAGCCCGCGTACCGGGTGGACCGCCTCCTGCTCCAGCTCGAGCGCGCCGGCACGACCGACGGCATCGCCGGCCTCGCCTTCGGGCGCTTCACCGACCCCGATGATGACCCCCACCCCGTCGCCGACGTCCTGGAGGAGTTCGCGCTCCGCCTAGGCGTGCCGGCCGTCCTGGACCTGCCGTTCGGCCACGTGGAGCACAACTGGACGCTGCCGGTGGGCGCGCGGGCGCGGCTGGATGGCGAGGCCGCGTCGCTGGAGCTCATCGAGCCGGCGGTCCGGGAGAAGGGTGGTCCGTAGATCGCGCCACCTCCATGGACGAGCGGCAGAAACTCCTTGCCCCGCTCACCTCGGCCCTTCACGGCGCGCGTACCCTGCGCCCCCTGACGTGAACGAATGCCCCTGGAAGCGGACTCCGCTATCTTTCTCCAGCTGGCCTCTCCGAACCCGAAATGGTCGCCGTGATGAAGCGTCTCTTCCAGATCGTCGCCGGAATCCTCCTCCTCGTGGTCGTCACCCTCGCGGCGATCCCGCTCTTCTTTGGTGGCCCCATCGAGCGACGCGTTGCGGCCGCCCTCGAGCGCCGGGTCGACGCCGAGGTCACCTACGAGGACATCGACCTCGGCCTCTTCCGCCATTTCCCCAACCTCGCCGTGACCGTGGAGGGGCTGACGGTGACCGGCGTCGGCGTCTTCGCCGGCGACACACTGGCGCACGCCGACCGGTTCCGGGTGGTCATCGGGCTGGGGAGCGCCATAGGAGCGCTCCGCCGGGGTGAGGCCGTGGTGGTGCGGAGCGTCCACGCCTCGGCCCCGCTGCTCCGGGCCCGCGTCCTGGAAGGTGGTCGGGCCAGCTGGGACATCATGAAGGCGCTCGAGGAGGCGAGCGCCGGGGAGCCGGAGGTCGCCGGGTCGCGGGACCTCCGGCTCGATCTCCGGCTGCTGGAGGTCGACGACGGGCGCATCGAGTACGACGACGACCGCAGCGGACTCCACCTGCGCGTCTCCGACCTGAGCCACAGCATGTCCGGGGATCTGGGCGCCGAGCGCTTCGGCCTGCGGAGCCGCACCGAGGCCGGGTCCGTGACCCTCCGCCAGGCCGGCGTTCCCTACCTGACGGCTGCCCGGGTCGCCGCGGAGGCCGACATCGACGCGAACATGGCGGACGGGCTCTTTACGCTGCGGGAGAATCGCGTCGCCGTGAACGACCTCGCCGTTTCCTTCGACGGATCGCTCCGGCGCCTCGAGGAGGGGTCCGAGGTGGACGTGACGTTCGCGGCGGACCGGGCCGGGTTCCGGGACATCCTCTCGCTGATCCCCGCCATCCTCACGGACGAGGCGGCCGGTCTCGAGGCCGACGGCACCGTGGCCGTGGATGGGTATGTCCGGGGTCGGATCGGAGGCGGCGCCGTGCCGTCCTTTGCCGTGAACGCGCGGGTGGACGACGGGCGGTTCCGCTACGACGACCTTCGGGTCCCCGTCACCGACGTCTTCCTCGACCTGGCCGTGCGACAACCGGCCGCGGACCTGGACAGCACGGTGGTGGAGGTGGAGCGTCTCACGTTCGCGGTCGAGGGCGCCCCGTTCACGGCCGCGCTCGGGCTCTCCACGCCCGTGTCCGACCCCGAGGTCAGAGCGTTGGTAAATGGGCGGCTGGACCTGGCGGCGCTGGGCAATGCAGTAAAGCTGGAAGGGATCGAGGAGTTGGCGGGACAGATCGTCGCGGATGCGTCCGTCCACGCCCGCCGATCGTGGGTGGAGGCGGAAGCCTACGAGCGGATCGAGGCCACCGGACGAGTGGCCCTGACCGATGTCGTGGTGGCCGGTAAAGGGGTGCCCGAGCGGGTGGTGGTCGAGGCACTTACGCTGGACCTCTCGCCGCGGCACGCGGAGATCCCGGCCTTTCGGGGGTCCATCGGCTCCAGCGCGCTGGAGGGGAGCGCGCGCGTCGACAACCTCCTGGCCTTCCTCCTCAACGGCGAGGCCCTTCAGGGGCGAGCGGAGCTCCGGAGCCGCTACCTGGCGCTGGACGAATGGAAGCGGAACGACCCGCGGGGTCTCGAGATCATCCCCGTGCCGGGCAATCTCGACCTGACGGTTTCGGCGGACGTGGACTCCATGACGTTCGGACGCCTGGTCATGACCGATGCCCGGGGCGACCTCGGAGTCCGGAACCAGCGGGTCACCCTCGACGACTTCGGTGTGGCCACCCTCGGTGGCGAGATCGTGGCCCGCGGGTGGTACGAGACCCTGAACCCCGACCGCCCCGCGTTCGAC
Source organism: uncultured Gemmatimonadales bacterium (assembly GCA_963783305.1). Classification (GTDB taxonomy): domain Bacteria; phylum Gemmatimonadota; class Gemmatimonadetes; order Longimicrobiales; family RSA9; genus JAWVYT01. The sequence continues at coordinate 51,802 of CAWAMW010000006.1, read as the reverse complement.
CTCGCGCTGGCGATCGCCGGCGTCGACATTCCGAGCGCCTTCGAGACGCTCAACACCGTCCGCGCCCTCGCCCCAGCCGCCCGATACGCCACGGGGACCTTCTCCTCCGACCTGGCGGTGCGCGGGATCGTCGGTGGGGACATGACCGTCGCGCTCCCCACGCTCAACGGCGAGGGCGGGATACGGACGCAGAGCCTGGGAGTGCAGGGAGTGCCGGCGCTGGACCGCCTGGCGGAGGCCGTCCGGATCGAGGCGCTCCGGAGCCCGACGGTATCCGACTTCGCCGCATCGCTCCAGGTGCGGGACGGCCGCCTCCACGTTCGTCCGTTCACCCTCCAGCTCGGCCCCGGCGCCGCCATGGTCGCGGGCTCCAACGGGATCGACGGGTCGCTGAGCTATACCGTGGAGCTCCAGCTCCCCAGGGCCGCCCTGGGCAACGACGCGAACCGTGTCATCGGCGATCTCATCGGCCGGGCGGGACGGGCCGGCCTCCGTCTCTCGGACGCCGAGGCCGTCCGCGTGGAGGCGACCATCGGCGGGACCTTCCAGGACCCCAGCGTGACCGTGAACCTCGCCGAAGCGCTCGCCTCGGCCGGCGCCGATCTCGCCGGCCAGGCCCGCACCCGCCTCGAGGAGGAGGCCGACCGCCAGGCCACCGAAGCCCGCGAGCGCGTCGAGCGGGCGCGACTCCAGGCGGAGGAGGAGGCCCGGTCACGAGTCGAGGCCGCACGGGAGGAAGCCCGCGTGCGGGCGGACTCCATCGTGGCAGCCGCCGCCGTTCAGGCCGAGCGGGTCCGGACAGAGGCCGAGCGGGCGGCCGCCCGGCTCCGGGACGAAGCCGACCGCCAGGCCCGCGGGCTGGTGGCCGAGGCGGAAAACCCCATCGCGCGCCGTGCGGCCGAAGCGGCGGGGAGCCGGCTTCGCCAGGAAGCCGACCGTCGCGCCACCCAGCTCACCGAAGAGGCGGATGGCAGGGCCGAGGAGATCCTCCGGGAGGCCCGGGAGCAGGCCGATCGGCTGACCGCCCCCGGCTCCCCGGCGAACTCGGGTCCGGGTGGGGAGCAGGCTCAGGTTTCGCCGTGAGCTCCAGACCCGTGCGTTGAGCTCGGTCTCCACGACCCCCGCGGCGTCCTACTTCGCTGCGTGCTTCCCCTTCACGTACCGGTCGAACCACTCGAGCTGCTCCCAGAGCACGTGCTCGATGCTCTCGATGGCCCGGTAGCCGTGGTCCTCGAAGGGGAGGAGCACCAGCCGCGTGGTGCCGCCGGAACCACGCACGGCCTCGAAGAAGACCTCGCTCTGGTAGGTGCGGGTGCCGGGGTTCGAGTCGTCGTTGCCGTGGATGACGAGCACGGGCTCGTTCACCTGGTCGGCGAAGAACGTCGGCGAGAGCTGGATGTACGCCTCCCGCGCCTCGAACAGCGATCGTCGCTCGGACTGGAATCCGAACGGCTGGTTGGTCTTGTTGTACGAGCCGCTCCGGGCGATCCCGGCGGCGAACAGGTCCGTGTGGGCCAGGAGGTTGGCCACCATGAGCCCGCAGGGGACGGAACGTCGCCGCCTCCTTTGGTCGGACCGGGTGGCCGGCGTCGGCGATTCTAGCCGGGATCGGGTCGGGGGGGCAGCTCCAGAGTAGCAAACGAGGGTTGGACCGGCGAGGATGTCGGGAGCTGGCTCCACTTGGGCGTGACAGTCGGCTTCTCGTGCTGGCTGTCGAGACGTCAGGCGGGCGCGGGGGAGCCCCCACCGCCCGTGCATAGTGCCACGAACGCTGCACGTTGCCATGCCGCCACGCGGCTGCCAAAGGCCGTGCCGGCGCCCCATGTCGTTGGGCCTGAACATCTTGCCGGATTCTCCGCCACGGTAGCACGGCTCTCGCCCTGTTTCCGGGCCTCCTCTCCCCCTGTACTGCACCTCGACGAGGAGTGTCTGATGAGGAACGCGCCCATTCTGTTGATCGATCCCAGCGCGGCCACGCGGTCCATGTACGGCGACTGCTTCCGTCACCACGGTCATGTCGTTGTCGAGGCGGAGAACGCGGAGGATGGGCTCCGGCTGTTCGCCCGTTTCGAGCCGGCCCTGGTCGTGACGGAGGTGTACGACGACCCGGTCTGGGTCGACGCCATCCGGACCATGGCGGCCCTGGTGCCGGGGCAGCGCACGCCGACCATCCTCTGCTCCACCAGCATCGATCCGTTCCGCCCGACCCCGCCCGCCGGCGTCCACGCGGACATGGCCCTCGCCAAGCCCGTGTCGCCGCGTCACCTGCTCATGCAGGCCAGCACGCTCCTGAGGGCCCACGGCGTGACGGCTGCACCCGACGTCCGGCGGGCCGCGACGCCCGCGGCCTGAACCGGCCGTCCAGCATCAACAGGGGCGGACACCGCGACTCGGGCGGTTCGACTATCCAGACGGACCGCGTACTCCGCCCGTGCGCCCCGTCGAACGAGATCAGCGAGCCGAAGGCAACGCGGGTGCAATCCCCGGACGCGTCATACCGACTGCGCCGCCGCGAGCCAGGCGGCCAGGAACGGGTCCACCAGCCGGTAGCGGCCGGCCGCGTCCGTTTCCCGCCGGAGCAGGTGTCGGTCCTCCAGCGCCGCCAGCGCCACCTGGACACTGGCCGGCGAGATGTCGAACCGCCGCCCGGCCTCGGCCGACTGCAGCCCCGTGCCTCCCAGCGCGATGGCCGCCTTCAGGGACTTCTTCTGGTTCGTCGTAAGCGACGTCCACAGCTGCGTGTACGCCGGGTCCTCCCGGGCGACGATGCGCTCCACCGCACGATCCACCACCGACGGCTCCAGCGACGAGACCTCGCCCGCCCGCAGCATCTCCCACGCCTCGTGGGCCAGCCGCTGCACGTTGTACGGCACCCCGTCCGCGCGCTCGAGAATACGGGCGCATCCGCCCTCCGCAACGGCGAACCCGCTCGCGCGGAAGCCCTCGTCCAGGAAGGCCAGGAAGTCGGCCGCGGGGACCGGGCCCAGGAAGGTTATGGCGCCCAGCCGGTAGAAGGGCCGGTTCGCGTCCGTCGTCATGGCCGTCAGGAGGCGAGTCGCCGACCCGGCGAAGATGTATCCCACGTGACGATGCCCCTGCACCGTCGCCCGCAGCTGCCGCTCCGCCGCCTCGCCGTGCTCCACCACCACCTGCTGCACTTCGTCCAGCACCACCACCACGTCCCGACCCGACTCCGCCGCCAACACCTCCACCGCGTCCAGCGACTCCGCCAGCAGCGGCAGCGCACCCAACTCCGATGACGACGCCCCAATCCCCACCGAGACCGCCCCCGTCAGCGGGTCCACCTCCACCGTCGGCCGCAGCCGCGACGCCGCCCGCGCCAGCATCCCGGCCAGCTTCTCTACCGGCCCCTGGAGCGACCGCACCGCCGCCGTCAGGATGGCCGCCGCCAGGAGCGGCAGCGTCTCGTACTTCTCCGCATCGAACCGGAGGACCACCGTCCCCGCCCGGGTCGCATCCGCCGCCGCCGCGGCCAGCAGCGAGGTCTTGCCGAACCGGCGCGGCCCTATGAGGAACAGCTTCCCGCGGTTCCGGATCACGCGCGCGATCTCCGTCAGCTCGGCCTCGCGGTCCACCAACTCCGCACGGTCCAGCTCCCGCCCGTACTCGAATGGATTCCTGTCGCTCATACGCGCTCTGTCATGTTTTTAACATAATGTAGAATACATGCTAGAGCGGTGGCGAGGCAAGGACTCCTCTACGGTCGTTCCCCACCGCATTGGTGAGAGCATTGATCACGAGCTCCCTCGTTCCGGGGCGTGGTTTGGGAAAGCGAACCGTCACCCCTCAGCCCCGCGGCGTCGGCATGCGCCTTGCCCTTTTTTACGCTGAGGAGACGGATCCGAGACCCCCATCGAGGAGGAGCACCATGGCGGACGAGGCAGCGGGCAAGGCGGAACACGTCGGCGGCAAGATGAAGGAGAAGGCGGGAGAGCTTCTGGGCGACCGTGAGATGGAGCGGGAAGGTAAGCTGGAGCAGAAGAAGGGCCGGGCGGAGCAGGACGAGGCCCGCGCCCAGGAGAAGGCCCGGGAAGCGCGCGAGGAGAAGCGCCGGGCGGAGCTCGAGAAGGAGCGGACGGACTAGCGCCCCGCTCGCCCAGCGGGAACGGATGCCGCCGGCCTCCTGGGGCCGGCGGCATGTGCATCTGCAGCCGCCGCGAGGGCGGAAGCGCTAGAATGCGACGCCGACCGCCTCGCACAGCCAGCGTACGAACGGCGCGCCCGACCGGCACCTCCCGGCGAAGGATTCTACGAAGCCGTCGCTCACCACGTCGTCCTCGGTCAGTTCCGCGATGGCGATGAAGTCCTTCCGCTTGATGTCGTCGATCAGCGGGTGGCCGCGGTCGTAGCCCACCGGGCCGCGCACCAGGCGGTCGCCGCCCAGCCGGAAGGTGGACGAGAAGCCGGCGTCCTGGCGGGTCGCCCCGATCCACGAGTCCGGGTCCTCCACGATGCGGTCCCGGATCGCGGCCAGCGCGTCCCGATCCGGCCGCCAGCTCCCCAGCCCCATGAAGCAGCCCCCTTCCCCGCCCTCCGTCCCGCCCGTTGGCTCGAGGTGGAGGTAGAAGCCGGGCCCATGGACGTCGCCGGCGCTGCCACCGCCCAGGTGGCGGAACTGGATCCCCGCGTGGGTCTTGTACGGGGGCCGGTCCGGATTGAATCGCCGGTTCGTGTGGATCCGGAAGAGCGAGCCTCCCTGCACCCGCGGCTCAGCCTGGAACTCCGGACTGATCGCCCGCAGCTTCGAGCGGAACGCCAGGACGAAGACCCTGGACGGATCGAGGACGTGCTCCTCGTATCGCGACCGGTTCGCCTCGAACCAGTCCTTGCGGTTGTTGGCATGCAGCTCACGGAAGAAGGCGAAGAGCTCGGGAGAGAAGGGCGAGGGTTGCATAGTCAGGCGGCGAGAGTGGGCGCAGCTCCAGGTCGGGTAGTGCCCACAAAGTACCGCCGCCGCCGGCGCGCATCCATGGCGCAACGGGTCGAGCTGATCACACCGCACTCATTCGGGACCGGCGTATTTCCACTCTTGGAAGAACCGACGGCGCCCCCTACCTTACTCTGGCTTCCGCGGCTCCCCCCGAACCCTCCTCCACGTGCCCACACGCTCCATGTCCAAGGCTGATCCCCACGGCCGAGGCGCGCACCCGTGCGGGCGGACCCGCCCGGCCCGGAGAGCGCCCGTCGCACCTCGGTTCGGCCCATGAGGAGCCTGTTCGTCTACTTCTTCGCCGTGGTCTTCGTTCTTGCCGGCGTCCTCCACTTCGTGCGCCCCGCGGCCTATGCCCGCATCGTCCCGCCGTTCCTGCGGTACCGCAGGGCGCTCGTCTACATCAGCGGTGTCGCGGAGGTGGTAGGGGGGCTGGCGCTGCTGGTCCCGGCGCTCCGGCCGTGGGCGGGCCTGTGGCTGGTGGCGCTTCTCGTTGCTGTATTCCCCGCCAACGTCTACATGGCTGTGGCGCCCGCCCGTGCCGGGTTCGGCGTGGCGCCGGTGTGGCTGTGGCTGCGACTGCCGCTTCAGCTGGTCCTCATCGCGGCGGTCTGGTGGACGACCAGGCCGGGGATCCTGCTCGGGGGCTGACCCGCGCGCCCACCACCGCATCCCCCGGGTGCCGAGTGCGACAGGTTGCCCGAGCTGAGCCAGCTACGCGTCCACCGTCTATCCGACCATGCCCACGCAGAGGATCCCGGTGTCCATGGCTCGTGCTCCGTCCGGGAGGGGTCCAGGGCGCGACCGACGCCCTGGCTCAGCGGTACGGCTGGACCCGGTAGGCGCAGCTCCCGGCGGCGCAGCCCGGCATGGTGACGTGAAGCTGATACGTGGCGGTTACCAGTACCACCAGCGTCACCACCGGCTCGGCATCGAGCTGGTCGTCCACGGCGATGACGTTGCCGACCTCGCTCATCGCCAGGTCGAGGTCCTCGCACGCCCCATTGCAGGAGCCGGCTATCACGTAGGTGTTTCCCGCCTGGAGCGGGAGGTCGTAGACCTGCTCCCCACCCTCGGCCAGTCTGCCGGTGAGGGCTGACCCGGCCGGGACCAGCCCCAGCTGGCGGGCCTCTGCGTCCCGGTTCATCGGACTCGCCACGGTCGCCGGAGCCGGATCCGGCTCGTACGGGGGCTCGTAGGCCGGGGCGTCCGGCGCCTCTGGCTCGACCACGGCCGGGGTGTGCACCGGCACGGGCACCACGCTCGGCTCGCCGTACCACGCGCTGAACGCCAATCCGCCCGCAACGACCAGGGCCGCTCCCGCCGCGATCCGCGGGGCGCGTGATCGGGGGCTGCGATCCGGCGATCGCTCGTTCCGGTCAGCGGCGCCGGTGTCGACTCTGCGGGACGACAGGGCGGCCTTCTGCTCCTTCTGAAGCAGCTTTATGTGCTGCGTCACCCCTCTGTACTCGGGATCGATATCCCGGACCCGCTCGAATCCGGCCACGGCGGCGGCAATGTCTCCCGCCTGCTGGTGGTCGGCGGCGGTGCGGTAGAGGGTAGCGACCTGCTCCTCCCGGCGCACCGCCGCCAGCCGCTTGATGGCTTCGCCGTGCTCCGGCTCCAGGTCGAGAACTTCCTGGAGGAGCGCCGCCGCGTCACCCCAACGCTCCGAGTAGACCGCGAGCTGGCTCTCGTGGATCAGACCGGCGATCCGTCGTGCCCGGTCTCGATCTTCGGGAGTGGCGGGCCGCTGTCCCGGCGCGCTGGCCTCCACCACCTCCGACGGGGGCTGTGCGGGTGGGAGGGTCGACGCGTCCGGCGGCCGGGCCTCGCCGGTGACATCGAACAGCCGGCCGTCGGCGGCGCGGGTGTAGAGGACGGGCGTGCCCCATTCCAGCTCGTTCCGTTGCTCCCACCGCAGTCCGCGCCGGGCCTCCGTGAGGGCGGCGTCCACGGGGTCACCGAGGGAGAGGGCCTTGTAGAAGTCGTGGGTGAGGGCGATGGCGGCTTCGTCGCTGATCTCGAACTGCATGGCGATGACGGCGGGGACGTCCCGCTGGACGAGGGTCTGGGCGGTTCCGGCGTAGATGTCGCCAGCGCTGGCCCGTCCTCCCTCGCAGGCGTTGAGAACCGCCAGCCGGAGCGTGCGCTCGGCGGACAGGAGTCCGGCGACGGTCTCGGCGTCCACGGCGTCGGAGCGGCCCTCGGTGTCCTCGAAGATGAGCACGCCCCGGCCAGTGGGGCCGTCCACGCCGCCGTGCCCGATGAAGTGGAAGACGTGGAACTCCTCTTCCTTGAGCTTCCAGCGGAGGCCGGACACGGTGGCGTGATCGAGCCGGTGCAGCTCGACGTGGCCGGCCCGGACCAGGTCGGCCAGCGCCTGGTTGAGACGGGCCCACTCCTCGGCCACATCGAGGGGCGGGATGTCCCCGGGGCTGGCGATCATGACCAGGATCCGGAGCGGGGGCTCGACCCGGAGGGGCCCGGTCGGCAGGGGCAGGTCGAGATAGCGGACGATGGGGGTCTCGTCCTCCAGGGCGAGGAATCGCCGATTGGGTGCATCGTACAGGTATTCCCAGGGGATCTGAGCGAGCTCGGGCGCGTCGGTGAGACGGAGCCGGATCCGGAGACCCGTATGTCGGTCTGCCCGGAGGCCGCCGAGGCTGGCCTGGTAGCTTCCCAGGACATCTCCGGTGAACAGCCCGTCGAACAAACGCTGACCGTACGCCTTTACCTCGTCCACCTCGCGGGTGCTGGCCAGCGCGCGGGTCCGCCGACCCCGGGCCACGGTGAGCCCCAGGATCTTGAGCTCCTGGTCCGTGAGGGGGATCCGGAACGGCGCGGTCACCCGTCCCGCCGGTGAGACGAGGTGAACGGTGTAGCCGTCATCGCCGCCCCGGATCTCGAGGTCGAAGTTTTCGTAGTTCCTGGCCATCCAGCCTCCTCCGCGGGTCAGCCCCGCAGCCAGTTCTCTAGAGCCCGAACGGTTTCGGGCGCCGAGAAATAGGTTGTGTGCGTGACCCCGGCGGCGGCCCCGAATCGTTGGATCCGGCCCTCGGGGATGGGGAACCCGGCCGCTCCCTCCGCCTCGAATACGCCGGTCGTCGGGACGACCAGGTCGTTTGGATCGCTGCCGAACACCCGATCCATGACGAGGTCGACCGCGGTGGTCCGGACCAGCCTCCCCAGGGTGTCCGCCGGCGGCTCGTAATCGGCGGTGATGGCATACCACTCGCCCGTTGTGGGGACCCCGGCCAGGCCACGGAGCAGCTCGCCGCCCGGCCGCATGGCCGCCAGCCCGGGCAGGCCGCCCACCACCCCGTGACCGAGTACCTTCACGGCCGTGATCACGCCCTCCATGATCTCCGTCACCGGTCCACCGGGGATCAGCAGCATCGCCGTGGTGAAGCGGTCGATCATGTGGATCAGGTGGTCCGGATCGGCCAGGGCGGTGCCGGCATTGGGAACGCCCACGAACACGCCCCGTCGCACCTCGGCGGTGCCGCCGCCGGCCTCCCGCTGCGCCGCCAGCTGCCGGGACACCAGCCCGCCACGGCTGTGGCAGACCACGTCCAGCTCGAGCGAGGCGCCGGCGGGGATCGCGGCCAGGAAGGTAGCGGCGTTCCGGACGGGATCCTCCGATAGGGTGTGAGCGTCGAAAGCGATGACTCGCCCGTCGTAGCGACGATCGAGCTCCTGGACGAGAGCCAGCGGGAGGCCCCCGAACGCGCCGTGGGAGGTGCTGAAGGTGCCGTGAACGAAGAGGAGGGCCGGTCCATCCGCCAGGCCACGCCAGTCATCCGGCTCCAGGTCGGGCACGTCCGGGCTCGTGTAGCTCTCGGGAGCGAACCGGCGGACCCGATAGGGACGGTGCCCGGCCTCCCACCTGGCCGCGAACGCGTTCCCGGCCGCACCGATCAGGTCGTCGGTCACCGGGTAGACCAGCACCTTGAGGAGCTTCCGGCCAATGGCGCCGACGAAGCCCCGGTGCGTGGCCGGTGCGGTCGGCGGCGGGACCGGCTCGCTGGGGATCAGGAACCGACGCGTCGGGCCTCCCCCCCTGCTGGTGCCGGTCCCGCGTCCGGCAACGGGCTCCGGGAAGTGCCAGGTGGCCACCCCGTTCTCGCCTATGGAGAGGATCATCTGCCCGCGCGCGGGACCCAGGTCGGGAACCTCCAGCTCCAGCGCTTCCTGACCCGCCGCCGATCGCAGCGTCGTCTCGCCGGCCGGCGGGGCGGTGGATTGGACCTCCAGCGCGATGGTGGCGGCCTCCTCCACGTCCGTACTCGCGAACGCCGCCTCCAACTCCGGCGTCGCGGGGGCGGCAGCGCGACTTACGGCTCGGCCCGGTCGGGGCGTGAACACCTCGCCCACGCCTGCCAGCCCCGGTGCCCGGAGGACGTAGCCCGCGCCGATATCGACCGGTCGGCCGCCGCCATGGAGGTCGAAGCGGTCCATCAAGCCCTCCGCAGGATGAGGTTGGGATTCCCGTAGAAGACGTACGCCAGCCACGTGGAGGGGGCGACGGAGTCGTTGCGGGGGAACCGCGCCCGGATCCGCCGCAGCACCTCGCCCACGGGGATCGGGTCCCGGTGCTCGTCTCCGAAAGCGGACTCGTAGAACTCCAGCGCGATGGTGTGGGCGATCTCATCGTCCACGGACCAGAGTGGCGCGATGAAGCCGCGGAACGCATTGCGCAGGCAGCTGCCGGCGAACCCGGCATAGTCGCCCAGGAGCTCACCGGCCTGGCCCACCTGGCAGGCGTTCAGGAAGAGGAACGGCTGATGACGCCGCCCCACCTCCGCCTGGAGGAAGTGGATGGGGTCCAGTGGCTGGTCGTCGTCGAGGAAGATCCGGCCGGTGGCGGGGTCCCCCGGGTCGACCTCGCCGTGGCAGGCGAAGTGGATGGCCTGCGAGTCGCCGGCCAGGAGCCGGTTCAGCTCCGGCGCGGTGGCGGCCATCCGGGCCGCGCCGTACCGCGCCACCAGTGCGTCGCCCTCGGCTTCGGCCTGGGGCAGGAGCCGGAGCCGCCGACTGCTCTTGTAGTCGCCGGCCACGACCACCATGGACCGCACCACCACCTCCCGGGCGGGCGGGATCCGCACGGTCCGGGGCCCGAGGAGCCAGCGGCCGACGGCGAACTGGGCTCCCAGGAGTGGCGGCAGGGTCGGATCCGGCGGATCGTCGAGAAGTGCAAGCTCCCACGGCACGTGGGCTTCCGCGCTCTGGAGCAGGATCGTCGGCGCGCGGTCGGAAGCCGGGATGGCCGCCCGGAGGCGGCTCAGCACGAGGCCGAGCTCCGCCGGGGCCTTCTCCGCGATCTGGCGGCCCAGCCCCACCAGCGCCTCGTCAATGAGCTCCGACCCCTCGTTCTCCGTCACGAGCCGCACGATCCGGGCGGCGAAGGTCGGCGCGTCGTGCCCCAGGTCCATGGGCAGAGGGCTCCGGGGCAGCTCGATGTCGTGCGGCGACTGGAAGCTCCACAGGAACCGCCCCGTCGCCTCGTTGCCGTCGGGCTTCGAGATGGTGATCCATAGGTCAGGCGGCGGATCGGCCGGATCGATGAGAATCGCCGGCGCCGCCGTAGGGCGGAGCCACGGCTCCCCGGCCCCAGGGACCGACGGGACAGCCGCCGCTCGGACGCCGATCCGCCGGAACGCCACCCCCGCGGGAGCCCCGGCGTGCGAGAAGTGCACTTCCAGGAGCGTCTGACGGGTGACTTCGCCTTCCGGAGCCACCAGTGGAACGGCGATCTGCGCCGATTCCGGCGCATCCACGGGTACCCGTAGGCGAAAGTACCAGCCGGCGGGCGCCTGGAACTCGTCGGCGACGACCTGCACGTCCAGGTCGAGGTGACGGGCGTTCGACGGGATCGACGCCGTGATCAGGCTTCCGCTCACCCCCTGCACCGCTTCCCGCGCGAGGCCGACGGTCAGCTCGAACCGCTGGCCGGGCTCCACCACGTCGTGCTCCAGCTCCAGGCGGGGGTGGGCCTCGAACCGCCGCATCGGCGCGGCCGCGGGTTCGGCGACGCTTTCCTCCTCCAGCGTGGAAGACGGGAGCGCGACCTCGCCGGTCCATGCGCGCGTAGACTCGAGCTCCCCCAGCGCCTCGCCGTCCCCGGTCATGCCAGGGGGCACGGCCTCCGGGGCGCGGCCGCGGGTCCGGCGGTGCCCCAGCCCTCCCCCCATTCGGGCCAGGAAGCCCCCGCCCCGCCCGACGGCCTCCTCGGGGACCCGCGGGGCCGCCGCGCGGGTCCGGGCGATCACATCGGGCCGGACGACCCCGAGAATCGCCAACCCGTCCAGGAGCACACCGCCGAACGTCGCGTCGGATGCGTCGCCGTCCTCGAGCTGTCGTGTGGGAGAGGCCGGTCGCAGGTCCAGGCCCAGGACGCGCCCAACGGTGTCTGTCGATCCCCGAGCGGGCGCTCCCGCCCTCAGCTCCTCCTGGAGGGCCTCGACCGTAAAGACGTGGAAGAAGATCTCGAGATCCCGCTGTCGCCGGACCACCACGAGCGCGTGGCCGGGATAGCTCCGCAGGCGGCCCAGCGCCGCGATGACGGACATGTCTGCGTCGAGGATGACGGGTGCCTGGAGCATGGGGGCTCCCTTCAGGGCGGCCGCCCCTCCCTCGGGGGGGTTGCATGAGGCGACCGTCCGGGGCGAGGGGCCGGGGGTGACGGACGGGCGCTGCTCCTATTTACGTGCCGGGCAGGCGGACATCAATGGATATCCGGCGCAGGGGCGCCGCCACGCCCGGACTGCCATCGTGGTGTCAGACGCGCGGAACCCGGCGGATCCCCTTGCCGCGCTCCAGCCCCGCCCCCACCTTCCGCGCCTGGAGCCCCGGCCGACATTCCTGGAGATCGCCATGCACCGCCGCCTGCTCGCCCGGGCCGCCCGGGTCGTCCTGCTGCTCGTCCTCCCCGGCGCGCCCCTGGCCGCGCAGGAGGTGGACGCGGAGTACGTCCGCGACCATTACGAGAAGCGGGAGGTCCACATCCCCATGCGGGACGGCGTGGAGCTCTTCACCGCGATCTACACCCCGAAGGACGCGGCCGGCCCGGTCCCCATCCTGCTCTTCCGCACTCCGTACAGCGTCGCCCCATACGGCGAGGACGCGTTCCGGGCGCCACTGGGGCCGAACGGCGCCTTCACCCGCCTCGGCTGGATCTTCGTCTATCAGGACGTGCGCGGCCGGATGATGAGCCAGGGCGACTTCGTCAACATGACGCCCCACGTCGCGGTGAAGGACGGCCCGGCGGACATCGATGAGAGCACCGACACCTACGACACCATCGAGTGGCTGCTCGACCACGTCGACGGCCACAACGGACGGGTCGGCCAGTGGGGGATCTCCTACCCTGGCTTCTACAGCGCCGCCGGAATGATCGACGCCCACCCTGCGCTCCGGGCGGTGTCACCGCAGGCCCCCATCGCCGACTGGTGGTACGACGACTTCCACCACAACGGCGCCTTCTTCCTCTCGCACTTCTTCGGCTTCTTCTGGTCCTTCGGCCAGCCGCGCCCGGAGCCCACCACGGAGTGGCCCGAGCGGCTCGACTACGGCACCGACGACGGCTACGCGTTAGCCCGCGACCTCGGCCCCCTCGGGAACATCAACGACGAGTGGTACCGCCACCGCGTCCCGTTCTGGGATTCCATCATCGCCCACCCCCATTACGACGAATTCTGGCAGCGGCGCAACCTGCTGCCGCACCTGCGCAACGTGGCCCCCGCCGTCCTGGTGGTGGGCGGCTGGTACGACGCCGAGGACCTGTACGGCCCGCTGGCCATCTACCGCGCGATCGAGGGGCTGGACCCGTCGTCCGACACCCGGATCGTGGAAGGGCCGTGGGTCCACGGCGGCTGGTCCCGGACGGACGGCGACCGCCTGGGCGACGCCTGGTTCCGGCAGCGGACGTCGGAGTTCTACCAGGACAGCATCGAGCTCCCCTGGTTCCGCCATCACCTGGCGAACGCGCCCGCCCCGGGGCTGGCGGAGGCCACCATGTTCGACACCGGCCGGAACGAGTGGCGTCGATTCGCCGAGTGGGCCCCAGCCGCCGTGGAGCCGCGCTCGCTGTACCTTGGGGAGGGCGGCTCGCTCTCGTGGTCCGGCCCCGCCGTCGGGTCGCCCGTCGGCTCCCCCTTCGACGAGTGGACGAGCGACCCCGCCACACCGGTTCCCCACACCCGGGAGATCGCCCTCGGCATGAACCGGGAGTACATGACGGAGGACCAGCGGTTCGCCGCCCGGCGGCCGGACGTGGCGGTCTACCGGACCGACGTGCTGGAGGATGACGTGACGCTGGCCGGGCCCATCGTCGCCGAGCTCTTCGTCTCCACCTCCGGGACCGCCAGCGACTGGGTGGTGAAGGTCATCGACGAGTTCCCGGGCGATGCACCGGACTCGCCAGCCGCCGAGGACCGGGCCGGGTTCCGAACCGGCGGCTATCAGATGATGGTCCGGAGCGACGTGATCCGGGGCCGGTACCGGAACGGACCCAGCAAGCCGGAACCGTTCCGGTCGGGGGAGGTGACGCGGGTGGACGTGCCGCTTCAGGACGTGCTCCACACCTTCCGGAAGGGCCACCGGATCATGGTCCAGGTCCAGAGCACCTGGTTCCCCCTGGTCGACATCAACCCGCACATCTACGTGGACAACCCGTACGACCTCGACAGCCGCGCCCCGTTCGTATCGGCCACCCAGCGGGTGTACTTCTCCAAGGAGCACCCATCCCGGCTCCGGATCGGGGTCCTGCCGGAGTAGTGCCGCCGCGAGGGAGAGACACTCCCCCACCGTGGCGGATGCCGGGGGCCGGGAGCCCGGAGGCTCCCGGCCTTATCGATCCGTGATTACGGCGAGCCACGAACCGGCGCCCGCAGCGCGCCGTAGCTGAACAGCACCAGTCCGCTGCCGTAGGCCGCAATCCCCCGGGCGCTCAGACCTATGTCAGGACTCCCCACCACGTAGTCCCCAAGACCGGCCGCTACCAGGCTCGCCCCCGCCACCATCAGCCAGTGGCCCAGCCGGTCGCGCGAATCCGCTTCCACGCCCAGCCGCGTCCCCAGGTCGGTTTCCACGGTCACACCGCGCGACTCCATCCGCTGCCAGGACGTCGGGATCTCCGGCGCGTGCACCGCTGTTCCACTCACCGGCGACTCGACCCCCGCCGCCGCGGTCCCTGCCTCCGGGCCGGTCGGCCGTACATCGACCTCCTGAGCCGTGGCCACCGTCGTCGTTGCCGCTCCCATGATCAGTACCATCATCACCACTCGCGAACGCATCTATGCCTCACTTTGTTGAGTCACTGTTCAATAACACTACCGCAGATGTCGGATCGTGGCAAGCCATGGGTAGTGCGGGAGCCTGACAGGGCGGAGCGGTACGGGGTGGTACGGGACGGGGCGGTATGCGGGGGCGCGGGCCGTGGCTGGAGGCCTGCTGGGGGTCAGGGCTTGGCGGTCAGGGCTTGGGGGCGGCTATGCCGTCGAGGAAGATCTCGATGTGGAGGTCCAGGTACGCCTGGATGTCGTAGGGCGTGGGGTCGAAGGGCTGGAGCGAGTACTGGTGGATGGCGGCGTGCTGGAGGGGCGCCATGGCGAGGCGGGCTGCGTGTGCGACATCCAGGGGACGGAACTCGCCACGGTCGATGCCCATGGTGAGGACGCGGCCGAAGATGCCGCGGCTGCGCTCCACCACCTCTTCCATGTAGAAGGCCGCCAGGTCGGGAAACTGGGAGGCTTCCGCCACGATCAGCCTGGGTACGCCCGCGAAGCGTGACTCGCCGACCCGCTCCCACCAGCCGTGTACCAGCTCCCGAAAGAGGCCGCGCGCCGTCCCCTCGTACGCCTCCAGCCGGCGGTTGGCGTAGGCCAGGACCGGCACCATGGACTCGTAGACCACCTCCTTGAGCAACGATTCCTTGCTCTCGAAGTACACGTAGATCGTGCCCTGTGTGACCCCCGCCTGCCGCGCGATGTCCTCCACTCGCGTGGCCGCGAACCCCTGCCGGACGAACAGATCCAGCGCCGCCGCCGTCAGCTCCTGCGGCCGCGCATCCTTCCGGCGCCGCCAGCGCGGCTCCGCCCCCCCTGATCCTTGGTCAGCATCCGCCATGTCCCTCTCCCGTCAAGGTGTGCCCGTTGAAGCTATGTCTCCCCGCCCCCCCCGCCAACCGGGTCCCTCCATTGACAGTCGGAGCGCCCGCCACTAATTGTTGAGTGGTACTTCAATAAAACGGGTGGGGAGGAAGCGGAATGGGGCGGAGGAGGGAGAGGGAACGTGGGGGCGAGGGCGCTGGGCTGCCGGGGGAGCGTGGCGCGATCCGGGTCGCGTGGCTGACGGTGCTGGCTGCTGCCCTGGCACTCGGTCGGCCGGTGGGCGCGCAGTCCACGGGGCCGGTCCGTGGTGTTCCCGCGTCGGTCCCGTCGGTGACATCGGTGACGTTCCGGTCGGCGTTCGAGCGGGTCCGGGGTGAGCACGAGCGGGTGGGTGCGGCGAGTGCGGCGGTGCGTCGAGCGGAGGCGGAGCGGCTGGCGGCGTGGGGTCGGTTCCTGCCCGAAGTGGAGGTAACGGGGCGGCACACGCGGGTGGACGGTCCGATGGTAATGGATCTGGCGCCCATCCGAGGGGCGATGGTGGGGCTGCATCCGGGGGTGCCGGCGGAAGCGGTGCCGCCATTCGTCGCGCAGATCCAGGGTGAGCGATTCGACCGGATGACGCTGGAGGCCACGGTCCCGCTGTTCACCGGAGGTCGCAGGGTGGCGGGTGTCCGGGCGGCGGGTGCGGCCACCCGGGCCGCGGAAGCCGAGCGGCGGTCGGCGCTGGACGGGGTGACGGTGGAGCTGACGGAGCGGTATTTCGGGCTCCGGCTGGCGGAGGCGGCGGTTGCGGCGCGGGCGGAGGCGGCGCGGAGCCTGTCGGGGCACGCGGAGCGGGCGCGCCTGCTGGAGACCCACGGCCAGGTCGCGCGGGCGGAGCGGTTGCGCGCCGAGGTGGCGGCAGCCGAGGCATCGCGGGCGCTGCTGGCCGCGGAGCGCGACCGGTCGCTGGCGCGTGCCGCGCTGGCCAGCACGCTGTCGGTGGACGGCCCGGTCACGGCGTCCACGCCTCTCTTCCTCCCAGAAGGGGTGGGCTCGTTGGCGGAGTGGCGTGCCCGAGCGCAGGAGGCGAATCCGGCGCTCGCCCGGGCCGAGGCCGGTCGTCAGCAGGCCGAGGCCGGGGTTCGGGCGGCCCGGGGAGAGCTCCTCCCGAGCGTGGCCCTGTTCGGGATGCGGGAGCTCCTGCCGGACGAGCTGACGATCCTGGAGCCCGCCTGGGCCGTGGGCGTGGCGGTCCGGGTTCCAGTGCTGGCGGGGGGTCGGCGGTGGCAGGGGCTACGTGCGGCCCGGGCGCGGGCCGAGGAGGTCGGGCTGCGCGTGTCCCGGGGTCGGCAGGACGTGGCGCTGCTGGTGGAGCGTCGGTACCGGGAGCTGCAGGAGGCCCGGGACCGGCTGATCGAGCTCGACGCGACGCGTGAGCTGGCGGAGGAAAGTCTCAGAGCGCAGGAGGTGGCGTTCGGCGCCGGACTCGCCACGTCGCTGGACGTGGTGGACGCCGAGGCGGCGCTCTCGCGGGTTCGGCTGGGGCGGCAGAAAGCGCTCTATGACGCCGATGTGGCGCTGGTACGGCTCCTGGCGGCGGCGGGCGAGACGGATCGGCTCCCGGCACTGATGGGCGCGACCGCGGACGAAACGGCAGGCAAAACGGCAGGCGGAACGGCCGCCGAACCGGCAGGCGCAGCGTCTGTTGCGCCGGGGGATGGGACCGAGCAGCGGTACGGAGAGGAAGCGGGACGATGAGCGACGGGACGGAGAAGCGGGAGAAGATGGTGCGCGGTGCGGTGGCGCTGGGGCTGGGGATCGTGCTGGCGGCGGTGCTGGGGCTGGCGTGGTGGGCGACGCGGCGGGAGCCCGCGCCGATCCAGGGTCAGGTGGAGGCGCGGCAGGTGACGGTATCGGCGAAGGTGCCGGGCCGGATCGACGCCCTGCTGGTCCATGAGGGCGACCGGGTGGAGGCCGGCCAGGAAGTGGCGGTGCTCCGGAGCCCGGAGATCGAGGCGAAGGCCACGCAGGCCGACGCGTCGCTGGATGCGGCGAGAGCGCAGGAAGCCAAGGCGCGGAGCGGCGCCCGAACGGAGGAGGTCCGGGCGGCGCGCGCCCAGTGGGAGCGGGCGCGGGAGGCGGCCCGGCTGGCGGCCACCACACTGGACCGGGTCCAGGCGCTCTATGACGAGGGTGTGCTGCCGGCGCAGAAGCGGGATGAGGCGGAGACCCGGCTGGCCACGAGCCGGTCGGCGGCGGAGGCGGCGGGCGCGGCGTACGAGATGGCGCGGGCCGGGGCGCGGCGCGAGGATCGTGCGGCGGCCGGCGCGCTGGTCCGTCAGGCGGAGGGCGGCCGAGCGGAAGTGCAGGCCTACCTGGATGAGATGAGGCTGGTCTCTCCATTGGCGGGCGAGGTGACGGAGCGTGTGGTGGAGCCCGGCGAGCTGGTGGGCCCCGGAATGCCCGTGGTGGCGGTGATCGACCTGTCGGACGCGTGGGTCACGTTCCACCTGCGCGAGGACCGGCTCGCCGGCGTACGGATGGGCGAGACGATGCGTGGCACCGTGCCGGCGCTCGGCGGCGGGGCGGTGGATCTCGAAGTGTCCTACATCGCCGCCATGGGCGATTTCGCCACCTGGCGCTCGACGCGTGGATCGGGCGGCTTCGACCTCCGCACCTTCGAGGTGCGGGCGCGTCCGATCCACCCGATGGCGGGACTCCGGCCGGGGATGAGCGTCCTGATCGCCGCCCATGGGGTCGAGGACCGGTAGCCGGTGTCAACCCGGGACTGGCGGGAGGCCCGGCTCGATGCCGGCTCGCGCGGAGGGTTCGAGGCATGGCGGCCCGGCACCGGACGCGTGGTCCGGCGGGAGCTGGCGCGCATGGGCTCGCGCCCGCTCTATCCCCTGCTCCTCCTGGTGTTGCCGCTGGCCGCGTGGGGAGTCCTCATGAGCGCGTTCGGGTCCCGGACGCCCCAGGACCTGCCTGTGGCCGTGGTGGATCTGGACCGAACGCACCTGTCGCGGCGGCTGACCCGGTCCATGGACGCCACCAGCGTCATGCGCGTGGCGGCGACCCCGTCCACCCCGGCCGACGGAGAAGCGCACATGCTGGAGGGGGACGTGTACGCGGTCGTGGTGCTGCCCGCGGGCCTCGAAAGGGACGCCAACCGGGGACAGGGCCCGCCGGTCGTCGGGTACTACAACGCACAGTGGCTGCTGCCGGGGAAGCTCATCGCCCGGGCACTGTCTGCAACGGTCGGTGCAGCGTCCGCTGAGCTGGAAGTCCGGTCCCGGCTGGCCCTGGGGGGAGCGCGGGCCCAGCCGGCCACCGACCCGATTCGCATCGAGGCCCACCCCCTCTTCAATCCAGAGCTGGACTACGCCGCGTTCCTGGTGACCGCCCTGGTCCCCGCACTCCTCCAGATCTTCGCCCTGCTCCTGGTCATCCACGCCCTGGGCAGCGAGCTCCGGCAGAGCAGCGCCCATTCCTGGCTCGAGGCCGCCGATGGGCGCGTGGGGCCGGCCCTCGTGGGCAAGCTGGCGCCGTACGCCGCGTGGTACGCCGCGCTCGGCATCGGGCTCAGCGCCGCCACGTACCACGCCCTGGGGATGCCGATCCGGGGGAGCGCGTCGCTGCTGGCGGGCGCGCTGGTGCTCATGGTCCTGGCCGTCCTCGGCGTGGCGCTGGTGCTGGTGGGGTGGACGGCCAACCTCCGCCTCTCCACCAGTCTCGCAAGCCTGCTGGCGGTCCCGGCGTTCGCGTTCTCCGGCATCACGTTCCCGCTGTCCGGCATGCCGGCTGTCGCCCGGGTGTGGTCTGCGGCGCTCCCCCTCACCCATTACCTCCGCGTCCAGACGGGGCAGCTCGTTGTGGGCGCGCCGCCGCGGACCGCGCTCGCACCGATGGCGGCACTGCTCGCTCTCGCAGCGGTACTGCCCGCCCTCTCCATGGCGCGCTTCGGACGGCTGTTGCGGGAGCCCGACTACTGGGGGCGGGGGTGAGGGGCGGCGGGATAGCCCGCTGGCGCATGGCGGCCGTCCTCCGCGTGGCGCGTCACGAGGCCCGCACGCTCCTGGCCGACCGGGGCGCCCTCATGATCCTGGTCCTCGGCGCCCTCGGGTACGCCTTCTTCTACCCCCTCCCCTACTTCCACCAGGTGGTCCGGGACGTCCCCGTGGTGGTGGTGGACCCCGATGGCTCGGCGTTGAGCCGTCGCCTGATACGGATGGTCGATGCCACCGAGGCCGTACGGATCGAGGCCGTGGTCCCGGACCGGGACGCCGCGGCGCGCCGGGTGCGAAGCGGACGGGCCCACGGCGCGCTGGTGATCCCGGTGAACTTCGAGTCCGACGTCCTGCGCGGCGAGGCCGTGGGGGTGGGCGCGTTCGGCGATGCCGGCTACTTCCTCCTCTACAGCCGGGTCGCCGCGGCGCTGGCCCGAACCACGGGCACCCTGTCGGCCGGGATCGAGGTGCGCCGGATGGAGGCCGGGGGCGTCCCCCGGGGCACTGCGCTGCACCGTGCCATACCCATGCCCCTGGAGCTGGCTCCGCTCTACAACCCGGCGGGGGGGTACGGCACCTACGTCGTCCCCGCCGTGCTGGTGCTGGTGCTCCAGCAGACGCTCCTCATCGGGATCGGGCTCCGGGCCGGAACCGTCCGGGAATGGGGGGTCGACGAACTGGACCTCCTGGAAACCACGCCCCTGGGGCTGGTCCTCGGCAAGGCCGCCGTCTACGTGCCTCTCTACCTGGCGCACGCCCTCTTCTACCTCACGGTCGTCTACCGGGTCTTCGGATTTCCCCGTCAGGGCGACCCCATCACGTCCGTGATCTTCCTCCTCCCGTTCCTCCTCGCCGTGGTCTTCCTCGGCCTGGGCGTAGCCGCCCTGTTCCAGGCCCGGGAGACCGCCCTCCAGGTGCTCCTCTTCACCTCCCTGCCCGCCGTCTTCATCTCCGGGTTCTCCTGGCCGCCCGAGGCCATGCCCGCCTGGATCAATGCCATGGCGGCGCTGCTCCCCAGCACCCCCGGGATCACCGGGTTCCTCCGCCTCAACCAGATGGGCGCCGGGTTCCACCAGGTCCGCGCCGAGTGGGGGGCACTCTGGGTCCTGGCCGTTGGATACCTCGTCTTCGCCGTCCTCGTCCAGCGGCGAAGGCCGTCGCGCTACCGCGAGGTGGTCTTCGATTCCGAAGAGTAGTGGCGGACGAGGAGTGGGGGTTCCGGATGACGGAGCTCACGACCCTGGACGGTACCTGGCAGGAGGAAGCCATCCGCCGTCTCGACACCGTCGTCGCAGCCCTCGGACAGCGGATCCTCCGCCCCAGCTACCCGCTCCCGGCCGCACTCCTGGTGGCCCGGGTCAGGGAGTCGCCGGACGTGCCTGTCGTGATCCGGGCGCTGGCACGGGGCTCGTTGGCGTCGCCGGCCTCATGAGCCCGAGACCGTCCCGACGCCGACCACCGCCCGCAGTCGCCGGGTGACCTCCTCCCGGCCCAGCGCCCCGGGATCGAGGATCCGGACGTCCCGGCCGTCGATGTGGAGGCGGAGCCGGTTGTCCGCGGGCCGAAGCGCCCGGACGACCCGGGCGGCGGTGAGCGGTGCGGGACCCGTGGCGATGAAGAGCCCGCGCCCGTCCAGGAACAGCGGAACTACGGCGCCGCCGGCACCCGGGCTGGCGGAGACGTCCAGCGGCGGGGGGCGCTGCCCGAAGGCGCGGTAGACGGCCGCGACGGCGTCCTCCAGTCGGGTGAGGTCCGCGATGCCGACCAGCGGCACCGGGTCGCCGAGCAGCTCGTCCAGCGCGGCGGCGTGGAGGGCGCTCGCCGCGCGCCCTCCGAGCGAGCCGCAGGCGGTGAGGACGCGGAAGCGCTCGCGCGTGGCCACGTCGTCGTCGGTGCCCATGAACTCGCGGCGGTCCGCGACGACCGCGTCGAGGAGAGCCGCGGAGCACCCCTCCCGGCTGGTGACAGCGCGGTTCACCTGCTCCCGCCACTCCAGCCAGCGGGTGAGGCGACCCGCGCGAGCAGCGATCTCCGAATCGCTTCCGAGGCGCGTGCCGTTGGAGAGCAGCTCGCGAGCGGCGTCCAGCCCCCCGACCTCCAGGTGGTCCTGGGCGGCCTGGAGATAGGCGGTGGCGGCGCGCCGGTCCTGGTCCGTGGCCCGGAAGGCCTCGGCGAGCAGCCGGCGGAGCTCCGGCAGCGGCTCGTGGATGCCGGTCTCCCGCTCCCTGGCCCCGGCCGCCTCTATGGCGTGGCTGAGCTGGAAGATGGCGCCTCGGGCCCCGCCACTGCTGCCCCACTGGCCGCGACGGGCGTAGATGGTCCCGAGGGTGGCGTGGAACCGCCTCATCGCGGCGTAATCCCGGCTGATGATGGCGCCGCCCTTGTTATCGAAGAGCTCTCGCTCGAGGAGAGCGAACTGCCGCCCGTCGGGGTCGAGCTCGGGGGACTGGTCCAGGATCCGGGCCAGGTCGGCGGTCAGATCGATCCACGCGGGTGAGCCCGGGGGCGCGATGTCTCGACCTCTCTGCCAGACCTGGATCGCTTCAAGGGACGCCCCGTCCGCGACGCGCCACTCGCCGAGGCCGCGGGCGAGCCGCGCCAGGGACTCCCGGCGCGGCTCCGTCTCGAGCCACCATGCCGGGATTTCCGATCCCACGGGGTCCAGGAGGAACGCGCGCAGTCCGGCGAAGGGGCGGGCGCCCCAGTCCTCGGGCACCTGCTCCACCAGCCCGGGCCCGAGCAGGTCGAGGCTGCGTTGGGTCTCGAGCCAGCGCGGGAGCGCCTCGGCGGCGCGCCCGGGGTCGGTCGGATAGATCTCCCGCATGGACAGGATGTAGCCCTCCGCGGCCAGCTCGGGGGAGCGCAGCTCCCACTGAGCGAGCCGGGGCGCCAGCTCCTCGATGGGCAGCCGTCCCCTCCGGTACAGCGTCAGCAGCTTCTGGCGGGGCTCCATGGCTGCCGGGTCGAGGGCGCTGGCCCGGAGGTACGCATTGCGGGCCCGGGTCCACGCCTGCCGGTCGCGGAGGTGGTCGCCGAGGAGGAGCGCGTAGCGTCCAGTGGAGTCGGCATCGGCGAGGCGGGTCAGCTCGCGTGTCAGGGAGTCCTCGCGGACACCGGCGAGCGCGATCGCCAACGTGTCGACCACGCCCGGTGCGGCGAACATCCCCGCCTCCTTGGTGGCGGATCCCAGCTGGCGGTAGGCGAGGGCCAGGGCGTGCCCGGCGGGCTCGAAGCCCGGGTTCTCGGCCCGAACGTCCTCGAAGTACGCGATGGCGTCGCGGAGCAACTTCTCCCGCTCGGCGGGCCGGCTCGCGGCTGCCGTCTGGTGGGCGTAGCCGAGGGCGTAGGTCGTGATGCGACGACAAGCCACGCCGTAATCGCCCTCCGGGCATTCGGCGCGGGCGAACCAGAGCTCCGGAATCGCCGCCTCGAGGCCGCGGCTCTCGAGGATCTCCATGGCCCGGGCGGTGGCGGCCCGGGCTGCGCCGTAGGCGCTTGCCTGTTCCGCCTCGACGTTCTGACCCGATCCGGGCGCGGGAGCCACGAGCGTCAGCCCGACGACGAGGAGTGGGGTGCCAACGGGACGGGCTCTCATGACCCACCTCCCGCCAGCTCTTCCGCGGCCAGCGGATCGGCGGCCCGTTCACAGATGCCGGGGTCGCGCTCGAAGCGCTGGAGGAAGATCCGCTGGACGCGGACGGAGTCGCTTTGCAGGAGCTGGTCCATTCCGGCCTGGTCGAGCGAGTCGGGACGGGCGAAGACGCCGTGCTCGAACCCGCGGAAACTGGGTGGGACCTGACCGCCGAAGGCGCGTGCGGCGTCGAAATCGCTCTCGACGAGGGCCTTGAAGATCCTGGGCGACGGATCGGGGTCGAAGGGGCTGGGCACGAAGACCTGGATCAGGAGGCTGGTCCCTTCGGCCAGGCAGAGCTGCTGTCGGAGCAGGGGCGCGACCCAGCCGAACTCGCCGGGCGGCGGGGCCCAGATCCGGCCGTCCTCGGCGATGGGCACGGCGGAGATCTGGTCGCGGACCAGGGCGTTGACATTGGCGCTTTCGATGGCGAGCTGGATGTGGTGGAGGAAGAGCCGGTCGGCGGGCAGGGTGTCGTCGCCGGAATCGAAGCCACTGCCGGCGGCGTCGGCTTTCCGGAAGAGCCCCCACCACGTCGCGGGCCGGGCGCCGTCCGGCCCCTCGAGCGAGGCGATCAGGCCGCGATCCGCCTCCAGGGGGTTGGCGTCTGCACCGCCGCGCCGGTTCAGCTCGACCCGGAGGACGTACGCGGCGGTGTCGCCGGTGACCATTTCGAGGATGGGGAGCCGGTCGGCCAGGTGGTCGGCCACGAGTTGGGCGGCGTCGCGCTCGAGGCGAACCCGCTCGTCATCGCTGAAGAACGCCACGTACGACGGGTCGAGGATGCGGAACTCCGCTCGGACCCGCGTCTTCTGGGCCGTCGCGGGGGCGGGGATCAGGGTGGCGATCAGCAGGGCACCGATGAGGCTTCGCATGGGATCCTTTTCTGTCAGCGGCCCGGCCCGAGGAACACGTCCTCGAGGTCCACGGTCCGGAGCACGATCTCCTTTTCCGCCATGGTCCGGCCGGCGCGGGACAGGACCCGCACGACGACGGTGTCGCCCGGGCCCAGCGCTTCGCGGGTCGGCAGCGAGTGGACCCGCTGCCAGTCGAGCAGATGCCGGTTCACCCCCACCGCGCCGCTCACGCCCTGCACCACGAGCTCCCGCTCCCAGTTCGACAGGTAGTCGCGGAGCGTGGGCTGGGCAGGCCCGATGAGGAAGCTGCCGTAGTCGCCCGGCTGGCTGCGAGCGATCTCCCTCAGCTCGTCGGTACGCCTGAGCACCTGGAGCTGGCCGGCCAGCCGGAGCGCGTCCAGGAGATCACCCGCGGGGCGGATCAGGAGCGACGGCACCCGGGCCACGTCCCGCCCCAGCCGGAGCCGCGCCCCCACCAGCGGGAGGACGTCGACGGACGTCGGGAGGTAGCCATCGGCCCGGACCACGTACGGCCCCGCCAGCGGGCTGGTCAGGAGCGGGATCCGGAGCTGGCGGTCGCCGGGACCGGCAGTCCGGGCGGTCGGCTCGGGGGCGTCGGTGTCCTGCGGCACGACGGTCACCGCGGCCAGCCGCCCGCCGGGCTCGCCGACGATCGTGAGGGAGGAGAAGAGCAGGGTCGCAACGAGGAACGCGGCCCAGAGCACGGCGATGAGCCACGGGCTGAGGGCAATGGGCCGGAGCCGGTCCCGGAGCCGCGTGGACGCGCCCTCCCGCTCCTCTTTCGTCAGGAACCATCCGACCACGCCATAGGCGGCACCCGCGGCGGAGAGCAGGACCGCGAGCTGCCCGGGGTCGCGGATCCCCACCCCGAAGTGGTGGGCAGCCCAGAGGTCCGCCGCGGCCAGCAGCAAAACGAGGAGCAGCGCCGGCAGAACGACGGAACGGGATCGTCCGGCAGTGATGAGGAAGCCTCCGGTCGAAGAGGGGGGCTCCGGCGCCCGGACGGCCCGAGCTCGGCGCGTGCGCGAGGGGGGGCCCGGCGACGCCAGAAGTGCGCTCCCGCCCGAGGCGGGATGCGGTCCCATAGTAAACCATCGGCCCCGACGAATGGAAGGATCTTCTACTCCCTCGAAAGCCGCCACTTCGCGCCCTGCCCTCCCGCCCGCCCGCCCCCGGTGGAGTAGGGAGTACTACCACAGCCGGCGATAGCGTCTCGTGGTCCCTGCCCCGCCGGTGCACTACCTTCGCGAGCAGTGGTCGGGGGGGGATCCATAAGGTCGGTCTGGAAGTCATGGGCTGAGGAGGCGACATGGAAGGAGGATCGGGTAGCGGTCATGCGGAGGTGCGGCCGCGGGTGGTGCTGAGCCGCTGTCTGGAGCTGGACGCGTGCCGGTACAACGGCCAGGGCATCCGGTCGACGGTGGTGCGGCTGCTGGAGCCGCACGTGGAGTACGTGCCGGTGTGTCCGGAGGTCGAGATCGGTCTGGGGGTGCCCCGTGACCCCATCCGGATCGAGCGAGGCGAGAGCCCGGAGGGCGTGTCGCTGGAGTCGGAGGACGGCGCGTTACGGCTGGTGCAGCCGTCCACCGGGAAGGATCTGACGCAGCGGATGCTGGCGTTCGGCGAGTCCTTCGCGAACGGCACAAACCGGGTGGACGGTCTGCTGCTCAAGGGCCGGTCGCCGTCGTGCGGGGTCGGCGATGTGAAGGTATACGCCGGGGAGGCGCCGGTGACCGCGCGCGGGACGGGCATGTTCGCAGCGGTGATGGTAAAGCGGTACCCGGACAGCGCGATGGAGGATGAGGGCCGGCTGACCAATGCGGAGATCCGGCACCACTGGCTGACGCGGGTGTGGTCGAGCGCGCGGCTGCGTGCCGCGGAGGCGGCGGGTCCGGCGGGACTCGTGGACTTCCACACGCGCCACAAGCTGGTGCTCATGGCGCACTCGCCGGAGGGGCAGCGGCGGCTGGGCCAGCGGGTGGCGACAGCGGGCGCCGCCACGGATTTCGGCGCGCTCATCTCCGAGTACAGAGCAGGGCTCGCCGCAGCCATGGCCAAGCCGGCGAGCCGGGGTGCGCACATAAATGCGATCCAGCACGCGCAGGGCTACTTCAAGGAGGAACTGGCCCCGGCCGAGAAGCGCCAGTTCCTCGACCTGCAGGAGGACTACCGGCTGGGACGGCTGCCGATCCAGGCGCTCCTGGCCGTGCTGTCGAGCTGGGTGGAACGGTTCGACGAAGGCTACCTCCGGGAGCAGCTCTACTTCCGGCCATACCCGCGGGCGCTGATCCTGGCAGCGGACTCGGGTCGGGGGCGCCTGGCGTAGCGGCAGCCGTGGGCGGAGGTCGGCCCCTAGAGCGAGCGCGACGGTCGCCCCGCGCCGCCCAGCTCCGCTCTCGGGTCCGCCGCCTCGTCCCCGAACTCCTCACCGGGATTGATGAAGCGGTCGCTCTCCGCACCGTGCTGCTTCTCGTAGAGCCGGCGGTACAGCCCGCCAAGCGCCAGCAGCTCCTGGTGGGTCCCGCGCTCCACCACGGCGCCGTCGTCCATGACCAGGATCTGGTCGGCGCTGCGGATGGTGGACAGGCGGTGGGCGATGACGAAGGTGGTGCGGCCGTGGCGCAGGCGGTCCATGCCGTCGCGGATCATGGCCTCGGACTCGGAGTCCAGGGAGCTGGTGGCCTCGTCCAGGATGAGGATGCGGGGGTCCGCAAGCACCGCGCGGGCGATGGCCACGCGCTGCCGCTGCCCGCCGCTCAGCTTCACCCCGCGCTCTCCGATGACCGTGTCCAGCCCCTCCTCGAAGCGGTCGATGAACTCGTCGCAGTGGGCCACGGCCGCGGCGCGCCGGATGTCCTCCTCGGCCGCATGGGGACGGCCGTAGGCGATGTTCTCACGGATGGTGCCGTCGAAGAGGAAGTTGTCCTGCGGGACCACGCCCAGGTGACGCCTGTAGCCGTGCAGCCGCACCCGGGAGAGGTCGTGGTCGTCGACCCGGACGGTGCCCCGGGTGGGCCGATGGAAGGCCATGACCAGCCCGATGAGCGTAGACTTGCCGGCGCCGCTGGGGCCCACCAGCGCCGTGGTGCTGCCCGCGGGGGCGTGGAAGCTGACGTCGCTGATCACGGGCACGCCAGGCGCGTACTCGAAGCTGACATCCTCGAAAGAGACGTCGCCGCGGACGTCGTCCAGCTCCTCGCGACCGTCCTCGTCCTCGTCCTCACGCGCCACCTGGCGCAGCTCACGGATCCGGTCCAGCCCCGCGAACGCCTCGGTCATCTGCGTGCCCACACCGGCGATCTGCACCAGCGGCGCGGCCATGAGCCCCACGTAGAAGATGTAGAGGACGAAGTCGCCCAGGGTCATGGCTCCGGCGGCGATGGAGCGCCCGCCCATGATCATGATCATGACGCCCAGAGCGCCCACGATCAGCGTGGCGAAGGCGGACACGGCGGAGGTGCCCAGGATCGTGCTGGAGATGTTCCTGAAGAGGCGCATCACACCGCCGCTGAAGACCTCCTCCTCCCTGGGCTCCGCCACGTAGGTCTTCACCACGCGGATCCCGCCCAACCCCTCCGCCAGGCGGCCCGTAACGTCCGCCTGGATCCTGCCCCGCTCGCGGAAGATGGGACGGAGTCGCTTGAAGGCCGTGGCCATGACGGCGCCGAACGTCAGCAGCACCACCAGCACCGCCAGCGTCATCTGCCAGTTGAGGTAGAAGAGCAGTCCCGCCGCCACGATGGCCGTGAAGAAGCCGCCCACCAGGTTTATGATGCCGGTGCCCACCAGGTTCCGGACGCCCTCTGCGTCCGTCATGACGCGGGAGATGAGGACGCCGGACTTCGTGGAGTCGAAATACGAGACGGGCAGGTGGACCACGTGCGCCTGGATCGACTCGCGCATCTCCGCGATGGCCCGCTGGCCGGCCACGCTGACCACCTGGGCCAGGCCGAAGCCCGTGCTGGCCTGCACCAGCGTCGCCAGCGCCGCCGCGCCCGCCAGCGGGAGCAGCAGCGCCGTGTTCCCCTGCCCCACCACGTCGTCAATGAGGAACTTGGTGGTCCCCGGCAGCACGAGCCCCGCCACCCGGTTGAAGAGCATGAGAACGAGCCCGAGGGCCAGGGAGCGCCGGTGCCGGTGGAGCAGCCGCCGGACCTCCGGCCAGGCGTCGCGGAATCGCGCGGAGCGGCCCTTCTCAGCGCCCGGCCCGAGGTCGGCGGTCGAGGGGGTCGCGTCGGGCGAGTCGGTCCGGGAGCGAGTGCCCGAGCGGGCCGTTCGGGCGGAGGACTGACTGTAGGTTCGCATGGGCGACGCGTACCCCGCACCCCGGGGCGTGTGCCGCGGCCACCGCGGCGCTACGCCTCCTCCGTCTCCCGCAGCATCACCACCGGCGAGCGCGTCACCACGTCTCGTCCCCCCAGCCACGCCACTCCCGCCGTCACCGCGGCGGCGCCGGCGGCGATCACGAGGAGGCCCACCACGGGGAGCCGGAAGGGAAGGTCGAACCAGCGCGTTACGAGCGCCCAACCGCCCAGCGTCGCGAGCGTCGCCCCGATGAACGCGGCCAGGAGCCCCACGGCCACGTACTCCACCACCAGCACGCTGGCCACCTGGCCGCGCCGGGCGCCCAGCGTGCGGAGCAGCGCGCTCTCGCGCAGGCGCTGGTGGCGCGTGGCCGAGAGCGCGCCCGCCAGCACCACGAGGCCCGCCGCCACGGTGAAGAGGCCCAGGAACCGCACGGCGGCGGTGACGCGTGAGAGCACCCCTTCCACGGCCTCCTGGACGCGCGCCAGGTCCAGCGCGGAGACGTTGGGGTAGCGGCGCACCAGCGCCCGCTGGAGCTCGGCGCTCGACCCGCCGGGCGCCCGCGCCAGGGCGATCACCGTCTGCGGCGCGCGCTCCAGCACGCCCGGCTCGAACACCACGAAGAAGTTGGGCGCGAAGCGCGCCCAGTCCACCCGCCGCAGGTTCGTGATCTCCGTTTCGATGGCGCGACCCTGCACGTCCCAGGTGATGCGGTCTCCCACGCCCACCCCCAGCTCCTCGGCCACCCCCTCTTCCAGCGAGATGCGCGGCAGCCCGGGCGACCCCGGGGGCCGCGCGTCCCGGTCGAACCAGGCGCCGGCCACCAGCTCCTCGGTGGCCACGAGCGAGTCCCGATAGGTATTGCGGTAGTCGCGGCGGACGGCCCATGGCTCCACCAGCGAGTCCGCCAGGAGCTCGCCCACGGGAGTGCCGTTCAGCGCCGCCAGGCGGGCGGAAACCAGCGGCGTCAGGTCCCCGAGCGGCACGGCCAGCGAGTCGGCCAGGGCGCGCACCCCCGCCACCTGGTCGGTCTGGATGTCGAAGAGGAGCAGGTTCGGCCGATCCCGCGATGGGTCCACGCGCAGGCGATCCAGCAGGTTGGACTGCACCAGCCAGGTGGAGGTGACCAGGAACACGCCCAGGCCCAGCGCCAGCGTCACCGCCACCGTCTGGTTGCGCGGCCGGTGCAGGTTGGCCACCCCCTGGCGCACCACGAAGGGCGCACGCGCGGGAAAGCCGCGCCGGAGCAGGCGGAGCAGCGCGAACGCGGCCGCCCACAGCAGCAGGAGCACGCCGGCAAGCCCTCCGGCGAAGCCCAGCCCGACGGCCGGGGTGGGCGCCTGCCACACCGCCAGCGCGGTAACCGTGGCCGCCAGCGCGCCCAGCGTCAGCCAGCGCCACGGATCGCGAAGGAAGGAGGTCCGCGAGTCGAACCCCGACCGCAGCGCCTCCAGCGGCGCCACACCGCGCACGCCCAACAGCGGGAGGAGCGCGAAGAGCGCGCCCACCCACGCGCCGATGGCCAGCCCCGCCAGCACCGGTCCGAAGTAGACGCGGAACCCCACCGCCACCGGCAGGAACCCGCCCAGGACCAGCGGCAGCGCCGCCTGCACCGCCAGCCCCAGGAGCGCGCCCGCGGCCGCGCCGGCCAGCGCCAGCGCCGTGGTCTCCAGCAGATAGGCCGCGAAGACGGTGCGCTGGCTCGCACCCACGCAGCGCAGCACCGCGGCCGACGCCAGCCGCTCGCGCACGAACACGTTCACCGCGCTTCCCACGCCCACGCCTCCCAGGAGCAGCGCCATGAGGGCGACGAGGCCCAGGAACCGTCCCACCGCCCCCAGCGAGTCCGTGAGGCGATCCAGCTGCTCGCGCGCCGTGTCGTAATCCACCAGGCGGGGTCGGAAGAAGGCGTCAGGATCGCCCCCCGTGGCGGCCTCGAGGGGCGCGGGGTCCTGCATGCGCAGGTAGGCCTGGTGCTGGATGATGCTCCCGTAGCGGTCCAGGCCGGTGTCCCCCAGTCGCGCGCGGGGGATCCAGACGCGGGGCCCGATGGCGGTCTGGATGGCGACGTCGCCCGTGAGATCCTCGACGGTCCCGTCGATGACGAAACGGGCTTCCCCGATGAGCAGCGTGTCCCCCACGGCCGCGTCGAGCTGGACGAGCACCGCCGGATCCACCAGTGCGCGCGGGGCGTCCGGCGCCAGGGGCCAGCGTCCGGCCGGGGAGGTCTCGACAGGGCCGTAGAACGGCCACCCCCCCTCCACCGCGCGCACCTGGAGGAGGCGCACGTCGCCTGAGGGGCGGGCCATGACCATGGAGGCCAGGCGCGTGACGCGCGCGATGGGAACGCCGCGCGCGGCCAGCGTGTCCAGCACGGCGCCCACGTCGCCCGAGTCCAGCGGCACGCTGGCCTCCAGGCGCACGTCGGCGCCGAGCAGGGCCCTGCCCTCCTCGGCCACGGATCCCTCGACGGCGGCGCGGAAGGAGTTGATGGCCACGAGCGCCGCCACGCCCAGCGCGATGGCCGCCATGTGCAGCCCCAGCCGCCGCCACGAGGAGCGGAGCTCCCGGAGCGCGTGGCGCAGTGCGAAGGGGAGAGGCCGCGCCATCAGCGGCGCGTCGGGGCGAGCGCCTGCCCGGTGGCGGTGCACCTCACGGTCGGGGCCGTCACGACCCTGCCCCGGTGAGCGCATCGTCCACCACTCGCCCGCCCGCCAGGCGCACCACGCGGTCGCAGCGCTCCGCCAGCGCCGGGTCGTGCGTCACGAGCACCACCGTGGAGCCGGCCTCCCGGTTCATGTCCAGCAGCAGGTCGATCACCCGGGCGCCCGTGGCCGTGTCCAGGTTGCCCGTGGGCTCGTCGGCGAAGAGGATGCGCGGGGCGTTGGCGAAGGCGCGCGCCACGGCCACCCGCTGCTGCTCCCCACCCGAGAGCTGGGTCGGGTAGTGGTGGATCCGCTCCCCGAGTCCAACGCGCTGCAGCAAGGTCTCCGCCCGGGCGCGGATGGGCTCGCCGGCCGCGGTCTCGCGCAGCCCGCGCAGCTCCAGCGGCACCAGCACGTTCTCCAGCGCCGTGAGCGTGGGCAGCAGGTGGAAGGTCTGGAACACGAACCCCACCTTCTCCGCCCGCAGCTCCGCCCGCGCGTCCTCGCCCAGGTCGGCCAGATCGGTGCCGTCCAGCCGCACGCTGCCCGCCGTGGGGCGGTCCAGCCCGGCCAGCAGACCGAGGAGCGTGGTCTTGCCGCTGCCCGACGGCCCCACCACCGCCACCAGCTGGTGCGCCGGCACGGCCAGGTCCGCCTCGTGCAGGACGGTCAGCGTGCGTCCCCCGCTGGGGTAGGTCTTGGTCAGGCCCCGCGCTTCGATCATCATGGCGGGGGAACCTAGCGGCGGGTGCTCCGGTACGGGAGCCCGACCCACTCCGAGATGCGAGGCCATGCCGATCCAGTTATCACCCCGGGGGCGACGGCTCCCGCTCACGCTCCTCCTGGCCGCCCTCGGCTGCGCCGGCGATGAGCCCCGCTCCGGCCCCGGGGCCGCGGAGGGCCCGGGGAGCCGGCCGGCTCAGACGTCGCCCGGAAACGATGTGCGGCAGACCCTCGGTACCGTCCTCTTCCTGGGCAACAGCCTCACGGCCGGGTACGGCGTGGCGCAGGATTCGGCCTTCCCCGCGCTCATCCGGGCGAAGATCGACTCGGCGGGGCTGCCCTGGCGGGTGGTCGACGGGGGGCTGTCGGGCGAGACCAGCGCGGGCGGGCTGAGGCGGGTGGAATGGTACCTGGAGCAGCCCATCGACGTGCTCGTGCTCGAGCTGGGCGCCAATGATATGCTCCGCGGGCAGGACCTGGCCGCCACCAAGGCCAACCTCCAGGGCATCATCGACACGGTCCGCGCGGCACACCCGGACGTACGGGTGGTGATCGCCGGCATGCGGGCGCCGCCGAACCTGGGCCGCGCATACGTGGAACGCTTCGGGGACCTCTACCGGGAGCTGGCGCAGGAGAACGACGCCGCGCTCATCCCCTTCCTCCTGGAGAGAGTGGCTCGCGAGCCGACGCTCAACCTGTCCGACGGCATCCACCCCAACGCGCGCGGGCACCGCATCGTGGCGGACAACGTGTGGGCGGTGCTGGAGGGGGTGCTGCGGCACGGCGTCGAGTCCGAGGCCGCGATCCAGCCGCGCGCTGGGTCGACGCTCGCTCGGGAGGAAGCCGGCAGCCAGAACCGGTCGTCGCGCCCTCCAGGCGCGGTGGATCGTCTACAGGGTGTGGCACCGGCGCAGCGCTCAGCGCACGGCCCGCAGGGGGCGGGCCGCCGGCACGACCGTTGCCCGAAAGAGCGCGACTCGAACCTCACTCGGAACCTACAAGGCCAATGATCCGCTTTCCGTCTTTCCTCATCCCTGCCGCGGTCGGCTTCGCACTCCTGGTCGCGGCCCCTGCGACGGCACAGGTATCGATCTTCACCGATGCCAGCACCTTCGACGGCGCGACGCTGTCCTCGATCGAGGCGACGTTCGAGTCGGCGCTAACCGAGCAGAACCTCACGGGCTACAGCGAAGGCGCGCTGGAGTTCACCGCCATCAATCCCGCGAGCGGCCCGCTCTGGGTATCCGCGGCAGGAAGCCCGAGCTCCGGGAACTTCGACGCCACGATCACCAGCAACGTCCTCACCGGTAACGGCGCGGATCAGCTGTTTTTTGCCTTCATCATCAGTGGCTCCGGTGCCACCGCCATTGGCTTCGACGTCTACACCAACCGCTACGCAGCTCCCACCATCCGGCTCTACGACAGCGGCGGAAGCCTGCTGTACGACGACGCCCTCACCCAGAGCGCCAGCAGTTTCGGGTTCTTCGGCGCCACGTCCATCGCTCCCATCGCACGCGTGGATTTCATCGCCTACGGTGGTGAGGTGCGCAATGCGGGCATCGACAACGTGAGGATCGGAGCCGCCAGGACCGTTCCCGAGCCCGCCACCCTTTTTCTCCTGGGCACCGGGCTCTTCGGGATCGCGTTCGTGACACGACGCCGGAGCGGCCTTTCCGGATCGTAGCGACCACGGAACCACCCGAGGTCGCACAAAGGCGGGCCCCACGCAGCGCGTGGGGCCCGCCTTCGCATGCGCCCGCCAGCTCCCCCGAGCGGGCGACCCTCGTTCTGTCAGGGAAGCTGACCCGCGAGCGAATCGTGTGCGGCCGCCCTCGACGCCGCGGCGTCGGACGCGTCCAGCGCGCCCTTGACCCCGCGGGCGCCCGGGAGGCGGGACTCGCCGATGGCTTCCTGGCGCTCGCGCTGGGTGACGGTGTCGGCCGATACGGCCGCAGCGGG
The DNA here is from genome assembly GCA_963783305.1 of uncultured Gemmatimonadales bacterium. Lineage (GTDB taxonomy): Bacteria > Gemmatimonadota > Gemmatimonadetes > Longimicrobiales > RSA9 > JAWVYT01. The sequence goes on along the minus strand of CAWAMW010000006.1, from coordinate 18,609 downwards.
CTCGGTCTCCGCGGCGTCGCCGGAGCAGGCTGACAGCGCGAGGAAGGCCGTGAGGATGACGAAAGCTGCGTGATGAGTTCTCATGCGCCACGCTAGGCCTGCTCGCCCGGCTGGACAAGGGCGGTCTCTAGGAAAAGTCAGTAGCCATCATCCGCGAGCTCCAGCCCGACCTGGATCTCTTCCTGTCGCTCATCAACTGGTACGCCTGCCTGGACTCCGGCGTGTTCTTCCAGCAGCCGGGTGAAGCCGAAACGCCGTCCAGGCTCACGGGCGTACGGGAGGGGTGGGCGTGGGCGCCCCGTCGCTGGACGCAGGTCTCGGCGGATACCCGGGTCGGCGACCCGGCGGGCTCCACGGCCGAAGCGGGCGCACGGTTCTTCACGGCGGTGACCGAGCGGCGGCGGGTACCTCAGCGAGCTGGCGGCGGTGGACCCCGAGGATCTCTACGGCGTCCCGGGCACGGACCGGCGCTAGCGGCGCCCTCGCCGCTGACTCCGGCCCCGGCCCAGAAGGCCGAGGACGAAGAGCAGCAGAACGGCCCCGATGAAGGCGACGAAGATCATGCCCACCAGGCCACCGAAGGGCGTCGTCCACCCCATCTGCGCAAAGACCCACCCGCCGAGTACCGCTCCCAGGACGCCGACGATGATGTCGCCGATGATCCCGTAGCCGATTCCGCCCATCACGAAGGAGCCGAGCACACCGGCCACGAGGCCCACGATGAGCCAGACCAGCAGGCCGTCCATTAAACCGCCAGCTTTCGGTGCACCATCATGCGCAGCAGCCCGTTGAAGGCCAGGTGGAGCAGCCCGTACGCGACCATGGCAATTACGATGGGAACCACGAGCGTGTATCCGCCCGCGACCGCGGGACTTGGCACGATACCACGGAAGAGCGCGTAGAAGGGCTCTGTCACGGCATTGATGAACTGGACGAACCCGTTGCTCGAGCTGGCCGCGATCAGCGCCAGCACGAGCCGGATCGCGAGCAGGCCGTAAATGACCGCGAACACGTAGTCCGCCACCTGCGACAGGCGGGCGACGCCCCGGGCACGCGAAATTCCGCGATTCTGACCGGCCACATCATCGATCGCGGCGCTACGCATGTCACCGGCGACGGTCTCGATCTTACCGGCCTCGGCGGCGCCGCTGTGCTCGGCCTGCTCCGCAATGTCCTCGTTCACGTCCTGCTCCACGGCGGACGTCGTGGCCTCGTGCTGTGCGACCCGCCTGGCCTCATCCTTCTCGACCGTATCGTCCTTCATCGGAACTCCCGCGTTAGCCGAATCGATCCGACGCGCCGGTTGGCACGCCGTAGGTCCCCGAAACGTTCACGCGGTCAGAAGAGTTCGACCCGCGGTTGTGAGGAGAGCGTTCCTGGTTGGAACACGGAATCAATACGCAATTCCGGGCCCACCCCCCCCCACTTTGCGCGCCGAGTCCTGGCCGCCGGACCATCGAGGCGTACCTGTCGCGCGTATCCGCCCTCGGCCGCGGGACTCGGCACGATTCCGCCGGGACCGAACCGGCTGGCGGCTAAGCGCGGCTGCGAAGCTGCCCCAGCCGGTGCCGGAGGGCGTCGGAGAGGGAGAGGTGGTCGGCGATGGCGGCGAGGCCCTCGGCTTCCCGCCAGGCTTCCTCGAGCCGTGCCAGCTCGCCCTCGAGCGCGGCGCGCTCGTGGTCGTCATGATGGCGAGAGCCGCGCCCACGGTAGCCATCCGGCCTCTATCATACGATCCTCGGGCGCGAGCTCGAGGCGTTCAATGCTCCACCAGTTCGCCCTTGCCCTGCCGCACGGCGGCGCCCTTCAGCGTGGCCAGGAATCGCGACCGCAGCACGTCGCTCATGAGCGCCCGCTTCACGGCTGGGAGCCCTAGGAACCCGCCGACCACGGCCCGGGCGAAGCCCTGGGTCAGGCTCGACGGGTCGTCGAAGAGCTGATTCTGAAGCGTGCCGCGCTCGAGGCACTGGAGGATGATCCGCTCGAAGGTGGTCTCGGGGTGGAGCACGCGCTGCTCCCGCTTGGTGAGCCGCATGGCGCCCGGCCTGCACCGGACGGTGCACACGCCGCAGCCGAGGCACAGCGCCTGGTTCACCACCGGTCGTCCGAACTTCCGGTACTTCGGGTCCGGGTCCGCCACCCGATCGATGGCGTCGATGGGACACTGCCGGGAGCAGATCCCGCACCCGATGCACGCCTCCGGATCAGACTCGGCGATCCAGTTGGACGTCACGACGGCGTTGGTGTAGCCGTGACGGTTGATCCCGCCCAGCACGTTGCAGCAGCAGCCGCAACAGTGGCAGAAGAAGCTGACGTTCCGCTGGACGTTGTCGGCGTTGATGACCAGTCCCAGCTCCCGGGACCGTGCCACGTTCTCCAGCATCTCCTCCTTCGAGACCTCCCGGGCCAGGCCGTTCCGGACCATGTAGTCCACGGAGCGGCTCCCGAGGGTGGAGCAGGTGTCCAGCGGCACGTCGCAGCCGTTGTCGTCCAGGTGCCGGTGCTCGTGGCGGCACGAGCAGAGCCCGATGGCGAACCGGTCGGTGGCGTCGACGATGGCCGCGGCCTTCTCGTAGTCCAGCACTTCCACGTACTCCTCGGGCCGGACCGAGCCGTCATGCGGGACCGCGCGCATGATGGAGACCCGCTTCCCGTCGCCGAACATGGCCTCCGCGAACGGACCCTCCTCCAGGTAGTCACGGAACAGGCCCGCCCACTTCTCGTACGGCAGCCGGCCACCGGTCCGCATCATGGTGAACTCGAAGATCCCGATGACCATGGGCGACGGCGCGTAGCGGTACTTCCCTCCCGCCCACACGTCGATGACGAGACCCCGGCGGCAGAGGCTGTCCAGCAGGCGCTCCAGGTGGGGCCGGGCGTGGCCCGTCACCTTCTCCAGGCGGTCCAGCGATGAGAAGCCCCACGGCATGCCGGCGATGAGCCGCGCGTCCTCCTCGCTGTAGAGCTCCTCGAGGATCGCCCGCAGCGTATCGCTCCACGGCGCACGGACCGTCAGGCCGTCGATCTTCCGGCCCAGCGCCCGGTAGACATCCTTGCCCACTGTGTGTCCCATGACGGCTCCCGGTCCTTGCGGTGGCGCCGGAGGCGGGGGTGACCGCACAATCGCACGGGCCCCTCAGGTCGCGCAACAGCCAGCGATAGCGGCGGGATTCCCATGAACCTCTACGGCCGCGCGACCGCGCACCGGTTCAGACCGCAGGGCGACACCGTGATCTCGATGGCACCCTGACCAACAGGGTATTCACCGCGGACGCCCGGGCGCTAGCGCGGCGTTGCGAACTCCCGCAGGTCGGAGCGCAGCGCCCACTCCAGCTCGGCCGCCGCCTCCGCGGGGGTCTCCAGGAACAGGAAGCCGAAGAGGGGCTGCTCGCGCCAGTCCACGCGTCGGAGCTCGAGGGGGCGGTGGAAGCGGCGCAGGAGCGCGTCGTAGTCGAACGCGGCGATGTCGTTCCCATCCATACCGGTGGAGTTGTCCAGGACGACGATGCTGTATCGGGGCCCGCCAGCGGCGGCTTCGATCAGCGCGGGCCAGTCCGGGCTCCGCTGTTGCAGGAAGTGGAGGTACGGACTGAAGCCCCAGGCGTGGGGGGTCAGGTCCGCGGTGCTGCACCAGCCCCCGAATCGGAGGGGGTTGAGCTCGATGGGCACCGTATCCCCGTCGGGCGTACGGCGCACCTCCAGGTGTACGGGCATGTCCCGGGCGCCGGTCAGCTGGCCGATGGTCCGGAGCACCTCCCGGCACGGCGCGAGGTTCTCGGCGACAATGTCGGCGGAGGTCGAGTAGACGCGGTCGCTGGTGTCGGTATCCGACGCGAAGGCGTGGGACCATATCCCCAGCACCACCGGCTCGCCGCGGGCGTCGTAGTAGGCGTCCACGGCGTACTCGCGGCCCTCCAGGTACTGTTCGATCAGGAGCGTGCGGGTGCCCAGCACCTCGGGCGGGTAGAGCGCCCGTGCGGCCTCGAGTCGTCGTCGGATGGCGCGGCGGGCACCCGGCCAGTCGCGGGGTCGGGGCACCGTCACCACGCCGTGGCTGAAGAAGCCGACGGACGGCTTGATCACCAGGGGGTAGGGCAGCCGGTCGCCGTCCACGGAGTCGAGCTCGGCGAGGGGCACTTCCCGGAAGTAGAAGTCGGGGTAGCGGGGCCGGAGCGCGCGGCGGAACCGGCCCTTGTCCTTGAACAGCGCGGCGAGGCGTGGCAGGTGGGTCTCATGGAGGTGCTCGGCCACCCACGGCAGCGCGTTCTCGGAGCTGGTGTAGACGAGTACGCGGTCGGCCGCCCGCGCCGCGGCGGCGGCCTCCGTCTCCGAAAGGGTGTGCCCCGCGGGTCGCACGCCGAGGGCCCGGGCCGCTGGCGTGAGGACCACCGGCAGCTCGTGGCGCTCGATGAGCTCACGGACGTGTGCGGACAGGTAGGGCCGGTCGACCAGAACCAGCGGCTGGATCACGGCGCCCCCGCCGGGCCCACGACGAGCACTGGTACCCCGAGCATGATGGCGTGGAGCACGCCGAACACCGTCTTCGACGCCACCAGCGTGCCCACCAGCGCCGGGAAGATGGTATTCCGGTCCAGCGTGGCTTTCGTCAGTGACAGGAAGAACCCGTGCCAGACGAAGATCCCGTACACGCCCCTGCTCGGGGCTCGCCCCTCCGCCGGACCGGCCGCGCACTCCGGTGCACCCGCGCCGGCCGCGCCGCCCGGGCCCTCGTCGCCTGCTCCACTCATCGCCGCAGCTCCAGCCTCCTCTTTCGTCCGACCGCCTCAAGCTAAAGACCGGAGCGGCCGGCGCAACGAGAGCCCACTCCGGCACCACCCGCCGGATCCCGCCCCGGGCGTCCTCCACACCCCCGCAGCGCAGGATCACGTGGACATCCCTCCCCCCGCGCGGAGGTTGGCCCTGATCAAGTCCGGATTCAGCCTGCCGATACCTCCAGCACTGATGGCTGAAATCGCTGAAGGGAGCAGTCCATGCGCGCGCTCAAGGTTCGTGGCAAGATCTCGCTGGTCCTCGTTGGCCTCGCCCTGCTGACGGGGGTATTCCTCTCAACTGCGCTGTATCGACGGGGAATGGACGACGCCCTCGATCGGGCTCGGGAGGACGCGAACACCCACATCAGCCGATCCGTCGAGATGTTCATGGTGTCGACGCGGAAGTTCCACGACGAGTTCCAGGCGACCGCAACGGACCCGGTGCGGCGACAGCAGATCGTCGACGACTGGAACCGGACCATTTTCGCCGTGGACCAGGCCGTGATCGCCGACCACGGTCCAGAGGCGCCCCGCGTCCGACTCATCGGCGACGCGTCGACCTTCAAGTTCCGCCCGCTGGGTGGCGAGAACACGCGGATCGAGAGCGAGTTCGAGCGCACCGCGGCGCAACGGCTCATGGCCGGAGAGACGGCGGTGGAAGAGATTTCGGATGGCTTCCTTCGAGTGGCGGTTCCGCTCCCGGCCCAGGCGCACCGCGGCTGCGCCGAATGCCATTACGCCGTGGTGGAGGGCGATCATGTGGACATGAGCCGGGACATGATCCTGGGCTCGCTCAACGCCTATATCCCTCTCGCCGCGGTAATGGCAAAAGCGCGGGCGGAGGGACTCTGGCTAGGCGCCCTCCTGTTCGTGGCGTTCGGAATCCTCATCGGCGTCGTCTACCTGTTCATGGACCGGCTCATCGTCAAGCCGGTGCGGTTCATCACCCGCGGTGCGCAGCGGCTGGCAGAGGGAGACCTCCGACAGGACGAGGCGGACACGGCGACCAGCGGCGCGATCCAGGCCCGCGGCGATGAGCTCGGGGAGATCGCCCGGGCGTTCGACGCGCTCTCCACCGCGCAGGCGTCGAAGGCGGAGGCCGCCGAGGCGATCGCTTCCGGCAACCTCTCTGCCGACATCGTCCTTGCCAGCGAGCATGACCGCCTCGGCCGATCCATGACCAAGATGGTCCGGAGCCTCGAGGCAGTGAACGAGGATCTGGCGAGCGTGACCCGGGAGGCGGCACGCGGGAACTGGGGCGCCGCCGCCAACGCGGACCGGCACGAGGGGCGGTACGCCGAAATGGTCCACGGCGTCAACGAGCTCGTGGTGGTGATGGTGCGGCCCTTCACCGAGACACTGGGTGTCCTCGAGCGCGTGGCCGACCGGGATCTCTCGGCCCGGATGGAGGGGACGTACGAGGGCGATTACGCCCAGGTGAAGGCGTCGCTGAACAGCGCCCTCGACAGCATCAGTGCCACGCTCGCAGAGGCGGCCGCCGTGGCCGCCGAAGTGGCCAGCGCGGCGGACGAGATCGCGGGCGGTAGCCAGGGTCTGGCGGAGGGGGCGAGCGAGCAGGCGTCGAGCCTCGAGGAGGTTTCGAGCAGCCTGACGGAGCTGGCGTCCATGGCCACTCAGAACGCCGGAAACGCCCGGGAGGCCCGGAGCCTGTCCGAGGCAGCCGGCACCAGCACCACCGGTGGCGCGGAGGCCATGGAGCGCCTCAGCTCCACCATCCGCCGGATCAAGGACTCCAGCGATGCGACCGCGAAGATCGTCAAGACCATCGACGAGATCGCGTTCCAGACGAACCTCCTGGCGCTGAACGCGGCGGTAGAGGCCGCGCGTGCGGGCGAGGCGGGCAAGGGCTTCGCGGTGGTGGCCGAGGAAGTACGGAACCTGGCCATGCGGAGCGCCGAGGCGGCCAAGGAGACGGCGCGTTTGATCGAGGAGAGCGTACAGAGCTCCGAGGACGGCGTGGCGGTACAGGGGGTGGTCGCGGGGAAGCTGGAGGAGATCCGCGTCGGCGTCGCCCGTGTCCGGGAGGTCATGGGCGAGATCACCGCCGCGTCCGAGCAGCAGACCGAGGGCGTGGGGCAGATCAACGGAGCCGTCGAAGAGATGAACACCGTGACACAAACGACCGCGGCGAGCGCCGAGGAGAGCGCGAGCGCGGCAGAGGAATTGAGCAGCCAGGCGCAGCGGATGGCCGAGCTCGTAAGCCAGTTCACCCTTGCCCATGACCAGACACACGGGGAGGGCCGGGAGAAGCCAGCCCGGGGCGCGCGCACCGCTCCGGACCGCCTGATCGGCTCGATCCTGGAACAGGTCCCTGCCTGAGTCCGAACCGCGGACGCCGGTCAGGCCGGGCCGGTGCCCTCGCTCGCACGTCGTAGTTGCACCCCGTCCGTGAGGGCGAACCCGCGGGCCTTTCCGATGCGCCCGAACCCGCTTAATCTGCGTCCATTCTCGACGCGCGGGGAAGCACGTCGCCGGTCACCAAGCCGCCGCCACGTCCGTCGGGACCCGACTCGCAACCGCTGGTCTGCTATGAAATGCGCAACCGCAAGCATCCCCGGGGTCTGCCTCCTCGCGATCCTGCCCGCGGTGGCCGCCGGCCAGACGCCCGAGCGCCTCATGCCGATCGAGTTCGAGAACTCGGCCGAGTTCGCGTGGCTGCAGAAGCCCGTACTGGACAGGCGGGTGCTGGACGACATGAGCGATCCGGATCCGTGGCGGCTCCAGGGGACGGGCGACCTGAGCTTTCCGGAGGACACCGGGCCGTGGGGGATGCGCTTCCTGCGCGTGGACATGCAGATGTTCCACGAGGCACCGGCGCCGACCTCCAACGGCCTCTCGTCCGTGAACCTGCGGCGGCTCGTGCCCGGTGAGGACTGGAGCGCGTACAATCGCATCTCGATGTGGATTCGCCCGGAGATCTCCGGCTTCCCGATGCTCCCGCTTCAGATCGTGCTCCACAACCAGGGCGAGGTGAAGGTCCCGGACGCGTATTATCGAGACGGGATCCACTATGTCACGCTGCTGGACGGCGACTGGCAGCACGTCGTCTGGGAGATCGAGCCGCTGGCGCGTGACAGCGTGACCATGCTCGAGATCGGCTACTGGGTGAACAAGCGCCTGGCCGACCCGAGCGACCGCGTCGCCTTCGAGATCGGCGCGATCGAGCTGCAGCGGGTCGAGCCGGACCACTACGAGGGCTGGAGCGTGGCCCCCGGCCGGATCGCGTTCAGCCACACCGGATATGAGGTCGGATCGGCAAAGACCGCGCTGGCGAGCGACCTCGCCGCTCGCGAGTTCAGCCTGCTTCGCATCGACGACACCGCACTCGGCGAGGTGGCGTTCACCGGCCCGGTGGAGACGCTGACCACGCGGCTGGGAACGTTCCAGCGCCTGGACTTTTCCGAGGTGCGCCGGCCGGGCCGGTACGTGGTCCACGCCGGCGACGTCCGGACCCGCCCCTTCCGGATCGACGAGGACGTCTGGCGCGGTACGGTCCTGAAGGCCCTCAACTTCTTGTTCGGGAACCGTTGCGGCTATGCGGTCCCCGGCTCGCACGGCGTCAACCACCTCGACTGGATGGCGACGCACGGCGATGACCGCATCGTCATGAACGGCGGCTGGCACGATGCCGGCGACCTCTCGCAGGGGATGGTCAACACCGGCGAGGCGACGTACACGCTCTTCGCACTGGCGGAGCGGTTGCAGACGCACGGGAACGACCCCGAGCTGCTCGAGCGCGTGATCGACGAGGCGAAATGGGGCCTCGACTGGGTACTCCGCGTCCGCTTCCCGGGTGGCTACCGGATCGGTTTCGCCGGCAACAACCTCTGGACGAACGGCATCATCGGCGACGAGGACGACCGTTCGCGTGAGGCGTTGAACAACCCGAACGTGAACTACATCGCCGCCTCCGCGGGGGCGATCGCGTATCGCGTGCTGAAGGACCGCGAGCCCGGGCTCGCGGCGCGGAGCCTCCGCATCGCGGAGGACGACTGGAGCCACGCGATCGACGGCGTGCCGGGGCCGACGACCTGGAGCACGCCGGCGTTCAAGGCCTCGGCCATGGAGCTCGCCGGGATCGGCAGCCTGGCATCGCTCGAGCTGTACCGGGCGACCGGCCGGCAGCGGTACGCGGACAAGGCCATCGAGCTGGCACGAACGATCGTCGCATCACAGCAGAAGAGCTACGTCGGCAGCGAATTCCCGCTGGCAGGCTTCTTCTACCGGGGGCCGGCCCGGGACACGCTCTTCCACCAGTTCCACCGCGGCAACGACCAGGCACCCATCGTGGCCCTCTCGAAGCTGAGCGAGGCCTTCCCGGACCATCCCGAATGGATGGACTGGTACGCGACCGTCGCCCGCTATGCCGAGTACCAGAAGACCGCCGCGCGGACGACGGCGCCGTACGGCGTGCTACCCGCCTACGTCTACCGTGACTCCGACCACTTCCAGGTCGCGGAGGACGCACGCCACGAGGCGAACCCCGACGGGTTCCTGGAGCAGGTCCTCGAGGGCATGCCCATGGGCGACGGCTACTACCTGAGGGCGTTTCCCGTCTGGTTCTCGCGCCGGGGCAACTACGGCGTGCTGCTGGCGCAGGCGAAGGCGCTGTCCACGGCCGCCCACCTGCGTGGCGACCGTGCCGCCGCCGAGCTGGCGCAGAACCAGGCACAGTGGATCGTCGGGCGCAATCCGTTCGTGCAGAGCACGATGTACGGCGAGGGCTACGACTGGGCACAGCAGTACAGTGTGTCCTCGGGCGACCTGGTGGGCGCGCTCCCGGTGGGGATGACCAGCCGCGGCGCCACGGACCTGCCCTACTGGCCCTCCCAGAACATGTACGTATACAAGGAGGTCTGGACCCACTCCACGAGCCGGTGGCTCTGGCTCATGGAGGATCTCACCGGGCCGGCGCTGATCGCGGGTCGTGTCGTCGCGGCAGCGGCGCACCCGGTAGAGATCACCGAGGCGACGACCGGGCGCACCCGGTCCGTCGAGCCCGATGCCGGCGGGGCGTTCCGGACCTTCGTGCCGAACGGCGACTATACGATTCGGTCTGGTGATCGGCGGGTGGGACTCACGGCGCTGCCGGGTGGCAGCTACGGCGTGGACCTCCGACCCGGCCGTTCACTCGACTTCACCCTCGAATCCGAAACCACGGCGAACGGTGAAGTCACGATCCGGCTGACGGCCTTCGGCGACGGCGAGCACCGCTTCGCCCTCCGTACGGACAACCTGGCGGTGGACGGACGCGAGCGGCGAATCACCCTGCACCCCGACCGGCCGGGTACGGTCGAGTGGACCGGTACCATGGGGACGACGGATGCCCCCTGGGTCGCCGTCGTCGTAAGGGACGGGGACGTCACGCAGCGCCGGGATGCGGTGGGCTCGGTGCCGCGCTTCGTCCTCACCCGGCGCTGACGCCAGCGGGCGATCCGGCTACGATCGCCCCTCCTGCTGGGACCACGGACCAACGTCCTCCCGCTGATGGAGAACGGCCAGAACCATCACCTGGTAGCGGGTTCGAGGGCGGCACGCCGAACTCCTCGGCGGGTCCAGCCGCGCGCACGTGGAGGGGTTGACGCCAGGGGCGGGATGGCGTACCTGCCAGAGAGCCGGTCACCGGGCCCGGACGGCCTGGAGATCCACACAACGAACGGGGAAGAGATGAAACCGATCGTGATCGTCGGAGCCGTACTCATTGTGCTGGGCGGCGTCGTGATGGCCCTCCAGGGCGTGTCCTACGTGCGTGACCGGCAGGAGGTCAGCGTGGGCCCGATCGAGTTCGCGACGGAGGAGCGGGGCTTCATCTCGCCGGTTGTGGGCGGCCTCGTCCTGGTCGCTGGTGTGGTCCTCGTGGTCATCGGCCGCCGTCGCAGCTGAGCGTCAGTCCGTACGGCTGCAGGACCGGCAGGCTACCTCGGAGACGAACGCGCTGGGGCTGATGCCCAGCATCGCGGCAAACTGGGCCTGCGAAAGCCCGTACCGTTCGCGCACCGCCCGGACATCAGGTTCGCGAAGCCGGAAGCGGCGGCTCGGCGCGTTGACTTTCAATCGGTGCTCCTGGGGTGACGCTGCCTGGAACCGCTGAAGCTAACGACCCGGTGTGACCGACGCCGCCGGCTCGATCTCCAGCCGGACGTCGTATCCCAGCACCGCCAGCAGCTCGACCATCCGATCGAGGGTCTTGCCTCTATGGGAGGGGTCCAGCAGCCGATAGAGCTGAGCCGGTGAGGTGCCGAGCCGACGGATGACCTCGCGGTGACTGAGCGGTGTGCTCTCCATCCGGCGCCGCGCTTCGAGTGTGAGACGGTACAGGAGCATGTCCCTCACGTAGCCGGGGTCCCTGTTGTAGTCGAGCACCGCATCCACCGGCACGCTCTCCTCGGTCCCATCCTCCAGGACGTACGTGACCCCCTGGTGCCCCAGCTCGGGATCGCTGTAGACCTCGGCCACCCGGTTCTCCCGCGTCGGCGGCTGCTCCAGCCTCGCGTAGGGGAGCGGCAGGGTCCGCCCATTGGAGAAGGTCACCTCGAACGCCCGGCGCCGGTTGTTTGCGACCACTGCCCGCGCTTTCAAAGGCTCCCCTCCGCCCGAAGCTCGGCGATCAGTCGCAGGATCCGCTGCGTGGGCTTCCCCGCCATCGCGCACTCGTTCTCCAGATCCCATTTGAGCACCAGCCTCCCCCGGCGATAGACGTGCACGTGGTACGGCGCATGATCACCGATCCAGGTCAGGAAGATGTAGTTCCCACGCCTGATCTTTCCCACTTCCGATACCGCTCAAGGTAACATATAATAATGTGCCGGTGCCAGTGAGACCGTGAATTCGATCCGGAGCCGGTATCCCTTCATGGGTGTGACTTCGCTCGACCCGTACTCGAGCAAGGCTTGGGCATTGGCGGGTGAATCGAAGGCGACGAATTCGATCGCTTCGTCAAGTTGCGCTGCCGCGGCCTCGGTCCAGACTACCCGCCGTTGCCCAGAGCCCATTTCCGATGGAGGCGCTCCCTGACCTCGGCGTGGGAGATCGTTCGACCGGCGTCGGCGTCCGCCTGACCTTGTTCGATCGCCTGGGCGCTCGAGGCCCAGGCGATCGAATACGGACCAGATGTCCTGGACCGTCACGGTGCCGGGGGAGAGAATCTCCACTCCCACCGGCGCGCCGTCCACGCCGTAGTCGACCACGAGGTCGGGAGCGAGCTCCTCCGTCCACGCAGCCTTGCGCTTGCCGTTCGCCGCCAGATAGAGATAGGCGGCGAGGGGACGACCGCCCTTGTAGGTCACCTGGAGTGAAACGCTGCTCGTCATCGGTTTCCCGCGATCGCCTGTGCCTGCGGGAGGATCGGCCCTCGCAGAAACGGTTCGGCGTCGACCAACCGCTCCGTCCCGTCCGTGAATCCGATCCGGAGCCGGTATCCCTCCATTGGTGTCACTCGCTCGACCCGTACCATCAGCACGCTAACTCGCCTTCCTGACTGCGTCCAATACCGCCTCGGGATGGGCCTCGGCCACGCGAAGCAGCACGCGCGCCGGACCGTGGGGGACGCCGTCGACCCTGCTCCCAGTTCTGGAGCGTCCTCACGCGGATGCCGAGCATCGTCGCGAAACGCTCCTGAGACAGGCCATAGTGTTCCCGCACCGTCGTAACGTCGGGCTCCTCGATCACGACACGACGGCTGGGCTCGGCCTCCTTTCGCAGGATGGCCCCGCCCTCACGGACGCTCTCGAGCAGCTCCTCGAACGGCTCATCTTTCATCCGAACTCCAGTGCGTCCGTTCATGACCGGGTCTCCTGTTCCATCCACGCCGGCCGCGCGATCCCATACAGAACGTCGGGATCGATGTCGGCACCATTAGGCCACACGATGGTTCCCAGCTCCCGGTCCACCTCCACCGCTTCGAAGAAGCCGCGATCCTTCCGTACGCGCTCAAAGATCGGTCCCCGCAGGAACGGCTCGACGTCGATCACCTTCTCCGTCCCGTCGCTGAACCCCACGCGGAGCCGGTATCCCTCGCCCGGTGTCACTCTATCGACGCGTACCATCAGCACACTCCGTGTCATTCGAGCCCCGCGATCCGCTCGAGGGGCTCACCGTGTCGTGCCGCCTCCCAGTTGTCCCGCAGCTCCAGGCGGTGCAGTGCGGCCCATTCCAGGGCCAGGCCCAGCACGCGGTTGGGCAGCGCCCCGCTCAGGAGCTCCAGAGTGTCGATGGCCACCGTGGCCTCGTGCTCCCCGTACTTCGCGTGGAAGTGCGGCGGCGCATGATCATTGTAATACATCGCAATGGTGATTCCGAAGAACTCGCTGATTCTCGGCACGACACGCCCCTGGCTCGGTTCCAGGGCCACGCTGTCCTTGGGATCGGGGCAGATCCATGGCAGAATCAGACGAGCTCATGGTCACTCCCCCGCCCTTTTCGCCTTCGCGATCCGCACCAGTGCCCCCTCGCACCCAACCCCCATCACCTGCGCCTAGGATCGTCCCGAGCGACTGGTGGGCGACGCGCCCGCCCAGGTCCAGGCGACGCCCGTCGGCGATCACCTCCCGGTCCTTCAGCATCCCGCCCTCGAGCCGCTTCCGGAGCCGCGGGAAGACCAGCGCGTTCAGCTCCGTCTCCACGGCCTTGGCGTACTCGACGGCGGGGCCGGAGAAGTCGAAGGCGGGGTCGTCGCGGCGGGCGCGGAAGACGGCCTCGGCGGAGGCGAGGAAGGTGCGGGTGGCGGTCTCGAACTCATGGAGCGCTGGGTGTCGACCCGGAGGTCGGCGTCGCGCTCGGCCCAGAGGCGGCCGCTGGTCAGGAGGTCGCGGTCGGCGAACCAGCGGGCGCCGTCGTCGCGGGTGACGATGAGCGGCAGCTCCACCATCCCGCCGTAGAGCGACACGGGGCGGTCGTGGTAGCGGGTGTTCCGCAGGCGACCGAGCTCCTCGATCACGCCGGGCGTGTCGTCGGCCACCAGACGACGCAGGTCACAGACTCATGGGGTGAGTACGACGGCGCGTGCTCCGCCTCCCCCTCCTCCTCCAGCACCGCATCCGCCGTAACCTCGCCCAGCTGCCCCACGTAGAGCGACCGGTAGTCGGTCAGGTAGAGGTGCGTCTCGACGTCGCCATCGATCCGCGACTGGATGGCCGCGATCTCCGCGGCGTGTGGCAGCTCCCCGTCGCGCCGCGGCGACCGGATCTTGGCCCACCAGACGTAGACGTCCTCCTCGGGCGAGGCGCCGTCGGCGGGGGCGCGGCTGCGCTCCGCCCAGCGGAGGAGGACGCGGAGGTGCGCGTCGAGGGCGTCCTCGGCGTAAGAGGGGTTCTCCTGCGGAGACCTTCGGTTGCCAGACGGTGAGGAGGTGGCGGGGGGTCACCGGCCCAGTACCAGGAACGCCTCAACGGGTCGGTCACCGAAGTCGATAACCTCCCGATGCTTGGCGATGAGGATCTCCAGGATCTCACTCGTGGTGCAGTTGCCGAGCCGGATCCAGACGACCTTGGGCGGTGGACCGTGGAGAAAGCTCCGCTGGTGGAAATCCGAGTCTTTCGACACGATCGTGAAGCCGTGTTCGAGGGCGAACTCCCACAGATCCGCATCGGAGGCGCGCTCCATCCCCAGGTCTTTCACGTGCGCGGATTCAGGGTACAGCTCAACAAGCGAAGCGATCAGCCTCGGTGAGAGGTTCTGATCGAGAAGGAGTTTCACGCCGCGGGAGGATCGGACGCCAGTTTACGCTCGCGGTCGGCGGCGAATGCCAGGCATGCCCGGATGTCGTCACTGGTAAGGTCCGGGAAGTCGGAGAGGATTTCCTCCTCGCTCATACCGCCTGCCAGATAGTCGAGGACGTCGTAAACGGTGATCCGCATCCCGCGGATACAGGGTTTACCGCCCCTCTTGCCGGGCTCGATCGTGATGATATCGCGGTAGTCCATATGTGACGCTAAGCCGTCCGATGCCCCGGGACAAGCTTTAGTACCTCGTGCCATGTCGAGCTCCTGATTGGAGGTATCCGCTCAGTTTCCTCAGAAGATGCTGACAGCGGCCGCAGGCTTCCATGGCTCAACGGGTCGAGTTGCTTTCTGCACGGGCAGCTCGCGGGCGAGGCGCTGGGTGTCGACCCGGAGGTCGGCGTCGCGCGCTCGGCCCAGAGGCGGCCGCTGGTCGGGAGGTCGCGCGCGGGGGGTAGAGCGACACAGGCCGGTTGTGGTAGCGGGTGTTCTGGAGGCGCTTCAGCTCGTGGATCACCCCCGGCGTGTCGTCGGCCACCAGGCGTCGCAGGTCCCAGAGCCGGCAACCGAAGGTCTCCGCAAGGAGAACCAGAAGTCGGCCTGCATACCCCGGTAATACGACGGCGCGTGCTCCGCCTCCCCCTCCTCCTCCAGCACCGCGTCCGCCGTCACCTCGCCCAGTTGCCCGACGTAGAGCGAGCGGTAGTCGGTCAGGTAGAGGTGCGTCTCGACCCCGTCATCGATCTGCGACTGGATGGCCGCGATCTCCGCCGCGTGCGGCAGCTCCCCGTCCCGCCGCGGCGACCGGATCTTGGCCCACCAGACGTAGACGTCCTCCTCGGGCGACGCGGCGTCCGCGGGGTCGCGATTGCGCTCCGCCCAGCGGAGGAGGACGCGGAGGTGTGCGTCGAGGGCGTCCTCGGCGTAGGAGGGTTCTCCTGCGGAGACCTTCGGTTGCCACACGGTGAGGAGGTGGGTGGGGCGCAGCATCGGTCATGTTCCAACGCGACGGCGCCGCGGTCACGCAGCGGAGAGCGGGCTCAACTCGGATGCTGTCGGTCGGTCCAGACCCAATCGGTCGAACACGGACCAGACCTGCTCCACGTTCACCGTGGCGGGTGACAGGATCTCGAGGCCCAGCGGAGACCCATCGGCGGCGTAGTCGACGACCAGGTCGTCTCCGAACTCCTCGCTCCGGTCGACCATCCGTGTTCCATTGGATGTCAGGGAAAGGTAAGCGGCCAATGGACGCCCGCCCCTGTATGTGACCTGCAGTGAAATGCTCCTGGTCATGGTCAGGTCCTGAACACGGTGATCACCAGTACCGTCCTCGTCGCCTCATCGGGCTCCAGCACCACTGTCCAGCGCACGCCCCGCAAACGAGCGACCACCTTCCAGCGGTCACTCAGGCCGGTGGGGTGAACCCTATCCGCCCCTTCCAGCAGCGTTCGAAGCTGGATCTCGCCGATTCCGCGTTCCTGCATCCTGAATTCGGCATGCAACGTCAAGGCGAGTGGCCAGTCCCACCACGCTGGTAGCTCCGACACCGTATTCCCTCCAAGATAGCAAGCCTCCGGTCAGGCTTACAATGCGCACATGGCGGAGCCCATGGAATGGCCGGACGGGACAGGACGAGATCAAGAAAGCGCTCCCTCCCACTCCCTTCCCAATCTCACCAGCTCGTTCCCCTTCACCCACACCTGCCCGCCCTCCCGCGCCACCTGTGCGTACGCCCAGCGCGTGATCTTCAGCGACGCGACCCGGTCGTGGACCAGACCGGCCTCCTCGAACCGGCGGGGCAGCTCGTACAGCGCGTTGGAGTTCCGCTCGGCCCAGCGCTCGAGGTGCGGCACGGCGGCCAGGCGGTCGCCCTTGCGGCCGTTGCAGGCGTCGTGGGCCAGGACGAAGTTGTGGGCGAGGTCGAGGGGGTAGCGTCGCCAGGGGACGAAGTGGTCCACGGCGACGGCGTCGCGGAGTCGTCGCCGGCAGTAGAAGCAGCGGCCCTCCTGCACGTCCTCGAGGATCACCCGGTAGCGCGACAGGTCCCGGCGCTCGGTGCCGAAGAGGAAGTGCCGGAGCTCGCCCACGGGGCCAAGGACCTCGCCGTTCGTGCGACGGATGTGCTGCGTCCACGCCCCCTGCACCATCTCCGTCACCAGCGAGTGGAACTGCCGGAAGCAGTAGGCGACGCCCGGTTTCAGCGTGATCTCCCGGGGGTTCTCCGACTCCCGGTCGTCGTAGAGGAACTCGAGCCGCTCGCTGCCGACCGTCTGGAGCTTCCAGAGCGGCATCGTCCGGACGGTCCGCTCCACGCGACCCAGGACGCCGCCCCACTCGTCGCTCGATTCCAGGCGACCCAGGCGCGCGTCGTACTCTATTCAGCGGTCGGCGAGGTCGCGGGTAGTGATGGTCAGGGGCGCGCCGGTGTCGTCGCCCTGCGTGACGCACAGGTCGGCGATGGCGTGGAGGAGCGCGTACTTGTACGTGGCGACGAACGACCCCTCGTCCAGCAGCCGCCGCAGCTTCCGGATGAACTCCAGCTGCGCTTCGGCCGACGGGACCGCGTGGATCATCGACTCACCCGTACGGCGTCCCAGTCGCGCCGGTCGACCCACCCAGCGGATCCCGCCGCGAGGGTCAGGGACGTCGCCGGCGTAGCGCGGGATCACGTGGATGTGCGCGTGCCCCACCGTCTGCCCCGCCGCCTCGCCGTCGTTCACGCCGATGTTGAAGCCATCGGGGCCATGCGACGCGGCGAGGGCCTGCCTCACCTCGTCCACCAGCAGCCACAGGTCCGAACGCTCCGCCGGGAGAAGGTCGAAGAGGCTGGCGACGTGGCGGTGCGGGACGACGAGGGTGTGGCCGTCGGCGACGGGCTAGGCGTCGCGGAGGGCGCGGCCGTGGGAGGAGGTGTGGAGGACGCGGGCGGCGGGGAGTGCGCAGAAGGGGCAGTCGGAAGGGGGAGCGGTCGGCGTCAAGTCAAACTGCGCGTGTGGAGGATCTCCCGGCCTCCGCGCGGCCGAACATCTTCGGCCTCCAGTGTCAGCACCGCCACCGTCTCACCGGAGGCGAGGATGAACTCGACCTCGTACGCCTGCCCGTCCGAGTACACGTGCACGATGGTGCCGACGTCCCCTTCCGTCAGCCCGTGCTCAGGGACATTCCGCTTCAGAACCACCCAATCGTGCTCGTTCATCATCGCCTCCCGACCGGATACGCTGTGACGAATCTAATGCCGGGGCCCGGGGGATCAACAATCCACACAGTCCTGACCTGCGCCCCGCGCAGCGCTCCGTCCACCACGTACTTGGCCCCATGCGGAGTCTCCACCTGCCCCACTATCTCGCCCTCTATCACCAGCGTTCGCAGCTCTTCCGCAAGCTCCCACGGGCGGCGGCGGGCAAATCCCAGTCCGCGGAAGAAGCGAGCCTTCGCTGCTCCGCGAGGATGATCCGACGCGAGCAGGTAGTCTCGAATCTTTCGAGGGTCGATCGTGAGTGTAGCAGGGTCGAGCGATGGCATGCTGGCTCCGTTCGAGTCCAGTCACCATCGGAATCAGGTCGGGGCGAAGGAATGGTTCGATCAGCCACACCTCTCAGAAGCTGGTGGAGAGTCTCGGGATCGCGAGTTACCAGTGCGACAGAGACTCCTCCATCGCCCACGCAATCACCTCCGGGTCCCGCGCCGCCTCCGTCACCAGGTAGCGCGGGTCCGGGCGCGTCCCGACCCGGAGCAGGTCCAGCCGGTCGGCGTCCCAGCAGGTGCCGATAGTGGCGTTGTTGGTCTTCGTGCCCGACGTGTGAGTCCGGCACGCCTCCGCCAGCACGTCCAGCTGCGCGGCGCTGAGCGGGATCAGCGACGGGTCCAGCTCACGGATCAGCTCCGCCGCCCGGGCGCCGTGCTGCGGGTCGCGGTAATCGTTGAAGCGGCGGCTGTCGTGGAGCGCGGCGAAGAACTCTACGACGACAGGATCAGCCCCCGTCGCCCCCGCCAGCCGGCGACCGTTCTCCCGCACGCGTTCCCAGTGCCGAATCCCGTGGACGCCCTGCCAGTCGAGGCGGTACTGCGCGCGGATGGCGGCCAGGAGGTCGGGGGTGACG
>CAWAMW010000005.1:0-20601 GCA_963783305.1 uncultured Gemmatimonadales bacterium | reverse complement strand
GGGCCGGCGCTGGCCCGGAAGATCCCCTAGCACTGACCGCAGATTTCCAGAACACCGTGGACCCGGCTCGGTCGTGCCCGGCAACAGAAACTCGAGAGGCGAAGATGAGTTCCGAAGATCTTTCTTCACTACACAGGAGATTGACTTTCTCTTCCCTCTTTAGCGCGTTTCTCACCAAGAAACTCAAACCATACTTCACCAACGAATTACTGTACAGGGGGCTGAGCAGCTTAGCTCAACTTGTATACGATTCTATTGAAAGTATTCGGCGCCGGTCGTTCGTAGGGGCTTTTGGATCACCCAATATCTGCGCTTTGGAAGCGCAAAGCAAAATCGACCAACATCCAAGTTCTCGATGCTATTACCACGACGCACACGTCAACAGCACTGTGGGTATGCATCTGGGGGTAGACCTGATCCCGCATAAGGGGACTTTCTATCCAATAGACGTCAACCTGGTCGCAGCAATCCGGCAAGAGAGAAGAGACCTATACTCGTCAAAATACGATCCCCTTCTGTCGCGAATAGTAGATTTTGCTTTTCAGAACAGGTATGCCAAAATTCTGTGTATTGCGGACTGGTGGACCCCGTTGTACGTAGATGAAACTGTTAGCCTGAACAACGAACCTTCGACAATTGACTTGAAGCTAGCAAGTCCAAACCCTCATAACAATCCTTCCATAATTCATTGGGCGGCCTTTCCTGATGAACTCGAGCCAGATACGTTATATGTAGTTTTCAATCATCCTCATACACCAGTGGATTATTTTCTCACTAACCAATCTTACGCAGCCTCTGGATTGAGGCAGGAGTATGAGAAGGACAAGTCGAAGTACAGTTTACTGGGATTCGTGGACTCTTCTGACGACTTGCCTTCTTTGAACATCGATTTGGCGAGCGACTTCCCCAACCTCGTCATCAAATTGGGTGGCAGCAGTTCCGGCAGACATGTTAGAATAGCGAGAGTAGACAGGGAGTTCTTGGCGCGATCCCGTTTCGACGGTGGAGATATTGTATCCATCTTCGGCCTTAGTCTTTTTACACGACTCAAGAACTGGATTGGGCAGCACAATCAATTGGTTTTCCAACAGTTAATTCCTGCGGATCCCGTCAATGGCCATGCTCAGATATATCGGACTCATATTTTGGTCACCCCGGAGCGAAATTTCTTTCTCTCCGCCCACCGGATTGTCAGCGATCACCCCCTCCCCAGTGAGGTTCCGACGGGAGTTCTGGATAGTGACAGCTGCTACGTTGTAAACTATTCTAAGGGGGCCCATTATGAACGGCTCAGCGTAATTGAGGAGTCGGTGGTCGAAGAAGCCTCTATGCAGTTAGCCCAACTGATTAATTCTGCTCTGCGCGAGAGGTTCGTCGTCGCAAAGTAGACGCCGCTACCTGGCGTGCCGGGCCCCCGCGCCTTCGGACGCTGCACCCCCGGCAGACGTCAGCCCAGCTCGTCCTTGCGACGACGGCGACCGATGAACGCCACACCGAACAGCCCCGTGCCCAGCAGCAGCATGGTGCCCGGCTCCGGCACCGGGGTGCCGCCGACCACGCAGACGAAGTCGGTCTCGACCGCGTCCACACCCTGCGCGAACACCTCGAAATTGTAGTCACCGACCTCCAGACCCGTAATCGTCAGGTCGAACAAAGGGGACTCACCCGCACCCACGCTCGTACAGCCGAGCGGATCCGTGCACGCGAACGCCAGGCTCAAACCCGTTCCGAGAAAGTTGGTGCCGAAGATGAGGTCGATCGATGGCCGTGACGAACTGTCCCGGGCCGGTGCTGGCTCCGAGCATCCCCTAACCGGAGGAGTCCGCACCCCGCGCCAGCCGGCGCGGCGTGGTTCCGAGGCCCCCGAATGCAGCCGGATCCGCCTCGGATTTGTGACTGCGAGGGCGGGAGCCACGATTCCTGAAGCGCCGGCTGGGGCCCCAAGGCGTGGCGGCCTGCGCCCGAGGCGCGTGGCGAGGTTGCGGATCGCTCGCAGCCCCGTGATTCTGGGGACGGGGCCTTGCCGCGACCCGTCGCGTTCTCGAGCCACCCTGAGAATTCACCGCTGCGGAAGAGCCCAGCCATCTCCGGACCAGACAGGTTTCTCGAACACGGACGTTCACCCCGTATCTGCGTCCTCGGAGCGGGAGCCATGGGAAGCGTGCTGGCCGCGGGGCTTCTGGATGCTGGCGCCGACGTTACGCTGGTGGACCGGGGCAGCCGGGTGGAGCACCTGAACCGCCACGGCCTCTCAGTGCGTGCCCCGGATGGCAGCACACGTATGTACCGCGGGTTCCGCACCCGTGACGCATCGGATCCCACCGGCGACTACGACGTCGTCTTCGTCGCCGTGAAGACCTACGACCTGCCGCAGGCTGCGACCACGCTTCCGTCCGCCCTGGGCCCGGACACAGTGGTCGTCACCCTCCAGAACGGGATCCCCTGGTGGTACTTCCAGCGCCACACAGGTCCCCTCGCCGGATGTCGTCTGCGCTCCGTGGATCCAGCCGGTGACCTCGAGCGATCTGTCGATCCGGCCCGCATCATCGGGTGCGTGCCCTATCCCGCAGCGGAGCTTCTCGAGGATGGGACCGTCCACCATGTGGAGGGAGACCGCCTGCCGGTCGGGGAGTTGGACGGATCGATCTCGGAACGCCTCCGGAGATTGGCCGCTCTCCTCGAATCAGCGGGGTTCCGGACGCGCATGCTGGAAGACGTACGATCCGAGACATGGCTCAAGGCCTGGGGGAACCTCACCTTCAACCCGATCAGTGCCCTCACCGGGGCGACACTCGAGCAGATCTGCCGGGCCAGGGCCAGCAGACAGCTCGTATTCGACATGATGCGTGAGGCCCAGGCGGTCGGGGAGGCGCTGGGTGCCACGTTCCGGGTCGATATCGAGCGGAGGATCGCGGGTGCGGAGGCCGTGGGCGCCCACCGGACGTCCATGGCCCAGGATCTGGACGCCGGCCGACCCCTCGAGACGGAAGCGCTGGTGGGGTCCGTGATCGAGCTGGCGGAGGCGCTGGACATTGAGACACCCGCCATTCGAGCGGTATACGCGCTGGTGAAGCTGCTCGAGCGGAACAGGCGCTCCGCTCTGGACAGCGAGGCCGGAAGAGGGGACAGGTCATGACGGCACGAGAGGACGAGGAGGTGATCATCCGTCCCATGCGGGAATCGGATGTGCCAGCAGCGATGGCGGTTCTGGAGAAGTGGAACATGGCTCCGCGGCCGGGGGATCCGGATGCGGAGCGCACGGACCTGGTGATCGATCAGTCCTTCGTGGCGGAACGGGGGGAGCGGGTGGTGGGGACGGCCAGCTACCTGATGCTCGGAGGCGATGTCGGCGAAACGGCGAGTCTGGCCGTCGACCCGGAATGCCGCGGTCTGGGACTCGGGTATCGCCTTCAGGCAGCACGCCTGAGAGCGATGTGGCGACGGGGCGTGCGGTGGGTGCGAACGGAGACCGATCGTCCGGAGACAATCCGATGGTACATGGACAAATTCGGCTACAGGCAG
Source organism: uncultured Gemmatimonadales bacterium (assembly GCA_963783305.1). Lineage (GTDB taxonomy): Bacteria > Gemmatimonadota > Gemmatimonadetes > Longimicrobiales > RSA9 > JAWVYT01. Next base: position 17,079 of record CAWAMW010000005.1, on the reverse strand, counting down.
GTCGGGACCAACCCGAAGAAGCACGAGTTCAGCCTGCCGGAAATCGATCAGTGGGTGGTCCTGGAGCTGGATCTCACGGAATGGGTCAGAGAGCATCCAGAGCGTTGAGACCTGCCGTCGCCTTTCCAGCCAGCCAGCGCCCCAGGGCCGGTGCTGTCGGCGTGTCCCGATAACGATAGAGAGCCGCCAGGGCGCGCTGGCGCGGGTAGCTCTCCCTGCTCCTCCCGGCCTCCGAACTCCCCAGCTCCTCCCAGATTGGGCGTATCGCGTCCGCGAACCGGCGGTGCACCGGAAGGCGCGGACCCGGACGCGCGGAATCGAAGGACAGGATCATTGGGTTGGTGTTGATCTCCCATACCTGGATTCTGCCCCCCCGGATGCCGTAGTCGATCCGGCCATAGTCGATCCGGGCCAGCCGAAAGACCTCCCTGATCTGTTGCGCATGAGGGTTCGTCCGGACGTACTCCTCCTCCTCCGCAAGTAGATCCGCGCGCTCGATGTCGGCTCGTTTCTGTGACCAGTCGTGGCTGAAGAAGACGTGTCGGGGGATCACCCGACCGTCCAACAGGAACGCCGAGAACTTGCGGAATACGCCGTCCGAATCGGACGTGTCGCAGAACTCGGTAATGAGCCAGCCGTCCTCCTCCCCCGACGTCCGCGCCTCCTCCAGCGTCTCATTCAGCTCGGTCGGACCCCATATCATGTCACCCCGAGCACCTTCATGGTCGTTCTCGTACCGCAGGAAGACAGGGTAGTGCAGCGTCTCGAGGTCATCGCCGGGCCGGAACACCGAGAATTCGTTGATGCCGGTCTCGCGGAGCGTCGTCAACAGGTCATAGCGCCTGAAGGAATTCACGGGGTCGTTGAAGGAGACGTACCTATTCCCCCGCCGGCGTAGCTCGTGGCGTATTTCGCCCGCCTGCTCCCGCTGCCGCTCCGACAGGAGCTCCAGGTCCGCGAAGAAGTACACACCCGGGCGAATGCGGCTGCTCGAAAAAAGGGCCTCGTACGCGAGCGGCTGGATCAGGGCACAATACTCCCGGCCCCAGGAGGCAAGGTACGTGTCCAGCGGGTGACGGTTCCACTTCGTGGAAAGGAAGAAGATCATGCGGTGATAGTCTGGGCGTACGAGAAGTGGAGAACGTAAACGGAGGGTGAGACCACCGCCAGGCAGGGAGCGGCCCCAGCTTTCGGTGCGGCTCGTCGGAAGACATCATGGCGGTTCAAGGCGATTCATTCCGTTCCGGGGAGGAGACAGCGTGCTGGGGGATTCCTGGATGCGATCCGCCGAGGGAGAAAGCCGCAGCGGCGCGGAACACGCTGGCCAGGAGGGGCCTTCCCCCACGTCGCCGGCGTCGGACCTGTCGATCGTCGTGGTGATCCCCGCGTACAACGCGGCCGGAACCATTGAGAGGGCACTCGCAAGCGTGCTGGCGCAGACGCGTCCGCCCGACGAGATCATCGTGAGCGATGATGGGTCGGAGGATGACACCGCGACCCGGGCGGCGGCCTTCTCACCGGCGGTGACCGTGGTTTCTTCCGGCCATGGCGGCGCCGCGGCGGCCAGAAATGCGGGTGACGCAGCCGCGTCCTCCCGGTACATCGCATACCTGGACGCCGACGACACGTGGGTGCCGAACAAGCTCGAGGTCTTCGGGTCGGTAGCGGAGGCGCTCGGCTGGCCCCCCTTCCTCTTTTCCGACTTCCGCAGGTACATGGATGATACGGACCGGTTCATGCCCCTCACGAATACGGAGATCTTCTCCTGGATCGAGCGGTGGCCGGGTGAAGAGGCCGCCGTGGACGGGCTCCGGGTCCGGCGGTTCGCTCCGGAAGCTGCCATGGAGGCCCTGCTCAGAGGGTATCCGATCTGGCCCAGCACGGAGTTCGTGGATCGGGCACTGGTCGAGAAAGTGGGAGGCTGGAACCCCCAATTCACTCGCTCCCAGGACTTCGATATCGCGCTGCGGATGGCGTTCACGGCGGGCATGGTGTACATTGGGGCGCCCCTGACCCTCGTCCACGTAAACTCGGACCACGCCAGTCGCTTCGACTGGACCTCCAGGCAGCTCGAATGGGACATCCGGGTGCTCCGACACCACGCCGGCGCCGATTTCTTCCCGGCCGAGCAGCGGAGACTCATACGAACATATATCGGGAAACGCACGGTGTACCGGGGTGATTTCAGCCGAAAGCACGGACGCATTCGCGAAGCGCTGCGGTGGTACCTGCGGGCCCTGACCACGTCAGGCGGCAGGCTCCGGGGCGCGACCCGCCTCCTCGAGATCCTCGTGGGGTTTCCGGCGTTGGTGGCCTCGCGCCGGAGCGGGAAAGCGTGACCCTCGCTGGACTTCCATCGGGATCCTCAACCGGCCGTCGCCCTGCGAGGGGCCTGCGGTGCATTGATGCAGCAATCGCGTGTTGCGCTCCAGCCACACCGCGATGTCCTCACCACCGCCAGCACCGACGCAACCCGTTGGAGGAGCGAGCGATACAGTCGGTCTGACCGATCGGTCAGAACAGGTCCAGTAGTTGCCAGCCTCGGGCGGCGCGCCGCAGAGCGGCGGCGCCGTCGTGAAGACGCGGCGACCATTATGAGAGGAATCACGCGAGGGAGGTACTCACCTCCCCCACCTCGAGGAGCATCAATGCTAGAGTATGTCAAACCAGCAGTTGTTTTCCTGGCGGCCAGCGGCCTTCTGATCGCAACCGGCGCATCGGCCCAGGAGGCGATGCCGGGTTTCGAAACGGTCATTACCGGTGAGACGCAGGCGCCCGGTGTCTGGTACACGGACCGGTACGCGCCCAACAGCTTCGAGAACGTCGGCACGTTCCAGGGCCGGGACGATGTCCTCGCCGTAGGCCTCGTGGAGGAGGACCACCAGAGCGAAAGCTGGTGGAACTATCACGGTCGGAAGTACGACACGTCGATCACCGGCAGCTTCACGATCTCGGCGGACCTCTGGCTCGATGAGTCATGGGCGCTGGGCAGCAATGGGTACCGCGCCCCCAGCATCTGGGGCGCCGCCGTCGACGGCGGGGGTGAGATCTCGGCCTACCCGATCATCGGCTTCTCGAACTCGTCGGGCGCGGGCATGTTCCGCGGCTACGAGGTCAACACCGGCGCGTGGATCGACCTGGGCGCCGCGCCCGTCTACAACGCCTGGAACTCGCTCCAGATCGCATTCGACGCCAGCGACTCGTTGTTCAGCTACTACGTGAACGGCGCGCTCCAGGCCAGCGTCCTCAGTGCGGAGACGGTCGGGCTGAGCAACGTCTTCGTGGAGGCATACCATTTCGGTGAGGAGTACACGACGCACTGGGCGAGCGCCGAAGCCGCACAGGTCCCGGTGCCCGAGCCGGTCTCGCTGCTGCTGCTGGGCACCGGTCTCCTCGGTATTGCGGGAGTGCGTTCGCGGCGGCGGCGCGCCGGCGACCTCGGCTGACCGCCAGGATGGGTTGGGCCGCGGGAGGCACCTGAGCCTGCCGCTTCCCCGAGGCGCCCGGTTCTCGCAAGAGAGTCGGGCGCCTTCCTTGGCCCCGGGGAGGTGATTGGCACCGACTCTGGCGCTGACGAACCGGCCTGGGCCGGCGCTGGCGAGAAAGATTCCCTGACGCGGGACGACCGGGACCTGAAGCCCGCGCCCGCCAAAGGTCTCACACCGTTCCCCACTTCAGCCTTTCTGTGGCAAGCGCGCAACAGGTGTAGATCGAGACCGTCGGTCCTCCACCAGCCACGGATGGCGCGTACCCCGCTGACAGCAGCGCTCTTCTCCTCCTAAACCCGGGGACGCCGCGGGAACGGCCGGTTCATGGCCTCTGCCCTGCAAGCAGTGGAGGGCACCCCCGTGTGTGCCGCCCCCCCGGCGCGCACGCTCTCATCCGGTATCCCAGGAGTCTGCTCAGTGCCCCCCTCGCTGAAGCGGGAAACCGTCTTCGCCAACGGCGAGGCGGTCTCCGTCGAGTCGCGTGTCCAGAGCTTTGCGGTCAGTGCGAGCGCCGTTCGCTACGCATCGATCGCTGTACAGCTCCTGCTGGTCCTGCTCGTGATCCACACGTACCAGCTCGAGAGCCGTACGTTCTTCAACATCACGGCGCTGGCGGTGGCGGGATTCGCCGTGCACGCGATGCTGCCGCTCTCGCTCCGTCTTCCGTTCTTCGCGATCCTCTCGATGGCCGGTGCCATGGTGGCGTTCGGCTGGGCGGGCGGAGCCGCGCTGCTGGGATCGGGGCTGCTGCTGATCGCGGCCTGCCACCTGCCGATCCGCTGGGGCTACCGCGTGGCCGTTCTGGCGGGGCTGGGGGCGGTGCTGGCGCTGGGACGCGCCGAGGTTCTGCCGCTCGGCTGGAACGCGGTCATCTGGCCGATCCTCGGCTCGATGTTCATGTTCCGCCTCGCCCTGTACATGCACGCCATCCGCCAGGAGGGCTTCGAGTTCAGCCTGTCCCGGACGCTGGCGTACTTCTTCATGCTGCCCAACCTGGTCTTCCCGCTGTACCCCGTCGTCGATTACACCGCCTTCGAGCGCCATCATTACGACGAAGACGAGCTCGACATCTACGAGGTCGGCGTCCAGTGGATCGCCCGCGGGCTGCTCCAGCTCGTGCTCTACCGGTTCGTCTACCAGTTCGTGGTGACCGACGCCACCGCGCTGGTGAACCTGACCGACCTGCTGCAGTTCCTGCTCGGGACGTTCCTCCTGTACCTGCGCGTCTCCGGCTCCTTCCACCTGATCATCGGCGTGCTCTACCTCTTCGGGTTCCGACTGCCGGAGACGCACCATCTCTACTACCTGGCGACAGGCTTCACCGACTTCTGGCGCCGGATCAACATCTACTGGAAAGACTTCATGATGAAGCTGGTGTACTACCCCAGCTTCTTCCGCCTCCGGCGCTGGGGCACCGAGCGGGCGCTGGTCGCGTCGACCATCATCGTCTTCTTCGCCACCTGGTTCCTGCACTCCTACCAGTGGTTCTGGCTGCGGGGCGGGTTCCCGCTGACGGCCCAGGACCTCCTGTTCTGGGGCCTCCTCGGGGTGCTCGTGGTGCGGGCCTCCCTGAAGGAGATGCGGAAGCCGCGCTCCCGCACCCTGAGCGCGCGGGGGTGGAGCGCCTCCCGGGCGGTCCGCACGGTCGGCACCTTCACCGTACTGTGCGTGCTCTGGTCGCTGTGGAGCAGCGAGTCCATCATCGAGTGGCTGTGGATCTGGCGCGCGGGCCTGCACGCCGGACCGGCGGACCTTTCCCTCCTGGTGGGGCTGCTCTTCGCGGGGCTCGTCGTATCCGGTCGCAACTGGGGAGCGGCGACGACCGGGGACGCTGGGAGGCGGCCATGGCTGCTCCAGCCGGCGGTACGCGCCGCCCTCACGCTGGTCCTGCTGCTGGCGGTGGCCCAGACCGACCGCTACGAGGAGAATTCGCCGCGCCTCGCCGGCGTGGTCTCGACGCTCAGAACGCCCGCCCTGAACGCCCGGGACGCGGAGCTCCAGCATCGCGGCTATTACGAGAAGCTCGACAACCCGAGTCGTCTCAGCGCCGACCTGTGGGCAGCCGCGGTCGCGGCCCAGCCGCCGGATTGGAAGATCGGGGCAGAGGTGGGCCTCAGGCGGTGGCGGGAGGATTTCCTGTGGTCGACCTGCAGCCGTCCATGCAGGTCGAATGGGACGGCGTCCCGTTCACGCACCAACCGGTGGGGCATGCGGGACCGGGATCGTACCAAAGGCAAGCCGGCGAACACCATCCGTATCGCCGTCCTTGGTCCGTCCCACGTCATGGGCGCACACGTGCAGGACGACGAGGTCTTTTCCGCGGTGCTGGAGGACCGCCTCAACGCCGCATCCGCAGCCGGCCCCCGCTATGAGGTCCTGAATTTCGGAATTCCCGACGTATGCGCTGACGCAGCAGCTGGCTCTGCTGGATGACCGCGTCCTGGACTTCGATCCGGATCTCGTCGTATTCACGACGACCAATCACGGGGCAAGGCCGTGTGGTTCATCTCCTGGCGTCTCCTTTGACGGAGTGAGATCCCTTATCCCGGGCCTCGAGAGCATCCTGAAGGATGTGGGTCTGACTGCGTTTTCCCGCGACGGAGTCCCCATACCATTCCGTCCGCTACGGGCCGCGGCGGGGGCGCTGGGGATAGCGTCAGCATGCCCCGGGAAGAGGCGTGGTCCGAGCGCAACGAGGGCGGACGCAATCAACGTGTGGGCGGTTCAGGAAACCGCGCGGCGAATCCGCAAGGCCGGAGTCGTGGGCGCTCTGCTCGCTCTGCCGACGGTGGTGGAAGATCTGGGAACCCTGCCGCCGGAGCCCGAGGCGGATTCGATGCCGGGTACGACGGTCCTGCACCTCTTCGACGTGTTCGATGGGCTCGACCACGAGCGCATGCGGGTGGCGCCCTGGGACAACCATCCAAGCGCCGCCGGCCATGCTGATCGCAGAACGCCTGCACCAGGAGCTGCAGCGAGTCGGGTCTGCTGGAGACGTCGCGACTAGCACATACACTCAACGATCCGGAGGGCTAATGACGGATGTGCAAGGACCGGTCAAGTCGTTTCTTCTCGAGAACTTCCTGCAGGGGGAGGATCCGCAGAACCTCACACCATCGACGGAGCTGATCCGGAGCGGGATCATCGATTCCCTCGCCACGCTCGAGCTGGTCACCTTCCTGGAGGAGCGGTTCGGAATCGAGCTGGGCGCCAATGACGTGGGCGCGGAGAACCTCGGCACGCTCGAGTCCATCGAGCGACTCGTTCGCTCCAAGCAGCCGGCGCCCAGTGCCTGACCCGGCGCCCGCTCCAGACGCTGCTGCGGCACGCGGCGACCCGGCACGCGGGGAGAATCGCCGTGGGGGAGCCGGAGTGGCGCCCAGCTCTCGTACCGTGAGCTCGATGAGCTCTCCGCCGCGATGCGGGACCGGCTTCGCGCACCGTCGGCGTGGGCCCGGGTGACCGCGTCGCTCTCCACGTCCGGAAGTCGGTGGACGCCGTTGCCGCCATCTTCGGCATCCTGAAGGCGGGCGCGGCGTACGTTCCGATCGACCCGGAGGCGCCTGCCGAGCGCTGCGCCTACATCATGGCGGATTGCGATGTCGCCGTCGCGCTGGTGGAGCGGCGGCTGGTCGATCCGCTGCGGCGGGCACTCGACTCCGCGGGGCGGAAGCTGCCGCTGCGGGCGCTGGATTTCGAGGCCTCCAGCACACCGCTGCGCGACGCCCTCGACGCCTGGGAGGCGGAGGACCCGGCGCCCTCGGTGCCCACCGCCGAATCGGACCCCGAGGACCTCGCGTACATCCTCTATACGTCGGGATCCACCGGCCGGCCCAAGGGCGTCATGCTGACGCACCGCGCGGCCCGCTGCTTCATCGACTGGTGCTCGGCGAAGTTCTCTCCGCGGCCGGAGGACGTGTACTCCTCCCATGCGCCCCTGCACTTCGACCTCTCCATCCATGACGTTTTCGTCTCGCTCAAGCACGGCGCTCGCCTCGTCCTGATCGGCGATGAGCTGGGCAAGGACCCGCTCAGGCTCGCGCCCATGATCGCCGCGGAGGGGATCACGGTCTGGTACTCGACCCCGTCGATCCTCAGCCTGCTGGCGAGCCATGGGAAGATGGAACGCCTGGACCTGAGCGCGCTGCGGCTGGTCCTGTTCGCGGGTGAGGTGTTTCCGGTCCCGCAGCTGCGAGAGCTCACGGGGCTGCTGCCGGACCCGCGCTATTACAACCTGTACGGGCCCACGGAGACGAACGTCTGCACGTACTACGAGGTCCCGACCCCCGTCCCCGAGGGACGCGTCGAGCCGTACCCGATCGGAGCCATGTGTCCGCCCCTGCGCGGAAGGGTCGTGGACGCGAGCGGCCGGGATGTTCGGGCTGGCGCGGAGGGAGAGCTCGTCGTGGCCGGTCCCGGAGTCATGTCCGGTTACTGGAACCTCCCGGACCAGAACGCGCGCGCGTTCCTCCTCGATCAGCGCGACGAGCGCTGGTACCGCACCGGCGATCTCGTGGTGGAGGAGGCGGGCGGCGTCTACGTCTTCCACGGCCGGCGCGACCGCATGGTCAAACGTCGCGGCTACCGCATCGAGCTGGGAGAGATCGAGGCCGGCCTGAGTGCCCACCCCGGCATCGCCGAGGTGGCGGTGGTGTCGAGCGCGACCGACCGGGGCGTCCGGATCCGGGCGGTCGTCGCCCCACGGCCGGCGGCCGAGCTGGGGGTGATCGGCCTGAAGCGGTACAGCGCCGAGCGGCTGCCCCGCTACATGGTCCCGGACGCCTTCGAGTTCGTCGACGCCCTCCCCCGCACGTCCACCGACAAGATCGACTACCAGGCACTGGCAGCGAGCCAGCCCATGGCCCCCACCCCCGCGCGGTAGGAGAAGGAGAAGGCATGGATTTTTCCTGGTCCGACGAGCAGCTGGAGATCCGGGACGCCGTGGCGCGGCTGGCCCGGGAGCAGCTGCAGGACGACCTGATCCAGCGCGATCACGACAACGAGTTCTCACGGGAGCTGTGGAACCGCTGCGCGGCGATGGGCGTCCAGGGGCTGCCGTTCCCGACCGAGTACGGGGGCAGCGGCCAGGAGCCGCTGACCGCCGTCCTCGCCATCGAGGCGCTGGGGCACGGCTGCAAGGACGCGGGGCTGGTGTTCGGCATCGGCGCTCAGATGTGGAGTGTGCAGATGCCGATCTTTCGGCACGGGACCGAGCCGCAGCGGGAGCGATACCTCACCCGCCTGTGCACCGGCGAGTGGATCGGCGCCCACGGCATGTCGGAGCCGGGCTCCGGCTCCGACGCGTTCTCCCTCCGGACCCGGGCGGTGCGCGACGGCGACCATTATGTGCTGACCGGCACCAAGACCTTCGTCAGCGAAGCCCCGGTCGCGGATCTGTTCCTGGTCTTCGCGACGCTGGACCCGGAGCTGGGTCCGGGTGGGATCACCGGGTTCCTCGTCGAGAGACTCGCTGGAAGGCGTGTCGGTCAGCGACGCCATCCACAAGATGGGGCTCCGGACCTCCCCCATGGCCGAGCTCGTCCTCGACGGCTGCCGCGTCCCGGTGGAGAACCGGCTGGGCCGCGAGGGCCGCGGCGGGCTCCTCTTCAACGACTCCATGGAATGGGAGCGCAGCTGCATCCTGGCGGGCGCCGTGGGGGCCATGGGGCGTCAGCTGGAGGGCGCGATCCGCTACGCGGGCGAGCGGGAGCAGTTCGGGCGCCGCATCGGTGAGTTCCAGGCGGTGAACAACCGGCTCGCCAACATGCGCGTCCGGCTGGAGTCCAGCCGGCTCCTCCTCTACCGCGCCACATGGCTGAAGCAGAACGGCAGTCGGGAGGCCGCGGCCATGTCCGCCCTCGCCAAGCTGCACATCAGCGAGGCCTGCGTGCAGTCGGCGCTCGATGCCATCCAGGTGCGTGGTGGCTACGGCTTCACCACGGAGTTCGAGGTGGAGCGCGAGCTGCGCGACGCCGTGGGTGGCACCCTCTACTCCGGCACCTCGGAGATCCAGCGCGCGCTGCTGGCCCGCGACATGGGGTTTTGAGCCTGTCCTCACGGTGGCGCTTCCGCCGATCCAAATAAAACGGCCCCGGCGGCAGGAACCTTCCTGCCGCCGGGGCCGTTTTCGTATCAGCCGATGTCACCGGCTACGGGGTACCGTCAGACTACCTCGTCCTTGCGACGACGGCGACCGACGAACGCCACACCGAACAGCCCCGTGCCCAGCAGCAGCATGGTGGCCGGCTCCGGCACTGGCGTGCCGCCCGTTACCCGGATGAAGTCGGTCTCGACCGCATCCACGCCCTGCGCGAACACCTCGAAGTCGTATTCCCCGACCTCCAGGCCCGTGATGGTCAGGTCGAACATACGGGACTCACCCGCACCCACGCCCGTACAGCCGAGCGGGTCCGTGCACGCGAACGCCAGGCTCAGACCCGTGCCGAGGAAGTTGGTGCCGAAGATGAGGTCGATCGATGACGTCGCCGCATCGATCTGGGCGGTGACCGCGTTCACGAAGTCCGCCCCGCTCAGGAGACTGAAGTTGTTCGTCAGCGACCCGCCGGCGCCGGCGACAATACCGCTGGCCTGGTTCGTGGAAGCACCATAACTCCCATCGATCCCGTTACCCGCGGACCCGCTGTTGAACGCGATGACCTTTGCGTTCGCAGCCTGGAGCGCCGCGATGGCCTGGGCCGAGGTGGTGGTCTCCGTGTGCGATGGCGCGTCACCGAACCAGACGATCAACCGCTGCGCCTCGGCGCGCCAGGCAGCGGTGTTCGCCACCTGCTGCAGCGCGTAGAAGTTCGCCTCCGGTGTGTCACCACCACCGCCGGCGGTCCAGCTGTCGATCCCGGCCTGGACCGCCACCTTGCTGGCCGTCAGACCCGTGTCCTCCGAGTAGGCGGACGCCGGGGCGACTCCCTCGAACGGGTCACCCAGATACCGGCCCGCCCCGAAATGGTAGTCGCCAACCAGCGCGTTCATGATTGACGTAGCGCCACTCTGTGCCTCGGTGATGATGCCGCCCATGCTCCCCGTGTTGTCCGCCAGGAAGAACAGGTCGACCGTGGTGGCGCCGAACTCGCCCACCGTGATGGTCTTGTTGATCGTGACGCTCTCGCCCACACCGAGCGTTCCGCTGAACGTCGATGGGTCGATGGACTGGGCGCCCGCGCCGATGGTAAAGGCGGGGACCAGCGCGGCAGCCGCGGCCAGGCCTGCCAGTGATCGGAAGGTTCGTCGCATAGAGACTCCTCGTGTAACGGGATGACGGCCCGACCGCTCACTGCGAGCTATCCGACCGGGGGGATCACCGCCCAGGAAGTGCAACCGCCATTCCGTGCCCAGGAATGATTCTCGTTCTACTCCCCGCGGCGGAAAATGGCGACGCTTTCCGCCCGTTCCCTCCCGCCGCCGTTCCGTTGGATCGGTGCCACAGCCTGTGGAGCCAGCGACACGTACCGGTGCCGCCTCAGGAGTCGGTCCGCGCCTGCATGGCGGAGACGAGAGCCTCGATTCCGGCGGCCGAAACGTCGGCGGGGTAGCGCCCGCGCAACAGGGTGGAGATGGCGCCCAGCGGAGGCGCCTGCCGCTCCCCCCCGACGACGGCGGTGAGCAGCGCGTGGACCCTGTTTTCCACCTCATCCGCATACTCGCTCTCGGGCTCCGCGGACACCGGGTAGAGCCCGAGCTGCCGCGCCATCGAGCGGATGCTCGCCCGCGCCGCGGCCGGGATCGGCTCCAGCGTCTCGTCCGACACCGCCCACCCCTCTCGCTCCGCCTCGCGCACCAGCAGCTCCCGCTGAACCAGGGGCTCGAGGATCTGGCGGTGGATCAGCGAGTCGGGAGCCCCGGCGACCTGGGAGCGGTACAGCGGCGTCCGGCTCCCCAGGAACTCGCGGACCTCCGCGGCCGTGATCTCCCCGTCGGTGTAGCGAACGAGCGCCCTCTGTCCGGCGAAAGTCGTCGTGTCCGCGGTGCCGCGGGCCAGCTCCCGGACGCGCTCGGCGGCGCCCTCCTGCACCCGCACCGCCGCGCGCTCCCGGAGCTCCGCCAGGTACGTCGACTCGGCCACCGCCACCCGCCGGTCCTCCACTCGCGCACGGAACGCCTCCGGCGTGGGCGTCCGCCGCTCCTCGACCCGCACCAGGTGCACCCCCGCTTCGGTGACGATCGGCTCGCTCACCCCGCCCGGCTCCAGCCCCGACACGGCTTCCGCCAGCCGCGCTGGGAGCTCGCCCGGAACAACGAATCCAAGCTCCCCGCCACGCCCGGCCGTGCCGGGATCCTCGCTGTAGCGACGGGCCGCCGAGTCGAAGTCCTCGGCTCCCTCCACGATCTGACGTCGGAGGTCCCGCACCCCCTCCACCACGCTGTCGCGCTGCGCCGCCGTGGCACCCGGGGGCAGCGTCCGCAGGATATGGCTCACCCGGACCTCCGAGCCGGCCGCCTCCGCTTCGTACCGCCCCCGCAGCTCCACCTCGTCGATGGGCTCGGCGCCGCCGAGGACCGAGTCGCGCAGAGCCGTGATCATGGCCTGCTCCGCCTGCTGCCGCACCAGCGGCGCCACGTCCAGCTGCGACAGCGACGTGTCCTCCGCCACCGCGATCCCCAGAAGCACGTAGTCGATCCACAGGTCGGCCAGCGCTGTGGCCACCTCGGGACTGGCGGGGAGATCCGGGCCGGCGGCCAGGATCGCCGCGCCCTCGTCCACCGTGAGCTCCCGGTCCGCAGCCCGCGCCACGATCCCGGGATCGACGGCCGGAGCGGCGCATCCGGCCAGGGAGACGAGGAAGAGGAGCGGAATGGCCGTTCGTGACCGGATCATTGGCGTCTCGGGTTTGGTGAGAGAGAGAGGCGGGAGCGCGGGCCTCCGCCACGACGGCCTGCAAGATCTGAGCTTCACCCCACGCCCGGCAGCCGTCTTCTGGCGCCCGCTCCACGTCCCGGGGTAGGTTGGTCCCCCATGCCGTCCCTACGACGCCTTCCGCCCGTCCACTCCCCCGTCGACGCCGCCGCCGCGCTCCGCGCCGTGCTCACCCGCAGCCCTCGGAATCCGACGCAGCAGCTCGAACGCCTGCTGGCGGAGCGGTTCAGCGCCGATCGTGTGATCCTCTGTGGCAGCGGCACCCAGGCGCTCCAGCTCGCACTCTCCCTCGCCCGCTCCGCATCAGGACGGGACACCGCCGCGCTGCCCGCCTACACCTGCTACGACATCGTCAGCGCCGCGGTGGGCGCCGGCATCAGCCCGGCGTTCTACGACCTGGACCCCGACACCCTGCTCCCGGACGCCGCCTCCCTTCAGCGCGCCGTCGACGCCGATCCGGCCGCCCTTGTCGCCGTCCACCATTTCGGCATCCCCACTCCCATCGCACCGCTCGTGGCCGCCGCGCCACGCGGCACGTGGGTGATCGAGGATGCCGCACAGGCCCACGGCGGATCGCTGGACGGCCGTCGTCTGGGCAGTCTCGCGCCGCTGAGCGTGCTCAGCTTCGGCCGGGGGAAGGGGTGGACGGGTGGCGGGGGCGGTGCGCTCCTGCTGCGCGGCGCTGCGGCCGACCTCGCCGCGCCCCCGGCCGCCCTGGAGCTCGACGATGCGGGGAGCGGCCTCGCCGCGCTGGCCAAACTCGGAGCGCAGTGGCTCCTGGGGCGACCGGGCCTCTACGCGCTGCCCACGGCGCTGCCATGGCTCGGCCTGGGTCGAACGGTCTACCACCCGCCCGCGCCCGTCCAGCGCATGCTGGCGAGCGCCGCCCGAGTCCTCCTCGCCTCCGACGCTGCCGCCGAGCGGGAGGCCGGGACCCGCCGCGCCCACGCCGCACGGATCCGGACCGCGCTCCCGGACGCGGTCGCGGCGCGGCCGTTCCCGGAACGCGGCGAGCCCGGCTACCTTCGGCTCCCGTTTCGGATACCCGGGATGGCGTCCGAGCCGCTCCTGGACTCCCGTGCGCGACGGCTCGGGATCCTGCCGAGCTACCCGCGACCGCTGCCCGCCCTCGAAGTCCTCAATGGCACGGCCACGGACACCGGCCCCACTCCCGGCGCGGCCGCCCTGGCTCGTGAGCTGTTCACCGCGCCCACACACTCGCACCTGGCCGAGCGGGACCTGGAGCGGATCGAACGAGTGCTGCATCGGCTGAGGTGAAGCCGAAGCGGTTCGTGGCGGCGTTGCAACACGGTGTGGCCGCCAGCCCACACCATGGAGCACGGTCGAGGTGGGGGGGGGCAGGGCACACCGCGTGCAGCCTCGTGGGGGTTCGCCCGCCCCGCAGGAGTATCTGCTCCTGACCGCGCCCGCCCGACGCAGGACGCCGCGACGGGCGACTCATGTACTGCCCCCCGGAGGATGTTATGAACCGCAAGACTCTCCTCACCCTTGCATTGTCGCTCACCGTGGGCGCCGCCTGCTCGGATGGCATCATGGCCCCCGACCAGGGGCTCCTCGGACCCGGCTCGAGCTCCATCGGCAGCAGCGCCCTCATCAGCACCGACGGCGGTATGGTCGACCTGATTGCCGGTCAGAACATGGACGTCGGCTACGTCATGGTCTCCGGTCCCGTCGGCGGTGAGCTGACCATCACGTACGTGATCGACGAACCCGGCTGGTGCCTCACCGAGACCCATTTCGCGGTGGTCGACGACTTCGAAGACTTCCAGACCGAGGGGTACCTGAACAAGAAGGGCAACCCGAAGGTCGGACAGTTCCCCTACGGCGACGATGACATCGCCTGTCTGACGGAGTGGTCCGAAACCGTCCCCGCCCCCCCGGCGCCGGACGGCGAGTGGATGATCGCCGCCCACGCGGTGGTCGAGAGTGGCGGCGCCGGGAGCGGCGACTTCCTCCTCTACGGCGTGAAGGATGGCGTCAACTCCGATGGCCTGTCGGACGGCGACATCTACTCCTTCAACCCCGTCACGGGCGTGGTCACCCTGCTGCAGAGCGTGACCGACCCCTCGACTGACGTCTTCTCCCCCAACGGCCTCGCGCTGCACGCGGCCAGCGACCGCCTCTACTTCAGTGTGCAGGACGGTGCCGGGACCGACATCTACTATTACGACCTCGGCGCGGGCGGCGCTCCCGTGTACGCCGGCCACCTGGCGCAGTCGCCCATCTACAACGCGTCCATCATGGGGGACTCGTACTACTACATCCAGAACATGAGCACCACGCTCAGGGTGGCGCCCATCAACGCCGACGGGACCATGGGGGCGAGCAGCGTGGCCTGTGAGCTCACCAACGCTCCCGGCCGGATCCAGTTCGGCGACATCGCCGTGAGCCCCGATGGGATCGTGTACGGGAGCGGGAAGGTCTTTGGTATCACCCAGTTCTTCGTGGTCGACCTGGGCGACTGCAGCAACACCTTCATCGACAAGTCCCTGGACTACAACTTCATGCTCCAGGTGGCACTGGGGCCGGACGGCACCCTGTACGGCCAGCAGGCGCTGAGCGCCGCCGGCGACTCCCCGGGCACCTGGTGGATCGTGGACCCGGCGAATGGCGACCTGCTCCTGCAGCTGGCCGACCTGGACGTGTCCTTCACCGACATCTCCGCCGGCATGACCCTCCCCGGCGAGATGAGGGAAGAGACCGCCTGGGGCGCCGGAACGGGGTTCGGCGCCGGCAACTGGGCGATGTACTTCTCGTACGCACCATAAGCCCTGACGGGCCACGGCCACCGCTGGTTCTGGCCGATGACGCACTAGGAGGGGGTGGCGAAAGCCGCCCCCTCCCTGCGTTTACGGCCGTAAGCGCGGCGGCCGATCCCCGCGGACGGACGCTGGCGTTCTGGCGCAAAATGGGAATCTGACGGTATTCTCGAACAGAATGACCCACGTCCTCCCCTGCGAAAATCGATCGTGTCCAGCGTTGTGAAGCGAGCCGCCCTCTACTCCCTGCGCCGCGTGCGCAGGCGCGATCCCCGGGCTCTCTACTGGTGGCGACCCGAACGCTTCAGGAACGCCGGGGACGAGGTCGGGCCGTTTCTGTTCAGGGCTCTGACAGGAGAGGACCCGGTCCATCGACAGCCGAGCAACCGGTCGTGGCGGACCGTGATGCTCTCGGCGGGGAGCATCCTGGTCTACGCGCGGGAAGACAGCGTCATATGGGGCAGCGGAATCATGAGCAGGTCCCATCCCGTGGCCCGCCCCCAGGAGGTCCGGGCCGTCCGTGGGCCGCTGTCCCGCCGACGGCTCCTCGAGCACGGGTATGACTGCCCGGAGGTCTACGGCGATCCGGCGCTCCTCCTGCCGCTCTTCGTGGCGATGCCCCCGACCCCGCAGGGCGGGATCGGCTTCGTCCCTCACTACAAGGACCTGCCGGAGACCCGGCGCTGGTTCAGTCGGTCGGAAGAGGTGAAGGTCATCGATATCACCGCGCCCCTTCCCGTTGTGTTGCGGGAGGTGGCCGGCTGTGACGTCATCGTCGCCAGCTCACTGCACGGGATCATCTTCGCCCACGCCTACGGTGTGCCCGCGGCAAGGGTGGATACGATGAAGGACCCGGGCGGGGACGGCGTGAAGTACCACGACTACTACCAGAGCGTGGACCTGGAGCACCAGGTGGCGGCAGGGGACACGGCCACCAGGGTCGCAGGCGCGGCTGCCCGGGCGCAGGCACCTGACCAGGAGATGCTGCGGGGGCTGCAGCGAGGCCTGTTGGACTCCTGCCCGTTCCCCGTCCGCTCCCCGGAGTAACGTGCCAGACCCCGTGGACGCACCCCTCGTGACCGTGATCATCCCCGCCTTCAACGCCGAGGACTTCATCGAGGAGGCGCTGTCGAGCGTCCTCGCCCAACGCGTCCGTGACCTGGAAGTGTTCGTCGTAGACGACGGCTCCACCGATCGAACGGCCGACATCGCGGACTCCTTCACCGACCCTCGAGTCCGCGTGGTTCGAAAACCCAACGGGGGCGTCAGCTCCGCACGCAACGTGGGGCTTAGGAATGCCAGGAGCCGGTACATCGCGTTCCTGGACGCGGACGACCGGTGGCGGCCGCAGATGCTCGAACGCACGCTCTCGGTGCTGGAGTCTCACGAGGAGGTGGTCGCCGTCTTCACGAACTTCGTTCGATTCAGACAGGACGGCGCCCTCCTCTCGGAGCAGTTCCCGTTCTACAGGGAGCTGGGCGAGGTCTCTACCCGGCCCGCGGATGCATTCGGGGCTCGTATCGTGACGACTCCCGCCTTCGATACGTTCGTCCGATTCGGCGACATCCCGGCATTCACGCAGGCCATGACCTTCCGCGCGGACGCCATCGCCGATCTCCTTTTCGACGAAGAGCTGAAGCTGGGCGAGGACACGCACTTCTGCCTCCGCGCGTTCCAGCACGGCGCCGTGGCGTTCACTCCCGAGGTGCTGGTCGAGGTCAGGCGGCACGGTGCCAACGCCACCACCAACTGGGATCCATCAGCGGCGAAGCTCGCCGCATTGCAGAAAATCGACACCTCTGCCCTCGATCGCCGCAGCGTCCGCGCTCTCCGGCGACGTATGGGACGGGAATGGGTTAACATAGGTCGATCACGAATAGGGGACGGGGATTGCGGCGCAGGATTACGGGCCTATTGTCGAGGCTTTCGCCTCGGGTTTCGA
>CAWAMW010000004.1:0-17255 GCA_963783305.1 uncultured Gemmatimonadales bacterium | reverse complement strand
CCGGCTCTCACCGATGGGATCGAGCTGCGGGATGTGAGCTTCTCGTACGGCGATCTTCAGGTGCTGGACCGACTGCAGCTCCGGATCCCCGCGAGCGAGATCACCGCCCTGATCGGTCAGTCCGGGAGCGGCAAGAGCACCATCCTGGACCTGATCGCGGGTCTCCGGCGGCCCGATGGAGGCGAGGTGCACCTCGACGGCGTGCCGCTGGAGGAGATCGACCTCCGAGCCTGGCGGCGGAAGATCGGGTACGTCCCGCAGGACGTCTTCCTCTTCAACGACACGGTCCGCCGCAACGTGACGTTGGGGGACGACTCGATCTCCGATGAGGGGTGGAGGAGGCGTTGCGCGCCTCCGGATCATGGGACTTCGTCGGTCGGAACTCCGAGGGGATCCACGCGCTGATCGCGCCGCAGGGCTCCAATCTCTCCGGCGGTCAGCGTCAGCGGCTGGCGATCGCGAGGGCGCTGGTGAAGGAGCCCGCTCTGCTGATCCTGGACGAGGCCACGACCGGGCTCGATACAGCCACCGAAGCGGCCATTCTGGAGACACTCGCATCCTTGCGTGGACGGGTGACGATCCTGGCGGTGTCGCACCAGCCCGCGCTGCGCGCGACCGCCGACCACACCATTGTCCTGCGGGATGGGCAGATCGCGGAGGACACGGCGCCGCTGGTGCTGGAGGGCGGGCGCTGAGTCCGGCGCCCTAGAGCAGGTACCGGGTAAGCTCCCGGTGCGCTCCCGCCAGCCGCTGCTCGTCCTCCGGGTGGATGAAGCGCATCTCCGGGCTGTTGGTCTTCGGGGCAATGTCCCGCGACCAGGGCTCTCCACGGCGCACCGCCTCGGCCCGCACGGTATCGTTGACCAGCCGGCTGGTCACGAAGCAGGAGATGTTCTCCAGCGCCCATGCCCGGGGGCGGTAGCGATCGAGGTTGTCGAGCACGTCGAGCACTCCCGCGCCGAGCCGCCGCTCCGGCACGATCTCGCCCGTGTCCGGGACAATGTTCTTGGTGATCCCCCCCATGTGCTCCTCCAGCACGATGGCCGGGATGTCGCAGAAGAGGCTCTCCGCGATCGCGCGGTTGCTGCCCTCCTTGAGGCTCAGCAGCATGGCCATGCGGGACTGGCAGTTGATCCGCATCACCTCCTCGAACTGGATGCCCTCCACGAACGTGAGCTGGTCGAGCACACCGTAGCGCGCGGCCAGCTTCCGGATGTCCTCCTCGGTCCGGTCCGCCATCCTGGACCCGATGAGGACCACGTCGATCTTCCGCTCCAGCCGCGCCAGCATGGAGAACAGCACGTAGTGTCGCTTGAGCTTGAGCCAGTTGGAGTTGAACACCAGGTCGAACCGCTTCGGCTGATCCAGGTAGGGCTCGGCAATGCCCGGGTCGACCCAGTCGCTGGGGCCGCACCGGATCGGCACGAGGTTCGATTCGGTGGCCGCGATCAGGCGGTAGTCCTCCGAGCGCGGGGCCATGACGAACACGGGCTCGTCGAACTGCGTGAAGTGGAAGAACGTGCGGTCGCAGTATCCCGACCAGGACGGCTCCACCACGAGGTGATAGTCCCGCAGGAGCGCCGAGAGGTCGAGCGTCCGCGCCACCAGGTCGATGGTCTCGCTGAACTTCACGAACACCACCCCTTTCTCTCCTCCGTCAGCCGGCGGCTTCATCACGAGCAGGCGGATTCCCAGCAGTCGCTCCACCTCCGCCCGGTCCGGCTGGCCCCAGCGATCCCAGACGGCGTCACGATCCCGAATGAGGATCGGCTCGACCGCCCGGGTAATCGTCCGGCTGGGGCTGGTCCGGTGGACCTGCGACAGGAGCTCCCAGGCGCGTATCCGCCGGCCGGTAAGGCGGTTCAAGAGACCTCGGACGGCATAGTCGCCACCGCCATGAAGACGATCAGCCTGTTCTCGGAGGCCTTCTGGAGCCAGATCTCCAGCCGTGCGTCGAGCGCGCTTCTCATGCGGAGGTTGGGCAGACGTGGACGAATCCGGCGAGGAAGGAGTGTGCCCGCGCCGGTCTCGTCGGAGGCTAAGGCGAATGCATACCCTGCACAACCCGCCCGGCGAGCGGACTTGTCGGTTCGTGCCAGCTCCGGCACCTTTCAGGTCGCAACCCGAAGCAACGACAGGAGGTCACGTGAGCCATATTTTCTCTGCCGGCGGGCGGAGGTCGCCGTGGGCCGACTCCTCGGGGATCCGGAACTGCGGGAACGTCTGGGAAAGGCGGCGCGTCAGACCGCCGAGAAGACTTATGACTGGAACGTTATCGGCAACAGCTTTATCCCGCGCTACCACCAATTGCTGGATCTGACGTAACACGGCTGTCCGCACGCTCCTGCTCAGCTGTTCTTCAAATATCTCACCGCTGTTCGTGCCCAGTAGCGGACGCGGCTCTCGAGAGGCGCGGAACGGCGGCCATTTACAATGCTGTCGACGTCCACTCGACGAGGCTCCACGCCGAGGAAGCTGGTGAGGCGAGTGACGTCGAACCCCTTCGCGAGCTCCACAACCAACAGGTCGTGCTCCCTGTCTCGGAAGTATTCATGTACATCGCCGTGGAACGCATGCCACCCAGCTGAGAGTGTCTTCTCATCGAATTTGCTGGTGCCATAAATTTCTCGGTGATAATGATCTATTTGCGGACCGTAGTTCCAGATGATCCGACCCTCGGTCAACATCCAATGCATCGAGGCCAGCCAGCTGTCGAGGTCGCGCGTGGTCAGGATGAACTTTGCACCGGGAGAGCGCCGATCAAGCTCGGGGTAGAGCAAGGGTATGGGCGAATCTGTAAACGCATTGCGACGTTCGAGGACGCTCCAATCTCGAGGTACAGGCTTCCCCTCCTTGTCCCGATCAAACAGGGGGGTTACGAAGTCCAGCGTGTTGAAGCCCAACTGATCGAGGATGTAGGCCAACTTCGTAGTGCCGGTTCTCGAAAGACCTATACCGAATACTTTCATAGCTGTGGCCGTGTGATGAAGGGTTGGTTCTGTTCAATCGGAGTTGATGGGGCTCTGAACCTGGCGAGATTCGACTGTCGTCTCCACGAGCGCGTGCATGATTTGAGAGTTATCGTATTTGCGCCGCACCCATAACCGCCCCTGCGCCACGATTTCGCTGGCCTCGGCAGCGGTCATGCGATAGACGCGGTCCAAGGCGCCAGCCAGGGCTCGAACATCGGCCGGCGGCACCAAATACGGATGCATGAACGGAGGCAGGGACTCAGGGATTCCCCCCGTTCGGGAGGCGACGACCAGCGTTCCAGTTAGAAGTGCTTCTTGCATGACTGCTCCCTGAGTCTCGCTCCACGTGGCCGTGGGAACGCTAGGGAGCAGTAGAAGATCAGCCTGTGCCATTCGATTGAGCGCTTCCTCGTATGGCAAAGGACCAGACAAGGATACTCTACCTCTCAGACCCAGTTCGCGGATGGCCGCCTCTACCTGCCCCAACAAAGGCCCCGAGCCAATAATCTCCAATGAAATGTCGTCGTGCCCTGACGAAGCCAGGGCGCGCAAGGCGATCTCGTGTCCTTTGCCTTCGCTGAGCCGTCCAATCATTACCGTCTTCAGTCGACCCGGCCGACTGGGTGTCACCCCGTCGAATTTGTCAAATGACTGCAGGTGAAAGCCGAGAGGAAGTACGTGAGTCTTTTCGGGTGGCGCTCCCAGTGCGACTATCTCGGACCGGGCAAACTCAGTCAGTGCGAAGATAGCGTCAGGTATCTGCAGGTTGCGCTTTACTGCTGCCCGATCGAGGACTCCTGCTTCGGCTGGAAGACCCCCGTAGTAGTACATTGCGATTGGAGTTTCGGGATACACGGCGCGCAGCCACGGGACACGCCGCAACGACTCATCAGCCTGGACCAAGCACAGGAGCGGGGGCTCGACGGGTAGCGCCAGGATCTGGAGTGTCTGGCGCAGGCGATTTCCAAGGCTTCGAGTGCGAGGCCGAGCACGAGGAAGTCTGTTCAAGACCTGGGGAGAGGTGAAGATGTTTGCAACGGCTGCGAGTCCGGCGTTGCGCACGCCTTGCGCTCCTCCCGCGAGGATCCGATCAGTCCGCTCAAGGAGCCGATAATCGTTCACAAAACGGCTCCACGTCCTGCTTACCATGCCACTTGCGAAGATTTTGACGTCATAGCCCTGTTCCAATAGCTCTACAAACTGAGCATCATAGTAGGGCTTGAAGGCGTTCGGGTAGCCATTGACGAAACTAAATACCACTCTTTCAGGTGCGCTCTTCGGTATCACTCGCCGTCGGTACGTTTCATTAGACTCAATCAAGCGATCCACATATTCCCTCCATTCTTCACAGGGGCACGGCCGGGGACCGTACTCTCACGGAGGCCCGGGCATCTCGATACGGGGACAACTGTTTCTTCGAGAAGTCGCCAGGCGAGCACCTCGCACGGTACCTTCTGCAAAGCCTGGCTGATCACAAGGCGTTTACCCACAAGAAGGCCACGACAGCTTCAACTGTAGCATATGCTGCCGTGTTTGGCTGCGCTTACAGGACCTCGGGACGTCTGGGGGCGGATGCTCTCAAAACGTCCTCGTCAGCCACGGAGCCGTCGTCGACGAAAGAAGGTGCGGATCGCCTCCTCGTTCTGTCCCCAACGTGCATCCACGCTGTGAATGATCCCGTAGTCCCGCTCCACCATTTCCTCGGGGGTGCAGCGCATCTCCCGGGGCCAGACCCCAAACACATCCCCGCGCCGATTGAAGTCCGATCAGGTCGTATCCGGCGGCGTGTGCCATAACCCCCATTGTCATATCTTCACCGAGCTCGGTCCCCACAAAAGTGAAGGGGCTTTCGAGCCATTGGCGATGGTGCCAATCGGCTAGCAAAGCACTTGACACGGCGTAGGCGCCGCCCTGGACGTGCTGCGAAGCCTGGTGCCCATTATCCCACGCGCTGTGGACGATCTCGCGGCGTAGTCCCCTGTGCGCCACGATCGTGCGTACATAATCGACGCGCGGGTCGCTCCGGACCCGCTTGGGGCGGGGGAGCCAGCGCGTTGCGCGGCTGACAGAGTGGCCGTGACGATAATTTCCGAGACGCGGTTTGCCGCTAGGGAAATGGCAATAGCTACCAATGATCCCGGCCGTGGGACTTTCTTTCATGAAGTCCCGGATTCGGTCTGTGAAGGGACTGATTACGAGAGCGTCGGTATCCATCTTCAGCATGAAATCGTAGCCTCCTTCGCTCGCGACTAGGCGGAGGCCCTCGAAGATTCCGGAGGCATTCCGATCTCGATAATACGTGAAAAGACCGTGGCCGGGGTTCCTGAATACGGTAACTTGCCGGAACGGGGGGAAGGTCCGGGTCAAGGCTTCCAGCCCCGGGTTCCCGTCATTGGCCAGGTACACGTCGAAGTGATCGAGGTGCTCGGGTTCGTACGTCACGAGGCCGTCGATTACCTCGGTGAGGCCCTCGAGGTGCTTTTCAGCGGGGCCCACGAGGGCGAGGAGCGCACAGGTCATTGAGTCGTTCTCTCCAGCTATTGGTTCACATCCGCCCGGGGGTCAGCGGACGAGGAGTCCTTATCCGAGGAATCCTGCTCAAGACGGTTTTCCACGACCCGCATCTTGCCCGAAGCTCGCCGCTCGAGCTGCGGGACCCAGTCGATCGAAAAGCGGAAACCGGGCAGCCTCCGCTCCAGCTCCGCCCGAATACCGTCCAGGGTGTCCGTGCCGGAAGAGCCGCTCCGGACGACCCGCACCACCAGCTCCGTCGCCGCCGTCTGCACGACCTGGAACTGCCCGATCTCCGGGTGCCTCTGGCGGAGGTCCTCGAAGGCGTACATGAAGAACTCCCCGTGGAACCGGCGCCCGTCCGGCGCTTCCACGAAGTCGTACTCCCTGCCGAACACCTCCCCCAGGACCGGGAACGGTCGGCCACAGGAGCAGGGGGGACCGGAGCGGCCCATGTCACCGATCCGGTAGCGGATCAACGGCATCACACGATTCGTCAGGTCAGTCAGGACGATATGGCCGGGCTCACCCGGCGGCACGGCATGCCCATGGTCGTCGACGATCTCCAAGTACTGGTTCATGGGCAGGAATGGAGGGATCCATTCCCGGCACTCGTACGCAATGGGGCCGAGTTCACCACAGCCGTACTCGTTCTGGACGGGAACACCGAACGCTTCCTGGATCGTAGCCCTCTGAGGCGGCGTCAGTACCTCGGATGTGGTGACCACGGAGTTTAGGTAGCGACCGGCCAGCTCCGGCGCCTTCCGTCGAGGAGGTACCGCGCCAGGTCCTCCAGCGCCGAAACGTACCCGTAGAGGTACGAGGGCCGGAATCGGTCGATGGTGTCGACGTACTCTCTGAGGTCGCCGCGCGTGTACCCGAAGGCCGAGAGCGTCTTCCGGTGAGTGGCGAGGTCCGCCGCCATGTACCGGATCCTGCGCCTAATATTGCGCGGCGGTTGGCCCCAGAAGCGAATGCAGGGGTCGCCAATCTGAACTCCGAACCAGCCGTAGGCCAGCCAGGTCGCCGCCATTTCCTGCGCGATGGCTTCGCGGTTCTTTCGGACCGTAACCGGCTGACCCGTCGAGCCGCCCGTGGTCTTGCTCGTATAGCGCCCGGTCCAGCCTTCGGCCAACAGCTCCCCCGGCCGCTCCTGGATGACCTCCTTCTCCAGGATCGGCAGCTGTCGCAGGGCTTCAGTAGCGGCCCCGGGCTTAACGCGGTCGGACGACCCCCTGCCGCGGTAATAGGGCACGCCGGTGAGCACGTAGTTCAGCATCTCGGCCAGTCTCCGCCGCTGCTGCTCGCGCACCGACTCCTTCGATTCGCCTTCCATCCGTTGAAGAGCCGCGAGCCTGGTGTAGACCGAGTGCTCACCTCGAGTCTGCACCGCCAGACGATACAGGATTTCGCCGCGCAGGAAGTTGCGCGCCTTCCCCATCAGCGCACCGGGCGGAGGGAACGGGCCATCACGGTCGGATTTCGACAAGGATCTTCTTCGGGCTTTCAGGAGAGCCAGCGGGCGAGTCGCTGATGTTGGCACCAGCACCCGCTCGGGTCAAGCCCGGCGGCTACCCACTTGCCGCGGTGGCGGTGGAGGGCGGACTGCGATACTATGATCACGACATCTGCCATTGTCTTGACTACATAGCTGTCCAGCCGCCGTGCACCGATCCCAGTCCGAACCTGAGAGCAGCGAAGACGTGCACGATGTGTGCGCATCAACCCGGATTCTCCACGTGTTCGAGATGGGGGTGGTCGGCGGTCAGTTCAGAGTGGTGGAGGGGCTCGCGGCCGCCCAGAAGAAGGCCGGGCACGAGCCCGTCGTGGCGGCCGTCATCGCCGCGGAAAGAGCGGGTGGGCACCCGCTCCTCGAGTCCATCCGGGCGCACCATGTCCCAGTGGTGGAGATTGTTCTTCCGGGCACCCGGGCCTATTTGGCGGAGCGGCGCGCAGTAGTCCGAGAGGCGCACCGGCAGGGTGCCGACGTGGTGCACACTCATGGCTATCGCGCGGACGTCCTGGACGCCCCGGCCGCCCGAGCCGCCGGGTTCCCCACCCTCTGCACGCTGCACGGGTTCATCGGCGGCGGCTGGCGCAACCGGCTTTATGAGGCGATGCAGCGGCGCGCAGCGCGACGGCTGGACGCCGCGGTGGTGGTCAGCGAGAGCATGCGGCAGACATTGCTCGCCGGCGGTTTTCCACAAAGGCGGCTCCACGTCGTCCCGAACCGCTGGTCTGCCACGACGGAGCTGCTGCCGAGGGATGCGGCACGCAAAGAACTCGGGCTATCCGAGTCCGCCTTCGTCATCGGGTGGGTCGGACGCGTGAGCCCCGAGAAGGGACCCGACGTCGCCATGGAGGCGCTCCGAATCCTCGGCGAAACAGGCGTGGAGCTCTCCGTGGTCGGGGACGGTCGGGAGCGTGAGCGGCTGGAGGCCGCAACGGAGGACCTCCCCGTGCACTGGCACGGAGTAGTCCACGGCGCGGATCGGCTCTTCGCGGCCTTCGATCTATTCCTCCTCAGCTCCCGGACCGAGGGGACACCGATAGTGCTGTTCGAAGCTATGCGCGCGGGTGTGCCGGTGGTCGCCACGCGTGTCGGCGGAGTACCGGACGTGGTCGGTCCGGACGAGGCGCTTCTGGTCGAGCCCGACGATCCCGCCGGCCTGGCCAAAGCCATGCGGGCTGTCCGGAAGCACCCTGAAGAGGCGCGGGTGCGGGCTAACGCAGCGGTTCGACGGCTACGGGATCGCTACAGTGCTCGCGAGTGGATCGAGAACTATCAAGTGGTTTATGATGCCACGCGCGCGGAGCACGCACGGAGTGGGCGACAGCGGAGATAGAAAAGACGGCACCGTCTGTCTTTGTCGATGCGAGCCGTGCTGCAGGTACTCGCGAAGAACAAGAAGAGCAGAGCTTTGCTATTCAGCGATATTCGCAGTCTACCGGCCCGGGTTCACACACCCTCCCCGTGCCGATGGGCACTCTGCAAATCGTTCCGCACCAAGCGCAGCTTTCCGCTGGCGCTTCGCTCGATCCGCTCCACCCGGCGAACGTCCGTGCGCATCCCATCCAGGCGGTCTCGCACGTAAGCAGAGATCCGCAACTTGGCAGGCTCAGGAATCGGGACATCTGCCACCAGCCGCACCTCTAAGAGGTCAGGCTCCTTCTGGACGACCTGGTATTGCTGGAATGGAAATAGCTCCTGGTGGATGGACGACATGAGGTAATTGATCTTCTCACCGTGCCAGCGTCTGCCGAGTGGGGTAAAGACTACATCGTGGATGCGGCCGACCACGCGTTCCAGAGTGGGAAATGGTCTCCCGCAGGCGCATGCGCCACCAGCGACCGCTCGGTCACCCATCCGATACCTGATCAGGGGCATCGCGTAGTTGTTGAGATCGGTAACCACCACCTCACCAGTCTCACCCGCAGCTACGGGCGAGCCATCCTCCTTCAACACCTCCACCAGCACCGACTCACTCATTACGTGTAGCAAGCCCCTCTCGCACTCGTAGGCGATCGCACCTACCTCACCGCAGCCGTACTCATTTTGGACGGGCGCGCCGTAGACCCGGCCAACCCTTTCCCGCTGCTCCGGGCTCAGGGGCTCGGAGGTGGGGACTATTGAACGCAGACCGAGGGTTGTGCCGTTCCGACCAGATTGCTCTATCCACTGCGCAAGCAGGTCGATCAGCGAAGCGTAGCCGTAGAACCAGGCCGGTTGAAACCGCTGAATTCGATCGTAATATGCCGCCAGGTCCGATTCCTCCAGTTCGAATGCCGAAAGGCGAATCCGGTTCATTGCCATGTCGGCGAGGCGGAACCGAACACGACGGCTTCGCGTCAACGGTGTACCCCAGAACCGCACAGCCGGATCACCCACGCCTATGCCGAACCAGCTTAGGCCAAGCCATGTGCACGCCCGTTCCACCGCAACACCGTCCGCGGTCTTAAGAAGCCGGACCGGCTCTCCTGTCGAGCCGCCTGTGGACTTCGCGATCGCGCGACCGCTCAAGTCCCCGTACAGGCGATCAGGCTGCTGCTGGAGTGTCTGCTTTTCGAGAAGGGGAAGCGAAGAGAGCAGCTGCAAAGGGTGGTTGAATATATTTTCCCGTGGGTCTCTCTCGGTATCGCGGTAGTGTTCCACGTTGTGCACCGCGAACGAAAGTAGCTGCGCCAACCGGTTATTTTGGCGAATCGCTACCTGTTCCGGAGTGCAGCCTTCCAACTGCCTGAGTTCGTAGAGGTGCTGCCCCCAACCGCCTTCGCCTCTGAGGCGGGTAGCCGCGCCAAACACCATTCTCGGAAGCCGGCTGCCCATCATCTACCTCCTGGAAACGCAAGCGCCCGCGTCCCGAGCGATTAGCAGGTTGGCCTCGCACCCCCCCGTCCTTCAGTTCGGGGGGGTGAGGTAGCCGTCGGCCGGATCGGCGGCTGATAGAGAACTCACTGGCCACGGCATGCGGCGGACAGTTCCTCTCGTCGTTACTCGTTAATGGGTGGTGGCCGGAGGTGATCCGGGCACAGCCGCCCGTCAGATACTGAACTTTCGCTTAAGCAACCGCCGAATCGCGAAGTCACTCGACGAGCAGATCCGGTTTGCGCGATAGCGACCCCCTTGCGAAAGGTACTGGTACCTCTGCGGCCCCGCCAGCGAGCTGACGCAATTGAGCCAACGCTGCCCGAGAAGAAGGCGTGGTCCAAGAAGGCGTCATCAGCACAGCGGCTCTGAAGCGCGTTGGCGCCGGATACTGGGTTCGGCGCGATAACCGCGTTGTAGGCTTCGATGGATGCCATACGACTGCGGCGAGGGGCTCGGTCGGCGCCTCACTTCCTGGCTCCCTTCCCGCTTACATAGAACTCGCGGATGTCGTAGTAGGTATCATGGGGTACGATGTTGGCGTGGGCGTAGAGCTGGAGCCGCGTCATGAACGGCTCGTACTCCGTCGTGCCCTGGTCAACAATGTTTTCCACGCTGGACGTTCCGACGAACTCTCCATTGAGCCAGAACGTGACCTGCGCATCGTGGGCATAGGGCGCTGATTCCGCAACGAACAGAGTACCTCCATCAGCATTTCATTGGGAGCACGCATGGCCAGAGCGCGCCGATCTCGGTGCTGACTCTCCCATTGTTCGCTCAGATGCCAACGATCCTGGGTGTTGTGGCCAGTCCAGATGCCCGAGTTGCCCCACGAGAGCCCCCGTCCGGCAGGATGTACATCCACTTGTGCGCCAGGTCGTTGGGCTGCGCCGCATTGCCCTCGTCCACGGGCCACGTCATCGGCTTCACGACCCGCATGACGATGTAGAGTGTCGAGTAGCCGTCGCCAAAGTGAAGCTGTGCCTTCGCGGCCTCGCCCGCATCATTGTCCTCATTCGCCACCCAGTGAAGCCGGACTGCTTTGCCACTGCCAGTCGGATTGGCGGGGTCGTCCACCACCTCGACGTTCTGCTCACCCCCTTGTTCCCCCACCAGTTGCTCCACTTCGGGTCACCGAACGCGGGACCGCCTGGCTCGTTGTACGCGACCGAGCCATCGGCGTTGGTGATGACCGTCATCCCCGCCGGCTCGTTCGGGTGCAGCGCGCCGGCGGTCGTGCGTTGACTGGGCGGTGGCCTCGACCTGGGCGTACGTGACCGTGGCCCCGCCCGCATCGGAGGCCACGAGCCTGTAGTAGTAGGTCGTCCCGCCGGAGAGTCCGGAATCCACGTCATCCGGGTCCGTCAGCCCCGCCACGGCGTTCCCCGCTGCCGGCGTGAAGCCGCTGGAGAGGGAGCGGTGCCACTGATAGCTGTAGGGCTGGGTTCCGCCGGTCGGTGGGGTAGCGGAGAGGATGACCTGCTCCACACCGGCCGTGGCCGTCGCGGTCCCGGCCCCCAGCGTCTGGGCCTCCACGGTGAACGCGACGGTATCCGCGGCGGCGCAGCAGAGCGCGAGGACGACGATCCGGGCGGTGCCTGCGGTCATGGCGGTCACGATACCTGTGGAGCTCACGGTGGCGACGGACGGTGTTGGTCGAGGACCAGTCAAAGCTAACACCGCTGACGACTTCGCCGGAATCGTCGAGCGCCTGCGCCGAGAGCTGGAGCGTCTGGTCGGGCGCCGTGAAAACGTGGCTGTCATGGCTGGCCCGTACCTCGGCCACGGTGGGCTCGGTGGGCGACTCGGTCGTCGCGCCCTTCACCTTGATGTTCGACTTTGCCACCTTGCCCTTGATCTTCGCCGAGGCGATGACGGCGCCCTCGCCGAGGCCCTGGAGCACTCCCTCCGAAGACACCAGCGCGACCGTGGAGTCGCTGGTGGTGTACTCTGCGCCCGCGATGGGATGACCGTTCGCGTCGAGTGCCGTGGTCACGAGCCGGAGCGTGTCGCCGATGCCGACCTCCGCCTCCGCGGGCGAGACGCTCATGGAGACGGGCACCTGCGCCACGGTGATGAGGATGTCGTCGGAGCCGGAGCAGCACCCCGAAGTGACCTCGATGGTCGCCTCGCCCGCGCCCACCGCGGTGACGGAGCCATCCGCGGCCACCGTCGCCACGGCGGGATCCGAAGAGGTCCACTGGAAGACGGCGTTCGGGATCGGGTTCCCCGCCTTGTCCTGGGCCGAGGCGGTGAACCGTTCGGTCTGCTCGAGGGCGGTGAAGACGTGGGAGTACGCGCTGGCCTGGATCTGCCAGCTGGCGGACTCCTCGGGCTCGACGAACGAGCCGGCGTCACAGCCGCCCAGGATGAGAAAGAACGCCAGGATGGCGGACAGGGGAAGGAAGAGATCCTGCTTGGCTCGCTTGATCGCCGGGGTCCGCATCGACCGTGCTCCTTGATATTCTCGCTGAATGCTATGACGGCCGCCTGGTGTCCCCACGGGGTGGTGGATTCACTGGCGGCCCGGCGAGCATGGCGATGGTATCGCGGTAGCCCCGTAGCTCTGCGCCACCGCCTTTCGGTCGGCTTCGCTCTGAGCAGCGATCCTGCTTTTCGTCAGCGGCTGTCTACAACTGACGGGGCAGGTCTGTGGCAAGGCAGGTGCTCGCAACGGGCCGGAAGCGCCGGATGTGGCGGAACGGCGGGCAGAAATCGCACAAACGCGCATTCCAGGGCGGCTCTTCCACGCCGCTGATGTCGATACCTATTGCGCGCACTGCCGAATAATTTCGCACCCTGGAGGGAGGGCCCGCCGGAGCGGTGAAGAGGGCGTGCGGCGACCGCGCCGGTGTCTGGCGTGCGGCGCGGATCGCGATTACACTCCTCCCCCCGGCCGACTGTCTACTCGGGACCACCCTGCTCCCTCAACGCTGCAGAGCTTTCTGATGCCTCACCTCGCGAGGGTCCAGTGATCGACACGGCGGCATACCTGCTCCTGTTCGGCGCGGCGCTGCTGGCGGTGTACGCGTACGTGGGATATCCGCTGCTCGTCCGCCTGCTCGGAGCCTCCCGGTCGCCGATCGGATCCGGCGGAGCCGGAGACCTGGCCCCGGATCTCCTTCAGCCTGCCGGCGTACAACGAAGAGGCGGAGATCGCCCGGACCCTGGATTCCCTGCTGGCCATCGACTATCCTCCCGATCGACGCCAGATCCTCGTGGTTTCGGACGCGTCCACGGATCGGGACCGACGAGATCGTGCGGGGCTACGCGGATCGTGGAGTCCAGCTCCTCCGGCAGCCGGAGCGGCGCGGCAAGACCGCGGCGGAGGCGCTGGCGGCCCGGAACGTCGATGGCGAGATCGTGATCAACACCGACGCCTCCATCCGCATCGCTCCCGACGCCGTCCGGCCGCTGGTGGCGCGCTTCCAGGACCCGAAGGTGGGTGTCGCTTCGGGTCGCGATGTGAGTGTTTCGCGGCTGGAGGCGGAGCAGAACGTGGGAGAGGCCGGATACGTCGGGTACGAGATGGCGGTGCGTGACGCCGAGACCCGCCTGTACGGGATCGTCGGCGCGTCCGGGTCGTTCTACGGCATCCGGACACACCTTCACCGGCTCCCGCTCCCGGAGCAGCTGAGCCGCGACTTCGCGGCCGCGCTCCACGCCGAAGAGCACGGCTATCGGGCCGTATCCGTGCCCGAGGCCGTGGCGTACGTGCCCCGCGCCGGCTCGCTGAAAGCCGAGTATCGCCGGAAGGTACGCACCATGGGGCGCGGCATGCGGACGCTGTGGTACAAGCGCCACCTTCTGAACCCGTTCCGGCACCCGACCTTCGCGTGGATGCTCTGGAGCCACAAGATCGCCCGGTGGGCACTGCCGTGGGCGGCGCTCGGCGGCCTGCTGGCGCTCCTGGTCCTGGCTCCGCGGCACCCGTGGGCCGCCGTGATGGCCGGACTCGCGCTCCTGGCTCTCGGGCATCGGCGGAGCGGGCTGGTGGCTCAGCCGCGCAGGACGGGACCTGCCACGGCTGGTCTCAATTCCCGCCTATGCCCTGATGGGCAACGTGGCGGCGGCGCACGCCATGCTCGGCTTCCTCTTCGGCACCCAGCACGCGGTGTGGGAGCCTACCCGGCGGACCGCCGCGGCGGATCAGGCCGGTCCCGTGTAGCGCGCTTCCGGAGCCGACGGGTGTTCAACGGATCATGCGCAGGACCGCCGATCGCACGATCTGCAATGGCGCTATTGCGGCGCGCAGAAGGGCGGCCCGTCTGAACCCGAGCCGAAATCCTCGGCCATAGGCTCTGAGTCCAGCCCCGAAATGTCCGTCCGCGATCCGTGATCGACCCATGTTAACCCATTCCCGCCCGATTCGCCGCCGGAGCGCGCGGCGACTCGCGGTCATCGAGGTTCGGAGGTATCGATCCTCTGTAGCGCGGCGAGCTTGGCCGCTGATGGATTCCAGTGGGCGGTGGCATTGCCACCGTGCCGCCTGACCTCGACCAGCACCTCGGGAGTGAACGCCACGGCGCCCGCGCTGGAACGCGCGGAGGCAGAAGTGGGTGTCCTCGCCGAGCGTGAGATCCTCGTCGAAGAAGAGGTCGGCGATCGCGTCGGCGCGGAAGGTCATGGCCTGGGTGAATGCCGGGATGTCGCCGAACCGGACGAACGTATCGAAGGCGGGAGTCGTTACGATGCGAGCCCCGAATGCATCCGCGGGCCGGGTAGACACCTCGGGCAGCTCCCTGTAGAACGGGAACTGCTCCGAGAGGAGGGCGCCGTCCTGTCTGAATCGAACGAAGTTCGTGAAGACGGCGATCACCTCCTCGTGAGACTCCAGCACCGAGAGCGTGCGTTCGAGCATCTCGCGGCCGCCACCGATCGTCCGCATCCAGGAACGCTATGTACCGGCTCCGTGGGCATTCCTAAGCCCCACGTTCCGTGCGGAGCTTACGCCGCCGTTGGGTTTTCGAATCACGCGGACGCGAGGGTCGGTGAACGAGCCCGCGATCTCGGCCGTTCGATCGGTGGAGCCGTCGTCGACGACGAACACTTCCAGGTCACGGACGCGTTGGGCGAGGACGCTCGACACCGCCTCCTCGATGAAGTCCTCGGCGTTGAAGGCGGGGATGATCACGGTCACGAGGGGTGAGTCCACCGGGTCTGGCATGTCACTCCGGGGAGCGGACGGGGAACGGGCAGGAGTCATCACAACAGGACCTCGCTGCAGCCCCCGCAGGATCTCCTGGTCAGGTGCGCTGCGCCCGCCGCGCCGCGCCTCGCTACCCGGTCGGCCGTGTCCCCTGCTCCCACCTGGTGCTCCAGGTCCACGCTCTGATAGTAGTCGTGGTACTTCACGCCGTCCCCGCCCGGGTCTTTCATGGTCTCCACCCTTGCCGCGGGCACACCGTAGGCGTGGGCGAAGATGATCCCGTGCAGTGAGCTGGCGACGATGACGTCACAGCCGGCCACCTCCCGCAACACAACGGGAAGGGGCGCGGTGATATCGATGACCTTCACCTCTTCCGACCGACTGAACCAGCGCCGGGTCTCCGGCAGGTCCTTGTAGTGAGGGACGAAGCCGATCCCGCCCTGCGGGGTCGGGGGCATCGCCACGAAGAGCGGCAGGAGGAGCGCCGGATCGCCGTAGACCTCCGGGCAGTCATACCCGTGCTCGAGGAGCCGTCGGCGGGACAGCGGCCCACGGACGGCCCGGACCTCCTGGGGGCGGGCCACGGGATGGGACCTGCTCATGATTCCGCTGCCCCATATGACGCTGTCTTCCCGCGCGTAGACCAGGATGCTCCCCGCCGAGAGCATCACGGTCCGCCACGACCGGTTGCTCGGCTGTCGATGGACCGGGTCCTCTCCTGTCAGAGCCCTGAACAGAAACGGCCCGACCTCGTCCCCGGCGTTCCTGAAGCGTTCGGGTCGCCACCAGTAGAGAGCCCGGGGATCGCGCCTGCGCACGCGGCGCAGGGAGTAGAGGGCGGCTCGCTTCACAACGCTGGACACGATCGATTTTCGCAGGGGAGGACGTGGGTCATTCTGTTCGAGAATACCGTCAGATTCCCATTTTACGCCAGAACGCCAGCGTCCGTCCGCGGGGATCGGCCGCCGCGCTTACGGCCGTAAACGCAGGGAGGGGGCGGCTTTCGCCACCCCCTCCTAGTGCGTCATCGGCCAGAACCAGCGGTGGCCGTGGCCCGTCAGGGCTTATGGTGCGTACGAGAAGTACATTGCCCAGTTGCCGGCGCCGAACCCCGACCCGGCGCCCCAGGCGGTCTCTTCCCTCATCTCGCCGGGGAGGGTCATGCCGGCGGAGATGTCGGTGAAGGACACGTCCAGGTCGGCCAGCTGCAGGAGCAGGTCGCCATTCGCCGGGTCCACGATCCACCAGGTGCCCGGGGAGTCGCCGGCGGCGCTCAGCGCCTGCTGGCCGTACAGGGTGCCGTCCGGCCCCAGTGCCACCTGGAGCATGAAGTTGTAGTCCAGGGACTTGTCGATGAAGGTGTTGCTGCAGTCGCCCAGGTCGACCACGAAGAACTGGGTGATACCAAAGACCTTCCCGCTCCCGTACACGATCCCATTGGGGCTCACGGCGATGTCGCCGAACTGGATCCGGCCGGGAGCGTTGGTGAGCTCACAGGCCACGCTGCTCGCCCCCATGGTCCCGTCGGCGTTGATGGGCGCCACCCTGAGCGTGGTGCTCATGTTCTGGATGTAGTAGTACGAGTCCCCCATGATGGACGCGTTGTAGATGGGCGACTGCGCCAGGTGGCCGGCGTACACGGGAGCGCCGCCCGCGCCGAGGTCGTAATAGTAGATGTCGGTCCCGGCACCGTCCTGCACACTGAAGTAGAGGCGGTCGCTGGCCGCGTGCAGCGCGAGGCCGTTGGGGGAGAAGACGTCAGTCGAGGGGTCGGTCACGCTCTGCAGCAGGGTGACCACGCCCGTGACGGGGTTGAAGGAGTAGATGTCGCCGTCTGACAGGCCATTGGAGTTGACGCCATCCTTCACGCCGTAGAGGAGGAAGTCGCCGCTCCCGGCGCCGCCACTCTCGACCACCGCGTGGGCGGCGATCATCCACTCGCCGTCCGGCGCCGGGGGGGCGGGGACGGTTTCGGACCACTCCGTCAGACAGGCGATGTCATTGTCGCCGTAGGGGAACTGTCCGACCTTCGGGTTGCCCTTCTTGTTCAGGTACCCCTCGGTCTGGAAGTCTTCGAAGTCGTCGACCACCGCGAAATGGGTCTCGGTGAGGCACCAGCCGGGTTCGTCGATCACGTACGTGATGGTCAGCTCACCGCCGACGGGACCGGAGACCATGACGTAGCCGACGTCCATGTTCTGACCGGCAATCAGGTCGACCATACCGCCGCTGGTGCTGATGATGGCATTGCTGCCGA
>CAWAMW010000003.1:0-21536 GCA_963783305.1 uncultured Gemmatimonadales bacterium | reverse complement strand
AGGCTCCGCTCCACGTGCTCCGGCGTGGGATGGGAGGCGCGGCGGTAGAAGCAGAGGGCTGTGACATTGAACCGGCGGGAGAGGAGTCGAAGGATGTTGTAGGTCCGTATCTGGACGCCCCCATCCGGCGGGTACGGGAGCGTCTGGGCCAGAAACAGGAGCCGCTCGCCACCGGGATCAGTCAAGCATCCTCCTCATTTTCCGTTCGACCCTGCACGTCATTGCGAACCAGGCGCAGCTTGCCACTGACGCTCCGCTCGATCCGATCCACCCTGCGGACCTCGGTGCGCATCCCGTCCAGCCGCTCCCGGACGTACGCGGAAATCCTTGCGCTGGCTGCCTCGGGGATCGGCGCGTCCGCCACGAGCCTCACCTCCAGGAGGTCCGGCTCCTTCTGCACCACCTGGTACCGCTGGAACGGGAACACCTCCTGGTGGATCGACGACATGAGGTAATCGATCTTCTCCCCGTGCCACCGGCGGCCCAGCGGCGTAAACACGACATCGTGGATCCGCCCGACCACCCTCTCGAGGGTGGGGTACGGCCGCCCACACGGGCAGGGCCGTCCCGGCACCGCGCGGTCCCCCATCCGGTAGCGGATGAGGGGCATCGCGTAGTTGTTGAGGTCGGTCACCACCACCTCCCCCGTGTGGCCGGGAGCGGTCGGCGAGCCATCTTCGTTCAGGACCTCCACCAGGACCGAGCTCGTCATAACGTGGAGCATGCCCTGCTCGCATTCGTAGGCCATCGCCCCCACCTCGCCGCAGCCGTACTCGTTCTGAACGGGCGCACCGAAGACGCGGGTGATGCGGTCCCGCTGCGCAGCACTCAGCGGCTCGGACGTGGGCACGATGGCGCGCAGACCCAGCCTCGCACCGTCGCGGCCCGTCTCCTCGATCCACTCGGCCATGAGATCGATTAGAGACGCGTAGCCGTAGAACCACGCCGGCTGGAACCGCTGGATCCGCTGGTAGTACCGCTCCAGGTCGGCCTCCTCGATGTCGAACGCGGACAGGCGGATCCGGTTCATGGCCAGATCGGACAGGCGGAACCGGAGCCGCCGGGAGGCCGTGAGGGGGGTGCCCCAGAAGCGAACCGCGGGATCGCCCACGCGGATCCCGAACCATCCCAGGCCAAGCCAGCTTGCCGCCCGTTCCAACGCGACGCCATCGGCGGTCTTGAGCAGCTTTACGGGCTCGCCGGTGGAGCCACCTGTGGACTTGACGATGGTGCGTGCTCTCAGGTCCCCATGCACGAGCTCGGGCGTCTGCTGGATGGTGCGCTTCTCCAGCAGCGGAAACGGAGACAGCAGGAGCCGGGGCTCATCAACCGATTCCGCGGAAACCCGTGGAATGCCCTGATACTGCTGCACCCTCTCGGTGGCGAAAGTCAGCAGTCGATCGAGTCTGCGGGTCTGGTCGGCCGTAACTTCGCCCGCCCCTGCTCGTTCTAGACGACTCAAGGCGTCAAGGTGCTGGTTCCATTGACTCTCACCCCTCAGCCAGGTAGCCGCGTGGAAGATCGCCCGCGGGAGCACGTTGGTCATCATTTGGGACTCCGCCTGAATACTCCTGCAGCTCGATAGGCTGAGGATGGGACTACTGCAGCGGGGTCGGAAGATGGGGACGGGGCATGCGTGAATCAAGCTCGTTGGACGAAACCATGACGCGCGCCCAACCCGACCTGAACGCATCATCATGCTGTTGACTCCGCTGCGCTTCAACGCGACGTTCCGTGTTCAGGATGCGCTCCAACCGTCTAGCAACGTGCAGCCAATCAACCAGAGAAGGGCGTTGATGCCCGAACCGAAGCGTCCCAATCTGTTCATTATCGGGGCGGCGAAATCGGGGACGACTTCGCTGCATCACCTGCTGTCGCAACATCCCGACGTTTTCCTGTCTGATCCGAAGGAACCTGGGTTCTTTGTACCCGAGCTGAGATACTATCCTTCGCACACCGAGTGGTACCTGCATCTGTTTGCTGAGGCAGGGGCGGCTCGATACCGGGGTGAATCCAGCACACACTACACGAAGCGGCCCCTGTATGAGGGTGTGCCGGAAAGAATCGCGTCGTTCGTCCGGGAAGAGCCGCGCTTCATTACCTGATGCGGGATCCGGTGGAGCGAACGTTGAGCAACTACTGGCACAACGTGAGGAAGCACCAGGAGCACCGTCGTCTCCTCGAAGCGCTCGAGCAGGTTCCGGAATACCTCGCCGTGAGCGACTATGCCATGCAGCTCGAGCCGTACATCCACACGTTCGGCATGGACTCCATCTTCACCGCGACATTCGAAGAGCTGGTCGGGAGCCCTCAACGTGTCACACAGAGCATACTCGAGTGGCTGAATCTTGCTCCGGCCCGAACCGAGCTTCGGCTCGAGAAACAGAACGCGAGGCCTGATACTTTCACCCGGGTCCGCGGGAACGGCTGGCTGGACCGTCTCGCGCGTTCGCGGTTCTGGGGCGGGATCTCCCCCGCCATACCCCGTCGGGTCAAGAGGGTGGGGCAGCGCCTCGCGTACCGGTCCGCCGATGCTGTTACGGACGAAGCACTGGATCTTGCGATCGCCGAGGTTCGACCCCGCCTCCAGGATTCGACGAGGCGGCTCGAATCGTTGCTCGGACGCTCGTTCGACGAGTGGACGACTACCCTCCACGAGCCAGCCAGGACCCGGGAGCGCTGATGGCCGGTAGACCCGTTCTTGCAGACTGATGCCCTCCGTCTGCATTTACCAACGGTTCATGCCCCCGGACCCCAGCGGCGCCGGCAAGCAGGCGCTGACCCTGGCCCACGTGGTGAAGGCGGCCGGGTGGGAGGTCGTCTTCCTGACCGATGGCACGCCGGATAGCGATCGGGAAGAGGAGATCGACGGGTTCCCCATGTGCCGCGTCCGGCCCCCGCCTCTTTTCCCGACGTATCCGCAAATCCTCGCCTACTGGGGCCGGATCGGTCGACGTCTGGCCGAGCTGCGTCGGCGGTTCGATGTGCTTCATGTGCACTCGGCAGACTTCAGCCAGTCTGCTGCGGTACCCATGGCAAGGCTGATGGGCAGGCCGGTCCTTGTCCGGTCGAGCATTTCCGGCGAGTTCGCGGGGCTCCGGGCCTCGAGGAGTGGCAGGGTGCAGCTCCGGATGCTGAAAGGGGCGGGTGCGTTCGTGGTCCTCAGCAAACGGCTGGAGGGCGAATTCGAGCGCAGTGGCCTCCCGACCTCGCGGCTCCATTGGATTCCCAACGGGGTGGATACGGCGATCTACCATCCGGTTTCCGCTGCCATGAAGAAGCGGCTTCGACAGGAGCTCTCCCTCCCCGCAGAAGGGAGGATCCTGATCTACCACGGAGTATTCATCGAGCGGAAGTCACTGGACTGGCTGGTACGGGTTCTGGAAGAGCCCCTGTCCAGGCTGGATCTGACTCTGGTGCTCGTCGGAGGTGCCGCCAGGGTGGAGAATCAGACGGGATACGCGAAGCGTTTGTATGGACAGGTCGCCGCCAGTCCCGTGCGGGACCGCATCATCATGCGCGATCGTGACCCCGCCGTTTACCGCTATCTGCAGGCATCCGATGGGTATGTGCTGCCGTCGACGAGCGAAGGTCTCCCGAACGCGCTGGTCGAGGCCATGGCGGCAGGGCTGGTACCCATCGCCACACGCACCGGCGGCGCTGAAGACGTGATCGAGCACGGCCAGTCCGGATTCCTCTTCGAACCGCGCGATGACGTCTCTTTTCTGCAGTGCCTGGAAGCCGCCTTCGGCTCCACGGGTAGACGGCCGGCGACGGACTCCGTCTGGCGGCCGCAGAACGGGTTCAGAGCCATTTCAGCATTGCGGTGACAGGAGAGCTGTACGTGGACATTTATCGGAAATTGCTGAGATCTGTTCGCCATAGGGACGCTACTACCGGAAACTATCCGTATGCAATCTGACCACGTGCTTACCCCTTTGTCGGTACAGGCCTACATCGGTGTGACCGCTCCGGACCTGGTGGACCATCGCGCCCGGCTTTCTGCGGTGGCTTGCCCTTCGCCCGGCAAGTTCGTCCGTGCTATAGAAGTCGGCTCGACCGGCATCGTGCTGGTTGAACGCACAGAGCCTGTAACAAGTAAAGACCACAGCCGAACCGGATTGCTTCTCTTCACCGGCAGGCCCTTCTTCCGAGGCGAGCTCGTTTGGAATCAGCAGTTCAGCGAAACCCCGTCAACAGACCTTCTGGACGGGAGGTACTCTGGCATGCGTGTAGGTGCGGATGGCGCCGTCGAAATCTTCACGGATTGGATCGGAGC
Source organism: uncultured Gemmatimonadales bacterium (assembly GCA_963783305.1). GTDB lineage: Bacteria > Gemmatimonadota > Gemmatimonadetes > Longimicrobiales > RSA9 > JAWVYT01. Next base: position 17,257 of record CAWAMW010000003.1, on the reverse strand, counting down.
TGGCTCCATCTTTTACACCACCTCGGGCAGGACCACCTACTTCAGTTCGCATCTCGGCCTGCTCCTCCAGATTCTGCCCACGCAGCCGCGCCTGAATCAGGTTGGGGTGGCGGCGCAGCTACTGGGCAGGTCCCAGATCTTCGATGAAACGCATTTTGAAGGGGTCTTCCGTCTGCCGGCAGGCATGCGGTTGCTGGCTGATCAGAATGGTGCACGCCTTGCCGGTTCGAGAGACCAGTGGCTCCAAGAGCTTATGAGCACTGACGCGCCGCCGCTCAGTCCGTCTTCGTTCTGGGCGATGATGGATCATAGTGTCCAGCGCGAGTCTTATGATCGGACCAGCATCCTTATGTATTCGGGCGGACGAGACTCCACCGCAATCGCGATCGCCGCATCGGAATACCCGGATACGTCGGCCACGTACGGCGAATCCTACTCTGTGGATGCAGTCAGAGGGAGGAGACGAGCGAAAAAGCTCGGATATCAAGCACTTACGGTGCCCTACGAGGAGTGGACGCTGAATACATATCGCCCCCAAGTGATCGGACTGCACGCCGGCTGCTCGGGACTCCAGACCGGTCACAACATTCTGGGCGTCGACTGGGTTAAGGAGAAAGCAAGCCTCGCAGTGGTAGGTTTTCTCGGGGACGCGTTGACCGGCGCCCATTCAGGCCCAACGGGCCACCCAGATCGTAAGTACGCCCTGGGTATACTCTTGCCGAGTCACCGTGACCCCCTCCTTGGTGAGGTCTACGCCGAAGAAAGTGAATACATAAAGAGTCACGTTATCGGGCGTTTCAACGAGCTGGCAGAGGATATTGGACCGACTGGTGCATTGATGATCCTCGATCTTCAGTGGCGGCAGGCACGATCGATCTCGATGATGTTCGACCTTTGCGATTGGTTCCTTCCTGTGTCGTGTCCCTTCATGCACCGCCAGTTGATTGCCTCGGCACTCACTGCGTCAACCGAGGCCTTGGCAGGTCAGCATGCATATGATCTCGCACTTGCCGCTCGCTTGCAGAGGCGCGGCCACCGCCCATTCACCCCAGAGCCGAGGGGGGAGCGGATATGGACTGAGTTGCGCGCAGGCTTAACTGCACGTCTGCGAGGTCGTCATATCGTGGGCAGATGTGACTGGCACGCCGCGATGCAGAGAACGGAGTTCGATGCGAACGAGTACACTTCGGGTGATGACCGTCTGGATTCGATCACGCGAGAATCCTGGAGCCAGTGGGAGAAATTTCATGGACCCACGAACGTCCCAGTAGCGTTCGCCTCAGCTCCAATCGCGGCCGCAGCGGGAGGACATCAGTTCTGAGCACGAGTAGAGGCAGTGAGCGAGGGCCGGACTTCGTCTGCATCGGGGCCCAGAAGGCGGGCACGACGTGGCTTTATGACAACCTGGCTCTGCAACCAGGGGTTTGGCTGCCGCCGGTCAAGGAGCTCCACTTCTTCAATCGGGTGTGCCCCGCCGAAGAGCTTCTCGGTGTGGAGGAACGCGTTCGACCGGGACCGGGAGAGAAGTATCGGCCGCTGATCGAGCGCCCGGGGCTTGGGACGCTCCGGTGGCTCCGGCGCTTCCATCACGGCGCGCTGTCCAATTCGTGGTACTACTCCCTGTTCTCACCGGACCTCGTCGGAGACCGGGTGGCCGGAGACATCACGCCCGCCTACTCCACCCTCGATGAGAGGGGGGTAGCCTTCGCGCGACGCGTCCTGAAGCCGGAGTGCCGCGTCCTGCTGCTGGTCCGGGATCCGGTGGAGCGCCTGTGGTCAGCGGTGAAGATGATGTACCGGTGGAAGGATGAACAGATAAACCGCGCGGCGCTCGATGAGATCCTACGAGAGATTGATGGGGCGGGATATCGGTTGAGAAACGACTACCCGCGGATGGTTCGACTCTGGCGAGACGCCTTCGGACAGAACTTTCGCGTTTTCCGGTACGACGACCTCTCCGCCGCACCGGAGAGCTTCCTGATCGAGGTCCGGGAGTTTCTCGGGGTATCGGGAGGGTTGGTCACGACCGGCCTCTGGAGGAGATCCAACCGGGATCCATCGGCTCGCCCTATCCCCCCTCTACTCAGAGCAGACCTTCAGAAGCGCTTCCGTTCTCAGATCGAGGAGCTGGACTCGCTCCTTTCGGAGCTGGACGCAGGGGGAGTTGCGTCAGATTGGCTTTCATCCGCTGAGAGCGATTCCGCGTAGAGTCGTTCGTATCTGTCCAGCATCGCGCTCAGAGAGAACTGCTCGCGGACCGTCTCCCTCGCCCGGGTTCTGAGCCCGCTCGCCAACGCCGGGTCGTCCGCGAGTCGACGCACGGCCGCAGCCAGCTCCTGAGGAGACCGAACAGGGACGAGTAATCCGTCCTCCTCGTCGGTGAGGATGCCCTGGGGTCCGCCGGAGCGGGTGGCCACGACGGGCGTGCCGGCCGCCATGGCCTGGAGGGCCGCGAGCGAGAACCCCTCCGAGCTCGAGCTGATGACGAGGGTGTCGAGTCCGGCCAGAAGGTCGGGTACGTCCTCACGGAAGCCGATGAACTGCACGCGGCTCTCCAGGCGCAGCTCGTTCCGCAGCTCCAGCAGTTCGCCGTACAGCGGCTGCGTTCGCTCACCGGCGATGACGAAGTGGAACCTTTCATCCGCGGCCAGTGTCGCAGCCGCACGGATGAAGGTGGCATAATCCTTGGCCGGCCGGACGTTGCCGAGGGCCCCCACCAGGATGCCGCGGGCAGAGACACCGAGCTCCTCCCGGACTCGTGTTCCGTCAGCGGCCGCGAAAATGTCGACGTCCACTCCATTATGGACCACGCTGACAGTGTCCACCGATAGCCGCTGACGCGACAATAGCTCGTCGCGAAGTGTCTCCGATACGCAGACTACGCGAGCCCTTCGCTCCAGCAGCTGATAGCGGAGGCGGCCTCCGATCCCTGGGGCCGTGGTGTCCGACGAGCCATGTAAGGTGGCGATCACGGGTGTACTGGTGATCGCTCCAATGGCACTCGCGTATACGGCCGGGCTGAACAGGTGCGCCTGGATCAGCTGGATCCGGTGACGACGGATGAGGGCCCGGAGCGCCAGGAGGTACCCGAAGTCGAGCCGCCCGCGGGTCCTCACCACGTCCACTCCGAGCCCTATCTCCCGGACCTGGTCGAGCACCCAGCCAGCCCCCACGACCACGGCCCGTGAATCCCACCCCCTCTGCCGCAGCCCGTCCGCCAGCTGGAGGAACACCGTTTCGGCGCCGCCCGGTCCCGTCGTGTCGATCAGGTGCAGGACCCGTCCCCGTCCCGCTTTCATGTGGTGGCCGCCGGGCCTCGAGCACCCCAGGAAGTTGAATGACCCACCGGCGCTGCTCGGGGTTGCCATGAGGATCGACGCCTCAGTCGCCGAACCTCGTGGCGACCTGCTGTATGCAACGAGACGGTCATAGCGAGGTTGATCCAGAAGAACGGATAGTACAGGACGGTCACGAAGAACCCGCTCGCCATATACCCGATCAGGGCACCATCAAGGCCATACGCCATGTGTTCCATGAAGCTGCTCGACGTGCGGGCGCCCTTCAGCAGCTTTCTCGTCCGGGCGTTGATCCAGAACGTAGCGGTGATGAGGGAGAGGAACGAGAGGAGCCCCGTATAGCCGAGCTCCGCCATCGCCTCGATGAAGATGTTGTGAGAGAGCCAGCCACCAAAATATGGCGACCAGTTCTTGTAGCCTATCCCGAGGACGGGATACTGGTTGGCGACGGCGATCCCCGCCTGCCAGCGCTCGATTCGAGTGACAGAATCGTCGTCTTCGCCGGCCTCGCTGAACCGAGTCTTCTGTTCGGCCGGCACCACGGCCCACGTCGCTGCACCGATGAAGACAACGGCGACAAGTACGCGTACTCGCCGCTTGGATCGAGCCACCCACCATACCCCCAGGGCAGCCGCGCCTACGAGCCCCCCACGTGATGAAGAAGCGACGATGGTGGCGATGGCTGTAACGGGAACGAAGTAGAACAGCCACCTCGTCCACCGGCCCATATGAGGGCGCAGCGCGAGCACGAATTCCACGGAAAGGGGCAGGAAAATGCACATCTGGATCGCCAACTCTCCTGAATTCTGGAACCACCCTCCTGGACCGGCAAGCCCCCAGCCGGCGAATCCGAACCCTCTCTCGGCCCAGACTCTGAACCCGTGCTGCGACATCTTGAACGAGTAGAGCAGGAACGCCAGGAGAAAGACGAAGAAGCGTTTCTCGGTCGTGATCGTGTTCGTGATCAGCAGGTAGATGAGAATCCAGGAGTAGAAAAGCTCCCATCTCGCAATGGCGTAGCCGGGATCGAGCGCCGTAAAGGAGGAGAGCGCCACGATGGCCGAGAATCCCATGAGAAGCGGTCCCGCCACAGTGCGCAGCCGGAACATCTTCCCCTCCATGAAGAACGCGATCGTCGCCAGGATCAGCGTGGTCTGCGCCCACGGGATCACGTCGAGCCACGGCCAGATGGTCTGTGGGCGGACGTACTCGAGGAAGAGGTAGAAATTCATCAGCCAGAAGGAAGCCGGCTGCGTCCGGAGGAACCTCCATGTCGCTCGTGGACGCACCCGGAACAGGGCCGGCACGCTCTCACTGTGCCGCGGCTGTGACATCGAAGCCATGCTCACCGGTGGGTTACGTCCTGAAGCCAGTTCAGGGTCTCGCGCGCGAAAGGTCGGGGGTCCGTCCAGCGGAACACCTCGCAGCGGCTGCCAGGGCCGAACGACCGGAGCCAGCCCCCGAGGGAGCGCGCCTTTTCACTACTACGCGCGCGCTCGTCGCGCCAGACGGCGAGCAGGTGGTCCACATCGCCCCAGAACCAGCGGCTCCGGGTGAACTGGTAGTCGTCGACGGGCTCGACGGGTACCCCAAAGCTAACGTCTGCGAGGAGTCGCGGGAAGTCGACGCCGGCGTCAATGGCGAGCTGGAGCGACCCCCAGAGCCGGCCGTTGATCTCCATCAGGTGCGCTTCGCCCGTCCTTCGGTCCACCTTGTACTCCACCATGGCGACCCCCGACCACCCGAACCGCTCCAGGAGCGCCAGGCTCCGGTCGAGGAGCGCCGTGTCCATGGGCTCACTCTGGCGCAGCACGCTGACGCCCCCGCTGGGCGGCTTCTCCCGCAGCCTGCGGTGGGAGAAGCGGGCCAACAGACGGTCTTCGTGGAGAAGGACGAAGACGCCCACCCCCGGACCCTCAATAGCCTCCTGGACCAGTAAGGGGTACGCGGCGGCCGGATACGCTTCCAGCGCCGCCCGGAGCTCCGCCCTGCTGCGTGCCCAGCGCACGCCCACCTTGGCCCGAGTGCCGTCGGGTGCGGTGTAGACGGAGCGTCCGGGCTTGAGGACGAGCGGAAAGTCCAGCTCCAGCTCCCGCCCCTCGTCTGCTGATCGCAGCTCCACCTGCCCGGGCACCCCGATCCCCACTTCCACGGCCTCTCGAAGGACCCGACCCTTGTCGCAGATGGCCTGGAATGTGGCGAGGGACGGGAAGGGGATGGCAGCGGGGATCCGGTCGCGCTCCGGGAGTAGCGAGAGGATCGATGGCTCAGAGATCGGGATCACCAACTCAACCCCTTCCTCCACCACGAGGTCGCGTATCGCGTCCGAATGGGCTGTTGGGGTCGCTCCTGGATCCGGAACCATTGCCTCGCGGGCGGCATAGCGCGAGGCGCCCGCAAGCGATCGGCCACTGGTGCTGCCGACGAGGCATCGGTATCCCGCTCGCCCCAGGGAGCGGACCGTCGCAAGCGCGGCGCGCTGCTCGCCGTCCGTGACGAGGACCGCGGGCTTCATCGCCAGGCGCCGCTCGCCCGGAGCGAAAGCCCCCGGCCGGACAGCCCGGCCGGGACGTTGATCCGTGGTACCGCCAGCCGATCGTCGGACGGGGAGCACAGGCCGCCCCGTATCTCCAGGACGCCCTCGTACCCCAGCTCCAGCGCCGTCCGGGCCACAACCGGCGTTCCCTCACCATAGGGGAGCGCGAGCCACCGCACAGATCGGGAGGGTGCCGCGTCCAGCCACTTCAGCGTTCGCTCCAGGTCGTCTATAAGCTCAACGGCGTCCAGAGCGGGGAGGCAGGCATGAGACCAGGCGTGGCCGCCGAGTGCGATGTCGCCCCCGGCCTGCTCCAGGAGCTCAGCCTCCGACGCTACGCCGAACACTTCAGGCAACCGCGGAGGATCGCCCGCGAAGGTGTTCTGGCGCACCGTCCGCAGGTCGCCCCTCATATCAAACATCGCTCGCGCTCGGGAGGGAGCGTTGAGGAGGCCTGCTTCCGCGAGCTCGTCCCACCAGAGCCCCTTTGCGCCCAGCAGTCCCGGACAGACGAACACCGTGGCGGGAATTCCGCGGCGCCTCAGCTCCGGCAGTGCAAGCTGGACGGCGCCCCGGTACGCGTCATCGAAGGTCACCGTCGCCCGGATACGGTCACCCGTGCCACCGGCTACTGCGGTGGGGAGGTCGACGAACGTGTGCGTCCGTTGCAGCGCGTCCAGGTGCCTACGGAACAGCGAGAGTGGCAGGTGGAGGCTTGCGTCGCCCCGGTGCGCCTCATCGTCAGGGACGACATTATGATAGGCGAAGATCGCCACCCGGTCGCGCTGGAGATGCCGGGTCACCACCGGGATGCCGCTGGCGGCGAGCGCGCCTTCGATGAACGACTTCGCCAGACTTCGCCCGGTCATGCTCACGCGGCACCCAGACCCATCTCCTGGCGGAAGAGCGCACACAATCGATCCAGTTGATCGGGCCGAGCGAACCGCTCCTGCGCCAGTTGTCGTCCAGCCCGCCCCATTTCTATCCGGCGTTCCGGGTGGTCGAGAAGCTCGACGATGGCCCCGGCCAGGTCGTCTACGTCCGCCGGCTCCACGAGCAGCCCAGTGACTCCGTGCTCGATTACCTCCGGGATCCCTCCCACGCGACTGCCTATGACCGGGACGCCACGGGAGGAGGGTTCCAGCGCGGCCAGCCCGAACGCCTCCTGCCAGGTGGACGGCACGACGCAGACGTCGGCGCCGGCGAGGAGGTCGGCGGCTTCGGGCCGATACCCGGCGAGGATGATGTCCTCGCGGGAAGCGAGGCGCTTCATTCGATTCTGAAGTTCGGGCATGAACGGGCCGTCACCGAAGTAGACAAGGACGGGTTTCGGGTCGCGCCCACGCCACACCCGGTCGAACGCCTCCATCAGATACTGGATCCCCTTGTACTCCGCGACCCGGGAGGCTCCAGCAATGACCGGGCGGGCGCCGCCGATCCCGAAGCGCTCCCGGAGCGCAGCGCGGTCGACAGTCTCCGGGATCACAACGGAGTTCCACAGCACCCGCACGCGGGTCGGGGCGACGAGGTCCACCTCGACCTTCCGTCGGGCCACGTACTCGCTCACGGCCAGCACCATATCGGCGAGGGCGGGATCAAACCTCCTCGTAATGGCCTTGATCGACCTTTTGAGCCCGGTCGGGCGCGTGCGGGCGCCCGACGTGTGGTCGTGGGAAATGATGGTGCGGACGCCGGCCCCGCGCAGAACAGCGTAGCCGGGGTGCCACGTAGCGCGATCAGTCAAGTAGATTGTGCGGATGTTATGGGCGCGGACCGCGCGCACCAGCGCCGCGAGTCCCCGAGGCGAGGCGTAGTCCACTCGCAACTCGATTGGCTCGGCGACGCTGTGGGCGAGGGTCGTTGGGGCCGCGTCGACGCGGGGGTACGCGACCCAGGTCCGCACACCGAATCGGTGGAGGTCGTCAGCGAGCCCGGCGTAGAGGCCTTCGATGAACTCCCAGGCGTACCCGGTATTCGTCGGAAAGTTAGCCACACATAGAAGGTTTCCGGGAGCAGACATCAGCCGGTCCGAAGCCGTCGCCGACGCTCCTCCGGCCGCTGGAGCTCGCCAGCTTGCGAACCCGCGAACCGCCCCCGGATATTCAGGGCATGCCGAATCATCCGTCTCCTCTTGATATGTGCGCCGTGGCTCTCTCGTATCCGATAGCGTGCGAACCTTACTACGATGCGCAGTTCGCCGAAATACTCGATCAGCGGTTTGAATCGGCGATCATCGCATGCGACCACGTGAGCAGGTGGGCCCACGCCGTCCAGAAGAAAGGGGAAGCATGAGGATCGTCGCGGTCACCGAGCACTACCCGGCCACCTTCAAGACCTACTTCGACACCCAGTTCGCGGACCTGCTGAGCCGCGGACACGACCTTCAGATCCTCGCCGGCGGCCAGTTCGATGACGCGTTGAGCGCCAGGGTCCGCCAGTGGAAGCTGCAGGACAGGACAACCTACTATCCTCTCACCCTCCGCACACTGGGCAGGACCGTCGGGACGGCTGCCTGGGCCGTGGCGACGGGCGAGTGGTTCCGGATGCCGCGTACTCGCCCGCTGAAGCGCGACCTGGTCGTTCGCTCCTGCCTGGCCGCACTCGAGGCCACAGACCCCGACCTGGTGCTCATTCACGGCGTCCACGCCGGCCTGCCCTTCGCCCACGCGAAGCGCGTCCTCCCGGACGTCCCCATCGGGCTCTACTACCATGGCGGTGAGCTGCCGCACATGTCTCCGCTGTCCGACGAGAGGGCGGCGGTGGTTTTCCGGGGCGTGGACCACGTGTTCACGAATACGCGGTTCTCCGCCCAGCACGCTGTCGACCGGGGCTGTCCTCCCGAACGCATCACCCTCATGCCGGTGGGCTTCGACCTCGAGGGCTTCCCCGACCCCGGCCCCCGGGCCCCGGGCGCCACTCTCTCCCTGCTTTCCGCCGGCCGCATGAGCGAGGAGAAGGGCTTTCACCACGCTCTGGAGGCGCTCCGCATTCTCCGGGACCGGGGAGTGGACGACTTCCGTTATACCCTCACCGGCGGAGCCAATCCCTACCGGGCGCGGCTCGAGGCGCTTGTCGATCAGCTCGGCCTGCGGGAACACGTGACGTTCGCCGGCACCGTCACGACCGAGTCCCTCACCGAGCTCATGGCCGCCTCAGATGTCCTGCTCCTGCCTAGTCTGCACATTGGCAACTGGGCGGAGAACCAGGCCGCGGCGGTACAGGAGGCACTGCTCATGCGCTGCCTTACGGTGACCACGACCACGGGCGGCGTGCCGGAGTCCATCCCGTCGGGCATGCGCGACTTCCAGGTCCCACCCGCGGACCCGGAGGCGCTCGCCGACGCGATCCAGCATGCCGGCGCCCTCCCGTCGGAGCGGTGGGAGTCGTATACCGATGAGGGCCGAGCCTTTGTGGAGGCGCACTACGATATCCGTCGGCTGAACGACCTGCTGCTGGAGGTTCTCCAGCGGAAATGAATACGGCCCCGCGCCGAAGCGCGGGGCCGTATTCCGGACCGTCTAGGATCCAGACGCGCGAGACCGACTACGCCTCGTTCTCGTCGTTCTCCCTGCGGCGGTATGCAACGCCACAGATCCCGAACAGACCCGTGGCCATCAGCAGCATGGACATGGGCTCCGGCACCTGGGCGTTGATGCCGGACGTCGCGAAGATCACGTCGTTCCAGTCTTCGGTTGCTGTCAGCCGGTCCTCGAACCCGACCTGACGGTCGAACGCGATGGTTCCAGCCACACCCGTCCGCGAGCCGGCGAGGGGCGTGTATTCACCCGTGCCCTCATACTCGGCCGTGAGCGAGTGGATGTCACCGTCCGGATTCATGCCGTTGTTCGTGTAGTACGTCTGCCCGAAGTCGCCCGGGCTCAGCTCCGAGCCGCTTCCGGTCGGGCTGACGTACAGCGAGAAGATGACGTTGTCACCCTCGGCGAACCAGAAATCGACCTCCTGGTCGGCCTCGACGAAGTCGTTGATCCGCCAGACCGTCCCCGCTATCGCCGTCTTGTTGTCGAAGATGTTGTAGTAGCTGGTGCCGCCATACGTCATGTCGTAGCGGAACGCGACCACATCCTTGTACTGGGCCGCGAAGCCCAGGAACTGGATGAAGACGTCAGGACCCGTGGCGTAGAGGTTCCCGCTCCCCAGCAGGGTGTACCCACCCAGCGGGAACGGCTCCTCCGCCTGCAGCCCCGCGGGTGCGGCCATCGTGGCCAGCACCGCAGCGGCTAACGCTGTCTTGATGAATCTGCTTCTCATGGTACTGCTCCTCTCGAGAGTTGATGATGCTGTGCTCGTCCGACCCTTGCGGGCGGCGGCTCTTCCTGGTGTCACCCTGACAGCCATCAGGAACCTGCCCCGGGTATCGTCGCATAGGTGCGCGCCACTTGCCACGCCCCGTAAACACTCCCAACGGCGATCCTGGTCGAGCGTCCCCGCCTTCTCGAGCGTCCGAAGGCGGCGGAATACTGCCCTGCGACCCGGCGAGTCATCACCAGGCTCCCTTCTTGCCGATCAGCACCGGCATGGTCCGCCCCATGATCCTGAGATCGTGGAGGGCGGATGCGTTGCGGATGTACTCCAGGTCGTAGCGGACCTTGTTGCGCACATCCTCGATACAGGTGTCGTACGACTGGTTGACCTGCGACCACCCAGTGATCCCCGGCAGCACCCGCTGCCGCTGGTGGTAGCCCGCCACCCGCATCCGCAGGTCGGCGAACAGCTCCGGCTGCTCCGGGCGCGGACCCACGATGTTCATCTCGCCGCGCAGCACGTTGATCAGCTGCGGCAGCTCGTCCAGCCGGTACTTCCGGAGGAACCGACCCACCGCGGTCACCCGCGGGTCGTCCGGAGTGGCCCACACCTGACGCGGGTCGTCGGCCTCGTACATCGTGCGGAACTTGTACATCGTGAACGGCTTGCCCCCCAGGTCCCGACCGCGGCGCCAGTTGCCGGACGGGAGGTCGGGGTTCCGGAGGTCGACACCGATCCGGGTCTGCCTGTAAATGACGCTCCCGTGCGAGGTCAGACGGATCGCGACCGCGATCAGCAGCATGAGGGGGGCGAGGGCGAGCAGCGCCAGGAATGCAACGGCCACGTTCAGTCCGCGCCGGGCGGCCTCGCCGTTCAGGAAGGACAGGTCGACGCCAGGCCAGGAGGCCGGCTCGTCCGCCGCGCCTCCCTCGGGCAACATGTACGGCAGCAGCCTGAGACGCCGCTCGGCCCGCTGCTCGGTTCGTGGAATCGCTGTCAATGCTGGCATAAACCCAAGGCTCAATCGTGTTTTCCGTAGCGCGACCCGGTCGAGCCGCCGACTCACTCCTATCGCAAGCCGTGTTCGCAAAGGAACGGAGCGGACCATGATCCAGCCAATCCGTTGCGGCACAGTGGATTCCGGCCAAATGGCGGCAGGTCTCAGCCGTGCCCGGGCGGCCCGAAATGTGGCGGTGCGGCGACGAGGTGTGGCTTCCGTGCCACAACAACCGGGGCGGGTGTGGGGGCGCTGCAGCGGGAAGCGGAGACAGGAACCGCAGCGAGACAGGGGTGGTATCCTCCGGGGAAGCGGGCTATTCTTGGGAGTTCCGGCCCCCGGCGCGAGCTCGCGTCGACTCCCCGGCCGGAGCGGACGCTGGATGAGGCACCACGCTTGCGCGTATGGGGGCGGACGGCGCGGACCCGCGCCGAACCGGATTTCCTGCACCTCCTGACCAGGGCAGCATGACGGACGATCGAATCAGGCACCCGCTCTTCGAGCTGGCGCCCCACGACCCGGATGGGCAGCTCCCCGCTCCGGCCACGCAGCAGCTCCCCCCCGTGCACGACGACGAGGAGGAGGGCGGGAGCGTGGACGTGCGGCGCTACATCGGGGCGGTGCTGCGGCAGAAGTGGTGGGTGCTGGCGCTCCTGGTGGTGGGGACGGTGGGCGGCTACTTCGCCTCGCAGCGGGTGCCGCTGGAGTACGTGGCGCAGACCACCATCTGGATCGAGCAGTCGAGCGGCGCGCGCGGCGCCGTGGACGTGGGGCCCATCCAGTCCTCGCAGCTGCTGTCGTCCACCGCCTGGATCGACCTGCTGCGGTCGTTCATGGTGCTGGACCCGGTGGTGATCACGGAGCAGCTCTACCTTCACCCGGAGCGGAAGGAGGACGAGGGGCTCCTCTCGGACCTGGGGCTGCAGCAGCGCTTCGCCCCGGGCAGCTACCGGATCCGGGTGCAGCCCCAGGCGCGGCAGTACACGCTGGAGACCAGCGACGGGATCCTGGTGGAGCGCGGGTCGTTCGGCGACTCCGTGGGCGCGTCGACGCTGGGGCTGGCGTGGCAGCCGGAGCTGAGCCGGTTCCCGGCCGACCGCGCGGTGGGGTTCCGGGTGGCATTGCCCCGGGACGAGGCACTCAAGCTGGGTCGCGGGCTGCGGACCCAGATCGACAAGACGGGCGGGTTCCTCCGGGTGGAGCTGAACGGGGAGGACCCGGAGAAGACGGCGTCGATCCTCAACTCGCTGGCGGAGCGGCACGTGGAGGTGGCGGCGGAGCTGAAGCGGGAGAAGCTGGACACGCTGGTGTCGATCCTGGAGGAGCAGCTGGTGGCGGCGGAGCGGGGGCTGAAGTCGGCGGAGATCGCGCTGGAGGAGTTCAAGGTGGCCACGGTGACGCTGCCATCGGAACGATCGACGCCCGTCACCCCGGGCCTCGCCATGACCCGGGACCCGGCGTTCGACAACTTCTTCAACATGCAGGTGGAGCTGGAGCAGATCCGCCGGGACCAGGACGCGCTGGAGCGGGCCATCGGCTCCGAGCAGGGGGTGTCGGTGGAAGCGCTGAGCTCCGTGGGCGCGGTGCAGCAGGCGCCGGACCTGCAGCAGGCGCTGACGCAGCTCACGGGCATGCGGGCGCAGCTGCGCGCCCTCCGCTCCCGCTACACGGGCGAGCACCGGGCGGTGGCCACGGCGGCGGCCGATGTGGCGCGGCTGGAGCGGGAGACGATCCCGGCCATGGTGAACACGCTGCTGGCCGAGCTCCGGATCCGCGAGAGCCAGCTGGAGGGGAGCATTGCGTCGGCGTCCGGTGAGCTGCGGGAGATCCCTACGCGGGCCATCGAGGAGGCACGCCTGGAGCGGCAGGTCGTCATCCAGGGCAGTCTCTACACCCGCCTGGAGCAGCGCTTCCAGGAGGCCCGGCTGGCGGCGGCGAGCAGCATCCCCGACATCCGGATCCTCGATGAAGCGGCCGTCCCCCAGCAGCCGGTGAGCGACCAGAAGTACATGGTCCTCCTCATGGGCATGATGGCGGGGCTGGGGCTGGGGCTCGGCGGCGCCATCCTCCGGGACCGGCTGGATGCCCGGATCCGGTATCCCAGCGAGATCACCCGCGGCCTCGGGCTGAGCATCCTGGGAGCGGTGCCCACCCTCCGGAAGGGCCGGACCCAGAAGGACCACCTGACGCAGGTGCTGGAGGCGTTCCGGTCCATCCGGCTGAACGTCACCCACGCGTTCGGGGCCGCGGGCCCGCTGACCATCACCATCACCAGTCCCGGCCCCGGCGATGGGAAATCGTTCGTCGCGTCGAACCTGGCGCTCTCGTTCGCCGACCAGGGACACCGGACCTGCCTGGTGGACGGGGACACTCGCCGGGGCGCGCTGCACCGCCTGCTGGACTCCGATCGGAAGCCGGGCCTCACCGACCTCCTCGGCGGACACGTGAGCTTCGAGACCGCGGTCCGGACGACGCGGTTCAAGGGGCTCGACATGATCCCGTCGGGGACCCGGGTCCGTCACGGCCCCGAGCTGCTGGGGTCGGTGGAGATGCGCGAGCTGCTGGCGCGCCTGAAGGGCGCCTACGACGTGGTCATCATCGACAGCCCTCCGCTGGGCGCCGGCGTGGACCCGTTCGCCCTCGGCACGCTCACCAGCAACCTCCTGCTGGTCCTGCGCAGCGGCACCACCAACCGCGAGCTGGCGGAGAGCAAGCTCGAGCTGGTGGAGCGGCTGCCGATCCGGATCCTTGGCGCGGTGATGAACGGGCTCCCGCAGGGCCGACAGTACGGGTACGGGCACTACGCGTACTCGTACATCCCCGGCTACGCGGCCAGCGATGAAGAGCAGACAGAAACGATGCGCCAGCCGCTCCAGGTGGGCGGGGAGGCGCAGGGATGAGGCGAATGATGATGCATGGCATGCGCACGACCCTCGGGGCCTTCGTACTGGCCATGGCCGCACTGGCGCTCCCCGCGGGCGCGGCGGCGCAGACGTCGCTGGAATGGGACCCGCAGGGGACGGAGCTGGGCCGCGCCGAGCTGCAGCAGCTCCTCGGGCGGCTGGAGGAGGCCGCGTCGTCGTCCGGCTACAGCCGTTCGCTGAGGCAGCGGGCGGCGGCGGAGGCGGGCGTCGTGCGGGCGCGGCTCCAGGAGGGCGACTTCCAGATCGGCGACCGCATCGTGCTGCGGGTGGAGGGCGAGCCAACGCTCAGCGATACCCTGGCCGTGGGGCCGGGCCGTGAGCTCCAGCTGCCGAACATCGGCAGCATCCCCCTGGATGGTGTGCTCCGAAGCGAGCTGGAGAAACACCTGAGGGCGGAGCTGGGGCGGTACCTCCAGGAGCCGGTGGTGCACGCCAGCAGCCTGATCCGGATCGCGGTCCTCGGCAGCGTCGGGAGCCAGGGCTTCTTCACCATGCCGGCCTCGGCGCTCGTGGAGGAGGCGCTGATGCGGGCGGGCGGCCCTGCCGCCAACGCGGAGCTGAACGAGGCCGAGATCGTTCGCGGGGACCAGGTGATCTGGAGCGGCGCCGCGCTGCACGAAGCGATCATCGTCGGCCGCACCCTGGACCAGCTCAGCCTGCGCGCCGGGGACCGCATCATCGTGCCGGAGAGGAAGGGTGGGTTCCTGGACAGCGGCCTCGTCCGCACGCTGCTCGTCACGATTCCGGCGGTGACCTACACCTTCATCCGGATCTTCCGGTAGGGGCCAGGTCCGACAGGCCGCTGAAAGAGGTTTTGGGCGGGGAGCGATCGGTCGCTGCGCTCCCTGTCGAGCGCGTCGCTGCGCTCGCTGTCGATCGCGTCGGCCTCCGGCCTCGCTGGTCGATCTCCGCTGCGCTCCGTTTTACGCCTGCGTACGCGGGCACCCGGGGGAACGCCGACATCCCGGACTCTGGCCGTCCCTTCGACGCCGCGCTTTGCGCGATCGCCGCGCGCTGCGCGGCGATCGACCCCCCGCCCGCCTCCCCTCGACTTCTCCAGCAGCCCGCTAGGACTCCCGGGCGCCGACCAGGACCGGGGAATCGTCGCTCGCGGACTTCCGCTCCCGCGCCGCGGCCTCCCCGCCGTGCCGCCGGCTGGCCTTCCAGCCGCCCACGCCCAGGAGCACCGCCGAGATGGACCCGAGGACGAACTTCACGGCAGCCACTACGGCGGCCTTGTCGAACGCCTGCAGCGACTCCGTCCGGACCGCCGAGCGGGCCTCGAGCGCGTCCAGGCTGAACATGGCCAGCGCCAGGGCGCCCAGTACGCCGCCCAGCAGCGCGAACCCCGCGAGGACCCGGGCGGTGACCCGGTGCTCCACCAGCGCCGCGGTGGTCACGGCCAGCAGCATCCCCAGCAGCGGCGTGATCACGCTCTGACTCACCAGCCCGGCGGCGCCGAACCGCCAGTTCACCTGGCCGATCCGCAGGGGCCAGATGCCCAGCAGCACCTCCGTCAGCGGGACCACGATGAGGATGAACGCGACCGAATAGGCCGCCCAGGCGAGGGGACGCAGCTTCGTATTCAAGGGTGCAGTCTCCGGGATCGGTGCGATGGTTCTGCTGCTTCGGTATGAAACGCCAGTCTCAGAATAGGCGGGCACGGCGCCGAACACCAGTCTCGACGCCGTGCCCGTGCTTCGCGTGCGGGCCCTGCCACGGACCCGCCGCCGTCGGTCAGGCGGGCTGTAAGCCGCTGTCGAGCTTCCGACGCCGGACCACCACGATGCCGATGCCCACCAGTCCCGCTGAGCATCAGCAGCGCCGAGGCCGGCTCGGGCACCTGCGGGACCACCTGCTCCACGCTGCCGATCGTCATGTTGTCGAAGGCGAACACGTCCCCCGACGACCCGCCGATGTTGAAGGTGACCCGCGTGAACGGGTTGGCCGCGTCGATGAAGCCGAAGAAAAACGCGTTGCCGTCGGACGGGGTGTACGCGAGGGTCGGGGCGGCGACCGGCGTGGCGCCGTTGAAGAAGTTCACTCCGAGCGTGCCGCCGAACTCGCCGATGTCGACGCCGAAGAACCCGAACGCCGCGACCGGTGCGCTGAAGTCGATGACGAAATCGCCCGCGTTGACCTCGAAGTAGTTGGGCGATGACACGGGGTAGCGGCCGAAGCCGTTGGTGCCACCGGGCGTGGAGGCATCAACAGGATTGCTGCACGCGCTCTGCGTGATGTTGGAGACACAGCCCGTGCCGGTGAGCTGGGCCGTGCCGGCGCCGGGGAAGGACAGGGACGGATTCGTCGTGTTGAGAGCGAAGCCGTCGAACGTCTCGGTACCCACGCCGATCAAGGAGGAGAGGAACGATGCCTCCGCGGCCAACGAGTTGGTGAAGCTGGACGCCACGAGCTGTGAGCCGTCCAGGTCTTCACCGAAGTACGTGGTCTGCGCCTCGCCCGTCGCCGCTCCCAGGAGCAGCACGAGGGAGGCCGCGGCGAAGGGGGTCCAGCTAAAGTGCATCTTCATCTTGCTCTCTCTCCAGCATGGGGGGGGACGCCCGGCCCATGCGCGCGGATTTGCGCGCTACCAGGCGCCCTTCTTGGTGAGGACCGCGGGGACCGTGCGCAGCATGATCCGCAGATCCTCCAGCACGCTCTGCCGCTGGAGGTACTCCAGGTCGTAGCGCAGCTTCGTCCGCACGTCCTCGATCGTACGATCGTAATGGTGGTTCACCTGCGCCCACCCGGTGATCCCGGGGAGCGCGCGCTGACGGCGGTGGTACTCGCCGAGCTGTGCGCGGATCTCCTTGAAGATCGTCGGCTGCTCGGGGCGCGGGCCCACAATGTTCATCTCGCCCCGGACCACGTTCCAGAGCTGGGGGATCTCGTCCAGCCGGTACTTCCGCAGGAACGCGCCCACCCGCGTGATCCGCGGATCGTCGGGCGTAGCCCAGACCTCGCGGCGGCCGGCGCCGGCGACCATTGTGCGGAACTTGTACACCTTGAACAGCTGCCCGCCGTGGTCGACGGTGCGGCGCCAGTTCCCGGACGGCAGGTACGGGTTGCGGCGGTCGATCCCCACGCGCTCCTGCATGAACAGGACGGCCCCCGGCGAGGTGAGCTTGATGGCCAGGGCGATGACGAGCATGAGCGGCAGCGCCAGGAGGAGACCGACCAGCGCCACGGCCACATTGAGGGCGCGGCGCAGCCGCTGGTCGTCGGTGGCCGCGGCCGTCGG
>CAWAMW010000002.1:7500-955208 GCA_963783305.1 uncultured Gemmatimonadales bacterium | reverse complement strand
CCAGATCTCACCGACGCCTCGCGGAGGCCGACCCGTCACGGCTACAGCTCGGCGACCTCCGCCCGCCGGCAGAGAAAATATGGCACACGTGACCTCCTGTCGTTGCTTCGAGTTGCGATCTGAAAGGTGTCGGAGCTGGCACGAACCGACAAGTCCGCTCGCCGGGCGGGTTGTGCAGGGTATGCATTCGCCTTAGCCTCCGACGAGACCGGCGCGGGCACACTCCTTCCTCGCCGGATTCGTTCACGTCTGCCCAACCTCCGCATGAAAAGCGCGCTCGACGCACGGCTGGAGATCTGGCTCCAGAAGGCCTCCGAGAACAGGCTGATCGTCTCCATGGCGGTGGCGTACTATGCCTTCCGAGGTCTCTTGAACCGCCTTACCGGCCGACGGATACGCGCCTGGGAGCTCCTGTCGCAGGTCCACCGGACCAGCCCCAGTCGGAGGATCACCCGGGCGGTCGAGCCGATCCTCATACGGGATCGTGACGCCGTCTGGGATCGCTGGGGCCAGCCGGACCGGACCGAAGTGGAGCGACTGCTGGGAATCCGCCTGCTCGTGATGAAGCCCCCGGCTGACGGAGGAGAGAAAGGGGTGGTGTTCGTGAAGTTCAGCGAGACCATCGACCTGGTGGCGCGGACGCTCGACCTCTCGGCGCTCCTGCGCGACTACCACCTCGTGGTGGAGCCGTCCTGGTCGGGGTACTGCGACCGCACGTTCTTCCACTTCACGCAGTTCGACGAGCCCGTGTTCGTCATGGCCCCGCGCTCGGAGGACTACCGCCTGATCGCGGCCACCGAATCGAACCTCGTGCCGATCCGGTGCGGCCCCAGCGACTGGGTCGACCCGGGCATCGCCGAGCCCTACCTGGATCAGCCGAAGCGGTTCGATCTGGTCTTCAACTCCAACTGGCTCAAGCTCAAGCGGCACTACGTGCTGTTCTCCATGCTGGCGCGGCTGGAGCGGAAGATCGACGTGGTCCTCATCGGGGCCAGGATGGCGGACCGGACCGAGGAGGACATCCGGAAGCTGGCCGCGCGCTATGGTGTGCTCGACCAGCTGACCTTCGTGGAGGGCATCCAGTTCGAGGAGGTGATGCGGATCAACTGCCAGTCCCGCATGGCCATGCTGCTGAGCCTCAAGGAGGGCAGCAACCGCGCGATCGCGGAGAGCCTCTTCTGCGACATCCCGGCCATCGTGCTGGAGGAGCACATAGGCGGGATCACCAAGAACATCGTCCCGGACACGGGCGAGATCGTGCCGGAGCGGCGGCTCGGCGCGGGAGTGCTCGACGTGCTCGACAACCTCGATCGCTACCGCCCCCGGGCATGGGCGCTGGAGAACATCTCCTGCTTCGTGACCAGCCGGCTGGTCAACGATACCGTGCGGGCCGAGGCGGTGCGCCGTGGAGAGCCCTGGTCGCGGGACATCGCCCCGAAGACCAACAGCCCGGAGATGCGCTTCATCCACCCGGAGGACGAGCAGCGGCTGGCGGGAGCGCACCGGGAGCTTACCCGGTACCTGCTCTAGGGCGCCGGACTCAGCGCCCGCCCTCCAGCACCAGCGGCGCCGTGTCCTCCGCGATCTGCCCATCCCGCAGGACGATGGTGTGGTCGGCGGTGGCGCGCAGCGCGGGCTGGTGCGACACCGCCAGGATCGTCACCCGTCCACGCAAGGATGCGAGTGTCTCCAGAATGGCCGCTTCGGTGGCTGTATCGAGCCCGGTCGTGGCCTCGTCCAGGATCAGCAGAGCGGGCTCCTTCACCAGCGCCCTCGCGATCGCCAGCCGCTGACGCTGACCGCCGGAGAGGTTGGAGCCCTGCGGCGCGATCAGCGCGTGGATCCCCTCGGAGTTCCGCCCGACGAAGTCCCATGACCCGGAGGCACGCAACGCTTCCTCCACCCTCTCATCGGAGATCGAGTCATCCCCCAGCGTCACGTTGCGGCGGACCGTGTCGTTGAAGAGGAAGACTTCCTGGGGGACGTACCCGATCTTCCGCCGCCACGCTCGGAGGTCGA
Source organism: uncultured Gemmatimonadales bacterium (assembly GCA_963783305.1). Lineage (GTDB taxonomy): Bacteria > Gemmatimonadota > Gemmatimonadetes > Longimicrobiales > RSA9 > JAWVYT01. The sequence goes on along the minus strand of CAWAMW010000002.1, from coordinate 953,189 downwards.
TCTCCTCCAGCGGAACGCCATCGAGGTGCACCTCGCCTCCATCGGGCCGCCGGAGACCCGCGATCAGGTCCAGGATGGTGCTCTTGCCGCTCCCGGACTGCCCGATCAGGGCGGTGATCTCGCTCGCGGGAATCCGGAGCTGCAGTCCGTCCAGCACCTGCAGGTCACCGTACGAGAAGCTCACATCGCGCAGCTCGATCCCATCGGTGAGAGCCGGCGGCTCCGCCCCTCCCGGGTGTCTCTCCTCCGCAGCCCTTGCCTCGTCGATCTGCTCACGCAGCGACCAGAACGCGCTCACCCCGACCGTCGTAACCTGGTACCGCATCTGGAGCGTGTTGATGTTCGTCAGCAGGCGGTAGAAGACGAAGGCGAGCACGATGATGGAGGAAAAGCTCCTGCCGGTGGCGGTCAGCAGGACCACGAAGCCGCCGGCGAGGACCAGGGTTACAATGGGCTCCTGGAAGAGGCGCATTGTCTCCGACGCGATGACGTTCCTGCGTTGAGCGTCGTTCAGCCCTTCGGCCTCGCCCTCGAGAAGCGGCCAGAACAAGTCCTCGCGCGCCATCGCCTTCATGGGCTTCATGCCCTGGAGGGCCTCCACGAGGCGCCGCGTGAGGCTCTTCGTGAGCGTCGTCTGCGATTCACCGGCGGACCTGCTCATGGCCACGTATCCCCGAAGGCCGCGGATCAGGAGTACACCCGTGACCAGGGCGGCGAGCGTGACCTGCCAGGAGATCATGAACGAGATTACGGCGTACATGACGACCTGCATGACGCCGGCCAGCACGACACAGGCCTCGCGATACGCGGCCGCCGAGCGAATCGCCTCGCCACTGATCGCGTTGGCAAACCCGCCGAACTGCTGGTTCCCGAAGTAGCCCCAGCGCGCCTTGAGCAGCGCCCGGACCAGCTCGAGGCGGAGATCCAGGGTCACCCGGGCCACCGTGAATCCCACCTGCCGCATGGCGAGCCAGAGGACGATTGCCTTCATGGTGATGGCGAGAACTACGACGGCGGAGAGGACCACCAGTGTGGGCTGTATCCCGACGCTCAGAAACGCATCCTGAAACGCGCGGGCGATCCCGGAGCTGGCTGCCTCCCCACCAGGATTGCTGGCGACCTCCAGCAGCGGCACGAGCGTGATGACGCTGATGCCCTCGAGGAACCCCCCGAGGGCCAGCAACGCCACCATGAGAAGCGTGCGCCGCCTGTACGCCCCGGCGAAATGGCGGAAGAAGGCTACGGTGCCGCTATAGGTGGTTGCCATTTCCTCTGGTGGGCTGCGATTCGGAGGCTTGAATATGCCGGCAAGAGGTCGAATGCTCAAGGGCATGCGTGCGTCCTCACTCGCCAGACTGGCGCGGGCGTTACTTCCGGAATATTTTCAAGTACCCCAGGAGTAACTCACACCGCGTAGCTGTCTAGACAGGCGGTCGGAGCGCTACGCCCCTCTTGTTCCGGCCACCAGGACTTTGTCATATGGCCACCACACCGCGTGCACGCCTCTGCGGTCCCCATGCCTCGGCCTAACCTCTTCATCATCGGAGCAGCGAAGTGCGGCACCACTTCGCTGCACCACGCTCTGGGGAGGCACCCGGAGATCTTCATGTCGGCGCTCAAGGAGCCGGCGTTCTTCGTGCCGGAGCTCCGCTACCACCCGAAGGAAGTGGACTGGTACCTGTCGCTGTTCCACGGCGCGGGCTCCGCCCGGTTCGTCGGCGAGTCGAGCACACACTATACGAAGAGGCCGCTGTTCGAAGGAGTCGCCCAACGGGTTAGCGACTTCTCGCCGGACGCCCGCCTGATCTACCTGATGCGTGATCCCATAGACAGGGCCATCAGCCACTACTGGCACAACACGCGTTCTTCCCGGCCGGAGTTCACGGAGACGCGCCCCATGCTCGAAGCGATCCGGGAAGACGAGTCCTATCGCGCCTACGGCGACTACGCCATGCAGATCGCGCCCTGGCTCGACCTGTTCGGGCGGGCTGCGGTCCTCCCCCTCGTATACGAGGAACTCGTGAGGGACACGGAGGGGACGCTTGCACAGGTGTTTGGTGGCTCGATGTCGCTCCACTCTCGGAGCTTGAACTGGAGCAGAGGAACGCCCGGCCCGAAAAGATCAAACGCCCCAGTGGAATGGGGCTGCTGGACGGATTCCGCCGCACCCGGGCGTGGGCGGCCGTGGCGCCGCTCGTCCCCCAGAGGTGGAAGGATTGGGCGCGGGAGCGGTCTGTGGAGGAAAGGGAGGCCGAGTTGGAGGACCGAAGAGAAGCCGTCGTGAGCCTCCTGCGACCCTGGGCGCGCCCTCGGGTGGCCGCCGCCGCCCGGCTCTTCGAGCGGGAATTCCCCCTCTGGCAAACCACCCTGGGAGATTCGGTCGTTCAGTCCTGAGACGTGCTGGACGCCTGCGCCGCCGGAACAACCCCGAAATCTCCTCGCCGCACCACCTCGATCACCTCGGTGGTAGAGATCGACGGCGTCCTGGGCAGGTAGACGACCTCGCAGATGTCCTGGAACTCGTCGAAGCGGCCCTCCCAGTCGTTGCCCATGACCAGGATATCCGCCTCGTGATCGAGGATGTAGTCCCTCTTTCTCTCGAGCGACTCCTCGACGAACACCTCGTCCACGAACCGCAGCGACTCGATGATCTTCAGGCGATCCCGCTGGGAGTAGACGGGAGCGCGCCCTTTCTTCTTGACGTTCAGCGCATCGGACGACACGCCCACGGCAAGATGATCGCCCAGGGCGCGAGCCCTCTCGAGGATGTTCACGTGCCCGACGTGGAGGACGTCGAACGTTCCAAAGGTAATGACGCGCTTCATGAATTCACTGGCGAGTGGGTTCAGGGATGCTGAGGTCGTGAATGCGTTTTCGGACAGCTGCCGCCGGGCGGTCGTCGTGGCCATGGAAGAGCGCCGCGGACCGGTCGCGCTGCGGTTGGTGGTGGTCCGGGTCCTGGAGCGCCTGGTCGAGCTGAAGCATAAGGCTGTCGAAGTCACGGGCACAAGCACCCGCGAACGCATCGTCGAGCTCGTACAGGAACCCTCGTTCCCGGACGTACGCGTCCAGATCGTACGCGAAGTGGAGAATCGGTCGATTCAGGACGAGGAAGTCGATGTAGATGCTGGAATAGTCGGTGATGAGGACATCCGTGCGCCGCAGGATCGTGTTCACCTCCGGGAAATCGTTCACCGACACGATGGCCGGTGAAGATCGCTCCTTCGTGTAGGCCTCTTTACGCCGGACGTTGGCGTGGCCCCGGATCGCCAGCACCGCGCCGTGCCTGTCGAGCACCTGCTCCAGCGCCGCCTCCTCCTCGGGCGAGAACACGTAGAGCGATTCGGTCTGCTCCCGCCAGGTGGGGGCGTACAGGACCAGGCGCTTTCCTCCCGTCAGTCGATCGAGATCCGCGAGCTGCTCACGGTAGTCCGTCGGGAGGGAGCTCTCTTCCTTGAGGATCAGATCGTTCCGTGGCAACCCCGTCAGCCATACCTGCTCGAATGGGATCGGCGCGAACGCCTGCGCCATGATCTCACGGTCGCGCCTGGCGGAGCAGACGGTGGCCGCGTACTTCGGCGTCTCATCGTCCCACATCGTTTCGCCGGGGAACAGGTGACCGATCCTCTTGAGCGGAATGCCGTGCCACAGCTGAACGACGTGGTGGCGCGACGCCCGCAGCCACCGGCTGAAGCTGCTCACCCCCCGGAGAGCGTAGCCGGTCAGCAGCACGCGCGAGCGGGCGAGGTAGTACGCGCCCGCCAGCGACTCCGCGGCCACGACCCTGATGTTGCGTCCATCGCGGTCGAGCGTCCCCGGCACCTTCTGCAGAATGATCTTCCGGATCGCGGGATCGTCCTTGACCTCTTCGAAGACGGCGCGGGGGTTGTCGAGCGTGTGGGGGTGGCGGTCCCAGGTGGCGAAGCACCAGTAGTCGTCGCGCACCGGAAGCACTCGCTCGAACAGCAGGAACACCCACCGGATGAGCGCTGCGCGGATTCGACTCGCGGCCTTCCTCACGATTCCTTTCATGCCAGCAGGATCAGAGCCCTTTGCGCCAGCCGGGGAGGTGCAGCCCCAGGCGGCGCCGGAGCGGAAGCGATGCCCTGGCGGCGCGCTCAATGCCTCCGAGGCCGGCTCGAATGACCCCGAGACCATGCCGAGCGGTTCGCTCGTATCCCGCCAGCTCCAGGGCGGGTCCGGCGAAGGCTTCGAAGATGACGGTCTGCGCTTTCGCCTGCTCGCGCCGCCAGCGCTGAACGTCCGACTCCCGGGGCGGGCGAGTGGTCTTCTTCAGGTGCGCCTCGGCGCGCCCGGGGATGTTCTCGCCCGCCGTCTCGTGGAAGGAGAGCATTCCGGGCTCGAAGTCCACTTCCAGGAACCGGCACACGGAGCGCAGCACCGTCTCGGTGTCCAGCACCAGCTCCTCGTACGAAACCTCCATGTACTGGTCCGCCGGCAGAGCTCGGCCGGCGCGACAGGCCGCAGTTATGGTGCTGCCCCAGTACTCGGCGATCGTCCACGTCGCCTCGCCGTGCCAGCCCGTCTTCTTCAGCGACAGGCACACGTCGCGACCGTCCCGGATCACGTGAATGAACCGGGCGCGCGGCAGGACCTGGTGCAGCCGCTCGATCTCCGTGGTGTACCCCGGCGTCTTGTCCCCCCACTGCACGCCGGGGGAATCGGGGATCGTGAGAGAGAAGAGCGCGTCTACGAGGCGCCCGAGCCGTGGCCGGTCCAGCGACTGCAGGGTGGCCGCCATGAGATCATTGTCGAGTCCCCATTCCCGCCAGCGCCAGTGCCCGCGGACGATCGAGACGGCCTCTTCCACCTGAGCCGGAGAAAGAGGCTCCTGGAGGGGCAGTCGGTCCATCAGGTCGGACAGGAACCAGGTCTCGCCGGGGATGGACAGGGCCGAGTGCGAATTCAGCATCAGGCGGAACATCGTGGTTCCCGATCGGCTCGCCCCCACCAGGAAGAACGGGCGTTCGTCGGACGCTTCAGGGTGCACTCATGGCTCCTCTCTCGGCATGACGGGATCGGCCGGGTGCTCCGGCCGGTTTGGTGGTGGCGGCTCCAGCGACGCGTAACATAGCAGTTCGGATGGCGGTAGAAAAAGCGCTCGGCCCCGATATGCTGCCGTGCGGCCGCTCGCAGCTCGGTGGTGGAAGCCCACCGGGTACGCGGTCTTTACCCCACAGGTGGGGTTCCGTAGCTTTCGCCCCCCACACTGTATTCGCCGGTCCTGCGGCTTCCAACCCGGGTAGGAAGATTGGTCACAACCGTGCTGTACGTGGACAACAGCTTTACGTTCGGAGGGGCGATCAACGCGCTGGCCTACCTCCTGTCCACCATGGACCGCAATCGCTTCGATCCCATCGTGGTGAGCGCGCAGGAGCAGACTGTCCTGGACCGCCTCTTTCCCGGGACCCCCGCCCATCACTGGCCCATGAAGGTGATCTGGGCCCAGCGCGACGGGCGGCACGCCCCTCGTCGGGGCGCGGCGACGGGGCCGATCCAGCGCATCGCGCGCAAGGCAGGAGCGCTCCGGTGGCTCCTGGTCAACGACGTACCCGCCGCCATCCGCATCCTCCGGTTCGCACGGCGCAACGAGGTGGATGTCATCCATCTGAACAACGGAGTGACGGGCATGCTGCCCGCCCTGCTTGCCGGTAAGCTGCTCCGGATCCCGGTGGTGGGGCATTATCGCGCTCCTGAGAGGACGGACGGCGCGGCGGCCCTCTATGCCCGGGCGGTGGACCAGTGGATCTCGGTCTCCGAGACCATGGCTCGCCGGCTCCGGGCGGCAGGAGTGGAGCCCGCCCGGCTCAAGGTGGTCCACGATGCCATCGACCTGGGGGCTTTCGAGCCCGGAGACGCGGATCCGCGGCTGCGCCAGACCCTGGGGATCCCCGCGGAGGCTCCCATCGTCGGGATCTTCGGCCGCATCATTCCATGGAAGGGTATTCGGGAGTTCGTCGAAGCGGTCGCCATGGTCATGGTGAAGCGTCCGGAGGCGCGGGCGTTGATCGTGGGTGATCCTTCCGATGGCGGCGAGGAGTACTTCCGTGAAGTGCAGGACCTCGTGAAAGAGCTCTCCATCGGCGACAGAGTGGTCTTCACCGGCTTCCGGGAGGATGTCGGGGAGCTGATGCGCCTCTGCGACGTCGTCGTGCACGCTTCCCTGATCCCGGAACCCTTCGGCATGACCGTGATCGAGGCCATGGCCACCGCAACACCGGTGGTGGCGGCGAATTCGGGAGGGCCCACCGAGATCATCGAGCCGGGAGAAACCGGTCTCCTGGTCGACCCCAGAGACGCCGGGGCGCTGAGCGACGCCATCCTGTCGCTCCTCGGGGACGCCATCAGAGCGGCGGCCATGGGGGAGAAGGCGGCCGCAAGAGCCCGTGAGTTCTACGGCGCCACCCGGTACGCCAGGGAAGTGGAGGCTGTCTACGAGGCCATGGCCGGATCGACCAACTCCAGATAGAGCTCGTGGTAGCCATCCAGCATGGCGGAGAGGGAGAACCGCTCCCGGGCAGTCGTGCGCGCCGCATTCGCGAGGTGGGTTCCGAGCGCGGGCTCAGCGACGAGGCGACGGATCGCAGCGGCCAGATCGACAGGAGACCTTGTGGGCACGAGAAGCCCATCCACGCCGTCGGTCATGATCTGCTCCGGTCCACCGGACCGTGTAGCGACCACCGGCGTACCGGCCGCCATGGCCTGGATGGCGGCGAGGGAGAATCCCTCGGAGCTGGAGCTGATGGCAAGGATGTCGAACGCTGCCATCACGTCCGGCACGTCGCTCCGGAAGCCCCAGAACGAGAGGCGATCGCTCAGACCCAGCCGATCCCGGAGCTCCACCAGCTGGCCGTGAAGCGGCTCGGTACGCTCGCCCACGATGGCGAAGTGAAGCCGGCGGTCGTCCTGGAGCTCCGCCGCCGCGCGCAGGAGCGTGTGGAAGTCCTTGGCCGCCCTCACGTTGCCCAGAGCCCCGACGAGGATGTCCTGGTCGCCGACGCCATGCTCCTCACGCACCGATCGACCGTCTCCGGTGGCGAAAGCGCGGATGTCGACGCCGTTGGGGATCACGTCGAGACGCTCCGCTCGGACCGGGGCGAGCGACTGCAGGAGCGCCTTCAACGGCTCCGAGACGCATACGACCCGGGCGTTGCGGTCGATCAGGCGATAGCGGAGGCGCCGCCCCAGCCCATCGCACGACGCGTCGGAAGCCCCGTGGAAGGTGGCCACCACCGGCACACGGGCCAGCGCCCCCACCAGGCTGGCGTAGACCGCCGGGCTGAACAGGTGGGCGTGGATCAGACCCACCCGGTGCTCTCGCACCAGGCGGTGGAGGGCCCGGATGTAGGCGGTATCGAAGCGGCCGCGCGTCTCCACCACGTCCACGGGCAGCTCGAGCTCTCGAACGGCGTCCAGGACCCACCCCGGCCCCGTCAGCACCGTACGCGGCGGCCAGCCCCGATCCCTCAGCCCCGCCGCGAGCTGGAGGAAGACGGTCTCCGCCCCACCCGGGCCCGTGGTGTCGATGAAGTGCAGGACGGTAGGGCGCTCAGAGCTCATCGGGTTGGTGCCGGGTTTGGAGTGTAGCCCCCGACCCGACCTGGGCGTGGCGCGGCCACAGGCTGCGCCTGGGCGAGGAGGCGCCTGCGCTCATGTCGCACCGCGGTGTGGAGTGAGACGGTCATGGCCAGGTTGATCCAGAAGAACGGGTAATACAGAACGGTCACGAAGAATCCACTGCCGATATACCCGATGAGGGCGCCATCGAGTCCGTATGCCATATGGGTCATGAAAGGTGTGGACGTGGGCACACGCCGGAGTAATCGTCGCGTCTGGTAGTTCACTCGGAAGGTGGCGCCGATGAGAGCCAGGAAGGCGAAGAGACCGGTGTACCCCAGCTCAGACCACGCCTCGATGAAGATGTTGTGGGAGAGGGGACCGTAGTAGACGATCCAGTTCTTGTACCCGATCCCCAGGATCGGGTGGTCGTTGGCGATCTCGATCCCCGCCTTCCACCTGTCGGTCCTGTTGGTCGATGTCCGGTCCTCACCCGCCGTATCGAAGCGCGCCTTCTGCTCCGGTGGCACCACCGCCCACGTGGCCGCGCCTACCACCAGGACGGCAAGGAGCCCGCGGACCCTGTGCTTGGACCGCGCCACCCACCAGATGCCCACGGCGGCAGCGCCCACGAGGCCGCCGCGCGCGGAGGACCCGACGATGGTAGCGACAGCTGTAACTGGGACGAAGTAGAACAGCCACCGCGTCCACTTTCCCATGTGCGGTCTCATGGCGAGGGCGAACTCCACCGCGAGCGGCAGGAAGACGCACATTTGGATAGCCAGCTCGCCGGAATTCTGAAACCAGCCCCCTGGACCGGCAAGTCCCCAGCCTGCGAACCCGAACCCTCTCGTTGCCCATGTCCTGAAGCCGTGCAGCGACATCTTGAACGAGTACAGCAGAAAGGCCAGGAGGAAGACGTAGAAGCGCTTCTCGGTGGTGACGGTGTTGGTGATCAGGAGGTAGATGAGGACCCAGGAGTAGAACAGCTCCCAGTTGGCGATGGCGTAGCCGGGATCGAAGGCGGTGAGCGACGACAGCGCCACGATCGCGGAAAACACCATGAGGAGCGGACCGGCGGCGGTGCGCAGCCGGAACATCTTGCCCTCCATGAAGAACGCGATCGTCGCCAGGATCAGCGTCGTCTGCCCCCACGGAATGACGTCGATCCACGTCCAGATGGTCTGCGGACGCACGTATTCGATGAGGAGATACAGGTTCACCAGCCAGAAGGAAGCGGGCTGTGTCCGGAGGAATCTCCAGATCGCCCGTGGACGCGCCCGGAACATTGCCGGGACGCTCTGGCCGCGCCGCGTCTGTGAGATGGATGCCATGCTCAACGGTGGGTTACGTCCTGGAGCCAGTGCAGGGTCTCGCGCGCGAAAGGTCGGGGGTCTGTCGAGCGGAAGACCTCGCTCCGGTGGCCGGGTCCGAACGATCGGAGCCAGCCGCCGAGCGAGCCGAGCCGGTCGCTCCAGCTCGCGGTCCCGTCCCGCCAGACGCTGGCCACGTGGTCCACGTCACCCCAGAACCAGCGGCTGCGGGCGAACCGGTACGAATCCACCGGCTCGACAGCATCCCCGAAGCTAACGGCCGCCAGCAGGCGCGGGAAGTCGACGCCGGCGTCGATGGCCAGCTGGAGCGAGCCCCAGAGCCGGCCGTTGATCTCCATGAGGTACGGCTTCCCCGTCCTCATGTCGACCTTGTACTCCACCATGGCCACGCCCGACCACGCGAAGCGCTCCAGGAGCGCCAGGCTGCGGTCGAGCAGTGCCGGGTCCATGGGCTCGCTCTGGCGCAGCACGCTCACGCCGCCGCTGGGCGGCTTCTCCCGCAGCCTGCGGTGGGAGAAGCGGGCCACCAGGCGCCCCTCGTGGAGGAGCACGAAGACGCCCACCCCCGGCCCCTCGATGGCCTCCTGGATCAGGATCGGGTACGCGGCGGCCGGATACGCTTCCAGCGCCGCCCGGAGCTCCGCCACGCTCCGTGCCCAGCGCACCCCCACCTTGGCCCGGGTCCCGTCCGGCGCGGTGTAGACGGAGCGGCCGGGCTTGAGGACGAGCGGGAGGTCCAGGCCGATGTCCCGACCCTCTTCCGCCGAGCGCACCTCCACCTGCCCCGGCACCCGGATCCCCACTTCGACGGCCTCCCGCAGCACGCGGCCCTTGTCGCAGATGGCCTGGAAGGTGGCGAGGGCCGGGAACGGAATGGCGGCGGCGATCCGGTCGCGCGCCGGCAGCAGCGAGAGGATCGACGGCTCCGAGATCGGGATCACCAGCCCCACTCCCTCCGCCGCCACCAGCTCCGCGACCGCGTTCGCGTGCTCCCCGGGCGTGCTCGCCGGGTCGGGTACCCGCTCCTCCCGGTGGCTGTGGCGAGACGCCCCGGCCAGCGACCGGCCGCTGGCGCTGGTGACGATGCAGCGGTACCCCGCACGGCCCAGTGAGCGGACCGTGGCGAGGGCCGCCCGCTGCTCGCCGTCGGTCACCAGCACCACCGGCTTCACTTCCACACGCCGCTGGCCCGGAGCACCAGCCCCCGGCTGGACAATCCCGCCGGCACGTTGATACGGGGGATCGCCGCAGGGTCCGGCGGGAAGCCGCACAGGCCGCCCCGGATCTCGAGGACCCCCTCGTAGCCGACGTCCAGCGCCGCGGCCGCCACATCAGGGGTGCCCTCGCCGTAGGGCAGCGCCAGCCAGGGCACGGTCGGACCGGGGTAGGACCTCAGCCACTCCAGCGTCCGGTCGAGGTCCGCGCGCAGGACGTCGGTCGCGAGCGCCGGAAGACACGCGTGGGCCCAGGCGTGCCCGCCCACGGCGATCCCGTCCCGCACCTGGTCCAGGAGCTCCGCCTCCGACGCGACGCCGAAGGTGTCGGGGAGCGTCGGCGGCCGTTCCCGTCCGAAGGCCCACTGGCGCACCGCGTCCAGCTCCCCGCGGTGCTCGTACATCGCGCGCGCCCGCGCGTCAGGCGTGAGGCGGCCGGCCTCCGCGGTCTCGTCCCACCAGAGGCCGGGCTCGTCGAGCAGACCCGGGCAGACGAACACCGTGGCGGGGATCCCCCGCTTGCGGAGCTCCGGGAGGGCGAGGCGGACGGCGCCACGGTAGGCGTCGTCGAACGTCACCGTCGCGCGGATGCGGTCACCCCCTCCCGCGATGGCGGTGGGCAGGTCGACGAAGTCGTGGGTCTCCTGCAGCGCGTCGAGCTGGGCGAGAAAACGGGACAGCGGCAGGTGCAGACTCGCGTCGCCGGGGCCCGCCTCGTGGTCCGGGACGACGTTGTGATAGGCGAGGATCGCCACGTGGTCGCGGCGCAGCTTCCGGGCGGCGGCGGCGACGCCCGTCACCGTGAGGGCGCCTTCCAGCGACGCTTTCGCGAGCTGGCGCGGGTTCATCGCGCCCGCTCCCGGACCGCGCGGATGGTGTCCGCGATGCTCTCCACCTGCCGCGCCACCGTGTGGCCGGCGGCCATGCGCTCCCGGGCGGCCGCGCCCATCCGGCGGCGGAGCGGCGCGTCGTCCAGCAGCGCCTCCAGGCGATCCGCGAGCGCCACGTGGTCGCCCGGCGGGAAGCTCACGCCGGTCCTCCCCTCCTCGATGGTCTCGCGCAGCCCCTGAAGCGACGAGACGACCAGGGGCAGGCCCGAGGCGGCCATCTCCACCGAGGACATGGTGAAGGAGTCCCAGCCGGTGGACGCGATGCAGCCGATGTCGGCGGAGCCGAAGACCCGCGGCAGGTCGTCGCGGTAGCCGCCGAAGGTCAGATGCCCCTCCGCCCGCGTCCCCTCGTACAGAGGGAGGAAGCGCTTCTCCTCCCCGTTCCTGTTGCCGAACAGGAGGAAGTGGACGTCGGTCCGGCCGCGTCGCTCCGCGAGCTCCACGACCGCCTTCACGATCACGTGCACCCCCTTGCGCGGCTCCATGTGCCCCGAGTAGACGATGATCCGGCGGTCGGCCGGTATGGCGAACGCGTCTTGGGCGTACTGGTCACCCGCGAGGGCGGTAGCGATCCGTGTCCACACCCAGCGGCACCACGGACGTATGCCGGGCCGGGATGCCGCGTCCGCGGACGGCCGTCTCTCGCATCGCCTCCGACTCGAAGATATAGTGGTCGGGTCCATTGCGGCGGAGACGCACGTCCAGCTGCTTCAGCCAGAGGCGCGGACCGCGGTTGAGGGAGCTCATGGGCGCGCCCTGGTAGGAGACGAGCGTGGTCACCCCCCCCTGGCGCAGCGCCCGGAACGTCGGGAGCTGGACCGGAGCGTCGAAGGCGAGCACTGTCGAGATCCCGTGGGTGCGGACATAGCTTTCGAGGCGGGCGGCGGTCTCCGGGGCCCGGTCGCGGAGGTCGCAGGCGATGATGTTGCCGAAGTCGGAAGGCAGCGTGTCGGGCGCGCCCCGCTCCAGGTGCTTGTAGGCGAAATGGACGTCATCGGCGGATTCCGTGAGTTTCCCCGCCACCTGATGGAACACACGCTCCAGTGGGGCGATGGCATACCCGGTATTGGAGGGAGTATGGAGCGCAACGAGGAAGCCCGGTCGCATTCGATTCCAGTCGGTATCCATAGATGAGGATCGTAGCGGTCACCGAGCACTACCCGGCCACCTTCAAGACCTATTTCGACACCCAGTTCGCGGACCTGCTGAGCCGGGGACACGACGTTCGAATCCTCGCCGGCGGCCGGTTCGATAACGCGCTCAGCGCCAAGGTCCTCCAGTGGAAGCTGCAGGACAGGACAACCTACTATCCTCGTACCCTCCGCACACTGGGCAGGACCGCCGGGACCGCCCTGCGGGCCGTGGCGACCGGCGACTGGTTCCGGATGCCGCGTACCCGTCCGCTGAAGCGCGACCTGGTGGTGCGCTCCTGCCTCGCCACGCTGAAGGCCACGGATCCCGACGTGGTGCTCATCCACGGCATCCACGCCGGCCTGCTCTTCGTCCACGCGAAGCGCGTCCTGCCGGACGTCCCGATCGGGCTCTACTATCATGGCGGTGAGCTGCCGCACATGCCTCCGCTGGCCGACGAGCGGGCGGCGGTGGTCTTCCGGGGCGTGGACCACGTGTTCACCAACACCCGGTTCTCGGCGCGGCACGCCATCGACCGGGGCTGCCCTCCCGAACGGATCACCCTCATGCCCGTGGGCTTCGACCTGGAGAGCTTCCCGGACCCCGGGTGGCGGCACCCCGGCTCCACGCTCTCGCTGCTGTCCGCCGGCCGGATGAGCGAGGAGAAGGGGTTCCACCACGCCCTGGAGGCGCTCGGGATCCTCCGGGACCGGGGGATGGAGGACTTCCACTACACGCTCACCGGAGGGGCCAATCCCTACCGGGCCCGCCTGGAGGCGCTCGTCGACCGCCTCGGACTGGGCGACCGCGTGACCTTTGCCGGCACCGTGACCACCGAGGCCCTCACCGGGCTCATGGGCGCCTCCGATATCCTGCTCCTGCCGAGCCTGCATATCGGCAACTGGGCGGAGAACCAGGCCGCCGCGGTGCAGGAGGCGCTGCTCATGCGCTGCCTGGCCGTTACCACCACCACGGGCGGTGTGCCCGAGTCCATCCCGCCGGGCATGCACGACTTCCAGGTCCCGCCCGCCGACCCGGAGGCGCTCGCCGACGCGATCCAGCGGGCCAGCGCCCTGCCGCCGGAGCGGTGGGAAGCGTATACGGACGAGGGCCGGACCTTCGTCGCGGAGAACTACGACATCCGTCGGCTGAACGACCTGATGCTGGAGGTTGTTCAGCGGAAATGAATACGGCCCCGCACCGAAGCGCGGGGCCGTATTCCGGATCATCTGGAGGATCCAGACGGACGAAGCCGACTACGCCTCGTTGTCGTCGGTCTCCTTGCGGCGGTATGCAACACCGCAGATCCCGAACAGGCCGGTGGCCATCAGCAGCATGGACATCGGCTCAGGCACCTGCGCATCGACGCCCTGCGCGGCGAAGACCACGTCGTTGAAGTCCCAGTCGCCAGCCAGCCGGTCCTCGAAGCCAACCTGACGGTTGAACTCAATGTCTCCCGCCACACCGGTGATCGAGCCGGCCATGGGAGTGTAGGCGCCCGTGCCCATCCACTCGCCGGTCTTCGAGTGGATCATGCCGTCCGGGTTCAGGCCGTTGTTGGTGTAGTACGTCGTGCCGAGGTCGCCGGTGCCCAGCTCCGAGCCGCTGCCTACCGGGTTGACGTACAGCGAGAAGATGTAGTTCTCACCGGGGACGAACGAGAACGCGAGGCCGGTGGAGGCCTCCACGAAGTCATTGATCCGCCACACCGTGTTCGCCACCGCCGTCTTGTTGTCGAAAATCTTGTAGCTGGCGCCGGCGTGCGTCAGATCGTAGCGGAAGGATATCTCATCCTTGTACTGGGCCGCGAAGCCCAGGAACTGGATGAATACCTCCGGCCCGGTGGCGAAGAGGTCCCCGCTACCGATCAGCGAATAGCCGCCGAGTGGGAATGGGTCCTCCGCCGCCTGCAGTCCTGCGGGCGCGGCCATCGTGGCCAGCACCGCAGCGGCTAACGCCGTCTTGATGAATCTGATACTCATGGTCCTGCTCCTCTCGAGAGTTAGTGATGCTTTGCCCGTCCGACCCTTTCGGGCGGCTGCTCTACCTGGTCTCACCTAAGGCCATCAGGATAGTGCCCCGGGTGTCGTCGCAAAGGTGCGCGCCACTCGCGACGCCCCGCGAACAATCCCAACGGCGATCCTGGTCGAGCGTCCCCGCCTTCCCGAGCCCTTCGAAGGCGGCGGAGTCCTGCCCTGCGACCCGGCGAATACTCACCAGGCTCCCTTCCTGCCGATCAGAACCGGCATGGTCCGCCCCATGATCCTGAGATCGTGGAGCAGGGACGCGTTGCGGATGTACTCCAGGTCGTACCGCACCTTGTTGCGCACATCCTCGATACACGTGTCGTACGACTGGTTGACCTGCGACCAGCCGGTAATCCCCGGCAGCACCCGCTGCCGCTCGTGGTAGCCAGCCACCCGCACCCGCAGGTCGGCGAAGAGCTCCGGCTGCTCGGGGCGCGGCCCAACGATGTTCATCTCGCCCCGCAGCACGTTGATCAGCTGCGGCAGCTCGTCCAGACGGCACTTGCGGAGGCACCGGCCCACGCGGGTCACCCGCGTGTCATCCGGGGTGGCCCACACCTGACGCGGGTCGTCGGCCTGGTACATCGTGCGGAACTTGTACATCGTGAACGGCTTGCCCCCCAGGTCCCGACCACGGCGCCAGTTGCCGGACGGGAGGTCGGGGTTCCGGAGGTCGACACCGATCCGGGTCTGCCTGTAAATGACGCTCCCGTGCGAGGTCAGACGGATCGCGACCGCGATCAGCAGCATGAGGGGGGCGAGGGCGAGCAGCGCCAGGAACGCAACGGCCACGTTCAGTCCGCGCCGGGCGGCCTCGCCGTTCAGGAAGGACAGGTCGACGCCAGGCCAGGAGGCCGGCTCGTCCGCCGCGCCTCCCTCGGGCAACATGTACGGCAGCAGCCTGAGACGCCGCTCGGCCCGCTGCTCGGTTCGTGGAATCGCTGTCAATGCTGGCATAGACCCAAGGCTCAATCGTGTTTTCCGTAGCGCGACCCGGTCGAGCCGCCGACTACCTCCTATCGCAAGCCGTGTTCGCGAACGAACGGTTTGGCCCGGGATCCGGTAAATCCATTGCGGGACAACGGATATTGCGTGTCCGCCTGGCCGATTGTGGCCGGCTGGACCGCGCCGAAATGTGGCGGTGCGGCGACGAGGTGTGGCTTCCGTGCCACAACAACCGGGGCGGGTGTGGGGGCGCTGCAGCGGGAAGCGGAGACAGGAACCGCAGCGAGACAGGGGTGGTATCCTCCGGGGAAGCGGGCTATTCTTGGGAGTTCCGGCCCCCCGGCGCGAGCTCGCGTCGACTCCCCGGCCGGAGCGAACGCTGGATGAGGCACCACGCTTGCGCGTATGGGGGCGGACGGCGCGGACCCGCGCCGAACCGGATTTCCTGCACCTCCTGACCAGGGCAGCATGACGGACGATCGAATCAGGCACCCGCTCTTCGAGCTGGCGCCCCACGACCCGGATGGGCAGCTCCCCGCTCCGGCCACGCAGCAGCTCCCCCCCGTGCACGACGACGAGGAGGAGGGCGGGAGCGTGGACGTGCGGCGCTACATCGGGGCGGTGCTGCGGCAGAAGTGGTGGGTGCTGGCGCTCCTGGTGGTGGGGACGGTGGGCGGCTACTTCGCCTCGCAGCGGGTGCCGCTGGAGTACGTGGCGCAGACCACCATCTGGATCGAGCAGTCGAGCGGCGCGCGCGGCGCCGTGGACGTGGGGCCCATCCAGTCCTCGCAGCTGCTGTCGTCCACCGCCTGGATCGACCTGCTGCGGTCGTTCATGGTGCTGGACCCGGTGGTGATCACGGAGCAGCTCTACCTTCACCCGGAGCGGAAGGAGGACGAGGGGCTCCTCTCGGACCTGGGGCTGCAGCAGCGCTTCGCCCCGGGCAGCTACCGGATCCGGGTGCAGCCCCAGGCGCGGCAGTACACGCTGGAGACCAGCGACGGGATCGTGGTGGAGCGCGGGTCGTTCGGCGACTCCGTGGGCGCGTCGACGCTGGGGCTGGCGTGGCAGCCGGAGCTGAGCCGGTTCCCGGCCGACCGCGCGGTGGGGTTCCGGGTGGCATCGCCCCGGGACGAGGCGCTCAAGCTGGGTCGCGGGCTGCGGACCCAGATCGACAAGACGGGCGGGTTCCTCCGGGTGGAGCTGAACGGCGAGGACCCGGAGAAGACGGCGTCGATCCTCAACTCGCTGGCGGACCGCCACGTGGAGGTGGCGGCGGAGCTGAAGCGGGAGAAGCTGGACACGCTGGTGTCGATCCTGGAGGAGCAGCTGGTGGCGGCGGAGCGGGGGCTGAAGTCGGCGGAGATCGCGCTGGAGGAGTTCAAGGTGGCCACGGTGACGCTGCCATCGGAACGATCGACGCCCGTCACCCCGGGCCTCGCCATGACCCGGGACCCGGCGTTCGACAACTTCTTCAACATGCAGGTGGAGCTGGAGCAGATCCGCCGGGACCAGGACGCGCTGGAGCGGGCCATCGGCTCCGAGCAGGGGGTGTCGGTGGAAGCGCTGAGCTCCGTGGGCGCGGTGCAGCAGGCGCCGGACCTGCAGCAGGCGCTGACGCAGCTCACGGGCATGCGGGCGCAGCTGCGCGCCCTGCGCTCCCGCTACACGGGCGAGCACCGGGCGGTGGCCACGGCGGCGGCCGATGTGGCGCGGCTGGAGCGGGAGACGATCCCGGCCATGGTGAACACGCTGCTGGCCGAGCTCCGGATCCGCGAGAGCCAGCTGGAGGGGAACATCGCGTCGGCGTCCGGTGAGCTGCGGGAGATCCCTACGCGGGCCATCGAGGAGGCACGCCTGGAGCGGCAGGTCGTCATCCAGGGCAGTCTCTACACCCGCCTGGAGCAGCGCTTCCAGGAGGCCCGGCTGGCGGCGGCGAGCAGCATCCCCGACATCCGGATCCTCGATGAAGCGGCCGTCCCCCAGCAGCCGGTGAGCGACCAGAAGTACATGGTCCTCCTCATGGGCATGATGGCGGGGCTGGGGCTGGGGCTCGGCGGCGCCATCCTCCGGGACCGGCTGGATGCCCGGATCCGGTATCCCAGCGAGATCACCCGCGGCCTCGGGCTGAGCATCCTGGGAGCGGTGCCCACCCTCCGGAAGGGCCGGACCCAGAAGGACCACCTGACGCAGGTGCTGGAGGCGTTCCGGTCCATCCGGCTGAACGTCACCCACGCGTTCGGGGCCGCGGGCCCGCTGACCATCACCATCACCAGTCCCGGCCCCGGCGATGGGAAATCGTTCGTCGCGTCGAACCTGGCGCTCTCGTTCGCCGACCAGGGACACCGGACCTGCCTGGTGGACGGGGACACTCGCCGGGGCGCGCTGCACCGCCTGCTGGACTCCGATCGGAAGCCGGGCCTCACCGACCTCCTCGGCGGACACGTGAGCTTCGAGACCGCGGTCCGGACGACGCGGTTCAAGGGGCTCGACATGATCCCGTCGGGGACCCGGGTCCGTCACGGCCCCGAGCTGCTGGGGTCGGTGGAGATGCGCGAGCTGCTGGCGCGCCTGAAGGGCGCCTACGACGTGGTCATCATCGACAGCCCTCCGCTGGGCGCCGGCGTGGACCCGTTCGCCCTCGGCACGCTCACCAGCAACCTCCTGCTGGTCCTGCGCAGCGGCACCACCAACCGCGAGCTGGCGGAGAGCAAGCTCGAGCTGGTGGAGCGGCTGCCGATCCGGATCCTTGGCGCGGTGATGAACGGGCTCCCGCAGGGCCGACAGTACGGGTACGGGCACTACGCGTACTCGTACATCCCCGGCTACGCGGCCAGCGATGAAGAGCAGACAGAAACGATGCGCCAGCCGCTCCAGGTGGGCGGGGAGGCGCAGGGATGAGGCGAATGATGATGCATGGCATGCGCACGACCCTCGGGGCCTTCGTACTGGCCATGGCCGCACTGGCGCTCCCCGCGGGCGCGGCGGCGCAGACGTCGCTGGAATGGGACCCGCAGGGGACGGAGCTGGGCCGCGCCGAGCTGCAGCAGCTCCTCGGGCGGCTGGAGGAGGCCGCGTCGTCGTCCGGCTACAGCCGTTCGCTGAGGCAGCGGGCGGCGGCGGAGGCGGGCGTCGTGCGGGCGCGGCTCCAGGAGGGCGACTTCCAGATCGGCGACCGCATCGTGCTGCGGGTGGAGGGCGAGCCAACGCTCAGCGATACCCTGGCCGTGGGGCCGGGCCGTGAGCTCCAGCTGCCGAACATCGGCAGCATCCCCCTGGATGGTGTGCTCCGAAGCGAGCTGGAGACGCACCTGAGGTCCGAGCTGGGGCGGTACCTCCAGGAGCCGGTGGTGCACGCCAGCAGCCTGATCCGGATCGCGGTCCTCGGCAGCGTCGGGAGCCAGGGCTTCTTCACCATGCCGGCCTCGGCGCTCGTGGAGGAGGCGCTGATGCGAGCGGGTGGCCCTGCCGCCAACGCGGAGCTGAACGAGGCCGAGATCGTTCGCGGGGACCAGGTGATCTGGAGCGGCGCCGCGCTGCACGAAGCGATCATCGTCGGCCGCACCCTGGACCAGCTCAGCCTGCGCGCCGGGGACCGCATCATCGTGCCGGAGAGGAAGGGTGGGTTCCTGGACAGCGGCCTCGTCCGCACGCTGCTCGTCACGATTCCGGCGGTGACCTACACCTTCATCCGGATCTTCCGGTAGGGGCCAGGTCCGACAGGCCGCTGAAAGAGGTTTTGGGCGGGGAGCGATCGGTCGCTGCGCTCCCTGTCGAGCGCGTCGCTGCGCTCGCTGTCGATCGCGTCGGCCTCCGGCCTCGCTGGTCGATCTCCGCTGCGCTCCGTTTTACGCCTGCGTACGCGGGCACCCGGGGGAACGCCGACATCCCGGACTCTGGCCGTCCCTTCGACGCCGCGCTTTGCGCGATCGCCGCGCGCTGCGCGGCGATCGACCCCCCGCCCGCCTCCCCTCGACTTCTCCAGCAGCCCGCTAGGACTCCCGGGCGCCGACCAGGACCGGGGAATCGTCGCTCGCGGACTTCCGCTCCCGCGCCGCGGCCTCCCCGCCGTGCCGCCGGCTGGCCTTCCAGCCGCCCAAGCCCAGGAGCACCGCCGAGATGGACCCGAGGACGAACTTCACGGCAGCCACTACGGCGGCCTTGTCGAACGCCTGCAGCGACTCCGTCCGGACCGCCGAGCGGGCCTCGAGCGCGTCCAGGCTGAACATGGCCAGCGCCAGGGCGCCCAGTACGCCGCCCAGCAGCGCGAACCCCGCGAGGACCCGGGCGGTGACCCGGTGCTCCACCAGCGCCGCGGTGGTCACGGCCAGCAGCATCCCCAGCAGCGGCGTGATCACGCTCTGACTCACCAGCCCGGCGGCGCCGAACCGCCAGTTCACCTGGCCGATCCGCAGGGGCCAGATGCCCAGCAGCACCTCCGTCAGCGGGACCACGATGAGGATGAACGCGACCGAATAGGCCGCCCAGGCGAGGGGACGCAGCTTCGTATTCAAGGGTGCAGTCTCCGGGATCGGTGCGATGGTTCTGCTGCTTCGGTATGAAACGCCAGTCTCAGAATAGGCGGGCACGGCGCCGAACACCAGTCTCGACGCCGTGCCCGTGCTTCGCGTGCGGGCCCTGCCACGGACCCGCCGCCGTCGGTCAGGCGGGCTGTAAGCCGCTGTCGAGCTTCCGACGCCGGACGACGACAATGCCGACTCCCACCAGTCCCACCAGCATCAGGAGCATGGACGCCGGCTCGGGCACCTGCGGGACCACCTGCTCCACGCTGCCGATCGTCATGTTGTCGAAGGCGAACACGTCCCCCGACGACCCGCCGATGTTGAAGGTGACCCGCGTGAACGGGTTGGCCGCGTCGATGAAGCCGAAGAAAAACGCGTTGCCGTCGGACGGGGTGTACGCGAGGGTCGGGGCGGCGACCGGCGTGGCGCCGTTGAAGAAGTTCACTCCGAGCGTGCCGCCGAACTCGCCGATGTCGACGCCGAAGAACCCGAACGCCGCGACCGGTGCGCTGAAGTCGATGACGAAATCGCCCGCGTTGACCTCGAAGTAGTTGGGCGATGACACGGGGTAGCGGCCGAAGCCGTTGGTGCCACCGGGCGTGGAGGCATCAACAGGATTGCTGCACGCGCTCTGCGTGATGTTGGAGACACAGCCCGTGCCGGTGAGCTGGGCCGTGCCGGCGCCGGGGAAGGACAGGGACGGATTCGTCGTGTTGAGAGCGAAGCCGTCGAAGGTCTCGGTACCCACGCCGATCAAGGAGGAGAGGAACGATGCCTCCGCGGCCAACGAGTTGGTGAAGCTGGACGCCACGAGCTGTGAGCCGTCCAGGTCTTCACCGAAGTACGTGGTCTGCGCCTCGCCCGTCGCCGCTCCCAGGAGCAGCACGAGGGAGGCCGCGGCGAAGGGGGTCCAGCTAAAGTGCATCTTCATCTTGCTCTCTCTCCAGAATGGGGGGGACGCCCGGCCCATGCGCGCGGATTTGCGCGCTACCAGGCGCCCTTCTTGGTGAGGACCGCGGGGACCGTGCGCAGCATGATCCGCAGATCCTCCAGCACGCTCTGCCGCTGGAGGTACTCCAGGTCGTAGCGCAGCTTCGTCCGCACGTCCTCGATCGTACGATCGTAATGGTGGTTCACCTGCGCCCACCCCGTGATCCCGGGGAGCGCGCGCTGACGGCGGTGGTACTCGTCGAGCTGTGCGCGGATCTCCTTGAAGATCGTCGGCTGCTCGGGGCGCGGGCCCACAATGTTCATCTCGCCCCGGACCACGTTCCAGAGCTGGGGGATCTCGTCCAGCCGGTACTTCCGCAGGAACGCGCCCACCCGCGTGATCCGCGGATCGTCGGGCGTAGCCCAGACCTCGCGGCGGCCGGCGCCGGCGACCATCGTGCGGAACTTGTACACCTTGAACAGCTGCCCGCCGTGGTCGACGGTGCGGCGCCAGTTCCCGGACGGCAGGTACGGGTTGCGGCGGTCGATCCCCACGCGCTCCTGCATGAACAGGACGGCCCCCGGCGAGGTGAGCTTGATGGCCAGGGCGATGACGAGCATGAGCGGCAGCGCCAGGAGGAGACCGACCAGCGCCACGGCCACATTGAGGGCGCGGCGCAGCCGCTGGTCGTCGGTGGCCGCGGCCGTCGGGGCCGGGCCGGGCCGTACCACGCTGTCCCGGTGCAGGCGGATGATCCGCTCCGGGGCCAGTTCCACAGTGCCGTTCCTCCCCGTCATCGGAAAGGCGTCAGAAATCTGCAGCATCAAAACTCCGTCGTTCCTTGTCGAGTCAATCCGGGGAGAAATGGGATCGATCGCAGTCGGGTTCAGGTGCAATAGCCGTTCGCTCCCGTCCGGCATGCGGCCAAAGACGGGATAACTCACTGGCTCGAATGGAGTTACGGAGATGCGCCCGGAAGGGGTGGGGGTGCCGGAGTTGTGGCCGTGCTCCGACGGTTGTTGGATCGCTGCATCAAGCGCCGTCGGACGGAGCCGGCAGGGGGGAGCGCAACGGTTGCGCTGTGGTACGGCGGTTCCTAACGTTCGCGGGCGATCACTCCGGTCGCTGCCGCTCCCGGTCGTTCCGGCCGGACCGGGCGGGTCCGCTGAACGGATCGGTGTCGGGATGCCAGAACCAGTTGATCCTGCGGCGCCGACCGCGGCGGAAGAGCTCGGGGAGGGTCACGAACTCGTAGCGTTCTCCGGCGCTCGCCAGGATCCGGTCGACCGCCTCGATGGTGGCGCTCCGGTCGCGGGCGGGGTGGCGGTCGATGGCGTCGTGGAGGACCACGATGCTGCCCGGCCGCAGCGTCCGGCCCACGTGCTCCGCGATCTCCGCGGCGGAGCGCCGGGAGTAGTCCAGCGGATCGACGCTCCAGCCGATCACCTGGAAGCCGAGGGCGCGGACGTCCAGGACCGAGCGAGGGGTCTGGTGGCCCCCGGGAGCGCGGAACATGCGGAGGCCGTGGGGAGCGGTGGCGCGGGCGCACGCGCGGAGCTGCTGCCAGCGCTCGCGGCTCGAGATGAAAGCGAAGGAGGGATGGTCCCAGCTGTGGTTCCCGATGGCATGACCCGCCGCCGCTATCCGCTCCACGAGAGCCGGGTGGCGCTGTGCCTGGACCCCCACCATGAAGAATGTGGCGCGGGCGCCATGGCGCTCCAGCACCTCCAGGAGCCGGGGCGTGTGCTCGGGGTGGGGGCCGTCGTCGAAGGTGAGCGCGGCGATGCGCTCTCGGGTGGAGACGTGGGTGACGGTGCCGACCACGGGCCGCGCCAGCGCCTTGATGCCCTTCGCTATGCCGGATAGAGCCATGGTCGGGAATTCTGGAGGGTCGGCCAGCGGAGCGCCAGCGGTGAGCGTGATCATCCCCACCTACAACCGCGGCCGCTGGCTGCCGGCGACGGTGGCCTCCGTGCTGGCGCAGACGCTGCCCGCACTGGAGATCCTGATCATCGATGATGGCTCCACCGACGATACCGCGGCGGTGTGCGCTGGCTTCGCCGACCCCGTGCGGTATATCCGGCAGGACAACGCGGGGGTGGGATCCGCACGGAACCGGGGGGCCGCGGAGGCGCGGGGCGAGTGGCTGGCGTTCCTGGACTCCGACGACCTGTGGACGCCGGACAAGCTGGAGGTGCAGCTGGCGGCGCTGGCCGCCACGGGCGCCCGGACGTCGATCACGGGCTTCGAGTTCGTCGACCTGGAGGGGAGGCCGCTGACGGCGCAGCAGGGGTTCGCCCGCGCGTTCCCCCTGTTCGGCGACACCCGCACGAGCCCCGGCGAGTTCTTCGACCGGCACTTCGAGAGCGGCGAAGTGCGGGCCGCGGGGCGAGCGCACACGCTCTATCATGGCGACGCCCATACCGCCTTCTTCTTCGGCAATTTCGCCAGCCCGGCCACGGCCATGGTGCGGCGGGATCTCTTCCTGGAGGTGGGCGGCTTCGACGAGGGGCTGCGGGTGGCCGAGGACACGGAATTCTTCCACCGCCTGGCTGCCCGCGCGCCCCTGGTGATCGTGATGTCGGCCCTGCTGCGGTGGCGGACGGGCCACCCCGTGTCCCTGGTCTCCTCGAACGTGGAGGAGTCGATCCGCAACGCGCTGTGGAGTCTCGACCGCGCGGCGAAGGAGCCCGGGGCGCTGAGCCCCGAGGCGCGCCACGCGTACCGCGCGGGCCGACGGTCGCTGCTGCTCAGGCTGGCGTACTGGCAGCTCTCAGTGCTGGAGCGGACGGCCGCCCGGGGGACGTTGCGGGAGGCGGCTCGATGGGGCGCGCGGAGAACGCCGCGATCGCTCGCGGTGTGGGCGGCCTCGTTCCTGCCCCGGCCCGTGCTGCGCGCCGCCCACGCGCTGAAGCGGCGGCTGTGGCGCTGACGCCGGCGGCCATCGCCCCCGTTGCGTTTCAGCACGGGCGCCGTTTCATTCCATCCCCCGGACGGAGGTGGCCGCGGTCGCCACCGCGCCGGTCCGGAGACCCTGGAGCCGCGCCCCTACGGATGCCCCGATGACCACAGCTTCTCTACCCCGACGCCGGGCCCGGGACGCGAGCCGTCTCGTCATGATCGGCATCGCGCTCGTCTCGCTGGCCCTCTTCTGGCCCACCCTCTGGAGCTTCACCGTTACGTGGGGGAGGTACGACTACGCCCACGGCTTGCTGGCGCCGTTCCTCGTGGCGTGGCTGGTGTGGAGCGATCGCGACAGCTTCCGGAACCCCCGCGGCGGCGACCCGTCGCTCCTGATCCCCATGGTGGCGCTGTCCTTCTTCTGGCTGGCGTCCACCATCATGCACATCATGCTCTTCTCCCAGGCCGCCTTCGTGCTGATGGTGGTGGGGTGGGCCCTCTTCGTGTTCGGGCGGCGGAGCGCGCGGACGGTGATCGTGAGCGCGGCCGTGGTCCTCCTGAGCATGCCGCTCTGGGACGCGCTGCTCTCACCCCTGCGGCGCGTGACCACGCTCATGAGCGGCGCCATGGTGGCCCTGGTGCGCGTCCCGGCGCAGATCGACGGCGACATGATCCACCTGCCCTCCGGGTCCTTCGAGATCGCCGATGGCTGCGCCGGGCTCAACTACCTGCTCTCCGCGCTGGTCATCGGGCTGGTCTACGCCCAGGTGCTGGTGCGGGGGCGGCTCGCGCGAGTCCTGACCGTGGCTCTGGCGGCGGCGGTGGCGCTCTTCGGCAACTGGCTCCGGGTGGCCGTGATCGTCGTGGTCGGGCACCTGTCGGAGATGCAGGCATGGCTGATTGCGAACCACGTGGAGTTCGGCTGGGTGGTCTTCGCCGCGGCCCTCATGCTGTTCTTTACCTTCTCGCCCCGGCTCGAGCGGTGGGCCAACCGGAAGACGCAGGGCACGTCGTGGGGACGGCAGTCCCCCGACGAGGCCGCGCCCGAGCCGCGGGCTGCGGAGCCCGAGACCGAGCCGTGGCATCAGGCGTACCGGTCGGGCGCGGCGAGCGCCGCCGCGCTCATCGGCCCCGTCCTGTTCTTCGTCCTTGCGGCTTTTCCCAGGGGTGACATCGACACACCCGGCCTGCGGAGCGTGGGCGGCGGGCCCGGGTGGAGCGCCGCGGAGCCGGGAGCCGTGGAGGGAGGGCTGCAATGGCATCCGGAGTATCAGGGGGCGCAACAGCACGAGAGCCTGGTCTTCACCAACGGCACGTCGCAGGTGCGCGGCGACCGGTTCGTCTACCTGGAGCAGAAGCAGAACGCCAAGCTCATCGGCTGGCCGAACCAGATCGTATACGTCACCAAGGTCATCGACGAGCGCGTCGTGGGCCCCGTGGACCCCGGCGGCCGGCGGCGAGTGCGACAGGCGGTGGTGCGGACCCCCGAGGGGGTCGTCATGACCTGGTACTGGTTCCGCGTGGGCGGCGTGAGCACGTTCATGCCCATGCACGCGAAGGTCCTGGAGATCCCCGCCTTCCTGACCCGGCACCAGGTCTCGGAGATGATCGCCTTCAGCGCCCCGTGCGGCCCTGAAGACTGCGCCAGCGCGTTCAACGCCCTCACCGACTTCATGGGAACGCCGCTCGCGGCGGACACCGCTCCGAGCCCGGACACCGCTGCGGCCCCGGCCGCCAGCCGTGCCACGGCTGCGAGCGAGGATGGAGCGCTGACGGTGCCGGTCACCTCACCAGAAGCTCCAGCTCCCGGTCCGGAGGACGTACAGCCCGAGCAGGGCGTTGGTGATGGCGTGCGCCAGGATGACCACCCATAGGCTGCGGGTCCTGCGGTAGAGCTCCCCGTACGCCAGTCCCGCCAGCAGTCCCGCGAACCAGAGCCGGTGCTCCAGCGCGAACACCACGGACGTCAGGACCAGCGGCTTCCAGCCCACTCCGCCGGGATCCACCCGCTGGAAGCGCGGCTCCTCGAGCCAGCGCATGAGGAACGAGCGCCAGAACAGCTCCTCCATGATCGGCACCACGAGCGCGGCGCCCGCCAGGCGCGTGAGGGCGAGCCCGGGGTGCAACGCCCCGTTCACCCGCGGATCGAACGGGTCCTCCGCCGCTCCTGTCACCAGGGGTGGGAAGTCCAGGAGAATCCAGAGGACGAAGACCCCCACGCCGACCGCCGCCGCCACGATCCACGCGCCCGGTGGCGGCCGCTCCGGTCGCCGCAGCTCGGCGTAGTATCGCCACAGCGCGACCAGGACCGCCGCGGTGACCGCCGAGCGGATGGCGTAGAGCCAGCGGGGGTCCAGGACGGGATCGGCGAGATCCGCCAGGTACGGCTCGAGGCCGAGGAGCACCAGGAACACGGCGAACGGCAGGATCCTCGGCCAGGCGGCGCCGCTCCAGTCACGATCCACGGACGCTCCTCAGCAATGGGCTACCCCGACACGATTTCGCCGGACACCAGGCCCACCGCTTCGGGGCCCCGTGGTGGACGGAGACGAGGAGAGCGCCATGCAAGGGTTGTTCGCCCGCCGCCCTGCCCCGGTTGAAGGTTGACGACACGCGACCCCTTCGGAAAGGACCGTTGCACGCAGGCAACGGGGTGTGGATTTCCCGCACCAACGGGGAAGAGGCGGGGCGGGGGATGAGCCCGGGGGGTTTCGGGCGCCCCACAGCCGTCGTCGGGGGGAGAGCCGGGACGGATGCCGAGGGCCGTTGTAGGCGAGGCCTGCTCCGGCACAGAACATCCATTGAGTAGTGGGTGAACCGGTGCGTGCGAGCTCCGCACTTGCACACGGTATCAGCGATTCCCCGCATCCGGAGGGCAACTTGAAGACGACCATTCGACTCCTGAAACCACTCTCACTGGGACTACTGCTGGCATTCAGTGCCAGCGCCCTCGACGCTCAGACCACGTTCTTCGGCGAGGACACCGATGGCAGCGAAGTAACGAGGTCGACGCTCGTGAATTCGGCCGCGGCGGAGAGCTCTTTCCTGGCATCGCTGGTGGGTGTCGGGACGGAGGACTTCGAAAGCTTCGCGACGGGGACCGGCACACCCCTCGGCCTCACGTTCCCCGGCGCCGGAACCGCTACGCTCCAGGGCACCGGCAACATTGAGAGCCAGGGTGCCGGCACGAACGGTGTCGGCCGCTACCCGATCTCCGGGACCCAGTTCTGGGAAGCCAACGCGGCGGGTGGCTTTTCCATCGATTTTACCGAGGAAATAGCCGCCTTCGGCTTCTACGGTGTTGATATCGGGGACTTCGGAGGTCAGCTCGCGCTCAGCTTCCTGACCGCTGGCGGGTCCGTGATCGTGGACGTGCCGCACGAGGTCGGAAGCGGTGGATCCACGGGCGGAAACGCGTTCTTCTTCGGGTACATCAACACCGCGAACCCGTTCACGAGCGTGGCCTTCAACCTGACGGAAGGTCCGTCCAACGACGTGTTCGCCTTCGATGACATGACCATCGGAAGCGTGGAGCAGGTGGTTCCGCAGGTTCCGGAGCCGGCGAGCATGCTGCTGCTCGGCACGGGGCTTCTGGGCATCGGGCTCGTGACGCGCCGTCGGCGGGATTACGAGCAGAGCTGACAGACAGCGGCTTCGGCCAGCTCGACGTAGCCATCGAACGACTCGAGTAGACCAGAAGAACCGGCCCGCAGCGTCTCAAGCGCTGCGGGCCGGTTCTGTTTCAGCTGTGGGGCGAGCTGTGGGGCGAACCGGCTCAGTGGCCGGCGCCGCTGGATTCCACCGGATAAACGCGCTGCGCCAGGAAGTACGCCTCCCGCTCCCAGGGCCGGTCGTGGTAGCCGAGGGCGAGCGCCAGTCCGGTGCGGAGCCCCAGAGCCGAGGCGCCCAGGTCGAAGTGCCGGAACGCGCCATCCATCCCGGGCACCTGGCGCCCCGCCCACCGCTCCATCTCCTCGCCCCAGGACAGGAAGGCCTGGTCGTACTGGAGTGTGTGGACCCGCTCATGAGCCATGAGACGGGGCCCCTCCGAGGAGGGCATCTCCGACCAGACCACCGTCGCGCCGGCGCTGCTGAGGGCGGGCATGGGGGCCGCACCCCGGAAGACGAGGGACCCCGCGGAGAGGGACGCGCCGGGGTCGAAACGGGCGTCGTAGGTGGCCATGAAGATCCCGGAAACCACCAGCGTCGCCACGTCCACCCGCGCCCTCACCGCGCCGCCCGCCACGTAGAGCCGGACAGGGCCTACCGGCAGGACCAGCTCGTCCAGCGGACCCCGGCCCGCCGCCGCGTTCCGCACCACGGAGCCGCCCACGCTGGCGATCTCGCGGCCGAGGAATCCCGCACCGTCGAAGCGCTCCACCGCCACCCGCTTGCCGGCGTAGGTCAGGCCGCCGCCGAGGGCTCCCGTCCAGAAGGCGCTCCAGCTGTCGCGGGCCGACTCGCCCCGGAGCATCCTCAGCCCGGCGGCCGTCATGCCGCCCAGGAGCGCGTTGACCCCGGCGGTGCTGAGCTCGCCGGTGATGCGCGTTTCCGGCGAGACCAGCCCGGGACACTCCGCCATGGAGGCGCACGAGGTCTGTGCGGCCGATGGCGCGGCGAGAGCGGCGAGCGACAGCGCGCTGAGCAGGACGGTTCGGATGGTGATACCGGTCATGCACGACACTGGTTGCCAGCCTCATGCCGCGGCGATTGCGCGAGGCTCCCAACGGCGGGAAGCATTGCGGCACAGCGCATCTCGGAGCACGCCACGAGGAGCGGTCTACTACCGTGGTCGGGCCGGTCGTGGAGCCGAAGCCGCTTCGTGTTGCGCGGCCGCCACACGGCGACGGAGAGCGGGCTCCGAGCCCGCTCGCGACGCACCCCTCCAGGCAGAGAGCCGCCGCTCCGTTCAGGAGCGGCGGCTCTCTCTCGCAGCCAGGTCACGCGACAGCCGTGACCCTCAGTCGACGGGCTCTACATCACGCGTCTTCACGACGGCGACGAGCCACGAACCCCAGGCCCAGCAGGCCGCTGGCCAGGAGCAGCATGGAGGCGGGCTCCGGAACCGCGATGGGATCGATCGGGATCGATCCGATCGTGGTGCCCGACCACGCCAGGCCGGAGTCGAAGGCCTGGTCATCCCAGTTCGTCACGCCGAACTCGAGGAAGTAGTTCCCCGCCGCGGCAATCGTGAACTCCGAGAAGATCCAGCCGGAATGGCCACAGCCAACGTCGTAGCATTCGCCGCTGTTGCCTCCGAGAGGTGACCAGGTGGTGCCAAGGTTCACCGTTGCCGATGCGGGGGTGAGCGTAGCCGCCGGCGTGGGCATCGCCTCACCGGGTACCATGCTTCCGCCATCGGTCGTACGGGCCGTGAACAGGAGCGCGGCCTCCGACATGTCCGCGTTCAGGAGCCGTGCCCAGGCATAGTCGGCGTACCCGGCGCCATCCGACGTGACGTAGTTGAAGTAGAACTCCAGGGCGTCACCGTCACTCGCGGCGAACATGGAGCTCGTGAAGCTGGACCCGTCCTGAGGCCCATCGGGCTCCGAACCCGTCGGATACCCGACGTCGCCCAGATTTACACCTTCCACCCCTCCGTCGGTGCTCACCCACCGGTACTGAAGCTCACCATTCGGGGGAGCCGTGACGACCCCGTCCGCTCCTAGAATTCCGCAATTGCCTATGCACACCTGAGCTTCGGCACCGCTCGCCGCCAGGCCCAGCATGGCCACAGCGAGTGCGGTGAGATACAGGGACTTTACCATTGGGTGGGTCTCCTTACCTGGGGGGGTGGATCCCGGCTGCCTCCGCGAGCCTGGTCGCAGCAGGATGAGCCGGAGCATCCGTCGGACGAAGGAATTGCAAGGCAGAGACCGGCGCGCGCGGAATGAAGCAGGATCCGGTCAGCGTCCCCCCGTTGCAGGGTTTTTTGACGACCTTTGGTGCGTTGACGCCGTCTTCTCCCGGAGCCGTGGAAGTGCCGCACCCACGCAACACCTGTCTGCATGGCCGCACCAGCTCGAATCCGGGCGTTGCCCGGGCCGGGGCTTGGCCTCATCTTCGGTTCGGAGGAGCTTCCCTCCGATTCCCCTGACCCTCCCTACAGTTCCTGCGCAGGAGTCGATGATGACCATGGTTCGCTGCTTACTCGTGTCGACGCTGGTGATGCTCACCACCGGCTGCGGCGGTATGGACCCCGACACCACCTTCATCGCGGAGGCCGGGGGGCACCAGCTCATGGTCGAGGAGGAAGCGCAGATGCTGGCGGCGGTGGACGAGATCCGGGCGCCCGCCCGGGCGGCGATCGCTCTCGCCAATCTGTGGATCGACTACGTGCTGCTGGCCACCGCCGGCGCGGAGGACAGCACGTTCGCCCAACTCGACCTCCAGCCAGTGGTCGAGCAACAGGTGGAAGAGGCGGTCTTCGCGGCGGTCATGGACTCCGTGGCCCGTGCGGGTGCGACCGTGCCGGCCGGGGAGCTGAGCCGCCGCTACGACGAGGAGGCCGAGGGCTCCGAGATGCGGGTCAGGCAGATCATGATCGCGCTTCCGGCGGCGGCGCCCGCGGCGCGGCACGAAGCGGCCCGTGAGACGCTGGTCGACCTGCGGCGGCGGATCGTGGAAGAGGGCGAGGATTTCGAGCAACTGGCGCAGGAGTACAGCCAGGACCCGCGCACCGCCGGTCAGGGAGGGGACCTGGGGTTCGTGGGCCCGGGAGACATGCTGCCGCAGTTCGAGGCGGCGGCGAAGTCGCTGGAGCCGGGCGAGGTGAGCGAGGTGGTCCAGACGGCGCACGGTCACCATCTGATCCGGCTCGAGGAACGGCGAACGCCCACGCGCGAGCAGTTCGCCGAGCGGCTGCGCCGGCAGCGGGGCAGGGAGGCGAGCGCGCAGTACCTGTCGACGCTGGAGCGGCAGGCGGCGCCCCGGATCCATGGGGACGTTACGGCCTTGATCCGCCAGCTCGCGCTGGACCCGGCGGCCGACCTGCCGGAGGGGACCAGCGATACGCTGATGACCTATGAGTCGGGGGCGGTGACGGTGGCGGACGCCCGACGGTTCCTGAGGCGTCAGCCGTCGGAGGTGCGCCAGCAGATCGCGGGCGCCGGTGAACCCGTTATCCGTCAGGGCGTCCTGCAGCCGCTACTCCGGGGGCGCCTCGTGGACGCCGCGGCGCGGCGCCAGGGGCTGGAGGCGTCCGCCGAGGACGTCGCCGCCGCAGTGGAAACGCTCCGGGGTCAGGTGCGGGAAGCGGCCCGGCAGCTGGGTCTGCTGGACGTCCGGCCGGCGAACCCCGGCGAAGAGGTCGACCTCGAGCCGGTCATCGCCGATCTCATCGCGAAGACGGCGCGGGACGAGCTCCCCGTGGTAACACTCGGCCCGGTCTCGCAGGTGCTGCGGGCGCGCTATCCATCGACGCTCCGGGACGACCGCGCCGTCCTGGTCGAGCAGCGTCTGCGGGAGCTGCGGGGGCCGACCACGGAGCAGACGCCGGCGCCCGCCACGGACAGCGCGGGCGGCTGACGGCGGGAGGATCCGACGCCCCGCTCACAATGGTGCGCATTCAGGAAACCCCGCCCCGGGATGCTTCCCCCGGGGCGGGGTTTTGCAGGCCTGCCGGGTCGCCGCTACCCGCTGCTATGGGCGACCGCGACGGCTGTCAGCTACGCGTTGCGACGCCGATAGCCCACTCCGAACACACCCAGCATTCCTGTCGCCATCAGCAGCATGCTTGCCGGCTCAGGCACCGGGACCCGTTCCGCGGAAACCGTCGCGAGGCCACCGAGGGTCTCCAGATTCTCATTATCCACGAACAAGCTGGCGTCCGGCATGAACTCGAACGTCCCCGCCCACGGACCCTGCGTGAACGAGAAGACCGCGGGGGTGGGATCCGTCAGCGCGAACGTTATCGCCCCCGTCGTCGTGTTCACCGACCCGGTAAACGTTGCGGTGCGCTGGTCCACCGGTGTGCCGATAATGCTCGGCGCCGTGAAAACCGTCTTGAGCCGGAAGTCCAGAGCGGGTGGGGTGCCGACCGAGCCCTCGGACAGCGTGTTGAGGTTGAATGTGCCCAGGTTGAACGCGGCCGTGTTCGGCGAGGCGCCGGTCGACTGGGTCGTGAAGCCCGTAACTCCGAACCACTCCACGACCACATCGCCGTTGTAGACGAAAGCGTCGTTGGTGGTGGTCGGCGTACATTCGAAGTGGAAGCAGCCGTAGGTGTCGATCTGGAAGTCGATCTGCTGGGCCTCTGCCCCGCTCGCCGCAAACGCGACCGCGGTGAGGGCCAGTACTGCCGGCTGGAATAGCCGCCTCATGGTGGTTCCCTTCTGTTTCATGGTGGTATCCGGATGCAACCGGGTGTACAAGGGGGAGTAGTATGCAATGCCCGTTCGTGCCCGAGCCACAGCCGTGCAGATCGCCATAAGCCGGTGCGTCCTGACCGATTTAGAGCGAGATTAATGAATTTTCGCCGAACACCGAAGTGTGGAGCCCGCGCCGACGCTTGTTGGACGCGTGCAACAGGTTCCGCCCGGAAACCGCGAAGAACCGTCCGTTTGCCCGCAGCCTCCACCCGCTTCATCTTACCGGCCGCGGCATGCGGCCAGGAGGGGTGTACGCTGGCTGACCGCCCGCTCAACACGCGCAAGGAGCTTTCAATGTCGATCATGCGACGCCGCCGCTTGACCTCGCTCGCGCTGCTCGTCGTCGTCGCCGGCTGCGGGGACCCGGACCCGGAAACGACGTTCGTGGCCAGCGCCGCCGGTCACGAGTTCACTGTGGAAGAGGAGGCCGGGCTCATGATGTCGGCCGACAGCGTGCCGGAAGCGCGGCAGGCCGCGCTGAGCCTGGCCAACCTCTGGACGGACTACATTCTCCTGGCCACGGCGGCCGCGGAGGACAGCACCTTCGCCCAGCTGGAGCTCGGTCCGGTCGTCGAAGGGCAGGCGGAGCAGGTGATGCTGGCGGCGCTCCGGGACTCCGTCATCCGGGCCGACGCCGCGATCCCGGACGCGGAGCTGCGCCGCCGCTACGACCAGGTGGCAGAGGGCTCCGAGATCCGAGCCCGGCAGATCCGGATCGATGTCGCGCCGGGCGCGCCGGCGGCGCGGCACGACAGCGCACTGGAAGCGATTCGGGAGCTGCGCGCCCGGATCGTGGAAGACGGGGAGGACTTCGCGACGCTGGCCCGCGAACACAGCCAGGACCCGGGGACGGCGGCGCGTGGTGGCGACATGGGTTTTTTCGGCACCGGTGACATGGTGCCGCCCTTCGAAGAGGCGGCGTTCGCGCTCGAGCCGGGTGAGGTGAGTGAGCCCGTGGAGACCCGCGACGGCTATCACCTGATCCAGCTCGAGGAGCGGCGCACGCCTACGAGGGAGCAGTTCCGTCAGCGGCTGCAGCGGCAGCGGAGCGCGCAGGCGCTCAACGCGTACATCGAGGCGCTCGAGGAGCGGGCGAGCCCCGACTATTCCTCGAACGCCGCGGCGGTCGCCCGGCAGCTCGCGCGGGAGCCTGCCGGGGAGGGCGGGGAGGCCGGGGAGGCCGGGGAGGGCGAGGGCGCCGCGAGCGATACGCTGGTCCGCTTCGAGGGTGGCGCTTTGACGCTCCGTGACGTGGACGCCCACCTGCGGGATCAGCCGCCGCAGGTGCGGTCGCGGATCGCCAGCGCGGACCCGGAACGCCTGGTGGAAGGCCTGCTCCGTCCGCTGGTCCGTCAACAGCTGCTGGAGCGGGAGGCCCGGCGCCAGGGGCTGGAGCCGTCGGTCGCGGACAAGGAGCGGTCCGCCGCGAGCATCCGGCAGCGGCTGGTGGAGGTCACCCGCCAGCTCGGCCTCCTGGCCCTGCCTGAAGCCGGAGACGAGGAGACCGGCCAGGGGGCCGCCCTCGATCAGGCCGTCAGCGAGCTGCTGCGGGAGATGGTGCGGGGCGAGCGAGAGGTCGTCCGGCTGGGGGGGGCCCTGTCCCAGGTCCTCAGGGCCCAGTACCCCACCGAGCTACGGGACGACCGCACCGTCCTCGTGGCCAGGCGGCTGGAGGAGCTGTCTTCCGGGGAGGGGTCGGAGCAGGAGGAGGACCGGTAGCCGACCCCGGGACGGGTCGGCTCACCCCCGACCGCATCACACCAGCGTCATCCCCGGCTCCTCCAGGAACCCTGTCAGCGTCTGGAGGAACCGGGCCCCGCTGGCGCCATCGATGACCCGGTGGTCGCAGCTCATGGTCATCTTCATGCGCGGCGCGATCATGGCCTCGCCGTCCTCCACGATGACCCGCTCTTCCACCGTGCCCACGGCCAGGATCCCGGCCTCGGGCGGGTTGATGATGGCGGTGAACTCCTCGATCCCGAACATCCCCAGGTTCGACACGCTGAAGGTGGCGCCGGTGTACTCGTCGGGCTGGAGCTTCTTCTCCCGGGCCCGGCCGGCGAGCTCCCGGACCTCGGCGCCGATCTGCGCGGCGCCCTTGAGGTCGGCGTCGCGAACGATGGGGGTGATGAGGCCGTCCTCGACCGCCACGGCCACGCCCAGGTGGACGCGGTGGAAGCGCTTGATGTGGTCGTCATGCCACTGCGCGTTGACCTCGGGGTGCCGCTTCAGCGCCGTGGCCGTGGCCTTCAGGATGAGGTCGTTGACGGAGATCTTGAGCCCCTGCTTCTCGAGGCTGGCGTTCATGCGCTCCCGGGCCTCCATCATCCGCGTCATGTCCACGTCCACGGTCAGATAGAACGTGGGCACGGGTCCGATGCTGGTGACCAGGCGCTTCGCGATGGTCTTCCGCATCTGGCTGATGGGGACCTCCTCGATCTCCGGGCCCTGGTACGTGGGCTGCTCGAAACGCGGACCGGCGGCCGCGCCGCCCTGCCCGGCGGCCGCGGCGGGCTCCTCCGCCACGCCCCCTTCGATGGCGGCTTCGATGTCGCGCTTGGTAATGCGACCCCCGGGGCCCGACCCGTCGACGCGGGACAGCTTCAGCCCCGCCTCCTCCGCCAGCTTCCGGGCGAGGGGCGATGCCTTCACCCGACCGGCGTCGACACGACCGGCCTCCGTTCCCGCCGTCGGCTGCGCCGCGCCCCCCGCGGGGCGGTCGGCGTCCTCCGGGGTGGGGGTCTGGTCGCGGGGGCTCTCGGCGGCCTCCGAGGCGCTCGCCTCGGCCGTGTCGCCATCGTCCGCGGCGTCCGCCTCGCCCTCCTCCTTCGACGACCGCTCCTGCGGCGCCTCCTCCTCCGGCGCCGCCTCCGGCGCCGCGGTCTCCGGCGCGTCCTCGATCAGCTCGGAGATGTCCTCATCCTCGGCCGCGACCACGCCGATCACGCTGCCGACCGCCGCCGTGTCGCCCTCCTTCAGGAACTGCTCCCGCAGCACACCGGAGCCCCGTGCCACGAGCTCCATCGTGGCCTTGTCCGTCTCGATCTCGGCGAGGACGTCCCCCTCTTCCACCGCGTCCCCCACGCCTTTCAGCCAGCGGACGATCTGCCCCTCTTCCATGGTGGGGGAGAGGGCTTCCATGTGTACTTTTGTGGCCATGAGTGCTCCGTAGTCTCCGCTCAGTAGCTCATCGGACGGTCGGGCTCAGCGACCTGAAACCTTCGACTCGATGAGCAGGGTATAGCGATGGTTCGATCGATAGCCGAGGAGGCTGTTCTGGAGGGCGGCTTTCGCCACGGCGGCCTCGAGCCGTGGATCGTCCACGAGCACCGAGATACCGATCAGATACGACCAGTTCTCGTAATCCAGCCGGTACCCCTTCCCGGCGAACGCCACCGCACCGATGTGCGGCTCCAGCTCCACCGGAATCTCACCGGGGTATACATCCCGTGGCCACCTGCCGCTTTTCGCCTGGTACTGGTAGGCGGCGGTGCGGACCGCTTCGAAGTCGCCCAGGATCCGGGCCGCCCGGGCCCGGCTCAGCATCTTGTGGTAGGACGGCACGGCGATGGCGCCAAGGATCCCGATCAGCGCGACCACGACGAGCAGCTCGACGAGGGTGAACCCCGGCCTCCACCCTCGGGAGCGAGCGCGAGCGAGCGGTCGACCTGCGAGGCTCACGCCCCGACCTTGCGATAGAGCACCCGCCTGCACGCCGCCAC
Source organism: uncultured Gemmatimonadales bacterium (assembly GCA_963783305.1). Classification (GTDB taxonomy): domain Bacteria; phylum Gemmatimonadota; class Gemmatimonadetes; order Longimicrobiales; family RSA9; genus JAWVYT01. Next base: position 917,624 of record CAWAMW010000002.1, on the reverse strand, counting down.
CACCCGCTCCTTCGACGGCTTCGCCAGCTTCTCCAGCCGCTTCGCGTACGGCATGGGCACATCCGCCTGGCTCACCCGGACCACCGGTGCGTCGAGCCAGTCGAACAGCTCGTTCTGGATGATGTCGATGATGCTCGACGCGATCCCGGCGAACGCCCACCCCTCCTCGAGGTAGACTACGCGGTTCGTCTTCTTCACCGACGCGGCGATGGCCTCCACGTCCAGAGGCCGGAGCGTCCGGAGGTCCAGGACCTCCGCGTTCACGCCATCCTTCGCCAGCTCGCTGGCGGCCTGGAGCGCGACGTGGATCATCTTCCCGTGGGTGACGATCGTCACGTCCTCGCCCTCCTTCTTCACCTCCGCTACGCCCAGCGGGATCACGAAGTCCTCGTCGTCGGGGACCTCGCCCTTGAGCGCGTACAGCATCTCACCCTCGAAGAACGCCACCGGGTCGTCATCCCGGATCGACGCCTTCAGCAGCCCCTTCGCATCCGCCGGCGTGCCCGGCATCACGATCTTCAGACCCGGGAAGTTGGCGTAGGTGGGCTCCAGCGCCTGCGAGTGCTGGGCGCTCAGCTGGAGCGCCGCTCCCGTGGGGCCACGGAACACGATGGGGCACTTGAACTGGCCACCCGTCATGTACAGCATCTTGGCGGCGCTGTTGAGGACCTGGTCCTCCGCCAGCATGGCGAAGTTGAAGGTCATGAACTCGATGACCGGCCGGAGCCCCGTCATGGCGGACCCCACACCGAGCCCGGCGAAGCCCAGCTCCGTGATGGGCGTGTCCACCACCCGGTCCTGGCCGAAGCGGTCGAGGAGGCCCTTCGACACCTTGTACGCGCCGTTGTAGAGCCCGACCTCCTCGCCCATGAGGAAGACGTCAGGGTCCCGCTCCATCTCTTCGGCCAGCGCCTGGTTCAGCGCCTCCCGATACGTGATCTCCGCCATCAGACCTCCTCCAGCCGGTTCATGCGGTCGAAGAAGAGCCGGCCATGGACGTCCATGTCGGCGTAGACGTGCTCGTAGAGCGCCTCGTCCGGCGGCTCCGGCGAGTTGTCGGCGAACTCCTCCGCATCGTCCACCTCCGACTGGACCTCCGCGTCCATGGCCGCGAGCTCGTCGTCGGTCAGGAGATCGTTCTCCCGGAGCTGATCGATGAACCGCTTGATCGGGTCCGTTTCCTTGGCCTTCTCCACGTCGTCCTTGGTGCGGTATACGCCGTGAACGGGGTCCGACATGGAGTGGCCGACAAAGCGATACGTCTTCGCCTCGATCAGGGTGGGCGTCCCGTTCTCCCGTGCGCGGTCGATGGCGTCCTGGACGTGTCCCCGGACCTCGAGGACGTCCATCCCGTCGATGGCCAGGCTGGGCATGGCGTAGGCGCACGCCTTCTGCGCGATGTCGTAAAGGCTGGCCACGCGCTCCCACGCCGTGCCCATGCCGAACCGGTTGTTCTCCACGATGAAGATGACCGGGAGCTGCCAGAGGGCCGCCATGTTGAGGGCCTCGTGGAACGCGCCCTGGTTCACGGCCGCCTCACCGAAGAAGCAGATGCAGACGCGGTCCTGCTTCCGGTACTTGATGGTCCAGCCCACGCCGGTGGCCAGAGGGATCTGGCCGCCCACGATGCCCCAGCCGCCGAGGAAGTTCTTCTCGGCGCTGTAGAGGTGCATGGACCCGCCCTTCCCCCCGGAGCACCCGTCGACGCGCCCGTACAGCTCCGCCATCACCTCCCGCGGGCTCATGCCCTTCGAGAGCGCCTGGACGTGGTCACGGTAGGCCGCGATGGCATAATCGTCGTCCCTGAGAGCGCTCAGCGCGCCGATCGCCACCGCTTCCTGGCCGATGTAGAGGTGGCAGAACCCGCCGATCTTGCCCAGTGCGTAGGCCTCCGCGGTCGATTCCTCGAAACGGCGCCCCAGCAGCATCATGCGGAGCATCCGGTGCAGCTCCTCCTTCTCGAACGAGGCCAGCCGCTTCGCGACGGCCGCCTTCGAGGCGCCACCCGCGCCCGGCTTCTTCGCCTTCGCCTTCTTTTTCGTGCTCTCCACCATCAATCCACCCAATCGTGCAGGGGGTATTCGTCCGCGGCTACCTCTTTGGCTGAATCTGAACGAGGCCCGCACTGTTCGCGCCACCGGTCGCTCCGGAGTGGGTTCCGGCGACGCCGTGCTCCAGCGATCCCTGGACCGCCACCTTCTCGCGTCGGGCCTCGATCTCTTCCGGCGTCAGCTCCCCCGGCGCCCGCTCATCCTTGTCGAGGACCTCGGTGATCTCACCGACCCCTCCGGCTCCGACCGTGCGTGCCTGCGTCTCGGCGTGATAGCTGGAGCGGACCAGAGCGCCCGACTCCACGTGCGAGAATCCCAGCTCCTCCTCGCCGATCCGCTTCCACTCGCGGAACTCCTCGGGCGTCACCCAGCGGGCGACGGGGGCGTGGTGCTCCGACGGTCGGAGGTACTGCCCGATCGTGACGATGTCCACCGCGGCCTTCCGCAGGTCGACCATGGCCTGCCGGATCTCGTCCTGCGTCTCGCCCAGCCCCACCATGATGCCGGACTTCGTCAGCATGTTCGGGTCGATCTTCTTGGCGTACCCGAGGAAGGAGATGCTGCGCCAGTACCGGCCACCGGGGCGGGCGGACGGGTGCAGCCGCTCCACGGTCTCCAGGTTGTGGGCGTAGATGTCCGGGCGGGCGCGGGACACGGTGGCGATGGCCTCCTCGTCTCCCTTGAAGTCGGGGGTCAGCACCTCGATCGTGCAGCCGGGTCGTGCCTCGCGGGTGAGCCGGATCGTCTCGGCGAAGATGCCGGCGCCGCCGTCGTCGAGCTCGTCCCGATTGACACTGGTGACCACCACGTGGTTGAGCTCGAGCTCCGCGCACGCCTCCGCCACTCGCCGGGGCTCGTCCCAGTCCAGCTCGGTGGGCATGCCGTGGGCGATCGCGCAGTATTTGCACGCCCGCGTGCAGACGTCCCCGAGGATCAGGAACGTGGCGGTCCCGGCCTGCCAGCATTCGCCGATGTTCGGGCACCCGGCCTCCTCGCATACGGAGTGGAGGCTCTGCTGCCGCATCAGCTTCTTGAGCCGGCGGTAGTTCTCGCCCCCGGGGGAGCGGACCTTCAGCCATTTCGGCTTCCGCTCCTTCATGTCGATGGGGGCCCCGTCCTCGATGGGGATCCGGGCCGTGCCCTTCGACTTCACGACCCCGGTGTCCTTCCCCGTGGGTGCATATCCCCTCACAGCGTCTCTCGTGCTCATGCCTCTCCTTCGGGCAACATGTATTCCCGGCATGCTTTGTTCGGCATCGTATTCGGCGGAACCCGAAATGTTAGGAGAAGCGAGCCCGTATGGCTACCCTGCACTGATGACCACTCCCCCTGCCCCGCCCGTACCGACCGGTCCCCGTTCGCCGGATCCCGCTGGGGCCCTCACCGCGTCCGCCATCGCGCGAGGTGTGCGTGACGGCTCTCTCGATCCCGTGAACGTGCTGGACGGCTGCCTCCAGCGGATCGCGGAGCGCGACGGCTCGATCTGCGCCTTCAGCGGCCTGCGGGCGGAGGCGGCGCGCGCCGAGGCCGCCGCCCTGCGGGACGACCCGGCGTCGCGCCGGCTTCCGCTGGCCGGTGTGCCGGTGGCGATCAAGGACATCATCGACGTGGAAGGGCTGCCCACGCTCCTGGGCTCCGGGGCTCTGCGTCCGGTCCCGGCGACCGCGGACGCCGAAGTGGTGCGGCGGCTGCGCGCCGCCGGGGCCATCGTGGTCGGCAAGACCACGCTCCCGGAGCTCGGGATCTGGGCTACCACCGATGGCCCCGCGGGCGTGACGCGGAACCCGCACGACCCGGAGCGTACGGCCGGGGGATCGTCCGGTGGGAGCGCCGCCGCGGTGGCCGCCGGGATGGTGCCGCTGGCCGTCGGCACCGACGGCCTCGGCTCGATCCGGATCCCCGGCGCCGCGTGTGGCGTTCCCGGGTTCAGGCCCGGGACCGGGGTTGTGCCGGGCTCGCTCCGCGGCGGCGACTGGCACGGAATGGCCACCATCGGGCCGCTCGCCTCTACCGTCTCCGATGTCGCGCTCGCGATGGCGGTCCTGTCGGGGCGGAGCGCCCTGGCCGGCGCCGCCCTCGACCGGCCTCTCCTCATCGCGCTCTCCACGCGATCTCCGCTGCCCGGGGTCACGGTGGACGCGCGCTGGTCTGCCGCGGTGCACGATCTGGGCGACGGGCTGCGACGGGCCGGCCATCACGTGGTGGAGGACCACCCCCCGTACTCTCTCCTGTACGGGCTTCCCGTCTTCGCCCGCTGGCTCGGCGGTGTGGCGGAGGTCGTGGACGCGCTCGGCGACGACCTCGACTGGGGCCGCCTCCAGCGCAGGAGCCGCGCACACATCCGCCTCGGCCGCCTGGTGCACCGCCTCGGTGGGCCGCGGGACGGGCTCCGCGACCGCTGGCGCCGCGGCGTCGACTCCTTCTTCGGCGGCTGCGACGCGCTCATCACCCCCGCCCTGGCCCGGCCGCCCATCCGGGCCCGCCGCTGGGCCCGCGCCACCTGGCTCGGGAACGTCCGATCGAACTCGCGCTACGCACCCTTCGCGGCGCTCTGGAACCTGGCGGGCGCGCCCGCCGGCGTGGTTCCCGTCGCCCGGCACCCGGAGGGCACCCCGATCGCCGTGCAGGTCGTGGCCGCGCCGGGCGCCGATGAGCGGGTGCTCGCGGTCATGCGCGCCGCCGAGAGGGCGGCCGCCGGGCGCGGATAGCCGCGCCCCCCGAGCCGCGCCAGGAACCGCGGGACCGGGGCGGGGTCTTCTACCGGATGTCTCGTCGACGCCGATCCCGCTACGACACCGATGAGCGGCCGCCCCTCCGGGAGCGACTGCGATCGCTGCGGCTGCTCCCGCCCTTCCTGAAGCTGGTCTGGGAGGTGCACCCGCGGGCCACGGCGAGCGTGGTGGCGCTGCGCTTCCTGCGTGCGCTCGGTCCCGTGGCGCTGCTGTGGGTGGGGAAGCTCATCATCGATACGGTGGTGGCGAACCTCGGTGCGGCGGACGCGGACTGGGGTCGGCTGGCGCGGCTGGTGGCTCTCGAGCTGGCCCTGGCGCTCGTCCTCGACCTCATGCAGCGGGCGTCGGCGCTCGTGGAGTCGCTGCTCGGCGACCTTTTCAGCAACCGCATGAGCGTGAGGCTGATGGAGCACGCCGCCACGCTCGACCTGGAGCACTTCGAGGACCCGGAGTTCTACGACCACCTGGAGCGGGCCCGGCGACAGACCGTCGGTCGGCTCGCCCTCATCTCGCTCCTGCTCGGGATGGGCCAGAGCGCGCTCACCCTCGCCTCGCTCATGGCCGCGCTGCTCGCCTTCAACCCGTGGCTCCTGCTGCTGCTGGGGCTGGCCGTGCTCCCGAGCTTCCTCGGCGAGACCCACTTCGCCGGGCTCAGCTACTCCCTCCTCTACCGCTGGACCCCCGAGCGCCGGGAGCTCGACTACCTCCGCTACGTGGCGTCCAGCGATGCCACGGCGAAGGAGGTCAAGCTCTTCGGCCTGAGCGACCACCTGATCACCCGCTACGCCGGCCTGGCGGACGAGTACTACCGCGCCAATCGTCGCCTGGCCATCCGGCGAGCCGCCGTGGGAGCCGCCCTGGTCGCCATCAGCACCACCGTCTACTACGGCGCCTACGGCTACATGATCTGGCAGACCGTCGCCGGGGCGCTCACCGTCGGCTCCCTCACGTTCCTGGCGGGAAGCTTCCAGCGGAGCCGGGACCTGATCCAGAGCATCCTCCTGGGCTCGGCCGACGTCTTCGAGCAGAGCCTCTTCATCGGCGATCTCTTCACCTTCCTGGACATGAAGCCCCGGGTGGCCTCCGCGGCCGACCCGCGGCCGGTGCCCGCCACCATCCTGGAAGGGTTCGTCTTCGAGGACGTGGGCTTCCGCTACCCGGACACCGAGCGGTGGGCGCTCCGCCACCTCAGCTTCGCGCTGCGGCCGGGTGAGCGGCTGGCGCTGGTGGGGGAGAACGGCGCGGGCAAGACCACGCTGGTCAAGCTCCTCGCCCGCCTGTACGACCCGTCCGAGGGCCGCATCCTCCTCGACGGCATCGACCTCCGGGAGTACGACGTCGATCAGCTCCGGCAGGCCATCGGCGTCATCTTCCAGGACTTCGTCCGCTACGACATGGCGGCGCGCGACAACATCGCGGTAGGCCGGATCGAAGCGCGGTCGAACGACGCCCGGATCCGTGAGGCCGCGCGGAAGAGCCTTGCGGAGGACGTGGTCGCCGGGCTGGAGCAGGGGTACGACCACATGCTCGGTCGCCGGTTCGAGGGGGGCGCCAACCTGTCCGGCGGTGAGTGGCAGAAGGTGGCCCTGGGCCGGGCCTACATGCGCGACGCCCAGGTCCTGATCCTGGACGAGCCCACCGCCGCCCTGGATGCACGGGCGGAATACCAGGTCTTCGAGCGGTTCAGTGAGCTCACCGCCGGCCGGATGGCCGTGCTCATCAGCCATCGCTTCTCCACGGTGCGCATGGCCGATCGCATCCTCGTGCTGGGCGGGGGCTCGGTGGTGGAGGAAGGGTCGCACGAAGAGCTGCTGGCCCTGGACGGAACCTACGCCGAGCTCTTCACGCTCCAGGCCGCGGGGTATCGGTAGGCGGGCCGATCACCCGGTCCCTCGCCCGCTCGGCCTGCCAGAGATGACGGCGAGCGTGGGCGGCCAGGAAATGGAACCAGTCGCCCAGCGAGAGCTTGAGACGGGGATCGATCACCGACCTCATCTTCACCCGCTTCCAGTCCAGATCCGCCGCCTCGTTGATCCGTACGATCAACTCCTCGTGCAGCGACTCGAACGCCTCCGCCACCTCGGCGGGGTCGGTGTCACCCCGTGGCTCGATGGAGGAGAACGTCTTCATCCGGATCCGGACGGGCGGCTCCTGGGTCCAGACGACCAGGCGGCCGATGAGCGTCCGCCGGCTCGCCCCGGGACGGGCAAGGAGCCCGTTCTGACGAGCACCCTCGATCGCCTCCGTCAGCTCCGGCAGGTACAGCCGCGCCGTCTCGTTCAGATGGTCCAGGCACTCCGCCACCGACCACGCTCCCTCATCGGGACGCGCGTTGAAGGATCCAGGGTCCACGGCCGCGAGCTCGCCGGCCCGTCGGATTGCGGTCCGGAACTGGTCCTGGACCCCTTCTCTGCGCCTGCGTTCGCGTTTCAACGGGTAGTGTCCCCCCTCAATCGGGGGAACTCTGGTCGCGGTGGTCGATGAGCCGCCCCACCGTGCGAAGCAGGGTCGCGACGGACATGGGTTTCGGGATGAAGACGACCTGCCGGATCTCCAGCTGCTGCAGCTCCTCCTCGCTGTACCCGCTCATGAAGATCAGGATCGCGTCGGGACAGTGGCTGCGGCATGCGGCGGCGAGCTCCTGGCCGTTCAGTCCCGGCATGACGAGGTCGGCCAGGAGGACATCGGGGCACTGGCGCAGGTAGGCCTCGCGCGCCGCATCTCCATCGGCGACGGCTTCGACCTCGTAGCCGCCGGACTCGAGGGCTGCCTTGAGGACGCGCCGGATTCCGGGGTCGTCGTCGGCGAGGAGTACCCGGTGGCGCTGTCGTGATTCGCTTTCTGTCATTGCGATGTCCACATCGTGTCCGCAGGTGCCGCGGCCGCTTGACGTCCATCAGGCGACGGCCCCGCAGTGGCAGGCCTTCCAGGTTGTTTCCTTGTATGTGAGGAACCTAACGAAGGCGTCGGCCGGGGCGCCAGCGGCCGGCCGCCCGGAGCAGCCCGCGGGCGAGATGTCGAGCTGGACGGGATCACCGGCCGAGCAGCCGACGCAGGGCATCCTCCAGCGTCGGATCCAGCCACTCGTAGCCCGCGTCCTTCAGCTTCTCGGGCACGATCCGCGCTCCCGTCAGGAGCTCTGCGCCCAGATCACCGAGCATCCGGAGCGCCACCGCCGGCACCTTCAGGATCCGCGGTCGATCGAGGACCCGCGCCACGGTGTCGGCGAACTCCTCATTGGTGACGTGGTCGGGCCCCACCACGTTCACCGGCCCCTCCATCTCCTCGTGTTCCAGGACGAACTGCATGGTCCGGGCGATCTCGTCGCGGGTGGTCCACGGGAACGGCTGCGCTCCATCCCCCAGCTTGGCCCCGAGGCCGAGCCGGCTCGACATGCTCATCCCCTGCAGCAGGAGCCCGTTCGGGTCGAGGACCAGCCCGAACCGCAGCATGACCACCCGCAGACCCAGCGCGCCGCCGGCCGCGGCCGCCGCTTCCCAGTCCCGGACCACGCCGGCCATGAAGCCATCGCCCGGCTCCGCGGCCTCGGTCAACGACTGGTCCGGCGGACGATCCCCGTAATAGCCGATGGCGGAGGCGTTGACGAGGATCCCTGGACGGTCCGTATCTTCCAGTCCGCCAATGGCTTCCACGAGCAGTCGCGTCCCTTCCACGCGACTGTTGTAGATGCGTTTCTTCTTCGCATCCGTCCAGATCCCGAAGATGTTCTCGCCCGCCAGGTTGACGACGACGTCGTGTCCCGCCAGCCCCTCGGCGTCGATCTCCCCGCTCGAGGGGCTCCAGTAGAACGCGTCGGGAGCGGCCGCGGCCTCCCGCGATCGCACCACGCGGGTGATCGAGTGCCCCGCATCGATCAGGTGGCGCGTGACGCCTGACCCGATCAGCCCCGACGACCCTGTAACCGCCACCTTCATCTCCCACCCCTTTCATGGCCGCGACGACGACCGTTCCGCGATGCCGCGAGCGTGCTCCCTACCGGTCCCGCGCCAGCGTTGTGTGTGGGCCGCCCTCGGGCCGCACCTCGTCCCCGCCGGCGCCCTCGAGGACGGCCTCGTACTCGCTGCGGAGCCGGCCCATGAGCTCCTCGCGCCGGCCGAACAGGCGCCTGGGAGGGCGAGGATCGTGCCGGGCGAAGGCGTACGCGCTCAGGAGCGGCAGCGCGATGGTCGCGTCGGTATAGCAGACGACGGCGTCCGGGAGCTTGTCGGGGTCGACCTTGCCCCAGCTCACGGCCTCCGCCGGGGTCGCGCCGCTGAGCCCGCCGGTATCGGGGCGCGCGTCGGTGATCTGGAGGAAGTAGTCGTGTCCCTTCTCGGCGATGCCCATGACCTCCTGGATCTGGGGCTCGGTCTGGAGCATGAAGTTCTTGGGGCTCCCGCCGCCCAGGATCATCACCGCGCTCCGGCCGCCGCCGCGCTTCGCGTCCAGCACGATGGAAGCGGTCTCGTTCACGTCGGCGTTCACGTCGATCTTCAGCTGGTTCCCACGCAGCGCCATGGCGGCCACGTTCATGCCGATGGAGGAATCGCCCGGGGAGCTGGTGTACACGGGCACATCGTATTCGTAGGCGGCGGCCAGGAGCGATTTCCGGCTTTCCCCGGTCTGACCGAGCTTCTTCTCGCGCTCCGCCACGTACTTCCCGCAGAGGTGGTGGAACTCCGCCGTCGACATGGTCCGCTGGAACTCCTCGCCTTCAATGATCTTGCGGAAGAAGGCGTCGGTGTCGAGGAGGACGGAGTAGTCGAAGAAGATGTCGTAGATGCGCACGACCTCCTCTTCCCGCAGCGCCACGTCGCTGACGAAGGGGTTGCCGTGGTGGAGCGCCAGGCCGAGACCGTAGTGGGTGTCGTGATAGAGGTTCGCGCCCGTCGATGTGATCCAGTCGATGAACCCCGCCTCGATGAGCGGGATGAGCGCAGACACGCCGAGTCCTGCGGGGGTCAGCGCGCCCGTGAGGGAGACGCCCACGGTCACGTCATCGTCCAGCATCTTCTCGGTGAAGAGCCTGCACCCTTCCCGGAGCCGTCCCGCGTTGTAGGAAGCGAAGGCGCCGTCGACGAGCTCGTCCACGGTCATGTCGCCGCGGATCCGGACGGGGTCGATGCGGGGTCCGGAGAGGTGTTTGTTCATATCGTCCTGGTGCGGTTGAGAGTACGGGTCCAGCCAGGGTGCAGCGGAGTGGTCGGGACCGCGTGCCTGGTGCAGCGGTTCATTGCCCGCGCCGACCCGGATCGCCGACCGCTCGCCGCTTGACTCGCCGGTGCGCACGGAGCCGGGCGTCCTCCTCCTGAGCGGCGTGGGCGCGCGCCACGTGCTCCACCGCCTCGTCGGGCGAGTCGGTGACGAGCACGAGGTTCAGGTCCTTGGCGCCGACCTTCCCCTCCCCCGCCATCGTGCCACGGATCCACTCCACGAGCCCGCCCCAGTACTCCGAGCCCATCATGACGACGGGGAAGTGGCGGACCTTGCCGGTCTGGATCAGGGTCAGCGCTTCGAACAGCTCGTCCATGGTGCCGAAGCCGCCCGGGAAGATGATGAAACCCTCCGCGTACTTCACGAACATGGTCTTGCGGACGAAGAAGTACCGGAAGTTGACCGCCGTCTGGACGTAGCGGTTCATCCCCTGCTCGAAGGGGAGCTCGATGTTGCATCCGACCGACGGTCCGCCGGCCTCCGACGCGCCCTTGTTCGCCGCTTCCATGATCCCCGGGCCGCCACCGGTGATCACACCGAACCCGCGCTCCACGAACAGCCGCGCGGTCCGCTCGGCGGCCTGGTACCACGGGTCGTCGGGACCTACCCGGGCGCTGCCGAAGATGGAGACGGCGGGGCCGAGGTCGGCCAGCGTGTCGAAGCCTTCCACGAACTCGCCCATGATGCGGAAGACCCGCCACGGGTCGGTGTGCAGGAACTCGATCTTCTCCGGCTTCTCGCTCTGGAGGAGCCGCTCGTCCTCCGTTTCCCTTCCGCTCTCCTGCCCGTCACGGTTCAGCTCAGGTGTGGCTATCTGTCCCCGCTCCCGGGGATCGCCGCCGCCCTGGGGCGGCGCGGACTCGTTCTCGGCTTCGGTATCAACGTCGTCGTATCCTGGGTCGGACATTCGGCTCCTCGGTGATGCGGCGGTCGGACGGCCGCTCGTGTCGCTGCGGGCTTCGTGCCAGCCGGGAAGCTCCGGCCCTTACCGTCCGCTGTCAACGCGCGCCGCGCTCTGGTGGCTCAGCCCCGACCGCGCCACCACGCCAGAGTGCGTCGCACGCCCTCGCGGTGCGAGATCGCCGGCGACCACCCGAGCTCCAGACGAGCCCGCGACGAGTCGTAGGGGTTGTCGCGCACGAGTGACCGCACCGCGCGTCGCGCGTCGAGCGTCGGCAGGCCGGGAAGCCGGCCGATCGCCGCCGCCGCGCTGGCGGCCGCGGTGACGGGCAGGGCGGGTACGGGAACGATCCGCGGCTCGCGGTCGAGCCCGTCGCCGAAGAGCGCCACCAGCTCGCGCGCCGTGATCGGGAGGTCCATGGCGAGGTTGTAGGCGCGCCCGATCGCCACCGGCCGGTGGAGGGCCGCCAGGACACCGTCGGCCACATTTCCCGCGTACACCACCGGCAGCGTGGTCCGTCCGCCCCCGATCAGCGGCACCAGCGGGAGCGTCGCGTACCGCACCATGACCCGGGTCGCCGAACGGTCCCGCTCCCCGTAGATCACGCTCGGCCGGACCGTCGTCAGGCGGATCTCCCGCGCCTCATGCGCGCGCCAGGCCGCCCTCTCCGACAGGTGCTTGGACGCCGCGTACGCGCTCTGCCGCGCCGGGTCCGCTTCGGTCCAGCGATCCTCTCCCATGGGACGGTTCGCTTCGAGGCCCGCATACACCGCAACGCTGGAGACGTGGATGACCCGGGGTGCGGCGCGCGCGGCGGCGGCCAGCACCCGCTCGGTGCCCGCCACGTTCACCCGCAGGTAGTCGGCCCGGCTGCCGCTCTGGAACACCTTGGCGGCTGCGTGGATCACGGCGTCGGCGCCCCGCATGGCGCCGGCGAGGCGGGCGACCGGGTCATCGAGCTCTCCTACCAGCGGCTCGCAGCCCAGCGCCTCCAGGTGCGCCGTGTCGCTCGTCGACCGCACCAGCGCGACCACGTCGTAGCCGCGGGACCGGAGTCGCTCGGCGATATGACTGCCGAGCAGCCCCGTTCCACCGGTCAGGAAGATCCGCATGCGAGAACGTACGCCGACGCGCCCCGGCGTAACAACTGGCCACCTGGCGGTTGTTGGTTCCCGGCGCATGTGCCTATCTTCTGCGCATGAAATGTCCAAGCTGCGGTGCCGAGAAACAGACAGGGAAGTATTGCGCCGAGTGTGGCGCGGGGCTGGACGTGAGCTGCGCGTCCTGCCAGGCCGACGTGCCACCGGGGTCGCGCTACTGCACCTCGTGCGGAGAGCCGGTGGCCGGGGAAACCACCGCGGGTGGCGGCCCGGGTCGCGCCGCGTGGATCATCGCCGCCGCGGCGATCATCGTCGTCCTGCTGGTGGTGTTCCTGCCGCGCCGGGCGGAGCGCGTGCCGGTGCCGCGGACCGGGATGGAAGCGCCGTTCGCCGGACAGACCGGCGGGGGCGCGGGGTCCGGGGGCGGGCTGGGTCCCCTCAGCTCGGACATGCGCAGCAATGCCGACCGCCTCTTCAACCGGATCATGATGGCGGCCGAGCAGGGGAACCAGGCGGAAGTCGATCAGTTCATGCCCATGGCCATCCAGGCGTACGGCATGGTCGAGGATCTGGACGACGACGGGATCTACCACCTCGCCATCCTCCAGCAGACCGCGGACGAGTACGCCGAAGCCAGGAGCGCCGCCGAGCGGATCCTGGAGGACTCTCCGAACCACATCCTAGCCCTCGGCGTGGCCGCCTCGGCCGCTGCCGACGCCGGCGATACCACGGACGCCGACGCCCTCTGGCAGCGCCTCCTCGACGCGTATCCCGAGGAGGCCGGAAAGCCGCTGCCCGAGTACATGGACCACCAGGCGATGCTCCAGGCGTACCGGGATTCGGCCCGGGCAGCCGTCGGCGGTCAGTAGAACGCGCGCACCGGACCCTCTTCAGCAGCCGGCTAGCGCCGCACGGCACTCTCCACCGGCCGCCCGGCCGGTCCCTCCACCGCCGCGTCCCGTGCCGCGGCCCCGTGGAGCGCGTTGAACAGCAGCTTGAACGTGGCCCTCGGCTGCGCCCTGAACTGCGGCCGGAAGGCGAACAGCACCACGTCACCGGCGCCGAGCGGCGCCCGGACGAGCGCGGCCCGCCCCGCCAGCGCCTCCTCGCCGAGAGCCCAGCCGCTCATCACCAGGTCGTCCTCGGCGTAGCGCGCGATCACGTCCACTCCTTCGGCGCCGGACCGCACGTCCCACGCGCGGCTCCGGGCGAAGAAGCCGGCCGCCTCGCCCGGCATGCCGTACCCGATGGGGTGGTCGGCGTCGATCGTCATCCGGATCAGCGTCCCCGGCACGAAGAAGTCCTCGTTCGGCAGGTCGCCGACGACGTTCTGGACCGGTATCGCGAGCTGATCGATGAGGAGCTCCGACGCCTCGTCGAACGCGATGAGCCTGCCGCCCCCCTCCACGTACCGACGGAGGCGCAGCATGCCCTCCAGCCCGATACCGCCGGTCATCTCCTCCGGCCGCGTTCCCGGAGCATGGCCATGGAGGATGGATGAGCGGTCCTGGTCGGGGAGGATGATGGCGTGGTAGACGGAGAGGTCGGCGCCACGGATCTCGGCGTCGTGGAGCGTGTCCACGGGGAACTCGTACTCGTCGAGGACCCAGCGCGTCCACCCCTCATCCATGTTCGCCTGCCACGACTTGTAGATGCCGATCCGCGGAGGCTCGATCCGGTGCAGGCGGCTCCTGGGCGCACGGTCGATCCCGACGAAATCGATGCCGAGCTCGCGGGCGAGCCGGGCCGCGTCGGCCTCGCTCACGCCGCGGAACACGTACGCCCCACGGCCCATCTCCTCGTCCCCGGCGAGGACCCCGACCGGGGCGATGTAGGCCTCGGCACCAGCGGCGATCACTCGATTGGCGGCGATGGCCGCCGCGTTGGACTCCGCGCCGACCGCCCAGCCCCAGCGCCCGCCGCGGACGGTACGACCCGGCCAGACCGAGACCTCGTCCACCGCCACCAGCCCGGCGGTGTCGAACGGCGCATCCACCCGATCGGTCACGACGTCCATCTGGATCGGAAGCGTCCAGCCCGAGATGTCGTACGGCGTGTCCGGTGGCCCGCCCGGGTAGAGGCGCATGTCGGGATAGACCTGCTCCTCGAGCAGGTCCATGAGGTGCGGCCGGAAGGCCTGGCTCGCCAGGACCACGTAGCTGCCGGCGGGATAGCGCTTACCGCCAGCGGTCAGCGCCCGCGTCGTCTGGTGTACCTCGACACCGCCCTTCCGGAGCACGTTCAGCATGTTCGCCGCTTCCAGCGGCTTCCGCTGCTCCGGCGGGACCACGTAGGCGAAGGGGCCGCCCGCCTCGCCGGCCGCCACGGCATCGGCGCCCATGCGCCAGATGTTGAGCAGGAACTCTTCCCGGTTCTGCGAGGCCACATCGAGGGTGGCCATGGCGGCCGTGATCATGTACTCCACGGCGTCCCGCAGACGGAACCAGCCGCCCTCCCACGGGTCGGGATAGAAGACGCTGGGCGCCTGCGCCGGCAGGGTTCCCCGGATGAACTCCGGCAGCGCGGAGGGGGCCGTATACTCCGGCGCCACGGAGGCGTGGGCGGTCTCCGTCAGGATCCCGACCATGTTGTGGAAGTACGGCACCGTACGCATCCCGCCGTTCCACCACATGTCGAAGCTCACCCGGGCGATGGCGCCGCTCTTCCCCTCCTCGCTCAGGCGGGTGCCCATGGCGTTGCCGACCTTGTTGACCCCGCGGATCGTCAGGGGCTGGATATGCGGGTTCACGGGGTCGGCGAACGGCGGGATGAAGATGCGCGCGGGCCACGGCGCGGTCTGATGCTGGTTCAGCACGATCTGCGGGAACCAGCGGTGGTAGATCACGTCCGTCACCGCCCGCGTCTCCGGCTGGGTGATCATGAACCAGTCGCGGTTGTTGTCGTGACCCGTATAGAACTGGTAGAGGACGGGCGGGCTGCTCCCTTCCCATTTGGTGTCCCGGTTCCGCCGGGTCCAGTCGGCGACCAGGTCGAGGCCGTCGGGGTTCATCACGGGCATCAGAAGGAGGATGACGTCGTCGCGGATCCGCCGCATCTCCTCGCTCTCTTCGCCCGCCACGCGATACGCCAGCAGAGGCGTGTGCTGGGCGCCCGCCACCTCGGTTGCGTGCAGACCCCCGTCCACCCACACCACGGCCTTCCCTTCCGCCGCCCTGCGGCGCGCCTCCTCCGGCGAGATCCGACCCAGCGCCAGCTCGCGGGCGGTCTCCTTCCATTCCTCCATCCGCGCGAGGTTCTCCTCGCTCGAGATGTAGGCCAGGATCATGGGACGGCCGAGAACGCTCTCTCCGATCCGCTCCACCCGCACACGCTCACTGGCGCTGTCGAGCGCATCGAAATACTCCACGATCTGCGCGTTGGTCGCGAGCTCGTAGTCCGCGCCGGGCTCGAACCCGAACACATCCCGCGGGTGAGGGATCGCGGCGAACGGGTGCGCCGTCTCCCACGCGGGGAGCTCGAACGGAGGCGGCGCCCCCTGCGCCGCGCCGGCCGATGCGGCAAGAGCGCCGCCGAGGATTATGGCCGCGGGGGCCAGGAAGAGGGTCCGGATTCGATGCATGGTCGTCATTGAGCCTGTCGAGTTTTCGCTGCAGGAATGGAAGCCACAGAATAGGGCGGATGGCGCCGGGGCCGCCAGTCGCCGCCCTCCGTCGCCCCTCAGCGCGCCCCTGTCTCCCGGAGGATGAGGGGGGTACGTGAGCCTCGGCGCCCTGAGAGGATCAGAGGCCGGTGGGCAGGTCCAGGAAGGTCCACTCCAACTCGAACCGCTCCGCAAGGTGCTCCCCGAGCGCCCTGACCCCCCACGTCTCCGTGGCGTAGTGGCCGCCATAGAACAGGTTGAGCCCCCCCTCCGTGGCATCGAAGTAGGTGTGATGGGATCCCTCCCCCGTCACCAGCGCGTCCAGCCCCGCCGCTACCGCGTCCCCGGCGTAGCTCCCGCCGCCCCCCGTGAGCACACCCACGGTCCGGATCCGGTCGGGGCCGCCCGGGATCATCCGTACCCGGACCCCCAGCAGGTCGTCCAGCCGCGCGCACAGCCCCTCACGGCTCACGTCCAGCACGCCGTGCACGCCCACGTCGATCCCCTTGTACCCACCAAACGTCCCGCGCACCTCCACACCGAGCTCCACCGCCAGCACGGCGTTGTTGCCGACCTCCGGATGCACGTCCAGGGGAAGGTGCGCGCTGTACAGGGCCAGATCCGCCTCGAACAGCCCGCGCAGTCTGCGGTACCGGCGCCCGGTCACCGGCAGATTCCCGTCCCAGAAGAGCCCGTGATGGACCAGCAGGAGATCCGCACCCTGCGCGACCGCCGCCTCGATCGACGCCGCGCTCGCGTCCACCGCCACCGCGAGCCTTCGGATGACGTCGACATCGGAGGCAACCTGCAGGCCGTTCAACGCATTCGGTGAATCCGGTATCCGGTGCACGTCGAGGAAGTGGTCCAGGTACTCGACGAGCTGACTCAGTGGAACACCCATGCGCCTCCGATTCGGGGTTTGTTCGGTGTGGATAAACCCTCCTTCTTATCCACATTTACATGTCAAAGGTAGCCACACATCTCGTAAGACGTTGTGGCCGTAGGGGTTATGAGATAGGCGCGAATTGTTGAGAACTTTTGGAAGATGGACCGGGGAGGCGGAAAAGGAGCGACCCCGGCTCCGTTCGGGAACCGGGGCCGGCGCGGCGCCATGAGGTGGTGTGCCCGCCTCAGTGCTCACTCGCTGCCTGCTGCTCCTTCACCTCGACCGGGCCCCGCAGGGCGTGCGGCTTCATCTCGCTGGCCGAGACGTCCCCGACCTGCAGGGTGCCGTTCACTTTTCCGCCTTCGTCGAGCTTGATCCTCCGGGCCTGGACCTGGCCCTCTACGACGCAGGTCGCCTGGAGCTCCAGCCGGCTTTCGGCGAGGATCGAGCCGGTGACCCGGCCGCCGACGACAGCGTCCTGAGTGGCGATATCCCCATTGACCACGCCGTCCTTTCCGACGACGACCGCCTTTCCCGCGCGGACGGTGCCTTCGACGCTCCCCTCGATCCGGAGCGTGCCTTCCGTTTCGCAGTCGCCCACCACCCGCATTCCGGGCCCGATGATGGAGATGACGCCCTCGAGTCCCGCCTGGGCGTTGTCGTTCGTATTTTTTGCCATGCCATCCCGCCGTATGCGTTCGATTATCAGGACGGCTGCCGCACGTACGTCAGCGGATCCACCGCCTGCCCGTCTTTTCGGATCTCGAAGTGCAGATGAGGCGCCGTCGACCGGCCGGTCGAGCCGGACAGGGCGATCACCTCGTTCTGCTCGACCTGGTCACCCGCCTCGACGAATAGCCGCGACGCGTGCCCATACATCGTCTCCAGGCCGTTTCCGTGGTCCAGAAGAATATAACGTCCATAGATCTCGTCCACCCCCGCGTCCACCACGATCCCGGGGCCGCTCGCCCGGATGTAGGTGTCGGCGGGAACCGCGATGTCCAGGCCGGGATGGGTCCCGCCCTCCGTCACGTTCCGCATCTGCGTGATGAATCCGGCGCGGGTGAGGGGCCACGATGAGGGGACGGCCGAGCCGTCGGAGCTCGGGCCGCCCGCCGCCGCCTCTCCGCGCAGCGGTGGAAGCGCTATCTCACCCGATGCGGCGGCGCCCTCCACCCCCAGCAGACGGCGGACGCGCTCGTACTGCTGCTCCGCTTCCGCGAGATCCTGCGCCAGCTTCGTCACCTGCCCTCGCTCGGCCTCGAGGCGAGCCAGCTCCTCCTCGAGCCCCGGCACCCGCGCGGCCTGCGCGGCCACGAACCACCAGGATGCCATCATGACCACGAAGACGGCGAGAAGCGCGCCGCCCGCACCGAGCAGCGCCATCAGCACGCGGTAGGATACCTCGAAGGTCCGCGTCCGCAGCTCGCCATGCGGCACAATGATGAACGACAGCCGCCGCTTCTCACTCATCGTTTACGACACCACCTCCACCGCCGGCCGGCCGGCCAGCAGCTCGAAGACCCGCTCGAAGTCTTCCGGGTCATAAAAGGATATCTCGATCGTCCCCTTCGACCCCTTTTTCGTCTGGCGGATCTTCACCTCGGTGCCGAGCAGCCGCTGAAGCTCCGTCTCCAGCTCCTTCTGCGCCGGGTCGGCCGCGCGCGACTTCCGCCGGCGCGTCCGCTTCGCCGGCCGGTCGTCCCGGACCCGGGACTCCATCTCCCGGACCGACCAGCCCTCGGCCACCGCCAGCTCCGCCACCGCGCGCATCCGCCGCTCGTCGGGAAGCCCGAGAAGCGCCCGTGCGTGGCCGGCGCTGAGCTCGCCCGAGTCAACGAGCCGGCGTACAGATGCTGGTAACTGCAAGAGCCGCAACATGTTAGCGACCGTCGACCGATCCTTGCCGACCGCCTCGGCCACCTGCTGCTGCGACAGCCCGAACTCGTCCTGCAGCTGCTGATAGCCCTCCGCCTCTTCGAGCGCGTTGAGACCGGCCCGCTGCAGGTTTTCCACCAGGGCCAGGACCAGCAGCGTCCGATCGTCGACGTCACGGATTACCGCCGGGATATCCTTCCACCCCAGCCGCGTGACCGCACGCCAGCGACGCTCCCCCGCCACCAGCTCCCAGCGGTCCGAGCTCCGACGGTTCCCGGCGGGCCGCACCACAATGGGCTGGAGGAGCCCGTTCTCGTCGATGGAGCGCACGAGGTCCGCGAGCTCCTCTTCACTGAACTCTCGCCGGGGCTGGAAGGGATTGGGATGCACGGAGCTGACCGGAAGGGTCCGGGCCTCCATTCCCACCGCTTCGTCACCGAGGTACTCGCCCAGCAGCGCGCCTAGGCCCTTCCCGAGTCGCTCCTTCTTAGCCATTCGCGCCGTCAGGACCCGGCGACGACCGATTTCGACGAGCCGGAGCCCGCTCGACGGTCGTCCCGCTTCATGATCTCGCGCGCCAGCCCCAGATAGGCCTGCGCCCCCGCCGACAGGATGTCGTACAGCACGATCGGCTTGCCGAAGCTCGGCGCCTCCGCGAGACGCACGTTGCGCGGGATCACGGTCTGGTATACCCGGTCCCCGAAGTACTCCTTGGCCTCGTCCGCGACCTGGCGTGAAAGGTTCAGCCGCTGGTCGAACATGGTCAGGAGGACCCCGTCTATCTCCAAGTGCGGGTTGAGGTTACGCTGGACAAGCCGCACCGTGTTCAGGAGCTGACTCAGGCCCTCGAGGGCGTAGAACTCGCACTGGATCGGGATCAGCACCGAGTCCGAGGCGGCCATGGTGTTCAGGGTCAGGAGCCCCAGCGAAGGCGGACAATCGATGAGCACGTAGTCGTACCGCTCGCGCACCTCCGCGAGCGCGCGCCTCAGCACCAGCTCCCGCTCCGGCTGGTTCACGAGCTCGACCTCCGCCCCCACCAGATCTCGCGTCGAGGGCACAGCATCGAGGTACGGGAAGTGAACTTCCGAGCGCGCGCACGCCTCCACGGACGCCCCTTCCACCAGGATATCGTAGGTGGAGTGCTCCACCTCACCCCGATTGATCCCCAGGCCGCTCGTGGCGTTCCCCTGGGGGTCGATATCGATGATGAGCGTGCGCTTCTCGGCGACGGCGAGACAGGCGCCCAGGTTGATGGCGGTGGTCGTCTTCCCGACGCCACCCTTCTGGTTTGCGATGGCGATGACCCGAGACATGCATACAGGGGTTCAGGTGCGCGGAACAGCGAAGGCCTGAATATACGGCCGCCGCCGGATACGGGAAACCTCCGGGGGCCGTGAATGAGGTGTTTCACGTGAAACAGTCCTCGATCGGCGGGCCGGTTCGCTCGCCCTGGGGCGGTTTGCGGACAGATTCCGAGGGTTTCCGGCGGCTTCCGGCGGCTTCCGGCGGCTTCAGGCGGCTTCCGGCGGCTTCGGCGGCTCGGACGGTCTCGGACGGTCTCGGACGGTCTCGGACGGTCTCGGACGGTCTCGGACGGTCTCGGACGGTCTCGGACGGTCTCGGACGGTCTCGTACGGTCTCGTACGGTCTCGTACGGTCTCGTACGGTCTCGTACGGTCTCGTACGGTCTCGGACGATTCGGTCGGTGCGGCCGCTGCGGTCGGACGGGCGCGCGGTCGGGTGCGGTCACCTTAGGTTCGGTTCGGGTCGGCTGGGGTCAGTTGCGGTTGGCCACGGCCGGCTACGGGCCGCGGTCGGCTATGGACGGCTTCGATTCCATGGCTGCCCTCCCTGCCTCGGCCCGGGGTTGCCCGGGGGCGGCTTCATTGCCGCCGGATTCAAGGACCTTCCTCCGCCGAACCGTCCGGGCCTGCCGCCCGGCCCAGGGGGCGGTCCGCACTTTGCGGCGTCGGAAGCGCCGTGAAGGAGGCGGTAGGGCGAGAATGTTTCACGTGAAACAGGAGCGACATGGAGGACATCGGCCACCTGGCGGAGCGGCTCGAATCGTTGGACGGGCAGGGGTACAAGGCGTATAAGAGGATCTCCGGAGAATATGCCGCGCCGGGCTTCCGCCTCGTGGTGGAGCACGTGCAGGGTGACCCCTACGCGGAGCCGAGCCGCGTCAGTGCGGGGGTGCCCGCGGAAAGCGCGGGGTTCCCTGGCTGGGCGCACGCCACGCGCACCCGGCGGATCGCGACCGCCGACTTCCTGAATCGGGCCCTCTACGACGCCCTCGCCAGCCGTTCCGCGGACGGCGGGTCCGGGAACTCCGGGGCGCTGCGAGTGCTCCGACCGGGACAGGAGGTGCTCGAGCGTTCGGCGCTCGGCATATCCGCCGGGGGGGAGGTCACGGCGCGGTTCCGTGTGGGCCTACCGGCGCGGGGACGCCGAATCGCCGGCTCTGCCGCCTCCCGGCTCGTGGGCACCGCGGTAGTCGAGGCGGTGCGATCGGCGCTCCTGTACGAGGCGCTCGACGGGGAAGCGCTGCGCCGCCACGTGGAGACGGTCGAGGACGCCCACGCCCTGCGGGACCAACTGGAGGACCGGGGTCTCGTGGCGTTCGTAGCCGACGGGGCGAGCCTGCCGCGCAGGAGCGGAATCGACGATCGGCCGCTCCAGGCCGGTGTGGTCCCGTTCCGCCCCCCCGAGGCGCTGACGGTGACGCTGGACCGGCCGAACGCCGGGCCCGTGCGGGGCCTCGGAGTGCCACAGGGAATCACGCTGATCGTCGGGGGCGGATATCACGGCAAGTCGACGCTGCTGCGTGCCATCGAGCGTGGGGTATATGACCATGTTCCCGGGGACGGCCGCGAGTTCGTCGTGGCCGTCCCCACGGCCGTAAAGGTCAGAGCGGAGGACGGTCGCCGGGTGGCGGGAACCGACATCAGCAACTTCATTGGTCGCCTGCCGGGGGGCGACGATACCACCGCATTCCACACCGAGAACGCCAGCGGATCGACATCCCAGGCGGCCTCGATCGTGGAAGCGCTGGAGGTGGGCGCCACGGCGCTCCTGCTGGATGAGGACACCTCCGCGACGAACTTCATGATCCGCGACGCCCGCATGCAGCGCCTCATCGAAGCGGAGGACGAGCCGATCACTCCATTCATCGACCGCGCGCGGCAGCTGCACGAGCGCCAGAACGTCTCCACGGTCGTTGTGATCGGGGGGTCCGGCGACTATTTCGACATCGCCGACACCGTGATCGCGATGAGAGAGTACGTCCCGGCGGAAGTCACCACGGCGGCGCGGGCGGCCGCGGACGCGCTCCCCACCGAGCGGGTGGCCGAAGGGGGCGCCTGGAGGCCCCTGCGGCGCCGCACCCCGGACCCCTCCAGCATCGATACCCGGCGCGGCCGAAAGGCGCTGGCGGTACGGGTGCGGGCGCGCGACCGGGTCGAATTGGGCACCACTACGGTGGAGCTGGGCGCGGTCGAGCAGATCGTCGAGACGGCGCAGACCCGAGCCATGGCGTACGCGGTAGCGTGGGCGTGTGGAGAGCTGTTGGACGGGGCTTCGGACATGGGGGAAGCGATCCACCGTGTCATGGCGGAAATCGAGCGGCAGGGGCTCGCAGCGGTCCACCCGTACGGCATCGGCGAGCTGGCCGCGTTCCGACCCTTCGAGCTCGCGGCCTTCCTGAACCGGATTCGGACCCTGAGTACCACGGGTGGGAGACCCGAATGACGGAGCGAAGGGCGTACCGGATCACCGGCACGGTACAGGGAGTGGGGTTCCGTTGGTGGACTCGTAAAACCGCTGCCGCCAACGGGTTACGCGGCACGGTCCGCAACGCCGAGGATGGATCCGTGCGGATCGTCGTGGAGGGAGACCGGAAGACGATCGAGGCCTTTCGCGACCAGCTCGCCTCGGGCCCCGGCGCCGCCCGCGTGGAGCAGGTGAAAGAAGAAGAACCCGGCGAGGACACGCTCCCCGCCGGGTTCGAGATCATCCGGTGACCGGAGGCTCAGCGCTTTCCGGGCCTCCGGCCTTTACCTTTGCTGCCGCCCTCGGAGCCCTTCGTCGCGTCGCCCGCGTCCACCTGTTTCGCCTCGATCCGTGCCTTGGCCTTCTTGCGCTCCCCTATGATCTGAAGCTGCTGCGGCAGTGACGCGACGTTGGATGCCGCGTAGTACAGGTTGAGGCCCGAAGCGAAGTTGAGGAAGATCACGGTCATCATGACCGGCATGAAGTACATGAGCATCTTCTGCTGCGGGTTGTCCGACCCAGTCGCCCGCATGTTCAGGAACTGGAGGGCGAACATGGAGAGCCCGAGCACGATCGGGAGGATGTAGTAGGGGTCCGGCCCCGAAAGGTCCGGCAGCCAGAGGAACTCGACGCCCCGAAATTCGATGGTGTTCTGGAAGACGAAGAAGAGCGTGATCAGGACCGGCCAGGGGATGAGCATCGGAAGACAGCCCCCCAGAGGATTGAAACCCTCCTCCTTGTACAGCCGCATCATCTCCTTCTGCAGCTGCTCGGGCTTCTCCTTGTACTTCTCCTGGATCTCCTTGATCCGCGGCTGCAGCTCCATCGTCTTGAGCTGGGACCGCATCGCCTTGGCATTCAGGGGCCACAGGATTCCTCTCATGGCGATGCCGAACAGCATCAACACCCAGCCATAGCTGAGCCCAACCGCCCCGTGGACCGCCGTCAGGATCCAGGTAATGATGTCGGCCACCGGGCGGATGATCGGCCGCAAAATGCGCCAGCCGTACGGGTTCACGTCCTTGAGACCATCCCCGACGGCCGCAAGGCGCCCATACTCCTGCGGCCCGAAGAAAAGCCGTAGGTTGTACCGGCCGTCCCGGTCGAGCGGGAGGGTCGCGATCACGGTGCTGGCGCCGCCTGAACCGCCCTCAGCGATCAGGCCGCCGAAGGCGCCAGTGCCCTCCTCCCATTCAATGGCGGCGGCGAGGAAGTACTTGTTCTTGATGGCCACCCACGAGAGCGGCCCCTCCTCGACCCGGCGCTCTTCGATGTCCTCGATGCGGACGCTCTCGATCCCTCGCTGGCGGGCGTTGACCACGTACGCGAGGGCGCGGAGGTCCTCGGCGGAGTCGGCCTCGTTGACGGCCAGGCGTGGCCCGAGGTCCAGGAGCAGAGTGGCGTTCTCCCCGATCCCCTCGACCGAGCCTGAGAGCTGGAGCAGGTAGTTCTCCGGAGTGAAGGTGTACGCCATCTCGACGCGACCGCCATTCACGTCGGCCTCGAACCGCACCACGGCGTCGGGGCCGGAGACGCGGAGGGTGTCGCCGGCGGCGAACGGCGCCTGGAAGGCGAGGGCGGAGAACGGCAGGACGCGGTCGCCGATGCGCAGCCCGTAGGAGAGGATCGCCGAGTCGGCCGGCTCGGCGAGCTGCACCGGTCCGGGCGTTGTGTGCGACTCGAACTCGAGGAGCTCCACGGCCACGATGGCGGCGCCGCGGGACGAGATGCCGTACCGGGCCACATCGGTCTGGACCCAGAAGGTGTCGGGTGCGCTCCCGACAGCGGCGGCCGGCGCGGCGGCGGGCGCCTGAGTCGGCCGTTGTGCGAGCTCCTCCAGCGCCGACGGCTCGCGGCGGAGCGAATCGGCAGCGGGCGCTGAGTCCGCGACCACTGCGGAGACGGTGTCGATCAGGACGGAGTCCGCACCGCCTGCGACGGACGGCGTGGTGGGAGGGAACGCGATATTGACGATCATGACGACGGCGATCGAGAGAACGATCGCGATTAAGAATCTAGCGCCTTCCATCAGCGGCCCACCGTGTCATCGTGTGAATCTTCCAAGTCCGTACCGGGGACAGGGTCGTAACCGCTCCCACCGAAGGGGTGGCAGCGGAGAATCCTTCTGAGAGCGAGCCAGCCGCCGCTGCGGGCGCCGTGTCGCCGCACGGCCTCTTCCGCATACGCGGAGCATGTCGGCGTGAAGCGACACGACGGAGGCAGCGACGGCGAGATCGCACGTCGATAGAACCGGATGACGCTCAGGAGGAGGCGGGCCATCGGGCGTCCACCCAGTGGACGAGCTCCTTCGACAGACGTGCGTAGGATGTGTCGTAGGCTTCCCTGCGAGCTCGAACGATGATGTCGACGTTCACCCCCGCCGCCTCCAGGCGCGGCAGGATCTCCCGCCGGAGCGCCTCCTTCAATCGCCGTTTCACACGGTTCCTCCGCACGGCGCTGTTGCCATGCCGCGGCACGACCACGCCAACCCTCGAAAACGAAGCGGGGGAACCGGAGAGTAGAACGTCCAGGTGCGGCGTTCTGCTCCGTTTCCCCCGTTTGAAGAGCGCCCGGATCTCGGACCCGCGCGTGATCCTCTTCTCGCGCGGAAAGCCACGGCCGCGCGGCTCGCGCGCGCCCGTCACCGGGGATCCAGCTACTTCGAGCTGACGCGGACGGCCAGGCGCTTGCGACCCTTCTGCCGTCGCCGGTTCAGCGTCTTCCGTCCACCCTTGGTCGCCATCCGCTTGCGGAAGCCGTGCTTGTTGGCCCGCTTGCGGTTCCGCGGGTTGTATGTGGGCTTGCCCATGATCGTGCCCCGTTCTCAATCAGGATTTGCAAAGATTTGGAGTGTAATTGGCCTTCGGTTCAGGGTCAAGCCCGTGGGCCGGTCCGCACCCGCGGAGCGCGCGCCGGCCGGCGGCCTGCGTACGTTGACGCATCCGGGAGCCGGCGGTTAGCTTGGTCCGCTCGGCACTCGATCCTGCCCGCTCTTTCCTCACAGCCGACGCAATGGAGCTCACCGCTTCCGAGGCCTGGTCCCGCATTCTCGAGAAAGCGCGGGAAAAGCTGCCCGAACCCACCTACCGCATCTGGCTCGCCGAGACGGAGCCCCTGGCTCTGTCGCAGGAGCTTCTGGCGGTCGGTGCGGGCAGCGAGTTTGCCGCGGAATGGATCGAGGACAAGTACGGCCGGATGCTGGCGGACATGGCGGAGCAGGTCCTCGGGCGACGTCTGACGATCTCCTTCCAGCACCATTCCGACGGCGAGGACCGAGGGCCATCCACCCTGACGCCCCCTCCCCAGCAGCAGTTCGGCCGCGAGGAGGGATCCGCGCGTGGCTCGGGCGCCGCACACGTACCCGCGCCCGAGACGGTGGGAGCGCCGCTCAACGAGCGCTACACGTTCGAGCGCTTCGTCGTGGGCGGGAACAACCAGCTCTCCGCCGCGGCCGCCCGTGCCGTAGCCGACGCACCCGCGCGCATGTACAACCCCCTCTTCATCTACGGCGGCGTAGGTCTGGGGAAGACGCACCTCATGCACGCCATCGGTCACGTCCTGAAGGAGCGGCACCCGAACCGGCGAGTGGCCTACGTGTCGAGCGAGTGGTTCACGAACGACCTCATCGCATCGATCCAGGAAGGACGCATGTCGGAGTTCCGGCGGCGCTACCGCGAGATCGACCTGCTCCTGATCGACGACGTGCACTTCCTCGGCGAGAAGGAGCGTACGCAGGAGGAGTTCTTCCATACGTTCAACGCGCTGTACGAGGCGCAGCGGCAGATCGTGGTGACGAGCGACCGTCCGCCAAAGGAGATCCCCGGGCTGGAGGAGCGGCTGGTATCGCGATTCGAGTGGGGGCTCGTGACCGATATCCGGAGCCCGGACCTCGAGACCCGGGTGGCCATCCTCCGTACCAAGGCCGAAGAGGGGGACATCGTCATACCGGACGAGGTGCTCGAGTACATCGCGCGCAACTGCCGCTCGAACGTACGAGAGCTGGAGGGCGCCGTCATCAAGCTCCTGGCCTACTCGTCGCTGACGCAGCGTGACATCACCATCGACCTGGCCCGAGAGGCGCTGGGCGGGGTGCTCGCTCCCGGCGCGGAGCGGACCCCGGACGCGATCCGACAGCGCGTCGCCACGGAGTACGGCGTGTCCGTGGACGCGCTGACGTCCCGTCGACGCACGAAGGAAGTCACCGTCCCGCGACAGGTCGCCATGTACCTCATGCGCGATCTCCTGGACATCCCCCTCTCGCGCATCGGCGACCATTTCGGCGGCCGCGACCACTCCACCGTGATCCACTCGATCAACAAGGTCGAAGAGGACATGGCGGCGGATGATGGAGTGCGCGATCGCATCGAAGCACTGCGCGCGGAGCTCGGTGGATGACGTGGAATGGCGCGTTGAAGCATTGTGGGAACCGCACAAGTTTTCCACATTGGCGGACGAAGTGTTCACTCTGTGGACTCGGCCCCGGACGCGTCCACGCTGTGTCCACAGGTACAGCGGGATCCGTAACCAGTTACACGGCAACCATTTAAACGGTACGAACGACGCAGTTCTCCACGCTTCCACAGCCCCTATTACTACTACGGTTTAGTTAGAAAAGGGGAGTAACAAGCAGTTAGCGTGTGGATATCCGTCCAACCTGACCAGGATCGAACGTGAGGCGCGAATGAAATTCACGATCACGCGGGACAACCTTCAGCAGGGTCTGGCCGCCGTGGGCGCGAGCATACCGACCCGCACAACGCTCCCCGTGCTGTCGAACATCCTGATCGAAGCCGGAGAGGGCGGAGTCCAGATGAGCGGAACGGATCTGGACATTGCCGTCGCTTTGCGTGTGCCGGCGGAAGTGGAGGAGCCGGGAGCGATCACGGTGCCGGCCAAGAAGCTCCAGGAGCTGGCGCGGGAGCTGCCGGAGGCGCCGGCGAAGGTGACGACCACGGGCGAGCGGTTCGAGCTCGTCTGCGGGAAGGCCACCTTCCGTCTGAACGGAATGCCGAGGGACGAGTTCCCGGCGTTCCCGCAGGTGGACTTCAGCACCAGCTGGACGATCCAGGGGGCGCTGATCTCGGAGATGATCGCGAGGACCTCGTTCGCGGTCTCGACGGAAGAGAGTCGTCCGATCCTGAACGGGGTGCTCTGGCAGCTTGCGGATGGCCAGATGCGGATGGTGGCGACGAACGGGCATCGGCTGGCGAAGCTCGCCGTTCCGGCGCAGACGAGCGACACGCCTCACGCCGACCTGATCGTGCCCCCGAAGGCGCTGGCGCAGGTACAGCGGCTGTTCGAGGAAGGGGACGAGATCGAGGTGGCGCGGAGCGAGAACCACCTCGGCTTCAGGAAGGACGGCACGAGAGTTTTCACGCGCCTGATCGAGGGGCCGTATCCGAACTACGAGCAGGTGATCCCGAAGGACAACGACCGGATCGCCATCGCGGACAAGGAGACGCTGACGCGATCGCTGCGGCGGATGGCGGTCGTGGCGAGTGAGCAGACGCACCGGGTGCGGCTGTCGTTCGTGGGAACGGCGCTGCGTCTATCGGTGGAGACGCCGGATCTGGGCGATGCCCACGAGGAAATGGAGGTAAGCTACGACGGAGAGCCGCTGGACATCGGCTTCAACGCGAACTACCTCCTCGAGGTCCTGCGCTTCATGCCGACGGACGAGGTCAAGCTCTCCTTCAAGGCACCGGAGCGCGCGGCGACGATCGAGCCGACGGACACCGAGGGTGGGGAGTACCTCTGTCTGATCATGCCGCTCCGCCTGCTGGAGTAGCGGTGGCCGCAGCGGCCGTAGCCGGTCCTGGCGCCCTCCGGCGCGGCGTTGTCATGACGCTGTGCTGGGGGGCGTTCGTGTTTGCGTCCACGTCGTGCGGCGAGGGCCCGCCCGCGGCGCTCGAGGTGGGACCGGTGCAGTTCACCTCCCTCGATCTGGGCGCACTGGGAGAGGCGCAGCAGCGGACGCTGGTGGATCTCACGGCGTTCGGGCTGGCCGTGGCGCAGGAGCGCACGGACTCGCTGATCGCGCCACACGTGGAGCGAGACCTTCGGTCCCTCGTCGTGCAGCGCCTGGCGATGGAGCTGGCGGCAAACCGCGCGGGGCTGGGGGACGCCGAGCTCCGGCTGGCGTACGACGTGAACCCGCGATACGAGCTGGTCGTGCGGCACCTGGTGGTGCTCTCGGAGCGCTGGCGGCCGGCGGAGCACAGGGACTCGGCCCGGGCCGTGGCGGCGGAAGCGTTGGAGAGGGCGCGGGCCGGAGAGCCGTTCGAGGCGCTGGCGTCCGAGTACTCGGACGAGCCCGGCGCGGCGGAGCGGGGAGGTCTACTCCAACCGGGCCGGGAGGGCAGCTGGGTACCCGAGTTCTGGCGCGCGGCGATCGCACTGGAGGAGGGCGAGGTCAGCCCCGTCGTCGCCACGGAGTTCGGGTTCCACGTCATCAAGCTCGAGGAGCGCAGAAGGGTGCCGTTCGAGGATGTCCGGGATGACGTCCTGCGGGATGTGATGGACCTTTCGCTGGCCCTCGGTCGGGCCGAGCGGTGGGGTCGGAGCCGGATGGCCGTTGCGCGCATCGACACCGCGGCCGTACGGGCTGTGATGTCAGGGGCGGCGGCGGCCCCGCTGGTGACGTGGCCGGACTCGCTCGCCATCCCGCCTTTCGAGCGGGAGCAGTTCACGTCGTACCGGATGGCGGCGCCCGGTGGAGGTGAGGGCAGCCTGGAGGAGCAGGGAGTAGAACGCGTGCTGGGGCTTGTCCAGAGTGCGGCGCAGACGCACGCGATGATCGCCCACGCCAGGGATCTGGGGATCGTCCCATCGGCCGCGCAGGAAGCGGCGATCGAGAAGCGGTGGGAGCAGCGGGTGACGGGATGGGCGGAGGCGCTGGGCTTCGAGGCGGGGCAGTCGGTCGCGCGGGTGAAGGAGCAGGCCCTCCAGTCCGTCGGTTCGCCGGCTCAGAGCGTGGTGATCGCCCGGTCGGAGCTGGGGGAGATCGCCACGCGCCTGAGGGATCTCTACCCGGTTCGGCGCCCCACGGCGTTGGTGGGAGAGGACGAGGCTGCGGACAGCGGCGGTGGCGGGTGAGCTCAGCCGGTTCCGCCGGCCGACCCTGACGACGGCTCCGACAACAGGTCGGAGGCCGTGAAGAGCGCCACGAGCGGATAGCCCGCGCCTTCGATCCGCTCCCTTCCCCGTTCTTCCCGGTCCACGACGGTGATCACACCGAGGACCCGACCGCCTGCCTCTTCCACCACCTGCGTGGCGCGGAGAGCGCTGTCGCCGGTGGTGACCACGTCCTCGACGATGACGACCTCGCAATCCGTTCGGAAGCCGCCCTCGATGCGCCGACCCGTGCCGTGCCCCTTTGGCTCCTTCCGGACGGTGAACGCGTCCAGCTCCCGGCCCTCTCGAGCCGCGGCGTGGGCCAGGGCGTAGGAGACGGGATCCGCTCCCAGCGTCAGTCCGCCGACCAGCGCCGGCCGCCATTCCGCGGCGTCCAGGGCCTCCAGGCCCAGGCGACCGATCAGGAGCTGGCCCGCTCCCGACATGGTCGTGACCCGCGCGTCGATGTAGTAGGTGGAGCGACCGCCATTCGCCAGCACGAAGTCACCGCGCTGGATCGAGCGGGTCCGGAGGAGCTCCCGCAACCGGTCCCGGTCCGTTGCGCTCACGACCCGACGCCTCCGCGCTCCACGTTGGCGCATGCAACGGCACGGTCCCCCGTGTGGATCTGGACGAAAACGCGCTCGGCGTTCGGCAGGCGATCGGCCTCCGCTCTGAACCGCAGCGACCCGGTGCCGTCCTCGCCGGCCGTCATACGGCCGAGCGGGAGGAGCACAGGACCGCCATCGGCACAATCGCCCTCGTGAATCCGGACGGAATAGCGGACTCCCGGCTCCAGGCCCTCGGCGTCCACGACCGCGAGCAGATCATCGCCATTCCGGCTCAGGCGCACGGCGCCGCGAACGTCGGACCGGTTGACCGGGACCAGCACCCCCGGTGTGGCACCGGTCTCGGACTCCTGTCGGGCGACGGCGGCGGAATCCACGGGTGGCGCGGCGGAACCGCCGTTCCCGGCGGGCGCATCGCAGCCGGCGAGAGCGAGGGCACCCGCCAGAAGGGGGACCGTGCAGCGGATCGCGAACATGTATCTCCTCCTGTGGGAAACGGCCAAGGTGGCCTGGGGGGCAGTCCGGGGCAAGAAGTGTACGCCGGCCCGTGCGCCGGGCGGGGCGGGCATGAGCCGCGCCGGCACGGAAGATGAACGCACAGGGCCCTGTCATGAGCGAAGCCAGAGAAACAAACCGACGAGGGCCGCTGAAGCGGCTGACGAAGCGCCTCGAGAGTCCGGGGCTGACCCACAGGCAGGAGAACGTCCTGAACGTTGCGCTGGGCCTCGTGGTGCTGCTGTTTGCCGGCAGCTGGGGATTCGTGGTGATGGACGCTGCCGCCGGCGGCGAGTCCCTGAGGGTGAGCCGCGACATCGCGACGAGTCCCCTGTCCAGCGCATCCGCCCCTCCTGCGCGCTTCGTCCTCGACCGTCTGCTGGCGAGCACGACCACCGCCGAGTGGCGCGGCCGGAGCGGAGCGGTGCGCGCCATCATCGCCGACCGGGAAGGGCTCGCGCTCTCCGACACGCTCGGGCTCGACAGCCTCCCCGCGGAGGCCCTGGTGGAGCTCGAGGACGTCGCCCGTCCGGGCGTTCGGGTGGGCAGCGACAGCCTCGACCAGCCCGGCGCCTTCAGCGTCGTGCTCCGCCTCCGGAACGAGGTGCGACGCGTGACGGACATGGCGGTGCTGAACCCGATTCCGAGTCGCCTCATCCGGGATGGCCGGGTGGGGGAGTACCTGGTGGGGAAGTGGCCGAGCCGGGAGGAACGGCCCGCGAATCTACGCACCGACAAGTACGACGCCCCCTCGGGTCTGATCGCCGTCACTCCGCAGAACCGCGACCTCCGGGTCAGCGACCATCTGACGCTGGGGGATTTCCTCACGAAGGGGCAGGAGGACGTCTGGCCGAAGTACGTGGCCATCACTCCGGAAGTGCTGGACAAGGTGGAGCTCACGATCCAGCAGCTCGAGGAGATGGGATACCCGGTGGAGAACATCGGGATAATCAGCGGTTTCCGGACGCCCTACTACAACGCCCACGGTGGCACGACCGCCGGTCGTGGCTCCGTGTCGCGGCACATGTACGGCGACGCCCTCGACTTCTATATCGACAACAACCACGACGGCATGATGGACGACCTGTCCGGCGATGGGAGCGCGGGTATCGAGGATGCCCGGATCATTGCGGAGGCGGCGAACCAGGTCGAGCAGGATTATCCCGAGTACGTGGGTGGGATCGGCACCTACGCGCCGAACCCCGGCGCTCACTCCGGGTTCGTTCACATCGACGCACGGGGCTACCACGCCCGGTGGTGACCTCGAAAGGGAGAGCTATTGATGACGGATGACAGAGAGCAGGAGCGGGCCAGCGACCGAAGGCACGAGACACGCAGCGAACGGCTCCCCGAGGACGCACGGGTACGCGACGCCGACCTGGAGCCGTTCGCGGCGCTGCGATACATCGCGCGTCTCTTCAAGTTCCTGGCGGTCCTGCTCATGCTGCTCCTGGTGGCGGAGGTGGTGCTCGGGCTGATGCAGGCGGGCTCCGCGGCGCTGGCCGGCCTGCTGGTGGATGCCACCCGGCTCCTGGTCTTCGCCGGGTTCCTCTGGGCGGGCGGCGACCTGGCGATCATGCTTATCGAGACGAATCACGACCTGCGGGCGACGCGTATCCTCGTGGGACGGCTGCATCACGAGCTGGAACAGCTCAGAGCTACGATGGGGTCCAGGAGCGGTTCCGGCGGCGAAACAGGCCCGGGTCCCGCAGTCTGAGAACCGGCCGCGCGGTTTCGCCCGTCCCCAGCCATCCCGACAGGCGCTTCCTCCATCGCCCCACTCGATTTTCCACAATATCCCGACAGGTACCCACCCGGGCGGAAGGTATCATGAAGCACACCGGGGATCCCAGCACCGATCTCCGAAGCCTGGAGGGAAGGAATGGACCCGTTGCTGGTAGCGACGGACGGAGGCCGCTCGGCCGACGGCGCCCTGGAGCTCGCGGCTGCGTACAGCGCCGCTCATGGCGTTCCTGTCGAGGTGGTATCGTTCGTGGAGTCATTGCGGGACCTGCCCATGCAGCTGCCCCATCGGGCCGAGCTGGAGCAGGCGCACGCGCACGGAATCGCAGATAGCGTCCGTGAGCACGTGCGCAACAGCGTGGGGCCGGTGGATTGGCCGATCCACGTGAAGCTGGGCCGACCCGCGCCCGCCATCTGCACGACGGCGCGAGCCCGGAA
This sequence comes from uncultured Gemmatimonadales bacterium, assembly GCA_963783305.1. Lineage (GTDB taxonomy): Bacteria > Gemmatimonadota > Gemmatimonadetes > Longimicrobiales > RSA9 > JAWVYT01. Next base: position 885,132 of record CAWAMW010000002.1, on the reverse strand, counting down.
CGCGCGCATGATCCTGCTGGGAGTGGACTCGAAGCAGGGGCAGGGGAACGAGATCGCGGTGGAGTTGCTCCACCTGGCCGAGAAGCCCGTGCTGGTGACCCAGGGCGGCGGCATCCCGCGGGACGCGGTGATCGGCGTCGACTTCAGCGCCTCATCGGTGGCCGCCGCGGAGGAGGCCGCCCGCCTCGTGGGGCCGGGAGGCCGGATCCACCTGGTGCATGTGAAGCCTCTCCTGGACTTCCCCGCCGCGTCCGTCTGGGGCTGGGGTCCCTGTTACGAATGCGCGGTGGATGGCGCTCTCGACACCCTCGCGCGCCGACTGACGGAGCTGGGCGCGGGCGAGGTGAAGCGACACAACCGGTGCGGGGACCCCGCCGAAGAGCTCATGACGGCGGTCGAGGAGCTGGGGTCTGGGCTGTTGGCCATCGGCAGCGACGGGTACATCTGCAACGGCCGTGTGGTCGTGGGCCGCGTCGCCCGAAAGATCCTGGCCGAGGCGTCGTGCGCGGTTCTGGCCATGCCCGTGGTCACGTCTCTGGAGGGCCCCTTCCCCGGTCTGGATTCCGCACCGCACCTGGCCGCCACTACCGCCATCGCTTGACACGGCCGTTCCGCCGCCGCACGCTTCCGGCCCCGCATCCGGCTAACGTGTGGGCCACTCGAAAGGAACGGGACGTTATCCCATGAAGACGGATATTCAGATCGCGCAGGAGGCGGAGCTCCAGCCGATCACGGAAATCGCCGCCAGGATCGGCCTGTCGGCCGACGATATCATCCCCTACGGCCGCTACAAGGCAAAGATCCCCCTGGCGATGTCGCAGACGGGGAAGCCGCCGAAGGGGAAGCTGATCCTGGTCGCGGGGATCAATCCCACGCCGGCCGGTGAGGGCAAATCGACGGTCGCCGTCGGTCTCGCGGATGCCCTCACGCTGCGGCAGAAGAACCCGATGCTCGCGCTCCGGGAGCCGAGCCTGGGACCCGTGTTCGGGATAAAGGGCGGGGCCGCCGGTGGCGGCTACTCGCAGGTGGTGCCGATGGCGGACATCAACCTGCACTTCACCGGGGACTTCCACGCGGTGACGTCGGCGCACTCTCTGCTCTCCGCCATGCTGGACAACCACCTCTGGCGTCCGAACTCGCTGGAGATCGATGCTCGCCGGATCACGTGGCCGCGGACCGTGGACATGAACGACCGGGCGCTGCGCAACGTGGCCATCGGCCTGGGCGGCATCAACGGCGGCACGACCCGCGAGGACAACTTCGTCATCACGGCGGCGTCGGAGATCATGGCCATCTTCGCTCTGGCGTCGGGTCTGGAAGACCTGGAGAAGCGGTTTGGCGACATCATCGTCGCGCTGACGCGGGACAAGAAGCCCGTGTACGCCCGTGACCTGAAGGCCGCGGGTGCGATGACGCTCCTGATGAAGGATGCCATGTCGCCGAACCTGGTGCAGACGCTCGGTGGCACGCCCACGCTCGTCCATGCCGGACCGTTCGGGAACATCGCGCACGGCTGCAACTCGCTGGTAGCCACGAACACGGCGCTCCAGCTGGGGGACTACGTGGTGACGGAAGCGGGCTTCGGCGCCGACCTGGGCGCGGAGAAGTTCTTCAACATCAAGAGTCGAGCGGGCGGCCTGAAGCCGGCGGTGGCGGTGGTGGTGGCCACGGTGCGGGCCATGAAGATGCACGGTGGCGTGGCCAAGAAGGAGCTGGAGTCGGAGAACGTGGAAGCGCTGGAGCGGGGGCTGGAGAACCTTCGGGCCCACGTGGAGAACATCAAGAAGCACGGCGTACCGCCGGTGGTTGCGCTGAACCGGTTCAGCGCGGACACCGACGCCGAGGTGGCGGCTGTGCTGGCGGCGGCCGAGCGCTGGGGCGTGCGTGCGGTGGAGGCTGATCCGTGGGGCAGCGGCGGCGAAGGCTGCGTGGACCTGGCGGATGCCGTGGTGGAAGTGGCCGACTCGGGCGTGGCGGACTTCCAGCCGCTCTACGAGCTCGACCAGGGGCTGCGCGAGAAGATGGAGATCATCGCGCGGGAGATCTACGGTGCGGACGGGGTGGACTTCGAGCCGGCCGCTCAGAAGCAGATCGACAACCTCGAGGAGATCGGAATGCGCGAGGTCCCGATCTGCATGGCGAAGACCCAGTACTCCTTCTCCGACGACCCGAGCAAGCTGGGACGGCCCACCGGGTTCCGCATCACGGTTCGGGAGGTGACTCCCTCGGCCGGCGCAGGGTTCGTGGTGGCCAAGACGGGAGACATCATGACCATGCCGGGACTGAGCGCCAGCCCGGCGGCGGAGCGGATGGGCGTGGACCCGGACGGGACCATCCACGGGCTCTTCTAGTAGACACGAAAGCGCAGGAACGGAAAAAGGGGCGGTCGCCATGGCGACCGCCCCTTTTCCGTACTCTACCCGGGGTCCTACCAGCCGCAGGTCCGGCCCCGGTTCTGCTCATCGAGCCACGTCTTCAGCGGCGCGAAATAATCGATGAGCGCGGTGGCATCCATCTCCCGCTGCCCCGTGAGCGCCTCCAGGGCGTCCGGCCACGGCTCGGCGGAGCCCATCTCCATCATGGCGGCGAGACGCGCGCCCGCCTCCGGGTCGTTGAAGATGGAGCACCGGTTGAGCGGCCCCTCGAAGCCCGCCTCCTGGCAGAGCGCCCGATGGAACTGGAACTGGAGGATCTGGGCGAGGAAGTAGCGGGTGTAGGGCACGTTGGCCGGCACATGGTACTTGGCGCCCGGGTCGAAGTCGGCCTCACTGCGCGCGACGGGCGGCGCCACGCCCTGATAGTGCTCCCGCAGCCGCCACCAGGCGCTGTTGTACTCCTGCGGTGTGATCTCGCCGCTGAACACCTGCCACCGCCACTGGTCCACCAGCAGGCCGAACGGCAGGAACGCGACCTTCTCGAGGGCATCCCGCATGAGCAGGCCAAGGTCGGCGTCCGGCGGCGGGACCTCGTCGATGAGCCCGATCTGACGCAGGTAATCGGGCGTGATCGACAGCGCTACGGCGTCGCCGAGGGCCTCGTGGAAGCCGTCGTTGGCGCTGTTCCGGAAGAGGAACGGCTGGAAGTTGTACGCGCGCTGATAGTAGTTGTGGCCGAGCTCGTGATGGATCGTCTGGAAGTCCTCGGCGTTGACGTTGATGCACATCTTGATGCGCAGGTCCTCGTCGTTGTCCACGTCCCAGGCGCTGGCGTGGCAGACCACGTCGCGGTCCGCCGGCTTGGTGAACAGCGATCGCTCCCAGAACGTCTCCGGCAGCGGCTCGAAGCCCAGCGAAGAGAAGAATCGTTCGCCGGTGCGGACCATCTCCAGGGCGTCATAGTCGTGTTCCCGGAGCCGCTCCGTCAGGTCGTAGCCGGGGTCGGCGTCGGCTGGCGCCACCATGTCGTATACATTGCCCCAGCTCTGCGCCCACATGTTGCCCAGGAGGTGGGCCGGGATCGGCTCCCCTTCCGGCACCACGTCGGGACCGTACTCCTCGGCGAGTTCCGCCCGGACGTGGCAGTGCAGTGCTTCGTAGAGGGGCTCCACCTGCCCCCAGAGCCGGTCGAGCTCGGCGGCGAAGGCGTCGGGCTCCATGTCGTAGTTGGAGCGCCACAGCGCACCCACGTCGGGGTAGCCCAGCTCCCGCGCTCCCTCATTGCCGAGAGCGACGAAGCGAGCGTACTCGTTCCGCATGGGGACGGAAATCGTGCGCCAGCCAGCCCACACCTCCCGGAGCAGCGCCTCGTCCCGGCTCGTGGCGAGGATCTCGCTCATCTCGCCCAGGTCCCAGCACTCGCCGCTGGGGCCGCAGTACTCACCCCGGCCGTACCGGCTCTCCATCCCCGTCTGGATCTGCGTAACGGCAGCCGTCTTCTCCGCGTCCGAAGGCGCCGGCATGGTGAGGCCGCCCCTGAGCATCTGGATCTTGCGGGACACGTCCGGTGCCAGGCCATCCACGTCGGCGTAGTGAGCGGCGGCGGTGGCGAGCTCCACGGCGGTGCCCAGGTACTCCTCGGTGGCCTGGGCGGCCAGGATCTCGGTGTCATGGGTGATGAAATTGGATTGAACCCACTGAGCCCGTCCCGCCCGCTCCGAGAGGTCCATGAGGACGACTTCCGCGCTGTCGACGAAGGCCGCGGCTTCTGCGGCGGTGGGCGCGGCCAGGCGCGAGGAAGCCCCCGCATCGGCTCCCGCATCGACGACCACCACCGGCTCCGGGTTGGCCGCGCACGCCGCCACCGCCACGGTGAGCCCGAACACAGTCAGAATCTTCGGCATTTAAATCACTCCCGCTTCCTGTTTGGGTGTTCCGCCATCATATCGAGCGCGGCGCCGCTCCGGTAGCGCCGCAGGGTCTCGGTGCCGGTTCGGCGCCGGTTTGGCGATGCCTCCGGCGGGCCCGGCCGGCCGGAGGCATCGCGGCCGGGGGTCCCCCGGCGGTCTCCCCGCGCGTACCTTCCCGGCATGCGCCGACTGCTCCTCCTCGACTGCGACCAGTTCTTCGTTCAGTGCGCGCGACTCGCGGACCCCGACGGGGCCGGCCGCCAACCGCTGCTCCTGGTGGGTGGATCGCCGGAAGGCCGGGGCGTGGTGACGTCCGCGTCGTACGAGACGCGGGTATTCGGCTGCCGCTCCGCCATGCCCACCGCCCGTGCGCTCCAGCTGTGCCCACAGGCGAAGGTCGTGCCGGTGCCCGGGGAGATGTGTCGCCGGAAGAGCCACGAGGTGCGGGCGGTGCTCCAGAAGTTTACGCCGCTGGTCGAACCGGCGTCGGTGGACGAGGCGTATCTGGACCTCACCGGAACCGAGGCGTTGTACCATCACGAGACGCTGGAAGCCACGGCGCGGCGGATCCAGGGCGCGGTGAAGGAGGAGACGGACATCACCGTCTCCATAGGCGGCGGACCGACGCGGATCGTGGCGAAGCTGGCGGCGGAGCGCGGGAAGCCCGCGGGGGTGCATGTTGTGGACCCGGCCGCTGTGGTCGAGTTCATGAAGGGCTTCGAGCTCCGGGACATCCCCGGCGTGGGGCCCGTGCTGGCGGAGCGGCTGCGGTCGATGGGTCTGGTGCGCGTGACGGACGCGCTGCGACTCCGGGAGTCGGAGCTGGAGAGCATGCTGGGCGCCGGTCGCGGCGCCTGGCTGCACGAGCGCATCCGTGGCATCGGCAGCGACGTCGTCACGACGAGCGGCGAGGCCAAGTCCATGTCCCGTGAGGAGACGTTCCCGCGCGACCTCACCAGCGATACGGAACTCGAGCGCGAGCTCATGGCGCTGGCCATCCGCGTCGCGTCCGACCTCCGGCGGCAGGGGCTCCGCGCCCGCACCGTCACGGTGAAGATCAAGGACGGCGACTTCCGGAGCCGCACGGCGAGCCGGACCGTCGATCAGCCGCTCGAGTCCGACCGCGCCATCCTCGCCGTGGCGCGCGAGCTCCTGGCCACGCTGCGGGAGCGGCGTCGCACGGGTGCCCGGCTGGTGGGTGTCGCGGTGTCCCATTTCGACACCGCCGACGAGGGCACCCAGCTCGTGCTCTTCGACACCGGTGAGAGCGCGCCCACCCTCGAGACCGAGCGCGACCGCCGACTCTCCAGGGTGTCCGACGAGCTGCGGGACCGGTTCGGCCGGGACGCGCTCCGCCCCGGGCGGCTCCTCGGCGACGACTGACCCAGCGTCGTCCAGGATCGCCGGCCCCTCGACCTCCGCCGGAATACCTCTTGCCCCTTGGTATCCTCCCATTCACCATGCAGGGAGGCAGGCAATGAGCGACCTCGGGAAAACGGTCCAGGACGAGAGTGGCGCCACTCGACACGGCACCGACGCCCCTCCGACCGGGGACCGCAACGCGAAGACCGTGGGCTCCGACCGCGATTACGATGAGAGTCAGGAGTCCAAGAACCAGGGGCACGGACACGCCGACGCCGGCTCGGAGGGCGCGGGCCGGAGCGATCAGCGGATCAGCGAGTCCGACCGCCAGGAGCGCGACCTGGGCGGTCCCGGCGGTTGAGCTCGGGCTGGCTCAGCGGGCGGGCGACGCCGACTGGGCCAGGATCGCCAGGAGCTCGACCGGGAGCGAGCCCGTGACCTCCAGGGTGTACCGGTCGACGGTCACCCGGGCGACCTCCGGAGCCGGGAGGGCGCCGCTCCCATCGCCCGCCGCGGCGGACGCAGGCGGTGCCGCTCCCAGCGCTCCCGCCGATCCCAGCGCCTGGACCACCCGCACCGGCACACCGCTCTCCAGCCGCTGGAGCGTCAGCACGCGTGGCGCATCGGGACCGGCGTCCACGTAGGTCTCCTCGATGCGGGCGCGGGGCAGCCGGTAAACAGGTCCGTCCAGCGCCGCGCGGGCCTCGTCCAGCGTGGCGGAGAGCCACGCCTCGCCGGGCGCCCTTTCGCCGTCCGCGCTCCTGGACATGACCGGCGTCTGCGACCGTAGCTGCAGCAGCGGCTCCGCCCGCACCTTCGCGGGGGCCGAGGCCAGAGCGTCGCGGGTCGAAGCGGTGGCGTCCGTCGCCTGGATCTCCTCGATCTCCTCGATCTCCACCGGCTCTTGCTGGCGAGCCCTCTCAGCGGCCGCGACCGATCCCTGCGCCATGCCACGCGGCTCCGGTTCGTCCCTCTCGCGCGCCCGCTCCTGGATTTCCGGACTACCGGCCACGGGTGGAGGGGGCGCCGCGGTGGGCGCCGCGGACTCCATCTCCAGGGCACGCGATGAAGCCGGATCCGCTACCGGCGTCCGGCCGGCTTCGGCAGTCGCGCTCGTCTCGAAGCTGGACGCCGGCCCCGCCATGTCCCGGAGCAGGTAGCCGGTGCCGAGGGCCAGGACCAGCGAGGCCGCCCAGGCGACCCGACGGGTCCAGTGGAGCGGGCGCGCCGCACCTCTGCGCCGCGATCCACTGCGGCGCTTCCCTCCGCCGACCGCATCCGTTCGGCCCGCGGAACGAGCGCGAACATCGGCGAAGTCGGCGGTGGGAGGCGCGGCGGGTGCGGCCGCCGCGAGGATTCCCGCCGCGTCGGCTCGAACCCCCGCGGCCTCGTCCAGGAGCGCGCGGCAATCAGGGCAGGACCGGAGGTGGGCCTCCACCTGGGCCGCGCGATCGGGCTCCTCCGCCAGGAGGGCGCCGTCCAGCAGCGCGTGCAGGGTCCCTTCATCCACGTGCGGCATCATCCGCCTCCTTCGTTTCCTCGAATGCCTCCACCAGCCGCCGCCGCGCCCGCGCCAGGGTGGTGCCGATGGCGCCGACGGTCAGCCCGGTGCGGTCGGCGATCTCACGATAGCTCAGTCCCGCGTCCCAGAGCAGGAGCGCCTCACGGTCGCGCTCGCTCAGCCGCTCCAGCGCCGCACGGGCGCCCACCGCCCTCTCCTCCCGCTCCAGCCGCTGGAGCGCGTCCGGCGGTCGCGGCTCGGCCTCCCGCTCGGCCTTCACCAGGGTGAGGTGGCGCCGGCGTCGTATGGCCGTGCGGGCCTCGTCCCGCGCCAGGTTGGCCGCCACCGTGAAAACCCACGACCGGGGATCGGCGGGCTCCCGGTCCAGTGATCGGGCGAAGGCTTCCTGGGCCAGGTCCCGCGCCCGGTCCGCGTCCCACACCTTCCGGTGGAGATAGCGGACCAGGTCGGGGAACGTGCTCCGGTACACCTCCTCCCAGTCCAGCGCCATCCGTTCCTCCTCGTCCGAGCTCCCTCGCGGTGCCGGTCCGCCGCGGAACCGGCCCGACTCCCATTACTACCCCCGGAACAGGGCGACGAGCCGTCGGACCGCCCGCGGCGGGAGCGACTTCGCGCCGTCGTCACCAAACCGGAGGTTCACCTCCGCGCCGGCCACGACCACCGTGCCCTCCAGCTCCGCCAGGGCACGCAGCTCCGGCAACGCCTCCAGCAGGTCGAAATACGCGCTGGAGTAAACCGCCACGGCGACGGTCTCCACCGCGCCCTCCGCGGCCGCGCCATCCCGCGCCACCGCCGCGTCCAGCCACGTCCCGTCCCGAAACTGGAAGGTGCGCCCGGCGACGATCCGGATCCCCTGCGCGCTGGGCCCGGCCGCGACCTGTTCCTCCTCGACCGCCGCCAGGTCGGCCGCCGTGGCCACCTCGCGGAAGGCGCGGGCCCGGGCGGACGCCTTCACCGCCGCTTCGCCCGACGCCGACTGGAGCGCCACCGTGGCCGCTTCTGCGTCCGCCGGGGGCGGCGCTTGTGTACGGAGCAGCCGCCGCGCGCCGCCCGTGCCGCCGGTGACCGTGATCCCCGGCTCCTGGACCAGGTATGACGTGTAGTCGCTCAACAGGCCGTAGCGGAGCGCGGTCTCACGCACCGCCGCCACCAGCTCCTCGCTGGCGCCGTTCAGACGGATCTCGCGGGTGAGCTCGCCCAGCTTCCGCGACGCCCAGAGTCGGGGGACATAGTCGTTCGTGCCGGCGCGGGCGGGGAAGGTGGCGTCCACCGCGAAGCGCTCGTCGCGGCCGGCCCGGCGCCCCACGATCCGGAGCGGACCGGCGCCGTGCCCCTCGTAGCGACCGAAGACCACCAGCTCCTCGCCGGCGAAGAGGTCCGGCAGCTCGCCCGGGTAGATCTCCGTCAGTCGGACGGGGGCACCGTCCAGGCGGAGGTCGGTGAGCACCGGGTGCGTGATCTTCCCCGCCAGCGTGGCGAGCGCCCGCTCCACGTCCTCGTCGGGCTGGACGTACCCGGTGCTGCCGCGCCCGGCGCGGCCGAGGCGGTCGAGCAGGTAGGTGTTCACGTCGTAGCCCACCCCGAACGCGAAGATCCGCGCGCGACCGCGGCGCGCCTCGGCGGTGGCGGCGATCCGCTCAGGGTCGCGCTCCCCAACCGTGGGTAGACCGTCCGTCAGGAAGACGATGATGGGCAGCCGGTCGTCGGGCGATTCCAGCCGCAGCGCCTCCGCCAGCGCGTCACCCATGTTGGTGCCGCCGTCCGCCCGCAGGTCGTCGACCCAGTCGCGCGCCAATTCCAGCTCCGTGGCGGAGGCGGACGACCACCCGTCACCGCTGGAGCGCACGCGGTTGCTGAACGCCAGGAGGCGGAACCGGTCCCGCGGGCCGAGGGAGCCCAGCAGCTGGTGCAGCGCCTGCCGGGTCTGCTCGAGCTTCTCACCGGACATCGACCCCGAGACATCCACCACGGCGGTCACATCTCTGGGCGTGCCGGCGCCCGTCCTCGTCCCCGGCGAGAGCGTCAGCATGAAGTAGCCGGCTTCCGCGTCCGTTCGGTACGCCGCGACCGTGATCCCCACGCCGTCGCGCACGACGGGGAGGAATACGCTGAGGTCGCCCGTGAGGTCGGCGCCGGGCTGGACCCGGAGCACACCGCCCCGTCGCTCCACCTCCAGGCGGTGCGTGGGAGAGAACGGCTCGGCGTAGGCCGCGGTGTCGGCTATGAGCGTGAAGTCCACGGGCACCCGACCGGTCACGGGAGCGCGGCCGGCGTTCCGACCGCCCGCCGCGTAGCGGAACTGGACCGATTCGCCAGATCGCTCGAGGAGCTGCGTGTATCGTAATGTGATCCGCCTCCGCTGCCCCGGCTCGATGGGGAAGACGCGGGCGCGGATGAGCCCGTGCCCCATGAGCTCGATCAACGCCGGGTCACGCCTGCTGCGCACGATCTCCTCGTAGATCCCCCGCGCCTCAGCGGCATCCATGGTCTCGCCCCGCAGCTCCTGGTCTCCCTGGTAGAGCGAGAAGTTGGAGAAGACGGCTTCCCCCGGCAGCGGGTACAGGTAGTCCCCCTCGCCCAGGCCGCCGCCGCGGTTCTCGAACCACTCCTCCACCACGACTTCCGCGACCCGCCCGCTGATCTCCACGGTGACATCGGTGCTCAGTCGTACCACTCCGCCGCCCGGCACCGGCCGCAGCGGCTCGACCCACCCCTGCGCGGCCGCCGGGGACGCCATCCCCAGCAGCACCAGCAGGCCCAGCAGCGGGTACAGGACCCGCAGCTGTCCGGCGCCCTGGCCGGGAGCCCGCCGGCACCCCATCGTTCCCATGTCGTTGCACGTCCTCATGATGCCTCCCCTTTGTCATGGTTCTCGAAGCGGGGGACGAATCAGGCGGTGCGTCTTGCACACGGAGCTCGCCGGCCCGGAACGCCGGCGCGTCTACGGGGTCACATCATCGGAGCTCGAAGAGCCGCCAGGCCGGGTGGGCCGGACCGGCGGGGCTTCCGGCCGACGGCGGATTGGAACATGGCGGTGGAGGTGCGCGTGGAGGACCGGATGCGCGGGAATGGCGGGATCCGACGGCTGTCGGCGGTTGCGACGCTGTCGCTGGGGGCCGTCCTGGGGGTCCTGGGCTCGGCGTGGCCGGTGGCGGCAGCGGCTCAGCAGGACCCCACGCCCCACAGCGAGGCCGAGCTCATCAGCGAGGTGTCGGCGGTCCGGCCGGGTGAGTCGTTCACCGTCGGGCTGCGGGTGACCCTGGACGAGGGCTGGCACACCTACTGGGAGAACGCCGGCGACGCCGGGAATGGCGTCCTCATGAGCTGGACGCTGCCCGACGGGTTCACGGTGGACTCCCTCCGCTATCCCGTGCCCGAGCGGATTCCCTACCCGCCGCTCATGAACTACGGCTACCACGACGAGGTGGTCTTCCTCGCCACCGTCACACCGCCCGCGGAGCTGCCGGACGGGAGCGTCGACTTGGCCGCCGTGGCCGACTTCCTCGTCTGTGCCGACGTCTGCATCCCGGCCAGCGCCGACCTCGACCTCACGCTGCCGGTGCGGGCGGGAACCGCGCCGATGGCCGTATCCGAGAGCGCGTCGCTGATCCGCCGGTTCCGCGACCAGATGCCCGTCGAGAGCGACGACTGGGCCGCGCGCGCGGCGCGGACGGAGGGCGGCTTCGTCCTGTCGATCGCGCCGCCCGACGGGTGGTCGGGTGCCTTCAACGGCGTCTACTTCTTCCCCGACGATCCCACCATCCTCAGCCACGTCGCGGACCAGCCGGCCGGCCTCGCGGGCGACGAGCTGCGGCTGGAGTTGACGGAGTCGGAGTACATGGCCGGTGAGCCCGACGCGATCACCGGGCTCCTGGTGCTGCCGGAGGGACAGGCCTTCGATGACGCGGGGCACCGCGGTATCGAGCTGTCGATGCCGGTGGAGGCCTCCGGCTCGGAGTGGACCTCCGCGGCGGCGACCCCCCTCGCCGCGCCGGCGGAACCGGCAGTGGGCCGGGCCGGCGCGGCGGGCGGTGGGCTCACCCTGCTGGTCGCACTCTTCTTCGCGCTCGTGGGGGGCGTGATCCTCAACCTCATGCCCTGCGTCTTCCCGATCCTGTCGTTGAAGGCGCTGGGCTTCGCCAGCCGTGGCGGCGACCGGAGCGCCATGCGGGCGGACGGGATGGCGTTCGGCGCCGGTGTGATCGTGACGTTCCTGGCCGTGGCCGGAGCGCTGCTGGCGGTGCGGGCGGGCGGGGCTCAGGTGGGGTGGGGGTACCAGCTCCAGAGCCCCACGGTGGTCGCGCTGCTGGCCGCGCTCATGTTCGGCATCGGGCTCTGGCTGGCGGGTGTGGTGGAGCTCGGGGCGTCGCTCACCCGCGTCGGCGGGATGGGCGGGGGCGATGGCCGCGGGTCGGCGTTCCTGACGGGTGTGCTCGCCACGATCGTGGCTACACCCTGCACCGCGCCGTTCATGGGGGCGGCCATCGGCGCCGCACTGATCCGTCCGCCCGTCGAGGCGCTCTCCATCTTCGGGGCCCTGGGAGTCGGCATGGCCGCTCCCTACGTGGCGCTCTCGTTCTGGCCGGCCCTCGCCCGGAAGCTGCCGAAGCCGGGTCGCTGGATGGAGACGTTCAAGCAGGTTCTGGCGTTCCCGATGTTCGCCGTGGCCGTCTGGCTCGTGTGGGTCTTCGGACTCCAGACCGGGATGGGCGGAGCCGCCCGGCTCCTGTTCGCGCTCCTGCTCCTCTCCCTGGCCGCGTGGCTCGTGGGCCGCTGGCCCGCCACGCTGGCGTCCGGCCGGATCCGCGTCGTGACCCGCTCGCTGGCGCTGCTGGGCCTGCTCATGGCCGTGTTCGTCGCCGCCGCCGCCGTCCGCGGCGGCGAGCCGCTGCCCAGCGGGGGCGGCCGGAGCGTGGCGGCTCTGGAGTGGGAGGAGTTCTCCCCCGAGCTGGTGGACGAGTACCGGAGCCAGGGGCGCCCCGTCTTCGTGGACTTCACCGCCGCCTGGTGCATCAGCTGCCAGGTGAACGAGCGCGTGGCGCTCCACACCGATGAGGTGGCCGCGGCGCTCCGGGACTACGATGTGGCGCTCATCAAGGCCGACTGGACCCGCCGGGACCCGGTGATCACGGAGGCGCTCGCCTCCTTCGACCGGGCCGGCGTACCGCTCTACGTCCTCTATCCCCCGGACCCCGCCGCCGAGCCGCATCTGCTGCCGGAGCTGCTGACCCGGAAGATCGTCCTCGACGCGCTCCGGGAGACGCTCGGCCCGACACCCCCGAAGAACCAGGCCACCGGCGGCCCCTGATTTCACAGCTGTGGAGTAGCGCCATGGACGTACCCTCCGAGCACTCCCGTTCCGCCGCACCCGGGTCCGCGTGGAGGTTCGTCGCACGATCGACCACCGCGGTCGTGCTGCTGCTGGTGGCGCTGGTTGCGCCCGGCCTGTCGGCCGCGGCCCACGCGCAGATCTCCCGGGTCGAGGTACGCTGGGAGCCAGACTACCCTGTCCAGGGCCGCCTCTTCCGAGTCCTGATCTCCGCCGATCGGCCGGAGTACCTCCGCACGCTCCGCGCGACCTTCGCCGACCAGCCGCTCCACTTCCAGGAGGTCCGCGACGGTGAGTTCGCCGCCCTCGCCGCGGCCCCCATCGAGGCCGAGGGTGAGCTGCTCCTGCCCGTTATCGCCGAGTGGGACGACGGCGCCACCGACTCCCTCACCATGGCCGTCCCCATCCGGGCCGGGGACTACCGGATGGAGGCGCTCAGCGTCGCGCCCCGGTACGGCTCGCCGCCCGACTCGGCCATACAGGCCCGCATGCGGCGGGAGTCGGAGCGAGCCCGGGAGGTTTCCGCACGCTCCCACGAGACGCCGCGGCTCTGGTCCGACACCGTGGTCCACCCGCGGGCCACCCGGATCACGAGCGCGTTCGGCGATGGCCGTCAGTTCAACGGCGAGGTGACCAGCCGCCACATGGGCACCGACTTCCGGGGCGCTGTGGGCGCACCCGTTCGGGCGGCGGCCCGCGGCGTGGTCGCGCTGGTGGACGAGTTCTTCCTGGGCGGGAACGTGGTCTACATCGACCACGGGGCTGGGCTGGTCACCGCGTACCTCCACCTGAGCCGGCAGCTCGTGGCGGAGGGCGACACCGTCGAGGCGGGCGAGCAGATCGGCGAGGTGGGCGCCACCGGCCGCGTCACAGGGCCCCACCTCCACTGGATCGCCCGCTACGGGGCGGTGACGGTGGACCCCCTCAGCTTCCTGGAGGTGCTGGAGGCGGAGCGGGAGGAGGAGCCGGGGACGCCATGAGGATCTCGAGGGCGCTCGTCCCGGCTCCGGGTCAGTACCCCCGGGCTTCACCGTCGTGGCGAGGATCGGCCACGGCGACCCACCGGTTCCCGACCCGGACGATCATGTAGAGGCGGGCATAGCCAAAGGAGAGGGCCTCCAGGTCGTACCCCATGGACCGGGCCCGCTCCAGGACCTCCGGGGAGAAGCCGTTTTCCAGCTGGACCGTTCGATCCCGCCGGTCCGGGAAGATCCTGGGCATGCGCATGGCCTCCAGTGGGTCCATTCCGTAGTCCAGGGCGTACACCATGTTCTGGACGATGGCCGTGGGGATCCGACCGCCGCCGGGCGCCCCTGCCACCATTCGAACCCGCCCGTCCTCCAGCACGATCGTGGGTGCGATGGTCGACGTCCGGGTCCGCCAACCGTCGGCCGGCAGCGAGCCCTCCAGCTCTTCCGGGTCGAATCGGTAGCCGGAATCGTTCAGGAAGAACCCTTCCACGAACGCGCCGCTGCCGAAGATCATGCTGTTGGTCTGACTCAGCGCCACCGCGTTCCCCTCACCATCCACAACCGAGAGGTGGGTGGTTTCTCCCCCGCCCGCCGCCTCGCCCATTCGCGGCATTCCCGCCAGTGCCGTGATTCCCGGCCCGCCGGCCGCCATCGGCGTGCCGGTGCGCCACGGGTCGTGGGCGGCGCATGCGGGGGCGTAGGGCTCGGCGTCGAAGGCCTCTGCGCTGACGGGTCTCACCTCCTCGGGTACACGGCCGCCCCCGACCAGCGACGACCGTTCGTCGGCGTAGTGCTCGGAGACGAGGCCCCGGGCGTGGGACTCGACCCAGCGCGGGTCGCCGTTGAGAGCCCGGACGGTGGAGCCCAGGCGGAGCGCGCTGGCGAGCACGTCGAACGCCCGGGCGTCACGGGTGGGCAGCCCCAGCGCAGCAAGATCGTGTCGCTCAAGGAGCTCGAGGGTGTGGAGGATCTGCGTTCCCGTCTGGGGCGGGGGTGCCGACAGCACGACCCGGCCCCGGTACACGGTGCAGAGAGGCCGCTGCCACTGCGGCTCGTAGGCCTGGAAATCCTCGAGAGACACCGGGTGCCCGCCAGCGTTCATGGTAGCGACGACCTCGGCCGCCGTCCGTCCGTCGTAGAAGCCGGCCGGTCCTCGGGCCGCCACGCGCCGGAGGCTCTCGGCAAGAGCCGGGTTCCGGAGTCGGACGCCGGGCGGCAGCGCCGCTCCGCCCGGGTACAGCAGGTCGGAGCCGCCGAAGCCGGCGAGCTTGGCCGAGTCCCCGGCGATCATCTGGGCGAGGATCTGGTTCACCGGGAAACCGTCGCTGGCCAGACGGATGGCCGGCTCCATGACAGTCTCCCACGCGAGACGACCGAACCGCTCGTGCGCCGCCCACAGTCCAGCCACCTCGCCCGGTACCGCAACGATGCGGAGGTCCCGCGGCCCTTCCGCCGGCCGGTCTGATCCGCGGCGGAACGCGGCCGCGGGCTGCGCCGCATAGAAATCGAGGTACTCGGTCCGGCCTTCGGCCTGGAGCCAGATCAGCATGGTGCCGCCCCCGCCGAGCCCGGACATCTGGGGCTCCACCACCCCCAGGGCGAACGCCGTGGCCACGGCCGCGTCGATGGCGTTCCCGCCCATCCGGAGCATCTCCAGCCCGACCTCGCTGGCGAACGGGCTCGCCGACGTGACGGCGGCCGTGTCCACCACGACCCGCTTCCCGGCGTCCGGGGCCGGGGTGGGCCGGGACACGACCCGGCCGGGGGACGCCGGAGCGGGACCCGCCGCGGGGCCGACGGACCCCGCGCACCCGGCCACGGCCAGTCCGGCCGCTACCACGACGGCCCACCGGGCCATGGACCGGCGGCGCGGGCGCCGGGCCGTCGGAGCGGCGCGGGAGCCCGACGAACAGCCGGGGCACGGGGCGATGGTCACCCGCGGAGGACGGGTCCGCGGAGTGTGGGCCTGTTGGATCTGAGCCACGAGTCGAGCCTCCAAACTTCGGGAAACGGCCGCATGAATGGTCTCGACGTATACCCGTCCCTCGCGCTCCCGGCAACCGCCGACGACCCTTCCCGCGGGGACCCCTTGCGCGGCTGGCGCCACTCCGTGACCGTGGCGGTGTTCCCGCCACCCATCGGAGTGAGTCGACATGACATCCAGACGCGCCACCCGCTGGGCCCGCTGGCGTGCGCGGCTCGGCGTGCTCGTCCTCCTCGCCCCGCTGCTCGCAGGATGCGGGGCAGGGCCTACGGACGAGGGGAAGTGGCCCGAAGAGCCCGAGCCGCCGATCAAGTCGCTGGTCTGGCCCCTGGCCAACACCGGAGACGTCGACGCCGACTCGGTCCACGCCCCCTTCGGGCCCCGCGCGCTGCCGGGCGGGTACGACTTCCACGCGGGGATCGACCTGCCGGCCCCCATCGGGACCCCGGTCAACGCCGTGCTCCCCGGCCGGGTGATCCTCGTTTCCCGATGGGACGGATCGAGCACCGGGCCGGGCAACGCCGTGCTGGTGGCGCACTCGGACGATCGGTCCACGTCGTACCTCCACCTGGAGAGCATCTCGGTGGCGGAGGGCGACAGCGTGGAGGCCGGGCAGAAGGTGGGGACGGCAGGCCGCACCGGCGCCAGCTACGCGCACCTTCACCTGGGGTACTTCGTGGGACTGCCACGAAGTACCCGGACACGGGACGAGCGCAGGAGCCGCAACCCTCTGGAGGTGCTCCCCCACACGCCCCTCGACGACGTGCCGGTGACGTTCCAGGGAGAGAGCGTCGTGCTCGACCTGCCGCTCCAGCAGATGACCCTTCAGACGCTGGAGCTGAGCGGCGCCGGGACGACCCGGCGCGTCAGCTACTACGACATCGTCGCCCGGGGCTCGAGCGCTCGCGATGAGCAGCTCCAGGACGGCATCCACCTCGACGCCAGTCGGCCGGCCGGCGGCCGGTTCGACCTCACGCTGACCCCGTCACCCGGTACATTCTCGCCGGAGCGCGTCACGGCCCTCGACTTCAACGGCGATACGCTCTTCGTCGCAGTCCGGTGACGAGCGGGTGCCCAACATGCAAACGGGCCTCCGAATGTGCGGTCAGCCCGCAACGCATTCGGAGACCCATTGTGCCACAACGACTTTGAGCCGTCGTTCAGCTCCCGCGGTAGGACTCGAACCTACGACTCGGTGATTAACAGTCACCTGCTCTACCAACTGAGCTACGCGGGAATAGACGGGAAAAGGTAATGGCACTCCCGGGGTATCGTCAACCGTGGTCGGGGGGTGCGGCGAGGCGGATGGAAAGCGCGGCGAGTACCCGCGGCCGCGGGACCGTCGGAGAGGGTGCGGATGTGGGGTCGCCGTTGCGGGCAGCGGCTGGCGGAGGGGAGCGACGGCGAGTTCCAAGCGCACACTCGGCCTGGTCCAGCAGCGCACTCAGATCCGGCGCCTCAGAGTGCAGGAGGGCTCGAACCGCCGATTCCTCGGCGGGACTCAACGGCAGGGCGAGCTGCCGCAGTAGGGAATCGACCCGGCCGATCTGGCCGGGAGTGGCCGCGGCCCCCGATCGCCCGAGGCCGCGACGGAGCGCGCGGGCGAGACGCGCCGCCGGCGTCTGGGCTCGGAGTGGTGGCGGACCCGCAGCCATCGCAGTCCTGGTTCTCAGGTGTTCCAGCACCGCGTCCAGAGGCGCGGGTGCGGCGTCACCGGGGCCGGGGCCGGGGTCGGGGTCGTTGGAGGAGGTGAGGGCGAACCGGAGCGCGGCGGAGGCCGCCGGGCCGGCGCGCCGCACTGCTCCCGAGGCTCCCATTTCGAGCAGCTCGGGGTCCCCCGCGCCCTTCACGAGCAGGACCCAACGGAGCGAGGCGGCCGGGTGAGACGCGGGCACCGCGACGCACCCGGCGGTGGCGGTCTGTCGCGGGTGCGCGCCCGGGGTGACCGCTTCCCCGTTCACGGCGGCGCGTGCCCTCGTGGCTGAGCGGCGCTCCGCCAGCCACAGCGTGCGAAGTGTCTCCATTGGATCGCTCGGCGTGGGGACGAACGGGTTCGGAACCGCCCCGTCGGCGCCGCCGTCGCGCCCCGCTTTCACGTACTTCGGTCGGCGGGCGAGGCTGTCGAGGAGGTCGTCCGCGTGGTCGGCGCCGACCACGGCGGAGATGTCGCCCAGCTTCGTCCGCAGTCGACGGACAAGACCCAGGAGCGGCTCCAGGCCGCTCCCGGGGACGAACAGGTGGACCTCCACCTGGTCGTGCGCCGAGCCTAGACGGTCGACCCTGCCGATCCGCTGGAGCAGCCGGACGGGGTTCCAGGGGAGGTCGTAGCTCACCACGTGCCGGGCATCCTGGAGATTGAGCCCCTCGGACAGGACATCGGTGGCAATGAGCACGTCCACATGCTCCCGGTCGGGTGGCGGTGGCCGGCCGTTCGCGTGGGGCGCGAAGCGCTCGAGCACCGCTCGACGACCCGCCCGCCGACCGCCGAGCCAGGCGCCGCCGCCGTCCACCCGACCCACCCGGCGCCGAGCGCTCAGCGCGCGTCCCAGCGACTCGGCCGTGTCGCGGTACTCCGTGAACAGCAGCACCTTCTCGCCCGTCAGGTCGTCCAGCAGACGGGCCAGCGCATCGAGCTTGCGATCCTGTACGCCGCTGGGCCGGCGCCTGGCCATCGAACCGAGACGTTGGAGGTCCCGCTCGAGCGCTGACGTCAACGCCTCGAGGTCCAGGGCGGGTGGCGCGGCGCTCGCCACCAGCTCCACCATCGTCAGCTGGAGAGGGTCGAGGTCGTCCGTCGTCCCGGCGGCAACGCCGCGCGACGGGGACAGCACGCGTCCGACTCTCGCCGCATCCAGCGCGGCGCGCGCCACCTGCGTCAGGCGCGCCACTGTCGATCTGAACGCGGCAGGGGAAGAGTCCAGTCGCTTCAGCAGGTTCAGCCGGACCAGGGCCGCGGTTCCCGGGGCCGTGCGGTCCAGGTGGTACACGGGGAGCTCCAGGCGGGCGACAGCCGCAACGAGCCCCGCCAGCGCCGGGTCCTCGAACCGCACGATCTGCGGGGGTCCCCGGCTTGGGAACCTCAGCGCTGGCCCCTCCTCGCCCGCGTCGAATCTCGCGTCGACCATCGCCCGGGTCCGGCGGACGACAACGCTCCGCACCACGGCAGCGACCTGTGCCTCGTCCACTCCGATGTCGCGCAGCCGACCCGCACGTCCGCGGCGGAGTCCCGGTGTTGCACCCGCCCGGAACGCCCCCTCGAGGCTCGGCACCCCCACATCCCGGAAGGCGTCATCTCGCGCGAACAGCCGGATCAGGTGCAGGAGATCGGCCGGCCGGTTGTTTACGGGCGTGGCCGTGATCAGCAGCATGCCGCTTTCCGCGCCGATAAGCGCGGCCAGCGCACCGTACCTCAACGTCCGCGGGTTCCGGAAACGATGGGCTTCGTCCACGACGATCAGGCGTGGTGGCGGTCCACCGATGGGGACCCGAACGGGTATGCGTATTCCACGTGCAAGCTGCGTGTGGGACAGCAGATGCCAGCCCCCGCCGATCCCTTCGAAGCGCCGGAGCCGCGCTCGCCACATGGCCCGCGTTGCCGCCGGTACGATCACCAGGGCATCTCCTCCGCCCCTCAGTGTCTCTTCGATCAGTGCCAGCGCCACATACGTCTTCCCCAGCCCCACGCTGTCGGCGAGCACCGCCCCGCTCCGGCGCGCCAGCACCCGCCGCACCCGGTCCACGGCCTCCCGCTGGAACGCAGGGAGCGAGAACGATTCCTCTATCGATCCCCTCTCCGTCCGCTCGATCGAGAAGAGTCCGGCCAGCATCTGGAGGGCGACCTCACGGGGTGAGCTCGGCAAGGCTCTTTCCGTCCGGGCCTCCGTTCCGGCCAAGCCCCGGGTCTCCGCCCACTGCCCCTCGCAGCACGGCGACGATGGCGGGCGCCACATCGTGGGCGCGCTCCCAGAGCTCATTGAACCGGCGCTGCAGCAGCCGGGCCGCCGCCGCCTCGGAAATAACGACCGTAACAGACGGTCCGACAGCGAGTTGTGGGCTTCCAAAGTAGTGCGCGCCGAGGAGGCACGTCGGCGGCGCCGGAACGTGGTGGAAGATGGAGAAATCGGGGGTCCAGGCGCCGATCCCGGCGGAGCGCACCTCGAGCCTGCCGCTCGCCAGCCAATCATGGAGCCGTCCCAGCCCCGCGCGGTCTCGGGCCGGGCCCGAGTCGGCATCGAGGAGCGTCCACGCGTCCAGCTGCCCGAGCAGCACGCGGCATCTGCGGGGCCCGTGGACCTCCTGGTCCGTGAGGTCCAGCGCAGCCAGGCGGACGCGCTGGAGGGCGAGGTCGGCGTGGGCACAGCTCGTGAGCAGCTCGCCGATGAGCGGCCGCAGCGGGCGTTCGCTCCGTTCATCCACCACCCGGACCACGCTCATGGCGCCGCCCTGAGCCATGCATCGAAGCGGGAGAGGGTGTCGATGTCGGCGACATCGAGGCCGTACAGGTGCGCCACCGCGCGGTCCAGGCGTCGGTCCTGGGCGGTGTCGGTTCCTTCGTTCCGATGGGCGCTGGCGGAGATCTCGAGCACTTCACGGGAGGCGGGCGCGGACCGCCATTCGTTCGGCAGGGGAAGTGCGGATACCGCCCAGGCGAAGAACCGGAATCGGGCGTCCTTGGCTCGTTCCGCCACCGCGCGGGCCATGGTACGAACCGGCAGCGAGTTCAGAATACCGGCGAGCAGCATCGAGGTGTCCTGGTCGGGTGTCGGCAGAAAGTACACCGTGTTCAGCGGCACGAGCTCCCTTTCGTGGCCGTCCCGCCGCACGCGCGCCGGCAGAGCCACTGCCCGGAGCGTGTCGGAGAGGTCGTGCCAGGCCACCTTTGGCCCCAGCGTCTCCGGCGACAGTCGGAAGACGGACCCCAGCGGCATGCCCTTCCGCCATCCGGCACGCCCTTCGAGCCGGTTCCGGTGCCGTTCCAGGTATTGGCGCATCCTGCGAGGTGGGTGAACCGGTGCCGCCGTCTCGTCGTGGCACCAGGCCACGTAGCCGTCGGAGCGATAGTGGAAGGCGTCGATACCAGCGCCGCGGACGAGCGGTCTGAGCGCCTCCATTTCCACCACGCCGCGGTAGTGGGATGCGACGGTCCCGGACCGGCCCTCCCGCCGTGCTCGCCTGTGGCCCTCGGCCGTGACTGCAGCGAGTCCACCGAGCTTCGGCTCCACGTCCGGAAAGAGCAGCGGTCCGTTCGCGCCGGTCATCACGCCGCGGCGGACCCGCAGCCCTTCGTGTGCCCCCAGCGGCGGCCCGGCCTCCTGCATGCGGCGGAATACGGTCACGACCGGCGGCGGGGCCATGACCCACGGTGACGACGGGTCGTCCGGGAAGAGCGGCAGGTCCCTCTGCCCCACTGTGTACTCGAGCGGCTCCACGCCCCTGCGGACCATGCGAACTCTGAGGTCCGAGTCGCCAGGTGAGTTGCCGAGCGCATGATCTCCCGCCGAGACCGCCGGTGATCCGGTCGCGATCCGACGG
Source organism: uncultured Gemmatimonadales bacterium (assembly GCA_963783305.1). Lineage (GTDB taxonomy): Bacteria > Gemmatimonadota > Gemmatimonadetes > Longimicrobiales > RSA9 > JAWVYT01. The sequence goes on along the minus strand of CAWAMW010000002.1, from coordinate 864,147 downwards.
CGCTTCCGTCCGATCAGCACCGCCGTGAACGCGTCCGCCTGGAAGACGGACCGGTGGTCGAGCGCGTGGTCCTCGATCAAGGCGAACTCCAGGTCCCGCAACAGCATACGCCGGGCGCCTCCACCGTACAGCGCCCGCAGCGCCTTGGCCGGCAGAAGCACCGCCAGCACCCCGCCCGGTGCGAGGAGGCGCACCGCCCGCTCGACGAAGAGAAGGGATAGATCCACCTGGGCGCCCGCCCCGGCTCCACCCGCGCCGCGCGCCGCCGTACCCTTCCAGGCCGCATCGCGGCATACCTCGTAGCGGCGGGCCAGGCGCCTGAGCCGGTCCGGCCAGCGGTGCGATCGCACCCACGGCGGATTCGACACAATGAGGTCGAAGCCCGGTGCCGCATCGGCGAAATGGACGCCAAAGCTGAAGAACGGCAGGCTTCCCTTTTCCGCCATGGCGGTGGCCAGGCGATCGAGGTCCCGCACCCGACCTTCCAGGCCCTCGGCCGCGGCGCCTGCGCGGCGGGCCGACTCCGTGAGCTCGCCGAAGAGGTCGCGGTCGGCCGCTCGCGCGCCGAGCCCCCGGAGTCTGCGCCGGTACGCCTGTCGCGCCCCTTCAACCCATCGGCGGGCGAGGCGTGACTCCGCGCGCTCGAGGTCCTGCCGGAGCTCCGTCCTCTCCTCCGGACTGGACTCCAGGTAGCTCCGGGCTGCGGGCGCCACGGCATGGAGCGCGCGTCGGAGCCCGGCGTCGCGGAGCGGGTGCCACGGTATTTCACCATCGCCGTCGGCTTCCAGGGAGCCGAGGTCCAGAGGATCCACGAGGGCATCCCCCTGCCGGATCCGGCGGTCCAGGTTCGGCAGGGGCCGCACCTCGTCATCGTCGGTAGCGAGCGCGAGCCAGAGACGAAGCGAGCAGAGGAGCGCGGCGTCGTCGAGCAGGTCCACCCCGTGGAGCGACCGCGCAACCACTTCCCGCCTGACTTCTCCCACCGGCTGGCCGGTGAGGGGTGCCAGGCAGACCGTGAGTCGCTGGAGCGCCCCCAGGAGGAAGGCGCCGGAACCGCACGCGGGGTCGAGGACCCGGACCCGTTGCAGTGCGGTGCGCGCCCGGTAGCGCGTTGATTCCGGAAGCGCCGCGCCGCCGCCGTCCACGATCGCCCGGGCCTCGGATCGGGTGCACGACACGGTGAGGTATGTGGCCACCGCCTCACGGACCACCCGGGCGACCACCGGCGCGGGAGTGTAGAAGCTTCCGGTGCCGCTCCGCTCGCCCGCATCCATCAGCCCCTCGAAGACGCGCCCGAGGATCTCCGGGTCGACTCCGTGGCCGCCCCCATCCCCGCTCTCCCGTCCCGAGAAGCGGTAGCGCTCCAGCAGGTGGTCGAAGCACGCGCCCACCTCGGTGTCCCCGAGGTCGAGGTCGGGCGATCGGCGCTCGGTGGCGTGCATCTCGAACAGGCCGCCATTGAGGTATGGAAGCGGCCCGAGTGCCCGGGCCGACGCGCTCCTGGCCTCCGGCCGGCGATTCAGCGCGCCGAAGAACAGCGGCCGCAGCCGCGCCGAAAAGAAGCTCGGCCTCGAGTGGGAGGGGTGGCGGTCCTCCGCGCTCTCCGAGCCGCCCATCCACTGTGCGTACAGATCGACCAGGTATCGGTCGTTGCCCGCCAGCGCGCCGCGGCCCTGGAGGAAGTAGAGGAACGTGAGACGGCTGAGGAACAGCAGGGCCAGTTGCGCCCGATCCTGCGCGGCGGTGACCGGAAGCCCGGTCCACGCGTCGGCGATGGCGGCCCGGCGCGCGCGGAAGTCACGGAAGAACCGGCGGGTGATGCCGGTCCGGTCGAGGGCCCGTGCATGCCGCATTGCCAGCTGCAGCCCCGTCTCGCCGCTCCCGGGCACCATCTCCACCAGCGCTTCCAGGTCGGAACGCCGTACCCGGTCCCGCTCGATGGTGAGATTGTGGAACGTGTCATCGAGACCGAAGACTCCCAGGGTGATCTGCCGGTACCGCGCGTCCGCGATCACGAACAGATGGAGCCGCGCGGGGTTGCGGGCGCGTACCCGTCGCGCGATCTGGGGCGCCGTGGACTCCGACCCGGCTCGGGTCTCGATGAGGAGCGCGTCCAGCGACCCCGCCCGCCCCGCGATCAGCACGTCACCCACCTCCGGATGCGCCGCGAGCCCGTACGCCGACCAGCCGCCTTCCGGGACGACCTCGAGCGACGGATCGAAGCCGAGCGCAGCCAGCAGCGGCGCCAGTCCATGCCGGCCGGTGGCGCCGGCGATCAGGGGTCGGAAATCCAGTTCTGTTCTCACGACTGCAATACCGCGGGCCGAGCGGGGCACGGGAATGGCCGGATGCGACGCGATCGCCGGGCGCTTGACACCCCCCGGGTGGCGGACGTACTACAGTGTGTGCATCCCCTCGACCCTCAGGACCCCGGAGGCGGCATGACGACCATTCAGCGGCTCGCGCAGGTCTTCGGGCTCGTCGCTGCGTGGGTGCCGATACCGTGAAGCCCGCGTATACCCGCACCGTGACACCTCCCTCGCACGATACGGACAGCACTCCCTGATCCTGAGACGGAAAGCGACCCACCCGCGATGATGCGATCTCTGCTCCTCCTGATGTCCCGCTCCCAGGGGATGGAGCGGTGGGTGAAGCGCACAAAGACCGCGCGGAAGGCCGTGCGGAGGTTCATGCCCGGGGAGGAGCTCGATGACGCGCTCGGGGCCGCGGAGAAGCTGGGACGCCGGGCCCTCGGTGTCGTGTTGACGGAGCTCGGCGAGAATGTCGCCACCGAAGAGGATGCCCGCGCCGTCACCGACCACTACGCCCGCACCCTCGACCGGATCGCGGCTCGCTCGATCGACGCGGAGATCTCCGTGAAGCCCACGCACCTTGGGCTGGACCTCGGGCCCGAGATCGCCCGTGGGAACCTCGAGCGGCTGGTCGGGAAAGCCGACGAACTGGACCTGATGGTGTGGGTGGACATGGAGGACAGCTCCTACGTCGATGCCACCCTGGACCTCGTACGGACCGTGCGCGAGCGCTCACATCGTGTGGGCGTGTGCCTGCAGGCGTACCTGCACCGCACGCCCGACGACCTCGAGACGCTGCGAGAGCCGCCCGTGCGGGTCCGCCTGGTCAAGGGGGCGTACCGCGAGCAGCCGGAGCTCGCCATCCAGAAGAAGACGGACGTGGACCAGCGGTTCCACGACCTGGCCATATCGATGCTCAAGGACCGTGACTACGCCCGCGTTGCCGGGCCGGTCTTCGGCACCCACGACGATCGCCTCATCGAACGGATCAGGGAGTCGGCGCGGCAGTACGGGTTCGCACCGGGCCAGATCGAGTTCCACATGCTTTACGGCATCCGCGTGGACCTCCAGGAATGGCTCACGGCCGTGGGCGCCAAGGTCCGGGTCCTCATCTCCTACGGCAGCCACTGGTACCCGTGGTATCTGAGGCGGCTGGCGGAGCGTCCGGCCAACCTCTGGTTCGTCGCCCGGCAGATATTCCGGTCGTAGGGCACGCGCTTCGGGCGCGACTCTAAACATTCGGCCCGCGCCGCCGATACTAGCAGCAGCGATTCACCTCTCCGACGATTCCAATGCGCAGAATCTCCCTTGGACCGCGGCATCTCACCGGCTGCCTCCTCATGCTCGCCGCCGCATTCGCGCCCGCCCCCGCCCAGTCGCCTGATCCCGATCAGGGGAGGGTCCCCGCCCCGGCAGCGCTGTTCGATGTGATCCGGGATGCCGACGGCGACTGGGCCCCCGACCGGCTGGGAGACACGGTCGTGGTGGACGGTGTGGTGACGGTCCCGCCGGTAGCGTTCGGCGATGGCGGAGCGGTCACCTATCTCCAGGATCGGAGCGGGGCCGTCGCCGTCTACAGCACGGAGGCGCCCACGCTCCTCGCCCTCCGGACGGGCGACAGTCTCCGGGTGCGCGGCGTCATCGGCCAGTACCGTGGGGCCGAGTTCATCGCGGTGGCGGAGATCGCTCTGCTGGGGACCGCAGGAGCGCCGGAGCCTCTGGATCTTTCGGTCGCCGAGGCGCGGCAGGAGCGGCAGCAGGGATCGCAGCTGGTGCGGCTGACGGGCGTGCTCCGGGCCCGGGCGGACGCGGAGGTGTGGGCTCAGGCCGAACTGGAGGATGAGACCGGCGTCATCGCCGTTCTCATCCCGCCGAGCTGGCTCACGGACCCCGAGCTGGTGGAGCAGCTGGCGGCCGGGCGGACGGTGGAGGTGGTGGGAGTCCTGGGCCAGATCTCCAGCAGCAATCCGCCCACGGATGGGTACTACCTCTACCCGCGCACCATCGACGACATCCGGTTCGCCCCCGTCCCGCCCTACCGATACATCGGGATCGCCGCGCTCGCGCTCCTGATCCTCGGCCTGCTGGCGTGGCGCAGGGCGGCATCCAACCGGGCCCGCCACCTTCAGGCACTCAGCAACGAGCTGGAGACGTCGCGGAACCAGCTGCGGGAGCGAGAGGGACGCCTGCGATCGCTCCTGGAGAACGCGGCCGACACGGTCTCGATCGTGGACCCCCATGGAGTGATTCGGTACCAGAACCCCTCGGTGGAGCGTATCCTCGGCTGGACGGCGGACGAGCTGACCGGCATGGGCTACGGCGATCTGGTGCACCCGGACGACCTGACGAGCGCGGCGGCGATGCTGGAGGAGATGGCGGGCGGCAACGAGACCGCGGAGCTCGAGGTGCGCTGCCGAACGAAGGAGGGCGGCTGGCGCACGCTGGAGATCATCGCCACCAACCGTATCGGTGACCCTGCCGTGGGCGGGATCGTGTGCAACGCGCGCGACGTGACGGAGCACAGGGGCCTCCAGGAGCGGGTCCGCCACGCGGATCGGATGGAGGTGGTCGGCAGGCTGGCGGGCGGGATCGCGCACGACTTCAACAATGTTCTGACCGCGCTACGCGGTCACGCGGAGCTGGCTCTGGCGGACCTGCCGGGAGACATTCCGGGACGCGAGGACATGGCGGAGGTCGTACGGAGCGCTGATCGAGCCGCGTCACTCACGCGCCAGCTCCTGGCGTTCAGCCGCCAGCAGGTGCTGAAGCCGGTGGTGGTGAGCCCCGGCGTGATCGTATCCGGCATGCTGCCCATGATTCGTCGGCTGATCGGCGAGCAGATCGATCTCCGCGTCGAGCTCCAGAGCGCCACCGCTCCGGTCAGGGTGGATCCCGCGCAGTTCGAGCAGGTCCTCATGAACCTCGTCGTGAACGCGCGCGACGCCATGCCACAGGGCGGCACGCTCTCCCTCGAGCTCGCCGACCACCCGGTCCACACGACCGGCGAGGACCCCTACGGAGACGCCATGGCGGCGGGCGACTACGTCCGGCTCACAGTCCACGACACCGGGCACGGGATGGGCAGCGACGTGATCGGCCACATCTTCGAGCCCTTCTACACCACAAAGGAGCAGGGCAAGGGGACGGGGCTCGGGCTCGCCACGCTGTACGGGATCGTGAGGCAGTCCGACGGCCACGTTCGGGCGGACAGCACGGTGGGGGAGGGCAGCCGTTTCGATATCTTCTTCCCGGCCGTGGACGAACCGCTGACCGAGGACACGGCGGTCATCGCCGACGCCGAACCAGCCGCTCCGGTGGGGAAGGAGCCGGACGGACGCGTAATCCTCCTGGTCGAGGACGAGGCGGCCGTTCGTCGGCTCGCCCGCCGCGTGCTCGAGAAGAACGACTATTCCGTGCTCGAAGCCGCCACGCCGACCGCCGCGCTCGAAATCGCCCACGCCCGCCGCGAGTCCATCGACCTGCTGCTCACGGACGTGGTGATGCCCGAGATGAGCGGCCCCGAGCTCGCCGAGGCGCTCCACCAGAGCGACATCCACATCCCCACACTCTTCACCAGCGGGTACACCGATGATGAGGTGATCCGTCACGGGGTGGCGGGGCGCGGTGCAATGTTCCTCGAGAAGCCGTTCACCACGCAGCAACTGCTGCTCGCAGTGCGCGCTGCGATGCCCGCGGACTGACCCCGGGCACCCCGCGTCCTGCTGGATCCCGCGCCGGCCCCGGCCGGGTAGACGCGGATGCACCGCTCCCTCACATTGGGGGCAGGACACCCTGACCCATCCGTTTTGCCGGAGGCCTGAAGCAGCATGGTGATGCCCCAACGCCGCGAACGCGTGCTCCCGCGTCTGATCGAAGAGGAGATGCGGGACTCCTTCCTGGACTATTCCATGAGCGTGATCGTGCAGCGGGCGCTGCCCGATGTGCGGGACGGCCTGAAGCCGGTGCACCGCCGGATCCTGTACGCCATGAGCGACATCGGTCTCGGACCGACGCGGCCGTACAAGAAGAGCGCGAACGTGGTGGGTGAGGTGCTGGGTAAATACCACCCGCACGGCGACTCCGCGGTCTACGACGCCATGGTCCGGATGGTCCAGCCGTTCAGCCTGCGCTACCCGCTGGTGGACGGGCAGGGGAACTTCGGCAGCATCGATGGGGACAACGCCGCCGCCTACCGGTACACGGAGGCGCGGCTGGAGGCCATCGCCACCGACCTGCTGGCGGACCTCGACAAGGAGACCGTCGACTTCACTGACACCTTCGACAACCAGCGGCAGGAGCCGCGGGTCCTGCCGTCGAAGCTGCCGAACCTGCTCATCAACGGATCGTCCGGGATCGCCGTGGGGATGGCCACCAACATCCCGCCCCACAACCTGCGCGAGATCGCCGCGGGACTCCACCTCATTACGGACACGCCCGATTGCACCGTCGACGATCTCCTGGCCGTCATCCCCGGCCCCGACTTCCCCACAGGCGGGTTCATCATCGGCACCGACGGGATCCGGGAGGCGTACGAGACCGGCCGGGGCCGGATGACCATGCGGGCGCGGGTGCAGCGGGAGGCGAAACGGGGCGGGAAGGAGCAGCTCGTCGTCACGGAGCTGCCGTACGGGGTGAACAAGTCGAAGGTGATCGAGCAGGTCGCCGACCTGGTGCGGAAAAAGACGGTCGACGACATCAGCGACCTCCGGGACGAGAGCGACCGGGACGGGATGCGGATCGTCATCGAGCTGAAGCGCGGCGCCAAGGTCCAGCCGGTGCTCAACAAGCTCTACAAGAAGACGTACATGCAGGCCACATTCGGCGCCATCATGATCGCGCTGGACCACGGCGTGCCCCGCGAGATGACGCTGCGGCAGATGCTGGAGAAGTACCGCGACCACCGGGTCGAGGTCATCCAGCGGCGCGCCGCCCACGACCTGGAGCAGGCCAAGGCCGAGGCGCACGTCACCGAAGGGCTGATCACCGCCCTCGACAACATCGACGAGGTGATCCGGATCATCCGCGAGTCGAGAGGCAAGGAGGAGGCGAGCGACAAGCTCCAGGCCGCCTTCGACCTGTCCAGCATTCAGGCCGACGCTATCCTGAACATGCGGCTCCACCGCCTCACCGAGCTCGAGACGAAGGAGCTGAAGGCCCGGCTGAAAGAGCTGAAGGCGCAGATCAAGGACCTGTTCGACCTCCTCGACTCGCCCGAGCGCCAGGAGGCGCTCTTCCTCTCCGAGCTGGACGAGATGGTGGAGAAGTACGGTGACGGCCGCCGCACGACCATCGTCACGGGCGACGCCGAGTTCAAGATGGAGGACATGATCGCCCAGGAGGATGTGGTCATCACCGTCAGCCACCAGGGCTACATCAAGCGGATGCCCGTATCGCTCTACCGTCGACGCGTCACCAGCGGGAAGGCACTGGCGGGGATGGAGAAGTACGAGGAGGACTTCCTCGAGCACGTGTTCATCGCCAGCACGCACGACGTGCTGCTCATCATCACCGGCGATGGCCACTCGTACGAGATCGGCGTCCTCGACATCCCGGAGAGCAGCCGAGCCAGCCGCGGCCGCGCGCTGAACCAGCTGCTGGGCTTCGACGCCGGCATCGCCGTGGCCGCTCTGCTGCCCATCACCGAGTACGAGGAGGACGTGGACCTGGTCTTCCTCACCCGCGGCGGGATCGTGAAGCGCACACAGCTGAGCGAGTTTGCCAACATCCGGGCGGGTGGCATCATCGCCATCAACCTCAAGGACGAGGACGAGCTCCTCGACGTCCGCATGAGCGATGGCGTCAACGACGTCGTCCTGGTCACCGCACAGGGCCGCGCCATACGGTTCCCGGAAACGGACGTGCCGCAGGTCGGCCGCACCGCCCAGGGCGTCATCGGCGTTCGGCTCAAGGACGATGACGCGGTGGTCGGGATGGTCGTCGTTCGCCGCGAGGCCACCCTCGCCTGCGTCACCGCCAACGGGTTCGCCAAGCGCACCCCCATCGCCGACTTCCGCGTCCAGGGACGCGGCGGGCAGGGGACGGCCGCGCTCAGCGTCAGCGAGCGGACGGGGCCGCTGGTGAGCGCGAAGGAAGTACTCGAGGGCGACGAGCTCATGGTCACCACCGCCGCCGGCAAGGGCGCCCGGCTGGCCGCCGCGAAGATCCCCATCCAGGGCAGGGCCACACAGGGCAAGCAGCTCATCAGCATGGCCGTGGGAGACCGCGTGGTGGAGGTCAGCCGGGTGGCATCCGAGCGCGGGTCGGAAAAGCAGGCGGAAGGAGAGCCCTCTGCCGGGGAATCGGGGCAGCACGAGGAACAGATGGAGCTGATCGCCGCCGCCGAGCCGGATGACGACCAGCAATAGCGCCGGGTCGCCGCTCAGTCCGCCCGAAGCGCACTGAGGGGGTCACCCCGCGCGGCCCGCCAGGCTGGCCGCGCGCTGGCCGCGGCCGCCGTCGCCAGCACCAGCGCCGGAACGGCCACGAACGTAGCCGGGTCGGTGGTGGTGACGCCGAACACGAGGCTGCCGAGGAGGTGGGACCCGGCGAGCGCCGCCATCATGCCCACCACGACTCCGAGGGCGGCCAGCGCGAGCCCCTCCCCCATCACCGCGCCCATGACACGGGCGCGAGTCGCGCCCATCGCCATCCGGATCCCCACCTCGGGCGCGCGACGGGCCACGGTGTAGCTGAGCACACCGTGGACGCCGACCAGCGCAAGCAGGATGGAGAGTCCGGCGAAGAGAGTCAGAAGGGTGGCGAGGAAGCGGGGCCGCGACATGCTCTCGGAGAGCGTGGTGGCCAGTGGCTCCACGTCGAACAGCGCCAGCTGAGGATCGAGCTTACGGAAGCTCCGCCGGATCTCCGGCACCACCGCCAGCGGATCACCCTCGCTACGGACCAGGAGCGTCGCGCTCTGCTGCGGGTTCTGGAGAAGTGGCGCGTACGCCGCTGGCTCCGCGGGTCGGTCCACGCCCTGGAACCGCTCGTCGCCGATCACCCCCACGATCTGCCGGTCGGTGCCCCAGAACCGGATCGACTGACCGAGAGGGTCGCCCTTTGGGAAGTAGCGGGCGGCCGCGGCGCGGTTGATCACTACCACCGGTGGCGAGTGGACGTCGTCGCTCGCCCTGATGTCCCGGCCGGCCACGAGATCGACACCCAGCGTCTCCAGGTAGCCCGGGGAAAGGAAACGTGTCCGGATCTCGGGGTAGTCCGCCGACTCCGACTCCCGCCCGAGGATCGTGAACGAGTTCGTGAACCCCGGATCGAGCGGGTGGCCGCCGGCGATGGCCGCGGCCTCCACTCCGGGTACGCTCCGCACCGCTTCCAGGAACCGGGCGTGGAAATCATTGATTTCCGGGATGTCGGGCCACCGCGAGAAATCCCTCGGATAACGGGTGTCGGGAAGCTGGTACTGCGCTTTGACCACGCGGGCTGCATCGAACCCGGGCTCCACCCGCCGCATCTCCCAGACGCTGCGCAGCATCAGCCCGGCGCCGATGACGAGCATCACCGTCAGGGCCACTTCCGCCACCACCAGCGCCCCGCGGAACCGGCGGGAGGCGCGCCCCTCGGAGCTCCGCCGCCCTGCCTGCGCTCTCAGCGCCTCCTGCACCTCCAGCCGGCCCGTCTGCAGGGCGGGCAGGACCCCGAACGCCACCGCCACCAGGGTGGACACCGCCATTGTGTAGAGAAGCACGCGGCCGTCCACCGTGGCCTGGCCGAGCCGCGGGATGTCCGCCGGTGCGAGCGCCAGCAGCAGCGCGAGTCCCGCAAACGCCACCGCCACCCCAGCCGCGGCGCCCAGCCCGGTCAGCACCAGCGCCTCCACCAGGAACTGGCTCCGGATCCGCGACGCCGGCGCGCCCAGCGCCTGGCGGACGGCTACCTCCCGCCTGCGACTCGCGGTGCGCGCCAGAAGCAGGTTGGCCACGTTCGCGCACGTGATCAGGAGCACCAGGCCAACAGCGCCCAGCAGCACCCACAGCGCCCGCCGCACGCCCCCGAACACCACTTCGGTGTACGGCTCGAGGTTCGCTCCACGACCCGCGTTCTCCGAATACATCGACTCCAGCTCCGCCGCGATACCGGACAGCTCCCTCTGCGCGGCCGCCAGCGAAGCGCCCGGCGCCAGCCGACCCAGCGTCAGGAACGGGTGCGTCTGCCTCGGGAAATCCTCCGCTGCAGGCTGAAACGCCGCCCACACCTGGATGTCCGCGCCGCTGAACGACGGCGCGTAATCCGCACGATCATGGATCTGCCGAATTCCCAGGTCCGCCCCCGCCGGCAGTACACCCACCACCGTGGCCGGCTCCTCCTCGATCACGAGCGTCGCGCCCACTACCCCGGGATCGCCGCCATAGCGCTCCCGCCAGAACTCCTCGCCCAGCAGAACTACGGCAGCATCGTTTGCACGGCCCTCCCCGGGCGTGAAGATTCGCCCCACGATCGGGCGAACGCCCAGTAGCACCGGGACGTTCGGCGTCACCGCCACACCAGCCACGCGCTCGGGGTCGCCCGCTCCCGACGACAGCGTGTAGTCCTGCCCCACCACAGCGCCGATGGCCGACAGCGTACGCGAGCGCTCCCGAAAATCCGCCACGTCGGGCCAGCTCGCCGGCTCGTGGGCGTTGTCGCTGCCCCGGTCCGTCTCCCACACCATGATCAGCTGGTCGGGATCCGCGAACGGGGACTCGCTCAGCAGCACGGCGTCCACCACGCTGAAGATCGCCGTGTTCGCGCCGATCCCGAGCCCCAGCGTAACGATCGCCGCAGCGCTGAAACCGGGGTTCGACGCCAGGATTCGCCAGGAAAGCCGGGCGTCCTGCCTCAGCCGATCCCACCAGCCGAGCCGCCGCACGTCCCGCGCTTCCTCCCGGTACCGCTCCACTCCGCCGAACCTCAGCCGGGCCTCCCGCAGCGCCGCCTTCGGGCTCAACCCACGCTCCACCCCCGCCCGCGTCTCCAGATCGAGATGATGCCGAAGCTCTTCCTCCAGGTCCCGCTCCGCCCGGTCGAACGCGAGCAGACGACGCAGCCGCACTACCAAGCCCCGGATCCGATCCCCCACCGCGCTCACCTCAGCCCTCCGCCAGGATGAGGTCCACCGCCCTGGAGAACCGCCGCCACATCGCCTCCTCGGCACCCAGCTGCGCACGCCCCGTATCCGTCAGCCGATAGAATTTCGCCCGCCGGTTGTTCTCGCTCGTGCCCCATTCCGCCACGATCCAGCCCCTGTGCTCCAGACGATGCAGCGCCGGATACAGCGACCCCTGGTTTACCTGCAGCACGTCGCGTGAGATCTGCTGGATCCGCTGCGCCACGCCCCACCCGTGCATCGCCTGCAGCGACAGCGCCTTCAGGATCAGCAGATCCAGGGTCCCCTGCAGCACGTCCGAGTTGCTCTGCGTCATCATCCACTCCCGATCGGTACCGCGGCTCTCCCATCGACACTCTACAGGAGATAGTGCGATGGCCTCCTGTCGAATGTCAAGGGGAACGCCGGCCGGTGACGCCGGCTCGGCCTACAGTCGGCCGAGGAACTCCATGAGAGACCGGTTGAACGGCTCGGGACGTTCCAGATTCGACAGGTGGCCGGCGCCGTCGATCTCCTGGAGGGTCGCCCCCGGGATCGCCGTGGCCATCCGGCGGGCCCCGGATGGGGGTGTGATGGTGTCTTCGGCTCCCACGAGCACGAGCGTGGGCACGGAGATGTCCGGGAGTGCGGCGGTCATGTCGTGTCGTGCCGCCATGCCGGCGAGCGCGGCGACGAGCGTCTCCGGCGCTGTGCCGAGCATCATGTCGTTGACGCGGATGACCACCTCTGGCCTGTCCCTGCGCGTGGCGGCCGAGAGGAGCGAAGGGAGCATGCTGGTGGCGATCGGGCGGGCGCCCGCGGAGCGCGCCGTCTGGGCCATCCGGAGCCGGTTCTCCCGACCCTCGTCGTCATCGGCCTCCGAGCGAGTATCGGCGAGGACGAGGGCTCGGACGCGCTCGGGGTGACGGCGCCAGAGCTCCAGGGCCACGTAGCCACCCATGGAGAGACCGCACACCACCACCCGGCCAGCGCCCCGTTCGTCGATGACCGCCGCGATGTCGTCGGCGAGCCGCGCCATGGTCAGGACGGGCTCCGCGGGAAGGGCGATCCCGCCTCCCATCCTCTTTCCCGTGGATACCTCGCCCGGTAGCGCGTCCAGCGCGTTCGCGCCGAAGCCGCGCAGATCGGGCGCAATGCCGCGCCATCCGTCGGGAAGGCCCGCCAGCTGGGGCTCCCACATGGACCCGTCGAACGGGAACCCGTGCAGGAAGACGATGGTGCCGCGGGCCTCAGCGCCGCTGGGTCCGGTCTCGCGCAGCTCTGACGTCATGTGGATTCCACGGAGGTGCCGCTCGTGGCGGCCTACAGGCCGAGAGAGGAGCGGATGAGGGGGTCCATGCGCTCCGGGCTCCACGGCGGGTCGAAGGTAAGCTCGATGTCGGCGTGGTCGATCCCCTCCACCCCCTCCACCTCCCGCTTGGCGTCCGTGACGATCTGGTCGGCCGCCGGGCACATGGGCGTGGTCAGGGACATCCTCACGTGCGCGTGGTCCCCTGTCACGCTGACATCGTAGATCAGACCCAGGACCACCAGGTCGAGGTTCAGCTCCGGATCCTTCACCTTCCGGAGCGCCTTCCGTACCGCCGCTTCGTCCGCCATGCGTCTCTTCCCCAGGGAATTCGGCCACCGCCGTTGCGATGGCTGCCAGTGATTACAGTCGATTACAGTCGTGTGGTCCCTACCCCCGACTGGACCCGTCGTTTCACTCTTCCAGACCACCACCCACCAGGAAGGCCGCGTCGGTCCCGGCCCCGTGGTTGCGCATTCCGGAAAGCGGCTTGCAGTGGTCGAGCGCGGGGGGACCCAGGGAATGTACCGGTCTTCCGAACGCCGTGAAATGGGAGCACCGACCCGCGGGGGCCCGTACCGCGGCGACGCATCCCCCTGCGGAGAATGGAACCAATATGCCGGGGGCGATCCCCCGGCTCTTGCCCGTGGCGGCCCGGCGACACAACCTAAGACCCCGACAGACACAGGAGCAGACCATGAAGATCACGATCGAGTACTGCGGCATCTGAAACTACCTGCCTCGAGCCTCCAGGATGGAGGCACGGATCAGGGAGTCGTTCCCCGACGCCACCGTTGAGCTCATCGAGTCCAGCGGCGGCGTGTTCGAGGTGGAGAAGGACGGGGAGTTGATCTACTCAAAGAAGCAGACGGGAAGGCACGCCGAATGGGAGGACGTGCGGGACCGGCTCGCTGGGGCACGGTAAGGAGCCCACTGGAATGACGCGGAAGAAGATAGCCATCAGCACCGGCGGCGGGGACGCGCCCGGTCTGAATGCGGTGATACGAGCGACCGTACTTTCCGCCCTGAACCGTGGCTGGGAGGTCTACGGCGTGCGGAAGGGGTATGGCGGTCTCCTGGGCGAGGATGAGCTGGTGGACCTCGACCGGGAGTCGGTGCGGGGGATCACGCACCTCGGCGGCACCATCCTGGGGACGACCAACCGGGGGAACCCGTTCGAGTGGCCGGTCCGGATGAAGAACGGGAAGATCCACGTGCTGGACCGTTCGGACGAGGTGATCGAGGCGTTCAACCGCCACGGCTTCGACGCCATGGTGGCCATTGGCGGGGACGGATCGCTCCACATTGCCAACGAGCTTTTCAAGAAAGGGCTCCCGGTGGTGGGAGTGCCGAAGACCATCGACAACGACCTGGCGGCCACGCAGGTCACGTTCGGGTTCCACACGGCCGTGCAGACCGCCTCCGAGGCGCTCGACAAACTGCACTCCACCGCCGAGAGCCACGAACGCGTCATGGTCGTGGAGCTCATGGGCCGCCATACGGGATGGATCGCCCTGTTCGCCGGCGTGAGTGCCACCGCTGACGTGATCCTGATCCCGGAGATCCCCTACCGGATCGAGGAAGTCTGCAAGAAGGTCGTGGACCGCGATGCCGCCGGCCGCATGTTCTCCATCGTCGTGGTGGCCGAGGGGGCCCGGCCGGCGGAGGGGGACACGGCCCTTGTGGAGCCGGCGCAGCCGGGGAGCGAGGCGCGGTACGGCGGGATCGCCGAGCGTGTCGCGCACCAGATCACCGAGGCCACGGGCAAGGAGACGCGCTCGCTCGTCCTGGGGCACCTGCAGCGGGGAGGGTCGCCCATAGCCTACGATCGCCTCATCGCGCTGCGCTTCGGCGCCGCGGCCGTCCGCTGCGTCGCCGATGAGAGCTACGGCACCATGGTCGCGCTGGATCCGCCGGACGTGCGCGCGGTCCCGCTGGAGGAGGCGATCAAGCAGATGAAGACGGTGCCGCTGGATTCCGACATCGTGCAGACCGCCCGGGACCTGGGGATCAGCTTGGGCGATGGAGGACCGGCACGACTTGAGTGAGGTCGGACGCAGGGGTAGCTTCGTGGCTCGTCCTACCCGAACCAAGAGACTCCATGATCCGTAGCACCCTCGTCGCGCTGGTGGTTCTGGCCCTGGCCGGGACCGGCCATCCGAATCCGCTCCACGCCCAGGCTTTCGAGCTCACCGTCGAAAACATCATGCGGGGGCCGGAGCACGTGGGCTCCGACCCGAGCTTCGTCCGGTGGACCGACGACGGGGAGTGGATCTACTTCCGCTGGAAGGCGGGCGGAAGACCCTGGTTCGAGGAGCCCGAGTTCTATCGCGTTCCCGCCCGCGGTGGCACGCCGGAACAGGTCTCGGAGGAGCACATGGACTCGGCCGGCGTGCTCCTCGCCGCCGGGGACCTGACCCGCGACCGCCGCTGGAAGGTCGTCAGCCACCAGGGCGACCTCTGGCTCCTCGACCGCCGCCGCGATCGCACCCGCAGACTCACGCGCACGGAGGCCGCAGAGCGGGACCCCACATTCAGCCGTGATGGCGAGACCATCTATTTCACCCGGGATGACGCCGCGTTCGCGTTGTCGCGGGAGGACGGCACACTGCGGCAGCTGACATCCATCACCAAGGGGCCGGAACCCCCCGACCGCGAGGCGGAGGGGTTGGCCGCCTACCTGGAGGAGCAGCAGACGGAGCTGTTTGAACATGTCCGCCGCGAGGTCGAGCTGCGGGAGGAGGCGGAGGCCGAACGGGAGGCGCGGGAGTCGGAGGAGCGGCAGCCGATCCGGATCGACGAGCAGGAGCGGCTCCAGGGCGTCATGGTCGCCCCCACGGAGCGCTGGGCCCTCGTCCAGGTGGGGCGCAGGGCGGAGGACGAGCGCCAGACCATGGTGCCCGATTACGTCACGGCGTCGGGCTACACGCAGCCGCTGGACGTCCGGAGCAAAGTCGGGGACGGGCAGAGCACTGCACGGGTGGGGCTCGTGGAGATCGCCACCGGGGACATCACCTGGCTCGATCTGTCCCCGGACGTAGAGGTCACGGCCGAGGACTCGGTGGGCCTCCCCGAGGGCGAGCTCCCCGACCTGGCTCTCATCGCGCTCCGGGGCTGGAACCGGGCGGGAACGCTGGGCCTGGTCGAGGCGGTCTCCTACGACTTCAAGCACCGCTGGCTCCACATCGTGGACGCCACCACCGGAGCGGTCCGCACCATCGTCCACGACTACGACCGCGCCTGGATCGGCGGACCCTGCGCGTTCTGCGCGGGATGGATGCCCGACGGAGAGAGCGTATGGTTCGTGAGCGAGAGGTCCGGCTATGCCCACCTCTACACAGTGGCGGCCGCGGGCGGTGATCCCCGACAGCTCACCAGCGGCGATTGGGAGGTTCACGACGTCGGGATCTCCGCCGATGAGCGCGCCTTCTACCTCACCACCAACGAGGCCTCGCCGCACGAGTACCACTTTTACACCATGCCGATTCGTGGCGGAAACCGTACGCGGATCACGGATCGGCCGGGGATCTGGGATGTCACGCCGTCGCCCGATGGAGACCGGCTCGCCGCCATCTACTCCACGGCCAACTCGCCGCCGGAGCTATACGCGATGCGGAACCGTCCGGGCTCGCCCATGACTCGCCTCACGGTCTCGCCCACGGAGGAGTGGAGCAGCTTCCCCTGGATCGAGCCCGAGATCGTCCGGTTCACCGCGTCCGATGGCGCCGCGCTGCCGGCCCGGATCTATCGACCTGCCGACGTCGGGGGCGTTCCCAACGGCGCGGGCGTGATCTTTGTCCACGGTGCCGGCTACCTGCAGAACGTGCACCGCGGCTGGAGCAGCTATTACCGTGAGTACATGTTCCACCACCTCCTGGCGTCGAAGGGATACACGGTGCTGGACATCGACTACCGCGGCTCCGAAGGCTACGGAAGAGATTGGCGGACCGCCATTTACAGGCACATGGGCGGCAAGGACCTCTCCGACCAGGTGGATGGCGCCCGGTACCTGGCCGAGGTCGAGGGGGTCGACCCCGGGCGCATCGGGATCTACGGCGGGTCGTACGGCGGGTTCATTACCCTGATGGCGCTGTTCACCGAGGCCGAGCACTTCGCAGCCGGCGCCGCGCTGCGGTCCGTGACCGACTGGGCGCACTACAACCACTGGTACACCGGCCGTATCCTGAACCTGCCGCAGTTCGACGATGAGGCCTATCGCCGGTCCTCACCGATCTACTTCGCGGAAGGGCTCGAGGACCCGCTCCTCATCGCCCACGGCATGGTGGACACCAACGTCCATTTCCAGGACGTGGTGCGCCTGGCACAGCGGCTGATCGAGCTCGGCAAGGAGGACTGGGAGCTCGCCGTCTACCCCGTCGAAGGGCACGCCTTCGAGGAACCCGCCTCCTGGACCGACGAGTACCGCCGGATCCTGGAGCTCTTCGAGCGCCACCTGCGCTAGGTGGCGCCGGGTATTCAGTCGATCACCACGTCCACCGTGGAGCCGGGAGACAGTGTCACCGTCCTCCGCACGGTGTGCGTGTCGGCCGCGTCCCTGGCCACCAGCGTGATGGTCGAGCCGCTCACGGCGGCCAGCACGAATCGCTCGGACCGGTCCGCCGCCACCGTGCCCAGCGGCCGGGTGGTCTGCCCGTCGTCGTAGGCGATGGTCATGGCGTGCGGCATCCGGTTGATCACGTTCACCGCGTAGGTCTGGCCGGCGTCCTCGTTCAGCATGACGTTGCGGGCACAGGCGCCGCTCGCGACGGCCACGAAGGCGGTCAGTGCGACGAGGGTGAAAACGCGTAGTCGCTTCATGGGTCGGGCTCCTTGCAATGAGTTGTCCCTGCGGGTGTGCAGGTTTCGTGCACGGCGAAATCGCGGCCCTATTCCGCCCATTCGAGGGCACGGAAGCGCTTGCCGGTGACGCCGCGGGACCGGTCGGAAGCGAGCCAGAGGAACACGGGCACCGCCGCCTCGGGTGGTGCCGGCTTCATCGGGTCTTCGTCAGGGTAGGCTTCGCGCCGCATGTCCGTCCGAAGGCGACCCGGATCCACGATGTTGACGCGAATGCCGGCGTCCTCCTCTTCCAGCGCCAGATTCTTCGACAGCGCCTCAACGCCCCACTTGCTCACGGCGTAGGCACCCCACCGCTGCCGGGGCGTGTTCCCCACCCCGGATGACACATTGATAATGGCGCCGCGGCCGCACTCGCGCATTCCGGGGAGCACCGCGAGGATCGGCACGAGCGTCCCCGTGAGGTTCACATCGATCACCTTCCGCCATTCCGACCCTGAATGTTCGCGGAGGGGGACTCGTGGTCCCAGGACGGAGGCGTTGTTGATCAGCGTGTTGATCGGGCCGAACCGCTCCGCCGCTCGTGCGACCAGCGCCGCAACGGCCGCCTCGTTCGACACGTCCGCCGCGCCCGCTTCCACCTCCGCCCCGCTCCGCTCCAGCGATTCCGACACCTTCAGCAGGTCACGTTCTCCCCGGGCGCAGAGAACCAGTCGCGCGCCCGCCGCCGCGAACGCTTCGGCAAGCGCTCGACCGAGACCGCGCGAGGCGCCCGTGATCAGCACCGTCTCCGTGCTCGGATCCGTCATGTCGCTCCGTCCCCCCTGAATGTACGATCGGCCGGACGATCCCCATCGTCCGGCCGATCAAGGTCCCGCGCCGCGCGCACCGGGTCAATCCGGGAACGTGATCCCCTCCAGTCGCTGGGCCGGATCGTCGCCCGCCATGATCTCCGCCAGGGCCTCCATCTCGTGCCGGAGACCCATGAGCCGCGCCTGGGCCGCGAGCACGTTGGCATAATCGAAGTACGCGTTGACCGCGTCCTCGGAGCCCACGTACTGCTCTACGATGAACCTGTCCATGCGCAGCTTCAGGTCGTCGAGGATCATCGCGACGGCACCGCTCAGCCGGAACTGCTCGGGCAGCGTCTTTACCGAGATGTCGCCCTCCAGCGGAAGGCGGGACTCCAGCTCCGCCATCGCCTCGGGCGGGGCCAGCACGGTCCCACCACCGGTCGCGTCGAACAGCCGCTGCGCCGCGGAGTTGAGCGCCGTCATTTCTTCGAACGAAAGTCGCAGGATCATAGGCCTGTTCCTCCCCTTGGCGGCCTGCGCGCTTGAGCCGGTTCCCCCCGGCCCCACGAATTGTACGCGCAATGGTCGTTCCGGTTCCACACCTCACCGCGGTCGGGCGCGGCGGTACACCGGGATGTTACGGCGTCGGTCGGGGCGCTGCTGTGGAAGGAAAACCCTGGTAACGGCCGCTCGGGATCCGGTACGGGACCCACCGTGTCGCTCGGGCCCGGATCGCCACGCGGCGCTGGTGGGTTTCCTCCACCTTTCCCGGCAGCGCATGGGCGTCTCGATAGCGGCGCCAGCACGGGCTCAGTCCCCGTCGGGCAGGAGCCAGTCGGCCAGGACGAGACCGGCCAGGAGGTCGAGCGAGGCGTGGGCGATCATGGCGGGATAGACGCTGCCGGTGAGCAGGAACGGAGCCGTGAGAACGAGCCCGAGGAGTGCTACGCGCAGCACGCCGAGAACACCCTGATACGCGTGGGAAATCGCGAATGCCCCCACGCTCACGGCCGCCCCGACGGCGAGGGACCCGGCCGCCGCGGTGACGGCCGAGATCAGGAAGCTGCGATAGACGAGCTCCTCGGCGATCCCCGCCGAGATGGAGAGTCCGGTGAATGCGATCCTCTCGCTGCCGCTCCGGGGTATCAGGTACCCCAGCAGGTCGGACTCGGGGACCCGCACGAGCTTGCCCACCGCCATGATCGCCACACCCGCTCCCACGGTCACCCCGGCGGCGAGAAGGAGAGTGCCGACCGGCAGGTCGACGAGTCGCAGCTCCTCACGGGTGATTCCGCTCAGGCGCGCGGCCAGCATTGCCAGCCCGGCCAGGAGCCACACGGTGACGGCCGAGGACACATATACCGCCTCGCGCTCCGCTTCCTGCGGCATGCGGTCCACCATCCGGGCCTGCAGCAGCATCAGCGCCGGGAGCGGCCCCAGCAGCACCACGGTGAAGGAGCGGGACGGCCACGGCAGCCCCTCCAGTACGAGCCAGAGCCCAAGCGTGATGGCCGCTGTTCCAAGCCCCACCGCCCACCCGAGTCGCCGGTTCACGCCAGCGCCCGGCGAGCGGAGGGCGCCAGCCAGCCCAGGAAGAACCCGAACGCCGCACCGATCACCATATCGATGCCGTAGTGGAAGCCGCCGTACACCGCCCCCGCGCAGATCCCCGCGGTGATCAGCGCCAGGAGCGGGGTCGCCTTAGGCAGGTATCGGCGCGCGTTCACCGTCTGCACGGCGGCGATCGCCGCGTGGGAGGATGGGAACGCCGCACCCTGGCTGGACCCGTTCTCGAGGATCCGGTGGGTCAGCTGGTACACCCAGCCATCGGCGGGAGCCCCGCCCGGTGCGGGGAAGAGGTAGCGGGGCCCCTGCACGGGAAAGAGCGTGAAGACCACGTAGCAGGCCGTGAAGCCGAACATGACGGCGAACACCGTGGCCCGGAACGACTCCCTCCGTCCACGGATGTACAGCACCGCCGGAAAGAGGTAGATGACGGGGTAGTAGGCGAGATAGAAGAGGTGCAGCAGCTCTGAGAGCGGCAGCCAGGGCAAGCGCCCCGCCAAATCCGCGCTCGGCTGACCGCCGAACAGTCGGGCTTCCCAGCTCTGGACCACGGCATCGAAGAAATGGCCGCCCCAGAGCGAGCCACCAAGCATCGGCAGCTCCCAGTACAGCGCGGGCATGAGAAGCAGCGGGTACCAGTCGACGAGAACGCGGATCGGCTTGGATCGCGTGGTCGCCTGGATCCGGTGGGGAGCGCCCGCGAGGAGCGCCAGCCCCAGCGCCAGGTGGGCGGAAAGCAGGACTGGCCAGCCTTCCGGCCTGTGCGGGAACGCCACCGCGAGGGCGGTGAGGAGGAGGTAGCCGCCCAGCAGCCGGTCGACGGGGGATGCGGAAGGGTCAGCCAAGCTCCGTGCCGTAGACCCGGTAGGTTTTGTACACGTAGGCGCCCATCCGCTCCAGCCCACGCCGCATGCCCCAGTTGTCCTCCAGGATCCATGATGCCTCGGCCTGATGCAGACCGGCGGCGAGCCCGTTCTGATAGATCTTGAGGTAGAAGAGGGCATCGATGCCCTTCCGCTGGTACCCCGGCTTGAGGCCAAGGGTGAGCACGCGCAGCCGATTGATCTTTCGGCGGTACCAGAGGAGCTTCAGGATGCCCAGCGGAAAGAGTCGGCCATTCACGTGGCGGAGTGCCTGGTTGTAGTCCGGAAGGGCGAGCGCGAAGCCCACCGGCTCGCCGTGGACCTCGGCGATGAGCGCATACCGCTCGTCCACGATGGGTTTCAGATCCGACGCGAGGTGCTCGATCTCGGCATTGGTCAGCGGAGTGAACCCCCAGTTCCGCTCCCACGCCGAGTTGTACACTTCCCTGATCCGCTCCACCTCGCGGTCCAGCTCTTTCAGACGAAGCTGCCGCACGACCAGCCCGTCCACCCGATCCGCCAGGCGGCGCATCCCCTCCACCAGCCGCTCCGGCGGGGCCGTCTCCTCTTCCATCCAGTAGGACAGAAGGTCCTTCCGCTTCTCCCACCCGGCTTCCTCGAACAGTCGACGATAGTATGGCGGGTTGTGGGCCATGAGCAGGACGGGCGGCTGGTCGAAGGAGTCCAGCAGGATCCCCGGCGAGTACAGTTCGTCGTTGGTCGACAGGTTGAACGGGCCCATGACCTCCGTCATCCCCCGTGCCCGCAGCCAGTCGCTGGCCGTCTCCAGCAGCGCCCTCGCCACACTCCCATCGTCCACCGACTCGAACAGGCCGATGAACCCCGTTCGACTGTCGTGGAACTCGTTGTACAGCCGGTTCACCACCGCCGCGATCCGCCCCACAGCCCTACCGTCCCCGTCCAGTGCCAGGAAGAACTCGGCGTCCGCGTGCTCGTGGAAGGGGTGCGCCGGGTCCATGAGCTTGCGCACATCGGAGCGGAGGGGTGGGACCCAGGCCTCATCCCCGGCGTAGATGTCCCACGGCAGGCCGATGAAGCGTGCACGGGTCGACCGCTCCCGCGCGGGTACCACCGTCAGCGGGGAGTGGGCCTGTTCGGGCATCGTCAGATGACCGCCATCTGCCTGCCCACCTGCGAGAAGGCCTCGAGGACCTGGTCGATGTGGTCGTCCGTATGCGTGGCCATCAGGGAGATACGGAGACGGCAGGAGTCCTCGGGCACCGCCGGCGGAGTGACCGGGTTCGTGAAGACGCCGGCGTCGAAGAGCTCCTTCCAGAACATGAGCATCCGGTCGAGCTCGCCGATCACCACGGGCACCACCGGCGTCTCGCTGTCCCCGATGTCGTAGCCGAGGTCCTTCAGCCCCGCCTGCATCCTGCGCGTGTTGCGCCAGAGCGACTCCAGCCGCTCCGGCTCCGTCCTCAGCACGTCCAGCGCGGCCAGCACGGTCGCCACCGCCGATGGCGGCATGCTCGCGCTGAAGATGAGCGGACGCGCGTGGTGCTTCAGGTAGTGGATCACCGCCTCGGGGCCGGCCACCACGCCCCCAATGGACGCCAGCGACTTCGAGAACGTGGTCACGATCAGGTCCACCTCGTCTACCAGGCCGAAGTGCTCCGCCGTGCCCGCTCCCGTGCGACCCAGGACCCCGAACGCGTGCGCGTCATCGACCACCACCTTCGCGCCATGCACCTTCGCCAGCGAGGTGATGGCCGGGAGCGGCGCGATGTCACCCTCCATGGAGAAGATGCCGTCCGTGACGATCATCTTGCCCGCCTCCTCCGGCACGCTCTTCAGCCGACGCTCGAGCCCTTCCATGTCCGCGTGCCCGTAGCGGTGGGACTCCCCGTAGGAGAGGCGGAGTCCATCCACGATGCTGGCATGGTTCAACTTGTCGCTGAAGATGTGGTCCCCGCGCCCGGCCAGACTCGCAATAACGCCCAGGTTCGTCTGGAAACCGGTGCTGAACACGAGCGCCGACTCCTTCCCGAGGAACGCCGCGAGCTCGTCCTCGAGACGCTCGTGCAGGTCCAGGGTGCCGTTGAGGAACCGGCTGCCGGTGCAGCCGCTGCCATACCGCCGCAGCGCCTCCTCCGCCGCGGCCAGCACCCGGGGGTGGTGCGTGAGCCCCAGGTAATTGTTGGAGCCGACCATCACCTTCCGGTGACCCTCCACGACCACTTCCGTGTCATGCGATTCGGAGATGGCCCGGAAATACGGGTAGTACCCGGTGGCCTCGACCTCCCGGGCCGTCGTGTACCCGTAGCACTTATCGAACAGACTCATCGACCCCCCAGCTATCGCTCCAACGACTCAAAGCCAGCCATTCGCCCTGTACCACCGTGCGGTTTTCTCCAGACCTTCCGCCAGTGGTGTCGGCGCTTCGAACCCGAGTCCGAGCCGCGCAGATTCCGTTTCACAGGTCCATCCGGGCGCGAGTAGCTCCCGGGCCTTGGCGCGGTCGAAGATAACCGCTCTGCCCGCCCGCCGCGCCAGCGCCTCGGTGAGCGTCGCGGCCGCCTTCACCAGCACGTCCGGCACCCGCACCACCACCGTCCGGCGATCCACGGCCGCGCCCACCAGCCGGATCACTTCCGACCACGGGTACTCCCTCGGCTCGGCCACGTGGAACACCCCCGTCGCCGCGCCGGGTTCCGCCGCGGCCGTGATCGCGTCCGCCAGGTCGGGCGCATACACGAGCTGCATTGGCCGGTCGGAAGGACCCGCCGTCGGCAGCACATGCCATCGCGCCATCCTGAAGAAGGTGAACAGGTCACGGTCCCGCGGGCCGTACACCGCCGGCGGACGCAGCACCGCCACGTCCATGCCCTCCCGGGAGAGCGCCGCACGCTCGCCCTCGAGCTTGCTCCTACCGTACGGCGTCAGCGGGTGCGGGTCATCGTCCGGCCGCACCGGGCGGCCCCGCGTCGGGCCCACCGCGGCCAGGGAGCTGAGGTACACCATCCGCCGCCGCCCACCATCCGCTTCCATCGCGTCCAGCAGCCGCTCGGTGCCGCGCGCGTTCACGCGATGGAAATCCGCCTCCGTGAGGGCGCGGGTCGCCGCCGCCAGGTGAACCACGACGGAGGCATCCCCCAGCGCACGGCGGAGGGAGTCTACGTCCTGGAGGCTGCCAATGACCGGCGTGATGTCGTGCCGCTCGAGCAGCGAGGTGTCACTGCTCGGGCGCACCAGCGCTCGGGCCCGGGTACCACCACGAGCCAGCGCTTCGACGAGATGCGATCCGACGAAGCCGGTCGCGCCGGTGATTAGCAAATCCGTCACGGGTGGGGTAAGGTGGTCGGGCCGCCGAGAAAAGGCAATGTTCCGGAGCGCCTGGAGGTCGCGGCTCCGGACTTGCTCTCTTCGCGGGCCGTGAACGCAGCCGTTCCCCGCAGGTCCCTATCCGGAGGCAGCATGAGATTGCTCGATGACCAGGAGATCCGCACACGACTGGATGAGCTCCGCGGCTGGACCCGTGAAGGGGACGTGATCCGAAAGACGTATACGCTCGACACCTTCCCCGAGGCGATCGCTTTCGTCAATCGGATCGCGGAGGTCGCACAGAAGGCCGACCACCACCCGGACATCGACATCCGCTTCGATCGTGTGGCCTGCTCCCTTTCGACCCACAGCGAGGGCGGTCTCACCGGCCGGGACTTCGATCTGGCCCGCACCATCGACGCCGTGCATTGAACGACCGGGCTAACCGCCGGTCTCGTTGAGCGCCTCCTCCAGCACGTCCAGCGAATGGTCCAGCTGCCGCTCCGTGATGACGAGCGGTGGCGTGAGTGCCAGCGCATCCCCCTCGGGGAGCACGATTACGCCACGACGCAGAGCCGCGCTGGCGGCGGCCGCCGCGTGCTGCTCCGGTTCCGGCCCGGCAAGCGCCAGCGCGCGCATCAGTCCCCGGCCCCGGTGGGCGGCGGCCCAGGGCCGGCTCCCGACCCACGCGTTCAGGCGATCCGCGACGCGACCGCCCAGGCGCTCGGCTCGCTGAACCAGCCCCCGCTCCTCGATCACCCGCAGCTGCGCCAGGGCGGCCGCGCACGCGACGGGGTTCCCGAGGAACGTGCTGGTGTGGATGGCCTCACCCTCCGAGCCCGGCCATCCGTCCATCACCTCCCGCGAGCCCAGCACGGCGCTCAACGGCAGCCCACCGCCGAGAGACTTGCCGATGACCAGGAGGTCGGGGACCACGTCCTCGTACTGGCAGGCGAACCAGCGCCCGGTCCGGCCGAGGCCCGTATAGATCTCGTCCAGGATCAGGATCACTCCGAGCTCCGTGCACAGATCCCGAAGCGCGCCCAGGAATCCTGCTGGCGGCACCCGGATCCCCGCTCTCCCCTGGATCGGCTCGACGATCACCGCGCCCACCGGCTCGTCGGTGGACGGCGATTCCAGGATTCTTCGCCGCACCGCATCGAGCGCCCGCTCCGCGGAGCCGGGCTCCGACTCCACGGGGAAGGGCGCGAAGCGGACTCCCCGGTAGAGCTGCCTGGCGAACGGCGCCCGGAATCGCTGGAGTCCGGTGACCCCCAGTGCGCCGTACCCCAAGCCGTGATACCCGTGCTCGAAGGCCACCACCCCGGGACGGCCGGTGGCCATCACCGCGGTCTTGAGGGCGGCCTCCACGGCATCGCCACCATTGGCGCCCAGGATGCTCACGCCGAGGTCTCCGGGCGCGATCTCCGCCAGCCGCTCCAGGAGCGCCACCTTCACCTCCGCCGGGTGCACGTCCCCCATGGCGTGGACCAGTCGGGCCGCCTGCTCCGCCACCGCCACCGCGATCGCGGGGTTCGTGTGCCCGGCCGCCGCTACGCCGAACCCGGCGGTGAGGTCCACGTACAGGTTGCCGTCCACGTCCAGCACGTTGGCGCCCGAGGCGCTCTCCCAGAAGATGGGCCCTCGCTCGTCGATGAGGGTGACGTTCCGGCTCTCCACTCGCGCCAGCCGCTCACCCAGTCGGCGGGAGCCCGGGCCCGGGATCGGCGTCCGGAGGCGCGGAAGGTCCTCTCCGGTCAAGAGGCGCCCGGATCGGAGATCACGTACGAGCCGCGTCCCGGCCGATCACGCGCGGCGGAAGAAGTACGCGGCGCCCGCGCCCAAAGCCATTCCCAGCAGCAGCATGACACCCGCCGCAGGTCCGCTGCCGGGCGTCGATCTCGGCACGGGAGATAGCGATCCCACCACGCGCTCCTGCTCGACGGGCTCTGCGTCACCCCGGTCGCGGTCGAGCCGGACTTCGTTCCCACACTCCTGGCACTCCGCTTCCCGGTTTTCGGCGCTGGTCCGGTTCCGGAACCCCAGCGCCCCGCCACACGCGGGACACGCCGCGTCAGCCGGCTGTGGATCGATGGCGTCGTACAGCGCGCGGCGGGAGACGTCCAGGGAATCGGCGATCCCGGAGACCGACTCGTCAGACTCCCAGTACCGCCGGTTGAGTTCCTCTCGCGTCGCCCGCTCGTCCATGGCACTTCCCAACGGTGGATGTGATCTTCGCAAGATAGATTCGCGGCAAGACGGAGACCAGCATCCTCGACGAAACCGGGGGGCGCTCCGCGCCGTATGTGCAGACCGGATGAACCGTCACCCACGGCGACCGATGCACCTCCCGATTCCGAAGGCCGTTCTGAGCGCGATCCTTCTCGCCGCCGCTGCTCCCGCGGCCGTGGCCGCTCAGGACGTTCGTGTGTCCGTCGGGCGGGGCATCGACACCGACGGGGCAGGGGCGGACACGGTCACGCTGCAGCCCGACTCCTCGGACATGGCCACGGCGTTCGCCGATCCGGAGACGAGGGAGCTCGTTCGTCTGGCCCGCGGCCAGCGGGGAGTCATCGACGCCTCCGTCTTCCACTACACGGCCAACACCCGGCAGCGCTTCTCGGTCGGCGTGCAGGCGCTCCGGCGAGACCGTGTCCTCTACCGCCGGGAGTCCGCGAGCCACGTGGAGTGGTGGCGAGACCGGGCGAGCGTGGTGACCGTTCAGGGGGCCCGCGAGGTGGTGCCCGTGGCATTCTCCGGCGTGAGGGTCCCGGATGACCTGAGCTCGTGGGCCGAGGAGTTCCTCCCGCGCCCCGGCGATGATCGGCTGTGGGTGAACCCGGTGGGCGGCGGCTTCGCCTGGCACCCGCTCGTGGAGGGGGGCGAGGCGGCGTACCGCTACGCGATCGGTGATACGACGGCCATCCGGCTTCCCGACGGCCGGGAGCTTCGACTCGTGGAGCTGCGGGTCACCCCGCGCGAGCGACACGTTCGGCTGGTCACCGGGTCGCTCTGGATCGAGCTCGAGAACCACGCCGTTGTGCGCGCTGTGTTTCGTCCCGCCCGGGAGTTCGACCTGGAGCGGGACCTGCCGGAGATCGCACCGGAGGACGCCGAAGACCTGGACGATATCCCCGGCTTCCTCAAGCCGATCCGGTTCGATGTCCGCTATATCACGGTCGAGTACGGTTTCTGGGAGATGCGGTGGTGGATGCCGCGCCTCATGGCGTTCGACGGCTGGGTCCAGCTCGGGCCCGTACGCATGCCGATCAATATCGAGCTCCTCTATTCGGACTATACCGTGGCGGCCGACCGGTACGGGCTTTCGGAGCTCCCTCCCGTGATCCGGCAGCTCGCCGGTGACCCGCACAGCAAGCCGCGCCCATACGAGCACGGCGTTCGGGTCATCGTTCCGGACGACACCGCGTCGCTCCTCGACAGCCCGCGCCTCCCGCCGTCCATTTACTCCGCCGGCGAGGTGCTCATGTCGGAGGCGGAGCTGCGGGAGCTCGGCGATCAACTCGGGTCGCTGCCGGCGGTCCCGTGGCGGGTGGGCCGCCCCCGGATCACCCCACCCTGGACGCTCGGGCGCGAGCTGGTGCGCTACAACCGCGTGGAGGGGCTCTCCACGGGCGTTCGCGCGGACTGGGATCTGGGCCGGGCGCGGCTGGATCTGACCGCGCGCCTCGGAGCGGCGGACCTGGAGCCGAGGGCGGAGTTGGGCGTGGAGGTGCCGCGCCTGGGTCGCACGTGGCGAACGGCCGCATACCACCGCCTGGCGGCCGTCGACCCATCGGTGCGTCCGTTCGCCCTGGGTAACTCCCTGTCGGCACTCGTCCTCGGACACGACGAGGGGCAGTACTTCCAGACCAGCGGCGTGGAGCTGAGAGTGGACCCGGAGCCCGGGAGTGCCCGATACGACGTGAGGGTGTACGCGGAGCGGCAGCGCCCGGTCGACCGTGAGGCGGACTTCAGCCTGGCACGGGTAAGCGGCGCCCGCGAGTTCCGCGAAAACATCGTGGCCCAGGCCGCCAACCAGCTGGGCGTAGCGGCCCGGGTAGGTCTGGCCCGCGGTCTCGACCCCACGGCGTGGCGCTGGGGCGCATCGCTCGACCTGACGGGTGAGACCGGCTCCTTCTCCTTCCTTCGTCCCGGCGCGGTGCTCCACGTGGTTGCGCCCCTTCCAGCCGACCTCATGGGCGGCATCGAGGTAGGCGCTGGCACCACGGTGAGCGCGGATACCGGCGCCACCGGCGTACCCGTCCAGTCGCACTGGTTCCTGGGAGGTCCCACCACCCTGCGGGGGTTCTCCGGCGGGGAGATCCACGGCCGGGACCACGTGAGGGCACGGGCGGAGCTGGCCACCCGGCTGCCTGTGGCGCGCGTGGCGCTCTTTTCTGATGCGGGGTGGGCCGGACAGTTCGATCAATGGAGCCGCGAGGACGTAGCGGTGTCCACCGGCATCGGCGCGAGCTTCCTCGACGGACTGGTGCGGGTGGACCTGGCCCGCACCCTGGAGCCATTCGAGCGGTGGCGCCTCCACCTCTACCTGGACGCCATCTTCTGAGCCGTGCGGACTGGCGTCGCGAGCAGAGCCGTGCCAACCTTCGCGGCGTGATCCTCCCGCCAACGCTGAAGCCCGGCGACCGCATCGCGCTCATCGCGCCCGCGGGACCCGTGACGGAAGCAACGATCGAGACGGCGCTGCGCCGCTGCCACGACTTCGGCTTCGAGCCGATGCCGGGGTCCGCCATCCGCGCCCGCACCCGCTACCTCGCGGGCCGCGATGAGGAGCGTGCGGCGGATATCGTGGCGGCCATCCGATCGGACGCCGCCGCCATCTGGGCGCTCCGGGGCGGCTACGGCACCATGCGGACGCTGGAGCATGTCGATCTGGAAGCCCTGCTCGATCGGCCACGCGCGTTCATCGGGTTCAGCGACAATACCGTGATTCACCTGGAGCTGCTGCGACTGGGGCTCGTCTCCTTTCACGGGCCCCACTCCGGTTACCGCGACTTCACGGCCACCACCGACCGGGTATTCCGCTCCCTCCTCATGGGAAGCGGACCTGCTGGCGTGCTGCCGCTTCCCGACGGCTGCGCGCCCGTCACGCTGAGCCCCGGTGTGGCCGAAGGGCCCCTCGTGGGCGGCAACCTGGCGATCATGGCCGCCGTATGCGGCACGCGCTATCAGCCGGACACCCGGGGCGCCCTGCTGTTCCTCGAAGACGTGGGAGAGCCGGCCTACCGGATCGACCGCATGCTGATGCAGCTCCGGCTGGCCGGTCTGCTCGACGACCTCGCGGGCGTGGCACTGGGCGACTTCTCGCCGCCCGACCCACTCCCCGACGACGAGCCGCCCGTACTGGACGTGATCGCCGAGCTGCTGGAGCCCCTGGGCGTACCGGTCCTCGCCGGCCTCCCGTTCGGGCACGAGCGGGAGAACTGGACGCTGCCCGTGGGCGTGACCGCGCGCCTGGACGCCAGCGCGGCGTCTCTCGAGATCCTCCGACCCGCAACACGCGACGGTACCCTGTGAACCGCATTTACACCCGCACTGGAGATGAGGGAGAAACGGGACTGTTCGGCGGAGGGAGAGTCCGCAAGTCGCACCTGCGGGTCCGCGCCTACGGCGAGGTGGACGAGCTCAATGCCGCGCTCGGCTGGGCTATCGCCCGCCTGCCGGAGTCGGAGACAGAGGTGCGGCACCGGCTCACCATCGTGCAGGGCGACCTGTTCACCCTGGGCGCCCACCTGGCCACGCCGATGAACGCCGCCTCGCGCCAGCACATCCCGCCACTTCCGGACGACCGCGCCGCCGCGTTCGAGCAATGGATCGACGAAGCCGAGGAGGAGCTGGAGCCGCTCCGCTCCTTCATCCTGCCTGGCGGCTCCCAGGCCGGCGCCGCCCTGCACCTCGCGCGCACTGTCTGCCGCCGCGCCGAGCGCCATGTGGTCGAGCTCGCTGCCGAAACAGCGATCGACGGCGCGATCCTCGTATACCTGAACCGGCTCTCCGACCTGCTCTTCGACCTGGCCCGGCTCGTGAACCGCCGCGCGGACGTACCGGAGACGCCCTGGCGTCCGTGACCCCATCGGACGGACGGACGCCACCACACCGGGCGCAGGGACCGCCTTGACCGAGCCCCGCGGCGCAGACCGGGCAGAGGCCATGGGACGGCGCATCGAACGCACCGCCCGCCGGTTGGGGATCCCCGCCGCTGAACGAGCCGCCATCGACCGGGCCTTCCGGACCGCCATGGAGCCGCGGCGGGCGCGGATTTCCGATGACCATCATCCCGACTACCTCCACCACGCGCGCACGGCGTTGATCCTCATGGACGACTGCCGTGTGGCGGACGCTCCGACGCTCATCACGGCCCTCTTCCTGGAGAGCCGCGACCCGTCGCTGGCGACACCGCCGGGTACGCTCGAGCGGGTCAGTGGGCACGCCGCGCGCGCGCTGGCCCGTATGCCGCTTCCCGGAGTGGCAGGAGACAGGCTGCTCGAGGCGCTGCTCGCGCTGACCACGGCCGACGCCATGGTCGTCTCCGCGGAGCGCCTCGATCACGCCCGCCACCTGCACCTCCGACCGCGTGAGGAGTGGGAGGACTATCACGCCCTCACCTGCTCCGCCTACGCCCCGGTCGCCGCGCGCGCCGATACCCGGCTCGGCGATCGACTCGGATGGTGGTGCTCGATCTTCCAGCGCAGGTTCCTGGAGCGTTGAGGCAGGGGGGCTTGCACGCGGGGGACGGCTCTTGCAGTATTTCGCTCCCCACTCTACGCATGAATGTCGGAGGACTGCTGAATGCCATATGTGATTACGGAACCGTGCATCGACACCAAGGACGCGAGTTGCGTCGAGGTCTGTCCGGTGGACTGCATCTACGAAGGGGACGATCAGTACTATATCCACCCGGACGAGTGCATCGACTGCGGCGCCTGTGAACCGGAATGCCCGGTGACCGCCATCTTCCCCGACACAGACGTGCCCCCGGAGTGGACCAGCTATATTGAGAAGAACGCCGAGCACTTCGATTAGAGCGGCGCTCGTCGCCGCTTCCCTCCTGCTCCCCGCCTGCGGCCCATCGGCGGCGGCCGCGCCCTCCCCCCGATCAGCCGCCACCGAGATCGAGGCCATGCTCCATGGCTCCGCGGCCGACTGGACGCGCGGGAACCTGGATGGCTTCCTCGATGATTACGCCGAGGATGCTACGTTCGTCGGCGCTTCAGGGCTGGTGCAGGGCAGGGAACGGATTCGGGAGGGGTACGTTCGCGGATACTGGAGCACGGGAATGCCCGCCGACGGTCTCCGCTTCCGCCTGCTCGATGTCCGCACCACAGGAAGCGACGCGGCCGTCGCCGTGGGTCGATACGAGCTCTTCGACCGCGAGACGGGAGCGACCAACGCCAGCGGCCTCTTCTCGCTGGTGTTGCGGAGGTCGGGCGACGGCTGGACCATCGTCCACGACCACTCCTCCGATGACGATTCCGGCTGAACCGGCTCTAGAAGCCTGCCCGCCTCAGTTCCTCCAGCGAAAGCTCCGCCCGGTCCACCCCTTCGTCGGGGACTTCGGACGCGGCGCTGTGCGGCTGGCGATGTCTGGCCAGGAACACGCTGAGGAAGATGGCGGTCATTGCGACCAGACTGACACTCAAGGTGCGAATAGTTCCTCCCGGCTCGAGCGGGGCGGCAAGGTGAAAGTCAAGAATAGTGCTCGGGAGAGGAGCATGCCATGCCGGATGATGTGAAGCCGGAGTCCGGGGGCGTACAGCAGGGCGCGCTGGGTCTTGCTCGCGCGCTCATCGCGATGCCTTCGGTGAACCCCGCGCTGACCGCTACCGCACCGGGGGAGTCTCGGATCGCGCGGCTGGCGGCTGGCTGGCTCGAGGAGTGGGGATTCGACGTCGAGCTGCTGGAGTTCGAGCCCGATCGGCCGAGCGTGCTCGCTCGGCTCGAGCGCGGTCCCGGCCGCTCGCTCCTTCTGGCGGGGCACCTCGACACCGTGGGTGTCGAGGACATGGGGATCGAGCCGTACGATCCGGTGGTGCGCGATGGGAGGTTGTGGGGCCGCGGGTCCGCGGACATGAAAGGTGGCCTGGCGGCCGCGCTGGCCGCCGCACGCGACCTGGCGGCGGGGGAGTTCCGCGGCACGATCATGGTCGCGCTGACCGCGGACGAGGAGGAGGCTGCCGGTGGCTGCCGCCGCCTAGTCGCGGAGGGGCTCTCTGCCGATGCCGCCATCGTGTGCGAGCCCACCAGCCTGGCCATCATGCCGGCCCACAAGGGGTTTGCGTGGATCCAGATCGACTTTCACGGCCAGGCCGCCCACGGCTCCCGCCCCGATCGGGGAGTTGATGCCATTCGGCATGCAGGCCTGTTCCTGGCCCGCCTCGACGAGCTCGAGGCACGGCTCCAGCAGAGGAAACGTCACCCGCTCCTGGGGTTCGGGTCCATCCACGCCGGCACCATCCACGGGGGCACCGCGCCCTCGGTGTACCCGTCCCGCTGCCGTCTCACCCTCGAGCGCCGCACGCTGCCGGGCGAAGCCGTGGCCGGGCTCCTGTCGGACGTGGAGTTTCTGATCGCACAGCTCCGCTCCGACGTGCCCTCCCTGGATGCCGGTCTGGAGGTGACCCTGCACCGGAGCGGCAGCGAGATCCCGTCCGACCATCCCCTGGTGGTCGCCCTGTCCGAGGCCGTGGAAGAAGCGGGCGTCGAGCCACGGATCCGCGGGATGTCTGCCTGGGTCGAGGCCTCGATGTACAACGCCGCCGGGATCCCCGCGCTCTGTTTCGGGCCCGGGAGCATCGAGGATGCACATACGGCGGACGAGTCCGTGTCGGTGGAGGAGATCGAGGCCGCGCACCACACGCTGCTCCTCATGGCCCGCCACTTCCTCACATGACCCGCGTCGACATCGACCGCACCATGGACGCCGCGCTCGCGTGGCTCGTGTCTCGCGACTCCCCTGAAGCCATCATTGCCGGTTACGAAGCCGGGGTCGCCACGGACCCGAAGGACGCACGGCGGTGGGTGGGCCGGGTCCTCGCCGATCAGGACGCGGCCGGCGCCTGGGGGGGCGACCTCACGGCCACGGCGCATGCCCTCCTGGACATCATGGAGATACGCACCGCCGCCGCGCTCCGTGAGCAGGATCCCGGGATCGGCCGCGCCCTCGACTGGCTCCGCGCCCGCCGCGGCGTACCCGGGGCATGGACCGATGGCTGCACCCCAACGCGACACCGCCGGGGCACGTGCCACCATTTCCTCGGTGGGTTCTTCTCGCCCGCACCGCCCGAGGCGTCGCTGGAGAGCGCGCCCCTCCGTAGCGGGGCCCGCGTCATCGGTGACTCGCCCGCTCGCTTCATCGCCTCACTGGCGGCGCTCGAGTGCCACCTCTCGTGGCAGCGCGATACGGCCGACATACGGCTCCACCTGGAGGGCGTCCGCCGGGTGGCATCGCTCTGGCCCGAATCCCCACCCCACGACCTCACCCTCGCCTGCTTCCTCGCCGCCGTGCGCGTTCTGATGCGTTCACCCGTCGAGGAAGACCGCGAGGAGGCCCGGAGAGGTGTGCTCCTGGTGAGCGGGAAGCAGCGCGGGGACGGCAGCTGGGTCGAGATCGACCCCATTCAGGCGCTGGAGCTGTTCCGGGCTGCCGACGCATTGGGAGTGGCGCCTGAGCAGGCGCGGCGGGCGCTCGTGCACGGCGCCGATCTGCTGCAGTCCACCCAGAGCGACGACGGCTCCTGGGGCGGTGAGGCGCCCGAACGACGCGCCCTCATCGCCTGGCGCACACTCCGGCGAGTGTCGCTCCTTCCGCGGGGGTGAGTTCAGCCCGCGCGGCGCACGCCCTCGAGGAGGGACAGCCCGGCTCCTGACGCGGCGGGCTAGACCCGCTCCACGACCATGGCGAATCCCAGCGCTCCGGCGGCGCATACGCTGATGAGCCCGAACTGCGAGTCCCGACGCCTCATCTCGTTCAGCAGAGTCACGGTCAGGCGCCCTCCCGTCGCACCGAACGGATGGCCGATGGCGATGCTCCCGCCCATCACGTTGATCCGGTCCTCCGGCAGGATTCCCACCTTCTTCGGCCGACCGAGTTTTTCCTGCGCGAACGTGTCCGAGTCGAGCCACTGCAAGTTGCTGAGCACCTGAGAGGCGAACGCCTCGTGCATCTCCCAGAGGTCGATGTCACTCATCGAGAGACCCGCGCGGTCGAGCGCGGCGGGTATCGCGAAAGCGGGGCCCTGGAGCAGCTGGTCGCTGGGAGCCAGCGCCGCGTACGCCCAGCTCCGGATGTAGCCGAGCGGATCCCGCCCCTCGGCCCGCGCGCGCTCCTCGCTCATGAGCAGGACCGCCGACGCGCCATCCGTCAGCGGTGAGGCGTTCCCCGCCGTCACCGAGCCGTACTTTCGGTCGAACGCCGGCCGGAGCGACCCGAGCTTTTCCATGCTCGTGTCCGTGCGGATCCCGTTGTCGGATTCCACCACCTCCTCGTAATCCGGCGGGAGGTACACGGGCACGATCTCGGCCGTCAGTCGGCCATCCGCGGTCCCTGCCGCCGCCAACTGGTGGCTCCGCAGCGCCCAGCGGTCCTGCTCTTCGCGGCTGATCCCGTTCTCCTTGGCCATCCGCTCGGCGCTTTCCCCCATGGTCTCGCCCGTGGATGGCTCCGCGATCGCCGGGGTCATGGGCGCCAGCTCGCTCGGGCGGAATCCGGCGAAGGCCTTCACCCGAGCACCCAGCGTCTTCGCCTTCGAGGCCGCCACCAGCCGATCGCGCAGCGGCTTGGATACCATGATCGGAATGTCGGTAAGCGACTCGGCGCCGCCCGCCACCACCACATCGCCCTGTCCCAGGGCGATCTTCTCGGCGCCGCTCGTGATCGACTGGTTGGAGCTGGCGCAGGCACGGCTCACCGTGAAGGATGGCACCTTCGGCGAGATCCCCGCTTTCAGCGACACCTCACGCGCGATGTTCGGCGCCTGCACCGAGTGCACAACGGTGCCGTAGACCACCTCGTCGATCGCATCACCCTCGATCTCCGACCGGTTCAGCAGCTCCCGCACGGCCAGCGTCCCCAGGTCGATCGCCGTCATCTCCTGGAACACCGTGTTCGAGCGCGCGAACGGCGTACGACAGCCCTCGATGACCGCCACTCGCCGGCCGATCCGACCCGCGCCGGACCGTGCGGCCGGAACGCGACCCTCGCCTTCTCCGGAAGCTTCGCCGCTCATGTCCATGGCTTCGCCCCCCGCCGCCGATCTCCCCTCCGACTCCTGTGGTCCCTCCGCCATCGTGCCTCCACGTGTACGCCACTCCGGACTGCGACCTGGTGCTGCGACCTGGCACCGGGGCAATCATCGAGCCACGGCCGGAGCTGGAGCCCGGCACCAGCGGCGGCATCCGCGCTCGCTACGGGCGGCTCCATTGCGTACCGTTGGGGCGGTCCCCCGGACCCACCGCCACGGAGCGAGCCAATGACGCACAACGAGAGCAGGGACGCCGACTACGAGGTCCGGCAGGCGCGTGCTTCCGACACCCGTGACGTGGCCCAGCTCTGGTGCGACGCCTTCCCCGGGAGCCGTACGGTCGAGGAGCGCATGGCCATGCTGCAGAGCGGCGGCCGGTACGGTGGCCTGGAGACAGTGCTGGTCCTGCGAGGCGGTGGGGGCGCCCTCGTCGGCGCCGCCAAACTCTATCGCCTGGAAGGGCACGTGGCCGGAGAGGCCTTCCCCCTCATGGGGTTGGCCGCCGTTGCCATCGCCTCCGAGCACCGACGCAGGGGGCTCGGCGAGCGCCTGTGTCACGAGGCGATCCACGCCGCCGCCGCGCGCGGCGATCTCGCCAGCGCCCTCTACCCGTTTCGCCCCGAGTACTACCGGCGGCTCGGTTGGGGCCAGGTCGGCGCGCTGCACGACCACCGGTTCCACACACGTGCGCTGCCGCGCTATTCCGAAGAATCCCGTCACGTGAGACCGGCCGGGCCGAGCGATACCGACGCCATCGCCGCCTGCTACGCGCGCGTAGCGGAGCGTTCCAACGGACCCATCAGCCGGGACGCGCGGATCTGGGCCTACCGGCTGGCGGCCGAAGAGCTGGGCGTGCGCCTGCTGTCCCAGGAGCGCAGCGCGCCATTCGCTGGCAACCCGAAGCTGCGCGCTGTCGTCTTCGACGAAAATGGGATCACCGGCTACGCGCTGCTCCGCCATTCCAGCGACCGCGCAAGTGCCCGACGCGCGCTCGTGGTGCGGGAGCTGGTGGCGGAGACGGAGCATGCGTACAGAGGATTGCTCGGATATGTCGCGGCGCAACACGAAGGCTGGCCGGTGGCCCGGCACTTCGCCCGCCCCCACGAGCGCTTCGCCGACCGCCTCTCGGATCCACGGCCCCCCGGCCACGGCAAGGTGCGCTCGCTCTACTTCCCCACCGCCCGGATCGTGCAGGGGCCGATGTTCCGGCTGCTCGACGTGGCGGCGGCCCTTCGACTCCGGCCGTGGTTCAACGCCGACCCGCCCGCCCCCATGGGCGCGGCGGCGGGGCGGCCGGACCCGCGCGACGGCGTTCTCCGCATCACGGTCGCCGACGCTCAGCTCCCGACCAACACGGGGCCGTGGACCGTGCGGCTCCGGGGGCAGGGCACGGGGGCGATCGTGGAGGCCGGGGATGGAGGGACGACCGGGGATCCGGCACGCCCCGAGGCGTCGCTGAGCACCGACGCGCCCACGTTTGCCCGGATCTTCGTGGGGGAAATACCACCCACCGAGGCCGTACGCCTCGGGTCGGCCTCCATCGCCGGGGATGGACGACTGCTCGATGCGGCCTTCGCCACCCGCGAGCGGTTCTGGCTGCTGGACGAGTTCTGACGCCGGCGCTCAGTCCCGGTCGGTACGGACCGCTTCCTCGAACGCGTTCCAGCCCAGGAGCGCGCACTTCACGCGCGTCGGGAACTTGCTCACACCCGCCAGCGCCCGCGCATCGCGCAGCTCCTTGTCCTTCGCCGCCGCCTCATCGCCGTGCATCATCTCCTTGAACCGCTCGGCGATCCGGAGGCCATCCTCGATCGGCTGGTCCTTCAGGATCTGCGTCATCATCGAGATCGATGACTGCGAGATCGAGCACCCCTCACCCTCGAACGCCACATCCCGGACGATCCCGTCCTCGACCTTCAGGAAGAGGTGGATCTCATCGCCACAGGTGGGATTGTTCATGTGCACGTCCACCGTAGCTTCATCCAGCGATCCCTTGTTCCGTGGGCGCTTGTAATGCTCCAGGATGATGTCCTGGAAGAGGTCACCGAGGGCGGGTGTGGAGCGATCGATCATGACGGGCTCAGGATTCAGGACTCGGGTTCGAGGCTTCGATAGCCGGGATCGGGCGCGCTCATTCGGTTCTCCTGCGGGGTCTACCCGAAGATCTCGCTGGCCTGCGCCAGGCCCTCTGCCAGACGATCCAGGTCCGCTTCTGTGCTATAGACCCAGCAGGAGGCCCGCGTGGTCGCCGGTACGCCCAGGCAGCGCATGAGCGGCTGGGTGCAGTGATGACCCGCCCGCACGGCGATGCCTTCGGCGTCCAGGATGGTCGCGACGTCGTGGGGGTGCACCCCCTTCATCGCGAACGAGAAGACCGCCACCCTCGCATCCGGCGTCGAAGGGCCGAAGAGTCGCAGACCTTCGACGGCGCCCAGCCGTTCGAGGCCGTACTCCACCAGACGCCGTTCGTGGGCTTCCACGGCCGCCGGGCCCAGCGCCTCCATGAACTCGACCGCGGCCGCCATCCCCACGGCCCCGGCGACGTTCGGCGTGCCCGCCTCGAACTTGTGCGGCAACTCGGCCCAGGTCGAGTAGTCATCGTGCACTTCGTCGATCATCTCGCCGCCACCCTGATACGGCGGCATCGACTCCAGCAACTCCTTCCGCCCCCAGAGCGCCCCGATGCCCATGGGGCCGCCCATCTTGTGACCGGAAAGCGCGTAGAAGTCGCACCCCATGGACTGGACGTCCACCGGGATATGCGGAGCCCCCTGGGCCCCATCCACCAGCACGCGGGCTCCCACCGAACGCGCCCGCTCCACGATCTCCGACACCGGATTGACCGTTCCGAGCGCGTTCGATACATGGTTGATGGCCACGAGCTTCGTCCGCTCGCCCAGCAGGTCATCGTACTGGTCGACGCGCAGCCGCCCCTCGCCATCGATGTCCACGTACCGGATGATGGCGCCGTTCCGCTGCGCCAGGAGCTGCCACGGCACCAGGTTGGAGTGGTGGTCCATGCGCGTGAGGACGATCTCGTCGCCCTGACCAATGTTCTCCTGACCCCACGTGGCGGCCACCAGGTTGATGGCCTCCGTCGTACCGCGGGTCCAGATCACGTGCGCCGGGTCCGGCGCGTTCAAGAACCGGGCGACCGTCGAGCGCGCGCCCTCGAACCGCTCCGTCGCCCGACGGGACAGGTCGTAGATCCCGCGGTGGACATTGGCGTTGTCGCTCCGATAGAATGCCGACACCGCGTCGATCACTTCGTCGGGGCGCTGCGCCGTGGCCGCGCTGTCCAGGTACACCAGGCGCTCCCCGTTCGACGAACGCAGAATCGGGAAACGATCCCGCACCGCTTCCGGGTCGAACGAAGAAGGGCCACGGTCACCGGCGTCCGCCGTCACCGTGGCCCCGCCTCCACCAGTCCCCTCAGGATCGCTCATCTCACCCCAGGTCCACCAGAATTTCGCCGTCCTCGACCTTCACCTCGTACGTCTTCACCGGGCGGATCGCCGGCAGCGCGACCGCACGGCCGCTCGCGGCGTCAAACTTGGCCCCATGATACTGGCACTCCACGCGACCCCCGTCGAGGAGATCACCATCCGACAGCGGATAGTTCTGGTGCGAGCACTGGTCCTTGAGCGCGTAGTACACGCCGTCACCCGTCGCCACCAGCACCAGCTTCACCCCGTCTACCTCCACGTCCAGGAGCCCCCGCTTCGGAACTTCGTCGAGACTCGCCACCTTGACGAACGCCATCAGCGGATCTTGGCTTCGATCGCCCGCTTCAGCTCCTCGACCACTCCCGGCAGAGGTAGACGGTCCAGGACCTCGCCGAAGAACCCGAAGATCACCAGCCGCTCCGCCTGCCGCTTGTTCAGACCACGGCTCTGCAGGTAGAACAACTCCTCCTCGTCCAGTTGACCCACCGTGGCGCCGTGCGAGCACTTCACGTCGTCCGCCTCGATCTCGAGGTTCGGCAGCGACACCGCTTCCGCGTTCTCGCTCAACAGCAAGTTCCGGTTCGTCTGGTACGCGTCCGTCCGCTGCGCGTTCGGGAAGACCCGGATCACGCCCCGGAACACCGTCTTCGACCGGTCGTACAGCGCACCCTTGTACAGCAGGTCGCTGTTGGCGTTCGGACTGACGTGGTCCTGCCGGGTATTGTGGTCGAAGTGCTGGTCGCCACGGGCGAAATAGAGGCCGAGCATGTCGCTCCGGGCCCCCGGACCCTCCAGGCGCGCGTTCAGATCCACACGGGATACGGTCGCGCCGAGGTTGACCACGAGCGTGTCCAGGTTCGCGTCCCGCTGCGCCAGCGTGCGCTGGATGGACAGGTGGCGCACTCCCGCGCCCCACTGCTGCACCGCCACGTACTGGACATCCGCGCCTTCGTCCGCAATGACCTCCACCGCACCCAGCGAGAGTGTCGGCTCGTCGAAGTCCGGAGAAGCGAATTCGTCCACGTACGCGACGTGGCTGTGCCGCTCCGCCACGATGAGCGTGCGCGGAAACACCGCCACACCGCTCTCCGGCAGCCAGCGCGCCACCCGGATCGGGTCCTTGATCTCGACATTGGCCGGCACGTACACGAACACACCGCCCGCCCACGCCGCGCCGTTCAGCGCAGCCAGCTTGTCCTGATCCATCGCGACCGCACTGCCCAGGTGCTTCCGCACCAGCTCCGGGTGCTCGGCCGCTGCCGTCGCCAGGTCCGCTACGATCACACCCTGCTCCGCCCAGCGCGGGTCGACCTCGATATCCACCACTCGCGGGCCGACCATCAACACCTTCGCCGCAGCTTCCTTCTCCGCCAGCAGCGACCGCGCTTCCGCGGGTACCTCCCCTGTGGGCTTCGCGAGCCGGACCTCGTCCAGCTTCAGCTGCGCCACGTCCGTATAGCGCCACTCCTCCAGCTTCTTCGTCGGGAGCGGCAGGCGCTCGAATGCCGACCAGGCCGCCGACCGGCGCTCACGCAGCCAGTCGGGCTGTCCTGCGGATCCGGCGAGCGCTCCCTCTCTGTCGATCTTCATCAGGCCCTCGGTAGCATTCGGGGCCGTTGCAACCTCAGCCAACGGAGCCCTCCATTTCCAGCTCGATCAGTCGGTTCAACTCCACCGCGTACTCCAGCGGCAGCTCCTTGCTGATCGGCTCGATGAACCCGCGCACGATCAGCGCCGCCGCCTCGTCCTCCGCCAGACCACGGCTCATGAGATAGAAGAGCTGCTCCTCGCCGATCTTCGATACACTGGCCTCGTGACCGATGCTCGCGGTGTTCTCCTCGATCTCGATGTATGGGAAAGTGTCGGTCCGGCTCGTCTCGTTCAACAGCAGCGCGTCACACTCCACGTTGCTCTTGGCGTTCGTGGCACCCTCGTACACCTTCGCCAGACCCCTGTACGTCGAGCGCCCCGTGCCCACGCTGATGCTCTTCGAGATGATCTGTGAGGTCGTGTTCGGCGCCGCGTGGACCACCTTCCCACCGGTGTCCTGATGCTGACCGTCACTCGCATAGGCGATGCTCAGAATCGATCCGTGCGCACCTTCGCCCGTCAGGTAGCACGACGGGTACTTCATCGTCAGCTTCGATCCCAGGTTCCCGTCGATCCACTCCATGTGCCCGTGACGACCTACCATCGCCCGCTGCGTCACCAGGTTGTACATGTTGTTCGACCAGTTCTGGATCGTCACGTAGCGGAACCGGGCGTTGTCCTTCACGACGATTTCGATCACGCCCGAATGGAAGCTCTCACTCGAGTACACTGGCGCCGTACACCCCTCGATGTACTGCGCGTCCGCACCCTCCTCCACGATGATCAGCGTCCGCTCGAACTGCCCCATCCGCTCCTGATTCACTCGGAAGTACGCCTGGAGCGGCGTGTCGATCTTCACACCCTTCGGGACGTAAACGAACGAACCACCCGACCAGACCGCCGAATTCAGCGCCGCGAACTTGTTGTCGGCCGGCGGGACGATCGTGGCGAAATGCTCGCGGAAGAGCTCCGGATACTGCCTCAGCCCCTCCTCGATGCTCTCGAAGATGATGCCCTTGTCCTCCCACTCCTTCTTCAGAGAGTGGTACACCATCTCCGACTCGTACTGCGCGCCCACACCCGCCAGCACCTTCTGCTCCGCCTCCGGGATCCCGAGCCGCTCGAACGTCGTCTTGATGTTCTCCGGCACATCGTCCCACGACCGCTCCATCTTCTGCTGCGGACGGACGTAGTAGTAGATGCTGTCCAGCGTCTCCTCGAGCGTCGTCAGGTCTCCGCCCCACGTCGGCATCGGCTTCCGATTGTAGATCTCCAGCGCCTTCAGGCGGAAATCCAGCATCCACTCGGGCTCGTCCTTGTTCGCCGAGATCTGACGGACCACGTCCTCGCTCAGACCCGGCTCCGCACGGAAGACGTTCTTGTCGTCCTCCGTCTTGAAGTCGTACTTGTATTCCTCGAGTCCGAGGTTCGCTACGGTCTCATCATGTGGCATCTGGCGCCCTCCTGTCCTGGCAAATACTCACCCTCTGTCTTGGCATCACAGCAAAGCTCAAACCGCCGCCGGCTCTTCCATCTCGCGCCACTCCTCGTAGCCCTCGGCCTCCAGCTGCTCCGCCAGCTCCGCGCCACCCGACTTCGCGATCCGGCCGCGGATCATCACATGCACGTAGTCCGGACGGATATAGTTCAACAGCCGCTGATAATGCGTGATGAGCAGGATTCCCATGTCCTCACGCTGTTCGTGCAGCTTGTTCACTCCCGCCGAAACCACCTTCAAGGCGTCGATGTCCAGACCGGAGTCGGTCTCATCCATGATCGCCAGCTTCGGCTCCAGCATGGCCAGCTGCAGAATCTCGTTCCGCTTCTTCTCCCCGCCGCTGAACCCCTGGTTCACGCTCCGCTGCGCGAACGTCGTGTCCATCTCCAGCAGTGCCATCTTGTCCACCAGCTCCTGCTGGAACTCGAACAGGTCCACCTCCTCCTCGCCCTTCTTCGCCTGTACCGCCGTACGCAGGAAGTTGGCAATCGACACTCCCGGGATCTCCACCGGGTACTGGAAGGCCAGAAACACACCCGCGCGCGAACGCTCGTCCGGCTCCAGCTCCAGAAGATCCTCACCATCGAACGTCACGCTGCCCGCCGTAACCTCGTATGCAGGATGCCCCGCCAGAACCTTCGCCAGCGTGCTCTTGCCCGAGCCGTTCGGACCCATGATCGCATGGATCTTCCCCGCCTCGATCTCCAGCTCCACTCCGCGCAGGATCTCCGTACCGTCTTCACTCGCCACCCGCGCATGCAGGTCTTCGATCTTCAGGATCGCCATGTCTTCGTTCGCGTTCGAGGTTCGCCTCTACCGGTTCTCCGCCGCCCATCCCTACCCGCCCGACCACCCCCCGTTCCGAGCGGGCGCGCCGTGGCGTCCGACAGAACAAGCCCCCCCGGCGTCTGTTCCGGCGGGCGCCTTACCAATAATGATTCTCAATCTCAACACTACCCCATCTGGCCACCCGATGCAAGGGCGGGCGCCCACCCGGCCAGCCCTGCGTTTCCGCCCCGCCCCGGCCAGTGTAGCTTGCTTCATGACAGTGAGCGAGCGGGTGGTCCTGGTTCTGGGCGGCGGCGGTGTCAAAGGGACGGCGCACGCGGGCGCGTGGCGCGCGCTGCGCGAGGCGGGGGTGGAGGTGGCGGAGATCGTTGGGACCAGCATCGGGGCGCTGGTGGGAGCCAGCATCGCCGGGGGCGCGGAGGCCGAAGATCTGGAGGCGCGGGCGCGTGCGCTGGTGAAGAAGGATATCGTGGACGTGAACCGGTGGGCTTTGCTTCCCATGGGGATCCGGCAGCAGTCGATCTTCCATGGCGTGGCGCTGCGTGATTACATCGCCAGGGTCACCCCAGAGACCGAGTGGAGCGAGCTGACGATCCCGCTGACGGTGAACGCGGTGGACCTGGAGAGCGGCCAGACCGTGTGGTTCGGTGCGGGCGGTCGGACCGACGTGCCGCTGGTGGATGCGATCTACGCCTCAGCCGCCCTACCGCCCTTCTATCCGCCCCTGGCGGTGAACGGCATGCATCTGGTGGACGGCGGCGTGATGGACGCCGTCCCGGTCACGAAGGCGGCGGACCGGCGGGCGGACCTCATCCTGGCGGTGCACGCCTCCTCCGGTCGAAAGCGGGATGCCGCCGACACGGTGGACAAGGGGCTGATCGCCATTCAGCACCGGGTCATGGACATCATGTCGTTTGCCCACCGGGCGGTGGTGGAGGACATGTGGATGGGGCCGCGGGTCGTGCATGTGCGGCCGGACGTGGCGAAGTACTCGACGTTCGATTTCGACGCCGTCGACTACTTCATCGAGGAAGGCTACCGCGCCATGAAGGCGGCGATCGAGTCGGAAGGGGTTGGCGGCGTCCGACCGGTATCCTGATTCCCCCGTCGCGGGATACCACTCGCGGCGTCCTGCCGCGCCTCAGTCGCCCGCTCCCGGTCCACTGTCCACCGGGCTCATGCCCCTCTCGTCCTCCTGCGCCGGCGCGCCGATGGGAGTCGCGGGCACGCCGCCGGTCGTACCGATCGCCCGATCGATGGCGCCATTCAGGTTCTCGTACATCCCGTAGACGACGTCCGCATACTCCGGGTTGGAGCGGCTGAGCCCGGTGATCACTTCGTCGCGCATGTTCAGGAAGTCGTCCGAGACGCCGACCAGCGCCGGG
Source organism: uncultured Gemmatimonadales bacterium (assembly GCA_963783305.1). Lineage (GTDB taxonomy): Bacteria > Gemmatimonadota > Gemmatimonadetes > Longimicrobiales > RSA9 > JAWVYT01. Next base: position 820,173 of record CAWAMW010000002.1, on the reverse strand, counting down.
TCGAGACCCGCCGGGAGATCCTCGAGCTTGCCGAAGAAGCCGCTCATCTGCTGGCGCGCCAACTCGTAGTTCCCGGACTGTGCGGCCAGGGCGGCCTGCCCGAGGTGGACACGAAGCCGCTCCATCGCCAGCTCCTGCTCCGCGGTCGTCAGCTGGTCGCGCACGGTGGTGGCTTCGTAGAACTGCCACAGGAAGCCAGCTGAAAAAGCGATCACTACGGCAAGCAGTCCCCACAGCATGCCCCTGCCGCGCTTCCTTCCGGTCGGGGTGGCGGCGGTGCCGGCCCCAGGCGTATCGTCCATCGTTCGGCTCCCGTGTTCAGGGCGACTGTCGTGCTCCGATCCCACCGGCAAGGTGGGTTCCCGACCGCGTCGCGTAAAGAGCCCTGCCGCACGGTGGCCGCCTTCGAACCGCGGGTCCAGGAGCGACCGGATGACCAGGGATCGTGAAGGCGTCGACATGGAGGACGAGGCGTTCCGGGCGTACGGACGGGCCGTGATCGATCGGATCGCTGATTACCTCGCCCACCCCGACGCCGTAGACGTGCTCCCGGATATCCGTCCCGGGGCCATCCGGAGCCGCCTGCCGAAACACCCCCCCGAGGCCCCGGAGCCGTTCGATCGCATTCTGGACGACTACGACCGGCTCATCGTCCCCAACACCACGCACTGGAACCACCCGGCGTTTTTCGCCTATTTCGGCATTACGGCCTCGGCGCCCGGGATCCTGGGCGAGGCACTCGCGGCGGCGCTGAACGTCAATGCCATGCTATGGAAGAGCGGTCCCGCCCAGACGGAGCTGGAGGAGGTCACCCTCGACTGGCTACGCCAGATGATCGGCCTCCCGGAGGGGTTCCATGGCGTGATCAACGACACCGCGTCGTCCAGCACGCTCTACGCCCTCGCCGCCGCCCGGGAATCCACGGGCCTCGACATTCGAGCACGCGGCATGGCCGGGCGGGAGGACCTGGCGCCCTTCCGGGTCTATGCGTCCGTGGAGGCGCACTCCAGCGTGGACAAGGCCGCGATCACCCTCGGGCTCGGGTCCGAGAACGTGGTCCGGATCCCCACGGACGAGGCGTTCCGGATGTCGCCGGAGATGCTGACCAGAGCCATTCGCCAGGATCGCGCCCGTGGGCTCCGGCCCCTTGCGGTGGTGGCCACGGTCGGGACCACGGGGGTGACCGCGGTGGATCCTGTGCCCGCGATCGCCGACATATGTGGCTCGGAGGGAGTCTGGCTGCACGTGGACGCCGCGTATGGTGGCGCCGCGGCCGTGGTCCCCGAGCTGCGGCACGTACTCGACGGTTGCGAACGCGCCGACTCGCTGGTGGTGAACCCTCACAAGTGGCTGTTCGTGCCCATCGACTGCTCCGCCGCGTACACCCGACATCCGGAGGTAATGCGCCGGGCCTTCAGTCTCACCCCTGAGTACCTGGAGACGGGCGAGACCGACGTCACCAACCTCATGGACTACGGCGTCGCCCTCGGACGCCGCTTCCGTTCGCTCAAGCTCTGGTTCGTCCTGCGGTATTTCGGCCGCCGGGGGATCGCAGAATGCGCTCCGAAACCACCTCCGGCTCGCCGCTACCCTGGCCGAGTGGGTGCACGACGACCCCGGGTGCGAGCTGCTTGCGCCCGTGACGTTCTCAGTGGTGGTGTTCCGCTTCCGCCCCGATCACATGCAGGATGAGGAGGCGATCGACGCGCTCAACCAGGAGGTGCTGGATCGCGTGAACCGGAGCGGGGAAGCGTTCCTCTCCCATACGCGTGTGCGCGGCCGCTTTGCGATCCGGCTCGCGATCGGGAACCTGCGCACGCGGGAAGAGCATGTGGCGCGGGCCTGGGCACTGCTGACAGAGGCCGCGGCCACGGTCGCCGGGAAACACGGAGGCGAATAGCGCACCGCCGCTCCTTGTTGCGCCGCCGGGCGTGGCGTATATAGAGTGCGATCCTCACGATCCCCGACCGACCCCTCTCCCCGGCCGCTCACCACAGGAGAAGCTGTACCATGGGTGTTCAGCTGCCCGGCACGCTCCGGGTCCACCGGCCGTCTCATGACATCGCCTCGCGCTGGCGGTCAGGCGGCCTCTGGTGGGGGGTGGGCACCGCGATCACGCTGCTTCTCCTGGCCTACCTCCCGCTCCTGCTGGCGGGCTCCGTCTCGTCCAGCCTCGGCGCCCTTCCCTGGGTCCTCTGTCCGGTTCTCGCCGCGGTCGGTTGGGGGTACGCCGCTCGGCGGGCGGAGTCGCTCGCGAACACCGCTTTCCGGGCCTTCCAGGCAGCCGCTGTCCTGGGCGCCGCCGGACACCTCGCGTGGTCCTACGAGTCGCCCGCCACGCTCGAGGGGATCATGCCCCTGTCGGGGTACCTGCTTCTGCTGCCCCCCGTCGCCATCACCCTCGGCGCCGCCCTGGCCACCGGCTCGCGCCGGCGGAGGATCTGGACGCCGCGCCTGGCGGCCGACACCACGCTCCTGCTCCTGGCCCTGATCGCCGCTTCGCTCCGGCTGGTGGCGGAGCCCGCCCTCCTGCGGCTCCCGGGTGGAGGCGTTGAGCCGACGATCCTGGCCGCACTCCAGGCACTGACCGTTATTCCTGTCTTCCTGGCGGCTCAGCTGGTGCTCCGCAGGGGAGGGACCCTCTCGCCCTGGGCCGCCTCGCTCCTGCTGGCGGCGGCGCTCGCGTTCGCTCTCGCCGCCTTTCTCTCGCTGACGGGACTCGGCACGCCGCGCTACACCATCACCGAGCCGTCGGACTACATAGAGCTGGCCGGCTGGCTGCTGTTCGCGATGGCCGGGTTCACCGCTCGCCTCGTGCCCGCAACCGCGCGCGCCATGCTGGCGCGCAGACGGGGACCCGACGCGATCCGGAAAATGCTCGTGCCGGCCGCCGCACTGTTCCTGGCCCTGGCCGTACTCGACATGGGCCTGGGCCGGCCGCCCCGACTGGAGACCGTCATCGCCGTTACGGCCCTCGCCCTGGTCCTTTCCGTCCGCACGGGGCAGGCGTTCAACATTGCCGACAGGGACGCCGATCGGCGTCGGCAGCTTGCCCATACCCGGGCCCTCGTGGAGGTCACCCACTCCCTCGCCGGCACCACCGAGCTCGATGAGACTCTTCGGGTCATTTCCGAGTCCGCTCGCTCCGTCTTCGGCACCAGGGGCGCCGGGATCGAGCTCCTCACGGCCGACGGCCAGTCCCTCGAGACGCGATCGGCGGTAGGGCTGCCCGGCGACGTGATCGGTCTGCGCTTCCCACTCCAGGGAAGCTTCACCGGCTGGGTGGTCCGGCACGAAGAGCCGCGCGCCAGCGCCGACCCCTCCCGGGATCCCTTCATCCAGCCTCAGAGCCTGTCGTTCCTGGGACGGTGGCCGGTGGCGGCTGCGCCCATCCACTTCCGGGGTGAAACGCTGGGAGCGCTGTTCGCCTGCATTCGGAGCGAGCCGTTCGATGCGGAGGAGCTCGAGCTCATGGGAGCCCTGGCCGAGCAGGCGGCCATCGCGATTCAGCAGGCACGCCTCTTCGAGCAGGTGACGGTCATGTCCGTGACGGATCCCCTCACCGGACTCGCCAACCGGCGCCAACTCGAGCGCGATCTGCCCCGCGAGTTCGCCGCTGCGCTCCGCGGCCGCGACCTGACGGCCGTCATCTTCGACCTGGACCTGTTCAAGGAGTACAACGATACCTACGGCCACGTGGCCGGGGACAAGGCGCTTCAGGCGTTTGCCCGGGCGCTCCAGAACGAGATGCGCGCCATGAACGTGGCGGCTCGATATGGCGGCGATGAGTTCGTCGCGATCCTCTCGGACACCGATGCGGAAGGTGCCCGGTCGTTCATACGGCGGGTGCGCGACCGCTTCGACCTCGGCGTGGCAGCCCTCGGCCACGGTCCCCTGAAGGTGTCGGCCGGTCTCGCGGAGTTCGCGCCGGACATGGGCAACCCCGAGGCGCTCCTGCGCGCCGCGGATGCCGAGCTCTACCGCACCAAGCCCCACGCCAGGGCCTGAGCGCTCAGCTCGTCGCCTCCCAGCCGCGCCGCAGTCGCCGGACCTCCCCGAGTCCCTGCAGGTGTTCCAGATACGCCTTCAGCGCCGCCATCGCCGCCCGCTCCAGGCCCGGCTCCAGCGAATCGCCATAGACGACCCGGCGCAGGGTCTCGTAGTCGTGGGCGCCTCCCCTCACCGCCCGTAGCACCTGATCCAGCCGGGCCCTGCGGTGGCCCACGTAGCGATCCAGGGCCGCCTGGGGGTCGTCGAAGGCGGGGCCGTGCGCCGGGTAGATCACTCCTGGTGCCAGCCCCCGAACCCGCTCCAGCGACATCAGATAGGGGCCAAGCCGCCCCTCCGGCGGCGCCACCAGTGCCGTATGGTGCCCGCCCATCATGAGGTCGCCGCAGAACACTGCGTCGGAATCCGGCCAGTGGAAGGCGGCATGGTCGGTGGTGTGTCCCGGCGTTGCCACGGTGACGAGCCGGCCCGAGTCGGTCTCCACCTCCTGACCCTCGCCGAGCGACCGGTTTCCCAGACGGCGCACGGGGACATCCAGCCGCTCCGCCAACGCGCTGGCGCCCGCATTGTGGTCCGGATGCGAATGGGTGACCAGGATGGCTACGGGAACGCCATCGCCGATCGCCTCGGTGATGGCGTCCAGGTGGGATGAATCCGCGGGGCCAGGATCGATGATCGCCGGCCTGGACTCCCCCACGATGTAGGTCCGCGTGCCGTCCAGCGTCAGCGGCGACGCGTTCGGCGCGAGGATCGTGCGGAGCATGTCAGCCGGCGTGGCGCTCGGCCATCAGCACCTCGGCGAGCTTGTCCGCCACCGCCTGGACCTCCTGCTCGTCCTTTTCGGTGAAGGCCTCCTTCTCGTGGCTGTCGATGTCGATCTGGCCGAGGATCTCGTCACCGGCCCGGATCAGCACCACCAGCTCCGACTTTACCTTGGGATTGCACGCCAGGTAGTTCTCCACCGCGCTCACGTCCTGAACCATCTGGTTCGCCTTCTCGGCGACCGCCGTGCCGCAGACGCCCTGGCCTACCTCGATCTCCGCGTGCTCCGTGGGGGCGCCCACGTAGTTATGCAGCCAGAGCTTGGCCTCGTTGTCCCGCATGAGGTAGATCCCCACCCACTTGTACTTGTCTTCCGCCTCGTGCAGCGCACGCACCGCCTTGCGCAGGATCGGGTCGGGCAGGTAGCCGCCCTCGCGCATCGATTGCAGTTCCTTCACCAGCGTCGTCGTATCCATTCGCTTCAATCTTCCTCCATCCTCGGTTCAGCCGACGTCTGCCACGTCAGCAACTCTCGCCAGAGCCCGCGCCGCCTTTCGGCATCGGACTCCGCGTACAATTCATCGATCTCGGCCGCGACCGACTCCTCACGGTACAGCCAGAGGTGGTACTGCGGCACTACGACCTTCGCGCCGCCCACCCACTCCGCCACGTTCTCCACGCGCTGCATCCGATACTCGATCGAATAACGCGCCGTGTGACGCTTCACCATTCCCTCGTACTTCGTCCAGTCCGACTCCCGAGGACTGACCAGCTGCCAGTCGAGAGCCGAGTACTCCTGCTCCCGCGCGGGATCCTCCCGGACCGGTGCGAAGATCGTGTCCAGGCGCGGCAGCAGGACCGCCCGTCGGGCGCCCGCGGCCACCGCCTCGCACCACACCACCAGCTTTCCCTCGTACAGATCCCAGGGGATCACGATCGGCACAGTCAAGGAACCAGCACCGCCCGAAGCGGGGCGCTATCCGCACCCGCAAGCCGCAGCGGCAGCCCCACGAACGTGTACTCGCCCGGCGCGACCTCGCTCAACACCAGGTTCTCCACGTTCGGAATCCCCGCTTCCGCCAGGATCCGGTGCGCATCCAGCGACCGCGAGTCCAACGGATCCACTGAAGGCGCATCCGTCCCCACGAGCACGAATGCCTCGTCCACGAGACGCCGTGCGAGCGCCGGGGACAGCGCCGCCACGGCGTCCGGAAAACGCGTCGGGTCCACTTCGTCACGGGTCCGGAACAGCACCCGTGGCGTCCGGGACGCTTCCACCCCGTCCAGAGCCGAAGCAAGCACTGCCCCGGCCTCGGAGCGGTGCGGCCTCGCATCCACGACCGTGGCCGCCCCCATGAACCGATCCAGCGGCAGCTCACCAGCCGTCATCCCCGGCATCACGTGGAGCGGTCCGTCCACGTGCGTGCCCGTATGCACGCTCATGCGGATCGCCGCCACATCCACGCTGTCGCCCCGGTCGCGCCGGAGCGTCCACTCCAGCTCGAATGGGACGTCACCCGGCCAGCACCCGACCCCGACCCCCAGCGGCTGCGTGATGTCGATCACCGCGTGACGAAGTCCGTGTCCGCCGAGAGGTCCCGCACGAACGCCGCCATAAGCCGCGCCGCCAGCTCGAGGTCCCCCCGGCTCACCACCTCGTTCGGCGAGTGCATGTAGCGATTCGGAACCGAGATGAGCCCGGTGGCCACACCGGCCCTCGAGAGGTAGATCGAGTCGGCATCCGTGGCCGTGTACCTCGCCTGCGCAGCAATCGTGTAGGGGATGCCTTCACGTTCCGCAGCATCCACCAGCCGATCGAACACCACCGGATGCACCGCTGAGCCCCGACCAAGCACCGGCCCGCCCCCGAGCTTGTGTTCGCCCAGCTCCTTCTTCTCCACTCCGGGCGCATCCGAGGCGAACGTAACATCGACCACCAGCGCCACATGCGGCTCGATCCGGTACGCGCTCGTGCGGGCACCACCGCCCTGATACCCGATCTCCTCCTGGGTCGTGGCCACCGCCGTGATGCTCGCTGAAGGCCGGTCCTCCGCCAACAGCCGCAGCGCCTCCAGTACCACGAACGCGCCGATCCGGTTGTCGATGGCACGGCTGGCGATCAGGTCCTCCGTAAGCTCGAGCAGAGGTGCATCGATCACGGCCGGGTCACCCACCCGCACACCCCGCCGCTTGACCGACTCCCGGTCGGCCGCTCCGATGTCGACCCAGAGATCCGTGACCTTCGAGGCCTTCTCCTTCTCGTCGCCCTTCATCAGGTGGATCGGCTTCTTCCCCACCACGCCCCGCACGTCGCCGTCGCGAGCGAGCAGCTTCACCCGCTGCCCCACGAGGACCTGCGGGTCCCAGCCGCCGATCCCCTCAACGTAGAGGTAGCCCTCTTCGTCGATGTGGGTCACCATCAGCCCGATCTCGTCGATATGACCGGCCAGCATGACCCGCGGACTGCCGCCAGGGTTCAGCGTGGCGAACGAGTTCCCGCTCACATCGGCGGTCACCTCGCCGCCGATTCGCTCAGCCTCCGCCCGCCACACACGAGCCGGCCGGGCCTCGAACCCGCTCGGCCCGGGGGCGTCCAGCAGCTGCTTGAGGAACTCCACCGATCTCACGTCCACGCGTTCACCTCGCTATTAGCACGGAAAGCCATGAAACGTAAGGGTATTTCCTCGCACGCGCGAGACCTCGCGTCGCCGACCCGGCAACCGGGCACACCCTGACCCACCTCCCGCGCTGATACTCTCTCCCACGGCCGGAGCGGGCTCGCACGTACGTGAGGCAGGTCCGGGGCGGCGGGGTTCTCGCTCAATACTACGCCTGGCCTCGACGGTGATCGGGTGTGGCCCATGGCCCGCGACGAATGGATATGCGGCACCCGGGGGGCTCCCGGGGGCTTCCGGGGGGCGTGGGCCGGGCCGGCGGCGAGCGCCTGACCCGCCCCCCTGCCACACCTGGGAACAAGTGCAACTGCCGGTCCGCCTGATGTTTACGTGGTCCGGCGCCCTTCCGTCAGCCGCCGGGTGTCACGAACACGGGCACACCGCCCTCGGTGGGGGCGATGACCAGGTTGTTCTCCCCCTTGCCGATCTCCATGAGCGACTCGATGTATCGCCAGTAGAGGTAGCGCTGGCCGCTCACGCCGGCGAGGGACTCGGAGATGGTCTGCTGTGCGTCGCGGATCCCTTCGGCCTCAGCTCGCCTCTGGTTCGCCTGCTCCTGCACGACCTGCGTCTGGTATCCCTCCGCCTGCACCTGCTGTTCCCGCGCCAGCTTCTGCTCGATCGCCTCCCGGATCGCCGGCGGTGGCTCGATGTCCCGGACGAAGAAATCGGTGATCTGGATGCCCCGGGGGGCCAGGCGCAGCGTCATGATGGTGCGGATCTGCTCACCGATTCCGGCGCGCTCACGTGACAGGAGCTCCGCGGCGGCGATGTTCGCCACGGCGTCGCGTGCGGCGGAGCGATAGCTGTTGTAGACGAACTGGTGCACCTGGTCCATGTCGCCCACCGTCAGGTAGAGGTCGAGCGCGGAGTCGGGGACCACGCGGTAGCGGTACGCCGCGTCGATGGTGATCGTGAGCTGGTCGCTCGTGAGGGCCGTGAGGCGCTCGCTGCGGGACTCGTCGGGGTACTGGATCTCGCGCCGTGGGTAGGTCGTCCAGTCGCGGAAAATGGAGTGGTACAGGCCCTGCCCGTAAATCTCGTCCGCCACCTGACCGGTTACGGCGTTCTTCTTCACCGCCACCTCGTAGCTGTCCACTCTGGTGCACGCGCTGGTTCCGGCCAGCATCAGGGCCAGCAGCGCCACGACGATGGCCGCGGTCGACAAAGGGACTCGCTTCATCACGTTCCTCCAGGGCTGTATGATTGGGCGGACTGAACCGTGCCTCCCGGGCACGCAATCTATACGACGCCCGCCCCGCGTGCCTTTACCTGGCTCCGGCGGCCCCCTGCCCCAAGGGCCGTGGTCCGAACCCGGAACACGCCGTCTCGGCCGGGGTTCCAATTCACCCGGGCGTGGTACGCGGCGAGCGTACGCTCCCCCCGCACTGGAACCTACTCGAACCTCGAAGCTCGATGGCCGACGCATCCACCGACACCTACTTCCGACGTGGGCTCGGGCTCAAAAAGGAAGTCCAGCCGGTGCTGGACGCCGAGTACCACAGCGCGGTCGTCGCCCAGATCAAGGCCGCGGAAGGACACAAGGCGACGTTCGGGGACATCACGGTCAAGCTGGCGGAGGAATTTGGCTTCTGCTACGGCGTGGATCGCGCCGTGGATTATGCGTATCAGACGGCCATGAAGTTCCCGGATCGACAGATCTACCTGGTGGGCGAGATCATCCACAACCCGCACGTGAATCAGCGGCTCAGGGACATGGGGATCGAGTTCATCTATCCCGACGCCCACGGCAAGTTCGATTTCTCCATCGTCACGCCTGACCATGTGGTGATCATGCCGGCGTTCGGCGTGACTCTGCATGATTTCGAGACCCTGAAGGAGATCGGCTGTGTGCTGATCGATACGACGTGCGGATCGGTGCTCAACGTGTGGAAGCGCGTGGATCAGTACGCGAAGGATGGGTTCACCGCGATCATCCACGGGAAGTACCAGCACGAGGAGACGCGGGCCACGGCATCACAGGCCAACCGCCACGGCGGGCGGTACGTCATTGTCCGGAGTATGGACGAGGCGCAGCTGCTGATGGACTACATCGAGCAGAGCGACCACGCGCTGGACCGGCAGGAGTTCCTGGAGCACTTCAAGGACAAGGCGTCCCCGGATTTCGATCCGGACCGTGATCTGGTGAGAGTGGGTGCTGCGAACCAGACCACCATGCTTTCGACGGAGAGCCTTGCCATTGCGGAGGCCATCGGCCGGAGCGTGGCGGTGCGGCACGGGCAGGAGGCGAAGGCGGAGCACTTCCGCAGCTTCGACACCATCTGCTCGGCCACCCAGGAGCGCCAGGACGCGGTCAAGGAGCTGATGAAGGAGCCGCCGGACATCATGATCGTCATCGGCGGCTACAACTCGTCGAACACGAATCACCTGGCGCATCTGTGCCGCGAGTACACGACCACGTATCACATCAGCGACGCGACCTGCATCGATGTGGAGGCGGCGACCATCCGACACAAGCCCGTCCTGGACGCCGACGCGCCGGAGGAGCTGGTACGGGACTGGATGCCTGAGGGGGCGCTCACCTTCGGCTTCACCGCCGGGGCCTCCACACCGAACAACAAGATCGGCCAGACGCTCGAGCGGATCCTCGCCACGCGTGGACTGCCGGTGCCGGAGCTGGGGTAGGCGCGCCAAGGCTGTGGGCCAGAACGGCTTGGGCGGGTGGCCGTCCCTGTTCCCCTGGTCCGCGATGTGCATTAATTTCAGGGGGGGAGAGGCCGGTCCCACCTGTCCGAAACAGCGGCGATCAGGATCATCCATGATTGAGAAGAAGTCCATGAAAAGTCGCACCACCATGGCCGGGGCGGCCGCGTTGGCCTTCCTGGCAGCGGCTCCGCTGGCTGCGTACCCTAGCCAGGCTCGACTGGAGCAGAGCCAGTCGACCTGGGAGGCGGCCGCGGCGGACCCGGGGCGGAAGGTGCTGATCTCGCTCTCACAGCGACGCCTGTGGCTCGTGCAGGGGCAGGATACTCTCTTCTCCGCTCCGGTGGCCATCGGGAAGGGCGGCGTATTTCGTTTCGCCGGGACCTCCTACACATTCGACACGCCGAAGGGCGAGCGCCGCATTCTCGAGAAGCGCGATGACCCCAACTGGATCCCGCCGGATTGGCACTACTACGAGAAGGCGGTGAACCGTGGGCTCGAGCCGGTGCACCTGAAGGAGGGGGACCGGATCGAGCTCTCCGACGGGACCTTCATCGAGGTCCGCGGCTCCGAAGTGGGCCGTGTAAACCGGTGGGACAACTATTATCCGTTTACGCCCGGCAGCGAGATCATCTTCGACGGGTACATCTTCATACCGCCGTTTGGGAGCCCCCAGCGCATGATCCCCAACGCACTGGGGCCCGTGAAGCTGTCGCTCGGGGACGGCTACCTGATCCATGGCACGCATCGGTACAACCAGGAAAGCATAGGGGCCGCGGCCAGCCACGGGTGCATCCGGATGAACAACGAGGATGTCGCTCAATTGAGAGACATGGTCGAGGTCGGGACCGCAGTCTACATTTATTGACTTCCTTTGACGCGCTCCCCGCGAGGGAGTCGTGGAGGACGGGAAAGGGGCGCCGCCGGCGCTCCTTTCGCGCATTGGGTGTCCGCCTGGGCGGGGTCCGCAACTCGATTATCTCCCGCCTCCCGCGATCTGTCGCAGCGCAATAGACGAATCCCACGCGACCCTCTGAAGGTGGGATATTTCTGCTGCAATGCTACACCTATCTCTCTCCCTCCCTTGTGCGTACGCGTCCGAATGGCGCATATTGGCGAGCGAACCATCCTGGTGTTCGCCAACGGGGCCGATCCATGGCGTCAATAAACCGCGATGAGATCAGCCGGCTGGAGCTGCTACAGGCCGCCCATCCGGATGGCCTCGTCTTCCCGCACCTCGCCGATGCCTATCGGCGGGCGGGTCGGTACGCGCAGGCCGAGACCGTCCTCACCGCCGGTCTCCGACGCCACTCCGACTATTCTTCCGCACATGTCGTCCTGGGACGCCTGCGCCTGGATCAGGGCAAGCACGCCGAGGCGGAGCGGGCGTTTCGCCGCGTGCTCGAACTGGACCCCCAGAACCAGATCGCCCTCGAGTCGCTGGGACAGGTTTCGCTGGAGCAGGGCCGAATCAGGGAGGCCCTGCTCCAGTTTCAGCGTCTCGCGCGACTGAAGCCCACTGCGGAGATCAAGGAGCGGGTGCGGGAGCTGGAGAACCGGGTCTCGGAGCTCCGGCGGGACGGGCAGTTCGGTTCTCTCGCCCACGACGGCGAGAGAACCGGCGCCATTTCAGGCAGGCCGGGGAAGGGGTCCGCCGCCGCTCACGCGGCCGATGCCGATAAAGCTCTGGATGACACGTTACAGGAGGAGGCCGCGCAGTCGGCAGAGGCCGCGCGGACGTCCGATCCCGGTGATGTCGTCACGGAAACCATGGCCGAGCTCTACGCACGGCAGGGACTGCATCGGCGGGCCGCCTCCGTCTACAGGCAGCTGCTCCAGCGAACGCCTGGCGACGAGAGGCTGAGGGCCAAGGTCAACGAGGCGGAGCGTGCGGGGGCGGCGACGGTCGAGTCGTCGCGCCCGGAACGAATCGCGGAGATCGAGCTCGACTGGTCGGCGCCAGCGGCGTCGGGAACGCCCGTCGAACCGAAAGCCCGCGGCGCGCCGGCTCGGCCGGAACCATATTCGGCGCCTCTGACCGCGGGCGTCACCGTGCGGGAGCACCTTACGGGGCTCCTGCGGTGGCACGGCCCTGCGGCGCCGGGAGCGGCTGCATCGAATGGCTCCGGACCAGCGCATGAGCCGGGCTCCGACGACGATCAGCCGATAGAGTCTGCCCCAGCGGCGACGCCCGAGAGCGTCCTCGGGCTTGGCGATCCCGGTGTCAGGGCTGTGGCCGACCTCTTTCCCGGACCGGTCCTCGAGTCCGAGTCCGAGCCCGCCGTGAAGGGGGTGGCGAGCGCTGCCGCGGAGCCGGCGGGCGTGTGGTCGCGTCTCGAGGGAGAGTCGTCCGATGTGGACGCGAGTGGCGCGGGCGACGCGGGGGCAATGGCGAGGTCGTTGATCGCCATCACGGACATGCTGGTGGGGTTGCTCGAGTACCGGGACCCGTTCTTCCGTGGAAGCAGCAGCCTGACGCGTCTGGTCGCGGCGAACGTGGCGGAAGAGCTCGGGCTTACGGAAGCGGAGCGGGTGGACCTGTCCCTCGCGGCGGTTCTACGCGACCTGGGCCGCCTTGCCATGGGTGGGCGTCTCGTCCCCAAGACCGGTCAGGAGACGCCGGAGAGCCGTCGCAAGATCGAGCGCCATGTAGACCTGGCGCTGGACCTGCTGGAGGGGATCGAACTTCCTCGGCGGGTGCGCCTGGCCGTCCGGCACCACCACGAGCGCTGGGACGGGGCTGGCTATCCGGATGGCCTCACGGGCGAGGCCATACCCATTTTGGCTCGCGTGCTGGCGGTGGTGGATTCGTTCACGGCGATGGTCTCGCCGCGGCATTATCGTCTCCCGCGAAAGGTGCCGGACGCTGCCCGTGAGATCCGGGACGAGGCTGGCACACAGTTCGACCCGGCGGTGGTGGAAGCGCTGAGCTCGGTCCTGGAGCGGCCGGAGCAGCCCCACGTCGGTTTCGTTCAGAGGCCCCATATCCTGCTGGTGAACCCGGACCAGCCGGGCGCGGTGGTTACGGCGGCAAAGCTGTGCTCCGCCGGGTATCTTGCGGAGGTCTCGGCCGATGCCGCCGCCGCCCGGGAGCGTCTGCGCCGGGTGCCGGTGTCGGCGCTCGTGGTATCGGTGGAAGCGGGTGAGGAGGCCGCGGCGGCCTTCGTCCGCGACCTCCGCGTGGATCCGCTGTTCGCGTCGCTGCCGGTAGTGGTGGTGGACGCGGACACCGTCTCGCTGCGGGTCCGGCTCCTGGAAAGTGGTGCGGATGTGTGCTTCCCGCCCGGCACGACGTACGCCGAGCTGCAGGGCACGCTCGGTGCCCTGGTGCGAAGGACTCTCCACAGGAATGGCGGACGGGGTGCAGGGGAAAGCGCCGGGTCTGGCACGGATCAGAAAGCGCCGTGGCTGGCGCTCCAGGGAGACGTGTCCGATTTCCCGCTGAGCTGGCTGCTCCAGGTGATGAAGTATGACTCCAGGACGGCCGCCATCGGGATTCGGACGGGGTCTGCCGACGGGGCCATTTACCTGAAGAAGGGCGACGCCGTGCACGCCCAGATCCGAGGCGGTGCCAAGGGTGAGCCGGCGCTGCGGGAGATGCTGGCGTGGGAGAAGGGCCGCTTCACCGTCCAGCCCAATGCTCGCCCGCGGGAGAGCACGATTCAGAGCTCCATCATGCATTTGCTCCTGACCCAGGCCGTGGCCCAGGACCATGCAGCCGCCGGCATCTTCGGAGCTGTGTCGGACTGAGCCGAACCCCCGGACACTGGACGACAGAGAGGCCCGCGGACGAAACAGACGGCCGCGGGCCTCCCTGTCGGGGTCACTGCAAGTCAGCGATTCTTCGACATACGGAGCTTCTCCCTGCCCAGCGCCGGTGCCCCCTCCGGCGCGGCCGCCGCCTTCCGCGGCGACGGCTTCCTGCCCTCGACAGCTTTCTCGGTGCTGGCCTTTTTCGAGGAGGTCTTCTTCGCGGAGGCCGTCTTCTTCGCCGCCGGAGCCTTCTTGGTAGTCGATTTCTTGGAGGTGGCCTTCTTGGCCGTGGCCTTCTTGGCGGTCGACTTCTTGGCGGTGGCCTTCTTGGCGGTGGCCTTCTTGGCGGTGGCCTTCTTGGCCGGCTTCTTCGCCTCGTCCTTGTCCGCGGCTGCTTTCTTCGTTGCCATCACCGGCTCCGGTATCGGGTTGGGGTGCTTCAGGGGAGTGTAAGGTACGTCGGGAGGGTTCCGGGACTCAAGAAGGAGCGTCACGGGTCAGCTCGATCTCCATCTCGAGCTCGGGCGCCCAGCCCGAGGTGAACCGCCTGCGGAAGCCCGCCTTCTCGTACGAACGGACGGCGCGCCGGTTCGATGGCTCGACCGACAGCCACACTCTGCGCAATCCGATATCACGGGCGAAATCCAGTAGCTCACGGTTGAGGCTGGTGCCAATGCCCCGGTCGCGGATGGACTGGTGAAGGAAGTTGGCGAGCTCTCCGGCCTCGGAGTCGATGGGCAGCAGCATGCCGTGACCCATCACGGTGTCATCGACCTCAACGATCAGGTGATGGCCGGCGCGGAGCACCGTGTCCAGCCACCGCCTGCGCTGGTCCGTGCCCGCGGGCGGCAGCCCCTGTGCGATCCGCTTGGGCTCGAAGTCGTCGTACATTCGTTCGAGCCGCTCCCGGTCGCCCGGCACGAAGCCGCGGAGCACAAACGTGCCACCTTGCTTGTCGGTCCGGGACGTCGGTGGGTGCGTCATGGGATCAGAAGCCGAGCCCCCACCCGGTCATGAGCGGCATGAGCCGTCGTTTGAGCCCCCGAACCGTGAGTTCGTTCGCGCGCTCAACCTCTTCTCTGCGCGGCGCCGCGGGAACCGCTCCCGGGGGATCGCGCAGAGTGGGGGAAAGCGGCTCCTGTGCGCCGCGCTGGGCCCGCTCGAGCCACTCCACCGGTATTGTGTCCGGTGCCTCCTCACCACAGAGCGCGGCCCAGGTCAGCGCCCACGCCCGCGGAACGACTTCTCGGATCGCGTAGCCACCGCCGCCGGTGGCCACGATGCGACCGCCGCAGTGCCGGTCGGCCAGGAACACGACGCGGCGCATGAGCTCCTCATACAGGGTGGTGGTGCACCGGAGGTGGGTGAGGGGATCCAGATAGTGGGCATCGCAGCCGGTCTGAACCACGATGATGTCCGGCTCGAAGGCGCCGGCCACTTCCGGGAGGAGTGCGTCGAAGGCCGCCAGAAGGGAGGCGTCTTCCGTCTGGGCCTCGAGGGGGACGTTGGCGCAGGCTCCATGGCCATCGCCTTCACCCAGCTCATCCACGAACCCGGTGGAGGGGAAGAGGTAGAGGCCGCTCTCGTGGAAGGAGACCGTCATGACATCGGGGTCATCGTAGAAGATGTCCTGCACGCCATCGCCATGGTGGGCGTCATAGTCGATGTAGAGCACCCGCATGCCGTGCTCGCGCTGGAGCCAGCGGATGGCGACCGCCAGGTCGTTGTACACACAGAAGCCGGAGGCGGCCGCGGCGTGGGCGTGGTGCAGCCCGCCCGCCAGCCCCATGGCCCGGGTAGCCTCGCCCGAGGCCACCAGCGCGGACGCCGTGAGTGTCGAGCCGACCACCGCTCGTGACATCTCGTGCATGTTCTCCACAATCGGCACGTCGTCGGTCCCGAGCCCAAAATGGCGGCTCACCAGTGCGTGAGGATCCTTCGAAACGCGCCGGACCGCGTCCACGTAGTCGGGCAGGTGAACCGTCAGGAGGTCGTCATCCGTGGCCGGGCGTGGGGCGACCAGCGGTCGATTCGGCACGCCCACGAGGGACATGGCCCGGATCAGGTCGATGGTCAGCTCCATGCGGAGCGGGTCGAGTGGGTGTCCGGGTCGGAAGCGGTAGCCCGCCATTTCATCCGACCACACCAGGGCGCATTCCACCGTGCGCGACCCTAGATCGGCCGCGTGAGGAGCGCGGGAGAGCCGGATTCGTATCCGAGCCGGCGCAGGTTTTCCATAACCGCTTCCGGGTCACCCGTCTCGAGGTGCAGCACCACCAGCGATTGACCGCCGTGGGACGGCGGGACCACGACCCCGGTGATGTTGATCCCGTGATCGATCCCGATGAGCCGGACGATGCGGGCGAGCTCGCCCGGCCGGTCCGGGGCGAGGATCTCCACTCGGCTGTGGGGCTCGCGGCCCACCATGAGCTCGACGAACGCGCGGAGCACGTCCGACTCGGTGAGGATCCCCACGAGCTCTTCGCCATCCACCACGGGCAGGCACCCGATGCGGTGCTCTGAGAGCAATGCGGCCGCGCTCTCCACGGGGACGTCGGGCGCGACGACCAGGGGCGGAGAGGTCATCACCATGTCGATCGTCACATCACCCTCGGCGGCGGCCTCCCTGAGATCTCGGTCCGTGACGATCCCCGCCAGGTGCCCGGCATCCACTACGGGGAGGTGCCGGATCCCATGGGCGCCCATGACTTCCAGGGCCTCCGCCACGGTAGTTCGGGGGGAGGCGGTGATCACTTCCGTCGACATGCGGCCATGTACGAGCATGGGGCTACCGGTTCGAGTGCGTGCAGGAGCCCGGCAGGGGGTGGCAGGGGACAGCGTGATGATACCCGCGAGCTGCGGAGCCGGCAAGCGTTTTCCCGGCCGACGGCGGCTGGCGTCCGTCGAGCCGGTGGCGCATCTTGCGCCTCCACTATACCCGCTCGTCAAGGAGTAGCGATGCTCAACGGATGCTGCCGCTGGAATGGGGCCCTGGCGCTCGGCCTGGCCATCACGGCGGCGGTGCTGCCCCCAACCCGGCTCCACGCGCAGACGCCCGCCGAGCAGCCGCCCCAGACGTTCGACTGGCACACGGCAGTCGTGGCGGACAGCACCCCGTGGGGACAGCCACTGGAGCGGGAGGCGACGCGGCAGATCCTCTCCTGGACGACCGCCCCCGAGTACACGACCCCGCTGGTGGACCACATCCCGGATCATCCCTCGATCATTTCACCCACCGACCATTTCGGAGCGCCCATCGGAAAGCCGGGGGTGCTGCACCGGACCGACGAGGTCCACGACTACTTCCGTGCGCTCGCCGGCAGCACGCCGCGCGTCCGGTTCCAGGAGCTGGGGCAGACGGAGGAGGGGAACCGGCTCGGGTTGGTGCAGGTGGGCAGCGAGAGCACGATGGGGCGCCTGGACGACATCCGCGCGGAGTACGGTCGGCTGGCGGATCCGCGCCGGTCCGATGCACGCGCCGCCGCGGAGCTCATTGCGCGGCTCCCGGCGGTCTATCTCATCACGGCGGGGCTCCATTCCCGGGAGACGGGGCCACCCGAGATGGTGATGGAGCTGGCATACCGGCTGGCCGCCTCGGATGCCCCGGAGCTGCGGGCCATCCGGGACAGCGTGCTGGTCATGATCGTGCCCGTGGCGGAGCCGGATGGTCGCAACCGGGTCGTCGACTGGTATCGCCTTCACTATCCCACCCCCGACACGACGCGGGATGTTCCGGGCCCCCCGTACTGGGGGAAGTACATCTACCATGACAACAACCGCGACGGGCTGCAGCTGTCCGCTCGCCTCACGCAGGAGATCGTCGGGCTGATCAACGAGTGGCGCGTGCCGCTGGCTCACGACCTCCACGAGTCGGTGCCCTACCTGTACACCTCCACCGGGACGGGTCCATACAACCCGGACATCGATCCCATCTCCGTCGCAGAATGGACCTGGTTCGCGAACTACGAGGTGACCGCGCTCACGGCCCTGGGGCTCCCCGGTGTCTGGACGCACAACTTCTATGACGGTTGGAACCCCACGTACCTGATCTGGGCGGTGAACACCCGCAACGGCCTCGGCCGCTTCTACGAGACGTTCGGCAACAGCGTGCCGTGGACCAGGGAACGCACTCTGGACGAGGGCTCCACGTCGGTGGAATGGTACCGCCCGAACCCACCCCGCGATACGACGCTCTGGTCGCTTCGCAACAACACCAATTACATGGAGACGGGGGTACTGACGGCGCTCTCCCTTACGGCGCAAAACCGGAGTCGGCTGCTGCGACAGTTCCGGACCAAGGCGGAGAACGCCCTGCGCAGGGGTCGTGCGGAGGCTCCGTTCGCCTGGGTCGTGCCGCTGGAGCAATCGCGAAAGGGCGATGCGCAGGCCATGCTGCGCAACCTGGAGCAGCAGGGTATCGAGCTGCACTCGTTCGCGGATTCCGCTCGGCTGGCGGTGCACGAGGGGGAGGTGGACTCCATCGCGGTGGCTCCGGGCGACTATGTGATCCGGATGGACCAGCCCTACCGGAACCTGGTTGCCACCCTGATGCGTCAGCAGGAGTTTCCGGCCGATGCGCCCCGGCCGTACGACGATGTGGCATGGACGTTCCCGCTCATGTTCGGCGCCACCGCCTACCCGATCGCCGATTCGGCCGTGCTCCAGATGGCGATGGCGCCGACGCCCCGTCCATCGCTCGGCGGGTCTGTGGAGGGCGCGGGCGAGTGGTGGCTCGTTCCGCCGACCGCTTCGGCGTATTCCATGTCCGCCCGCCTCGACCTCGGCGACACGCGCGTGTGGGCGCTGGAGGACAGCACCGTGGTGGCGGAGGACACCGTGGCGCCGGGTGCGTGGCTGATTCGGGGCCGTGACCTGGAGGGCGGGGCCGCGGAGGCCTGGGCGGGCCGATACGGGCTGAGTCTGGTGGGCGTCGCGGAGGCGGCTGTCGAGGGCCTCCCCCGCCACGAGCTGGATCTGCCGAGAATCGCGGTGCTCCACAGCTGGGGCTCGACCCAGGCAGAAGGGTGGGCCCGCTACACACTCGACCACTTCGGGGTGCCGTTCGCCTACATCGCGGACACCGAGCTCGTGGACCTGGGGCGGCTCCGGCGGAAGTTCGACGTTATCCTGTTCCCCGACCAGGGCCGAACGGGTCGTGCCATCCTGGAGGGCCTGGACCCGGCGGACGGACCGCTTCCCTACCGCGCGACGGACGCGGCGCCGAGCCTGGGGGCCCCTGATGAGACGAAGGACATGACCGGGGGGATGACGCTGGAAGGGCTGGCGGCGATCCGGGATTTCGTGGCGGATGGCGGGACCTTTGTTGCGCTGCGGTCGGCGAGCACGCTCCCGATCGAGCTGGGGCTGGTGCGCGATGTCCACGTCGCGGACACGCCCGAGGGACTCTTCGTCCCGGGGTCGCTCGTGCGCGGGGAGGTGGCACGAGCGGATCACCCGCTCACGTACGGATTCGGCGCGGGACCGGCGCTGCACCATCGCTTCGGCCCCTACCTGCGGGTGGAAGACGAGATCGAAGACGAGGTGGTGGTAGTGAGGTACGGCGAGGGAGACATCGGGCTGAGCGGCCTGGTGCAGGGGGGGAGCCGTCTGGCGGGTGAGCCGGCGGTGCTGTCGGTGCCATCAGGCGGGGGACACTGGGTCCTGTTCGGGTTCAACCCTCTGAATCGGCACCAGAACTATATGAACTTCGCGTTCGTCTGGAACGCGCTGCTGAACTGGAACGACCTGTAAAACGGAGTCGGGGACCGGCGCTCGTGAACGGACCAGCAGCCGTCGAGCGAGGCGGCGCCGACCAGGAGGCATATATGAACGTGCTCGTGCTGAACGTTGGATCGTCGACGGTGAAGTTCCAGCTGATCCGGACGGACGCCGAACGGATCGACGAGGATCGTGATGAGAAACTCGCCAGCGGGACCGTGGAGCGGATCGGGGGCGAGGCGGTGCTGTCGCTGTGGTCGGAGTCGAAGGGCAGCCGGAGGGCCACGGCCTCGATCCGTGACATCAAGGGGGCCATCGACTGGATCCTGAAATGGGTGACATCGGAAGACAGCGGGGTGGACATCCGGAGCCTGAGTGAGATCGAGGCGGTGGGGCACCGGATGGTCCATGGCGGGGAAGCGTTCTCGGAGTCGGTGCTGCTGGACAGCTCCGTTCTGAGCGTGCTGGATGACCACATTGAGCTCGCGCCCCTGCACATGCCGTACAACCTTGCGGGTGTGCGCGCTGTGAAGGACGCGCTGGGCGAGATCCCCCAGGCCGCCGTATTCGACACCGCGTTCCACAGCACCCTCCCTGAGACCTCATACCTGTACGCCATCCCGTACTCGCTGTACCGCCGTCACAAGATCCGACGGTACGGGTTTCACGGCACATCGCACCGGTATGTGGCCTACCGGTACCGGAGGATGGAGGGGAAGGGTCGAACGGATGTGAACATCGTCACTCTTCACCTCGGCAACGGATGTTCCGCCTGCGCCATCCGGAACGGCAAGAGTGTCGACACGTCCATGGGCTTCACCCCGCTGGAGGGGCTCGTCATGGGCACCCGCTCGGGGGACGTCGACCCCGCCGTGCTGGACTACATCTCCGTGAAGGAGGGACTCGACCTGCGCGGGGTGGAGAACCTGCTGAACAAGCAGTCCGGTCTGCTGGGGATCTCTGGCCTCACAAACGATATGCGCGAGCTGCTGGAGGAGGCCCAGGAGAACTACGATCGACGTGCTCGGCTGGCGATCGAGATCTTCACCTACCGGGCCCGGAAATACATCGGTGCCTATCTCGCGGCCATGGGGGGTGCCGAGGCCATCGTGTTCACGGGTGGGATCGGACAGAATGCACCGATCATCCGCGCATCGATCATGGAGGGGCTGGAGTGGCTCGGGCTCGAGCTGGACGACGACGCGAACGCATCCACCACCGGCCAGACCGCCGGTCGCATCTCGAAAGAGGACTCACGGATCGCCGCCTGGGTCATTCCCACGGACGAGGAGCTGCTCATAGCGCGTGACACCGTGCGGCTCGTGCTCGGGATCGAGCAGCCGTCGTAGGTGGGAGTTCCTCCTACGGCCGGGGCCCTTACGGTCGTCGGGAGCGCGACGACGGAGGTTCAGCGACCACCCGACTGACAGGCGCGGGCCGTGGCGGCATCTTGGTCGTGCTGAACATAACGACGGCCTTCTGAACGGGTGCGGCGGAGCCGCACGTATGCGTCCACAGGACGCGCTGAACAAAGGGACCACAGGTCCGCGGAAGGTCGACGGCCGGGGAGGGTCAACCGGCTTGCCGGAGCCCTCTCTGTGACACACATAGATTTATCCTCCTGAACGTAGAATCGGCGGACGCTCACGCGGCCGCCGATTCTTCATCCGGAGGGAAGGCCACGTCGGCCTGTCGCGTTACACCGCAGGCTCTTTCGCGAAGGCCTTCCACGCCTTCACGGCCAGCCAACCAATCAGCACGATCGGCCCGACCGTGAACAGCAGGAATCCCACGACACCGAAGGCCATCCCGACCATCCCGAGCAGGAACGCCAGCAGGCTACCGATGATCTTGATCGCCAGGACGACCAGCAGCGCGAGGATGATCCACTTCACGACCCGGCTCAACAGCGACTTGCTCTCTTCCATCGTTTCCTCCTCGTGATTGGCTCCGGATGTCCATACGAGCGCGGCCGGTGCCGGTTTCAACCGACCGCCGGCATGGCACCTGCCGGTGTAAGAGAGAGCACACGGCGCGCGACCGGATGCCGACGTCATCGGCACCGGTTGTGATGCCACGGCACGACCCTGATACTGACGGTCTGATGCACACGCCCTTACTGAAACTGTTCGAGCGGCATTTTGGCACCACACCGACGCTGGTGGTGGACATCGGTGCCGACGGTTCGAGCCGCACGTACTTCCGCCTGATCGGTCCGGCCATGGAGACGGCGGTCGGCGGGGTCGGGCCGGATGCGGAGGAGAACCGCGCCTTCTTCTCGTACTCGCGGTCGCTGCGGCAGGCGGGCTTCGCCGTCCCGGAGCTGTACGATGTGGACGAGGAGGCGGGCGTGTGGCTGGCGGAGGACCTGGGGGACACGACGCTTTTCGACGCGCTGGTGCAGGCGCGAAACCGGGAGGGTGGTCCCTTCCCGAGCGCCATGGCGCCGGTCTACCGCCGGGTCCTCGAAGAGCTGCCCAGGCTGCAGGTCGAGGGGGGGCGCTGCATCGACTTCAGCGTGGCGTACCCGCGCTCGGCGTTCGACAAGCAGTCGATCCGGTGGGACCTGAACTACTTCAAGTACCATTTCCTCAAGCTCGCGCACATCCCATTCAACGAGCAGAGGCTCGAGCATGATTTCGGTACGCTGATCTGGTTCCTTCTGCAGGCGGATACCAACCACTTCCTGTACCGCGACTTCCAGTCACGGAACATCATGCTGCGGGAGGGCGAGCCGTGGTTCATCGACTACCAGGGCGGCCGGCGCGGAGCCCTCCACTACGATGTCGCCTCACTGCTCTACGACGCGAAGGCGGCGATTCCCGAGCCCCTCCGGGACGAGCTCCTCGAGCATTACATGGACTCGCTCGAGCCGCTGGTGGAGATCGACCGCGACGTGTTCCGGAACCGCTACCGCGGCTACGTCGTCGTGCGGATCCTCCAGGCGCTGGGTGCCTACGGCTACCGGGGCTTCTACGAGCGAAAGCCGCGGTTCCTCCAGAGCGTGCCGTACGCGGCGAGGAACCTGCGCTCCCTCCTGGAGCGGGGGCTGCCACAGGAGCTGCCGGAGCTGGAGTCCGTGTTCGGCCGGATCGTGGAGCGTTGGGCGGAGACGGAGTCGGAAGACGACTCGCCGGGGCTGACCGTGCGGATCACGTCCTTCAGCTACAAGCGGGGCTATCCGCAGGATGAGGGCGGACATGGGGGCGGCTACGTTTTCGACTGCCGTGCGCTGCCGAATCCCGGGAGGGAGGAGGAATATCGTGCGCAGACGGGACTGGACGAGCCGGTGGTTCGGTACCTGGAGAACCTGGATGAGGCCCACTCGTTCTGGCGCGGTGTGCGACACCTCGTGGAGACGCAGGTCGAGGAATACCTCCGGCGGGAATTCAGCAGCCTTACCATCTCCTTCGGCTGCACGGGCGGGCAGCATCGTTCGGTGTACATGTCCGAGCGCCTGGCATCGCACATCCGGGAGACCTTCCCGGAGGTGGCGGTGAAGGTGGAGCACCGGGAGCGTGAGAGCTGGCCGCCACGCCCTGAGCCGGACGAGGTAGAGGCGGAGGTGCGGGAATAGTGGATGCCATGATCCTGGCGGCGGGTCTCGGTACACGCCTGCGTCCGGTCACCGACCACACCCCCAAGGCGCTGGTGGAGGTGGCCGGTGTGCCCATGATCGAGCGGATCGCGCGTCGCCTGATCGCTGTGGGTGCCGACCGGCTCATCATCAACCTCCACCACCATGCCGATCAGATCCGGTCGTTCGTGGAAGACCGAAACGGGTTCGGTGTCGACGTCCGGCTCTCACTCGAGCCGGTGGATCGCCTGGAGACCGGGGGGGGCCTGCTGCACGCCCGCCCGCACTTCCGGCGGAATGCCCCCTTCTTCCTGCACAACGTGGACGTCATCTCCGACGCCGATCTTCAGGCGATGTACACGGCTCACACCGACTCGGCCCCGCTGGCAACGCTCGCCGTCAGCCAGCGGGAATCGAGCCGGGCACTCCGTTTCGATCAGCAGGGACTGCAGGCGCGGGTGGACCTGCGGGACGGGCGAATGGATGAGGCGCGGGAACGCCACGGGGCAGCGCGGGACTGGGCGTTCGACGGCATCCACGTGCTGAGCCCCGACATCTTCGATCTGGTGACGGAGTCGGGTGCCTTCTCGATCATGGCGCCCTACCTGCGCCTGGCGGGCGCCGGCCATCGGATCGTGCCCTATGACATCACGGGCTCGCTCTGGCTGGAGATCGGGGACCCGGAGCGTCTGGAGCGCGCCCGTCGTATCATGAGAGCGGAATCGACCGAGGGAGGTGGAATGTGAAGGTATTCGTGACGGGTGCTACGGGGTACATCGGGAGCGCCATCGTGGAGGAGCTGGTGGAGGCGGGGCACGAGGTGGTGGGTCTCACGCGGACGGCGGAAAAGTCAGCGTACCTCCGGGAGCTTGGGGCCCGGGCGGTGGTAGGAGACCTGCGGGATGCGGGCGCCTTCCGCGACGAACTGGAATCGGCGGACGCGCTGGTGCACGTGGCGGCGGAGGAATCGTCGGACCGCGAGGAGGTGGACCGGACCGCGGTGGCTGCGCTGCTGGCGGCGGCGGATGCGGGTGGTGCCCAGGTGCTGGTCTATACGTCGGGGTGCTTCGTGCTGGGGGAGACGGGGCCGGAGCCTGCGGACGAGGATTCCTCCACGGAGGGAGCGCCCGAAATGGTGGCGTGGCGCCCTGCGCAGGAGGCCCGTGTTCTGGAGGCGGCGGGTGCGGGGCTGACCACGGCGGTGATCCGGCCGGGGATGGTGTACGGAGGAACGGAAGGGGCCTTTGCGAGCTTTTTCGCGTCGGCTGAGTCCGGGGGCGCGGCGGAGTTCGTGGGTGATGGCGCGAACCACTGGTCGCCCGTGTACCGCGGGGACGTGGCGCGGCTCTACCGGATGGTGATCGAGGCACAGGCGGGCGGTATTTTCCACTGCGCGGAGGAGGCGGCGCTGGTGGGGAATCTGGCGGTGTCGGCGAGCCGCGCGGCCGGAGCCGGTGGCGAGACCCTGCGGGTGCGGGTGGAGGACGCCCGGGAGTCCATGGGTGATTTCGCCGACGCGCTGACGATGGATCAGGTGATGGGGTGCGCTCGCGCGCGCGACCTGGGCTGGAAGCCGGAGCACCCGCTGTTCCTGGAGAGCGCCGACGAGGTCTTTCGCGAATGGCAGGCTCGTTCGCCGTAGGCGGGGACCTTCAGCTGGACATGCGCGTCATGAACGCGCGCTCATCCGGCGTGAGGGAGCCACCCCCGCTCTGCTCGATCTTGGCGCGGATCCGCTCGACCTCCTGTCGATTGATCTCGTGGAGATCCTCGAGCCGGATGTCGTCCCACTGCCGTTCGTCGCGGCTCGCCCGTCCCGTAATGCGATCGGCGGCCGTCGGGTGGGCGCCGCGGGTGGCCTTGCGCTTGAATGCGCCGGACCGCCGCTCCCGGATCTTGAGATAGCCCCACGCGCCGGCGAACCCGCCGAGGTGCGCGAAGTGGGCGATGCCGGAGCCGGCTCCCTGGAACCCGGAGTAGATGGAGAGAGCGGCGAGACCGAGGACCATCATTCGAGCGGGTACGGGCAGGATCCCCCAGATGTAGATCCGCTCGTGGGGCCAGAACATGGCGAAGCCCAGGAGCACCCCGAACACCGCGCCGGACGCGCCCACAATGGCGGCCCGTGGCTCCAGGACGAACGAGAGCAGGGCGCCGGCGATGCCGGCCACGAGGTACAGGATCAGGAAGTCACGGGAGCCGATCCGTGCTTCCAGCCGCGGCCCGAAGAAGTAGAGACCGATCATGTTGAAGAGGATGTGCATGAACCCGCCGTGCAGGAACATGTAGGTCAGGATGGTCCACGGCCGCGTCAGCACCCAGGCGGGCACGAACATCAGGAGCTGGTAGAGAGTGGATCCTGGCGGCGCCAGGATGAAGGCGACGATGTTGGCGATGAGCAGCCATTTGACCCAGCGCGTCATCGGATCCTCAGGTGCGGTGATCAGGGGTTCGGAAGCGGTCAGCGTACGATGTCCCGCCCCCGTCGGCAACCGAGGCTGCACTCGTTAGCTTCCATTGCATGACACCTGCCACCGACCCGTTGCTGGCGGAGCTGCGCATCCGGGACTCCCGGATCCGCAGCGTCCGTTACCGTTCGAACCGCACCGTACTCCTGTCCGTCTCGAAGGACGGTCGGACCCTGAACAGCCATGTCTGCTTCAGGAACGCGCCGCCTCACATTCTCGAGGCGGTGGCACACTTCGTAAGCGCCCGCCGCTCCTCTCCGGCGGCTTCGCGTGCGTTGGAGCAGCTCCGCAGCTGGGAGGGCACCCAACGGGGGCTGCAGTCGGCGCGGCGGCAGCGACCGCGGCGCGCCGGCCCTTCCACGGATGGACCGGAGACGGAGCCCCTCAGGCGGCTGTTCCGGCGGCTGAACCGCGAGCGTTTTGGTGACCGGTTGCCGGAGATTCCGCTCCGGCTCAGCCGCAGGATGACGCGCTCACTGGGGACGATCCGCTACGACCCCGATACCGCGTCCGTGCTCGAGATCGCCATTTCTGCTGACCTCCTGCTCCCGGTGAACCGCGGAGCCCTGCACGACACGATGCTTCACGAGATGGCGCACGCGGAGACGTGGCTGGTACACGGCCACAGGGGGCACGGCGCGCCATGGCGGCAGACCGCGAAGCGGGTGGGATGCACTCCCCGGGCGACGTGCCGATCGTCAATCGTGCGTACGCGGAAGCGGCGCCATCGGAGGTGAGGAAGGTCGACGGGTAACGCCGCTCAGGCGCGCGGCAGCGGCCATTCGTCGAGGAGCTCATCCAGGACGTCGGGCCAGCGTCCTTCCGCCTCGAGCGTCTTCCAGTTGAGCCCGTAGAGCGCTGCGGAGTTCGCCAGGCTGATCAGGGCATCAATCCGCATGGTGGCGTAGTAGACGGTGGCCGTCTCCCCGTGGTCCTTCTTCATATGCTGCCAGAGCGCGCGGCGCAGGAGGTGGTACTCCCGGTAGAGGAGGGCGTCTTCGAGACCCTCCGCGGCGCGGTGCCGGCCGTGCTCCGCGGAGTCGTGGACCATGGAGCGGCACAGCTCGCGATCGAAGTCGGTGCACAGGCCGGCCGCGGCCAGGCTCCGGACGAGTTGCGGGAGGTGGTTGTGGTCGAGGTCGGGAGGGAGGGCCTGCCACGGTTCCCCTTCCGCGATGGACTCCCAGTGGTCGATCACTGCGGTGGCCACGGTTTCCGCGTTGGCCTTCATGCTTTCGCAGAGGGTCAGGAGGTCCATGGGCTGATCGATCTCGGTGGGTCTCATGCAGGACTCCGCGTCCGGGGAACGGCAGCCGGTATTCCATGCAAGACGCGTGGCAGGGGCGCGGCCCGAAACCCGCATCCACCATTGCCGTAGTGTGATCACCGGGTGCGAACCCGCAGTCTGGAGCATTTCAAGGAGGCAACGGTGGACGAGCAGCAGAATCACGAGAAGCGGCCGCGGCGCGACGTCCTGGCGGATCTGGAGGCGCGGATCGATGCCGCCATCGAGGAGGCGCGTCCGAAGTTCCGGAAGGCGTTCGAGGAGCTGGACGCTCGGGTCGACTCGGCAGTGAAGGAGCTGCGCCCGCGCGTGGACGACGCCATGGAGGACGTGAAGCCACGGGTCGATCGCTTCCTGGCCGACGTCCAGCCCCGTCTGGACGGGCTCCTCCAGAAGGTGCAGGCGAAGATCGCGGAGCTGCGGAAGGAGCTGGAACAGCGGGCGGCCCGCAGCGAAACGGGCGATCATGACGTGGTCGCGCTCCCGCGCACGGGCGAGACGACGGAGACTACCGCCACGGCCGAGGGCGGATCCGACACCGGAGCCACGGGAAGTGACGACCCGCTGGCGCCCTAGCTCCGGGGGTCTGTCGCTGGGGCACCGGCGCAGTCGCCTCCAGCCGGCGTCACATCCGTCGAGTGTGGCTGCCCTCCCAGTACGCCTCGTCGCACCGGGGGGCGGCGACGGAACCGCACGGCCCGGACGCGTGGATCGCCCGGCACGTCTGGCAGGAGCGCGGCGATCGTGGGCCAGAAGGCATCGGTCGTCGACGATGACGGAGTAGCCGAGAGCCCGCACCAGCGGGGCGAGGCGGCCGAGTACGGCACCTGCGATGAAGTCCTGAGTGCCTCGAGTCGTTTGCGTCTCCGGGCAACGGGTGTTCCAGCTGCGCGCCCCCTCCTCCCCTCCTCCCCTCCTCCGCCTCCCTCCGGGCGTCTGGCCTCGCGACCGGGGCGGGTCTAATTTGGCGCCCTTCCGTTTCCAGTTTCAGGAGCAGCGCGATGGCGGCCGACCGAGGAAGGAGCTCCCCTACGTCCGACCCGGGGAAACCGGGCGCGATGATGCCGGCGGGTGATGTGGCCGGCCCGACCGACCGGCCGCCGGCGCCGTACGTGGCGGCGGGGGAAAGCCCGCCGGAGGCGACGGTCAAGGCGATCGCCGCGGGAATCATGTTCGGCATCCTGTTCGGGGCCGCCAACGCGTACCTGGGGCTGCGGGCGGGTCTGACGATCTCTACATCGATCCCCGTGGCCGTCATGACGGTCGCGCTCTTCCGCGCGCTGCGTGCGGGGGGAGTGAAGAGCTCGATTCTGGAAGCCAACATGTCACAGACGGTGGGCTCGGCCTCGAGCTCCATCGCCAGCGGCGTGATTTTCACACTCCCGGCGCTCTTCCTCTGGGGCTTCGAGACGAACGTGGTGCAGATCACGCTGCTGGCCATGTGCGGCGGTCTTCTGGGCGTGCTGTTCATGATCCCGCTGCGCCCGTACCTGATCGTGCGGGAGCATCACGAGCTGCCGTACCCCGAGGGTACGGCGTGCGCGGAAGTGCTGAAGGCGGCCGAGGGCGGCGGGTCGCGGGCCAGGAACGTGTTCCTCGGGCTCGGGGTGGGCGCGGCGATGAAAGGCATCACGGGGTGGATGCGCGCGGTGCCGGATTCCATCGAGGTCCATATCCCGTTCCTGCGGAAGGGTCAGCTCGGGAGCGATATCTCGCCTGCGCTCTTCGGTGTCGGGTACATCCTGGGTCCGAGGATCGCGACCATCATGGTGGGGGGCGGGCTCCTCTCCTGGCTGGTGATCATCCCCCTCATCGACTGGTGGGGTGCGGGACGGGTGGATCCGCTGTTCCCGGAGACCGCGCTCACGATCGCGGAGATGGACGCCAGTCTCATCTGGACCCGGTACGTGCGCTACATCGGAGCGGGCGCGGTGGCAACGGGGGGGCTGATCACGCTCATCCGGAGCATCCCGACCATGATCGAGAGCTTCAAGATCGGCGCGGCGCAGATCCGGGACCGACTCGCCGCCGGCGATGAGGCGGAGAAGGTGATGCGGACGGAGAACGACCTGTCTCTGCGCGTGGTGGGAATCGGGGCCCTGGCCGTATTCCTGATTCTGGCGCTGGTCCCGCAGGCGTTCAGCAGCATTGAATTCGCCTGGGGCCGTGCCATCGCGGCGCTTCTGGTGGTGATCTTCGCGTTCTTCTTCGTGACGGTGAGCTCCAGGATCGTGGGCCTGGTGGGGGTAACGTCCAACCCCACCAGCGGGATGACCATTGCGACGCTGCTGGGCACCGCGAGCATTTTCCTTATCCTCGGGTGGACCGACGATGCGGGGAAGGTGGCGGCGCTCACGGTAGGGGCGGTGGTGGCCATCGCGGCCTCGATCGCCGGGGACAGCTCGCAGGATCTGAAGACGGGTATGCTGCTCGGGGCCACACCGCGCCGTCAGCAGATCGGCGAGCTGGTGGGCGTGCTCACGTCCGCGGCGTTCGTGGCGTTGACCGTCCTCCTGCTGGCGAACGCCTATGGGTTCGGCGGTGAGGAGCTACCGGCGCCCCAGGCCACGCTCATGAAGCTGGTGATCGATGGTGTCCTCGCGCAGAACCTGCCGTGGGTGCTCGTGGCCATCGGCGCCGGGATCGCCCTGCTCGCCGAGGTGGCTCGCATCCCGTCCCTGCCCTTCGCGGTGGGCGTGTACCTCCCCGTATCGACCATGTTCCCGGTGTTTCTGGGTGGGCTGCTCCGCATGCTGCTCGTCCGGCAGGCCGACGACGAGGAGGAGGGCACCGCCCGGCGCGACCGCGGGATCCTGTTCGGCTCCGGGCTCGTGGGCGGTGAGGGCCTGATCGGCGTGGTCATCGCCGGCGCGGCCGGCTACGCCGTGTCGCGGGGCCAGAACCCGTGGACGGTGGGCTACGAGTGGGCGGGGGCGGCGGGGCCGTGGCTCGCGCTGGTGCTCTTCGTCGCGCTGATCTGGTATTTCCGCCGCCTGGTGGTCCGGCGAAGTGAACCCTGATCAGTCACGCGGATCGGGCTGGTGGTCAAGGATCTCACCTTCCTGGCGGCCAGTGGCGTTCGGCGGGTGGGGTGGAAAGGCGCGCTTTTGACGACTAGTCCTGCTCGGCGAGCCGCGTCCATTCCTCGACGTCGGTCGCGCCCGGGAGGTGGTGCTTTCGCACGGCCACCCAGAAGGCCCTGCCAGGGTTCTCGAGGGCGCGGACGAAGCGGCCGGCGTGATAGATGTAGACCATATGCGTGCCGTCATCGGTGACGACGTGGGTCTGGTCGATGCACGCGTCCTGGCGTGCGTCTTCGCCAAAGCCGCAGGCCCAGTCCGGCCACTCCTGGGGCCACGAGAAGAGCTGGAGCTCTCCCGGGTGGGGCGGTCCGGCGCCGATCTGGTCGCGATGGGCATCGGTGCGACGGTACGCGTCAAAGAGGACTGTCTCGATCCGGTTGCTGAAGCGCCGGACGCGTTCGCCGTAGAATCGGTCTGGATAGGCCATGGCTGAGAAGCTAAGAAGGTGACGGACGGCGCGGTAGAGGGTGCGGGGAGCGGACCCGGCGGGGCGCGGGCTGGCCCGCCCGGTGGCCGTATCGCATTATAGGTCCCCGAGGGACATCCAACCGCAGAGAACTCCATGCTCCACAGCTTCAGGGCCTCAGCGTCCGCGCTCGGCGTTTCACTCCTCCTGGGCGCCTGCGCCACGGCCTCTTCTGCGGGCGGACCAGTGGGCCCCGTCGCCGAGCCGACCGGCCCGGCGGTGACTGAGCGCCCGCCGACGCCGCTGGCGGAGCGAAGGGCGCCGGCGCCGGGCACTGTCGTCTTCGACCCTGCGCTGTTCGCGGACATGACGTGGGACTGGATCGGCCCCGCGCGGGGCGGGCGAGTGACGGCGGTGACGGGCGTGGTCGATCGTCCCGGGACGTACTACATGGGCGCGACCGGGGGGGGTGTCTGGAAGACGGAGGATTACGGCGAGCGCTGGGCGAACCTGAGCGACGGCTGGTTCGAGACGCCGTCGGTGGGTGGCATCCGGGTGGCGGAATCGAACCCGGACGTGGTGTGGGTGGCCACGGGCAGCGACGGGTACCGCAGCAACGTGGTCACGGGGCTGGGGGTGTACCGATCGACGGACGCGGGCGAGACGTGGCGGTTCCTGGGGCTGCGCGACATCGGGAACACGGGGGCGATCGAGGTGGATCCGCGGGACCCGGACGTCGCATATGTGGCGGCGATCGGGCACCCGTTCGGGCCGAACCCGGAGCGGGGTCTGTATCGGACCCGGGATGGCGGCGAGACGTGGGAGAACGTGCTGTTCATCAGCGACAGCACGGGGATCGTGGACGTGGAGATCGATCCGCGGGATCCGGACGTCCTCTACGCCTCGAGCTGGCGCGCGGAGCGGCGGCCGTGGACGATCATCAGCGGCGCGCGCGAGGGCGGCGTCTTCAAGTCCATCGATGGCGGTGACAGCTGGACCGAGCTCGGCGGCGGTCTTCCCACGGGCGCGGGCGACCTGTTCGGGAAGATCGACCTGGCGGTAGCGCGCTCCGCGCCGGAGACGGTGTACGCGCTGATCGAGGCGCCGGACCCGGAGGATGGCCTGTACCGGAGCGACGACGGCGGCCGCAGCTGGCGCCAGATTTCGTCCAACGACCGGCTCACCGCGCGCGCGTTCTACTACACGAACGTCGACGTAGATCCGACGGATCCGGAGACGGTGTGGGTGAACGCGCACGTGCCCCTCTTCCGGTCCACCGATGGCGGCGAGAGCTGGCACACCGTGGACACCCCGCACGGCGACAACCATGACATCTGGATCGACCCGGCCGACACCGATCTCATGGTTCAGGGCAACGATGGTGGCGCGAACGTGAGCACCGACGGCGGGCGCACGTGGTCACCTCAGACGAATCAGCCAACAGCCGAGCTCTATGGCGTGAAGCTCGACGACCGGTTCCCCTACTGGGCGTGGGCCGGGCAGCAGGACCGGGACATCGTGGGCGTGCCGAGCCGGCCATCGCCGCTCGGTAGCATGATCCACTATGGCGGCGGGACGTGCGAGACGGGACCGGCGGTCCCGAAGCCGGGCGACCCGAGCGTCAACTACAACGCGTGCAAGGGCCGCTTCATGGTATGGGACCGGCGGACGGGGGAGCTCCAGCACCGCTACGTGGGCGGCGTGTACATGTACGGTCACGCGCCCCGCGACCTGCCCTACCGGTTCCAGCGCGTGGCACCGGTGGAGGTGAGCCCCCACGATCCGAACGTCGTGTATCATGGCTCCCAGTACGTGCACCGTACCACGGACGGCGGCGTCACGTGGGAGCGCCTGAGCGACGACCTCACGGCTACACCGCCCGGGACGCAGGGCGTTCCCGGCGAGCCGATCACCCGTGACGCGACGGGCGAGGAGGTCTACTCGACGCTGTATGCCATCGAGGAGAGCCCGGTACGGCGGGGTGTGATCTGGGTCGGGTCGTATGATGGGCCCTTCCACGTCAGCGTGGACGACGGCGCCACCTGGCGCGATGTGACACCGCCGGACCTGCCGCCGGGCGGCCGGGTGCAGTCGATCGATGCATCTCCGTACGACCCGGCGACCGCCATCTACAGCGTGCTCCGGTTCATGCTCGACGACTGGCGGCCGTATGTCTACCGCACCCGCGACTACGGCCGTACCTGGCAGCTGCTCACGCCAGGTGACAACGGGATCCCAGCCGATTACCCGGTCCGGGTCACGCGCGAGGACCCCGTGCGCCCGGGGCTCCTCTACGCGGGAGCGGAGTTCGGGGCGTACGTGTCGTTCGACGACGGGGCCCACTGGCAGCCGCTCCAGCTCGATCTGCCCGTGACACCCGTCACCGACATGGCGTTCCCCTCGGCCGCTTCGGAGGCGCTCCAGAACGACCTGGTGGTGTCCACCATGGGGCGCGGCTTCCAGGTGCTGCGGGACCTGACGCCGCTTCGCCGGCTGGACGGCGCGGTGGCCGCGGCCGCGGCCCACCTGTACCCGCCCGCCACGGCCACGCTCGCTCGCTGGCGGACCGGGGGCTGGGGCTACACCGCCGATCCCATGGACCCGGAGTTCGGAGAGCCGGGTGCCGTCGTGGACTGGGTGCTGGACGTGGCGCCGGACTCGCCGGTCGTGGTGGAGCTGTTGGACGAGAGCGGCGCGGTATTGAACGGCTGGTCGAGCGAGGAGAGCGGGTACCAGCTGGTCGTCTCCCCGTCCATGCGCGGCGAGGAGCGGCTGCGGGTGGGCGGACCGTCCGTCCCTCGCAAGGCGGGCCATACGCGGTTCGTGGCTCCCCTCCAGCACGCGGGCGCCTGGACCATGGACCGCGATGGCGCCGCGTCGCTGGACCGTAGCGGCCCCGCGGTGGCGCCCGGTCGCTACAGCGTGCGGGTGAGCGCGGGCGCCTGGAGCGCGACGCGCCCGCTGACAGTGGTGATGGACCCGCGGGTGCGGGAGGCGGGCGTCACGTCGAACGACCTGGAGGAGCAGGAGGGACTGGCGCTGGCGGTGCGAGAGCTAATGAGCCGGGCCGCCATGACGCTGGCGGAAGTGGAGGCGCGGATGGTGGACGCCGGGGGCGCGGACCTGGAGCGACTGCGAACGCTGCACCGGGAGCTGACGGAGCGCGAAGACGTCAGCTACCCGCAGCCCATGCTCCTCGAGCAGATCGGGTACCTCTACGGCATGGTGGCGGCGGCGCCGCAGCGGGTGGGGCGGGACGCGTTCACCCGCTACGATCAGCTACGGACCGCGCTGAAGGAATTGGAGGCGCGGCTCTAGCCAGGATCGGCACCGCCTACGCAGCTTCGCCCAGCAGCCGATCCGCCATGGAAAGAAGGTGGTTGGTCATGAGGCGTGGACAGCTTACGTCCCGCCCCGCCAGACGCCAGCCGGCCTCGAGGTCGAGCGGCGCTTCTCGCAAGCCGCGCGGGCCCTCCACACGCACACGATCCGGTCGGATCGCCAGTTCCGCGCTCTCCACACCCCGCGGGCAGTACTCCACCACGAACCCCGTGATGCGACGGGGGGCGTCGCCATCGTCGCCCCGGCTGCCGGATATCCACCATGGCCGTACCACCAGCTCCGGTCGCTCCGCCTGCCTTCGCTGAAATTCCTCCATGAGCAGAGTCAGGCGCTCCTCTCCCGCAGAACGCCCCGATCCGTTCTCCCCCGTCGATCTGTTCGCCTCGCCAGGCGCGCTCGAACCGCTCATTTGACGCTCCTTTCGCGCTCCCCGTTGCTATCCGATTACGGATATCCATACGGGAAGAACCGTTCCAGACTCAGCGAGGAGGTCCCGGCGGGCTCGGGGTGAACGGGTATTGTTGATAGCTCGTTGATACCGGCGTGTGAGCTTGGTTTCACCCCTCAGAACCGCCGGAGGCATCATGCGACGCGAAACACTACCCAGACAGGGACTCTTCCGCTTCTGTCCCCCCTATCGGAGCTACGAGCCCGTTCAGCTGGGCTGGTCCCCTCACGAACCCGAGCCCGGTGGGTCTGCCGTGTGGTTCATGGCGCCGGAGGGCAGCATCTACCCCGAGCTGGAATGGGTGCGCGCTCGGCCGGCGTGGCTGCCGCTGTTCATCGTGCTTCCGCAACCCGAGGACATCGCGTCGATTGCGTCCATCCTGCGCCACATTCCCGATACGCGTCCGCGGGCCGTGATCCCATCTGCCGGCCGCGGGCTCGCCCATGCGCTGGGGACGCTGCTGGCCTCACCTCCTACAGCGCTGCCGGCGGCTGTGGCCGATCAGCTGGAAGACTCGGGCGTGGTCCAGGACGAGGCGACTCGAGAGGTGGTCGAAACCATCTTCAGTGCGGCGCCC
The DNA here is from genome assembly GCA_963783305.1 of uncultured Gemmatimonadales bacterium. GTDB lineage: Bacteria > Gemmatimonadota > Gemmatimonadetes > Longimicrobiales > RSA9 > JAWVYT01. The sequence goes on along the minus strand of CAWAMW010000002.1, from coordinate 785,407 downwards.
CACGTGAGCAGCATCGACCGGCTGGCCGCGCGGATGTGCCAGTCACGGCGCACACTCGGGCGGTTCTTTCAGGAGCGCGACCTGCCCGTGCCTTCACACTGGCTGCAGTTCGCGCGCGTCCTGCACGTCGCCATACAGATCCAGAACACCCGCCTCAGCATCAACCGGGTCTCCGTCCGGTTCGGCTACAGCGACGGCTTCACCATGAGCAACGCCATGAAGCGACTCACCGGCTACCGCCCCACATTCATTCGAGAGCACCTGGGCTGGGAATGGATCGTCGAAGCATGGATCCGCGGTGAGCAGCGCTAGCAAATTGCGCTGCGCTCAACCCGTCTGTGCAGAGTTTGCGCGCGCTCGATCAGGGGCTCCGCCCCCGATCCGTTAAGTTGTCCAAGGAGCCGCTCGATGCCCGGGATAGGGAGTCCCATAGAAGACCGGATGCGAAAGGCTTCGATTTCGAGCCGCCAGCGCGACAGTACGAGTGTTCGCATGTTGTCACCGGCTCGAGCCTCCAGGTACTCGACTGCCTCGTAAGGATGCTCACTTGCCACCCGCATTCTTGCAGCAAAAATGTGTATATAGGAGGAGTCCGACCTGAGAGGATGACTGTCTGACTGAAGAAGGCGGGCTTCTCGCTCAGCCTCGCGGGCTTTTCCCAGACGACCGATTGAGAGTTCGGCAAGTCCAATCATGATGTACGTGTGAAGAAGGCTGCGCCGGCCCTTGGTCTTCCCTCCTCGCAAGCCGTCCTGTGCGATAAAGAGAAGCTCCTGATAGCGGCCAGTCTCGTAATACAAAACGGCGCGGTTATCCGAAACGAGTGAGTATTGGGCAGGGTATGTGTCGAATGACGCGTAGTCCCCTGCTCGCGATATTTGGGATTCCGCATCTATATACTTACCCTGTTCAATGAGGCAAACGCCTAAATTGTTGTAGAGCATAAAGAGGTTGTCGTAGAGTCCGTGACGCTCAGCAATAAAAAGAGCTTCCGAAAACTCCCGTTCCGCCGCAGCAGGTTTGCCCGCCGACATTAAAAGAATGCCCTTCGTTGCGTGTAGTTTGCACTTATACTCGATCGCTGTTGCGTTGGCGGGCGGCAAGGCTTCGAGTTCACGGAAGGCCCGATCGCAATCGTCAGTTACTCCTGTAAGCCTAATTGGGCGAAGGAGGAGTTCGGAACGCGCGATCGAAGCAGGCAGGTCCTCAACAATGTTGCGCGTTTTGTCCAAAATCTGACCCGCAAGTGTGTCGTTGCCGAGGTCGTGAGCCGCGCCTGCAATGTCGGAGTACAGCCGAGCTACCATAGGCGTGCTAGTTGCTCTGGCCAATGACTGCGCCTGAAACCAGCATTGCTCAACTTCCTCGGCCGTTCCTGCGAGTGCGAGTCTCGCAGAGAGTCGCTGGACTTGCACGCGCACGTTCGTTTGCAAAGCTGCCCCTTGAACCAGTTTCTCGTTCAAAGATTCCAGTGCCTCTCCTGGACGACCCAATGTCAGTAGAACTTCCGCTAAGGCGACCCTTTGACCGGCGGCCTCATCTGAATTAGGAGCATTCGCAATTGCCAGCTTAAGGAAGAACAGACGCTCACTGTGTGCGTTAAGAACAGCGCAAGCCTGCGCTGCTCGCTTGGCCGCAGTGAAAGCGGCCGTTTTGTTGCCTGCGATGTCATGGGAAACAGCTGCGATTGCGGTACCAGCAGGGCGGCGGTGCTCATACAAGCGTGCGGTGCGCCCGTGGATCCGGCGCTGCTCGGGTTCAGTCGCCAACGAAAGAGCGACCTCTCCCACAATACCATGCCTAAGCCCAACAACACCCTCAGGCCCGATCACTATAAGCCCAGCCTGCAACAACTCGGTGCAGGCACTGGCAGTGGCAGTGCCGGACAACCCAACGATACTCGCAAGTATATCGCGAGCGACGTGTTCTCCAATAATAGAAATTGCGACCAGAATTGAATTCGACGTCGGCGATAGGCTAAGTAGGATCGGCCTGTAGTACTCCATGACAGTCGCAGGCAGATGCTCCGGAGGCAGATCGCGTTGGCCTTCAAGGAGGGCCGCGATCAGGAGGGGGCTTCCTCCGGTTCTTAATACGAGACTTGAAACAGAGTCATTGCGGCGTCCCTCGTCTCCAATGCGGACTTTACGCAGCCACAGATCGATATCTGCTTCAGAAAGCGGGTCCAGAGCTATTCGGGTTGCTGAGTAGCGGTCGACGAGTGACTCCAGTCCTCCGCTTGCCCTACTCCGCCGCGCCAACAGCAGCATTATGGGGGCCTCCCGCTCTTTGCCGATTAGGTAGGAGAGAAACGCCAAGGACGCGGAGTCGGCGAAGTGCGCATCGTCCACCGAAATCAAAAGCACATTATTGTCGGCGAGCGCGGCGAAAAGGCGTCGCAAGGCCTCAAGAAGCCTCCGGTGCTCAACCGGGTCAACAAGTTGTGCCTCGTGTTTGGCTGATAGTGAAGGGAACAAGCCACAGAGAACGGGCCACCAGGGGGCGTCGTAGTGGCGGGCCAATAGCCGATCAGGAATTGCTTGGAGCCACTGGTCTAAAACGCCAAACGGTACCTTTTGTTCTGCCTCAGACGAAGAAGCGACGAGCGCAATATCGCCTCTGATTACGCGTGTCTTGACGAATCGATTCAAGAGGGCCGTCTTGCCTATTCCTGCGTCGCCGTCCAAGAGGACTGCCCGAGTCCCTTCGGATTTGACGCAGGAGAGTTCCCTTTCAAGTTGGGCCAGTTCGGTATTGCGCCCTACAAATATCGGGGAACTGCGCCTGGTGTCACCGGCCATCCCCGATAGGTTGCGCCAGAGTTCGTAAACTGCACCTCGATCGGAAAGATCAGCAGCGCGAAAAGCGGCTGCCGCTGCTTCCTCGCCGTTCAACTCCCCGATAGCCCGAAGCCGCAGAGCATGAAGCCGCGGATCTTCGTTGTCCTTCTCTAAGAGAGTGTCCGACAACTTAAGGGCGGGTGCCCATTCTCCGTCAGCGCAAAGGCCATCGAGCACATCCTCCGCCATCAGTCGATAATGAGCCGCTGTGGATTCAACCCAGTGGGAAATATCGACGCATTCATCCAATTCCACCGTCTCTAAGAGCGAGCCACCGTACACTTCTGCTGCCTCCTTCCACCGACCGAGCCCGTGGTGAGAGCAGAATGCCTCGATGTCTGTGGTAATTGCTCCTAGAGTGACGACTTCCGAATCTGCCTCAATTAGCGAGGCGTGAGTCAGGGACCGAAGTCGGTAAATCGCCTGACTTAAACTGTGCCGACCATCGCTGTCATCCGACGCCGGCCAGAGCTCTCGCGCAAGAACGGCTCTGCTACAACTCCGAGTTCTCGAGGTCGCGAGCCTGGCGATAAGCGCCACATGCTTGGGGCTGAAATAAATGCATTTACCGGCGTATTGCAGCGTACACCTACCCAACAAGGTGCAACTGCATAGACTCTGAACCACCATGGGAACCCCACCTGAGACGAGATCTCGCGACTGGTGTAATGTTGCACAATTGTCTAAGGGAACCGATAGCCACTTGAGACAATTCGCTACGAGGGGAGTCGTAGAACAATTCTGTGGCCTATAGAGGCGCTTGTCTCGGTCTGGGACAGCTTAGGCGGTGCAGCTAACTTAAAAAGGGCTGCGTCAGCCTACGACCCGTACGGGCGTACGTGCCCCAGACCTGTCGGCAAGGAAGGCAGCCCGTTCGAGCGTGTTGTTGTTCAAAATTGTCCGCACGAGGTCAGGGTCGAATTGACTGCCTGAGCAGCGGATGAGTTCCGATCGAACATGCTGCACAGGCAGAGCAGCGCGGTAGGGTCGATCGGATAACATTGCGTCGATTGAATCGCACAGCATGATAATGCGAGCCGCGAGAGGGATCGATTTCCCTTGTAGTCGGTCCGGATACCCGGTCCCGTCGTACCGTTCGTGGTGGTGGCGAACGCCAACGACGATCTGACGGTCCAAGGAGGTCAAACTTTGTAGGAGATCGGCGCCCGTAGCAGCATGAGTCTTGATTATGTCAAGTTCCTCTTCCGAAAGGCTAGAGTCTTTTGCAATGATATCCGAATAGAGTGCATCGATTTTGCCTACATCGTGCAGGAGAGCGGCGTTCTCGATATCATTAACGATTGACGCCCGCAAGCCATGGTCTTCCGCAATCATCTTTGCCAGGGTAGACACGCGGAGGGAATGCCCTGATGTGTACGGATCCCTCGTCTCGATAGCCTTGATCAGCACCTGCAGTAGGTCCCGGTTCGCCTTCTCCAACTGCATGGCTGCGAGATAGGAGTGCCTGATAAGAAGAAGTGGCAGAACAAAGCCGAGTAGCCCAGCGACCTTCATGTTGACATACAGGTATGCCGCGAAGAGAGCAACCGGGCTGGCCAAAAGATCATAAAAGAGGTTCCCACCACCGCTTCCTGCTGATTCCTGGATGATCCGCCAGTATGGCTGCTTGTCCCGAATGGCGATGTAAGCGCCGACAACCAGCAGATTCAGGCCGAAAAATGTGAACGCGAGGGCGTAGAACGGGACAAAGATGGCGGCCAGGCCACCATCAAACAGAGTTTCAGCGCCTGCGGAGTTCACCCAGTATAGCCGGTGAAATAACCAGCTGGCGCACCCGTACGACAGGACGATTTGGCTGATGTTAAACGCAGCCCGCATCCAGATCCTATCCCTGCGAAGGACCAGTTCGTTCACCACGAACATGCCCCCAGCAGCGATAACCACAGCGACGGGAGGGAATACGACGGCCAATGCCAGTAGCGGTAGAAAGGCAATTGACGACTTCACCGGCTTGGCCACTCCAACCACGGAGTCGACCGCCATTGCCTGAGAGAGCACCGCCAGAGCCACAAAGGTGGCGAGCCCACCGATCTCGGTAGGGGTGAAGCTGACAAGAGGTGCCCAGTCCAACAGCAAAACGAAGGAAACAGCCGCAGCGGTCAGGCCGGTTATAAAGAAAGTGAGCGGTTTTGGCATCGGCAAAAATAAAAAGGAACCCCCAGCCCTACTTATACTGTCAGTTGGCCTGCCCCCAACAGCGAGACTACGGCCGCGATCAGGCGAAGAATTAGCTCCATGTCAGCGTCACCTCCTTTCGCGTGTGCGTCGGCCTCGATCCGCTAATGGTGGGCCGCGAACGCTCCGCTGGGTCCTGCTGGTGTCCGCTGAGTACTTCGCTGATGTTTTCCGCCGGCGGGGGGCTCCTTTAGTTGGTGATGTTCGGGTCGGGTCGGCGTTGCGGCCGACGCGTCGGATCGATCATGACAGTTCGTGGGCCGCGGCGACGGTCGCCTCGGCGGCGGAGCGCTCGGCGGACCCGACGATGGGTGCGCTGCCGGAGCGGGTCCGCGTGAAGGGCTCGGTACGTCGGAGTGCTACGAGGACGTAGTCGCGGCCGGCGATCTCGACTTCGCGCAGTCCGCAGAGCTCGATGCCGGTGAAGCCTGCGTCGATGAGTGCGCGGACGGCGGCCTGGGCGGCGGCCTGAGCGGCGGAGCCGGGCAGGTCGACGGCGACAGCCTCGGCGCGGTGGACGCGAGTGCCGTAAGCGATCGATACGCGGCAGATCACGCGGCCACCGCCGGGGTGGTCGGTGTCGACGGCCACGAGTCGCGGGCGGGCCGTGATGGGGCGTTCGGTCGCTGCTTCGGGGTCGCCGTGGTCTCCGGGCGGATTGAGGCGGTCTTCCGCGTCCACATCCCCGGACGCGGGCGCATCGGGCTGTGGTAGCGTCTGCTGTGGAGTCGTGTCGGAACGGAGGAGCTGGAGCCGATCGTCGGAGGGCGGCGCCGTGGGCGCGCTCTGCTCGTCGTTCGGGGCCACAACGATGTGGATGCGAGCGGGGGTGACGGGTGCGGCGAGTCCGGCGAGGAGTGCTGACCGGACGTGGGCGGCCATGTGAGTGGCTGCGTCGTCATCGCTGGCGGTGACGTGGATGCTCTCGATTCCGTGGTCGGAGCTGCGAATTCGGGCGCAGGTGACCCCTCGTAATGCACGGACGAGCGACTCGGCCTCGACCGCGATATCGGGGTGCGTCACGGGCTGTCGTCGCCTGCCATCCACGGTTTTGTTCGGCTCTGTTCGGAGGAAAGCGTGGCTGCCGCTGCTGCTGCGGCCGGCGCCGCACGCCACCCGATCTCAGTGTGTTCCTGAAGGGTCGGTCAGGTAAGGTGGATGGGGCCGGGCGGGGTGTCAAGAGCGTAACTCGCTGGGATCAACGGGGGTTAGCCGCCGTCGGCCGGGACGCAGCAGGGTCCCGGCCGGTTTGTCACCCGGGGGGTAGCGGAACTTGCGCGCGGGTCCGCCGGGTAGAGATTAAGGTGAGCGCCTCCGGTTTCCCGTTCCGGAGATGCTGGCATGTCGGTTTCCTGCACCTCGAGAGGTCCGTGATTCTACCCGCAACGGCATTCACCTTTCTGGCGCTGGCCGCGCAAATTGGCACGCCGGTGTCACAGGACGGCCCGCTGGGTCGGGACGACTGGACGGAAGCACCCGAGTGGCAGTCCGAGGTGGCGGCGCCGGAGGGTGTGGAACCGGCATGGCTGGATGCGGCATCGCCGGAGGCCGAGGGGAGTAGCGAGGCCGCGAAGGACCCGGAGTTCGCGCCGGATGCGGCGCTGAGCGAACGCCTGCGCGCGGAAGACTGGCTATGGATCGAGCGGACGGCGGCGGGCCTGACGCTGGAGGAGAAGGTCGGGCAGCTGGTCATCTCGTACATCGAGGGCGGACGGCCCGAGGTGGGTGGAGCCCGTTGGAAGCGAGCGGTGCGGCTGGTGGAGCGGGCGAAGGTCGGGGGGCTCATTGTGGGTGTGGGTTCAGGCCATGAGACGGCGGCGTGGCTGAACGAGCTCCAGGAGCGGTCGTTGCTGCCGCTGCTGGTGACGGCGGATCTGGAGTGGGGGCCGGGGACGCGGCTACGGGGCGCGACGGTGCTGCCGATCAACATGGCGGTGGCGGCGGCCGGTCGGGCGGAGCTGGCGTACGAGGCGGGCCGGATCACGGCGCTGGAAGCTCGTGCGGCGGGCGTGCACATGGCGTTCGCGCCCGTGGCGGATGTAAACGTGAATCCGGAGAACCCGGTTATCAACACGCGCTCGTACGGGAGCGATCCCGGACAGGTATCGGACCGGGTGGTGGCCTTCATCGAGGGTGCTCGGAGCGCCGGTCTCATGACGGTGGTGAAGCACTTTCCGGGACACGGAGATACGGAGACCGACTCGCATCTGGATCTGCCGGTGCTGGACGTGGACCGGTTTCGTCTGGAGGAGGTGGAGCTCCGACCCTTCCGGGCGGCCATCGCTGGCGGTGTGGAGGGCGTGATGACGGCGCACGTGGCGCTGCCGCTCCTCGACCCCGGAGCCCGCCCGCGCCCGGCCACGCTTTCGCCTCCGATCCTCACCGACCTGCTGCGTCACGAGCTGGGGTTCGAAGGGCTGGTGGTGACGGATGCGCTGCACATGGACGGGGTGAAGGGCTCAGGCCGAACGGGTGCCGTGGCGGTGGCGGCGATCCTGGCGGGGGCGGACATCCTGCTGATGCCGCCGGACGAGGCCGAGGCCATCGACGCGGTGGTGCGGGCGGTGCGGCGGGGCGACCTGAGCGAGGAGCGCATCGACCGATCGGTGCGACGGGTGCTCATGGCCAAGGCGGCGGCCGGTCTGAGCCGCGAACGGCGAACGAACCTGGGAGTGATCCTGGCGCAGGTCGGCCGTTCAGACCACGGGGCGTGGGCGCGGCGGGTAGCGGAACGATCCATCACCGTTCCGGTGGCGGACTCACGGTCGCTCCCGCTGAGCGTAAAGGACCAAACGGTGCTCGTGGTCATCTACGACGATGCCCGGGATCACACGGCCGGGCGGGTCTTCGAGCGAGCGCTGGCCGATCGTGGTGCGCGCGTGCAGGCGGTCCGGCTGTCGCGCGGATCGGGGGAAGCGGCGCTCCAACGGGCGCGGGAGGCGGCGGCCGCAGCCGACGTGACGGTCTTCGCCAGCTTCTCTCGCGCGGTGCCGTGGAAGGGCGCTCTCGGCCTGCCCGAGGCCATCGTGGCGCTGGCGACGGAGCTCGCGCTCTGGGGAGCCCCGGTCGTGTCGTTCGGAGACCCGTACCTGATCCGCCAGGTCCCGGCCGCCGGGACGTACATGCTGGCGTGGGATCGGGCGGACGTCAGCCAGGAGGCGGCGGTGCGCGCGCTGATGGGCGAGATCCCGATCACCGGGAGGCTGCCCATCGATCTTCCCGGTGGCTTTGGAGTGGGCGACGGTCTGGTGGTGCCAACCCTGCCGGGGATCACGCGCCTGCCCCTGCGGTAACCGCCGGGGGTGGCTTGCAGCCATCCCGTCGCCCGGCGAGGTTGGGGTGCGCTCGAGGGGCGCCGACAGGTCTCTGGCGGCGCCCGTGCCAGGCTCAAACCCGACTTCCGAATCCCGATTCGCATGACCCACATCTTCGGTTCCCACACGATCAGCAACGGCGGCATCGAAATGGCCGTCTATCGCGCCCACGCGGCCGGCCTTGATGCGGTTCAGGTCTTTACGGCCATCCCGAAGTTCTACGGCGACAAGTCGGGGATCAGCGAGGAGCGGGTGGAGCGGTTCCGGAGGGCTCTCTCGGAGACCGGCATGGACGGCAGGAACGTCGTCGTGCATGCTGCGTACGTGCTGAATACCGCGAACCAGGACGAGGGCAAGCGAGGCCGTGCGCACGCGGGGCTCGCCAAGGAGCTGGAGCGGTCGGCGGAGATCGGGGCGGGCGGGGTGTGCTTCCACCCGGGCAGCGCCGGGAAGGGCGAGGTGGCGCCCGCGCTGAGGCACGTGTCGGCGGCGATCGTGGGTGCGCTGGAGTCAGTGGAGACGGAGACGAAGGTGTGGGTGGAGAACACGGCGGGGGCGGGGGCGACGGTGGGCCGCACGGCCGAGGAGGTGGCGACGATCCTGAAAGGAGTTCCCCCATCGCTGCGGCCGCGAACGGGGTACGGACTGGACACCTGCCACCTCTTCAGCGCCGGTTACGACCTTTCTGAATCGCGGGAGCGGCTCGTGGGGGTGCTCGACGAGTGGGAGGAGGCGACTGGGGAGCCGCCGAGCTTCTACCACCTGAACGACAGCCAGTTTCCCATGGGTAGCAACAAGGACCGCCACGCGCTGATCGGGGAGGGCGAGATCGGCGCGGAGGCGTTCGAATGGCTGCTGTCGGACCCGAGGAGCCGCGGTATCCCGTTGATCCTGGAGACGCCGCAGGCGGAGCCTGAGATCGACGGCGAGGATGCCTCTGCGGACCCGTGGGACGTGCGAATGCGCGAGCTGCTGGAGCGGCTCGCCGGCTGAGACCACGGCCGGGCTCAGGTACCGAACCACTCCTCGCGCGGCCACGTCGCGGCGAGCGCCGCCCAGATGAGCGCCACTCCGAGGGCGCCGGCAAGAACGTTCCCGTACATGAAGTAGAGGACCACGGCGAACAGGGCTGGGGCTTCCAGGAGCGCCCAGACAATCACCACATTCGTCTGGATGTCCCCCGTCCGGGATTCCTCTGGACGCGCGGCTTCCCGCTCGATGAGCGGCGCGACTCGGGCGCGCCAGAAGAGGATCGCCGTGAGGATGGCCGCTGTCGCCAGCGCGACGACCAGGCTGGCCATGAGGTCGGGGTCCGGTGCGGCCCTGGCCGGTCCACCTTGCTGGTGGAGGAACCAGCTGACGAAGGCGAAGAGCGTTACACCGAGGCCCAGGCTGGCGCCGATGATCCTGAAGGCGAGGAGCGCCTGGGCGGCGGACGGGTCGGAGCCGTGGGGGTCGGAGTGCACCATCGATCAGTCCACGGTGAACCCGATCTTGATGGTAACCTGGTAGTGCGAGATGGAGCCGTTCTCGATGTGGCCCCGAATCTCACCCACCTCGAACCAGCGCAGATTGTGCATCGTGGCGGAGGCCTTGGAGATGGCCTTGTCGATGGCGTCCTCGATGCTCTGGGTGGAGGAGCCGGTGAGCTCTACCTTCTTGTACACGTGGTCGGACATGATCTCGCTCCGGGACGATGGGCAGTGTGGTTCTGAATGTGTGAAGGCCGCGTTGCCGCCGAAAGGGCCAGTGGCCGCCGGAGCTGCGGCCGCAGCGGCTAGCGCAGGACGAAGAACCCCGCCAGCAGCCCGATGAAGACGAAGACGCGCTTGACGTCGAACTTCGTCGCGGTGGGCACGGCGGTGCCGCGCCGGGTCCAGATGAGGACCAGGCCGCAGCCGTGCCGGTCGTAGAAGCGGCCGGCGGTCTGGGTTCCGCGATAGACCTCGATCCCCTCAATGTTCTCGGAGACCACATAGTCGTCGACGGACTCGGAGGATTGATAGCGGTTGATCTGGGCGCCGTCGATGAACACCGCCGGGACGCAGCCGTTGCGCATGTGGATCAACTGGCCCTGGCCACTCGGCTGCCGCATGAGCCGCAGCCCGGCGACCGACCGGATGAGGTCGGTGGGGCGGGTGCCGGCGCGGCGCTCGATGATCTCGCCGAAGAGGAACGTGCCATTGCCGGCCGACTCCTTACGGCGCCTGTGGAACCCCTGGATGTCGGGGTTGAGGTACGTCACCTCGCCCACGACGACCAGCGGCTCCTCGATGGGGACGGGCTCGATCGCCATCCGGATCTGTACGTCGACCACACGGTCATGGTCGAGAGTGATGGGATCGGAGAGGGTGCGGCTGTAGCCGAGGAGCTCGGCGGCGATCCGCCACTCACCGCGCGACGGCGCGAGCAGCCTAAACCCGCCTTCCGCGCCCGAGCGGGTCACGACCAGGACGGAGTCGGCGGTGTCCAGCAAGCGGAGCTCGACCCCTTCGAGTACACCACCGGACTCGTGGTCGACCACGGTCCCCACGATGCTCTGCGCCGGCAGGGCGACCGGCACCGCGCCCGTCAGCGCGAGTGCGAGCGCGGCGAAGAAGAAAGCGCGGGGAGCATGGAGAGCGCGAATAGGCATACCGTTCGGTGATCGTTCACCATCACAACGTCCTGCCCGCACGGATTGTGACCGCCGGGTGCCGGCAGGTTCGCACGGCTCATGCCTCGCGGTTCCGGCTAGCGAGCCGCGAGCTTTCGGATGACGTCGAGGGTCTCGGCGGGGTCGGAGCCGAGGCCGAGCTGTCGGTGGGCCACCACGCCCTCCTGATCCAGCACCGTGATGACATTGCTGTGGACCCACTCCCCGGGCTCCGTCTCCCGGTACTGGACCCCCAGGAGGGCGGCCAGCTCCAGGATGTCGCCCTCCGCGCCGGTCAGGAGCGTCCACGCATCCGGGTCCAGCATGCTGCCGGAAGCGAACTCGGTCAGGCGCTCGGGCGTGTCGCGATCGGGATCGATGGATACGACGACGAAGCCGACGTCGTCGCTCAGCGCTGCACCGAGCTCCCCCTCGATCCGCTTCATGTCCAGCATGATACGGGGGCAGGCGTAGGCGCAGCTCGTGTAAAGCATCGCGACGACCTGCACCCGGCCCGCCAGGGACTCGAGCTGACGCTCCGCGCTCGTCTGGTCGGTCCAGACCGATTCGGCGTGATAGATGGAGAAGTCGGTGGGCTCGGTGGCGCCGATGTCGCGGTGCTTCATCGCGCTGTGGTCCATTCCCGCGTGATCCGAACCGTCCTCTCCCCTGTGCCCTGCCTCCATCGACGCGTCCTCCATCGTCGAGGGGTCGGCGGCTGGATCACGGGCGTCGGCGTCGGACGGGCCGCAGGCGGCGAGCACCAGCATCATGACGGCCAGGGCGACCCAGAGCAGCCGGGCGATCACGACGCTCCGGCGGCGGGTGTCCGACCGCCCGCGTGGCGCCGCCCTCATGGCGCGTCCAGGGCGCAGCGGAACCCGAGGGCTGCCGACGTGGAGCGACCCTGGAGGCTGGCGCGGAAGGCATAGCGCAGGAACGCGGCGTAGTTGCCCGTGTCCGTGGCGCCCTCGGCCCCGGCGGCGCAGTAGAGCTGGTTGTCGCGCTGGCCGGTGCCGCGCGAGTCTGTACCGACCGTGACGGTGTTGAAGTCCCGGATCCATTCCCAGACCAGGCCGTGCATATCGTGGATCCCGTACGTGTTGGTGAAGGTGGCGCCGACCGCGGGCGGTGTCTTGGGCCGCTGCGTGTACAGCTCGAGGACCCGCGCCTTGTGGGCCGGGTCGCTCATGGCGTCAGCGCGGGTCTCGTCGGCCCGGGCCGCGTACTCCCACTCGTCCACCGTGGGGAGCCGCCGGCCCTGCGAGCCGCAGTAGGCGCGTGCCGCGAACCAGGAGACGTTGGTGACCGGTGCATCCGGTCGGTCGCCTGGGGTGACGTCGTCCTTCCAGTCTACGAGGTAGCGGCGATCGGCGAAAACCGGCTTCACCTGGCCGCGCCGCCACCGCGGATTGGACGCGACGAAGCTGGCGAAATCACCGCGGGTGACCGGATACCGGTCCATTCGGAACGACTCGACATGCACGGCTGTGGTGTCCGGCGCGTAGAGGGGCATGTAGCGCCCCGCCGGCACCACCACCATCCCCCTTCCCCCCGCCTGAGCGGCGAGGGGAAGGGGGAGGAGCAGCGCGAGCGTGACGAGTCGACGCAGCATGGTGGCTTCCGTCCCCTACTCTTCGTCGTCCGCGACGGCGGGGGTGGTCGCCTCGTAGGGCTGGTTCGTCTTCTGGCCGCTGAAGATCGCCATGTCCTGCTCACCAGTGACCTCCATCATACCCAGCGCGCCCTTGTTGAAGGCCCGGAAGATCGCGTGGTCGACCAGGATCAGCTCGCCCGGGACCTCCACGCGGTACTCGGTGATGGCCGCGCCGCCGGCGGGGATCGACGTCGTCTGGATGTTGTGGCTGACCATGGTGCCGCCCTCGGCATAGACGTTGTCGAAGATCTCACCGATCACGTGGAAGGAGCTGGTCAGGTTGGGGCCGCCGTTGCCGACGAACAGCCGAACCGTCTCGCCCTTCTCCGCCTTCAGCGCGTTCTCGCCCGTCAGCGAGCCGACGGCGCCGTTGAACACCACGTAGTCCGGGTTCTCGTCCATGGCCTTCTCCATGTCGAACGGCTGCAGGCCCTTCTCCATGTACCCGCCCTTGGTGTAGAACTCACCCTGCATTACGTAATACTCACGGTCGACCGGCGGCAGGCCCTCCTTCGGCTCCACCAGGATCATCCCGTACATGCCGTTGGCGATGTGGATCCCCACGGGCGCGGTGGCGCAGTGATAGACGTAGAGGCCGGGATTCAGCGCCGTGAACTCGAACACCGTCTCGTTCCCCGGCATCGTCAGAGACGCCTTGGCTCCACCGCCCGGGCCCGTGACCGCGTGCAGGTCGATGTTGTGCGGCATGTCGCTGGAGTGGTGGTTCTTGAGGTGGAACTCCACCTGGTCGCCCTCACGGACGCGGATGAATTTGCCCGGCACCGTGCCGCCGAACGTCCACATCGTGTACTCGACTCCGTTCGCCAGCGTCATGGGCTTCTCGATCACCTCGAGGTCCACGATCACCTTCGTGGCGTGCTTCCGTGTGATGGGCGCCGGCACGAAGGGCGGGGCCAACAGCTCGGCCTGCTCCACACCCACGATCTCCTCCGCCTCCGGCGTGGGCGGGACCGCCGCGTCCATCGTCGACCGCGTGGGGCTCGACAGGCTGAACGCCACCGCGGACGTGGCGAGAATCGCCCCACCCGCTCCCAGCGCTATCCAGCGTGCCTTCACTGCCTTCATGCTGCTCATTTCCCTGCTCCTCTTATCTGATTGCGACTCGTTGTCGTTTGTGCCGGGCTTCATGCCGCGGCCTCCCCACTCCGGGTCTCCCGCGCCGGGGATCCCAGCAGGTCCGCTATCACTGTCTCCTCCATCGGCGCACGGGCGGCGCGCCGGACCTCCAGCCAGCGGGCGTGGGCGGTGCACGGCGACTCACTGCTGCACGCCCGACCTCCTTCCAGGCACACCCTGGTCGTGCCGACCGGCTCCTCGAACAGCTCCACCACCTCCGCGAGCGTCACGTCGTGGGGCGACCGCTCGAGGCGGAACCCGCCCGTGGGCCCCCGCGCACCCGTGATAAGTCCCCCGCGCGCCAGCAGACCCAGCGTCTTGGAGAGGTAGTTCCGGGGGGCGCCAAGAGCCTTGGCGATCGCCTCGGCGGGCACCCGCGTCCCTTCCGGCTGTCGGGCCAGGAAGAGGACGGCGCGGAGCGCGTGTTCGGCGGTTTGCGAGAGGGTCATGGTATCTCCGGTGGCGTTATCCTGATTTCCTCATAAGAATATGCGTTATAGGGGTGGGCGTCTGTGGGGAGATGGCTGAAATGGAGGGGGGTGGGTTGTGGGGGGATTCCCTACGAGGGTGGCTCGGCTTTGCCTCGCAGGGTGGCTCGGCTTATGGCCTCGCAGGGTGGCTCGGCTGGGCCTCGCAGGGTGGCTCGGCTATGCCTCGCAGGGTGGCTCGGCTGGGCCTCGCAGGGTGGCTCGGCTATGCCTCGCAGGGTGGCTCGGCTGGGCCTCGCAGGGTGGCTCGGCTTTGCCTCGCAGGGTGGCTCGGCTGGGCCTCGCGAGGGGGAAGCGGTCAGCGGTCGGAGTTGGAGACGGCGCGTTCGGCGGCTTCGAAGCCGATGCGGGAGTGGGTGCCGTCGCAGAAGGGTTTTTTGGTGGAGCCGCCGCATTGGCAGAGGGCTACGGTCTTCTTGTCGGCGATGTCGTAGCTGTGGCCATCAACGTCGGTGAGTGAGACGGGGCCGGTGACGAGGTAGGGACCGTTTTCCTTGGCGAGGATGGTGACGGAATCGGGCTTTGGCATGGGGATCTCCGGGTGGTAGTGAAAGAGGGTGTGAAGGTGTTCAAGACGCGTGCCGGGGCGGGTGGACGGACGCGGTCGCTGAGGGTAGGTTGGCGCGCCATGAGGAACACGAGCAGAACGGGCTGGATCGAGATCATCAGTGGGGTGATGTTCAGCGGCAAGTCGGAGGAGCTGATGCGTCGCGTTCGTCGTGCCACGCTGGCGAAGAAGCGGGTGCAGGTCTTCAAGTCGCAGCTGGACGACCGGTATGGGATCCGGGAAGTCGTCTCGCACGATGAGGGGCGGTTGCCGGCGCTGATGGTATCGACATCGGGGGAGTTGATGTCGGCGGTGCGGCCGGAGACGGAGGTGGTGGCGATCGACGAGATCCAGTTCCTGGATGATGGTGTGGTGCGAGTGGTGAACGCGCTGGCGGATCGCGGGGTGCGTGTGATCGCGGCGGGTACGGATATGGACTTCCGGGGTGAGCCGTTCGGCCCGATCGGTCCGCTGCTGAGCGTGGCGGAGGTGGTGGACAAGCTGACGGCGATCTGCGTGAAGTGCGGGGAGCTGGCCACGCGTAACCAGCGGCTGATCGATGGCAGGCCTGCGCCGGCGGAGGGTCCGACGATTCAGGTGGGGGGGTTGGAGAGTTACGAGGCGCGGTGTCGGGCCTGCCACGAGGTTCCGGCGGTGGGCGGGCAGACCTCGCTGCTGGACTGAGCGCTCAGTCGTCCCAGTCGGCGAGGACTTCCTCGAACTCGGCGGCCATGGTGGGGTGGTGGTGGCGCCGGGCGGCGTCGATCCCCTTGAGGTAGGCGTCCCGCGCTTCCGGATCGCGGTCCAGGTGCCGCAGCGCTGTGCCGAGCCGGCCCCAGGCGTTCCCTTCGTCCTCGGTGAGGGCGAGGTAGTGCTGGAGCTGCTCGGCCACGTCCTCCCACAGCTGCAGCTTCTCGTACTCGAGGGCGAGGCCGAAGCGGAGCCGTGCGTCTTCGGGGTGCTTCTCCAGCATGCGCCGGAGACTGTCGATCCTTGGATTGCTCATAGGCTGGCCAAGCTGACTGGTGGCCTGGTCGGACGCAAGGGTTCCGGGCGTACTACTCGAACATGTAGGCGATCACGGCCGCCGCCTGCTCCAGCGTCTCGACGGTCACGGCCGCGAACGCGTCCAGGTCCTTGAGCGCGTGCAGGTGCGCCATGTCACGGACCAGGATGAGCGGGATGTCCATGGCCGCCGCCGCCCCGGCATCCGCCGCGGTATTCCACTGTTTGTACTCGGGCCCGAAGTAGGCGACGGCGAGGTCGGCCCGGTTCATCTGAATGCGCCTGCGGAGGTTGTTCACCTTCCCGCCCAGGAGGTCGCGATAGCGCTGGTTCGGCTGCTCCCCGAGGATGGCCTCGCCGATGTCATCGGAGCGCTCGTGGACCTCCTGAGGGCCCACCCACTCGATGTCGGCGGGGATCCCATGGGCTTCGAGGAGATCCCGGAGCTCGTCGCGCCACGGGGAGTGGATCTCGCCGGCGAGGTAGATCGTCAGGTCGGTCATGACATCCTGGCGGCTGCGCCGCCGTTCACGGTTCACGGTTCACGGTCACGGTTCACGGAGCCGCGTACTGCAGAATACGGCGTGGCGGTCATTCGGGCATCCTGTCGGTGGTGCCGGGGCGCGGGAAGGGGGCAGCGAGGTCGAGGCGCTCCATGAGCCGGCGGGCGTCGAAGGGGGCTTTCGTCTTCTCGTCGTTGTCGAAGTAGACGTACACGTCGCGGGGTGTGGCCGCCGGGGGCTCGTCGCTCGTGATCCGCTCCGGGTGGGCGGGTTCCTCGCCCGAGGACCAGGCATTGATGCGAGCGGCCCAGTCGTCGAGCGCCTCATCGCCGTAGCTGCCGTAGTACATCCGTTCGGCGCCGTGCAGCCGGAGGTACATGAAGTCGGCCGTGGGCTCCTCGATCAGGGGGTACACGCCGGGGCTGTGGGAGACGACGACGGCCATGCCACGGTCGCGACACATGTCCACGAACTCGGGCACGAGGAACGTGTCGTTACGGACCTCGATGGCGTGGCGAATGGGGCGCTCTGCGCGGGGCTCCGTGCAGGGATCCCTGACGCGGTGGTCGTGCTCCCGGGCGAGGCGCGCGGCGGAGGCGTGGTCGGGCGGGAGCAGGTCGAGGAAGGGCTCCAGCCGCTCCGGACGGAAGCGAAACCGCTCGCTGAACTGCCACAGGATCGGGCCAAGGTGGTCACCGAACGCGAGGAGCCCCTGGCCGAAGAAGTTCGAGAGTGCCTGCTCCGGTTCGTTGAGCTGCTTCATGTGGGTGATGAAACGGCTGCCCTTCACCGCAAAGATGAAGTCGTCGGCGACGCTGGCCGCCCACCTCTCGAAGTATGCCTTCCGCTGGAGCGAGTAGAACGTCCCGTTGATCTCCACGGTCGGAAAGCGACTGCAGGCGTACTCCATCTCCGCCCGCTGCGGCAGGCCATCCGGGTAGAACTCACCGCGCCAGCCGGTGTAGCGCCAGCCGGATATGCCGATGCGGATCTCGCCCCGAGCCTGCGTGTCCAGGTCCATGCCGCTCCCGCCGTGCATCACGCGTTCCAGCGAGGCGGGTGGGGGAACGCAAGAACCCCCGTCTCCGGCGAACCGGAAACGGGGGCCTTGACTACTGGCGAGACGCGATCCGTCGTGTTCGGTGGCTCACCCCTGCGGGCTTCGCCTGGATCGATTTCTCTTCTCCCTCCGCCGCGCGACCTGCGGCTCGGGGCGCCCCTGGCCAGGGGCATCGACTGCGGCCAGTGACCTCGCAGCCGGCTCACTCCAAGTCCGAACCCCGGGTGAGCAGCCTCGCGAAAACCGTCGTTTCCGGAGGCGACGTCCGCGGGCTTGCTGTCGCGGTCCCGTGACGTCTGACCCAATGATACCGGATTCGGGGGGTGCGGGTCAAGAGTTTTAGCCATTGGCGTAACCTGTTGTGTCGCAGGTACTTGCGTGCTCCCGCAGCAACGATACCGAAACCCCCGGCTGATCCCATGGCGCATCTGCCTGCGCACCAGGGAGATGCGCTTTTGTAACGACCGCAATCCACGCCGAACTGCCGATTGTCCACCTCCAAGGAGCGAGTTTTCCACGATCCATCCGGGTATTCCACGTTCGGTTGTGGAGAACTCGGCGAAGCGGGTATAGTGGACGTCCAACATACGAGGGAGGTGAACGGATGGACCGACTCATGGGACGAGCGTGGCTGCCGGTGCTGCTGGTGGCGCTGCCGCTCAGTGCGGCGGCTGTGCCGGGGGCGGTGGTGGCGCAGGACCGGTCGTTCGGTACGGTGCGCGAGCAGGCGGTGGTCCAGCAGGAGTGGTTGGAGCAGCGGCTGGAGCGGGTGCTTCCGCGTCTGATGCGGGAGCAGGGGGTGGAGATGTGGATCGTGCCGGTACGGGAGTACAACGAGGACCCGGTGTTCCACGCGCTGGTGTCGCCGACGACGATGGCGGCGAGGCGGCGGACGATCTACGTGTTCCATGACCGTGGTCCGGCGGAAGGCGTGGAGCGGATCGCGATCGGGGGCACGTCGCAGGGAGGGCTGTACGAGGTGGTGCGGGACCCGGCCGCGGCGGTGGGGGCGGCGGGAACGGAGCGGCGGCGGGCGGAGCCATTCGGCGCGGAGCAGTGGGAGTTGCTGCCGCCGATCGTGCGGGATCGTGATCCCGCGACGATCGCGGTGAACATCTCGCGCGCGCACAACTTCTCGGACGGTCTGACCGCGGGTGAGTGGGAGCAGCTGCAGGAGGCGCTCGGGCCGGAGTACCTGGACCGGGTCGTCCGCCGCGAGCTGCTGCCGTTGCAGTACCTGGAGGAGCGGCTGCCCGAGATGCTCCCCACGTACGAGCGGATGCAGGAGCGCGTGCATCAGATCATATCCACGGCCTTCTCCGCGGAAGTGATCACGCCGGGCGTCACGACGCAGGAAGACGTGGTCTGGTGGCTGCGGCAGCGGGTGCGGGATCTGGGTATGGGGACGTGGTTCCAGCCGAGCGTGAGTGTGCAGCGGAGGGGGGTGGAGATGGCCGATTCCGCGAACCCTGTGATCCGTCGGGGTGATGTGCTGCACACGGACTTCGGCCTGAGCCTGTTCGGCCTCAACACGGACACGCAGCACATGGGCTACGTGCTGCGGGAGGGGGAGATGAGCGCTCCGGCCGGGCTGGTGGCGGCGTTGGTACGCGCGAACCGGCTCCAGGACATCGTGCTGGAGGAGCTGGTGCCGGGGCGCACCGGCAACGAGGTACTTGCCCGATCTCTGAAAAAAATGCGTGATGAGGGAATCGACGGCACGATCTACAGTCATCCCATCGGGGACCACGGCCATGGCGCCGGGCCGCTGATCGGGCTATGGGACCGGCAGGAGGGGGTCCCGGCGCGCGGGGACCTCCCTGTCCGTCCGAACACGTGGTTCTCGATTGAGCTCCAGGCGGCATCCCCGGTACCGGAGTGGGGCGGCCAGGCGGTGCGGATGGCGCTGGAGGAGGAGGCGCTGGTGGATGGTGCCGGTGCGCCTGGCTGGGTTCTGGAGCGGCAGGAGGAGTTCCACCTGGTGCGGTAGTGTGGGGGGCGCGCGAGAGGGGCGGAACATGGTCCGGATCGTGCACGTATAAGGGTTGGAACAGTTGTTTGTCCATCCCGCCTGGAGGCACCATGCAGAACGAACGAGCACCCGATTCCGAGGGCCCGCCGATGCCGCGCTGGATCAGTCAGCGTCGCGGCCGTGTGATCGTAGGTGGCGTGATCGGTCTCGCGGGTCTCGGGGGTGCCTTCATGGTGCCTGCGGAGCGGCCGCAGGGGGACCGAGTGGCGGAGGCATCGCGGGAGGTGGCTCGCGAGAAGGCGATCGCGGAAGCGGAGATCCAGTGGGACCTGCCGAACCTCGAGCACGAGCGGGTGGACTACTGGGTGGACCGGTTCACGACGGTGCCGGACATGCGGGAGAAGATGGACGGCTTCCTCACGCGTTCGGGGCGGTATGTACCGATGCTGCTGGAGAAGCTGGAGGAGCGGGGGATGCCGCGGGACCTGATCTACCTCGCGATGATCGAGTCGGGTTTCCAGCCGAACGCGTACTCGCCCGCGGCGGCGTCGGGGCTGTGGCAGTTCATCGCGGAGACCGGTCAGCGGTATGGCCTGGAGATCGACCGAGCGGTGGACGAGCGGAACGACCCGGTGAAGGCGACGGACGCAGCGCTCGACTATCTGGATGAGCTGCACGACCGGTTCGGCTCGTGGTATCTGGCGGCTGCGGCGTACAACACGGGCGAGAACCGCGTGGGTCGTGTCATGCGGGAGACGTATGGCCGTGAGAAGGCGGAGAGCGAAGAGGACTACTACAAGATCTGGTCTAAGCTCCCGCAGGAGACGCGCGATTACGTGCCGCTGATGATCGCGGCCGCGCGGATCGGGAAGGATCCGGCGAAGTACGGCTTCGACCACGTCCAGCCGATCGCGCCGCTGGCGTATGACGAGGTGATGCTTCCGCCGGCCACGAAGCTGGGCAGCGTGGCGCAGGCGGCCGGGATCACGCTGGAGGACATCAAGTCACTGAACCCGCATTTCAAGCTGGACCGGACGCCCAACAACCGGGACTACGCGGTGCGGCTGCCGCCGGGCGCCCTGACGCGCCTGGCCTCGGCGTGGGGCCTCGAGCTCGGCTCGGAGGCGCGGCCGGTCGTGGGCGAGTAGGCCGGTCGGAGAAGCGGTCGGGGCGGTCTGGCGGAGCGGGTGCCGCTCGCCGCGGGGTAGTGCGTGTGGCCCCGGGGCGGCGGTGACCCCACCGCGGCATTGCCAGGCCACGAAAGCACGCCGCTGCTCCTACGGCTGGCTGGCAGCGGCGACGTCGCGGTCCGGCGGCACGGTCAGGCTCAGCAGGGTCCCGATCGTCACCACGGCCACTGCCCCGATGACGTTGTGCCACAGGAACGAGATCTCCGGGGCCACGACGCTCACGAGGGCCACCGTGCCCATCCCTCCAATGAGTCCGAAGAAAGCGCCGCGGGCGCGAGCGCGGGGCACGAAGGCGAGCATGAACACGCCGAGTATGGAGCCGTAGAAGAACGATCCAAAGCGGTTCACCACCTCGATGAGCGATCCCAGTGCTACGGCGTAGAGGGCGACGCCACAGGCGAAGAGTCCCCAGAAGCCGGTGGCCACCTTGGACACCATCAGGTAATGCGAATCGGAGGCATCGGTCCGGAGATGCCGCCGATAGAAGTCGATGACCGTGGCTGTGGAAAGCGAGTTCAGCTCACTCGAGATGGACGACATGGCGGCGGCCAGGACCGCGGCGATGAAGAGGCCGGGGATGATGATGGGCAGCTCGCCGAGGACGAAGGCGGGGATGATGTAATTGACGTCGCGCGGGTTCTCGCCGGTGGTCCGCTCGGCGAGGGCGAGGGCGTCGGTGCGGACGGCGTCGACACGGTCGTTCCCGGCGAGGAACTCCTCCACCATGCGATCGGCGAGCACACGGTCGCCGGCGCCGCGGGCGGTAGCCAGGTCGATGGCGGCCTGCCGTCGAGTCTGGAAGGCGTCGTCGTATCGTTCCTGGAGCTGGGAGTACTCGGCGCCGGCGCCGGCCTGCACGGCGAGCTCGTGCTCCACGTTGTAGAGGAGCGGTGGCGGGCTGAAGAGGTAGTAGACGAAGACGAGCACGCCGATCATCAGGACCATGGCCTGGAGCGGGATCTTCCAGTAGGCGCTGATGAAGAGGGAGCTGCGGGCCTCGTCGACGGAGCGTGCGGTGAGGTAGCGCTGGACCTGGCTCTGGTCGGTGCCGAAGTACGAGAGCATGAGGAAGGTGCCGCCGATGAGGCCGGACCAGAAGGTGTAGGTCTCGTTCAGGCTGAAGCTGAAGTCGAACGTGTCGAGTCGGCCGGTGGCGCCGGCGGCCTGGAGCGCGCCGCCGATCCCGACCTCTTCGGGGATCCCCATGAGCAGGATGACGAGGAGCGCGCCGAGCCCGCCGATGATCAGGAACATCTGCTTCACGTCCGTCCACTGCACCGCCTGTACGCCGCCGAACATGGTGTAGACGACGGCGGGAACGCCGATGAGGGCCACGGCCAGCGGGAACGCGAGGCCGAGGGTGGCGGAAAGGATCACGGCGGGCGCGGAAATGACCACGCCCACGGCCATGCCCCGGGACAGCAGGAAAAGGCCGCTGGTCATGGAGCGGGTGCGGGCGTCGAACCGCTGCTCGAGGTACTCGTACGCGGTGTAGACCTTGGCGCGGTGGAAGAACGGAACCAGGGTCACGCTGAGGATGAGCATGGCGAGCGGGAGCCCGAAGTAGAACTGGACGAAGCGCATTCCGTCGGTGGCGCCCTGCCCGGTGGTTCCCACGAGGGTGATGGCGCTCATCTGCGTGGCCATGACGCTGAGTCCCACGGCCCACCACGGCATGGAGCGATTGGCGAGGAAATAGCCCTCGATGTTGTCCGTGCCCTCGGAGCGTCGCAGGCCGTCCCACACCACGTAGGCCAGGTATGCGAAGACAATGGTCCAGTCGATCCAGTGCACTATGGGCTTCCGTACGTGGCCTGGAGGAGCCAGAGTGCGGCCAGGGCGACGACCTGCACGATGACTACGCGCGCGAACAGCCAGCGCGCCTTCCGCTTTCGCACCTCCGGCGGCAGCCGCTCGGGGGCGCCGGGCGCCGGATCGGGGTCGTGCGGGCCGTCGCGGTTCCAGGGGGCGTCGGTCACCTGTCGGCTCCGAGGGAGATGAGGTTGGCCAGGAGACGGTAGGCGCCGGGTACGCCCTCGGGCAGCTGCCGGAAGAAAGCGAGTGCGGTGTAGACGTAGGTCCCCTGACCGATCGGAGCCACCAGCAGTGAGCCGGTCAGCGGCTCCTCACCGGGATCGCTCATGGCGAGCAGCGGCGTGAGTGGTCCGTCCCAGGTATCCCAGAAGTAGAGCCCGCGCTCCTGGACCCAGCCCTGCCAGTCGGCCGTGCCGATGCCGTTGGGGGTGGTGAAGACGGGGTGTGTCGGCTCGAGCACGGTGACGGCCGCGGTCTCGTCCGTGACCCGGCCGTGGGGGCGGGCGATGGTGACGGGCCAGGGCGCGTAGTCGCGGGAAAGGGCGGGGTACTTGTTGTACTGGACGATGAGGGTGCCGCCGCGGCGAGCCCAGTCCAGGAGCCGCTGGTTGGAGGCGACGAGGGCGTCATTCACCTCGTAGGCACGGATCCCCGTGATGATGACATCGAATCGGGAGAGGTCGGCGTTCGTCAGGGCGCCGTCATCGAGGAGCGACCAGTCGACGCCGAGCTGGTCGAGGGCCTCCGGGACGCCATCGCCGGCGCCCATGACGTAGCCGACCCGTACGTCCGCGACTTCCACGTCCACCGCTCGCACGCGTGCGCGGGCGGTGCTGTAGAGATGGTGGGGCGCGATGTGTGGGTAGTCGACCACGTCGTACCCGAGATCGTAGCGGGTGCCGTCCTCCGCCAGGAGCTCGGACTCGATCTCGTACTCGCCGGCCGTTATGCCTGCGGGCGGGGTAATCTCGAAATCGAAGGCGTGGTCGGCGCCTGGCTCGAGCGTCACGGCCAGGGACTCCGGGCTAGCCCTCCAGCCGGCGGGAACGAGTGGGCGCAGGTCGCCGGCGATGGTGTCGGCGGCCTGGCTCCGGAGGCGGATGGTGAACGGGAGTGGCCGGTCCGGTGTGGACAGCGGGAGGACGGCGAGCTCCGGCTCCATGGCGACCGAGACGGCCGGCACGATCTTGACCGGCTCCCGGTACTCGCCGTCGCGGGCATCGACGCCGATCCAGGACGCCGGTCGGGCGGCGGGTACTGAGCGGTGGCCCTGGGCGAGATCCACCGCGAAGAACCCCCGGACCGGTGGCTGAGAGAAGGGGAGCCCCTGGACCGCGAGCCCGCGGTGTGTGATGGGGCGCGTGATCACCGGCCAGCTGTACAGGTCTACCGGCGCGGGCTCCCTCGGGTCGAGATAGTAGGGCATGGTGAGGGGTGCGCCCGGGGCCACCGTTACGGCCCAGGTGGCGGTCGCTCGTTCGCCCGGCGCCACGGTACTCCGGTCGACCCCCTCTATCAGCTCTTCGTGGAGGCCGCCGCGGAACATTGGGACCATGACGACCGTCACGGGCGTGGGGCTGCCGTTCCACGCGGAGAGTGTGAGGCGAAAGGTCTGTCCGGCCACCACGCGGGACTCGTCCGCGACGACCTCCAGCTCGATATTGGCGGCCGAGAGCAGCGCGTCCTGGAGGTCTTCCATCTCCTGCCGCGCGTGGAAGGAGAGGCTGCCGGGGACGGCCGCGTCGATCAGGAGGTCCTGGGCCTCCAGCAGGGCAGGCACGACCGTCCACGGAGAGAACGGATCGAAGCTTTCGCGCGCCCCCCGCACGAGCTCTTCGTACGCGCGGAATCGGCGGGCGCTCTGCTCGAGGGCATGTCGGGTTTCACCCTCTGCGAGGCGGGCGAGGTGGTCGGCGCGCTGGGACAGGAGGGTGTCCACGCCCTCGAACAGCGAGCGGGTACTTTCCGGCGCCCCTTCGCCGTAGCGGCCGAAGGACCGGATCTCGGCCACCTCGACCGGTGCGGTGGGGTCGACGAGGTCGAACGCGGTTCGGCGCGGGCCGGGATCGAGGCGGCGGCCCTGGTCCTGCGACCGGTGTCGGCTCCGGCTGGCCATGGCGATCTGGTGGTAGGACGCGCCGAGCAGCGGATCCAGCTCGCCGGTGTTCAGCTCCACGTCGGGCGGCCCCTCGGAGAACCAGGCGGACCGATAGTAGAGGGCCGTCTCGTGGGGGTGGAGCCCCGCCTCGATCTGTTCCGGGAAGCGGCTGGGGTCGGCCGCGGCGATGACGGCCTCCCGGGCGATGATGCCGGAGGCCTCGTGCTGGCCGTGGCCGTCGCGCGGCGTGCCGCTCCATACGCTCACCACTACGTCCGGCCGGTAGTGCCGAATGACCGCGACCACGTCAGCCAGGAGCGTGTCCCGGGGCCAGTGGCGGAACGCCTCCTCTGCGTTCTTGGAGTAGCCGTAATCGATGGCGCGGGTGAAGAACTGCTCTCCGCCATCCAGCCGACGGGCGGCCAGGAGTTCCTCACTCCGGATCACGCCCAGCGCGACGCCCAGCTCCGGGCCGATGCCGTTCTGTCCGCCTTCGCCGCGGGTGAGGGAGAGGTAGGCAACGTCCACGCCGCGGCCGAGGGCGAGCGGCGCGAAGAGGGCGGTGTTCTCGTCGTCGGGGTGGGCGCCGATGTGGAGCACGCGGGCGGTGGTGCCGAGCCGACGGAGGGCGAGGCCGGTGGCGGCGGCGCCGTCGTAGTCGGGAACGAGGGACTGACCTCCGGCCGCGGCGGGCGCGGCGAGGAGGAGTGTGGTCAGGGCTGTAAGGAGGGTCCGGCGAGTGTGCATGGCAGGAAGGTATGCGGGGCGGGCGGGAGACGGCAAACTGCGCGGCTGCGCCCAGGGCGGCTGCGGCGCCGTTCACGGTTCACGGTACACGGTTCACGGTTTGCGGGGCAGGGCGTGCGGGACATCGCAAATCGAAGTGAGGAGCGAGATGGAAGACGGCAGGATGGCGGCGGTGGACATCGGGTCGAACGCGATGAGGATCACGATCGCGCGGACGGGATCGGATGGCGAGCCGGAACGACTCGACTACCTGCGGGCGCCGGTGCGGCTCGGCCACAGCACGTTCCTCACCGGACGGCTGACGGACGAGAACCTGGATGCGGCTGTGGAGGCGCTGGTGGAGTTCCGCCGGAGGATGGACGCGTACGGGGTGACGCGACACCGGGCCGTTGCGACGAGCGCGGTGCGGGACGCGGAGAACGGCGGTGAGCTGGTCGATCGGTCGCGGCAGGAGGCCGGCATCGAGATCGAAGTCATCGATGGCGCCGAGGAGGCGCGGCTGGTCTGGCGGGCGGTTCGCCACCGGCTGGACGTGGAGGGCCGGTGGGTGCTGGTGGACCTGGGGGGCGGCAGCCTGGAGGTGTCGATCACCCACGACGCCGCGCTGGAGCGGTCGGCCACGTACCCGCTCGGTACGGTGCGGCTGCTGGAGCGCGCAGAGGGAGGGGACAGCGACAGCGTGGGTGAGGCGTTGAGGCGGCTGGACGAGGAGCTCGCGCTGCCGCGTTCGGACGAGCTCGAAGGCGTGCTCGCTACCGGCGGGAACATCGAGACGCTGGCGGAGCTGAGCGGCGCGGAACCGGACGCGACGGGCGCCGCGCGAGTCGGGCTGGAGGCGCTGAGGGAGACGATGGCGAGGGTCGAGGCGCTGTCCTACGATCGGCGCATCGCGGAGCTCGGCCTCCGGCCGGACCGCGCGGATGTGATCGTGCCCGCCGGTCGGATCTACCTGCGGGTGGCGGAGCTGGCGGGGGCGGAGGAAGTGGTGGTGCCGAACGTGGGCGTGAGTGAAGGCGTGCTCCTGGAGCTGCCGTAGGGCGGGCCGCGGACCCTCACGAGGCGGGGACGGGCGGCCCCAGCGCCAGGCCCTCCGTGGTCACGTGGCACCGGCGTCCGAGGATCCGGACCCCGGCCGCCTTCGCCTCCGCCAGCGCGTCGGCGAAGTCCGGGTCGATCGAGCGGGCGGCCTCGATTCGGTGGGCGTCGTCGCGCTGAAGCACGAACAGGATCGCGGCCTCCCAGCGCGCGCCTGAATCGTCGACGGTGCCGGCGATGGCGGTGAGCTCGCGGACGTGGCGGGCGCCACGTGCGGTCACGGCATCCGGGAAGAGCGCCACGCCGCCCTCCACCAGGGTCACGCTCTTCACTTCCAGCGCGAGCTTGCGCGATGGCTCCCGCGCGAGCAGGAAGTCGATCCGGGAGCGACCCATGGCGAACTCAGCGCGCTCCAGCTCCCACCCCTCGAGCTCTTCCAGGGCACGGGCCTCCAGCGCCCGGTGGATCAGCCGGTTGGGCAGCGTGGTGTTCAGCGAGACGAGGCCGCTGCCGTCCGGTGACTCTACCAGGACGGCGCTCCAGTCGGTTCTGCGGCTGGGGGATGCCGCGTGGCGAATCCAGACGCGCTTCTCGGGGATGAGCAGCTCCTTCAGACGACCGGGGTCCGCCATGTGGACTTCCACCACGCACTCCTCGTCGTCGGCATCCGGGACGCCGGGCGCGCGCTCGCGGATCCTGGCGGGCGTCAAGTCCGCGGACCGGGCGAGCTCGCACCGGAGGAGGAAACGGTTGGGGCGCTCCACAAAGCGAGCTTCCACCAGGGGGCCGCGGAAGCGGATCTGGATCTCGGGGTCCGATGACATGGCGGGAAGGTCGCGCGACGGCTCCAGGGGTGCAAATGGAAATATTGACAGTGGCCCCCACCGGCTCTATTATACAGAGTACTCTAATCGGAAGGGGCACCATGAGGTCGGAGCAGAGCGCACGCGAGGACCTGGAGATGATCCGCCAGCTGATGGAGGACGGGCGGCGGGAGGTCGTGGACCGGGGGAAGCACTTCATCATCTGGGGTGTGGTGAGCGCCATTGGCGCCGTGCTGACGTACGCGTTCGTGGCCGCGGGTGGAGCGACCTATCCGCACCCGGGGCTGGTGTGGAGCGCGCTGCTGGTGGTGGGCTGGGGGTCGTCGGCGTGGGTGGGGTGGCGTGACGGGCGGTCCCCGCGGGTGCGGACGCTGGCGCGTCGACTGATGACGGGGGTGTGGGTGGCGTCCGCCGTATCGCTGACGCTGTTGGGGCTGGCGGGAATGTGGGGCGGGGTCCTGAGCGATGTGGCGCTGCCGGGTGTGATGAGCGCGGTGATCGGCGCGCCCGTGCTGGTGACGATGGTGCTCACGGGGGAGCGCTGGCTGGGGCTGGTCGCGGCCGGCTGGTGGCTGGGTGGCGGGGTGATGCTGTTCCTGAGCGGCCCCTACTCGCTGCTACTCATGGCGGCGATGGCGGTGCTGCTGCTGGTGGTGCCCGGAGTGGTATTGAACGGGGCGGCGCGACGGCGCGCGGCCGGCACGAAAGGCGGGGGGGCGCTGGACGTGGCATGAGCGAGTTCGACTACCAGCGGCTGAACGACGTGATCCACGCCCGGATCCGGCTCGCCGTGATGTCGATCCTGGCGGGGGTGGAGGATGCGGAGTTCACGTACCTGCGGGACCGGACCGGTGCGACGGACGGTAACCTGGGCGCGCACCTCAAGAAGCTGGAAGAGGCGGGTTACGTGTCGGTGGACAAACGGTTCGAGGACCGGAAGCCGGTGACGCGCTACGCCCTGACGTCGGAAGGCACCGAGGCCTTTCGGCACTATGTGGATCGACTCGAAGCGATGATCGGAGAGCGTAAATGAGGATATCGGCAGGGCTCCAAGTCGTGTTGTGCGCAGCGTTGTTCATCCCCTCAGCGGTGTCGGCACAGCGACCGGATCCCGCGGCGCTCGTGGCTGCGCAGCGGGACGCGCTGGCGAAGCTGTCGAGCATGGACGGTACGTGGCGCGGAGAGGCGAGAATGACGCTGCCGTCGGGCGAGACGCACGAGATCGACCAGACGGAGAGGGCGGGGCCCATGCTCGGGGGCGCGGTCAAGGTGGTGGAAGGGCGGGGATACGACGCGGACGGGCAGCTGATCTTCAACGCGCTCGGCGTGATCTCGTACGACCCGGCCACGGGTAGGTACAGCATGCGATCGTACGCGCAGGGCCAGGCGGGGGACTTCCCGGTGACGCCCACCGCGGACGGCTACATCTGGGAGATCCGGGCGGGGCCCGCCACGATCCGGTACACGGCGGTGATCAGCGGAGTGACGTGGCGGGAAGTGGGGGAGCGGATGGTGCCGGGGCAGGAGCCCGTGCGCTTTTTCGAGATGAACCTGACGCGCACCGGCGACACGGACTGGCCGGGTGGCGGGGGGTGATGCGAGGCGGGCGAGGGAGGCGACACCTGCAGCCCGCCCGGTCCAGTCGCTACGACGTCCCGGCCGGATCCGGGACGTCCGCCAGTATCTCCACGTCGTCGCCGACGCGGATGGCGCCATCGTCGAGCACGATCCCGTAGGCGCCGCCGTTCCAGGGCGCGGCCATGGCGCGGCGGAGCCCCTGGTGCGCCTGGTCCATGCGTTCGCATGGGCGGGTCTCGCCCCGGATCTCGATCCGGACCGTGCCGATCCGGAGGACCCGGTGCGTGGAGTCGGCGAGGTCGCAGCCGGAGACGAGGACGTTAGCGCGTCGGGCGGCGGGATCCACGTCGGGATCGCCGAGCTCGGCCAACATTGCGTCCCACCGCTCCTTCTCCAGGATGGTGACCTGCCGCTGGCCGCCCCAGTCGGCGTTGTGCTCGATGCCGGTCCTGCGAACGACCCGGAGCTCGTCCACGGGCTTCATGGGGCCATACTCCTCGGGCTTCAGCCAGAGTGCTTCTACGCGACCAGTCATGATCCGGGTCTCCTTCCAGGCAGAAACGTCAACAGCTGAACGGCTTGACACGAAGAGCTCGAAGGAACGAAGGCTTCGAAGAACAGATTCAGAAATTCATGGCCGGCTGATCCGGAGCCGCCGGCGAGGATCTGTCCACCGAGATCTCCGATTCTTCCTTCGCGTGCTTTGACCCTTCGAGCTCTTCGTGACAAGTCTTTAAGGGTGCTTCTGTGATCCCGGCGATATTCAGCGCCCGGATCCAGGTCCCCACGCGGTCAGGCCCCCGCGGGCTCCGCCGGCCGCAACGGCTTCCCCGGCTCCCAGCCGGTGACGTGGCCGGCGATGGCGGAGGCGGCCACGGCGTACGGGGACGCCAGGTAGAGGCGCCCGGGCCCGGAGCGGCCGGGGAAGTTCCGGTTCTGGGAGCTGATGGTGACCTCGTCCGGGGAGGCGCTGGTGCCGGGTCCGGCGGCGATGCACGCACCGCAGCCGGGCTCGATGAACTCGGCGCCGATTTCCTCGAACAGATCGAGGTAGCCTCGCTGGCGGCAGTACTCCTTCACCTCCTGTGAACCACACTGGATGTACATGCGGACGCCGTTGGCGACCCGGAGCCCCTGTTCCTGTGCCTCCTTCAGCACGCGGGCGTACATGTCCATGTCCTCCTTCTTCCCGGCCGTGCACGATCCCGCGTAGGCGGCGTCGATGCGGACCGGCTCGTGCGCCAACTCGTCCATGTAGAGGCCATTGCCGGGGTCGCCCGGGAGCGCCACCATGGGCCGGATCATCGATGCGTCCATCTCGATGGTCTTCACGTACTCGGCGTCGGGATCGCTGTGGAGGCCTTCCACCAGCCGCTCCGCTTTCGCCCGATCCATCCCGCGCTCGGCGACGAGGTAGTCCACTGCCTTCGCGTCGGGCGCAACGATCCCGGTGAACGCCCCCACCTCGGCGGCCATGTTGGTCATGGTGGCGCGTTCGTCGATGGACAGCGCCTCCACCGCCTCGCCCGCGTACTCGATGATCTGACCGATGGCGTGGCCATCCTTGATGTACGGGTGGCGCAAGATCTCCAGCATGAAGTCCTTGGCCGTGACGTGGTCGGGCTTACGGCCGTTGATCACCACCCGGAACGATGGCGGGACGTTCACGCGGACGTCCCGGGTGATCCACGAGTTGAAGATGGCGGTGGTGCCCACGCCGAAGGCGATGCAGCCGATGGCGCCGGAGTGGGGGGTGTGGGAGTCGGTGCCCACAATGAGCTGGCCGGGCTCGGCGTACTCCTCGAGCATCTTGGAATGGCAGATGGCCTCGGAGCCGAGCTGCGCGCCGATGCGCTCGCCGTACAGCTTGATGCCCTGCTTCTCGGCGAACTGCTGCTGCTTGTCCTTGAGCTGGCGGGCCACGTCCAGGAGCCCCAGCTGCACGCGCTCCTGCGGCATCACCTCGTGGAGGTAGGTGAGGTGATCCCGGAACATGAGGATGGTGCTGGCGTCGGTGACTTTCGCGTCGGGGCCCAGCTTCTCCTCGAAGAAGATGGCCGCCATGGGGGTCACGTACTCGTGGCTGAAGCGGTAGTCGGTGCGGACGAAGCCGCTGTCGCCTGGCTTCACCCACGGAACGCCGTACTCGCCTTTCGCCGCGTCCACGACCCAGTTGCGGGCGAAGATCTTCTCGGCCACGGTCATGGGGCGGTCGCCGACGCGGTGGGTGCGGTGACCGTTGCCGGCGGGATTCGGCGCCGGGTTGTTGGGCTGGGAGGTGGTGGTCGTCTCCTCGGCGGCCTCCTCGGGCGACCAGGCGACGTGGCCCGCCTCGTGCTCGCTGGCGCCGCGCAGCTTCTTCACCTCGCCGGCGTCGTGGGAGTCGGAGCTGTCGTCGATATCGAGCTGTTGGCTCTCCAGCATGGGGATCTCGACCCTGCCCTGGAGACGGGCCACGTTGAACTCGAACAGGCCACCGTACTGGATGATCTCACGGGTGATGGCGTCCACCCCTTCGGTGAACTCCGTCAGGGCGATCTCCTCGCCGGCACGGATCCGATCGATCAGGGAAAAGTCGGTGGAGGTGAGGATCCCCAGGTTCTGGCAGTTCTCGTTGTAGATCCGCTCGATGTTCTCCGCCACGACGACGCGGATCCCGGCCATCATCTCCGCGTAGGGCGACTGCTCGCGCGAGCTACCCTTCCCGCGGCGCTTCCCGGCCACACTGCACACGAACCCGCCCTTCTTCACGCTCCCGCGCTCGATGGGCGCCTCGCCGCCGGCGCGGAGCCCGAGGTACGGGAACTGGCCGAGGGTCTCGTCGAAGTAGTAGCAGATGTAGGCGGGTGTGATCTCGTCGGTGGAAATCTGGTCCCGGAGCTTATCCCGGAGCTCGGGCGTGAGGTCCAGATCCTCGCCCTGGAGCTGGCGCCGGATCAGGTCGGCGTCATCGACCAGGAGGAGGACCCGACCGTCGAATCGGAGCCTTGGGGGGCGCTTGGATACATCGAGCTTCTGGATCTCGGGGTGCATGGCGGTCGGGGGGCGCGGGGCTTCACCGGTTCTCTTCCGAAGGATGCGTAATGTGTGCCGGTCGTGGAAGCCGCCGCAACCGCCGGCCGGGTCAAGGTGCCCTGAGCGCCCGCGCCCTGCCCCGGAGCTCGCTGGCGAATGCCCGGGCCTCCCGCTCGCCGAAATCCTCCATGACGTCGCGGCCGTTGACGGAAAGGTCGAAGAATTCCTCTCCGGAGGCGTCCTCCAGCAGGAGGCGGCCATCCACAACCTCGGCGCGAGCGATCTCCTCGACGGGAATGGCGATGGCGTTGTCCAGGAGCTGACGCATTCCCGCTCGCACCATGGCGCCCAGGATCCGGCTGGCGAGGCTGTCATCGTCATCCTCGGCGTCACGGAACTCCTCCAGTCCGCGGTCGGTGAACTGGGCGAGCAGCTCATCGCCCACGATCAGGAGGGCGAAATCTCCGCTGCGGGTGATGAGGGCGTGCTCGGCGCGATCCGGGTGTATGCGATCCGTGACGCGGGCGCTGTCCTGCCGAGGCTGGTTCACCTGGCCCGCCGGCTGCTGCGCGGCGGTCGAGGCCGGCAACAGCGTGGCGGCGGCAAGGGCGACTGCGAATGGACGGGCCAATGCGATCATGGGGGCTCCTGGTTCGAGGGTGCAGGTAGCCGTACGCTACCGGGGTGTGGCGGGTTTCGGATTGCGCCCCTTCTTCCGGGGGAGCATCGTCAGGCCGGGAACCGGATCACGACCTGCGCCACGCGCGAATCGACCGATGCTGCTCACCGTCACACCAAATCCGTCCCTCGACCTCCTGTTCACCGCGGACGGGCTGATATGGGATGACGCCAACCGCGTCCCCATGCCGCGTCACCGCCCCGGCGGGCAGGGGGTAAACCTGGTGCGGGCGGCACGCGCCCTGGCCCCGCGGATGAAGTCGCTGGCGGTCCTGACGATCGGCGGCCGAACGGGAAAGGACCTGGCAGAGCTGCTACGGGGCGAGGACACGCCGATGGTGGCGGTGCCGATCCCACATGAGACCCGGGTCTTCGTCGGCGTGCGTGACCGTGGTGCGGCGCGGGCGCTCCTGCTCAACCCGGTGGGGCCGCCAGCGGACGCCGGCGTCGCGGAGGCGCTCTTCCAGGCGGTGCTGACGGAGCTGGAGCGCCCGCCCGACGGGAGCCCGCGTTGGCTCGTCTGCTGCGGTAGCCTGCTGCCCGGGCTGCCGGCGGATTTCTACGGCCGGCTGGGAGCCGCCGCCCGGGCGCGTGGCTGGTCCTTCGTCCCGGACTGTGACGGTGAGGCGCTCCGGCTCGCGGCGCCGCTGGCGGACCTGCTCGTGCCGAACGTGCACGAGGCGGAGCGGCTGCTGGGCCACACGATCGCCGGGCCGGAGCAGGCCGCGGAGGCCGCAACCGCGCTGCTCGAGCGGGGAGCGGTCATGGCCGTGATCACCATGGGCGCCGACGGCGCGGTGGTCGCGACCCGGGACGGCCGCTGGCGCGCCCAGGTCCGTACCGGGGCGCGCCAGCCGGGGTTCGCGCTGGAGCTGGAGGAAGGCAGCGCGGTGGGTGCGGGGGACGCGTTCCTGGCGGGGCTGCTGGTGGCCGGCGGTACGATGCGTGGCGCCAGAGGCGGCGCGGCTGCGCCGGACGACGTGCTTCGGGCCGCAGTGGCGGCGGGGACGGCGGCGCTCCTGTCGCGGGGCGGCGACCTGCTGCGGCTGAAGGATGTCGAGCGGGTCCTGCCGCACGTGGCGGTGGAGGTGGTGCAGGGATGAGCGAAGGGCCCCGCCGGAGCGGAGCCCTTCGATCCTTCGCGCTGTGCCGTGTGGCCCTGGCGCTTACCGGCCTCCGTCGAGGTCACCGGTCGTGCCCTCGTCCGTCATGCCGTCATCATCGGCCGGGGTCACGTCGATCTCGGGCACGGTCACCGTGTCCTCGGTCACCTCGACATCAGGGCCTTCCACGTCATAGGCCGGGAGCTCGCCTTCCTGGACCTCGACATCGGGCATGTCGCCCTCTTCCGTCTGGTCCACGTCACAGGCGGTCATTCCCACCACGAAGAGCGGGGCTATGAACAGCGTCAGCAGCTTCTTGTTACGCATTATTGTTCCTCCAGTTCAGGGCGTCTTGTTTGACTTCTCCCTGTATAGGAGCAAGGCGCGTACCATCGTTTCGGGATCAGGGCACAATGATGGTGAAGCTGGTCTCGCCGCGCTCGAGCGCCTGCTGGAAGCGTTTGCGGAAAACGCGCTTGAGACCATTTCGCGTAGCGGGCACGAGCAGGGCGAAGCCGAGCAGGTCAGTGAGAATGCCGGGCGTGAGCAGGACGATGCCGCCGATGAGGATCAGGAGGCCGTCGACCAGCGTGCCGCCGGGCATGCGCCCGGCCTGGAGCTCGGCGCGGATAGCGAGCCATGCCCGCAGGCCCTGCCGGCGGGCGAGCGTGGCGCCGAGGAGCCCGGTGGCCACGACCAGGAGGAGGGTGGGTCCGAGCCCGATCGCCTGGCCGACCTGGATCAGGATCGTCAGCTCGACGAGCGGGAGGAGTACGAAGAGCGCCAGGATTCGCAGGAACATGCGCTGAATATAACGGGAACGGGGAACGCCGCTTGCACCGGACGCGGCGAACGGAACGTCCGTCTCTCGAGAACGAGGTCGCCATGGCGGCGCAAGAAGGAATGAACGCGCAGGAGAAGAAATCGCTGACGCACGGGGAGTTCTGGATCCCGGAGGCGGAGCGGCAGGTATACCGGGAGGCGCTGGAAGCACTGAACGGGGCCGGGATCCCGTACGTGCTGAGCGGACTCTATGCGGTGCACGCCTACACGGGTGTGTACCGGGAGACCAAGGACCTCGATCTGCTGGTCACCCCGGACGTGGTGGTGCCGGTGGCGGAGACGCTGAAGGCGGCGGGGTTCGACGTGGCGCTGACGGAGGAGCACTGGCTCGCGCAGGGGTTCAGGGGCGACGTGCAGGTGGACTTCATTTTCGGAATGGCCAACGGGATCGCGTTCATCGACGACCGCTGGTACGAGCATTCCCGGGCGGCCATCCTGGCTGGCGCCCAGGTGCGCGTGGCGCCCGCGGAAGAGCTGGTCTGGCACCGGCTCTTCATCGGGGAGCGGCACCGATTCGACATGGCGGACGTGAGCCATCTCTTCCTCCACCGCGGCCCGGAGCTGGACTGGGACCGGCTGTTCGCGCGGGTGGGAGCGCACTGGCGACTGCTGGCGTCCCAGGTCCACTTCTTCGACTTCACCTATCCCGGCCACCGCGACCGCGTGCCGTCGCGGGTGCGGGAGGAGCTGCGCCGGCTCGAGGCGGAGGACCCGCCTGAAGACGACGCCGACTCCGGGACGGAGGATCCGCTGACGCGGGGCACGCTGCTGTCTCGCTACTCCTTCGCTATCGATGTGAACGAATGGGGATTCAGGGATGCGCGGCTGCTGATGGTCTCGGAGCAGCGGAACCGGCCGGAGGTAGCGGCGATCCGAAGTGCGGAGGTATGGAATGAGTGAGAGGTCGGTCCGGATCGCGGCGCTCGGTGACTTTCATTTCGACGAGCGGTCGCGCGGTTCGCTGTCGGAGCTGTTCGACCGTGTGAACCGGGAGGCGGACGTGCTGGCGCTGGTGGGCGACCTGACCACGCATGGGGACCCCGAGCAGATGAGGGCGTTCCTGTCTGAGTTGGAGGCGGTGGACCCGCCGGTGGTGACCGTCCTCGGCAACCATGACCATGAGCACGGCGATGGTGACGAGCTGTGCGCCATGCTCGAGGACGCGGGGGTCACGGTGCTGGACGGGAGGGCGGTGGTGCTGGAGGGGGTAGGCTTCGCAGGTGTGAAGGGGTTCGGTGGCGGGTTCGGGCCGCGGGCGCTCGGGCCGTTCGGGGAGTCGCTGATCAAGGCGTTCGTCCAGGAGGCGCTGGATGAGGCGCTCAAGCTGGAGCGGGCCCTGCACGAGCTCCATACCGACGAGAAGATCGTGCTGCTGCACTACGCGCCGATCCCCGGCACCGTGCAGGGGGAGCCGGAGCAGATCTATCCGTTCCTCGGCTCCTCGCGACTGCTCGACCCCATCGAGACGCTGGGGGCGGACGTGGTGTTCCACGGCCATGCGCACTACGGCACGTACCGGGGCGAGACGCCGCGCGGGATCCCGGTGTTCAACGTGGCCAGGCACGTGCTCGAGGCCGAGGGGCTGCCGTTCCACCTGTACGAAGCGGAAGCGCCGGACCGCAGGAGCGGCCAAGGGGCTACCGCGGAGGCGCCTTGATCTGGAGCGCGCGATCGGCGGCGGCGGGAGGGTCCAGCGTTCTCGGGGTCTGGTAGACCAGCGGCTCCCGTCTGCGGGCGGCGCCCAGGGGATAGCGCCAGTAGGACCACGGCTCCTCGAGCAGCCGCTCCTCGGCCCTCCGGCTGATGATCTCCGGAAGGTCGCCGAGGAGGTCGAGTCCATGCTCGAGGCGCAGACGGTCGAGCGTCCGCATTGGCGCCTCCACATCGTGATCCTTCACCCGACGCCAGAGCGACCGCACCACGTGCAGGAGCCCCCGCACCGGGAGGCCGCCGGTGTCCGGCAGGAACGTAACGCCGCGAAACATGGGCGAGTGGAAGACGAGATCGGCGTCGACCTCCACCAGCCAGATGCCGGCGCCGTTGCCGTCCACGGCCTCACGGGCCTTCGTCCGCTGCCGCTCGAGGTGGGCGGGGTCGCCCAGCTTCTCGTACGGGACCCACAGCTCGCGGTAGTGCAGATCGGTGACGACCCACTCGAGGTCGCCCGCCGTGGGTCCGTCGGCCCGGACCCACAGGTCCACTCGCTCCCAGTCCCGCTCCCAGAACTTGTTCAGCTCCGCGGGTGACAGCAGGAGGTAGCGCCACACCCAGTACGTCTGGCCCTCCAGCCACCACGGCGCGTCGTCCGGGCGCTGGTACGGGTGGGCGGGCCCGGTGCTGGTGTAGAGCAGGAGCGCGGGCGGGACGGGGCGCGGCACGAAGAACCACTCGGCCAGGAGGTAGACCAGGTAGATGCCGCCGAGCGACCAGAAGAAGACGGACCAGTCGTAGGGAGTGGAAGGCCGGAGCACGTTCACGAGATAGCTGCCGAGCAGGATCGGGAGGGCGCCCAGGATGGCGGTGAGCCATTCCCGCAGGATGGCGTAGAGGACCAGGACGAGTGCGGGGAACCCGACGGGCACCCAGAATCGCGCGGTGAGGTCCAGGAGCCCGAGGGTGCTGAGCAGGGGCGCACCGATCCCCACGACCAGCAGGGCGAAGAGCGATGCCATGGGCAGCTTGTTGGCCGCCCAGAAGAGGGAGCTGTAGCCGGCGACGCGATAGGGATCCAGGACATCGCTCGCGAGCACGGTGTCGCCGAGGCGCACGTCGCAGCGCGGCGGGAGGTCGGGGTCACCGGCCAGGTCCGGCTCGCGCCCGGCGGGGTCGAGCGTCAGCCGGAATCGGTCCAGCCGATCCTGGACCTCGCGGCTGCGAGGGCTCCGGAACTGGAGCCGGTAGCGACCCATGCGTCGGAAGGACCGGAACGCGAACACGACGGGTCCCACCAGGAAGAGGAGGAGGTAGGAGCCGAGCCTCGGCACGTCCAGCTCGGGCCGATCGATACCGAGCTTGAAGAGGCCGGGATCGATGAAGCCGTGGCGGACGTGGTCCTCGGGTGTGACGCCTTCGATCCCGAGGATGTTGGCCCAGTAGTCGACGAACAGGAACGGCCCCCGGAGCAGTCCCTGGTCCCGGAACCACTGGACGAGGGCTCCAGCGTGGCGGGTCACGGGCCTATGCCCCGACCAGCATCCGCTCCTGCGCCCGTTCGAAGACCTTCACCATTGCCGGGTCGTAGCGCGTGCCGCTTCCACCCACGATCTCTGCCACGGCGTCGGACCATAACTGGGCCTGTCGGAACGCCCGGGTCGAGGTGATGGCGTCGAGGGAGTCGGCGATGGCCACGACGCGGGCCTCCGGGGAGATGGCATTGCCGGCGATTCCGTCCGGGTAGCCGCGGCCGTCCCAGCGCTCGTGGTGGTGGCGGACCACGTCCAGCACGATCTCGTCCCGGAACAGGTGGCGCAGCATCTCCCACGAGATGACCGGGTGGCGCTGGATCATCTCGAACTCTTCCTCGGTGAGCAGGTCGGTCTTGTTGAGGATCGGCTCGGGCACACCCGTCTTCCCCACATCCATGATGCGGGCGGCGGTACGGATCCGATCCACGTCCATCCCGCCCACCTCATCGGCGAGAATGCCGGCGAAGAGGGCAACGCGGTCGGCGCGTCCACGGGTGTAGGAGTCCTTGAGCTCCACGGCCGTGACGAGCGCCTGGGTGGCCTGGAGCACGAGCGACGCAATCTTCTCATCGCCGCGCACCAGCCGCGCTCGCTCGTCGCGGCGGTCGAGCGCGGTCCGGACCGCGTCCATCAGGTCGCGGGGGTCGAGTGGCGGCCGAACGATACGGCGCGGGTCCATTCTGAGGAGGCCGGGCTCCGTGCGGTCACTGGACCCGGCGATGCCC
The DNA here is from genome assembly GCA_963783305.1 of uncultured Gemmatimonadales bacterium. Classification (GTDB taxonomy): domain Bacteria; phylum Gemmatimonadota; class Gemmatimonadetes; order Longimicrobiales; family RSA9; genus JAWVYT01. Next base: position 747,217 of record CAWAMW010000002.1, on the reverse strand, counting down.
ACTACCTCGAGGAGCGGGTCCTGCTCCTGCCACTGTCGAAAGAGACGCTCGCTGAACGGGGTCAGGGCGCCGCCATCCAGGAGGAGCAGCCCCACCGGCTCGTCCATGAACTGGCCGAGCGCATCCGCCGGATCGGAGGCGTGGAGTACCCGGGCCCGCTCCCCCAGCAGGATCTCACGCACCTCGTCCGCGGTGGTGTCGGCGCGTGCGAAGTACAGAACGGCGGGTTGCTCGGACATGGGTCCTAGCTCTTGGCGTAGAAGGGGTCGGTGCCGGAGGCGTGATCCGTGATGTCGTGGATCTGACCGAGGTCCGGGATCGACTCACGGAGCATCTTCTCCACGCCCTGCTTCAGCGTGACGCGCGCCATGCCGCACCCCTGGCAGCCGCCGCCGAGCTCAAGGTAGATATCGCTGCCGTCCACGTCCACCAGGGAAATGCTCCCACCGTGGGACGCGACGGCGGGATTCACCCGCCCGTCCAGCACCTGTTTCACCCGATCCGCCAGCTCCCCGGTGGGCTCGGCTTCGCCCAGCTTCCGGACGTTGGGATTGTGCACCTCGAAGCCCGTGCCCGCCTCGCCTTCCACCCAGTCCACAGTGGAACCCTCCATACGGCCGGCGCTGTCCTCGTCCATCACGACCTTGAAGCCGTCCAGTTGCAGCACGCGATCCGTGGCCGCGGGGTCCTCGTCGACCAGCGCGAACTCGTATTGCGGCGCGAAGGGGCTGCCGTGCATGGCGATCCGCACCCGCGGGTCCTCCATCGCCTCCGCGAACCGGCGCACCATGGCGCGGGCGGTATCGGTAAATTCCAGCATGGTTCCTCGTTGGTTGCCTGGCACTCAGATCCGGACGCACCCATCTACACCGGGCATGGTCAGGTGTTCAGGCTGCGGTTGTGAATGGATCGGCGCAAGGCCGGGGCCCCGGCGAGCGGCTTCCGCAACGCTCGCGGACGCTGGGGCGTCAGCGAAGGGACGATTGCTGCGCCAGCCGATGGCGTGTATCGCGGGTCCGCTCGCTTGACACCCCCTCGGCTCGGCGGCCACTCTAGGCCTCCTCACTACCCACACAACCACAAGGATGCTCTGATGCCTCCATCCCGTATTCCGCGCCCGACCTTCTGGGCGGCACTCCTGGCTCTTGCCGTATCGGGCTGCGCGCCCAGCGTGACGGTCGCGCAGGACCGGGCTGCCCAGCAGGCGGTGGACGCGGACCTGCTGGAGCCGTTCACCTGGCGCAACCTGGGCCCCGATCGGGGCGGCCGATCCATCGCAGTGGCGGGCAGCGACGCGCGGCCGCTCGAGTACTATTTCGGCGCCACGGGCGGCGGGCTCTGGAAGACCACCGACGGCGGCACGACCTGGCGCCCGGTGACGGACCAGCAGCTGGGGAGCGCCAGCGTAGGCGCGGTGGACGTGTGCGGGCTGGATCCCGACGTCGTATGGCTGGGGACGGGTGAGGTCCAGCTGCGGGGGAACGTGCAGCCGGGCGACGGCGTGTACCGGAGCACGGACGGCGGCAAGACGTGGACGCACGCGGGGCTGAAGGAAGCGCGCAACATTGGTCGCGTGCGGATCGATCCGACGGACTGCAACACCGTGTGGGTGGCCGCGCTGGGCCATTACGGCGGCCCGAACGAGGACCGCGGAGTCTATCGCTCCACCGATGGCGGTGAGAGCTGGGAGCGCGTCCTGTACGTCGACGAGAACACGGGCGCGGTGGACCTGAGCCTGGACCCGTCGAACCCGGGCACGGCGTACGCCGCCATGTGGGACGTGTGGCGGAAGCCGTGGGGCTTGAAGAGCGGAGGACCCGGGAGCGGTCTCTACAAGACCACGAATGGCGGTGGCAGCTGGGACCGGCTGAGCGACAACCCCGGGATCCCCGAGGGCTTGCTCGGCAACATCGGAGTCAGCGTGTCGCCGGTGGATCCGAGTCGCGTGTACGCGATCATCGAGGCCGACAGCGGGGGCGTGTTCGTGAGCGATGACGCCGGCGCCACATGGGAGCGGAGCAGCGAAGACCGCAACATGCGGCAGCGGGCCTTCTACTACACCCGGATCTACGCCGACTCGCAGGACAAGGACCGGGTCTACGTGGTGAACGTGCAGTTCTTCCGCTCCGACGACGGCGGTCACGAGTTCGAGACGATCCGGGTGCCGCACGGCGACAACCACGACCTGTGGATCTCCTCCAGCGACAACGAGCGCATGGTGGAAGGGAACGACGGGGGCGCGAACGTGACGGTGAACGGGGGCCGCAGCTGGACCGACCAGGATTACAGCACGGCCCAGATGTACCACGTGATCACGACCAACGACATCCCGTACCACGTGTGCGGTGCGCAGCAGGACAACAGCACGGTCTGCATGCCGAGCGATGGCGGCCGGGATGAGTTCTACAGCGTGGCGGGCGGAGAAAGCGGCTACATCGCGCCGCACCCGCTCCAGCCGGGGGTCACCTACGGCGGCAGCTACGGCGGCTACCTGAACCGCTACGACCGCGGGACGGGGCTGAGCGCGGACGTGCGGGTGTGGCCGGACAACCCGATGGGCTACTCGTCGGAGGACATCGCGGAGCGGTTCCAGTGGACGTTCCCGATCGTGTTCTCGCCGCACGACCCGAACACGCTCTACGCCACGTCGCAGCACGTGTGGCGCACGACGACCCGGGGCCAGAGCTGGGAGCGGATCAGCCCGGACCTGACGCGCGCGGACTCCATGACCATGGGCCCGAGCGGCGGTCCCATCACCCGCGACCAGACGGGCGTGGAGACCTACGCCACCATCTTCAGCCTCGCCCCATCGCCGCTGGACGAGGGAACGCTCTGGGCGGGCTCGGATGACGGGCTGGTGCACGTCACCCGGGATGGCGGGGCGTCCTGGACGGACGTCACGCCCCCCGCCATGCCGGAACACACGCGGGTGAGCATGATCGACGCGTCGCCGCACGACCCGTGCGCCGCGTACGTGGCGGGGAACCGCTACCTGCTGAGCGACCTGGAGCCCTACGCCTACCGCACCTCGGACTGCGGCCGGAGCTGGACGGACATCACGGCCGGGATCCCGACGGGTGATTTCACGCGCGTGGTGCGCGAGGATCCGGTGCGGCGCGGGCTTCTGTACATGGGAACGGAGAAGGGGGTCTGGATCTCCTGGAATGATGGCGGCAGCTGGCAGTCGCTGTCGCGGAACCTGCCGGTGGTTCAGGTCTCGGACCTGGTGGTGGAGGACCACGACCTGGTGGTGGGCAGCCACGGCCGCGGCTTCTGGATCATGGATGACATCGAACCGCTGCGGCAGCTGGGCGACGTTGCGGCCGCCGGCGATGTGCACCTGTTCCAGCCGGCGGACCCCGTTCTGGGCGTCGCGAGCACCCTGCGGCTGGCGTACCTGCTGGACGAGCCGGCGGATCAGCTCAGGGTGGAGATCCTCGACCCGAGCGGAGCGGTGATTCAGAGCTACGAGGCGGAGCCCGCGGCGGAGGAGGAAGACGAGGAGGAGGAGGAGGACCGGCCGTGGTGGGAGTCGGCGGCGCCGAAGCTCGCCATGGACGAGGGCCTCCACACGTTCGACTGGAACCTGCGGTACCCGGGGGCAACGGAGTTCCCGGACATGATCCTGTGGGCCGCGAGCACGAGGTTCGGCCCGCGGGCCGCGCCGGGAGAGTACAGGGTCCGCCTGGTGGCCGACGGTCGCACGCTCGAGCGCACGTTCCGTATCGAGAAGGACCCGCGGCTGCCCGAGGTGACGCAGGCCGACCTGGCGGAGCAGTTCCGGTTCTCCATGGAGATCCGGGACCGATTGACGGCGGCCAACGACGCCATCCGCCTCATCCGCGGGATCGAGGAGCAGGTGGAAGCGCGGGTGGAAGCGCGGCCGGAGGACGCAGAGCTCGCGGCGGCGGCCGAGCAGCTGAGGGCGCGCCTGAACGCCGTGGAGGGAGAGATCTACCAGGTGAGGAACGAGAGCCGTCAAGACCCGCTGAACTACCCGATCAAGCTGAACAACCGGATCGGCGCGCTGCTGGGAGTGGTGCAGAGCTCGGAGGGGCGGCCGACGGAGCAGTCGTACGAGGTGTTCGATCTGCTGTCAGGCCTGCTCACCGGACAGCTGGAGCGCCTCGATGGGGTCCTCGAGGATGACCTGCGGAGATTCAATCAGCTCCTGGACGCGCGAGGGATGGCGCCCGTGGAGGAGAAGATGATCCCGGAGGAGGAGGCCGAGGAGTAGGAGTAGGAGTAGGAGTAGGAGTAGGAGTAGGAGTAGGAGGGGGCGTCCGGCCCGGGGGCGGCGTTAGCCGTTGCCGGGCCGGTTCGCGTTCAGTGTGTGTTTATGGCGCGTGGGGGCTGGCGGGTCGTCGGTTCTGGGGGAGTGCGGCCGCGGCGCCGGGAGGGAGTCGTCGCATGATCCACTCCCGGATCCGGTCCTCCCGCCTGGCATACGCGACCCCGCCGAAGATCAGGATCAGTCCGATCCCGGATAGGGCCACGGGGAAGAGGAGCGACTCGCGGAAGAGGTCGCCCGCCAGGTACACGAGATAGGTGAACAGCCCCACGCCGCCCACCACCATGAACGCGCGCCGCTGAATGAGCACGGCCACGAGCATGAAGGAGAGGTGGATGATCCCGAAGGCCAGGGTCTCGCGGATCTCGTCGAACGCGGGGAAGAAGAACGCCATGAGCCCCCCCAGGTAAAGCCAGAAGGCGTAGTCCTCCCGGGTCCGATGGTCGACCAGGTACCCGGCGCCCATGATCAGCAGCCCCACGACGAGGGTAATCATGTCCCGGTTCGTGGAGGCGGCCTGCGGGAGGAGGATCTCGCCGACGTCCATGGCCAGGACCAGGAGCGCGATGGCCAGCGGAGCGCCATGGAAGGAGAAGGGGCGGAGTCGGATGGCGATGAGCGCGGCGGCCACGGTGGTCAGCGCGATGACGATGACGTGCCCGTCCACCGACGCGTAGTAGCCGGGGGTGGTGCCCGGCCCCGAGTCGGGCCAGATGCCGAGCCCGGCCTGAACGGCGAACGCCAGGAGTGGCGCCATGCCCACGGCGGCCGTGAACAGCAGTCCTCCGGGCACCCTCCAGCCGCGCCGCCACAACCCCTCGCCGAGGTTGGCGAAGAGGGCGGCGTAGGCGACGGCGACGCCCGCCAGCGGCCAGCCGCCGTAGCGCTCCCAGGCTTCCACCGCGAACCACCCGAGGGCGAACAGGATGACGAGCGCCCCGAGATAGTACGCGGCGTGGGCGATGTCGAACGGTGAGCTCGGCGATCGGTCCGGGGCGGCGGTCGTCCACGTCCGGATCCGTGCCGCCGCTGCGTCGTCGATAACGCCATCCTCGAGCAGCGCCGCGATGTCCTTCTCGGTTATGGGCATGGCACCATGTTAACGCAGATCCCCAGCGGATCAACGACTTTGTCGGCCTGCCGGGGGCGGCTACTTTCCGCCCATGATCGTCACCCGCGTGCTGTTCGTCTTCGTGGACGGCGTGGGCCTCGGCCCGCCGACCGACGCCAACCCGTTCACCGCCGCGCGGCTCCCCACGATCGAGTCGCTGCTGGGCGGGGGCCGCCCGTTCGCGGACACGGCGCCGTATTCCGGTGCGGACGGAAGCCTGGTGGGGGTGGACGCGACCCATGGCGCGGCGGGCACGCCGCAGAGCGGCACGGGCCACGCGACGCTGCTCACGGGCGAGGACGCGGTGAAGCGGTTCGGCCGGCACTACGGCCCGTGGGTGCCGACGTCGCTGCGCGCCCTCGTCGCGGAGCGGAGCCTGCTGGCGCTCGCCCGGGAAGCGGGCCGCAGTGTGGCGTTCGCCAACGCGTACCCAGAGGAGCTGCTCGACCGCATTCCGCGGGACGTTCCCCTCCTCGACGCGCTCCGGTCCCGACGCCTGGGTCCGCTGCGGGCGGGGCCGCCGATAGCCGCGCTGGGCGCCGGCGTGCTGACCCGGCGCACGCCGGCGCTCGAGCGCGGGGATGCCGTGGCCAGCGAGATCACCAACGACGGCTGGATCGGGAGACTGGGGCGGACGGGGCTGCCCACGCCCACACCGGAGGAGGCCGGCCGCACGCTGGCGCGCATTGCGAGTCGTCATGACCTCACGCTCTTCGCGCACTACACCCCGGATTACGTCGGCCACCGGGGCAGCTGGGAGGAGGCGGTGGCCGCGCTCGAACGGGTGGACGCGTTCCTCGGCGGCGTGCTGGAGACGCTCCCGACCGATGCGCTCCTGGTGGTGGCCAGCGACCACGGGAACGTGGAGGACGTGAACCGTGAGCACACGCGGAACCCGGCGCTGGGGCTCCTGGCGGGGTCCGATCATGAGGCGGTGGCGCAGCGGCTGAAGCACCTGTGGGATGTCCCTGCCGAGATCCTCAGGGCGCTGGGTCTCGGGTCGCCCGCGCGCCCGGGTTCAGATCTCCCGCCGGCGTAGCAGCCAGGCCGCGATTACGAGTGCGAGGACTCCGTAGCCCGCGGCGAACCAGAAGTCGCCCCAGGGAACGGGCTCCACGTCGGCGAAGGCCGATTCCAGGGCGAAGAGCTGGCGCACGGGTGGCAGGATGAAGGTGAGGCCCTCGGCGATGGGCGGAGGCAGTGGCACCAGTGCCGCGCGGGTGAGGGACGCCCAAACCATGGCGAAGATCGCCAGGAGGAGCGTGAGCCACGCGTCGAGGCCGGTCAGCGTAGAGAGGAGCGCGGTCAGTCCCCCCCATACGAGGACATGCGCCAGGATGAGGATGAGGGTGGCGCCGCCGCCCCAGCGCCCCAGCATGATCAGGTCGAAGAGCGGCATGAGCACGGCCGAGAGGGCGAACGCCAGGCCGGCAAGCACGAGGAACCGGGCGCCGTAGAGCAGCGTTGGTGAAACGGGCCGGGCCGCGAGCATCCGCGCGTGCCCGGTCTCCCGGTCGTGGGCGACGACTCCGCTCAGCATCACGAGCGTCGCCACCAGCGGGAACCGTCCGATCAGCCAGCCGGTAAGGATCAGCCCGGAGATCAGCGGGTAGCCGCCGATCTGGTAGAGGGTGTCCATTTCCACGTGGTCCGCCTCCCGCCCCAGCGCGGCGGCGGTGGCGGCCGCGGCGAGGAAGACGCCCGCAAACGCCAGCAGCGCCATGATCCGACGACGCCGCGCCAGCAGCTCGAGCCCCGCCAGCCGGAAGGCAGCCCGCACCCTGGCCGTAGAGCTCGCGCCGTCGCTCACACGTCCTCCAGGCGCTGCCGCACGCGCGTTTCCAGGTCGTCCGTCAGGGGCGTGACGGCGTGGACGATCGCGCCGGAGTCCAGGAGCGCCGCGAGCCGGTGGGACAGCTCGGTGGCATCCACCACCCGCACCAGGACTTCAAGCGGCTCGCCGGCGGCGTCGGGCTCGAGCTCCGCCGCCGGGAAGGCTGTGCGCAACGCCTCGGCGTCGGCCCGAACCGTGAGCCGGAAGCGCAGCGGACCGGCGGCTGGCTGGCGGGGATCCATCAGGTCGGTGACCTGGCCGTCGTCGAGGAGGATCACGCGGTCTGCCAGCCGCTCGACCTCCGCCAGGTCGTGGCTGGCGAGGAGCACGACGCGGTCGGGGGTTCGGAGCTCCTCCACGGCCTCGCGGAACCGGATCCGCCAGAGCGGGTCCAGCCCCTCCGTGGGTTCGTCCAGGACCACCAGCGGCCGGTCCGTTACGAGCGCCTGCGCCAGCCCCACCCGCTGATTGAGTCCACGGGAAAGTGCGCCCACGGGACGATCGGCGTGGCTTTCCAGCCCCATACGCTCGATCGCCGCATCGACGCGCGCTGGGGCGGTGCCCGGACTCAGGCCGTCGAGGCGGGCAAGGGATCGCAGGGCGGTGCGGACGGGCCAGGCGGGCGGGAGTCGGAAGCGCTCCGGGAGGTAGGCGGCGCCGTGCTCCCGGAGGTAGCGGCGGGGAGATCGTCCGTCGATCCGCACGGTGCCTTCCGACGGGTGGAGGAACCCCAGGATGAGTCCCAGGAGCGTGGTCTTGCCGGCGCCGTTCGGGCCCACCACCCCCCATACTCCCGGAGTCAGCTCCAGTGATACATCGCGCAGAGCGGTGACCGCGCGGGCGCGGCTGCCGTACGCCTTGCCGAGTGCGTGAGTGCGTATCATTGCGGGTGTCTCGGGGAGTAGATCGAGCGCAGCGGTTTGCGAGGGCACGGTGCGTGCCGCCGGCCCGCGCGCTCAACCGCAGAATACCGGCCGCGCCGTCTCGTGTCACTGCCGCAGGGGAAGCGCGTTTATCCTGGCCGGTCGAGCCATTCCCATGCCCCGGCTCAGGGTACACCGTCGGGCATGGCGACCATGCTCGGGCAGATCCTGATCGAAGACGGCGTCGTCGCTGCGGGGCGGGTGGACGAAGCGCTCGCGGAGCAGCGGGAAACGCGGGAGCGGCTGGGGGTGATTCTCGCCCGGGGGGGCGTGGACCCGGAGGCCGTGGCGCGTGCGCTGGCGCGGCAGCTCCGCCTCGCGTACGCGCCGCCGCCGCTTCAGCCGTCGGAGGAAGCCGCTCTTCTCCTGCCCCGGGAGCAGGCGCTGCGGTTTCGGGTCGTGCCGCTGGCGCTGGCGGGGCGGCTCCTCCGATTGGCCATGGCGGATCCGCTGGACGCGGGCGCACTGGACGATCTGCAGTTCCGGACGGGGCGCCGGGTGGAGCCGCTTGTGGCCTCCGAGGCGGCCGTGGAGCGGGGGCTCGTGGCCGCCTACGGTCAGGAGGCCGTGCGAAGCGTGCTCCGCCGCCTGGGTACCGCCGGGGCGCAGCGGACTGGCGGAGCCGGCGATGGGGCGGCGGTGGTCGGGGGTGCCGAACAAGCAGACGTGCTGAGACAGGCGTCGGAGGCGCCGCCGATCATCGCCCTGGTGAATCTGGTCCTGGATCGCGCGGTGACGCTCGGCGCCAGCGATGTTCACGTGGAGCCGCGTCGGGAGCGGCTGGTGGTGCGGGCCCGGGTGGACGGTGTGCTCCGTGAGGTCCTCGAGGTGCCGCGACCCGCCGCGCTTGCGGTGGTCTCGCGGCTGAAGATCATGGCGGGCCTGGACATCGCCATCAAAAGATCGCCGCAGGATGGCCGTAGCTCGATCCGGGTGGGGGAAGCGCGGGTGGGAGTGCGCGTGAGCACGCTGCCGAACCAGGAAGGCGAGAAGGTGGTTCTGCGGCTGCTGGACCCCCGCGGCGCTACGCGGTCGCTGGAAGCCCTGGGGATCGTCGGGGAGCTTCGCGCGGGCCTCGATACCGCGCTGGGTCGAGAGCACGGACTCTTTCTGGTCACCGGCCCGACGGGCAGCGGGAAGAGCACCACGCTCTATGCGGCGCTCCAGTCGAGAGACCGGGTCGGCCGCAACATCGTGACGCTGGAGGACCCGGTGGAATACCGGGTCGAGGGGGTGACGCAGGTGCAGGTGCAACCGCGGGCGGGACTCACGTTCGCGGCCGCGCTCCGGGCGGTGCTGCGTCAGGACCCCGACGTGGTGATGGTGGGCGAGATGCGGGACCGCGAGACGGCCGAGGTGGGGCTCGCGGCCGCACTGACCGGTCACCTCGTGCTGACCACGCTGCACACCAACGACGCCGCCAGCGCCGTGTCCCGGCTCGTGGAGCTGGGGGCCGCACGGTACCTGGTCGCCGGCGGGCTCGCAGGGGTGCTGGCGCAACGGCTGGTGCGGCGCCTCTGCCCCGATTGCCGGACGGCCGTCCCCGTGACCGGAGACGTGTTCCAGGACCTCGGCCTCCCCACCCCCACGCACCTCCCTGCCGCCGTGGGATGCGACCGCTGCAATGACACGGGCTACCGCGGCCGGGTCGGCATATTCGAGCTGCTTCGTGTCGATGCCGTCATCCGTGAGCTGATCCTCGCGGACGCGCCCGTGGATCACGTCCGGGAGGCCGCGGCCGCGGCGGGGATGGTGCCGCTTCCCGTGGATGCGTGGAGAAAGGTCGAGGCGGGGCTGACCACCCTGGACGAGGTGCGACCCCTTCTCACGCTGCTCGCGGACGAGGCGCCCGTGTGCCCGGCGTGCGGCGGGCGAGTGGCCCGGGACCACCCCTTCTGCCCCCACTGCGGTGGCGAGACCATTCGACGGTGCGGCTGCGGCGCGCGATCACCCGCCCACTGGCGTTTCTGCGGCGCGTGCGGTGAGCGCGTGTCACCGGGGAGCGACCGCGACGACGCCCTCTGACACGGTGTGGGGCGGCCTTACGTTCGTCTTCGGGGATCCACGCGTCGTCAGGGCTCGCTGGGGCCGCTCTCGAAGGCGTCACTGACCTGCCTGATGAGACGGTCGATGGACCCGGCGCGGGTGGGGAAGAGATAGCGGTCGGCGATCCGGTTGAGGGCCATGCGGAGGGTGGGGAAGGCATCGGCAGCGGTGCGGTACACGTCCTGGAGACCGTGGCGAGTGGCGAAGGGGCTGTCGGCGGCCATGCGGAACCCGCTGGCGCCCATGGCCTCGAAGTAATCGATGCCGGGGGCACCGCGGCGGTGGACGCGGGCCACCACATGGTCGGGAAAGATGCCGCTGAGCCAGAGGGCGTAGTTGCCGAGGTGGGCACGGATGAGAAACCGTCGGCGTCCGTCGGGCGTTTCCATGGCCGCGAGCAGGTCCACGAGGTAGAAATAGCGGTCGGGATCATCGGGCTGTATGCGGTACGCGCGGTCCTCGCGGCCGAACTCGGCGAGCATGGCGGCGATGTAGTCGGCGAGGGCACGGTCGTCGATCCCACTCTCGAGGAGCGCGTGGCGGACGAGGAGGTAGAAGGCCAGTGCGGGCCGCACGGCGTGGTCGCCGGTCAGAACGCCGTTGAGGGTGCGCGGGTCGTCCAGGAGTGCGTCGATCCCGCCCTCCACGAGCCGCTCGGTGGCCGCTTCCCGCGTGGCCGAATCGCCATCGCCGAGTATGGCGAGTATGGCGTTGGCTTCTCCGCGCCCGAAGGACGCCCGCACGTTGGGCAGGATCATTTCCTCTCCTTTGCTTCGAAGGGGCCGACTTGATCCGGTGTCGTTCCGGCTCTTACGTTCGGATACCCAGCCGAGGCCGGAACCGTGCCATACCGCCGGCGGACCCGCCGCGGGCGGGGATGAGCAGGGAGAAACCGGCCGGGCCGGCCGGTCCTGAACCCTAGACCGGGCCTCTAGCGCGTGTCAACTCGATTCCAGCCGCCCCGACCGCCGCGGGAGCCAGCGTCCGCGCCGGCTGCTGCAGGGGCGCGCACACTGGAGCGGAGGCTCCTGGGCTGGCTGCTCGCGCTGACGGTTGCGCCCGCCCTGATCGTGCTGGCGGTGAGTGGCTGGGCGCTGTCGACGTCGCTGGAGTTCGCGGGCGCGCTGGGTCCGTGGGAGGAGGTGGCCGCCAGCGGCCGTGAGGTCATCGAGCTGGTGCAGCCGGGCGACACGGCTGTGGAGCGGGCGGCGGCGGAGCACCGGGAGGCGCTCTCGGGTTCGCTCACGCAGGCCCGTCGCTGGTCGTTCCTGGAGCAGCGGTTCAGCGCCGTGCTGCCCTGGCTGGTGCTGCTGGTGGCCGCGGGGCTGGTGGCTCTGGCGTACGCGGCCACGCGTCAGCTCGCGAGCCAGCTGGCGCAGCCGATCGAGGAGCTGGTTGTGGTGGCGGAGCGATTGGGCAGGGGGGAGCCTCTGCCGCCCCCGTCCGGGCGCTCCGTCCATGAGGTCCATGTTCTCGACCGGGCGCTCCGTGACGCCGCCGCCGACCTGGAGCTGGCGCGGAAGCGGGCGGTGGACGCCGAGCGGCTCCGGGTCTGGGGCGAGATGGCGCGCAGGGTGGCGCACGAGATGAAGAACCCGCTTACGCCGCTCCGCTTCGCCGCCCACCGGCTGGCGCGGCTCGAGGCACCCGCCGACGCCGCGGGGTTCGAAGAGGCGGTGGAAGTGATCGGACAGGAGGTGGGTCGGCTCGAGGATCTCGCGGCGCAGTTCAGCTCTCTCGGTCGCCCCCCCGAAGGGCCGCCCACGGAGATCGACCTTGAAGAGCTCCTGACGTCCCTGCTCGAGACCGACGCCCGGGGCGTTACCGCCACCCTGTCCGCTTCCGGGCGGCTCCCCCCGGTGATGTGCCACTACGATGCCCTCTTCCGCGCCTTTCGGAACCTGGTGCGGAACGCCATCGAGGCGATGGAGTCGGTGCCGGATCCCAAGCTGGATATCACGGTGGCTCTGGAGCACGACGCGGAAGGCCGTTGGCTCGACGTTCGCATCAGGGACAACGGCCCGGGCTTGCCGCCCGGCGGAGGCGACCGGATCTTCGAGCCGGACTTCACCACCAAGACCCGGGGCACCGGGCTCGGGTTGGCGCTGGTTCGACAGGCCGTGACCGCCGGCGGCGGGACCGTAGCCGCCCGGAGCCACCACGGGGGTGCCGAGTTCGCAGTTCGACTCCCCGCCGCATCGTTAGCCTCTGAACAGGAGTCCGAATGACTCGTCTTGCAGCCGGGGTCGCCGCGCTCGCGCTCAGCGCCTGCGCACCGAATTACGGCGGTCCGAAGGACATCGAGATTCCCACGGTGGCCATCGAGGCCACATCCACCGCCGCGCCCGCCGCCGTGGCCAGCGCCATCAACGGCGCTGGCGCTCGCGCCGCCTTCGTCTTCGCCGACCGCGACCCCGGCTGGTTCCGCGATGTGGCCGCCGCCTCGCAGCTCGAGCTGAGCGGCCCGGCGGTCACCGACGGGCGCGGGATGGCCTTCCTCGCACCGGCGCCGGTGGGCGACACCACGGTAACGCTCGACTACGAGGGGGGCTCGATCACCCTGCAGGACGCGCTGTACGAGATCGAGAAGGAGCGCCTCCTGGACCTGATGGCGCTGAGGCTCGATGCCGGCGCCCCGGTCGAGGATGCCGTAAGGGCGCTGCTCCAGTACGTGGCCACGGACGTGGGAAATGCGGCGGCGCTGGTCATGGCGGTGAGGGTGCCCGACGCGGCGACGGGAGATCGGGTGGCCCGGATGCTCGCGCCCGCCTATTTCGCCGTGCTCCGCTGCGACCCGAGTGAGAGGGCGGTGCCGACGGGCGAGCACGTCCGGGTCTTCTATGGCCCCGCGGCCCGCATGTTCTGCGCGGGCGCAAGTGAAGAGCAGGTGACGGCGGGTCGACTGGTGCGGGCGCGGCTGATCATGGGCCGGCGCTGACCTCCCGTGCCCGCCATCCTCGTTGTTGACGACGAAGCCAACATCCGGCGGATGCTGCGCGGGCTGCTGGAGGCGGAAGGATACCGGGTAACGGAGGCAGAGGATGGCGGCGCGGGTGTGGAGCGGGCGGTCACGGAGGAGCCCGATGTCGTCCTGATGGACCTGGCGATGCCCCGCACGGACGGGCTGTCCGCGCTGCGGCAGCTCGCGGAGCGTCGACCTCAGCTGCCGGTGGTCATGATGAGCGGGCGGGCCACGCTCCAGGATGCGGTCGAGGCGACGCGGTTGGGAGCGTTCCACTTCATCGAGAAGCCCCTGTCCCCGGAGTCGGTGCTCGCCACGGTGAGCGGAGCGGTGGCGCTGCGGCGGGCGCGGGAGCTGGCGAGCCGGCCGATCACGCCGGAAGACCTGGTCGGCTCCGGTCCGGAGATGGCCACGGTGCGGGAGCGCATCCGGCAGGCTGCGCCCACGGAGTCGCGGGTGCTTGTGACCGGCGAGAGCGGGACCGGCAAGGAACTTGTGGCGGCGGCGATTCACCACCTTTCCCGCCGCGCTCGAGGGCCGTTCGTGAGGGTGAACAGCGCTGCTATCCCCCGGGAGCTCATCGAGTCCGAGATGTTCGGCCACGAGAAGGGCGCTTTCACCGGGGCGACCGGTCGCCGCCGCGGCCGGTTCGAGCAGGCGGACGGGGGCACGCTCTTCCTGGACGAGATCGCCGACCTCAGCCTCGACGCCCAGGCGAAGCTCCTGCGCGCGCTCGAGGCCGGGGAGATCCAGCGGGTGGGCGGGAGTGCGACGATTCCCGTGGATGTCCGGGTGGTGGCCGCCACCAACCGCGACCTGGAGGAGAAGATGACCGAAGGCTCCTTCCGGGATGACCTCTTCTACCGGCTGAACGTCCTCCCCATCCGCACGCCGGCGCTCCGGGAGCGGCTGCAGGACCTGCCGGAGCTGGTCGAGCACCTGATGGGCCGGCTTCGAACGGAGCAGGGGCTCGAGCCCCCCACGCTCTCCGCCGACGCCATGGGGGAGCTCCGCCGCTACCGCTGGCCCGGGAACGTCCGTGAGCTGGCCAACGTATGTGAGCGCCTGGCGATCCTGCACCGGGGGCAGGCGGCGGATGCTGCGGCTGTTGGAGTGCTCCTCCGACGCCCAGCGCCGGAGGAGGATCTTCCGCTCCACGAGCGGCTCGACCAATTCGAGGCGCGCCAGATCGAGCACGCGCTCGACGCGGCCGCAGGGAACATGGCGGAGGCCGCCCGCAGCCTTAAGACGGACCGTGCCAACCTCTATCGACGCATGAAGAGACTGGGGATCCAACGGTGAAGCCAATCATCTGTGCACTGCTGCTCTGCCTGACGGCGCTTCCGCTCCGGGCGCAGGAGACCCGCACCCTGACGCCGGCCGCGGCGTCGGCGATCGCGGAACTGTACAACAGCCCCACAACGATCCGTCTCACCGGCGAGACTCGGGTGCCGCAGGGGGCGGCTGTGGCGGGTGATGTGGCCTCCGTGGGTGGTCCACTGCTCGTGGCGGGCGAGGTCCGGGGCGATGTACTGGTGATCAACGGCGATCTCCGGATCCGGCCCGGTGGGAGCATAACGGGACGAGCTGTGGTGGTGGGGGGCAGCTTCGACGGCGCTCCCGCCGACGTGGCGGGCTCGGTGCTGGTCTATCCCGAGGCGCTCCGCTTCCGGCGCGAGGGCGACCGAATCATCGCGCTGGAGGCTGCCCGCCCCTCCTGGCTCAGCGCCGGTATTGCCACCAGGTTCGGTCGCGCCGACCTCATGCTGACCGTGGATGGGTCCTACAACCGCGTCGAGGGGCTGCCCGTGTCCGCGGGGCCCCGGCTCGAGCTCGGCAGGTCCAATCCCACGGTCCTCGACGCGCGGCTCATATACCGGACACGGAGCGGGCTCCGCATTCACCCCGACGAGATCGGCCACGACGTGCGGCTGGAGCAGTACGTCGCCGGGCACCGCAGCCTCCGGTTGGGCATCGGCACCCACAGCGCCGTGGACCCCATCGAGCTCAGCGGGCTCTCGGACAGCGAGAACTCGCTCTCCACATTCATTTTGCACCGCGACTACCGCGACCACTACGCGCGGGAGGGCTGGCGCGTATATGCCGTGTATGACGGTCGCACTCGCCCCGTCGATGCCGGCCTCGAATACCGGGACGAGTCGCACGACTCCGAGCCGACCCACACGCCGTGGTCGCTGCTCGACAACGACGAGCCGTGGAGACCACAGCCACAGGTCGCCGAGGGGGATCTGCAGACCGTGCGCGGCTGGTTTCGGTGGGACACCCGCAACGATCACCTGGAACCCGCCTCCGGCTGGCTCGTGCAGGCGGAGGTGGAGCAGGGGCTGGAGGGTGACCTCCGGATGAGGATCGGGGACGAAGCCGTTCCCCCTGATGCGAGCGGACCGCAGTACCGCTCTGTCGGTGCCGAGTTCACCGCGTTCCGGCTGGACGTGCGCCGGTATCTGCGCTTCAGTCCCCGGACCCGGCTCGCGCTCCGCGGGCTGGCCGCGGGGTCCCCGGACGACGGCGAGCTCCCGCCCCAGCGGCAGCACGTGCTCGGGGGCGAGGGGAGCCTGCCCGGATACGAGCGGTTCACGTTCGACTGCGGCGCCCGCGACCGGACTCTCGTGGACGGCCGGTTCCCCTACTACGGCTGCGACCGAGTCCTGCTGCTGCAGGCGGAAGGCCGCTACGCCCTGATCTCCAACGATTTCAGCCCGGGTCGGTGGCTGGGGCTCGATTTCGACCTGATCACCACGCCTGAGCTGGTGCTCTTTGCCGATGCAGGACGCGCATGGGTCGAGACCGAGTCGCTCCACGGGCGGGACGAGGGAACCTCCTCGCTCCGCCTGGACGCCGGTGTGGGCCTGGAGCTCGGCCGCTTCGGAGTCTATCTCGCCCTCCCCCTCTCGGAGGCGGGGGGTCGTACCAATTTCTTCGTTCGGATCAGTCCGCGGTTTTGACCCTGCGCGCCTCCTCTCTCCGGTCGCTGACGGTCGCGCTCGTGCTCGCGGCCGCCCCGCTCACGGCACAGGATCACCTCCTCCTGGAGCCCGCCGCGTCGGGCCCCCGTGTCACCGTGCCGGGGCTGCTCGAGGATGAAGCGCTGGAGAACGCCGTTCACTCAGGGCTTCCGCTGCGGATGCGGTTCCGGATCGAGCTCTGGCGGGACGGTTTCGTCGATGACCTGGTGGCGCAGGCGGCGTGGTCGGTGGCCGTCGCCTTCGAGCCCCTCGAGCAGCACTACCTCGCCGGGGTGCTCCCGTCCGACAGCCTCGCCTCCTTCGGGACGTGGGCGGCGGCGCGCGCGGCGGTCGAGGGGCCCTATACCCCCACGATGAGGGCGGCCGGCGCGGGGACCTACTACTACATCGGCGTGGTCGAGGTGGAGACCCTGTCGCTGTCGGACCTGGACGAACTGGAGCGCTGGCTCCGGGGTGAGCTGGAGCCGGCCGTTCGCGGCAGCCGGTCCGTGGGGGGTGCGGTGGGGACCGGTCTCAAGCGACTGCTGATCCGGATCATCGGCCTGCCCGCTCGCCGTCACGAAGCCCGCAGCCGCCCGTTCCGGGTGCGGTGACGGGCGCTCGTCGGCGGTGCCTCGGCTGGCCTTCGGGGCGCCGATCCCATATCCTGATGCCGAGATGACTGAACCATTCCGATACTCGCCCAACCACAACCGGGCGAGCGAGATCCGCTGGCGTCACTGGTCTCGCGCCGCTTTCGAGGAAGCGGCCGCGGAGGACCGGCTGATCCTCCTGAACCTGACCACCACGTGGTGCCGGTCGTGCCAGGAGATGGACGAGACCACGTTCTCCGATGACCAGATCATCCAGCTCCTGAACGAGGACCTGCTCCCCCTGCGCGTCGACGCCGATCGGCTGCCCCACGTGCAGGACCGATACATCGCCGGAGGATGGCCGACCACGGCGATCCTGGCGCCGTCGGGGGAGGCGCTCTGGTCCGAGACCTACGTGGACGCGCGGGAGCTTCGGCGGGTACTCGAAAAGGTGCTCGGCGCCTGGCGTGACCGCCGGGCCAACCTCGAGGAGGAGCTCCAGCGCCGAAGGAAGGCGATGGAGGCGGCGCGCGGCCATCGCCCCGGACATGGCATGGTCCGGCGCGAGGCGGCGGACGACGTGCTGACGGGAGCGCAGGACCAGTTCGACTCCCGGAACGGCGGCTTCGGCGACGCCCCCAAGTTCATCCACGCCGAGGCCGTGGAGCTGCTCTTCAGCCAGGGCAAGTCGCTGCCCAATCCCGACTGGACGCTCATGGCCGAGCGCACCCTCGATGGGATGCTGGCGGGGGAGATCGAGGACCGAGTGGACGGCGGCTTCTACCATTACACGCTGGATGCGGATTGGACCCGACCGCAGGTGGAGAAGCTCCTGGACGTGAACGCCAGGACCCTCTCCGCGTTCGCGGCAGGCGCCACGTTCGCCGGCCGACACGACTGGCGTGCCACCGCGGAGCGTATCGTGGACTGGGTGGATTCCACCCTCTCGCGTGACGGTCTGTGGGTGGGAAGCCAGTCGGCTGACCCCGCGTACTTCCAGGCGGATGCGGAGGCGCGCGCCACCCTCGAGACGCCACCCGTGGACGACACCGTATACGCGCACTCCACGGCCATGTGGATCGCGGCTCTCGCGGACGCCGGCCGCGCGCTCGAGCGGGAGGACTGGGTGGGGCGCGCCTCCGAGGCGTTCGACACCCTGATCGACCGGATGGGCACGCCGGACCACGGGATGCGCCACTATTACGGCCCGGACATGGAACCGCCGCACGGCCTCCTCATCGACCTGCTCCACACCGCCCGCGCCGCACACGCGGTGGCTCGCGCCGCCGGTCGGGAGGATGCGCGGGAAAAGGCGCAGGCACTCCTGATCACGATGAAAGAGACGCTCTGGGACGAGAACGGCGGGTACTGCGACCATCCGTACCACCCCGATCCGCTGGGCGCGCTGCGCTATCGCGACCGCCCCTTCGAGGAGAACGCCCTCGCCGCACGGCTCCACATCGCCCTGGCGCACGACACCGGATCGTCGACCCACAAGGCCGTGGGCGAGCGGATCCTCGCCTTCCTCTCGCCGCTCGCCGGCCGATACGCCGTGGAGGGCGCGACCTTCGCCATGGCCGTCGAGGAATTCTTCGAGCTCCGACGCCGGTGAGCGTGCCGTGTCGGACGCAGACGTGGGGGCGCTCCGCGCCGAGCTGATCCGCCGGTTCCGAAACGCTGACGCGCCGCTCACCGACGCCGCTTTCAACGACCTCGCGCTGCGCGTCTTCGCCCGGAACTTCGAGGGCATTCCCTCCTACGCGGCGTACTGCCGCGCTCGGGACCGCACGCCGGACACCGTAGGCGACTGGTCCGCCATCCCGGCCGTCCCGACTGCCGCGTTCCGCGAAGTGGTGCTGCGTGCGGGGGACACGGCGACCGAGCGCGTGTTCCGGACGAGCGGCACCACGCGCGGAAGAGAGCGCCGCGGGGAGCACCATGTCGCAAGCCTGGATCTGTACCGGGCATCGCTCCGCCCCACATTTCGCTCGTACCTCCTGCCCGACGACGCTGCGCTCCCCTTCCTCTCCCTGATGCCGCCCGCCGACGTGCTGCCAGAGTCATCGCTCGCGTTCATGATCACCGACGTCATGGCGGCCTTCGGCGCTCACGGGAGCGGCGTCTACGCGGACAGGGGCGGAGTGGATTTCCCGGCGCTGGAGGAGGCCGTGGCCGCCGCTGTCTCGGCCGGTCGGCCGCTGCTGCTGCTGGGCACTTCCGCCGCCTTCATCCACTGGATCGACAGGCTGGTGGAGGCGGGGCGGACGTTCGCGCTCCCGGATGGCTCGCGGCTGATGGACACGGGCGGCCACAAGGGGCGGGGGCGGCATGTTCCTGCGCCACGGCTCCGCGAGCTCTACCGCGAGCGCCTGGGGCTTCCCTCCCACGCGTGCGTCAACGAGTACGGCATGACGGAGCTGCTCTCACAGCGCTACGACAATGGACTTCTGGCCTACCACCGGGGCGAGATCGGAATCCCGCGGAAGGAAGGGCCGGCGTGGCTCCGGAGCGTGGCGGTGGACCCGGAGACGCTGGCTCCGCTCCCGGCCGGCGCGTCCGGGATCCTGCGGCACGTGGACCTCGCCAATCTGGACAGCGTGGCGGCCGTCCAGACGGAGGACTTCGGCCGTGTGGACGAGCAGGGCCTGGTGCTCGAGGGGCGCGCAGCCGGAGCGCCCCCCCGCGGCTGCTCCATCGCCATGGACCTCCTCCTGGAGGGATCGCGATGACCGAGCGCTTCGATGCATGGTGGCTCCCGGAAGCGGGCAGTGATCTCACGTTCGAGACGCTCCAGGTGGGCGAGCTCGAGTGCCGGTACCCACTCCCGACGCCCGCCCTGGTGGAGAGCACAGTGCGGTCTCTACGCACGGCCGGGAGGGTGCTGGCCGGCCGGCCGGTGGCGGAGATCGTCGATTGCATCGCCGCCGCGGCCGCCCACTTGCTGGACCCCGGTGACCCGATCCGCCGCGAGGCCGACGCGCTGCTGGGTGCCGCCACCGGCTACTCCTCCGCAATGACCACGCTGGTCATCGAGCGGATGGCGGCCGACTGGCAGAGAGAGCCGCTGCACAGGCTCCTCGATGCAGAGGTCGGGGGGCCGGCCGTCCTCGATGGGTTCGCACCCGCCCGCGGTCGCCGCCGGGTCCGTGCCTACGGCCCCGATCTCGTCTTCCACGTCTTCGCCGGCAACGTCCCCGGCGTGGCGGTGACGTCGCTCGTGCGGTCGCTGCTGGTGAAGGCCCCGTCGCTCGGGAAGCTGGCCTCCGGACAGCCGGTGCTACCCGTGCTCTTCGCCCGGACGCTGGCCGCGGTGGACCCGGAACTGGCCCACTGTCTCGCGATCACCTACTGGCCCGGCGGCACCAGCGACGCAGAGTGGCGTATGCTCCAGGCGGCGGACCTCGTGGCCGTCTACGGCGGACCCGAAGCGGTGGCGTCGTTCCGTGAACGCATCCCGGCCAACCACCGGCTGGTGGTCCATGGCCCGCGCTTCTCTGCTGGCCTCGTCGCCCGCGAGTCGCTGGAAGAGGATCCCGACCTCTCGGACCGGATCGGCCGTGCGGTGGCGACCTTCGATCAACAGGGCTGCGTCTCACCCCACACCGTATGGCTGGAGGACCCCGGCCGCGATCGGATCGACGAGTTCGCCGACGAACTGGCGCACTCCCTCCGCCGCATCGAGCTCCAACTGCCGCGCGGGCGCATCAGCCCCGCGGAGGCCTCGGCCATTCAGCAGGAGCGCGGCGCCGCCGAGCTGAGGGGGCACGAAGGACCCGTCCGCGTTCTCGCCTCCGCCGGCACCGAGTGGACCGTCATCCTCGACAGCGAGCCGGCCTTCCGGCCCTCCTGCCTCAACCGGTTCGTGCACCTGCACCCGGTGGATTCCCTGGACGAGGTCCCCGACCTCCTGCGGCCCGCGGGTCACCAGCTCCAGTCCGTGGCCCTCGCCGTGCCACCCGAGCGACGATTCGCCCTCGCCGACGCCCTCGCTCGCGTCGGCGCCACACGTATCACTACCTTCGATCGCATTCCCTGGCCACCACCCGAGTGGCACCACGATGGTCGCGGGCCCCTCTCGGAGCTCCTGCGCTGGGTCGACCTGGAGGAATAAGAAAAGCCCCGAACCAGCAGGCTCGGGGCTCTCCTCGTCGTCCGTCGTGCTTCGCCTACTCGTCCGTGTCCGGCTGCTCCTTGGCGCGCCACATGACCATCTGGCGCGTTCCGTCCGGGCTCTCCTCCACTCGCACGGTCATCAGGTCCCCGTCATCAATGCCCAGGTCGTCTCGGATGTCCTGCGGGATGGTCACGCGGCCGCCAACGCCGACGTTGAGATCCCCGTAGTACAGCGTCCTGTAGAGCGCCATCGATCCTCCCGCAGATTACATAATGAGCCGGGCGCCCCCTGGCACCCTGCGTAATCGTCCATTCTCAATATATGCCCAGGCTCTCCGGGGGCAACCGCGCTGGCGGGGCGGACGCCCGGGACCCGGCCCGGAAGTGAGCGACGGCGGATGCGTGAAGGGAAACCACACAGGCGGTCCGGGATACCCCGGTGCAGGAACGCCCCTTGCACCCGAACGCGCTCCGACGGGGCCGAAAAGCGGCTTCGGTCGACGTATGACCCCGACAGAGAGGGACCCGTGAGCATAGATGAGCTGAGGCACAGAATCCGATCCGGACCCGGCCGATTGCGCTCGATGGGAGCGGTGAGCGTGCTGGGAGTGGGACTGCTGTTCGGAACGGTGTACGCCGGTGCGCCGGCGGACGCGACAGCGGCGGTCGCGAGGGCGCAAAGCGTCGGGGCCGGAGCCGCCGTTCACGCCGTTTCCGGGCTGGATGCGACCGGGTCGGGCTCGCGCTCCGTGGAATCACGGGAATCACGGGCGGTGGATACCCGGGCCTCCCGGATCGCCGGGCTCGAGGAGCGAGTCTCGCGGGTGAATAACGCCTGGGCCGACCTCTCGGAGTACTACGAGTCGACGGTTGCGCCCCTCGAGCGCGTTCTGCTTCACTACAGCAGCGACAGCGTGCTGGTGCGTCGCATCTCGGTCGCGCTCGTTCGGGAGGCGAAGGGCGCGGGCATCGAGCCGCGGCTCCTGCTGGCCGTTCTGCTGGTGGAGAACCCCTGGCTGGACCCGGACATACGCAGTCCGGTGGGCGCTATCGGCCTGATGCAGGTGATGCCTCTGCATCGCGGTGGCTGGCCGGAGTGCGGGACGGACCTGGAGGACGTGACCGTCAATATCTGCCATGGCGCCCGCATCTTCGCGCACTACTACCAGCGATCGAACCGCAACCTGGAACGGGCGCTTCTCCGGTACAACGGCTGCGTGAACGGGACGAACACGCCCGACTGCCAGCAGTACCCGAACCACGTCTTCGCCCACGCCGGCCGCGCTTCTGTGCTCGGATGGCTGGATCGGCGCCCCACGGACGGATCCTGATCCGGACCGACCACCGTTAGCTGCGGCAACGCCCCCTAGTCCCGCCGCTCTCCCGAACGCGGCCCCGCTCCCTCACTCTCCGACCCGGGCTCGGGTTCCGGGGGCGTCATATGCCGCTCCTCGGGCGTGGCGGGTTGCCGGCCTCCCTGCTCCGCGTCGTCCGTGCGGCTCCGCTCCTCCTCGGTCGGGATGGCGGAGCGGAGCAGCGCCACGAGCTGATGAGTCTTGAAGTCGCGGGCCCGGGTGAGCACATCCTGGGGAGTGTTCTCGATGAAGATGGTGGTGGTGTGGACCGAGTCCGGATCGCCTTCGTTGGCGGCCGAAAAGGCGATCCTGCCCCGTGCGGGTGAGTCCGGCGTCTGCGCGTCCTGGAGCTCCAGGTAGGCATCCCAGAAGCGGCCATCGTAGCTGATCGTGGCCAGGTGGTGCGCGTTTCGAGGGTCTCGTCGCATGGACGGAAGGTAGGGCATGAAGGGGTTCGAATGCCAGCGGCAGGGAGCGCGCCGGCCGAGTCGTTTCTCGCGTTCCGCGCCGGCTCAGGCCTCAGGGCCCTCCACGGGCAGGTAGATATCGAAGGTCGTTCCTTTTCCGACCGTGCTGGTGGCGTGGATCCGCCCGCCGTGGGCCTCCACCACGTGCTTCGCAATGGCCAGCCCTAGCCCGCTTCCCTGTGCCTTCCCTTCGCCCTCGACCTGGTAGTACTTCTCGAAGATGTGCTCCAGCTGGTCTGCCGGGATCCCCATCCCCGAGTCGCTCGTGACGATGTGGACCTCTCCGCGCTCGCGCTGGGCGCGCACGCTGATCCGGCCGCCGCTGGCGGTGAACTTGAATGCGTTCGACAGCAGGTTGCTCAGCACCTCGTGGCGAATCCGATCGTGGTCCATGACCAGGGTCCGGGGCATGGAGTCGCCGCGCTCCACCGCGAAATCGATCTGCTTCTGCGTGGCCAGGGCGCGGAAGGACCCCTCCACCTCATCGAGGAGCTGGTTCAGGTCGACCGGCTGCGGCTCTATGCGCAGTCCGCCTGCCTCGAAGCGTGACAGGTCCAGGAGCTGGTTCACGAGGCGAGTGAGAGAATGGGTCTGCTCCTGCACGAGCGCGAGCACCTCTCGCTGTTTGTCCGTCAGCTCACCGTAGAGGCCCTCGTCGAGGAGCTCCGCGTAGCCGCCGATGACGTTGATGGGCGTCTTCAGCTCGTGTGTGGCCAGGCCGACGAACTCCGCTTTCAGCCTGTCCAGCTCCGCCAGCCGCTCCGCCATGGACTGGAACGATCGGGAGAGGTCGCCGATCTCGTCCGTCCGGTCGTAGGGCAGGTCCAGGGGCGCGGTGAACTCGCCATCGGCCACGGTGCGCGTGGCCTGGCTCAGGCGCCGGAGCGGCCGCGAGAGGGCGCCGGTGGTCCACAGACCCAGCAGCACCGTGAGAAGGACGGCGATCGAGCCGGCCAGCAGCGTAGTGCGAGCGGCGGAGGCGCTCAGATCCCGCGCCTCGGCCACCTGCAGCCGGCCCTGCTCATCCAGCGCTTCGGTGACCTCGCGGACTGTATAGCGAGCGGAGTCCAGCAGCGGCTTGACGCCCTCGAAATACTGCGTGGCCTCCTGCGTCCTCCCGCTCGTCACGAGATCCTCGATGCGCGCATTGGCCACGGCAAGGGAATCGAGGATCTTCATCGACGGTTCCAGGGCCTGCTCGTAGGCCGCGCCCAGCCGGTCCAGCTGGTCGCGCGCCCGCTCGAGCTCACGGTTCATCCCCCGGCGGAAGGTCTCGTCCGGGGTGGCTATGAAGCTACGCTGCTGTCGGTCCAGCTCAGCGAGTGCCGTCCGGTAATCACCCACCGAATAGGCGTCCCGGGAATGGACCCGCTCGAGCTCGACCGCTACGTCGCGCAGCCGCTCGAGCTGCGATACGGCGTACGCCGCGGGGATGAGCAGCAGGAGGATGATGCTTCCCAGCGTCAGGAGGAGTCGCCTGCGAACGGTCATGATCTCACGGCTTGAGTGTCTTGCGGATCCGCTCCAGCTCGGCCCGCGTGGCCGCCAGCTGCTCCCGGAGCGATATCAGCTCCCGCTGGAGCAGCTCGGTCGTCACCGTCAGCGAATCTCGCCTGGACTCCGCGCGGGACAGGAGCGCGGCCATGGACGGGCCCGGCAGCTCCGGGAGCACGGCGGTGGCGGTATCCCGCGCCTCGACCACCGGGCCGCACCCGTAGGCCGCCTCCCCCCCGCCGGCTCCCGCGGCCATCCCCCGTGGGGGCAGCGCCTGAGCGGCGGTGGTGGCCGGCTCATCCGGATCATGGCTGACGGGGGCACGGTGGGCGTCCGTGGCGCTCGTGCCCGGTGCGCCTGTCTCCAGTGCGGCCGTGTCCGTCGTGGCGTCGCTCAGCGCGGCCGTGCCCGTCGCGGCGTCCGTCCGCTCGACCATTGGCCCGGACGGGGCTGGGGGGGCCGGATGGGGCGCTCCCAGCGCGAGCGCCGTCAGGAAGCTCGTTTCCGCCAGCGGCCGCGCCCATCGGGGAGCCTCGGCACCCGTGATGGCCCTACCCAGGAGGTCCGTCCCGACGGCGGGACGAGCGCGCTCGTTCCGTGGATCCAGCTCGAGTGCGGCGAGGGCGAGGAGCGCCTGCCCGGCCGCTTCCCGGCCGGTACACTGCGAATAGACCCAGGCAAGGTCGTCGAAGGCGGCGGTATAGGCGCCGCTGTCGAGCGCGGTCAGGCCGCGCTCGAGCCGGAACCGCGCGTTCTGGTCCTCCGAGCGCTTCGCCGTCAGCGTCGCGCAGCCGCCGATGCCCGTCGCGACGGCGAAAACCAGCAGTAATGTGGCGCGCTTCATCTCGCTCCTCTTCATCTGTACCGAGCCCTCAGGGCATGGCTCCGTGCGGCGTTCGACGAGCCGTGCGACCATGCAAGGCCTGCGCCGATCCGCGCCCCGGCCACCGACTCGGCATGATGTTGGCATCCCGAGGCCCGCGAAGCCACCCACACCGGGGATATCCTTGCGGGTAGCTGGAGGTTCGTCTCACTGTTGCAGGTCTGTGCCACCCCGAAATCGAGTTGACGATGCCAGACATCACTCCGCCACAATCCTCCGTCCACGGCGAGGTCTCTTCCACCGAGGAAGAGGGAAAGTACGTGTACTGCATCATCAAGACGGAGGACGACCACAGTTTCGGGTCCATCGGGATCGGCGGCGAGGCGAACCGGGTGTACACGGTCCACCACAAGGATCTGGCGGCCGTGGTCAGCGACACGCCGATCCGGATCTACGACCCGACCCGTGAGAACGTGCTGGCCCACGAGCTCGTCAACGAGACGGTCATGCGTGAATACACCGTGATCCCCATGTCGTTCGGCACCATCTTTCGAACGCGCGACGATATCGTGGAGCTGTTGAAATCCACGTATCGCGCGTTCGACGATGTGCTCGAGAAGATGCGCGACAAGATCGAGTTCGGGTTGAAGGTCCTGTGGGACCGGGACAAGGTGGTGGCGCGGCTGGAGCAGGAGGACGAGGAGATCCATCGCTTGAAACAGGAGATCACCTCCAACGAGCAGAGCTCCACGTACTTCGCCCGCATGCAGCTCGGCCGGCTCGTGGAGACCGGGCTGGAGGAGGCGGCGAACACGTATGTCATGGATATCCACCAGTCGCTGAAGCCGTATGCCATCGCGAGTCGATCGAACAAGCCGATCGGCGATCGGATGATCCTGAATGCGGCCTATCTCGTGGAGCGGAGCCGGGAGCAGGAGTTCGACGAGGTAGTGAAGTCGCTGAGCCGGAAGTACGAGGACGAGCTCTCCTTCAAGTATACGGGCCCGTGGCCGCCGTACAATTTCGTGAACATCAAGCTCAAGCTCGAGCGAGCCGACGCCTGACGTGGGACTTCTGAAGCACCTCCTGTTCTGGCCGGTCACGGGTCCGTCCTACCTGGCCCGCTTCTCCCTGGAGAAGGTGGAGGGCGCGGTGAAGACGGAGCTCACCGATGACAGCGTGGTGAAGCGCGATCTGATGGAGCTCCAGATGGAGTTGGAGCTGGGCGACATCGATGACGACGAGTACGTCGAAAGGGAGGCCTCGCTCATGCGGCGGCTCCGGCAGGTCCGTGAGTGGCGTGAGCAGTTCGGAATGGCCACATCGGGCGGCCTGGTGCGGGTCGCCGGTGAGGGCGAAGCCGAGGCGGACATGGGCGGGGCGGACATGGGCGGGGCGGGTGAGGGCGGGGTGAAGTCCACGGAGCACCTGGCGGAGGACGGCGAGCCCGCCGGTGAAGATGCGCCCAGGCGCCCTTCGGTCGCCAACCCAGGCGAGGCCGAGATCGACATCGTTTTCGGCTTCGACGAGGACTGACGTGGGCGGCGAGCTGCTGGGGCGGCTCACCGGACGGATCACGTTCGTGGTCGGGAAGGGTGGGGTGGGAAAGACGACGGTGTCGGGGGGACTCGCGCTCGCCCTCTCGGATGCCGGGACCGCCACTCACCTCGTCTCTACGGACCCCGCGCACTCCCTCGGCGACCTGTTCGGCCGGTCGCTCGGAGCCGATCCGGAGCCCTCTCCGTGCGGCGGGACCCTCACGCTGGAGGAGCTGGACGCGCCGCGGCTGGCCGAATCGCGCATGGCCGCCATGGCCCCGGGGCTGCGGGAGCTCATCGACCGGGGCACCTACCTGGATACCGACGATGCGGACGGCCTGCTGGCGGCCGCGCTGCCCGGCCTGGATGAGATCGGGGGCGCGCTCCGGATCGTCGAGCTGATCGGGACACGCCTGGTCGTGGATACGGCTCCGACGGGGCACCTGATGCGCCTTCTGGACACGCCAGGGGTGGTCCGGAGCTGGCTCGACGTATTCGATGCGATGGCGGGTAAAGCCGACACGGTCGCCTCGGCGCTGGTGGGGCAGCAGGTTCGGCTGAGCGTGGAGTCGGAGCTGGAGACGCTCGCCGCGGAGATGGCCGCGTTCGAGGAGGCGGTCGGCGCCGCCGACTTCGTGGTGGTGACGGGCGGCGGAGAGGTGGAGCGAGCGGAGACCGTCCGGCTGCTGGAAGCGCTGGCGTCCCGCGATCTCCACGTGGCCGCCACCGTCGCCGTCGACCGGGGCCGTCCGCGGGCCGACCTCGTCCTGCCGTACCACAGCGGCCTCACCGGCTGCCGTGCGCTTCGGGAGTGGTGGAGCGGCAGCGGACGGGGCAGGGCGTCGACCGAGCGCCCGTCGCGTGGGAGAGGAAGCGCCGGTGCCGCCGCATCGGGTGCGCGGTTCCCGCCCGAGATCGAGCGCGAGCTGATCGTCTTCGCGGGGAAGGGCGGAGTGGGGAAGAGCACGTGCGCCAGCGCAACCGCAGTGAGGCTTGCGGCGGAGGGGCCGGTACTGCTCATGAGCTCGGATCCGGCGGGGTCGCTGTTCGATGTCCTGGACGGGTCGGTGGTCCCTGGGCTGACGGTGCGGGAGCTGGACGCGGCGCCGGAGCTGGACCGGCTGCGGTCGCACTACCGAGAGGAGGTCGAGCGCGCGTTCGCGGCCATTGGGCTCGACCGGGCTGCCCGACTCGACCGGGCGGTGGTCGAGTCGCTATGGCAGCTGGCGCCCCCGGGTCTCGACGAGCTCCTGAGCGTGAGCCGGCTGGCGGAAGAGGTCGAGACGGGCACTCGCGTGGTCCTGGATAGTGCGCCCACCGGGCATTTCCTCCGGCTGGTCGCCATGCCGGGGCTCGCCATGGACTGGTTGCGACGAATCATGCGGATCCTCCTGAAATACGGCGCCATCGGTGATCTTGACGCTCCCGCCGAGCAGTTGTTACGGTTCGCCCGCCGGTTCCGGACCCTCCGTGAGCGGCTCATGGACCCGGCCCGCACTGCGCTCGTGGTCGTGACGCTGGATGAGGCGCTGGCGCGAGCGGAGACGGGGCGACTGGTGGAGCGGATCCGATCGCTGGGCCTGCCGCTCACGGGCGTCCTGGTCAACCGGGCGAACGGACCCGTCGAGCCCCGCCCCGATACCGCCACCTGGCGGGCGCCGGAGGTGGAGGAGCCGAAGGGGGCCACCGCCCTGACAGAGTTCACCCGCGCCTGGGAGCGCGTCGCATGAGCGTGATCTACCTCTACGGGTTCGTCCCCGACGCCACCCAGCTGCCCTCCGGTGGGCTGCTGGGCGTGGCCGATGCTCCGGTCGAGCGGCTGACCGGGCCGGGGTTCACGGCGGTCATGAGCCGGATCCACTCGGACGAGTTCAGCGGTCCGGCGCTGGAGCGCAACTGCGCGGATGTGGAGTGGATGGCGGAACAGGGTTTGAGTCACGAGCAGGTCGTGGCCTGGTTCGTCGACCACGCGAGCATTCTCCCCTCGCGGCTCCTCACCCTGTTCAGCGGAGAGGCCTCGGTGCGGGCGACGATGGAGCGGGAGGCCGGCCGGATCCAGGAGGAGCTGGAGCGCCTGGATGGGCTCCGCGAGTGGGACCTTCGCATCGGCTCCGACGCCGCTCGGCTGCTCGCGCACCTCGGCGAGGTCTCGGAGGACGTGGGCCGCCTCGACCGGGAGATCGAGGAGGCGAGCCCCGGGAAGAGGTTCCTCCTGGAGAAGAAGCGGAAGGACCTGGCCCGGACGGAGGGGCGCAGCGCCGCGCAACGCATGGCGCGGGAGCTCCTGGATACCATCCGACCACGGGCCCGCGAGGTGGTTACGCTCGATCCCCCGTCGGACGCGGAGCCCACCACGCTCAATGTCGCGCTCCTGGTGGACCGGGACGAGGAGAAGCCGCTCTTCGACCAGCTGGCCACCGAGCGCCAGCGACTGGAACCGCTCGGACTCACCGTCGGCCTGACCGGCCCGTGGGCGCCCTACCGCTTCATGCGCGAAACATGAGCAACGACGAGGTGGGTCCCCTCGACGACCGCGTACGACTCGTAGAGCTCGTGGACCGCGTCCTCGACCGGGGCGTCGTACTCCGGGGCGACGTGACCATCAGCGTAGCGGGGGTCGACCTGGTCTACCTGGAGCTCCGCCTCCTCCTGAGCGGAATGGAAGCGCTGAGTGAGAGGGCGCTGCCAGCCCGGCCGCGCGACGACCCGCGGGAAGACTGATGGGACTCTACCTCTACGCCGTGGGCGCCGCGGACCACCCGGAGCCGCAGTCGATCCAGGGGATCGAGGGCGCCGCCGTTCGGGCGCTTGACATCGCCGGCTTCCGGACCTGGGTCGCAACGCTCGACAGCGCCCCCGGGGCCTCGCTCGAGCGCGTGCGGGCCCACAACGCCGTGGTGGAAGCGTCTTCCACGGTGCGGACCCCGCTCCCCATGCGCTTCGGCCAGTGGTACGTGGACGAGACGGAGCTGCGCGATGGGCTGGAGAGCCGGCGAGCGACGCTGGAGGCCTCACTCGAACGCGTGCGGGACGCCCTGGAATTCGGCGTGCGGGTCATGGACCCGGAGCGGCACGATCCCGTCCCGCCCGACCGCAGCAGTGGGCGAGCGTACCTGGAGGGGCTGGCGCGGCGCGAGGAGACGCTCCAGCGGGCACACCTTCGCGGGGCCCAGATCGCCGCAGAACTGCTGTCGTTCCTCGGCCCGCTGGTCCGCGCCCACAGCGTCCGCCCCGGCGGCACCGATGGTATCGTGGCCATCGCGCACCTGGTGGGGCGGCATGATACTGGCAATTACGGCGATAGAGTACACAGGTTCACCGACCACCGCCCCGAGCTCCGGTTCGTGACCAGTGGTCCCTGGCCCCCCTACGGATTCGTTCAGGATGGCAGCTGACGACGCCCGCGCGGCCCGGAACTCGCTGGACGCCGGATCGGCTGAGGCCACAGAAATCAAAGCCGAGATGGAGCGGCTCGCGGCGGAACTGCGAGATGTGGCGCCGTCTCTGCCGTCCAGGCTCGAGGCCTCGCCGGACGACATCGAGAGCGGAGTCAGTCAGCTCGTGCTCACTCTGGTCGAGTTCATCCGCCAGGTGCTCGAGCACCAGGCGGTGCGGCGGATGGAGGGCGGGACCCTGAGCGATGACGAAATGGAGCAGTTGGGCCTGGCGCTCATGCGCCTCGAGGAGCGCCTCGATATGGTGCGGGAGGCCTTCGGGCTCGAGAAAGAGGACCTGAACATAGATCTCGGTCCATTGGGCCGGCTGCTCTGAACCCTAGGGGATACTGAATTGGCGGAGCGATACGATTTGGGACCACAGCGGTCCCAGGGACTGGTCGATGTGCTCGACCGCGTGCTGGACAAAGGCCTGATGATTGCCGGTGACATCCGGATCAAGCTGGCCGATGTCGAGCTTCTGACGATCCAGATCCGCCTGCTGGTCTGTTCGCTGGACAAGGCGGAAGAGGTCGGCATGGACTGGTGGAAGACGGACCCGCGCCTCTCCACGTACGCCAAGAGGGATGAGGTGGGGGCGGGTCTCGGCGAGAAGCTGGACGAATTGTCACGAAGATTGCAAGCGCTGGAAGACCATCAGCTGCGCGGGTAGTGGCGGGAATGCTGATGTCGTTTAATCCAATAAACCCGGAGCAGGGCCAATGGCGGTAGAAAGGGCACCCGCAGGAACCAGCCTCATCGACGTTCTGGATCGGGTGCTGGACAAGGGCATAGTGATCGACGCCTACGTGCGCGTCTCGCTCGTGGGGATCGATCTGGTGACGGTGGAGGCGAGAATCGTCGTGGCCGCCATCGACACCTACCTCAAGTATGCGGAGGCGGTAGGAACGCTGCCCTCGGTATCGCGTCCTCAGTCCCTGTCCAGTGGTGACTCGGCGGAGCTGGAGCGCATGCGCGCGGAGAACCTCGAGCTCCGGCGCCGGTTGGAAGAAGCGGAATAACGGCATTATGGCCACGGCGACACCGGGTCTAGCAGACCGGCTGGCGAAGACCACGGAACCCGCCGATGGCCTTTCCCTCGTGCTGGAGCGGGCGCTGTCCGCCAGCGGTTTGAAGCAGGGGATGGTCCTGTTCAGGGACCGGGGTCGCTTGCGTGTGGTGGGGATCGGTCACAGTCAGCAGGTGACCGCGTCCATGCTCGAGGTGGCTCGTCAGGAGGATACGCCTCTGGGCGATGCCCTCCGGACCGGTGAGCAGGCGCGGGTTCCGGCCCCCGCCATGGACAGCGGAGAGGCGCTGGTTCTGCCTGTTGGACGCCCCGAGGTGTGGGGCGCGATCCTGGTGCAGGGGACGGCGGAGACGGACCGGGTCGATCGGCTCGCCGGCGTCTTCCGGGAGCACGCGGAGACGCTGGACCGGATCCGGGTGGTTCGCGAGCTCAAGGCCCGGAGCGCACGGCTGGCCGAGGAGCGCGAGCTCCTGACCACCATCGTCAACAGCCTGCCCGACCCGGTGGTCCTCACCGACGCCACCAACAACATCATGCTTGCCAACGATCGGGCGGACCAGCTCTTCTCCGCGGACACCGGTGACAGCGAGGGCCGCCGCCGGGCCGTACAGCTGAACAACCTGCTGTTCAGCTCGTTCCTGACGCAGTCCGTGATCAGCACCACGCACACCAAGCCGCGGGAGTTGAACCTCGTGGACCCATCGGACGGCTCGGACCTGCTGTTCGAGGTGCTGCCGACGCCGGTCCCGCAGGCGAAGAGCGATGGCGCATACCTGTCGATCCTCCGGAACATCACCGACCTGAAGCGGGCGGTGACCGAGCTGGAGGCGCAGTTCCAGCGGTCCCGGACCGCCGAGGAGCGGGTCCGGGAGGAGTGGGAGCGGCTGAACGCGACGCTGGAGAACGTGGGTGACCCGATCCTGGTCACCGACGACCATTCGAACATCATCCTCATGAACCGCCAGGGCGAGCGGCTGTTCGAGGCGCCCCCCGATACGACCCCGGAGTCCGCCCACCGCCGGGCTGTTCGGGCGAATGACACCAAGTTCACCAGCCTCATGAGCGATTTCCTCCTCCGGCCGGAAGACCGGCGGGTGGAGAAGATCGATCTGCAGGACCCGGAGGACGAGATCGTCCTCCCTGTGGAGGTGGTGAGCAGCAAGATCCTGAACGCGCGGGGCGAGCCCACGGCCATTGTGAGCGTGATCCACGACCTGACGCAGGTGGTGGAGAACGAGAGGCTGGCGGGGGAGCTCAAGCAGCTGAACGAAGAGCTGGAGGACCGGATCCGGCTGGCTACGGTGGAGCTGGCGGAGCGGAACCGTCGCCTGGAATGGCAGAGTCGGGAGCTCGAGAAAGCGTCTCGGCTGAAGAGCGAGTTCCTGGCGAGCATGAGCCACGAGCTCCGGACGCCCATCAACGCTGTGCTCGGCTACACCTCCCTGATGCGGGAAGAGATCTACGGCGAGCTGACGGAGAAGCAGAAGGGGGGGCTCGACAAGGTGAACACCGCGTCGCAGCACCTGCTCGACCTGATCAACGATATTCTCGACCTGTCCAAGATCGAGGCCGGCAAGATGCCGGTGTACCTCGAGGAGGTCTCGGTACGTCAGATGGTGGGCGAGCTGCGCGAGGCCGTGGAGCCACTGGCCCGGGAGAAGAGGCTCGACCTCGAGGTGGAGGCGGAGCCCGAGCTACCGGACATGTTCACCGACCGGACCAAGATCAAGCAGATCCTCCTGAACCTGCTGTCCAATGCCATCAAGTTCACCTCCGAGGGCGGCGTGACGCTCGAGGCGACCCGGATCGGGGACGACCGGATCGGGATCTCGGTGGCCGATACCGGTATCGGCATCAAGAGCGAGGATGTGGAGACCATTTTCGACGATTTCCGCCAGGTCGACCAATCCCCGACCCGGGAGTACGGCGGCACGGGCCTGGGACTGTCGATCACCCGCAAGCTGGTGGCGCTCCTGGAGGGGCACATCCGCGTGGAGAGCTCCTACGGCGAGGGGTCCACGTTCTACATCGACCTGCCGTTGCGGGTGCGTCCGGCCACCCGTGACCAGCAGGTCCAGCGGGCCCTGACATCGTCGAACGACCCCGTGGACTGACGGGATGCGTCGGGCCTGGCCGCTCCTCATGGCGGCTCTCGTCGCTCTCTTCTTCGCTCAGGGGCAGCGGGCGTTCTTCGCGTCGCTATTCATCCTGACCCGGGACGCCCTGACGCCGGCCTTCCACCTCGGGCCCGCGGCCATCGCGCTCCTCCCTCTCCTCGCGCTCTTCGCCCCCCTGCTCCCCCTGGCCCGCTGGCTCGACCGCCACACGGCCGTGGTCGTCGCCGCCGTGGGCGCGGCGGTATTCCGGCTGCCGCTCGGTCACCCGTCGCTCGTGACACGCGCGCTCGGTGGCGCCCTGGTGCTGGCGTGCGCGGCCATGTTCCTCAAGTGGGCGGTGGGCCTGGTGGGCCGAAGAGCGCTCGGAGCCGGCTTCATCCTGGGTCTCGTGGCCGACCAGCTGTTGCGCACGGCCGGGTCAGGCCACGACATCTCGTTGCGCCCGAGCTGGCTTCCGGTCCAGGTGATCCTCTCCCTCGGCCTCGTTGCGGCG
Organism: uncultured Gemmatimonadales bacterium; assembly: GCA_963783305.1. Classification (GTDB taxonomy): domain Bacteria; phylum Gemmatimonadota; class Gemmatimonadetes; order Longimicrobiales; family RSA9; genus JAWVYT01. Next base: position 713,627 of record CAWAMW010000002.1, on the reverse strand, counting down.
GTCCTCCTGTGGCGCCGGGACCCGGCGCGCTCGGGGGGACGGAACGAGCTGGAGCGCCGCTCCGGCGGGCTAAGGCTGAGGGGTGGACTTGCTCTCGGGGGCATCTTCTTCCTCGACCTGCACCTGCTCGGCGTTGCGCCCGTGATCGCCCGCTGGACGGGGGCGGAGTACCCGTTGGCCGCCGCACTGGTGGGGGTCGCCGGGGCCGCAGCGTTCGGCGGTGCGCTCCTGCTTCGCCGTCCTACCGGCGGCCGGATGGTGACGTTGCTGCTGGCGGGGTTGATCACGGCCTCTGCCCTGCTTGGCCACTGGCTGGACGGAAGCGTGGTGGCCGGGTTCATGGCCGTGGGACACCTGGCCGCGCTGCTGCTGATCACCCGCGCCTTCGATCCCGCCAGCGGGCGCCGGAGCGGTACTCCCGTCACCGCCGGGCTCGTCCTCTTCGTGCTGCTGACCGTGCTGTTCGACCTCGCGTTGCGCCCGGCATCGCCCGCGCCGTGGATCGGAAACGTGGTCCCCTGGATTCTCGTCGCCACGGGCGTGCTCCTCGCCGCCTGCTTCATCCTGCTCCCACGACCGGAACCGCTGGGCCCCCCGGACCGGCCGCTGCCGGGCGCCCTGCTGGTGGCGGGGATCGCCGGGGTCGCACTGGTCCTCGCGTTACAGGGGGACCGCGAGCCCGTCGCTGGGGAGAACACCAGTGGCGGTGAATGGCCGGGAGCGTCGCGATCCGCGGCGGAAGTCCCCGCGCTCGCGCTCCTGGAGCATCACGCCGATCGGCACTTTGCACATGCTCGATCGGCGGATACGTTCCAACGACCAAGATGATCTTCAAGCACCTGAGGGATTCGCCGGAACCCGAGCCGGGTCTGGACAAGCGACTGAAATCGCTCGAGCAGCAGGCGGAGATCGCGCTGCCGGGGTTCGACGCCCAGTTCTTCAACCGGGCGGGCGACCTCTGTGTGGAGGCGCAGGAGCGGAGCAGGGCACTGGGCTATTACGGCCGCGCGATCGACGCCTACCTGAGGGCGGGACGCTACAACGCCGCGGGAGCCGTCTGCCGAAAGCTGCTCCGCATCTCCCCCAGCGCGGTCCGCGCCCGCTGCACGCTGGCGTGGCTCTCCATCGGGAAAGGGCTGCTCAGCGACGCACAGTGGGAAGTGGACGAGTATGTGCAGGCCGCGGTGGATGCGGGCCAGGCGGACCTGGCGCTTACACAGATCTGGCTGATGGCGGAGGCGACGTACAACCCGCAGCTGAGAGCGCTCCTCGCCGACCACCTGCACAAGCTCGGCGACTCCGATGCGGCCCGTCGGGTCATGGATTCGGAGGCGCTGGGAGACGAGCCGAAAGAGGAGGCGGAGGCGCTCTGGTCACGGGTGCTCCGCGCCGCCCTGATGGCCCCCGAGGACATGCGCCAGGGATAGTCGCCCGGGGTTGCGCCCATGCTGGACCCGTATCACATTTGCCGCCTTCCTGACCGGTGGGGCAAACCCCCGGTCATACTGTAGTCGGGCCCACTACGCGGCCCCTCACGCCGAAATGTGGATGGGACGAGGGACTCTCATACTCCTAGGAGTCGCGTTGCTGGCGCTCGTCGGGGCTGGCGTATTCGCGGCCGGCAGCCGGATCGGAACCGCGCCGGAGCAGCCGATCCCGTTCCCCCACGACGTGCACGTGGGCACGAACCAGATCCCGTGCATGTACTGCCATTCGAGCGCGGACCGCTCGGTGGACGCCGGGCTCCCGGCGGTCGAGGTGTGCGCCGGGTGTCATATCCCCGGCGGGGTCCCCATGGTGGCGGCGGACAGCCCGGGGGTGCGGATCCTCACGTCGTACTGGAACGAGGGTCGTCGGATCCCGTGGGTCCGGGTGTACGACCTGCCCGATCACGCCCATTTCCCGCACATGATCCACGTGAACGCCGAGGACCTGGAGTGCCAGGAATGCCACGGCGAGGTGGAGTCGATGGCGGTGATCGAGGAGGCGCAGGACCTGAACATGGGGTGGTGCCTCGAATGCCATCGGACGCGCGAGGTTCGCACCGATTGCACCGTCTGCCACTACTGACGGCGAGCTGATGTCGAACAATCGTGAGGGTGTGTTGCCGATCGTAAACGGCTCTGAGGGCGCTGGCCCGCAGGAAGAGAACGGAAACGGGATGGAGCGGAGGGACTTCCTCAAGGTCCTCGGCGTCGCGGGCGTGGGTGCCACAGCGACGGGGTGTGCCGTGGAGCCCGACCGGCTGATCCCGTATCTGGTACAGCCCGAGGAGATCGTTCCGGGCGTCTCCACTCGCTACCGCACGACCTGCCGGGAGTGCCCGGCCGGGTGCGGAATGACGCTGGAGACGCGCGAGGGTCGCGCCATCAAGGCCGAGGGCAGCCCCGCCTCTCCGATCTCGCACGGGAAGCTGTGCGCGCGCGGGCAGGCATCGCTGCACGGGCTCTACGACCCGGACCGGATCCCGCAGGCCATGGTCCCCTCCGGCGACAGCTGGTCGAAGGTGAGCTGGGACCGGGCGGAGCAGTCGCTGGCGGAGGCGCTGCAGCGGGCCCGGGGCCGCACCGTCGTGCTGTCGCGCCCGGAACCCGGCTCGATGGACCGACTGCTGGACGAATGGTCCCGGGCGGTGGGCGCCCGCCGCGTCCGCTACGAATCCTTCGGCCACGCGCCGATCCGGGAAGCCCATCGTCGCCTGTACGGCCGCGCCGCGCTGCCGATCTACGATTTTGAGCAGGCCGAGGTCGTGGTGTCGTTCGGCGCCGACTTCATGGAGACGTGGCTCTCGCCCGTGGACTACTCCCACGGCTATGTGGAAGGGCACGCGTACAGGGCTGGCAAGCGCGGCGAGTTCATCGCCGTGACGCCGCACCAGTCGCTGACCGACCTGAACGCGGATCAGTGGATCGCGCCGCGCCCTGGCACCGAGCACCTGGTGGCGCTCGCGCTGGCGCGCCTGGTGCTCGATGAGAACGGTGGCGGTGGCGGTGGCGCGGCCGCGGCCATGATCGGCACTGTCGACCCGGACGCGTTCGCCGAGACGGCTGGTGTGGACATCGACCAGCTCCGGCTGGCCGCCCACGCCTTCGCGAGCCGCCCGTCGCTGGCGGTGGGCCCCGGCGTACAGACCACATCGGCCGCAGCGACCACCCTGGCCACGGCGGTGGCTGCGCTGAACGAGGCCGCAGGGAACCTGGGCACGACGGTCCGCCTGGGCCAGGACGAGCCGGAGGTCGCCGGCTACCGTGAGATGCTCGCGCTCCTGGAGGAGATGGAGGGCGGACGCGTCGCGGCGCTGCTGGTCCATGGACCGAACCCGCTCTACGACCTCCCCGATCACGAGCGTGTGGCCGCGGCGCTGGCCCGCGTGCCCTTCGTCGCATCGTTCTCGCCCTGGCTGGATGAGACGTCGGCTCAGGCGCACCTCCTCCTCCCGGACCACCACTTCCTGGAGTCGTGGGGCGACTATGAGCCGCGCCCGGGCGTCCACTCGCTGATCCAGCCGGTGATGACCCCCGTCTTCGACACGAAGCAGACGGGGGACGTGCTGCTGAGCGTCGCGCGCCGGGTCAACGCAGCGCTCCCGACACGGGCCACGACCTTCTACGACTACCTGCGCGAGCAGTGGCAGGAGCTCCAGGGCACCGCGGGCGGTGCGGGGAGCTTCGATGAGTGGTGGACGCGCGCGCTGCGGAACGGCGTCATCGTCACGGACGAGTACAGCCAGCCCCAGACGCTGGGGGCCGGGGCGGGTGCCGGCGAGCTTTCGCTGGACGTCCCGACGCTCGGCGGCGAAGGCGAGTTCGCGCTGGTCGTCTACCCATCCTACCGCTTCTACGACGGACGGCTGGCCAACCGGCCGTGGCTGCAGGAGCTCCCTGATCCCGTCACGAAGCATACGTGGGGCTCGGTCCTGGAAATGAACCCGCGCACGGCCGAGGAGTACGGCCTGGACAACGGGCACATCGTGGAGGTCTCGACTCCCTACGGCTCCGTGGAGCTGCCCGTCTGGCTGCACCCGGGGGTGCGCCAGGACACGATCGCCATCCAGCTCGGCCAGGGGCACGAGCGCATGGGCCGCTATGCCCAGGGCAGGGGCGTGAACGCCATCCGCCTCCTCGCACCCCAGGTCGACGAGGAGTCCGGTGGGCTGGTGTGGATCCAGACCACGGCGGATGTCACGCCGACGGGCCGCTGGGAGCGGCAGCCGTTCTCGTCCGACCAGTACGACGTGAGCGGGAGACACCTGCTGGAGACGGTGTCGCTGGAGGAGGCTCGGAAGTACGACACCGTGGCCGGCGGGATCGTCGCCGGGCAGGTGCCGGTCGGCGGCGCTGAGCCCGGTCCGACGCCGGAGGGTGGTCTCATGGGGCAGCTGCCCCACGAGGAAATCGGGCACGGCCCGACGGTCCACCCCACCGAGACGGTGATCCCGAGCCTTCAGGGCGCCGGTGGCTTCGCGCCGCTGCGCGTGCAGGGAGGCCCCGCGGACTACCCGCCCCCGGGAACGCATTACGGGGAGTACAGTGAGGTCCAGCCGCGCTGGAGCATGGCGGTGGACCTGGAGCGGTGCATTGGCTGCAGCGCATGTCAGACCGCGTGTCAGGCCGAGAACAACATCGGGATGGTGGGGCCGGAGCTGGTGGCCCAGGGTCGCATGATCCAGTGGATGCGGATCGAGCGCTATTTCGAGGAAGAGGATGAGGCGGCCGTCCACGAGATGGACGGTGGCGCCACGCACCGGAAGACCACCTTCCTCCCGATGATGTGTCAGCAGTGCGGGAACGCGCCGTGCGAGCCGGTCTGCCCGGTGTATGCCTCCTACCACACGCCGGACGGGCTGAACGGTCAGGTCTACAACCGCTGCGTCGGCACGCGGTACTGCGCGAACAACTGCCCGTACAAGGTGCGGTACTTCAACTACTTCACCTACGAGTGGCCGGAGCCGCTCAACTGGCAGCTGAACCCCGAGGTCGCGGTTCGGAGCAAGGGCATCATGGAGAAGTGCACGTTCTGCGTGCAGCGGATCCGCGGCGCCCAGCACCAGGCGCGGGTGGAGGGACGCGCCGTGGGTGACGGAGAGATCCGGCCGGCGTGCGCCGAGACCTGCCCCGGCAACGCCATCGTCTTTGGCAACATCGAGGACCCGAATTCGAGAGTGGCACAGGTGGTGGAATCGAGTCGAGGCTTCCGGGTGTTCGAGGAGCTTAATACCCAGTCTGCGGTGGTGTACCTGAAGAAGGTCTCGACGGACGAGGCGGAAGGGGCGGCGCACTGATGGCCCCAGTGATCCGGTCGGAGACGCACCCGAACGTTCCCAGCTATTCGGACGTCAATACGGACGTCCTGAAGCTCCTGAGCAAGCCCGGGAAGGGCTACTGGATCCTGCTGGCGATCGCCGTGTCGGGCGTGGGGCTGCTGGCGTTCAGCTTCTTCACCCAGCTGTATCTCGGGATCGGGATGACGGGTCTGATGAACCCGATCTCCTGGGGCGTCTACATCACCACCTTCGTCTTCTGGGTGGGTATCGCCCACTCCGGGACGCTGATCTCGGCGATCCTCTTCCTGTTCCGCGCGCGCTGGCGCCAGTCCATCTATCGCGCCGCGGAGGCCATGACCGTCTTCGCCGTGATGACGGCGGGGCTCTTCCCCATCATCCACCTGGGGCGGCCGTTCATCTTCTACTGGCTCATGCCGTACCCGAACCAGCGGATGCTCTGGCCCAACTTCAAGTCGCCGCTGGTCTGGGACGTGTTCGCCATCAGCACGTACCTGATCGTCAGCGCCACGTTCTTCGTGATCGGGATGATCCCCGACATCGCGGCGGCCCGTGACTCGACGACGGTGCCGTGGCGGAAGAAGCTCTACACGGTCCTGAGCTTCGGGTGGAAGGGGAGCGGCCGGCAGTGGCTGCACTTCAACCGCGCGTACCTCTACCTGGCCGCCCTCGCCACTCCGCTGGTGCTCTCGGTGCACTCGGTCGTGTCATGGGACTTCGCCATGAGCATCGTGCCCGGCTGGCACTCCACGATCTTCGCACCCTACTTCGTCGCCGGGGCCATCTTCAGCGGGATCGCCATGGTGATCACGCTGCTGGTCCCGATCCGGAAGATCTTCGGCCTCGAGGCTTACTTCACGCCCAAGCACTTCGACGCCATGTCGAAGCTGATCCTGCTCACGGGCATGATCGTGACGTACGCCTACATCACCGAGGTCTTCCTGGTCTGGTACAGCCACGAGCCGGCCCACGCGGAGGGGCAGTACATCGTGGCCGGCCTCAGCGGACGGTACTGGTGGGCGGCGGCCATCATGCTGGCGTGCAACAGCGTGATCCCGCTGCTGCTCTGGTCGAAGAAGGTCCGAACCAATATCCCGGCGCTGTTCACCATTACGATCTTCATCAACATCGGGATGTGGTTCGAGCGGTTCGTGATCATCGTCACCAGCCTGAGCCACGAGTACGAGCCGTGGCAGTGGAACGTGTACAAGCCGAGCTGGGTCGAGATGGGGATCATGGTGGGGAGCTTCGGCTGGTTCTTCATGTGGTTCCTGCTCTTCATGCGTGTGTTGCCGGCGGTCTCGGTGGCGGAGCTGAAGGAGGTCCTGCCCACGCCGCGCCGCGGGCTTCGGGGAGCGACGGGCCAAGGGCGCGAGTACCTGGAGCGTCAGGAGCCGAACCCCGACGAGAGTGGCGCCGGGGAGGAGGGACGATGAGCGGGGGACGGTATCTCGGGGTGTTCCACGAGGTGGACGCCGCGGTCGAGGCCATCGAAGGTCTGAGGGCGGCGGGCATGACCGACCTGGAGTCGTACTCTCCGCTGCCGCAGCACGATCTGGAGCACGCGCTCCACCGGCCGCAGAGCCCGGTGCGGCTGTTTACGCTGGTGGGCGGCCTCACGGGTGCGGCCACCGGCTTCGCCCTGGCCATCTGGACATCGCTGGACTGGCCGCTGATCACGGGCGGGAAGCCGATCATCGCGCTGCCGGCCTTCGTGGTGATCGCGTTCGAGATGACGATCCTGTTCGGCGCCCTGTCGACGGTGCTGGGACTCTTCATCAACGCTCGCCTCGGCCCTCCGGGCAGGGACCTGGCGTACGACCCGTCGTTCTCGGCGGGCAATTTCGGTGTGCTCGTGGACGCGCCATCAGGGAAGGGCGGCGACGCGCGCAGAATCCTGGAGGGTGCGGGCGCGGTGGAGGTACAGGCGTGGGACGAAGGGAGGCAGCCGTGAGCGCCCGTCGCGGGACCGCCCTGCTGGCGATCGCGCTGGCCACGGGTGTGCTGGGCGGCTGCACGAAGATCGAGCGGGCCATGGCGAGTGTGAAAATGCTGAACTTCATGCACGAGGCGCCGTTCTTCGATCCGTACGAGGCGCCCCGGGAAGCGCCGCCGCTGTCCGTGCCACTCGACGCCCCGGGCTGGGAGTGGGAGCCGGAGGTGGAAAAGTCGGAGGCGGGGCTGCGCGCGTGGGGGGATACGCTCACGAACCCGCTCGCTGCGAACGAGGCCACGATCACCGCCGGCGCGCACGGTTTCCAGACCTACTGCGCGGTCTGCCACGGGCCGACAGCGGAAGGCAACGGCCCGATCGTGGGCGCCGGCAAGCTGCCGTTCGCCACGAACCTCCTGCTGCCGACCACGCAGGCTCGGAGTGATGGCTACATCTACGCGATCATCCGCGTGGGTCGCGGCCTCATGCCGAGCTACCGTCGGATCCCGACCGCAGAGCGGTGGGCCATCGTCAACTACGTGCGGTACCTCCAGGGCGGTGGCGAGCCGATGAGCGTCGCGCTCCCGGGCCTGGTGCAGCCGCGACTGGACCAGTTCAACACGGCGGGGCAGGAATAGCATGTCGCACGATATCGGCGAGCTCAAGGAATACCCGGTCCGTCGCCTGGACGGCCTGCCCCGTGGCGTCATGATCGTGGCGGCCCTGCTGCTGGGCGTTGGCGCCCTTCTGTGGGTCCTCGGACTGATGGCCGACCCCCAGCGGGCCTGGATGGCGTACACCTACAACTGGATCTACTTCGCCGGGATCGCCCAGGGAGCCGTGCTGCTTGCGGCTATCGTGAGCCTGACCCGCGGCGTCTGGTCACGGCCCATCCGCCGCGTCGCCCTGTCGTTCGTGGCGTTCCTGCCCATTGCCTACGTCATCCTGTTTCCGCCGATCCTCATCTGGGGCGCCGGGTACATCTTCCCGTGGCTGCACGAGGACATCGGCGGCAAGGCGGCGTACCTGAACATGCCGTTCCTGGCGACCCGGCATATCCTGGGGCTGGCCACGCTTCTGGTCCTGTCGGGACTGTTCGCGTACTGGCAGATCCGCCCGGACGCCCGGCTCGCGAAGGACCGCGGCTGGACCGGCTTCGAGCTTCTGACCCGGGACTGGCGTGGTCAGGAGCAGGAGGAAGAGCGCGCGCATCGTCGCATGACCGTGTTCGCCCCGGCCCTCGCCATCACCTACGCGGTGGCGTTCGGGCTGGTGGGTATCGACTTCGTAATGTCGCTGGACCCCCACTGGCTCAGCATGCTCATCGGCCCGTACGTATTCATGGCGGCGTTCCTCGGAGGCATCGCGGCCACGGCCGTCCTGACGCTCCTGTACCGGCGGCGACTGTCTCTGCACGAGTACATGGCAGGGAACAACCTCCACGACCTCGGCAAGCTGTTCTTCGCCTTCAGCGTCTTCTGGGCCTACCTGTTCTGGTCGCAGTATATCGTGATCTGGTACGGCAACCTGCCCCACGAGCAGATCTTCCTCGTCCACCGGCTCGAGCCGCCCTACCGTCTCCTGTCCGTTCTGGTGCTGTTCACGCTGTTCGTGATCCCGTTCTTCGGGCTCCTGGGCGTGAAGCCGAAAAAGGCGCCTGGCGTCATGGGCACCATCGCCGGCCTGAGCCTGCTCGGGCTGTGGCTGGAGCGATACATGCTGATCTACCCCACGCTGTATCCGGACGTGGAGGCCGTCGTCTTCGGTCTCACCGAAGTGGGGATCGGTCTCGCCATGCTCGGACTCCTGATCGGAGCACTGGCCTGGTTCGGCTCGCGGTTCCCCATGCTCCAGGTCTGGCAGCCCGCCACCGAAAGGGAGCTTCTGGGGGTGGCGGTGGAGGAGTAGCGGGAGCGAGACCACACAGAAGGTAGAGGAATGTCTGGTCCGTCCTGGTGGAGGCGCTGCTTCACCGGGACGTTCTCTTGCTACCGGTGGCGACAGCCTGCTCCGGCGGCGATGGTATCCTCCGTGTCTTCGTGTGAATCATGTCCCTTCAACCACACGCACCCATGAACGCGCGCGAGCTGCTGGCCGAGAACATCGTCATCGTCCTGAACGAGACCCAGGACCGCGTGAACCTGGCCGGGACGATCCGGGCCATGATGAACACAGGATTGCGGCGTCTGCGGGTGGTCAATCCGGTGGAGTGGGACGAATACAGGATCGAAGGCATCGCCCACGGCTCCGAGATCGTGCGGGAGCGGACCGAGTTCTTTGACACACTGGAGGAGGCCACCGCCGACGCCGTGGAGGTGGTGGGCACGACGGCGCGCCGACGCGCCATGCGCCACCAGTGGGAGCACCCGAGAGACGGAGTGGAGGAGATCTTTGCTCTGGCCCGTGAGGAGCACGGCCCTGTGGTCATCGTGTTCGGCCGCGAGGATATCGGGCTCACCAACGAGCAGCTCGACCGCTGCGATCGGATCTGGACCGTGCCCACCGACCCGGAGCGGCCGTCGTTGAACCTGGCCCAGGCGGCGCTCCTGGTCTGCTATGAGCTCTGGCTCGTTGGGCCGGGGAGCGAAAAGCCGCTTCCCCGGCCCCGGCGCGACGCGCCGCCCGCCACCACCGCCCATCTCGAAGACGTCTTCGAACATATCGACCGCCACCTGCGGGCGATCGATTTCTATCGCGGCGGCAAGAATCCGGAGGTCGCGCTGCGTACGCTGCGGGCTATTGTCCGGAGGGCGGGGGTGGATGAGCGAGAGGCCGAGCTGCTACGCGCCATCGCCGCCCGCAGCTGGAAGCAGTTGGAGCGGCAGGGTGGTGACGGAGCCCGCGATGAGTCCGGCGACGAGCAGTGACCGCACCCGTGAGTGACGAGAGCCCACTGTTCCGCCGGCATCCCGACCTGCGGGGCCGCATCCCGTGGACACCGCTGGGCGCGTGGCCGACGCCGGTCACCCGCGTGGATGACCCGCCGGAGGGTTTCGAGGGCGAGCTGTGGGTCAAGCGCGATGACCTCTCCAGCTCGAGCTACGCCGGAAACAAGGTGCGGAAGCTCGAGCACCTGCTGGCCGATGCCCGGGCCCGCGAGTGCGGCCGGGTCATCACCACCGGGGTGGTGGGGTCGCACCACTGCCTCGCCACGGCGGTGCACGGCAAACGCATGGGTATGCCGGTGACTCTGGTGGTGTTCCCCCAGCCAGAGACGGCGCACTCACGGAAGATCGCTGCACTGAACGAGGCGTGGGCGGACGAGGTTCGGCACTGTGGCTCCTTCGCTACCCAGCCCTTCGCCGAGGCCGCCGCCCGCTGGCGCCACCGCAGGGAGCGGCCGTACGTGATACCGGGCGGCGGCTCGAACGCCCTGGGCGCCCTCGGCTACGTCGCTGGCGCGCTTGAGCTGGCGGAGCAGGTGGACCGGGGGGAGCTGCCGCGCCCTGACAGCATTACCGTCGCCGCGGGTACCCTGGGGACGCTCGCCGGGATCGCCATAGGGGCCGCCATGACGAACCTGACCGACCGGATCATCGGGATCCGGATCGTCCCATCGGCGGTGGGGAACAAGGTGGTGCTGGGACGGCTGGTGGAGGGGGCGGTTCGGCTCCTGACAGAGGCGGGGGCATCGGCGCCCGACCCGCGGCTCGTCCTGGAGCGCGTGGCGCTCGTGGGTGAATGGCTGGGCGCCGGGTATGGTGAGCCCACCCAGTGGGGGGAGCGGGCCGCTGCGTGGTTCGAGCCGCGCGGCCTGGTCCTCGACCCGACCTATACCGCCAAGACGGCGGCCGGATTCCTGGATCGCCTCGAGGCGCACACGGGCGGCGTACACCTCTACTGGCACACGCTGAGCGCCGTCCTCCCCGGAAGCCCTGGCTGAGCCGCCAGCCGTTCTTGCAGGCGGACGTCGCGTCCGCTACATCCATCGGGCTGGCTGGTTCGATACCCGAATTGGACAAGAGACGCGATATGTCTAACCGCTTCCAGATTCCGACCTTCCTCGCGGCGACGTTGCTCGCCGCCGCATGTGCCACCGGTGCCGAGGTGCCGGCCCCGTCCCCCGCTCCCGGCCCCGCCACCACCGTGGCGCCCGCCGGCGATCAGCTGGCGCCGTCGGAGGCTTCGCTCCGGGCCGCCCGGCGCGCGGAACTCACGGGGCTGGAGCTCGGCAAAATGTACACGTTCCAGGACCCGCCCATGGAGCGGTGGGAGTCCGAGTACGGGTTCACGCCGGATGAGGCGTGGCTCCAGAAGGTCCAGACCGCCTCACTCCGGTTCGGCGGCTTCTGCTCGGCCTCGTTCGTCTCCGAGGACGGGTTGATCATGACCAACCACCACTGCGCCCGCGGGTGCATCGAAGACCTCTCTTCCGCCGAGGCGGACTACCTCGAGGACGGCTTCTACGCCCCCGACCGCGCCGCGGAACAGGTCTGTCCGGACCTCCACGTGGATCAGCTGGTGAGCGTCGATGACGTCAGCGAAACGGTTCTGGCCGCCGGCCGCGCAGTCCAGGCGGACACGGCCAAGGCGCGGGCGCAGGAGGCGCGGGCCGATGAGATCAAGGAGGCGTGTGAGAGCGAGACCGGCCTCACGTGCCAGGTCGTATCCCTCTACCATGGCGGACGGTTCCACCTCTACCGTTACCAGCGGTACGCCCCGGTGAAGCTGGTCTTTGCGCCCGAGCACCAGGCCGCATCCTTCGGCGGCGATTATGACAATTTCACCTACCCGCGCTACGCCCTCGACGTCTCATTCCTGCGCGCGTACACGGAGGATGGAGCGCCGGTCCGGCCGGAGAGCTACTTCGGCTGGGACCTGGATGGGGCCCAGGATGGCGATGTCGTCTTCATCGTGGGGAACCCGGGCAGCACGAGCCGACTTCTGGCCGTCTCCCAGGTGATGTACGAGAAGCACCGTCGGCACCCGTACGTGGTCCAGTACCTGACCGATTACGTGGACCTGCTGCGCTGGATCGGCCAGATGGGCCCGGACGCGGAGCGCTCGGTGCGCGAACAGCTGGCCAACTTCGAGAACTCGCTCAAGGCATACTCGGGACAGCTCACCGGGCTCCAGGACACGCTCCTCGTGGGGCGGAAGATCCGGTGGGAGGCGGACCTGCGGCAGGCCGTGATGGGCGATGCCGACCTCCGCGCCCGCTACGGCGACGTGTGGGACCGGCTGGCCGCGATCCAGGCGGCCAAGGTGCCGGTTGCCCAGCGGATGTCGATTTACAACATCGGCTTCATTGGCGATCCGCAGCTCGGGCTCGCCGGGCAGCTGGTGCGCTATGTCCGGGAGTCGGCCAAGCCGGCCGAGGACCGGATGGAGGAGTATGGCGCGGAGCAGCTTGCCGAGATGGAGGCGCAGCTGCTGGCGCCATCGGGCGCCAACCCGGAAGTGGCCAAACGGCTGCTGGCCATTCGGCTGCGACTCGCCCGCGCGTTCCTCCCCGCGAGCGACCCCTTCATCCAGGCGGCATTCGAGGGCAATGAGACCGCGCTGGAGGCGGCCGACCGGATCATTCGTTCCACCCGCATCATGGATCCCGACTTCCGCCGGAGCCTGATCGACGGCGGGCCGGAGGCCGTGGGCGCCGACTCCGATCTCGGGATACGTCTCGCCCGCGTCCTGGAAGAATCCTACCCGTCGCTGGTCGAGGAAATGGATAAGATCACGGCCGCCGAGACGGTGCAGGAAGAGCGGCTGGCCAGCGCCCTGTTCGCCGTGAAGGGCACGCGGCTGCCGCCGGACGCCACCATGACCCTGCGGATCACCGACGGGATCATGACCGCCTACGAGTACAACGGCACGCTCGCCCCGCCGAAAACCAGCTTTTACGGCATCTTCGAGCGGGCCAACAACTTCGATCACGAGATGCCGTTCGCGCTGCCGGACCGCTATGTGGAGGCCCGGGATCGCATCGACCTGGACGTCCCGCTCAACTTCGTTACCACCGATGACATCACCGGCGGGAACAGCGGCAGCCCCATGCTGAACCGCGACGCCGAGATCGTTGGCGCGGCGTTCGACGGGAATATCGAATCGCTGCCGAACGAGTGGCTGTACGATGAGACCGTGGCTCGGACGGTGGGCGTCCACAGCGCCGGGATCCTGGAGGCACTGCGCAACATCTACCAGGCGGAAGCGCTGGTCCGTGAGCTCACGGGGGAGATCCACTGATGCCGGACATCCACGCGTACATCGATGAGAACATGGCGCGGTTCCGCGAGGAGCTGGACGCGTTCCTCAGGATCCCGAGCATCAGCGCCAAGTCCGAGCACCGGGACGACATGCGAGCGGCGGCGGAATGGCTCGCGGCCCGCATGAAGGCAGCGGGGCTGGAGGTCGCCATCGAGGAGACCGCCGGCTTCCCGATCGTGCTGGGTGAGTACCGGGGCGCCGGCGCCGACGCGCCCACCGTGCTGGTGTACGGCCACTATGACGTCCAGCCGCCCGAGCCGCTGGACGAGTGGAGCTCACCACCGTTCGAGCCCGAGGAGCGCGATGGGAAACTGTTCGCCCGCGGCGCGGTGGACGACAAGGGGCAGCTCTACCTGCACGTGAAGGCCATCGAGGCGCACATGAAGACGAGGGGCTCGCTGCCGGTGAACCTCGTCGTGCTGGCGGAAGGCGAGGAGGAGATCGGGAGCGAGAACCTGATGCCGTTCGTCGAGGCGCACCGTGATCGTCTCGCCTGCGATTACGTCGTCATCAGCGACACCACCATGGTGGGCGATGGCGTTCCCACCATCGGCACCTCTCTGCGCGGCCTCGCGTATCTGGAGATCGAGGTGAAGGGGCCGAAGACCGACCTGCACAGCGGGAGCTACGGTGGTGCGGTCCTGAACCCGGCCACCGCGCTGGCGAGGATCATCGCCACCATGCACGACGACGACTGGCACGCCACGATCCCCGGCTTCTACGACGACGTGGATCCCATGGAGGACTACCGTCGCAAGATCGCCGACGTCCCGTTCGACACGGTCGGGTTCCGGGCAGACACCGGCACGGAAGAGGTGGGGGAGGTGGGCTACAGCACGCCGGAGCGCCTCTGGATCCGACCCACGGTGGAGGTAAACGGGCTCCTCAGCGGGTACACGGGGGAGGGCGCGAAGACGGTGCTGCCGTCGAAGGCCATGGCCAAGGTCAGCTTCCGTCTCGTCCCGAACCAGGACCCGAAGAAGATCGAAGACGTGGTCCGGCGACATGTGGAGCGTGTAGCGCCCCAGGGCATCACCGTGGAGGTGCGGGCGCTGCACGGCGGTGACCCGTGGCGGGCCACGTTGGGCAGCGAGTTGTACGAGGCGGCGGAGCGGGCGCTTGCCTCTGCGTGGGACAGCACGGTGGTCTACGCCGGGGAGGGTGGGTCCATCCCCATTGTCCCGCAGTTCGAGGCCGTGCTGGATGCGCCGGTGCTGCTCCTGGGCTTCGGACTACCGGGCGAGAACGCGCACGCGCCGGACGAGTGGATCAGTGTGGAGAACATCGAGAAGGGCACCCACGCCATCGCACGACTGCTGGACGAGCTGGTAGACTGAAAAAGGACCGCTCCCGGCGATCATCGTCGCCGGGAGCGGCTCTTCAGGGCGGCCCATGGGTACCGGCGCGGCGACCGGTCCTGTTCGGTCCAGGGATCAGCGGGCCGCGCCGGCGGTGGTGAAGGGGGACTGGCCCCGGGCACCCAGCAGCATCTGTTCGTAGCCGGCCGGCGCCTCCTTCTGCCATTCCCTGCGCAGTCGCTCACGGATGCGCCTCACCTTGTCCGGGTAGGTGTGGCAGTTGGGGGTGTTCGCGCCGCGGACGCAGCCATTGTAGGCGAGGAGCGCCCGGCGCTCATTACCGTCGAACCGGTTCAGGTTCCACTCCAGAATGCTTGTTCCGTAGCAGAGGTTCGCCTCGATGTCGTACATGTCCGGACCGCAGTCCCAGTGGCCCATGTGGAGCGGCATGATCTGCATCAGGCCGCGCGCGCCCACGAAGCTGGTGGCGCCCGGCTGGCCGCTGCTCTCCACCAGCACAATCGCCATGACCGTGGCCGGGTCGAGTCCCCGCTGGTACGAGTTTTCCACCAGAGGCCACGCTACCTGCCGCGCCAGATCCGCATTGACGCCCCAGTCCATGAGGGACCGTTCGACCGGGCGGACGTGGTTCTGGTATAGCAGGACGTACTCCTCCGTATCCAGCCCCTCCTCTCGGACCCCGGCCATGTACCCGCTCAGGGCCGCGAGCTGCGCCGGCGGCGCCATTCCCGCCGCGGCGACGCGGATGGGTGCCCCCTCCGGCAGGGCGATTCCCTTGACCGTCACCTTGCCAAGCCCCCACCCGCCGAACAGGAGGATGGGTAGGAGGACCGGCAACAGCAGGACTCGCTTGAAGAGTCGCTCCAGGCCATCGACCATTCCCCGTGGCGTGCTGGAGCGGTCTGTGATACGGCGTCGTTTCAACGGTCTCGGCCTTGAGGGAGTTCGCAATCTGACTTGGAGTGAGCGCTAAGTGTGGTCGAGATCGGTCCAATAAGCAAGTGTTTCCTGCCAGGGTCGCGGCCGGGCGCGCCCGTGGCTCCCGTGGCCTGGGCGGGTCTCAGTTCTTCAGCGCAGCGAGCTGATCGAGGGTGAATCGATAGTTGTCGCCGCAGAACTCGCAGGTCACATCACTGTGGCCGCGGTGTGCCTGCGCGCCGATGATGGCGTCGATCTCCGCAGGCCCCAGGAGGATGAGGGCCCGCTCCGCCCGGTCCCGGCTGCACGGGCAACGGAAGCGGACGGGGCTCCGGTCCAGAACACGGAAGCCGTCGGCGAATACGCGCTCCAGCACGTCCTCAGGCGTCTCTCCGTGGCGGATCATGGCGGTTGGGTGGGGAAGCGCCGCGACCTCGGCCTCGATCCGCTCCACCTCGTCCTCCGGCAACCCGCCCAGGATCTGGATCAGGTACCCGCCCGCGGCCACGACCTCCCCGGTGCGGTCTACGAACACGCCGAGTCCGACGGCGGACGGCTGCTGCTCCGACCGCGCGAAGTAGTACGCGAAGTCCTGCCCGATCTCCCCCGAGACCAGCTCCACCGTGCTGTTGTACGGCTCCTTCAGACCGAGGTCCTTGATCACCGTGAGCCGACCTTCCGTACCCACGACGCCCGCCACATCGAGCTTCCCGTTCCTCGTCTGCTCCACCGTCGGCCGCGGGTTCCCCACCAGGCCCCGGACCTCGCCCCGCCCGTTGGCCGACGCCAGTACGGTACCGACCGGGCCGTTCCCCTTAACCTGCACTGTCACCAGGTGCGACTCCTTCTTCAGCGTCGCTCCAAGCAGCAGCGCCGCCGTGGCCACCCGACCCAGTGCCGCGGTGGGCGCCGGGTCGGTCTGCTGGAGTGTGGCGAGGGAGCGCACGGCCTCCGTAGAGGTCACGGCGAGGGCACGCACCTTCCCGTCGAAGGCGGTGGCGCGTACGAGGTAGTTGTCGTCGTTGGGCCGCATCTCGATCTCTAACAGAAGCGGCCCCACCGGGGGCCGCGAATGAAGGGCCTGGATCAGCGCTCGCCGCCGATCAGAGCACGTGCTACCAACCCTCTTCGGGCTCGGAGGTTCCCCTGAGCAGGACCAGGATCGCCGCCTGCGGCACCACCAGATACTTCTTCTGCTCGAAGGTGATCTCCACTGCGGCGCGTCGGAAGAAGATGGCGTAATCGCCCTTCCTCGCCTGGACCGGCAGGAAGCGCGGCTCCCCACCCGTAATCCGCCAGGGCTCCTCATCGAGATCCGTCGGGGCGGAAATGGGAGTGCCGGGGCCCGTCGCCACGATGGTCCCCGCCTGGACGGCCTGGGTGTCCACCGCGCTGGCGGGAAGGTAGAGTCCCACCTTGCTCCGCTCCTCGCCTTCTTCGGGCTCGATGAGAACGCGGTCACCCACCACCACGAGCTGCTGACGTTTATCCATGGCAGAATAGTGCACCAACGAACACCGAAGCGGAAGGGAGCGAAACCATCCGGGGCTCGACTCCGTCCTGTCCAACGGGAGGTGACGACATGATCGAACTACTGATCTTCGGTGCCGCAGTCGGTGGCATTGGTGCTGGATACGCCAGAATCAGGCGCTTCGTGCGGGAGCGTCTGCGTTTCGTGGATGCCGTACAGAGGCCGCTCGTTCCGCTGCTCGCCGGCATGGCGGGGGCGGTAGCCGCGGTGCCCGTGGTGTGGCTGCTGCCTGTGGTGGGCGGGGGCACGGCGCTCCTCTTCGGAGCGGGCGTGGGTCTGGCGGTGCGGCATGGAGCAAAGGACTTGCGCGGCGCGCAGCGGGTGCTGCCCGACCTCTTCTAGGCGGCTCAGCCCCGGCCCATTGGGCCATGTACCCGCCCGATCCGGTGGTGCAGGATGCGGCGTGGTCGGGCGCCAGTGACTCGACCGGGCACCATGGAGGGTCGATGGGTCACTACGAGGGGGTGCTGGACCACCAGGGAGGAACCGCCGAGGGGCGGAGGCCGCACACGTTCGTGCTGGACCAGACTCTGGTCGAGCGAGCGCGGCGGGAGGTGGGGGAGTCGGACGTGGTCCGAAGCATAGAGGCGGCGCTCGCCGCCGCCATCGACTACCGATGCTGGGTCCGAGAGGTGAAGGACGGTCGTCGTACAGTGATGGAGTAGAGGGTCCGACCGTCAGGCCGGGCTTCGCCGGTCCACGGGCTCAGGCTGGCTCGGGCACCTCGGCCACCAGCTCGGTGACGCGCACGGCGATTCGGCTCGCGCCTTCAGTGGGCGTTCGCATGGCCGGAGAATCAAGCTCGATGTCGGCTTCGAGCGCCTCGAGGAGCGCGTCCGCCTGCCGCAGGATCAGATCGCCTCCAATATCGCGCGCCGTGGAGATGGCTTCCCGCAGGTGCTCCCGCGCCTGCTCCGTGCGGCCGAGGAGGAGTGCGCCGCGGCCGAGTCCCAGTTGGAGCATCGCCTGGAGAGGACGATCCACCCGCCCCAGACCGTCCAGGACGGCGGAGCGGAACGTCTCGAACCGCTCATCATCCCCTGTGTCCGCGGCGACGAGCGCCTGCTCCAGCGTGGCCTCGATCCGGTGCTCCGGCCACGCCGCCCAGCGGACCACCACCTCGTAACAGGAGGCGGCCGCCGAGGGGAGACCGAGCCGACGAAAGGCCGCTGCCATGTTGAGCAGCACCTGATTCCGCATCTCATCATCGGGCGTGAGGGTCGTGGCGGCTTCCCAGCCGGCCTCGACGGCCGCCTCCAGGTTGCCGTCCGCGAGCTCCAGAGCGCAAAGACCCGCCTGCCCCACGGCCCTGGCGAGCCTGTTTCCGGCGACCCGGGGGCCATCGCAGACCTCGTTGAGGATCCGGCGGCCCGTCGCGGCGTCCCCGCTCTGGACATGGACGGCTGCCAAAGCCTCCATGCTGCGCGCCCATTCCGCCGCATCCCCGACCCTTTCCGCCAGGTCCGCTGATTCTTCGAGCGACGATATGGCCGCCTGCCACTCCTGCCGGTCACGTTGTACCCGGCCGAGGTGCCGGAGCCCGAGCACGCGCTGGTCCGGGAGATCGTGCGCCTCGGCGAACTCGAGGGCGGTACGGTAGAACTCCTCGGCCGCGTAGCGGTGACCTCCGGCCTCGGCGGCCGCCCCGACGTCGAGAGTGGCCCGGACCAGCCCCGCCGGCGAGCGTCCCCCCACCTCCTCGAGGTAGCGGTTGATCCAGTCTCGGGCGGCATCGCCCGGCGGGAGCTCATCGAGCTGTGCCCGGACCAGGTCGATCTGGTGGTCGAGGGATCCGGGCTGCGGTCCGTTCAGGCCGCGGAGCAGGAGCCGGCGGATGGGGCGAATCGCGAGGAAATGCAACAGAGCCCGCCGACCGAGCTCCGGCTCTCGTTCGCGGCCCTCGAGGTCGCGAAGGGTGAGCCAGCCGCTGTACGCGCTCTGGCGGGGTGGTGGAGCGATTCGGGCGATACGATCGTAGCGGGCCATCAGGCGCTCTCCTCGGTGAAGGCGGCGCCGGGGCAGTCCTTCATGAACCCTTCGATGGCGGCCCTCAGACCGTCGGGGTTGCGGAGGGGTGTCGGCTGGCCACCCACCGTCACCTTGATGGCCCGGCGGAAGGCCGCGCCGGAGGAATACCCGAGTTGACCGGCCACGGACTCCACGCTGCGGCCAGGCTCCAGGAGCCAGTCCAGCCCGTAGATGATGCGGAGCCACAGGAGGACCCGCCCGGGGGTGGTGAGCCCCCATTCCTGACAGCGCCGTTCCAGGGTCGAGACGGAGAGGCCATGGGCGTCCGCCAGGTCGGGGACCTGGATTGATTCCGGAATCCCGATGGCGGCAGTGCGGACGACTGCGCGCGCGTCCGGGCCGACGTGCGGGCGGAGCTCGTGGTCGACGCGCGCGGCGATATGGTCTGCGGTTGCCTCGTGCAGCATCTCGGTCAAGAGGTCCGCGTTGGCCCCATCGCCGGTGATCACCACTTCGGTGGCCCCGGCCTTCCCGAGCCGGAAGAGGTCGCGTCCGTCCAGATTGCCCCACACGAGGATGGGAGTGTGCGGATAGCGCCGGGCGAACCGATAGATCCTCAGCACTCCATCCTTGCCACGCTCCGCATGGAGGTCGGCAATGGCGGCGGCCGCTGGCACCTGCTTCACCACGCGGGTGAGGTCGCGCCAGTCATTGGCCCACGCCATGGTGTGGCCCGAGATAGCGGCGCCGAGCGCAGCCCGGTCTGTCGACTTTGGGAGCAACGCGGCGATCAATGCCATAAGCACATGTGCGCGCGGGGGGAAGAGTCAAGTGATAGTGTAACCGGCGGCTCCGTCCGGAAGCAAGGAGCGCATAGGGCTCGCAGGCGCAAAGGAGAGGGGCCCGATCGCCGAGCCCCTCTTTCGCACTGTCGCCAGGAGCGCCCGCTCAGCCGAGGTCGGGCTGTGGCGGATCGGCAATGTTGGTCTCGAGCCACGCGTGCTTCCCGGCGAGCACGTCCTGGGCAAGCCGGTACGTGGCGTCATTGTCGTTGTCGAAGATGTGGGAGAACCGGTCATCGATCCGACGTCGCGCGTACTTGCAGAAGAGGTCGGCCATTTCGATAGGCTTGTTGCCCCGGCCGTCCTTGCCCTGGAGCTTCGTGGCGAACGCGCACGTGGCGCCCATTGCGAAGAGCTCGGCCCCCACCTCCACCATCCGGAACAGGACCGCCTGCTTCTTCTCGAGACGGGCGCCGTACCTGCCCATGGCGTAGGCCAGGGTCCGCGCGAGCTTGCGTGCACTGCGCTCGGCGAACCCGATGTGATCGGCGAGCGGCCCGAAGTCGCTATGCCGCGGCCATCGACTCCAACCCGCCACGTTCCCGGCGAACCAGCCGGCCATGTGCGTGCTGAGGCCCACCGCGTCGCGGGCTTTCTCGCCTACCGATGCGTCCGGCTCGACGAACCTGCCTGCCTTCTGGAGGTGCGGGTCCACGGCCTCCCGGGCGATGAACAGCCTCATGATCTCGCTCGATCCCTCGAAGATCATGTTGATCCGCAGGTCGCGCATCATCTGCTCGACCGGGACGGGCGCCTCGCCCCGCTTCTTGAGGGAGTCGGCCGTCTCGTAGCCGCGCCCGCCCCGCACCTGCATGGTGAGGTCGGCCACGCGCCACGCGGTCTCCGAGTTCCACATCTTGGCCATGGCGGCCTCGAGGCGGATATCGGTGTTCTCGTCATCGGCCAGCGCGCTCGAAACCTCGGCCACCGCATCCATGGCGAAGGAGTGCGACGCGATCTCACCGATCATCTGCGCCACCGCGTCGTGCTTGCCCACCGGAGCGCCCCACTGGACCCGCTCAGCGGCAAACTCGCGGGCCACGCGCGTGCACCACTTCCCGGCTGCCGCGCAGGTCATGGGGATCGTGAGGCGACCGGTGTTCAGGGTCGTGAGCGCCAGCTTCAGACCCTTCCCCTCGCCCATGATCAGGTTCTCCTTCGGGACCCGCACGTCCTTGAACGTGATCAGCCCGTTCTCGATCCCGCGGAGCCCCATGAACTCGAGGCGGTGCTGGTTCTCGACCCCCTCCCACGCGTTCTCCACGATGAACGCGCTGATGGGCCGACGGGTCTTCCCTTCCGGCGCCGGTGTGCGCGCCATGACCACCATCACGTCCGCGATGGGGCCGTTGGTGGTCCAGAGCTTCTCACCATTCAGGATGTAGGCTTCCCCGTCCTCCGTGGGATCGGCGGTGGCCTCCATGCGGGCGGGGTCGGAGCCCACGTCCGGTTCCGTCAGCGCGAACGCGGAGACCTGCCCCTCGGCGAAACGCGGCAGGTACTTCTTCTTCTGCTCCGGGGTCCCGAACATCTTGAGGGGCTGCGGCACACCAATGGACTGGTGTGCCGAGAGGAGCACGCCGATCGCCGACGAATACGTGCTGATGGTCGCGACGGCGCGGCCGTACATGACCTGCGAGAGCTCCAGTCCGCCGTACTCCCGTGGAACCTTCATGGCGAAGGCGTTGAGGTCCCGAAGCCCCTGCATCACGTGCTCCGGGATCTTCGCATCCTTCTCGATCTGGAGACCGTCCACTTCCCGCTCCAGGAAGTCGATCATCTCCTCCATGAACTTCTCGCCCCGCTCTCGCCCCTCCGGATCAGGCTCCGGGATGGGGTGGATCAGGTCCATCCTCAGGTTCCCCAGGAACAGCTCGCGGACGAAGCTGGGCTTCACCCACTCTTTCTCCCGCGCGGCTTCCGTCACTTCCCGCGCATCCCTCTCCGTGACCGTCTGGGTCGTGACTTCTCGCTTAGGTGCTTCCGTCGTGCTCATAAGCGCAATGCCTCCAACTATATGGAACCTAAGGGTCGATTGGGGCTGACTGGGGGGCGCGCGTAGTCGACTCTGTCCAGGCGCCGCATCGCCAGGGATCCCTCGGCGGAACATCCTGAGGCAAATAACCGGCCGTCAGCTCTGCGGGACAGCGCGGGCAGACCCGGCGGATCCTGAAATCACCCGGAGGGCTCCCGCCGGAGCCGGACCTCTTGCTGGGCCGGGAGCGGTGCAGCACGTTGACCGGTGGGGGCTCGCCGCCGCCCACGACCGCACTACACACTCCAACCCACCCGGTGCCATGCCCGCTCTCGACCGCCGTACGTTCATGGTTCAGCTCTCTTCCCTCGGGCTGAGTGGTGCATTCATGGACGCGCTGTGGGCCCGGGCCGGGTCGCAGGAGCCGATCACCGTCGACGTGGTCCGGGACGCGGAGACGGTGGCCGGCCTCACCTTCACGCCCGAGGAGCGGGAGCTGATGGTCCGCGGCCTCAACCAGCACCTGGAGTCGTACGAGGCGATCCGCGCCGTGACGATCCCGAATCACGTGTCGCCGGCCGCCCAGTTCGATCCACGCCTGCCGCACCGCCCCGCGCTGGACGCAGGTGCGCACGAGCTGGAGCGCGTCGCGGACGTGCGAGTCGCCCGGCCGGAGACTGTGCGGAGGCCGCGGGATCTGGAGGGGGCGGCGTTCTGGCCGGTGACGAAGCTGTCGGAGCTGGTGCGGACGCGGCAGGTCACATCCGAGGAGCTGACGGAGATGTATCTCGACCGTCTGCGTCGCCACGGCGGCCGCCTGGAAGCGGTCATCACGCTCACCGACGAGCTCGCGATTCGCCAGGCGCGCCGGGCCGACGCAGAGCTCTCAGCCGGCGTGTACCGCGGACCGCTGCACGGCATACCGTGGGGAGCGAAGGACCTGCTGGCGGTGGAAGGCTATCCGACCACGTGGGGCGCGAAGCCGTACGAGCACCAGGTGATCGCTGGAGACGCGACCGTGGTGCGGCGCCTGGAAGAGGCGGGTGCGGTACTCGTGGCCAAGCTGTCGCTGGGGGCGCTCGCCATGGGCGACGTCTGGTTCGGCGGAAAGACCCGCAACCCGTGGGACCTGGAGCAGGGGTCGAGCGGCTCCTCCGCCGGATCCGCCGCCGCAACCGTGGGCGGGCTGGTGGGGTTCGGCATCGGTACCGAGACGCTGGGCTCCATAGTCTCGCCGGCCACGCGCACGGGCGCGAGCGCACTGCGTCCCACCTTCGGCCGAGTGAGTCGGCACGGCGCCATGGCGCTGTCCTGGAGCATGGACAAGATCGGGCCGCTCTGCCGCAGCGCCGATGACTGCGCACTGGTGTTCGCTGCCATTCATGGCGCCGATGGGCGGGACCCCACCGCCCGGAGCGTCCCGTTCCGCTACGATCGATCGCGCCCCTTGAGCGAGCTCCGGGTGGGGTATCTGAAGAGCGGGTTCGAGCGGGAGCCCTGGGGCTCCGAAGAGGAGGACCGGGACCGGGCGCGGCGACAGATCGAGCTCGAGAACGCCGCGCTGGAGTCGGTGCGGAGCCTCGGAGTGGAACCCGTCCCCGTCGAGCTCCCCGACGACCTCCCGACGAGCGCCCTGCGCATCATCCTGAGCGCCGAGTCCGCCGCGGCGTTCGACGACCTGACCCGCAGCGGCCGTGACGATCTCCTGGTGGCGCAGGAATCCTGGTCCTGGCCCAACTCCTTCCGGGAGGCCCGCCTCATCCCCGCCGTGGAGTACATCCAGGCGAGCCGCATCCGGAGCATGCTCATGGCCGAGATGGAGAAGACCATGGCGGACATCGACGTCTTCATCACGCCGAGCTTCGCCGGCAGCGTCCTGCTCACCACGAACCTCACCGGCCACCCCACCGCGGTGGTGCCCGCCGGATTCATCGACGGCCATCCCACGAGCATTTCCTTCGTTGGCGCACTCTGGAACGATGCCGCCGCCCTGCGCCTCGCCGCTGCCTATCAGGATGCCACGGACTTCCACCTGCGGGTCCCGCCCGCGCTTGCCCCGCGCGCCTCGGGCGCGCTCTCCGCGCGAACGAAGTGAGCGCACCCCGCGAGGCCGAGGGGCGAGCCCTCCGGGTCGGCCGCGGGTCGACCCCTACCGCAGCATCAGCTTCGCGATCGTCTGCTTCTGCATGTTGCTGGTTCCCTCGTAGATCGTGCCGACCTTGGCATCGCGGTAGAGTTTCTCGACGGGGTATTCCTTGGTGAAGCCGTAGCCGCCGTATAGGTCGACGCAGGTGGAAGCAATCTTCTGGGCGGTCTCCGAGGAATGGAGCTTGGCCATGGCGGCGGCCTCCAGGAAGGGGCGGCCGGCCTCCTTGAGGCGGGCGGCGTTGTAGACGAGGAGGCGGGCGGCCTCGAGTTGGGTCCGCATCTCCGCGAGCTGGAACTGCACCCCCTGGAACTGGCCAATGGGCCGACCGAACTGCTCCCGCTCCTGCACGTACCGTAGCGTGTGGTCCAGCGCTCCCTGCGCCAGCCCCACCATCTGAGCGCCGATTCCGATCCGGCCCTCGTTCAGCTGCTCGATGGCGATCTTGTAGCCCTTCCCGACTTCCCCCACGACGTCGGCGGCCGCGACCCTGCAGCTATCGAAGCTCAGCTCCACCGTGGAAGACGCACGGATACCGAGCTTGTCTTCTTTCTTGCCCACGGTGAAGCCGTCCGCGCCGCGCTCCACCAGGAAAGCGGTGATGCCCTTGTACCCGGCGTCCGGGTCCGTGTTGGCGAAAACGATGAATACGCCCGCCTCGTCGCCGTTCGTGATCCAGAGCTTGGCGCCGTCCAGAATCCAGTCGGCTCCATCCTGGTGCGCGCGCGTGGCCAGCGCGAACGCGTCCGACCCGGAGCCGGCCTCCGAGAGGGCGTACGCCCCCACGGTGTCGCGCGCCAGTCGCGGGAGGAATCGCTCCTTCTGGTCCTCGTTCCCGTAGCGCTTGATGCAGGTGTCGACGAGCGTATTCTGCACGTCCACCAGCACGGCGACGGACGGGTCGATGCGGGAAAGCTCTTCGACCACCAGCACGGACGTGAAGAACGAGGCACCGACGCCACCGTGCTCCTCGGGGATCTCGATGCCCATCAGGCCGAGCTCGAACAGGGTGTCGATCAGCCCGCGATCCATTTTCGCTGCCCGATCCATGTCCATGACCATGGGCGCGATCTGCTCTTCCGCGAACTGGCGCACCATGTCGCGGAACATGTTCTCTTCCTCACTCAGCATTGTGAGGGCCGGACGCTCGATATTCATGCGGGTCTCGCAGGTTCGGGGGCGGAGTTCGTCGTCGTCGTGAAAAAAACGGCCACGCCGGCTATACTACGCATGGTGGTATACCGCGGAAAGTGAACGGGAGGGAACATGGACGAAGTCCGCTGCCGTGAGATGGTCGAGCTGGTCCGAACCATCCGTCACGACGCCAACAGCCCGCTGACGGCGGCGCTCGGCCACGTACAGCTCCTCCTGGACGAGCCGGCCGCCCAGGATGGCGAGGTGCAGGAGTCGCTGAAGGTGGTGGAGTCGGAGATCCAGCGCCTGATCCAGATCCTCGCCGGTCTGCGCGAGATCAAGGTCGAGTAGCGGTCGCCGTTGCGCATGCTTGACGGCCACCGCCGGCCGCGCCATCCTGCCGTCGAGGATCAATGCACCATCAAGGGAGGCGACATGGCCGATCTGCCCGCGGATCTCCGCTATACAGAGGAGCACGAGTACCTGGCCCCCACGGACCAGGACGATGTTTTCAAGGTGGGCATCACCGACTACGCGCAGGGTGAGCTGGGCGACATCGTGTTCGTGGAGCTGCCCGAGGAAGGGGACAGCTTCGAGCAGGGCGCGACGTTCGGCACGGTGGAGGCGGTCAAGGCGGTGAGCGATCTCTTCATGCCCGTGAGCGGCGAGGTAATTGCTGTCAACGAGTCGCTCAACGACGACCCGTCGCGAGTGAACGCCGACCCGTACGGCGAGGGGTGGATGATCAAGGTGCGCGTCTCCGAACCGAGTCAGCTCGACGCGCTCCTCGACGCCGACGGGTACGCACCGCACACGGAATAGTCCGCAGGGAGGTGCAAGTGGCTCGATTGACGTGGCACGGTCACTCCACATTTACGCTGGAGACCGATGGCGGCCATCGAATCATGTTCGACCCGTACCTGGACGAGAACCCCAAGTCGGACATCAAGGTGGCCGACGTAACGGAGCTGGATTACATCCTGGTGAGTCACGGTCACTTCGACCATTTCCAGGATGCCATTCCGCTGGCGAAGAAGACGGGAGCCACACTGCTCGCGACGTTCGAGATCGTCGGGTTCTGCCAGGAGAAGGGGCTCGAGAACGTCCACGCGCTCCACATTGGCGGCGGCAACCACTTCGATTTCGGTTATGCCAAGATGACGCCAGCGCTGCACGGGGGTCAGGTGGACGGGGACGAGGAGGGCGCCTTCACTACGATGCCCGGCGGCTGGTGGCTGGACCTGGGCGGGAAGACACTCTACCACGCGGGTGACACGGCGCTGCTGACGGACATGCAGCTGCTCAAGGGCAAGGTCGACGTGGCGCTGCTGCCTATTGGCGACAATTTCACCATGGGTCCGGAGGACGCGGCGCGCGCGGTGGAGTTCATCGAGCCGCGCGTGGTGATCCCCATGCACTACTCGACCTGGGAGCCCATAGAGCAGGACCCGAACGCGTTTCGGGACCGGGTTGGCGGGCGCGCCGAGGTGGTGATCCTGGATCCGGGGGATAGTTACAACTTCTAGGGGCTCGCTGGCGCTCGCAGGGTGGCTCGCTGACGCTCGCAGGGTGGCTCGCTGACGCTCGCAGGGTGGCTCGCTGGCGCTCGCAGGGTGGCTCGCTGACGCTCGCAGGGTGGCTCGCTGGCGCTCGCAGGGTGGCTCGCTGGCGCTCGCAAGGGGGGGGTATGGAGGAGTTTCTGCCGTTTGCGGGGATGATCTTCTCGCTGCTTGTGGTGCTGATCATTGCGGGCTCAATTCTGCTGTTTCCGCTGACGCGGCGGTTGGGGACGTTGCTGGAGATGCGGATCCAGGACCGGCGTGAGGGGGGAGAGGGGCTCTCTTCGGGGGAGGTGTCGGAACTGCGGGAGCTGATGGTGTCGCTGCAGGCGGAGGTGGAGCGGGTGGCGGAGCGGCAGCAGTTCACGGAGCGGCTGCTGGAGGGCGCGGCCGGGAGGAGCGGGCGCGGTGGTGTGGACCCGGGCGGGGACCCGACGGCGTAATGGAGACGGTGACGCTGGGGGGTGGCTGCTTCTGGTGCCTGGAGGCGGTGTTCGATCGCCTGCGGGGGGTGGGAGGGGTGACGTCGGGATACGCGGGGGGTCACGTGGTGGACCCGAGCTACCGGCAGGTCTGCGCTGGACGGACGGGTCACGCGGAGGTCGTGCGGGTGGAGTACGATCCCGCCGTGATCGACTTCCGGACGCTGCTCAGGGTGTTTTTCGGCACGCACGATCCCACCACTCCGGACCGTCAGGGCGCGGACGTGGGGCCGCAGTACCGCTCGATCATCCTGTACGAGTCGGAGGAGCAGCGGGAGGCGGCGGAATCGGTCGTGTTGGAGCTGACGGAGGAGGGCGTCTTCGGCGCGCCGATCGTCACGCAGATCGAGCCGTTGGAGGCTTTCTATCCGGCCGAGCCGGAGCACCACGATTACTACCGGAGGAACCCGGGCCAGGGCTACTGCCGGGTGGTGATCGACCCCAAGGTCGCCAAGCTCCGGAAGTCCTTCTCACACCGGCTCAAGCCTGAGCACGGCGGCTAGGAGCGGCGGCTCCGCGCTGGCGCGCCTGGACGCTTCCATCCGGCGCTGGGCGGCGGGGCGCACATGGTGGATCCGGGCGCCGCTCCTGCTCTGGCTGGTGTGGGTCCTCCACCGCTGCTGGAACGATCCCGGCGCCACCACGATCTTCAACGGGATCGACCTCGCGTTCCACGAGATCGGCCACATCCTCTGGAGCCCGCTCGGGCGGTTCATGGGGATCGCCGGTGGCACGCTCACGCAGATCCTGATACCGGTCGCGGCGGGGGCGGTGCTGTACCGTCAGCGGGACTGGTTCGGCGTATCGTTCGCCATCGCGTGGATGGGGATCGCCTGCTTCGAGGTGGTCATCTACGCGGGCGACGCGGTGACGCAGGCGCTCCCGCTGGTCTCACCGACGACGGCCGAGCCGATCCACGACTGGACGTACATGCTCGGGCGGATGACCATGCTCCGGCACGCGGAGGCCGTGGCCGGCGCGTGGCAGTGGGCGGGTCGGTTGCTCATGAGCGCGGGGATCGTGCTGGGCGGGCGCGTCCTGTGGATCATGGCGGCGGCGCCCGCACCGGAGCCGCTGCCGGGGCTGGCCGACGAGGAGGCGCGGCTCCGGGAGCGAATGGGGGGGCCCTCGTGACCCGGTTCAAGGTGTGCTGCATCCGCGACCGTGCCGAGCTCGAGCTGGCGGTGCGGCTGGGCGCGTCGGCCGTCGGCTTCGTCTCCGCCATGCCGAGCGGCCCCGGCCCTATCGACGACGACGCCATCGCCGGCCTGCTCCCCCACGTCCCGCCGGGCGTCGCGTCCTTCCTCCTGACGTGCCGGACCGAGGCGGCCGCCATCGTCGAGCAGCACCGGCGACTCCCGGCCGCCGTGCTCCAGCTCGTGGACCGGCTGGAGCCCGGGGCGGGAGAGGCGCTGCGGTCGGCGCTGCCCGGGATCGGGCTCGTGCAGGCCGTCCATGTCGAGGACGGCGGTGCGGTGGAAGAAGCCCGGGGCGCGACGCGCTGGGCGAGCGGGATTCTGCTGGATTCCGGCCGTCCCCGCGCCGCCGTTCGTGAGCTGGGCGGAACGGGCCGCGTCCACGACTGGACGGTGAGCCGGAGGGTGGTGGAGTCGGTGGATCTGCCGATGTACCTGGCGGGCGGGCTGAACGCGGGGAACGTGGCGGAGGCGGTTGCGGCCGTCCGGCCCTTCGCCGTGGACGTGTGTACGGGGGTCCGGACCGACGGCGCGCTGGACGCGGACCGGCTCACAGCATTCGCGGAGGCCATCCATGACGGGTGAGGTCGTGTGGCCGGAGGCGACCGAGCGGCTGCGAGGGGACCCATCGTTCGGTCCGTTGATCGAGCGGGTGGGGCCGGTGCGGCTGCGGCCGTCGCGGGGCGGTGCGTTCGCGGCGCTCACCGCGTCCATCGTCTATCAGCAGCTGGCGGGGAAAGCGGCTCGCACGATCCACGGCCGGGTCGTGGAGGCGCTCGGCGGGGAGGTGACGGAGGAGCGTGTGCAGGCGGTGCCCGAGGAGGCACTGAGGGGGGCCGGGCTGTCGCGGGCGAAGCTGGCGGCGATCCGCGACCTGGCGGAGAAGAGCCGTTCGGGCGCGGTCCCGCTCCACGATCTGGGTGCGCTGGATGACGCGGCGGTGGTGGAGCGTCTCACGAGGGTGCGCGGCATCGGGCCGTGGACGGCGCAGATGCACCTGCTGTTCGAGCTGCGCCGGCCGGACGTCTGGCCGGTAGGCGACCTCGGGGTCCGTGCGGGGCTCGGGAAGGTGGTGGGCCTGCCGGAGCCGCCCACGGCCGAGCAGGCCGGCTGGATCGGCGTGGGGTTCCGACCGTGGCGGAGCGCCGTCGCATGGTACTGCTGGAGGGCCGCCGACAGCGCCGCCCAGCCGGGGAGTTGATCCGCTGGCACGGCGTCGATGGTGAGGTGACGGGACATGGCGGTACTCCGGCAGGCCGCGGAGTGAAGCTGTGGGAACGGAGCGCAGCGGAGATCGACCAGCGAGGCGGCAGGCCGAAGCGATCGACCAGCGAGCGAAGCGACGCGATCGACAGGGAGCGGCAGCGACCGTTCGCCGCCGCCCGCTATGCCGACCGCAGCGCTTCCGCGAACTCCGCCACGACCTCGTCCACCGGCCGAACATGGTCGATGCCGGCCACACTCCGGCCGGCCTGCCAGAAATCGCGTTTCCCGCTCTCATCGAACGAAGACCGCTTGATCTTCCAGCCGGACCAGAGGGCGTAAATCGTCCGCATGAGCTTCTTCCGCCGCCGGCCACGCAGCATCCAGCGGGCGAGCGGCCCCGCGCGCTGTCCCAGCCGCCGTGTGTAGGGGGTCTCGATGACCGCCAGCGGAACACCTGTGACGCGCTCGGTCAGCACGATGTCGTCCTCCTCGCTGTCGAGGATGGCCTGCTTGTACGGCTGGCTCGCCGTGCACTCGGTGGTGGCGATGAACCGGGTGCCCATCTGGACACCGGCGTACCCGAGCCGCATGGCGTGAACGAAATCGGTGGGCGTACCGATCCCGCCGGCGCACACCAGGGGAACGCCGAGATCACCGAGCTCATCCATGAGCTCCTCCGGGGAGCGCGGCCCCGCGTGTCCGCCCGCGCGACGGTTGACCGCGATCAGCCCGTGCGCGCCGCTCTCCAGCCCCTTCAGCGCCCACTTCCGCTCCGTGACATCGTGGTACACCACCCCGCCGTGCGGCTCGACCCGGTCCACGACCCAGCGCGGCTTTCCGAGGCTCGTGACGAAGAAGCGCACGCCCTCCTCCAGCGCGATCTCCACCCACTGCTCCATCCGCTTCTCGTACGCCCGGGACGACGACTCGATCAATGCGTTCATCCCGATGGGCTTCGACGTCAGG
Organism: uncultured Gemmatimonadales bacterium; assembly: GCA_963783305.1. GTDB lineage: Bacteria > Gemmatimonadota > Gemmatimonadetes > Longimicrobiales > RSA9 > JAWVYT01. The sequence goes on along the minus strand of CAWAMW010000002.1, from coordinate 682,967 downwards.
CTCCGGATGAAGCGGAGGCCTTCTCGGAAGTCGTAGCCGTGAACGAACGTGAGGGAGACGGGCTGCACGATGCCGATGGCGCCGGCCTCACTCGCGGCGGCGACCAGCTCCGGGTTCGAGCACGGGTACATGGCGCCCGCGATCATGGGAACCTCGATGCCGGCGGCCTCGGTAAGCGCGGTGTTCAGGTCCACGGCTGCACCGGGGTGGGGGAGACGGTTCGGAAGGGGGCAGGACGGGGTCGTGCGTTGCGCATTCTCAGGTCTCCTCGATCGGCGCGAGCTTCCACGTGACCACGGCGGTGGCCACCACCTCGCCGGCCTCGTCGCGCAGCTCGGCCGTCGCGTCGGCCTCGCTCGCGGCGGGTATGGCGGCGGGCGGCGACGCGTGCCCGTGGGCGACAATGGTGCCGCGCGCCTTCTTGACGTAGTCGATCCGGATCCCGACCGGGATGCCACGGACTTCCGGGGGCAGCGCGAGCGTCATGGCCAGGCCACTGGCGAGCTCGGCCAGATTGGCGAGGGCGATGGCGTGGACGCTGTGCAGGTGGTTCCGGAGCCGGCGTCGCTCCCGGATCGAGACCACTGCGCGGCCCGGCTCCAGCTCCAGGACCCGCGGGCGGACCGAGCCGGAGTAGGGCACCATCCAGGCAAGGAGCCGATCGAACAGGCGGCGGCCGCCGGGGATGCGGGAGAGGTGTCGCCAGGCGTCGCGGAGTCGCGCGGAGGGGGTGGACATGCCGGGAAGATGGAGGGGTGGCGGACGGCGCACCAGTCGCGGGATCCGAAGGCCCGGTGGCCGGGCCGCCGGACGGCCCCTCTCGGTAGTCGCTGTGGGGGCCTTCCCGACTTTCTCCGCTCTCGTTCCCGGTGTATCATCCAGTGCTCTGCCGTCCGGGGGCGGATGGCAGCATTCACGTGAAGAGAAGCGGGAACCATGTCCGTTACCGATAGACGTCATTCGCTGGCCCGAACAGACCTGTTCGTGAACCGTCACATTGGCCCTTCCGAGGCCGAGGTGCAGGAGATGCTGGAGACGGTGGGGTACGACTCGCTGGACGCGCTGATCGATACGGCGGTGCCGGCGGCGATCCGTCTCGACCGGGCGCTGGAGCTTCCGGCCCCGGCGAGCGAGCACGAGGCGCTGACCGAGCTGCGGGAGCTGGTGTCGAGGAACCGTGTCTTCCGGTCGTACCTGGGGATGGGGTACCACGGTACCATCACGCCGCCGGTGATCCAGCGGAACATCCTGGAGAACCCGGGCTGGTACACGGCGTACACGCCGTATCAGGCGGAGATCAGCCAGGGCCGGCTGGAGGCGCTGCTCACGTTCCAGACCATGGTCATGGACCTGACGGGGCTGCAGATCGCGAACGCCTCGCTTCTGGACGAGGCCACCGCGGCGGCCGAGGCAATGGCGCTCTGCCAGTCCGCGGCGAAGGGGAAGCGGAGCAAGTTCCTGGTGGCGGAGGGCACGCACCCGCAGACGATCGACGTCGTGCGGACGCGGGCGAAGAGCCGCGGCTGGCAGATCGTGGTGGGCGATCACCGCGAGCTCGATTTCGACGACGACGTCTTCGGCGTCCTGCTCCAGTACCCCGCCAGCGATGGCGCGCTCCACGACTACCGCGACGTGGTGGCCGCGGCGCACGAGGCGGGCGCGCTGGTGGTGGTGGCGGCCGACCTGCTCTCGCTGGCGCTGCTGTCGCCCCCGGGTGAATGGGGCGCCGACGTGGCGGTGGGGAGCACCCAGCGGTTCGGTGTGCCCATGGGCTACGGGGGTCCGCATGCGGCGTACTTCGCCACCAGCGACGCGTACAAGCGGCAGATGCCCGGCCGGATCATTGGCGTTTCCAAGGACGCGCGGGGCGAGGACGCCTACTACATGGCGCTCCAGACGCGGGAGCAGCACATCCGGCGGGAGAAGGCGACCAGCAACGTGTGCACCGCGCAGGTCCTGCTGGCGGTGATCGCGGGGATGTACGCGGTCTACCACGGCCCGGAGGGGATCCGGAGAATCGCGGGGCGGGTGCATCGACTGACGCACGCGCTGGCGCGGTCGCTGGAGGAGCTGGGGCACACGATCGTGCACAAGCCGTATTTCGACACGCTCCGCGTGGAGGTCGGGGAGGGCGGTGTGGACGCGATTCTGAAGGCGGCGCACGAGGCGGAGATCAACCTGCGGGTGCTGGACGAGTTCACGCTGGGTGTGGCGCTGGACGAGACGGTCACGCGGCACGACCTGGCCGACCTGGTGGCGGTCTTTGCCGCCGGGATGCGGGACGCGCCGGATCGGGCGACCGTGGAGGGGTGGATCACGGACGCGGACCGGGACGCGCACCCGTCGTTCGACGCGCCGTTCCGCCGGGAGAGCGAGTACCTGACGCACCCGGTGTTCAACCGCTTCCATGCCGAGCACGAGATGCTGCGGTACCTGAAGCGTCTGGAGAACCGGGACCTGTCGCTCACGGGGTCCATGATCCCGCTGGGGTCGTGCACGCTGAAGCTGAACGCCACGGCCGAGATGTACCCGGTGACGTGGCGTAAGATCGGCGCAATGCACCCGTTCGCCCCGGCGGACCAGGCTGCGGGGTACCGGGCGATGATCGAGCAGCTGGAGCGGTGGCTCGCGGAGATCACGGGATTCCACGCGGTGAGCATGATGCCGAACGCCGGGAGCCAGGGCGAGCTCACGGGCCTGCTGGTGATCCGCGGCTACCACGAGGCCCGGGGAGAGTCGCACCGTGACGTGTGTCTCATCCCGCAGTCGGCGCACGGGACGAACCCCGCGAGCGCCGTGATGGCCGGGATGAACGTCGTCGTGGTGCGGAGCGATGAGAACGGCAACATCGATGTGGACGATCTGCGCGCAAAGACGGAGCAGTACCGCGACCGGCTGGGCGCGATCATGGTGACGTACCCGTCCACGCACGGGATCTTCGAGGAGTCGATCCGCGACATCTGCCGGATCGTCCACGAGGCCGGCGGTCAGGTGTACATCGATGGCGCCAACATGAACGCCATGGTGGGGGTGAGCCGGCCGGGGGACTGGGGCGGCGACGTGTCGCACCTCAACCTGCACAAGACGTTCGCGATCCCGCACGGCGGCGGCGGTCCGGGCATGGGCCCCATCGGCGTGGCGGAGCACCTGGCGCCCTTCCTCCCGACGCACGCGCTGGTGGAGACGGGAGGCGAGCAGGGGATCGGTGCGGTGAGCGCGGCGCCGTTCGGCAGCCCGTCGATCCTGCCGATCAGCTGGATGTACATCCGGATGCTGGGGGCGGAGGGTGTCACCCGGTCGACGAAGGTGGCGATCCTGAACGCGAACTACGTGGCCAAGCGGCTGGAGGGGCAGTTCGAGGTGCTGTACAAGGGTCGTGGCGGGACGGTCGCCCACGAGTGCATCGTGGATCCCCGGCCGCTGAAGGCGGATACCGGTGTGGACGCCATCGACATCTCGAAGCGCCTCATGGACTACGGGTTCCATGCTCCCACGGTCAGCTTCCCCGTGGCGGGAACGCTCATGATCGAGCCCACGGAGAGCGAGTCGAAGCGGGAGCTCGACCAGTTCTGCGAGGTGATGATTGCCATCCGGAACGAGATCCGGAAGATCGAGAGCGGGGAGTGGCAGGAGGGCGACAACCCGCTGAGCCACGCTCCGCACACGGTGGATGTGGTGGTCAGCGACGACTGGGACCGGCCGTACTCCCGGCAGCTGGCGGCGTTCCCGGAGCCCACGCGCGAGCAGAAGTTCTGGCCGTTCGTGGGCCGGATAAACTCCGCGCACGGTGACCGCAACCTCGTCTGTTCGTGCCCACCGGTGGCGGAGTACGAGGAGCAGCGCGAGACCGCCGGCGTGTAGGACCAGGCCGCCCAGCGGTCGCGACGGCGCTCGCCCCGGTAACCGGGCGGGCGCCGTTTTCTCGATGCCTCCCGATGGCGGGGGCGGCCCGATATGGTACCTTGAGGCCGTCCACCACCGTTGACGGCAGCCGAGACCGAGGAATCCACAGCATGGACTCCATACCGAAGCCGCGCCCACCCGCCCGGGAGAGCGTTCCATGGCGGCTCGTTCTCGGCGACGGCGTGACCGAGGGGCCCCGGGATGGCGCCACCAACATGGCGCTCGACCAGGCGCTCCTGGATGCCGTCTGTGGTGGTGCCGCACCGGTGCTCCGGCTCTATCGCTGGTCCCCGGCCACCCTCTCCTTCGGCCGCAACCAGCCGGCGCGCGGCCTCTACGATCCGGTGGAGGCCGCCCGCCGCGGCATCGACTTCGTGCGCCGTCCCACCGGCGGACAGGCGGTCCTCCATGATGATGAACTCACCTACGCCGTGGTGGCGCCGGTGGCGGTGGTGGGGAAGCCCCGTGCCGCGTACCGCCGGATCAACGGCGCGCTGGTCGCGGCCCTCGAGGGGCTCGGCCTGACGGCACAGGTGGCGGGCGCGGGCGGCGTGGCGGCGTTGCGCACGGGCGCGGGGGGTGACCGGAAGTCGTGGACCGACGCGTGTTTCCGGCGGCCGGAGACCGGCGAGGTGGTGGTCGCGGGGCGGAAGCTGGTGGGGAGCGCGCAGCGGACGCAGGAGCGGACGATCCTGCAGCACGGCTCCATCTTGCTGGGCGGGAGCCAGGCGCCGGCGGAGGAGCTGCTGCTGGATCGGCCGGCGGCCCCTCCGGGGGTGGAGGAGGGGTGGACCACGGTGGAGCGGGAGCTGGGGTTCCGACCTGACCTCGAGGCGCTGATCGAGGCGCTGATCGCCAGTTTCCAGACCGCGTTCGGCACTCCTCTTGCCCCTGCACCGCTGGACTCGGGGGAGAGCGCGGGCGCGCGGGAGTCATGGAGAAGGTTCGCGTCCGAGGAGTGGACGTGGCGCCGCTGAACCGGGAGAGCGAGGGGTGATGAGCGGAGCGAAGGCAGCGATGGCGTGGCTCGGAACGGTCCTGGCCGTGGTGGGCCTGGCCGCCTGCGGGGGCGGTGATGGCGGCGGTGGAGGGAGTGGGGAGGGCGGCACGGTGATCGTAGGCACGGCCACCGACTTCAGCGGCTTCAACCCCATCACGAACAGCAGCATAGACACGGACCAGCTCCTCAAGTACGCGCTGTTCACTCCGCTCATCCAGTACAGCGCCGACCTGGAGCCCCAGCCGTACCTGGCGGAGTCCTGGGAGATGCACGGCGACACCGCGGTCACGTTCACGCTGCGCCCGGACGTCCTGTGGCACGATGGGGAGCCGGTCACGTCCGAGGACGTGAAGTTCACCTTCGATATGGCCAAGACGCCGGAGACCGGATCGCTCATCGGGTCCGCGTACCTCGGCTCCGTGGAATCCGCGGAGGTAGAGGATCCGCGGACCATTACGTTCCGGTTCACCGTGCCGCACGCGCAGGCCATCGAGGACTTCTGGTGGGCCCCCGTTCCCAAGCACCTGCTCGAAGGAGTGCCAGCGGCGGAGATGGCGAACGCGCCGTTCAACCGGGAGCCCGTAGGAAGCGGGCCGTTCCGGTTCGTGGAGTGGCGGGCGAACGACCGGCTGGTGCTGGAGCGGAACGCCCGGTTCCCCGCGTCTCTGGGGGGTCCCCCGGCGGCGGAACGCGTGGTGTTCCGGGTGGTGCCGGAGCCGGCGACGCTGCTGACGGAGCTCGTCACCGGCGGGATCCATATCGACCTCCCGCTGCAGCCGGACCAGATCGAGCGGATCGAGAGCAGCGAGAGTCTGGAGCTGCACGCGTTCAGCGGGACCAAGCTCTTCTACCTCGGCTGGAACAATGAGCGGCCCCCTTTCGACGACGCGCGGGTTCGCCGCGCGATGACGCATGCCGTCAACCGGCAGGAGATCATCGACGCGCAGCTGAAGGGATACGGCTCCGTGGCGACCAGCACGGTGCCGCCATGGCACCCGTACCACCCGGACGGGATCGAGCCGCTGAGCTATGACCCGGAGCGGGCGCGGCAGCTGCTGGAGCAGGCCGGCTGGACGGACGCGGACGGCGACGGGGTGCGGGAGAAGGACGGGCGGCGTCTGGCGTTCACACTGCTCGCGGGCCAGCAGCCCATGAACCGCGCCATCCTTCAGGTAGTGCAGAGCCAGCTGCGCGAGGTGGGCGCCGACGTCGAGCTGCAGGCGCTGGAGTTCCAGACCATGCTGGCGCAGCACAAGAACCGGGATTTCGATGCCGTGCTGAGCAACTGGGTGCTGGACAACTTCCAGATGGCGTCCGCACCGCAGTCGCTCTTCCACTCGAGCCAGGCCGACGTCGAACAGTCGGCCAACCGCAGTGGGGTGCGGAGCGAGACGCTGGACCGCCTGATCGAGCAGGGCGCGGCCGCCACGGACGCGGAGGGGGCCCGTCAGGTCTGGCGCCAGTTCACCCAGGCGCTTCAGCAGGAGCAGCCGTTCACGTTCATGTTCTGGGCGGACGAGATCGCGGCGTCCAGCCACGAGGTGAGCGGTGTGTCCATGGACCAGCGGGGCGAGTTCTCCAGCATCGCCGACTGGTCGGTGCGATGAGCGTCCGGCGGAACTGAGGCGTGTTTTCGTACGTCCTGCGCCGGAGCCTGGGGGCGGTCCCCCTCATACTGGGGATCGCCACCACCATCTTCTTCGTCGTCAACCTGGCCCCGGGCGATCCCACGGCGCTGTTCGCGAACCAGAACGTGCCGCCCGAGGTGCTGGACCAGATCCGGGCGAATTTCGGGCTCGACCAGCCGTTGCACATCCGGTACTGGAAGTGGCTGACGGCGTTCTTCACCGGCGATTTCGGCTACTCGTTCGCCCAGAGCAGGCCGGTCGTGGACATCATCCTGGAGACCCTGCCGCCCACGCTCATGCTGGCCGGCTCCACGCTGATCCTGATCTTCCTGATCGGAGTGTCCACCGGGATCTTCCAGGCGGTCCGGCAGCACCGGGCGGCGGACCGCATTCTGAGCGTCACTTCGCTCTTCTTCTACTCGATGCCCAGCTTCTGGCTCGGCCTGATGCTCATGTTGCTCTTCTCCCTCAAGGCGCACGAGTGGGGGCTGCCCTTCGCGCTGCCGCCCACGGGGATGACCAGTGTGGACTACGAGTACCTGAGCTTCGGCCAGCAGGTTGTGGACCGACTGGTCCACCTCGTGCTCCCGGTCCTGACGCTCACACTCGTCATGTCCGCCGGCATCGCCCGCTACACCCGCGGTCAGATGCTCGAAGTGATCCATCAGGACTACATCCGGACCGCGCGCGCCAAGGGGCTGCCGGGTCGCACGGTGGTGCTGAAGCACGCGCTGCGGAACTCTCTGCTGCCCATCATCACACTCCTCGGGCTCTACCTCCCGCTGCTCTTCAGCGGGAGCGTGTTCGTCGAGGTGATCTTCTCCTGGCCGGGGATGGGCCGGGTCATCGTGGATGCCATCTTCCAGCGGGACTACCCGGTGGTCATGGCGACCAGCTTCATCTTCGCGCTCGTGGTGGTGATCGGCTCGCTCGTGGCCGACATCCTCTACGCGGTGGCCGACCCGCGGATCCGCTATGACTGACCGGGAGCGGGGGCGGAATCGGAGCCATGGGCACGGCCCGGACCGGCCGGCCGACCCGGAGGGTGGGGTGCCGGAGCCAATCCACGAGACCGTGGCGGGAGCGGCGGGTGCGGCGGTTCCGGAGCACGGCGAGGGGGCGGTCCGGCTGCCGGAGCCGGAGCGGACCGGTATCGATCGAGGCGCTCCGGACCGTCCCCGTGAGCGGGCAGCTCTGGCCGCCGAGGCGCCTGCCGCGGGCGCATCCGGGGCGGCGGTGGCGCTGTCGGCGGTGCTCCCGGGCGCGGGCCACCTGCTGATGGGTGCACCGCTCCGTGGCCTGACCTACCTGCTTCCGTGGGGCGCGCTGCTCGGTGTGGCGTGGCTGGGGTGGGACGCCATCGCGTCGATTACCGCGGACGGCTCGCTGGACGACTGGGTGGCCGTGGCCATCATGGCGATCGGCCTGGCTGGGTTGTGGCTGCTCGCGATGCGGGACCTGCGTGGCGCCGCGCAGGGGGACGCCCGGGCGACCGCCGCCCGGCATGCCGCCGGTGAGCCCTCCGCCTCGCGGGCGGGGGACTCACAGTGGGCGATTGCCGCGCGGCACCTCCGGCGGAACCGGCTGGCGCTGGCGGGTCTGCTGACGGTCGTGGCCCTCTACCTGATCGCCTTCCTGGCGCCGCTGATCGCGCCCTATGACCCCATCGCGCAGGGGGACCTCACCACCATGAGCTATCTGCCCCCCGGTCTCGATCACTGGATGGGCACGGACCAGTTCGGCCGGGACGTCCTCAGTCGGATCATTTACGGCGCGCGGATCAGCCTGGCGATCGGCTTCATCGCGGTGGCGATCGCCATCGTCCTGGGGTCGCTTCTGGGAGCGGTGGCGGGGTACCTGGGCGGGAAGGTGGACGCGGTGATCATGCGGTTCACAGACATGGTGATGGCGTTCCCGCGGCTCGTGCTGCTGATCATGATCATCGCGCTTTTCGAGTCGAGCATCACGCTGATCATCCTCATCCTGGGGCTGACGCAGTGGCCGGGCACCGCACGACTGGTACGCGGTGAGGTGCTGAGCCTGCGGGAGCAGGAGTACGTGCAGGCCGCCCGTGCCCTGGGCTTTGGCCGGACCCGTATCATCCTGCGACACCTGCTGCCGAATGTGCTGGCGCCGGTGATCGTCGCCGCCACACTGGGGATCGGGAACACCATCGTCCTGGAAGCGGGCCTCAGCTTCCTCGGGATGGGCGTACAGCCGCCCACGCCGAGCTGGGGAACACTGGTCGCGGACGGGCGTCAGAACCTGATCGGCGCCTGGTGGGTGGCCACGTTCCCGGGGCTGGCCGTCGTGGTCACCGTGCTCGCATTCAACCTGGTGGGCGACGGGCTGCGGGATGCGCTCGACCCCCGACTCCGGAGCTGAGGCCCCGATGTCACTGCTCGCTGTGAAGGACCTGCGGACCTACTTCCACACCGAGGACGGTGTGGCCCGGGCGGTGGATGGCGTTTCATTCCAGGTGGAGCGCGGCGAGATCCTCGGTGTGGTGGGGGAGAGTGGGTGCGGGAAGTCCGTGACGTCGCTCTCGATCATGGGGCTCGTCGACGACCCCGGCCGGATCGAGGAGGGGAGCAGCATCCGCTTCGACGGGCGTGAGCTGACCTCGTTGTCGGAGAAGGAGATGCGGCAGATCCGCGGCAACGACATCGCCATGATATTCCAGGAGCCCATGACATCGCTGAATCCGGTGTTCCGGGTGGGAGGGCAGATCGTCGAGGCGCTGCGGCTTCACCGGAACCTGGGGCGGAAGGACGCGCGGGCTCGCGCCATCGAGCTGCTGGAGCTGGTGGGGATCCCGGTACCGGAGCGGCGGGTGGACGAGTACCCGCACCAGCTGAGCGGCGGGATGCGGCAGCGGGTCATGATCGCCATGGCGCTGGCCAACGAGCCAGACCTCCTGATCGCGGACGAGCCCACCACGGCACTGGACGTGACGATCCAGGCCCAGATCCTGGAGCTGCTCCTCGAGCTGCGCCGGGAGATGGGCATGGGCGTCATGCTCATCACGCACGACCTGGGGGTCGTGGCGGAGGTGTGCGACCGGGTCGTCGTCATGTACGCCGGGCAGGTCGTGGAGGAAGGGCCGGTGGACGACATCTTCAGGCAGCCGGCCCATCCGTACACGCAGGGACTGCTTGCGGCCGTGCCCCGACCCGACCGTACGGGGGGGGAGCTCGCGGTCATCCCCGGTACCGTTCCGCCCCCCACAAACTGGCCCTCCGGCTGCCGGTTCCGCGACCGCTGCCCCTACGCATGGGACGTGTGCCGGGAGATGCCGGAACCGCTGCGCGCCTCCGAGCGGCAGTACGCCCGCTGCTGGCTCGTGGAGCACCCCGAGCGGCGCGAGGAGGTGGAGCGCGATGGCGGAGGTTTCGCGCCCGTGCGGAGGGCCGCGTCGTGAGTCAGAGCGATCGGAACGAACGCACCCTGGACGAGGTGCCCGCGCCGAACGCGCTCCTGGAGGTGCGGGGCCTGAAGAAGCACTTCCCTCTCCGATCCGGCTTCTTCTCGCGGGTCACGGAGCACGTGAAGGCGGTGGATGGCGTGAGCTTCTGGGTCGACCCCGGGGAGACGCTGGGACTGGTCGGTGAGTCGGGCTCCGGCAAGTCGACGACGGGGCGCGCGCTGCTCCGGCTGCTCGAGCCCACCGCAGGTGAGATCCGCTTCGCCGGCGAGGACGTGGTCGCGATGGACGCGGGCGAACTGCGGGCGCTTCGGCGTCGGGCCCAGATCATATTCCAGGACCCGTTCGCCTCGCTGAACCCACGTCTGACGGTGGGCGACGCGCTGCGGGAGGTCCTGAAGGTCCACGACCTGGCCCGTGGTGAAGCGGCGGACGCCCGGATCCGGGAGCTCCTGGACCGTGTGGGGCTCCTCCCATCGCACGCCAACCGCTACCCGCACGAGTTCAGCGGCGGTCAGCGGCAGAGGATCGGGATCGCGCGCGCTCTCTCCGTGGAGCCCGACTTCATCGTGTGCGACGAGCCGGTGAGCGCACTGGATGTGTCGGTGCAGGCGCAGGTGGTAAACCTGCTCGACCGTCTCCAGTCGGAGCTGGGGCTGGCCTACCTGTTCATTGCCCACGACCTGAGCGTGGTCGAGCACGTCAGCGACCGGGTGGCCGTCATGTACCTCGGCCGGATCGTCGAGATCGGCGCTGTGGCCGATATCAACCGCCGCCCCAGGCACCCGTACACGCGCGCGCTCCTGTCCGCGATACCCGTCCCCGAGCCCGGGCGAAACCGGGATCGCATCGTGCTCCCGGGCGATGTGCCGAGCCCCATCCATCCCCCATCGGGGTGCCCGTTCCACCCGCGCTGTCCTCACCCGCTCAAGGACGAGGAGTGCAGTCGGGTGGTTCCGCCGCTGGCGGAGAAGGCGCCGGAGCAGTTTGCGGCCTGCATAAAGGAGCCGTCTCTGTCCGCCGGCATGGCTTCGGCACCGGCACCCGGCGCCGGGTAGGGGCCGTGCCGCCCGGGCGCTGAGAGTCTGCGGGGCGTGGCCTGTCGGGGTTGACACCCTCTGGGGGGCCATCTACCTTGCCGTTCCCTGTTCAAAAAACTAGCGTACTACCTTCGCCGTCCGACGATCGGGCGGTGTTCGCAGATGGCTGAATGGAGGCAAACTTGAGCGGTGTCACCTTCCTGAACCTCGCGCTTCAGATCCCGGGGATGGAAAGTCCGGACCTCTCTGTGACCGAGTGGATGGTCTCGATCTGGGAGGACGGTGGTTTCATGATGTGGCCGCTGGGGGCCGCGCTGGCCATCGGTATCATCATCATCGTCTGGAAGCTCATCGATCTTTCGGTCACGAGCTCCCGTACGAAGAAGGTCCTCCGCGAGGTGGACGAGCGGCTTGCGCAGCGGGATGTGCCGGGTGCGATTGCGGCGGCTCGTGAGTCAGACACGCCGGCCGGCCGTATCCTGCTGGCGGGCCTCGAGCGCCATGATGAGGGCAGTGAGCGCGTGATGAAGGCCATTGAGAACGTGGGCCTGATCCAGATGGCCGGTCTCGAGAGTGGCCTGGTATGGCTTGCGACGATCGCGAACGTGGCGCCGCTGCTCGGGTTCCTCGGGACGGTGATCGGGATGATCCAGGCGTTCCAGAACATCGAGGCGGCCGGTGAGGTGGAGGCCACGCTGGTGGCGGGCGGCATCAAGGTCGCCCTGATCACGACGGCGGCCGGTCTGACAATCGCGATTCCGATCAACATCATGCACAACTACTTCGTGACGAAGGTCGACCGTCTGGTCATCGACATGGAGGAGTCTGCGCAGAAGATGATCGACACGCTGCAGGAGATCAGCGCCGGCGCGACTACGAGGTGACGTGACGCGGCACCTGCTCATCGCCAAGAGAGAAGGCCACCCGGTTCGGTGGCCTTTTCTCATCATGGGCGCCGGCGCGGCCGCGGGGCTCGACAGTTGCAACGGCAGGATTCCATGAAGCTCTATTCCATCATGCTTGTGCTGCTCTCCACCACCGCGTTCGCCCTGCCCGCCTGGAGGGTGGGTGATGCCGCGGTCCCGGCCCCATCGCTCCGTGCCACTTCGATCCCGGCTGACTCGCCCGTAGCCCCACCATCCGGCGGTGTTCCGGACGCGGTGCTGAGCGCGGCAGCGGACGGGCGGTACTGGCGAGCGAGCCGGCTCATGGACGCGCACCTGGCCACGCTCGCCGACACCACACCGACGCTCATCCTCTACACGGCCCGACTGAACGCGGGCTGGGGTCGGTGGGGGCCCGTGGCTCGCCTCCTCGAGGGGAGGAACTGGCTGGGAGAGGTGGAAGAAGGTGCGGGGTGGGAGCTGCTGGCCCGCAGCCGGATCGAGCGGGGGCAGCCCGCCGCGGGCGCGGAGGCGTTGGGCCATTACATCGCGGTGCAGGAGAGCGACCGCGACCGGGGCGTGGCGGAGCTGCGCAGAGGACTCGCCTACGCCGCGGCCGACGAGAACGCCGACGCGCTGGCGGCGTTCGAGAGGGCGGGACGGCTCCTGCCGTGGATGAGCGACTGGTCGAGCCTCTTCGCCGCCCGAACTGCGGCGGCCGCTGGTGACACCGCCGCGCTCCGGCGGCACCTGGCGGGGGCGGGCGCGCTGGCGGCCGGCGGCACGTGGAGGCTCAGGCTCTCGGCCGCCCGGGAGGCCGGTGACAGCATGGCCGCCCGGGAGATCGCGCTGGAGACCGCGCAGACGAGCGCGGGCGCCACGCGGTCGGCGGCGTGGTCGGAGCTCGGAGCGCTGCGGCTCGCGGCCGGCGACACCACCCGTGCCCGCAGCGCTTTCCTCGCCGCCATGGAGGATCCCGCAGCGCTGGGAGCGGTGGACGGCGCGCGCGTGCTGACCGAGCTCCATCCCGAGCCCGACGAGTGGCGGCTCATCGCCGACATTTATGCTCGCCACGGCAACCCGCAGCGCGCGGTCCGCGGCTACACCGTCTACCTCGAATCGGGCCGCGGCTCCGAGGCGGAGCGCCGGGACGTCCGGCTCCGTCTGGGGCGGGCGGGATTCGCCGCGGGGCGTTATGACGAGGCGGAGCGGGGGCTGCTGGAGCTGGGGGGGAGCGAGGGAGTGCCCCCAGCGATGGGCGCAGAGGCGCTCTACCTGGCGGGTCGCGCCCAGTACCGGCAGGGCCGGGGTGACGCCGGGCAGCGGACCCTGGCCCGTCTCCCGGAGCTGTTCCCCGGCGAGGAGGCGGTGACTCGGGGTCTATACCTGCTGGCCGACCTGAAGCACGACGACCTGGAGATCGATGAGGCACGGCGGTTCTATCGACAGGCGGCGGACGCATCCCCGGCGCTGAACGAGGCGGGCCTGGCGCTCATGCGGCTGGGTGGGCTCGATCTTCTCGACGAGGACTACCAGGGCGCTGTGGCGGTGTTCGAGGAGTATCGTCGACTGCATCCGGATGGGCGACGGTGGGCCCAGTCCACGTACTGGGCCGCGCGGGCCTACGAGGCGCTGGGGCGGGCGGCGGACGCCCGGGCCCGGCTGCAGGAGCTCAGGCAGAAGGACCCGTTGTCGTATCACGGTGTGCGCGCTGCCGAGATCCTCGGGGTTCCCGTGCTCCAGGGGCTGAGCGCCGCGCCGCCGCCCGCCGCGCTGGCGCCGGACCTGGTCGAAACGCTGGCGAGCGGCCTCCGGCGGGTGGATGTGCTCTCCGATCTCGAGGTGCGAGGGGAGCTGGTCCGGGAGGTGGAGCGGCTGCGTGGCGCCGTCGAGGGCAGGGATGCGGCCGAGTACGCCCTGGCCGAGGCGCTGATCGAGCGCGGCCACACGCTGACGGCGATCGGGATCGGCTGGGACCTGCGGCGCAGGAACGGCGCATGGAACCCGCGCCTCCTGCGGATCGTCTACCCGTTCCCCTTCCGGTCCATGATCGAGCCCGAGGCACAGAGTCTGAAGCTCGACCCCTACCTGGTGGCGGGGCTCATCCGTCAGGAGTCGGCTTTCAGCCCTGCCGTTACCAGCGGTGCCGGGGCCATCGGGCTGATGCAGGTAATGCCGGCGACCGGTGGAATGCTGGCGGGCGAGGCCGGGCTGCGCGACTACGACCCGGAGCTGCTGAAACAGCCGGATGTGAACATACACTTCGGGACCCGCTACCTGGCGACCATGCTGGAGCGCTATGACGGCGTGCTACCGCTCGTCCTGTCGGCGTACAACGCCGGGCCGACGCGCGCGGCGCGCTGGCTGTCACTGCCGGAGGCGCGGGACCAGGAGCTGTTCATCGAGCGGGTGCCGTACCGTGAGACACGGGACTACATCCGGCACGTGCTGACCAACCGGGCCCTCTACCGGGCTCTCTATCCCGCCCCGCGCCCGGCCGGGGGCTGACGTCGGCGAGCCATGACCACCAGCGTCCGCGGAGAAGCGACTCGGAAATCCGTCCACCTGCTGGTGTCGCTGGTGGCCGCCGCCGTGGTCTGGCAGCTCCCGCCACTCGCGGCCGCGACGACTTTCGCGGCGGCAACATTCCTGGCGCTGGGCGTGGAGCTGGCGCGGCGAGCCACCCGTTCGACCGCCTCGTTGTTCGACCGTCATCTGGGGCATCTGCTCCGTTCGGGCGAGGGCGGTCGTCTGACGGGCGCCACGACCCTGGCGCTGGGGTACACCACCGCAGTGGTCGCCTTCCCCGGTGTACCGGCGCTCGCGGGGATCCTCGTGGCCGGCGGGGCCGATGCGGTGGCCGCGGTGGTGGGGAGGCGCTTCGGCAGACACCGGTACCCGGGGGGCAAGAGCGTGGAGGGCAGCCTGGGGTTCCTCGCCGTGGTTCTGCCGCTGTCACTGCTCCTGCCGGGACTGCCCGCTCCCGGAGCGGTTATGCTCGCAATCGGTCTTACCGGCATCGAGGCGCTGACCCTCCCCGTGGATGACAACCTCTACCTTCCGATGGCCACGGCCGCCGCCGTCCAGGTCACCGGCCTTGCCACTGGCGTGACATTTTTTTCTTGACGCTCTGGAATTGGGCTCCTTACCTTGGTCAATGCTGGCGGAGTAGCTGTGGCAGACCCTTGGTTAGGAGGCGGTTTCATGGCGAGAGGTAAGGTGAAGTGGTTCAATGACTCGAAGGGATATGGGTTCATTGAGCAGCCGGACGGGGAAGATGTCTTCGTCCATTTCTCGGCGATCTCCATGGAGGGGTTCAAGACCCTGGCCGAAGGAGAGGAAGTCGACTTCGAAGTCCGCGAGACAGACAAGGGCCTGCAGGCGGCGAATGTCCAGCGTGGCGAAGGTGCCGGGGCCGATGCGCTGGAGGCGCCGGATGCCGCGGAGCCGCTCCTGGGCGATGCGATCGACACCGAGGAGTTGGTGGCGGCGGAAGTCGCGCCGCCCGAAGAGCTGGAGATGATGGACAACCTCTGAGCCGGCATGCCGGCGACCAGGCGCCCCGCCACCCCTCGGGTGGCGGGGCGTTTTCGTTGCACCCCGGCGCGGGTCCGGGGTAGAATTCTGCGCCGTGTTCCCCGAGACGAAGAGTTGGATGGTAGATCTGCCAGAGAAGACCCGACCGCGCCTGTTCCTGATCGATGGCTACGCACTGATCTATCGTGCGTTCTTCGCCATGATCAGCCGTCCGCTCACCACGTCCAAGGGCGAGAATACATCGGCCGCCTTCGGCCTCACGCGTTTCCTGCTGAAGCTGCTCAAGGACTACGACCCGGATTACCTCGGTGTGGTGATGGACGCGGGGACGAGCCTGAGGACGGAGATGTACGCGGAGTACAAGGCGACACGGGAGAAGATGCCCGACGAGCTGCGCTCCTCGCTGCCCCGGATCCGCGACCTGGTGGAGGCGTTCCGTATCCCGATCCTGGAGCTCGCAGACCACGAGGCCGATGACGTCATCGGTACCCTCGCCCGGCTGGCGAGCGACTCGGACGTGGACACCGTCATCGTCTCGGGCGACAAGGACTTCTATCAGCTGATCGATGGCCGGGTCGCGCTGTTGAACCCCGGCCGGGGCGGTCAGGCGAATGTGGACGAGGAGTGGGTGGGCATGGCCAACGCGGCGGAGCGCCTGGGCGTCCCGCCCGAGCACGTCTGCGACTATCTCGCCCTCATCGGAGACAGCAGCGACAACGTTCCGGGCGCGCGCGGGATCGGCCCGAAAACGGCGATCAAGCTGATCGAGAAGTACGGCGGGGTGGAAGCGATCCTGGAGAAGGCCGGGGAAGTGAGCGGGAAGCGGGCACGGGAGGCGCTCCTGGAGTACCGCGATGAGGTCGTGCTGTCGAAGAAGCTGGTCACGATCATGCGCGACCTGCCGGTCGAGCTCGACCTGGCCGCGCTCGCGGTGAGCGAACCGGACAGTGATCGCCTCAAGGAGCTGTTCGTGGAGTTGGAGTTCCACGGACTGGTGCGGGAGATCGCCGCGCCCGAGCCGGAGACGGAGCAGCTCGCCTCGGACTACCGGGTGGCGACGGGCGTGGCGGATGTGCGGGAGCTGGCGGGGGAGATTCGTGAGCGGGGTGTCATGAGTCTCCACGTCGTGGGGTCCGCGAGTGCGCCGCTGCGGGCGGAGGTGGCGGGGCTGGCCGTGGGGCTCGAGCCGGGGAAGGCGTGGTACCTGCCGCTGGCGCATCGCCGCCCCGGGGAGCTGGACCTGGGCGACCACGAGGGGCTGAACCTACCCGCCCTGGACGGCCCCGAGCTGGCGGCGCTGGTCGAGGTGCTGGAGGACCCGTCGATCCGCAAGGTCGGGCACGACCTGAAGTATGCGTTGCTGGCCCTGGGTCGAATCGGACCGGCGCTGAAGGGACTCGACTTCGACGTCATGGTGGCCTCCTACCTGATCGAGCCCGGACGACGAGAGCACGAGCTGGACTCGCTGGCGCTCCAGCGCCTCGGCCACAGCGCCACGAGCCGGGAGGACCTGTGCGGGAAGGGGCGCAGCGAGACACCGGTGGTGGAGTGCGCCATCGAGGCGGTGCGCGATTTCGCCTGCGAGAAGGCCGACCTCGCGCTCCGGCTCGAACAGCGTCTGGCGAGGGAGCTGCCGGAGTACCACCTGGAGCGGCTTTTCCGCGACGTGGAGATGCCGCTGATCCCGGTGCTGGCGGAGATGGAGCGGGCGGGGATCGGGATCGATGTGCCGTTCTTCCGGGAGGTGTCGGCGAAGCTGGAGCGTGACCTCCGGCTCATCGAGAGCGACATCTACAAGGAGGCGGGAGAAGAGTTCAATATCAACTCGACTCCGCAGCTCCGGGAGGTGCTGTTCGAAAAGCTGGAGCTGCCCGTCCTCAAGAAGACCAAGACCGGCCCATCGACGGATGCCACGGTGCTCGAGGAGCTGGCGGAGCAGGGACACCGGATCCCCACGCTGATCCTGGAGTACCGGCAGCTCGACAAGCTGAAGAACACGTACGTCGACGCGCTGCCGCAGCTGGTAGACCGCCGCACGGGCCGCATCCACACGAGCTTCAACCAGGCCGTGGCCGCCACGGGCCGACTGAGCTCCAGCGACCCGAACCTGCAGAACATCCCCATCCGCACCCAGCTCGGAGCCGAGCTCCGGAAGGGGTTCGTGCCCGCGGACGGGTTCCGGTTCGTCGCGGCCGACTACTCCCAGATCGAGTTGCGCGTCCTCGCTCATCTGTCCGGCGACGAGACGTTCACACGGGCGTTCCGGTCGGGCGCCGACATCCACCGTGAGACCGCTGCGCTGGTCTTCGAAGTGGAGGCCGGGGATGTCACGCCGCAGATGCGGGACGCGGCCAAGACCATCAACTTCGCCACCATCTACGGGATCGGTCCGTACGCGTTGTCGAAGCAGCTGGGGACCAGCGTGCAGGAGGCCAAGACCTTTATCGACAACTACTTCGAGCGTCTGCCGCAGGTACGGAAATACCTGGACGAGCAGATCGAGAAGGCGTATGAGGCGGGATACGTGGAGACGCTGGCCGGCCGCAGGCGCTACATCCCCGAGGTGAAGAGCAGGAACTACAACATACGGCAGTTCGGGGAGCGGGCGGCCACGAACGCGCCCGTACAGGGGAGCGCCGCGGACATCATCAAGATCGCGATGATCGATATCCGGGAGGCGCTCGCGGGGCGCGGTGATGGGACCCGCATGCTGCTCCAGGTCCACGACGACCTGCTCTTCGAAACGCCGGAGTCGTCGGTGGAAGAAGTGGAGGCGCTGATCACGGAGCTCATGGAGGGCGCCTTCGAGCTCGATGTACCGCTCCGCGTCGAGGTCGGGACGGGGTCGAGCTGGTACGAGTGCAAGTGAGGCGAAGTCGGGCCATCCGGAGACTGTCCGGTCGCGCTATCGTCCTGCCCCGGCCGGACAGCTATCCCTGTGGTTGACCGGCCCCGATCGACGGGGCCACAACCCGTGCAGGGAGGTACAGATGGCGCGATCGGTGAACAAGTTGATCCTCGTGGGGAACGTAGGGCGCGACCCGGAGGTGCAGTCCACGACCAACGGGCACAAGGTCGCCCACTTCTCGCTGGCCACGAGTCGGCGGATCCCGCGGGAGAGCGGGTTCGAGGAGCGGACGGAGTGGCACCGGATCACCGTCTGGGATCGGCTGGCGGAACTGGCCGAGGAGTACATCCGGAAGGGTGATCGCCTCTACATCGAGGGCCGGATGCAGTACGATTCCTACGAGCGGGATGGCGTCACGATCCCCACCTCCGATGTGGTCGTCCGGGAGCTGGTCATGCTGGGCTCCGCTTCCGGCCGGAACCTGAGCGGCACCGCACTGGATACGGCGGAAAGCGACGAGCTGGTGGAGGCGTGATCGCCCGCCACGCTCCTGAGCGGTGAGACGGCTGGGGACGAGGCGCAAAAAAGGAACCCGCCAGGTGGACCTGGCGGGTTCCCGCTACCCTCCGACGCGCTCAGCGCCTTCGTGCGAGGCGGGCCGTCTGTGGGAGGCCCGCACCGTGTACCCGGTCGAACTACTCGGCGGCCCAGAAGGTGGAGAGAGCGTCGCCGTCGGCGCTTTCACGCAGCTTCTCGAAAGCGCGATTGCGGATCTGCCGGATCCGCTCGCGGGTGACACCGAGGAGAGAGCCGATCTCCTCGAGCGTGCGCTCCTCACCGTCATCCAGGCCGTAGTACAGGTAGAGGATCTTCCGCTCCCGCTCGGTCAGGTATTTCTCGAACATGCGGTCGAGGAACTCGCGGCGCGCCTGTGACTCCACGCCCTCCTCGATGTCACCGCTCTCCGCGCCAGCGAAGCGCTCCCCGAAGCTGGCGCTGTCCCGGTCACCCCGATCGATGGGGGCGTCGAGCGAGAGCTCGGAGGCGGCTACGCGGCGGAGCGCCCGGACCGTCTCGATCGGCTCCTCCATGTGCTCGGCGATCTCCTGGTCAGTGGGAGACCGTCCGAGGAGCTGGGTGAGCGCCGTCTCCGTACGGGAGAGCTTGACCAGGTTCGAGTTCTGGTTGAGCGGGATCCGGACGGAGCGGGTCTGCTCGGCGAGCGCCTGGAGCACGGTCTGACGGATCCACCAGACGGCGTAGGAGATGAACTTGACGCCCTTCTCCGGGTCGAATTTCTTGACGGCCTTGAGCAGGCCCTCGTTCCCGATGCAGACCAGCTCGGCGAGGCCGAGGCCGCGGCCCTGGTACTTCTTGACGTAGGAGATCACGAACCGGAGGTTCGCCGTCACGAGCCGCTCGGCCGCTTCCTTGTCCCCTTCACGGGCCCGGGCGGCCAGCGCCCGCTCCTCCATGGGGTCTTCGATGAGTGGGTACTTCTCGACATCGAACAGGTACTGATCGAAGGAATCCGTCGCCCGGGAGTTCACGAACATAGAGTAGAGCCTTTGTGCGGAGACGAAAAAGCAGCGAGCACCGTCGGCGTGCGACGCTCGCTGCAGAGCGAAAGAAGGACTTTGTCTGGACTGTGTACGGTGAGTCGCACTCAGGAAGCCGGTTGAAGGAGCTCGGCCTACAGACCGACCCAATATAGACGAAACGGATTTTTGTGTAAACCCTCCCGGTCCCGATCGTCCAGCAACCGCGCCACTAAAGGCCGTTCGCTCGATGGGTGGAAGGCGATTATTCGTAAAATCAGCTGGTGCGGAGCTCCTCCAGCGTCGCCACGGCCCGCCGCAGGTGCGGAATGACGATGGACCCTCCCACGACCAGGCCAACGGAGAAGGTCTCGAAGAGCTCGTCGTCGGCCGCGCCCTCTTCGACACAGCGGGCGAGGTGATAGGTGATGCAGTCGTCGCAGCGGAGCACCAGGGAGGCAACGAGTCCCAGGAGCTCCTTCGTGCGGGTGTCGAGGGAGCCCTCCTCGTACGTGCGGGTGTCGAGGGCGAAGAAGCGCTTGATCTCGAGATTCCCCGAATCGAGGATTTTCTCATTCATCCGCTCTCTGAACTTCCGGAACTCTTCGACGCTCATGTCGTTTCCTGCGGGGGTGCGGGTGCGCTCTTGACCAGGTGCGGCATTGCCACCTCGACGGGGGGGCCATCCTTGAGCATGTAGATGCGGTAGCTCACGTCGCCCGCGCCCTGGACGCGGAGGACATCGGCCCAGAACCCGGGATCGGCTTCCACGTGCCGCGTGGGGGGCAGGTCGACCCGGCGATGCCCGAGCAGGCTGAGATAGACGAAGACGGGGCCCTGCTCGGTGGTGATGAGCCAGCCGTTGCGGTAGGCGCCCGCGCCGGGCGCTCCGTGGATGGCAGCCCGCGCGCCCCGGGGCGGCGCCGTGCCGAGAGGGGTGGTGCCCAGCAGCTTCCGAACCCCCTCGGGCAGCTCGTTCTCGTCGCGCCAGCGTGCCGGTGCAAAAAGGGCCCGTATCCAGGCGAACATGGCGCGGAGACCGAGTCGGAACGCGCGCCAGTAGCGTGGGCCGACGAGGAGGATGAGCGCGATGACCGTGAGGGTGCTGACGAGGGCGGTGGCGGGGGCGAGAAACGCCATGGTGGCGAACGCGACGGCCACCAGGTCCTCCCCGGTGCTGACCCACGCACGGCCGCCACGCATCGCGGTGTTGAGCGCGAGGCGGATGCCGGCCTTAGTGCCGTGGGCAAGGAGGGCCACGACCAGCGCGCCGGCGGCGGCGGGGGCAACGAGGGAGACGGGTGCGCCCCACATGATCCCTACCGCGAGGAGCGCAGCGGCGGGGGGGCGGATGAAGGTGTGGACGGTGTCCCAGAGGGAGTCTGCGTGCGGGACCTTGTCGATGACGGCCTCGACGAGGTACAGCAGCACGGCGCTGGTGATGACGATGAGGCCCTCGAGGCCGTGGAGCCCGGGCGGCAGCCCTTCCAGGACGCCGAACCTCGAGAGCAGCCCGAGGGCGGCCACGGTCAGGTACAGGTTCAGTCCGCAGGCGAAGGAAACGCCCAGGATCTGCCCGATCAGGAGGGGGGTCATCCGTTGTCGGGCCGGGGCCTGCGGAGGACCAGTGATGCGTTGATCCCGCCGAACCCGAACGAATTCGACAGGCATGTGTTGGCGCGGATGTCGCGGCCCTCGCCGGTGACGTAGTCGAGGTCACATTCGGCGCCGCCATCCTCGAAATTGAGAACGGGTGGGATCCAGTCGTGCTCGAGGGCGAGGCAGGTGATCCCCACCTCGATGGCGCCGGAAGCGCCGAGGGCGTGGGCGTGGTACGGCTTCGTGCCGCTCACGGCGACGTCATAGGCGTGGTCGCCGAGCACCTGTTTGAGGGCGAAGGTCTCTGTGGAGTCGTTTAGAGGGGTGGAGGAGCCGTGGGTGTTGACATAATCCACCTCCCCCGGGTCCGCGCCTGCCGAGCGGAGCGCGAGGCGCATGGCCCGGGCCGCCTGCGCGCCATCGGGGCGCGGGGCGGTCATGTGGTGCGCATCATTGGTGGTGCCGTAGCCGGCAAGCTCCGCGTAGATGCGGGCGCCGCGTGCGACGGCGTGCTCCCAGCGCTCGAGGACCAGCGAGCAGCCGCCCTCGCCCATGACGAAACCGTCGCGGTCGCGGTCGAAGGGGCGGCAGGCGCGCTCCGGGTCGTCGTTGCGGGTGCTCATGGCGCGGATGATGGCGAACGCACCGAAGGAGAGGGGCGCGAGGGGCGCCTCCACTCCGCCGGCGATAGCCATGTCGCTGGTCCCGTCGCGAATGAGCCGGAACGCCTCGCCCACCGCGATGGTGCCCGACGCGCAGGACATGGCGTTGGTGACGTTCGGGCCGGTGAAGCCGAACTCGATGGCCACGCCGCAGCTGGCGGCGCCGCCGAAGGTGGTGAGGGCGACGCGCGGGTCGACCGCCCGGATCCCGCCGGTGAGCAGGTTTCGCACCTGTTCCTCGGCGTACGCGACGCCGCCCAGGGCGGAGCCGAACTGCACGGCCACGCCGTCGGGGTCGGGGTCGGAGGGGTCGAGGCCGGCGTCCTGGAGGGCGAGGGCGGTGGATCCAATGGCGAAGTGCATGAACCGGTCGAGACGCCGGACCTGCTTCGCGTGCATGAAGTCGGTGGGGTCGAAGTCGTCCACTTCTGCGGCGAGGTGGGACCTCCAGATCGAGGAGTCGAAGCGGGTTGCCGTTCGGATGGGCGAGCGGCGGGCGCGGAGCCCCGCCCACAGCGCATCGCGCCCGGTACCGACCGCGGTGATGGGCCCGATGCCCGTGATCGCCACCCGGTAGGGGGGACCGCTGCGGTTATCAGCCATGGCGGGCCCCCTCTTCCAGCGCCGCTCGCCGCTCGGCCTCGGCGCATACGCCGGCCAGCGTCCGGCGAGCGATGGCGCTGACGAAGTGTGGCCCGATCACGCCATTGGCCGCGATCCCGTTGATGAGCGGCCAGCCGGGCCCCTCCCACTCGTGGACGATGCGGACGAGGATGCCATCGGCGTGGTCATGGAACTCCCAGGCCACGTCCATGCCGCGGGTGATCCCGTCGACATGGCGGTATCTCACCACTGGCTCATCGGGGTCGGTGGTCATCTCCGAGACCCACCACGTGGGGTACCGGAGCGGCCCGAAGAAGTCGCGCCACGCCGCCATTTCCACGACCCCCTGTCCGAACCCTCGCTTCTCCTGGAACTCCACCCATCGGTAGTGGGGCAGGATCTCGGGCCAACACTCCACGTCGGCGGCCACCCGGAAGGCGAACTCGATGGGGGCGGTGGTTATATGGTCATCGGTGCGGATCAATCGGACCTCCGGATCGTGGGATCATGAAGCTCGAGACGACCGCCGGCGAAAGCAAGGAGACGGGTCGTCGCAGGTCGCCCGTGACCGCCACGAGCCGGTCCATGGCTACGGGGGCGGCGGAGAGGCGAGCGAGGATGCGATTCGCAAGCCACGGCCGCGACAGCACCCACTCGACGCCGTGCTGAACACGCCGTGCGGGGTTGGTGAGCCGGCGCTTGGCGCGGGCGTAGCGGCGGAGTCCCCGGTCCATTGCGGCCGGCCCGGCCCTGCCGTGCGCGAGCACGGGGCCCACCGCCAGGACCAGCTGTTCCGCCGCGGCCATGGCCTGGTAGATGCCCTGGCCGGTGAACGGGTCGTAATAGCCGGCGGCATCGCCCACGAGCGCTGCGCCGCGGGCCACGGGGGTGCGGACGGGGACATCGAAGGGCCCGGAGGCGAGGAAGTCCTCGTCCAACAGGTCATCGAGCGACTCGCGCAGTGATTCATCGAGCGCTGTGGCGTGGCGGATCTGATCCCGGAAGAACGCGGCGGGCCCCAGCTCGGCCAGTGTGCCGGCCGCATGGGTGGCGACGACCAGTGTGAGGTTGACCACGCCGTCACCGGCGGGAGCATAGCCCAGGCAGCCGGAAGGGATCAGATGCATCTCCCCGTGCTGGAGCGGATTGCCGCGGACGGGGAGGTGCGCGGTAAGGGAGACCTTCCGTAGCGCCGGCTTGCGGCGCACCAGGCCGAGCCGTCGGGCGACGGTGGATCGGAGGCCGTCGGCGCCCACGACCAGCGCCGCCTCGATGGTGGAGCGATCGTTTGTGCCCTCACGGACCTGTACGCCGCGAACGCGCTCCTCCTGGATGAAAACGTCCGTGACGTGGGCGGCGCGGAAGTGGGCGCCCGCTTCGATGGCCGCATCGAGCAGCACGGCATCCAGCCGGCGTCGCTCGAGGGAGAGGGCGTGGGAGTCGCCGAAGCGGCCAGTGGCGGGGGTACCGTCCGGGGCCACGATCCGCCAGTGCCCGATGGTCGAGGCGCCGGCGGCGAGCACGCGGTCGAGGAGGTCGAGCCGGCGCAGGAGCGCGGTGGCCGCCGCGCTGAGGCAGTCGCCGCAGGGCTTCGGCCGCGGGAAGCGGGCGCGGTCCAGGATGGTGACGGGGACGCCGCGCCGTGCGAGCAGGAGTGCGGTAACGGCACCGGCGGGCCCGCCCCCCACCACCACGACGTCGGGCGGTGGGTCGTGGCTGGCACGTGTCGTACTCATTGTGGACGCCTCGAGCGCGGCGGCTGTCCGCCGCCATCCGCCAGCAGGACGAGTCGGTGGAAGGGGTGCCGGTGCACGTGGGCGCCGGGGAGCCCGGCGTCGCCGGCCAGCTCCAGCAACTCGGCGGGGGTGAAGGCCCGGAGGACGGAGAGGGGGCCATCATGGCGGGTGATCGGGTTCCGGCGCCAGAGGGTCGCCCCCAGGAGTCGGGCCCCGAGGTAGTTGGGAAGGCACCGTTCCAGCTCGGACACGAGGACCCGACCCTGGCGTGCCACGCGCCCGAGCTCCCGGAGAATCGCGAGCAGCGCGGGACCATCCATGTGGTGGAGGGTCATGGAGAGGAGCGCCACGTCGAACGCGCCCTCGGCGAAGGGTAGCCGGAGACCATCACCCCGCAGCACCCGCACGGCGGGATCCTGGGCGGTGCGGCGGGCGGCGACGCGCAGGGTGCGGTCGTGGAGGTCGATCCCGGTGACCTCCACGGCCAGGTCCCGCTTGCGGGCCCAGCGGGCGACCGCCATGGGGAGGTCCCCCGAGCCGGTGCCCACGTCGAGAATCCGAAACGGTCCGGGGTCCCGGGGCTGGCCGCCACCGGTGTCGTGTCCGCGGGAGAGGCGGAGGGCCTCGGGCAGGTGCAGGAGCAGTGCCCGTCGGCCACCGAGCCAGCGGTTCACGGCCGCCACATGGTCGAGTGCCTGCCTGAGCGCACGGGGGTCCACATCGGGCTGATCCATCCGTTCCTCCGCATGGTGGACGCGCGAGAGGAGCGTCATCTCAGTTGGGGAAGTTGAGCAGGCTGCCCGTGATCGGCGGAATGCGGGACCGGTCGAACTGCGGGTCGGCGAAATCCGAGGTGATGCCGATGTACTCGCCCACGCCGATCAGGAGCTGGAGGCGCCCCAGGTCCCCGTCCTCACCAATCGGGAACGCCATGTCCACTCGGAACGTGTTGGTGCCGCGGCTCGGGAAGTTGGCGCGGATCCCGGCGCCCACCGTGGCGCGCCAGCCGGAGTCGATGCCGAACGGCGCCTCACCGGGCCAGATCCGCCCGACATCCGCGAAGAGGGAGGTGCCGAAGTCGGCCACACCGGGGAAGGGCCAGCCGGCGTACCACCGGTCCTCCACGGAAACGACGACGCGCCGGCCGCCGGGGTACTCCTCCTCGCGCAATCCTCGCAGCGCGCGCTCCCCTCCCAGAGTGAGCTGGAACGGCGTCTCCACGTGCCAGCCGGCGGCGCCGCTGGCGCGCAGCAGGAGCGTGTGCGTCGGGAGGAAGGGCGGCTCGACATAGAGGAACGTCTCCGCCTCGGCGAAGACATCCTTCATCTCGAACTCGTCCGGGCGCGTGTCGTAGTCCCGGCGGGCGTCGGCGCGGAGGCGAGTTCCGAAGAACGCGCCGGGCGGGCCGGCGGCCGCGTAGAGGTCCATGCTGCCGTAAAGGTCGTTGTCATCCTCGATGCCGGGGAGGGAGCGGGCGAAAGCGAGCTCTACTTCCGCGCCCACCCGCACGTCCTCATCGCCGCGGAAGCTGTCGAGCCCCGTCCGCTGCTGCCAGCGGATGTTCCGTTTCCCAACCAGCAGGACGGCCCGAACGTTCCTCAGCGCCTCCGTCCTTCGGGCGGCAGTCTCCCGCAGGAGCGCCGGCGCGGTCTCGCGCTCATCGAAATTGCGATCTCCCACGAGCGTTATCGCGCTGTCCCCACCGGGGTACGAGAAGTTCTGGAAGCTGACCCCCGCGCCCAGCAGCGTGAGGTTGCCCCGGCGGCCGAAGCGACGGAGCCCCGCCACGTGGAATCCATGCTGCCGGACGGGCACGAGGATGCGGCAGGCGTTCCCGCCGCTGGGACAGAAGTCGCTGCCGCGGGGGAGGACGTAGTCGAAGAAGCGGTCGCGTCGGCTGTACCATTCGCGGAACGCCCATTTGCCCTCCTCGCCGAGGAACGGGTACCGGATCTCCTGGTGGAGAAGGTCGCCCGCCCGGGTCCGTCCGACGTCGATAGCCTGGTCCCAGCGGGTGCCCAGGAGCTGGGGCGACTCGTACCGGATGCCGTAGGAGCGGACGGCCTCGTGGGAGCGGTAGAAGATGCCCAGGGATCGGCCAGTGCCGAGGACGTTCTCCTCGCGAACATCGAGCTCCTCGAATTGGAACTGGCCGCTCAGGTCGAACTTCAGGTCCACCTGGGTGGACCACTCGTCCTCCGTATCCACGATGACATGGTAGCCGCCCTGCGGCTGCTGGATCCCGAACGCGTCGACGCGGCCGAGGAACGCGTGGGCGCGGAGCAGTCGTTCCGACTCCTCGACCAGGAGTGGGTCGTAGCAGTCGCCCACGTCGAAGAGCAGCTCGCGCATGATCACGCCCTCGCGCGTCGGGACGTGCAGGCGGTTCGCGAGCGAGTAGGCCCAGCGGAACCGCGGGTTCAGGTCCGGGTCCGCCGTGTTGAAGATGGAGTGGTTGTCGACAAAGATGCGGGTGATCCGCCCCAGCTCGCAGGCGTCGTCCTGGGCCCGCACGGGCGTGGCCCGCCCCAGACCGAGCAGGAGCAGGATGAAAGACAGGGCGTGGGCGGGATTGGCTCCGCGTCGACGGATCATGGTGGTCGTGGAGTCCATTGTGGGCGGGACGTGCCAGAATCGCGCCATCCGGCGGCGCGCGCAACGTTGCGACCGCGTCGCGTCTTCTTGCGATGGCAGGGGTGCCACGGTAGCGTACCCGTGCTCGGACAACACTCCAAGAGGAGTACCATGACTGATAACAAGCAGGCCGCCCTCGACTACCACACTCAGGGCCGTCCCGGAAAAATAGAAGTGGTCCCCACGAAGGCGGTGGGCACCCAGATGGACCTGTCGCTGGCTTACAGCCCCGGTGTGGCGGAGCCGTGCCTGGCGATCGAGAAGACCCCGGATGACGTCTTCAAGTACACCGCGCGGGGGAACCTGGTGGCGGTGGTCTCCAACGGCACGGCGGTGCTCGGGCTGGGGAACCTGGGCGCGCTGGCATCGAAGCCGGTGATGGAGGGGAAGGGAGTCCTCTTCAAGCGGTTCGCGGACATCGATGTGTTCGATATCGAGGTCGGGACCGAGAACCAGGAAGAGATCGTCAAGTTCTGCCAGCTGCTCGAGCCCACGGTGGGCGGGATCAACCTGGAGGACATCAAGGCGCCGGAGTGCTTCTACATCGAGGAGCAGCTGAAGGAGCTGCTGGACATCCCGGTCTTCCATGATGACCAGCACGGCACCGCCATCATCAGCGGCGCGGGGCTGGTGAACGCGCTGGAGCTGGTGAACAAGAAGATCGAGGACGTGAGGATCGTGTTCAGTGGTGCGGGCGCATCGGCGATCGCCACCGCGGACCACTACGTGCGCCTGGGCGCGCGGCGTGAGAACATCTTCATGGTGGACAGCAAGGGCCTGATCACGAAGGAGCGGATCGAGGACCTCAACAAGTACAAGGCCGCGTTCGCGCAGGACCATGAAGCCGCGGACCTGCGGGCAACAATGAAGGACGCGGACGTCTTCGTCGGTCTCTCGGTGAAGGGGCTGGTGGACGGCGCAATGGTGAAATCAATGGCCCCGCGGCCGATCGTGTTCGCGCTGGCGAATCCGGACCCGGAGATCACGCCGGAGGAGGTGCTCAAGGTACGCGACGACGCGATCACCGCCACCGGCCGGAGCGATTACGACAACCAGGTCAACAACGTTCTCGGGTTCCCGTTCATCTTCAGGGGCGCGCTGGATGTGCGGGCGCGGGCCATCACCGACAGGATGAAGCTGGCGGCGACGCACGCGCTGGCGCAGCTGGCGCGGGAGGACGTGCCGGAGTCGGTAGCGCACGCGTACGACGAGGAGAGCTTCCAGTTCGGGCCGAAGTACATCATCCCGAAGCCGTTCGACTCGCGGGTCCTCCTCTGGGTGGCCCCCGCGGTGGCTAGAGCGGCCATTGAAGATGGTGTGGCGCGCCACGAGATCGACCCGGAGGAGTACCGCACCGCGCTGGAGGCCCGTCTTGGGCGTCGACGCGAGGTGATGCGCGACATCATGCTGAGGGCGCAGCGCGACCCGCGCCGGATCGTATTCACCGACGGCGAGCACGACCGGGTGATCCGGGCGGTGAGCCAGGCGGTGTCCGAAGGGATCGCCAGGCCGGTGCTTCTCGGCCGTCCGGCGCGGATCCAAAAGCGGGCGGAAGCGCTGCACGTGGATCTGAGCGGCATCGAGCTCGTCGATCCCAGTGAGGACGAGGGTCTGCTCGAGCGGTACGCGCAGCGGCTGTACGAGCGACGGCAGCGGAAGGGGGTCACGCTGTCCGAGGCCCGCGACCTCATGACGGATCCGGCCTACTTCGGCAACATGATGGTCGCCGCCGGGGACGCCGACGGTCTGATCGCCGGCATGGAGGCGCACTACCCGGAGACGATCCGGCCGGCGCTGGAGGTGGTCGGCACGCAGCCGAACGTCAACACGGTGGCCGGGCTGTACATGATGATCCTCAAGCACGACCTCGTGTTCTTTGCGGACACGACCGTGAACATCCGCCCGGACTCCGAGAAGCTGGCGGAGATCGCGCTGCTGTCGGCGGAGTTCGTGAAGCGGCTGGGCGTGGATCCCCGTGTGGCGCTGCTGTCGTTCTCCAACTTCGGATCGGCGCGGAACGCGGAATCCGAGACGGTGCGAAAGGCGGTACAGCGGGTGAAGGAGCTGCGGCCGGATCTGCCCGTGGATGGCGAGATGCAGGCGGACACGGCCCTGGTGGAGGAGATCCTGAACGAGCGGTATCCGTTCAATACCCTCGGCGGGCCGGCGAACGTGCTGATCTTCCCCGACCTGAACTCGTCGAACATCGCCTACAAGCTGCTGTCCCGTATTGGTGGGGCGGAGGCCATCGGTCCGATCCTGCTGGGCATGGACCGGCCGGTACACGTGCTGCAGCGCGGCAGTGAGGCGGCAGACGTGGTGAATCTCACGGCGCTGGCCGTGGTGGACGCGCAGCGACGCGGCCGTCAGACTCAGACTTCCGAATAGACGAGGATCGGACCGTGGCGACCACGAAGAACCATGGCGGGCTGGAAGAATACGGGTTGAGGCCGACGGGTCGACTGCACTGGAACCTGCCACCGGCGGAGCTCATCGAGCACGCCGTGTGGCGGGGCGAGGGCCAGCTGTCGGCGGACGGGTCCTTCGTGGCCGTGACGGCACCCCATACGGGCCGGAGCCCGAACGACAAGTTCACGGTGAAGGAGCCGGCCACGGCCGACGAGATCTGGTGGGGTGAAGTGAATGTCCCCATGGAGCCGGAGAGCTTCGAAGTGCTCCGGAAGGACCTGCAGAAGTACCTGAACGAGCAGGACGACCTCTATATACGGGACGTGTGGGCGGGAGCGGATCCGCAATACCGTCTCAATGTGCGGGTGGTGACGCCCAGCGCGTGGCACTCGGTGTTCGTGAACAACATGTTCCTGGAGCCGTTCGGGGACCATCGGAGCCATTTCGAGGCCCGCTTCACGGTGCTCCACGCGCCTGAGTTCCAGGCGGACCCGGAGAAGCACGGCACTCACAGTGGCGCCTTCGTCGTCGTGAGCTTCGCCGAGCGGCAGGTGCTTATCGGCGGGACGCGGTACGCGGGGGAGATCAAGAAGTCGATCTTCAGCGTGATGAATTACCTGCTGCCGAAGCAGGACGTGCTGAGCATGCACTGTTCGGCGAACACCGGGGACGATGGGGACGTGGCGCTGTTCTTCGGCCTATCGGGGACCGGGAAGACCACGCTCTCCACGGACCCGGACCGGCTGCTGATCGGCGATGATGAGCACGGCTGGTCGAAGGACGGGGTGTTCAACTTCGAGGGCGGGAATTACGCGAAGGTGGTGCGGCTGTCGAAGGAGGGGGAGCCGCTGATCTGGGGCGCGAGCCGGCGGTTCGGCGCCATCCTGGAGAACGTGGTGCTGGACGAGGACCGGAAGCCGCAGTTCGACGATGTCTCCATCACGGAGAACACGCGGTCGTCGTACCCGCTGCGGCACATCAAGAGCGCGGTGCGTGACAAGCGGGGCGGGCATCCGAAGAATGTGATCTTCCTCACGGCGGACGCCTTCGGGGTGCTGCCGCCCATTGCGCGGCTGAGCCGCGACCAGGCGGCGTACCACTTCCTCTCGGGGTACACGGCGAAGGTGGCGGGGACCGAGAAGGGGGTTACGGAGCCCAAGGCCACATTCAGCGCATGCTTTGGCGCGCCGTTCCTGCCGCTGCCGCCGTCGCGGTACGCGGAGCTGCTGAAGCGGCTCATCGCGGAGCACGACGTGAACACCTGGCTGGTGAACACGGGCTGGACGGGGGGCGCGTTCGGTGAGGGCCATCGCATGGAGCTGACGCACACGCGGCGGATGGTCACCGCCGCGCTCACCGGCGAGCTGGATGGTGCGCGGACCCACACCGATCCCGTGTTCGGGCTCGAGATCCCGGACCACGTGCGGGGGGTCCCGGACGAGGTGCTGCGCCCGCGGCAGACGTGGGAGCACCCGGCCGCGTACGACGAGCAGGCGAAAAAGCTGGCGGGCATGTTCCGCGACAACTTCGAGAGGTTTGCGGCCAACGTCTCGGAAAAGGTCCGGCAGGCGGGCCCCTGAGCGGCGCGGGCGCGTCGGTGTTCAGGGGCACGGCGGACCGGGAGGACGCCATGACCGGAGGCGACGACCCGCGCCGCGGCGGGATCGTGGTGCGCGACCCGCTGTGGGGCACGATCGAGCTGGATGCGACGGCGCGGCGGGTGGTGGATTCGGGCGCATTCCAGCGGCTGCGCTATATCCGGCAGCTGGGGCTGGCGCACCTGGTGTACCCCGGCGCCCACCATTCACGGTTCGACCACGCACTCGGCGTCTACCACCTCATGCGTCGCGCGATCGTGGGGCTCGAGGAGCGGGGCCAGCTCCGGGCGGTGGACCCGGTGGAGTTCCGGCTCGTCCCACTGGCCGGGCTCCTCCACGACGTGGGGCACTACCCCTTCTCACACGCACTGGAGGAGCTCGAGGAGCCGTTGATCCCCGGGCACCACGAGGCGCTCACGGGTCGATTCCTCCAGGACCCGGAGGTGCGGGCCGCGCTGGAGTCCGTGGCGCCGGACGCACCCGAGCGGGTGGAGTCGCTGATCCGTGGGCGGAGCGCTTCGCCGCTTCAGGGCCTCGTGAGCGGGAGCCTCGACCTCGACAAGGTGGAGTACCTGAAGCGCGACGCGCGGTTCTGCGGTGTGCCATACGGGGAGGTGGACGTGGACCGGCTGCTGAACGGACTCATGGTCCTGGAGCCGGCGGAGGGGGGTGCCCCCGAGGTGGGCGTGCACGAGAAGGGGGTGGCGGCACTGGAATCCCTGCTTTTCTCGAAGTACCAGATGTTCCGGAACGTCTACTGGCATCACGCGGTGCGAGCGGGGACCGTGCTGTACAAGCGGATCGTCTTCGATGCGCTGAGCGACGGACTCATCGGGGCGGAGGAGCTGGTCGGGAAGACCGACGAAGCCCTGCTCTTCCTGCTGGCGGAGCGGGGGGAGGAGGGAGCCCGCGACACCGAGGCGGCGGCGCGGGTGGCGCGTCTGGTCAACGCGCTGCAGCGTCGGCGTCTGCCGAAGCGGGCCGTGGAGGTGGTGGCCGCGGAGGTGGGGCGAGAGGAGGGCGCCTGGGTGACGACGGACGCGCCGTTGAAGCGGCGGGTCGAGGACCGGCTGGCGGAGGAGCTGCAGCTCGCTCCCGGCTCGGTGTTCGTGGACTATCCTCGGAAGCCAGGCATGTTCCAGCTGGACCTTCTGGTCCAGCGGAGGGGAGGCGAGGTGCTCCGTCTGGGGCCGGGCGGGCGAGCGGGGATGATCGGGCTGCCGCGCGTATCCGACGAGCTCTACCACACCGCACGCGTGCTTCGGGTGTTCACCATGGGGGAGGCCGTCCGGCTCGCGCCGGAAGCGGCCACGGCGCTGGTGTCCATGTCGGACGAGATGGTGCGGACGCGGCTGGAAGCGGCCGGTCCGCTGCTGCGGTCCTGAGCCGATGGCGTGCCGGCCTAGGAGTCTTCCTCGACGCGGACGAGGGCGACCGTGATGTTGTCGGGGCCGCCCTCGTGGTTGGCGGCATCGACGAGGGCGCCGGCCGCGTCGTCGACATCCTCCTGATCGAGGAGGACCTGCCGGATGTCGTCGTCCGTCAGGGCCGCGGTGAGGCCATCGCTGCAGACCAGGAAGACATCTCCGGGGCGCGGGTCCGCATCGATGATCTGGACATCGAGGTCCACGTCGGCGATGCCGAGGGCGCAGGTGAGCATGGCGGAGAACGGGTGACGTCGCGCGGCGTCGCGAGAGAGGCGGCCGGCGTCGATCTGCTGCTGGACCCAGGTCTGGTCGCGGGTCAGCTGCTCGAGGGCACCCGCGCGCCAGCGGTAGGCGCGGGAGTCGCCGACATGGGCGATCATACCGCGGGTCCCCTGGGGGTGGAGGCGAAGCATCGTGAGCGTCGTGCCCATGCCGTCCAGCCCGGGGTCGGCGTGGGCGGCCCGGAGAATGGCCTCGTGGGCTTCCCGCACGGTGTCTCTGAGATAGTCGGACTCGTTCTCGTCCGGGAGGTGGACGCTGCGGTCGTCCACGACGTCCACGGCGATGCGGCTCGCGATATCGCCTGCGGCGTGGCCGCCCATGCCGTCGGCCACGGCCACGAGTCCGCGCGCCGGACGCTGGAGCAGAGCGTCCTCGTTACGGTCCCTGGTGCGCCCGCAGTCCGTTCGTCCGGCGATTCGAATCGACATCCGGTAGGCTAGGAGCGCCCGGCGCCGATGGCAACCCGGCACGCGGCTTGCCCCAGAGGAATCGCTGATATGCGAACCATCTCCAGCCTCATTCTGGCCCTGCCCCTTCTCGCCTCCTGCGGCGATGGCGCCGACCTGCGCGTGTCGCAGGAGGCGCCCACGTCGGCGGCGGCGCTCGCGCCAGGGATGGAGGCGGAGTCACTGGACGAGCAGCTGCGGAAGCTGGACGCGGAGCTGGTGCTGGCCGCCTCGGGCGATCCGGATCGGCTGCTGACGGCGGAGGCCATCAGCGACCGTCTCATCCACGCCGAGCGGCGAGTGGACTGGCTGGCGGCGGGGTACTCGCTGGAGGCGCGGCTGCGCCAGCTGCAGGCCATGGCGGACCGGGTGGTGGCGCGAATGAGACGCGGGGCGACGCTCGAGGAGGTCGAGGACGAGGTGGCGATCATACGGGTCGCCGTGGAAGACCTCCAGCGGCAGCTCGCGATGCCGGGCGGCGGCACCGCGCCCCCCAGCCTCGATTCGCTGCTTCAGCAGGACCCGCTGCGCGATGTGGAGTCGGCCTCTCTTCGGGCGGTCCTCGAGGAGGACGAGAACGCGGAGGAAGAGCGCGAGCTCCCCGACATCGGTCCGAGCACCCGGCCGGACGCGGGCGGTCCGCTGGGCAGGCCCGTGGGCGCCGACAGCCTGTACACTCCCTGAGCTTCCTCCCCGGACCCTTTCCCGCAGCAGCAGGCGGCTCTCCCCATCCGACCCGGGAACACCGGACGGCCGCCGGGGTTAGTACACGCCGCCGACAACCAGGCCCCTGCTCCGCGCGGCTGGCGGAGCCCTGTTTCTTCGGCAGAGAGCTTGCGTTGAACTAAAAATGAGCGAAACCGTGCCGATACTAGGGCAGGGGTTCGATATCCGACGAATACGGTGACCGAGATGGCAGCGACAAAGACGAGCAAGAGGCGGCGGCGGGACACCTTTCGTCCGAGCTACGAGGACAAGACGGCCCTCGACCAGTACCTGGGCGATGTCAGCAAGCACGAGCTGATCACGCCGGAGAAGGAGATCGAGCTGGGCCATCGAGCGCAGGCCGGGGACGAGGAGGCAGTGGAGGAGCTCGCCCGCGCCAACCTGCGGTTCGTGATCAGCGTCGCCAAGAAGTACCAGAACCGGGGTGTGTCGCTGGCCGATCTGATCCAGGAGGGCAACGTGGGGCTGGTGACGGCCGCGCGGAAGTTCGATCCGGACCAGGGCGTGAAGTTCATTTCGTACGCGGTGTGGTGGATCCGCCAGGCGATCCTCGCCGCGCTGGCCAACCACGGCCGGAGCGTGCGGGTGCCGCTCAACCGGGCCAGCGACCTCGCCCGTATCTTCCGGGAGCGGGAACGGCTGAAGCAGGAGATGGGTCGGGACCCGACGCTGGAAGAGGTGGCGGTGGCGGCGAAGCTGAAGCCGGAGATCGTGCGGCAGCTGCAAACGCTGAACTCGTCCGAGGTCCGGCTGGACGCGCCGATCGGCGACTCCGACGACAGCTACCTGGTGGAGCGTTTCGTCCTGGACGAGGCGACGGAGCCCGAGGAAGACGTCGAGGACCGGATGCTCGCCGAGCAGATCGATCGGGCGCTGGAGACGCTGAACCCCCGGGACGCCAAGGTCGTGCGGCTGTATTTCGGGCTGGACGGGGGCGAGACGCACACGCTGGAGGAGATCGGGAAGATGCTGGGCGTGACGCGTGAGCGTGTGCGTCAGCTTCGGGACCGCGCGTTGAAGCGCCTGCGAGAAGGCGATCTCGGCCCGGCACTGGAGAGTTTCGCCGCCTGATGACGGGGGCGCTGGTGCAGCACCACGGCCTCGTATGCTCCTCGATCGGTGGAGCGTACGAGGTCGAGCTGCATCCGGGGGGTACGTCTCGCGTGGTCGAGGCCACGCTCCGTGGGCGGCTGAAGCGGGAGCAGCGCACGGGGGACGCGGTAGTGGCGGGTGACCGCGTGCTGATGCTGGAGCACGAGGACGGCGGCTATACCATCGAGAGCGTGGACGAGCGCCGCAGCGAGCTGGCCAGGCGGGCGCCGGGGCGCGGTCGGTACCGGGGGGCGAAGGTCATGGTGGCGAACCTCGACCAGATGGTCGCCGTTTTCTCGGTTACGCACCCGGAGCCGAGCCTGCGCATGCTGGACCGCTTCCTGATCCTGGCGGAGTCGAACGGAGTGGACGCCGTGGTGGTGGCCAACAAGATCGACCAGGGCGGAGCGGCGGAGCGGGAGCCCTTCCGCGTCTATGCCGGGATCGGGTACCCGGTCGTATACACGAGCGCGGAGGATGGGCGGGGCGTGGCCGAGCTGGAGGAGCGGCTGTGTGGCCGGATCAGCGCGCTCGCCGGTCCATCCGGGGTGGGGAAGTCGAGCCTGCTCAATGCCATAGAGCCCGGCCTCGGGCTTCGCACGGCCGCGGTCAGCGAGGCCGTGAAGAAAGGCCACAAGGGACGTCACACCACCGTCTCGGCGCGCCTGATTCCGCTGGAGTGTGGCGGGTACGTGGCCGACACGCCCGGTCTGCGGGAGCTGGGGCTGTGGGGTGTGGCGCCCGAGGAGCTCGACCGGTGCTTCCCCGAGTTCGAGGATCACCGGGGCGATTGCCGGTTCAGCGGGTCGTGCAGCCACACGCACGAGCCCGGCTGCGGGGTGCGCGAGGCGGTGGAGGCGGGTGCGATTCCGAGGGCCCGCTACGAGAGCTACGTGGCGCTGCTTTCCGACAACGACGAGTAGGCGGAGCGGCGGGTCGGCCGCCGCGAGCCCATCGCTCCTTCACTGTGCCCGGACGCGCGCCCCCACGTAGATGACCCGTCGCTGGCCGGGGAACCCGGCGATGGCCTGGTACCCGGCGTCCAGCAGGTTCTCGACCCGCAGCAGCAGCCGTGTCTCCGGACCCGCCATGGGCACCTGGTACTCCGCGGCCAGATCGAGCGTGGTGTACGCCGGCAGGCTTACCCGGGGGTAGGGGAAATCGGCGCCATAATCCACGTCCGGCCGCTCCCCCACCGCGTTGAGGCTCACCGCCAGACTGGCGCGGTGGATGGCGTAGCGGCTGGTGAGGCTGCCGGAGTGCGCCGGTCGTCGTATCAACTCCTCGCCCTGGCTGAACGAGGCATCGCTGGCGAGCCCCGGGTCCAGCACCTCCGTCTCGAGGTACACGTACGACACCGCGCCCGACCAGCGGCCGCGGGCTGCCCGCGCCTCGAGCTCGAGCCCTCGGGACCGTGCGGCGCCCACATTGTAGTAGTTCGGGTCGCCGGCGGCGGGGGGTGAGAAGGTGTACTGGATGAGGCCATCGAACCGCTGGTCGAACCAGGTGGCGGCGAGGGTGGCGGGGCCGACCTCCTGCTCGAGGCCCACTTCCCGGCTTCGGGAACGCTCCGGCTCCAGTCCGCGGTTGCCGAGGTCACCGAATCCGCTGCCGAAGCTCTCGGCGAAGGTAGGCTCACGGAACCCGCGGCCGATGGCGGCCCGCGCGCGTGTCCCGCGGAGCAGCGTGAGGGCGGCGCCGATCCGGTAGGTGGCGAACGCCCCATACGTCTCACTGTCATCGATGCGGCCACCCAGCGTGAGGTGCAGCCCACTCACGGGCGCGGAGAGGAGCTGGAGGTAGTAGGCGGTGGTCGATCGATCGAACGGGGCGCTGGCATCGAAGGAGCCAAGCGCGCTCTGTGACGTGTACGACGTGCTGGCGTCGGCGGACTCCCACGCGATCCCGCCGGTCAGGGTGCTGCGGAGCAGGCGCGCGTTGACGCGGGCGTCCAGCAGACTACGCGTTCCCCTGAACTCCAGCGTGGACGCGAACACCCCGTCCGTGTCGGAAGGCCCGTCCTGCTCATCGACCGACGCCTGATCGCGCACAACCAGACCCGCCTGCACCCGGGCATCCACGCGGTCGCCCAGACTCCAGCCGGCCTCCACGGACGAGGTCCAGAGGCGGCGGTCCAGGTACGCGTTCTCGTCCACGAGAGCGCCCGCCCCGTCGGTGGGGAAATGCGAGCGGCCGTCGCTGATGCGGCTGCTCACGACGACGTCGGCTCCCGGAAGAGGGGTCCAGCCCAGCCGGAGCGTGCCGGTGGTGAGGTCGTGCTGATTGTTGAGCGGGTAGAGTCCCCCGCTGTGCTCCCGTCCAGCGCCCAGCGAGTAGGAGAGGGCGGCGGCCGACCCGGTGACCGCGGCCTCGAGATCGTAGGTGCCGTAGCGGTCGCCGCCGTGCGTCTGCCGTCCCGAGCCGGCGATGGCCTCGGCGGAGACCACCGGCCGACCCGAGCCGCGGCGGGTCATGATGTGGATCACGCCGGAGACGGCGTCGGTGCCGTAGAGGACGCTCACGGGCCCGCGCACCACCTCGATCCGCTCGACCTGGTCGGTGGAGAGGCCGGCGAAATCCACGGAGCCGCCCGGATCGTTGATGGGAACCCCGTCCACCAGGACCTGCACGTAGTCGCTCTCGCCGCCCCGCAGGAACACCGACGTCTGGGACCCCGTGCCACCGCTCCGGACCACGGTGGCGCCGGGCACCGCGCGGAGCGCGTCGGCCACCGTGCGTACGCCGCGGTCCCGGAGCTCGCGACCGCTGAGGACGGTCACGGGGGTGGGGAGCGCTTTCCGATCCAGCGGCAAGCGGGTGGCGGTCACGACAACGGCGGGCAGCGGGATGGTATCGGGTCGGCCGGCCGCGGAGTCGGGCTCCTGGGCCATGGCGGGGTACGCGGCGAGGAGGAGCAGCCCCAGTGCGATGATCGTGCGTGGCATGATGCTCGTCTTCAGCGTCGTGATGTGGTCCGTCGTCCTCATGTCGAGCTTCCGGTGCGGAGCGGGGTGATCTGTGGTGCGCCGGCGTCGGGGCCGGGGCCGGGATGGGACAGGCGCGCCACGGGCCAGCGGTACACGGACTCGAGCGTGTCCGGCGTGAGTACCGTGTCGGGCGTGCCCTCGGCGGCGGTGCGGCCGCCGGCCAGGAGGAGGAGCCGGTCGGCGTAGCGGGCGGCGATGTTCAGGTTGTGGGTGACGATGATGACCGTGACGCCATCGTCGGCCAGGCCGCGGAGGAGATCGAAGATCCCCATCTCGTGGCTGATGTCGAGGGAGGCCGTGGGTTCGTCCAGGACGAGGGTGTCGGGTTCCTGCGCGAGGGCCCGTGCCACGCGGGCGCGCTGGCGCTCACCGCCCGACAGCGTTCCCACGGGGCGGCCCGCGAGGACCGAGACATCGCAGGTCTCCATGGCCCGGCCGATGGCCGCGCGGTCATTGGCAGTCTCGCTGCGCCAGGTGCCCAGGTGGGGATAGCGACCCATGGCCACCAGCTCCCGGACGGTCAGCGGGAACACCAGCTCCTCGCTCTGTGGCACCACGCCCACCCGGCGCGCCAGGTCCCGGCGCTTCCAGTCGGCCACGGCCCGGCCGTCGTAGCGCACGTCTCCGGCGTCCGGCCGCAGTGCGCCCAGCAGGAGTCGCAGGAGTGTCGTCTTGCCGCAGCCGTTGGGGCCGATGATGGCGTAGAAGGCGCCCCGGCCCACCTCGAGGTCGACGAGATGGATGGCGTCCTGGTCGGCGTCGTCGTAGCGGAAGGTGAGGCCGCGGGCGTCGTAGCTCACGAGCGCCTCCGGGTCAGCAGGACGACGAACACCGGCACCCCCACCAGGGCGGTGACCACACCCACCGGCAGCTCCACGGGCGCGGCAATGGTGCGCGCCGCGGTGTCCGCGAGCAGCAGGAACGTGGCCCCCGCAAGTGCGCTCCCCGGCAGGAGGAACCGGTGGTCGCCGCCCCAGACGAGCCGGAGCGCGTGGGGCACGATCAGCCCCACGAACCCGATCACACCCGCCACGGCCACCCCCCCGGCCACCAGCAGCGAGGCCACGACGTACGCGACGCGCTTTACCCGTTCCACCGGCGTGCCCAGGTACAGCGCCGTCTCCTCGCCCACCGCCATCAGGTTGAGCGGGCGGGCGAGCGCCAGCAGGAGCGCGAGGGACGGCAGCGTATAGGCCGCCAGCAGCAGGACCGAGGACCACGTGGCCGAGGCCAGGCTGCCCATCATCCAGAACACGGCAGACCGGAACGTCTCCACGTCGGCGAGCGTGAGGAGGAGCAGGATGACGGCGTTGAAAAAAGCGCCCACGACGACGCCGGCCAGGAGCAGGACGCGCGTGTCGAGGGCGCTGCCCACCGACGCCGCGATCCGGAAGACCAGGATGATGGCGCCGATCCCGCCGAGGAAGGCGGCCAGCGGCAGCGCCCACGCGGCCACCGCGCCGGCGAAGCCGATGACGGCCACCGCGGCCACGGCGGCGCCGCCGGAAACGCCGAGGATGTAGGGCTCGGCCAGCGGGTTCCGGAGCAGCGCCTGGAAGACGGTGCCGGCCACGGCGAGCGCGGCGCCGATGAGAGCGGCCAGCACGGCGCGGGGGAGGCGGAGATCGAGGACGATGGCCCGTACGGTGGGGTCGGCCGTGCCGCCCAGGGCCGCCAGGATCTCGTGGGGCGGCACGGGCACGGCGCCCACGGCCATTGCCAGCAGCAGGGCGAGTCCCAGGAGCACCGTCAGACCCAGGAGCCTCGCGGCCAGGGCGGGCGTCGAGGTCACTGCGCCGACGGTGCGCCGGAATGGATCAGCTGCGCAAGCCTGCGGGCAGCGGCGGCCATCTCGGGGCCGGGGCGGTTCATCACGTCGGGGTCGACGGCGTAGACCGCCCCTCGCCGGACCGCGGGCACTTCCCGCCAACCGGGGCGGTCCGCGAGCAGTGTGGCCGGGTCGCCGGCCCTCACACTGCCGACGATCACCACGTCTGGCGCTCGCCGCACGACTTCCTCGAGCGACAGCTGCGGCCAGCGGGTGCTCAGATCGTCGAGGACGTTCCGCGCGCCGGCGGCCTCGAGCAGCTCGTCCACGAACGTGTCCGGCCCCGCGGCCATGAGCGGGTCGAGACCGATCAGATAGAGGACGCGGGTCCGCTCGCGGCCTGCCATCGACGCGCGGACGGAATCGAGGCCGGCACGAACTCGTGCAATGGCGCGCTCCGCGGCGGGCTCGTCCCCGAGCAGGGTGCCCAGGTCCGCCGCGACGTGCAGCGCATCCTCGATAGATTCCACCGGTGCGGTGTAGACCGCGATCCCCGTCTGCTCGAGGCGGGCCACGAGCGACCGACTGGGCGCGTCCGGCCACGCCACCACCAGGTCGGGGCGGCGCGCGGTGAGCCATTCCACGCTCGGGGTGAGACCGCCACCGACGGAGGGCAGGGTGTCGATGGTGGGGTGGTGGTCGAAGTCGGTCCGGGCCACGAGCCGGTCGGCGGCGCCCATGGCGATCACCCATTCCGTCACCGCCGGCACCATGGAGATGACCCGTCGGGCCGGCGCGTCGAGCGTCACGTCCCGCCCCGTGGCGTCGATGACGGCTATGGCGGGAGCGGTAGCGTGCAGGGGGTGGTCATCAGCGGGGGCTTCGCACGCGGTGTGGGGAAGGGCGGCGAGGAGCGCCAGGAGGGCGGGCACGACTTGGGTATGTCTCGCGGCCGGGTGCCGGCTGGAAACGTCCTGCTCCTCCGCTATGGATGGTAATGACATGGGCCCGTCTCCCTCAGTCGGGGGAACGGGCCATGAAACGGATCGCTGGATCCGGAACGCGCCCCACTCCCCCTCCCTCGAAGGGGTCATCGAATCGGGCACGAACGGGATCGGTCTCCTGGCTCGAGGCGGCGATCGCTCGCCTTCCCGGGATACGATCCCAGTGGTATTGAGCGGGCCTTCCGGACCTCACGGGGTCCGGACCTCTTACAGTGGCGGGGCCGCGCCGGATTCTCACCGGCTTCCGGGTGACCCCGATCGTGTTATGTGCCTGGAACGTAGGGCAGGAGTCGCCGGGCGGTCAAGCGGAGAGGGTCAGGGTCCGCCGGTGTCGGCGGGTGTGCTGCGGGCGGCGGCCGCTGTATCCGTTGCGGTCGTGTCCGGAATGACGGGCTCGGCCCGCTCATCGCAGCGGTCCTCGAACGTGCGGGACCACTCGTCGCCATCGGGGCCGACGGCGGCGTACCAGCTGTTACGGGTGCCGAACACCTCCAGGAGGATCTCCACGCTGCCATCCCGGTCCCAGTCCAGGAAGTCGATGGTGCGGGGAGCGGCCTTCCCCTCCGCGGTGTAGCTGGTGTAGCTGACGTACGCGGTGTCGTAGCCGGCCTGAGCCTGCGGCGTATAGACGATGTAGAGGGAGTAGCCCTGGTCGTCATTGCCCACGGCCAGCTCATCGTCCACGAGGAACGTGGCGGTGAAGCCGAGGTCGCGCGTCTCCGAGACCGGGAACGGCTGGAGCTGTCGGCGCGCACGGGACCAGTTGGGGAGCTGTGCGGAGCGTGCACGGAGCGCCCGCTCCGCGAGGATGTTCCCGACGATCTGCATGCGACCCTCAACGGAGAGCTCGCCGCCCGGGAGCGTCTGCCCCTGTGGCGCCTGGGTACGCGCCATGGCGAGGAACTCGATGGCTTCGTCGGAGCCGCCGCTCAGCTCCATGCTGCCGGTCGCCCGTGGGAGTGGTCGGCAGTAGCTCCCGGTGGGGACCGCCGCGGAGTCCACCATCAGCGTGCCCGCTCTGCGTCCATGGTGGAAGAGCGTGAACTCGGCCCCCTCCCGGAGGAAGGCGGTGATGAAGCGGTCGCCGAACGCGGTGGGGTCGTCGGCGATGGGAATCGGCCTGAGTCCGTCATCGACGATCTCGCCCACCGGGATCATGGTGGTCTCGAGGCTGTCGCGGATGACGTGGTAGAGGATGGGGCCCTGGGGCAGCTCGTCCCCGGCCTCGATCCCGCCGATGGTGGGACCGGCCTTTGGGGGTGGGGGCACGACGGCGACATCGAGACCCCCCCACTCCACGTTGTCGCATGCTGCGACACCGATTACCATCAGGAGAGTCGCAGCGCGGCCGGCCACTGTCGCTCGCCGCTTCCAGGTCGTTCCCATCGTCACCGTATGCACCCGCGGAAGGTAAGGAACCGCCAATCACCGACGCAATGAGCGGAGAGGCGCAGGAGGCTTCCACGTCCATGGACACGGCGGAGTACCGCCGCATTCTGGGTCACCTCGCCAGCGGGGTGACCGTGGTCACCAGCCTCGATCCCGAGGGTCCCGTGAACGGGTTGACGGCCAGCGCCGTAACGTCCGTCTCGCTGGACCCGCTCCTCGTGCTCGTGTGCGTCGATCGCGCAGCGGACACCCGCGGCGCCATTGAACGGTCAGGCAGCTTTGCAATCAACGTGCTCGGAGAAGACGCGGAAGCGCTGGCCCGCCGGTTCGCGACGTACGCCACGGAGGAGAAGTTCGATGGCGTGGCATACCGCCGCGAGACGACGGGTGCCCCCGTGCTGGAGGCGGCCCTGGCATGGGTGGACTGCCGGGTACGGCACCGGTACGAAGGCGGTGACCACCTGATCTACGTGGGCGAGGTGGTGGCAGGTGATGCCCGGGACAGCGGACCGCTGC
This sequence comes from uncultured Gemmatimonadales bacterium, assembly GCA_963783305.1. Classification (GTDB taxonomy): domain Bacteria; phylum Gemmatimonadota; class Gemmatimonadetes; order Longimicrobiales; family RSA9; genus JAWVYT01. The sequence continues at coordinate 640,287 of CAWAMW010000002.1, read as the reverse complement.
TGTACTTCAGGGGCGGGTACGGCCGCCTGGCGCCCTGACCGTGGGGAAAGTGCGTCAGGGGTCGCAGCTCCTCGTGGCGGGCATCGCCGGGCTCGTGCTGGGTGCGTCCACGTTCTCCGCAAGCGCGCTCCTCCTGTACGGCGGCCGTGGCCTCCTCGACTCCGTCGGGTCGCTGATCGCTCTGGGGCTGCTCTCCCTGGCCGCGGGTCTCTGGGTGGGGACACCGAAGGGGCTGGCGCCGGGGCACCTGCGGGTGATCGGCCCGTGGATGTTCGCGGTGGCCGCCCTCGTAGTCGCGTCCTTCGTGGCCACCTTCTGGCTCCGCTCACCGGCCGCGCAGACCACGCGGTGGGGCGGCCCCCTGGCGATGGTATTCCTGCTGGCGGAGCCGGCGTACGCGATCGGCGCTGTGCTGGCACGGCTGGGGGTAAGACGCAGGGAGGGCCCGTCGGCTGGCGCACTCGGCCGGTCGGCCGGTGTGGCCGGTGTGGTGGTTCCGGCGCTGGCAGGTGCGGCGGCCGGGGCCATGCTCGCGGGGGCGTGGCTCGTCCCGACGTTCCCGCCGGGCCCGGTGTTCCTGGGGCTGGCGTTGATACTCACCACGGCCGGGTCACTGGAAATGGGGATTCCGGGCGACCCCGAGGAGGCGACAATGTCGGAGCGGGTGGTGCTGGTGACGGGTGTGGGGTCCGAGGGGCAGGTGGGTCACGCCATCGCGCGGAGGTTCGCGGCGCAGAACGCGCGGGTCGTGGTGGTCGGACGAAGCGCGGGGATCGAGGAGCGTGCCCGCGCGCTGGGGAGCGACGTGGTGGGGGTCGCGGCCGATCTGGCCACGGCCGATGGGGCCGCGAGGGCGGTGGCCGCAGCCCGCGACCGTTGGGGCCGCTTGGATGTGCTCGTGAATGTGGCGGGCGGGCTGCACGTGGTGAAGCCGGTGGCGGAGACCTCACCGGAGGAGTGGGAGAGCGAGCTGGATGCCAACGCCACGACAGCGTTCCTGGTGAGCCGGGCCGCGCTGCCGCTGCTGCGGGAGTCCCGCGGAGCGATCGTCAACTTCGCGTCCCCGGCGGGCGAGCGGGCAGTGGCGCGGATGGCGGCGTACAGCGCCGGGAAATCCGCCGTGGTGGCGCTGACGCGAGCGCTTGCGAAGGAGGAGAAGGGGACGGGCGTGCGGGTGAACGCCATTGCGCCCGGTCTCCTGGACACCCCGCAGAACCGTGCCTCCATGCCCGACGCCGACCGGTCGGACTGGGTGGCCGTGGATGAGGTCGTGGAGGTGGCGCTGTACCTGTCGAGCCCCGCCGCGTCCGGCATCAATGGGGAAACCGTGAGCGTTCTGGGACGCGGGGTATGACGTGCTGATCGCGCACCTCGCGGACCTGCACCTGGGGTACCGCGCCTACCACCGCCTGGCGCCGGGCGGAGTGAACCAGCGGGAGCGGGACGTCTCGGAGGCGCTCGGCCGCGCCATCGAGCAGGTCATCGAGATGCGCCCCGACCTGGTACTGGTGGCCGGGGACGTGTTCCACACCGTGCGGCCGTCGAACAGCGCCATCATGGACGGGTTCCGGCTCTTCCTGCGGCTCCGGGCGGGGCTCCCGGGTGTGCCGGTGGTGATGATCGCGGGCAACCACGACTCTCCCCGCTCGATCGATGCGGGCAGCATCCTGAGACTGCTTGCGGAGATCCCGGACATCCACGTGGTGGACGACGTGGCGCGCGCCGTGCGCCTGACGGAGCCCGATGTCTCCGTCTTCTGCCTGCCCCACGCGGCGCTCGTCGGCGATGATCCGCCCGCCCTCCGTCCGGACCCGGAATCCGGCACGAACGTGCTCATGCTCCATGGTACGGTCTCCGGCACGGGCGTGGACGAGCAGCTGCTCCGGATGGTGGAGTATGGCGGCGCCCACCTGGAGCGCTCAGCGCTCGATGAGGAGGCGTGGGACTACGTGGCGCTCGGCCACTACCACAACGCGACGCGGATCGCGTCCAACTTCTGGTACGCGGGCGCCACCGAGCGCACGGCCACGAACATCTGGGCGGAGGCCGACACGCGGAAGGGTTGGGTGCTCTACGACACCGAGACCCGGACGGGCGAGTTCCGGGACGTGAAGACGCGGGAGGTGGTGGACCTGCCCCGCTTCAGCGCTCGTCGGCCGGTCGCCGATGAGAGCGGCGCGGTGGTGGACGAGTGGCTGACCGCCGAGGAGATCGACGAGCGGATCCGGAGCGCGGTGGCGGAGCTGCCGGGCGGGGTGGATGGGAAGGTGGTGCGGCTGGTCATCACCGATATGCCCCGAGAGCTCTTCCGAGAGCTGGACCACGGGCAGATCCGCGCGCTGAAGGCCGAGGCGCTCCATTTCCAGCTGGACGCGCGGCGTCCGGAAACGCGCCGGCGCGCGGCGAGCGACGAGCCGCAGCGGCGCACGCTGGAAGAGGAGGTGGAGCTGTTCCTGGCGGGCTGGGAGCCGTCCACGCCGGGGGTGGACCGGGAGCGGCTGCTGACCCTTGGCGCCGCGTACCTGGCCGCCACGGAGGACTGGCGGGACACGGAGCTGGAGCTCGGCCTCGAGGTGGGCGGGGACGCGGACGGAGAGGAGGGCGGCGAGTGAGGCTCGACCGTCTCCGCCTCCGCAACTTCCGGCAGCACGCCGATACCGAGATCGAGCTGCGGTCGGGCGTCACCGGGATCATCGGCCCGAACGGCGCCGGAAAGAGCACGCTCCTGGAGGCCATCGCGTGGGCGATCTACGGCGCGCCGGCGGCCCGGGGCACCAACGAGACGATCCGGTTCGCCCGGGCGGAGCCCCGGAGCCCCGTCCGCGTCGAGCTGGAGTTCGGCCTGGCCGGCCACGACTACCGGGTCGCCCGGACGCTGAGCGGCGCGGACGTCTACGTGGATGGCGACGAGCGAGCCGTGGCAACCACGATCCGCGGCGCGTCCGATTACCTCCAGCAGCGCCTCGGGATGACCCGGGACGAGTTCTTCAATACCTACTTCACCGGCCAGAAGGAGCTGCAGTTCCTGGCGCAGATGGGGCCCACGGAGCGGGGCCGGTTCCTGGCGCAGGTGCTCGGCTACGAGCGGCTTCGGCTCGCCCAGGAGCGGGCGCGGGCGCGCCGAAATGACCTCCGGCACGAGATCGACGGGCTCCGTGCCGGGATGAGCGACCCCGTGGCGCTCCGGGCGGAGCTCGAAGGCGCCCGCGGCCGACGGGCGGAAGAGCAGAAGGCGCTGGACGCCGCGCGGTCGGTGCTGGAGTCGGCCCGGTCGACACTGGCGGAAGTGACGCCCCGCTGGGAAGCGGGGCAGGCGTCGCAGGAGCGGGCGGGCGAGCTCGAGCACGAGCGCGAGATGGCGGCGCAGGAGTTCCGCGACGCGTCGCGGGCGGTGACGCGGGCAGAGGAAGAGCTGGAGGCGGTGACGAAGGCCGCCGGAACGCTCACTGTGCTCAAGGACGAGCTGGCGCCGCTCCCGGCCCTGGTGGAGGAGTGCGAGCGGCTGAGCGAGCTGGCGCGGCTGGACGAGCGGCGGCAGGTGCTGGCGGAGACGGTGGAGTCGCTCCGGTCGGAGGTGGGCGCCGGGGAGAAGCGGCTGGAGACGCTGGCCCAGGCGCCCGGGTACGCGGAGCGGTTCAGGGCGGAGATCCAGGGCCTGAAGGGGGAGCTTCAGGAGGCGGAGTCCGCGGTGGAATCCGAGCGGGACGCCTGGCAGCAGGGTCGCCAGGAGGTCTGGACGCGGCTCCAGACCTACAAGGACCGCACGGCCGAGCTCCAGCAGCAGTTGGACCAGCTACGGGAGGCGGGCCCGGAGGGCACGTGCCCCACGTGCGATCGGCCCCTCTACGACCACTATGAGCAGGTCGTCCAGACGCTGGAGGACGAGTGGGAGAGCCTGGTCCAGGACGGGAAATGGCTCAAGAAGCGGGAGAGCCAGCTCGAGACCAAGCCGCAGACGCTCGCAGAGGCGGAGCACCGCCGGGACCGGTTGAAGGCGGCGCTGGAGAACCGCGCGGAGAAGCTGAGCCGGAGCGAGCGGGCGGTGGAGGAGCGGAAGGACCTGGACCGTGAGGTGGCGGCGAAGCGCGAGAAGATGGGGGCGCAGGAGAAGGAGCTGGCGGAGGTCCCGACCGGCTACGACGCGACGAAGCACCGGGAGGCCGAAGCGCGGCTGGATCGGCTGCGCTCCGTAGAGCGGCAGGCGACGCGTCTCGAGGAAGCGGTGGCGCGGCGGGAGCGCCTCGAGGCGGAGCGGCAGGAGGCCGCGGCGCGGCGCGAGGGGGCCACCGCGCGAGGCTCCAGCGTGCGGGAGGAGCTCGAGTCGCTGGAATTCGACCGGTCCCGATTCCAGGAGCTGAAGTCGGAGCAGGAGCGGGCTGCGGACGGTGTGCGGCGGGCGGAGCTGCGCCTCACCGAGGTCCGGGGCCGTCTGGACGCGGCGACGGAGGCGGTGGCGGCGGCGGAAAAGGCGGAGTCCGAGCTGTTGGAGAAGAAGGGGCTGCTGTCGGAGATGGAGTCGGAGCGGCGCCACAACGCGGAGCTGGACACGGCGTTCAACAGCCTGCGCGTAGAGCTCAACGCGCGGGTCCGTCCGGAGCTGAGCGAGCTCGCCAGCGGGTTCCTCTCGGAGATCACCGCCGGCCGGTACACGGCGCTGGAGATCGACGAGGGCTACAACGTGCTGGTGCTGGACGAGGGGGAGGAGAAGCCGGTGATCAGTGGCGGCGAGGAGGACATCGCGAACCTGGTGCTGCGCCTGGCCATCAGCCAGATGATCGCGGAGCGCGCCGGCCACCCGCTGAACGTCCTCGTCCTCGACGAGGTCTTCGGCTCGCTGGACGTGGAGCGCCGCGACAACGTGATCCAGCTTCTCCACGGCCTGACGGGCCGGTTCGAGCAGGTCATCCTCATCACCCACATCGAGGGCGTGCGCGAGGGACTCGACCACGTCATCCGCTGTAGCTTCGACGAACGGACGGGATCGAGCCGGGTGGAGTCCGTCAGCGCCTGACCGCAGGGACCGGGGTCGGGGAGCGCCGGGGCCGGAGCAGCACCGCCGCGGCCAGGATCAGCGCCGTCCCCGCCACGGTGGAGCCAGAGATTTCTTCGCTCAGCCAGGCGAAGCCGATGAGGGCGGCCACCACCGGCTCGATCGTAGCCAGCATGCTTGCCGTGCTGGCATCGATGAAGCGGATCCCGCCGTAGAACAGGAGCGCCGCCAGGAGCGTGGGCCCCAGCCCCATGAGGAGCAGGACCGGGACCGTCTCCGGGTGCCCGCCCAGCACCGTCCAGGGCGGCTCCACCAGCGCCAGCACCAGAGCCCCGATCCCGTAGGCGTAGAAGATCGTGGTCACCACGTCGTAGTGCGCCCGGATCCGCTTGCCGAGGACGGTATAGAGCGCGTACACCAGTCCGCTGGCCACGCCGGCGGCGATTCCCAGTGGGGGCAGCTCCGCCATGCCCAGCTTCCGGAAAGCGCCGGTGACGAGGAACGCCCCCACCAGCACCAGGCCGAGCGGCAGGAGCCGCGCGGGCCGGATCGGCTCCCAGCGCAGCACCCAGGAGAGGGCCACGGTGAAGGCCGGCGCCGTGTAGAGGAGGGCGGCGGCCACGGCGAGCGGGAGCTGCTCCACCGCCACGAGGTAGATGTAGTAGAAGAGACCCACACCAATGGCGCCGTAGCCGATCACGAGCGGGACGTGGGCGCGGTGGAGCCGGAGTTGGCGGTAGCGCAGGGCGGCGATGGGGAGCACGCCCACGAAGGCCAGGGCCGCCCGCACGGAAGCGACCTGGAGAGGGGTGACGCCGTCCGCGAAAGCCAGTCGTCCGAAAAGGCCGAGGCTGCCCCAGAGTGAGGCAGCCCCGATGACCATGAGCGCGCCGACGAGCGGCCGGCTCACCGCTCCGCCAGAGCCCTCCACGCCTCCACGCGCTCCAGATGCCGCTCCGCCTGCTCTTCCTCGCCCATCAGGCTGTGGGCGGCGTACGACGCGTAGTGCGCGTAGAGGTAGTAGAGCGGAATGTTCCGGGTGGACGGCTCCGGCCAGAATGCCCACTCGTCGGGGATGCCGCCGCGGTGAACGAAGACGTCCCAGAGGAGCGTGTCGGTGCGCGGCAGATCGATATAGCGTCCCGGGATGCCGATGCTCTCCGGTAGCTGGAAGATGCCGCGGGCGGAGTCGACCTGGATGGGGCGCTCCATGAGGCGGAGCGCGATGCCCTGCCGGAGGACCTTGTCGCCGAGTCCGATTCGGTCGTACGCCTGCGTCGTGGTGGCGAAGTAGATGGGTCGATCACCCAGCGCGTTCTGCACGATGTTCAACAGGAACACGTCGGCCGGGAGCAGGATCCGGTTTCCGGGGAGCGTGAACTCCAGCTCTCCCACCTCCATGCTCATCGGCTCCTCGATGAGGAAGTTGTAGGGGTTCGCCGCGTAGATCTGCGGAATGGAGTCGATGCGCGCCTGCGACATTCCCAGGATGGAGCGCTCGGGCGTACCCCAGCCGGAGTCGGGGGCGACACCTTCCACGGGGACACCGCCCTGGTCGGGCAGGGACGGGGGCGCGGCGTACAGCTCCGCCCGCATCTCCGGCTGGAAGGGCCGCTGGCAGGTGATGCGTGTGGGATCCTCCAGCGGGTCCTGGCCCGGCTCGCACGGTGCCGTCAGCTGCTGGATCTGCTTCACGTACCAGGGCGTGTTCAGGTAGCTCATGACGATGACCGTCACGTCCCTGCGGATGCCCTCCACCTCCTGCAGGTACCAGAGCGGGAAGGTGTCGTTGTCGCCGTTGGTGAAGAGGACGGCGTACGGCTCCGTGCTCATGAGCAGGTTGTACGCCCAGTCGCGCGCCGCGTAGTCGCTGGAGCGGTCCGCGCGCTGCCAGTTGAGCGCGAGGGGGAGGAGGGCCAGGAGCAGGATCGGAGACGCCAGCGCGTAGCTTCGACTCGAAGTGGCCGGGGTCGGAGACGACGCCATGTTCGCGGCCAGCCGCTGCCAGAGCGTGAAGATCCCCATTCCCGCCCACAGGCCCCACATGCTGAAGCTTACGATGAAGAAATAGTCGCGCTCGCGGACCTCGTGGAGCTCCATGTCGTACCCGCCGCCCGGCTGGGGGAACGTGTAGCCGTAGCGGAAGTTGAGATAGCCCACCAGACCGATGGAGACGGTGGCGAAGAGGATCGCCATGTACCACCAGCTCGTGCGGTCGCGGTGGTAGTGCTCGTACGCGCCGTAAACGCCCAGCGACCCGAAGACGAGCGTGAGGACCGGCCGGATCGGGAACCCGGCGCCGGACGCGCCCATGCCGCCGAAGAGCGACTGCGTGGCGTTCAGCGTTCGGCCCCACTGCCAGTCGAAGTACTGCAAGTAGTTGCCGATCTGCGACACCACGAGGCCGAGCGTGCGCGGCAGCGATGGATCGGTGGGGTCGGACATGATCCCCGGCTTGTCGTACTGCTTGCGGGCGAGCGACTCCCACAGCGCCGTGAGCGTGCTGGGGTCGGCCTCGTTGATGACCGGGTCGAGAGCGGCGCGGAGTGGGAGAAACAGGTGGATGGAGAGCCCGAGCACCGCCACGGCCGCCGCGAACAGGTAGAGTTTCCAGTTCATGAGCGTCTTCGACTCCACCACGAGTATGAAGACGAGGATGGCCGGGGCGGCCAGGAACGCCATGAGGTGGTTGCCGACGCTCAGCGCCAGGATGAAAACCATGAGGAGGATGAGGTTGTCATCCTTCCCTTTCCCGATGTTGTCCCGCCACAGGAACGCGAGCCAGCTGAGCAGCGCGATGGTGAAGAGGGAGACGGTATAGACCTTCTCGTTGACGTTCGACTGGCTCCAGACGGTGAAGGCGGTGGCGCTGACCATGACCGAGAGGGAAGCGCCGATCATCCGCTGGGTGCGGTCGGTGGTGAACCAGGCGAGGACCCGGTGCGCGACGAGGAACCAGCAGCCGTGGGCGAGGGCGCCCATGGTGGCGCTGAACAGGTTGATGCGCACGGCCACGGAGAGACCGAACGGTGCCAGGAGCAGCTCCCAGGCGCGGGCGAGGACTACGAAGGTCGGGTTCCCGGGCGGGTGGGGCACGCCCATGATGTGGGCGGTGGCGATGTACTCGCTCGTGTCCCAGAACGCGGTGGCGGGGGCGAGCGTGATGGCGTAGAGGAGCCAGACCAGGGCGGCCGCGATGGCCGCGGCGAGGTAGGGCGGGTGATAGCCGCTCTCCATGGGAGCGCGGGCCGACGCGCCCTGCGTCGTCACTGTATCGGTCATCCGGATGCCAGACTTCAGAGGGTCGGGTGCTACGGAACAGGGCGGAAAGCTAACGCGCCGGTGTGGTGGGGTTCAAGCGCGGCTGCGGGGGAGGTGCGGCCGGGGCGTTCCCGGCCGCACCGATCCGATCCGCTCAGAGGAGGCCGATTACGAAGCCGATGGTCACGAACAGATCGTGCTGGATCTCCGAGTCGGCATCCACGTCCAGCGGGTTCTGGCTCTCCCACCAGCTGATGTAGTCGCCGACCTCGGCGTTCAGGGAGAGAGGACCGAAGCCCACGTCCAGACCGCCGCCGAGATGCGCGGTGAAGTCGCTCGTGTCCTCGAACGTGCCGACGGGGTCGGTGCTCGTGGGCTCGAAGTCGTACTGCTTGAGCCCGCCGCCGGCGAAGAAGTAGGGCTGAGCAATGATGAGCTTCGGGATCGGGCGGAACATGAGGTCGGCCGCGAGCGCCAGGACGGTGGTCTCGTACCCGGATTCCGTCTCGAAGCCGTTATCGTACTTCACCTCGGAGCCGGTGGCGTAGTCGAGGTTGAGGCGGAGCCCCACGGGGAGCGCGGCGACGCCGATCTCGACCCCGAGCCCGAGCGCCAGGCTGCCCCCCAGCTCGCTGGCGGCGGTGGACACCGCGTCGGGTGCGTCGCCGAGGTTGGAGAGAGGCTCATAGAGGCCGATACGCGGATTGAGCCTGAAGTCGATGCCCGGCGCCTGCGCGGCTGCGGGGGCGGCCATGCCGAAGAGCGTGGCCGCGATGATCGCGGACGAAAGAACAATCTTCATGTGGAGTCCTCCATTGGAGTAATCGTTGGCGGGGATCGTCTCTGATCCGCGCCGGGCTGCCCTCGCTGCACCTCCTGCGCCACGAGCATGAGCCCGCCTGCGTCGAGCGCGGTCGCGATCCAGCCGTCCGGCAGCCACAAGGTCGCGCTGTACTCGTGCACGACCGCGGGTCCCACGAGCCGGTCGCCCGGTGCGAGCGACGACCGCGGCGCGAGGGCGGCCTCTACGGTCTGCCCGCGGTGGTACACCGGCACCCGTCGAAGTGAGCCATCGGCCTCGCCGGCGGGCGTCGGCCGGGAGCGGGGTGGGGTCCGCGTGGAGGGGCCCACGGCCTCCACCCGGGCAGTCACCAGCTCGACGCGATCGGCGCGGCGGCTGAAGCCGTAGCGCGCGTCGTGGGCGTCGTGGAAGGCGTTCGTCCAGTCCTCCGCGGGCACGCGGAGCTCGAAGCTCTGGCCGACGTAGCGGACGTCCGCCAGGCGCCGGACTGTGACCTCATCCTGCCGCACGCCTTCCGCCTCCATCGCGGATCGGGCTTCGCGCTCCAGCTCGCCGAACGCGTCATCGATGCGGTCCGCCGCGTCCGCGTCCGCCAGGAGCGTGCGGGACAGGTCCTTCCGCACGGGCGATACGAGCATCCCGAAGGCCGACAGGACGCCGGGATCGGGCGGCACCAGGAGGCGACCGATCCCCAGCCGCTCGGCGAGCTCGATGGCGTGGAGCCCCGCGGCGCCGCCGAACGGGACGAGGGCGAAGTCGGCGGGGTCGTACCCGCGCTCCACGCTGATGACGCGGAGCGCGCCCTCCATTGCCGTGTTCGCGACCTCGAGGATCCCTTCCGCCGCGTCCTCGAGCGAGCCGCCGAGGGCGCTGGCGAGCGCGGCGAGGGGCGCCTCGATCTCCGACCGCTCCAGCGCGAGGTCGCCGCCGAGGAACGCGTCGGGGGGAAGGCGTCCGAGCCAGACGTGGGCGTCCGTCACGGTGACACGGCGGCCGCCGCGGCCGTAGCAGATGGGACCGGGGTCCGCGCCGGCGCTGCGGGGCCCGACCCGCAGCGCGCCGCCGGCGTCCACACCGGCGATGGACCCGCCGCCGGCGCCGACGGTGTGGATGTCGATGACGGGGATCGCCACAGGCACGCCGGCAATGCTCAGCTCCCGGGTGTGCATGGGCGCGCCCGGGCACAGGGAGACGTCGGTAGAGGTCCCCCCCATGTCGAACGTGATGATGTCGTTCATGCCCGCGTCGGCGGCTACGCTGAGGGCGCCGGCCACGCCGCCGGCCGGCCCGCTCAGCACGGTATGGACGGCCTCGCGCCGCGCCCGCTCCACCGGGATCGAGCCGCCGCCGGAGCCCATGATCCGCACCCGATCCGCACCGCTCTCCTGCGCCAGCCGGCCCAGGTAGCGGTCCATGCGCGGCGCCACGTAGGCGTTCACCACGGTCGTGGCCGTGCGCTCGTACTCCCGGTACTCCGGCAGCAGCCGTGAGGACACGGAGAGCGGCAGGTCGAGCGCGGCCAGCGATTCCGCGATCCGCTCCTCGTGCCGGGCATCGGCGTAGCTGTGGAGCAGGCAGATGGCGATGGACTCGGCGCCCGCGAGGCGCCCGGGCAGGTCGCGCAGCTCCTCGTCATCCAGCGGCTCTTCCTCGAGGCCGTCCGGCCCAAGCCGTCCCGATACGCCATGGCGGTCGTCGCGGGCCACGAGCGGCGGTGGCCGGTGGCCGACCAGGGCGTAGAGCTGTGGTCGGTTCTGGCGCCCGATCTCGATCACGTCCTCAAAGCCGCGGTTGGTCACCAGCGCCACGCGCGCGCCCGTCCCCTCCAGGAGCGTATTGGTCGCCACCGTGGAGCCGTGGACCAGCGTGAACGACAGGGCGGCGGCGTCCTCCGCGTCGCCGAGCATCTGCCGCACGCCGGCGAGAACCGCGCGCGCGGGGTCGTCCGGGGTGGACGGCACCTTCAGCACGGTCAGCCGACCGCCGCGGAGCGCGACCACGTCGGTGAACGTCCCGCCGGTGTCCACGGCGATGATTGACACCTCGCTGCCCTGTCGTGACATTCGCGGCTCCATGATCCGACCCGACTTCGATACGTTCGCGGCGCTGGCCGACGGCGGTGACCTCATCGCGATCTCGCGCGAGATCCCGTTCGACACCGAGACCGCCGTCACCGCCTACGGCAAGCTCTTCGAGCCGCCGTTCGGCTTCCTGCTCGAGTCCGTCACCGGCGGCGAGCGCTGGGCCCGCTGGACCTTCCTGGGGTCCAGCCCCCGGGAAGCCTGGCGCGCCCTCGGCGATGGCCGCGTCCAGTGCTGGACGCCCGCGCGCGGATGGGACGACCCGGTCGCGGTCGACGACCCCCTGGAGGATCTCGCCCGACGCCTTCGATCCAGCTCTCCCGTCGTGGCCGAAGGGATCCCGCGCTTCTTCGGTGGCGCCGTAGGGTACCTGGGATACGACGTGGTGCGCCACATCGAGACGCTGCCCCACGCGCCGCCCGACACCCTGGGGCTGCCCGAGGCGGTGCTCGCCTTCACCGACCTGGTGGTGGCCATCGACAATGTGTACGACCGCGCGCAGGTCATCGCCACTGTCGACGTGGCGGGGGCCGCGGGAGACGTCCCCGCACTGCGCCGCGCCTACGCCGAGGGGATCGCCCGGATCGACGCGCTCGTGGACCGGCTCGACTCCGCGCTCCCGCCGCCGCCGGTGCGTGAGCCGCGCGACGCGGTCGCCCCGGGGTCGCGGGAGCTGGCGTCGTTCCGCAGCAGCTTCGGCCGCGAGCCGTTCGAGGACGCGGTGCGGCGGGTGCAGGAGTACATTGGCGCGGGCGACGCCTTCCAGGTGGTCCTGAGCCAGCGGCTGGACGTGGAGCTGCGGCGGTCGCCGTTCGAGGTCTACCGCGCGCTGCGATCGCTGAACCCGTCGCCGTACATGTACTTCCTGGAGCTCGACGGGGTCTCGGTGGTGGGCGCGTCGCCGGAGGTGCTGGTGCGGGTGGAGGACGATGAGGTGACGGTCCGGCCGATCGCGGGCACCCGACCCCGGGGCGCGACGGAGGCGGAGGACCGGCGGCTCGAGGAGGAGCTCCTGGCGGACCCGAAGGAGCGGGCGGAGCACCTGATGCTCGTGGACCTGGGCCGCAACGACGTAGGGCGCGTGGCGCGCTACGGCACCGTGGCCGTGCCCGAGCTCATGGGGATCGAGCGCTACAGCCACGTCCTCCACATGGTGAGCCAGGTCACGGGTCGGCTGCGCGAAGGGCTGGACGCCTTCGACGCGTTCCGCGCCTCGTTCCCGGCGGGTACCGTGTCGGGCGCGCCGAAGGTGCGGGCCATGGAGATCATCGACGAGCTGGAGCCCGAGCGGCGCGGCCCGTACGCGGGCGCAGTGGGCTACTTCGCGTACGGCGCAAAGAGCATGGATGCCGCCATCGCGATTCGCACGCTGGTGGCGGCCCACGGCCGGGCCCACGTGCAGGCGGGCGCCGGCATCGTGGCGGACTCGGACCCGGGGCGGGAGTACGAGGAGACGCTGGCGAAGGCGCGGGCGCTGCTGGCCGTGCTGGGAAGGTAGGAGGCAGGAGGCAGGAGGCAGGAGGCAGGAGGCAGGAGGCAGGAGTAGGACTCCTACTCCTACTCCTACTCCTCCGCCAGCCGGTTGTCGATCGCCTCGAAGAGACGCTCGAAGTGGCGCTCCTCGTGAGCGGACGTGGCGCAGAGCCGGAGCCGCGCCATTCCACGGGTGACGGCGGGGAAGACCACGGCCGATACGAACACGCCGTCTTCGAGCATGCCACGGGCCCAGGTATAGGCGCGCCACTCGTCGCCCAGGATGAGTGGGACCACGGGCGAGGTGCTGGCGCCGGTGCCGAGGCCGCGCTCCGCCACCCCCCTCTGGAGCCGCTCGGTGTTCACCCGGAGCCGTTCCATCAGGAGCGGCTCCGACCGCAGCGTCCGTATCCCCGCCAGTGCGGCGGCCGCGTTCGCTGGTGTCAGCGCGGCGCTGAACATGTAGGGCGCGGAGCCGTGCTGGACGTAGATCTTGAGGGGCATGGACCCGGCCACGAACCCGCCGGAGGAGGGGATCCCCTTCGACAGCGAGCCGGTCAGGATGTCAATGCTGGACGGGTCGACGTCCTGTGCCTCGCAGGTCCCCCGACCGGTCTCGCCGATGGCTCCCAGCGCGTGGGCCTCGTCCACGAGGAGAAAGGCGCCGTACTCCTCCTTCAGAGCGATGATGTCCTTGAGCGGGGCCTGGTCGCCGTCCATGCTGAAGACGCCGTCCACCGCCACCAGGACCCGCTTCACGCCCCGGTTCCGCGCCTGTCGGAGCCGACGTTCCAGGTCCTCCATGTCATTGTGCCGGAACGGCCGGATCCCGCACCCGGCCATGCGGCAGCCGTCCTGGATGCTGCGGTGCGCGTACTGGTCGAGGATCGCCCAGTCGTCGGCGCCGAAGAGCGATGTGATGACGCCGACGTTGGCGTCATAGCCGGAGCTGAAGACGGCCGCGGCCTCGGTCCCGAGGAAATCGGCGAGCTCGCGCTCCAGCTCGTGGTGCAGCTCCAGGGTGCCGGTGAGGAGTCGAACCCCGCCCGTGGACGTGCCGTAGCGGTCGACCGCTTCCTTGACCGGCTCGGCGATCCGCGGGTCGTCGATGAGGCCCAGGTAGCTGTACGACGAGAACATGACGAACGGGTCGTCGAACGCGGCGGACTCCGGGCCGGGGGCGCGCCCGAGCGGGAGCTGGTAGGTGTAGAGGGAGTGGGGGAGGCCGCGCTCGAAGAGCGTGAACCACTGGCGCACGCCGTCCGTGTCGAGCAGCGACCCCGGCTCCACCAGCGGGTCGGTGGCCCGACCCTGGAAGAAGCCCTGGAACGGATCGCGAGTATACTCGCGGAGCGACTCAGCGGACACGGAACGCGACCTTGATGGCGTCGTGGGCGTCCTTCCCGAGGGCGACCCTGAGGGCGTCACGATACTCCTCCAGCTCGAACGTGTGCGTGACCATCCCGAGCGTGGCCAGGTCCGTCGACCTCATAAGCTCGAGCGTGGTATCGAATATGTCGCGTGTGCGGCCATCCTGCTCGACCGGGCCATAGACCATCACTCCCGTCGCCCGGAGCTGCCGGTGCCAGAAGCGCGTGAGATCCAGCTTCGCCGTGGCGGCCGCGCCGGGGACCACGATCCGGCCCGCCTCCCGTGTGAGCGCCAGCGCGTCCGACAGCGTCCGCTCCGAGCCCACGGTATCGAAGACCAGCGATGGCCCGCCCTCCACCAGTCTGGGCGCGAGAGTGGGCTTGAAAGCGGTCGCACCCGGGAGCGACGACGCCCAGTCGTACAGCGCCCGACTCGACTCCAGCACCTCGTCGGCGCCGGCCTCCCGGGCTTTCCGCGCCTGGAACCCGTAGCGAGCCGAGACCGCAATGGTGCCCTCCCACCCGGTGAGCCGGAGCGCCCGGACGGTGAGGAGGCCGATGGTGCCGGCGCCCAACACCAGCACCACGTCGTCCGACTCCGGCGGCTCCAGGTACACGCCCTTGGCGGCGGAGGCGAACGGGTCGGTGAGGAGCGCCACTTCGTCCGACAGGTCTCCCTGCGGCCAGAGCTGCGACTCGTGCGCCACCAGGTGATCTCCCCAGCCGCCGCCGGTCAGGGGGCTGAAGCCGGTGATGTGGCCGAGGCCGTCCGTGGCGCGGCGGCACACGCCGTAGTCGCCGCGCGTGCAGGCCGGGCACGGCTCGAGCCCCTTCTGGAGGCAGCTCAACATGGGGTTCACGATCACCCGATCGCCCTCCGACCAGCGGGTGACCGCGGGTCCAGCGCCGATCACTGTGGCCACGATCTCATGGCCGAAGGTGAACGGGTAGGCGCTGTAGGGCTCCAGCGCGAACGAGTCGTGGGCCGTGATCACACCCAGGTCGCTGCCACAGATCCCGCTCAGGCGGCTCTCCAGCCGTATCCAGTCCGGGCCGGGGAGCGATGGCGGCTCGACATCGTCCAGCCGGACGAAGCCGAACGGTCCCGCCCCTGTCCCCGGCAGCCTGCGGGAGGCCGCGCGGGTCAGCATGTAGCGGAGCGGTCGGTAGTGGAATCGGATGGCGCGCACGGCCCCTGCCGGTGGTCCCGGATCGGTGCGGGCGCGGGTCGCGCGCGCCCGGGTTGGACGAACGGCAAGGTAGGAACGGCTCCGCCTGCGAGCAACGACCGCGCGGGCGGCGGCCGGTCCAGACGGGGCCGGGCACGGTACGTTCCTTGCCCCTCCGGCCGCCCGCCATGACACCTTCCAGAAGGGACCGGAGAAACGGGCCGAACGACCGCCGGGACAAGGACCGGGGACGCCCGGGCGGGCCGGACCGTCGCGGTGGCAAATCCGACCGGCGGCGCGGCATGAACAGCCGTCGCACCCGCTTCTCCATTTTCTACTTCCTGTTGGCGTTCCTGCTCCTGATCGGCCTGAACGTCCTGCTCGGCGGCCCCGAGACCGAGCAGATCTCGTACACGGAGCTGAAGAAGCGGGCGGAGGCGGGCCAGGTCGAGCGGGTCCAGTTCCGCGGCCAGTCCATCACCGCGACTCCGGACAGCAGCTGGGCCGAGGGGCGTGAGGATGTGCCGGACGCGTGGTCCACGGTGCGGGTGGAGGGCGACGAGGATCTCGTTCCGCTGCTCGAAGAGCACGACGTGGTCATCGAGGCGGCCCGGGAGAGCTGGCTCGGCCAGGCCCTGTTCTGGCTCCTGCCGCTGGGGCTCATGGTCCTCTTCTGGGTCTGGATGCTGCGCCGGATGAACCCCGCGTCGGGCGTGATGAAGGTTGGGAAGAACCGCGCGAAGATCGTGGGGGAGGAAGGGACCGGCGTCGATTTCGACGATGTCGCCGGCGCCGACGAGGCGAAGCAGGAGCTGGTGGAGATCGTGGAGTTCCTCCAGGAGCCGGAGAAGTTCCACCGCGTGGGCGCCCGGATCCCCAAGGGTGTCATGCTGGCGGGGGCGCCCGGCACCGGCAAGACGCTGCTGGCCCGGGCCGTGGCGGGCGAGGCGGGCGTGACCTTCTTCTCCATGAACGGCTCGGAGTTCGTGGAGATGTTCGTGGGCGTGGGCGCGTCGCGGGTGCGGGACCTGTTCGAGCAGGCGAAGGCCAACGCCCCCTGCATCGTCTTCATCGATGAGCTGGATGCGCTCGGCAAGGCGCGCGGGGCTGGCGGCCCCATGGGCGGCAACGACGAGCGGGAGCAGACGCTCAATCAGCTGCTGGTGGAGATGGACGGCTTCGATCCGCAGACGGGCGTCATCATCATGGCCGCCACCAACCGCCCCGAGATCCTCGACCCGGCGCTGCTTCGCCCCGGCCGCTTCGACCGCCAGGTGGTCGTGGACCGCCCGGACCGGAAGGGTCGGGAAGCGATCCTCCGGGTCCACGCCAAGAACATCAAGCTCGCCCGGGACGTGGACCTCGACGTCCTCGCCCGCCGCACACCCGGCTTCGTGGGCGCCGACCTGGCCAACCTGCTCAACGAGGGAGCGCTGCTGGCCGCGCGGAAGGACAAGACCGAAGTGGCCATGGTGGACCTGGACGCCGCCATCGACCGCGTGGTCGCCGGCCTCGAGAAGAAGAACCGGCTGGTGAACGAGAAGGAGCGCCGGATCGTGGCGTACCACGAGGCCGGCCACGCCATCGTCGCCGAGCGTGTGGACCACGCCGATCCCGTTCACAAGATCAGCATCATCCCCCGTGGCGTGGGCGCGCTGGGCTACACACAGCAGCTCCCGGAGGACGAGCGCTACCTGCTCCAGCGGCAGGAGCTGCTGGACCGTATGGCCGTTCTGCTCGGCGGCCGCGTGGCCGAAGAGATCGTCTTCGAAGAGATCTCCACGGGCGCCAGCAATGACCTGGAGCGAGTGGGTGAGCTGGCTCGCAACATGGTGCGGCAGTACGGCATGTCCGATGCGCTGGGCGCCGTGGGTTACGAGAAGCAGCGGCAGACCTTCCTCGGCAACGGCGAGGGGGGCTGGCCCCAGCAGCGGAGCTACAGCGAAGACACCGCCCGCACCATCGATGAAGAGGTTCGCCGGATGGTGAGCGAGTCGCGGGAGCGCACCCGCCAGATCCTCACCGCCGATCGCGACCTCATCGAGCGCGTCGCCGAGGCCCTCCTCGAAAACGAGGTCGTCACCCGCGAGGAGCTGCGCGAGATCATGGGCACACCGGTCGAGCAGCCGGCCGACGAGGAGCGGCCGGACGTCGGGCACGGCGGGAACGCTCGCTGACGCTCGCTGTTGGGTCGCGGCGCGGCACCTCCCCGGGCCCGAGATGCTCACGCGTCGGCGGGCCGGCGGGCCCGCGGGGAGTATGCGTCGCCCTGAAGCCCGTACGCCCCACGGGTCGGGGGAGAGCCCGGGCCTCTGAGGAGTTTGCGTCGCCTGGAGCCGTTTACACCCCACCCGACGGGGGAGAGGCCGGGACCGTGGGGGGTTGCGTCGCCTGGAGCCCTTACGTTCCGCGGGTCGGGGGCGTCACCCGGAGCGGCGAGTCCGGGCGTCGGGCTTCGCGCCCCTCGGCGAGTCCGGGCGTCTGGCTTCGCGCCCCTCGGCGAGTCCGGGCGTCGGCTTCGCGCCCCTCGGCGAGTGGAGCCCCAGGCGGGGTATGGACTCAACACCCGGCCGGCGAGTAGGAGGCGGGCCATCGGGCAGGGCGGCCTACGACCCGCAAGACCCCACCGCCTGACGGTGCCCTCTCAGGCCCCGTGCCCCCGGGCGACCTGCGCGTGCGCGAGGGCGCGGGCCAGGTCGGCGGCGGTTCCCACCTCGTCTTCGACGATCTGACGCCAGGTGACGGGGATGACGTGGATCCCGTGAGCCGCGAGGTGTGCGCCGCGCCGATGGTCGCCTTCGAAACGAACCCGTGTGCCGTGATACCGGTACCCGTCCACCTCCACCGCCACCCGCTCAGCGCGCCAGAAGAAGTCGATCTCGCGGCCGGCGATCCGGACATTGGCTTCCGGCGCGGCCAGTCTGGCGCGCCGGACGAGCGCGAGGAAACGGGCCTCGGCTTCGGACCGTGTCAACGCCGGGCCGCCGGCCCGTTCGACGATGGCGCGAAGAGCAGGGACGCCCGCTCTGCGCGGGTACCGCGTGATCATCCGCGAAAGCTCGCGTGCCCCGACGAGTCGCTCGCGCTCGGCCCGGGCAACCGCACGCTCGAGCTCATCCGGACCGGCGACCGTTGCCAGGTCCAGGAGCGTCCGGCCGGGGGCGGTGACGGGAACACCGTGGTGGACAGTGCGTTCCGAGGGATGGAGGTGCCGCCTCCGTCGCACCCGGATGCCGGGGCGGTCGGTATTGTGGCGTCCGTCGACGGAGATGTCCACCGCGCTCCCTGTCGCCGGTGAAGGGACCAGGTCCCACAACCACGCGCCATTGCGGTGGCTCGCCACGGCATCAGGACCACAGGCGAGGACCGCCGCCATTTCCCGGGAATACGTGTGTTCGATGGGACCCAGGAGGTAGACCCCGCGGTGGAGCCGACGATACGCTCCCGAAGCGACGCGCCGCCGAACCACCCCAGGTCGGAGACCAAGGGCCAGGAGTTGCTGTCGCGACACCACACCAAGCTGTCGCTGCGCCAGCGCAAAGATCCGTTGTTCCAAATGATGTTCCATGGCCTCCCTGCTCCCGATCGGCTTTCCCGTCTCCGGGGCCAGGCAGGTTGTTCCGCCCGGTTACCGCACGGAGAGTGGCCGGTCAGCCGGGGCACGGCCATGGCGGGGTGGGACGGCCGGTCGGCCACGGGCCGGGTCGTGCCCCTGCCGACAGGCGGATCTGCGTCCTCCGCGGACAGACACCCTCCCCCCGCCGCGGACAGCCCCGGAACCGCGTCCACGGACAGCCGCGGATCATCCGCCGCGGACGGACCTCCGATCAGCCCCCGCGGCCCGCCCGCCCGCGTTCCCCCGCGTACAGCGCCCCGGAGGTTGCCGGAGGGCGGCGTCCTCCGGGCCCCGGGCCCCGGCGTCATTGTAGCGGGTGAAGCTTCCGCTTCCGGATGATTTCCTCGGCGTCTCCGGGGCCTTCGGGCTCCGACCTCATTGAAGCAGCGGGATGCGCCCGCCGTCGGACGGCTCGATGTCGTTTCCGCCGAAGCGCAGCGTCAACCCCACACGCGTCGGAGGCGGAGAGCGACGGATGGGGGCCTCGCGTCGATTGGCGTGCCTTATCCCCCACGCGTCGAGGGCCGTGAGCAACGCGTGGGCCTTCGAGCCTCGGCGTCGTGAACCTCCGAGCTGTCGGGGGTTCCCGTCATATACGAGCCGTGGCTGGCGGCCTCAGAGCCTCGGCCTCACTGAAGCGTTGCGCGGGGGCGCTTCCTGAGCATCGAGCGGTCGCGCCGGACCTCCGACCCCCGTCCCATGGAAGCGACCACGTCACGCGGCCGCGGCCCCCTGACCGCCCCTCCGGGCCCCCGACCGCGAGGTCGTTACCCCGCGCGGGATGTTCAACCCCGTCATACCCGCCCCCCACCAGGGACAGCGAAGCCCGACCGGCCGAACAGCACGCCTCAGGCGTACTTCCGAGCGGTGCCATGGCACGGCCTTCGCAACCCATCCCACCGAACCGGGTAGCAGGGACCATGATATCAGCCACGGACACACCGACACGCAGCATGCTCGACCTCGCGCCGCACTTCGGAGACGATCGGCGGGCGGGGGCGTTCGCCGCGTTCCTGGAGAGCCACAGGGGCGAGGTGCACATCGTGGCGGTGCAGGACTTCCCGGACCCGGACGCCATCTCGTCGGCGATGGCGTACCGGACGCTGGCGGCGGAGCATGGCATCGAGGTGGACATCGTCTACGAGGGTCGGATCAGCCACCAGGAGAACCTGGCGCTGGTCCATATCCTGTCCATCAACCTGATCCGATTCACCGAGGCGCTCCCGCTGGACCGGTACGATGGGGCCATCTTCATTGACAACCAGGGCACGACGACCCGACTCACGGACCGGCTGAGCGAGCACGGCGTTCCGGCGTTGGCGGTGATCGATCACCACGCGCCGCAGGGTGTGCTGGAGCCGCAGTTCACCGATGTCCGTCCGGTGGGGGCCGCCGCGACGATCCTCACGGACTACCTCCGGAGCGGGCACACGCTCGAGCTGGACCCGGACAACCAGGCGCATGTGAATCTGGCGACCGCGCTGGTGCACGGGCTCCGTACGGAGACGAACGGGCTGGTGCGGGCGGGCGCGGACGAGCTGCTGGCGGCCAGCTACCTCAGTCGGCTACTCGACCCGGAGCTGCTCGAGCGGATCATGCGGGTGCAGCGTTCGCACGGGACCATGGACGTAATCGAGACGGCGCTCTCGGACCGGCTCGTGAAGGGCGGCTTCAGTCTCGCCGGGGTGGGCTATCTGCGGCACGCGGACCGCGACGCGGTCCCGCAGGCGGCCGACTTCCTCATCACCGAGGAGAACGTCCACACGGCCATCGTCTACGGCATCGTGCAGGGCGAGGGGGAGCGGGAGCTGGTGGTGGGCAGTGTGCGGACGAGCAAGGTCACCATGGATATCGACCAGTTCCTCAAGAGCTCGCTCGGGAGCGATTTCCGCGGCCGGTACTACGGCGGGGGCCGCGACCGCGCGGGCGGCTTCGAGATCCCGGTCGGGTTCCTGGAGGGAACGCAGGACCCGGATCACATGCGGCTGAAGTGGGACACGTTCAACCGACAGATCCGGATGAAGCTGCTGAAGGCGGCGGGGATCGAGGAAGGGGACGAGGACTAGGCCGGGGCAGCGCTCAGTCCACGGTCCAGACGCAGCGCTCGTCCCCCTTGGCCTCGCAGCTGGTGTGCTGGACGTGGGGCCGTCGCCCGATGGCGTGCTGGACGGCCTCCTCAATGGCGGCGCCGTACAGGACGCAGGCCACTCCCCACCGGTCGGCGCGGGCGGTCACGGGGCTCCTCAGCTCGACCTGGAACGGTGAGCGTGTGACGCGGAGCGGCACGCCCCCGCCGATCCTGCGCATGAGCCGCCGCACGCTCCGCTTGGCGATGCGGGAGGAGAGGGCGTCGGGGAGCAGCTGGGCCACGGCCGCGAGGCGATAGAAGATCTTGCGGCCGTGATGACGTGCCAGGTCGTGCCCGGCCTCTCGCAGGATCGCCTCGGAGTCGGGCCGCCGGAGCACCAGGCGGAGCAGGTTGGCGACATCGTCGAACGGAACCCGCTCGCGTCGTTTCCGCGCGACCCGATACCGATGGATCTGGCTCTCCACCACCCCGGTCAGGCCCAGGCGGCGTGGCAGGCTGGCGGTGAGGTCCTCGTCCTCGAGGACTTCGGCGGGTCGATCGTGCTGGCGCACGGATACCAGGATCGCGAGCGGCAGATCCGCGCGGAACCCGTCGTCCGGTTCTTGCGCCCGATCCGAGGGTCGCGTTTCTTCTTGTGGAGCGTGGCTACGGTCAGTCATTGTCGCCAATCTAGGAAGCAGGGAGCCGGGTCGCCATGAACGAGCACTGCGTGTTCTGCAGGATCATCGCCGGAGAAGAGACCGTGAGCATCGTCCACGAGGACGATCGGGCCGTGGCGTTCATGGATATCCAGCCCGCCAGTCCGGGACACGTGCTGGTCGTCTCGCGCGAGCACCATGCCGACCTCTTCGACACCCCGCAGGACCTGGCCGCCCACTGCCTCGCCGTGGCGCAGGAGCTGGCGCCGGGGATCCGGCGCGCTACGGGGGCGGCGGCGATCAACCTGTTCAGTGCGAACGGCAGGGCCGGCGGGCAGGACGTGCTCCACTTCCACCTCCACCTCATCCCCGTGCGGGAGGGGGAGGTGTTCGACCTGCAGCTGCCCAAGGAGGACGCGCCGGTGCCGTCGCGGTCACAGCTCAACGTGATGGCGGCCCGGATCGGGCGGGCGGCGCAGAGCTCCGCGGACCCCACGCAGTGAGGGCGCACGCGACCGCGGCCCCGTGGGGCGGAGGCAAGTGCGGCAAAGGCGATCCTTTCCAACGGTGAAGTCGCAGGCAAGATTCGAGTGACAGGCGGATCTCAGGACCATGCGGCAGACGGGGGGGGGGCGATCAACACCTTTACGCGCTCATTGAGCCGCGCGGCCGCCGGGAGAGGTGGTGGCCGTGCTTAAGTATGAGAATCTGGGAGACGACACGGTGGTGCTCGGCAGCAGCATGGGGTGCTCTCCTTCGCCGCAGTCTATCACGACGACCGGCTGGTTCCGTTCCCCGCCACTCAGTACAGCTGTACCAGCGCGTTTTCCTATCGGGATCTCGAGCCCGGTGAACCCATCGTGGTGCGCTGGGCGCTTTCGGTTGGGGGCGCCGACATGTGCCAGGCCCCGGCAGGCTCCTACCGTTTCGTGGCGGATCTACTCACCCACCCGTACGACCTGAGCGCCACGTTCGTCATCGACATGAGGGAGCAGGCCCCGGAGACGAATGCGTTCGCTGATCGCGGCGCGCACGGCTAGCTTTCCCACATGAAACGTTACCCCCCATTCGATCCGCCGGAGTACGTGGACTGGGCTCCGGACCCCGAGCTCGTGGCGGAATACGCGCAGCGCCTGCGCGACCAGGAAGAGCGGTGGGAGCTGGTGCGGGGGCTGGACGAGGACTTCCTCCTCCGGCTGTACGCCGGCCTGGTCCGGACGCGCCTCCACGACATCACGCTGAAGCGGTGGGTGCGGCAGGGGGCGCTGTCCAAGGCGTGGCTGGGGACCGGAGAGGAGGCGGTCACGGTCGGATCGGTACACGCACTGGAGCCCGGCCGCGACGTGGTCGCCCCCATGATCCGGAACGCGGGCGCGCTCATGGAGATGGGGATGCCCGTGGAGGAGGCGTTCCACGGCGTGTTCGCCACCACGCGCAGCAACACGCTGGGCAGGGACGGCCACTTCGGCGATCCGGAC
The DNA here is from genome assembly GCA_963783305.1 of uncultured Gemmatimonadales bacterium. Classification (GTDB taxonomy): domain Bacteria; phylum Gemmatimonadota; class Gemmatimonadetes; order Longimicrobiales; family RSA9; genus JAWVYT01. Next base: position 617,320 of record CAWAMW010000002.1, on the reverse strand, counting down.
CGCGGCGTCATCCAGCCGATCTCGCACGTGGGCGACATGGTCCCGGTCATTGCCGGTGTGGCCATGGCGTTCATGCAGCGCGGTCACGATCGGGTGGCGCTCACCTGGGTGGGGGACGGCTCCACGAAGACTTCGGCGTTCCACGAGGGCATCAACCTCGCCGCGGTCAAGAAGGTGCCGGCCATCTTCATCGTCCAGAACAACCAGGTGGCGCTCGGCACGCGTCTGGACCAGCACCAGGGTGGCTCGTTCCGTGAGTGGCCGGCCATGTACGGGGTCGCCGGAACCTTCGCGGACGGGAACAACGTGCTGGACGTGTGGGCGGCGACTCGCCTGGCGGCGAAGCGGGCGCGGGAGGGCGGCGGGCCTACGCTGATGGTGGTGGATACGTTCCGCATGGGGGGGCACGCAACGCACGACGAGTCGGAGGCCCGCCGCACGTTCCCGGCGGAGCTCTTCCGGGAGTGGGGCGCCCGGGATCCCATCGGGATGTACGAGGAGTATCTGGTCTCGAGGGGCACGGACCGGGGTCGTCTCGCGGCCGTGGAGACGGAGGTGACCGAGGAGGTGGAGTCGGCGGCCGAGAAGGTGCGGGCGGAGCGGGACGCGTGGCTGCCCGCGCCGGAGCTGGCGGAGCTGGAGGGATTCAGCGAGGGGCGTCAGCCGGGCTTCGCCTGGCGCCTCAACGCGTAGGCGGCGGGCTCGAGCTCAGACCAGCCCGGCCTCCCGCGCCACAGCCATGAAGTCGGTCAGGATCCGGTGCGTGAGCCCCCAGATCACGTACTCCTGGTAGTTCAGCGCGGGCAGCGAGAACGACTCCCCTTCGAGCTCGATCAGGACCTCATCCACCGCCTCGTCGTTCGCCAGGTGCGGAAGCGGCATCCACACCGCCGTCTCCACCTCCGCCGGAGACGGGACCGGCGCGGTCTCCACCGGAACGGCCGCCACGTAGGGCGCGATGGTCAGCCGGAACCGGTGGCGCGATGTGGGCCGGAGCTCGTCGAGCGCCCCCAGGATCAGGGTGTCGGGGACGATGATCCCCACCTCCTCCTCCGTCTCGCGCAGGGCGGTGGAGAGCAGGTCTCCGTCCTGGGTCTCCCGGCGGCCGCCGGGCAGGGCCATGTGCCCCGACCATGGGTCGCCCTCCTGTTCCGCGCGTTGGATCAGCAGCAGCTCCAGCGGGTCCGTGGGCCGGAGCATGAGGAGGACGGCTGCCTGGGAGAGCGATGGGTCCGGCTCCCCCCGGAGCGGGGTCCTCTTCTCGAGAGCGGTTCGGAGCGCGCTGAGGCGCGGGTCGCGGTCGGGCATGATCCTCAACGTGGCGCGGTCGAGTCGCGCCGGCAACGGAGCAAAACGCGGTGTACGAGGTATCAGAGTAGGAACGTACGTACGGAGCGGCGATGGCGAACCCGAAGCGCAAACGGCGGATCCTCGAGATGCACGATAACCGTTGCGTCTACTGCGGGGAGCAGTTCGAGATCGCGGAGCTCACGGTGGACCACGTACAGCCGAGAGTGAAGGGCGGGGACCATTCCACCGGCAACCTCGTGGCCTGCTGCCGGGCGTGCAACGCGGAGAAGGCGGGGCGGGCGGCGTGGTCCTTTCTGGCCACACGGCCGGAGCACAGGGCGAACTTCCTCCGATACGCGCGCTGGATCTGGCCGAGGCTGCGGCGGGCGGTGGAAGAAGTGGATTAGGACGATCCTATGAACGGCGGGAGCCCGATGAGGGGCCGGGGAATACAACTTTGTGGGTGGCTGGTCGCCGTGGCCGCGGCGGTGGCGGCCTGCGGCCCGATCGACGATTCCGGGATCGCCTCCGACGTGGAGCGCGAGCTCGAGCGGGGCCGCGCCCATGCGGAGCGCCTGGCCGTCCAGAGCGCGATCACGCCCAGCACCCAGGAGGCGATCGCGGCCGGCTACATCGAGCGACTGCGGCTCGGCCTCGGCAGTCCGTTCCGGCTGATCGAGCACGCGCTCCAGGACCCGCGCATGGAGCACGATTCCCGCGAACGGCTGGCTTGGGCGCTCCTGGACCACACCCTCAAGGGAGAGAGCTACCATATCGATCCGGCAGCTCTGGATGAGCGGGACTCCGAGGTGGCCCGTCGCCACCTTGCCCTGATCGAGCGGGCCATCCGCGGGTCGGCCGATCCGGACGGGGGCATGCTGGCCGTGCGGCTCGCGTATACCATGGCGGCCGCGGAGGGGACCGTCTCGTCCACGCTCAAGGACCGGGCGCTCCGGGTGGCCGCGCTGATCCGTGACCGGGCCCAGAGCCAGCAGGACGCCAGCCGCCTGCTGCGCGCCGCCGGGTCCGAGACCGACCCGCTCTCGCTCCTCACGGTGTGGCGCGTCGAGCGGAGCTTCCAGGTGGAGCGGCCGGCCATTCTCTCGGCCGCGGCCTCCGTGGAGCGTGATGCCATCGCCCGTGCACCCCGGCTCCTGGAGAGTATCCGCGACATCCGCCACCGGCCAAGGCGGGGTCCCATGATCCTGCGGCGGGAGCCGCTGGACCGGCCGGTCCTGAGCGCGGCGGCCGCACTGGAGCTGGCCCGCGCGTCCGCAGAGTACGATGCGCCTCCCCAGACACCCGTGGCGCTGGCGGTCCAGACGTACGGGCGGCTCGTGCGCGACCCGGGGCCGGGAGCAGCTCGCTTCTTCGAGAACGCGGTGAACGAGGAGCGGCTGGCGGCGGAGTACACGCTGCTGGCCCAGCGCGACGCGCTGGACCAGCCGGCCCGACTGGCCCAGCTCGCCGCGGCGGTGGGCATGCGAGCGTACGCCCAGGAGAGGCCGTGGTTCCCCGGGTTCGGCGGGCCCACCAGCCGCGACCTGGAGGACCGCTTCGGCCTCGGCTCCATCACGTTCCCGGAGTCGGTTCCGGCGCCATGGCGGCCGTACTATCGGCGGATGCTCGAGACCTCGCTCTCGGACCTCCGGCGCGTGCTGCCCTCGCTGGATGTGCGGGGGCTGAGGGTGCGATTCGAGCCCCGTGCGGGGAGCCCCGGCACGCTGGCCGTGCACGACCCCAAGACGCGCACGATCTACATTCCCGCGCGCACCGGTGCCGGCACCATCGCCCACGAGGTGGCCCATGACATCGACTGGCAGACGGCGCTCCGCCGCTACCGCGTCCGGGGCGACTACGGAACGGATCGGGCGGTGCGCCTCTCCGATGACCAGCTGTCGCGCGTGCTGAGAGGACTCACGGCCGCATCGCTGGCCGACGGGAACGAGGCCACCTACGACGCCCATGCCACGCGGCCGGCGGAGGTCTTCGCCCGGAGCATGGACTGGTTCGTGGCGGTGGCGCTGGCCCGGGAGGGCCGGATCAACGGGTACCTGTCTTCCGTGCAGGACGATGTCCTGACCGGCTATGGCACCGTGCGTCCGCCGGACATCACCGGTGGCGCGGGGCAGGCGCTCGTGGCGCTGCTCGACGAGGTCGCTCCGGTCTATCCCGAGACCCGTCGGTGGTTCGCTGGCAGCTACGGCCGCTCGCGAGCTCCCACCGCGCAGGACCTGGCTCGTCGGCTCGTGGAAGCGCAGCTGGACGACCCGAACGCGGAGTGGGCTCCCGACCCGGAGCCGGAGCTGGAGGTCGTGCTGGCGGACTCTGCCGAATCAGAGCCGGGCTCCGACCTCCTGGACAAGCCCCGACCGGCGCGCCTGAGCCTGGCCATGGCCCGCCTGGACCGGCTCGAGGAGGCGCGCAACGAGGTCCTGGCCATGGTGGATGGCGCCTGTCGCGTGGTGGCCTACCAGAACGGCGTGACCTCCGCCCGGAGAACCCTCGTGGGGCTGGTGACCGAGGCGCGGGCGCGCGGTCTGGCACTGGACGCCGCGGTGGCGCTGGGCGGCGCCGACGCCCGCGACTGGCTGGCCGCCCGCATGGAAGGCCGGAGCCGGGACCCTGCGCCCAACGAATTCATGGTCGAGATGCTCACCACGCTCCTCGACCGCGTGGAGAGGATCGCCGGCGGGCAGTACGACATGGCGTCGCTGTACATGGGACCGGTGGCGAGCGCGGCAGAATGCGGCCCGCTGCCCTTCCTGACGCGCTGAGCCCGGGGGCGCCAACCCGACCGGCCGCCGCGGAGCTACACCCCGGCCACGTCCGGTCCCCAGACGAGCTTGTGGAGCTGGAGCTGATAGCGAACCTGCAGCCCGTCCTCGAGGATCCACCCGGCAAGGTCGGAGAACTCCAGATCGCCCCAGACCGGCGAGAACAGGATGGCGCGGAGGTTCCCATTCTCGACCTGCTCCTCCAGACGCCGCTCCCGGACTACGTCCCGCGCCCACTCGTAATCCGGGCGATCGCGGATCACGAACTTGAGCTCGTCCCGCCCGGTCAGGTGGTCCATGTTCGACCACAGGTTCTTCGCGGACTCGCCCGAGCCCGGGCACTTCAGATCCATGATCCGGTGGGCCCGCGGGTCGAGCGGGGCGATGTCGATCGCGCCCGACGTCTCCACCAGCACCGTGTAGCCGGCGTCCAGGAGCCGCTCGGCCAGCGTGAAGGCGTTGCGGTGCACGAGCGGCTCGCCCCCCGTGATCTCGACCAGCGGCGCGCCGATCTCGTCGACCCGCGCGGCGATGGCGTCCAGCGACATCTTCTCACCGCCGTGGAACGAGTACTCCGTGTCACACCAGACGCAGCGGAGCGGACAGCCGGTGAGGCGCACGAAGGTGCACGGCAGCCCGATCCAGGTGGACTCGCCCTGGAGGCTGTGGAAGATCTCGGTGACGCGGAGGAACTCGGACATGTGTTGGGCCGCTATCCTCGCAGGACCTGCCTGGCGAGGAACATCACGTTCGCCGGCCGCTCCGCCAGCCGCCGCATGAAGTATGGGTACCAGGCGCGACCGAACCCCACGTACGTCCGCACCCGCCATCCGTCCCGCACCAGCTGCTCCTGCAGGTCCCGGCGAATGCCGTACAGCATCTGGAACTCGAACTTCTCCGGCGCGATGTCGTTGGCGCGGGCGTGCTCGATGGTGGCCTGAACCATGGCCTCGTCGTGCGTGGCGATGCCGGGGTAGTTCCCCTCGCTCAGCAGCAGCTTCATGCAGCGGACGTAGCTCGCGTCCACCTCCGACTTCTCCTGGAACGCTACGCTCGCCGGCTCCATGTAGGCGCCCTTGCAGAGGCGGACGCGAGCGCCCAGCTGGTTGGCCCACTCCGTATCCGACTCCGTGCGCCGCAGCATGGACTGGAGCACCACGCCAATGTTGCGCGTTCCTTCGTTCCAGATCCGCTCGAAGAAGTCCAGCGTCCGTTGCGTGTAGTCGCTGGACTCCATGTCGAACCGAACGAACATGTCATCGGCCCGGGCGCGGTCCACGACCCGGCTCACGTTCGACCGGAGGAACTCCTCGTCGATGTCCTGCCCCATCTGCGTCAGCTTCAGCGACACGTTCCCATCGATCTCGTTCGCGCCGATGGCGTCGATGATCTCGATGTAGGTGTCCGCGGCGGCCCGAGCCTCGCTGCGGTCGCTCACGGACTCGCCCAGGTAGTCCATGGTGACCGTGAGGCCACGCGCGTTCAGCTCCCGCGCCGCCGCCATCGCCTCCGGGATGGTCTCGCCCGCCACGAACCGGCGCGCCGCGGCCCCCGCGAAGGGAGCATGGGTCACGAAGCCCCGGGCCAGCGAGCTCTCGCTCAGCATCAGAAAAAGCGGTCTCAGCATCTATTCCTCCAGCAGCTCTTCCCGCAGCGCGATCGCCCGGTCGAGCGCAGACTTGAGTTCGTACAGCGTAAGGTCGAGCGCCGCCGCCCGCGCCTCGTACTCGTCCTTCCCATAGGCGACGTTCTCGCTCGTCACGTGTCCCATGATTCCCGCACCCGTCGCCGCCCACCGCACGAACACCAGGAACGCAGCCCACGGCCGCGCCGGGTCGCCCGTCTCCTCCGTGTCGATGTCCACCGTGTACGGCTGACCGTCGGAGCCCTCGTAGGCGGGGACCCGATCGTGGGTCTCGACATAGCCGGCAAAGGTCATGTCGGGAGCGGGACCCTCCGCCCCCGCGCCGCCCAGCTCCCGCACCAGGTCCGGCACGGCCTCCGCCTCCGCCGCGGATCGCTCCGCCGCGTCTCGCACCGCCGCCTGCTCCAGCCGGTTCAGCATGTCCTTCGGATCATCCTCTCGCATGCCGCCAAAGGTATTGGAATTCACAGCCGTCGGCCATTAAGCTGACGGTACACAGAACCACGGGAAGAGGATGATGCGCGCAGCGATCTTCGACGAGCATGGCGGGCCCGAAGTGGTGTCCGTCCGGGAAGTGGAGACACCGGAGCCCGGCCGGGGCGAGGTCCGGATCCGGGTGGCCGCCAGCGGGATGAACCATCTCGACCTCTGGGTCCGGCGCGGGCTGCCCATCGAGACCACCATGCCCCACATCGGCGGGTCCGACGTGGCCGGAACCGTGGACGCGATCGGCGCGGGGGTCGAGGGCTGGAGCGGCGGCGAGCGGGTCGTCGTGAACCCGTCCCTCTGGTGCGGTGAATGCGAATGGTGCAGGAAGGGCGAAGAGCCGCTGTGCGAGGAGTACCGGATCCTCGGCGAGCACACCCAGGGAGGCTTCGCCGAGTTCGTCACCGTGCCCGCCCGGAACCTCTACGTGATCCCCGATGGGGTGGCCTTCGAGAAGGCCGCTGCCGCACCGCTGGCCTTCCTCACGGCCTGGCGCGGACTGGTCACGCGGGGCCGGCTCGGGGCGGGCGATACGGTCCTGATCACCGGCGCATCCGGGGGCGTGGCCACCGCCGCCGTCCAGATCGCGAAGCACCTGGGCGCAACCGTTCACGCGGTCACGTCCACGCCCTGGGTCGAGCGGGTCGCCGCGCTGGGGGCCGACGCGGTCTACGACCGGAGCCGGGAAGACCAGGACTACGGCCGCGAGATCTGGAGCGCTACCGGGAAACGTGGCGTGGACGTGGTCTTCGACTCGGTGGGTGAGGCCACGTTCGAGAGAAATGTCCGGGCACTGGCGAAGAAGGGGAGGATGGTGGTGTATGGTGCCACCACCGGGCCCCGCGGGGTGGTGGACCTGAGGCTGCTCTTCTGGCGTCAGATCGAGATCATGGGTACCACCATGTCGAGCCGGGACGAGTTCCGAGCGGTCATGGATCGCGTCTTCCGGGGAGAGCTGGAGCCCGTGGTGGACGTGGTCTGGCCGCTGGACCGCGCCCGGGAAGCCCACGAGCGGCTGGAGTCGGCCGACGCCTTCGGGAACATCGTCCTGACGCCCTGAGAAAGGAGGAGCGGCCCGGTAGTTGCAATTCTCACCGGCGATCTATCCACTTATACAGGCTGCGGGATCGGGCCGGAGACATGGAGACGGTATGGATATCCTGGTCATCATCGCCATCATCGTGATCCTCGTGGCCCTTCTCGGGTTCAGCGGGCTCGTGGCCGCGTTGCGCAGCGCCGCATGGCTGATCCTGGTCATCGGAATCGTCATCCTGGTGCTGGCCTTTATCTTCTGACGAACTGCTGACATGGCGGACGTCCCCGAAGAAAGGGAGGCTGCGCAGGAACGGGACCCGGATCGGGCGGCGGAGCCGGCGGCTCCGGCCGGCCCGCGCCGGGGCCTGGAGTGGATTCACGAGCGGACGGAGACGGTCCAGGAGACGCGGATCTTCGACGTGACGCGGCAGTGGTCCCGCTCACCGGACGGGTCGCTGTCCGACTTCTACGTTCTCGCCGCGCCCGACTGGGTCCAGATCGTGGCACTCCTGCCCGACGGCCGATTCGTCATGGTGGAGCAGTTCCGGCACGGCACTCGCCGTGTGACCATCGAGTTCCCGGCGGGGATCGTGGAGCCGGGGGAGAACCCGGTGGAGTGCGCGCGGCGGGAGCTGGAAGAGGAGACCGGCTACCGCGCGGGCTCCGCCGAGCTCGTCGGGCGCGTCGACCCCAATGCGGCGATCCAGAGCAACGAGCTCTTCATCGTGGTGCTGCGCGACTGCGAGCCCGTCGGCGAGATGGATCAGGACGAGCGCGAGTACATCCAGCCCCGGATCGTGGAGCCCGACGAGGTCGACGAGCTCATCGAGTGCGGCGACTTCCGCGACGCCTACGGCATTATCGCCTGGGATTTCTACCGACGGCGGGTGAGCTCGGAGACCGGCCGGTCGGTCTCCGCCTGAGCCGCGCCGGCGGCCGTCGCCTCGACGAAGCTCGCTACGCCTTCTTCGGCGTCCAGCGATCGGCGTCGCGGGACTCGTACTTCTCCAGCACCCGTGCGAAGGCGTCCTCCAGGTCGATCCCCTGCTCGTTGGCGAGAGTGAGGAGGACGAAGAGGACATCGGCGAGCTCCAGGGCGAGATCGGCGGGGGGCTCGTCGGGCTTCTTGGGCTTGGACCCGTACCGGTGGTTCAGCTCCCGCGCCAGCTCGCCCACCTCCTCGGTGAGGCGGGCCAGGTTGGCCAGCGGTGGCCAGTAGCCCTCCTCGAAGCGCGAGATCCAGCGGTCCACGGCCGCCTGGGCCTCCCGCAGCGTCAGCTCGCCCTCCCTCATGACCGTCCCTCTCGCCAGGCGGCGAGCTCCGCCACCACGCGCTCCACCTCCTCCTCCGTATTGTAGAAGTGCGGTGACACACGGACGTAGCCGGGACGAGCATCCACGATGATGCGGGCCTCCGCCAGGTGCGCGACGGCGTCGTGCGGGTCCCCGGCCGCGATCATCACGATGGCCGATCGGTCGTCGGGATGGTCGGCGACCCGGAGCTCGAACCCGGCGTCGCGGGCGCGGGCGATCAGGCGCTCGGTAAGGGCGCAGTTCCGATCGCGGATCGACGGCACGCCGATCTCGTCGATGATCTGCTGGCCGCCGAGCGCGGTGTGGACGGTGTGCAGCGCCGGGGTGCCGAGCTCGAACCGTCGGGCATCGCGCTTGAAGTCGAGCCGACCGATGTCGAAATCGAACTGGTCCTCGGCGCCCCACCACCCCGCGATGGTGGGCGTGAGTGTCTCCACGAGCTGGGGTCGCACCCACGTGTAGGCGAGGCCGGGGCCGCCGAGGAGCCACTTCAGAGGCCCGGCGATGAGCACGTCCGCACCCGTGGCGCTCACGTCGATGGGGATCTGCCCGGCGCTCTGGTAGGCGTCCACGATGAAGAGCGCGCCCGCGTCGTGCGCGAGCTTCGCGATGGACGCGAGGTCCTGGATGGCACCCGTCGTGAAGAACACGTGGCTCGTCGCCACGACGGCCGTTCGCTCGTCGATGGCCTCCGCCCACCGCTGCGGGTCGATGCCGATACCGTCATCACTGGGGACCCGCACGACCTCCACGTCCGGCCGCGCCAGCCACTGGTACGCGAGCGTGGGGAAGTCCAGCTCGGCCACGACCACACGGTGACGGGGCGGACGGTGGTCGATGGCGGACGCGATGACAGAGAGCGCCGCGGAGACCGACGCGCCGAGGGCGATCTCGGCCTCGTCCGCCGCCAGCATCCCCGCCACTCGCCCGCGCAGCTCGGCGAGCCGTCCCATCCAGGTCTCGTACCAGGCGGAGGCGCCGTACTGGTGCCACTCGTTTCGGAAATCCCGCAGCCGCTGCTCCGCCCGGCGCGAGAGAGCGCCGAGGGAACAGGAGTTGAGATAGGTCGTTTGGGCGAGGATCGGGAACTCGCCGCGCCATTCGCTCCAGTCCATGGGTGGCGAACGTAGGCCGGGCGGTGCGGGCGGTGCAAGCGTCGGGGCGGTGTGCGGAGTGCGGAGCTACGCCCTAGCTTGGACGACAATGATCCCGATTCTCACCATTGCTCCCTGGCTCCTGCTGGTGCTGTCGCTGCTCTTCCTGGTGCGGCGGCGGCCGCGGCTGCAGGGGTATCCGGCAGAGCCGTCGGTCACACCGCGTGTGTCCGTGATCGTACCCACCCGGAACGATGCCACACGGATCGGCGTATGCCTGGCCACTCTGCTGGGATCCGAATATCCGGACTTCGAGGTCGTGGTGGTCGACCACGACAGCATCGATGGGACCCGTGAGATCGTGGAATCACTCGGCCAGCGGTCGCCGAGCCGGGTCCGCCTGCTGCGCACCGGGGAGGTCCCGCCGGGGCGACCGTGGCGCGCAGCGGCGTGCGTACTCGGGGCGCGGGAATCAACCGGTGACCTGCTGCTGTTCACCGAGCCCGGGACGGTGCACTCGCCGGACGCGCTGGGGCGGGCCGTCATGGCGCTGCAGGAGGAGAATGCGGATCTCCTCACCGTCCGGCCGCGCCTCACCATGCACGGCTTCTGGGAACGGCTGGTCATGCCCCACATCTGGCTGATGCTACGGGCGCGCTTCCCCTCCGCCCGGCTGGTGAACCGGAGCCGAAGCCCGCGCAACGCAGTGGGGCACCACCAGTTCATGCTCTTTCGCAGGGCCGCGTACGAGGAGGTGGGGGGACACGATGTCATGGGCCTCTCGACCGTAGAGGACCTCGCCCTCCCGCAGGCCGTATCGGCCGCGGGCCGGCGCGTGTTCCTCGTTCACGGCGATGCGTACCTCGAGACCCGGATGGTCCGCACATTCGCCGACATCACCAGCGGGTGGTCGGCCGACATGCCCCCCGCCTCCCGTACCACCGTCGCCCCATGGGCCGGGCAGATCGTTCCGTGGATACTCGCCGCCCTCCCGGTCATCTTCTTCGTGGCCCCACCCGTGGCGCTCCTCAGTGGACTCCTGCTGCCGGGGGCGGTGGCTCTGACCACCTGGGGACTGCGGACCTCGCTGCTCGCGCTGGTCTTCTGGCTCGTGCTGTACGCCGTCCACCGCATTCGGCCCGCCTACGCCGTCGTCTATCCCATGGGCGCGCTGGCCACCGCGGTCATCTTCGTCCAGAGTATCCTTCGGCACGACCGACAGCCGGAGCCGCCGGAGCCGCCGGAGCCGCCGGAGCCGCCGGAGCCGCCGGAGCCGCCCGCAGACGTGCCACAGCGGTAAGCAGGAGACCCTGCACCGGTCGACCCGGCCATGGCCGGGGAGGCCGCCATTCAATCGGAAGGAGTACCCGCATGGCCGACACCATATTCGGCAGGATCGTTCGTGGTGAGATCGACGCCGAAGTGCTTTATCAGGACGACCTCGTGACAGCGTTCCGCGACATCAACGCGCAGGCGCCCACGCACGTGCTGATCATCCCGAACGAGGAGGTCGCCACGGTGGCCGACGTGGAGGAGCGCCACGAGGCCGCGCTCGGGCGCCTGTTCACGGTGGCCCGGCGGATCGCCGAGGATGAGGGGATCGCGGCGGACGGGTTCCGACTGATCGTGAACACCCGCGATCACGCCGGGCAGGAGGTCTACCACCTCCACATGCACCTGCTGGGCGGGCGACCCCTCGGCCCGATGCTGTCTAGAACCGGCGCGTGATGGACGGGAACCGGTTGTTCACCACGTTGTTGAAGATGGACCCGAATCGGTAGCTGAGGCCGATACGGACGAAATATTCGTAGCCGGTGGGCAGCTGCCGACCGCCGGCGACGATCTCCTCGTCATCGAGCTCCTCGGCCGACAGGTAGATCTGGTCGCGGATCACGTTGTAATCGCCGTTGAGGTCCAGGTCGAGCCCGGGGAGAAGCCGGATGCTCATATCCGCGCCCAGCGAAAGCCGGTACTGCGACCAGTCGTGCAGGTAGTTCGAGAATCGGGCGTAGACGGCGCCATCTCCCCACGGCTCCCGCGTCTGCCAGGCGGTGGCAATCCGCTGATCGAACAGGCTCTCCTCCAGCTTGCCCAGGACCGTCTCGTCGATGTACCGGACCAGGGAGTAGCCGAGCTGGTAGTGAACGAGGAGCTGGCGCCGATTGGCTTCCTCGTACGGGAAGTAGTTCCACTCGACGGCCGCCGCTGCCCTCCCTCCCAGCTGACGATTGATCTCCGTGGACTTGTTGATCTCCATCTCGCCACCGGCCGATACGTGCGGCGTAATGCTGCGAACGGCCAGCGCGTCCAGCTCCCATTCATCCACGCGGTTGATGAACGTACCGTCGCTCAGCTCGAACTCCTCGTACACGTATTCACCGTCCAGACCGAGGTCGATCTTCCAGTCGGGCGTGGTGCGGTTCGCGCTTACCCGGGCCCCCACCTCGTATTCCCGCTGCCGCTCTTCCCCCTCCGCGCGCCCCGACGCCCCGACCGTGAACACCCACATGTGCCAGGGGTCCTGGGCAGGACCGAGGCGGGGCGAAGCGGCCTCCACCGTCTCCCGGTCCGTGATGGCGATCCGGTCTGCATATCCGCGTCTCACCACGTATCCCACCAGTGCCGCCTTGAACGTCCGTGTCAGTCTGCCCAGCCGTTCGTCCCGGGTGGCCGTCGCCGACACATTGACCGTGGCCGTGAGCGGGTGGTCGGCGAAATCGTTCCGGCCGATCAGGTCGAAGACGTACTCCGTCCCGGCGCTGGTGCCCTGGCCGGTGAGGATGACGTGGAGGTCCGCCGCCGTCGGTTCCCGAACCCAGTCCACGAACTGGATCTCCGTCCGGAACTCCTCCCCGGGGCAGCCGTGGATCTGGCAATCGAGGAAGACCCGCACCCGCGCCCCCTCCTGCCCCGCGGCGGCCGCGGGCATGACGAGCACCGGCACCAGCGCCATGACGCCGATGATGAACATGCTGAACGCCGCCACCGGCCGGCGCCGATGCGACGCGATCTCCTCGTGCACTGCTTCCTCCGTTTTCGGTTCCTGTGCCCTAGCGAGACGCCTCCCGTCCGGAAGACGTTGTAGTGTGGCGGTGCAGGAACCGGCCCGCCAGCGCCCGTCCGGGAGAAGCAACGTGAGGGCGGCTACTCGTAACGGAGGGACTCCACCGGGTCGAGGGAGGCGGCTTTCCGGGCGGGGAACACGCCGGCGAGGACGCCGATCGCCACGAGGATCCCGACGGTGGCCAGAGTGATGGGCCACGAGAGCGTCGGGTTGGCGATGTAGAACATGGCCTCGTTGCCATCGGGGAGACTGGCGACCGCGGCCACGATGCCAGCCCCCAGCCCGAGACCCGCCAGCCCGCCCGCCATGCACACGAGCACGGCCTCGAAGACGAATTGCGCCATGATATGCCGGCGCCGCGCGCCCACGGCCAGCTTGACGCCGATCTCCCGGGTGCGGTCGCGGACCACGACGTACATGATGTTCGCCACGCCCACGCCCGCCACAATGAGCGTCAGCGCGCCCACGGCGCCCAGGAAGATCTGGATGCCCACGCCGATATTGCGGGTCATGCGCTCGTCCTCGACGAAATCCCACATCCAGAGGGCGCGCGTGTCGTCGGGATCGAAGGAGTAGCGCGAGCCGAGCACCTCGTAGAGCCGGCGCTTCACCAGCGCCGCCTCGGTGACGTCCCGGGGTCTGACCAGCAGGTGGCTTACACGGGTGGGGCCGTACATGGTGCGGAGGGTGCTCGCGGGGATGATGGCGCGGTCCGCGTCGGGGCCATTGTTCATGCCGCTCTGCGCCTTCTTTGCCATGGTGCCCACCACCGTGAACGGCAGCCCGTCGATCCGCACGATCCCTCCCACTGCGTCACCCGCAGGGAAGAGTCGGCTGGCGATGGAGTCGCCGAGGAAGAGGACGCGGCGTCGCTCGTCCAGGTCGCGCTGGTTCAGGAATCGCCCGCCCGCCACCGGGAACATGGACCGGAGCTCGGCGAAATCGGGGTGCACCCCCTCCATCATCGTGGTGGTGGTGATGGCGTTGGACTCGAGGAGCGTGCCGCCACGGCCGTAGGAGACGCTTCCACCATCCACCTGCGGGATGCTCCGCATGATCAGGTCGAGATCCGCCTCCACGAGGCCGATCCGCCGCCCGCCGGGGAGCCCCTGGAACGGCTCGGTGGTCTCGCCGCCATAGACCATGAACATGCGTGACCCCGCCCCCACCATGGCTTCCACCACGGCCCGCTTCAGACCCTCGCCGAACGCCAGCAGGAGCACGATGGTGAGCGTCCCCCAGAACACCGCGAACAGCGTCAGCAGCGCGCGCGTGCGCTGGACCTTCAGGTCGGCCCAGAACTCGCCAATGAGCAGTCGAAACATGGCCGGCCCCCTCAGGTGCTCCAGCGGAGCGCGTCGGCCGGGTCGAGGGCGGCGGCCCTGCGCGCCGGCATGAGTCCGGCGGCCAGGGCCACCACGGCCAGGAGCCCGGCGGTGAGCAGCGTGACGGGGGCCGAGATGGTGGGCACACCGACGAACTCCTCGATGGGCAGGAGGGCGATCACCTTCGTGATCCCCACGGAGATGACGAAGCCGATGGCGGCGCCGGCCACCACGATGAGAAAGGCCTCGAGCAGGACCTGCGCGAGCACGTCACGACGACGGGCGCCCACGCTCCGGCGGATGCCGATCTCACGGGTCCGCTCCTGCACGACGACGAACATGATGTTGGCCACCCCCACACCGCCCACCACCAGCGTAAAGCTGCCCACGATGCCCAGGAAGAGGTTGAAGCCGATGAAGAGGTATTTGAACATCTTCATCATCTCGTTGGTGTCCCAGATCGAGAGGGCGTCCTCATCGGCTGGGTCGAAGGCGTACTTGCGGCCCAGGACCTCACGGATCCCCGTGTTGGCGGCGCCCGAAAGCTCGGGATCCACCGGACGGTAGAGCAGGTAGCTGACGTTGCGGCTCCCCTCCATCGCCCGGTAGGTGGTGATGGGAATGAAGACCCGGTCCTTGTCGCGCGCGTTGTACGAGGAGTTCTGTGACTTCGGCGCCATCACACCCACCACCGTGAACGGCGTACGACCCAGGAACACTTCGCCGCCCACCGCCTCGTCATCGCCGAAGAGCAGCTCCTTCACCTCGTCCCCGAGCACCAGCACCCGGCGCTGATCGGCCACGTCCTGCTCGTTGAGGAACCGCCCGCCGTCCGCGGCGAACACGTTCCTCAGCTCCCCGTACTCGGGGTGGACGCCCGTCATGAAGATCTCCGTCCGCTTGTCGTTCCGGCTGATCCGACGCCCCCACGTCCCGTACTCCGGCGTGATGAGGTCGATCTCCGGGACCTCCCGGGCCAGCAGCTCTGCATCCTCTTCCACCAGACCGATCCGGCGGCGTTCCGGGAAGCCGCGGAAGGGAAGCGTGGTGCGGTTGCCACGCACCAGGACGATGCCGTCGCCCATGCCGCGGGCGTTCACCACCATCTGGCGCTGGAATCCGGTGCCGAACGCGAGCAGGGTGATGACCGCGGTGGTGCCCCAGGTGATCCCCAGGACGGTGAGCGCGGTCCGCAGGCGCTGCCGTCGGAGGTCGTCCAGGAGCTGGGCGAGGAGGGAGCCGAGTCTCATGCGCGTGATGCTCCGGCCTCAGCCGTCGGCGACGGTCTTGAGCGGCTTCTCCAGCACGACCTCGCCCTCCTCGAGGCCGTCCAGCACCTCGACGGTGATGGCGTCGCTGAGCCCCGTACGGATCGCGCGCCGGACGCGGCTTTCACCGCTGCCGGGCACCTCGACCCACGCCGAGTCGCCCTCGAACGTCACCACACGCTCCGGGACCACCAGCACGTCCAGTCGCTCCTCCATGAGGATGTCGGCGTTGGCGCTGAAGCCGGCTCTCAGCTGGATCTCTTCCGGCACCTGGATCCCGATTTCCACCGGGAACACGGTCGCGCTCTCCTCCGTGCGCGCCTTGAGCGAGATCCGGGCGAGGAAGCCGTCCACGGTGTGTCCGGGGAGTGCGCCCACGCTGATGCTCACGGGCATCCCCTCCCGTAGCCGACCCACGTCGATCTCGTCCACCGTGCCGCGGAAGACGAGCCGGTTCATGTCCGCCATGGTCATGAGAACGGTGCCCTCCTGATACGTCGACAGCGGAGTCACCGGGTCGCCCACCTCCACCATCTTCTGGAGGATGTAGCCGGTGATGGGTGAGCGGACGACGCTCTGAACCGCGCCATCGGAGCTCGTTACCTTGCCGGTCTCCAGGAGCTGGAGGCGGTCACGCGCCGTGGTGAGCTGGAGGTCGGCCTCGCGGAACGCACGCTCCGCTGTGTCCAGGTCCTGGCGCGAGACCAGGTCACGAGCCACCAGCGTGCGCATGCGGTCCCGCTCCTTCCGCAGGTTGTCCACCGCAATGCCCCGGAGCTCCAGCGCCCGGCGCGCCTCCACCAGCTCCAGCGGAGTCGGGTCCGGTCGGATCTCCAGCAGCGGATCCCCCGCGCTCACGAAGTCGCCCTCTTCGGCGAACGCCCGCGCCACCACGCCCGAGACCTTGGACTTGACCGTGATCTCGATCTCCGGCTCCACGGTGCCCACCGCCAGCGCCTTGGCCACCACCGTGCCCCGCTCCACCACTACGCTGCGGGCCATGCTCTCGCTCCCGCTGTCGCCCCGGGCCACGACGGTGGCGCCCCCCAGGACCACCAGCCCGAGGGTCGTGCCCATGATGATCTTGCCCCTGCGTTTCATGTTGCTCACCCCGCTGATCGATGGACGTGCCGCTGGGGGACGTACGTCATGTCGGCCGCCGGAGTTTCGGCGTCCGGGAGCGGCCGTCCCCGCTGCGACGCGCCTCGCGACAGCCCGGACCGGGCTCGCGACATGCCGGTTGCCCGGCGCCAGCCGCGGCACATAGCTTGAGGCTGGCGCGCCCCAAACCCTTGCAGGTCCGAGCTTTGAAGCCATTGGCTGCGGCCGGCGTACGCACACCGAGCGTCCCTCTGATTCCCGAGACCGAACCCCGTTGATGAACCGACGAGAGATCTGGCTCCTCTACCGGCATGAGCTGCGGAGCGCGCTGCGCGAGCGCGCCATCGTCGTGAACAGCATCCTCATGCCGATCCTGCTGTACCCGGTGCTCATGTGGGCTGCGTTGAGCGCGATGACGCTGGTGCAGGGGATGTCGGAGGGGTCCACGTCCCGGGTGGCGCTGTACGGACTCGAGTCGCGGCACGCGGCGATCCGGGATTCGCTCGTGGTGATGAAGAGCGTCCAGCTGATCGCGGATCCGCCGGCTACGGTCGAGGCGGCGGAGGAGGCGGTGCGGGCGGGCGACCTGGACGCGGTCGTCTCCTTCGAGCCGGCGCCGGAGACCGCTTCCGCGCTGCCGGGCAACTTCCTCGCCCGCGTCACCTATGACCAGTCGGAGGATCGGAGCAGGCGGGCGCGGGAACGGGTCGAGGGCGTGGTGAGCGAATACCGGGCGGAGTGGCTGGAGCGGGAGGTGGCCGCGCTGGACATCAGCCCTGAGCGGCTGGTCCAGTTCGACGTGGGGCGCGAGAACGTGGCGTCGGAGAGCGAGATGGGGGGCTTCATCCTGTCGCTCGTGATCCCGCTGCTGCTGGTGATCATGGTGGCCCTGGGCTGCTTCTATCCGGCGGTCGATTCCACGGCGGGTGAGCGCGAGCGCTCCACGTGGGAGACCCTCATGACCGTCTCCGCGTCACGAACCAGCGTGCTCGTGGCGAAGTACCTGTACGTGGCCACGTTCGGCATTGCCGCGGGGCTCCTGAACGTGATGGCCATGCTGGTCACCATCGGTGCGCTGCTGGGCCCGCTCATGGGCGGTGCGGCGAGCGTCGAGTTTACGATCCCCGCACCCGCGATCCCGGTCATGATGATCGGCGCCATTGGGCTGGCGCTGCTCTTCGCCGCGCTGATGATGGTCCTGGCGACGTTCGCCCAGACCTTCAAGGACGGTCAGGCCATGGTCGTGCCCGTCTACTACCTGGCGCTCCTGCCGACCTTGCTGGTCAACCAGCCGGATCTGGAGCTGGACGCACAGCTCGCGGCCATCCCGGTGGCCAACGTGATCATGATGATCCGGGAGGCGTTCCAGGGCACGTACCAGTGGCTCTATATCGGGGAGACGCTGCTGGTCGTGGTGGCGCTGGTTGCGGCGAGCCTCGCGCTCGCCCGCTATGTCCTGAGCTTTGAGGACCTGCTGGTCGGATCCTACGATGGCAATTTCTGGAAGTTCTTCAAGGAGCGCGTCCTGAAGAAGGGGGAAGCCCGAGGGGCGGTCCGCAAGTGATGGCATTCCTGTACTGCATCGAGCGAGAGAGTTGATCATGGACAGACCAGTAATGGTCGAAGACCTCACGAAGCTCTTCTACGACGAGGGGCGCGGGGAGGTAAGGGCGGTGGATGGCATCAGCTTCGAATGCCATGAGGGCGAGATCTTCGGGCTGCTGGGGGCGAACGGCGCCGGGAAGACGACGACGCTGCGGATCCTCGCCACCATCCTCCAGCCGAGCACTGGCAGCGCGCGCGTCATGGGGCACGGAGTGGAGGAGGAGCCGGAGGCCGTGCGGCGCAGCCTGGGCTTCTACTCGGCTTCGACCGCGCTCTACCCACGACTCACCGCCCGGGAGACGCTCGAGTTCTTCGCCCGGATCAACCATTACCCGCCGGACCGGGTGCGGGCGCGGGTGGAAGAGCTGATCCAGCGCTTCGGGATCACGGAGTACGCGGACGCGCGCGTGGAGAAGCTGTCCAGCGGCATGAAGCAGAAGGTCTCCATCGCGCGGACCATCGCGCACGACCCGCCCGTGCTGATCTTCGATGAGCCGAGCGTGGGGCTGGACGTCATGGCCGCGCTGGAGATGCAACGGGTGATCCGCGAGCTGAGGGACAGCGGGAAGACCATCATCTTCTCCACCCACATCATGAGCGAGGCCGAGAAGCTCTGCGACCAGATCGCCATCATCCACCGGGGCCGGATCCTGGCCTCGAACACGCTGCAGGGACTCCGGGACCACACCCAGGAGCACTACCTGGAAGACATCTTCGTCCACTACGTGGGTGGCCAGCCGGATCGCGTGGCCGCCCCGGGATCGAGCGTCTGACCCATGGCCGGATCGAGCTCCCTCCGCACGCTGTACCGCTACGAGCTGAAGATGCTGCTCCGCGACAAGCGGATGATCTTCTTCTCCATCATCCTGCCGCTGCTCATCATCCCCGCCTTCATCTTCCTCATGCGCTACTCTGAGAGCCGGGCGGAGGAGCGGAGGGAGGAGCGGACGTACGAGTACGCGGTGGTGGGATCCGAACCGGCTCTGGCCCGTGATCTGATCCGCGAGGCGCTGTCGCTGCCCGTCACGGGTGGTGAGCGGGATGTGCCCGGGAACCGTGCCGACGCCGCGAACACGTTCACGGAGGTGCAGCCGGCGGAGCCGGACTCCGCGCTGATGGCGGGGGAGATCGAGGTCGTAGTGGAGGGGCTCTCCGTCGCCGAGGCGCGGTCGGTGCGCGACTCGGCACGCGCCGCCCGGCTCGCGGAAGCGCGGGAAGAGGCCGCGGGACGCGGACTGGACGGCGAGGCTGCCGTGGCAGCGTTGTCGTCGGAGCTCGAGAGCGCGACGGTCCCGGACGTCCCGATGATCCGGCTGCGGTTCCGGGGGAACAGGGAGTCGTCGCAGGAGGCGGCGAGCGCGTTGAGGCGGCAGCTCGAAGCGCTGCGGGAGGACCGCCGTAATACCGCCTACCGCGAGGCGGGGCTCCCGGTGGAGCCCGAGGCGGTGGCGGCGGTGGAGGCGGTGGGCGTCGCGAGCGCCGAGCGGGAGAGCGGGGCCCAGCTCGCGCTGTGGCTTACGCCCATCCTCATCATGATGATGCTCAGCGGTGGCTCCGTCGTGGCCGCCGACGCCATCTCGGGTGAGAAGGAGCGCGGGACGCTGGAGACGCTGCTCACGACATCGGTCCGCCGATCGGACATCGTCAAGGCCAAGCAGCTCCTGATCATCACGGTGGGGATCGCGATCACGGTCATCAACGTGGCGGAGCTCGGGTTGTTCCTGGGGCTGGGCCTCTTCGAGCTGCCCGAGCGATTCGTGATCAGCGTGCCGCCCGTGGCGGTCGTGATCCTGCTCCTGCTGTTCCTGCCCCTCACCGTGCTGATGTCGAGCGTGCTGCTCATGCTGTCCGGATACTCCAAGAGCTACAAGGAGTACCAGATCTACTTCTTCCCCGTCATGATCCTCTTCCTGCTCCCGTCGCTGACGGCCGTGTTGCCGGGGATGGAGCTGGCGTCCGTGATCTCGGTGCTCCCGCTGGCCAACATCAGCGTGGCCGTCCGGGAGGTGCTGGTGGGGCAGTACGACTGGGTATTCCTGGCCATAACGATCCTCAGCACCACGGCGGTGGCCGCATGGCTGGCGACCCTGACCGAGAGGACCCTCTCCACCGAGAAGCTCATCAGCGCTGCCGAGCTGGATGAGGCCGACCTGCACGGCGGACCGGCGCTCTTCCCGCGCCGCGTGCTCCGCTGGTTCGCTGTCCTCTGGGTGGTCTTCTTCCTCTCCGCCCTCTGGTTCACCAGCGAGCTGGAGATCCGGGGGCAGGTGCTGTTCAACGTGGTGGGACTCTTCATGGGCGCGTCGATCCTGATGATCCGACGGTACCGACTGGATCCGCGCCGCGCTCTCGCCCTCCGAATGCCCCGGCCGGCCGTATGGCTCGGGGTGCTGCTGGGCGCGCCGTCCTCCTTCATCGTGGCGATCGGCATCGCGCAACTGGCACAGCGGATCTTCCCGATCCCCGAGCAGGTGATGGAGTCGTTCGGGCAGTTCATGCTGCCGGAAGAGCTCCCGCTCTGGCAGATCCTGCTGTTCCTGGCGGTGCTGCCGGGGATCTGCGAGGAGATCGCGTTCCGCGGTGTACTGCTCTACGGACTGCGGCGGCGGTTCCGGCCAGCGGCGCTGGCGGTGGTGGCCGGCGTCATCTTCGGCCTCTTCCACGTAGACCTCTTCCGGATCGTTCCCGTCAGCTATCTCGGGATCGTGCTCACGGGCGTTACGCTCGCCACCGGATCGATCTTCCCGGCCATGCTCTGGCACGCGCTGAACAATGCCGTGGCGCTCGCACCGAGCTACCTCGGCTGGTGGGACCCGGAGACGGTCCTGCCCGGCTGGCTCTACCCGACCGCGGTCGTGGGGCTCGTCGCCGCGCTCGCCCTCATCTGGGTGAACCGCACACCCTATCCTGGGCTGCGGGGGACCGCCGACGAGGAGAAGATGCCGGTCTCGAGGGCCGGCCGCCGGGCCGCCTGATGGAGATCGGCGTCTTCACGTTCGCCGAGACCCGGCCCGACCAAGGGGGCGGCGCGGGAGTGGAGGCCGGCCGGCGGCTCCGGGAGACGGTCGAGGCCATCGAGCTGGCGGACCAGGTGGGACTCGACGTGTTCGGGCTCGGCGAGCACCACCGCCCCGATTTCGCCGTGTCCGCACCCGCCGTGGCGCTGGCCGCCGGCGCCGCACGCACGCACACCATCCGCCTCACCAGCGCGGTCACCGTGCTGAGCTCCGATGACCCCGTACGCGTTTTCCAGCAGTTCGCCACCCTCGACGGGATCTCGAATGGCCGGGCCGAGATCATGGCCGGCCGCGGCTCCTTCACCGAGTCGTTCCCCCTCTTCGGGCAGGACCTGTCCGACTACGATGAGCTGTTCCAGGAGAAGCTCGAATTGCTGCTGGCGCTCCGCGACAACGAGCGGATCACCTGGAGCGGAAAGCACCGTCCGCCGCTCGACCACGCTGGCGTCTATCCTCGGCCCGTCCAGCCGAAGCTACCGGTGTGGATCGCCGTCGGCGGCACGCCCCGCTCCGCCGTCCGCGCCGGCACACTCGGGCTCCCCCTGGCCATCGCCATACTCGGCGGATCGCCCGAACGCTTCAAGCCGCTCGTCGAGCTCTACCGTGAGGCCGGCGAACGCGCGGGGCACGATCCCGCCACCCTGGCCATCGGCATCAACACCCACGGCCATGTCGGCCCCGACGGCGGCGCCGCGGCCGACGAGCTCTTCCCGCCTTATGCCGCCATGATGGACCGAGTGGGGCGCGAGCGCGGCTGGCCGCCCATGAGCCGGCAGCAGTTCGATGGGAATCGCACCCTCCACGGCGCCCTGGCCGTCGGGAGCCCGCAGGAGGTCATCGAGAAGATCCTCTGGCAGCACGAGCTGTTCGGACACCAGCGCTACATGATGCAGATCGTTGGGACGCTGCCGCACGCCAGCGTGCTGCGATCCATCGAGCTGCTGGGGGCCGAGGTGGCGCCGGTGGTGCGGAAGGCGACCGGCACCGGTATGTGACCGACCGGCGGCCGGGTGCCTGGAGGGCTTGTTCGATGCACCCACCCGCAGTCCCGCGTGAGAGCGGGGCGCGGGACCTCGAGTCTACCGAGTTCAGGGGGGATGCCAGTTCGGGAGGACTCGGCTCTGCGGGGGGAACGTTCCGCAGCCGGGTGGTTCTGCTGTACCGCCGCGGTACAGCCTCCGTCTTGTGGCGCGACAGCGGCGGCGGCCTCGAGCCGCGCTGCCGGGGGGAGCGGGCGTGGCGCGACATTCGGGCTCGGAACCTGCCCGTACGTGGGCCGAACAACACGCTCCCCCTTCACCTCGAGAGTGAAGGAACCGGAGAAGCGCCGGAAATCAGCACCCTCGGTTGGAGGTCCTCGTGCTCGTTCTCTCCTGCATGGCCCTGCTCCTCGTCGGGCTCCTGGCGGCACGTGTCTACCAGGTGGGCGACGGCGACTGGCGCGCAGGTCGGCGCCGGAGTGTCCGGCGAGTCCGCGCGTTCCGGCGTCGCTCGCTGCGGCCCGGCATGAGCCGGCTGGCCGCCCTCGTCGCCGTGTCCTGGACGCGGCCGGTGCGCCGATCCATTGCGGACCAGGTGCGGCGGGTGGGCGACCACCTCGACCGGGCGGCGGAGGCGGGTCGCGGGGTGGTGCGGGCTCAGCGTGAGCTGGGGCAGCGCCTGGACCGGCTGGAGGAGGTCGGCCCCGTGAGCTGGACCGAGCCCGGGACGCCGGTGCACCGGCGTGCACAGCAGCGGAATCCGGGACACGGATGGGTCATCCCGTCGCTGCTGGGAGTGGCCGCGTTCGTGGTGGCCGCCGGAAACGCCTGGGTCCTCTACCGCCATGTCCTGCCGTCGCTCCCGGCCATGGGGACGCTCGACGTGGGCGCCCTCGACGGGCCCTATGTGCCCGCTGCCTTCGCGCTCCTGTCGCTTCTCCTCGGGCTCGCCCACTTCGGGCTCCGCGTGGCGGGCAGGGCGCTGGGCTTCCACATGCTGGCCGTTCTGGCGGTGGCTCTGGTCCTGGCCCAGGCAGCACTCGAGGCCGGCGCGGTGGTCTTCGTTCTCGAGGCACTGACGCTGGTCGACCTCACCTGGTGGGGTGGTGTCATGACGGCCACTCTGCTGGCCGGAACGGCCGCGCTCCTCCCGCCGCTCGGCGCCGCGCTGGCCTACGCTGCGGTGGAGGGATTCGAGCGGTGGCGAGCGGCGCGGGCGCGGCGGGCGGCCATCGTGGCCGTGATCCGCCAGGACGAGCTGGCGGAGAAGCTGGGCGGCGCGCTCGAGCGTATGCGCGCCTTCGCGGACTCGCTGCGCATGGAGGTGGCGGCGCTGGCGTCGGAGCCCGCAGGCGCGCTCCTGCTCGCCCCCGACGATCGACGATCCGTCCAGCACGTCCTGGCCGTGCTGCGCAGGGCGATGGCCGACTTCGAGGGGAACGGCCCGGCAACACGGATCGAGGCGCAGCCGTCTCGTCCCGCCGCGGTGACCGGCAGGATCCTGCTGGACGTCGGCTCGCTCATGGTCTGGCTCGCGGCCGCCGGCGCCAGCCTGGGGCTGGTGGCGCCAGCGCTCCAGGAAGCCGCCTCACGCGGCGGGTCTTCCCTGCTCACGGCGGGCGCATTCGCGGTCACGGCCGCGCTCCTGCTGGCGGGGGCGGGCCTCCGGTACCTGGTCACCGCGCTGTCCAGCCCCTTCGGCACTCCCGGGCGGACGGGCGCCGTCTTCTTCCTGGGTCTCGGCGCCGCGGGGTTCGCGTACGCGCTGGGGCCGCTGGCCGCGGGGGGAGGGGCCGCGGACTCGGCCCTGCTCGCCGCCGGCTGGCTCAACGCCTTGCTCCTGACCGCCGCCGTGGCGTCCATCCGGCTCCCGGAGGGCATCGCCGCGGTCGCCGGGCTGATCACCGCGGCGCTCGGCGTGGCCGCCTGGATCCTGCTCTGGATCGCGGACCTCGTCCTCGCCGTGCTGGACCGGGCGCTGGTCGGCTTCGGCCGACCGCCGAGCCTGCCATTGCGGCCGGCCACGCGCCGACCCGAGCCGGCCACCGGGACTATTGGTCGGGACCGATCCACGCGCTAGGTTAGCCGCCATGTCCGCCTTCCGCGTCTCGATGAGGAGCAGTCAATGTCGCAACCCGATCTGACAGCGGCCGTGGAATACCTGCGGTCGCCGGAGGCGCGGCCCCTGGTCCGCGAGGCGCTCTGGGCGGGCGGCATCGCCCTCGCACTCATCCTTATCGCCGCACTCATCTCGTCACGGCTCGCCTATGCGCTGTACCTGGCGGCCGCCATCTTCTTCGCCGCGCTCCTGACCGGCCTTTTCGTATCGGTGCTGGAGAAGGAAACCGGAGAGCGGGTCGTGGACTCGCCCCAGCTCCGCCTGTGGGTGGGGGGCTGCGCCCTGGTCCTGGCCCTCCTCGCGGCCGTCATTCTCGTCTGAACCCAGAGCCGAAATAATATGCAGCCAGCCCTGCTCCTCGAGGGCGTCTCGAAGCACTTCTCGGGACACACCGCAGTCGACCACCTCGACCTCGTCATCAGGCCGGGATCCATTCACGGCCTCCTGGGCCCCAACGGGGCCGGCAAGTCCAGCACTCTGCGGATGATCATGAACATCCTCTTCCGCGATGAGGGCCGGCTGGAGGTGCTGGGTCACGATCCGGAGCGGCACCGAAAGGTGCTCCGGCAGGTGGGCTACCTGCCGGAAGAGCGGGGGCTCTACAAGAGGATGACCGTTCTGGAGACCATCGTCTTCTTCGGCCGGCTCAAGGGGCTGAGCCGGGCCGAGGCGAAGGAGCGGAGCCGGAGATGGCTCGAGCGGCTGGGGCTGGACGAGTGGGCGGACGAGCGGGTGGAGTCGCTGTCGAAAGGCATGCAGCAGAAGGCCCAGTTCATAGCCACGGTCCTGCACGGGCCGGAACTCCTCATCCTGGACGAGCCGCAGTCCGGTCTCGACCCGGTGAACCAGGAGGTGCTGGCCGAAACGATACGGGCCGTCCGCAGCGAGGGCCGCACGGTGGTCCTCAGCACCCACAACATGGCGCAGGCCGAGGAGCTCTGCGACGAGGTCACCCTCATCGCGGCCGGCCGCAAGGTGCTGGAAGGCGAGGTGCGATACCTGCGCACCGTCCACCGCTCGAACCGGTTCCGCATCGCGCTGGAGAACGGCGCCCAGGACGACGACCCGCCCCTGCAGCGCACCGGGCTGATCGGGAGCGCCAGCCGACGCAACGCCCACGAGTGGGAGCTGGAGCTGGCGCCGGGGCGCAGCCGGGCCGAGCTCCTGGAGGCCGTGGCCGCCCAGCGCCTTCCCATCACCCGCTTCGAGCACGTGGAGCCCACACTCCACGAGATCTTCCTTCAGCACGTGGGCTCCAGCGCGCCCCGCGCCGGCCGGAAGGAGGCCGCCCGTGCATGAGATCTGGATCATCATCGAGCGCGAGTTCCGCGAACGCGTCCAAACCCGGAGCTTCGTCATCGGCACGCTGGCGTTCCCCGTCTTCATGTTCGCCATCTTCTTCCTCCCGGCGCTGGTGGGGAGTGATGACGCGCAGCGCCGGCTCGTTATCGTCGACGACGCGCCCGAGGGCGTGGCGGCGGTCTTCGTCCAGGCACTCCAGAACACCGGCACCACGGTGGACGCCGACATCGGCGGCGGGGACGCCGAGGCCGTCATGGAAGCGGCCAGCCAGGGTGAGACGCCCTACCGGGTGGAGGTGGTTCCCGGTCCCGCTGACATCGCCGCTCTGAACGAGCGTGTGCTGATGAAGGAGATCGACGGCTACGTGGTCCTGCCGTCCGACGTCATGGCGACCGGCGCGGTGCAGTACCGGGCCCGCAACATCACCAATCAGGCCGTGTTCAGGGACATCCGTCTCGCCGCCACGGCGGCGCTCCAGTTCGCGCGCCTGGGCAGCGCCGGCGTGGACGCCAGCGCGATCCAGCAGCTCATGGCCCCCGTGGAGGTGACCAGCGCCCGCATCACCGAGGGCGGCGAGGAGGGCGGCGACGCCCAGAGCACGTTCTTCGTTGCCTATATCCTCGCCTTCCTCGCCTACTTCGTCATCGCCATGTACGGCCACGCCGTCATGCGCAGCGTCATCCAGGAGAAGGTGACGCGCATTTCGGAGATCCTCGTATCCACCATGCGCGCCACTCACCTCATGGCGGGGAAGATCGCCGGCGTCAGCGCCGCCGCGCTCCTCCAGGTCGCCATCTGGGCCATCATGGTCGTAGTGGCCGTCAGCCAGTCCGAGGCCCTCCAGGAGCACTTCGGCGTCTCCGCCACCGCCATGGACGCCCTCGCGCTGGAGCCCGCCATCGGCGTGATCCTCATCCTCTACTTCATCCTCGGATTCCTCCTCTACGCCGCCCTTTTCGCCGGTCTGGGCGCCGCCATGAGCTCCGAGCAGGAGGCCCAGCCCTACCAGATGGTCCTCATGCTGCCACTCTTCGTGCCACTCCTCTTCCTGGGGCCCCTCACGAGCGACCCCGAGGGGTCACTCTCCACCTTCCTCTCGCTGTTCCCGCTCACCGCCCCCGTCGCCATGCCCATGCGACTGGGCGCCACTCCTCCCGACACCGGCACCGTAACCCTCTCCCTTGGCCTCCTCGTCCTCAGCTCCATCGTCCTGGCCTGGATCGCCGGCAAGATCTATCGCGTCGGGATCCTGGCCACCGGCAAGCGCCCGTCCCTCGGCGAGCTCGTGCGCTGGGTCCGCGCCGCCTGACGCCCGCTCGCGGTATCGGGCTCGTGCCACGGGGGGGCGTGCCACACCGCTACAGATGTTGCACCGGTGCAGCGGCCGCCGGCAGGTCGGCAATCACCTATCTGGCTGCAAGGAAAGCATTTAGCATTTGAGTGAGGCGGGGCACGCGAGTTGCTTTCGCTACGGTCGGCCACTTTCTCCCCGGCCTGCTTCGAAACCAGCCCATCCGCTGAGCCGCGCTCGGCGGGTGGAGGATTCAGGCACACTTGCGACGAGGGGGAGAAGTGCTGGTCCAAGAGGAGCTTTCCAGGATAAGGACCAGGAGAGCGATCCGGGTGGCGGTGCTGCTGGCCCTTGCGGCCGTGCTCGGCGTGATCGCGTTGGTGCTCCTGAAGGGTCCGGATCACGCGACCGCCGCGGGGCTACTCACCGACGAGCCCCTCCCTCTCTTCGATGCCCCCAGTCGCGCGGGAGAGGTCCCGCCGACCCTGCCGCGCGTCCCGGAGTCGAGCGCCCCCGAGCCGAGGGCCGCCGCGGGCTGGCCCTTTCCGCAACTGCCGGAAGCCACGAAGTTCAGCCTGCCGGTGCCGCAGGTGGGCCTCTCGTTCGACGTGCCATCCCTCTACAGGGAGGCGCTCCTCCACTTCCTGCCGGGTTCCCACAGTACCGCGGTGTACCCGGCCGAGCTGAGGCCGTGGTTCCTTCTCCCTGTCGCCGTGGGCGTGCTGGCGCTGTCGGAGACCGTCAGGACGGAAGAATCCGATGACCCGCGAGATCCGCCACCCGAGGTGGTCCCGGAGCCGGGCACACTCCTGCTGGTGGCCAGCGGGCTCATGCTCCTGGGCGCGTTCGCGTTTGTGAGGCGGCCATGACGGCCCGCCTGCGCGTGCGGCCTTCTGCCGGGCTAGTAGCGCCGGCGGCCGGGCAGGAAAACGAAGAGGGCCACGAGGGCCACGACCCCCAGCCCGATCAGGAGCGTGAGGTCGTCCCCTCGCATCCAGTCGCGGACCAGGGCGCCGATACCGGCGAACAGCTCTCCGGCAGCGTGGATCCCGGCGCGTGCGATGTCAGTGGCGCGATCCATCATGGGTACTTGCTAATGCTTGTCAGGGCCGGCGTCAACAGTGGTGGGGGAGGGGCCGGGATCGATGAGTCGCGCGCAGTCGATACTCCCCGAGTTGGAGGCAGCTTGACCGCGCGTCGTCCACTCGCTTCATTGAAGCTCCGGGCTTAGCCGGCGAACGCACGTGTTCGCCGCGATGCCCGGCGCAAACCGATGAGAGTACCGGCCACGACCGGATCTCCACAGATCCATTCTCGCTGCTCTCCTGCAGCAGAGCAGCACACCCGTGTCCGGTCCGGGCTCTCATAAGACCAAGGGGAAACGTGTCGCTTCGTCGCCGTATCCTGGTCCTGTTCCTCGTTTTCGCCATCCTTCCGGTGGCGGTCCTCGGCGCGGGGGACTACCTGCAGTCGATGCAGGCACTGCGCGTTGCGGTGGACGCGCGGGGCACTGCGCTGGCGGGGCAGGCGGCGCGAGAGATGGAGCGCGGCTACGACGCGGCGCGGGCGGAGCTGAGCCGGATCGGGGAGCGTCTCACCCGGGACGGCGCGTTCTCCTCAGCCGCCGCCGCGCGGTCGGTGATCCCCGAAGAACCGGGGCTGTTCGAGGAGCTGCGGCTGTTGCAGGGCGGTGCGCTCAGCTGGGCGCTGCCGCTGCCGTCGACCGCCGACAGCTCGTGCTCGAGCGGAGCCGGGCTGACGCCCGTCCGGGTCAGTATCCCGGGTCCGGGCGCGCTGGAGCTGGAGGGCCGGATCGCCGCCCACCGGCTCCTGGCGGCGGCGGGGGGTCCCAAGCCGGCGATCGAGAGCCACACCCAGCTGGTGAGCCCGTCCAGCGGATCGGTCGTCTACGACTCCCGCTGCGATCGGCTGTCGGAGCAGCCGTCCGCCGCCATTGCAAAGGCGGTGCGGCGGATCGGCGAATCCAGCCAGTCCGTCACCCGCTCGCTCTCACAAGCGGTGGACGGCCACACCTGGAACGCGGCGGTCGCGTTCGCCAGCGGGCCGGAGGTGGGCGTGGTGGTCTATACGAGCGAGGATGAGTTCCTGGCGCCGTTCCGGGCCACCCGCCTCCGCTACCTGATGGCTACCATCGCCCTCCTCTTCCTCACCGGACTGGGGTTCCTCCTCTTCGCCGGGCGGGAGTTCCGATCCCTCGGCGCCCTGACGGAGGCCGCGGACGAGATCCGGGTGGGCAACCTGGCGCCGTGGCTGCCACCGCCCGGGGACGACGAGGTAGGGCACCTGACGCTGGCGTTCCGGAACATGATCGACCGGCTCTCGGAGTCGCTCCGGCAGGTGGAGCTGAGTCAGAAGCTGGCGGCCGTGGGTGAACTGGCTGCGTACCTGTCGCACGAGATCCGGAACCCGCTGAGCTCCATCCGCCTGAGCCTGCAGAGCCTCCACCGTGACCTGCGGAGCGGCTTCATCCCCGATGACGCCGACCGTGTGATCGAGATCGCGCTGAACGAGGTGAACCGGCTCGACGGCGTGATGCGGACAGTGCTGGAGATGGGGCGACAGCAGGGGCAGGGCGGCGAGCGCATCTGCGCGGTGCATGAAGGGCTGGCGGACACGCTGGAGGTGCTCCAGCCGAAGATCCGGGCACAGGGCGTGGAGCTGGAGTACGTGCCCCGGGCCGATGACGACCAGGTGCGGGGCGAGGCGGAGGGGCTGCGGGGCGTGTGGGTCAACCTGCTGGTGAACGCCCTCGATGCCCTGAAGGACGTGCCCGACGCACGCATCCGCGTCTCCACCTGGACGGCGCCCTCCGCCCGCGGTGAGCTCCATGTCCGGATCGCCGACAACGGACCCGGCGTGCCCCCGGACATCCTCGACTCCATCTTCGAGCCCTTCTTCACCACCAAGGTGCGCGGCAACGGGATCGGGCTGCCCACGGCCCTGCGCACCGTGCAGCCATGGGGCGGGACCATCACGTACGAGCCCGTGGCCGCCGGGAGCGGCGCGGTCTTCGTGGTCCGGCTCAAGCTGGCGGGGTCCGACCCGGCAGAGACGACCACGCCCGAGGAGGCGGCCCTCGAGCCGGCGCTCCCGAACTGAACCGGGATCCTAAAGAAATGCCCTCGCGCATACTCATCGCCGAAGACGACCCCTCTCACCTGGAGATCCTCCGCCGCCACCTGAGCCGCTCCGGCTACGTGGTGGAAGCCTGCGAGTCCGGGGAGGGGGCCCTGGCCGCGTTCCACCGGTTCCAGCCCGACCTGGTGCTGAGCGACCTGCGCATGCCCGGGATGAACGGCCTCGAGCTCCTTCGGAAGCTCCACGCCGACGCGCCCGATACGACGGTGGTCCTCATGACCGCCTACGATGAGATGCAGACGGCCATCGACGCCATGAAGGATGGCGCCTACGACTACATGGTGAAGCCCCTCGACCTCGACCGCCTCGAGGAGATCATCCGCTCCGGCCTGGAGGCCCACAAGCGCACGGCGAACGAGAGCACCGACGCACTGGAGCCGGAGATCCTGCCGCCCGACGGGCTCGTGGGGCACAACCGCAAGATGATCGAGGTGTTCAAGATCATCGGGCGCGTCGCCGCGTCCAGCGCGCCCATCCTCATCCGCGGCGAGACGGGCACGGGCAAGGAGCTGATCGCCCGCACCATCCACCACAACTCTCGCCGCGCCGCCCAGCCCTTCGTCTCCGTGAACTGCGCCTCCCTCCCCGAAACGCTCCTGGAGTCGGAGCTGTTCGGTCACGTCAGAGGCGCGTTCACCGGCGCCCAGAACGACCGGAGGGGTCGCTTCGAGCTGGCCGGGACCGGCACCATCTTCCTGGACGAGATCGGCGACACCAGCCCGGCGTTCCAGGTCAAGCTGCTTCGCGTGCTCCAGGAGAAGGAGTTCTATCCCGTTGGCTGCGAGGAGCCCCGGCGCTCCGAGGCCCGTGTCCTGGCAGCCACTCACCAGCCCATCGAGCGCCTGCTCCGGCAGGGCCACTTTCGAGAGGACCTGTATTTCCGGCTCCGCGTCGTCGAGATCGTGCTCCCGCCCCTCCGCGAGCGGCGCGATGATATCCCCCTCCTCACCCGGCAGCTCGTCGCACGCGCGGCCGCCGTGGCGGAGCGCAGGCCGCCCCGCATCTCCCTCAAGGCCCTCAAGCGCCTGATGATGTACGACTGGCCCGGCAACGTGCGGGAGCTCGAGAACGCCCTCACCCGCGCCGTACTCCTCGCCGCCGATGACACCCTCGGACCCGAGCACCTCGAGCTCGGCACCGGCGAGCGACTCCACGACGGAGAACATCCCGGCGACCACAGCGACGCCGGCACAGAGCTCGACGCCGTGATGCACGCCGCCGAGAGCGCCCACGTCCAGCACATCCTCGTGGAGACCGGTGGCCACAAGTCCAGGACCGCCGAGATCCTCGGCATCAGCCGCGGCCGCCTCGACCGCATCATCGAGAAGCACGAGCTCCTGGTCGACCCCGCCGGCTGAGCCCCGCCGGTTTGCCGCGGAACAGCGGCTGTCCCACCGTGCGACACCCACACCCCCTCCCTGCTGCCATAGATATGCCGTATTCCATTGTGCCACAACGATTTGTGTCAGTGGCACCCTGGGGCACGGGGGTTGAATGATGGACGGTCGGCGTACCACCCATCGGGCAGTCGACGGTAGGTGAGCCAGGGGCAGAGAATCCTGCCTCGTCGGGGTCGATCGGCCCCGCACGGATGGTCTCCGTTCAGTCCGGCGCGCCGGACGATCCAACTCAACTCACGTCCCCTCAGGGACAGGGAGGAACCATGCAGGAGCTTTTCCAGCAGTTCATGAACGACGAGTCCGGCCAGGGGCTGGTGGAGTACGCGCTGATCATCGTGCTGGTGAGCGTGGCACTCGTTGTTGCCCTTACAGCGCTCAAGGGTGGCATCACCACCGCCTTCGCCAACGCAACGACCGAACTCGGCAACGCCCCAACCCCGTGATGGCGTGACGGTTCACCCCGGTCGCCCCCGCAGTGTGGAAGGGTGGCCGGGCTGAACCGTCCTCTTCGCCGCCACCCCAACGGGAGCGGACGTGGTCATAGAACCTAATCCCACACTGGTATCGGGATGAGCGAGGGCAGGGGCTCACCGAATACGCCGTGATCCTGGCGTTCATGGCCGTGGCGTTGGTTGCGGCGCTGGGCGGGTTCGGCAACGCCCTCCTGGCTGTGTACCAGGACATCGTGGCGAGACTGCCTTTCTGAGGAAGAAGATGACCGTTCTCGTTCTCGTCCTGACCGCCTCGGCCGCGGCGCTGCTGCTGGCGGGCGCGGCGACCGACGCGTGGAGCAACCGGATCCCGAACCGGCTGGTGCTGGCGGGGCTCGTGCTGGCGGCGTCCGCGGCCTTCGCGGCGGGAGGCGCGAGCGGTCTCCTGGCGTCGCTGGCCGCCGCAGGTGCGGCGTTCGTTCTGGGCTTCGGCGGTTTCGCCATCGGCGCGTTCGGGGGCGGCGACGCCAAGTTCCTGATGGTGGGCGGTGCGTTCGTGGGGCTGGAGCAGCTGGTGCCCTACCTGCTCGCGGCGGCCGTGGGCGGCGGTGTACTGGCGATAACGGTGGTCCTGTGGCGGCGGCAGTCCATGGAGGCCGCCGTGATGACGGGCGGGCTCCTGAAGTACGGGGTCACCCTGGGCCGAAAGGGCCATCGCGCAGCTCTGGGCGACTCGGAACGCATCACGGTGCCGTACGGCGTGGCCATCGCCGTTGGTGCCCTCGCCACGCAGTTCACGCCGTGGGCGGAGTGGATACTCTCATGATCCGGCATGGCAGGCTGCGCGAGCTTCCACTGCGGGCGGGCGCGGGCCGCCGTTCCGGCCAGTCGCTGGTCGAATTCGCGCTGGTCCTGCCGCTCCTGCTGATCATTGTCTTCGGGCTGATCGATTTCGCCCGGGCGTGGTCGGCCAGCCACGCCGTGGCCGATGCGGCCCGGGAGGGGCTGCGGATGGTGGTGGTGCACGACCCGGACATTGGCGTCGCCGAAGCCACCCTTGTGATCCAGGAGCGTTTGTGGGCCGCAAGCGTGGACACCACAGCCACGACCATCGCGTTCTCGCCGATGACCGAGCCGGTCCGCGGGACTCCTGTGACTGTGACGCTCGACCACACGTTCGACTTCCTCTTCATCGGTCCGCTGCTCGGTTGGGCCGCAGGGATGGAAGAGATCAATCTGGTGAGCACCTACACCATGCGGGCCGAGTGAGCTTGGCCGGGAGCTGTATGACCGATGCGTAGAAACCGACTTTTCGTCCTGGTGCTCGCGCTGGTCGTGGCGGGAGCCGCGGGCTTCACCACTCTGCGACTGGCCGCGTCGCGGCCGGTGTCGGAGGCCGCGCCCACCCGGAAGATCCTCCTGGCGGTCGCCGCCCGGGACCTGCCGGTGGGCGCGCTGGTGAGCGTGGAGGACGTGCGGCTGATCGAGTGGCCGGGCGGCGACGTGCCCGCCGGCTACTTCAACCATCCGGAGGACGTGATCGGCCGGGGGTTGATCCGGGACATGAGGACGAACGAGCCGTTCCTGGCCACGCGGCTGGCGGAGCCGGGGTCGGGCGGTGGGCTGCCCATCGTGATCCCGGAAGGGAAGCGGGCCATGAGCATCTCGGTGGACCAGGTAGTGGGGGTGGCGGGGTTCGTGATCCCGGGCACGCGAGTGGACGTGCTCCTGACGCTCGAGCAGGACCGGTCCGACCCGGTGACGAAGACGATCCTGCAGAACATCACCGTTCTCACGGCCG
Organism: uncultured Gemmatimonadales bacterium; assembly: GCA_963783305.1. Lineage (GTDB taxonomy): Bacteria > Gemmatimonadota > Gemmatimonadetes > Longimicrobiales > RSA9 > JAWVYT01. Next base: position 583,816 of record CAWAMW010000002.1, on the reverse strand, counting down.
GGCAGGTATCGCAGCGGACGGACGAGGGTGAGCCGATCCTGGAGAACGTGGTGACGCTGCTGCTGGACCCGGCGCAGGCCGAGCGGCTCTCGCTGGCCACGCGGCGGGGGCGGGTGCAGCTGTCGCTCCGCAACATGCTCGACATGGAGGAGGTGGATACTCCGGGCGCGCGCACGGCTGGGCTGCTGGGGGCGGGGACCGCCCGCCGGAGCGGAGCGGCGCCGGCGCGGGCGTCCGCGACCGCCGCCCGGCCGTCCGGCGTGGTGGAAGTCTATCGCGGCGGCACGCGCTCGATCCAGCGCTTCTGATGAACGACTCACGGCAGGGCGAGAGAACGCCGCCGGGACCCGCGGGTCCAGGCTCAACCAAACCGACGAGGCTTCGAATGGTAAAGACGTGGATGGCGGGCGCGGCGACGCTGCTGGGCGCCCTGCTGGTGCTGGCGCCGGCGTCCGCTACCGCCCAGCAGGTCCTGACGCAGCCGGAGCGAACGGTGACGGTGGGACGCGGCACGTCCGCGCTCATCACCATGCGGGCGCCGGCCGAGCGGGTGTCCCTCGGGGATCCGGAGGTGGCGGACGCGGTGGTGATCTCGCCCCGTGAGATCGTGGTGAACGGGCTCACCGTCGGCACCACCAGCCTCTTCGTCTGGGACCAGGCGCAGCGGGTGTCCCTCTTCACCATCGAAGTGACGCCGGATATCGCGGCGATGGAACGGGAGATCCGGACGCTCTTCCCGGCCGCGGACGTGCGCATCTCCGCCACCGGTGAGTCGGTTGTGGTGAGCGGAACGATCCGGGACGCCACCACGGCCCGCCGGATCCTGGAGATCGTCCAGACCACGGGCGCCACGGTCATCAACAACATGAACGCGCCGTCGGCGCACCAGATCCTGCTGCACGTGCGCTTCGCCGAGGTGAACCGTACGGCGATGAAGGAGCTGGGGTCCGACCTGTTCCTCCACAACCCCCAGGACTACCAGGACGTCGAGGAGATCGGCACGCTGGACATCGAGACGCTCTCCTCCGGTCTGGTCCGGCTCTTCCTCCTGGGCGACAACGGCGCATCCCTCGACGCGGTCTTCACCGCGCTCCGCTCCAGGGGCCACTTCAAGAGCCTGGCCGAGCCGAACCTCATGGCCATGGAAGGCGAGGAAGCCAGCTTCCTGGCCGGTGGCGAGTTCCCCTTCCCCACCGTCCAGGGCGGGCAGAGCAATCAGGTGACCATCGCGTGGAAGGAGTTCGGGATCAAGCTGAACTTCGTGCCCCACGTCACCAACGACGGCAGCATCCGGCTGCTCGTGGCGCCCGAGGTGAGCTCGCTGGACTTCGGCAACGGTCTGGAGTTCGCCGGGTTCCGGATCCCGTTGGTCCTGACTCGCCGGGCATCCACGCAGGTGGAGCTGAAGCCCGGGGAGCACCTGGCCATCGCCGGGCTGCTGGACAACCAGCAGGACTACAGCAAGGACCAGATCCCGCTGCTGGGGCAGCTGCCCATCATCGGGACCTTCTTCAGCAACACGCAGCAGACCGACCGCCAGACCGAGCTGCTGGTGGTGGTCACGCCCTACCTCGTCGAGCCGACCGACGGCGCGCCGGCGATCCCGACCGGGGAGCCGGAAACGTGGCCGCGGCCGGACGTTCTGAACGACACCATGCTGCGGCCGCCCCTCGGGCGCCGCATCGTCGAGCCCCCGACCGGGGGAGGGAGATAGGCCCATGCGCACGATCCGCCGCCGTATCCGTAGCGACCGCGAGGGCGCCGTCCTCGTGCTGGTGGCGCTCGGGATGGTGGTCTTCCTGGGCTTCGCCGCGCTTACGGTGGACCTGGGGATGGCGTACGCGGCGAAGGCGGAGGCCCAGCGGTATGCCGACGCGCTCTCGCTGGCCGGCGCCAGCGCGTACCTCGACTATTCCGACCCGCTGGATCCCCTCCTCGGACCTGAAGCGATAAGTCGGGTCCGGGAGTATCAGGCGCTGAACGCGGTCCGGGGGCGGATACTGGCCGATGATGACGTCCTGATCGAGGTCCTCAACGCCCAGCAGCGCGTTCGGGTCACGGTGACGCGGGATGAGCTGCCCACCTTCTTCGCTGGTATCCTCGGGATCAACGAGATGACGGTGGGCGCCGTGGCAGCCGCGGAGGCTTCCGCGGCCGCCTCGAGCCGGTGCGTCAAGCCGTTCGCCATTCCCGACCGGTGGGAAGAGGGCTCCACCGATCCGGTGCAGGACTACAACGGGGACCAGCTCATGGATTTCAACATCGAGATCCCGTGCAACGGCAGCGGCTGCTCCCCGAACGAAATCTGGACCTTCGAGGAGGGGGTGGATCAGTATCGGCCCCTGAACGAGATGGGGACGACGCCGGCCTGGCCCGACCCCGCGGTCGCCACGAGCTGGGGCAGCACGTGGGCCGACGGAGAGAACAGGGACAACGGGGCTCGGATCCTCATCACGCCGCAGAGCGCGCAGGGGACGGGCACGCCGGGCTGGTACCAGTACTGGAAGATGCCCGGGAGCAGCGGGGCCAGTGACCTGACGGATGCCATTGCGGGCTGCATTGACCTGCAGACTCTGGGGGTGGGATCGGTCGTCGAAGCCGATCCGCAGACGGGGAGCATCGGGAATCCCGTATACGAGGCCATCAAGCAGCTCTGGGATCCGGAGCAGGGTGGGGATGGGGACATCGAGTGGGATGAGGCGAACGGCATCCCTCACTATCCCGAGGAGCCCCACCGTTCGATCTGGGACAGCCCCAGGGTCTTCCAGGTGCTTCTCGTGCACCCCGGGGACATCAGCTCGGGGAGCAGCCACACCATGCGGGTGGCGGACATTGCCACCCTGTTCCTGGAGAATCCCACGGATATCTACGGCGACCAGGGCAACCAGAACTTCAAGCTGCCGATCTCCGGCAGGCTGATCAAGTACGGGGCGGGGACGCCCGGGCCGGGCGCGGGGACCCTTCAGAAGCTGCTCCGTCTGGTCGAGTAGCGGTGATGTGGGGACGGGGGCAAGCACCGAGGTGACCGGAATGGATGGGAAGCAGATGATGGATCCGAAGGTGAGGACCGCGGTGATCTCGGCAAACCGGGACCTCCGGGAGGCGGTGGCCGACGCGCTGCGGGACCTGCCGGCATTGGTCACGGTGGTCGCTGACGTGCCCTCTCCGGCGGGCCGGCTCGACGACGAGGCTCTGGAGCTGCTCCATGAGAAGGACCCGGAGCTGGTCATCGCGGACTTCGGCACGGACCCCGCCTCGGCGCTCCGGTTCCTTCGGCTCCTCTCCGATGCCCGGCCTTCCCGGATCTTCGTGGGCTGCGGGCCGGAGCTGGCGCAGGGGCTGCTCATGGAGGCCATGCGGGCAGGCATCTCCGAGTACCTGCCGACGCCGGTGGGCGCCCGCGAGCTGTCAGAGGCGCTGCGACGGGCGGGGAAGAAGCTGGGGCGCGGGCCCGTGAGCGCACCCGCCGGCCGGGTGGTGGTGTTCACCGGCGCGAAGGGCGGGACAGGTGTGAGCACGGCGGCGGTGAATGCCGCCGGTCACGCCGCGCGGGTCACCGCTCGCAGGGTGCTGCTCCTGGACATGGACCTGGACGGCGGAAGCGCGGCCGTCCTCACGGGTGTCTCGGCCCGCTACAGCGTGCTGGACCTCATCGAGAACCTGCACCGACTGGACGAGAGCCTGCTGGCGTCTCTCATCACGAAGCACAGCTCAGGCCTCCACGTGCTGCCCTCTCCACTGGAGGTGGCGGGAGCCGACGCGGTCCAGCCGGAGCAGATGCGGACGGTGTTCCGCCTACTCCGCCAGCACTACCCGCTGACCGTCGTCGATCTTGCCCGTCCCCTCTCACCTGTGGGCCGTGCCGTGGTCGAGCAGGCCGACGAGCTGTTCCTGATCCTCGGCGCCGACCTGCCCTCGCTTCGCAACGCACGCAGGATCCTGCCCCACATCCGGAGCGCCATGGAGACGCAGGGCGAGCCGGAGCTCCGGCTCCTGCTGAACCGGTTCGTGGGCGCGGGGGAGATCGGTACGGAGGACGTGCGGAAAGCGCTGGACCTGCCCGTGGCGTTCACGCTGCGGCGGGACGAGGACCCGGTGGTGCACTCGGTGAACGTGGGGGTGCCCATCGTCCTGAACGGCAGCCGCTCGCCCTACAGCCACGACGTGAAGGCCCTGGGGCTGGAGCTGGCGAAGTCGGTGGACCCCGAGGCCGCCGAGCCGGCCAGCGGGCTCCTGGATCGGATCAAGACGCGCCTGGCGCGGTGACGGAGAGGACGGATCGATGACAGACACGCGTCAGGACCACCCGCAGGCTCTCCGACCCCTCGTGGAGAACGGCTCCCATCCCGGGCCGGGCGTGGGCCCGAGCATGGAGGAGGTCCGGGGTCGGATCCACCGGAAGCTGCTGGAGCGGCTGAACCTGTCGAACCTGGACGGGCTCAGCCGGGATGACGCCGCCGCGGCGATCCGCCCCGAGATCCAGAGCCTGCTGGTGGGCGAGGGGCTGGCGCTCAACCAGGAGGAGCGGACGAAGCTGACCCAGCAGGTGCTGGACGAGATCTTCGGGCTGGGACCGCTGGAGCCGCTCATGGCGGACCCGGACGTCGCCGACATCCTGGTGAACGCGTACGACCAGGTCATGGTGGAAAAGCACGGACGGCTCGAGCCCACCCGGATCCGGTTCAAGGACGACCAGCACCTGATGCAGATCATCGACCGCATCGTGTCCGCCGTGGGCCGCCGCATCGACGACTCCTCGCCCATGGTGGACGCGCGCCTCCCCGACGGCTCGCGGGTGAACGCCATCATCCCGCCGCTGGCCATCGATGGGCCCCACCTGTCCATCCGGAAGTTCATGCGCGATACGCTCTCGGGCGACGACCTGCTCCGCTACGACAGCGTGACGGAGCCGATGCTCGAGCTGCTGCGAGGGATCGTGCAGGCGCGGCTCAACGTGCTTATCTCGGGCGGGACGGGCGCCGGGAAGACGACGCTGCTGAACGTGCTCAGCTCGTACATCCCGCCGACGGAGCGGATCATCACCATCGAGGACTCGGCCGAGCTTCAGATGCGGCAGCCGCACGTGGTGCGGCTGGAGACGCGGCCGGCGAACATCGAGGGTCGGGGCGAGGTGACGCAGCGGCTGCTGCTGATCAACGCGCTGCGGATGCGGCCGGACCGGATCATCGTGGGCGAGGTGCGGGGCGGCGAGGCTGTGGACATGCTCCAGGCCATGAACACCGGCCATGACGGCTCTCTCACCACCCTCCACGCGAACTCTCCCCGTGACGCCCTCAGTCGGCTGGAGACCATGATTTCCATGGCCAACCTCCGGCTGCCGGAGCGCGCCATGCGGCAGCAGGTCGCGTCCGCCATCGACGTGGTGATCCAGGTCAGTCGGCTGTCGGACGGGACGCGCAAGGTCATCTCGATCTCGGAGATCGTGGGGATGGAGGCCGACGTCATCACCATGCAGGAGATCTTCACGTTCGAGCGGGAGGGGATCGACGAGGAGGGGTACGTGGTGGGCCGATTCCGCTCCACCGGGATCCGGCCGAAGTTCGCCGACCGGCTCAAGGTCCACGGGATCAACCTGGGCGAGCTGCTGTTCACGAACCAGGAGCACCCGCTGGACGATGAGGCGGAGTTCGTGCCCCTGGCCCTCGGGCCGCGGCCGGGTCCGCGTCGGCGGGAGGAGCGGCCATGACGCCCTGGATTTCGGCGCTCCTGGTGTTCGTGGGGGTCGCCGCCGGCAGCGTGGCCCTCTTCATCCTCCTGGAGGATCTGCGGGGGTGGAGCTCTCGGCGTCGCGTCCAGCAGCGGGTGACGGAGCTGGTGGACGGAGACGAGAGCTCGTCGGAGCAGCGACCCGGATTGTTCCGGGAAGCGCGCGATGGCGCACCGGGGGTGCTGGAGTCGGTGGCGGCCCGGATCCCGCAGCTCGCGGACCTGCCGCGGTTGCTGGAGAACGCGGGCCTCTCGTGGTCGGCCAGGAACTTCCTCCTGCTCACGCTGGGCGCCGCCCTGGCCGGGCTGCTGGCCGGGCTGCTCCTGGACCGAGGGTTGTTGTTCGCGCTCCTGCTGGCCCTCGTTGCGGCCGCGGTGCCGTACATGGTGGTGGCCCGCAAGCGCACGCGGCGGCTCCAGCGGTTCGAGGAGCTCTTCCCCGAGGCGGTGGACATGCTGGGCCGCGCCATCCGGGCGGGACACCCGGTGTCCGCGGGGATGCAGATGGTGGGACAGGAGATCCCCGACCCGGTGGGTGCGGAGTTCCGTCGCATGTTCGAGGAGCTCCGCTTCGGCTCGCCGTTCCACGATGTCCTCATGGGGCTGGTGGATCGTATCGACCTGGTGGACGTCAGGATCTTCACCACGGCGCTCCTGGTCCAGCGGGAGGTCGGCGGCAACCTGGCGGAGATCCTGGACAACATCTCCGCCATGGTGCGGTCGCGGTTCAAGATCCAGCGGCAGCTCCGGACCTATACCGCGCAGGGCCGAATGACCGGCATGGCGGTGGGCGCCCTGCCCATAGTGGCCGGCCTCCTCTTCTATGCGCTGAATCCCGACTACATGCGGATTCTGTTCGAGCACCCCATGGGCCGGATGATGCTCGGCGCCGCCATCACGCTGCAGATCTTCGGATACCTGTGGATCCGTAAGATCGTGGCCATCGAGATCTGACCATGACCCTCTTCTTCGCTGTCGCCATCGCCGTCGCCGCGGGTCTCGCCGTACTCCTGATCGTGGAGCTCGTCCCGGCCCGGTCTCCGGAGGTCACCCGGCGCGTGGAGGAAGTGGCGGCCCTGCACGCGGGCAGTGCGCGGGTGGAGCGCCGCCGCCGAAAGCGGCAGCGCGACCGGCTGCAGGAGGTGCTGGAGGGCGTGGGGCGCCAGATCAGGGGGCAGCCGACCGACACGGACGGTGCCCGGGAACTGCTGATTCAGGCGGGCTACCGCAAGACGGGGGCGCCGGCGACGTACTGGGGGCTGCGCGCCACCCTGGGCCTCGGCCTGGCCACAATCGCAGCCATCACGAGCCCGCTTCTTGGCGCCGGCACCTTCGCCGCCACGATCATCGCCCTCTACCTGGGCGTTGTCGGCTACTACGGTCCGGTCCTGGTGGTCCGGAGGAAGGCCCGGGCGCGGCAGAAGGAGATCACGCTGGCGCTGCCGGACGTGCTGGACCTCCTGGTGGTCTGCGTGGAGGGCGGGATGGCATTGAACCAGGCGTTCGTCCGGATCGCGCAGGAGAGCGCGCCCCTGAGCCCCATCACCGCCGAGGAGCTCCGCCTCCTCAACCTGGAGATCCGGGCCGGCGGAGCCCGGGACGAGGCGCTCCGGAACCTGGCCACACGCACGGGCGTGGAGGACATCCGGGCGCTCTCCATGATGCTCATCCAGGCCGACCGGTTCGGTACCTCCATTGCCCACGCGCTCCGGGTCCACTCCGAGACCGTGCGCGACAAGCGCCGGCAGCGGGCGGAGGAGGCCGCCGCGAAGACCACCATCAAGATGGTCTTCCCACTGGTCCTTTTCATCTTCCCGGCGCTGATGGTGGTGCTGATCGGCCCCGGGTTCATCCAGATCTTCGAGACCTTCGCCGAGCTGGGCAGGTGATGACGCCCATCCAGGTGGTGAACCGGACGCGGGGAACGGTCCTCGGCGGGCAGGTGCGGATCGCGGACCGGGTGTGGTCGCGGGCCCGCGGGCTGCTGTTCTCCGCTCGGCTGGAGCCCGGGGAAGGGCTCCTGCTGAGCCCGTGCCAGGGGGTGCACATGTTCGGAATGTGCTTCGCCCTGGACGTGGTCTTCCTGAACGAGGCGGGTGAGGTCGTGGCCGCCCACCCGGACCTGCGGCCCTGGCGCTGGACCCCCTTCCACCGCCATGCCGCCCACGCCCTCGAGCTGCCGGTGGGGACGCTGACGGTGACGCGGACGGAGATCGGCGACGAGCTCTCCTGGGGCAGCGCCACCGGAGAGCCATCGCGGTCCCGGGACGTGACGAACGACAGGCACACCAGCTGGAGAAGAAAGAAGAGGATGGCATGAGCGGTCTCGAGCGGAGCGCGGCGCAGCGCCTGGACCCGCCGGTGGCGCCGGAGGAGGTGGAGGTCGCGGAGGTCGCGGAGGTCGCGGAGGTCGCGGAGGTCGCGGAGGTCATGGAAGTCGCGGCGGCGCCGCCCGCGCCGCGCACGCTGGAGGAGACGGGGCTCACGGGGGAGGCGGTGGACGAGCTGCTGCTGAAGACGCTGTACGTGCAGGGGGCGCGGACGGGTCGGGAGGTGACGGAGTCCATGGCGCTCCCGTTCGCCATCGTGGACGAGCGGCTGGTGATGCTTCAGCAGCGTCGCCTGCTGGAAGTCACCGGGACGACCGGCCCGAACCGGGGGAGCTACCGGTTCAACCTGACGGAGGCGGGGAGGGACCGTGCCCGGGAGGCCATGGAGGTGAGTCAGTACGTGGGGCCGGCGCCGGTCCCGCTTGCGGTCTACGAGGACTGGATCGCCCGGCAGTCGCTCCGACGGGTGCGGGTGACGCCGGAGCGAATGGAGGAGGAGTTCGGAGAGCTGGTGCTGGATCCAGAGATCTTCCGTGTGCTGGGGCCGGCGGTGAACTCCGCCCGGTCCATCTTCCTCCACGGCGACCCCGGAAACGGGAAGACGCACGCTGCGGGGATCATCGCGCGCCTGCTGGGCGGCTCCGTCTACATCCCCCACGCGGTGGACATCACGGGTCAGACCATGATCCTGTACGACCTCTCGCACCACGTGCCGGTGGAGGTCGAGGAGGAGGCGGGCGGTGGCGGGCCGGAGTGGCTGCGGCGGGAGGTGCCCCACGACCGGCGCTTCGTGCGGATCCGTCGGCCGGTGGTGACGGCGGGCGGCGAGCTCACGCTCAACCAGCTCGACCTGGAGTACGACTACAAGACCCGCATGTACCAGGCGCCCTTCCAGCTGAAGGCCGCGGGTGGCGTGCTCATCATCGACGACTTCGGTCGCCAGCACGCGGCGGCCGACGACCTGCTGAATCGCTGGATCGTGCCGCTGGAGAAGCGGGTGGACTACCTGACGCTCCATACCGGCGTGAAGTTCCGCGTCCCCTTCGACGCGCTCCTCATCTTCGCCACCAACCTCCAGCCCGAGGACCTGGTGGACGAGGCGTTCCTGCGGCGGATCCAGTACAAGATCGAGATGACCAGCCCCGACCGGCGGGCGCTGCGGGAGATCATGCGCCGGGAGTGCGAGAGCCGGGAGATCCCCTATCTGGAGTCGGCCCTCGACTTTCTCTACCAGGAGTACTACGACCGGGGCGTCGAGCCACGCGGCTGCCACCCCCGTGACGTCATGGAGCACGTGGAGGACATCGCTCGCTACGAGGGGCGGGAGCCCCGGCCGGAGGGCGATATGCTGGAGCGGGCGTGCGCGACCTACTTCCTCATCATGGCCCCCGACGCCGTTCAGACCCGGGCCCGGATGACCACCAAGCCGAGAGAAGCATGAGCGAGACCACGATCCGCCAGGAATCCATTGTGTCGTCCATCCAGGGCACTCTCGACGACTTCAGACAGCGCATGGACGACCGGCTCCGTGCGGAGGCCCGGCGGTCGCGTCGCGCCCGGGTCCTGGGGTGGAGCGCCCTGATCCTGGCGCTGGCGGCAGCCGTAAGCACGGGCGGCCTCCTCTATTTCGCCTTCCACCAGGACCTGCCGCTGCTGACGGCCACGTCGCTCCGGGCCCGCGAGGTGGTGCTGGTGGACCGACAGGGCGTGGAGCGCGGCTACTGGGCCGTGGACGAACAGGGCGCCGCTCGCCTGGTGCTGGTCGATCCGAACGGCGTAGAGCGGATGCGGCTCACCGTACGGGCGGACGGCGAGCAGGGGCTCTCCATGGCCGATGAGAAGGGCGCCAACCGCGTCGTGCTCAGCCACCTCTCCGACCGTAGCAGCAGCCTGGCCTTCGCCGACGCGGTCGGCACCACCCGCGCGGTTCTGGGGATGTCCGCCGGGGACGCCGCCTCGCTCCTCTTCGCGGATGCCAACGGCGGGGCCCGGGCGGCGCTGGGCCTGTCCGCCACCGGCACCCCGACGTTCTGGTGGCCGGAGCTGGAGGAGTCGGCCGGGGCGCCCGCCGGCGACGCCAGCGGGAACCCGTGAGCCGCGACTCCACGGCCGCGTCGAGCGCCACCACTCGCGGGCGGAGCATGCTGTCTACCGGGGTCGAGGCGCTGGACTCTCGCCTTGGCGGGATCGAGGTCGGGGGCCGGTTCGTGGTATCGGGCCCCGATGGCGCCGGCAAGACCGCCCTGGGACTCCACTTCCTCATGGCCGGGCTGCAGCGGAAGGAGAGATGCCTGCTGGTGACCGCCGGCGGCGGCGCGGTGCTCGAAGAACTCGGCGAGCTCGTCGGCTACAGCCCCGGCCCGATCTCCAGCAGCCCGCACCTCCGGGTCCTGAACACCCGTAGTTCCGGTGAGTCCCACGACATCGTGTATCGCAACCAACCCGTGGCGGTGCTCCGGCGGCTCGCTCGGGAGGAGCGCTTCAGCCGCATCGTGGTGGACGACATCGAGGAACTCGTCCGGTGCACCGCCTCACCGGCCAGGCTGATCCGGGAGCTCGATCACTTCCTCGACGAGAGCGGCGCGACCTCGTACCTGCTCGCCTCCACCGCGGTGCACCGGTCCTTCTGGAGCGGATACCTGGAGCCCGTCTCCCGATCCGCCTCCGCGGTGATCCGCCTCGACGCCGCCGGCCGGGGCCGCCGCGCCCTCAATTTCGTCGAAGTGCGCCAGGCGGCGTTCTCCACCGAGCCCTTCCTCTACGCGCTGCGCCCGGGCGGCGGGTTCTCCGAGGACCTCCCGTCGTACGAGCGAGAGGTGGACGGGTCCCTGAGGGAACGCGTCGTCGTCCTGGACGAGGAAGGTACAGTGCCGGGGGAGGTGCTGGCCCTGCTCCAAGCCGAACGCGACGTGGACGTTCACACCGATCTCTCTCAGTCTCTCATCCCGCTCCTGGACGCCCGCCACGGAATGCTGGTCCTGGCCCTCGACCCGTACGACCCGGAGCGGGTGTTCAACCTCATGTACACCGTCCGAAAGTCCGGGAACGGCGCGCCCATCGTGCTGCTGTCACCGAGTCGCGGGCTCCGGAGCGCAACCCGGGCCCGCGCACTACGGATCGGCGCCGACGACTTCATCATCTCCGAGCTGCCCGCCGCCGATATCGTCGCGCGCATCGAAGCGACCGCCACCCTCGGCCACGCAGGTCATCCCGGCCCGATACCGCGGGAGCGCCCGCTGCAGCCGGTGGGTCAGAACGGCGAAATCCGGCCCATGGACGCTTTCGAATTGGCGGAAGCGATGGCGCGCCTCGGAGACGGGACGCCGTCCCCGTTCTTCGCGGTGGCCCGGCTTCGCCCAGCGATGGGCGCGGCGCCCGACTCCCTCTGGCAGGCCGCACGGTCTCGCCTCCGACTCGCTGACGGCGACCTGTTCGCGCTCCTCCCGGACGGCGATGTGGTGCTGGTCCTGCCACACGTCGACGCCGATCTCGCCCGGAAGGTTCTCGAACGCCTGCGCGGCGCGCACCCGGCCCTCGCGTCGGCGGAGATCGCCAGCCTCCTCACCCACCCCCTCCAGGCCGACAGGCTCCGCAAATGGACGGAGGCCATGGCCCTCGGCAGCCCTGAGGCTTGAGCGGAGGCCACAGCGACGGGCTGGCCGTGCACCGTCGCTCGAACGAGCACAGGTCGGCCGCCCGCCAGCTTCTTCCGAGCCCCCTTCCCGGAGCCCCCTTCGATACTGCGCGTTCGCGTGCCCACGTGGAGCGGAGGCGCGGTGCGCCCTTTTCATCGGGGAACGAGCGGGTTACCTTGATTGAGAATCAGTTTCAATCTCAACCATCGAGCCCATGGCCACAGTATACGCGCAGGCGGAGCGAGGAGTGATCGACGGGGTGGCGGGGGTGGAGCCTAGGCGGCTTCGGCTGGCGGACGTTCCGCTGGGCCAGGAGGTGGAGCTGGAGGAGATGGAGCTGCCGGAGTCGGACATGGAGGCGCTGCTGGAGCGAGGTGTGCTGCCGGGGTGTCGTCTCTGTCCGGTGCGGATGTCGCCGTTCGGGGATCCGATCGTGAACGTGGAGGGAACGCTGCTGGCGCTGCGGCGCGAGATGGCGTCGTGCCTGTGCGTGCGGCTGACGGTGGACGCGGCGTAGCGGAGAGCAGGTGGTGGAGGGAGTGAGCGCGCCTGCCCGGCCGGTGCGCGGGCGGGTGCCGGGCGAGGGTATCGAGACGGGGGGCGGTGCGGCGCTGGTCGCGCTGGTGGGCCCGCCGAACGCGGGAAAGACGACGCTGTACAATCAGCTCACGGGCCTTCGTCAGAAGGTGGCGAACTATCCGGGAGTGACGGTAGAGAAGCATGTGGGCCGTGCGCGTCTGGCGGATGACCGGGAAGTGGACCTGGTCGATCTGCCGGGTGTGAACGGCTTTTCTGCGCGCACGCTGGACGAGCGGGTGACGCGGGACGTGCTGGAAGGGCGAGTGGCGGGTCTGCGGGCCCCGGACGCGGTGGTGCTGGTGGTGGACTCGACGCGGCTGGAGAGTCAGCTGATGCTGGCGGAGCCGGTGCTGGAGCTCGATCTGCCCACGCTGCTGGTCCTGAACATGGCGGACGAGCTGGAGGCGCGGGGCGGGGCGGTGAGCGACGAGGAGCTGGCGTCGTCGCTCGGGGTGGAGGTGGTGCGTACGAACGCGCGCTCGGGCGCGGGGGTGGACCGTGTGCGGGCGTGGCTGTTGGCGGCGGCGGATCGGGGACGGGGCCCGGCGCGACCGGCGGGGACGGTGAGCAACGTCTCGAAGCGGACGCCGTTGCCGGTGGTGGACGCGTTCCAGGCGCGCCGGAAGCGGGTGCGAGCGGCGGTGGGCTCGGCGGAGTATCGGTCGCCGGGGCCGTCGCGGTGGAGCGACACGCTGGACAGCGTCCTCCTGCACCGTGTGGCCGGTCCGCTGGTGTTCCTGGCGGTGGTCGTGCTGGTTTTCCAGGCAATCTTCACCTGGGCGACGCCGTTCATGGACGGCACGGAGTGGCTGATCACCTCATCCGGGGAGTGGCTGGCGCCGCGGCTGCCGGACGGGTGGATCCGATCGCTGGTGATCGATGGCGTCTTCTCGGGCGTGGGGTCGGTGATCGTCTTCCTGCCTCAGATCCTGATCCTCTTCCTGTTCCTGGGGGTCCTGGAGGACTCGGGCTACATGGCCCGAGCGGCGGTGATCGCCGACCGGCTCATGTACCGGGTGGGGCTGCAGGGACGGGCCTTCCTTCCGCTCCTGAGCGGCTACGCGTGCGCGGTGCCGGCGATCCTCGCCGCGCGCACGGTGGAGGACGAGCGGGACCGGCTGGCGACCATATTCGTCACGCCGTTCATGACGTGCTCCGCGCGGCTCCCGGTGTACGCTCTGCTCATCGCGGCGTTCATCCCAGAGCGCCCCGTGCTGGGGCCGGTCATGGGTACACGAGCGGCAACGCTGCTGGGGCTGTACGCCCTCGGGGCGATCGCGGCCGTGGTGACCGCCTTCCTGCTGAAGCGGACGCTGCTCAGGGGTAAGTCCACCAGCTTCGTCATGGAGCTGCCGCCGTACCGTCTCCCGTCTCTCAGGTCGCTCGGCATCCGGCTGCTGGACCGGAGCCGGATCTTCCTGCGGCGTGCCGGCCGGATCATCTTCACGGTGACGGTGGTGCTGTGGGTCATGACGCAGTTCCCGCGCTCGCCGGACGGTCCGCCGCCCATCGAGGAGAGTGTGCTCGGACAGGTGGGGCACGTCATCGAGCCGGCCATCGCCCCGCTGGGGTTCGATTGGCAGATCGGCATGGGGCTGATCTCGTCGCTGGCCGCGCGCGAGGTGATCGTCGGGACGCTGGGCACGATCTACGGAGTGCAGGACGCGAGCGAGGATTCGCTCACGCTGATGGAGAACCTGCGCCAGCAGCTGGATCTCGGCGCTGCCGTGGGGCTCCTGATCTTCTTCGCTTTCGCGCTCCAGTGCATGTCGACCGTAGCGGTGATGCGGCGTGAGACCGCCGGGTGGAAATGGCCCGCGCTCCAGTTCGGCTACATGCTGTTCCTGGCGTACGTGGGTGCCTGGGCCGCGAACTGGCTGATCTGATCTCTCGCCGCGGTGGCCGCCGCGCTCACCCGCTCGCCGGGCGGCACCGCTTGTTCCGCGCTGCTCCTCCGACTACCATCGCAGGACTGTCCACACCTGTTCCCGAGAGGCCTTGACGCTCTTCACCTGGTTCGTCATCGCGATGCTGATCGCGTTCAACGGACTGTATGTCGCCGCCGAGTTCGCGGCCGTGAGCGTGCGCCGGAGCCGAATCCGCCAGCTGGCCGAGGAGGGGGACCGGATGGCACGGGAGCTCCTCCCGACGCTCGAGGACGGTCAGCGGCTCGACGCCTACATCGCCGCCTGCCAGGTGGGGATCACCATCTCGAGCCTGGTGCTCGGCGCCTACGGCCAGGCGACACTCGGGACCGCGCTGGTGCCCGCGTTCGAGCGCTGGGGCGACATGCAGGCGGTGGCGGCGCAGTCGGCGTCGGCGGCCGTGGTGCTCGTGGGTCTCACCACGCTGCAGATGGTGTTCGGGGAGCTCGTGCCGAAGTCGGTCACGCTCCAGTATCCGACCCGGCTCGCGCTCCTGACCGTGGTCCCCATGCGCTGGTCCAAGCGGCTGCTGTCGTGGTTCGTGGCGATCCTCAACGGGAGTGGCTGGGCGGTGCTGCGGCTGCTGGGGGTGAACACGGTGGGGCACCAGCACCTGCATTCCCCGGACGAGATCCGATTCCTCATCGCCGAGAGCCGGGAGGGCGGGTACCTGCAGCCGGAAGAGCAGCGTCGACTGAACCGGGCGCTGGGACTGACGCAGCGTACGGCCCGGGAGCTCATGGTCCCCCGCACGGAGGTGGTGGCGCTGTCGCGGGACCTGGCGTTCGACGAGGCGGCCAGCGCGGTGTCGGCCTCGCCCTTCACGCGGTTCCTGGTGTACGGCGAGTCGCTGGACGACGTGGTGGGCTTCGTCCACGCCAAGGACCTGATGGTGGCGCGGCTGGCGGGGGCTGGCGCGGGCGAGGACCCGCCATCGATTGCGTCGCTGATGCGCCCGATCCTCGCGGTGCACGAGATGGTCACGGCCGACCGGGTCCTGTCGCTGATGCGCGACCAGCACGGCGTGATGGCGGTGGTGGTGGACGACTTCGGCGGCACCTCCGGCATCGTCACGACGGAGGACATCCTGACGGAGCTGCTGGGTGATGTCGGCGACGAGTTCAAACGCGATGACGAGCGGCCGCGCCGCCTTCCGGACGGCCGCGTCCGCCTGCCGGGACGACTTCCGCTCTACCACACGCCGCGCTGGGTGGGTGTGCTGTGGGAAGGGGAGTCCGATACGGTGGGCGGGCTCGTGGTCGAGCACCTGGGGCGGGTGCCGGAGTCGGGTGAGACGCTGCTGCTGGACGGTGTGGAGGTCGAGGTGGAGGACGTGGAGCAGTTCGCCGTCCGGTCGGTCCTGGCGCGCCCCATCGGCCCCGCGGAGATGGACACGGCCCCCGGGAGAGAGCCATGACCCCGGTCCTCATCGTGGCGGGGCTGATCCTGCTGAACGCGCTGTTCGTGGCGGCGGAGTTCGCCATTGTGGGCGCACCGCGGATGGCGGTGGAGCGCCGCGCCGCGGGGGGTCATCGTATCGCGAAGCTGGTGAACCGGGTGGTGCAGGACGCGCGCGAGCAGGATCGCTACATCGCTACGGCCCAGCTGGGGATCACTTCCGCCAGCCTGGCGCTCGGCATGTACGGGGAGCACATGCTGGCGGAGTGGCTGGCGCACCAGTTGGAGATCGTGGGAGACGTAGGGTGGATCAGCGTGCACGCGGTGGCGAGCGCTCTCGCCATTACTTTCCTGACCTACCTCCACGTGGTGCTGGGGGAGATGGTGCCCAAGGCCATAGCGCTGCAGTCACCGGTGGACACGGCCGTCGCCGTGGCGGCGCCCATGCGGATGATCGAGCTGATCTTCTATCCGCTGGTGCTGGCGTTGAACGGGATCGGCAACCTGCTCCTGGCCCTTTTCGGGATCGAGCGGACGGTGGGCGGCGAGGAAGCGACGCGCACGAGTGACGAGATCGGCTTCATCGTCGCGGAGAGTCGCGCGGGGGGGCTGCTGGCGCACGAGCCTGCGCGTGTGGTCCAGGAGCTCCTGGAGTTCGGCGAGCTCACGGCGGGAGAGGTGATGGTGCCCCGCACGGGCATGACCGCGCTGCCGCTGGGCGCCGATCTCGAGAGGGTCCACTCCCTCGTGGTGGACGATCGGCACACGCGCTACCCCGTGCACGACGGCGATCCCGACCGGATCCTGGGTGTGGTGCACGTGAAGGACCTGCTGGACGCGTTGCCCAGGCGCGGCACGCTGGACCGGGAGATGCTCCGTGAGGTGCCTTTCATCCCCGCCACCGATCCTCTCGACCGGGTGCTGGCGGTAATGCGCCGGACCAAGGCCCACATGGCGGTGGTCATGGACGAGCACGGCGGCACCGATGGCATCATCACGCTCGAGGACCTGTTCGAGGAAGTGGTGGGCGAGATCGGCGACGCTGCGGAGCAGATCCCGGTGCGCCGTGATGCTACCGGGACCCTGAGGGTGGCGGGGACGGCGCGTCTCGATGAGCTCGGTGAGGCGCTCGGCCTGGTCCTGGAGCACGAGGAAGTGGACACCATCAGCGGGCTGATCCTGGCCACGCTCGGCCGCCCGGCCGTCGTGGGCGACCGGGTGGAGCACGAAGGGGTGGAGCTGGAGGTCACGGCCGTGCGAGGACGGGGCGTGCAGGAGGTCCGGGTGGTTCGGGCGCAGGAGCCGCTCTAGGCGGCGCGACCCCCGTTGTGCCCGCGCGTCCCGCGGTCGGCCGGTCTACGCGGTCGGCTCGTCGCGGCTCGCCGCCCGGAGCGCCCACGCGAGCCCGAGGTGGATCGGGAGCGCCAGCGCGATGACCGGCAGGTTGCTCTGCGGGGTGAGCGGGAGCGGGTGGACGAGCAGCCCCAGCATCGAGAGCGAGGCGAGGACCAGCGCCACGACCCGAGCCCCGTCGCGCCGACGCCCCCCGATGACCGCCAGCGGGATGAGCACGACGAGGGCGAGCGCCAGCGGATTCGCCTGGAACAGGTTCTCGTTGCGCCAGGCGAACTCATGGTCGGTGAGCGTCCAGAGCGCGAGCAGCACCGTCCCCAGCACGCCGGTCAGCAGCGCCCACAGCGTCCCGCTCGCCGCGAGGATCCAGCGCGCGGCGGACCGGGTGCGCCCCGAGGTCCGCTCGCGCCGCGTCAGCTCCCCGGCTCCCACCATGATCCCGCCGATCAGGACTCCGAGGAGCAGGAGCCCCGGCGCGCGCGTCGGCGGTGAGGTCTCCGACGGCGGGACGGCGAGGTCCGGCTCACCCACCCGGATTGCGGGGAGGTGCCGCTCGGAGACGACGAGGGGCACGGTGCGGCCCTCGCGCTCGATCGTCATATCGCGGAGGTCGTCGCTCAGTCGCATGGGGATGAAGGCCAGCTCCCAGCGGGTGATGGGCTGATCAGCGAGCGGTCCCAGGCCGAAGTCCATGCCGGTGGTCAGCAGCTCGTCCTCGGCCGTGAGTGCCACCGCCTGACCGCGGTAGGTAACCGGTGAGGGGCGGCGCGAAAGCTCCTCCTGGAGCGCGCCGTCCATAACACGGTCCAGCGCATCCCGGATCCGGGTGGAGCAGTTGTCGCGGAAATAGTCGTAGCGATACACCCGGTTCTCCGGGCGCATATTCCACTCGAGGAAGTCCTGGAGCCGCCGCACCTGGTCGGGAGAGAGCCGAAGCTCCTGGACCGTCACATCCCTGCCGACCCGGCGATACGCCTCGATCGTCCACCCGGCGGGCGCCGTGCCCATCGAGTACCACATTCGCCCCTGCAGGAAATGGAGAAGGAAGCCGTCCTCGCTCATGTCGAACAGCCCGTAATGGTACGCGACATCCGAGCGCGCCACCGGATCGTGGATCCACAGGGCGTTGTGGCCGAACCGCTCCCATACCGCCGCCCCAGGACCGAACGTCAGGTGGTAGACGCGGAGGGAGTCCCGGGGGGTGGCGGTGGTCGACGCGCGCTGGGTGCCCGCCGCCGGGAGCGCCTCGAGAGCGGTCGCCGGGGCGGCGGTGGCCAGGGTGGCGGTGGCCGGGGCGGCGGTGGCCAGGGCGGTGGTGGCCAGGGCGGCGGTGGCCAGGGTGCCGATAGCCGGGGCGGTCGCGCACACCGCGGCGACGATGAGCGCCCGGCGGAGGGATGTTCGGGTCGAGGTAACAGGGCGGTTCGGCATGCCCGAAGGTGGCGAGTGACTCCGGGGCTGGCAATCCGCCGGGCGCTGAGGTGTCGGGGGTGCGGGTGCGGCGTAGGGAGGTGGTGCGGGTCGGGAGGTGGCGCGGGTCGGGAGGTGGCGCGGTTGGGGGGGGCGTGGTCGGGGGGTGGCGCGGTCGGGATGTGCGGCGGTCGTGAGGTGGCGCGATCGGGCTGCGGCGTGGTCGGGTGGCGCGGTCGTGAGGTGGCGCGGTCGGGTGGTGCGGTTGGGAGGTGGTGCGGTTGGGAGGTGGCGCGCCGAGTTCCAGACGGTGTGCGGGTGGGTCTCGGCGTCGGGTTGGCGGGAGGTGCGGCGGCCGATCCTGCCATGGACATGCCCTCCCCGCGCCGCGATATGGCTGGTGGACGCGCGGAGGCGGGACCCGGAGGGTCGGCGGCGGGCATCCGGATGGGTGGACTTCGGCGGCGGGTTCCCGGCTGGTGGTTTTGGCTGCTGGACTTTGCCTGATGGGGCGCTCGGCTGGGGCGCTCGGCTGGTGGGTTCGGCTGGTGCCTTCGGCTGGTGGGTTCGGCTGGTGGGTTCGGCTGGTGCCTTCGGCTGGTGGGTTCGGCTGGTGGGTTCGGCTGATGAACGGGGGCGGCTGGCTCTGTCCGCTGGCGGATTGCCCTCGCTATACGGGGGAGAATGCGCACTGGCGGTGGAGGGGGGCCGCGGGATGGGATTAACCCCCGATCGGCGAGGGTAATCGGGAACCGGAGATTGGGACGGTGACGGATGGCGGATTCACATCGTGGGAGAGGGACTGCTGATGGGGCCGTGCCCGAGGCCGAGCGGATCGCCCGGCTGGCGAAGCGGCAGCACGGGCTGGTCACGCGCGCTCAGCTGATGGAGGAGGTGGGTCTCAGCGCGTCGTCGATTGACCGCCGACTGAAGGCGGCGCGTCTCCGGCCGCTGCAGCGTGGCGTCTATCTGGTGGGTGTGGTCGTCCCGCCGTGGGTGCGGGAGCGAGCGGCGCTGCTGGCGTGCGGTCCGGGGTCGTGCCTCAGCCACCGGACGGGCGCCGGCCTGTGGGAGATGCTGGCCCGGGCGAAGGGTCGGTGTTTGGTCCACGTGACGGTGGTGGGTGGTAACCGCGGCCGCAGGCCGGGCATCTGGCCGCACCGGGTCGATTCGATGCCCGAGGCGCAGATCGCGCGGGTGTCCGGCATTCCCGTCACGGCGCCGGCTCGAACGCTGATGGACCTGGCTGCCAGCGAGGAACTGAGGGTGCTGGAGAGGGCGGTCGCGAGGGCTCTGCGGTCGGGCATCGTCACGGAGACTCGCCTCTCGGCCACTTTGGCGAGGCACGCCGGCCGTCCCGGCAGCCGAGCTCTGCGGACGGTGCTGGAGCGGGAGGGTGGGCCGGCGCTCACCCGATCCGAGGCGGAGGGGCGGTTTCTGGAGATGGTCCGGGAGGCTCGTCTGCCGGTGCCTGAGGTGAACGTGAGGGTCGCCGGGTATGAAGTGGACTTCTTCTGGCCCGGGCTTCGGGTCGTCGGGGAGGTGGACGGCTTCCGGTTCCACAGGGGGCGCGTCCGCTTCGAGGCCGACCGCCGCCGGGACATGGACCTGGCGGCGGCGGGGGTACAGGTCATCCGTGTGACGTGGCGGCAGCTCGTAGAGGAGGAGCGGGCGACGCTGGTGCGTCTGGCCCGGGCGCTCGATCATCGCGCGCTGGCCAGCCGTGCGGAGCCGGCGTGAGCCCGGCGCCGACCTCCCCACCCGCAGAGTGGCACATTACCTTCATGAGCCCGAGCGCCCGCCAGAGCGGCGGTGAGTGGGAGCGGCCTGGAGCGTGAAACGAGGAGACCGGATGAAGGCGAGCGGGACCGGACGAGGCGGGTCGGAAGCGGCTGGCGGTGCAGGCGGCGGTGCGGCTGGCGGTGCGGCCGGCGGTGCGGCTGCCGGTGCGGCTGCCGGTGCGGATGCCGGTGCGGATGCCGGTGCGGATACCGGTGCGGATGCCGGTGCGGATGCCGGTGCGGCTGGCGGTGCGGCTGGCGGTGCGGATCCTGGCGCGGTCGGTTACGTGGCCGGTGGCGCAGGTGCGCCCACGAGCGCGGCGGCGGCCCTGGAGGGGCGGGATTTCATCCGGACCATCGTGGCCAGGGACCTCGGGGAGGGTCGGCATGGCGGGCGAGTCGTCACGCGGTTCCCGCCCGAGCCGAACGGGTTCCTGCACATCGGCCACGCGAAGTCGATCAACCTGAATTTCGGGATTGCGGGCGAGGTGCCGGGTGGCCGCTGTCACCTGCGGTTCGACGACACGAATCCGGAAACGGAGGACATGGCCTATGTCGAGGCCATCAAGCGGGACGTGGAGTGGCTCGGGTTCGACTGGGGAGAGCACCTCTATTTCGCCTCGGACTATTTCCCGCGGATGTACGAGATCGCGGAGCACCTGGTGCGGGAGGGAAAGGCGTACGTCGACAGCCAGGACGAGGAGTCGATACGGGAGGGTCGCGGGACGGTAACGGCGCCGGGGACGGCGAGCCCGTATCGTGACCGCCCGGCGGAGGAGAGCCTGGACCTGCTGCGGCGGATGCGGGCGGGGGAGTTTCCGAACGGGGCGCACGTGCTGCGGGCCCGGATCGACATGGCGTCGCCGAACATGTTGCTGCGGGACCCGGTGCTTTACCGGATCCGTCATGCGAGCCACTACCGGACGGGCGACGAGTGGTGCATCTATCCACTCTACGACTACGCGCACCCGATCGAGGACGCGCTCGAGGACATCACCCACTCGCTGTGCACACTGGAGTTCGAGATCAACCGGCCGCTCTACGACTGGGTGGTGGAGAACAGCGGGCTGGCGACGCGACCCCGGCAGTACGAGTTCGCGCGCGGGAACCTGGATTTCACGGTGATGAGCAAGCGGAAGCTGCTCACGCTGGTGCGGGAGGGCCGGGTGAGCGGGTGGGACGACCCGCGGATGCCGACCGTCGCCGGGCTTCGGCGGCGCGGCTTCACGCCCGAGGCGGTGCGCGCGTTCTGGGATATGCTGGGGATCACGAAGGCGGACAGCCGCGTGGACGTGGGCAAGCTTGAATATGCCATCCGCGACGACCTGAACCACCGCGCGCCGCGGGTCCTCTGCGTGCTTCACCCGGTTCGGGTGGTGATCACGAACTACCCGGAGGGTGAGAGCGAGGAGATCGAGGCGGATTCATGGCCTCGTGACGTGCCGCGCGAGGGGACGCGGCCGCTGCCGTTCTCGGGTGAGATCTTCATCGAGGACGAGGACTTCCGCGAGGACCCGCCCGCGGACTGGAGGCGGCTGGCGCCCGGACGCGCTGTGCGGCTGCGCCACGGCTACGTGATCCGCTGCGACGACGTGGTACGCGATGACGCCGGAGCGATCCGCGAGCTCCGCTGCAGCTACTCCCCTGAGAGCGCGGCGGGCGCGGCGCCGGAGGGGTGGGAGCCAGCGGGCGCGATCCACTGGGTCGACGCCGAGCGGTCGCTCTCGTGCGAGGTCCGACTCTACGACCGCCTCTTCCTGGTGCCCGACCCGGACGCGGAGGCCGCCGAGAGCGGGCGGGAGTTCACCAATTTCCTGAACCCGGACTCGCTGGTGGTGGTTGAGAACGCCCGGATCGAGCCGTCGGTCGAGGCCGATCCTCCCGGCAGCCGCTACCAGTTCGAGCGGCTCGGCTACTTCATGAGCGACCCGGAGGACTCCACCGCTGAGCGGCTGGTGTTCAACCGTACGGTAACGCTGCGGGATACCTGGGCGCGGCGCGCGCGGGGGGGCGACGTGGCGGTGGTCGCCGGTGGTGGCGGTGGCGGCGGTGGCGGCGGTGGCGGCGGTGGCGGCGGCGCTGGCGGTGGCGGTGTCGGCGGGGGTTTCGGCGGCTCCGGGGGGGAAGACGCCCGGAGGAGTGGCTCCGGGAAGGGCGGCCCCGAGCTGTCCGTGGAAGAGCACCGTCGTCTGCGGGAGGCCGCGGCGCCGGAGCGGTCGCGGGAGCTCGAGGCGCGCCGTCGTCGGATGGAAAGGGAGCTGGGTGTGGACGCGGAGGATGCGGAGCTGATCACGCGGGAGGCCGCACTGGCGGACTTCTTCGATGCGGCGCTGGAGGGGGGCGGATCGCCGCAGAGAGTGGCGAACTGGGTGGTGAACGAGCTGCCGCGGGAGATCGGCGACCGCACGCTGGCCAACCTGCCGTTCGGCGGGAGCGAATTCGGCGAGATGGTGGGGTTGCTGGAGGACGGGACGCTGTCGAGCAGCACGGCCCGCGAAGTGCTGGTGGAGATGGTGGAGACGGGTGCAGCGCCGAGCGCGGTGGTGGACCGGAAGGGGCTGCGGCAGATCAGCGACGCGGCGGCGCTGGAGCCGGTCGTCGAGCAGGTCCTGGCGGCGCATCCCTCGAAGGTGGAGGAGTACCGTTCGGGTCGCCCGGCGCTGCTGGGCTTCTTCATGGGTCAGGTCATGCGCGCATCGGGGGGGAAGGCGAACCCGGAGCTGGCGAAAGAGCTGCTGCGGAAGAAGCTGGGTGGGGACGACTGACGACACGCGGACCAGGAGGAGCGGATGGCGAGAGGACGGCTGTACGACCGGATCACGGAGACCATGGGGGACACACCCCTCATACGGCTCCGGAAGCTGGGGGAGGGGCTGGGCGCCCGGATCGTGGTCAAGCACGAGGGGTTCAACCCGTACGCATCGGTGAAGGACCGGATCGGCGTCGCAATGGTGGAGGAGGCGCTGGAGAGCGGCGCTTTGAGGGAGGGGATGGTCGTGGTGGAGCCCACCAGCGGCAATACCGGGATCGGCGTGGCGTTCGCTGCGACGGCGTACGGCTTCCCCTGCATCTTCACCATGCCCGACTCCATGACGGTGGAGCGGCGGCAGCTCCTGCGGGCGCTGGGTGCGACACTCGTTCTTACGCCGGCCGCGGACGGGATGCCGGGAGCCATCCAGAGGGCGGAAGGGATCGCGGAGCGACTCGGCGACCGGGGCTGGATGCCCGGCCAGTTCCGGAACCCGGCGAACCCCGGCGTGCACTATCGCACCACGGGTCCGGAGATCTGGGAGGACACCGACGGCGAGGTGGATCTCTTCGTCGCGGGGGTGGGGACCGGTGGGACGGTGACGGGCGCGGGTCGCTATCTGAAGGAACAGAAGCCGGAGCTCAAGGTGGTGGCGGTGGAGCCGGAGGAGAGCCCCGTGCTTTCCGGCGGGTCGCCCGGACCGCACAAGCAGCAGGGGATCGGCGCCGGGTTCATCCCGGAGGTGCTGGACACTGACATCTACGACGAGGTGATCCGCGTCTCCAACGAGAACGCCTTCGCCACCGCGCGCCGGCTGGCGCGGGAAGAAGCGATCTTCTCCGGGATCAGCTCCGGCTCGATCACGTGGGCAGCGCTCCAGCTGGCGGCGCGGCCGGAGAACGAGGGGAAGCTCATCGTCTCCATCGTGTGCGACTTCGGCGAGCGCTACCTGTCGAACCCGCTGTACACCGAGGCGGTGGAGCCGTCACTGCCGGACGGTCTCGAGGCCGTGCTGGAGTAGCCGGGCGCCGACGCGGAGCCACACCGGAGGAGAGCGATGGACGAAGCGGAGCTGCGACGCCTGTTCGAGAATCATCGGACCGCGCCCCCCGGCGCGTCCCCCGATGAGGTGCGGGCGTGGGTCGGCGACCTGCTGCACCTGCTCTTCCCGGAGATGGCCCGGGGCCGACCCACGAGCTTCGACGAGTTCAAGGACCGGTGGGGGGCGAGCAGGAATCGTCTCACGCACCTGCTCCGACCTCTGGAGGGGAGCCTGCCCGACGCGCCCGAGGCCCTCGCGGAGGAGTTGGAGGCACGACTGCCGCAGATGAAGGCGCTGCTGCTCGAGGACGCCGACGCCATCTTCGCCGGCGACCCGGCCGCCACCGACCTCGCCGAGGTCATCCGCAGCTATCCGGGGTTCCTCGCCATCGCGATCTACCGGATCGCCCACCATCTGTTCAGCCGGGGAGTGCCGGTGCTGCCGCGGGTGCTGACGGAGTGTGCGCACGCGCGTACCGGAGTGGACATCCACCCGGGGGCGGTGATCGGTCGGCGCTTCTGCATCGACCATGGCACCGGCATCGTGATCGGTGAGACCACGCACATCGGCAACAACGTCAAGCTGTATCAGGGCGTGACGCTTGGGGCGCTCAGCGTCGACAAGAGCATGGCCCGGACGAAGCGGCACCCGACGGTGGAGGACGACGTCGTGATCTATGCCGGCGCCACGATCCTGGGGGGTGACACGGTGGTGGGCCGCGGCAGCGTCATCGGCGGCAGCGTGTGGCTGCTCCGGAGCGTTCCCCCGCACTCCCGCGTGTCGTACGATCCGCGGACCGTGGTGGAGGAGCACCCGAATGCGCCGAGGTCCGTCGACTGACCGACGATCTCACCCGCCTGCCATTCCATCGTGAGGCTGTCACCCCCGGCCGGGGGGGTCCCGTCGTTTCAGTAGCCGTGCCGAGTTCCCGAGGATCCCTAGGTCGGGGATGGACTGTGCGGCGGCGGCCAGGATGGGGGGTAGGATGCCGGTGGCGGCGAGGGTGAGGCCCACCACGTTGTAGACGCCCGTCAGGCCGAAGTTGCCCTTCACGATGCCCATGGTGCGCCGGGCGGTGCGGAAAGCCTCGGGGACGAGGCTCCAGTCGTCGCGGAGGAGGGCGACGTGGGCGACCTCGAGGGCGAGGTCGGTACCGGCGGCGCCCATGGCAATGCCCACGTCGGCCTGGGCGAGGGCGGGGGCGTCGTTCACGCCATCGCCGATCATGACCACGGTGTGGCCGCGCTCCTGGTACTCTCGCACGATCCGGATCTTGTCCTCCGGGAGCAGCCCCGCGCGGTGCTGGACCCCCAGACTTCCTGCCACGGGCGCGGTGGCCTGCTCGTGGTCGCCGGTGAGCAGCTCAATGGTGCGGAATCCCATTTCCCGCAGCTCGGCGACGGCGGCGGGAACATCCGGGCGGATCTCGTCGCGGAGCCCCAGCGCGCCGATGAGCTGACCGTCGCGACGGACGTGGGCAACGGTCATTCCGGAGGCCCGTAGCCTCTCGATCTCGGTCGGAGCCGCCTCGGGTGGCCGGGAGGCCGGGACGTCCGTTCTGAGCGCGATCTCTGCGCTTCCGACGAGGATCTGTCGACCCTCGACCTCGGCCGCGATGCCGGCGCCCTCGAGTGCGCGGAAGTGTGCGGGTGCGGAGAGGCTGAGCCCGCGGCGGGTGGCCTCGTGGCGGATGGCGGCGGCGAGAGGGTGTTCTGAATCGCGCTCGGCGGAGGCGGCGAGGCGGAGCACCTCGTCGGGCTCGGAGCCGTCGAGCGCGACGATCTCGGCCACGCTGGGTCGTCCCGCGGTGAACGTGCCGGTCTTGTCCACCAGCACCACGTCGGCGCGTGCGAGGGCCTCGATGTAGGCGCCGCCCTTGATGAGGAGCCCGCGGCGGGCGGCGGTGCCAATGGAGGCGAGCATGGCCACGGGTGTGGCGATGGCGAAGGCGCACGAGCAGGCGACGACGAGGACGGCGGCGGTGGCCAGGACGTCGCCCCGGACCAGGTACGTGGCCAGGGCGATGGTGCCCACGATCGGCAGGTACCAGGTGCTGAAGCGGTCGGCGAAGCTCTGTACGCGCCCTCGCTGCCCCTCGGCGTCCTCGACCATCCTGATGATCCGGCCGAAGGTCGCATCAGCGCCGACGCGGGTGACCTCGATGCGAAGCGCGCCGCCCCGGGCGATGGTGGCGGCGAACACGTCGTGTCCTGCCGTCACGTCGACGGGCATGGACTCCCCGGTGATGGTGGCCTGCTCGACGGAGGCGCTGCCGTCTAGGACGCGGCCGTCCACGGGGATACGCTCCCCGGGTCGGACCACGACAAGGTCGCCCGGGCGGACGGAGGCGACGGGGATCTCCTCCTCGGCGCCGTCCCGATCCACCCTGGCTGTGGTGGGGGCGAGGGCCTCGAGCTCCCGGAGCGCGTCGCGGCCCCGGTCCATGGTGTAGCCCTCGACGAAGTCGCCGACGCGCATGAAGAAGGCGACGACGGCGGCGGTCACCCACTGTCCGATGAGGAGGGCGGCCACGACCCCGACGGTCATGAGGGTGTGGGAGATGACGCGGCCGCGGAGCGCGGAGCGGATGACTCCCCGGAACGCCGGCCAGCCCACCAGGGCGACGATGGCGGCGCCAAGAGGGAACGGCACGCGTTCGGTGGCCATGTCGAAGAGGCCGAGCCACTCGCCCGCGACGACGACGACGAGGATGAAGCCGAAGAGGAGCCCGGTCACGCCGAGCGCGCGGCGAGTGAATCCCCGTGCCTCCGCGGCGCGCTCGGCTGCGGCACCCGACGCGCCATCTTCGCCGTCCGGCATGCCCGGGGGCAGTCGATCGGCAGCGACGGAGTATCCGGCGGAAACGACCGCGTGGGCGAGGTCGTCGAAGCGGGTGCGGCTGTCGTCGTATTCGACCACGGCCTTCTCCGCGGCGACGCGGACATCGGCGGAATCCACGCCATCGACGCGCTCGAGGGCGGAGCGCACGTGCGCGGCGCAGGAAGCGCAGTCCATGCCCCGGATGGGGAGGTCGAGAGTCCGTTTCAAGGAGGGCCCGGGATGGTCAGTGACAGCATCATCCGTGGAAGATAACGAAGGGGCCGGGCGTGCGAGCGTTTCTTGCGTCGAGGGGCACGGTAGCGGAGGTTGGCAGCGCCAGCAACGCAGGGCAGTAGGAAACGCACCGAAGTGGAGGCACAGTGCACCGTTATCCCGAGATGATGATCGCGCCCATGCGCGCCGAGCTCACCGACCTGGGGGCCGAGGAGCTCCGAAGTCCGGAGAGCGTGGACGCGTTCGTGGACGGGTCGGAGGGGGGCACCGCGATGCTGGTGGTGAACTCAGTGTGCGGCTGCGCCGCGGGGACGATGCGCCCGGCGCTGAAGGCTGCACTGGACCGGGTGAGGCCCGACCGGCTCGGGACGGTATTCGCTGGCGCGGATCTCGAGGCCACGGAGCGTGCGCGACAGCGGCTCCAGCCGTATCCGCCATCGTCCCCGTCCATCGGATTCTTCCGGAACGGCGAGCTGGTGGGAATGCTCGAGCGCGGTGAGATCCAGGGGCGTCAGCCGGAGGAGATCGCGAGCGCCATCGTGGCCAGCATCGGCAGCTCCCGGGGCGACTAGGACCCGGCTCCGGCCAGTACGGCCCTCCCCGCTCTGATCCACGGGTCCTCGCGCAGCCACCGGGTGTCGCTGGGCGAGAACAGGAAAACCATCCCGCCGTTGGCGATCATGGGAAGCAGCCGGCGAGCCCGGTGCTCCTCCATGGCCGGACAGCCCTGGCTCCGGCCGGCATCGCCGGCGGAGACGTATGGCGCCCCGTGCGAAACGATCCCGCGCCGCCGCGCGGCGTCGTTGAACGCGCCGGACACCCCTTTCAGGCGGAGCCCGACGGACGTATACCGCCGCCCTCCCGACCGACCCCGGAAAGCGTAGGTCTCCTGGGCCAGGTAGAGCCCGAGGGAGGACTGATAGCTCCCGGCGCGGTTGGAGAACCGCGTGGGGACCGCGTTCCTGCGCTTCGATGAGCCGCTGCCGTGGGCGACGGTGAACGGCCCCTCCACGAGCTCCATCCGGTCCATGTCGAAGACGTAACCGCGGGCCGTCCGGTTGTCGAGGCCGTAGTCCACGTAAAACAGGTACGGGTTCCGGAGCCGGTCCGGGTGCTCCGCGGCGAATGCGTAGTAGGCACGGAATGCCAGCCGCAGGGCGTCGGGGTGACTCTGCTTCTCCACGTGGCGGGCGAGGGCCCCGAGGGCGCGGTCCGTGGAGGCGGCCACGGAGCGGGACGCTTCGGAGGCCCGGAGATCAGGTGGGGTGGCCAGAGTGGC
The DNA here is from genome assembly GCA_963783305.1 of uncultured Gemmatimonadales bacterium. Lineage (GTDB taxonomy): Bacteria > Gemmatimonadota > Gemmatimonadetes > Longimicrobiales > RSA9 > JAWVYT01. The sequence goes on along the minus strand of CAWAMW010000002.1, from coordinate 555,554 downwards.
GAGGGTGATAAGACAGGAAAACAGGATGATCCTGGAAGGGAGCTGCAGCATTCGTCGCTATCTCTCGCTTGGTTTCCAAATGAGATCCTCGGCCTGACGGCCAGGGTCTACGGCGGTCCCCGGGGAGGGTGACACAACCATGGTAACTACAAGAGGCGAATAAACGTAGGGGGTCCTCCCACTCACCGGCGAATGCGGCGCTTCGCGCCAGCGTTGGGTCGCACCCCTGCGGGGCGCTGTCGGGTCGGTCGGGCTTCGCCCTCCCTGTTGGGGGGAGATCTGGCGAAAGCGCTCTCAGGGCGCTGAAAAAGGGTGAAGGCGGGGAAGCGGACGGTCGCTCGCGCTCCCTGTCGATCGCGTCGCTTCGCTCGCTGGTCGACCGCTTCGGCCTGCGGCCTCGCTGGTCGATCTCCGCGGCGCTCCGTTTTTACTCGCATGTCTCGCCGCCATAGCCGGAAGGAAAAGCACACGCGCGTGCCCCGTCCCGTCGACGCCGCGCGCAGCGCGGTCGCCTCGCGCGCAGCGCGGGCGATCGACCCCCCGCGCCAGCGGGTCCCGAAGGGAGCGGAGCGACCGCAGGGATCGACCCTCGACCCTCGACCCTCGACTCCCGCGCCTTCTTCAGCAGCCTGCTATCGCTCCCCGTGAGCAGGGAGGTTCCAACAGCGAGCGTCCCGGTCTAGAAGCCTGTGTTCACCTGGAGGTAGAAGCGGTCCTCGTCGCCCCGTGCCCACGCAGCGCTCACGACGTTGTCGAGGGCTTCGAGCCAGAGGCCCGCGCCGAAGGCGGTGTGCCAGCCGCCGGGGCTTTCGCCATCGACCCAGACCCGGCCGGCATCGGCGAGCCCGAAGACGCCGGTGTTCCAGCGAATGAGGAGCTCGACCGGCACGAGTGGCGCGCGCAGCTCCGCGGAGCCGAACGCGGCGGCGTCGCCGCGATACCGTTGCCAGCGGTAGCCGCGCAGGGTGGTGCGTCCGCCCACGAAGGGCGAGTGCTGGACGGGGAAGGCGCCGATCGCGCCACTGCCTCCTGCACGCAGGGCCATGTGGAGGCCCGTATCGATGAGCGGCACGAAGGCGCTGGCCTCCGCCGAGCCTTCTGCGAACGCGTCGGGCAGCCCGGCCCATGCGGGGTACCCGGCGGCGCCCGCGTGGAATTTCCAGCCGCGGTGGGGCACGCCGTCCCTGTCGGTGCGGTCCAGGTCGAGAGCGGTGCGGGCTCCGAGCCTTGTGAGGCTGCCTGCGCTGAAGGAGTCGGCCGTGGCGACGGGCGAGCCGGGGTCGGCCTCGGGGTCGGTCCAGAGGAAGGTGGGCCCGACGTCCATCGTCCCCACGAGCGGTCGGACGTCTCCGGCAGACTCCTGGAGCTTGGCGGCGCCCACGAGGAACTGATCGCTCTCGCGCTGGCGCCAGCCGATGTGCCAGCGGAGAGCGGGTGAGACCACCACCCGGTCCTGCCGGATCAGTCCCGCGTCACCCGTATCGGGGCTGTCGTTGCCGTACCCGTTGAAGCGGAACGACTCGAAGTCCGTGGCGCGAGCGTCGAGAGTGAGGGCGAGGGGGGAGTTCTCGAGGCGGTAGTCGCCGGAGAGCTCGACGCCGGGGCTGTTTGTTCCGAAGGAGTACAGGGCCCGGGCGGCGAGCGTCCAGTGGTAGGGGAGGCGGCGGAACCCGTATGAGGTCCATGTGGGCCCGACCCCGATCACCAGGCCGGCCACGTCGCCGAAATCGACGGTGGGGCTCCACTTCCTTCCGCCCGCCCAGTCGGGGACCCATGCGCCGCCGAGGCGCATCCCCTCGGTGGGGGTGGGCGGGTCCCAGGGGCGGGTGCTTACGCTCGTTCCGCGGGCCGTCCGGAACTCGTTGTCGCCGTTCGCGTCGTAGAAGCGCGTGGCCCCGCCGCCCGCTTCATCCACGAAGCGATCATCGCCACCGCCGCCGATGACGCGCACGGTGATGGCGTCGGAGCTGGCGCCGATTACGCGGGCCTCGTCATCCGCGCCGTGGAGGAACACACGGACCTCGCCGGTCTCGGCCGGGAGGAACGTGCGGTCGAAGAAGGGCTCGCCCGAGCGGGCGTCGCCCTCCGGCCAGGTGAGTGTGACGCGGATGCGACCATCGCCGTGGCGCTCGACGATCGCGAGGTCCGGCTCGTCGGTGCCCCGGATGTCGACATCGGTGGCCAGATACTCGTAGAAATCCTCCGCGATGTCCGGAAGGCGCTGGCGCCGACCCTCCAGCACCTCGCGGATTCGATCGGGCGCGTGGGTGGTAGTGCGCCAGCGATCGGGCATGCGGGAGATCGCGGTCTCCACCGCCTCATCGGTGATGGCGGCCTGGACGAGCTCCGCCACCCCGGCGAAATCGTCGCGGGTCAGGCGCTGGAGGAGCCTGCGGTCAATGATGTGGGAGCTGAAGGTGAGCGATACGATGTCCGGATACGTGGGCCCGAGCTCCACCAACTTGGGATAGATGCCGGTGGCGATCTTGCCGACCCAGCCATCGGCGTTCACGAAAGCCCAGTCGCGATCCACAGGCAGTGGCCTCCAGTGGAAGTCGTCCTCTGTGCCGTACCGGGCCCAGCGCATGTTGTCCATGGTCCGGTCGGTGTCGTTGATCATGAAGTCGAGGAGCCGCGCGGCCAGGAACTCCCGCTCGTCGAGCCGGTGTGATTTACTCGCGTCGAGGTCGTTGAAGAACTCCTCCGTCCCCTTGATCTTCGATGATCCCGCGAAGCCGGGGGTGTCATCCGGCCCCTCGTTCGGCCGAAGCTCGACGGTCCCGAGCATCCCGGCGAACGTGTCCTGATAGACCTCGAGCCGGGGGTCGTCGGGCATGACGCGGAGCACGGGCTCGACGTGCAGGAGGCCGAGGGCGTCCAGGAGCGGCGGGACGAGCAGTGGCGCCGCAGGGTACATGGCGCTGATGAGGTCGCCCACGACCCAGCCGAGGGTGGTGCCGGCGAGCGCCTCCGGCAGCGCCTGTTCCGGAAACTTGTTCACCGACCGGAAGATGTACTCGCGCCAGCCCTGCTCCGATTCCAGGTGCAGTGTGATGCTCTGGTTCCCGCCCCCTCGCTCGGTCCAGTCCACGCCGCCCGCGTACGCGTCGAAGTCGAGGACCTGCACATCGACCGGTGTGGTCCACAGGGATCGCCAGCCGGATCCGAGGAGGGTGCGTTTCAGGTCGCTGGCCTGGTATTCGGGAGCCGGCACGAGCGTCACCGTGTCCCCCGCCGCGGACGCGGGCGGCGGCGACGGCCGGACCTGCCCGGCGATGGGCTCCGCGAGGAGCGCCACCCAAAAAGGCGGCAGCAGGATCAGGGCGAGGGAGAGCGGGCCGGCTCTGCGGCGGCGCGGCAGCGCGGTGGCTTCTGTATGCGTCATGGGTTCTTCGTTCGGTAAATGTCCACGCGCCGGAGTGCAGGTTCCACGCCGCTCACCGCGGCGGAGCCGGGGTTTAAGCGGCCGTTAATCGCCAGGGTGCAAGCTTCATGTCGTAACCGGCGGCCCTGGCGGGCCGGCTGAACCTTTTTGCGGGGGGCTCATGATGCGCAGGCATATCGCGGGAATGGTGCTACTGACGGCGGTGGTGGTCGGGTGCGGAGACGATCCGAGCGAGCCGGAGTTGATCACGGCGGCGTTCGAGATGGAGGTGACCGGATCGATAGAGGAGTCGGTGGAAGGGCCGGCCGTGTTCGGCAGCGATCTGGACGAGGAAGGCGACCCGATCTGGGCGACGGTCCTGGGTGACGAGGAGTCCCGACACCTGGTGGTCATCGGCAGGGCGGGAGCCAGTCGACCCGCGACCGGCAGCTACACCATCGGTGGGGCTGGCGACGCCGGCGAGTGGACGATCCTCCACATCGTGTCAGAAGGCGAGGATCTGGTGGAGTTCTTCGTCCCGGAAAGCGCGACGATCCGGATCACGGAGTCCAGCGCGCGGGTGGTACGCGGCACGTTCGAGTTCAGCGCGATGGGCATGCCTGGCGGACCCGGGTGGGAGATCGAGGCGGAGGGCAGCTTCGTGGCGGTGCCGGCAACCGGGATGTCGAGGGCGTTGACCCGGGTTGGGTGGTGAGGCGGCGCAGTGACGACCGCGTCGGGAGGTCCGGTGGGCGAAGTCGGAGAGCCGGTGCGGGTGGTCGCCGCAGTGGTGCAGACGGCTGCGGCCGAGACGCCGTACCGCAGGGCCGGCACGGGGTGGCCGGTCCTGCTCCTGCTGGGCTCCGCCGGCGCGGGCGAGAGGGAGCGACTCTTCATGCGACTGGCCTTGGAGTTCCGGGTGGTGGAGCCGGAGACCCCGCGTTCGCCACTCGGGGACGCGACGGCTCGGACTCCGGGGCACGAATGGAACGGGTGGATCCGCGGCGTGATCGACGGGCTGGGGCTCGACCGCCCCGCTCTGGCCGCCGACGGCACGTTCGCGCAGCGCGCGGAGGAATTCGCGCGCAGTGATCCGGGCCGGGCCGGGCCGGTGGTCCGGCTCGAATGGGGCGACCCGGAGAAGGTGTGCGCCGCGTTGAGAATCGCGCTCAACGCCGGGTCAGAAGACTATTGACCGCGGATCCGCGTCCGAACGAAATTGGAGGCGATGCACGGGGGGAGGCGCTCAGCCTCCCCTTTCCCTTTCAGGCAGCCAGCCGCTGAATGAAGCAGCGACACCCGTACGGAATTCCCACGGAGCTGACCAGCTTCATCGGCCGTGGGCCCGAGCTGGAGCAGATCGCGGAGCTCGTCGCGCGCTCGAGGCTGGTCACGCTCACGGGCGCCGGCGGGAGTGGAAAGACGCGGCTGGCGCTGGCACTGGTAAGCGACCCGCGTTGGTCGAGTGCGGTGGACTGGGTCGAGCTGGCGGCGCTTCGTGAGCCCGCGCTGGTGGTGCCCACGATCGCCGAGGCGGTGCGGCGAGCCGAGGAGTTGGGCGCGGGAGGTCTGGACGACCTGGCGCGTCTGCTCCGCGACCATGAGGGGCTCCTGGTGCTGGACAACTGCGAGCACCTGGTGGACGCCTGCACGGAGGCGGTTCACCAGCTGCTGCTGAGCTGCCCCGGCCTCGCGGTGCTGGCCACCAGCCGCGAGGCGCTGGGCGTGCCGGGGGAGCGCGCATGGCTGGTCCCGCCCCTCTCCCTGCCGGAGGACGGCAGGACCGGAGAGCCCCTCGAGGCGGCGGAGCGCTCGGAGGCGGTGCGCCTCTTCGTGGAGCGGGCCCGTGACGTTGCGCCCGGTTTCGCGCTCGATAACAATAATGCTGGCGCTGTGGCGGAGATCTGCCGCCGTCTGGATGGCATTCCGCTGGCCCTCGAGCTCGCGGCGGCGCGGGTGAAGGTCCTGGGCCCGGCGGACCTGCTGGCCCGGCTGGACGACGTGTTCGGGGTCCTCACGTCGGGCAGCCGCATCGCGGTGCCGCGGCATCGGACGCTGCGGGCGACGATCGAGTGGAGCCACGACCTGCTGCGGGAGCCTGCGCGGGTCCTTCTACGGCGGGTGGCAGTCTTCCGGGGCGGGTTCGGCCTGGAGGGAGCTGAGCGAGTCGGGGCTGCGGGTGAGATCGAGGGCCCGGAGGTGCTCGACCTGGTCGCCCACCTGGTGGACCGCTCGATGCTCGTGGTCCGTGAGCACGGCGGGTTCGCGCGCTATCACCTGCTGGAGGCGGTGCGTCAGTACGCCACGGAGGAGCTGAAGGGCGCCGGCGAAGAGGCGGAGACGCGGCACCGGCACGCGGAGTACATGCTCGAGCGCGTGGTGGAGGCCGAGCCGCACCTGATCCGGCGAGAGCGCCGGTTCTGGGTGGAGCGGCTGGAGCCGGAAATGGACAATGTCCGGTCCGCGCTGGCGTGGAGCTTCGATCACGATAGCGGGCTTCACGTCCGACTGGTCGGGAAGCTGTGGTGGTTCTGGTTCTCGACCCGCCACTGGTCCGAGGCCGGCCGGTGGATCCGCGGAGCGCGGGCGCTCCCGGAGGCCGCGGAGCGAGGCCACGCGCGGGCTTCGCTGCTTTTCGCGGCCGGGGCGCTGGCTGCGCTGCGCGCCCGGGCGGCGGAGGCGCGCCCGGACCTGGAGGAGGCCGTAGCGCTGGCCGCGGAAGCGGGTGACGGGCGTCTCGAGGCGTACGCGACGAACTACCTGGGGATGACCTACGCCGGCGAGGGCGATTCCCGCGCCATGGACCTCTGCGGCCGGGCGGCCTCCTGGTTCCGCGACCACGACGACCTCTACGGGCTCCGCCTGGCCGCACTGCTGCAGGGGAGCAGTGCCATGGGCCGGGGTGAATACGAGCGTGCCGAAGAGCTGAACCGTGAGGGCGTTCGACTGGCCCGGCTCTTCGGGGCGGAGCGGGAGCTTGCCGTGGCGCTCCAGAACCTGGCCGGTGTGCAGATCACCCGAAACCGACTGGAAGAGGCCGAGGCGCTGGTGCGGGAAGCCCTGACGGCCTCCCGCCGCGATCCCTCCTTCTACTTCCTCACCATCGGGATCGCCTATATGGGTGAGATCGCGGCAGGCCGGGGTCGTGTGGTGGAAGCGGCGCGGCTCATGGGAGCCGCCGAGGCGGCGCGTGAGCTGATCGGTGCGACCCCGTTCCCCCTCGACGCACGGCGCGCCGCGGCAACTGTGGTGCGGATGAAGGCGGCGGCGGGAGCCGACGAAATCGAGCGCGTCTGGGAGGAAGGGCGACGGCTGTCGCTGGACGACGTCCTCGGTGAGCTGGTCGCGGGTACAGAGGACGCAAAGCCGTTCGGCTCCGATTCCACTGCGACGGCGGCTGGTGCCCGTTCCGGGGGGAACGGGGCGCGGTCCGAAGGCGCGGCGAGCGTGAAGGCTGGCGGTGTGGAGGCGGGACGCGCGCCGCAGACCGAGGAATCGCCGGCGCTCCGGGTGGACGCGCTCGGGCCGCTCGTCGTGCGTGTGGAGGGAGAGGAGCTGGAGGCGGAGCGCTTCACGTACGGAAAGCCCCGCGAGCTACTGATCTACCTGCTCCTGAACCCGCTCGGCGGCAGCCGGGACCAGATCGGCGAGGCGCTCTGGCCGGGGGGCCCGCGGTCGAAGGTCAAGAACAGCTTCCACGTCACGCTCCACCATCTCCGGAAGGCGCTGAGGCACCCCGAGTGGATCGTGCTGGAGGGGGAGCGATATCGGCTCTCGCCGGATCTGCGGATCCGCTTCGACGTGGAGGAGTTTACGGCCAGGGCCCGTGTCACGAAGCGCTCTGTCGCTGACGCGGATGCCATCCGGGACGCGCTGGCGCTGTGTCGGGGCGAACTGCTGGAGGGAGAGGCGGTCGGTCGTTGGATCGATCCCCACCGTGACGGCGTCCGCCGGGCATCCGTCGAGCTGCACCTGGCGCTCGGCACCGCGCTGGAGGCCACCGACCCGGCGGCGGCCGCCCGCGTGTACGAGGCGCTTGCGGCGCGCGAGGAGCTGGACGAGGAGGTCCATCGGAGGCTCATGACGGCATGGGCCCGATCGGGAGAGAGGACCCGGGCACTCCGTCATTATGCGCGTGTGGTGGAACTGCTGAGCCGCGAACTGGAGGCGGAGCCCGAAGCGGAGACGACGGCGCTTTTCGAGGAGCTGCGCTCGGGGGCGGCCTCCTCCAGGTAGAGGAAGTACGCAACGTGCCCAGCCGTGGTCGGATCTCAGTCCCCGCTTCCGACCTCGGCCGCCGGGACGATCTCATTGTCCAGCAGGTCATGGATCGCGCGGAGGTGGCCGCCCCCGCGGGGCGCGGCGGGGTCGGAGGTGGTGACGACCGTCAGCTCCAGGTCCGGCACCACGAAGATGAACTGGCCGCCGTAGCCCCAGGCGAAGAACATCGGGTGCCGCCCCGCCCGGGCCAGGAACCAGCCATAGCCGTAGCGGTTGCCGCTCCAGGGGGAGCGGGTGCGGGGCTCCAGGGAACTACGGACCCAGTCTTCCGGCACGACCTGATCGTCTCCGCTACGTCCACCGTTCCGGTAGAGCTCACCGAAGGCGACCATGGCGCGCGGAGAGAGCCGCATGTCGTTGCCCCCGAAGTAGATGCCCTGAGGGTCCGTAGGCCAGCGCGGGACGCGGACCCCGAGTGGGTCGCCCAGCCGGGACCGGGCATACTCCCAGGTGCTCGACCCGGTGGCGTCCGTGAGGATGGCGGAGAGGAGGTGGTAGTTGCCGGTGCTGTAGAGCATTCGTCCGCCGGGATCCGCCTCCATGGGTCGCCGGATGGCGTCCCTCACCCAGTCGGGGCTGCTGACCCACGCACCGTAGTTCCGACCGGAGGTACGCTCGAGACCGGACTGCATGGACAGCAGGTGCCCGATGGTGATGTCCCGCTTGCGCGGGTCCGCGAGGGTATCCAGATGGGACTCCAGGAGCGGCACCAGCCTCTGCTCCACACCGGCGAGGTGTCCCTCGTCGATGGCGATCCCCACCAGTGCCGAGAGCACGCTCTTCGATACGGACTTCACGTTCGCCGGAGCGGCGGGGTCGTACCCCGGCCTGCAGTGCTCCGTCAGCGTCTCCCCGTGCCGCGCGATCATGAGGCAGCGCAGGCGCGGGAGCGTGTCGGCCAGCGCCAGGGCGCGGGCGAGGTGTGCGCTGTCGAGACCCCGGGCGGTCGGGCCGTCCGGCGTCCGAATGAGCACGTGGCGCGGCGGAGAGCCGGGAGTGGCGGCGTCGGGGCTCCTGTCGCCCGTGGCGACCGTGGCGGCCGGGGCGCTCGAAGCGGGGTCCCGGTCGGGAGTCCCGTCGCGGTCGCACGCCGCCGCGCCTCCGAGGAACAGGAAGAGCAGCGGGGCGGCGGCCCTTGCCCTGGCTACCGATCCACTCCTGCCCGCAGGCGCTCGCGGAAGGTGGTGTGGCATTCTACGCATCCCGTGCGGAGCCGGGCGTCGGTCTCGAGAACGGCCTCGAGGTCCCGCGCTCGCGCCTGCTCGGCCAGTTGCACCGAGAGGTCGTGCACCTCCCTGTCCAGCGCCTGGAAGCGGGCCATGTCCGAGCCGAGGATCCCCGCGATGAGGGACGCCTCCTCGGGCGGGACCCTCGGGTGGTCCGCCACGCCCGTGGCGGCCGCGGCGATGCTGTCGTAGCTCTCCGTCCAGAGGCCGTGGCTGATCCGGTCGAGGTCCCCCTGCAGGCCCAGCATGATGGTGAACAGGGAGGGAAGGGCTGCCCGCGTCCCCGCCGCCGCCGTGTCCATCGCCCCGGTGGCCGCGATGCTCCCCGAGTCGACCCTGGTGACTTCCGCCGTCTCCATCTCCGGGGCCTCATCGGGGCTGCCGCACGCGGCGCCCGTGACAGCGACTGCCAGCAGGACGGGCAGGGCAGGAATGGCCCGGGTCCAGCTATGCATCGGGAGCTCCGCTGAGAGAGAGGACGTATTCGGCCACCGCGGTGATCTCGTCATCGCTGAGGCGTGCGCCGCCCATGGCGGGCATGGGGGCCGGATGGCGGACCGGTTGCGGCACTCCGCGCCGCACCAGGTCCTCGATATCCGCGCGGGCGGGCGTTCCCTCGAACTCCAGCCACACATCGTCGGTCAGGTCGGGAGCCAGCGGCGTCCCCTTTCCGGCGGGGCCGTGGCAGGTGAAGCAGTTGCCCTTCCCCCGGAAGATCTTTTCACCGCCGGGGTCCTGCGTGGCCGCGGTCCGCGCCGTGCCGAGTCCAGGCAGCGCGAGGAGAGCGCCGATCGAGAGCGCGGTGAGCATCGTGTAGAGTCGCATGGTATCCTCCTGCAGTCGGTCAGAATGCGGACATGAAGCCGGCCACGAAGCGGGCGGCGTCGCGGTCGAGGTCGTACTGGATCTCGCTGGTGAGTCGAACGTTGCGGGCCATGACGAAGTTCGCTCCGAGCGCGCCGGACCGGTAGCTCTCCAGAAGCCCCGCTTCCCCCTGTCGGACCGTGAAGAGCGGTGAATCGGCCTCAACATGGTTGTAGAGGGCGGTGAAGAACCAGCGCCCGGCGTTCCCCTGCGGGGCCCAGAGCAGCTCGGCGAAGCCCATCTGGACGTCGGTATCGGTGGGGGCGGCATCGGTGAAGAACGGCCGGTCGTCTGCCCTCCAGAGGTACTGTGCATTCAGCCCGAGAGTGGGTCCGAGCGCCACGCTCAGGTCGGGGCCGAGCACGCGGATGCGGTTGCGAACCCCGTCGGTCGTCTCCTCGCCGTAGTAGCCGAAGCCGCCCAAGCGGAACGTCCCAAGGTCCTGGGAGAGTCGTGCGGCGAGGGTCTTACCGCTGTCGGAGTCGTAGGTCCGGTGCTCACCCGCGGGTTCGATTCCGCGGCCATTGAGGAGCTGGAGCGATGCGTCGGCGCCCTCCCATGGTGAGAAGGCAGCCAGGAGCCCGCGGTCGTAGGTGAGGTCCGCGCGGGTCTCACCGACCCGAACGCGGTACGCCTGGTAGTCCTCGAACTCCAGCCGGAGCTCCCGCTTGAAGAGGGGATCCGAGACCTGGAACTGGCCAACGAGGAGGTCGACACCGCTGCCGCCCACGTCGCTGAACTGGATGAACGCGTCCTCCAGTCCGGCGATCTCGCCGCGCTCGGACATGAAGAAGTACATGTAGTAGCTGACCTTCTCGGCGACCCGGCCACCGGAGAGCAGCTTGATGGCCCAGGGCGTCTGGAAATCGGTCTCGGGGCCAACCCCGCCGGCGCGCGCCTGGAAGTACGCGTCGAACCGAATCGCGAGCGGCAGATCTTCCATCAGCTGGAGGAGCGGGTCGCCCGTGTCGACCACCTTCGTCGGCTCTTCTTCGAGCGCCAGGCGGAATCCGTTGGCGGCGAACTGCTCGCCGAACTCCGTGAGGCGCGGCGCCGGTGCGTGGCAGAGGGAGCACGAGACGTTGTACTGGCGGGCGAAGGCCGGGATGGCTTCCGCGTCGCGCGGTGGGCTCGCGAGCAGGAGGAAGATCGCGACAAGGGTTACGACCGTGGCGGATGCAGCCAGGGTCAGTGGGGCGGGCAGTCGGAATCCGATCATCGTTCGTCCTCCTCTTCGTGGTTTTCCTGAATGGCCGCCGTCGGAGCGTTCCCTGACGGAGACGTGACGTACGCCGCGGCGGCGCCGTGCTCATACACGAGCGCTCCGCCCGAGCTGCCCACCGCGACCCCTGCCCAGAGCACGACCAGCGACCCGGCCGTCGTCAGGTACCGACCGGCGGTGCCCACGGTGCCGCCGATCAGACCCGCCGCAGCGACGAAGAGGAGGAGGCCGGAGAGGACGAGGAACCGCTCGCCACCCTCTTCATGCTCGTGCAGCGCCGATTCTCCCACGACGTCCTCCACCCTCTCCCCCTGATCCTCACCGGCCTCCACGGAGACCCAACCGCTCAGGGTCATGACGGCCGAGAGGGCCAGCGGGATCGCCCAGGTCCATCGGGAATGGGCACCCCGCCGATTTGCCCAGAGAGCGCCCAGCGCGAAGATTGGCAGGAGGGCGGACAGGACAATCGGAAAATGAACCACGGCGGGATGCAGGGGGTCGGGCAGCATGCGCGCTCCTTGTTGATAGTAGTCCCGCCAAATGTGCCTGACGGAGCTCACGGCCGCTATCCAACATATGTATGATCCTCCACCCCGCGAGCGGCGCCCGGGGGGGAGGGGTGCAACGGATGTAGATCGGGAGAATGGACGATCTGACCTCGGGCCGCTTGAGGGGCGTTCTGACCATCGCCCTGGCCTCGATCATCATCGGCGGGACCATCGACCTGATGCTGGATCAGCCGGAGAGCTGGCTCAGCTTCCACGTCGTGTTCGAGACGCTGATGCTCACGGGCGCCATGCTCATGGCGACCACGCTCTGGCTGGGCTGGTGGCGGAGTGCCCGTTCCGTGCGTGAGCTGCGTCGGTCCCTGGAGGCGCGCAAGGCGGAGCGGGATGCGTTCCGGGACAGCGCGGAGCACGCCCTCCACGGGTTCGGCCGGGCCATCAGCGAGCAGTTCTCGCGGTGGGAGCTCACGCCCGCCGAGCGCGAGGTGGCGCTGCTACTGATGAAGGGGCACAGCCACAAGTCCATTGCTCGCAGCACCGACCGGAGCGACCAGACGGTGCGGCAGCATGCAGCCTCGGTCTACCGCAAGGCGTCGCTGTCCGGTCGGGCCGAGCTGGCGGCGTTCTTCCTCGAGGACCTCATGCTCCCCGTGGAACCGGCTCCCAGCGACACCACGGGTTCCGGCCACTGAGCGGGCGCGGTCCCTGATCAGGCGACGGCGGAGCCGTCCTCCTCGTCCTGACCGGTGGCAATAGGGAGGGTGAAGTAGAACGTTGTGCCGTGTCCGGGGGTGGTCTGGAGCCAGATCCGGCCTCCGTGCGCGTCCACGATGCCTTTGGCAATGGGCAGACCGAGACCGGCGCCCCCGTGGTCCGCGTGCTCTCCCTGCCAGTAGCGGTCGAAGACGTGGTCCCGCAGCTCGTCCGGTATCCCACCCCCCGTGTCGCTCACGCGGAACCGGAGGGTGTCCCGCAGGGAGTCCACGGCCGCCGTAACCCGTCCACCCTCCGGCGTGTGGCGGATGGCGTTGGACAGGAGGTTGTCCAGTACCTGCAGCACGCGCGCGTGGTCGGCCCGTGCCGGGGGGAGGTTGTCGGGCACCTCGGCGGAGAGGAACACGCCGGTGCGTCCGGCGGCGAAGGTGGCGGCCTCGAGCGCCTCGGCCACCAGCGACCGCACGTCCTCGGACCGGGGCTCGACCTTCAGGTGTCCCGACTCGATCCGTGTGATATCGAGAAGATCGCGGGTGAGCCGCTCCATGCGCTCGGCGGAGCGTTTTATCGAGGCGTACTGGCGCTCGCGTTTCTCCTGGCTCAGCGGTACGTCGAGGAGGAGGCTGGCCCCGGCGAGGACGGCGTTCAGCGGGCTACGGAGGTCGTGAGAGACGATGGCCATCAGGTCGTCGCGGGCCCGGCTCGCCTGTTGTGATTCCTGGTAGAGGCGCGCGTTGTCCACGGCGAGTGCGGCGCGGTCGGCCAGCTCGCGAGCGAGGTTCAGGTCGGGCTCCCCGAAGGTGCGGCCGGAGTCCGAGGCGATGAACGTGATGGAGCCGAGAATCTGATCGCGGGCCTCCAGGGGGACGATCATCCCCGACCGCAGCCGGAGCTCCTTCAGCATGCGCAGGTGCTCCTCGCTCTGCGCGCTCTCCTCCAGGATGGACCCGGGGATCTCCGGGAGCAGGATTGCCTCCCCCGTGCGCTGCACCCGGGTGATGACACCGGGCTTCTGCGAATCCTCCGGCCAGCGGCGGGCGATCTCCTCGACGATGGCGAGCTTGGCGGGGTCGGGGTGCGCTACGGCCAGACGACGGATCTCGCCGTCATGGATCACGTCCACGGCGGCCCAGTCAGCGATGTGCGGCACCGCCAGCTCCGCCACCCGCCGGAGCGTCTCCTGGTAGTCCAGCGATGTCGTGAGCAGGTGGCCGGCCTCGGCGAGAAAGTGAGCCCGCTCCTCCTCCCGCTTCCGCCCGGTGATGTCCTGACCGCTGCCCAGCATCCGGGTGACCCGGCCGTCGGGCGTTGTGATCCCGCGGCCGCGGCCGTGGAGCGTGCGGATGGCGCCGTCCGGCCGCACGATCCGGTGTTCGAAGGAGAATGGCTCACCGCTCTCGATCGCCCCTGCGATGATCTCCCGGACCCGGTCCTGGTCTTCGGGGTGGATCAGGGACTGGAAGCGATCGAAGGTGATCTCGCCGGCGGCGGGGTCCAGGCCGTAGATCCGGTACAGCTCCTCCGACCAGGTGAGCGCCCCGGTCCCGACGTCCCACTCCCAGCTACCGACGCAGGCGCTCCGCTGCGACTCCTCGAGCAGCGCCCGGTTCCGCTCCAGCCGAGCCGTGATCTCCTCGAGCTGCCTGGCCCGCTGTTCCAGCTCGCGCTCCGCCCGCTGCCGGCGGCGCACTTCTGCGCTCAGGCGGTCCACCTGTTCGTTCAACAGTCGGAACCGATTGGTGGAGGCCCCGCGCTCCTGCATGCGCAGGAGGAGCAGGGCCGGCTCACCCTCCCGCGGCGGCGCGACCAGCCCGCCGAGGCACGTACACGCGATCTCCTCCTCGCCGCGGAAGGTCAGCCCGCCCGAGACCGGCCCGCGGGTGCGAGACGCCGACTCCAGGTAGCTGCGGACGTCGTCGAGCGCGCCGGCCACGAGCCGCTGCAGGTTCCCGCCCTCGAGGGTTTCGCGGCTCGTTCGCAGGAGTCGCTCGGCCGCCGGGTTGACGCCCAGGACCTCTCCGTCGGCCTGGACGAGCAGGCAGGCATCCGGGAGGAGGTGGGCAAAGGCACGGAAATCGGCCGGATTCACGGCGTCGCGTCCCGCAGCTCGAAGTACTCGCGACCGGGGGCGGCGTCCGCCTCCTCGGTCGGCTCCAGATATACGACGACGCGGCACTCCGGGGCCCCCGAGGCGATCGTCTCCTTCAGCTCCACCTTCCCGTACCCGGTGTTCTCGGCGGCGATGGTCCCGAATACGTTCGACGTCATCATGCACAGCGACGGGCGCCCCTTCACCTTGTCGCCGAAGGGGCACGCCCGATTCCCGAGGACGATCCGCTCGTCGCTCTCCTCGATGATGTAAAAATCGCCCTGGATCCGGCGTTTCAGGTCCACCAGGACACGGGCGACCTCCTCCCGCGTGAGGCGATCGACGCGCAGGGCGGTACGGTAGTCCCGGTTGATCTGGTCCCCGATCCGCTGCCCCACCACCGAGACGAATCCGCTCGCTTCCTGCAGCCCTACCACGTCCTCCAGCGTGCCGGACAGCTCCCGCAGGAGCGAGCGCAGGAACAGGTCGCGCTCGAGTGGCAGCTCGGCGTGCCGCACGCGTTCGGGATCGTGGGGATCAAGAGCCATCTGTAGTCCTCGGACGGAGATAGGGTTCAGCAATCAATCATCGTAGGGCAGGAATTGCGCCGGAACGGAGACGTTCCGAGCCACACCGGGACGCGGGCCCTCTGCCCGGGCTGAGCTAATGTAAACGGTTCGGAGCGTTCGAGTTCCCGGGGACGGAAAAGAGCACCACCGCGCTGGGTGCCTCGGCATCAACGGGTGCGGTGGCAGCGCTGTGGCCCGGGGAGCCGTACCGGCCGTCTGGCGACCGGACGTCCGGAGCCGGCCTGGGCACCGCCACGAGGGAGAAAACCAGGGCCGCGGCAGCCGTCAGCGACAGGAGGGCCGCCGATCTCGACCGGTCCGCGGCGCTCGCGGTGATCAGCCGGATCCGGCGCTCCAGCTCGGCCCGCGCCGGGGCAAGGGCCGGCACCGGCGCAAACCCTCGCCCCGTCCGCCCGGCAACGTCGACGAGCGCGCGGGCATACTCCCGGGGGCGGCCTGTTGCACGCAGAACGCGAGCATCGCAGTCCGTCTCCACCGCGCTCCGCAACCGATACCGCTGCCACCAGAGGGGCAGGCACCACGGAATCAGCGCAGGCAGGATATTCCCCAACAACAGCAGTCGCGCGTCGCCGGCCCGCACATGTTCCCGCTCGTGCGTCATGATCAACCGCTCCAGCGACGATCCCGAGCCCAGCACCCAGCCCGGGACCACGATCCGCGGGCGCGACGCCCCCACCACCCCCGGGCCAAAGTCCGCCGACACCAGAACCGTCCCTCCCTCCAGCCGGCGCGTCCCCCACGATCGCTGGTTCCGTCGCAGTGTCCACGCCGAGAGCCGCAGGTTCGCCGTCAGCACGAGGGCACCCACCGCCCAGCCGAGCAGGAGGAGCCGGTCCGACAACGTACCGAGGCCCATTACCGCGCCGGCCGCCACAGTGAGGACGGTCGTGCCAGTGAGCCCGGTCATCACGGTGATCGTCCCTGCCATCGCGGCGACCCAGACCCACCGTACCGGCAGCCCCAGGTGGCGAAGCCCCCGCTCCGCCAGCATGCCCGCAACCGCCAGCACACCCCCCACACCGCTCGCGTAGAGCATCCAGGCGCCCATCACGATCCGCCCTCCAGCCGCTGGTCGATCAGCGCCCTCAGCCTCTTCAGCTCCTCGTCCGGAAGGTCCCGCTGACGGACGAGCTGCGTCAACAGCAGCGACGGTGAGCCGCCGCACAGCCTCCGCACCACGCTCCGCACCGCGCTCTCCGTCGCCTGCTCCCGCTTCACGAGCACGTGAAAACGATGGGCCCGCCCCTCCTCCTCGTGACCCACGTATCCCTTCTCCTCCAGGATACGCAGCATCGTCAGCACCGTGTTGTACGCCAGCTCGTCCGTCAGACGCCCCCGTACCTCGGCCACCGTGGCCGGGCCCATCTCCCACAGCACCGCCATGATGTCCGATTCTCGCTCGGTGAACTGGATCTCCATTGCGGCTCCGTGTGTGTGTGGATGGCTGTGGGCAACGTGTGGGAGGGTTGGCCCCCTGTCAACCAAGTGTTTAGTTGACACCGATGGGCCGGGCCGGATACGTTGCTCCCACGTCCTGAACGCCTCCCTCGAAAGGAGACGCCATGAAGACAGCGGCCATCGCAGCATGCGGTCTGATCGTGGTGGGCGGGCTCGTGCTCTCACCGGGCGCGGCCGGCGCGCAGCATTTCCCTCCCGACGACGACCTCGAGACGATGCTCCGGTACCTCGTGGAAGATGGCGAGACGCCGGGGATCGTGCTGGGGGTGCTGGACGTGGACGGGACCACGAGCATGGTCGCCTACGGGAGCGCTGGGCCGGGTGGAGGTGAGCTGGGCCCGGGCACGCTGTTCGAGCTGGGTGCGCTCACCATGACCTTCACGGGGACGCTGTTGGGGGAAATGGTGAGCCGGGGAGTCGTTGCGTTGGATGACCCGGTGGCGAAGTACCTTCCGGCAGACGTGACTGTCCCCTCGTTCGGCGATCATGAGGTCACCCTCGGCGACCTGGCGACGCATTGGTCGGGGCTTCCGGCGGGCCCTGCGGCCGGGGAAGGGGATGTGACGCGGGAAGAGCTGTACGAGCGGGTGTCGGATCATGCGCTCGAGCGGGCGCCGGGGCGAGTCTATCGGTTCTCGACCATCGGCTACGCTCTCCTGGGCGAGGCGCTGTCGCGGGCCGCGGGGCGCGGGTACGCGGAGCTGCTGCGCGAGCGGGTCCTGGAGCCGCTGGGCATGGAACAGACGGGCTACGCGCTGGAGGGCGGGGCGGAGGGGCGGAGGGCTCGTGGCCACGTGGACGGGGACGTGGTGCCGTACTCGGAGTCCACGGACGTGATGCGTGGAGCCACCGGTCTATGGTCGAGCGCCGGGGACATGTTGAAGTTCCTGAAGGCGAACGCCCGCCCGGCCACGACGGAGCTGGCTCCGGCGGTGCGGCTGGCCCAGGAGATCCGGGTGGAGCGCGGGACTCCCGAAGAGGACGAGGGCTACGGCTTCTCCTGGCGGACGTACACGGTCGCGCGGCAGCCTCCGCTGTTGACGCACGCCGGGGGCACCGCGGGGTTCAGTGCGCTGATGTCCCTCGACCCGGCGGCGGGCATCGGTACGGTCCTGCTCGCGAACACGCGGGGGTTCGCCGACTGGATCGGAAGGGACCTTCTGTTCCCTGACCCGCCGTCCTCGGCGAGATCGGTCACGGTGGATCCGGCGGTGCTCGGGCGCTACGCAGGGACCTACCAGTCCGGAGTCGGGACGTACACCGCGGCGCCCGAGCGCAGACACTATTTCATCCGACTCGAGAACGAGGGCTACCTGACGTACCAGCCGCGGGGGAAGGTGCGGACGCGCCTGTTCGCGGAGTCCGATACCACGTTCTTCATGCTGAGGGGCCCGTACACCGTCGCGTTCCACCGCGCGGGGGAGGATGTGAAGATGGCGATACGCGTGGACGAGCGGGAACCCGAGTTCGCCGGAAAGAGCTGGACCGCGTGGAAGGTTGATGACGAGACGCCGGCGCCCCGGGCGGCCGCGAATAACGCGGCCACCTGGTCGTCCTGGGGCAGGGGTACCTGGCTGGCGCTGGCGCTGGCTCTGGCTCTGGCGCTCGTGGCCGTCTCGCGGCCGCTCTGGGCGCCGGTCCGCCGGGCGGTATAGCGGGTGACCGGCCGCGCCCCCCGGCTGCGCTCCCTCGCGGGCGCGGCCCTGGTGCTTCTCGCAGTGGTGGGGTCCGCGGCCTGCGAGGGCGGCCCAGGAACCGCGGCCGGCCCCACGCTCGACCTGCCGCCGAGGCCGGCCGATGCGCCGGGCGGCAGGCAGGTGGCCGACGAGATCGGGGAGCTCGGCGTGGAGGCGCGGGAGGAGAGGATCTACGCCGAGCTGGCACGCGGGAACGTCCCGGACTGGCTGCGTCCGCTCGAACGAGTAGAGTTGGCTGTGGACAGCGGCGCGGACGCGCGGCCGGCGGCGTTCTGGGTCACCCGGGACTACCTGGCCGTGGGGTCGGATGAAGACTTCCTGTACACGCCGCTCTCGCCGGGAACGGCTCTTCGGGTGGCCCGGCTGGTGGGCGGCTCGCTGCCGACGCCGCAGCTCGTGGACGCCATCTGGGCCGCGGCCGACACCCGGCTGGTCCCGATCCGGATCCGGCCGGATGAGCACATGGGCAGTGTGCGGTATTTCGAGCGGCACAGCCGGCTCGTGCAGGCGCAGCGGCAGCCGGGCTCACCGCCGGGCGAGTTCGTGGCCGGCCACAAGATCGACGTCGTGCGGTTGGCGGACTCCAGTGGGGACAGCCTCGCCACCGCCCTCTATGGCTGGCAGCGGTCGAATGGCGAGCCGATTCAGCCGCTCTATCCGGTTCCGCTGGAGTACGCCCCCCACTTCAGCATGGGCGTCCGGCTCGTGCTCGTGCCGCCGGACGCGCAGCTTCTGGAGAGGTGAACGTCCGCGGCGCGAATCGGCGCTGGACACGGCCGTGGCCTCGATCGCGGGTTCGGTGGCGCTGAACCTCGCGTGAGGGTAGGCGCACCCGTGCATCCCGGCAGTGGCGTGGCTCCTGCGGTCAAAAGCGCGGCGAATTCAGGTGGGCGGCCGCTGAGCCCCCCACCGCGGCCGCGGACCGGCACGTGAATGTGGGAAACGCAACCGGAACAGGAGTGGACATGTCGGAGGGTGGGATGAAGTATCGACGATTCCTCGCCATGATCGCGACATCGACGGCGGTCATGTTCGGTCTCATGTACCTGAACACGTTCGCCTGGGACCACGTGTTCTGGAGCGAGACACGGTTCTGGATGGCGTTCGTCATGGGCGCGTCGATGGCGCTCATCATGCTCTCGTTCATGCTGGGGATGTACAAGGATCCCATGAAGAACGCGGCCATCTACATCGGGTCCGTCGTGGTCTTCGTGGGCGCGCTGTGGCTCGTGCGGAGCCAGCAGACCATTGACGACGTCGCGTACATGAAAGCCATGATCCCGCACCACTCCATCGCGGTCATGACCAGCGAACGGGCCCACATCCGTGACCCCCGGACCCGGGAGCTGGCAAAGGGGATCATCACGGCGCAACGGCGTGAGATCGCGGAGATGCGCTACCTCATCGCCAAGATCGAGGCCGAAGGGGTCCGGACTTCTTCCGGAGAGGAGGCAACGCCATGATCCGCGTCGGCTTCCTTCCGTTCCTGGTTCTGACGGCCCTGGTGACCGGCTGCGTGGAGAACACCGCTCCGGGGAACGACCGCGAGGCGTCGCTCGACCCGCCATCGCTGCCGGCGGAGCTGGCGAGCGCAAGCGAGGCCCTCACGGGCGTGGGCACCCACCTGCTCGTGGCAGAGGTGATGACCGAGGCGGATGTCCGGAACGTCCCCGACGCGGGCGAGGCCTGCGTGTTCCGGTACACCCGGGTGGGACTCCCCATCGTCATTTATGGCCCGCAGACCGGCGTAATCAAGCTGAACGGAAAGCTGGTGCCGCTGGTGGCCCGCGGCGGGGGCGTGTACGCGGATGGCGGTGTGAGCGTGACTGTCCGCCCGCTGGAGGACCCGGAAGGTGACGAGCCGTTCCCGGCCGAGTTCGTCCTGCGACTGGAGGGCGAGCCCAATGAGCTCGGGTACCACGGTTTCTCGGGCTGCTGACAGGCCAGTAGCACCGGCGGGTCGGCGGTGCTACGCATGGCCGGCCCCGGGCGCGCCGGAAGCGGGCGGCCGGTCGCGCGCAGTGGTCAGGAGCCGCCGGGCTCGCTGAGCCGCATGGAGAACACGGTCTCGTAGCTCGCGACCCCCTCTTCCATGCACCGCTCCCAGTCCATGGCCGCGTCCGGATCATCCGGGCAGACGAGGAATTGCTCCGGAGCGGCCTCCACGTACAGGTCCACCGCGCCGCTCTTCCGCACGACCACCCGCATGTAGCCGGGCGCGGAGCGCCGGTAGAGCATTCCCGGCAGCCACCCGACGGGAGTGAGCTTGCTGGCCGAGCCGGAAACCATGCTGTAGCGCGGAGCCGTGGCCGAGTCACCCCGGATCACCTGGAGCGAGTGCTCGTGCCCCCCGATGAACGCCAGCGGACGTTCGACCCGCGCAAAGACGTCCTGGAGCCCGGCGTGCAGCTCGCCATAGACTCGGGAGTCCAGCGACTGCAGCATGGCGCCGCTCCGGGCCATCAGAAAGCGGATCCCCAGGTCCTTCCACACCGTGGTCTCGCCACCGTGTGGGCCTGCCGAGGCGTACGGGTGATGCGCGGCGATGATCACTTCGCGCTCCCCCGCCGTGGCCAGGGCCTCCGCAACGCGCTCCAGCATGGCTTCCTTGCGATTCGGCTCCGCGTCGAAGATCCACCATGCGGTGTCCAGCAGCACCAGGCGCACGTGCTCGAGATCCACCACGTACGGCATCCCCGTCCCGGCCTCCGGCACCAGGTCCACGTTCACGTCGTCGCGCGCCCGCGCCCGATCGATGAACCGCCCCAGGTTCTTCAGATGCGTCGTGCCCACGCGATCCTCAGCCAGGCCCCAGTCGTGGTTGCCGGCGAGAAAATAGAGCCGCGCACCATGGCTCCTGGCCCCGGCGCCGCGAACGACGTCGATGTGACTCTCGACCCGGAGGGAGTCGATCTCGAAGGCCGGGGACGCCGGGTCCGGATCCCGCATCCCGTCAGGGTAGATGATGTCGCCCAGAGCGACCACGACCACGGAAGAATCGCGATCGAGCCGCGCGCTCCAGGTATCGACCTCCCGCGCCAGCTTCGGCAGGATCGGATACTTCAAATACCGCGCCTTGCCCGGGTCGCCGAAGAGGAACAGGACGCTCGCCACGTCCTCACCGCCCACCGGTGGCGCCGCCGGCACCTCCGGCAGCGCTGGCGCTTCGCCGCCACACCCGGTCAGCCACGCGGCCGACGCGGCCAGCAGCAGAGCCGCTGACGCGGCGGCCCGGGGGGCTCCGGGAGGATCGCGCCTCCGGCGGGCGCGCGCCCAGATCAGGCCGGCCGCCATGCCCAGCAGGACTCCGACCGCGCTCCCCATGACCCCGCCAGCCCACGGGCCCGAGCGCGCGTCTGTGGCCATATCTCCGACCGCCGCGCCGGCCAATGCGCCCAGGACCCCGCCAGCCACGCCGCCGGCGCCGCCGGCGGCCAGGAGCACGGGCCCGCCCCAACCCCCGATCGCGCCAGCCAGGAACCCCGCGGGGATCGGCACCGCCCGGAGGCTCATGATGTCGTCCGTGGACTCCAGGAACCGGTTATCCACCCGGGCCTCGTATACCACGACGCCGAGACTCACGGCCAGGCCGAGGGCGGTGCCCAGGACCGCGCCCGCGAGGGTCCGCGCGAGACGGACGGCGATGGACGCGGGAGCGACGGCGAGGAGGAGAGGTGCTGTGCTGGGATGCCTGCTCATGGCGGTTCTGTGGTTGCGGTGAGCTCCTGCCCTGTACCCTGGGTCGCGCAACTCGCGTGCGAGGTCGCTCTGCGGGCAGGGCTCGCCCCCGTCGCTAGTACCGCCAGCTCACGTGTACGCCCCGGCGGGGTGCCTCTTTCGGACCCGTGCGGGAATCGGGGGGTACGGGCCGTTCCTCACGGGCTGTCTCCTGCGCTACCGGGCCGGTAGAGGATCACGTGCGCGCGTTCCAGAGTGATCAGTCCCCCGCCGATCATGCCGTCGAGCTCCGGCATGATCCCCTGGATCCGCTCCTCGGTATCCACGACCTCTACGACAATGGGCAGGTCCAGCGACAGTCGGAGGATCCGGTCCGTGTGGACTTTCGCGCTAGCCCCGAAGCCGGCGATTCCCCGGAGCACGGTCGCGCCCGCGAAGCCGCGCTCGCGGAAGAGACCCAGGAGCGCCTCGTAGAGCGATTTGCCCTCGTGGGGCCCGTGCTGGCAGCGGTCGGACTCTCCGATGAAGATGCGCATGAGGGTCCGCTCCCCCTCGAACCTGTGGGTCATGGTCACCCCCTCACATGGATGATGATGCCAGCGGCGGCGATCCCGCCATACACGGCGAGGACGCCGAGCAGCACACTTCCCAGGGAATACCCCACCGCTCTCCCGAACGCGCCGTCCTCGAGGAGGCCGACCGTCTCGTAGCTGAAGGTGCTGAAGGTGGTGAACGCACCGAGGAGCCCGACGGTCACGAGCGCGCGGACCTCCGCCGACGCTGGCGCGGCTTCCAGGTAGCGCAGCGCCGCCCCGATCAGAGCGGAGCCCAGGACGTTGACCAGGAGCGTCCCCCAGGGGAACTGGAACCCGGCCCGGTCCTGCACCCAGCCCGCGAGGCCGTACCGGGCCATCGCCCCGGCGGCTCCTCCCGCCGCGATGTACAGCCAGATCATGGCACCCCCATAAAAAAGCCTCCCGATCGGCCGCGGCCGCTGGGAGGAGTCATCAGCGGCTCGGGGCCGCGGGTCCGGGCGAACTCCTTCGCCGCTCTGTCACCGGCAACGTGGGAGGCCGGCCAGCGCCGGGCAAGGGCCGGGCCGGGCGAGCTGTGTCCGGTCCACCAGGATCACGAGCGGTCGCCTCCGGAGACGAGATAGTAGGAGTAGACGACCCCGAATACCGCCAGAAGCGCGGCATTCAGCCACTCCAGCGGTGGGAGATCCTCGTAGACGATCGCCCACACGACCACGGCCGCGCCGACCAGCGACCAGACCGCCTGCATCGTCACGACGATCCGGACCTGCGCCCAGGCTCCCCGCCGCCAGGCCAGGCCGGCGACGACGCCGTAGCCGAGCACGGCCGCTCCGATGAGGCGCCACAGGCCGGTGTCGTCCACTGCGATCCCGGCGAGATCGGTCCACACTCGCGGCGCGAGCAGGTGCTGGGCGCCCACGATCCCGGCGATGACGGCGTTCAGCAGGAACGCGATGCGCAGTCCGCGGGGGACCGGTGTGTCCGTCTCACTCATGCCTCTCATGCCTCTCCCGGATGTGGGGCCGCCGGACGTGGGTGGCCGCATTGGCGCCCCCGAGGATCAGGAAGGACTGCGGTGATCTAGGACATCGAGTGCCGCGAGCTTCGCCGGCTATGATGCCGTGTTCACGGGGGGCAATTCGAACCTGACCGCCACCGGCGGTGCTCTGGCAAGCTACGTCCAGGGCGGCGGGAACGTGCTGGCGATCGGCGGGACCGGCACGGGCGGATCCGCGGTCGAGGCCGCCTACAACAATGTCTTCCTGAGTGCCTTCGGCATCGAGATGCAGGGGACATCGTACAACAGCGTCACCGGGGACGTGAACACCACGGCGTTCGCGAGCCAGGGACCGTTTGGCGGCATCCTCTTCAACGGCGTCTCCACGATCTACGCGAACAACGGGAACAACCTCCTTTCCATGGCGGCGGTGGCGAACGTCACTTCGCAGCTGTTCGTCACAGGGCTGAACCAGGGCGTGTTCGCCGCCGCGCAGGTGGGGACGGCCGTGCCGGAGCCGGCATCGCTCCTGCTCCTCGCCACCGGGCTGTTCGGGGTTGCGGCAGTCGCGCGGCGGCGCCGGCCGGGGGAAGACGTCTGACGCGTCGCATCCACTGAGTTCGCTCGACGTGAACGGGGGCGGGCTGCCCGAGGGCGGCTCGCCCCTTTCGCGTTCGATCCTCCCGCGGCGGCACCTGGGCTCGAGTCGGGTGTAACCCGCTCCAGACAGCAATGAGCAGCTCCGAGATCCTTGCCCGCATACGTCGCGTCCTCGCGGCCCGCATCAGAGCGTACGGCCTGGTGGTCGTCGCGCTCCTTTTCAACATCCCGTTCCTCGTGGCGGCGCTCAGCCGGTACCCGGAGGGACTGAACTGGAGCGGTCTCGGCGGTGTGTACGTGGGGCTGGTCTTCCTGGGCTACTACGTCCTGATCCTCCTCGTGCTCCTGGCCGCGCTGCTGCTGGCGCTCGGCGTCCGCGTGCGCCTGTTCGTGGGCGCGAGCGGCGCTCTGCTGGCGCTCGTCCTCTACTACTTCGTCCTGGAGGGCCTGATGTACCGGGTGTTCAGGATGCACATCGACGCGTTCTGGCTGCAGTACCTGTTCACGACCTTCGGTGGGGTGGGGATAGGCGTAATGGAAGTGGTCGCGGCGCTGGCGCTGCTGGCCGTGGTCATCGCCCTCGAGTGGTGGGTCTTCCGGCTGGCGGGTCGGGTGCGGGTCCGGAAGCCGTGGGCGATCGGGCTGGCGGCGGTGGCCGTTCTGGCCTTCACGGCGAGCCAGACGCTTCATATCGCTGCCTACGAGGCGAACGACGTCCGGATCACATCGATCACTCCCGAGCTCCCCTTCTACTACCCCGTCACGTCGCATCAGAACGCGCAGAAGTACGGTGGGCAGCTGGGCATCATCCGGGAGGCGGACGGCACCGATGGCGAACGGCGCTCCCTCGTGTACCCCCTGGCCGATGTCTCCTGCGACACCGCGCCGGGTCAGCCGTGACCGAGGCTGCGGAGGTGCGCCGGAAGAGTACAGCAACGGCGTGAACCTCTTCGGCCCGCTGGAGGAGACCCGCCCCGTGGTGGTCTCGAGCTACGTCAATCACGCCCTGATCGTGGGGGATGACGTCCTGGTGGTCTGGCCGATGTACGTCCAGCGCTACAAGCTCGACGACATCCGGAAGAGCGCCGACTGGCCGGCCCCGGAGCTCGTGGAGCGGGCGCTGCGCGAGATGGCCCGGTTCTACGGTGGCGCCGCGGCGTGGGATCCGGCCGCCCGCTGACTCTCTCTTCCTGGCGGTTCCTTCGCGGTCCAATAACCGCCGGGCGCGGGCGGTGGCCAGCGGGGCGGGCGCCTTGACCCGCCGATCCGCCGCGGGCTATGCTGCCGAACGTGCCCGAAAGGGTGTCTGGATTTCATGCCTCGGAGCGGGAAAAAGGTGGACGTGAGCGCGACCGAAGAGCTCGGCCCCGTGAAGAAGGCGTTCGAGGAGTTCGCCCGCCGCGATCCCATGTACGCGGCGCTCACCCGGTCCGGGCGTGAGAATCGGGGCTGGGACCCTGACGAGTTCTTCGCGGTGGGCCGCGACGAGATCGCCAGCGTCCTGGAGTACGTGGACGCACTCGAGCTGGAGCCGGGGCGCTCTCGCGCACTCGACTTCGGCTGCGCCATCGGCCGGCTCACGCAGGCCCTCGGCGACCATTTCGAGGACGTGGTCGGCGTCGACATCGCGGAGGGCATGATCGAAGCGGCGCGCGAGCACAACCGCCACGGGGATCGCGTCCAGTATTGCTTGAACACGCGCCCGGACCTCGCCCTGTTCGAGGACGGCTCGTTCGATTTCGTCTACACGAACAAGGTACTCCAGCACATCCCGCCACGCGCGCAGCTCTCCTACATCCGGGAGTTCATGCGCGTGCTGCGGCCGGGTGGGGTGGCGGTGCTCCAGACACGGAACGGCCCCCGGTTCCGCTTCGCCGGGCCCCGGGGCTGGCTCTACACCCTCAACCGCCGCCACCTCCGGCAGGCGCTGCAGCGGCTACGGGGGCGGGAGCCCTACGAAATGCACTACGTGGCCCGCTCGCGGGTGGAGGAGGCTGTGCGGGAGGGCGGCGGCCGAGTGGTGGACGTGGTGGACCTGAGCCGGGGCAAGCCCCGCAAGAGTCTCCGGTACTGCGCGGTGCGGGAATAGAGCGCCGCGGGCACGCGACTCCCGGACCTCACCACGTCGCCATCGATCCCACCCTCCGGCAGTCCCGGACGGCCGCGGCCCGAAGGCTGAGGGATCTCCTCCATGTCTTCCGCTCTACAGTCGGGGCGGCGCGTCCGCCGAGATATTGCTGGACGCGCCGGGCGTCGGAGTGCACCTTGGGCCCATGGATGGCGACACCGCCCCCCCCGGAGAAGGCCATCGCGTCGGGACCCACGAGGTCACCGGCCTGCTGCACCGCTGGAGCGATGGAGACCGCTCCGCCCTCGACCTGCTCCTGCCCATCGTGTACGACGAGCTGCGGGTAGTGGCGCGGCGGCGGCTGGGACGGGAGCGCGCTGGCCACACTCTCGAGGCTACGGCGCTCGTCCACGAGGCGTACGTACGGCTGGTGGGGTCGGAGGTGGAGTGGCAGGATCGCGCCCACTTCTTCGCCCTGGCCGCCACCACCATGCGACGGGTCCTCGTGGACCACGCCCGCGCACGGAGCGCCGAGCGAAGGGGAGCGGGAGTGGAGATCGTTTCGCTCGACCGGACGGGCGTCGATCCGGCCGCCGAGCGCGGGGACACGGTGGAGATCATCGCCCTGGACCAGGCGCTCCGGGACCTGGAAGAGCAGGACCCCCGGAAGGCCCGGGTGATGGAGGCGCACGTGTTCGGCGGTCTGACCTACCGCGAGATCGCGGAAGCCGTCGGAATCTCGGAGGCGACGGTGGATCGCGACCTGCGGATGGCGCGGGCGTGGCTGGCGCGGGCGCTGTCGGAGGCGGAGGCATGACCGCGCGGCTGCCGCCCGGGGCGCCGGGCGGCGTCGAGGAGCTTTTCGCCCGCGTATCCGAGCGCCCGCGGAGGACCCCCCGGAGGAACGACGGGCGTTCCTCCGGGAGGCAGGCGCCGCTGATGGATCAGGGGAGCTGAAGCTCCGCGTACCGCTCCTGCTGGGTGAAGATGAGGATGCAGGCACCGGGCGCCGAGATGTCGCCTGCCGTCCCGCCGATCCCGGCACCCAGACACACCCCGAGGCGAGCACCCGCGCCCACCGCGATGTCCTGCGGGTCGCCCGAGTCGAGCGGATGGCTCAGCTCGTGGATGGCGGAGCTCGACGTGACCGTACCCGCGGCCTCCCCGTGCTCCACATCGTCACGGACATAGCTGCCGCCCTCGAACACCCGGTCGCCGAGGCCAGAGGTGCCGCCGCCGATCAGATCGTCCCCGTCCAGCACCAGGTCGAGGGTGTTGTCGAAGCGAACACCGACACTGTTCACGGAATCCGGGTAGCTGACGAGGATGTACAGGTTCGCGGCATCAGCCATGAACCGCACGGTGGTGCCGGTCAGCGTCGGACCGCCGAAAACGGTGTACTCCTCCGCCGCGTCCCACTCCCCGGGTGACGCCACTCCGTCGATTCCCGCCGTACCGGAGGCGGCCACCCAGACGGTCCGGACGCGCGAGGCGACAGGGGTCCCGGCGATGGTCGAGCCGTCGAGCGTCGCAACCAGCGTGTCGAAGCCGATCTCCGCCGGCGTATACGACAGCGTGAAGGACCCGTCTCCGCCGGCGACCGCGTCGGTGACGGTCCCGCGGTTCGTGCCACGGACCTCCAGCTGGAGACCCGGAAGCGGTCCCATGAAGGGCCGACCCTCGGTATCCCGCGCCTCCACCACCAGGTCCGTGGGCTGCCCCGGCTCGCCATCCGCGGCGGAAGCCGTCAGGCTCCCGGGGTCCAGCGTCTGCTCGGCGGGCCCCGTGCCGCCATCGCCAGCACACCCGGCGGCGAACGACGCCAGCGCCAGCAGGCACCCTGCGCGGCGGAACGGGCGAGGCGCCGGGGTGGACGCTCGCCCGGGAACGGGTTCGGTCGACTGCAGCCCTCGGGGGGGCCGTGCGGTGGCGGTGCGCGTGATTTCCATGCTTCCTCCCTGGTCGGATGGCTCCGCGGCGGCGGGCCCGCCACGGGGGTGCCTACATCCGGTATAGCGGGGAAAACGGGGGCTCGCCCTCATGGCCGCGCGGTTCGGCAGGAGTGGGCTCGCCGGCGCGGCCCCGAACCGTACGATCAGCGGCCGCCCCTGGCACGCCTGCCTGGACTTTGCGCTCGCGGCCGCACACGTTCACCGGGTCCACCGCCACTCTCGCCCCGACCGCCCACGTCTCCAATGCCGAGGAGGGACTCCCATTGACCGACGCCGGATCCGGTGACGGCCTGCGCGCGCTGCTCGAGGCGGAGTACGCGACGACGGCCGAGGTCGCGGCGAGCCTGGAAGCGGTCGAAGCCTACTGCCTGCCGCGACGGGACCGCCGCGGCATCTTCTGCACGGCGTACCTCCGGATCACACGCGCCCTGGACTCCGAGATGGAGACCGCCGGCTTTCGTGATCCGGACTGGATGGCCCGGTATCTGGTCTGCTTCGCCAACCTCTACCGGCGAGCGTTGCTCGCGTACGAGCTCGGCGACCGACCGGCCGTCCCGAAGGCGTGGCGCATCGCCTTCGATGCGGCCCGCGACGGCACCGGGCTGGTCATCCAGCACCTCGTCCTCGGCATCAACGCTCATATCAACCACGACCTGGCGGTGGCCCTCGGCGAGGTTGGCATCGACCCCGATCGCGCCACGCGTTATGCCGACCACACGCGGGTGAACGAGGTGCTCGGGCGCGCCACGGCCGAGCTCAAGGAGAGCGTCGGAACGATGTACGCGCCCCTGCTCAATCGACTGGACCGTGCCGCCGGCACCCTCGATGACGAGCTCACCGCCTTCAGCATCCCGAAGGCGCGGGACCACGCCTGGGGATTCGCCGTCGCCATTACCGGCTCACGCTCCAGCGCCGAGCGGACACTCCTCCGCCGGGCCCTGGACGACCAGGCGGCGGTGCTCGCCCGCGTCATCCTCTCCCGGCCGACCCGTCACCCGTGGCTGCTGCGAGGCGTGCGGGTCCTGGAGCGGATCGACAAGGCGGCGCGCCGGCTGTTCGGCTGAGGCGTCGTCCTACAGCCGCAGGCCGCCCCGTCCCGCGGAGCATGCCCGGCAGCTCAGAACGGGGGCCGCCCGGAGCCGTGAGGGAGCTCCCATCGATCTTACGCTCTACAGGGTGAAGGGCGAATCCATCGCCCGAAGCCCCCCCAAAGCCGGAGGATCCGATGATCGCCTCCCTGAACGCTACGCGCCGAGGTATCCGAGGGAGCGAAGCCCGTCGTCCGCTCCACTTGCTCCTTGCCCTCCTCATTGCCCCGGCCGCCTGTGGTGACGGCCCCACCGGCCCCGAAGGCCCGACCGGCGATGGAGATCTCCCTCCCGAGGACACCGCCGCGGTCTACCCGGCCACGAACCTCACGCGCTCGGAGCTGTCGCCGGACGGCACGGTGACGGAGACCTCCGACGGGTACACGGTCTCTGGCGCTCTGGGGCTGAGGACGAGCGACACCACGAGCGTCACCTTCCTCGATGCCGATCTGAGGGTGCGCTTCGACGACCAGAACCGCGTGGTCGCCATCAGCGGCACCGCTCGGATCCCATCGCCGCACCCGCGGGTCCGGTTCCACGACCCGGTGAAGGCCGATGTCGGATTCTTCCGGGGCTCCTACCTGAACGAGGAGCGCGAGCTGGGGATCCTCCTACGCGACGACCAGGACTACTTCGTCTTCGACGTGGGGGTCTCGGTGGGGATGGACATCGCCACCGGCGAGACGGGCGATGAGGCGACCCGGCCGATCACCGTCAAGCTCCCCGTGGGCGGCCGCATCGTGGAGATCATCGACTACGACGATCCCATGTACTTCATCTATGGTGAGCAGGACCTGATCGGCGCGGCCGGGATGGGCTGGTCGCTCAATGGTCGTATCCCGTTCGAGCCAAACCGGCCCGTGTCGGAGCTGGGGTCGTTCCAGGGCAAGACCATCCGCACCGGCACGTTCCCGATCTTCAAGGTCTTCTCGATCACGGGGGAGACCGTGGACAACAACTACACCGAGCTCCACCTGGCGGAGGAGGACCCGTTCGCCTCTGAGCTGCGTGCCGGCTTCCAGCAGGGGTGGAACGGCCAGTTCGATCTGGACCTGTCCATCAAGGATGTCGGCGGGATCGTCATTCCCGTGGCCGACGGGAGCGGCGGGATCTTCGCCGACGCGAGCACGGCGGAGGGGCTGAAAGGACACGCCTATGGCGTCGGCGTATCCACGCGCGATTTCTCGTGGTACCCGTCGTTCAGCCCGGCAAAGCCCGCGAGCACTCTGGACGTGGAGGCGTTCGTCACCGATGAGGGGCGCTTCGAGGTGGGGCTGGCCGGCCAGTACGGCTGGGAGTTCCCGGCTGGAGTGGTCGGGATGGGTGGCGCGGTGTCGCTGAGCGACGAAGCGTTCGGGGTGAGCGGCAGTATTCTGAGCGCCGCGGACACCTTCGGCGTCTCAGCGCTCGTGACGGTGGATTCCACCGTGGCCACGCTGGACTACCCCTCGTCGCTGACGGAAGCGGTGACGACCAACATCAACGACGAGGTCCTGCCGCGCATCGATTCCGCGCAGGCGGCGTGGGAGGACCTCGAGGAGGCCACCGCCGACTACGAGTTCGAGCTCAGCCTTCGGGGCGTCCGTACCCAGCTGCCCGGGATCGCGGACGCCGCCCGCAAGGCGCTCGATGACGCGGTGGCGGCGGAGCTCAACCCGCACCGGGGCAAGGTCTACTACGGCACGCTGAAGAATGAGGTCGACAAGAAGACGGCGCCCTACTACGCCGCCCTGGCCCGGTTGAAGACGGAGGCGCAGCGAGCCACCGACAACGCCGCCACCCGGGCCGCCATCGAGAGCGCGCTACGGGACGTGGCGGCGAGGAAGATCTTCCGCGCCACGATCACCATCAAGGACCCCATCTTCGGCGCCACCCTCTACAGCAAGAGCATCAGCCGTCGGATCCTCTCCGACGCGAACGCCGGCAAGCTCCTGGAGGCAGCGAGCCACGTTCCGATGATCACCGAGACCTCGAACCGGAAGCTCAGCCTCCAGCAGGTCTACGATCAGGTGCCCGACCGTGAGCTGTTCGAGCAGATTCGCGACGACCTGCAGGACGGACTGGTGGCGGTCGGCGACCTGGGAACTCTCGGCTTCGTCTACGTCCACGCCGAAGACCGGCGCGGGTTCCACGCCTTCGCGGTGATCGACGGCCGGCGCTACCAGGCGGGCGCGGTGTCGGACATGCAGGTGTCCACGTGGGCAGAAGTGGTCTGGGAGTCCGTGCTCGAAGCGCTGAAGGTGAACTAGGGACCCGCGCGTGCGACTTCTCCGGCGGGCCGTCTTCGGGCGACCCGCCGAGATGTTGCCGCAGAGGGCGCGGCGGTCACAGCTGAGCGGAAGGGGGCGTGTGTCCCATGGACTGGTACAGCGCCGCCAACCGCTCGTCGTTGCGCAGTCGTGCTGGATCGTCTTCGAGGACGGAGCTCGCCATGAGGTCACGTGCGCGGGTGAGCTCGGCCTCGGCCTCGGCCAACTCGCCGCGGAGCGCGAGTGCGGCGCCGAGGGTCGAACGCGACAGCGCCACGGTGGCGTGCTCCTCGCCGAAGGTCGTCAGCCGGGTCTCCAGCGACTGGCGGGCCAGCGCCTCCGCTTCGTGGGGTCGGCCCGTGGCGATGAGGGCGTCGGCGTAGCTCGCGGCGGCGTTGGCGGTGTTGGGATTGTCGAGGCCGCGGACCTCGCGGATGAGCTCGTAGCCCTCCCTCAGCCGGTCGACGGCTTCCTCGAGGCGGCCCGCGTAAAGGTAGTACTGTCCCAGGGCGGTGAGGTCCGTGGCGACGTACTCGTGGGTGGGCCCCAGCTGGCGACGGTCCATGTCGAGCACCCGTTCCTGCAGTGCGGCGGCCCGTGTGTAGTCGCCGCGCCGCCAGATGAGCGTCGCGAGGTTGTTGAGGCTCGTGGTCACGGCCGGAGTGTCACCACCGTACAAGGCGCGGTAGGTGTCGAGCGCCTGCTGGAGCGCCGCCTCCGCCTCATCGAACCGACCGAGGTTGCCGTACAGATTGGCGATGTTGTTCAGCGCCACCCCCATCTCGCCGCTGACCTCGCCGTACTGCCGCCGCCGCTGCTCGAGGACGCGCTCCTGGATCTCGAGGGCCTCCTCGTTGCGGCCGAGGTCCTTCAGCACCGCGGACAGGTTGGCGCGCCAGGTCGTGACGAACGGATGCTCGTCGCCCAGCACGTCCGGCGCCCACGCGAGCAGCTCCTGGAAGAGCGTCAGCGCCTCACTCAGGTCACCGGCGACGTAGCGGACCCGTGCGAGGTGGTTGAGCGTGACGGCCACCTGGGGGTGCCTGTCGCCGTAGAGCCCGCGCTCCAGGGCCAACGCGGCTCTCAGCGTCGTCTCGGCCTCCTCCAGGCGGTCCATTTCCGTCAGGAGGACTCCGTAGTTGCTCAGGAGCGTGGCCCGAAGGGGGTCCCGGGGCTCGGCCGGGTCCTCCATGATCGCCACCGCGGCGGCATAGAGGGTGTCGGCGGCGGCGGGATCCCCGGCGCGGTGGGCGAGGTGCGCGCGCTGGCCGATGTCGGCGGCGATGTCGGCGTGGTTGGCCGGGAGCGTCGCCTGACGGATGGACAGGGATCGGAGCAGGAGGGAGTCGGCGCGGTCGACGTCGTCCAGTCGGAGGAAGACGCCGCCGAGCCTCGAAATCCCCAGGGCGGTCTCGGGTGTTTCGGGCCCGAACGTCGCCTCCCGCACGGCCAGGCTCCGCTCGAGGACGGCGCGGGCGCTGTCCAGCATGCCCAGATTTTCATAGACCGTGCCGACCACATCGAGGATCTCGGCCTGCACGGCGGGCTGCGCCGCCAGTTGCTCTTCCAGCCGGCTCGTGCCGCGTGCCAGAAGCTCGGCCGCACTCAGGTCTGGCTGCGCGGACACGAAGGGATCGGCCCCACGGAACATGTCCGTCAGGAACTCCAGAGTCTGGTTCGCCCGCCCCGCTTCGCGTCGGGCGAGATCACGCTCCTGTGCCAGCCGGTTCATGAATACGCCGGTCTGCGTCGCCAGCAGGAGGACGGCGGCAGCGGCCGCGAAGAGCGGGGCGCGGTTCCGCCTGACGAACTTACGGGCGCGATAGCCGACCGTCGGCGGCCGAGCCCGGATCGGCTTGCCGGCCAGGTAGCGCTCCAGGTCGTCGGCGAGGGCACGGACCGACTCGTAGCGGTCCTCCGGGTCGCGCCGAAGGGCCTCGAGCACGATGGTATCGAGATCGCCTCGGAGCCGGGGGTCCGCAGCGGCTACGCTGGGGGCGACCGGCTCCTCCTCCATGACCCATCGGATCAGCTCCGCGTGGCTCGGGCTGGAGGGCGTGGCATCGGGGTCCCCGTCGGAAACGCCGGTCCCACGGCCGCCGGGGACAGCCGCGGCCCGGGCGTCGACGCCGGCAAGCAACAGGTAGAGGAGGAGGCCCAGGCTATACACGTCGGTCGCGATCCCGATGCGCTCGCCCAGTAGCTGCTCGGGGCTCGCGAAGCCCGGCGTCATCAGCCGCGTCGCCGTGGGCAGTGGAGCGGCCGGCTCATCACCCGGCTCCATCAGCTTCGCGATACCGAAGTCCAGGAGCTTGGGCGCGCCGTCGCTGGTGACCAGGATGTTGGACGGCTTGAGGTCCCGGTGGACCACCAGGTTTCGGTGAGCGTAGTGCACCGCTTCGCAGAGCGCGAGGAAGAGCCGGATGCGCGCCTCCAGCCCCAGCCCTTCCTCGTTCGCGAAGCGGTCGACCGGAACGCCATCGGCGTATTCCATGATCACGTATGGAACGCCGGCGGGCGTGCTCCCTCCGTCGAGGAGTCGGGCGATGTTCGGGTGTTGTAGCCCCGCCAGGATGCGCCGCTCGTTGCTGAATCGGGCCGTCGCCCCGGCACTGAAGAGAGCGCCGGGGAGCACCTTCACCGCCACCGTCTGGTCGAACGCGTCGTCCGCGCGGACGGCGCGATAGACCACGCCCATGCCGCCCCGGCCGACCTCCTCCTCGAGCACATACGGCCCGAGCCGCTGCCCGACCGCCGTGGCGCCCGTCGCGGCCATGAGATCGTCGGCGACGCGATCCACGATCTTGAGGCGCTCAGTTATTCCGGCACCCGCAGCGACTACGAGGCTCTTCACCTCCTCCAGCAGGTCGAGGTCGTCGCCGCACGTCCGGGCAAGGAAGGCGGCGCGCTGTGCGGCGGGACGCGCCATGGCTTCTTCAAACAGCGCTTCGACACGGGCCCAACGGTCGGGATCGAGAGGCTTGTTCACCGGTCTGTCTTGGAGGGGGGGAGGAGCGCCGCCGCTCACGGCCGCTACTCCTCTCGATCGCGTCTGAACACGCCATTGTCAATGCTCCGATCATGGCGCCGATCATCGCGCGACGCAGTTCCAACAGCTGAGATCGCGCCGACCACGGCCGCTCCGAGCCGAATGCGCGTCACTCAGATTTTCAGCATCAGCGCGATCCAGAGGCAGACGCCGGCGTACGTGAGGTTCGTGGCCGCGCGGAAGATCCACGGCTGGTGGGAAAGGTCCATGTGCAGGGCCTCGCCCAGGAGCAGTCCGAGACTCATGAGGAAGAACCACGGGGTGAACAGGAACGCAGCCGACCCCCGCGCGGCCGACGTCGCAAGATCGTGAAGTGCGCCGCTCACCGTGAACGTCACGACCACCGCAAGTGCCCGCGGCAGCAGCCGCTTCGACGGTCGAAAGACGTACCTGCCGAGATAGTAGCCCCAGATCGGATTCCAGTACCGCCAGAACCCGGCGAAGCTGGAGGCGCCCAGCGAACGCCTGAGCATGTTCCGGAGCGAGCCCGAGGCGCCGATCGGCACGCCGGTTCGAGCCAGCACGTAGCGACGGAGGCCCAGCGTGTCCGACGCTCGACCCGGGACTCCGGAAGTCACTCGGGCCCGCCCGCCGCGCTGCCGGGTCCTACGAGGGAGCCACGCACCGCACCTTCAGCGGATCCGCCGGCCACGTTGGTGATCAGGTACTGCATCCCGTCACATCAGCGCGCGGACCGTGAGGACCAGCCCGAAGGCGATCTCCACCACGCCGACAGCAAGCGCGAGAAACCCGGCCATCGGAAGGACCCCGTAGATGGCCCCCACGCTCATGGCCATGATCACCCCGCCAAGGCCCCAGAAGACCAGGAGGCCGTACGCGGTCCTGAACGCGAAGTAGTGCGCACCGACGGCGAGGGCCGCGAGCGGCATGACGAGGTGGGGGGCGTGACCCAGGAAGAGCCACGCTGCGAATAGCCCCCCGATCATCGCGACGGTGCTCTCCAGCACGAGCCGACCGAACGGGTTCTCCGTCGCTTCGCTGGCCCGTCGGATCAGGGCGCGGTTCACCAGCAGGCTGAGCGGGAAGATCAGCATTCCCCCGAAGAACAGGACCGCGAAACCGGTCCCGACACCCTCCCGGGCCTGCGCCATGGCGGCAGCGATCCAGATCAGCCCGGAGATCACGGTGCCGGGACCGCCGTCCACGTATGCCCGCCGCAGATCCGCCTGCGCCTCGCTGAGCTGCATGTCGATCGACCTCCGTCGCCCCTTGAATAGTCGCCCCGTCAGGCGCAGCGCCCGATAGAAGGATAGCGGCCGGCTGACGCCCGGATTCCGGCGGCCCCGCCGTCTACTCCCGCAGCGCAGCGGTCAACGCCGCCAGCCCTGCCGGGCACCGGATCCCCAGCCCCTCCAGCTCTTCCCGCGCCTCCGCCACGGCCGCACCCCCAGCGAACAGTTCTACCGCCGCCGGGAGCGCCACACGCAGCGCCCGCAGCCGCTCCACCGGTCCCGCCCCCGATGACCGGTATGTCCCGCTCACGCAGACCGCGTCCGCTCCGGATGCCCGCGCCGCGTCCGCCAGATCCGACACCGGCAGGTCCACTCCCAGGTAGACCACCCGGCACCCCGCCAGCCGGGCCGCCGCCGCCACGGCCAACGCTCCCGCCTCGTGACGCTCGCCGGCCACCGTCCCCACCACCACCACCCTCTGCTCCTCGCCCCCCGCCGGCGCCGCCTCCCGCGCCCCCTCCAGGCTCCGACGCACCGCCACCGTCGCAAGGTGCTCCTGCGCCGGCGTCACCACCCCCGCGTGCCACCCGTCCCCCAACCGCCGCAGCAGCGGCGCCGCCACCTCTTCGACGAACCGCACAAAGCCCAGCTCCACCAGCCGCCCCCGCAACGCCGCCTCCAGACCCTCACCGTCCAGGCTCCGGGCTCGCGCCTCCAGCGCCGCCACCACCTCCTCCCCCTCCCGCGACGCCCCGACACCCGCCCCGCCCGCGCCCGTACCGCCCGCGATTCGTTCCGCCCGCGCCGCCTCGTCCCCACGCACCAGCTCCGACAGCGACTCCTGATCGAGCCCCGCCACCTGGCTGATGGTTCGACCCCCCTCCGTCGCCAGACGCAGCAGGCGCAGCCGCTCCAGGTCCGCATCGCTGTACAGGCGCTGTCCCGCCGCGTCCCGCGCCGGCTCCGTCGCACCGTAGCGTCGCTCCCACGCCCGAATCAAATCCGGGCTCACGCCCGAGCGCGTGCTGGCCACGCCGATGGGGTGCCGTGGTGTGTCGTCTGTTCCGTTCATGGAGTAACGGTGGCAGCCTGTACAGCTATTGTCAATACCATGCCTGTACAAACACTTGACAAAGGGGCCATCGCAGGGTACTGTCCATGTACAAAGGCTATACAAACGGGCGGAATGGAACTCGAGCAACAGGAGGACGAGATGCGCGACGAGCTGAAGGCAATGGCAGTGGCGGTGGCCGTGGTGGCCGCCCTGGGCGCGCCGACCGAGGCGGCGGCGCAGTATCACAACAAGGGAGATGAGGCGATGGCGAAGAAGACGATCGTGGACGTGGCGGTGGAGGCGGGTAGCTTCGAGACGCTGCTGAAGGCGGTGACGGCGGCGGGTCTGGTGGAGACGTTGAGCTCGGAGGGCCCGTTCACGGTGTTTGCGCCGACGGATGCCGCCTTCGCGAAGCTGCCGGAGGGGACGCTGGCCGCGCTGCTGCAGGACAAAGAGGCGCTGACGGCGGTGCTGACGTACCACGTGCTGTCGGGCAGGGTGATGGCCAAGGACGTGGTGGACGCGGGGGAGGTGCGTCCGGTGACGGTGCAGGGCGAGTCGCTGAATGTGCGGTTTATCGACGGCCAGGTGAAGGTGGATGACGCCACGGTGGTGCAGGCGAACGTGGAGGCGTCGAACGGGGTGATCCACGTGATCGACACGGTGGTGCTGCCGGAGTCGATGAAAGCGAAGGCGCAGTAGGGCCGGACGCGCGCTCGAACAGCGTGAGCGAAGGACCGAAGGGTTCAGCCCCCCGTAAGGAACCGACGACCGAATCGGTCCCGGACGGCGGGGCTGACTTCATCCCGGGTGTGCCCTGCTGCGGGCCTCTCCGTGCGCGCCGCGCACCTTTCCCCGCGCCGCCTTCCTCCCGATCTTGCCCGTCCAGCTCGAACTCCGGCTCGCACTCGAACGACCATGCTCCCGACGCTCACAGCGCTCCGCTACCTTCAGCCTCTCCGCGAGGGCGGCTCCCTGCCGGCCGTGGTAGAGACGGAGGCCGGCCTGTACGTGGTAAAGTTTCGCGGCGCGGGGCAGGGGCCGCGGGCCCTCATCGCCGAGCTCATTGTGGGGGGCGTGGCGGAAGCGCTGGGGCTGCCCCTCCCGGCGCTGGCTCTGGTGGACGTCCCGCCGCCTTTTGGCGCCGATGAGCCGGACCCGGAAATCCGTGACCTGCTTGCGGCGAGCCGCGGACCGAACGTGGGGCTCCGCTACCTGGATGGTGCATTCAACTACGACGGCCGGGCGGCGGGCGACCTGATAGAGGCTGATCTCGCCGCGTCTGTGGTCTGGCTCGACGCGTACCTGACGAACCCGGACCGGACCCCCCGGAACCCGAACCTGCTGGTCTGGGAGCGGCGGCCGTGGCTCATCGATCACGGCTCGGCGCTGTATGCCCAACATGCGTGGGGAAGCGTGGACACCGACCGGACACGCACACCGTTCCCGCTGATCAAGGACCACGTGCTCCTGCTGCTGGCGGAGAAGCTGCCGGAAGCGGACGCTCGCCTGGCCCCGCGCCTCACGGCCGAGGTGCTGCGCGAGGTCGTGGCCGCCGTTCCCGATTCTCTCCTCATGGACCCGCTGGCCCGGGGCGACTTCACCGACGCCGACGCTGCCCGCGCCCGCTACGTCCGCTACCTGGAGGAGCGGCTCGATGGACCCCGGACGTTCGTGGAGACCGCGGAGGTGGCTCGGCTCGAGAAGCTGGCGGCTCCACCCCGTCGCCTGGAGATCCGGCGATGAGTGCGCCACGGCTGCCGTACAGCTTCGCGCTCCTGCGCGTGGTGCCGCATCCGTATACCGGGGCGTTCGCGAACGTCGGCGTGGTACTCCACTCTCGGCCGGCGGAGTTCGTGGGCCTCCGCGCCCTCACCGACGAGGACCGGCTGCGGGCGCTGGCGCCCGACGCGGACATCGAGCTTCTGGCCCGCTACCTCCGGTCGTGCGTGGCCATCGCCGACGGAGACGCATCGGCCGGTGAGATCGCACTGTTGAGCCCACCCGAACGGTTCTACTGGCTCACGGCCCCCCGCTCCGATGTGATCCAGGCGTCGCCCGTCCACAGCGGCCTCACCCTCGACCCCGCCCGCACGCTCAGGGAGCTGTTCGAGGAGCAGATTGGCGCAGGGTGATCCCCCCACGGGCCCCCCGCGCTGTGCGCGCTCCATGCCCCTTTTCAGTGACATGCCAGGAGGCGTGATGACCCACGAAGATTCTGCCCACCGCTTCGCGCTCCTCCAACTCGACCGCGACGCCGACCCCATGGACCTCGCCCGGGCGCTGGCGGAGGCTCGGAGCACGCCCGTCCAGGACCAGGTGCTGGAAGCCCGGTCCGCGTGGGGGATCGTGGCGGAGGGGCTCCCGGAAGCGGCCGCCCGTTCGCTCGGGCATGCGCTCACGTCGGCGGGGGTTCGCGTCGGCCTGGCGCGGATGGGAAGCCTGCCGCGACTGCCGGAGCCCGAGCCCGTCCGGACAGCCGGCGCGCTCCCGGCCGACGCCCCGGTCCTCGTCGCCGTGGCGGCGGTCACGGTCACTACCACGACCGCGCCCAGGGAAGGGGCCGGCCCGACCGGGAGCCAGCGCGCCGCCAGCGCGGCCATCATGATGACCACCGGGCTGCCCATCAAGATCGGCGGCAGGAAGCGGCCGGTGGAGGGGACCCGGGACGAGCAGAAGCTGTCGTTCCACGCGGACCTCTACTACGAGGACCCCGCCCGGCGCCTCCGCATCGACCCTGGCCACTTCGACTTCTCCTGCCTGGGCGACCGCATGCTTTACCAGGGCCAGGCCAACCTCAGACTCCTCCTGGACGACGTCGCCCGCGATGCTCCCGGCGCATGGCTCAACCGCGGCGCCCGCATCCTCCTGGATGGCGGCCCCATCCGCACCATGGGCTACCGCTCCCTGGACGATCTCGATCGCGAGTGCCGCTGGCTCCTCACGCTCCGGGCCACGGGGGAGTAGAGCCGAATGTGGCGCTGGATCGGGATCGAGCGTCCGGCGTGGGCGGAGGAGCCGGGGCCGGGCCAGGAGTCCGTTTGGGACTATCCTCGACCGCCGCGCATCGAGACGGTGGAGGCCGATCTGCTGGTGATTCGGCGCGGCGAAGAACTGGCCCGCACTTCACGGGGGCGACGCGTGGTGGAGACAGCAGGAGCACCGGTGTACTACTTCCCGCCGGAGGACGTGCGGATGGACCTGCTGACGCCGGGGGAGCACGGCTCCGTCTGCGAGTGGAAGGGGCGCGCACGATACTGGACACTGGAACAGGGGGCCGACCCGGTCCGGCAGATCGCGTGGAGCTACCCCGACCCGACGCCTTCCTTTCGCCCGATCGCCGGGTGGGTCGCGTTCTATGCCGGCAGGGTCGATGAGGCGTGGGTAGGGGCGATGCGCGCGGAGCCGCAGCCCGGTGGCTTCTATGGCGGCTGGGTGACCCCGAACCTCACCGGCCCGATCAAGGGGGCGCCGGGAACATCAGGCTGGTAGAGGGTGTGGGGAAACCCTCAGGCCGAAAATCAGGGATTACCCTACTTCCCCGAGGCCGGAGTCGTCCCATCCTTTAATCGACTATTCGATTAGAGGGGCCATGCGACGTCTGGACCAGATCTTCAAGGCGCTGTCGAACGAGACCCGGCTCCGGATCATGGGGCTCATCTTCCGGCACGAATCCCTGTGCGTCTGCGAGGTGGAGCAGATCCTGGGGATCACACAGCCGAAGGCCTCGCGGCACCTGCGGTACCTGCGGGACGCCGGGGTGCTGGAGGACGAGCGGGACGGGCTGATCGTGAACTACCGGTTGCCGCGGGTTCCGGATGGGGACCTGTCGGCGATCCTGGTCCTGCTCCGGGGGCTGCTGGCGAATCGTCCTCTGCCGGATTCAGCGCCGCTGCTGGTCAGGATCCGGTCCGCGAGAGCCGAAGGGCGGTCGGCGGAGGACGCGGCCCGGCGCAGCGATCGGTCGGGCGATATGGCGTCAGCGGTCCGGTGAGGAGGGGTCAGCGATGAGCGTGCGGGGGCGGGTTGAGGAGCGGGCTGCGGTGGGGGCTGGTGCGTCGCTGAGCCGCCCTCTGGCGCAGTGGTGGGCGCGGCGGCGAGCGGAGCCGGGCGCCACGGACTGGGGCTCGGAATGGAAGCCGCTGGCGTGGATCGCCGGCGTCTTCCTCGTCTTCTACTTCCTCCCGGTGGGGAACGCCCGCTTCGATAGCGCGGTGACCGAGGCGCTGGCGCTGACGAAGTGGTACGCGCAGGAGCACGTGCTGCTGTGCCTGGTGCCGGCGT
Source organism: uncultured Gemmatimonadales bacterium (assembly GCA_963783305.1). Lineage (GTDB taxonomy): Bacteria > Gemmatimonadota > Gemmatimonadetes > Longimicrobiales > RSA9 > JAWVYT01. The sequence continues at coordinate 514,795 of CAWAMW010000002.1, read as the reverse complement.
TCTTCATCGCTGGCGCCATATCGGTGTTCCTGAGTCAGCAGGCGGTGCTGAAATACCTGGGCCCGACGGCGCCGAAGCCTGTCGCCTATGGTGTGGCCTCGGTCTCGGGGACGCTGCTGGCGGTCTGCTCGTGCACGGTGCTGCCCCTCTTCGGCGGAATCTACGCGAATGGTGCCGGCCTGGGCCCCGCGTCGGCGTTCCTCTACTCGGGTCCGGCCATCAACGTGCTGGCCATTGTTCTGACGGCGAACGTGCTGGGCGTGGAGATCGGAATCGCGCGCGCGGTGGGCGCCGTGGTCTTCGCGCTGATGATCGGCCTGCTCATGCACCTGATCTTCCGGCGCTCGGAGCTGGAGCGGTCGCGCCAGTGGATGGTGGGGCCGGACGACGACGCCGGTGACGCTCGCCCCCTCTGGCAGACCGCCACCTTCTTCGGCGCCATGGTGGCCGTGCTCGTATTCGCCAACTGGGGCGCGCCCGACACCACGGAAGGCTTCTGGTTCGCGCTCTACGGCGCCAAGTGGAAGATCACGGCCGCCTCCGGGCTCGTCCTGGCGTATGCGCTGGTGCGCTGGATCCGCATGAGCGCCCTCGAGGTCGGGGCGACAACGGTGGTGACCGCCGCCCTCGCCCTCCTCTTCCCCCACGAGCCGCTGATCGCGTTTGGCGCGGCCACCGTGGGGCTGTCCATCGCCGCCAGCACCAGCGGGGGCGAGGCGGGGGAGTGGTTCGACGCGTCGTGGGGGTTCGCGAAGCAGATCTTCCCGCTCCTGTTCATCGGGATCCTGATCGCCGGGATGCTCCTGGGGCGCCCCGGCCATGAAGGGCTGATCCCGTCGGCGTGGGTGGCGGAGGCCGTAGGCGGGAACTCGCTGGGCGCGAACCTGTTCGCCTCCGTGGCGGGCGCGTTCATGTACTTCGCCACCCTAACGGAGGTGCCGATCCTCCAGGGTCTCATGGGCGCCGGGATGGGTGACGGTCCCGCCCTGACCCTGCTCCTCGCCGGCCCGGCGCTCTCGCTCCCGAGCATTCTGGTGATCCGGAGCTTCATCGGCACGAAGAAGACGCTGGCCTTCCTGGCCCTCACGATCGTCATGGCTACGACGGCCGGGATGATCTACGGCGCGATCGTCTGAGGCGGTCGTGGCTGAGCCCACATACGATACCCACGCACGGAGAATGACCATGAAGGTGCAGATCCTCGGAACCGGCTGTCCCAAGTGCAAGGCCCTCACGGCCAACGCCGAAAAGGCCATCGCCGAGCTCGGCCTGGCCGCCGAGATCGAGAAGGTGGAGAAGATCAAGGACATCGCCCGGATGGGCGTGGCCATGACGCCGGCCCTGGCGGTGGACGGTGACGTGAAGTCATCGGGACACCTGCTGTCCGTCGAGCAGGTGAAGAAGCTGCTGGCTGCCGAGGCCGCCACGGCTTCGTAGGACCGGGGCAAACCCCGCCCTGCCGGCCCGGCGGGTCGCCGGAGCTCCCCCGGTCCAGAATACCTGTCGCGCTCGTCGGATCGTCTTCTCCCCCCGCGCCCAGGGCCTACTTACAGACCGCTGTCTCGACGCCATCCCCTCCGACTCCCGCGCCGCTCGCGAACACGGGGCCCTCGACCGCGTAGCCCAGGTCGAGTCCAACATTGCCGCCCTCGACGCCCCGGCCTTCGCCGCCGACGAGCTCGCCGCCATCGAGGCGGCCCTGGCCTGACCAACGACAACGGGCGGAGGTCCTGAATCGGTCCTGCTTATCCGAGTCTGGCTTCCTCTATCCGGTACTCAGCGCTCCCCGTACCGGCACATGTGGTCGTGGAAGAGGCTGTCCGTGCGCGCCACACTACCGGTGAAACGCGGATCCTCGGGCCGGTCGTGGCCATTCACGAACGCGGCCACGTCCCACGCCTGCTCCTCGGTCAGTGTGCCCGGCTGGCTGAACGGCATATTGGCCATGATGAACGCCGCGGCTGTGTTGATCCGGTGCATGCCGGCGCCCCAGTTGAACGAGGCGTCCCCCCAGAGTGGAGGGAAGACCACCGTGCCGTCGGCCGAGCTGCGGCCCAGCCCGTCTTCTCCGTGGCACAGCGCGCACTTCGCGGCGTAGACCTCGGCGCCCCGCGTCGGGTCGGGGCTGCGGGCCGGGTCGTCGAGCTCCGGGTAGCCGCGTCCCGGGAGCGCCTCGCCCACGGGCGCACCCCGTGACATCCATCCCATGTACGTGAGGAGAGCGGTCATGACGTCGCTGTCGGCCGGTGGCGGGGTCCCGTCCATGCTGTAGCGGAAGCACCCCTGGATCCGGTCGGTCATGGTATTGACCCTGTCGTTCTTGCCGCGGTAGGCGGGGTACATGGGGAACGCGGCCCACAAGGGCGCCGAATTCCGCAGCCGGCCGCCGCCGAGGTGACAGTTCCCGCACGACAGGTCGTTGGCCACGTACGTGCCCTTCAGCTGCTGGGTGTTCACGAACAGGTCCCGGCCCTGGCGGACCATGTCGCCGTAGGGGCCGTCCGGGATGCTGTCCTCGGAGGGCGGGGTGAAGGCGACGTCGCCGGTGCCCACGCCCTCTGCGGATGCCGCCGCCCCCTCGTCTCCGGCATCGCCGCACCCCGTGAGCGCGAGAAGCAACCCGAGCCCCAGAGCGACCGCCGTCCCTCTGCCGGCCCTCATCGCGGGCCTCCCGTGGCGCCGTCGCCGTTGTCCGAGGCACCCCCACCCGCCGGGACGAGACTGGCCAGGTACACCGCCACCCCTCGGGAATCCTCCTCCGTGAGCCGCTTCGCGATGGTGCCCATGAGAGCCAGTGGGTCGCCGCTGCGCTGGCCCTCCCGCCAGGAGCGGAGCTGACCCAAAAGGTAGCCCGCGTCCTGCCCGGCGAGCCCCGGGAAGCCGGGGTCCACCCCCGCCGCGCCAGGGCCGTGGCAGCTCATGCACGGTGGGATCGTCCGGCTCCAGTCACCCTGCCGGACGAGACGCTCTCCCAGCGCCCGGTCGCCAGTGATGGAGTCGGGCACGGTGCCCGGACCGGGGTCCCCGCTCGTGTCTCCGCTCACCCCGGCGTAGTACTCGGCAACGGCGCGGCTCTCCTCCTGGTTCAACGCCTTGGCGGTGGGCGTCATCAGCGGGTTCTCCCGCGTTCCTTGTCGAAACGCCTCGAGCTGAGCCGTCATATAGCTCGCCGAGAGGATCGAGAGGCGGGGAGCCCCCATGGCCGGCTGGCCCGCACCCGTGATGCCGTGGCACGTTTCGCATGCCTGCGCGCCGCGCCCGTTGCCCTCCATCACGATCGTGCGGCCTGTGGTCTGGGCGGCCGCCGATCCGTGCCCGGCCATACCCAACCACACTATCATCGCGACCGCGATCATCAGACCCCGCCCCGTGTTCGTTCGCATCGCTGTTCCCGTCTCGCAGTGGAGGGGCCCCGTCGATGCCGACGCCTGCGCCCCGGTTTCCGTGCCACCTTGCAGAGGGCGTGCCCCGGACCACCCCCCGGGCGGCGACCCTGCTCGCTCGTGATCAACGCACCGGCTGCGGCCCGCCCGCCGCGCTCGCCGCATGGTTCGGAGGCTAGCGAGGGCGCGTGTATCGCGCGACTCCGTCATCTGTCGGATACGCCCGGAAATGGCGTGGCTGCGTGCCCGTCCGCGACGGATGTGGGATACCCGCGGCCAAGGGCCGGCGTGATCTTGGGCGTGGGAACGAGGCGGCGACTGAGAGATCGTGGCAACTTTGAGGAGGATCAGGATGAAGACGCTGAAGATCGGGACGATCGCGCTGTACGTGCTCGTCAGCGCGTGCGGCGGGGACACGAGGGAAGCGCCGCGGCCGACGCAGGCGGGCATCGATCCCGGGCTGCTCGCCAGCTTTGCGCCGCTGCCGGAGACGATGGCGTCCGGTGAGAACCCGGCCACCGCCGAGAAGGTCGCACTCGGCCGGATGCTGTATTACGACACGCGCGTCTCGGCGAGCGGTGACGTTTCCTGCTACGTCTGCCACCCGCTGCACGACTACGGCACGAGCCACCGCCGCACCGGTGTCGGCCACGATGGCTCGATGGGCGGGCGCAACGAGCCGACCGTCTACAACGCCGCGGGCCACGTCTCGCAGTTCTGGGACGGCCGCGCGCCGGACGTGGAGGCGCAGGCGCTGGGCCCGGTGCTGAACCCCGTCGAGATGGGGATGTCGACGGGTGACGATGTCGTCACCGTGCTGAATGGGATTCCGGGCTACGTCGAGGCGTTCCGCGCAGCGTTCCCGGGTGAGGCGGGACCGGTGACGTTCGAGAATTTCGGCCGTGCCATCGGTGCGTTCGAGCGCGGGCTCGTCACGCCGTCGCGTTGGGACGCCTACCTGGGCGGCGACGAGGGTGCGCTGAGCGACCAGGAGAAGAAGGGCTTCGAAACGTACGCGCAGGTGGGCTGCGGGACGTGCCACACCGGCGCGTACGTGGGCGGCAGCACATACCGGAAGGCCGGGCTGGTAAAGCCGTGGTTCTCGAGCGAGGACGACGGCCGCTTTGCGGTCACGGGCGACGAAGCGGACCACCAGGTATTCAAGGTGCCGTCGCTGCGCAACATCGAAGAGACGTGGCCGTACTTCCATGACGGGTCGGTTCAGCGGCTCCAGGACGCGGTGCGGCTGATGGGGCGCCATCAGCTCGGAGTTGAGCTGGACGACGCGCAGGTCGCCGACATCACCGCGTGGCTGCGCTCGCTGACGGGCCGGGTGCCGTTCGACTATATCAACGAGCCGGTGCTGCCGCGGTCCGTGGAGTCGCCAGGGCTGGCCACGGACTGAACCGATCAACCCGACGTAAGCGGGTGGTCCGGGAATCGCCATCGCGAATGGCGGTCCCCCTCGAACCCAACCCGGAGGTGCTCGTGCGCGTGTTACTCCTGACTCTGGCGTTGGTGCTCGGTGGGGGACTCGTCGGGTGCGGTGAGGATCCCACGCTCCCGCCCGACGCGCCGCAAGGTCACACGGTGAACAAGGACGGTGTGGCGCACAGGCCGGGCCTGGAGGACCCCACGGCCAATTGCACCGCGTGCCACGGCGCGGATCTGCAAGGCGGAACGAACGGGGAGCCGTCTTGCTACTCGTGTCACGGGCAGAAGTGGTAGACGGCACCCGCCCGCGCTTCGGACTCCGCTCGATCCATCCCCGACGAGGACCGGCGCCCCGGACCCGCAAAGGCGAGCCCGGGGCGCTGGCGCTGGATCATCGTGGCTAGCGGCCCTTCTCCACGTACGGGTTCGGGACGCTGTCCGTCCGCTGCTTCATCCGCTCGTGCGCCCGCTCGATGGGCCCGAACGGCCCGAATCGGTGCTGATCCACCGGGTAGTCGTCGGCGTACGGCGGGTATGGCGCGTCGATCGGCTTGTCCAGCAGGTTCGGGTAATCGGTGTTCTTCCTGACCTTGATGGGCCGCTCGTGCGAGTTCATGAACGCGGCCACGTCATAGGCCTCTTCCGCGCTGAGCGTCGGCCGGTTGAACGGTGTGCCCAGGGGCATGTTCGCCTGGATGAACGGCGCGGCCGTGAGGGTGCGCGTCATGCCCGCACCCTCGTTGTAGCTGCGGTCGCCCCAGAGCGGTGGCACGATCACCCGCCCCGCCCGGTTCTCGTACCCGGTGCCGTGGGGTCCGTGGCACGAGTGGCATTTGCCCGTGTAGACAACGCGGCCTGCCTCCAGGTCCGCGCGCCGCTCCGGGCGGTCGAATTCGGGCGTGCCCGCGCCCTCGAGGTCTTCCGGCACGCTCTCCGACAGCCAGGCGAAGTAGGCCTGCATGGCCTTCATCTCGCGGCTGTCGGGATCGATGGGCTGGCCGTTCATGCTGCGCTCCATGCACCCGTTGATCCGGGCGTCGAGCCCCGCCACAGCACCCGAGCGGCCCCGGAACGTCGGGTAGCGGTCGGTGACACCGACCCATGGCATCCCGTAGCGCTTCACACCCTGATCCTGGTGACAGCTGGTGCAGCTCAGGTCGTTGCCCACCGCGTGTCCGGCCGTCCCGTCGTCGAGGCCCAGAAGCTCGGGGGTCTCTGTCAGCAGGCGCAGACCGTAGGCGGCCTCACCCTCGGGGACGGTGCGGGGCGAGCGCGGCTGCCACCAGCCCTCCTCGGGCCAGGAGTCCTCCACCGTTCGCTCCACGTCGGCCGTGGCGGTCAGGAAGCGCAGGATGTCGAGCATCTCGTCCCGCTCCAGCTCTCGACCGAGCTGGAGCCATGCCATCCGGTCCACCGCTTCCGCGATGGTCTCCGCCTGCCCGTCGTGGAAGTAGGGCGGTGTCAGGGTGACGTTGCGCAGCTGGGGCACCTTGAACATCTGGCCGCCCGCCCCCTGGTCGTCGCTCCAGGTGTAGGCGTGGACCTGCCCCATCTTCATCATGCGGTCACCGCCCAGGAGCGCGCCCCGGTGGCAGGTAGCGCAGCCCACGTCCACGTAGGTCTGCATCCCTCGGATCTCCGCCTCGGTGAGCGCGCCATGGTCGCCCTCCAGGTACGCGTCCAGCCGAGCGGGCGTACGCAGCGTCCGCTCGAAGGCCGCTATGGCGCGCGTCATGTTCGTGAATGTGACCGGCTGAGCCTCGCCGGGGAACGCCGCCGCGAAGGCTTCACGGTAGTGGGGGAGGGCCCCGAGCGCGTTCTCGGCGGCCGCCGAGTCGGGCATGGCCATCTCGATGGGATTAAGGGGAGGGCCGCCCGCCTGCTCCTGGAGGTCCCTGGCCCGGGCGTCCCAGAACTGGCCCATCTGGTACCCGGCGTTCAGCGTGGTCGGCGAGTTGCGCGGCCCCATGTTGCCGCGGACCCCCTTCGACGTCCTCTGATAGTCCGTCCCCGCCAGCTCCTCGTCGATCCGGTGGCAGGTGTTGCACGACATGGATCCGTCGCCCGAGAACGCCGTCTCGAAATACAGTTTACGCCCGAGCTCCACCAGCTCCGGGGTGTCCTCCTCGGCGCCCGGCATCTGGTCCGGCAACACGGCGAAGACCGCCCCTGGGTCCTGCGATACCGCAGTGACCGCAGCGGCCTCCGCTCCCGACGCTTCCATCCCCCGCCATCGGACACCGGCCCCCAGGAACGTTCCTCCCACTACCAGTGCCAGGACCGTCAGCAGGCCCCGTCCCGATCCGTCCGTCCCTATTCTCATTGTACCGCGCGGTTCAGCATTCTGCGCGGGTGACGCCGCGTTGCGACCTCGGGCTCCGCCGGTCTACTGGCGCGAGCCGCAAATCCCGCACCCCCGGGCCCTCATCCGGGACCGCCGCGGATCGGTACCACCCGTACCGGGACCGTGGGGTCCACCGCGGTCGCCCCGATGTACCCGATGGCGCCGGGGGTCCGGGCCACGTACAGCTGCACCGCCCGCTCGGACTCCATCACCGGCGGAGGCTCGACGCCGTGGAAATAGAGGTCGTTCCAGTAGTCGGCGAGCTCCAGGGGCGGCTGACCCAGGAACTCCCGGGAGAAGCGATCCCGGAGCGCGCTCGTCGCCGGGAGGTTCACCGGAGCCGCCCGGCGGCCGTCGCTCCAGAACCGGCGCCGGAGGAGGAAGATTCGGCGCACATCAGCCGCGGTCATCCCGGCGGAATCCAGTGGGACATCGGGATTCGCGATGACCAGGATCCGTGGCGGTACGGGGGCACTGGGCGCAGCCTGCGCGCGCACCGGTGCGGCCCCCGCAAGCGCCAGCACGAGAGCGAGGATCGGGGCCCGTACGGCCCACTCCGGCCTCAGAAAATCCCCGACAGCGAGACGTACCATCCGTCCCGGACGCGGTAGGAGGGGCGGTCGGTGAGCTGGCGTTCCACCTTTACCGTCAGGTGTCGTGTGGGCCGGAGTGCCAGGCCGAGGGTGTGGACCGCAAGGGGCCGGTCGACCACGGGGTCGTAGTACTCGCTGCGGCCCACAGCGTGAAGGCGGACTCGTCCGGATCGGAGCAGCGGCACCGCGAGCTGCAGGAACGCGCCGCGCTCGGCAGGGGTCGCGTCGGTGCCCGACAGGGCCGTCGCCTCGGCGAGGAGCTCGGCGCCGGCGAAGCGCCAGGACAGGTCCAGGCCGCCGAGGAACCGGTCCCCGGAATCCTCCTCCCACGCCTCGTGCTCGGCGCTCTCGCCGGCCTCGGCCTCGTCCACTTCCGACTCCCCGTCGTCATCGGGCCCGACGGGGCGGGACGCGCGAAACGCCACGGCGCTCGCGCCGAGGTAGAGCCCGGGTATGATCTCGAGGGCCCCCCGGGTGCCGAACGCGTGCAGGAAGTGGCTCTCCTCGTCGTCCCGCACGAGTCCGCGGGGGACGGAGGCGTAGGCGGCGTAGCCGGCGTCGTGCCCGGCGACGACGATCTGGCCCGCGGCCATGATTCCGGTCATGCTCTTGGCGAACGGCCGGTAGGTGGTGAGGGGGCGCCGGGCCGTCCATGTCAGCGGCTCCGCGTGGATCTCGTTCCACTGGCCTACGGGGGTGAGGAAGCGCCCCGCGCGCAGCCGCAGTGCGTCGCCGAACGCGTACTCGATGTAGAGCCGCTCCAGGACGAGGGCGTCGTCCTCGTCGTTCCCGGTCCAGTTCTGTCGGGTCGTACTGGCCGCCTCCAGCTCCCCGAAATAGCTTAACCTCCGCACCAGCGTCCCGGAGAAGAGCAGCGCCGCGTTTGCCTCGCTGATGCCGGTCTCGGTGCCGACGCCGGGAGCGGTGTCGTGCCCGAAGACGGCGCCACCGTAGCCGCCGATGTGCAGCCGCTCGGCGCTGCTCACGGGCGGCGATGGCAGCTGCGCCGCCGCCGGGCCGGCAAGAAGCGCCAGGAGCGCGCCGGCGGCCAGGCCGCGCAGGAATCGGGACCGCATCGGGATCGGGTTCATCGTCATCGAACTGGGTGCCTCGTTGAGCGGGAAGGATATCATGGGTTCGACGCCGACCGCGAATCGCAGGCTCGACACGCTCGGAGCCCGACTGGGCTTCGCGCTGGTCGCGTTCGTGGTGCTCACCACCGCGGTAGTGGGCGGCGTGGAGTACGTGCGCGGTCGGCGGGAGCTCGTCCGCCGCGTCACCGCCGAGCTCGAGGCCCGGGATCGTCTCGTGGCCGATCGTCTCGAGCGCGGAATCGCGCTCCGCCGCCGCCTGGTCTCCGCATGGCCCGAGCTCGAGGCGGCACAGGATCTCGCCGTCGACGACGTCGACAAGCGCCTCGCCTCCGCTCTCGTCCGCCTCGCCGACAGCTTCCGTGGCGACGCCATCGCGCTGGGGATTGACCCCGCGGGCCAGGTCATTGCCGCGTCCGACGTCAGCTGGATCGGGCGGTCCGTGGCCGACCGGGCGTGGGCCCGGCTCCCCGTGCCCGCCCATGGCGACGCCTCCCTCCACCTGGCCGAGGACCCGGAGCTCGGGCGGGTCGTGGCGGTCCACGCGCCGGTCACCTCCCGGGCCGACGCCCGACCCCTCGGCCGGATCACGCTCCTCTCCCCATGGCAGCCACTCCTCCGTGAAGCCGCGGGCGAGCACATGGCCGCCCTCGAGCTCCTCCCCGACACCGCCCCGGGTCCGGACCGCCGGCGGCTCCGGTCGCCGCCCATCGCGGTGCCGATTGGCGACGATACCGTCCGCCTCGCCCTCGCCGCGCCGCTGGACGAGGCGCTCCGCCCTCTCCGGGCCACCCGCCGCCAGTTCGCCCTCCTCGCCCTGGTTCTCCTCGCCGTCACCGTCCCGGCCGGGCTTCTGGTAGCCCGCTCCAACACGGCCGCCCTCCGCCGGCTCACGGCGAGCGCGCGGCAGGTGGAGGCGGGAGGCGACGAGGCGCCCGACTTCCGGGCTCCCGAGGGCGCGCCCCGCGAGGTCCGCGTGCTGGCCGGCGCCCTCGCCACCATGGTCCGGCGGCTGGAGGCATCGCGGGTGGCGCTGGCACACCAGGAGAGCCTGGCGGCCATGGGCGCCATGGCCGCCGTGCTGGCCCACGAGATCCGCACCCCGCTGGCCGTGCTTCGCGGCTCGGCCGACATGCTCCGCAAGCGAGTGGGCGAGGACGAGCGCGGCATCGAGCTGGTCTCGTTCGTGGAGGAGGAGATCATGCGACTGGAGCGGCTGGTCAGCGATCTGCTGGTCTTCGCCCGGCCCCGTCCGCCCGAGATGGGCCCCGCCGACCTGGCCGCCGTGGCCGCCCGCGCCGCCACCGCGCTGGCCGGTCGCGCTGCGGAGGAGAGCATAACGCTCCGGACCGTGCTCGACCCTGCGCCGGTCCGCGGGGACGAGGAGCAGCTGTACCAGGTCGCCCTCAACCTCGCGACGAATGCCATGGAGGCAGCGCACGCGGGGACCGTCGAGCTGCGGACGGCGGTCGCCAACGGCACCGCCGTGCTCGAGGTCAGGGACGATGGGCCCGGGATCGACCCCGAACGCCGCGAGGAGGTGTGGACGCCGTTCGTCACAACGCGTCGCGGCGGGACCGGGCTTGGCCTGCCGCTGGTCCGCCGGATCGCCCGGGCCCACGGAGGCGAGGCGACCATCGAATCCACGCTGGGGGAGGGGACGCGGGTGCGCGTCTCGCTCCCGGCCGCGGAAGGGGAGAGCGCATGACGGAATCGCCGATCCTGGTGGTGGACGACGAGCCCCGCATCCGCCGGGTGCTGGAGATGGCCCTGACCGACGCCGGGTTCACCGTCCATCTGGCGGAAGACCTGGCCGGGGCCCGGTCCAAGATAGAAGAGGAGCGGGTGCGGCTCGTGCTCGCCGACCTCCAGCTCCCCGACGGGACCGGGATCGACCTGCTGAAAGAGATCGCCGCCGAACGCGACGACCTCCCGGTCATCCTCATGACCGCGTTCGGCACGGTGGAAACGGCCGTGGAGGCCATGAAGCTGGGCGCGTTCGACTACGTGGTGAAGCCGTTCTCCGTGGACGAGATCGAGACGCTGGTCCGCCGTGGCCTCGACGTGCACCGTGCCGAGCGCGAGATCGCATACCTCAGGGAGGTGGCCGCGCCGGACTTCGAGGGAATGGTCGCTGCGAGCCCCGGGATGCGCGAGGTCGTCGACGCCATCGAGCGGGTCGCGCCCGTTCCCAGCACTGTCCTGATCACGGGCGAGACGGGCGTCGGCAAGGAGCTGGTGGCGCGGGCCATCCACGCCCGCTCCGACCGCGGCGACTCCCTCTTCGTGGCCCTCAACTGTGCGGCGATCCCCGGGGAGCTCCTGGAGGCCGAGCTCTTCGGCGTCACCCGCGGCGCCTTCACCGGCGCAACCGAGGACCGGCCGGGGAAGTTCGAGCTCGCCGATGGCGGCACCCTCTTCCTCGATGAGATCGGGGACATGCCCGCCGCCATGCAGGCCAAGCTGCTCCGCGTCCTCCAGGAGAGCGCCGTCGAGCGCCTCGGGTCCAACGTGCTCCGCCGCGTGGACGTGCGGGTCATCGCCGCCACCCACCGCGACCTCCCGGCCATGGTCGAGGACCGCTCCTTTCGAGCCGACCTCTTCTACCGCCTCAACGTCTTCCCCCTCCACGTCCCGCCGCTCCGGGACCGGCCCCAGGACATCGCCCCCCTGGCCATCCAGGCCGTCGAGCGCTTCGCCAGCCGCGCCGGCCGCCAGCTCCGCCTCGCCGACGACGCCGTTCGCCGCCTCGAGGCCTACGCCTGGCCCGGGAACGTCCGCGAGCTCAACAATGTCCTCGAGCGCGCCGTGATCCTCGCACGGGACGGCCTCCTCACCACCACCGCCCTGACCTCCCTCTCCGCCGCGGAGACAGGCGTGCCGCGGGGCGGGGCGGCGGCGGCGCCCGCCGTAGAGCCGCTGGAGGACGCCATCGCCCGCGCCGAGCGCCAGGCGATCCGGGCCGCCCTCGCCGCCACCGACGACAACAAGACCCGGGCGGCGGAGCTCCTGGACATCTCGGTCCGCACCCTCTGGTACAAGCTGGACCGCCTCGGGATGCGCCAGGACGACTGACGCGCGCTTCCGCACCTGACCGGCGACCGGCGGCCTACGCCGGGTCGCCGTTCACCGTCAGCGTGCCGGTCGCCGCGTCGTACGTACAAGGCACCGACACCAGCGCCCGGTTGGCGGGCCCGCGGGTGACGCCGCCCGCGGTGTCGAATTCGGCCCCGTGGCTCGGGCAGTGCCAGCCGTCGCCCTGGACCCTGACCTGGGTGCCCTCGTGCGTGCAGGCGAGGCCGTACGCCTCGAAGGAGCTCACCCCCGTTCGGCCCACGCCCACCACCGACCCGTCGTCCAGCTGGACCCGGGCTACCCCGCCGATGTCCGCCAGCGCCGGATAGTCGGACAGCCGGACCTGGTACGGGCCCCCCGTCGGGACGCCCACCCCCGTCGGGCTGGACAGGTCGCACCCCGTCAGCACCGCCGCCACCGCTACCAGGGTGGCGCGCTCCACGAACCCGCGTCGACTCATGCCGCATCCCTCACACCCCATGGCCATCTCCTGTCGCCGGCGCTCCGCCCGCGAGGACGACGACGGCGGCCTCCCACTCCGCCGGGTCATCATCCTCGTGGTAGAGACGCCCCGTGTCCACGATTACCCGCCCCGCATCCAGCCGCAGTGCATACCGGTCCATGCTCCGCGTGGCACGGCCCTCGAGGTAGCGGCCGTCCGCGGCGTATTTCGAGTGATGCTTGGGGCACTGGAACCGACCGTCATCCTCCTCCCATCGCAGCACCGTCCGCTGATGCGGGCACGACAGCCCGAACGCGTAGACCTTCCCCTCCCACCGGACCAGGATCACCTGGTTCCTCCGGTCGATCGTGGCTCCGTCCTCCCCCGGGACGTCGTACGTCACACCGCCGCCCCGGCCGCCACCGGCGCCGAACCGGATGCCCGATGCCGAGGCGACCAGCGGCAGTCGCGTGCCCGCCAGCAGCGCAAGCGCCAGCGCTCCCTGCCGGAGGAACTCGCGCCGCGACCCCGGCGGGTCCTCGCAGACGCCACAGCCCGAGCACGCACTTCCCTCCGCAGCCCCGTCCGTTTCCCCGTCGCCCGGCTCGCTCCGACGGCCACCCGGTCCCACATCCTCGAACTTCTTCATGCTTCCTCCCTCAAATCGCCGTCAGCGCGGTGCCAAGCAGGAGCGTCAGCAGCCACAATCCCATGCTCCGGAGCGCCGCCAGACGCAGGCTCCGCCACGGGGAACGATCCGTCGACGCTCGCCGGTCCACCACGTATCCTTCTTCCGTCCGGCCGGCCCTTCGGACCGCCATTCCCGCCCAGCCTCCGGGTGCCGGCGCCGCCGGCCCGTCCGGTTGGACCAGTCCGAGGGGCGGCCGCACCGAGTCCGGCGCCAGGAAGAAGTCAGGACCCGCGGCGGCCCCGCCCCGGGCCACACGCAGCGGGGGCCACGACGCCAGAGGCGCGGCCAGCCGCTCGGCCCGCTCTTTTTTCGCCGCACCCCGGAGCCGCCGCTCCGCCCGCATCATGAACAGCCCGTTCACCAGCAGCGCGCCGAACGCTCCCATTTTCAGCCAGAAGACCAGGGAGGTAAGGAGGTAGCGCGCGTCGGCCAGCGCCATGGCGATCCCTGTGAGCGTCACCACAACGAGCCCGATCAGGACCGGTCGGTGCACCGCGTGGAGCTCCCGCAGCACCGTCTCCCGCCCCGGCCCGTCCTCCAGTCCCACCCGCAGCGCCAGTCGGTCCGACGCCACCGCGAACCCGCCCGCCACGAGGAGACCGGCGAAGTGCACGAACAGGATGCCCGTCTGGAGGAGCGTCGAGTCGCCATACAGATCCGCCCACGGCTGCGCCGCGTTGGCCAGTGGTTCCAGCAGTGTCGTGCCCATGTCAGTCCCTTCTCAACGGCGGCAGCATCATCACCCAACTCGCCAGCGCGACACCCATCGACGTCAACGCCACGGTTCGGTGGGCCCCGACTTCCCCTTCCTCCCCCGCGTCCTCCGCCAGCATCCCCGTCGCTACGAAGCCCGCGTCCGCCAGCAGCATCAGGACGCTGTGCGCCGTCCTCCACTTCCGACCGTAAGGGTCCTGGCGCGCGTCCCACATGTTCCACACACCCGTGACCGTGTTCACCCCGAACAGCGCCGCCACTCCCGCCGCCGCGGGGCCGTGGACGTCCCGCGCCCAACCCGGCGCCGGCGCCTCGTCCGCCAGCTTCTGACCCGACACGTATTGCAGCGCGAACACCGGCAGAATCGCCCAGCTCGCCCACTTGTGGATCTGGAGACGCTTGTAGTACGCGTCCGTGTACTCGATCAGCGGCGGCGGCGACGTCGGCGTATCCGCCACCAGTGGCTCCACCCGGGATGGGATCGACCCGTTCCCACGACCCAAATCCCACGACTCCCACGACTCCGCGTCCACCGCAGACGCCGGCTGCGACCCCGCTTCGATCACCACCGCTCCCCGCGGCACCAGCGCCGCGTCGAACCGTACCCGTGGCTCCGGGCGAACGGCCAGCGTCGGGATCGTATCCACCATCCCGGCCGGCACTGCACCGCCCGCCGGGACCTGGGCCAGCGCCACCGCCAGAAGCAGCGTTGCTCCTCCGGACATCAACCCTCCATGTTCGTGGTTCGACCCGGCCGATCCAGGTCTCGCACCCCAGCCACGGGCAAGGTCGGGACCCTTCGTGCGGTGTCACCGTAAACTGTTGCCACATACATATTTACGGACCATAAAACCGTCCGGCACAGGCGCCCGATTGCGCGCAAGAACGTGCGGGCTGTGCAGAAAATTGCGCGGTGGTCGAGGCGCGATGCCTGGCATGCGCCCTCCCCGGCGCTCCGGTTCGGCGGCGTGATGTCGCAATACGAGGGATAGGATGCGAACTTCATCTCGATGCGGATCATTGATCCCCTCGATACAGGCCCCATGAACCAGATGATGGAGAAGCTCGTTGTTGTGGGAGCCGTCCTGCTCCCGGTGCTGGTTCCTGCTCCCAGCGCGGGACAGACCGCGGCGGGGCGGCTCATTCCGTCCGACCCCTTCCCGGCGCCCGCCGCCGCGTTGTCGGGGCTCTCCGGTCCGGAGGGTCCCCTGGAACTCCGGCGCGACGGTGTCCGGACCCTCACTGGCGTGTTGGCGGGCGGCGCGCTCCTGCTGATCCCCGTGGACGGGGCGGTGCGTGAGTGGGCGCAGAGCCGTGGACAGGAGATCCCGCTGATCCTGTCGCTGGACGGGATCTTCCGTCCCCTCGGCGGCCGACTCGCCTACGGCGCCGGCGCCATGGCGCTGGTGGCGGGCGCCGTCACCGGCGACGATGCTCTCCGGGACGCCGGGCTCCACGTGGAGGAGGCTGTCCTGTCCGGGGTGGCGGCCCGCTGGATCGCGCAGCGATTGATCGGGCGGCGCCGGCCGTTCTCGGAGCCGTCGGATCCCCATGATTTCGGGTTCGCCCGTGGTTTTGGCGCCCGGGAACTGCGATCTTTCCCTTCGGGCCACGCCGCTACGGCGTTCGCGCTGGCGAACGCCGTGGGCATCGAGATGGTAGACGGCTGGGATGACGAGGGGGAGGTCCTCGCGGTGGCGCTGTTCACCGCCGCCGGGATCACCGCTTTTTCCCGTGTCGTGGATGACCAGCACTGGCTGAGCGATGTCGTGGCGGGAGCGGCTCTCGGCGTGCTGATGTCGTCGATCATCATGGACGTAAACGGCCACTGATGGAGGCGAAGGAGTGAGGATTCTCGCTGTCGAGGACCATGAGGAAAGGGGCGGAACGCGGGTCGCGGTGCGTTTTCCCCGGCGCCGACGAGGGCGGCCTAATGGAATCGTAAGTGAAAGGGTTTAAGATTCGGTCATGCGATTTTACGCGCTGGATACCGGAGGGTCCCCGGACCTCGAGCTCAGCATCGTCATCCCGGTGCGGGACGAGGCCGCGAGCATCCCGAGCCTCGCCCGAGAGATCGACGCGGCCATGGCAGCGACGGACATCGGCTGGGAGGCCGTGTGGGTGGATGACGGGTCGGGCGACGATACCCCGCGGGTCCTGGAGCTGCTTGCCTGCGAGCGGCCCCATCACCGGTTCCTGCGCCTGGAGCAGGGGCGCGGCCAGTCGGCCGCGCTCGCCGCGGGGTTCGATTCCGCCCGGGGGACGTGGGTATCCACCATGGACGGGGACGGCCAGAACGTGCCCGCGGACATCCCGCTCCTGCTCGAGGAGCAGCGGCGTACGGGCGCGCATGTGGTGAATGGGTGGCGGCGCGAGCGAGCCGACAACACCATCCGGCGCTTCTCGTCCCGGATCGCGAACGGCTTCCGCAACCGCGTCACGGGGGAGTCGGTGCGAGACGTGGGGTGCTCCATTCGCCTCATCCGCCGTGAGGCGCTCGACGGGATCCCGGTGTTCGCCGGCATGCACAGGTTCCTGCCCACTCTGATCCGCATGAACGGGTGGGACCATGTGGTCGAGGTGCCGGTTCGGCACCGGGCGCGGCGCCGGGGCGTGACGAAGTACGGCATCCAGAACCGCCTCTGGGTCGGCCTGTTCGACACGTTCGCCATCGTCTGGATGCGACGGCGGCTGGTTCCCGCGACTGGAGTGGGGCGACCGGGCGCGGTCGCCGCCAGTCCGGGTCCGGCGGACACTCCGGACGCGCTGTCCCACGATCCCGCCGGCGGAGAGCCGTCTGACGCCGCCACCCGCACGCGTGGGCTGGTGGGGAAAGCGCTCCAGCCCCGATGAGCGCCGCGTGGCTCTGGGTCGGACTCTTCGGCCAGGCGATGTTCTCCGGCCGGTTCATTGTTCAGTGGCTGGCCAGCGAGCGGGTCGGGCGGAGCGTGGTCCCGCCGCTCTTCTGGCTCCTCAGTATCGCCGGATCGTCCATGTTGCTCATCTATGCCATCCATCGCCGTGACCCCGTCTTCATTCTCGGTCAGTCCGTCGGCCTCCTCATCTACGGCCGGAACATCCAGCTCCTGGGCCGCGAGCGCTCCGCCGATCCGAACGCGACGTAGCCTCGCGATCCTCGCGGCGGTGGGCCTGGCCGTGGGGTTTGGCTTCCAGGGCTCGCGTGGACTCTTCGAGACCACCGAGGGGCGGTACGCGGAGGTGGCCCGGGAGATGGTCGAATCCGGCGATTTCCTCGAGCCGACGCTGGACCAGACCCCCCACTGGACCAAGCCGCCCGCGGCGTACTGGGGGATCGCCGCCGGCGTCGCCCTGCTCGGCGACAACGCGTGGGGCGCGCGTCTCTCCCACGCCATCGAGCTGATCCTCACCGCGGCGGTGGTGCTCCTCATCGGGCGCGCCCTCTACGACCCTGGCACCGGACTGCTCGCGGGCCTGGTCTACGCCACCTCGCTCCTGCCGGCGGCCGGCGCCGCGGCCATCTCGGCGGACATGCCCCTGGCGTTGGTCGAGGCGCTGGCCGTCCTCTGCTGGGCCCGCGCCATTCGAGCGGGCACGACCCGGCGCGGCGCGGCATGGGTCGCCGCCATGTGGGCCGCGTTCGGCGCCGCGTTCCTGGTCAAGGGACCCGCCGGACTGCTGCCGCTCCTCCCCATCGTGGTGTTCCACGTCCGGCTGCGGAGCCGGGCGAACGCCGGGGAGGGTGCCGGCGGAGTCCCGTCGCTGGCCAGTGCCGCGGGCATCGGACTGGCGGCAGTCGTGGGTCTGTGGTGGTACGTGCTGGTGAGCCTCCGCCACGATGGGCTGCTCCACTACTTCGTGATGGAGGAGGTGGTGGCCCGGAACGTCACCGCTACCGCGAACCGCAATCCGGAGTGGTACGGCCCCGTCGCGATCTACCTCCCCGTGCTCCTGCTCGCGCCCGGGCCGTGGATCTGGCAGGCGTGGCGCGGCGCCCGGAGCTGGTGGGTGGACGGGAGGGGAGGGGGGCGGCCCGCGCCGGGGCTCCGACGCGTCGCCGACACGCTCCTCCGGGGTCGGGGGCCGGGGGCCTTCCTGGCGTTGTGGCTCGCTCTCCCGTTGGGAGTGTTCGCCCTCTCCCGGAGCCGGCTTCCGCTCTACCTGCTGCCGCTTTATCCGGCCATCGCCATCGCCATCGCGCGCCTGGCCATCCGGCGCTCGGGTACGGCGCGCGCGCTGCGGGTCGGCGTGCGCACCGCCATCGCCGGGGCCGCGGCGATCGTGCTGGTCAAGGGCGTGCTCGCCCGGGTGCCCGACGGCAACGACATGCGTCGTCTGAGCCGCGCCATCGAAGCCGCCGCGCCCCCGTGCGCCGAGCCGTGGATCCTCGATGAGCCCCGGCTTTACGGACTCCAGTTCTACCTCGGTGGGTCGCTGAGGCGGGTGTCGTCAGGCGGTCTGGAGCCGTGGGCCAGCGCCACGCTGGAGCAGCTCGCGGCCGACCAGCGGCGCTCCCGCAACCCGGTGTTGATCGTGGCCGGGGACGGGGACGCGTCGTCCATCCGCGCCGCGGCCGCGCCGGAACGGGTCGAGCGCGTGGCGCTGGGGTACGGCCGCAGCGCGTACGTCCTGCCCGCGGACCGCGGGGGAACACGCTGCGACGCCCGGCCCCCCGTCCAGTCCCCGGTATAGAATGCCCACCGCCGACCGATCGAGCGTGACTGCGCGGGCGAATCGGGTGGCCGCGCTCGCCGCCGCTCTCCTCCTCTCCGCCACACCGATTTCCGCGCAGACGCCCGAGCGGGCGGCCGCGCAGCCCTGGGTGAGCGCCCATTCCGAGCCGGACGCTCCGTTCTTCCTCCTCGAAGACCTCCGCTTCGGGGCACACGAACTGGCCCATGGACTGACCGCACCGGTCCGGTGGGAGCAGAGCCAGTGGCTGAGCGGGCTGGCTGTGACGGGCGGGCTCGTGGCGCTGATCGTGGCGGATGAGGACGTGGAGGAAGTCGAGGACCCCATACAGAACGGGGCCGCGGACCGCATCCTCTCGCTCATCGAGCCGCTCGGCGATAAAGGCTCGTTCGCGGTCGTCGCCAGCCTCTACGTTGGCGGCATCATCGCTCGGCAACCCTCGCTGCGCCGGACCGCCGTGGAGGCGGTTTCCGCGAGCTTCGTGGCCGGCGGGATCGTGACGCCGCTACTGAAGGCGGCGGCGGGGCGCTCACGACCGCGGCAGCGGGAGGGGCCGTACGAGTTCGAACCGTTCTCGGGTTCCGTCTCGTTTCCCTCGGGCCACGCTACACAGGCGTTCGCGGTGGCCTCCGTGATCGCGGCGGAATCGTCGTCCCGGCCGGTCAGGATCGTGGCGTACGGCCTCGCCGGAGGAGTGGGGCTCGCCCGGATCTACCATGACGCCCACTTCCTGTCGGACGTGGTGGGAGGGGCGGTGATCGGCACGCTGGTGGGCCGCAGCATGGTCAGCGAGGGGAGGCAGGCGTATGGCTCGGTGGAGCTCCGGCCGTTCATCGCACCGGCGGCGCACGGACGCCTCGCGATGGGCCTCGTGACGCGGTTTTGACGCGACCCTGCCGCGTTGTGCCGGTACACGAGCTCGCCTCCGGCCGCGCCGACCTGGACGCCGGCCACTGCGACGCCCAGAGAGCCCACGACCGTGAGCAGGCGCGCGGCCTGGCCGAGGTTGCCCGGTGCCAGGCCGGCGGCGGCCACGAGGAGCAGCACCCCACTCAACACGAGGAAGCGCTCCGCCGCCTCTTCGTGTTCGTGGAGTACGGATTCGGAAACGACCCCCTCCACCCGCTCTTCCTCGGCCCCCCCGGTCCGGAGCGCGACATACGCGCTTCCAGCGAGCCCGGCCGCCATGAGGAGTGGGATTGCCCACGTCCATCGGACGGCGGCGCCGCGGCGGATCGCCCAGCCCGCGCCCAGGGCGAACAGCGGCAGCAGGAACACCAGCACGAGGGGGAAGTGAACGACGGCAGGATGGAGCGGATCAGGCAGCATTGGGTATACTCCGCTAGGGTTCGACCCTAAGTTGATCCCGGCTGCGCCGCGGCCGAATCCGTCATCCGACTCGAAGCCGGGCGGCGGGCGCCGTATCCAACGAATGACGGAGGCATCACCATGGACGTGGGGCGCGATCCACGGCTTCCCTTGCTTCTCGCGCTTGCCCTCGGCTCGATCGTGGTCGGCGGCTCGGTCGACCTCATCCTCGATCAGCCGCAGAGCTGGATCTCCTTCCACGTGATCTTCGAGCTGCTCATGCTTTCCGGCGCGCTGCTCATGGCCACCACGCTCTGGCTGGGGTGGTGGAAGGCCGAAGCCTCCCTGGAGGACATGCGGGAGCGGCTGGAGGCGCGGAAGGCCGAGCGTGACGAATGGCAGGAGAACGCCCGGAAGGCGCTGGAAGGGCTCGGCGCGGCCGTCGACGCCCAGTTCCGAGCCTGGCAGCTCACCCCCGCCGAGCGGGAGGTCGCCCTGCTCCTCCTCAAGGGCTACAGCCACAAGCACGTGGCGACCGCCACCGACCGCAGCGAGCGAACCGCCCGCCAGCACGCCACGGCCGTGTACCACAAAGCCGGGCTCGGCAGCCGCGCCGAGCTGGCCGCCTACTTCCTCGAAGACCTTTTACTTCCCAATGTCGAGAGGGAGGTAGCGGCGGTGGGGGCGAGGCCGGAGCCATAAAGGGCGGCCGTCGGCGGTCATGGCACCTGGGGAGCCCGCTTCCTCCGGCTCCTCCTCCACGTCCGCGTTTCGTTATCCCGGCCAGCGCGGGACGGGCGCGAACGCACGGCGCCGGGCGTCGAGACCGATGAGCGGGCCCGGTTTGCGCGGGCTCGTCGCGATCGGGCACATTGCTATGGCATCCGGAACGCCCACCCGACCGAGATCTTCCATCATGCGACAGCCGCTCAACCCTCCAGTGGCCCTCTCTCTCCTGCTCGTCGGCCTGGCGGTTCTGGCTCCCGCCCCTGCGAGTGCCCAGTCCGGCGATCCAGTCCTCGACCGCGTCCTCCGGGCTGGGCTGGCCAGCGACGAGGTCGTGGAGACCTATCGGGTCCTCACGGACGTCTACGGACCCCGCCTCAGTGGCACGCCCGCTTACGAAGCCGCCGCCGCGTACGTGGACGACCGGCTCCGCGGGTGGGGGATCGAAGCCCGCACCGAGGAGTTCGAGTTCGGGCCCGGCTGGACGCTGGAAGGCCTCACGCTGGAGATGACCGAGCCCGGGTACTTCCCGCTCACGGGCTTTCCGGAGGCGTGGTCGCCCGGAACGAACGGAGTGCTGCAGGGCCCCGCCATCTACCTGGGCGACCGCACCGAGGCGGAGGTACGGGCCATGGGCGACGAGCTACGCGGCGCTCTGGTCCTGCCCTACGCGCCCCAGCCCTCCTTCATCACGGACGACCGGCCCCAGCCGACGGCGCAGGACAGCCCCGTCGAGCACGGCGCCCCGCGCTTCATCCGCGGCGAGGACGCGCTGCCCCGGCGGGCGGTGCCGTCGTTGATGCGCGAGCTGGGGGTGGGGGCATACTTCCGCCCGGACCAGGGCGCCCACGGCACCCTCTTCGTACTCGGCGACGCCGGAACGCCCCGGGACGCGGCCACGTCCGTCGTCCTCGCCGGCGAGCACTACAACCGCATCGTCCGGCTGCTGGAGCACGGAGTGGAGGTCCGGCTCCGGGTCGCCGTCGATGTCCGGTTCCACGACGACGACCCCGACATCCCGAACGTCATCGCCGAGATCCCGGGCACCGATCCGGCCGTGGCCCACCAGGTGGTCATGGCGGGCGCGCACCTGGACTCCTGGCACTCCTCCACCGGCGCCACCGACAACGCCGATGGCGTCGCGACGGTGATGGAGGCGCTGCGCCTGCTGCAATCGGCGGGCGTCCAGCCCCGGCGCACGATCCGTATCGGGCTGTGGGGCGGGGAGGAGCAGGGGCTGCACGGCTCGCTGGCGTGGGTCGAGCGGCACATTGAGAAGGGATCGGACGACGTCGTCTTCTACGTGAATCAGGACATTGGCGGTGGCGCCACGTACGGACTGTACCTCCAGGAGAACGAGGCGTGGCGCCCAGCCCTGGACCGGTGGGTCGCGGGGCTCCGGCCGGCGGGCGCGCGGCGCAACGCCCGGGGGCGGATCGGCAGCAGCGATCACATCAGCTTCGAGAGGGCTGGTGTGCCCGCGTTCAGCACGATCCAGGACTACCGCGACTACGACGTCCGGACCCACCATACGAACGCCGATTTCTACGAGCGCGTCTCGCCCGACGACCTGCGCCGTTCCGCCGCCTTCCTCGCGGGGCTGCTCTACCAGGCCGCCATGGCGGACTCGCTGCCCGAGTGAGGCTTCCGCCACCACCCCCCACCGGGGCGGAACACGTCATGCACCACGCGCTGCGACAACCCCAGATCCACCCATGCTGCTCGAGGGAGCGGAGGTCGCGTCGTGACGGAAGGGGATAGCGAGACGCAGGACCCGGATTCCGACCGCCGCCGGGACGATCGCCGCGCCGAGTTCGTGCGCCTGGCCGACTACACCATCCCCGAAGTGCGAAAGGCGCTGCTGACCGGAGCGCTGCTGACCGCGATCCTGGGGCTCTTCCTGTACATGGTCCACGACGTGCTCGTGGCCGTCATCGTGGGCGTGGTCCTGGCCATCTACCTCCTGCCGTTCCACCTCTGGACGGAGCGCCACCTGGGCAACCGGACGTTGACGGCGATCCTCGTCATGGTGTCCGTCATCGTTCCGATCCTCGTCATCACCGTCTACAGCTGGGTGGAGATTTCCAGCACGGCGGAGTACCTGAACGAGAACCGGGAAGCGGTGGCGGCCGAGATCACCAGGGCGGTCCAGCGGCTTCCCTTCGCGGAGGACCTCGAGGTCCGGGAGGACCTGTCTCGCTGGGTGTCGGAAGCAGCGAGCCAGAGCACCAGCATCGTCGAGGCGCTCCAGGCGACGCTGGACATCCTCGTCCTCTCCATCGCCGTCTTCCTCTTCACCCTCTTCTACATCCTCACCGACCACGAGCGGATCGTAGACTACATCCGGAGCAAGATCCCCGGCCGCTACCGACCCCTCGGAAAGCGCGTTTCCGACAGCGTCCGCCAGGTCGCATACGGCGCCCTGTACGCCACCTTCCTCACCCAGATCATCAAGGCGTTGATCGTCCTCGCCCTGAACCTCATTTGGGACGTGCCCCTGGCGGTGGTCCTGGCCATCGCCTCCTTCTTCATCGGATTCCTCCCCATCGTGGGGTCCTGGTCCGTGTACGTCCCCGTGGCCATCTACCTCATGGTGTTCCGCGACACCGTGGCCGGCGGCATCACCGTGTTCCTCGTCGGGTTACTCGCGAACACGGTGTTCATCTCCCTCTACCTGCGCCCGAAGATCGCCGCCGCCAAGGCGGGGATGCTCAACTTCTACTGGATGTTCCTCGCCCTGATCACCGGGGTCTACACCTTCGGTCTGGTCGGCATCATCATCGGCCCCATCCTGATCGGCGTGCTCAAGGCCGTCTTCGAGAGCGTGGTGCGGTCCGCTCCGCTCGTGGAGCTGAGCGATGGCTATTCTCTCAGCGAGGACAGCACGCCCGCCGGCTGATCGATGCCCGGGGTCGTGCCCAGCGAGGGTACCCCCTGCGGTCCGGGGACGGCTATCGTCGCCGCCCGGTCAGGGCGGACCCGTGGAGGTCCATCGTCAGCGCTACGGCCCGACCATCCGACACCTCGAAGGTGACGCGGCTGGCCGGGTCCCGGAACGGGATGAAGGTGTGGTCGCCCTGGTACCGGAGCCGTGCGAAGGCACCGTTCCCGAGCTCCGCGACCAGCTGTCCGCCCTCGCCGCGCACTCGGACCTCGACCGTACGGGCGGCGCCTCCGAGGTCGTACGTCCCTGCGTATCGGGCGACCTCCTCCCTGGTGAGCGGCCGGTCCAGGATCTCCGGCGTCGGGAACCGGGGCGAAGGCGTTTCGTCCGCGACCTTCGGCAGCACACGCTCCCGCGGACCCGGGTTCAGGACCGCGGCCTCGACTTCCCCGGCGTCATCGACGCGGAAGGCGAACCGGGCGTGGATCCGGCGGAGGTAGGCGGAGGTGTCGGAGTCCGGGTATAGCCGAAATTCGACGGTGCGGCCGAGCTGGGAGGTCAGCCAGCCGCCGCGGTCGTCGAGGCGGATGTAGAGGTTCGCCCCCGGGGCGAACCGGTACGCGCCGACGTAGCGACGGAGCGCCTCCACCGGCACGTCGACCACCGGGTCGTCGATCGGTGGGCCGGTGCGGAGCAGGTAGAGGCCGATGTCGTCCGGGAACGCGCCCACGTTGGTGAGCCGGACGAACCCCACGCCGCGCTCCGGGTCGAAGGCGATCCGGGCCGACGAGCCGGCCGTGTTCCCGCCATGGGTGATGATCACCCGATCGCCCGAGGAGTCCAGCGGGATCTTCTGCCAGGCCAGGCCGATCCGTGTGGCGTCCACTCCCTGGACGTCGAACGGGGCCCGAGTCTCGTGGGCGTCCCGCATCGCCCTCTCGAGCTCGGACTCCGGCGGCCCGAGGTTGGCCTCGAGGTACCTCAGCATGTCCGCCATGGTCGACCGGAGGCCACCCGCGCCCCGGATCGCTTCCGTGCCCGTCCACAGCGGGACCTCCTCGCCCCGACTGTGCGGCACGGCCGTGCGCTCCACCGCTTCGGCACCCTGCTCGTACCCGGTGTCGTTCATCTCGAGCGGGTCCAGGATCCGCTCCCGCAGCAGCGCCGTGTACGTGGTTCCCGCCGCACGGGCGAGGGCGTGGCCAAGGAGGCCGAAGCCCAGGTTCGAGTACTCGGTATGCGTGCCCGGCTCCCGGGTCAGCTCGTAGCTCGAGAGGAAGTCGTACAGGACATCGAGCGTGTAGGCGGCGTACGGGTCGCCCAGATCGCCCGGGAGGTAGTTCGTCGGCAGCCCGGGCAGCCCCGAGCGGTGGGTCGCCAGGTCGAGGAGCGTGATCTCCCGGTCGCCCTGGCGCGGGACCGTGACGGAGTCCGGCAGGTAGTCCGCCACCGGGTCGTCCAGCGCCACTTCCCCGCGCCGGACCGCCAGCGCCAGCAACGTGCCCGTGAACGTCTTGTTGATGGAGCCCACCTCGAACACGGTCCGCGCGCCCTCGGACCTCGACCCGCCGCTGCCCGCCCCGAGCACCCGGGTGGCGCCGTGGCCATCCACGATCCCCAGGACGATCGCCGGCGTCGCGCCATCCGCGACCAGGTAGTCCAGCATGAGCTGGAGGTCGTCATCGGCGGGAAAGATCTCCTGGCCCACGACGGGCGCCGACACCGAGGTCGCGAAGATCAGCGCCGCGATCAGAAG
Source organism: uncultured Gemmatimonadales bacterium (assembly GCA_963783305.1). Classification (GTDB taxonomy): domain Bacteria; phylum Gemmatimonadota; class Gemmatimonadetes; order Longimicrobiales; family RSA9; genus JAWVYT01. The sequence continues at coordinate 489,683 of CAWAMW010000002.1, read as the reverse complement.
CAGCCCCGCGCGGTTCACCACGGTCCCCTGGGTCATGATCCCTCCCGATCCTCCGCTTTCCCGATACGGCGCGCCCGCACTGCGCACTAATCCTTTAGGCGAACGTATGCCGACCCGAGGCGGGTGTCAACTAAGGCTTTAGGTAAGAGCTGACACCGCCCGCGGATTCCGTCCGTCCGCTCCGTGATCCTCGCGCTGGACGTCGGTCGAGATCTGCGGTAACGCCGGCCGTGATTTGACGCCGGGGTCGTGGCGGGCGATGCTTGGCCGTCGTGGAGCCCGGACGCGATCGACGCCTCGTCACCGTAGCCCTGATCCTGGGCATGTTCCTCGCCGCGCTGGAGGCGACGGCGGTAGGGACGGCCATGCCCACCGCCGTGGCGGAGCTGGGGGGGGTGGCGCGGTACTCGTGGGTCTTCTCGGCGTACCTGCTGACGTCCACCACCACGGTCCCGATGTTCGGCAAGCTGGCGGACCTGTACGGTCGTCGCCGGATCTACATCATCTCGGCACTCCTCTTCATGCTGGGTTCGGCGCTGTGCGGCACCGCCCGAACGTTCGAGCAGCTCATCCTCTACCGGGCGGTGCAGGGGCTGGGGGCGGGCGGGGTGATGCCGGTGGCCATCACGCTGATCGGGGACATCTACCCGCTCGAGGAGCGCGGGAAGATCCAGGGGATGTTCTCGGCGGTTTGGGGGGTGTCGAGCCTTGTGGGGCCGGCGGCGGGCGGTCTGATCACGGACCTGCTGACCTGGCGGTGGGTGTTCTACCTCAACATCCCGTTCGGGCTGGCCTCGCTGCTCATGCTCCAGCTGTGGTTGAAGGAGCGCCAGCCGCGCAGGCAGCACCGGCTCGACCTGCTTGGCACCCTCGCGCTCACGGTCTCCATCACGGTCCTGCTTCTGACTTTGCTGGAAGGGAGCGAGCTGTTCGGGTGGACCGATCCACGGACCTTCGGGCTCCTTGCGCTGTCCGGGCTCGGAATCGCCCTCTTCATAGCGCAGGAACGGCGGGCGCCGGAGCCCATGCTGCCGCTGGACCTGTTCCGCAACCCGGTGATTGCCGTGTCCAGCGCGGGCAGCGTCATCCTCGGGACCATCCTGTTCAGCTCGACGGCGTTCGTTCCCATGTTCGCGCAGGGCGTGCTGGGCGGCACGGCGCTGGACGCCGGGCTCACTCTGGCCCCCATGTCCCTCGGCTGGCCCATTGCCAGCACGGCCGCAGGCTGGTTGCTCCTCCGGACCGGATACAGGCCGCTGGCCGTCCTGGGCGGAGTCCTCGGGTTCGCAGGCACGCTGCTCCTGGCCACCGCGGACGTGGGCGCGTCCCGGCTGCTCCTCATGGGAGCCATGCTCGTAGTGGGACTCGGGATGGGGTTCATGGCCACTCCCTACCTGGTGGCGGTCCAGAACGCCGTGCCGTGGGAGCGCCGGGGCGTCGCCACGAGCAGCGTGCAGTTCTTCCGGACCATCGGCGGCGCCGTGGCCGTGGCCGCGCTCGGGGCACTGCTGAACGCCCGGATGGCGGATGGCGCGGGGGCAGGCCTGGACGCGAACGTGGCCATGGACCCCTCGCTGCGGGACACGGTTTCGCCCGACGCGCTCGCCGCGGTGCGTGATACGCTGGCTCACGGACTCCACGCGGTTTACGTGGCCGTGGCCGTGGTCGCGGTCGCCGGGTTCCTCGTGGCGCTGGCGTTCCCCCGGGGAACGGCCGAGTCCCAGGCCCACCGCCCCTGAGCGGACCGGCCGCTCGACACGCTGTCCCATCCAGCCATGGTCGTGCCCCGGGACGCGAGTAATCCTGAGGCATGAACCTCATCCATCCGGACATCCGGATCCGGGACATCGCGGCGGGTCAGCACGGGGTGGTCACCCGCGAACAGCTGCGGCAGCGGGGGCTGTCTCGGGGCGCTATCGAGCACCGGCTCCGGACGGGAACTCTCTGCCCCCTGCACCGCGGCGTGTACCGAACGGGACCTGTCACGGCGAAGTACCAGGCAGAGTCCGCCGCGCTGCTCGCCTGTGGCGACGAGGCCGTGCTGACGCACTCGACGGCAGCCGGGATCCTGCGATTTATCGCCGAGCCCCGACCCGAGGAGCCCGTCCACGTGTCCGGCCCGCGCACCCTGCGCGGTCCACGGTCCGGGGTCCGCCTCCACCGCGTCGGGGCGCTCCCCGCCGAAGAGGTCGATCGACGGCATGGCCTGCCGCTCTCCGCGGCCCCGCGGACGATCCTGGACCTCGCGGCCTGCCTCGGCCCGTACGACCTCGAGCGCGCTCTCGCCCGGGCCGAACGGCAGGAGCTGGTCACCCTCGAGGAGGTTCGGGCCACGATCGATCGCTATCCCGGCCGACCGGGGTGCGGAAAGCTCAGGGCACTGCTCGACGACATCGTCGGTCCCGCCCTCACTCGCTCGCCGCCCGAGCTCCTGCTCCTGAAGGGGCTGCGGACGGCGGGCGTCCCGCGGCCCAGGGTCAATGCCAGAATCCACGGCATGGAGGTCGATCTGCTGTTCCCCGACTATCGTCTCGCCGTGGAGATCGACGGCTACACGGTTCACCGCCAGCGTCCGGCCTTCGAGAACGATCGCAGCCGCGGCACCGCCCTCGCCGCACGGGGGATAATGGTCCTGCGCTTCACCCCGCGACAGATCATGAAGGAGCCCGACAAAGTGCTCGCGCGCCTGTGCCTCGCTCTCGGCGCCCGGACGCCGGAGCACTGAGTCTCACCCGGCAGGCCAGGGTGGTCGCCTGTGGGTCCGGGAGGGACAGTGTTCAGGTTGATCAGCGGGCGCGGTGCGCTGACCACCGCCTGTGAGAATCGGGGCGGCCCTGGTGATCGCAGCCATGAACACCCGGATTCCAAGCGATTGCTGCGGACACCATGACCACGGTGGTGTCTGCCGCCGTGGACCCCCGCCGCCCCACTCGTGGATGCAATCACCAGGATGATCACGGTTTCTGCAGCCACCGGCCTCGCCGCCGCCGTCCCGGGCTGCGAACACCGCGTGGGGGACCCCACCGCCGGGAGGGGCGCCCGCGGATCAGGGACCGCCCCCCGGCCCCCCCCGGACCCTTCCCGCTCCGCCACTTCCTGGCCCGCCCTTCCCGCTCCGCCCTTCCTGCTCCGCCCTTCCTGCCCCGCCATTCCTGCGCGAGCTCGAGAAGGGGCCTTTCGGAGATCGTCATGGCCTTCTGCTCGCCCGGGAGAGCCCCAGCTCGACAATAGCCTCGTTTGCGCGTCCGGGACACGCGCAATACCTTCGGCGACCGCGCGTTCGGCCGTACGCGAAGCGCCAATCACGGTGCCCTCCCTCGGGCCGGTTCCCCCCAAGACAGCGGAAGCTCCATGCGCCTGCGCCCCCGCATCATCCTCGCGACCGCACTCGTCGGCGGCATCCTGCTCTCGGTTCCCGCGGCGGCCCAGTCCGGCCGTGGCCTGGCCGATCCGGGCCCCGTCTGGGCCGGCATCACCGACACGACCTCCCTCGGCCTCCGCGTAGACGCCCACGTCGCCGAGGCCGAGCGCCTGCTCGATGCCGTCCGCGCCGTGCGGGGGGCGCGATCGGCCGAGAACACCCTGCTCCCGTTCAAGCGCGCCCAGCACGAGCTCGGGAAGGCACAGCAGCTCACCCAGATCGCTCTCAACGCCCACCCCGACTCCGCCTTCCGGGCCTACGCCCGCGCCCGCGACGCCCTCCTGGACGAGCGGTCCAGCGCCCTCGCCGTCGACCGGGCGATCTACGATGCCCTCGCCGCCCTGGACGCCGACCCCCTGTCCGCGGTGGACGCCGACGGCCTCACCCCCGCCCTCCGCTACGTCCTCGACCAGGACCTCGAAAGCTACCGCCGCGGCGGCATCGCGCTCGACGCGCCCGCGCGCGCTCGCATCGCCGACCTGCGCGCCCGGATCGCCGAGGTCGGCACCCGCTTCGAGCAGAACATCCACTCCGACATCCGCTCCATCACCGTCTCGCCCGACTCCCTCGGCGGCCTCCCACCGGACTTCGCCGCGGCGCTCGCGTCCGGCCCGACCGACGACGCCGGCCGGCTCGTCATCGCCATCACGCCGAACCTCTTCGCCCCCCTCGCCATTTACGCCGAGAACGCCGACCTCCGTCAGCGCGCGGCCCGCGCGTTCCTGGACCGGGGTAACCCGCAGAACATCCCCGTGATCGACTCCCTCCGGGCGCTCCGCCACGAGCTGGCGACGCTGCTCGGCTTCGACTCGTGGGCCGCCTACAGCCTGGACTCCAAGATGGCGGGCACACCCGAGCGCCTCGCCGCCTTCCTGGACGAGGTGGCCGAGGCCTCCGAGGCGGCCGCCGCGCGCGATGCCGCCGCCCTCCTCGCCTTCCGCCAGCGCCACGAGCCCGGGGCCACGTCGATCCCGTACTTCGATCAGTACCACTGGACCTTCCGGCTCCAGCAGGAGGACCACGCCTTCGACGCCCGGGCCATGCGGCCCTACTTCCCCTACTCCGCCGTGCGCGACGGGATGCTCGATGCCTACAGCGAGATGTTCGGGCTCGAGTTCCGCCGTGCTCCGGACGCTCCCGCCTGGGCCGGTGCCGCCGAGCCCTACGAGGTGTGGGAGAACGGCGCGCTCGTCGGCCGATTCACCCTCGACATGCACCCGCGCGACGGGAAGTTCAGCCACTTCGCCGCCTTCCCGCTCCGCCTGGGCGGCGGCGAAGTCCCCGAGGGGGCGCTCCTGTGCAACTTCCCCGGCGGCGCCCAGGGCGACCCCGGGCTGCTCGAGGCACACGAGGTCTCCACCCTCTTCCACGAGTTCGGCCACCTCATCCACATGCTCGCCGCCGGCCGCGCCGACGTCTTCGGCGACTTCGAGGCCGACTTCGTCGAGGCCCCATTGCAGCTGCTGGAGGCGTGGACGCAGGATTACGACGTCCTCGCCCGGTTCGCCCGCCACCACGAGACGGGGGAGCCGATCCCCGCCGATCTCGTCGAGGCCTACCGCCAGGCGAGCGCGTTCGGCCGCGCCGGCGCCGCCCGCCAGAACCTCTGGCTCGCAGCCCTCGCGTTCGACCTCCACACGGCCCCGCCCGAGGAGCTGCCCACCGCCGAGGTCGAGCGCCGCGTCGCCGCCTACCTCCCCATCACGCCCCCGGAGTGGCTGCGCCCCGCCGCATGGTCCAGCACCTCTACGGCTACTCGTCGAACTACTACACCTACCTCTGGTCCGATGTCATCGCGCAGGACCTCCTCACGGCGTTCGACCGCGACGACCTCCTCGACCCCGCCACCGGCCGCCGCTATCTCGACGAGCTCCTCGCGCCCACGGGGACGGCCCCGAGCGCGGTCCTCGTCGAGCGATTCCTCGGCCGCCCCTTCAACGCCGACGCCTGGCGGGCCTGGCTCCGCGGCGAGTAGCCATGCCTCGCCTGGCCGTCCTGCTCGCCCTCGCCGGGCTGCTCCCGGGGCGCCCCGCCGAGGGGCAGATCACGGATCCTCCGATCGATCGGCTTCGGCCCGCGCCCATCGCGGACGACACCGTCCACGTCGCCCCCCCCCACGGGCACGGCCGGCGAAGAGACACGCCCCACATGCGTCGGCGCCTGAACGCGCGCGTCATCGCCGCAGCGCGCGGGGTCAGCGACGGTCGGATCTTGGCCCCTCGCGGCGTAGCCGGAGGGCCTCATCCTCCCGTGGGCAGCGGTACCCGGAAAGCGGCGGTCGAAGCGCTTCCGGCCACCTTTCGGCCTCAAGTCAGGCGATCCGCAGCGTCTCCGCCACCACGAACGCCCCGAGGAGCAGCGCGGCCAGAACGGTTCCGGCGGCGTGATAGCGCGGGCTCCTCACGGTGGCCAGCGATCCCAGCAGCAGGGTGGCGGCGAGGTTGAGGGCCGCCGCCTGCCAGTCGGGCACTCGAAGCGCCCGGACGCTCTCGAGCAGCGTAGCCGCGCCGGTCACGCCGAAAAAGAGGCGATGGATCCCGAAATAGTGCTCCCGGAGATCGTAGCGTCCCTCGGCCTGCTCCGCCGGCAGCACCAGCGCCGCGGCCATGTACAGGAGGACGGGAACGAGCAGGACCAGGAGGAAGGAGAAGAAGTTCCACCGAGCCTGGTCCCGGAACCCGAACGCCGCCCACCACCACTGGACCAGGGTCACGAAGACGAGGGCGCTCCAGATGAGGGGGAGCCAGTGGAACCGTACCCGGTCGCGGGCATGGGCGAGTCGCTGCAGGCCGGCGAGCAGCTCGGTCACACCGAGCCCCAGAACGATGGAGATGAGGACCGCCAGGTACTCGAACGGCGTCATCGTTCGCTCCCCGGCGGCGCCGGTCGGAGCGCCCACGTGCCCCCCGCAGTCACTCTGCTCCTCCCGCGACCATAACAAGTGCCGCATGGAATGCCGCGTGCGCGGGGAAAAGGAACGCGCCGAAGCTCTCCCGTGAGCCGCGCGATGCGCTGGGCAGGCTGCATTACTCGATCCAGTTGAGCGGAGTGGCGCCGGAGCCGAACCGTCGCCGAATGCGGAACGACCACCATCGGCCTCGTGTTCTGGCGTGTCAAGCATCGCCTCACGATCGGTGCGCGGCGGGACCGGTCCTTGACGGGAGCTTCACCTTCGTCCAGGCTCCGACACCCCACGCCCGCCGACGCACGATCGGGCGGCCCCTGCGCTGAGAACACGGAGTCACGCTCGAGCCATGACTGATCGCTATCGCACGGAGACCTCCCGTCGGCTCACGCTGCGCCAGTACGTGCTGGCCCGCAACGGAGTCCCGATGGGCGGGAGCCGTTCGCTGCGCAACATGCTACTCCGCTCCCTGGGTGCCCCGAGCTTCGCAGGCTTCTGGCGGTACTGGAACCCGATCTGGGGCTACTATCTCGGCCGCTACGTCTATCGACCGGGCCGACGACACCTGCCCCGGGCAGGGGCGGTGGTGCTCACTTTTCTGGTCAGCGGGGCGATCCACGACATCGCGGTGATGGTAGTGCACCGGTCGCGGTTCGTTCTCTTTACCCCGTGGTTCTTCGCCATGAGTCTGGCCGTACTCGCTGGCGAGGCTCTGGGGGTCGACCTTTCCCGCCGGCCCTGGGTCATGCGCGCCGCCTTCAACCTGGCGATCGCCGGTGTTTGCCTCTGGCTGGTGCTCCTTGTCCGCGCCGCCTGACCCCACCCAACGTTCGGCCACGGTGGCAGGGGAGTGGCGCATGACGGACTTCGCTCGCCGTCCGCTATCGAAGGTTGCGTCGTCGCGTTCCGTACAGGGCGTGTCGGTCCAACTCCAACAGGATAGCCTTTCATGTGTAACACCAGACGACACCCGGTCCTGACCCTCGCCCGCGGCTTTGCGGCCGCCGCCATCTTCCTTGCCTCTTCGTTCACCGACGCCGAAGCCCAGCAGTCCCCGGTTGAGGGCCGTGAGCGGGCGGTATTCGTCACGGGCTCGACGTCGGGCATCGGCCTCAGGATGACCGAAGTGCTCTCCAGCAACGGATTCCACGTGTACGCGGGCGCCCGAACGCACTGGCAGATCACCGACCGGCTCGGCGTTTACGCACAGCTGCGACGGACAGCCTGACGCAGATCCTCGCATTTCGGGACGGGCGGATCAGAGACGTGTCTGTTTCCTCCGATGGGCCGGGAGCTTTGACACGACCTCACACGCCACGATACCATTCCGGAGCCGCTCGAGACCCCCGGACGAGTGAGGACCATGGCCACCGCGAATCCCGTCAACTGGTTCGAGATCCCCGCTCGGGACGTCGAGCGCGCGCAACGCTTCTACGAGGCGGTCCTCGCCATCGAGATGGCGCGCCAGGAGTTAGGTGAGCTGCGGATGGCCTGGTTCCCCATGCAGCAGGGCGGCGATGGCGCCACCGGATCTCTCGTCCAGCATCCGGCGTACGAGCCATCCCACGCCGGATCGCTCGTCTACTTCAGCGTCGACGACCTGGACGCGGCCCTGGGGCGCGTCGGGTCCCACGGCGGCCGGGTCCTGAAAGGGCGCACCGCCATCGGCGAGTTCGGTTTCACCGCTCACCTCGAGGACACGGAAGACAACCGCGTAGCGCTCCACTCGAGCCGCTGACCCGGGTCCGCGCTCTGCCGGCTCCGCGTTCTGCCGGCTCCGCGTTCTGCCATAGTCCGCGTTCTGCCGGCTCCGCGTTCTGCCGGCTCCGCGTTCTGCCGGCTCCGCGTTCTGCCATAGTCCGCGTTCTCTTCAGCCCGCGTTCTCTTCAGCCCGCGTTCTCTTCAGCCCGCGTTCTGCGTCAGGTTCGGCGCCACCTCCAACTCGGAGAAGTGAGCGGCCGCAGGTTGTCGGACCCGCGGGTTGCACCGAGGCCGACCACGATCCTTCTGCGTCGCGGAAGTGCGGCCGTAATCGGATTCGTTCTGTGTCCCCCGTCTGCGGCGCGGTCGATCCAGCCCATGATGCCCGCCCCGAGCCGGCTTCGGCGGCCTTCGGTGGGGCTGTACACCTCGGTCACACGGCCGCCGATGCCGAGAATGGTGGGGTAGCGATCGGAATTCCCGGAAGGGCCGCGGAAGACTCGAGGACCGCCCTGAGGGAAGCGTGGCGGCGGACGCGGGCGCAGTGATCGCAGCCGCAGACGGCCGCGGTCCGCGCGCTTGCTGCGAACACCATGATCATCCTGGTGTCTGCCGCCCTGGACCTCCGCGGCCGCTCCCGTGGCTGCGAACGCCAGAATACTCATGGTCTTTGCAGCCATGGCTCTCGCTCTTCGCGGCCGGGGCTGCGAACACCCCCAGGGAACGTCCCGCCGGCCGGAGAACGCACGGTCCAGGACGTGCCGCCGCGTGCTCGCGATCGAGCCCGGGTTCTTCAGAATCCACCCGGCGTGCTCCCGCACCCGTTCAATCCCGTCCCGCAGCGCCTCCCGAGCCTCCCGCGCCTCCCGCGACTCCCGCGACTCCCGCGACTCCCGCGCCTCCCGCGCCTCCCGCGCCTCCCGCGCCTCCCGCGCCTCCCGCGCCTCCCGCGACTCCCGCGCCTCCCGCGCCTCCCGCGCCTCCCGCGACTCCGGCGACTCCGGCGCCTCCCGCGCCTCCCGCGCCTCCCGCGCCTCCCGCGACTCCCGCGACTCCCGCGCCTCCCGCGCCTCCCGCGACTCCCGCGACTCCCGCTCCTGCCGGGATCCGCAGCAGCTCTACCGGTGACAATGCGTTCACGGCCCGTGTACTCGGCTCCCGCACCTTCCTGGTGAGCTTGAATCGTATGATCGATTGGACGATGTGGGGCGAAGCACCAATCCAGAAGCAGGGATTCCCCTACTGACCCCGGGCGGAACGAGTGCAACCTTTCAATCGACTTTTCGATTGGAGGCGACATGGACGGACTGGCCGACATCTTCAAGGCGCTCTCGAACGAGACGCGACTGCGGGTCATGGGGCTGATCTTCCGCCACGGGCCGCTGTGCGTCTGCGAGGTGGAGCAGATCCTCGGGATCACGCAGCCGAAAGCGTCGCGGCACCTGCGCTACCTGCGGGATGCGGGCGTGCTGGAGGACGAGCGGGACGGGCTGATCGTGAACTACGGGCTGCCGCGGAACCCGGACGGCGACCTGTCGGCGATCCTGGTGCTGCTGCGAGGGCTCCTGGCAAGCCGTCCGCTCCCCGATGTCGCACCGCTACTGGTGGAGATCCGGGGCGCCCGGGCGGAGGGGCGGTCCGCAGAGGACGCGGTTCGGTGCAGTGGGCGGGGGAGCGGAGCAACCGCGGCAGCGGCCGTATGAGGAGGGGCGGCACAGTGATGGAAACGGCACAGGAGGCGTCGGGCTCGCGGTCGGCTGAGGGTAGGATCGGCGGGATCGCCCCGGGCCGTCGCCTTGCCGGCTGGTGGGCTCGAAGGCGCGCGGCCCCGGGCGCGACGGAGTGGGGGTCGGAGTGGAAGCCGCTGGCGTGGATCGCCGGCGTCTTCGTCGTCTTCTACTTCCTCCCGGTCGGCAATGCCCGTTTCGAAGGGGCGGTAACGGAGGCGCTGGCGCTGACGAAGTGGTACGCGCAGGAACACGTGCTGCTCTGCCTGGTACCGGCGTTCTTCATCGCCGGGGCGATCTCGGTGTTCCTGAGTCAGCAGGCGGTGCTGAAGTACCTCGGGCCGCGGGCGCCGAAGCCGGTGGCGTATGGCGTGGCCTCCGTGTCCGGGACGCTGCTCGCGGTCTGCTCGTGCACGGTGCTGCCGCTGTTCGGCGGGATCTACGCCAACGGCGCCGGCCTCGGTCCGGCCTCGGCGTTCCTGTATTCCGGCCCGGCGATCAACGTCCTCGCCATCGTGTTGACGGCGAACGTGCTGGGGGTGGAGATCGGGATCGCCCGGGCGGTGGGCGCCGTCGTGTTCGCCCTGCTGATCGGGCTCTTCATGCACCTGATCTTCCGACGCTCCGAGATGGAGCGGTCGGGCCAGTGGCTGGCCGGGCCCGACGACGACGCCGGCGACGGCCGCCCGCTCTGGCAGACCGCCACCTTCTTCGGCGCCATGGTGGCCGTCCTGGTTTTGGCCAACTCGGGCGCTCCCGAGAGCACCGCAGGCTTCTGGCACGCCATCTACGCGGCCAAGTGGAAGCTGACGGCGGCATCGGCGCTGGTCTTGGCGTATGCGCTGGTCCGGTGGATCGGGATGAGCGCCATCGAGGTGGGGCGACGGTCGTCGTCACGGCGCTGCTCGCGCTCCTCTTCCCCCACGAGCCCCTCGTTCCGTTCGCGGCGGCGGCGGTGGGGCTCTCGCTCATCGCGAGCACGAGCGGCGGGGAGGCGGGAGAGTGGTTCAGCGCGTCGTGGGGGTTTGCGAAGCAGATCTTTCCGCTCCTGTTCATCGGCATCCTTGCCGCCGGGCTGCTCCTCGGGCGTCCGGGGCACGAGGGATTGATCCCATCGACGTGGGTGGCGGAGGCGGTGGGAGGCAACTCGCTGGGCGCCAACCTGTTCGCGTCGGTGGCGGGAGCGTTCATGTATTTCGCCACGCTCACGGAGGTCCCGATCCTCCAGGGCCTCATGGGCGCCGGGATGGGCGACGGCCCCGCCCTCACCCTGCTCCTGGCGGGACCCGCGCTGTCGCTCCCGAGCATCCTGGTGATCCGTAGCTTCACCGGGACGAAGAAGACGCTGGCCTTCCTGGCCCTGACCGTGGTCATGGCCACCACAGCCGGGATGATCTACGGCGCGATCGCCTGATGCGGCGCGACGCACTCGACGACACGACACGAGCACGGAGATGATGATGAAGGTACAGATCCTCGGAACGGGCTGCGCCAAGTGCAAGGCGCTCACGGCCAACGCGGAGCAGGCCATTGCGGAGCTCGGCATCACGGCCGAGATCGAGAAGGTGGAGAAGATCGCGGACATCGCCCGGATGGGCGTCGCCATGACCCCGGCCCTCGCCGTGGACGGGCAGGTGAAGTCGTCCGGACACCTGCTGTCGGTGGGCCAGGTGAAGAAACTGCTGAGTTCGGAGGGTGCCACAGCTTCGTAGAGCATCGAGCGGGTGATGCGCGGGGCCTGCTGTGGGACCTCTTGGAGCTGCAGTACCGGTAACGCCGACTACTCCGACCGCAGCGCGTTGCTGGGGTCCACTCGTGACGCCCGGTGGGCGGGGATCCAGCTGGCCAGCGCGCCGACACCCACCAGGAGCGCGGCCACGGCGCCGTAGGTGAGGGGGTCGAGGGCGCCGACGCCGTAGAGCACGGTGCTCATGGTGCGGCTCAGGACCGCGGCGGCACCGAGCCCGATGACCACTCCGGCGCCGGAGAGCGCGAGGCCGTGGCGCACGACCATGCCCCGGACGGCGCCCCCGCTGGCGCCGACGGCCATGCGGATCCCGATCTCCCGCGTACGCTGGGACACCACGTAGGAAATCACGCCGTAGATCCCGACCAGTCCGAGCACCAGGGCGATCACGGACGCGGCGCCAAGGAGCGCCATGGTGAAGGAGGTCCGGGCGGTCGCGGCGCCGAGCAGCTCGTCGCTGGTCCGCGGGTTCGAGACCGGGATCCGTGGGCTCAGCTCGGTGACCTCGCGGCGGAGCACCGGGACGAGGGCCAGCGGGTCGCCGGAAGTCCGGATGACCGCCGTCAGCGCGCGGCTCGGGACCGGCTCGGCGGTGGCGCCAACGACGGTCGGCCAGTAGACGAGCTCCTCGGCGGGGCTCTGCAGCCCCTGGTAGTGGACGTCGCCCACCACGCCGACCACGGTGTACCACTCCTCGCCCTCGAACCCGAGCCGCATGTGCCGGCCGATGGGGCTCCGGTCCGGCCACCAGCGGCGGGCGAAGGCGCGGGAGACCACCACCGAGCGGGCGCCGGTGGCGCCGTCGCCCCGTCGGAGGGTGCGTCCCTCGACGAGCGGGATGCCGAGGGCCTCGAACCAGCCGGACCCCACCTGCACGTTGCTGGACAGGATCGGGAGCTCGGTCGGGCCGCGGGGGTGGTCTTCCACCTCGATGGTGAAGAACGGCGTCCCGCCATCGATGGGTAGCGTCTGCCCGAAGCCGACGGCGTCCACGCCGGGATTCGAGGCGAGCGCGTCGCCGAGCTGACGGAAGAAGGCGTCGGTCTCCTCCCACCCCTCCAGCTCAGCCGCCGGAACGATCACCTCGGCCGTGAGGAAGGAGCGGGAGTCGAAGCCCGGGTCCACGGCCCGGAGCGCGCGGAAGCTCCGGAACATGAGCCCGGAGCCAATGAGCAGGACCAGGGCGAGGGCGACCTGGGCGACGACCAGGCCGTTCCGGAGCCGGTGCCGCTCGCGCCCGCTGGTTCCGCCCCGGCTCCCCTCACGGAGCTGGTCCGCGAGCGACGCACCCCGCGTACGCAGGATCGGGAACAGCCCGGAGAGCAGGGCGGCCAGGACCGTGATTACGGCCGCGAACCCGATCACCCGAAGGTCCACGCCGAGCTCGTCGAGGCGCGGGATCTCCGTCGGCACCAGCCGGAGCGACGTGCGTACGGCCACGGCCGCCAGCGCCGTTCCGAGCACGCCCCCGGCCACCGCCAGCAGCGCGCTCTCGGTGAGGAACCACCGGATCACCTGGAGCCGACCGGCGCCGAGCGCGCTCCGCAGCGCCAGCTCCCGCTGCCGGGTCTCGGCCCGTACCAGCAGCAGGTTCGCCACGTTGGCCGCCGCGATCAGCAGCACGAACGCCACCGTGCCCAGCAGAATCCACAGCGTGGTGCTCAGGTCGCCCACCAGCGCCGTCTTCAGCGGCTGCACCCGGCTCCGCAGCTTCACCTCCGCCAGAAACGCCGGCGCCTGGCTCTCCGGGAACAGCTCGTCCAGGCGACCGATGAGCCCCTCCAGCTGCGCGCTCAGCCCCTCCACCGTCGTCCCCTCGGCCAACCGGCCGATCCCGCCGGCGCCGAAGTTCGCCAGCGGCGCGTTCGCCGGGTCCACCACCATGGGGACCCAGAGCCGCGCCTCCCGGTCCGGGAAGCCGAAGTCCGCTGGCATGACCCCCACGATCGTCCGCGCGACCCCGTTCACGTCCAGCGTCCCGCCGACGACTGCAGGATCTCCCCCGAGCTCGCCGCGCCAGTAGCCGTCGCTCAGGAGCACCACCCGCGCACCTTCCGGCAGCCCCTCCTCCTCCAGGAACGTCCGCCCCAGCGCCGCCTTCGCGCCCAGCACCCCGAAGAAGGCCGGCGTCACCGCCTGCGCCGGCACCCGCTGCGGCCGGCCCTCCACCACCACGTTGGCCGCCGCACTCCCGTACATCGCCACCGCCCCGAGCGCGGGCGCCTGCTCGCCGTAGAGCAGGTACAGCCCCGGCGACATCGGAAGCTCATCCTGCCCGTCCCGCCCCACGTGCCGGATCGACACCAGCCGGTCCGCGTCCGGGAACGGCAGCGGACTCAGCAGCACCCCGTCGACCAGGGTGAAGACCGCGGTGGTCGCGCCGATCCCCAGCACGATGGTCAGCACCGCCACCGCCGTGAAGCCAGGGCTCCGGAGCAGGCCGCGGAAAGCGAAACGGAGGTCGGACAGCAGCGCGTTCATGGCGTCGTCGGCACTCGGGTGGGCCCGATCTTCGGTAGCGTCTCCTTAGACGCGCGGCGTCGGGCGACCGTTGCTCACCGGCGCAGAAGATGGTGTGGCGCTTGCGCGCGAGGTGAGTAGGGGCAGGCAAACAACGCAAGGGAGGCGGAAATGATCGAGCTGAAGGCACAGCCGGACCTCGTGGAGATCCACGCGAGCGGCAAGCTGACCGGAGAGGACTACGATCGCCTGGTGCCAGAGCTGGAGCGCCTCGCGGCCGAGCGGGGCGCGCTCCGGCTGTACATCGAGCTCGAGGACTTCCGTGGCTGGGATCCGGAGGGTCTCTGGCAGGACGTGAAATTCGACGCGACGCACCAGGACGCGATGGAGCGGATCGCCATCGTCGGCAGGACCCGGTGGGAGGAGTGGGGCACGAAGCTGTCGAAGCCCTTCTTCAAGGCAGACGTGCGCTTCTTCGAAACGCCCCGGGCTGCGGAGGCACGCGCCTGGCTCCGCGAGGTCTGATCGACGGTCGGGGACGAGTCGACGATCCGAGGTCCCGCGGTGGGAGTCCGGGTCCCGCGTCAGCGCCACCAGCTTCGGCGCGTTCCACGGATACACCTCCCGGCTGGATGTGCCGCCTGAGCACCGGCCATCGAGAGAGGACGACCGGAGCGGGCCGTTCTCAGCCCCGGGGTGCTCCCACCATGGAGACCATATGCCGCACGTTGCGGAAGCATTCCTGCCATTCTCCCTATCATTGGCCGTGCAACCGATCGGAGTAGCTCTGCCGATGGCGCTGAAGAAGATCGAGAGATAGAGGATTGGCTCCCGAAGCATGTCTTCCTGCACGAGAACGAACGTGGTCAGCAGTCGGATGAGCGGAGCATCACGGGCGGTCGCGAAGGGTAGACAGGGCCGAACTGGGCTCGTGTCGGGAAGCTGGGAGCACTCCCGCGCGGCTTTCGGCCACGTGGTGGACGCAGCCCGGGTGGTCCGCCCGGGGACCCAGTGCTGCGAACCCCATGAGGGTCATGGAGTCTGCCGCCGCGGATGCCCGGAGGCACATCCGTGGCTGCGAACACCAGGATACTCATGGCCTTTGCAGCCCTTCGCCTCACACCGGCCGACCATGGCTGCGAACACCGGGCGACGCACGCACAACCCGCCGATGAGACACGCTAGCCCGAAAACGCCGACGGCTACTCCCGATCGATCCTTTCTTGCCGAAGCGGCACGCCGCGCGCTCCCGTACACGCACGCTCTCGTCCTCCAGCACCTCGCGTAGCGCAGCCACCGCCTGTCCGACGGCTCGTTCACCGGGGTCAGCCAGGTCGCCGGACCACCCCCGCGATCACCTCGTGGATCCCATCGCCACCGCGATATTGCGTTCGAAGCCCGTGTACCCCGCAGGCGATCGCCGACCCCTGCCTCAGATCTCTTACTTTTCCCGCGTCAGCTGGATCAACTCGGCGAGTGACAGCGACTCGGCCCCCGGCAGGTCCGTCGGCGCCCCCGGCAGGTCCGTCGGCGCCCCCGGCAGGTCCGTCGGCGCCTCAGGCAGGTCCGTCGGCGCCCCCGGCAGGTCCATCGGCGCCTCAGTGGATCTCCGCCTTCCGGCACTCCGCCTGGTAGTCCCGCTCGTCCGTGACCTGGACGAACCGCTCGTTATTGAGTGATCGACGCGGAGCGCGCATGATCCGGATCACCCTGGCGCCCGCAGCCCCTGCCGTATTTCGCCCCCGCCGCCGCTGGTGGCCGGCGCGCCGGCCCGCTCCGCGCGGTAGGCGCGGCACTCGATGGCCTCGAGGGTCCGCGCTGCGTCTGTCTGGATCACGAAGTCGCCCCACTCCCCGGACGGCGCGGGCTCGAACACAGCGATGTCGTCCACGGGCCGGAGCATGACGATCAGCGTCCTGGCGTCCGGCTGGTAGGCGCGCAGGTGCTCCGGAGTGCCCGTATCGCGGGCCACGTGGAACCCGCCGACCATGTGGAGGACGAGGGCGTCCGGATGGGCCCGGAGGTACTGGGCGACCGACCACGCCATGGACGCGTCCCAGAGCGCCTGGGCCTGGAGCTGGTTGCCCATGTTCCCGTGGGCGCCCACGGGTGCCACCGCCTGCGAATCGGCCACGGGCAGGCCGCACCGGGTCCCCTCCTGCTCCATCACCTCGGAAATGACGCCGATCCACTGGTCCCGGTACACGGGCGAGGGCTGGCCGTAGGGCAGCGGTAGGCGCGGCATTCGATGGCTTCGAGGGTGCGCGCCACGTCCGTCTGGATCACGAAATCGCCCCACTCCCCGGCGGGGGCGGGCTCGAACGCGCCGATGTCGTGGACGGGCCGGAGCATGACGATGAGCGCCCGGGTGTCCGGCCGGTAGGCGCGCAGATGCTCCGGGATTCCCGTGTCGCGGGCCACGTGGAACCCGCCGACCATGTGGAGGACGAGGGCGTCGGGGTGCGCCCGGAGGTACCCGGCGACGGACCACGCCATGGACGCGTCCCAGAGCGCCTGGGCGTGGAGCTGATTGCCCATGTTCGCGTGGGTGCCCATGGGCGCCACAGCCTGGGAGTCGGCGACGGGCAGCCCGCACCGCGTCCCCTCCTGCTCCATCACCGCGGAGATGACGCCGATCCACTGGTCCCGGTACTCGGGCGAGGGCTGGCCGTAGGGGAGGGGTGGAAGGTGCTCGAGCGCGGACGGAGGCAGGCTGTCCAGCGCCTCCCGGCCGTGGGCCGTGACCCGGCTCACGTAGCGCCGCGGGGCGTTGGCCGCGACCACGTCGATTCCACGCTCTTTCGCGAGCTCGATGAGCGGGCGGTAGTCCGAGTCGTAGCGGGGCCACGGCCGGCTCGCATCGGTGAACGACGACTCGCTGATCCACCCCGCCAGGTACTCGTCCAGCACCGGCTGGACGTCGCGCTCGAAGAACTCCAGTGAGAGGGCGACAGGCCGGCCGGCCGTCTCCACCGCCCGCTCCAGCAGCTCCGCCTCGAGGGCGTGGCCCGTCGGGTCGTCGTGGGTCTCGCCGATGAAGACCACCCCCACGTCCGCCATGGCGGCGATGACGTCCTCCAGGGTCGCGCGCTCGCCGGCCCCGGTGAAGACCGCGTAGTCGCCCGGCGCGTACGCCGTGTCGGGCGCGGCGTCCTGGGCGGCGAGCGACCCGGCGAAGCCTAGGGCCAGAGTGGTGGCGGCGAGCATCAGCGGTCTCATCGTGACGAATCCTCCTCGAGGTCCCGGACCCTGGCCGGGATGTCATGGATCGGTTCAGAGCGGGACCAATATGGGGCCCGACCCGGTCCCGGTCACCCCCGGCCCCGGCCGCAGCGCTCGGAGCGGGTTCGCCCGGAGTGCGTTCAGTCCCGGGCACGGGCACCGGCACGCGGGCCCCGCACCGCCGATACAACCGTCGGCCCGTCCGGGCCGTCCAACTGTGCGACGTCCGTTCCCATTCGACCGGGTACACCATGACCAACATCAGGCTCGCCGTCCGGAAGCTCGTGAAGACGCCGTTCATCACCGTGATCGCCCTGCTCTCGCTGGCGCTGGGGATCGGCGCGAACGCGGCGATCTTCTCCATCTTCGACCAGATCCTCCTGCGGCCACTGCCGGTCGCGGAGCCGGACCGGCTGGTGAACCTGGAGGCGCCGGGGCCGAAGCCGGGGGGGTCGACGTGCAACCAGGCCGGCGGCTGCGAGACCGTATTCAGCTACCCGATGTTCCGGGACCTGCAGGCCGCCGAGGAGACCGGGTTCGCCGGGTTGGCCGGCCACCGGACCTTTGGCGCTAACATCGCACAGGGTGACCGGACGGTGGATGGAGAGGGTGTGATGGTGTCGGGGTCGTACTTCTCGCTGCTGGGTCTGCGGCCGGCGCTGGGGCGCCTTCTTCAGCCGGCGGACGACGAGGTGGGCGGCGACTACACGGTGGCGGTCCTGAGCCACCGGTTCTGGCAGAACAACCTGGGCGGCGACCCGGGCGTGCTCAACCGTGCCATGGTGGTGAACGGCGTGACGTTGACGGTGGTGGGCGTGGCGCCCCGGGGTTTCGATGGCACCACGCTGGGGCCGCAGCCCGCCGTGTTCGTTCCGCTGACGCTGCGTGGCCAGATGGAGCCGTGGTCCGGAAACGACTTCGAGAACCGTCGCTCGTACTGGATCTACGTCTTCGGCCGTCTGGAGCCGGGGGTCACGTTGGAGCAGGCCTCGGCGAGGACCAACCGGGTGTACGCGTCGATCATCAACGAGGTCGAAGCGCCGCTCCAGGAGGGGCTGAGTGAGCAGACGCTGGCCCAGTTCCAGGAGAAGCGGGTGGTGCTGGAGCCGGGGCAGCAGGGACAGAGCAGCGTGCACGAGGAATCCCGCACACCGCTGGTGCTCCTGCTCGGCATCACGGCGCTGGTTCTCCTGATCGCGTGCGCGAACATCGCGAACCTGCTCCTGGCCAGGGGCGCCAGCCGGAACACCGAGATGGCGGTGCGCGGGTCCATGGGGGCCACCCGCGGCCAGCTCCTGCGTCAACTGCTGACGGAAGCGATGGTGCTGGCCGTGGTCGGTGGGCTCGCGGGCCTGGCCGTGGCCCGGGCCACGCTCTGGGGAATCGCATCGATCCTGCCGGACCAGCAGAGCGCGATCCTGAACCTCCAGCTGAGCCCGTCCATGATCGGGTTCACGGCGGCTGTCGCCCTCGGCACCGGTATCCTGTTCGGACTCTACCCGGCGTGGCACGCGACGCGGGCCACGCTGGTCACGGCGATCAGGAGTGGCAGTGGTCAGACGTCGGGGTCCCGGTCGGCCGCCCGGTTCCGGCAGGGGCTGGTCACCGTCCAGATCGCGCTCTCCGTCACCCTGCTGGTGGCCGCAGGGCTGTTCATCCGGAGCCTGGGCAACATCAGCCGCGTGGAGCTGGGCGTCCGCACGGACAACGTGGCGAAGTTCGCGATCGCGCCCATGCTCAACGGCTACGACGGCGAGCGGTCGCGCATCCTCTTCGAGCGGTTGCGCGAGGAGCTCCTGTCGCTGCCCGGCGTGGAAGGCGTGACGTCCAGCATAATCCCGGCCCTCGAGGGGAGCGCCAATATCGCGGGCGTGGCCGTGCAGGGGTTCGAGGGCGGGCCGGACGTGGACCAGACCTCGTACTACAACGAGGTCGGGGCGGACTACCTGAGCACCCTCGGGATCCCCCTCATCGCGGGGCGTGAGTTCGACCGGCGTGACGGCCCCGGCGGCGGGTACACGGCGGCCATCGTGAACGAGGCGTTCGCCGACAAGTTCGGGCTGGCGCGCGGCGAGGTGGTGGGCTCGTTCATGGCGCTGAACAGCCGCACCAGCGCCGACTCGTTGACCATCCAGATCGTGGGCCTCGCCCAGAACGCCAAGTACAACAGCGTGAAGGACGAGATGCCGCCGGTGTTCCTGCTCGCGCACGCACAGGACGCCGACGTGGGCTTCATGAACTTCTACATCCGGACGGCCGGCGACCCGGGGCCCATCCTCCAGGCCGTGCCCGGCGTGCTCCGTCGGCTCGACCCCAACATGCCGGTCAGCGGGCTGATGACGCTGGAGCAGCAGGCCGCGGAGAGCGTGTTCATGGACCGCTTCATCAGCATCCTGACCACGGCGTTCGCGGTCCTGGCCACACTCCTCGCCGCCATCGGGCTCTACGGCGTGCTGGCCTATACGGTGGCGCTTCGGACCCGTGAGATCGGGCTCCGGATGGCGCTGGGCGCCGACACGGCGAAGGTGCGGGGGATGGTCCTCCGCCAGGTGGCCGGGATGCTCGGGGTCGGCGGCGTGATCGGTATCGCGGCCGCCCTGGGCCTCGGCCGGGCCGCAGGGTCGCTCCTCTACGAGCTCGATGGCCACGACCCCATGGTATTCGTGGCCGCGGTGATGCTGCTGGCGGGCGTGGCGTTCGGCGCCGGGTACGTTCCGGCCTTCCGGGCTTCCCGGGTGGACCCCATGGAGGCACTCCGCCACGAGTAGCGCGGCGGCTCAACCGGACAACGCGGCGGCGGTGTGTCGCTACCCTACCCCCGGGCCTCCCGGCGCGGGGGTCCCTCGAATTCAGTCCCGCTCATGCGCCGACGGAAGGGGCCGGTCCAGCGCCCGCTCAGTCGACCGCGGCCAGCGCGGGCGTTGAAGCCTCCCGCGGGGTCGGTGCGTATTCGGCAGAAGCCACCGGAACCGTAGGAGAGCCCCATGTACCGCACCTGCATCTTCTGTAGCCGCCCGCTCGGAGCCAACGAGGTGGTGGAGACATTCCCCGTGGGTCGACGGCTGGCGTTCGACCCGGAGCGGGGCCGGCTCTGGGTCGTCTGCCGATCGTGCGAGCGGTGGAACCTGAGCCCCATCGAAGAGCGCTGGGAGGCGGTGGAGACGCTGGAGCGGATCTTCCGCGGTACACGCGTGCGCGCCTCCACGGAGAACATCGGGATCGCGCGGCATGCCGAGGGGCTGGAGCTGGTGCGGATCGGGCGGCCCCAGCGGCCCGAATTCGCCGCATGGCGCTATGGCGACCAGTTCGGGCGGCGTCGAAAGCGGGCGATCGTGTACGGCGTGGGCGGGGTCGTGGTAATCGGGGCCGTGGTCATCGGCGGGGCGGTCACGGGCGCCATCAGCGCTGGCCTGTTCGCCCAGACCGGCAACTTCGTGAATCTGTGGTCCCAGGGCCGGACCCGCCTGAAGCTCCGGACGGAGGACGGCGACGTCCTCAAGCTCAAGAACCCCGACCTCCTGGGCACGCGGCTGCGGGCCACGGATGACGAGCTCGGGTTCGGAATCGAGATTCGGAAGAAGCGACAGAAGAGGTGGTTCGAGGGGGAGGAGGCGCGGCGAGTGGCGGGGCTGGTGCTGCCGAAAATGAACTCAAGGGGCGGGAAGCGGCAAACGGTGCAGGAGGCCGTGCACCAGATCGAGGACCACCGCCACCCCGACGAGTTCCTGCGCCTGATCGCCCAGGGCGACCGGTTCGCGGACAAGAAGGGGATTCCCGGCTACGTCAACAAGATGCCGACGGTCACGAAGCTGGCGGTGGAGATGGCGCTGCACGAGGAGCAGGAGCGGCGGGCGCTGGAGGGCGAGCTCTGGCGTCTGGAGCGCGCGTGGGAGGCCGCCGAGGAGGTGGCGGCCATCTCCGACGATCTGCTGCTGCCGGAGAGCGCGAGACGGTTCATCGAGGAGCAACGGAAGCCGTAGCGATCGGCCTGTCCGTCCTGTATCCGGCTCGAGCCGGCGCCGGCTAGGCCAGCGTCAGCACGATCCAGAGGCAAAGCGCCGGATTGGCAACGGTCGCAGCGGCCCGGATGTTCCACGGACGACCGGAAAGATCCACGCGCAGGCTTCCGCTCACCACCACGGGGGCGGCGCCCGGTGACGGCATCAGGGCCCGTCGTGCCCCATGGCCCGGTGATCGAGACGCTGGAAGGCCAGGAACTCGTGGACGGCCCGGACGGCCGCCGCGTCCTCCGTCTCGATCCGGACCATACCACCTCGAGGGAGTGGATGGTACGTGTAACGGATGGCGTCCTTCCGCTGGGCCAACACGCGCGTACCGGGAACCTCGTCCATTGCGTGAACGAAGCCGGGGGTGCTGAAGTCCCCGCTCGCGAAATCGGCCGCGATCCCCTGCAGGTGCGTCCGGATCCGCTCCACGGCGTCGTCATCGCCCGCCGTGTCCTGAAGCTCGATCCGGCCCCCGTCGGGCAGATCATCGAAGGTGTGCATCGATCTGTACTGGTCGACTCCCATCCCCTGCGGTGCGGCGCCGCGCTCCTGGAGGGCCGCAAAGTCGGAGTCTTCGGCACCCGCCTCTGCCGCGGCGGACTCCGGTTCATTGCCGCACGCGCCAGCGGCGATCGCGAGAATCAAAATAAACGTTGTCCGCATCCCTCACTCTCCTGATCACTGTACCGCAGCTCCTATCTCATCACCGCGCGCACGGTGAGGGCGAGCCCGAATACGATCGCCACCACGCCGACCGCGGGCACGAGGGATCCGGCCCACGGCAGGACCCCGTAGATGGCGCCCACACTCATGGCGAGGATCCCCGCAGGAAGCCTGCAATTTCGGGCCCCACGGCCGTGTTGAGGAGCCCCGGGGTGAGAGGCCCACGTGCCCATCCCAACCCGGTACCCCAAAATCCCCCCCGGACCACGCGATCCTTGCGTGATTCGGCTCGGCCTGGTTCTTCACCTCGCCGGTGGGGGACCGGATCGTCGCCCCGAACCTGACACGGATCGTGCACGAGTATTCTGACCAGGAGCTGGAAGCGGTCATTCGCCACGGCGTCCGACCGGATGGGTCGAGTGTGGTGATCATGCCCTCCGCCATGTTCGCCAACGTCAGCGATGAGGGCCTGGAAAAGGGGCTCATGAGCGAGATCGCCACGGGGCGGATCAGCCGTCTCCACGAGGGGGAGATCGCCGCGCTCCATACCTACCTCCAGACACTCACGGACTGACGGGGGGCGGAGGGGCGCCACCCACCGCCCTGCGTCCGCCCAACACCGTCATGGGCACGATGAGCGCCAGGAAGACCACGTGGTACCATACCGGCGTCAGGCTCCAGTAGCTCACCTCGGCAATGATGCCGAACATAAGCTGGACACCCGCCAGTACCCACACAGGCTTCATGGCCCGCGAGATCTTCCCCGTGGTCCAGCCCGCCAGCAGCGACAGGAGCACGCCGCCGTAGAGGATGAGCCCGAGGAGCACGCCCACGCTCGTGATGGCCGTCTCCGGCTGCATGGCTGCCGGGAACGCCGCCATGGCGGCCTGATTGCCACCCAGCCAGAGCGCGGCCCACACCACCGCGCCCGCCACAACCGCAATGATCATCCTGCCCATCGCTGCCTCCGGAATCCGGGGGGAAACACCTTGACGCGCGCAATATGTGACAGTATTATCACATATGCAACAGGATCGCGGTGGGGCGGGGGACCCGCAGGGGACGGAGGCGGTCTGGAAAGCGCTCGCCAACCCTGTGCGACGGTCCATCCTGGATCATCTCCGGGACGGTCCGCTCCCTACCGGTGAGCTGGCGGAGCGTTTTTCGGAGCTGACGCGGTTTGCCATCATGCAGCACCTCAAAGTCCTGACGGAGGCGGGGCTGGTGGTGCCGCGTCGGGAGGGCCGCACGCGCTACAACCACCTCAACCCCGTGCCCATCCAGCAGGTCTACGACCGTTGGGTGTCCCGTTACACGAAACCCTGGACCGAGGCGCTCGTGAGCCTCAAGGACCAATTGGAGACGGAGGCGCGCACCGAGCGCGCCTGATCCCCGATCCCCCCCAAGGAGAGCGCTGCCCATGGTCGAGGCCACCGAGCTACCCACCCACGTGAATTCCATCTACATAGCCGTCCCGCGGGAGCGCGTGTGGGACGAGATCACCAAGACGGGCCGCGTCCAGCGGGCCCTGTACAACACGGTGATGGAGTGTGAGCTGGAGCCGGGCAGCCGACTGCGCTACTACAGCCCGGATCGAAAGCGGGTCTTCATCGTGGGCGAGGTGGTGGAGGTGGACGCGCCGCGGAAGTTCGCCTACACGTATCACTTCACCACGTGGAAGAGCGGCGGGGCCACGCTTGTAACCTGGGAGCTGGAGGAAGAGGCGGGCGGCTGCCGGGTTACTGTGACTCACGCGGGCTTCACCACCGAGCACCGCAAGCCGGAGAAGGTCTCCGCGGGGTGGAAGGAGATCCTGGGTCTCCTGAAGCAGGACCTGGAGACCGGAACGCTCCCCACCGGCACGCGCATCATGTACACCGTAATGAACTGGTTCATGTTCATGATGCCCAGGAGCACCCTCACGTCCTACCAGGACGGGCGCCCCCGGGACGGCTGAAGCTCAACTACCGTCCCGCGGCCGGCAGGATGAACGAACCGACCATTCGGTCGGTGAGGTCGTGGGCATCGCCCCGGCCAAAGTTCTCGGCCGTGATCACCAGGGTGAGCCCGAGATCCGGGAAGCAGGTCGCGGCTCCGGAGAAGAAGGCCTCCGCCGGTCCTGGGCGTGCCGGCGGGCGTGTGAGCCGACGGCCCGCTCGAGCAGCGACCCGAGCAGGGCCACCCCGGAGGGTCATGGCGCCAGAGCGCCGGTGGTGTCCACGATCCACGCGCGGATCAGCTCGAGCGCCGCTGGCGCGATCGTCGTCTCGATCCGCCCGTACTCCGACGGCAGGCCGGTCTCGCTCGGCTGCAACAGGTGGTTCAGTCCGGGCAGCACCGTCACTGTGCGATCCGAGCGATGGTCGACGTCGAGGATCCGGGCCATGGGCGCCGCGTTCTCAGCGGGCGGAACCTGCACGTCTCGCTCGCCGAAGAGCGCGATCACGGGCTGACGTACGTCCCGCAGCCACGGATCGGGGTCGAAGGCGACGAGGTCGCGAAACCAGGGGGTCGTGGAGACCTGGCGCTGCTGCGCCCGGGCCGCCTCCGGCTGGCTGGCCAGGTACGCTTCGAGGGCGCGGGCCCGGTCCTCCGGCAGCTCGCGCAGCAGCTTCGCCTCCAGCCCCTGGATACGCGCGGCGGCCTCCACGTCGTCCGGCGTGTCGAGGAGAACCCGGAACACCGCCTCGTTGAGCGCCTGGACCGCGAGGATCGTTTCCTCTGTGGCACCGCCCGCGCCCAGGATGACGCGCTGCTGCGACAGGATAAGCTCGCGGGGGCTCTGCGCGGGGCCGGCCATCAGCACCAGAAACGAAATCTCGGAACCCGCCTCAACCGCGGCCACCGGAACGACCCAGCCGCCTTCGCTGTGGCCGAGGAGCCCGATGCGCGCCGCGTCGATGTCGGGGCGGCCGGCGAGGAACCGCACCATGGCGAGCACGTCGTCGGCGCGTTCGCCGATCGTGCCCGTGAAGGTCGACCCGGTCGAGCCGCCGACGCCACGGTCGTCCATGCGGAGCACCGCTATGCCGCTCCGCGTCAGACGATCGGCCAGGACCAGGAACGGCCGGTGTCCCGCCAGGAACTCGTCCCGGTCCTGGGCCCCGGAGCCCGACACCAGCACGACCGCCGGCACGGGACCGTCGCCGGGCGGGAGCGTCAGCGTGCCCTCCAGCGTAGCGCCCGCGACGTCGATCGTCACCGTCTCCTCGCCGTAGGGGTACGGGGCCTCGGGCTCCTGGGGACGCCGGCGGGGCTCGACCGTCCCGTCGCCTCGCTCGAGGACCAGCGGCAGGGCCGCGCCGCCCTGCCGCCATTCGCCCTCTATCTTCGACCCGTCGGCCAGCAGCCGGCCCGTGTACGAGGCGCCGATCCCGGACAGGTCCAGCCGGATCGAATCACCGGCCGTGGCCACCGATGCTACCGGGATGCCCGTCGCACCCTGGTCCGGGCTGTCCATGCTCGCCTCGAGACCCCCGCCGCCCGACGCCCTCACGTGGATCACGATCCTGAGCTCCTGCCCGCCCACGTCGAGTGCGCCCTCCCAGGCGCCGACCCAGGGGCCGTCGCTTCGGGCCCCCGGCCCGGGCTCCTGGACCGCCGCGACCCCATCGCTTGGAAGAGCCGCCACCATGGCAGAGCCCAGGATGAGCGCTGTCACGAAACAGGCTCGGATACGGTTCGTCGTCGTCATGATCATTATTCCTCGTCGGGTTCAAAGATGTCCTCTACGCGCAGGGCGAAGAGGCCGGCGATCCGGAAGGCCAACGACAGGCTCGGATCCCATTTCCCGTTCTCGATCGCGTTGATGTTCTGCCGCGACACTTCGAGCCTCCGCGCGAGCTCCGCCTGCGTCCAGTCACTCGCCGAGCGCAGCTCGCGCACCCGGTTCCTCACACGTACCGCCTTCTCGCGAGCAGCAGCCCCGCCGTGAACACCACCGCCATCACCACCATGACGCCGCCCCGATCCATCACCGGCGCACCCAGAAACTCGAACAGCCGGTACCCGGCGACGGCGAGCCAGCCACCTCCGAATCCCAGAGCCAGCGCACTCAGGTGGGTCTGTCGCTGCAGCTCGTCCGTCTGCCGCAGGTACCGGGCGTAGGCCACGATCGCCAGGATCCCGAGGACGCCCGGGAGCGCCGCCACCACCCACGAAACGACCGCGCCGCTCACGACACCTCCCCGCAGCAGGTACTCCCCACCCACGAAGCTCACCGCCCACGCGGCCACCGCCACCAGGAACCGCCGCAGGTTGCGCCAGTCCGTCGCCGTCATGTCGTTCCACCACCAGGCCCGCCTCGATCCTCGTTCCGTGTCCACCATGGCCAACCGCTCCGTTCCTGTAAAGAAGTCTTGACATCGATAGGTAAGGCGCCGGAGTGAGTGTGTCAAGGTATCTTGACAATCGGCCACGGTAGGCCACCCGGTTCGTTCGCCGAGCGCCTGGGCGGCGAGGAACCCCGGCGGTGGGGTCGCGTGTACGTCATCAGGGCAGGCTCGAGCCTGCCCGAGCCTGCCCGGACCGACGACGCGGCGTCGCCCGGGTCTCCACGCCCGCCGCCGGAGCGCCCATGCGAGTCCACCCTCTCCACCCTCTCCACGCTGCCCACCCTGTCCACCCTGTCCACCGTGTCCGTCGCCTTCCTTCGGCCGGTGCGCTGCTGTGCCTCTCCCTCCTGCTGGCCCCCGCCGGCCTGCTGGCCCCCGCGGCTCTGTCCGGACAGTCCGCAGCGCCGGCCGACTCCGCGGCGCTGGTCGCGGAGGCGCGGCAGGCGCAGGTCGACTTCGAGCACCTGCGGCAGCACCGGACCCCGGTCGAGCGGGATCCAGGGGGCGGGGTGTGCGACCAGCTCATCGGTCGGATCTGCATCTGGTTCGGTGGGGAAGGGGAGACCGAGTTCCCGGCGGAGCCGGCCGAGATCGAGAAGGCGCGGAGAAGCCTGATCGGGCGACTGCTGCGGGTACGCCATCAGGTCGCCGACCCCTGGGTCGTGGGGCAGCTGGTCCACTACATGGTGGAGGCGGGGGAGCACGACGCGGCGGAGCAGGTCGCGTCTGTGTGCGGCATCGAGGCGACGTGGTGGTGCGTGGCGCTGCTGGGGTATTCGCTCCACGTGCGCGGCGATTTCGTCGGGGCAGAGTCGGCGTTCCGCCAGAGCCTGGACCTTATGCCCGAGGCCGAGCGGCAGCGGTGGACCGGGCTCCGGTACGTGCTGTCGGATGAGGCCGCAGCCACGCTCCAGGCGCTGGAGCCCGCGTCCCGGGAACGGGTCACGGAACTGTTCTGGCGGCTCTCCGACCCGCTGTTCCTGGTCCGTGGCAACGACCGTCTCACCGACCACTTCGCCCGGCTCGTGGAGGCCCGGAACCACCAGGACGCCGAGCACCCGCAGGGGCTGGATTGGGAGGTAGACCTCGAGGAGACGCTGGTCCGCTACGGCCGGATCATCGGCTGGAGCAAGACGAGCTCGCCGGTCCGCCCGCAACTCGGCAGCGGGCGTCTGCCAGCGGACACGCGCACGCTGCGCGGCCACCACCACCCCGGGAGCCGGGGGTACCTCTTCCCCGAGGCCTTCCTGGAGTCGCCGGCCGATATCCCGCCGGAAAGCTGGATCAGCGCCCCGCGGGAGGCCAGGACGTGGTACGCCCCGCCGTACGCGCCCGACATGCGGGCGCTGGAGACGCAGGTGGGTCGATTCCGGCGCGGCGACGCCATGCTCGTGGTGGGCGCGTACCGACCGGGTCCGCCCGCCGGGCAGGACGCGCCCGACGGCGGGCCAGACACCCGCGCCTTCGCCGGGGCCGTCGAGTCGGGGCTGTTCCTGGTGCCCGTGGGCGGCGGCCCCATGACGGCCGCTCGCAGCGACGCAGTGGACGGCGTGCTCACGCTGCGGGCCGCGCCGGGGCGCTACGTGAGCGGCCTGGAGGTGCTGGACCGCGCCGGCCAGCGCGCGTGGAGGGCCCGGCAGGGCGTGCGCCAGGACCCGCTCGAGCCGGGCGCCGTCGATGTCTCCGATCTCCTGATCCTCGCCCCTGGTGCCCCGTTCCCCGAGAGCCTGGAGGAGGCCATTCCACACGTCCGTCCGGGCATCGAGGTTGGCGCCGCCGAGCGGTTCGTGGTCGTCTGGGAGGCCTACGGGCTCGGGGTCCGCGAGCCGGTCCAGGTGACCCTCGGCTTCACTCGCGGCCGACCGGGCTTCCTCGCCCGCGTCGGCGAGTTCCTGGGGATCCTGGAGCCGGACCGCCCCGTGGAGGTCTCGTTCAGCGATACCGCCCCCGACCAGGTGGGCTCGGCCTTCCGGGCGATGGCGCTCGAGCTGCCGGATCTCGAGCCGGGCCAGTACACGCTCCACCTGCGCCTCGGAACGATCGGGCGGGAGCCCGTGGTCACCAGCCGGCCCATCGTGGTGGTCGAGCGGTAGCCGGATCCCGGGGACGGTCCAGGAGCCAGAGCGCTGCAACTCCGATGGCCACTGGCGGGTTCCGTTGGCGCTCTTCCTCCAGGGAGGGCTGGACGACGTCGCCGATAGACCCGACACCGGCCCTCACGCGCCCGAGTGAGCTCGGTGTTCACTGCCAGGCTGCAGGGTGGCTCAGGGCGCGGGCCACTGACCTGAGAATGCGCTATACTGGTGCGTCCGGACGAGCCCCCCCTGAGCCACCGAGACCATGCAGCAGCGTAGACCGTCCTTTCTGCGGGAGCTGTTCAACGGCGAAATCGAGGCGCCGGTGCTCTTCCCGTTCCCCGCCCCGCTGAGTGAGCGCAACCCCGACGAAGCCCGGACGGTGGAGCGTCTGGTCCGGCGGCTCCGTGAGCTGCGGCACGACGGCATCATCGATCCGCCCCGGTTCGACGCGGAAGAGTCCGTGTCGGACGAAGTTCTGGCGGCCTTCGGGGAGGCGGGACTGTTCGGCCTCACCATCCCCCGGGAGTATGGCGGCCTCGGCCTGTCCCACAGCGGGTACGCCCGGGTGTTCGGTGAAGTCGCGGCGCTGGACGCGTCGCTGGGGGTCATCGTGGGCGTGCACTGCGGACTCGGCAGCAAGGCCATCGTGCTGTACGGGAACGAGGAGCAGAGATCCCGCTACCTGCCGGAGCTGGCCACGGGCGAGATGTACGCCGCCTATGCCCTGACCGAACCGGCCACCGGCAGCGATGTGCGCAGCCTCACGACGACGGCGGTCCGGGGCCGGGATGGCGGCTGGGTGCTGAACGGCCGGAAGATCTGGATCGGCCTGGGTCACATGGCGGGCGTGTTGACGACGTTCGCCCAGACCACCACACCGGCGGGGAAGCGCCGGATCAGCGCGTTCCTGGTGCGGCCGGACATGCCGGGCTTCGTGGTTGAGGACACGGAGCGGAAGATGGGGATCCGCGGGTCGTCGCAGGCGCGCCTGCTGTACGACGACCTGAGGGTCCCCGACGACCACCTGCTGGGTCAGCCCGGCAAGGGGTTCACCGTGGCGGTAAACGTCCTGAACGGGGGCCGGCTGTCACTGGCCTCGGGGTGCGTTGCGGGGACGCGGCGGCTGACCGGGGAACTGGTCCGCTACGGCGAGCACCGAGTGCAGTTCGAGCGGCCGCTTGCGGACTTCGAGATCACGCAGCGCAAGATCGCGGAAGCGGCCTCCCGGGCCTACGCGGCGGACGCCATGGTGGGGCACCTGGCGACCGCCATGGACGAGACCGACGCGGACGTATCGCTGGAGGCGGCGGCCGCCAAGGTGTTCGCCAGCGAGCTGCTCTGGAAGACGGCCGATGACATGGTCCAGCTCGCGGGTGGGCGGGGCTACGTCCGGGGCGGGTCGAAGAAGTGGCCGCCGTACCCGTACGAGCGCTGGCTCCGGGACGCGCGAATCAACCGTATCTTCGAGGGTGGCAACGAGGTACTGCTCCTGTTCATTGCGCTGAACGGCGTGCGAGATTCCGGGGAGCGTCTCCAGGCCCTGGGCTCGGCGCTCAGGGCGCCGCTCCGGAACATGGGCCTCATCACGGGTTGGGCGGCCGGGCGCGTGCGCACGGCGGTGGGTGCGAAGGATCGCCTCCCGACGGACGTCCACGCGTCGATCGAGGATCACGTCCGCTACTTCGAGAAGCACGTGGCGGAGCTGGCGCAGGCGGCGGAGCGGGCGGTGATGGAGCATCGGCGGGAGATCCTCGAGCGACAGCTCGTGCTGGAGCGGCTGGCGTGGATGGGGATCGAGCTCTACGCCACGGCGTGCACCATTGCGCGGACACAGCGTCTGATCGAGGAGAACGGGGAGGCGGCGTCCCGACGGGAGATCGCGCTCTGCGATCTGTTCTGCGTCGAGGCCGGCCGCCGATTCCGTCGAGGGCGGGAAGGCCTCGGCGCCGGGGGGGAGGCGGTGGACGACCGTCGTCGGGCCGTGGCGGCCGCGACCCGGGAGGCGGGCGGCTATTTCGTCGAGGACCCCCTGCTGGACGTGGAGCAGCCGGAGCGGCCGGATGGGTTGGTCTAGCCCCCTGGCTGCCGAACGGTGCACGGTCGGGCCGCTACGTCTCCACCGCCGACTCGGCATATATGGTCGCGGTATGGCAACGGCGCCCATCTTCAGCGCGCACGACGCCTGAACCACACCCTGTCTAGGTGAGATTCAGATCCGCTCCCATGGCCCAGCCGTATCGGTACGCCACGTAGAGGCTGGCCAGGAGGAACAGGATGCCGATGGCGGACACCAGCCGCCCGTCCCGGGAGCGCAGGCACACGGCGGCGCCCCCGATCCACACGGCCATGAAACCCAGGTACGCGGCCGCTCCGGTATCCCGCAGAGCCGACGTTCCCTGCAGGACCTTGAGGTAGGTGTCGGCCAGCTCCAGAAGGCCCAGCCCCAGGAAGATACCGAAGAACCAGGAGCGAATCTCCCAGAAATGACCCCGCATGTCGAAGGTCGCTCCCATGTCGTCCGGATAGAGGAGCCCCAGGAGGAAGAACAGCGCCGACCCGTAGGCAAGGACGAACAGAAGGCCCGGCAGCTGCCATTCGGAGAGCCCGCCCAGCCCGGACCCCGAGAACCACCAGAAGACGATGGTCCACTGCATGATGGCCGCAGTCCAGATCAGGGCCGGCCAGTAGATCCGGACGGTGCGCCAGTGCCGTACCACGCGCAGCAGCCCTTGAAGGGTCTGGGCCACGGCGAGGCCCACCACCACGGAGAACAGAACGGACAGGTACTCGAAGGTGCTCACGGGGTGCCCCTCACCGGTGGGCGCTGGAAGTCGGTCCCCGGGACGGTCCGTCCGCGGCAACCCGGCCCAACGTGTATCGGGGCGGGTGGGCGCGCAACCAGGTCGGTGCCCACTTTGTTGCCCACTTCCGTAAGCAGGAGGGGGCGCCCCACTGGCGCATACATGACATGCCTCCTCCCGGGAGGCACAGGGTATATTGCAGACGGAGTGAGGTCGTCGGCGATCACCGCAGAGCCGTCCGGTCGCGACGGGTGTCATCAAACGAGGAGGTCGCGTTGAAACGGATTCGCGGGGTCGCTGCCCTGGCCGTGTCGGCCCTTTTCCTCGGGGCCTGTGGGGACGATGGGCCCGTCGAGCCGAACATCCCGCGCGAGGACGTGGTGGGGACCTACCGGCTCACGCAGCTGTCCTTCGATCCGCTGGGCATACTCCCCGCCGCCGATATCCACCAGCGGCTGGTGGACCTGGACAAGCCGGACGCTTCGCTGAACCTCCTTCCCGACGGCACGCTCCAGCTCTTTTTCGAGGACCCCTCCTCGCGTCTGCTTCGGCTGGTGGATGGCTCGTTCCGAACCACGCCCGCGGGCGTCGCCATCTCGTTCGAGAGCGGCAGCGCCTACGGCGCACTGGTCCTCCCGCGGCGCTCCACCTACGAGGTCTCCGCGGGCGGGTCGCTGGTCCTGGACGACTCCACGACGGTGTCCCGGTCGGCCCTGCTCGCGCTGGTCCCGGAGTGGCAGACGGAGCAGCTGCTGGATCCCGTACCGGGCCAGCTGCTCGTGATCTTCGACCCGGCTCCCTGAGAAAGGCACAGGCCTCCCCATGTCCATCATCGATCGCTGGGCCCGGCTCCGGGCTGCAGGGTATCTCACGGCGATTGCGGCCCTGCTGGCGGGAGCGGCCCCCGTCGGTGGCCAGGGGTTGGAGCTCGGGCTGGCGCCGGCCGGCTCGTACCTCTGGTGGAACAGCGACCTGGGGCTCGAGGACGGGCCGCTCTACGGCGCCCTCGGGACGCTGGGGTTCGGACGCTACGTGCGTCTCCAGGCAGGATTGCAGCACGCGCCATTGGTCGACACCCGCTTCGGCGAGATCGACTACGCCGGAGGCGAGAACCAGGTCGACGCGACGTTCGCGTCGCTGGACGTCCTTCTGCGGCTCGGCTCCGCCCCGCTGGCCCCGATCCTGGCGGGGGGCGGTGGCGTGGTGCGCTTCCGCCCCGACGGCCGTGACCGGACGGACCACGTCTTCGCCGCGTGGGGTGGGGGGCTGGGGCTCCGCCTGAATCGTCGCGTGGAGGGGAGCCTCCTGGTCCATGACGTCCTGCTCCGGATGGATCGCTCGCTGCTGACCCCGGACGGGGCGTCGCCGGCCGATCCGGCCGCCGAGGACCTGCGGGGGAACCTGATGGCCACGCTCCAGGTGGGGCTCAGGGTCGGAGGACGGCCGAGCCCGCGGGCCGACGTCGTGGATCGGAGCGTGGAGGAAGTTCGCCATGGCGGCACCGACGGACTCCTGGTGCCGGTGGAGGTCTTCGGCGGCCTGATCCGCTTCGACGACGCGCTGGCGCTGGACGACCAGGCCCGGATCGGCGCCCGCGCCGGCGTGGACCTGGGCTCCTACTTCGGGCTGCGTGGCAGTTACTGGCACGGAGTCCAGGACGGGTTCGACGCCTTCGAGGACGTGTGGGGCTGGGCCGGAGAGGCGCAGTTCGACCTGGGGCGCGTGACCGGCCTCTCGCCGTTCCTGCTCGTGGGGTACGGCCAGACCCTCTTCGACGATGCCATGGTCAACGACTCCGGCCTGGCGGTCCCGGACCAGAACGCGGTCATCCTGGGCGCCGGCGTCGGATTCCCGATATGGGACCGGATGCGCGTCCTCGCCACGTTCCGCGACCATGTCACAACGCTGGGCGACCTCGCGGATGCGTCGAAGGCCTCGGACCTGCGCCACAACCTGTCGCTGGACGTCGGGGTCTCGTTCCTCCTGTTCAAACAACGAGGCGGGCGGACGCCCGTTACGGTGGCGGCGCGAGAGCCGTCCCGGGAGGAGGGGGCGCAGGCCGAGGTCGTGGAGCCGGTGGCGGCCCCGCCGGCCGTGGCGGCCGACACCGCTGCCGCCGGGCCGGACGTCCCTGCCGCGGCCGCGGGGCCGGCCGTCCCTGTCGCGGTCGCGGCGGCGCCCGATACGGCCGTCCCTGTCCCGGCCGCGGCGGCGCCCGATACGGCCGTGCCGGGCAAGGTGGAGAGCTACCAGTCCGACCGGGTCGTCACACTCCCGGTCCCGGCCGTGGGGGAGCTGTACGTACGGTACGGGCCCCCGCCCGAGCGGGCGGGCCGCGCGGTGCCCGAGCCGCAGACTCCGGCGGCCGCGGCGGTTGCGGCTACGCCCGCCCCGGTGGTGCCCGATTCCGCCGCCATCGCTGCGCTCATTCGCGCCGAGCTCGCGCGGTGGGCGGCGCGCATGGACACGGCGGTCGCGGCCGCGGCTCAGCCGCCGGTGAGGGCCCAGCCCGCCGCGCCCGCCCCGACGGGCGAGAATGAGAGGCTGGTGGCCCTCCAGGAACAAGTCCGGGAGCTGACCCGGATCGTCCGCGAGGACGTGGCCCGGGAGCCGTCGCTCCGTACGCCGGTGACCGTGGTGACTCCGTCCGCCGTGTCGGGCCCGGACCGGGCCACGACGACGGCGATTCCGCCCCGCTCGTCGCTCATCCAGGCGGTGGAGGGTCGGGTCGGGCCCGCCACCATCCGGGATGGGCGCCTCGGCGTGGGCGCCGCCATCGACCTCTCGTTCCGCAGCCCCGGTCCGGCCATGGTGCGCCCCTTCCTGGGGATCGAGGCCAGCCGGTCCGGGGTGCGCACCACCCTCGCCGAGTCGTCCGTGTTCGGCACGGTGCGAAACGTGGGTGCCAGCGTCGGGGCCTACGTCGATGGTCCGCGGTTCGACGACTTCCTGCCTTCGCTGTCCTTGGCGGTGACCGCCGTCGGCGGCTCGGTGAGCGGCGACACCGACCAGGACGAAGAGCTCATGGACCGGATCTACGAGGGATTCCGTCTGGGGGCCGACGTGGGCGTCCACGTCGGCTGGCAGCGCCCGGGCAGCCGGTTCCTGGTCACGGCGGCCCTGAGCCGCCTGATGGCCGGATCGCGGTCCCGGTGGGCGCTCGAGGGTGGAATCAGGCTGCCCCTGGCAACGCGGCGGCCCGCCGGGACGGGCATTCCCACGGCCGCGGTGGCGGAGCTCGCTCCGCCCCCGCCGGACACCGCCCGCGACGCGATGGTCGCCGACTCCGCGGCCGTCGACTCCACCAGGGGCGCCGGGGGCGCGGCCGTCGTCGCGGAAGCTCCGGTTGACTCTGCGGCGGCGCGGACCCGGGCGGAGCTGCTCTCCCGCCTGACATCGCTGGAGCGGGCGGTGTCCCGCGAAGCGGATGAGCGGGGGGCGGCGGCCGCGCGCCAGCGGGAGTACGCGGACGTGCGGCGCGACCTCGAGGAGCTGGTCGGCAGCCTCCCTGACGTGCTGGCGGTGCGAAGCTCCGATCGGGGCCTCGAAGTCATACTCGGAGGCGGCATGTTCGCCGTGGGTTCCGCCACGCTGGGTGGCAGTGCGCTCGCCGCGGTGGAACGGATCGGCACGCTGCTTCGGACCGGGCCCGAGTCCGAGCTCCTGATGGAAGGGCATACGGACGCCACCGGCCCCACCGCCGTGAACATGGATCTTTCCCTGCGGCGGGCCGAGGCGGTCCGGTCCGCGCTGATTCGCACGGGGCTGGCGCCGTCACGGCTCACCGCTGTCGGGAGCGGGGAGAGCGCGCCGCTGGCCGACAACGACACGGCGGCGGGACGGGCCCGGAACCGGCGCGTCGAGCTGGTGCTCCTCGACTGGCCTTCCGGCACGACCGGACCCCACGGCCGTCCGTAGATCCCGCGCAGTGCCCCGAGCCGTCGCTGGCGACCCGGCCCTCCAGCTGCGAAACCCCGCTCGACGCCCTCGAGGAGCCGGTCTAATCCGGCCCGCGTCAGCAGTCGGCCACCTCTAAGCGCCCGCAGCGGTGTGAGCCCCGTCTCCACCAGCAGCTCGATCTCGTCGTGCAGCCCGAAGTCGGGGAAGAATCAGGTGTTGGGCGTGTTGGTGCCCGACAGGATCGGCACCTCCTCCTCGGCCGCCACACCGGTGATCCGCCTTCCGCTCGTGCCACCGATGTCACGAGGGAGCCTGAGGACACAACCGTCAACGCCCACGCCGCACGCTCCCCCACCAGCTCGCTCTCGTCCTCCAGCGCGTCCCTCAGCACCGCCACGGCCGCCACCCAGTTGCCCATGGCCACCGCTCGCGGTTCCAGGGGCAGACGAATTGGGTGTCACCGCGAGAAATCCACTCATCCTTCATCTCCACCGTGCCTGCGCGAACCGAGACCTCCCTGCCGCAGGAGCGAGAGCGCGTGACCTACGCTACTGCGGTGGCCTCGAGCTCGACCATGAGCTCCACCTCGAACAGGCTGCAGCATTGGTCCACGCCCATATTTCAGTTGACACTTACGTTAGCTGTTACCGCCCGGTGCCGAGTGTGTTCGTCACGTCGCCCGGCGGCAGATCACCAGGCGTGATGCGGCGAGGTCCGGAGGTTGACGGAGGGGCCGGTGCCGCGTACGGTGCCCAGGGTCCAGTCCTCCCGCCCCGAGATCCCGACCACGCCACTCTGGCTCGCATCCCTCTACCTGGCACGGCGCCTCATGAGACGCAAGCTCGCCATCGTCATTTGTCTGCTCTTTTTCGCCTCGGGCCTGATCCGGGCAGGCGTGAGCGCGCTGATGATCGGACAGGCCTCCGGCTGGTGGGTCGTCGAGGGGGAGGCAGCCCTCGCGCTGGCCGAAACGCAGCGATTCATCGCCGAGCGCGACACCAATATCCTCGGCTTCACCCCCCTCTCCTATTTCGTCTTCATCCTGTTCATGGGCGCTACGATCAGCGTGGGCGCCGTGGCCCAGCTCTGGCGCAGGCGCTGGGGGCTGGCCCTGATCGGCGTGTATCTGCTAAGCCATGCCGGCTTGTTCCTGAACTTCATGACGGTGAACCCGAAGATCTGGCTGCTGGTACTGGCTGCCGGGATGGCGGCGGTGCTCGCCTGGGCGAATCCGGCGCACGGGCTGAAGCCTGCCTCGCCCCCGGTGCGCCGGCCGCAAGGTCGCCGTCAGCAGGCCCTCAGGGGTCCGGGATGAGCTCTCCGCACCGGCGGGTGAGGCAACCGCGCCCGATCAATCCGGGCTCGGCTTGCTGCAACCGTCGTCCACTCGTAAGGTCCGGAAGTCCTTCAGTTCATTGCTCGGCCACGCCTGAACCCGCCCACGCTGATGCCCACGACCGCGGCCGCAGAGAGGGCCCAGCTTCTCTCGACGAAGCTCTTCGCCCCGACACAGGACTCCGCGCACCTCATGCGCTCACGGCTCATCGCCCGACTGGACGAAGGAGCTCGTCAGCCACTGACGCTGGTGACGGCGCCGACGGGGTTCGGCAAGACCACGCTGCTGACCGAATGGCTGTCGCAGCGCGACGGCCCCGCCGGCTGGGTCTCGCTCGACCGGGCTGACAACGACCCGACGATCTTCTGGGCCTACTTCTTCACGGCCCTGCAACGGTTGGATCCGAACGTCGGCGATCGGCCACTCGCCATGCTGTTCGCTCCGGAGCCTCCTCCGCTCCAGACCATTCTGACGGCGCTGATCAACGAGCTGGCCACGCTCGGCGACGACGTCACAATCCTCCTCGATGACTACCACGTCATTGAGGATCGGCGAATCCATGACGGCATGGCCTTCTTCGTGGACAACGTCCCGCCCCAGGTCCACCTCGTGATCGCGTCCCGCTCGGAGCCACCGTTCCCGCTGGGCCGACTCCGCGGGCAGCGTCGACTGGTGGAGGTCACTCCCGCCGACCTTCGCTTCACCGCAACCGAAGCCGCGGCCTTCCTCAACGACTTGATGAGGCTGGATGTCCCTGCCGATGCCGTCGACGCCCTCGAGCGGCGGACGGAGGGCTGGATCGCCGGGCTGCAGCTCGCGGCGCTCTCCATGCGGGGACGGGAGGACATGGGCAGCTTCGTCGGCTCCTTCTCGGGAGACCACCGCCACATTGCCGATGTCCTGGTCGAGGAAGTGCTCCACCGACAGACGCAGGAGGTCCAGGACTTCCTGCTGCGCACGTCCATACTGGAGCGGATGTGCGGCCCTTTGTGCGACGCGGTAACGGGCGGGCGCCGGAGTGCCGCGGTCCTGGAAGAGCTGGAGCGGGGGCACCTGTTCATCGTCCGGCTGGACGAGCGGCGCGAGTGGTACCGCTACCACCACCTGTTCGCGGACGTGTTACGCGCGCGGTTGATCCGCGATGATCCAGCTCTCGTTCAGGACCTGCACGTGCACGCGAGCGGATGGTACGAGGCGAACGGGTTCATCCCGGAATCCGTTCGCCACGCCCTGCAATCCGGCGATGTCGATCGGGCGGCGGATACGGTCGAGCGGGCGTGGAGGGTCATGGATCGGCGGTTCCAGCCCGGGACGTGGCTCGGGTGGGCCGAAGCTCTTCCCCCGGACGTGCTCCCGCACAGGCCGGTCCTGAGTCTCGGCTACGGCTGGGCACTCCTGGACGCCGGCCGGTTCAACGAGGGTGAGCCCTACCTTGACTCCGCCGAACGCTGGCTGGACCCTGCGGAAACGAATGGGATGATCGTGGCCGACGCCGAGCAGTTCCGGTCGCTGGCCGGCACCCTCGCCGCCGCCCGCGCCTATGTCGCACAGGCGAGGGGCGACAGGGAAGCGACCGAACGGCATGCGCGCCGGGCTCTCGACCTGCTTCCGAAAGACGACCCGTTCTTCCACGGGATCCCTGCCGTGATCCTCGGGCTCGCCCAGTGGTCACGGGGAGAGTTGGCCGACGCTCGCCGGTCGTTCGACGAGGCCCTCCACAGCTACCGCCTGGCCGGCAACATACCGTACCAGCACAGAGCGACGTACGCGATCGCGGAGATCCTGTACGCCCAGGGAAGGTTGTCCGAAGCGGCGGCCCGCTACGAGCACGCCCTCGGATTCGAGCACGAGAGCCCGTCGAGGATGATGGAAGCTCGCTGCGGACTCGCCGAGGTCCTGCTGGAGCGAGGGGAGGAGGAGGACGCCGAGGCCCAGTTGCTGGCCTGTTCCGAAGCGCCGGAAGAGGAACGATCCTACCGCTGGTGCATGGCCATGGCCGCCCTCGCTGAAGCGCGCGGCGATCCCGAAAGCGCGCTCGAGTGGCTCGCGAAGGCGGATCGTCGCTACCAGCACACCCAGATTCCCGAGACCGTGCCCGTGCCTGCACGCCGGGCGCGGATCCTGATCGGCCTCGGCCGTCTCGAAGAGGTGGAGGCGTGGGCGGAAGAGCACGGGCTTTCGCTGCAGGACGACGCGGAGTTCCTCCGCGAGTACGAGCTCATCACGCTGGCGCGACTCTGGCTGGCTCGCCTCGAGCGCGGCGAGGTGCCCGGTGACCAGATCGCCCGGCTGCTCGACCGGCTGCTCGAAGCCGCCGAGTCGGGCGACCGCGTCGGCAGTCAGATCGAGATCCTGATCCTCCAGACCCGATTTCACGCGTTCCACCAGGACGACGGGGCCGCCAGCGCCTGCCTGGACCGGGCGCTGGAGCTTGGCGCGGCCGAACGCTTCCACGGCGTGTTCATGCGCGACGGTTCCCCGCTGAGGCCGTGGCTGCGTGAGGTCGTCGCTCGAGGAGCCCGCCGCGCGATCGCCCGGCGACTGCACTCGGCCGTGGTCGGGTCGGAGAACACCCCCCGTCTGGCACAGCAGCTCGAAAGCCCGCTCACTCCTCGGGAGGTGGAGGTCATGCGCCTCGTCGCGGCCGGCCTCAAGAACAGGGAGATAGCGGACCAGCTCTTCATCAGCACGTCCACCGTGAAGCGACACGTCGCCAACATCTACGCCAAGCTCGGCGCCACGCACCGGACGGAGGCGGTGGCGAAGGCCAACGCGCTCCGCCTGCTCTGAGAGGGCGAGGCTGCACACTCGATTTACACCCCCGAATACACCTCCGGGCCCATCCGGCCGGTGCAGGATCGACGCAGATTTCCCTCGAACTCAACCAAAGGAGATCTGCACAATGAGAACACGAACGAGTTGGACGGCCCGACTGGCGATCCTGCTGACCATGCTCTCCCTGCCGACGGCCGTCGGTGCCCAGGCCGTTTCGGACGCATCCAACACGGAGGGCGTGTATCTGAGCGCACGAACGGGCGGCTACGGCATTGCGTACAAGGGCGGCGGCGATGGCACGGGTGAAGGATTCGGCGTGCGCGCCGGCTACGGGTTCTCGGAGCGGTTCACGGCCTACATTGGCGTGGGGGGCGCGTCCATATCGGAAGGCGACGGCTTCGAGAGCCTGCCCACCGGCGAGAGCTACGGGCTCCTGCTCATCGACGCGGGTGGCAGGTTCCACTTCCGCCGGGAGAGCCGTTGGGTGCCGTTTCTCGAGGCCGAGGCGAACATTGTCGGACTCTGGTTCGACGATCTCAATAAGGACGAGGTCACCTATGGCGGAATCAGTGCTTCGCTGGGGGGCGGTATGCTGTACTTCCTCGCCCCGAGCATCGCGGTGGAAGGTGCTGCGTCGTTCACGGCCGGAAGCCTGATGGAGCGCGAGGTCGCCGGTAGCACCGTCGACGTGGACATTGGCCTGGCCGGCGTCCGCCTCCATATCGGGCTCTCCCTATACCCGTTCCGGTAGAAGCGGCGCTCGACGAAGTTGGTGAGCCGGTGGCGATGGCCGACCCTGAGGCGCTGAGCGGGCGGTCCTGGTCACGGGCTCCACGTCCGGCATCGGCCTGAAGATGACCGAGATCCTCTCCCGGAGCGGCTTTCACGTGTACGCGGGCGCTCGCACGCCTGAGGAGATGGCGCGGATGGACGCCATGCCGAACGTGCCGGCGGTCCGGCTGGACGTGACCGTCCTGGGCGACATCGACGCGGCCGTCGCCTTCGTGGAGGAGCAGGGCAGGGGCCTCTACGGCCTGACCAACAACGCCGGAATCTCCACCATGGAGCAGCTGATCGAAATGCCGGAAGAGGTCGTGGACTACCAGCTCGACGTGTACCTCATGGGGCCGTACCGGGTCACGAAGGGGTTCGCCGACCTGCTCCTGGACAGCCGGGGTCGGGGTCCTGAACGTGACGTCGATCGCCGGCATCGTGACCGGGCCGCTCGGCGGGCGTACAGCATGAGCAAGCACGGCCTCGAAACGTACACGGATGGCCTGGCGGCGGAACTGAGTGGGTTCGGGGTGGCGGTGGCCGCCGTTGAGCCGGGGCACTACCGGTCGCAGATCGTCGCGTCCATGGTGTAGCGGATGCGCGAGCCGGGGCGAGGCGGAGGCCGCGCGGCTCGATGGGTGGGGCGGGCGGGCCGGCGAGAGCACCGAGAGGCCATAAAGCGACTACTCGAGGCTTGCTCCAGCTTCCCCCAGAGCCCACTCCGCGTGCTCCCGCACCAGCGGCTCCGGATCCTCCAGCGCATCGCGGAACTCAGCGCCTCGGCAGGGGTCAGCCCGGCCTGGATCAGCAGTTCGAACTCCTGCAGCAGGCCGACGCCGTGCACGACGTTCCCCGTCGGCGGGCCGCTGGCCGCCAGCAGCGTCACACCGGCGCGGTCGAGCGCGGCGACCGAGGCCTACGAATCGCCGCCTCACGCCATTGCCGCGCCCACGGAATCCGCAGCCGTGGCCGAGGGGGCGCGACTCGCCGTGTTCTGGGGCTGCACCGGTCCTGGTGCGTCCATGAACGGTTCGGGCTCGGGTTGGGTGGGGCCGAGATTCGGCAACGACACAACGAGACTGAGGGAAGACAGCTGAGGCTGCAGTAGGTAGAGCGAGCGGGGGCTGGCAGCATTGCCGGGGCGGTCCGGCCATCGCATTGTGCAGGCAGAAGCTATACGGCCCCGGCCGCCAGAGGCGGAACGTCAATCAGCAAGAGGGGGATGGAGTTGGGAGAGCGTCCGGTCGCCTCCGCGGGAGGCATGCAGGCGTCTCACGACGACGGCTCAGAATCCCACCCTAAGCGGTCCGCGACCGACCTCCTCGTCGAAGCCGGGCGGGTCCTGGCGTCTACGCTCGACTACGAAGCAACCATCCGCCAGGGCCTCGGGCTGTTCATTCCAGCGCTCGCCGACTGGTGTGTAATCTTTCTGGTGGACGAGGCACGGGGGGTCCGGGTAGCGACGATCGCCCATGTCGATGCCGAGTCTGCCGAGCGGGCTCGGACCGCGCTGGGAGAATACTCGTCCATCGACGCACTGCCTCGCTCTCCCTTCGAGGTACTGCGCACCGGCCGATCGGAGCTGCTACCGCACTTCCCGGACGAGATGCTGGTGGAGATGGCGCAGGATGACGCTCACCTCAAAATGCTCCGAAGTGCGGACATTCGCTCATCCATGACGGTTCCGCTCGCTGTGCGCGAGCGGCTGCTCGGGGCGATCAGCTTCATTTCAGCCGAGTCCGGACGGGCCTACGGCTCTGAGGATCTGGCGCTTGCCGAGGAGCTCGGTCGCCGCGCGGCCGTCGCCATCGACAACGCTCAGCTCTACCAGCAGGCGCGAGACGCCATCCGGATGCGGGATGAAGTCATGGGTATCGTCGCTCATGACCTCCGCAATCCGGTGGCTACGATCAGGATGGCGGCGGAGTTCATTGCAGAAGCGGGCCTGGTCGAAGATCAAGGGCGTCGCAGCCTGCAACTCATCGTCCGCTCAGCGGACCGGATGAACCGGCTGGTCGCTGACCTGCTGGACGTAAGTAGCATCGAGGCGGGAAAGCTCTCGGTACAGTTGGAGGCTGTCGATATCGGCTCGGTACTCGAGGAGGTCCGGGACATGTTCGGCGCGGGCACCCCCGCGGCGCAGCACGAGTTCTATTTCGATGAAGGCGAGGGGCTGGTCGTGCAGGCCGACCGGGCCAGGCTGCTGCAGGTCCTCGCCAACCTGGTGGGCAATGCCGTCAAGTTCACGCCCGAAGACGGCACCATCTCCATCGGGGTGATGCGCGAAGGCCAGGTAGCGCGAGTCACCGTCTCCGACGACGGCCCGGGGATCGCGACACCTGACCTCGCGCACCTCTTCGACCGATTCTGGCAATCCAGCGAAGTCCGCCGAGGCGGGGCAGGGCTCGGCCTCGCCATCACGCGCGGCATCGTGGAGGCACACGCGGGCTCGATCGAGGTGGAGAGCGAGGTTGGGCGGGGTACGACCTTCTCCTTTACGATTCCGGTGGCGGCGGCCGAGACGGGTTGATCCACCCGCTCGACCGTTCGGTTCGAGGCCGCGAATGCCGCGTCCCGAGCCCGGGCGAGATTCCCGGGCCTACAAACCGCGGCTCACGACAGCCCCTCCGCGCAGGCGATCCAGCCGGGGTCGGTCGCTTCCAGCCTGTCGAGACCATCGTGGTGGTCCATTCCGGCATCCTTTCCCATTACAGCTCCGACTGGATCCTATCGCAGGAACCCCAAAGCCGTGACGATCGAAGACCTTCATCGCCCTGAGGTCCGGAACATTGACCGCACGGGGGCGACCGGGCTTCGGGAGCCTGGCGCACCGGGTCGCTCCGCACCGGCGGGGCGTGGCCAG
Source organism: uncultured Gemmatimonadales bacterium (assembly GCA_963783305.1). GTDB lineage: Bacteria > Gemmatimonadota > Gemmatimonadetes > Longimicrobiales > RSA9 > JAWVYT01. The sequence goes on along the minus strand of CAWAMW010000002.1, from coordinate 446,969 downwards.
ACTCGGGGTGCACACCGCACATGCGTTTTCGGCTCAATCGACGACCCGCTCCAGCGCCCACGCCGCGTGGTCCCGCACCAGCGCCTCCTCGTTCTCCAGCGCCTCCCGCAGCACCGCCACCGCCTCTTCCGGCGGCTCGTCCACCGAAGCGAGCCAGTTCCCGATCGCGACGGCCCGCCGGATCGCAGAGCCGCGCGACCAGACGTCCCACGTCGGCTTTTCCGTTACGGCGTTGCTCATCTCCGAAACAGCCCCGACATTCCTCCCGCCCGCACCTGCCCTCGCGCGCCGCAACTCACTCCCGGGACATGACGATCATGGACGCCAACCGAAAGAAGAGCCCGACGGCCGGTCCCGCAAAGGGAGCCGGACGTGCCGGTTCGTTCTGGAGTTGGCTTTATCCCTTGTCGATCGCGCTGGCCGGAGCGACGGCGATCCAGTACGTCCTCGTTCACTTCGCGCAGGTACAATGGGGGGCGGCTTACTCCTGGTCGCTCTATTTCGGCCTGTACCTGGTCTGCAACTGGATCTTCAAGCGCTACGTCTTCAGGAGCGATACCATCGCGGCGACGCGCCACCCCGCGCTGGACTGGCCGGTGCCGGGTCCCATCCGAAGAGCGGGCAGACCAGGCCAGGCCGCCGCGTTCCTCACATCGACGTTCCTGTCGGTGTTCAACCCGTTCCTCCTGGTGCAGCAGCTGCGAATCACGTTCGGTCAGATGGCCGCGTCACGGCGCCTTGCCGGAGCCGGGACAGACGTGGCGAACTACCGGACGCGCGTGACCTATCGCCTTCCACTGGAAGGTGAATGGCTCGTATACCATGGCGGGCACAGCCCCGAGACGTCCCACTCATGGCAGGTGCTGAATCAGCGCTACGCGTATGACTTCGTGAAGGCAGATCCCGCGTTCTCGCGGCACCGCGGCAGCGGACGTCGCCTGGAGGACTACCACTGCTACGATGAGCCGGTCCTCGCCGCCGCGGGCGGAGAGATCGTGGCGCTCCACGACGGGCACCACGAGTCGCCGTTCACGGGGTACTTCATGCCGGATTTTCTCGCCACACAGCTGGCGGGCAATCACGTCATCATCCGGCACGCCGACGGCGAATACGGTTTCTACGCGCACCTCATCCCCGGCTCGATACCGGTGGAGGTCGGAGACAGCGTCAGCCAGGGCGACATCATCGGACGCTGCGGGTTCTCCGGTAATTCCACGGAGCCGCATCTGCATTTCCATCTGCAGGATCGCCCCGATTTCTATTCCGCGATGGGCCTGCCGGTCCGCTTCGCCGACATTGTCGTCGACGGCGCAGACATGGCTGACGTCGTCGTGGAGCGAGGCATGCGGGTATCGCATGCGGGATCGCCAGTGGAAAGCGCGCCAACAACAAGACGGGGGTAGTCTGGCTGAAGAGGCTGCCCATGCGCCTGTATTTCCCGTTGGGCCGTCAGCTCCCAAGCGCGGCCGCGACCTCCTTCGAGACCGATGGATCCGACTCGCTCGCAGCCTGCACCTCGAGTGCGGATGCAGCGGAACTGGACGGGATCCGGCCGAGCGCCCAGGCAGCGTGCGCGCGGACAAGCGGCTCCGGGTCAGACAGCGCCCGAGTCAGCACCGGTACCGCGTCGACTGATCCCCAGTTGCCGAGCGCTAAGCAGACGTTGCGCGCGAAGCCGGCCCGGCCGGCTCGGCGAATGGCCGAGCCCCTCGAGAACGAGTTCCATGCAGACTCATCGAGTGCAGTCTCCAGCAGCGCGATCAATGATGGCGCCTCCGTCCCGGGATGGGAGGACGACGAGCCTGGCGCCCGCTGCACGCCGAACGGCGATTCTCCCGGGGATCGCGCCGCATACGCCGGCTCAACCCCTGGTGGTGAGAACTTACGGTTGAACGGACACACCTCCTGGCAGATGTCGCACCCGTAGATGCGGTTGCCCGTGAGCGGCCTGAGCTCCTCCGGGATCGCGCCCCGGTTCTCGATGGTGAGGTACGAGATGCAGCGGGTGGCGTCCATGACCGGCGCGCCGGTCTCGTCGCGGCCCAGCAGTGCGCCGGTGGGGCAGGCGTCGAGGCAGGCGGTGCAGGTGCCACAGTGGTCGGCGGTGAACGGCTCGTCGGGCTCCAGCTCGAGTGGGAGCAGGAGGGAGCCGAGGAAGAAGTAGGAGCCGCGGCGCGGGTTGATGAGCATGGTGTTGCGGCCCTGCCAGCCGATTCCCGCCCGGCGGGCCAGGTCGCGTTCGAGGATAGGACCGGTGTCCACATACGCGTGCGCGTGGGGAAGATCGCGTCCGACCTCCGCCTCGAGCCAGCCGAGGAGCCGGAGCAGCTTCTTCTTCACGACCTTGTGGTAATCGCGGCCGCGGGCGTAGCGGGCGATGGTGCCGCGGTCGGGCGGGTCGACGGCATCGCCCGGCTCGGCGGTGCCGTACTCGTGGGCCACGACCAGCGCGGAGCGCAGCTCGGGCCAGCGGGCGAGCGGGTCCAACCGGGCCTCGACGGCGTCGTCGCGAGCCAGGTATTCCATGGAGCCGTGGAGTCCGTGCTCCAGCCACCAGCGATAGAACGACCCATGATCACTGGCCTGGAGCGCGGCCACACCGACGAGGTTGAACCCCTCGAGGGTGGCGCGGCGCTTGAGCGCGTGCGTGATGTCGGGGGGATCGGTCGGCATGGAAAGATCCTACCCTGCGCGGGGGTGGGCGGTCCAGTTGCCGGGACGCCCGGGTGCTTTGGTGGCGGCGCAGCACCGTGGGGAAAACCCGGACGCCGATTCAGGGATCGGCCCGACTTGACTTCCAACGAGCCCGGGCGCCTCTTTCGGATGCTGAAAACGGGGGCGCTGCGAGCCATGCCGGAGCCTTCAGCCAGATGTCGAACGGGGGCGGAATGAGAACGATGGGCAAGCGTGCGGCCGAAGTCCTTCTGGTCGTCGCGGGAGCGCTGGCGCTGGGTTCGTGCGTCGACGAGGGTGTGGTCTACGACGATCGTCCGATCTTCAGCGGAGCGATCGGGGACGCGGGCGGCTTCGTCGGCTACCTGGATCCGCCGAGCGATGACAAGCTGACGGTCTGCGGCGCCTGCCATGGCGACTACCAGGCGCAGTGGCAGCAGACGGCGCACGCGTCTGCGTGGGAGGGTCTGCAGGCGAGCGGCGGCGCGCGTGAGTTCTGCGAGGCGTGCCACACGGTCAACTCCCTGGGCAATATCGTGGCGGAGGAGGATGGTGAGGTCCAGGGCGGCCATGCCGCGGTGACCACGGAGGACGGCCGTTACCTGGACGTGCAGTGCGAGAGCTGCCACGGTCCGGGGCTGGAGCACGTCATGGCGCCCGGCCCGGGCAACGTGCCGCTGGCGCCGGTGGACGTGGGCATAGACCTGTCCTTCGGGTGTGGCGAGTGCCACCAGGGCGCGCATCACCCGTTCGTGGAGGAGTGGGAGAGCTCACCCCACGCGGAGGTCACCCTTCCGCCTGCGATCCGGGCGCCGGAGTGCGCGAGCTGCCACACGGGCGAGGGCGCGCTGCTGCGGCTGGGCGTGACCGCGGACTACCTGGGCAAGCAGGAGCTGCTGTCGAGCGCCTCCCACGACGCCCAGATTACCTGCGCCGTCTGCCACGACCCGCACAGCGCGCGCAACGAGGGCCAGTTGCGCTTCCCGCTGGGAGGTGTGGCCGTGGAGCAGACGCTGTGCGCGCAGTGCCACGACCGACACGCCAACCCGGACACACAGGGAGTCCAGGAGTGGTTGGGCCCGCACTCGCCGGAGACGGGGCTGCTGGCAGGTACGGCCGGGTGGTTCCCGCCCGCCGCACCGCTGGAGCCGGGTGAGGTGGAGGGTCCGCACGGCGGCGCGTCCAATGCGCGGATGTGCGGCAGCTGCCACGTGGTGCCGTACACGGTTGAGGACACGTTGACCGGCACGGAGTTCCACACGGCGGGGCACGGCTTCCGGGCGGCCCCGTGCGTGGGGGCGAACGGGTTGCCGTCGGGCGCCGACGAGTGCGCGCTTACGGTGGAGGCCCGCAGCTTCAAGGGGTGCGCGGAGTGCCACGCCAGCGAGGAGGAGGCGGCTGAGAAGCTGCGTGCGACCACGCTGGAGCTGGTGGCGCTGGTCCGCGAGCTCCGGGGGCTGCTGCTGGCCGCCGATCCCAACCTCACCGGCGATGGCGGCGAGATCGACAATGACGACCGGATCTTCACCGTGGCGGAGGGTGCGTTGTTCAACCTGTCGCTGGCGGTGCACCCGGACGGGTTCCCGTCGAGCACGGAGGCGCTCCAGCGGGCGCTGGCGGGGACGGCCACGCACAACCCGGCGCTGATCCGCGCGCTGCTGCAGGAGAGCATTGACGCCATGCGAGCCCGCTACGGCGGGGCTTCCGCTCGGTCCGCGGCACGTTAGCCCGGGGGATGCACAGCGTGATGCGAACCCAATCGTGGAAGGTCCCGGGAGCTGGCGCAGTGCCGCTCCTGGCCCTGTGGCTCGGACTGGCCGCCGCACTGCCGACTGCGCTCCACGCGCAGGGGGTGCGGGGCACGGCCGTGACGAACGTGCGATACCTCACCCTGCGGCCCATCGGGCTGGACACCGTGGCGCTTGCCGATGTTCTGTTCGGCGAGGATGGCGCCACCAGCTTCGACGGCGATCCCGTGTACTGCCTCCCCGGCGGCGGCGACTGTGTGCGTTACCGATCCGCGGACGTTGCTCACGGGGTGGTGGCCACGCAGGACCTTTCCGCCACGGCATGGGGCCTCGGGTTGCGGGGGCTGAGCGCCACCGTCCTTCTGCGCGCCCGGGCGGACCTGAGCGGCGGTGAGCTGGTCTGGCCCGGCAGCGACGACGATTTCGATGCGATCCTCGCCTACGCGCAGCTCCAGCGCGACTTCGTCCGCGTCCGGGTGGGGCGGCAGCGCACGGCCTCCGGACTCGGCTTCTCCGGGTTCGACGGCGTCGAGCTGGCACTGGACCCGGTACACTGGGTGCGAGTGGAGGCGTACGGCGGCCGGAGCCTGGCGCGCGGGCTCAGTGAGCCGCGTCACGAGGCGCTCCAGGGGATCGAAAGCTTCGTGCTGGACCAGGATGCGCAGCTGGTGGGCGCGTTCGTGGAGCTGTCGCCGCGGCGCGGCACCTCGGTGGGGGCGCGCTATCAACGCGAGATCTGGGCGGACCACGATGGCCTGATCTCCGAGCGGGCGTCGCTGGACGTCCGCTCCGAGCTTCCGGGATCGCTTCGCATGGACGGCTCCCTCGATTACGACTGGGCCTTCGATCGGGTCGGGAAGGCGCACCTCACGCTGCAGTCCCGCCTGCCGGGCGAGTGGGGATGGGTCGAGCTGACGGGCCGTCGCTACCTCCCCTACTTCGAGCTGTCGACGATCTGGGGATTCTTCTCACCGACGCCCTACGACGAGGCGGAGGTGGAGGTGAAGGTGGCCCGGTACGCGCCGCTTACCATGTGGGCCTCGGCCGGATGGCGGGAGTACGGCGACCCGGAGATCAACGTGATCGGGCCGCCCATCACGGACCGTTCGGAGCGGTACGGTATCGGGGCCCGGTGGTCCGACGGCCCGTGGCTGGCCACGGGGGAGTACCGGCTCGAGACGGGCTTCGGCGCGTTCCTGAGCTCCGGTGACGTGAACGTGCGCTGGGCACCGACGGCGGAGTGGTCGCTCATGGCGCGGGCGAGCGCATTCCAGCAGATCGAGCAGTTCCGGGTGGGAGAGAACATGGTGTTGGGGATGGGTGTGGGAGGCACGGCCGAGCTGCCGTGGCGGGCGCGGCTGAATGCGGGCGCGGACCTGTACCACCAGGCGTCCGAGAATCGACCGGGACAGGCGGACTGGAACCAGGTCCGCATGTACACGATCCTCTCGGTCCCTTTCGGCGCCGATCCCGGTCTGAGGGGGCGCCCATGAAGCGTCTGGCGCTGGGCCTGGGCGTGGTGGCGGCCGCCGCGCTGGCCGTCCTCGTCCTCGCCATGAGCGCGCGGGGCGGACAGGAGGAGGCTTTCCCGCATTCGGAGCACGCGGGGCTGTTCCCCTTCTGCGTGGGCTGTCACGAGGGCGTCCCCGAGGGGAACCTCGCGGCCTTCTACCCTGAGCCGCAGCTGTGTGCCGGCTGCCACGACGGCGTGGACATGGACAGCGTTGACTGGACGCCCCCTGCGGTGGACGAGCCGGAGCCGATGCGGTTCACGCACCCGGCGCACATGGCCGCCGCACAGCGGGCCGGCGAAGGGGCGCTGGAGTGCGAGGCGTGCCACATCCCCGAGGGTGCCGGGCGGATGCAGGTGCGGGGTGAGCTGGTGCTGCCGCAGTGCCTTTCCTGTCACGGGCACCCGGCGGAGGATCACCTGGTGGACGCGCCCTGCGCCGTATGTCACGGTCCCGCCGCGGAGACGGAGATGGGCAGCCCCTGGCTCGCCTCGCTGCCCTACCCGGCCGACCACGCCACCGGCGAGTTCCTCCGGGAGACGCACGGCCGGCTGGCGGCGACGGAGCCGGCCCGGTGCTCCACCTGCCACACGCAGGAGCGGTGCACGAGCTGCCACGTGAACGCGGAAGTGGTGCCGGAGATCGCGCGCATACCCCGGGCGCCCGAGTCGCTGGAGCTGCCGCGCTATGCCGCACACTACTTCCTCCCGCCCAGCCACCAGGCCCCGGACTTCCTCGAGGTCCACGGCGACATGGCCAGCGTGCAGAGCTGCTCCACCTGCCACACGCAGAACGACTGCGCGGCCTGCCACTCCGTTCGGCTGCCGGACGTGGCCGCACGACTGCCGGACGCATCACGTGTGCGGGCGCCGGGCGTGCTCCTGGAGCCGCGCCTGCCCCCGTCGCATACGACCCCGTCCTTCACGACCGAGCACGGCGCGCTGGCCGCGGCGGACGCGTCGTCGTGTACCTCGTGCCACGTTCGCAACGAGTGCAGCGACTGTCACGAGGCCTCATCGGTGCAGGCGGTGATGCCGAGGGCGCTGGCCGGACCGGTCTTCCACCCGCCGAACTTCATGGCACGGCACTCGGCGGAGGCGTACGGCCGACAGCTGGAGTGCAGCAGCTGCCACGACACGGCGGCGTTCTGCCGGGAGTGCCACCAGGAGGCGGGCTTCGAGACCGTGGGCGCCCTCGGTCAGGGCTACCACGACGCGGAGCCGAACTGGCTGCTCCGGCATGGCCGCCCGGCGCGGCAGGCGCTCGAAAGCTGCGCCAGCTGCCATCAGCAGACGGACTGCCTCCAGTGCCACTCCACCGTGGGCGCGTTCAAGGTGAGCCCCCACGGTGAAGGGTTCGACCCGAGGCGTGCGCAGGAGCGGAACCCGGCGATATGTTTCGCCTGTCACATTACGGATCCGATCGGCTGATCGGGTTCATATCATGGAAATGAGGAGTCGTAGCGTGAAATTTTCGAGCTTGGTCTGGACCGTGGCGCTGGCGGGCGTGGTGGCGTGCGGTGGAGAAGAGGGGGAGCGCGTGGAGCTGGGCGCGCCGCAGCAGCAGGAGCGGGCCGACGCGCGGGCGAACTGGTCGCCGGAGCTGACGGCGCGCGTGGATGACGCGAACACCGCCTATGCGGCGGGCGATTACCAGGAGGCCGCGGACATCTTCCGGTCCATCACGGAAGAGCAGCCGGAGCTGGGGGTGGCCTGGTTCGGTCTGTCCATGGCGGAGCGTGCCATGGGCAACGAGGAGGCGGCCGCCGAGGCGCTGGCACGTTCCGAGGAGCTCTCGCCGGGGCTCGGCCGGATGCACGAGGCGGCCACAGACAGCACCGCGCGTGCGCCGGGCATGCCCCAGGGACACCCGACGATGCCGATGGGCGACAGCGCTGCCATGCCGACGACCACCGGCGGCTGAGCAACGTCCGAGCGGCGCTGGTCCGGCCGCTTCCAGAACTCGAGAGGGCCGACGAGCCAGCCGCTCGCCGGCCCTTTCCCCGTTCGGCGCGCGCGTCTGCACGCTCATCCGGTGGAACAGGCACGGGTCTGGCAGGTTATCTCCGTTGCCGGGCCAGTGGACGGCGGTTATGGTTGAGGTGCGAAAGCACTGGACAGTACCGCGTTACAATCCCCCTACCCTCGGAATCATGACAGCAACGGCTGCGTACTCCTACCCTCCGATCATTCAGGGGGGCATGGGCATCGGCGTCTCCAACTGGGTGTTGGCGCGCGCGGTCGCTCTACGCGGTCAGATGGGCGTGGTCTCGGGCACATGCATCGATTCGCTCTTCGTTCGCCGGCTCCAGGATGGCGATCCGGGTGGGCACATGCGCCGGGCCATGGAGGCGTTCCCGATGCCGGAGGTGAGCGCGGAGGCGCTGAGGGAGTATTTCCTGCCCGACGGCCTCGAGGAGGGCGCCTCCTACAAGCTCCTCTCGATGTGGCGACAGACCGTCTCGAAGGCGCGGGAGCAGATCACCATGCTCGCCAGCTTCGCAGAGGTCTACCTGGCGAAGGAAGGGCACGACGGGCCGGTGGGGATCAACCTGCTGACCAAGGTCGAGATGCCCAACCTCGCCACGCTCTATGGTGCCATGATGGCCGGCGTCGACTACGTGCTGATGGGAGCCGGGATCCCTCGCGAGATTCCGGGCGCCCTGGACGCGTTCGCGGAAGGTCGGCAGGCGCAGATGAAGCTCTCGGTGGAGGGACTCGGGAAGGGTGAGTCGGAGCACCTGACGTTCGATCCGGGGGATCACTTCGACACACCGCCGGAGCTGAAGCGGCCGCGCTTCCTGCCCATCGTGTCCTCGCACGTGCTGGCGTCCATGCTGGTGCGGAAGGCAACGGGACGGGTGGACGGCTTCGTAGTGGAGGGGCCCACGGCGGGCGGGCACAACGCGCCGCCCCGGGGGCAGCTGCAGGTAGACGAGCGGGGCGAGCCGGTGTACGGCGAGCGGGACCTGGTGGACCCGGCGGCCATGGCTGAGATCGGGCTCCCGTTCTGGCTCGCCGGCGGCACGGGGTCGCCCGAGCACCTGGAGGAGGCGCTCGCGGCGGGTGCGGCCGGCGTCCAGGTCGGGACGTTGTTCGCGTACGCGGACGAGAGCGGGATCGAGGACGGGGTGAAGAAGACGGTGCTGGAGCAGGTGCACGCGGGTGAGATCGACGTGAAGACCGACCTGCGGGCGTCACCCACCGGGTTCCCGTTCAAGGTAGTCCAGATCCAGGGCACGAACGCGAGCCCCGAGCAGTACGAGAGGCGCAAGAGAGTGTGCGACCTGGGGTACCTGCGGACGGCGTACAAGCGCGATGATGGCCGGGTGGACTATCGCTGCGCGGCCGAGCCGGTGAAGACGTTCACGAAGAAGGGCGGCAGGGAAGAGGACACGGTGGGTCGGAAGTGTCTGTGCAACGCGCTCATGGCGGATGTGGGGCACCCGCAGATGCGGAAGGACGGTCCGGAGCGACCCATCGTCACCAGTGGCGACGACCTCGAGCGGATCCAGCGCTTCACGGAGGGCCGCACCCACTACACCGCCGACGAGGTGATCGACTACCTCCTCTCCGGGATCGAGAACGGGAGCAGTCGGAGGATGGTGGGCTCGGTCGCCGAGGGCGAGTAGCGTTCAGGCGACGCCCCGCTCCAGCTCCAGCAGCTTCTCCTTCCGCCAGACGCCCGCGCCGTAGCCCGTCAGACTTCCATCCGCGCCGATGACGCGGTGGCAGGGCACGATGAGGCTGATGCGGTTCGCGCCGTTCGCCTGCGCCACCGCTCGGACCGCCCGTGGCCGCCCGATGCTCCGCGCCTGCTGACCGTAGCTCCAGGTCTCCCCGTACGGGATCCGTCGCAGCGATTCCCAGACAGCCGCCTGGAACGGGGTGCCACGCAGCTGAAGCGGGACCGTGAAGTCGCGCCGCTCGCCGTTGAAGTACTCCGTGAGCTCCGCGCCCACTCGACGGGTTACCGCGTTCTCCCCCGGTACGGTGGGACATCCCGCCATGCGGGTGAGCTCCGCCAGCTGGCGCTCGCCCTCCTCGGGCCGCTCGAAGACCAGAAGGACCAGGGCGCTGGGAGTGGCGCCGGCCAGCAGTGTGCCGAGCGGCGATTCGAGCGAGGCGAGGGCGATGGGGTCGGGTGAGGGTCTCATGGTACCAAGATGTACCCTTCACGAAGTGGGGAAAACCCCGATTCCCAACGGCGCGGCGTTCGGATACCTTCCCGGAACACGAACCGAGCAGAACGTTCAGACACCCGAGCCGCGCACGACAATGACACCACGGATCGCGACGGCGGCCCTGGCCGCTCTACTGCTGTTTCCCTCCGCCGGCGCCGGGCAGGTCGACCTGAAGCTTCGGCTCACGCCGCAGGCGGGGGTGCTGACGCCCGCCGACTGGTTCTACTACGAGGTCACCCAGCTGGGCGAGGGGCCGATGGAGTGGACGGAGGCGGCGGTGCTCCGGACCAGCGTGGTGGGGCTGACAGCCGAGCTGGAGGTGGGCGATACCGGGGTCTGGATCCGCGGCACCGTGCTCCGCACCCTCGACACCGACACCTACCTCGCCTTCGCCATCCTGAACTCCGGCCCGTTCACGCCGCCCAACGTGGTGCGCCGGTACTGGTGGGTGCCCACCGACATCACTATCGTCAGCCTGGACGTGGCCTTTCCGACCCGACTCCGGCTCCCTCTCGGCGTGCAACCGTACGCCACCGCCGGGCTCGGCGGGAAGATCTACGCGTTCGACAACAGCGCCCTCGAGGGTGCCCCCGACGCGGTGGTGGCGCCGGAGGATGGCACGTCGCTGGTGGTGAACGTCGGGGGCGGGGCGGTGATCCCGCTCATGCGCCGGCTGCGGCTGGACCTCCAGGCGCGGGACGCGGTGAGCGACTACTGGGACGACACTCAGCACGACGTGAGCTGGACGGCGGGGCTGAGCTGGCGCGCGTTTTAGGTGCTGTAGGGCGATCCCCCACCCAAAGAGTCAATCGATCCCGTATAGCGCCGCCGGTGCGCGAATCCTAGGTTGTGGCACGTCCCGAACCCAGGGCGTGAGAACTCGCCGCATGGCATCGGCAGGGGGTGAGGACGCCTCCAACGCCTTACGGTTGACACGTTCAGGAGGACGTGCGCAGCGGGTCACGATGGGAAACGGGCGCAGGATGCAGCATCCTCATTTCAAGCACCCGTCAGGGAGGCGAGACACACATGATCAAAAAGCTACCCCTTCTAGTGGGGGCGACGTTCCTTGCGTTTTCCATGGTGGCCTGTGAGGGCCCCGAGGGACCGCAGGGTCCGACTGGTCCGGAGGGTGAGCCGGGCGCACCGGGAGCGCCAGGCACACCTGGAGCACCGGGAGCACCGGGCGAGCCGGGTCAGAACGCCCTCAACACCTGTTCGGACTGTCATAGCTCGGACGCGACCATTGTCGCGGTCGAGTTCCAGTTCGATCAGTCCGCCCATGGACCGGGCAACTACGAGCTGCGCGGGCCGGACTACGCCGGCGGCTCGTGCGTGATGTGCCATACGCACCAGGGCTTCGTGGAGTTCACGACGGACATGGAAGCCGACTGGACGCATGGCTACACCACGATGAACTGCCGCACCTGTCACAACGTTCATAGCGATGTGGATGGCGACGGCGATTTCGAGATCGGCGATTACGCGCTGATGACCACCGACCCGGTCGAGGTCCGCCTCACGGGCACCACGGTGGACTTCAACGGTACCCGTGACGGCGAGACGTACCAGGGCAACCTGTGCGCCACCTGTCACCAGGGCCGCGACAGCGAATGGCCGTCGGCGAGCGCGTCGATGGAGGCTACATTCAATGTCACCAGCACCCACTTCGGCCCGCACTACGGGACGCAGGGGAACGTGCTGGCGGCGGCGGTCCCGGACGAGATGATGTTCGACGGCGACCGTACGATCCCGACGGGCAAGATGACGCACGGGAACACGTACACCTGCACGGGCTGCCACATGGACTGGGACAATGTCTCGCCCACGACCGGCAGCCACAGCTTCAATGTCACGGCCGGGGTGTGTGAGGACTGTCACTCGACGGCTTCGGGCACCGACTTCGATCTGAATGGCATCGCCACGACGGTCGAGGGCCTGCTGCACGAGCTCGAGGTCTGTCTCCAGGCCGAGGGGCTGCTCGACGAGACGGGTCACCCGATCGTCGGTACGTACCCGGAGCCGTTCGCAGCGGCGATGGTGAATTTCGAGCTGTTCCACTACGACGGCAGCCATGGCGTGCACCACCCGAATTTCACGGTGGCCATGCTGGAGAACACGCTGCAGTACATGCAGGCGAACTCGGCGGTCTGCGAGTAAGTCCGCTGAAAAGCTGATCTCCCTGGAGTAGATTCCTGGGAGGGGAGCGAGAGGCGCCGGGTCCGAAAGGGCCCGGCGCTTTCTCTTTGCGCGTCGCTGAAACGGCGGGGGGAGGCGGGTCGGGGTCGATCCCTCCGGTCGCTCCGCTCCCTGCGGGACCCGCTGGCGCGGCGTCGAAGGTACCGGGCCCGTACCTGTGCGTACCCTGGCGGCAAGCGGCCGTTCGCTCCCGCCCACTGCCTTTTTCAGCGACCTGTCAGGGGTTCCAGTGCAGGCCGAGGGCGGCGCGGCGAGTTCGGTAGCGGGTGAACTGGCCCATGGCGGAGGGCCCGCTGATGAGCTCGACTGCAAGGCGGAGCGGCCGGTCGTTGGCGCGGGGGAGCCACAGGCCGGCCTGCACCGTGGTGCGGGGGCCGTGGGCGGTGCCCTCCTCCAGCTCGAGGTCGACCGCGGCGAATGGGCGCCAGAGCGCGCCTTCCCACGGGTCCAGCTCCAACCCCGCACGGCCGCGCCAGCGTCGCGATTCCTCCGGGTGCGAGTTGAGGGACCAGAGGCCGCCGGCGTAGAGGCCGAGCCCGATCTCCCTGGTGGCGGCGGGTCGGGCGTACAGCGTCAGGTCTGCGCCGTCCCGGGAGAAGTTGATGCTGGACGGCCCGAACCGGCGCTGGTACTCGTCGCCCAGGTGGCTGCTGGTGTGGTAGTACCGGAGCTGTACCCAGTGGGGGCCACGGTGCCACACGAGCGGGACCGCGAAGACCCAGTCGGTGTTCACCAGCTCCCGCGTCACGACCTCGAAGGAGAAGCGAGCGAACGCCGCCCCGGTGACGCCGAGGACCACGGCGTCGCCGGGGTCATGGCCCGCCAGCAGGACCAGCGGGATGGTGCCGGAAACGACCACTTCGCCCGACGTCCCGGGCCCGAACGCGGTGGGGTCCGGGTCCGAATAGACGAGCTGCCCGCGGGTGGCCGGCTCCCGCGGCGCCGCGAGGAGGTCGGGAAGGAGCGAGCGCTCCGGGAACAGCCAACCCGAGTACGCCGCCGCGCCCTGAGCGCTCGCCGGGCGGGCGAGCGGCACGATCAGCGCGAGGACGAGCGTGCCCACCGCGAGGGGCCGCATGGCGGCTCTCAGGGCAGGTATCCGAGCATGAGCCACGCGCGCCAATCTCCCTCACCAGGGTTGTCGAGGAGCCGTGCCAGTCCGGCTCTCATGCGGACGGCGGGGAGCCGCACGAACGCGATGGTGGGAGTCTCCAGGTCCAGCCGGAGGCCCGCCAGACGGTACCAGCCGAGCCCGTCTCCCACCGCGTCAGCGGTCCAGTAGAAGGCGGTCACGGGCAGCACCTCGTGGAGCTCGGCCGTGAAGGTGGTGACCCGATCGCCGTGGAGCGTGCCGCGCTCCAACGCTGGCATGGCGATGCGCTGGGAGAGCACGGCGGGGTCGAATAACATCGGCTCGATCCCGCCGACGGAGAACGCCTCCAGCGATCCGGGCGCGGCGTCGGTTCCGCCCAGCGTCGCGGCGAGATCGAGACCGCGGTCGCCGAACCAGAGGCCGAAAGCGCCGGTGACGACCCACCGGTTCCAGTCGGTGGCGTCCGTGCGGCCGAGGGCGCCGTGGGCGCCGACGGATTCCGTCACCCGCCAGTAGCCCGGGCCCTGCCGGAGCGAGAGGTCGTACTCCCCGAACCCCAGCAGGCGGTCGCCGTCGTGGGTAGCCACCCTGGCGGCCGAGCCCCCCATGCGGAGCGCGTGGTCCATGGCCAGGCGCCTGGCCTGGAGCTCGAGGGCGGCGAACCCGCCGTAGAATTCGTCCTCGTCGTCCGGAGTCAGCGCAGGGGTGGTGAGAGCCTCGCGGGTCCAGAAGCCCTCGAGGTGGATCCACGGCCGGAGCCCTCGATAGCGCAGCCGGAGAGCGCCGCCCGTGGGGGAGCGGTCGGTTCCCAGCATGCCCTGGAGCTGCCATGAGAAGCGGCCGATGGGATCGGTGCCGCCCAGGCCGAGCCCCGCGGCGTACCCGTCGGGCCCGGCGTACCCCATGGGCAGGAGGATCCGCGATCGCGGCCCCAGGCCGTAGGGTCGGACGGCCCCCAGCGGCGCGGCCGGGAAGGTGTCGGCGGGGGCGGTGGGGACCATCGCGGCGGGGGAGAGCGCGGGGTCCGTGCGGACCACGGGCGCGGCGGGCGGCGCGTCGAGGGGCAGGCGGCGGAGGTCCCAGCCGCGGCTGTGGAGCGACAGGAAGAAGATGTCGGACGGCTCCTGGAGCCCGGCAGTCGGCGCCACGGCCGACCCGACCACACGCGTAACCGGTGCAAGATCGCCGGTGGCCGGGTCCAGCAGCTCGATGTCGTGGATCCCGCCGAGCGTGCTGGTGACCACGAGGCGCCCGTCCGCCAGGAACTCGGCGTCGAAGCGGGCGGCGCCATCATCGGGCCCGATGGGGTGCTCGCCGGAGCCATCGGCGTTCATGGCCACGAGCCGCCACGCGCCTTCCTGCTGGACGCTGGCGACGATCGTGCGACCGTCGGGTGACACCCGGGGGTGGTAGTACGGCCGGAGCGGATCGGTGTGGGTGAGGGGTGTGACCGCGCCGTCGTCCAGCTCGATGCGCACGATGTCGCAGGCGGCGTGGAGGCAGCGGAGCCCCACGGCCCAGGTCCCGTCGGGGGCGGGCGCGGCCTCGCGGATGGCGGCGCCGCGGGTGATCCGTTGGACGCCGCCGTCGTCCCAGCGCCACAGGAAGAGGTCGGGCCTCAGGCGGCCGTTGTCCTCCACGTCGTTGCGGATCACCAGGATGCCCCCGCCGTCCGGCATCCACGCCGGCGCGCGGTACGACTGGCCCAGGGTCGGGTGCAGGGTGGCTTTCGGGGACTGCGGGCGGGGACGCCGCTGGACGGGCTCCACGTCTTCGGGGTCGGCCTCGAAGATCTCCTCGTACCGCTCCCGCGCCTTTGTGGTGAGCGTGTCCGGCGTGGTGGCCATGACCACCAGGCGCGACGGTCCGTCCCGGGAGTCCAGCTGGATGGCCAGGCTCGCGCCATCCGGCGAGACGGCCGGGTCGCCGACGTACCAGCTCAGCCGCTGGAAGAGCTCGCCATCGACCACGCCGCCGGCCGCCTCCACCGCGTCGCCAACGGCCAGGGCCCGCTCCGTGACATCGACGGTGAAGTGGCCATAGAGCTCGGCGGGCGGCGCACCGAACACGCCGGTGAACGCGCCGTCGAAGGAGCGTTTCTGCCGGGCTGTGAGCCGCCGCCATACGTTCGGCAGCAGCGCCTCGTCCCCGCCCTCGCGCTCCACCAGCCACTCCAGGTACGCGGACCCGACGAGGTAGGCCATGGAGCCGCCGAAGAAGCCGGAGCTCCCGCTCACCTGGCCGTACGTCGGCAGCTGTCCTTCCAGCGCCCAGGTCCGCAGCACGGCCGGACGCCAGACGCCGTGGGGTCGGCCGCTGCCGGTCAGGCGACCCTCGATGTACGTGGCGTATCCCTCCGTGGCCCAGCGAGGGGTGGTCCACATGAGGTTGGTGACGGGGAGAGGGAGCACCGACTCGACCAGACGGCCGAGTGGGTTCCGCGAGGGGCGCGTGAGGTGGGCGGCGTGCGTGAACTCGTGCACCGCCAGGATCTCCCCCCAGCCGCGGTTCTCCCCTATGACGGACCGCGGGTTCGGCGGTGTGGGCCACATGTAGAGGAGCGGCCCCGGGTTCATGGACCCGTTCGACACGTTCCCCGGATCGTCTACGAGCACGGTCACCCGGTCCTCGGGTGCGAACCCCACCATCTCCTCCACGGCCGCGTGTACCGCCTCCATCCGGGCCGCCATGTCCAGCGTCCAGTCGGAGAGCTCCTCGGGGTAGAGGAAGAGGAAGTGCTCCGTCTCGACCTGCTTCCAGTCTGCCCGGGTGTGGGAGAGGGTCTGAGCCGCGGCGGGCGCGGCGGCGGCTACGGCCGCGAGGAGGAGTGCGGGCAGAACGATCGACCGGCAGGCGGACGTCGGTGTCATGCGAGGGCCCTCGGGTATCGGGTAGCGTGCCTGCCCAAACTTGGTCGGGGGTCCGGGCCGTGACAAGCGGCCGGGGCACGGGTGCGGGAGGACGGAGCGCGAATCGTAGGGTGGAAGATCCGGCTTCACGACGCTCTCGGAGTGGCACCGATCTTCCAGCCGCTTTCCGGCATGACCACTCTACGACGACTTCGCAGCCCGCAGCGCGCCCGACGCGCGGCAGTCCGGCGTTCCCCGATCCCCCTCGCCGTCCTCTTCCTCTCCACGCTCGCGCTCCTCGGCGGGTGCGCGCCCGAAGTGCAGGGGGACGGCGAGCCCGCCGGGACCGCCGTTCGGGACGCCGCCGACGCGGACGCGGGGCAGGGTGGGACGAGCGACGGTGGCGCGCTGCTCGCCACGATCCGCCGCGCCATGGCGATGGCCGACTCCGTGGAGGACCTGCTCCGGCCGGTCGCGCTCATGCGCCCCGAGGATGAGGAGTCGCTGCGTCGCTGGTCGAACGACGAGAACGTGCGGGTGGCGCGGCGGGTCGGGTTCCACCCGGCGGACGAGGCGGATCTCCGCGCCGCGGTGGAGGACGGCCGGCTGGTGACGCTCGAGGACAGCACCGAGCACTGGGTCCTGCGGGACGGCGTGCAGCCGTACGTGACGCCCGACACGCGCGCGCTCCTCGAGCGGATCGGCGCGGCGTTCCAGGACCGGCTGGAGGGGATGGGCCTGCCCCGCTTCCGCTACGAGATCTCGAGTGTGCTCCGGACTCCCGCCCAGCAGGCGCGGCTCCGGCGCAGCAACTCGAACGCCGCGGCGGGCACCAGCGCGCACGAGTTCGGGACCACCGTGGACGTCGTGTACGAGGCGTACCCGGCGCCGGCGGATCTGCCGGAGGGCGTGGTCGCCACCGACCGGTCCCTTCCGGCCGGGGAGGAGGCCGCGCTCGACCTGGTCGCCCGGACGTTCCTGGAGCGGATGGCTGCGCGGAAGTCGCGGGAGCTCCAGGCGATCCTGGGCGAGGTGATGCGGGAGGCGCAGTCGCGGGGTGAGGTCCTGGTGACGCTGGAGCGGCAGCAGCCGGTGTATCACATCACGGCGACGGGCGAAGGCGGCTGACCCGAGCGCGGGCCGCGCGTCACCCAACCGACATGGCGCTCCGTCAGTAGTAGGACTCGATGCCGTAGCCGAACTGCTTTCCCGCGGCCGTCTTCCGCACGAGGTGGTCCAGCCGCTTCCGGTACTCCGCCTCGTCGCGCTCCCGGGCCGTGTCCACGTACGCGGCCCGGATCCGACGGTACGCCGGGGAGAAGCCCTGCCAGTGGCGCCAGGCCTCCGGCGTCGCCCGTAGCACGTCCTGGATCTCCGTCGGGACCTGGTACGATTCCGGTGAGATATCGTCCAGCGTGGCGACCGCGTCGAGGACCGGCTGCGCCACCTTCCCCTCCGCGATCATCCGCGCCAGGCGCTCGCGGTTGAGCTGCGAGAACCCGCTCCCGTCCCGGCGGGGCGTGAACCGCTGCGCCAGGCGGTCCTCACCCAGCGACTTGCGGATCCCATCGATCCAGCCGAAGCAGAGCGCCTCCTCCACGGCGTCGTTGTAGGCGACCCCGGGCCGGCCGGTCGCCTTGCGGGGCGTCACCAGCCAGATCTCCGAGCGATCCTGGTAGTGTCCGGCGAGCCAGTCGCGCCACTCCTCGCGGGTCGAGGGCTGTAGGGTCTCGGTGATCTCCATCGAGCGCTACACGCCCGCGCTCTCCCGCACCCGCTCGCTCCAGCGGTGCAGGGCCGCCCAGACGAGGCCGGAGAACAGCAGGATCGCGATCCCGAAGATCAGGCTGACGAGGGAGACACCCACACCCCCCCAGACCAGGCCAGGACTCGCGCCGCCGGCCCGCTGGATGGCGTCGGCCATCACGAGCATACCCACCACGGTACCCAGCAGGCCGAGAAGCAGCGACATCCCCCCCCAGAACAGGATGGACCTCATGGTCGCCTGCGCCCTGGGCAGCCTGCTCGCCCCGCTTCGCAGGTGGAGCGCCGTCCGGACCGCCAGAGCCGCCACACCGACGGCGACGAACAGGAGGGGCCACATCATGACTCCGCCGCTGAGAAATCGATCGATCATTTCATACCTCCGGATACGAGTGAAAGGGTATGGCGGGGATCGTCGACCCCGCCGTCCATCGGGTCCGCCAGCATCGCCTCCACCTCGCCCATGACCCGGGCAGAGGAGCGGCTCAGCAGGATGAACCACGAGAGTGAGCCGGTCATGCCGAGGAGCAGCCCGAAGAGGAACGTCGATCCGGCGACGGCGAGGGTGTCCATCGTCGCCACCAGCACCGCCGGGCCATCGCCCGCCGCCGCAGACAGATCAAGGGCCGCCTCGGACGCTCCCACGACCAGGGCGAGCAGACCCACGGCCGGGGAGAGGGCGGCAAGCCCCAGGAGCGTAGAGAGGCTCCCGGGCCGGGCGGGCATGCCACGCGCGAGCCGGACAGACTCCTTCACGATCAGGACCGCGATCAGCGCTCCCAGACCCGCGAGCAGCCAGGCGGCCGGACCCGCCGCTCGCACCAGCGTCATGACGGCCACCGCCGCCGCGGCGATCCCCATGGGCAGGACAGCTCCGATCAGCAGAGCGAGGTCCAGGCCGCCGCTCAGGCTCGCCCCCAGATCCTCCGACCAGCCGCGCCACGGCGCACGGTGAATCCGGCCGAGGCAGCGGATCACCTCCGGCGTACCGAGAACCAGCGCCTCCGCCTTCCGCGCCGCCTCCTCCTGAGATGCGCCGCTGCGGAGGTGGTGCTCGTACGTCGCCTCGAGGTCCGCGGCGAGCTCCGTCAGCACCGCCGCACGCTCCCTCCTCGGAAGGTCGAGCTCCCCGGACAGCCTACGCAGCGCCGGTGCGAATCTCTCCATCCGTCGCCTCCCCCATTTCCAGGAATGTCTCGACCCGGGCGTTCAGCTTCCTCCAATCGCTGATCAGCGCCCCCAGATGGATCCGACCCGCCTCCGTCATCTCATATTCCTTGCGCGGACGACCTTCCGCCGGGTCAGACCACCGGCCCGCGATCAGACCGTCCTTCTCCAGGCGGTGCAGGATCGGGTAGAGCGTGCCGTGGCTGAACGCGAAATACCCCTCGCTCCGGTCCTCCACCGCCAGTGCGATCTGATAGCCATGCAGCGGGCCTCGATCCAGCTCCTGGAGTATGAGCAGCTCGTTCAGCCGTTTCGGCAGGGACTGCGCGTCGAAGGTCATGCCGTGGCTCGGTGTCCATGTGAGTGTGTGTTCCTATACATATAGATCGCCGATATATCATGTCAAGGGTCCTTCGCGATGGCGGGGGGCGTCGGAATCTACGGGCCCGTCCCGCTCCGCCATGGTGTTGCCCCGTCCCACGCGTGAGCTTCGACGGGTGGAGAGAACGTGTGGGAGCCATCGCACGGTGTCCGGGAGCGCCCGGGCCGACGCGGCGATTCATCAGATCGCGGCTCGGCAGCATGGGGTAGTGGCGCGGTCGCAGCTGATCGCGGCCGGGATTTCCGGGAACCGGATCGAGTACCGGCTCGAGTGCGGGGTGCTGACGTCGGTGTATCGGGGCGTCTATGCAGTCCGGGCCGTGGCCGGGCCACGGGCGCGGGAGCTCGCCGCGGTTCTGGCCACGGGCGATGGTTGTTTCGTCAGCCACCGTGCGGCCGCCGCGGTTCTCGAGCTCCTGCCGCCGCTGGCCGCGGACGCGCCCGTGGAGATCAGCACGATCCGGGACGTGCGAATCGGAGGTTCGGCGATCCGGATCCATCGGGTGAGCGCCCTCGGGGCCGACGAAGTGACGGCTCGGGAGGGGCTCCCCCTGACCTCTGCCGCCCGGACCATCCTCGACCTCGCCGGCGTCTGTGGCGGCAGGGACGGCGTCTGTGGCGGCAGGGATCTCGAACGCGCGCTGGCGACCGCGCTCCGGCGGGACATGGTCACTCCAGGGGACTTCGAGGTGCTCCTCGACCGCTATCAGCGCCGCGCGGGACGCGGTCGGCTGCGGGCGCTCCTGGACGCCGACGGTGAACCCGCCTTCCTCCGGTCCGAGGCCGAGCGCCGGTTCCACGACCTGGTCCGCGGCGCCGAGCTGCCCCGGCCGAAAACCAACGTCGTCGTCGAGGGTTTCGAGGTGGACTCCCTCTGGCCCGATGAACGTCTGATCGTCGAAGTCGACGGCCGCGCATACCACGACGGGGATCATGCCTTCGAGGCCGATCGGAACCGGGACGCCGTACTCATGGCGGCGGGATATCGGACCATGCGGGTCACCTGGCGGCAGATCGTTCGGGAGCCGCGCCAACTCCTGGTGAAGCTGGCCCAGGCGCTGGTCCGGTGAGCCACGCAGGTGCGATGGGAGCTGGGCGGCCGAGTGGGGGCGGTCGAGCGGAGAGCGGCCGAGCGGAGAGCGGCCGAGAGGAGGGGGCCGAGAGGAGGGCGGCCGTGGCCGGCCGCCCCCACTTCCCGGTGCGGTACCCGGTCAAGTCCCCAAACAACGGTGGGTGGTGCGAAATCTGGGGACTTCCCCGGACATACTCCGGAGAACTCCCCAACGAATTGCGCCAACCCATGATCCCTCGGGGACTTCCCCGGAATATGTCCGGTCGAGTCCCCAATGAACCGTGAAACCCCCGTTGGTTGGGGAGTTCCCCGGAATGGTCAGGCCGTCCACCAGGCCCAGCCGCCAATCGCCACGGCGTTCTCGCCGGCCCGTGAACCGTGAACCATGCACCATGCACCGTGAACGGCGCCGGCCCGTGAACCGTGAACCGTGAACCGTGAACCGTGAACGGCGGCGCAGCCGCCCTGTGAACCGTCCCGCGCCGCGCGGGTAGCATCGCCTCCCATGGACTACTTCACGCCCGCCACCCGCGACTGGTTCGACCGCGCCTTCGCCGCGCCCACGGAGGTGCAGGGCGAGGGTTGGCCGCGCATCGCGGCTGGGGAGAACACGCTACTGATCGCGCCGACCGGGAGCGGAAAGACACTGGCGGCGTTTCTGTACGCGCTGGACCGGCTGGGTCGGCTGGAGGACGACGCGGAGCCGGGGGTCCGGGTCGTTTACGTGTCGCCGCTGAAGGCGCTGGTCTATGACATCGAGCGGAACCTGCGGACACCGCTGGCGGGGATCGAGCGGGCGGCCGCGCGGCTGGGGGAGCACTACCGTCATCCGCGTGTGGACGTGCGGACGGGGGACACGCCGCAGAGCGACCGCCGTCGTCAGATCCGGGACCCGGGCGAGATCCTGGTGACCACGCCGGAGTCGCTCTACCTGCTGCTGGGCGGGCAGGCGCGGGAGACGTTCCGGAGCGTGAAGTGGGTGATCGTGGACGAGATCCACGCCATGGCGGCCACGAAGCGCGGGGCGCACCTGTCGCTGTCGCTGGAGCGGCTGAGCCGGGTGGCGGACGAGGATCCGCAGCGGATCGGCCTGAGCGCCACAGCCCGGCCGGCGGACGAGGTCGCGCGCTTCCTCGCCGGCGACCGCCCGGTCACCGTCATCGACGCCCACGTCCCGCCCCTGCTGGACCTGCAGGTCATCGTCCCGGTGGAGGACATGACGCGGCCGGTGGTGGAGACGGAGGACGGGGACTTCGCCGTAATCGAGGAGGGGGAGGAGCCGCCGGGGTCGCTGATGCTGGCGGAGGAAGAGGAGGTGACGCGGCAGTACGGGATCTGGCCGGCGGTCTATCCGCGGATCCTGAGGCTGATCCGTTCGCATCGCACGACCATCATCTTCGTGAACAGCCGGGGCCTGGCGGAGCGGCTGGCGCAGCGGCTGAACGAGCAGGCGGGCGAGGAGCTGGTGCGGTCGCATCACGGGAGCCTTGCGCACGAGCAGCGGCGGGAGGTGGAGGAGGCGCTCAAGGCCGGGTCGCTGCCTGCGATCGTGGCTACCAGCTCACTGGAGCTGGGGATCGACATGGGCGCGGTGGACCTGGTGATCCTGGTGGAGAGCCCGGGGTCGGTATCGAGCGGGCTCCAGCGTGTGGGTCGCGCGGGTCACCAGGTGGGTGAGCCCAGCATAGGCCGCGTCTTCCCCAAGCACCGGGGCGACCTGCTGGAGGCGGCCATTGTCGCGCAGCGGATGCGGGAGGGTGCCATCGAGCCGCTCCGCGTCCCGACCAACCCGCTGGACGTGCTGGCCCAGCACATCGTCGCCATGGCGGCGGTTCAGGACTGGCCGGTCGACGACCTCGCGAAGCTGGTCCGCCGGTCGGCCAACTTCCGGGAGCTGCCGGAGTCGGCGCTGACAGGTGTGCTCGACATGCTGTCGGGGCTGTACCCGTCGCACGAGTTCAGCGAGCTCCGGCCCCGGATCCACTGGGACCGGGAACGCGACGTCATCAGCGGCCGGCGCGGCGCGCGGATGCTGGCCGCGGTGAACGCCGGCACCATCCCCGACCGCGGTCTGTTCGCCGTCTACCTGGGGGAGGACGGCCCGCGGGTGGGCGAGCTGGACGAGGAGATGGTGCACGAGTCGCAGCCGGGGCAGACGTTCACGCTGGGCGCCACGACCTGGCGGATCCAGGATATCACCCGCGACCGCGTGATCGTGGAGCCGGCGCCCGGCGAGCCGGGGCGGCTGCCGTTCTGGAAGGGTGAGGGTCCCGGCCGTCCGCTGGAGCTGGGTCGTGCGCTGGGCGCGTTCACCCGCGAGATCGGCGACCGCGTCGTGGCCGGGGACGAGGAGGCGGCGGTGTCGCGGCTCCGGCAGGAGTTCGGCCTGGACGAATGGGCGGCCCGCAACCTGGTGGACTACGTGGCCGACCAGGAGCACGCGACGGGCACCCTGCCCACCGACCGCGACATCACGCTCGAGCGGTTCCGCGACGAGCTCGGTGACTGGCGCGTCTGCATCCTGACGCCGTTCGGCTCGCGGGTGCATGCGCCGTGGGCGCTGGCCATCCGCGGGCTGGTCAGCGAGCGCGTGGGCTATGACGTCCAGACCGTCTGGTCCGACGACGGCATCGTCCTGACCCTGGCCGCCGGCGATGAGCCGCCGGAGCTCGACCGCCTCATCCCTGATCCGGACGAGATCGAGGACCGGGTGATCGACGAGCTGGCCCGGAGCCCGCTCTTCGCCAGCCAGTTCCGGGAGAACGCCGCCCGCGCGCTCCTCCTGCCGAGACGCCGGCCCGGGCACCGCACGCCGCTGTTCGCCCAGCGGCTCCGGGCCCAGAAGCTCATGGGCGTGGCCATGCAGTACCCGAGCTTCCCCATCGTCATGGAGACCTACCGCTCGAGCCTCCAGGACGTCTTCGATGTGCCCGCGCTGCGGGACGTGCTGCGGCGGATCGGGAGCCGGGAGATCCGGGTCCACGAGGTGGAGACGTCGAGCGCGTCCCCGTTCGCCCGCTCGCTCGTGTACGCCTACGTCGCCGCCTATCTCTACGAGGGGGACTCGCCGGCGGCGGAGAGGCGGGCGCAGGCGCTCTCGGTGGACATGGAGCTGCTCCGGGAGCTGCTGGGCGAGGCGGACATGCGGGAGCTGCTGGACGCCGACGTCATCACCGAGGTGGAGGACCGGCTGCAGCGGCGGACGGAAGGTCGGCGGGCGCGGCACCCGGACGCGCTCCACGACGTGCTGCGGGAGTTGGGCGACCTGACGAAAGCAGAGCTGCTCGAGCGGTTCGATCATCGATCGTCGAGCGTGGAGGGCGGAACAGCGACCACTGCCGCGGAGAGCGACATCGATGCCGACGCGGCCCGACGCACACTCGAGGGCTGGCTCGCGGAGCTGCGCTCCGCTCGCCGGGCGGCGCGCGTGCGCGTGGCGGGGCGGGACGCATGGGTGGCCGTGGAGGACGTGGCGCTCTATCGGGACGCGCTGGGAGTGGCGCCACCGGCGGGGGTGGCGTCGGCGTTCCTGGAGCCCGCGGCGGACCCGGTGGAGCAGCTGCTGGGTCGCTACGCCCGGACGCACGGCCCGTTCACCGCCGGGGAGCTCGCGGAGCGCTACGGTCTGGTGCCGGCGCAGGTGCGGTCGCTGCTGAAGGGTCTCGCCGATGACGGTCGGCTCCTCCGGGGCGAGTTCCGCCCGGGCGCGGAGGGCGAGGAGTGGGTGGACCCGGAGGTGCTGCGTCAGGTCAAGCGGTGGACCATTGCGAAGCTGCGGGGCCAGGTGGCGCCGGTGGACCCGGAGGTGCTCGCGCGGTTCCTCCCGTCGTGGCACCGGGTGAGTGGGGACCTCCATGACAGTGTCGAGGACGCCCTCATCCAGCTCGAGGGGATCCCGCTCAGCTACCGCGAGCTGGTGCGGATGATCCTGCCATCCCGGGTGCGCGACTTCCACCCGGCCATGCTGGACGAGTTGGGGTCGTTGGGGTGGCTGGTCTGGGTCGGCCACTCCCCGCTCCGGAGCGACGACGGCCGGGTCCTGCTCTACCGGCGGGATCGAGTGGACCGCCTCCTCGTGCCGCCCGCGCTGGACGACGCCGCCGAGCTGGTGGAGACGTTCGACGACCGGCACCGCCGCGTCCTGGAGCACCTCGACGGCCGGGGCGCCTCGTTTCACGGCGAGCTCGCGGCCGCGCTGCCGGACGTGTCCCCGGACCGGCTCCTCGAGGCGGTCTGGGACCTCGTGTGGGGCGGGCTCGTGACGAACGACACCTTCGCGGCACTCCGCCATCTGTCGCAGCCGTCCTCCCGGCGCGGGAGCTCGAGGCGGAGCGGCCGGGCCGGCCGGCCGGGACGACCTGGCGGGCGGCCGCGCGCCGGGCTCCCGCGTCCCGGCAAGGTGCTGGGGCGGGCGGGCGGAAGCGGTGCGGGGTCGGCGGGCCCCGG
The DNA here is from genome assembly GCA_963783305.1 of uncultured Gemmatimonadales bacterium. Classification (GTDB taxonomy): domain Bacteria; phylum Gemmatimonadota; class Gemmatimonadetes; order Longimicrobiales; family RSA9; genus JAWVYT01. The sequence goes on along the minus strand of CAWAMW010000002.1, from coordinate 421,883 downwards.
CGGTCGCTGGTCGCTGGTCCGGGACCTGGTCCGGCAGCCCGTGAGCTCCACGGAGCGGGCGGCCGCGTGGGCGATGACGCTGCTCGACCGGCACGGCGTCGTGGCGCGGGAGACGGCGTCGGTGGAAGCGCTGGGCGGCGGGTTCTCGAGCGTGTACCGGGTGCTGCGGTCGCTGGAGGAGCAGGGGAAGGTGCGTCGCGGCTACTTCGTCGAGGGACTGGGCGGCGCGCAGTTCGCCTACCCCGGTCTGGTGGACCGGCTGCGGCGCGTCCGCGACGGGGAGGCGGAGGGGGAGGTGGTGGCGCTGGCGGCCACCGACCCGGCGAACCCGTACGGCTGGCTGCTGCCGTGGCCCGAGCTGACCGAGTCGAGCGGTCGGGCCCCGACGCGCTCCACCGGCTCGGTGGTAGTGCTGGTGGACGGCGCGCCGGTGCTCTACCTGGACCGGCGCGGCCGTCGCCTGAGGACGTTTGCGGGCGTGGAGCCGGACCGGGTGGCCCGGGCGCTGCCATTGCTGCGCGCCGTGGCCGCGCGGCAGGCGCGGCGGGTGCTCTCCCTGGAGACGGTGGACGGCGAGGCGGCGTTCCGGTCCCCGCTCCTGGGGGCCATGGAGGCCGCCGGGTTCACGCCGGACTACCGGTACGTGCGGATCAGCGGAGATCGATAGTGCCCGAGGGAGATACCGTCCACCGGGTCGCCCGTATCCTGGGCCGGGAGATCACGGGGAAGCGCGTCGACAGCCTGGCGCTGCACGACGCGGGCGAGATCGCGGAGCTGGCGGGCCGGGAGGTCGAGGGCGTGGAGGCGGTGGGCAAGCACATGCTCGTCCACCTGGCGGGCGGCTGGAGCGTGCGGATCCACCTGGGGATGAACGGGAGATGGCGGCGGCTCCACGTGCGGCAGCGTCGCCCGGCGCGGGCCACGGTCACGCTGGTGGTCGGACCGACGGTGTACGCCTGCGAGGGCGCCTATCGCGCGGAGATGGTCCGTACGGCCGACGCCGCGAGACACCCGAAGCTGGCGCGCCTGGGCCCGGACCTGCTGGCGGACCCGCCGGAGATCGATGAGGCAGTCCGGCGAGCGCTCCAGCCGGGGTACGCCGGTCGCGAGATCGGCGACCTGCTGCTCGACCAGCGGGTGGCTGCGGGGATCGGCAACGTCTACAAGAGCGAGGTCCTCTTCGAGTGCCGGGTGCATCCTCGCACGCCCGTGGGCAACCTCGACCCGGAGGGGGTGCGGTCGCTGATGGAGAAGGCCGCGCACCTCATGCGGCTCAACCTGCTCACCCGGCGCAGGACGAGCGTGCCGCTCCGCCGCCGGCCCACGCCGTCGAGCCAGCGGCTCTGGGTGTATGGGCGGGCGGGCAAGCCGTGCCTCGACTGCGGCACGGCCATCGAACGGTTCCTCCAGGGGGACATGGGCCGGAGCACGTACTGGTGCCCGGGCTGTCAGCCGTCGTAGCCGGGTCGCGTCAGAATCCTCCATTTCCCCACAGCATCGTCCAACTCCCGGCAGTACCGTTCGAAAGGGGCGGGAATGCGGTGGGTGCGGGGTCGCGTTGGCACGAAAGGAGGACGATCATGGAGGAGATGCGCACAGCGGCGGAAGAGTTCCTGGCTCAGGAGCGGATCGCGGTGGCCGGTGTGTCCCGAGACCCGAAGCAGGCGGCGAACGCCATCTACCGGAAGCTGCGGCAGGCGGGGTACCAGGTGGTGCCGGTGAACCCGAGCGCGGCTGAAGTGGAGGGTGACGTGTGCTACCCGTCCGTCGCGGCGATGCCGGAGCGGCCGGACGGAGTGGTCATCGCCACCCATCCAGCGGTGGCGGTCGAGGTGGCGCGGGAGTGCATCGAGGCGGGCGTGCCGCGCGTCTGGATGCACCGTTCTTTCGGCACAGGCAGCGTTTCGGAGGAGGCAGCCGTCTTATGTAGAGAGGCGGGCGTGGCCGTGCTGGATGGAGGTTGCCCCATGATGTTCCTGGAGCCGGTGGACGTGGCGCACCGATGCATCCGCTGGGTGCTGAACGCCACCGGCAAGCTGCCCGACGGCAGGGCGTATCAGGCCCCGGCGGACGCCGCGGGTGGGAGCAGCCCCATGGGCTGACCTCCGGACGCGTGCGCTGAGGGCCTCGGGCCTCGCCGTCCCCCGTGAAACACGGTGGAGAGGGACGGTGTAGGCCCGTCCGTGCGCTGGTATCACATCATCGAGCATCGAGAGGCAGGATGAAACGGTTCATCACACAGCGTCGGCAGACGCCGACCCGGACGGGCAGAACGCCGGCATGGGCGGGCATGGCCCTGCTGGTCGCGCTCATCGGGCTCGCTCCCGCCGTGTCCGCGCAGGAGGTGCCGAGCCGTCTGACGCTCGAGGAGGCCGTGGCGATGGCGCGGGAGAACAACCCCACGTACCTGAGCCAGGAGAACGATCTGGTATCGGCACGGTGGAGCGTGCGCTCGGCGTACGGCGACCTGCTGCCATCGGCGTCGGCGTCCATGGGGATGGGGTACTCGGCTTCGGGTGAGCGCCGCTTCGGGACGGTGGGGCTGGGCGTGCAGCCGGCGATGTACTCGTCGAGCTATAACCTGGGCCTGAGCTATTCACTGAGCGGTGCCACACTGCTGGAGCCGACCCGGGCACGGGCGCAGGAGCGCGCGGTGGAGGCCCGGGTGCGGGGTGCGGGTAGCCAGCTGGAAGCGGACGTGAGTCAGGGGTACCTGGCGGTGCTGCAGGCGGACGCGGCGCTGGTGCAGGCGGGGCAGGAGGTGGCGCGCACGGGCAAGCACGTCGAGCTGGCGGAGGCGCGACTCGAGGTGGGAACCGGGACGGTGCTGGACGTGCGCCGGGCCGAGGTGCAGCAGGGGCAGGCGGAGGTCCGGGTGGTCCAGGCGGAGAACACCCGCGCGGCGGAGCGCCTGGCGCTTGGGCAGCTGCTGGGAGTGGCGCTGGACGAGGACGTCCAACTGACCACGGAGTTCCCGCTGTTCGAGCCGACCTGGGATCAGGCGGAAGTGGTGGCGCTGGCGCTGGACAACAACCCCACACTGAGGGCGGCGCGGGCGCAGGAGGATGCCAGCGAGACCATGGTGACGGTGGCCCGTTCGAGCTATCTGCCCAGCCTGAGCGCCAGCATGGGGCTGCGGGGGGACCTCGCCCAGGCGGCGAGCATCGATCCGCTGGTCGAGGGCGACCTGCTCCGGATGGCGTCGAGCCGTGAGGCGTGCCTGGAGGAGAACCAGATCCGGCAGGCGGCGGGGCTCCCCATCCAGACGTGTGTCGATCCGGGCAACCCGGCCGTTCGTGCGCAGCTGGAGGATCGCTACCGCGAGGAGAACAGCGGGTTCCCGTTCGACTGGCGATCTCAGCCATGGTCGGCGAGCCTGAGCATCTCGCTGCCGCTCTTCTCCGGCCTGGACCGGGAGCAGCGGATCCAGGAGGCGAAGGTGGGCGCGCAGGACGCGCGCCTTGCCGTTCGAAGCGAGCAGCTGCGCGTGAGGGCGGAGGCGGAGACACTCCTGCGGGCGGTTTCCGCCGCATACCGCACCGCGCGGCTCCAGGCCGTCGTGCGGGAAACGGCGGCCGACGAGCTCAGACTCGCCGAAGAGCAGTACCGTTCCGGCCTCGCAACGTCCGTCGAGGTGACGGACGCGCAGGCCAACCTGAGTGAGGCCGAGCGCGCGGAGATCGCGGCGGTCCACGACTACCACCAGTCGCTCGCGGCGCTCGAGGCGCTCGTGGGCACGACGCTGCGCTGAGCCGATGGCCCTATTGAGCACACCCGACCACCCAACACTGCCGACGCCGAGCCGCCGAACGGGGCGACACGGCCGGATCCTCACCCGCCTCGGAGCCGGCGCGGCCGTCCTGCCGGTGCTCCTGATCGTCGCGGCGTGCGGCGGCGACTCGAGCGGTCAGAGTGCGGACGGCGGCGGCCCGCCGGGCCGGGGCGGCCCGGGCGGCCCCCCGGGCGCCGGACCCGGTGATGGCCGCGCGGTGCCCGTGGCGGCCGAGGTGGCCACGCCGCGCGAGATGCAGGTGACGCTGCGCGGATCCGCGAACCTGCGGGCGCGTCAGCAGGTGGAAGTCCTGCCGAAGCAGACGGGCGTCATTGCGCAGATCGCGGTGGAGGAGGGTGCGGAAGTCCGGGCGGGCCAGCCGCTGGCGAGACTGGAGAGCGAGGAGTGGGTGCTGCAGGCGCGGCAGGCCGAGGCGCGGGCCACGGCCGCCGGCGATGCCGCGGCGCGTGCCGCGCAGCTCCAGGAGCGCGGGATGATCTCCGACCAGGAGGTCCAGCGGCTGGAATCCGAGGCACAGGTGGCGAAGGCGGACCTCGGACTCGCGCTCCTCCGGGTGCGCAACGCGGTGATCGTCGCGCCCATATCGGGTGTGGTGACGCACCGTCTCATCGAGCGGGGCCAGCTGGTGAACAGCGGCACGCCCGCCTTCCGGGTAGCGGACATCTCCCGACTCGAGGCGTTGGTGGGCGTCCCGGAGCGGGAGGCGAACCGGATCCGGGTGGGCCAGCCGGCTCAGATCCGGGTGGAGGGCCGGGGCACGGCACAGGGCGAGGTCGCGAGGATCCGTCCGGTGGTGGACCCGGAGAGCGGCACCGTGCAGGTGGTGGTGGAGGTCGAGCCGAACCAGGGCGGCGGACTCCGGCCGGGCCAGTTCGTGAACGTCGATATCGTCACCGAGACACTGGACGAGCGCCTCACGGTGCCGCGCACGGCGGTGCTGGTGGATGGCGCGGTGCCCCGCGTGTTCACCATCCTCGACGGTCGCGCCCTGGAGCGGGAGGTGGAGCTGGGCGTGAACCAGGCGGAGCGCGTGGAGATCCGGAGCGGAGTGGAGCCCGGGGACACGGTCGTGGTGGTCGGACAGGACAACCTCCAGCCGGGGGTCGCAGTGAACCTGCTGGAGCTCGACGGTGAACCTGTTTCCCGACCCGGTGGCGCCATGGCGAACCAGCCGGAGCCGTCGACGACCTCCTCTCAATGAAGGTCGTCGACTTCGCGATCCGTCGGCCGGTAGCGGTGGCGATGGCCTATCTGGCCGTCGTCGTCTTCGGTATCGTCTCGTTCACTCGGCTGCCCCTCGATCTCCTGCCGGACGTCGCCTTTCCCACGGTCACCATCGAGACGGAGTATGCCGGGGTGGGACCCCAGGAGATCGAGACGCTGCTCTCTCGCCCGGTGGAAGAGGCGGTGTCCATCGTCCAGGGCGTCCAGGAGGTGACCAGCCGGTCGCGGCCCGGACGCTCCGACGTGACGGTGGCGTTCCGATGGGGGACCGATATGGACTTCGCGGCGCTGGACATGCGCGAGCGTCTCGACCTGTTGAACCTGCCGCCCGCGGCGACCCGGCCGACCATCGCTCGCTACGATCCCAACACCGAGCCGGTGCTCCGCTTCGCGCTGACGTCCTCCCGCCCGCTGGAGGCCGGCCTCGAGACCGACCGTCGCGCGCTCACGGAGCTCCGATGGCTCGCGGAGGAGCAGGTCCGACGGGCGCTGGAAGGGATCGAGGGCGTGGCCGGAGTGCGCGTGACGGGTGGCCTCGAGGAGGAGATCCGGGTCGACGTGGATGAGGGTCGAGTCGCCGCCCTCGGCCTGCCGTTCCAGCAGATCGCCCAGCGGCTGGAGGCGGAGAACGTCAACCTGGCCGGCGGCGTGCTCGAGGAGGCCGAGGCCGAGTACGTGGTGCGGACGGTGAACGAGTTCGCGGACGTGGGCGACATCCGGAACGTCGTGGTCGGGACGGTCAATGGTCAGCCGGTCCGTCTGGCGGACGTGGCCGTGGTGACCCGTGATGCGTCGGAGCGGGAGACCATCTCCCGTGTGGGGGGCGCGGAGGCCGTGGAGGTGGCGGTCCTGCGGGAGTCCACAGCCAACATCGTCCGCGTGGCCGAGGCCGTCCGGGAGCGGGCGGACGCGATCCGGGCCGACCTGCCGGAGGGCATAGGGCTCACGCTGGTGCGCGACGAATCGATCTTCATCCGTAACGCCGTGAACGACGTGCAGTCGGCGGCGATCTTCGGTGGGCTCCTGGCGGTCCTGGTGCTGCTCATCTTCCTGCGGCACGTACCCACCACCCTGATCATCGCCACGGCGATCCCGATCTCCGTCATCGCCACGTTCGTGCTGATGTTCGGTCGTGGCATCACCCTCAACATCATGTCTCTGGGCGGCCTCGCCCTCGGCGTCGGCATGCTCGTGGACAGCGCCATCGTGGTGCTGGAGTCCGTGGCGCGGGAGCGGGAAAACGGCCTCTCGCCGGCGCACGCCGCCTCCATCGGCAGCACCCGCGTCGCCCGCGCCGTGGTCGCGTCCACCCTCACCACCATCGCGGTGTTCGTCCCCATCATCTTCGTGGAGGGTGTGGCCGGGCAGCTCTTCGGCGACCAGGCGTGGACCGTGTCCTTCGCACTCTTCGCCGCCCTCGTCGTGTCGCTCACGCTCATCCCCATGCTGGCCGCCCGCGGCAGCGGCGCTCGCGTCACCGCCGGTCGGATCGGCCGGACCCGGGGCAGCGAGCGCGTCGGTGCCACGCTGGCGGCGGGGGCCGGGCTGGGGCTGCGGGCGGTGCGCGGCGTAGGCCGCGGCGCGGCGCGCGTGGTGGCGCCGGCGATGAACGCGTTCGACCGCGGCTACGCCTGGCTCGAGGGTCGCTACCCGGTGTGGCTGACGTCGGCGCTGCGGCGGCCGGGTCGAGTCCTCGCCGCCACCCTCGCGGTGGTGCTCGCCACCGGGCTCCTGCTCCCGCGTCTGGGGCTGGAGCTGATCCCGGAAATGAGCCAGGGAGAGCTGGTGATCGAGCTCGAGGCAGCGCCCGGCACGAGCCTCGAACGAATGGAGTCGTACGCACGGCGCGGGGAGCAGATCGCGCTTGGCATCGACGGCGTGCGGGAGGTATTCACCACGGTGGGGATGCGCGGGGTCGGGAGCGCCATGGGCGGTGGGAGCGGGGACATCGAGCGACACGCCGCCACTCTGCTGGTGCGACTCGAGGGGCTGGACGTTCCGGAGCCGGCCGTTCGGAGGTCGCTCGCGGAAGGACTGCGCGAGCTCCCGGGCGTGGCGTTCCGCATCGATCGACCCCGCCTGTTCACGATCTCTTCGCCCATCGAGGTGGAGGTCCGCGGCTACAACCTCCAGCAGCTTTCCGCCATCGCGGAGGAGGTGCGGTCCACGCTCCGGGCAATGCCGGAAGTGGCCGCGGTCGAGGAGCCGCGCCGCGAGGGGAACCCGGAGGTGACGATCCGCTTCGATCGGGAGCGCGCCGCGCGCGTAGGGCTGACCGTGGGGGGCGCGGCGGAGGCCGTCCGCGCCCGCGTCCGTGGCCTGGATGCCACCGAGCTGACCGAGCGTGACCGTGACATCGGGATCCTGGTCCGGGCGCGCGAGGAGCAGAGGACCACGCTCCAGGATCTGGGCGACCTCCGGATCGAGACGCCCACCGGCACCGTCTCGCTCGAGGCCGTGGCTACCCTCGGGTTCAGCGAGGGACCCGCGGAGATCGTGCGTCGCAACGGATCGCGGGTGGCTCTCGTGCAGGCCAGCCCCGTGGGTCGAGATCTCGCGGGGGTGCTCACCAAGATCGAGCAGCGGCTGAGGGAGATCCCAGCCCCGGCAGACGTGGCGCTGGTCGTGGCCGGCCAGTCCAGGGAGCTGGAGAGTTCGATCCGCTCCATGCAGATGGCGCTCCTCCTGGCCGTCTTCCTGGTGTACCTCGTCATGGCCAGCCAGTTCGAGTCGTTCCGTCAGCCCATGGTCATCATGACGTCCGTCCCTCTGGCGCTCGTGGGCGCGATCCTTTCCCTGTGGATCACCGGAACGCCGATCTCCGTGGTCGCGCTCATTGGCGTGGTCATGCTGGCGGGAATCGTGGTCAACAACGCCATCGTGCTGCTCGACACGGTGAATCAGCTACGACGCGATGAGGGTATGGAGCTGGCGGACGCCCTGCGCGAGGGCGGACGGCTTCGACTCCGTCCGATCATCATCACCACCCTCACAACCGTGCTCGGGCTCCTGCCACTGGCGCTGATACAGGGGGAGGGCGCGGAGCTGCGCGCGCCTCTGGCCATTCCGGTGATCGGGGGGCTTCTGGTCGCGACGGTCCTGACGCTCGTCGTCGTGCCGGTCCTGTACCATCTGGTGGAGGGGCGGACGCTCCGGAGGGCGCAGGAGCGCGCGTCCGCCGCGGGCGTGGTCGCGGATGCCGGACCCGCCGTTCCGCTCACTGACTCGACCGGGGGCTGACATGTCGCTGCCACGCTTCGCCGTACATCGGCCCGTCACCACGGGGATGCTGATTCTCACCACGATCGTGCTGGGCGGCATCGCGCTGTCCCGGATCAGCCTGGACCTGTGGCCTTCGTTCGAGCGGCCGGTGGTACGCGTCACCGTCCCATACCCGGACGCCAGCCCGGCGGAGGTCGAGCGAAAGATCATCCGTCCGCTGGAAGAGGAGCTCGGTACTGTCCGTCGACTCGAGAACATCACCTCCAGCGCCAGTCAGAACAGCGGCTCGCTGGAGCTCGAGTTCCAGCCCGGCACCAACATGGACATGGCGGCGCTCGAGGTACGGGAGCGGGCGGAGCTGGCACGGCGGCAGCTGCCCGAGGACGTGGAACGGATCGACCTCCGCCGATGGGGCACCGACGACCAGCCCGTGCTGCGCGGCGCTCTCTCCTGGGACGGCGACCCCGCGCAGCTCACCGAGCTCATCGAGCGCCGGGTGGAGCCCGCCATCATGGCCGTCCCCGGCGTGGCCGCGGTGGAGTTCAGCGGGCTGGAGGAGCGGGAGGTCACGGTCGAGCTCGATCAGGACCGGATGCAGTCCGCGGGCGTCACCCTGTCCCAGATCAGCTTCGCCCTCGCCCGCGGGAACCAGGACATCTCCGCCGGTGAGATCGAGCTGGGGTCCACGCGGTTCCTGGTACGAGCGGAGGGGAGCTTTCAGCGGCCCGAGGAGATCGAGGCGCTGCCCATCGACGGCAACCGGGTGCGGCTCGGCGACGTCGCCAGTGTACGCTACGACTATCCCGAGCGCGACTTCTTCTTCCGCCTGAACGGCCAGAACGCGCGCCAGCTGCAGGTCTACAAGGACTCCGAGGCGAACATTGTCCAGGTGGCGAGGGAGGTGCGGGCGGCGCTCGAGGAGCTGCGGACCCAGCCGGGACTGGAGAGCATCGGGTTCCGCTTCTGGCAGGACCAGTCGGAGGGGATCATCGAGGCGCTGAACGCGCTGCTGAACGCCGGGGCGATCGGGGGCATCCTCGCCGTGGTCATCCTCCTGATCTTCCTGCGACGCATCACCCCCACCCTCATCGTGGCCGCGTCCATCCCGGTCTCACTCATCTTCACCGTGTCGATCCTCTACGTCACCGGCGCGAGCATCAACGTCATCACGCTGTCCGGGCTGATGCTCGCGGTGGGGATGCTCATCGACAACGCCGTGGTGGTGGTGGAGAACATTTTCCGGCACCGGGAGCGCGGGGACGGCGCCGAGGAGGCGGCGGTCAGCGGAGCGACGGAGGTGGGGCTCGCTATCCTGGCGGGCACGGCCACGACCATCGTCGTGTTCATGCCGCTGTTCTTCATGACGCCGAACATGATGGGCACCCAGATGCGGGAGTTCGGGATGTCCATCTCTTTCGCCATCGCCGCGAGCCTCGGCATCGCCTTCACCCTCGTCCCGCTGCTCGCGGTCTGGCTGCTGCGCGGCAACATGCCAGAGCCCGGCGGCTTCTTCAAGCGCCTGTTCGACGGCTACCGCCGCGTCCTCGACCGGCTCCTGGACCACCGCGCGGCCACCGGGGTCGCCGCGGCGGTCGTCTTCCTGGGCGGCGGCTACCTGCTCGTGTCGCTCCCCAAGGAGCTGATGCCGAACGAGGACCGGCGCTTCGTCATGATGACCGTCTCGACGCCCCGGGGGATGTCGGTCGAGGAGCGGAGCGATCTCTTCGGACAGGCCGAGCAGCTGCTCCTCGACCGGAGCGAAGAGTTCGAGGTCGAGAACGTCTCGGCGTTCTCATCGGACAGGTGGAACAGCATCATGATCACGCTGAAGCCGTATTCGGAAGGGGCGGCATTGTCCTCGGCGGCCATCACCGAACGGATCCAGACGGAGCTGCCCGTGGTGGCCGGCGTCGAGTGGCGGCAGCGGCGGTCGTGGGGCCAGGGCGGTCGACTCAGCGTGCGCCTCATCGGCGAGAGCACGGCGGTTCTGGCGGAACTGGCGGAGCGGGTGGAGGCCCGGATGGCGCGGGAGATGGAGGGTCTCCAGAACCTGGAGAACTCGCTCCAGGAAGGGAACGAGGAAGTGCGTGTGCTCGTGGATCGGGAGGCGGCGGAGCGGCAGGGCCTCAGCTCCCGGCAGGTGGCGCAGGCCGTATCGGGCGCGCTCCGCGGCCAGGCCGCCACCCGTTTCCGTGCGGGGGACCGCGAGGTCGAGGTGCTGGCGCAGCTGCGGGAGGAGGATCGCCTCTCGATCGCCCAGCTCGGGACCCTCGCCATTGGTACGCCCGACGGCCGCAATATCCCGCTGAACACCGTGGCCGACATCGAGGTGGTGGCGGGGCCGCAGGACATCCGGCGGGAGAACCGGATGACATCCGTGAGCGTGAACGCTGAGGTTGCGCCCGGCGCCAATCGCGAGGCGCTCCAGCAGCAGCTCGCGGTGATGATGGAGGAGATGGAGCTGCCGGTGGGGTACCGTTGGGACCTCGGCCGCGGGTTCGAGGAGGAGCAGCAGCAGTTCGGCGAAATGCTCTTCGCCGCGGTCCTCGCGCTCATCCTGGTCTACCTGCTCCTTGCCGCACTCTTCGAGAGCCTGCTCCTCCCCGTCATCATCTACTTCTCCATCTTCTTCGCACTGCCGGGGATGGGCCTCGTGTTCCTGCTGACCGGGACCTCCCTTTCGATCCTCTCCTTCCTCGGGATCCTCATCACCGTCGGGATCGTGGTGAACAACTCCATCGTCATGATCGACCTGGTGAACCAGCTCCGAGCGGGGGGAATGGAGCGGCGGGAGGCGCTGCTGCACGGCTGCCAGGCGCGTATGCGACCCGTGCTCATGACCTCCCTCACCACCCTCATCGCCATGGTGCCCATGGCGTTCTTCGCCGGGGAAGGCATGGGTCAGATGTTCGCCCCCATCGGGCAGGCCGTGATCGGCGGACTCACTACATCCATGGTCCTGACCCTCCTGCTGACTCCCGTCCTCTACGCTACCGTGGACGACTTCCGGCTCTGGTCCGGCGCCATCGCGCGCCGCGCCCGCTGGGTGGCCGCCGGCCGGCCGAAGGCGCCCCGGGAGACGTGGTGAGTATGAAGCTTGCGGCCGTGTCCCCGGGACGGATGTCGGAAACGAAGCGACGAACCGGAGGAAAGATGAAAACGATCGTAGCGGCTGTGGTGCTCTCGTTGCTGACGACCGCGGGCGCGACCGCCCAGCAGGCGCTTGGAGTGCCGGTGCAGGGCACGGGTGAGCACGTGGCGACGGCGAGCCTGGTCGACCGGAACGGACAGCCGGTGGGTACCGCGCAGCTGATCCAGACGCCCAACGGCGCGGTCCTGGTGCGACTCGACGTCCAGGGGCTGGAGCCGGGCGCGCACGGCTTCCACATCCACGAGACCGGCCAGTGCACCACGCCCGACTTCACCTCGGCCGGCGGTCACTACGCCCCCCACGGGCGGAGCCATGGGATCATGCATCCAGACGGTGAGCACGGCGGTGACATGCTCAACATCCATGTGCCCGAGAGTGGAACCGTGACCACGGAACGCCTCGCGCGCTATGTGAGCCTCGTCCCCGGGACCGCCGGCTACCTGCTCGATGCCGACGGCTCCGCGATCATGATTCACGGCGGCGCGGACGATTACGAGAGCCAGCCCTCCGGCGCGGCGGGTCCCCGCGTGGCCTGCGGCGTCATCCGCTGACGGTGGCGGTCCCCAGATAGCCGGCAGGGTGCACCGCCGTGGCGAGCATGACGGTGTTGATGTCCTCGTGCTCGATCCATGGCGGCGTCCGGCGGTGCGCCGGTTCCAGCCAGAACTCGGTGATCGCCGACTGCAGCCCCGTCGAATCCCGGAGCTCCTCCACCTGACGGACGGCCTCCTCCCCCAGGAGCCCGGCCATGTCCAGCGATGCCAGCCGGTCCGCCGCGCCGAGGCCGATCGCCAGACCGAGCTCGCGGAACGCCAGGCGGCGGGAAGATGGCAGCTCCAGCAGCCGCGCGTCCCTGACCTCCCGCAGGCTCAGGGTGGCGGCCTTCAGGACCCGATCGAGGAGCCGCAGGCGCTCCGGGTCGTCCTCTCCAAGGCGTGCCAGGAACCACGCGTCGCTCAGCAGGGAGCCGGTGCCGAGGGGGTCCTCCGTGGTCCACTCCGATCCGTCACTCATCCCGGCCAGGACGCCCATCCGGTTCTCGAGGTCGCTCGCGTCGTTCGGGTCGCCCCCCGCTGCCTGTGATCCGGCGACGACCTCGCTCATGGCTACGTAGCCGTCCAGCGGGTCGTGCTGTCCCATGGATGGGACCAGCGGCCGCGTCAGGTCGATGCTCATCTTCCAGTGGAGCCGGTTTGGCACCGGGCCGATCCCGTGGCTGAAGCGGTCGAACGCGACCCGGGCCAGCTCCACGGACCAGGTGTGGTATGTCGACCCGCCCGTGACCGCGGCCATCCGCTGCAGCGCCCGCAGCCACCGCGTCAGGTAGTGGAAGTATTGACCATCGCGCTCCCATTCCAGCTCCGGGTGATACCGCTGATCCGACCGCCGTTCCGGCAGCGGCTTGCCGATCCGGAGACCACCGGCCGTCGGGCGGGCCGCGCCCTCCTCCTCGGACAGGCCGCTGATCCACCCCTGACGCGGATCGTCCTCGCGGTGCTGTCCAAGGACCCGGTGGACCCGGCCGACGAGGTCCCGGGCGCGGTCCACCTCCCCTAGCCCCAGCCAGTTGCAGACGGCGAACGCATCAGTCCAGAGGTACCGGCGCTCCGGTCCCCCGGAGGTGAGGCCGGAGGAGGCGGCGAAACGCTCCATGAGATCGCGGGCCGCGCTCGGGTCGGTGGTCATCTATCGGCTCCCTGCGGGTGCTTCCACTGGTTCGGTCGGGCGGGGGATGCTGCGATCTTCGGGCCGGTGGAGCAAGGCCTCCGGGGGATCGAGCCGCGCGGCGGTTGCCACGTGGCCATCGGCCGTGGCATCTTCGGCCCCCATGCAGACTCCGCGACCCACTGACATCGACCTCGTCCTCGTCGACTTCGACGACACGCTCGTGAACACCGCCCCCCGCTTCGAGGGTGCGCGGCGCGAGCTGTTCGAGAGGCTCTCGCGCGCGGGGTTCGAAATCGGTGAGACGGAGCGGGTGCACCATCACGAGGTGGACCCGGTCATGCGGGAGCGGCACGGGATCGGACCGCACCGCCTCCCGCTGGCGTTCGCGGAGACCTACCGCGTTCTCTGCCGCTCCGCCGGTCGCGATGCCGATCCGGCGCTGCTGGAAGAGTGCGAGCGACTGGGCGCAGCCGTGCTCGGCACGCCCCCGGCTCTCGATGGCGCGCTGCCCGCCCTGCGGCATCTGGCGCGGCACCTGCCCACCGCCATCTACACACAGGGCGGAAACCACGACTATCAGCTCGGCTGTGTGCGGGAGGCTGGCGCAGTGGACGCGGTGGGTGAGACCCGGGTTCGGGTCGTCCCGTTGAAGACGGCCGAGGCGCTGCGCGAGACGCTCGATCACTTCGGCGTGCGCCAACCGGAGCGCGCGTGGATGGTCGGCAACAGCATCCGCTCGGACATCAACCCGGCCCTCGAGCTGGGTGTGCCCGCGATCCTGGTCGAGGTGGCGGATCCCTGGCACCACGACATGGTGGAGCCGCTCCACCACGGGTACGCGGTGGTCCCCACCTTCAGCGACGCGGTGCGCCTGCTCCTCGGGGATTCCGCCCCGTAGCCTCGGCCTGTCGGGCGGCGCGCCCCGGCCGCATATTCGAGGGAGCCCCGCCCTGAACGCGATCGCGAACGCCGGTCGGCACCGGCAGGAGCCAGATATGTACGACACGCTGCTCGTACCGCTCGATGGATCGACCTTCTCGGAGAACGCGCTGGCGCACGCCGCCCTGATCGCCGAGCGCACCGGCGGCACGATCCGGCTCGTCCTCGTCCACACACCGCTCCCGATGACCGTCACGGAGGTGAGCGCCGTGCCCCTCCTCGACCAGTGGCACATGGACCACCGCGAGCGGGAAGGGGCCTACCTCGAGGAGCAGGCGAAATGGCTGCGCGAGCGCGGACTGAACGTCGTGACGGAGCTCCGATCCGGAGACGTGGTCCGGGAGCTCAGGGACCTCGCGCCGGAGTCGGACCTCCTCGTCCTCGCCACCCATGGCCGCGGCGGCCTGGAGCGGGCGTGGCTCGGGAGCGTCGCCGATTCGCTCGTGCGCCACGTCGACACGCCCCTCATTCTCATCCGCCCCCGGGACGACGCCGATGTCCCACCGCGCTCCGTGGCGCCGCCGCGGCGGATCCTGGTGGGGTCGGGCGGCGCGCCCGCCGCACCCGCTGTGGTCGAGGAGGCCGCGCGTCTGGCCCGGGTGTTCGACGCCAGGCTGACGCTGCTCCGGGTCGTCGCGTTCCCCGCCGGCCTCGGCTCGCCTTATATCCCCCACACGGCCGAGATGGACTGGGAGACCGTGGAAGCCAGCGAGGCCGCAGCTCGGGAGGCATTGGAGGCGCTGGCCGGACGATTCGAGGACATTCAGATCGATACCATGGTCACCCGGGCCTTCCATGCGGCCCGCGGGATCCTGAAGGCCGTCGAGGAGGTCGGCGCCGACATGGTGGCCGTAGGGGCTCATCGCCGGACCGCCCTGGGCCGCGTCGTGCTCGGGAGCACCGCCGACAAGGTCGTCCGCGCGTCCACGGTCCCGGTGCTGGTGGCGCGAACGGAGGGCTGAGCTTACCGCTCGGCCACCGGCCGCACGAGCCCTTCCTGCGCCACGGAAGCGATGAGGCGACCTTCCCGGTCGTAGAACGTGCCGCGGCCGAACCCGCGGGCGCCGCCGGTCACGGGGCTCTCCATCGTGTACAGCAGCCACTCGTTGACGTTGGGCTCGCGGTGGAACCAGATGGAGTGGTCGAGGGAGGCCACCATGACGTCGTCTCGCCGCCACGTTATGCCGTGGGGCTGGAGCGCCGCCGCTAGCAGGCCGTAATCGGACGCGTAGGCCAGCACGGCCCGATGCTGCAGCGACGTCTCCACGCTCCCCAGCGAGCGCACCCACAGGTGCCGCACCGGCTCCCGCGGCTCCGGGTCGAACGGGTCCACCGGGTTCACGGGGCGGAAGTCCAGCGGCCGATCCTGCGTCATGATGGGTCGCAGCTTCGGTGGGATCCGGTCGCTCATGGCACGGATGAGGTCCAGCTCCGACTTCAGTCCTTCCGGTCCCGGCACGGCCGGCATGGGGATCTGGTGCTCCGGGCCCGATTCCTCGCGGTGGAACGACGCCGACATGTTGAAAATGGCGCGTCCGTGCTGGATCGCTGTTACGCGACGGGTGGCGAAGCTGCCGCCGTCGCGGAGCCGGTCCACGAAATAGACCACCGGCGCGGTCAGGTCGCCCGGCAGGATGAAGTAGCCGTGCATGCTGTGGATCGGCCGGGCGTCCTCCACCGTGCGTCCGGCCGCCACCACCGCCTGGGCGAGGACCTGTCCGCCGAATATGCGGCCGGTCCCGATGTCGCGGTTCTGTCCGCGATAGATGTTGTGCTCGAGGGGCTCCAGCTCCAGCAGCCCCACCAGGTCTTCCGCAGTGAAGTCGGTCACGATCCCCGTGCGCTCGTATGATCCCCGTCAGGGAAGGAGGGTGAACAATGGGTGGTGTGCGGCATGGAAACAATGTGCCAGCATGGGGCTCTGCCTCTCTGCGCCCGGAGCGGCGCACGGCGCGCCGGGGGGTGTTCCCGCTTGATACGGGCGACCGGTCGCGTTAACTACGTATGCATCCGCCCTGCAGGGAACGACCCGCACCGCGCATACAATGGCCCATATCCCCGATGGATTCCTGAGCCCGCCGGTCATCGCGGGCGCGACCGCGCTGAGCGCGGTCGCGCTTGCGGTGGCCGCGCGTCGGTCGCGTCGGGAGCTCGACGACCGGACGGCGCCGCTCCTGGGCGCGCTCACTGCGTTCGTCTTCGCCGCGCAGCTCTTCAACTTCCCGCTGGGCGCCGGGGCCAGCGCGCACCTGCTGGGGGGTGTGCTGGTGGCCGTTATCGCCGGGCCATGGGCCGGGATGCTGGCCATCTTCTCCGTCGTGCTGGTGCAGGCGCTCCTCTTCCAGGATGGCGGGATTGCCGCGCTGGGGGCCAACACCCTCAACCTGGCGGTGATCGGGGCGGGCGGGGGCTACCTGGTCTATCGCTGGCAGCTCGCCCTCCTCGGGGATGGTCGGAAAGGTCGGCTGGCCGCGGCCGGCGTGGGGTCCTTCGTGGCCACCGTGGGAACGGGCGTGGCCGCCGGACTCGAGCTCGGCCTCTCCGGGCTCCTTCCGCCGGCCACCGCCGTCCTGGCCGTGGGTGGCGCCCACCTGCTGGTGGCGGGGGTGGAGGCCGCCCTCACGGTGGGGATCCTGGCGGCCGTGCTGCGGTCGCGACCAGCGCTGTTACGAGACCGCGCGCCGGCGTACCCCGTGCGCCTGGCCGCAGTGGCGGGCACCGCGGCGGTGATGGTGGCCGCCGGTGCCCTGCTCTGGGGCTCATCGCTGCCCGACGCATTGGAGTCGGCCTCCGAGTCGTTGGGACTGCATCCGGGCGCCGCCCTGGATGTCGCCCCTCTGGCCGGCTATACGGCAGGGGCGGGCGCCTGGCTGGCCGCGGCCATCGGGCTGGCCACGGTGTTCGGCGTGGGCTGGGCGCTGGCGCGGCTCGCCGCCCGCACCCGTTCGGCCCCCGCCGCCAGGGACTGAGCGGGTGGGATTCCATCACCTCGATGAGTTTGCCGGGGTGGACTCGGCGATCACGCGCCGTTCCCCGACGGTTCGACTGCTGGGGACGGTGACGCTGGCGCTTGGCGCGGCGCTGCTCCCCATGGGGGCGTGGTTACAGCTGGCCACACTGGGCGCAGTCGTCCTTTCCCTCGCGGCCGCAGCACGGATTCGACCCGGCCCCTTCCTCGCTCGACTCGCTCCGCCGCTCGCGTTCGTCACGCTCGTATCCGCGGCCGTGCTCGTGCTTGCGCCCGGAAACGCGGTGGCCAGCATCGGCCCTGTCCGGATCACCGATGCCGGAGTGCTGCGATTTGGCTCGGCCGCGGCCCGCGGCGCCATCGCCCTCGCGGCCGCCGTGGTGCTGGTCAGCACCACCTCTTTCCCGGAGATCGTCCGGGCGCTCCGACGACTCCGGCTCCCGGACATTGTCACCACGTCCCTCGCCCTCGCCTACCGATTCCTCTACATCCTGAGCGACGAGGTGACCCGGCTCAGGCGGGCGGCCCGAAGCCGTAACGCCGGTGAGGGCTCGGCATCCCGGCGCCGGCTCATGGCGGGCATCGCGGCGGCCGCGCTCCAGCGCAGCTTCGCTCGCAGTGAGCGTGTGCACCAGGCAATGCTGAGCCGCGGATACATGGGTGAGATGCCGGCGCTGGCCGGCCGGCAGTACGCCGGCCGACCGCTCCTGGAGCTCGGAGGACTGGCGGCGCTGGTCGCTGTCATTGTCGGGAGCGCCGCGTTGTGATCCGGCTGGCGGTGGAGGCGCTCGGCTACGGCTATCCCGGGGGCAAGCCCGTCCTTCGTGGCGTCACCTTCGAGGTGCCGGCGGGCGAGCGGTTGGCGCTGCTGGGTGCCAACGGGGCGGGGAAGAGCACGCTGCTGCTCCACCTGAACGGGCTGCTCCTGCCCGACGCCGGCACCGTCACGGTCGGCGATACCAGGGTGACGCCGGAGACACTCCGGGAGGTCCGTCGTCAGGTCGGGCTGGTCTTCCAGGACCCCGACGACCAGCTCTTCCTCCCCACCCTCCTGGAGGACGTGGCGTTCGGGCCGCTCAACGCCGGGGCCGCGCCGGGCAACGCGGAAGACACCGCCCGAGCCCTCCTCGGGCGCCTGGGGCTGGCAGGGGCGGCCGATCGGGCCGCGCACCACCTCTCCGGCGGCGAGAAGCGCCTGGCGTCGCTGGCCACGGCGCTGGTCATGGAGCCCGGGCTCCTGGTCCTGGACGAGCCCACCGCGGGTCTGGACGCCCGTGCCCGCCGGCGCGTGGTGGAGTTGCTACGGGGGCGGCGGGAAACGCTCGTGGTGGCCACGCACGATCTGGAGGTCGCCCGGGTCCTCTGCGACAGAGCCCTCGTCCTCAGCGGCGGCCGGGTCGCCGCGCACGGCGCCACCCGCTCGATCCTCGAGGATGAGGACCTCCTGCTGGCGAACGGGCTGGTGGACCCGCTTGGAACCTCCGTGGGCTCAACCGAGTAAAGAGCGTACACCCCTCCAGCCAGGGAGGCAGGAACCCATGCGACCTTCAGCGTTCATCCCGGCAGGAGCGCTCCTCGTGGGTGCGCTCCTGCTTCTGGCGACACCCGCCAGGGCTCAGGCCGACTTCCTCTTCGACGAGCCCCATCTGACGCTCACGCTCTACGGCGGGTGGTCCGTTGCGGGCGAGGGGAGCGACGTGTTCGACGAAGCGCGGTCGGAGCTCACGGTGTCCGAGGGCGATTTCTCTGCGCCTCTGGTCATGGGGGAGATAGCCTTGCGCGTCACGGAGCGGGCGGACGTGGCCGTGAGCCTGGAGTACAGCTCCCGGTCGGTCTCATCCAATATGCGCGGCTGGGTCTGGCCGGATGACCGGGAGATCACGCAGACCACCGACTTCTCACGAACCCGGCTGCTCGTCAGCGGGAAGTACTACCTGCTGCCGCGGGGCCGCGAGATCAGCCGGTTCGCCTGGGTGCCCCATCGCTGGGCGCCGTACCTGGGCGCAGGGCTGGGTGTATCGGGCTACGAGTTCATCCAGGATGGAGACTTCGCCGTGGCCCTCGGGGCCGACCCCGACGACCGCGATATCCTGGACCTGCGACTCGAATCCAGCGGCAGCGGGTTCACCGCCCAGGGACTCGCGGGAGTGCAGGTGACGCTCACGCCGCGCACTGTGCTGCGCGGGGAGTATCGCTATCTTTGGGGGAGCGCTGGCCTCGATTCCAACTCGTTCGAGGGGTTCGACCCCATCGATCTTTCCGGGTCGAACGTCGTGATCGGTCTGAGCCTCCGCATCTGAGAGAAGGAGACACCATGAAGATCAGAGAGACAGGAGCGGTGCTCGGGGCGGCGCTGGTGATGGCGGCTGGATTCGCGCTGCCGACCACGCTCCGGGCCCAGGCAACGTCCACGGTGCCATGGCTTCCGTTCATGGGCTGCTGGGCGGACGCGGAAGCGCCGGTCCAGGCGCCGTTGACGTGCGTGGTGCCGGCGGAGGGCGGGGCCGAGATCCTGACCGTGGCCAGCACCGGTGTGGTGGAGCGACAGCTGCTGCGGGCCGACGGCGTGGAACGGCCATTCGACTCGGGCGGATGCACCGGTGTGCAGAGTGCGGAAACCTCGCAGGGCGCGGCGCGGATCTACACGCGGTCCACGCTCAGCTGTGAGGGGGGGACCGCGCGCTCGACGCGCGGGATCATCACCATGGTGAGCCCCCGTGAATGGATCGACGTCCGCGCCCTTACGGTCGGGAACGGGAGCACGTCCTGGGTAAAGCGGTACCGTGTGGCGCCGGCGCACCGGCTGGAAACGGCGGTGCTGACCGATGCGGAGCGTGCCGAGATCGACAACGTCATGGCGAAGCGGAGCCTGGCCATCGAGACGGCCCGTGTCGCGGCCGCCCGGACACCGACGGTGGAGGAGATCATTGACGCCCACGCCCGAACCGACGCCGAGGCCGTCCGGGCGTGGATCGCCGAGCAGGGTCAGCCGATCCGTCTGGACGCCGATCGGCTCGTCCGGCTGGCGGATGCGGGGGTCAGTCCCGAGGTGATCGACGTGGCTGTGGCGGTGAGCTACCCCGAGCGCTTCGCTCTGGCGCGCCAGCCCGATAGCGCCATGGAAAGGGACAGGCGTATAGACGAGCGGATGGACGGGCGGATGGACGGACGCCGTTACGATTGGGACCGCTACCGCTTCGGCTCCTGGTATTACGACCCATTCTACTACGACCCCTTCTATTACGGTCGATACCCATACGGATCGCGCTACGGCTACGCCAGCGGGTATGGCGTGGGGGGGTGGTATGGCACCGGCTGGTACAACGGACCGGGTGTGATCATCGTGCAGCCCATCGAGGAGGCCAGGCAAGGGCGGCTCGTGAAGGGCCGCGGCTACACGGGCTCCGGGTCCGGCGGTACGGTTGCGGTTCCGAGGAACGGCTCCGGCGCGAGTAGCTCCGGTGGGAGCAACGCCGCCGTGGGAGCCAGCGCTTCCCCGTCGACCAGCTCAGCGCCAAGCCCGCGGGTGAAGGCGAAGCCGCGGCCCTCGGGCGGCGGTGACGACGGCTGATCCGCAGAGGGATCGCAGTGGAAAAGGGGCGCCCGGCCGACGGCCGGGCGCCCCTTCGCTTTTCCTTGAACGGCGGCGGACCCCAGCTGCGGTGGCGGACCCCTCTGCGGTGGTGGACCCCAGCTGCGGTGGCGGACCTCTCTGCCCCCGGGGTGCCACGGGATGAGGGCATTTTTCACCCATACGGCGGTAAAACCGTCTGCCGCGCGGTCCAATGCGGATTGCATGGAGGGTTTTTCACCCCTACAGCGGTAAAACGGCCTATCGCGGGGCGCCATGCAGAGTGCGTGTGGGCTTTTTCACCCACATTGAGGGAGGTTCTGCACGTGCGGCAGAAATACCGCCTCGCGGAGCGAATGAGGGCGCGGAACCCTCCGCTCGCCCGCGGACCCCCGAAGACCCCGCGGACCCCCGAAGACCCCGCAAGACCCCGCAGACCCGCAGACCCGCAGACCCGCAGACCCGCAGACCCGCAGACCCGCAGACCCGCAGACCCGCAGACCCGCAGACCCCCGAAGACCCCGCGGACCCCGCGGACCCCGCGGACCCCCGAAGACCCCGCAGCCCCGCAGACCCTCAGGCCCCCGATGTTTACTCCCGTTCGATCGTCACCTTCTCCATGCGGACCTCTTCCTTTGGCCGGTCGCCCCGGGCTGTCTCCACGGAGCCGATCTCCCGCACCACGTCCATGCCGTCCACGACCTTTCCGAAGACGGCGTGGCGGTTGTCGAGCCACGGCGTAGGGGCGAGGGTGATGAAGAACTGGGATCCGCCGGTGTTGGGGCCGGCGTTGGCCATTGAGAGCACGCCGGCCTCGTCATGACGCAGCTCCGGGTGGAACTCGTCATCGATGGTGTAGCCCGGGCCCCCGGTGCCCGTCCCCTGCGGGTCCCCGCCCTGGATCATGAAATCGGAGATGACGCGGTGAAAGATCACGCCATCGTAGAACCCCTTCTCCGCCAGGTCGATAAAGTTCTTCACCGTCTCGGGTGCGCGCTGCTCGAACAGCTCGATGCGAAGGGTTCCGTGGTTGGTCTCGATGTTCGCTTTCGGGTTGGCCATTCCGTCTCTCCTGTGTGTGATCAGTCGGGTTGGGACCGCAGCTCATCGCGGCCCGGGTACTCGTCATCCACGAGGTCCAGGTACTCGGGGTGCCGCTTGATGTATGACGCGATGAACGGACACTCCGGCCAGACGCGCAGATCGCGGTTCGCGGCGTCGTCGAGCGCGTGTCGCGCGAGCGCGCTGCCGATGCCGCGACCCTCGAGAGGGGCCGGAACACTCGTGTGGGTGAGTCGAATGCGGTCTCCATCGATCTGGTAGTCGACGACGGCGGTCTCGCCATCGACCTCCGTCTCGAACCGCTGCCGCTCAGGTGCGTCGGTAATGTCTACATTGGTCATTGCGCCGCTCCACGGGATCGTTTCTGATCGCCGACCGCCTGCCGGGCCGCGCGGGCCTGGCGAACGTAGTCGGACACGTGGTCTCCGTACCGTTCAACGACCGTGCCGAGATAATCGGTGCCCCGCACGACCCCCCGGCAGCGATCGGCGCCGCAGGCGCAGTCGAAATCGGGCATAACGTGGTTGTAGAAGGTGGCGTAATCGAGCGTGATGGGGTCCCCGGTCGCGATGCCGGTGCGGGCCGTCACGTCGAGGCCCTCGAGCCACGCCGTGGGCTCGCAGGAGTGGTTGATCGGGCGCCACTTCTCCGGGTCCTCATCCCACGTCACCCATATCTCGTCGCTGATCGGCCAGGCGTAGCGGCGGAACCAGTCGGCGCGGCGCTCGTCCCATGCGGCCTCCACGCGCGACCGGCTCACCAGGACGTGCTGCTCCTCCTCGAACCGCATGATGATGTCACCCGGTGAGAAGGCGCGGCAGGCGAACACGCCATAGCCGTCGTCGACGGGGCGCACCTCCCATCCTCGCTCACGGTCACGGTGGCGTCGGAACGCGGCCTCCACCACGCGCCGGGTGAAGCCGCGGTGTCCGTCCTCCGAGTGGAGCAGGCAGAGGTCGGCGCTGCCCGGGTCGGAGGGGGGATAGTAGATTCCGCAGTTCGGGTTGATCTCCAGCATGAACGGACGACCGTCCCGATCGATCCGGAGGTCGCAGCGACCGTAGCCGGCGCCGCGGAGCCCCGTGAAGAGTCGAGCGGAGGCGTCCCGTAGCGAATCCGACAGTATGGCGTCCATCACAGGCGCGGCACTGAGCCCGTGGTAGTCGTGCCACTTGAGGTCGAAGTGCTTGAAGCTTTCGCCCTCCGGGAATCGGTACGCGATGGGCGTGTACGTGACGGGTGTGGCGGGATCATCGGGATCCTCCGCGACCAGGACCGTCGCCTCGCCGCCCTCGATGAACTCCTCGATGAGCGCCGATCCTCGCTCGGCCATGGTGTGCCGCGCCTGCTCCCGGAGTGCGGCCGCGTTCTCGACGCGCGAGTCGCGGGTGAGGCCGATGCTGCTGTAGCTCGCCGGGTGCTTGACGATGAGGGGGAACGCGAGGGTGTCGGCGGCGCGATCAACGTCCTCCTCACGGCGGGCCATGACGTAGCCGGGAGTGTCGATCCCCCAGGCCGAGCAGATCCGCTTCATGGCCTCCCGTGACGGATCGTAGAAGACGGAGTCGGCGCCGGTGAACGGGACGTGCAGCCGCTCCAGCGCGCCCACGACCTCGATGCCTGGCGCCTCGCTGTCCCAGCCGCCGTCACAGAGGTTGAAGAAGAGGTCGTAGTCGTCGCGGGTCAGCTGGATCAGCCGCTTCGCCGCGGTCGCCTTCTCCAGCTCCACGCGCGTCCAGTCGGCGTCGGGCAGGAACGGCCGCGGGTCGGCGGGAACGGGTCTCTGGTCGGGGCGCTTGGGGTCCCGATCGTCGTATGTCAGGAGGCAGACGCGCATCGCGGGAACAGACGGCCGTGGGGGCGTTCCGTCAAGACGCGGTCCCCTGCTGGCTGGGCGGATGTTACGTTGCGCCCGTGGACGAGCGGACGCGGCGCGGGATCGGCGCGGCCCGGCTGGCGCTGGGCGTGAACGCGGTCATGGTGGCGGTGAAGGTGATCACCGGGCTGGTGGGGCACTCGTACGCGCTGGTTGCGGATGGCGTGGAGTCGTCTCTGGACATCTTCTCCTCGCTCATCGTGTGGCGCGCCCTCTCGGCGGCGGGGCGGGAGCCGGACGAGCGCTATCATTTCGGGTACCGAAAGGCCGAGAGCGTCGCTGCGGCCTCGGTCTCGGTCATGCTGCTGGCGGGGGCAATCCGCCGCGGAGCGGGTGCCCTGAGGCGGAGTCCTTGATGAGCCCGTTCCGAACATCGATACTGACCGAAGGTCGCGCCGCTCCTCGCGCGTCCCGGCTTCTCTCAGCAAGCCACTCGGAGATCATCGGAGTCGCAATGTCGTGTATCCCTGTCAGCGCGCGAGCGCCAATCGTTCTCGTCGCGTTCCTGGCCATCGCGATGGCCACCGGAATCCCCGCCATGCCCGCCGCGGCGCAGGAGGCAGCGGTGCCGGATCTCGTCCCCATGGTGGGAATGCCCGGGAGCGAGATGGTCAGCGTTGTGGAGCGGTTCGCGCGGGATCGGGCCGCGCTGTTCCGCCGGTATGACGCGGACTGGTCCGCGAACCGGCGCGCGCGGCTGCGGTCATTCTACGACGGTTGGCGGGACGAGCTGCGATCGCTGGACTACGACCGGCTGGGCGTCGAAGGCCGCGTGGACTGGGTGCTGCTGGACACCGAAGTCGAGTACCAGCTTAGCGAGCTCACCCGGGAGGAATCGCTGCTGGAGGAAATGCGGCCGCTGCTGCCGTTCGCCGAGCCGATCCTGGGGCTCCACCAGTCGCGCCGCGCGCTGGAGCGGGTGGACCCGCGCACGGTGGCGGAGGAGCTGACGCGGCTGGAGGACGAGGTGGGTGCCGTCGTGGAGGAGGTGGATTCGTCACTGACCGCGGGCGCCGGACCCACACCGATCCTGGGTCTGCGGGCCGCCGATGCCACCGCATCGCTGCGTCGTACCCTGGACCGGTGGCACGGGTACCACGCCGGGTACGACCCACTTTTCACCTGGTGGGTGGAGGAGCCGTACCGTGCGCTGGACACGGCGCTGGAGGGCTACGAGGCGTTCCTGCGACGACGGGTGGTCGGCTACGAGGAAGGGGAGGACCCGCCTATCGTCGGCGACCCCATCGGGGCCGAGGGGCTCGCGGCAGACCTGCGTCACGAGATGATCCCCTATTCGCCCGCGGAGCTGATCGAGATCGCGGAGCGGGAGTACGCGTGGTGCGAGGCGCGGATGATCGAGGCGTCGCGGGAGTTGGGCTTCGGCGACGACTGGCTCGAGGCCGTGGAGTACGTCAAGACGCTGCACGTGGCGCCGGGTGAGCAGCCGGCCTTGATCCTGGACCTGTACGAGCAGTCCGTGGAGTTCATCCGGGAGCGCGACCTGGTGACCATCCCGCCGCTGGCCGAGGAAGTCTGGCGGATGGAGATGATGTCGCCCGAGCGGCAGAAGGTGGCGCCGTTCTTCCTTGGCGGCGAGGTGATCCTGGTCTCCTATCCCACAGCCGGGATGGAGCACGTGGACAAGCTCATGAGCATGCGGGGCAACAACGAGCATTTCGCCCGCGCGGTGGTGCACCACGAGTTGATCCCCGGCCACCACCTGCAGGGCTTCATGAACGACCGCTACAATCCGCACCGGCAGATGTTCGGCACTCCATTCTGGCACGAGGGCAACGCGCTGTACTGGGAGTTCCGGCTCTGGGACCTGGGATTCCCGCGGGGGCCGGAAGACCGGGTGGGGATGCTCTTCTGGCGGATGCACCGCGCAGCGCGGATCATCTTCAGCCTGTCGTTCCACCTGGAGCGCATGACCGCCGAGGAGGCGATCGATTTCCTGGTGGAGCGCGTGGGGCACGAACGCGCCAACGCCACCGCCGAGGTACGGCGCTCCTTCAATGGCAGCTACCCCCCGCTCTACCAGGCCGGGTACATGCTCGGCGGGCTCCAGTTCCAGGCGCTGCAGCGTGAGCTGGTGGAGACCGGTCGCATGACCGAGCGGGAGTTCCACGACGCCATCCTCCAGGGCGGACCGATGCCCGTGGAGATGGTCCGGGCCCGGCTGCTGGGGCTCGAGCTGGACCGGGACCATGCCGCGCAGTGGCGGTTCTACCCGGAGCCATGACACCGGAACGATACCGGCGGCTCCGGGAGATCCTGGCACGACGCCAGCCCGACCTCACCGTGCTCATGGACCGGGTCCACAAACCGCACAACCTGAACGCGGTGATCCGCACCTGTGATGCCGTGGGGGTTGGCCGCGTGCATATCGTCCCGGGGGAGCGGTACTACGAGCGACCCCGCAACTCCATGGGCGCCCGCCGCTTCGTCCGACTCGAGCGGCACGGCTCACTGACCGATGCGCTGGCGGCGCTCCGGCAGCTCGGGATGGACGTCGTGGCGGCCCACCCCGGGCCCGGCTCCGTGGACTATCGGGACATTGAATACACCCGGCCCACGGCGCTCCTGCTGGGCACCGAGCTGGACGGCCTGACCCCGGAGGCCCTCGCGGCCGCGGGCCGGCACGTGATGATCCCCATGCGCGGAGCCGTTGCGTCGCTGAACGTGTCCGTGGCCGCCGGCGTCATCCTCTACGAGGCCGAGCGACAGCGCGCCGTGGCGGGCATGTACCACCGGCCGCCCCTCGACGACCCGGCCGCACTCCGTACCCTCTTCGAGTGGGGCTACCCCCGGATCGCCGACCTCTGTCGGAGACGCGGCGCCGAATATCCGGCGCTTGACGACCAGGGCGGCATCGTCGGCGAGCTGCCGAGATAGAAGCGCGACCGCTTCAGTCCTTCCGGCGCTCTTTCTTGCCCACGAAGAGGTTCAGCACCGTGCTGACGACCCCGACGATCAGGGCGCCGACCAGGGCGGCCCAGAACCCCTCCACGACGAAGCCGATCCCGAGTGCCTGCGCCATCATGCTGGTGAGCCAGAGCAGGAAGGCATTCAGGATGAACACGAACAGCCCCAGCGTGAGGACGACCAGGGGGCAGGTCAGCAGCTTGAGGATCGGCCGTATGACGGCGTTGACGAAGCCGAATACGAGCGCGACTCCGAGCAGCTCGAGGACCCCACCGGTATAGGTGATGCCGGGGACCAGCGCG
Organism: uncultured Gemmatimonadales bacterium; assembly: GCA_963783305.1. Taxonomy (GTDB): domain Bacteria; phylum Gemmatimonadota; class Gemmatimonadetes; order Longimicrobiales; family RSA9; genus JAWVYT01. Next base: position 395,182 of record CAWAMW010000002.1, on the reverse strand, counting down.
ACCGCGGCCCAGAGGGCGGCGGCGGTGGCCAGGAGACGGAGCAGGAATCGCATGGGTTCTCTCGGATCTCAGGTTCGGGTCGAGCTTACGGCGGTGCAAGTTCCATCCCGTTTGCCGGGCGATCTGTCGGTTTCGCGGGGGGGCTCCTCCACCTCGGTCCGGACCAGTGCGGCGGCGGCGAGGGCCAGAGTGGCGCCCGTGGCGAATGGCACGACGTAGCCCCACCCTACGAGGAATCCGGAGAGCAGCTGTCCGATGGAGAGGCCTATGCCGAAGGCCATGGTGAGGATGGAGAGCTGAAGCCCGGACTCGCCGCGGCGGGCGAGGTCGCCGGCGAGGGCGAGGGCAGGGGAGAAGACCATGGCCCCGGCTATCCCCTGCGCCAGGCGGGCGAAGACCATGGTCCAGGGGGTGGTCACGAGTCCCTGCGCGAGCGTGGTGGGCACGAGGAGGAGGGTGCCGAGGAGGATGAACGGCTTGCGGCCCCAGCGGTCGCTGAGGGATCCGATGAGCGGCTGCGTGGCGGCGAGGGAGAGGATGAACACGCCGAACTGGATGCCGAACCATCGGGCGTCCTGCCCGAGTCTCTCGTTCACCTGGGGCTCGATGGACCCGAGCAGCGAGATACAGGCGGCCATGACCAGGGTGACGAGGCCGAGGGCGAAGATGGGGTCGAGGCGGTGCTCGCCGTCGTGGGCGCGGATGGCGAGCCGCAGGGGCGCCGCCGTGGGCTCGGTCGTTTCCGGGTCGTCTACCATGAGGGCGACGAGTCCGGCGCCGACGAGCGCCCCTACGGTGGCGACGAGGAACGCGGCGTCGAACCCGGTGAAAGTGACGCCCAGCACTCGGTACGGCCCCCCGGAGACGACGAACCCGGCCACGAGCGGACCCACGCCGAAGCCCACGAGCCGGAGCGAGTTGTATGTGCCCATGTTGCGCCCACGGTTGGCGCGGGTGCTCAGCTCGTTCACCAGCGCGACGGCGGCGACGATCGTGAACGCCACCGACAGTCCCTGTCCGATCCGGATGAGGAAGAGGGCGATGTAGCTGCCGGCAAACATGTAGAGGGAGTTGAACGCGGCCAGCGCGATGAGGCCGCCGAGCACGAAGACGCGGCGTCGGCCGGTGCGATCAGAGAGCCGACCGGCGAACGGCTGGGCGAATGCGTTGAAGAAGCCGAAGATGGCCAGGATCATCCCGGTCATGGCCGCGTCGGAGAGACCCCAGGACGTGCCGCCCACGCTCTCGCTGGCGATGAAAAGCGGGAGGACGATGACCAGGAAGGAGTTGGCCACCGCGTCGGCCATGCGGGCGATCCCGAGGGCGATGACCGCCCGGTTCGCGCCCCGGTCTCCGGGAGCGCTCTTACGGCTCAGGGCGACCCCGCTTCCCAGCGGCCCAGGCGCTTGAGCGCATCGACGCGCTCGCTGCGTCCCACGCGTGCCTGGCCCACCGCCGTCTTCAGATACTCGATGGAGCGGTCGTACCCCTCCCGATCCACGGGGTACGGGTGCCCGTCCTTGCCGCCGTGGGCGAAGGAGAAGCGCGCCGGGTCGCGTGTGCTGGCGGGCGTTCCGTACAGCAGCTCGGCCAGCAGGACCAGCGAGCGAACCCCTTTCGGCCCGACGCCGCGAACGCCGAGCAGCGCCTCGAAGGTCTGGGGCGCGGCCTCATAGGTGGAGAGCATGATCTTTCGCAGGTGGCGCGGATCGATGTCGCGCTTCACGTCTACCGCGTGGTTGCGCGGCATCTCGAGGACCGTCAGCCGGTCGAGCTCGCGGGCCACGCGCTCGGGCTCCTGCCGGGCGAGCTCCGCGGCGGCATCGCGGGCGCGGCCGGAATCGGCGGCGGTGAGGTCCAGCACCATCTGGCCGGTCTTCTCGCTGGCAATGGCGGCGTGGGGCTCCCGGACCATGTCGTTCACGCGGCTGCCCAGCCAGTGGTAGCGTCGGGCCGACTTGTCCCGGGGCCGCATGCCCTGCTGCACCACCGCCCACTCGCCCGCGCCGGTAACGAAGAAGGAATGGTGATAGATGCCGAAGCCGTCCTGGACGGCCGCAGAATCCACCTTGGCGCTCATCCGGCTGTTGTACACGAGCCGTTCGGCGTCCAGGCCGAGGCGGCCGCCGATCTCGAGCAGCTCGTCCGGCGTCTTCCGCGAGGTCCTGCCCTTCCCGCCGGCGACCCAGATCCCCGTATCGGCTTCTCGCCCCTTCAGCCCCGCCTTCAACGCACCGCACACGGTGGTGGTGACGCCACTCGAGTGCCAGTCGAAGCCGAGGACGCAGCCGAACGCCTGGAACCACCAGGGGTCAGAGAGCCGCGCCAGCACCTCCGACGGGCCGTGCTCCAGCACGATGGCCTCCACCACCGCCGGGGCCAGCCGCTCCATGCGGCCGAACAGCCAGCGAGGGGCCTTGCCGCCGTGGAGCGGTAGGTCGGCGGTACCGGATCGTTTCGCCATGGCGGGGAATCTCGCGGGACGGGGAGCGGCATACAACCGGCTCACCGTCCGGCGCCGGACCCGGGTTTGCATTGGAGCCCCGGCGATGGAGATCCTCAAAGCGACGATCAATGAGTTCCTGAGGGACGACTGCCCGAGAATGGCCGCGGCCCTGGCGTACTACACCGTCTTTTCGCTGCCGGCGCTGCTCATCATCCTGCTCCTGATCACCGGTCTCGTCACCGATCCCGCCACGATCCAGGATGAGATCACGGGACAGCTCCAGACGTTGATCGGGACCGAGGCGGCGCGGCAGGTGGGAGCCATGATGAACGTCGAGAGCCCGGGGTCTAATGGGGCGGTGATGGTGGTGGTGGGACTGGCGGCGCTGCTCTTCGCGGCGACCGGCGCGTTCTCCCAGCTCCAGGGTAGCCTGAACCGGGTGTGGGAAGTGGAGCCGGACCCGAAGCTCGGTGGGAGGGTGCGCAATTTCCTGATGAAGCGCGTACTGTCCTTCGGGATGATCCTGGCCGTGGCCATCGTGCTCCTGGGCTCCCTCCTCCTCCAGGGCGCTCTCTCGGTCTACAGCGATCTCGTGGCGGCATTGCTCCCCGAAGCGCTGGCCGACATCGCGCTCCGGCTCAGCAGCATCGGCCTCTCCGTCATGGCCGCAACCCTGTTGTTCGGTGTCGTCTTCTTCGTGGTCCCGGACGCGCGCGTCCGCTGGCGGGACGCCTGGAAGGGCGCGCTGACCACCGGGGTCCTCTTCCTCGTCGGCAACGTCCTCCTGGGCTACTACCTCTCCGAGAGCTCGCGCGCCGCCGCCTATGGCGCCGCCGGGTCCCTGGCTCTGATTCTCGTCTGGATGTACTACTCCTCCATGATCTTCTTCTTCGGCGCCGAGCTCACGCAGGTGCTGGCCCGGCGCCGGGGTGAAGAGATCCTGCCGTCCGATGGCGCGGTACGGGTCGTCATCGAGCGCAGGACGGTGCGGTAGGGGTTCGAACATCGAGCGCATCGATGATCGATGCGTGAGATCGAGGGTCGATGTTCGTTGGCTTACCGAGGATCGACGGGCACGTACGCCTCGGTCCCATCCCAGCGCATCCGCAGGAACCCGCCTTCGTCCACCTCGATCGTGAATTCCTCGACGGTGCGGTCGAGCGAGCGGACCTCCATGGGGACGCGTGCCAGGTCCTGCGTGGGGTCGTAGGCGGTTCCGGTAATGTCGGTGGCCCGGCTGATAATGAGCGTCCACACCCGCGGTCCGGGGATGGTGAAGAGGGTGTAGCTACCCGCGGGGACGCGAGCGCCGCCGATCCGGATGTCGTGGCTCGTGGTCAGGTGCGTGGCCCGGTTCGCACCGGTGCGCCACACCTCGCTGAAGGGGACCAGGGCGCCGAAGATCTCACGGCCGCGCTTCTTCGGTACGCCGTAGTCCACGGCGAGGGTCGCGCGCCCGATGGTACCCAGGGCCTCACCTCGCCCGCTCAGTGCGCCGACGCCGGCGCCCTCGGCGTCCCGTGCGGCGAACCGCCGCGCGAGCTCCACGACGTCCAGGTCCTCCACGCGCTCCAGGGTAAGCTTGCGGGTGGTGCTGCGCGCATCGAGGCTCAGGATGTGTCCGGCCTCGTCCACGGCCACAGCCATCGTGCCGCGGTACGGGTGGCGGATCTCCATGCGGCCGTCGCCGATGGGCACGAGGCCGAAGGGCAGTGCGCGCCGGCCGGCGATCATGGGCACCTCGTCGCCGGCGCTGGCGGCCCTGCGGACCAGCGCCAGCTCGAACGGCCAGTGGATCAGCTCGATGAACGGGAGCGCCTCCGGGCCCGTCTCGACCGTGAACTCGAACTCGCCCTGTGCGTTCATGCCACCGATCTGCACCCCGTCCTCGCCGAAGGTGAAATCGGTGCCGCCCACGGGCTGTCCGCCGGCGGTGGGTGGATCGGTGGGGTCGTATTCCAGGACCATGAGCGATCGCAGGTTGCCCGCCCGGTCCAGTTCACCACGGTAGCGGAGGAGCTGGGTCTCGGGCACTCGCACGGCCGCGAGCACGTCGAGAGAGGTGGGCGTGTAGCTGAACTGCTCCACCGCGAGCGTATCGGCGCCGAGCCGCGTCACGAACGCCCCGGCACCCGCCCCGATCAGGCCGTCCAGCTCGCCGATCGTGGCCACTGAGGCCGGGCGCTCCGCCTGGATCCGCCGCGCCACCGCTTCCGCCTCGCGCCACACGCGCAGCACGTTCTCACCCGCCAGCTTCCGCAGGTCCGACTCCGACCAGCCGCGGCGGCTCAGCTCCGCGAAGAGGGCTGGGTACGTGGACACGTCCTCGAGACCCGCGGGCATGGTGGCGCCATCGAAGTCGCCGCCGATCCCCACGTGATCGATCCCGGCCACATCACGCACGTGCTCGAGGTGCGCAATGACGTCGTCCATCGTCGACTCCGGCGCCGGCCCTGTGCGCTGATCCGCGGGCAGCTCCGACCAGTCGAGGAGCGTCTGGTTCACGAAGATGGTGACGTAGGTGACCATGACGACGCCATCGTTCTCGGCCACGCGTCGGAGCACGTCGTCCGGCACGTTCCGGGGGTGATCAGTGACGGCGCGGGCCGAGGAGTGGGTGAAGATGACGGGCGCCTGCGAGACGTCCAGCACGTCGTTCATGGTGGCCGGGGAGACGTGGGAGATGTCGACCAGCATGCCGAGTCGGTTCATCTCCCGGACCACCTCCCGACCGAATCCGCTCAGCCCGTCCAGCTCCGGGTCCTCGCAGCAGGAGTCCGCCCAGTCGATGTTGGCGGAGTGGGTCAGGGTCATGTACCGTGCGCCCAGGTCGTAGAACGCGCGCAGGGCGCCGAGGGAGTTCTCGATGGCGTGGCCGCCCTCCATGCCCAGCATGCTGGCGATGCGGCCCTCCTCGAAAATCCGCACCAGCTCGTCCGGGGTGGTGGCAAGCTCGAACACGTCCGGGTACCGCTCGATCATCCGCTTCGCCAGGTCGATCTGCTCGAGCTGGATGCGGGCCGCGGCGTGCTCGGCCACAGCGCGCGGCGGCACGTAAACGCTCCAGAACTGGGCTCCCACCATCCCCTTGCGGAGCCGCTCGATGTCGGTCTGGCCGGGTGTGGTCCCACGCAGATCGTACGCGGCCAGGTCCATGGGACCGGCCTCGTTCGTCCGGATCGCCCAGGGCAGGTCATTATGGCCATCGATGAGCGGCGTGGTGGAAAGGACGCGGTAGGCGGTCGCCAGGTGCGGGTCATCGGTGGCGGGTACCGGGCGCTCGGGGGCGGCGGCGCACGCGGTGGCGCAGAGGGCGATCGCGGCGGCGGCGAGCCGGCCGGGGATGGCGCGTGTCATGGTGGTCCGGTGGGTTCGGGAATGATGAGAGGTGAAGGTGGGACGGGGGTCGGCACGTGGCAAGGCCGCGGGGCGGCCGCCGCACGGGTGTCGATTCGACGGTGAATCCTTTTCGGCGGGGCGCGGCTCCATGGGGTGAGGGCGGGGAATTCACTACGGGACATGGGGGAATCATGCTGAGCAGAATCATGCCGAGTAACGAGCACATGATCGATCGAGTGATGCGGGTGGGGATCGGCGCCGCGGGGATCATGCTGGTCTTCGTGGGCCCGCAGACGCCGCTTGGGTGGCTGGGGCTGATCCCGCTCGCCACCGGGCTGATGGGCAGCTGCCCCCTCTACACGCTGTTCGGGATATCGACCTGCAGAGCGAAGGCCAGGTGACCGACGACGCGCAAACCCTCGAGCACGTCGCCGGCGGGGACCGGGACGCGTTCGAGCGGTTCGTGCGTCGTCACGAGGGCGCGGTGCTGCGCTACATCCGGACCCGCACGGCGGACCCGGACCGGGCCGAGGATGCGCTCCAGGAGACGTTCATTACGGCGTGGCGCAGGGCGGATGGGTACCGCGGCGCGGGCTCGGCCCGGGCATGGCTGCTCACTATCGCCCGGAACGCCGTGCACCGGCAGTATCGGCGGTCCGCCGGAGAACCCGAATCGTTCCAGCCCCTCGACGCCATTGCCGTCGGAGCCGGCTGGGGTCGGGACCCCGACGAGGCGTGGACCAGCCGGATCGCCGCCGCCGAGCTCGTGGAGCGAGGGTTCCACGGGCTCTCGGAGGAGGACCGCGAGGTGCTGCTGCTGCGGGACCTCGAGGGGTTCGGGAACGAGGAGGTCGCGGAGCTGCTCGAGTTGTCGCTCGCCGCCGTGAAGAGCCGGGTCCATCGCGCGCGGCTCCGTTTCATGGAGAAGGTCAGGGGGATCGATGAAAGCGCATGATCGGGAGGTAGCCGGAATCCGCTGCACGGACGTCCTCGGGGACCTCTCCGATTATCTCGACGGTGAGCTGCCGTCCGAGCACGTGGCGCGGATCGAGGCCCATCTGCGGGGCTGCGACTGGTGCGAGCGGTTCGGGGGGGACTTCAGCCGGGCGGTGACCACGCTTCGGGAGGAGCTCGGCCGCGCACCCGAGCCGGCCACGGACGTACACGACCGGCTCATGCGGCGGCTGCGGTCGGAGCTGGAATGAGGGGAGCGCTCAGACATCCTCGGCGAGCAGATCGAGCCAGCGGCCGAGCTGACTGAAGATCATGAACTGCTGATGGGCGCGGCGCTGCGCCGTTCGGGCCAGGGCGGCCCGCTCCGCGCGGTCGTTCAGCATGAAGTCCAGCGCGTCGGCGATCTGCTTGGGGTCTTCCGGGTCCTCGATGAGCCAGCCATCGCAGGCGTGCGTGATCTGCTGGCGCGGCCCCACAGCCCGGCGGTTGCTCAATACCGGGATCCGTTTCCACATGGCCTCCGTGACCGTGAGGCCGAACCCTTCCCGCAGGGAGTTCTGCACGATGATGGTGGAGCTGCGCTGGAGGGCGTTCACCATGAGCGCGTTCTCGTCCGGGTCGTGCATCGGCAGCGCGATCATGGCAATGTCGTGCTTCAGCTCGTCGTCCAGCCCCAGGTACGCCTCCCGCAGCTCCTCGATCACGTCCAACCCTTCAGGATCATCCTGGATGGAAGCCGGGTCCGGGCCCGCCATCACCAGTCGCACCTGCCCCAGGCGCCGCCGCTCGATGGCGGATCGCCGGGCACGGTCGCCACTGAAGAACCGCTCCTTCAGCTGCACGAATCCGTGCATCAGGGGGAGCCAGCCCTTCAGCCGGTCCCAGCGCGAGATCTGCGTGACGATCGGTCGGACCAGGAGCCCTATGTCCGCCGGGAGCACCGCTGGCGCCCAGATCCCGTCCGCCTGCAGTCGCTGCGCGATGTGCGGGAACGGCGGCTGAACGACGGGGCCGGGCGGGACCGCGAGCGCGGCATTGGCCATGATCCCCACCACGCTGTGCAGATGGAGCTCCCGGTTCTTCTGCGACAGCGGGTCCAGCGCCGGGTAGATGAGCCGCGCCCGGTCCCGGAAGTACCGCGGGATGTACTCCTCCGCGCTGAACACGCTGTGCCGGTAGTCGGCGGCGTACGGCTCGAGGAACGACCACGCCGCCCGCGTCGATTCGTTCTCCTCGTCCAGACCGATGTGGCAGCGCCAGATCGTGCGCAGGTCGAGCGGCCCCCGGAGCGCGGCGGCCAGGCCCATGGGCTGGGGGTCGTGCACGACGAGCACATCACCCGGCGACATGAGACGGGCCAGCGTTGCGGCGTTCTCCCGGTTCACCGCTTCATAGACGTCCCGGGCTTCTCCCCCCACCAGCGACGGGTCGCCCGCGCCGTGGATCAGGTTGTGGATCCCCTTCGTGAGTCGGAAGAATGCCTGACGGTCCGTTTCCATGACGAACCACTCCGTCCGGATCCCGAGCTCACGGAGCAGCGTGACCATGGTGGGAAGCATCTCCGCCACTCCTCCGCCCTGGGCGGTGGAGTTCACCATCCAGACGGTGCGGCCCTCGAGGGCGGACACCACTGGCGCCGCGCGCTTGCGCAGCGCGTCCACCGCCGGCGCCAGGTGGGCGATGCCTTCGTAGTCTGCCAGCGATGGGCGGGGCGGGATCTCCACGAGAGCACCCCTGCCGCGGGTGGGGGCGGGATCCGCGGGCGCGGAATCGGTGCTCTGCTGCTCCGGGCTGGGTCGGGTCATGGCCTGGTCTCTGGAATAGAATTGTGCAGGATGTGCTCTGAACCAACGACAGCGGCGCGCTCGCGGCAAGCCCGGCGCATCTAGTCGCCGGTTCTCCGCAGCCCCCGGAGCACTTCCGCCACGGTCCAAGCCTGCGCGACGCACCCCCGTGGCGTGAAGGGCGGCTCCGCATCGAATATCTCGCTCAGCGAGCCGACGCACGCGTCATCGAGGTGGGAGACGAGGCCCTCGAGATACCGGCGGGCCTCCGAGGTGCGGTCGGGGTGTACCCGGAGCCAGGCGTCGATGAAGGGGCCAATGAGCCAGCCCCATACGGTCCCCTGATGGTACGCGGCGTCCCGGCTGCGGAGGTCGCCCGCATACGTGGGAGCGTAGTCCGGGTGGCCGGGAGCGAGAGAGCGGAGCCCTACGGGCGTCAGCAGCCGCTCCTCCACCTTCTCCAGCACGGTCGACCAGCGGGCGGGGTCGAGGACGGGGTGGTCCAGGGAAATGGCGAACAACTGGTTCGGTCGGAACGCCGGGTCCGCGCCATCCTCACCGGTCTCGCCGTCGATGACGTCGTAGAGGTAGTCACCCTCGTCGTACCAGAAGCGAAGGTTGAACGAGGAGCGGGTGCGCTCGGCGCGGTGATCCAGCGCCTCGGCCGCGGCCGAGTCGCTTTCCCGGAGCCACCCTGCCAGGAGTCGCAGCGCGTTGTACCAGAGCGCATTGATCTCCACGGCCTTGCCGCGCCGCGGCGTCACGACCCAGTCATCGACCTTTGCGTCCATCCAGGTCAGCTGGTAGCCCTCGGCGCCCTGCCGGAGCAGGTCATCGCGAGGGTCCACGCCGATCCCGAAGCGCGTACCCGCGATGTGCTTCTCGACAATGTCTCGGAGTACCGGCAGCAGCTCGTGGAGGAACGGTTCGTCGCCCGTCGCCTGGACGTAGCGGTGGACGGCGTGAAAGAACCAGAGGGTGGCATCGGCGGTGTGATAGAGGCCTTCGGTGTCGCCCTCGGGGAACAGGTTCGGGATGAGGCCATCACGGGTGTGCTCGGCGAACGTGCGGAGGATGGCCGCCGCCTCATCGGCCCGTCCGGTGGTGAGCGTGAGCCCCTCCAGACTGATCATGGTGTCCCGGCCCCAGTCGGTGAACCAGTGATAGCCGGCAATGACGCTCTTGGCGGAGCGGGCGTGGGCGCGGGACACGGGCTCGAAGATGAAGCTGTCGGCGGCAACGACGAGCCGGCTGAGGAGCGGATCGGCTGTGGCGCCGGCCTCCTCGAGGAGCCGGCCCCGTCGCTCGAGCTCCGCCCCCTCGATGGCGGTGTGCCGCAGTGCTGGAAGCGCTTCGGGCGGGTCCGTGGACGCGAGCAGTGTCAGCGGTCGGCCGGGCTCGAGCCGGGCCCCCAGTGTGCCTGGCGACCACAGCGTACCTTCCGAGGGATAGCCCCGAGCGGCCTCGAGGCTGTAGCGGATGCCGTTGAACGTGTGGGGCTCGCCCGCCCGCAGCACCTCCTGCGGGAACCGGAGTCGAGTAGTAGGGAGGGCGTGGCAGTGCACGTCCAGCCCGCCCTCCACGCTTTCCGACTCCAACCCGTCGGCAATCACGTCCACGGACGCGTCGTGGGAGCGCGGCTGGAAGAGCGGCCGGAGGAGCATTTGGACGGCGTCGCCCTCCAGCAGCGCGTACTCCACCGAGACGCTGTTGCGCCGGTGCGGCATGGTCAGCCGCCGACGGATCCGGCGCCCCTCCACCTCGTACGTCCACGACGGCAGCCCGCGTTGCAGCTCGAAGCTCTCCAGGCGAGCGGCCGCGGGAGCGCCGGGGAGGGTGGGGTGACCGCCGAGTCGCCGCGCCTGGTCGCCATCCAGCTCGACGGTGGCCTGGATCTCCACCAGCGTCAGCACGCGGCTCTTGGGCGCGGGGTGCGCGGAGACCAGGAGGCCATGATAGCGACGGGTCAGCTCACCCGTAATCGTGCCCGATGCGTAGCCCCCGAGACCGTTCGTGGTCAGCCACTCCCGCGGGGGGTGTGGCAGCTCGGGCACCGGTTGCGTGTGGTTGGGCTGGGACATCGCACGCCGCTCGTGCAACTCCCGCACCACCATTCGGCTGTTTCGGGTCGTGCGCGCGAGGACGAGTGGGGACCGCCGTTCGTGTTCCTACAGCTTTTCTTCGTCCATCACGCCCGCGCCCGCTCCCAGGAAGTTCTCGAGCGGCAGGTCGGATATGTACGTCAGGGTGAGCCGGTCGGTGGAGCCGGTGAGCTGATACAGGTCAGCGTGCAGCCGGGCGTACGTCATGCCGGGGAGCGGCGGACCCGCCTCCTCCAGGCGCTCGGGGTAGCGTCCCGTCTGCTGGCGATACGCATCGAGCCGCCGGGCCTGGGCGTAGATCACGAACCGCAGCGAGGCCTCCTCCTTCTCGATGGGCTGCGGCGGAGGGGGCTCCACTCGCAGGAACGCCGGGGGCAGGATCCAGAGCCATGCCGCCACCACCAGCACTACGACCAGGACCCACGGCGGCGTCCCTTCCCGCTCCTGGCTCCGCGCCCGCCGCTTACGTTCCAGCTCGCGGTCCCGTTCCGCCTGGGATTGCTGGTGCTGGAGCACCTCCACGAGCGCTTCGTAGCGGTCTCCCGCGCCCGAGATGTCATGGGCTTCGCGCGGCATTTCGGAACGGTGGTCGGTCACGATCATAGTTGGAAGGGTCCGTGCGAAAAAATGGCTGGGGTCGCCCCGGTTGGCAACGGGAGGTCGCCGCCGGCGTCCAGCCGCATCGAAATCCGCCGCTCGTGGCACTCCACGTGGCACCCGAAGAGCGAAGCCATTTCTGGTGGCAGGGCCTGTCTCCGCCTGGACTGCGCTGCGAGCCCTCCGGCGAGCCGCCGAGCGGGGTCCCCGGAGAACGTGCATGACGGGAGCGGTGCCCGGGCCCCGCCGGGAGAGAGCCGTGTTGGCGCCGTGCCCGCCGCAGCACCGTTCTTGCACATACCTACCGAACCATGGAAGAAACGAGCAACTGGGCGAGCAGTCCTGACCTGGACGGCGTCGCGGACCCGCGGGCGATCCGCGACGCCTTCCGCCGTGGCATCCCCCTGGACGCGTCGGCCGGTGGCGTACGCCTGGTGGTGGACGGATCCCGGCCGTTTCTGGTCATCGTCCGGAACGCGGAGCCCGGGTCTCCCATGGCGCACCTGGTACGCGGCGAGGCTGCGTACCTGCGCGCGGGGCCGGAAGCCGACCCGGAGCTCGTCGTGGAGACGGCGCGGCAGGTGGCAGCCGCGGGCGTGGACGAGCACGGCGCATTCCTGCTCATCGAGATGTGGGCGGGCGACCGGTACCGCGTGTTGGGTCCGGACGGGCCGGCGCCCGCCACGGTCCGGACGCTGGCGGATGGGCTGGCGGGCCTGAGCCGCACACCCGGCTCGACGGTGGAGGTGTCGGGCACAGACGACCGGCATCCGCCCGCCCTCGGACCCCTGTTTCCGGTCTCGAAGCTCCACGAGCTCGGCGCACTCCTCGTGGGAGTGGAGCTTCCGGAAGAGTGGCGCGACGCAGAGACGGGCAAGCTCTACCCGGTCTTCCTGCGCCATTTCGCCCACGCCCTATCGACGATCCTGCGGAACTCGATGTTCGAGTTCCTCCGGGTCCAGACCGGAACCACGCTGCCAAGCTACCGCGCGCTCGGCCGGCGCTCCCTCGGCGAGGCGGTGTGGGAAGCCGACCGCAGACTGGCGGAGATCAGCGCCTCCTTCGATACGCTGCTGCTCGTGGCGCCGGTGAACCACAGGGCGGCGTGGGAGCGGTTCCGGGCGGCGGGCTACCGCAGCCCGCCGGAGCTGCACTACCGGCTGCTGCCACTCGAGCCGGACCTGGTGAAGCGGGAGCTGTACCAGATCCGGCTGGAGGACGTGGACGACCCGGCCGCCTGGAAACTGCTGCGCGACAAGCGCGAAGAGCTGGACAAGCAGATCAGCCTCCTGGCCGAGCGCAACTCGCCCCAGTTCCTCCACAGCGCCATCCGCCTGTTCGGCCCCGTGGACGCGGCGCTGCGAGATCGCGCGAAGGAAATCCTGTCCGAGGTGGAGAGGCCCGATGGTGGAGGGCCGCCGAAGGAGCGGGTGGGAGCGGTGGAATTCGCCCGGCGGGCCGAGCGGGAGTTCGACCACTACCGGCGCCTGTATCCGGCGTTCCGCTCGGAGATCCAGGTGCGGCCGGACCTCGTGGGCCTCATGGTCTCTGCGGGTCGGCTCCTGATCGGACGCGACCTGTCCCTCTCGCCCGATCGGGTCGAAGCCCTCCTTCAGCACGAGGTGGGAACGCATGTCCTGACCTACGTGAACGGCGCCGCGCAGCCGTTCCTCCAGCTCGCCAGCGGGTTCGCGGAATACGACGAAACACAGGAGGGACTCGGGGTCCTCGCGGAGTTCCTCGTGGGCGGCCTCACTCCCACCCGGATCCGGCTCCTGGCGGGACGCGTGCTGGCTGTGGACTGCTGCATCGATGGGGCGGACTTCCTGGAAACGTTCCGGCGTCTCCATCGCGACCACGGCTTTACACCGTGGAGCGCGTTCGACATCACCACCCGCGCATACTCCAGCGGCGGCTTCACCCGCGACCACATCTACCTGCGCGGCTTCGTGGATGTGGTGGAATACCTGCGGGACGGCGGGCCGATCAAGCCGCTCTACGTCGGCAAGATCGCCATACGGCACCTGGGCGTGATCAGTGAACTGCGGGAGCGCGGCGTCCTCGGGCCCGTGCCGCTCATGCCCCGATTCCTCGACCAGAAGGAGCCCCGGGCCCGGCTGAAGAAGCTGCGGGACGGCCTGCCGCTCCACGCCATGGTCGCCGACCCTCGAACCTCCACTGGCTCCCGGACTGAATGAAGATTCTCTTTGTACTGAACGACGTGAACACCGAGATCGACACCGCGACCAGCACCGTGCTTGCCACAGCCGCGTGCCGCAGAGGGCACGACGTCTATGTTACCGGTGTGGGCGAGCTCGAATACTTCGATGACGGTCACGTGGGCGCCATGGCACGCGTGGGCCCCGGCACGGACGTGAAATCCCAGCAGGCCTTCCTGGACGTGGTGCAGGGGCGGGACGCGGAGACGGCCATGGTCAGCACCCGCGAGCTGGACGTGATCTGGCTCCGCTACAACCCGGGGGAAGAGGGGGAGGCGGCGTGGACGCAGAACTCTCCCATGCTCTTTGGCCAGCTCGCCCTCGAGCACGGCGTAGTGGTGCTGAACCACCCGTACAGCCTCTCGTGGGCCACCAGCAAGATGTACTTCCAGCAGTTCCCTGAGCGGGTGCGGCCGGCGAGTATCATCACCCGCAGCTACGAGCGGGTGAAGGCCTTCCACGAGGAGCACGGGCGGAAGATCGTGGTGAAACCGCTCATGGGGTACGGCGGCACGGATGTCTTCCTGGTGAAGGAGGACGCCGAGAACCTGCATCAGATCGTGGAGTCGGTGAGCAGGAACAGCTACATTATCGCGCAGGAGTTCCTGCCCGAGGCCGCGGAAGGCGACACGCGCCTGTTCCTCGTCAACGGCAAGCCTCTCGTGGTGGACGGAAAGCACGCGGCGGTGCTGCGTGCCACACCCGCGGACGACTTCCGGAGCAACATGAGCGCGGGCGGGAAGGCAGCGCTGCCGGATGTCGACGAGGGGATGCTGCGACTCGCCGCAATCGTGGGCCCCAAGCTGATCAAGGACGGCATCTTCTTCGCCGGCCTGGACATCGTCGGCGACAAGCTGGTGGAGATCAATACCATCAGCGCCGGCGGCCTGAACGTGGCGGGGCGGCTCCAGGATGTGGACTTCGGAGAGCCGGTGATCGAGGCCGTCGAGCGGAAGATCTTTTACAAGGAGCACTACGGGGAGCACATCCGGAACATCGAGATCGCCACCCTGGACTGACTGGCAGGGGAACCAGCTCTGGCGCGTTGAGTAGTAGACATACCGGGCGGCACCGCCCTCCACACTTCCTATAGCCGCAGGATCCCGAATGCAGCACGTACGAAAGGCCGGTTTCGCAGCGGTCCTCGCCGCCACTTTCCTGCTGGGAGGCTATGTCCTCCCCGACCAGGACGCGCAGACCGGCCCCGAGCTCTTCCGCGATGTCCTCACCCTCGTAACCACACGATACGTCGATACACTGGACGTCTCCGAGGTCTATGAGCGCGCGGCCGTGGGGCTGGTCGACCGGCTGGAAGACCCCTACGCCGACCTGTTCAGTCCCGAGGAAATGGAGGAGTTCACGGTGGCCTACGAAGGCCACTACGCCGGCGTCGGGATGCTGATCGAGACGCAGGAGGGCACACCCGTCGTGCGACGCGTTTTCCCCAGCACGCCGGCCGAGCGGACCGGCGTGCAGATGGGCGACCGGATCATGGCCGTGTCTGGTGAGGCGGTGGCGGGGTGGCCCCTCGAGAAGGTCTCGAACGCACTCAAGGGTGAGCCCGGCACCGAGGTGGAAGTGGTCTTTGCCCGGTACGGCGTCTCGCGTCCCATAGAGACGCGGATGACGCGCGCCGTGGTGCGGATCCCCGCCGTCCCGTATGCGACCACCGTGAAGGGTGATATCGGCTATATCCCGCTCCTCCAGTTCAACGAGACCGCCGCCCGCGAGGTGGCGGCCTCCGTGCGCGAGCTCGAGGCGGCGGGCGTGGCGGGGCTCGTGCTGGACCTCCGTGGCAACGGCGGCGGGATCGTGGAGCAGGCCGTCCAGATCGCCGGCATGTTCCTGCCGAAGGGCGCCCAGGTGGCCCGGCAGTGGGAGCGAGGGAGCGAGGACTTCGAGTACCGCAGCGAGAACCCACCGCTCGCGCCGGACCTCCCGCTGGTGATCCTCGTGGACGGCGCTTCGGCGTCCGCGTCGGAGATCGTCGCGGGCGCGCTCCAGGACCACGACCGGGCCGTGGTGCTGGGCACCACCTCCTTCGGGAAGGGATTGGTGCAGACGGCCTACCGCGTTGAGGGCGGCTACGTCCTCAAGATGACCACCGGCAAATGGTTCACACCCAGCGGACGCAGCATACACAGGGAGCGCGTGCTCGAGAATGGACGCCTCGTGGAGGTGGAGGACTCCGTCCACTTCGGCGCCGGCCGCGACCAGCGCCCCACCTACCACTCCGATGCCGGTCGCGTAGTCTACGGCGGCGGAGGGATCATGCCCGACCTCGAGGTGGAGCCCGACACCCTCACCACCGACGAGCAGGATCTCGTGAAGGTGCTCCTCGCCCGATCGCCGGAGTTCAGCGTCACCCTCTTCGACCTGGCGGAGGAGCTCAAGGTCGACGTCGGCCGCGACTTCGTGATCCGTCCCGAATGGCGGACCGAGCTCTACGACCGGCTGGTCGCGAAAGGGATCGAGCTCGACCGACCTCTGTTCGATGCCGGCTCCACCTACATTGACCGCGTCCTTCTCGACCGCATCGGCCGCCTCGCGTTCGGCGAGGGTTTCGCCAAGGAGAGGGACGCCGAGCACGACGCCCAGCTCATGAAGGCCGCCGAGGTCATCCACAGTGGCGGCCAGCGCCAGGCCGACCTGTTCGCCCACCTGGAAAAGGTGGCCGGCGTCCAAGGCTAGCGGCGGCGCGAGGCAGCGGCGGCGCGAGGCAGCGGCGCTCCCCCGGGGTCGCGCGGTCACCCGGGGCCGCGGCGCTCACCGGCTGGCTCCGTGGACGCCGCACCGGTAGCCAACGCAGCCACCGACCGCGCGCGGGGGCACGGCCATTGCACCCGGATCAGTCGGTGTTACACGACCGACGAGAGGAACCATGATCCGATTCCATGCCCCCGCCCTTGCCGTAGCCTTCCTCCTCCTGACCGCCTGCGTGGATGGAGACGACGCGGATGTCCAGCGCTCCGACGCTGACGCCACCGCCGAGCCGGCCACCGCGCTTGAGCCGGCCACCGCCCTCGCCAGTGGACCGGCCGAACTGTCGGCACAGGAGCTGGAGGCGGGCCGCCTCGATTCGACCTGGAAGAGGTTCGCCGAGGCCGATACTATCGGAGCCCGCTCTGCTGCGCAGGTCGCGCGCCGGACAAATGGCGCCACCGCGTCCTCAGCGGGTGCGGCCGGAGACGCCGCTGCCGCGGGCAGAGACTCCGGGGACGCTGGTGGGAGTGACGCCACGCCATTCGACTCTCTCGGCTGGGACGACATCAGCGGCGAAACCGTGAACGCTCCGGCACGCGGGCTCCCCATAACCGGCGATCGCGAGGGGCCCACCATCGCCCGGCTCCAGATCCTGCTGGACATGAACCGGTTCTCGCCAGGCGTGATCGATGGGCGCTGGGGCAAGAACACGGAGAAGGCGGTGTACTGGTTCCAGAAGGCAAACGGCTTGGACGCCAGCGGCGGAGTGGACCAGCGCACCATGGAGGCGTTGGAGAGCGGCGCGCAGGGCGAGGTGGTGACGACTCGGCGGCTGACGGAGGCGGATATTTCCGGCCCGTTCCAGGATCTCCCCGAGGAGGTCTATGAGCGCGCCGAGCAGCCGTGCCTCTGCTATGAGTCGAAGCGCGAGCAGCTCGCCGAGGTCTTCCACGCCACTCCTAAGCTCCTGGAGCAGCTGAACCCCGGCGTGGACCTCAACACTGTCACGGCGGGCGAGTCGCTGACGGTGCCGGCCGTCGATGCCTTCCATATCGGGGAGCTGCCCGATGGCAAATACACGGGGGGCGGTGATGTGGCGCGGATCGTCATCTCCGACGGCGGCCACTACCTCCACGCTCTCGACCAGGGCGGGAACATCCTCTATCACTTCCCGTCGACCCTCGGAGCCGACTACGCGCCCTCGCCCGAGGGCGAGTTCAGTGTCGAGTCCATCTCGTTCGATCCGACCTGGCACTACAAGCCCGACCTGCTGTCCCGCGTGGACCCCAGCAAGGAGGACGCGCTCCTCCCCGCCGGGCCGAACAACGCCGTCGGAATCGTCTGGATGGCTCTCTCCAAGCCCCATTACGGCATTCACGGGACCAGCGCACCGGAGACCATAGGCTACGCCACCTCCCACGGCTGCGTCCGGCTCACCAACTGGGACGCCGGTGTACTCGGGCAGAGGACGCCCCCCGGCACCCCCGTGGAGTTCCGGGACGTGAGCGGCCGCGAGTAGCCCCGGTCGGGAAGTCGGGATGCTGGAGACCCAGGTGATTCGCCCGGACGGTGCGACCGACGGAACGCCGGTGGTCGTGCTGCTGCATGGCCGCGGTGCGGACGAATCGGATCTGGCGTCGGTAGGTCGTCGTCTGGGACAAGGCGCGGCGGTGGTGCTGCCCCGTGCTCCGCACCCGGGTGCGCGGTGGGGGTACGGGCCCGGGTGGGCCTGGTACCTGTACGAGGGCGAGGATCGTCCGGAGGTGCAGAGCTTCCGGTCTTCGCAGGCGGCGCTGGAAGAGTTGATGGCGGGGCTCTCCGGGGTGGTGGGCTTCGAGCCGGGCCCGGTGGCGCTGGGCGGTTTCTCGCAGGGCGGGACCATGAGCCTGGGTCACGCGCTGCGGAACCCCGGCGCCGTGCCGAGCGTTCTCGTCTTCAGCGGGTTCCTGCCAGAGCACCCGGATGTGGACGTGACTCCGGCCGCTGTGGCGGGTACGTCATTCTGGTGGGGGCACGGCACGCGCGATCCGGCGGTGGGTCACGCGCTTGCGGTCCGCGGCCGGGCGGCGATGAGGCGGGCGGAGGCTGAGCTCGAGGAGCGGGATTATCCCATCGGCCACGGCATCACGCCGGAGGAGTTGGCGGATGCCGCGGAGTGGCTGGCGCCGCGGATCTCCGTCGTCGGCTAGGAGGCGTCGCCTTCGGAGGACAGGGTGGCCGCCGCGAACCCGGCGGGCTTCACATCGCCGCCTTTCGAGACCCGCACCGCGCAGTACTTGAACTCCGGGATCTTCCCGTCCGGGTCCAGCTCCGGGTTGGTCATCAGGTTGGCGGGCGCCTCCACGTAGCAGAACGGGAGGAATACGGCGCCCTCCGGCACGCTCGGATCCACCCGTACCAGGGCGGCCACCGACCCGCGCCGTGTCTCGAGCGTGACCGCATCTCCGGGCTCCACGCCCAGCGCCTGAACGGCCGCCGGGTTCACCGATACCATCGGCAGCGGCTCGATCGCATCCAGCACCGTGGCCCGGCGGGTCATGGCGCCGGTGTGCCAGTGCTCGAGGATCCGCCCGGTGATGAGGATGTCCGGGTACTCGTCGTCGGGTAGCTCGGCGGACTCGGTATAACCCACCGGCTTCAGGTGGCCCCGCCCGTTCGGCGTGGGGAACGCGGTCTCGAAGAGGACCTCCGTCCCGGGATCACCCTCCTCGCGGCAGGGGTAGGTGACCGCGTGGTCGCGCTCGAGCCGCTCCCAGGTGATTCCGGCCATGCTCGGCGTGCAGCGGCGAATCTCGTCGAACACGGCGGCCGGCCCGTCGTAGTCCCACTCGAGACCCAGGCGATGCGCGAGCTCCTGGATGACCCAGAGGTCCTGGCGGGCTTCTCCCGGCGGGTCCAGCACCTGCCGGCCGATCTGCACGCGGCGGTCGCTGTTTGTGAACGTTCCGGTCTTCTCCGGGAACGCGGAGGCGGGCAGGACCACGTCAGCGAACGAGGCGGTCTCTGTGAGGAAGATTTCCTGCACCACCAGGCAGTCGAGGCCGGCGAGGGCCTCGCGGACGTGCTCGAGGTCCGGGTCGGACATGGCGGGGTTCTCCCCCATGATGTACATGCCGCGGATCTCGCGACGGAGTGCGGCGTTCATGATCTCCACCACCGTCAGCCCCGGCTCCGGATCGAGCTCGGTGCCCCAGAACGCCTCGAATCGCGATCGGGTCTCCGGGTCGGCCACGTTCTGGTAATCGGGATAGACCATGGGGATGAGCCCCATGTCGGAGGCGCCCTGCACGTTGTTCTGACCCCGTAGCGGGTGCAGCCCGGCGCCGCGCCGGCCGATCTGACCGGTGATGAGCGCCAGGTTGATCAGACAGCGGGCGTTGTCGGTGCCGTGGGTGTGCTGGGCGATCCCCATGCCCCAGAAGATCATGGAGTTGGGCGCGGTCGCGTAGAGCCGCGCAGCCGCCCGGATGTCGGCGGCGGGGATCCCGCAGATCCCCTCCATGGCCTCGGGTGAATACGGGATGATCGACTTCCGGAACGTGTCCCAGCCGTCCGTGCGAGTGTCGATGAAGTCCCGGTCGATGAGGTTCTCCGTGACGATGGTATGGAGCATGGCGTTGAGGAGCGCCACGTCGGTGCCCGGCTGGAACTGGAAGGAGTGGGTGGCGAGCCGCGACATCTCCGTGGCCCGCGGGTCGATGAGGATGAATTTCGAACCCGCCTCGATCGCGTTCTTCATGAAGGTCGCCGCCACCGGATGGTTCACGGTGGGGTTCGCGCCGATCACGATGAAAACGTCCGCGAACTGGACATCGGCGAACGGGTTCGAGACCGCGCCGCTCCCGATCATCTCGAGGAGCGCCGCCACGCTCGAGGCATGGCACAGCCGCGTGCAGTGGTCCACGTTGTTGGTCCCGAAGCCCGTCCGGATCAGCTTCTGGAACAGGTACGCCTCCTCGTTGCTCCCCTTCGCCGACCCGAACCCGGCCAGCGCCGAGCCACCGCTCTCCTCACGGATCTGGCGGAGCCCCGCGGCCGCCACGTCCAGAGCCTCCTCCCAGCTCGCTTCCCGGAAGGTGGCGCCGAAATCTCTCGGGTCCACCAGCGTGTCCGCCCGCTTCGGCACGCCCTCGCGCCGGATGAGTGGGCGCGTGAGACGCTGCCGGTTGTGCACGTAGTCGAAGCCGAACCGGCCCTTCACGCACAGTCGCCCCCGGTTGGCCGGGCCATCCCGCCCGGTGGTGTGGGTGATGCGGCCGTCCTCCTCGTGATAGGTCACCTGGCAGCCCACGCCGCAGTACGGACAGAGTGAGGCCACCGAGTTGACGCCGTCCTCGGCCACGCCGTCCTGCGCCACGCCGTTCCCGGCCAGCTCCGCGGGTGCATACGTGTCGTGGACGGGGAAGAGCGTCGAGAGCGGCGCGTCGATGGAGCGCGGCATGAGGGCGCCCGTGGGGCACGCCTGGACGCACTCGCCGCACGCCACGCACGTGCTCTGCCCCATGGGGTCGTCGAAATCGAAGACGATCTTCGCGTCGTTGCCCCGGTTGGCGTACCCGATGACATCGTTGACCTGCACCTCGCGGCAGGCGCGGACGCAGCGCGTGCACTGGATGCACGCGTCCAGCCGGACCGTGATGCCGGCGTGGGAGTAGTCGGGCGCCGGCTGCTCGCGCTGCGGGAACCGGCCGTTCGTGACGCCGAGGGAGTCGGCCCAGAAATGGAGCTCCGAGTCGTCGCGGTAGCGCTCCTCGGTCACGTCGCTCAGGAGGAGCTCCAGCACCATTTTCTGCGACGCGCGCGCCCGATCGTTCGCCGTGTGCACCACCATTCCGGGTGTTGGCCGGCGGTAGCACGACGGCGCCAGCGTCCGCTCGCCCTCGATTTCCACCACGCACGCGCGGCAGTTGCCGTCCACGCGCATTCCCTCCGTGTAGCAGAGGTGGGGAACCCCCACTCCGTTACGCTCCGCGGCCTGGAGGATGGTCTCGCCCGGCCGGGCCTCGATCGCGGTATCGTCCAGGCTGAACCGGACGCCCTCGTTCTCGTGGCTCATGCGTCGAACTCCTCCGGGAAGTGCTCCAGCACCCTGTGTATCACGTTCGGCGCCGCCTGTCCGAGTCCGCAGATGGACGCGTCCGCCATGGCGTCCCCCAGCTCCTTCATGAGGTCACGGTCGAGCGCCGGCTCCTCCAGCAGCTTCACGGCCTTGGCCGTGCCCACCCGGCAGGGCGTGCACTTGCCGCACGACTCGTGGGCGAAGAAGCGCATGATGTTGAGCGCCGCCGCACGGGCGCTGTCCCGGTCGCTCAACACGACGATGGCGCCCGACCCCACGAAGCACCCGTACTCGCCCAGGTCGCCGCCGAAATCCAGCGGCAGGTCTCCCAGCCGGGCCGGCAGGATCCCGCCGGACGCGCCGCCCGGCAGGTACGCGTAGAAGGTGTGCCCTTCCACCATGCCGCCGGCGAACTCGTCGATCAACTCACGCACCGACGTGCCGTTCGGCGCCAGGTGGACGCCCGGCTTCTTCACCCGGCCGCTCACGGAATAGAAGCGCTGGCCGGGGTGACCGTCGCGCCCGGCGGCCGCGAACCACTCGCCGCCCCGCGCCAGGATCTCCGGGATCCAGTAGAGCGTCTCCACGTTGTGCACGAGCGTCGGCATCCCGAAGACGCCCCGCTGGGCAGGGAACGGCGGACGGAGCCGCGGCTCCCCGCGCTTCCCCTCCAGCGACTCGATGAGCGCCGTCTCCTCGCCGCAGATGTACGCGCCCGCGCCGCGTCGCAGGTGGATCTGCGGGAGGGCACCGGTGGCGTTCGCCCGCAGCTCGTCCAGCGCCGCGCTCATCGCCAACCGACAGTGCGGGTACTCGTCGCGCAGGTAGATGAAGACCTGCTCGGCTTCCACGGCCCACGCCGCGATGAGCATCCCCTCCAGCATTCGATGGGGATCCGTCTCCATGATGAACCGGTCCTTGAAGGTGCCCGGCTCCCCCTCATCCGCATTCACCACGACGGCCCTCGGGCCCGGCTCCGAGCGGACGAAGCCCCATTTGCGCGCGGCGGGGAAGCCCGCGCCACCCAGGCCCTTGAGCCCGGAGGCGTCCAGCCTCTCGATCACCGATTCCGCGCTCCGGTCCCCTGCCAGGCACTCCGCGAGCATGTCGTAGCCGCCGGCCTCCCGATACAGGGGCATCCGGCGGTAGTCCGGCAGCTCGGCGGTGGGGTCGTCGCTCAGGACGACGCTCTCCAGCGCCTCTACCGTGGCGTGGTCCACGGCGCGGTCCGCAACGAACGCCGCAGGCGCCCGCTCGCACCGCCCGATGCACGGCGCCGCCTGTACCCGGACCCGGCCCCCCAGCCGATCCCGCAGCTGCGCGAGGAGCTCGGCCGACCCGGCCATGTCGCACGCGATGGAGTCGCACACCCGGATGGTCAGCGACGCCGGGGACTCACCGCCGTCCTTCACCACATCGAAGTGGTGGTAGAAGGTGGCGACCTCGTAGACCTCGGCGGCCGTCAGGTCCAGCTCCCGGGCCAGCGCCAGGAGGTGCCGGTCGGAGAGGTGGCCGTAATGGTCCTGGACCCGGTGCAGGTGCTCGATCAACAGGTCGCGGCGTCGTGGGGCGTCGCCGAGCAGCGCCCTCACCTCGTCCAGCGCCTCCGCGTCGACGGTCCGCCCCTTGGGGACAGGACGCATCCGCAGTACCGGGAGACCCGCTTCCGTTCGTTTCGGCATGGCGCGCAGGGCACAGGTTGACGTGGATTCCAAAAGTCCGCTCTTTGGGGCGAGAAGTCAAAGACGCACCGGGTACGCGCCTTGCACCCCCGACCGACCATGGGAAAGCCTTACGCATACGTTCTCGCACTCATAGGTATCCTCCTGATCGCGGGCTGGTTCCTCATCGGCCGCGGCCTCGACTCCGGCGACGAGGGACCCCTCAGCGGCAACGCCGCCACCGAGGGGGAGGCCGGCGAAAACCTCGCCGGCACCGGGGCCCTCAACGGACCCGCCGCACCCCTGGACGCGGCCGAGCCCGCACCCTCGGCGATCATTCGCGACCAGGTCGTCTACACGCCCGAGGACGTGGAGATCTTGGGAGAGATCATGGCGTGGGCGAGCGAGAACCGGATGGACACGCTGCCCATTGGCGAGATCATCGTCCGCACCGGCCGGCGCTTCGTCGGCCAGCCCTATACCGCGCAGACCCTCGAGATTCCGGGGCCGGAGCGCGTGGTGGTGAACCTGCGAGAGCTCGACTGCGTCACATACGTCGAGAGCGTTCTCGCGCTGTCACGGCTGATCCGCGACGGCGGCGGAGATTTCGATGCGTTCGTGAACGAACTCGCCCGTATCCGGTTTCGCGATGGTCAGCTCGACGGATACGTCAGCCGGTTGCACTACTTCAGCGAGTGGATCGCCGACAACGAGGAGCTCGGGCTCGTCCGGAATGTCACCGCCGACCTGGGCGGGAAGCCCTACGACGAGGTCATCGACTTCATGTCCTCGCACTCCGATGCCTACCCGAAGCTGAATGGCGACGCTGCGCGCATCGCCGAGATCCGCGAGATCGAGGACGCGCTGAGCGCCAGGAGCCTCAGCAGGATCCCGCAGGAGGACATCGCCAGGGCCGCCGATGGGATCCGCGACGGCGACATCATCGCGGCGACCAGCAGCATCGAGGGACTCGACGTGGCCCACACCGGATTCGCCCTCTGGCAGGACGGGCAGCTGCACCTCATGCATGCCCCCCTGGTGGGGAAGGTGCTGGAGATCAGCGACCAGCCGCTGGCCGTCCGGATCCTCCGGATCGACGGGCAGGACGGCATCATGGTGGCTCGCCCTCGCTGACGGTGCCAGCCGTCGGCTCAGCCCTCCGGGCTATCCCGCACGTCCACCGCGCCCGTCCGCTTGCAGGACGGGCACAGCAGCCACACCCGGCGCCGGACGTAGGACACCTGCCTTGATGGCGGGACCGGCCGCTGGCTCAGCGCCGCACCGCACGCGGGGCACGGCGGCTCTTCTCCGCGCGCGAGTGCCGTCGCGAGCGCCTTCCGCTCCGGTGCCGTGAACCCGCCGGTCACACGCCCCCCCTATCCAGGGCGCGACGGCCGATATCCACTCGCCCGCCAGCGCGCTCGGTGCACGAGTTCCCGCAATGCACGGGCACCGTGGACGTGACCCACGGCGTCGGCGGCCGTCGCCGCAGAAAGGAGCAGGTCGAGAACGGCGCTGTCCCCGGGTGCCTCGACGGCCTGACGCAGCATCTCGTTTTCCACCCAGCCGCTGCCTGTCGCCTGCAGGTGCGCCGTGGCGGCGCTCGTGGCGTGCTCGACCACTACGGCAGGGGCGGATTGGAAGTGGAGCGACCACGCCCGCACGGCCGCATAGCGCGCCACAATGAGCGGGATATGGTGAACGGCCGCGCCCGGCAGGTCCTGGAGCGCCTGTGCCCCCGGGTGCTCCTCGGCGGGGCCGGGGTCATCGCCGTATCGGCCGACACCATCCCGGATCCTGATCGAGTACCGTTTGTGCGAGTACATGAGAACAAGATCGGGTGTGGCGGCGAGTCCAGCGATAGCGGATTGGGACGATCTCAGGAGGTGACGGTCTTCCCATCGCGGGCGGACTTGGCGCGGTAGAGCGCCTCATCGGCCCTGCGGATGAGGTCATCGGACGTGGTCATCCCATCCTCGAACGTGGCCACGCCGGCGCTGACGCTTACCGCGCCCATGGCGGCGTCCTCGCGGACGGCCTTCATGACGCGGCCGGCATGGATGGCGCCGCCCTCCTCGTCGGTGTCGGAGAGGATGCAGATGAACTCGTCGCCGCCGTAGCGGGCGGCGAGGTTCATGGCGCGCGTCTCGCCCGCCATCAGTTCGGCGAACCGTTGCAGCACCGTGTCGCCCGCCTGGTGTCCGGCGGTGTCGTTGTACTGCTTGAAGTCGTTGAGGTCGAAGAGGACCACGGTGAGGCTCCGGCCGCGCTCGGCCGCGGCGAACTCCTTGGCGAGGAACATGTCCATGTGGCGGCGGTTGGGGAGGTGAGTGAGCGGGTCCGTGAGTGACAGGGTCCGGACCTGCTCGTGGAGCCGCGCGTTGGCCACGGCCACGGCCGCGTGCACCGCCAGGCGCTGAAGGAGGCGGATGACACGGGCCGAATAGCGATGCCGCTCGATATGGCTGACGGAAAGGGCGCCAATCAGCTCGCCATCGGCGAGGAGTGGAACGGCGACCCCGCTGGCCGCGGTCATGAGCTCCCTGATCTCGGGCGGGAGCATCGATTGCATGGGTTCCCCATCGAGGATGATGGGCTCGCGCGAGTCCCGAAGCCGGCGGTGCACCTCCTCGGTAATGGGGACGCTGATCCCGACGGGCAACGCCATGTCGCCCACGGCGATCGCCAGCTCCGCACGGGCATCGGGGCGGAGCAGCCACACGCCGGACCCGTCCGACCGCACCAGGTCGCGTGTGGCGCGGACGATCCGCTGGAGCACCTCGCTGAGATCCAGGGAGGACGTGATGGCGCGGGTCACTTCGGCCATCCGCTCCAGCTCGCGGGTCGTCTGTTCCAGCTCCTTTACGGTGCGCGCGTTCCAGACCGCCACGGCGGAGAGATCGGCGAGGGCGGTCAGGAGCTTGAGGTCGTCCTCGGAGTAGGCGGCGGCGCTGTAGCTCTGGGCGCTGATGACGCCGAGGACCTGGCGCTCGTGGATCATGGGCGCCGCGATGATGGAGCGGGTGAGCTCCTCGTCGTGGTCCGAGCCAAGGAGCACGATTCCCCGATCCGAGCGAGTCAGATCCTCCAGCACCGGCTCGCGGTCACGTATGGCGCGGCTCTCCGACCCCCGGTAGGTTGTTCCCGGCCGCTCGATCACGCCCCGATCGGCGAAGAATACCACGGTCGCCTGGTCGTCGTCGGGTTCGTAGAGGGAGATGTAGAAACCGGTGGTCTCCAGGACCCGGCTCGCCTGCTCGTAGATCGTGCGATAGAGCTCGTGCGGCTCGAGCGTGGCCGTGAGGACGCGTCCGATGTCGAGGAGGACATCGTACCGTTCCTGGAAGTCGGTTACGCTCTGGGCTGGTCGGCGAAGCATGGCATCGGGTAGCCGTCCCGGAAACCCTCCCTGGTCTGATCGACAGGCCCGGTCGAGGGGGGGACTGATCAGGGAGCAATGTAGGTCCTGCCCTTTCGCCGTACAAGCACTCTCGCACCGCGCCCCGCGCGTACAGATGCTCAAGACATCCCGGCTCGCCATTCTCTTCGTCACCGTCCTGGTGGACATGGTGGGGTTCGGGATCGTGCTCCCGCTGCTGCCGTACTACGCAGAGGAGTTCGGGGCGTCTCCATTCCAGGTGACCCTGCTCATCGCTTCGTTCTCCGCCATGCAGTTCGTGGCCGTGCCCATCTGGGGGCGGCTGTCGGACCGCCTGGGCCGCAGGCCGTTTATCATCGCCGGCCTGTTCGCGTCGGCCGTCTCCTACGTCATTTTCGGCTTCGCCGCATCGCTCCTGGCGCTCTTCGTCTCCCGCATTGCGGCGGGCGCGGCGGGCGGCACGATCTCGGTGGCCCAGGCGTACGTCGCCGACACGACCGGTCCGGCTGACCGGGCTCACGGGATGGGGATGCTCGGCGCCGCGTCCGGTCTGGGGATCCTCATCGGCCCGGCGATCGGCGGCTATTTCAGCGGTTTCGGCTATGCGGTGCCGGGGTTCATCGCCGCGGGACTCTGCGTGGTCAACGGAGTGGCGGCGTTGTTCTTCCTGCCCGAGTCCCGGCGTGGCACCCAGGCCAGCCGCGCGGCGGAGAACAGGTACGCGGAGGGTGCGGCGGAGGGTGCGGATCGAGGGGCGGCCGCGGGGGTGGAGGAGCGGGGGGCACCCGCTGCGGCGCAGGCGGGGACGCTACGGCGCTGGGTCGCTGCGCTCGTGAGCTTCCCGGTCGGACTGCTGCTCCTGGTGTACTTCCTGTCGATCATGTCCTTCACGGCGATGACGTCGGTGCTGGCGCTGTACGCGGAGCGGGCCCACGGCATGGATGCCATGGACATGGGCGTGATCTTCGCCACGGCCGGCGGTACCACGGTCGTGGTCCGGGGGCTGATCGTGGGGTGGCTCGCTCGCCGGTTCGGCGAGCGGTGGATCGTCCGGGCCGGAACGCTGGTGCTGGCGGCGACGCTCTTCGCGATCCCACTGCTGCCGGATCCGTCGCTGATGTTCGCCATGGTGCCCTTCTGGGCGCTCGCCACGGGACTGACGTTCCCATCGCTGGCGAGCCTCGTATCGCAGGAGAGCGACCGCGACTCGCAGGGCGCTATGCTCGGAGGCCAGCAGGTGGTCGGCGGAGTGGGGCGCGTGCTGGGTCCGGTAGGGGCCGGACTCCTGTTCGAACGGGTCGGGATCGGGAGCCCCTTTGTGGTCGGGTCGGCGCTGGTGGTGCTGGCCGCGATCCTGGCCACGCGCATCCCGGCCCCCACCCACCGGGCGGAGATGGACGACGACTCGGCGCTGTCCGCGGGCGATGTGACCGGGTGACTGGCGGCGGGTCCGGGAGCACGGAAAAGCGGACGCCCTCCGGGCTTGCGTGTCGTGCTGCCGCCGTGTATATCCCCGCCCTATGACCTTCGTGATTGGTTTCCTGATCTGGCTGGCGCTCGGGATCGGCGCGGGACTCCTCGTCGGCGCCGTGTACCGCGGGCCGACGACCACCGTCTTCCTGAGCATCTTCTTCGGTGTGGCGGGCGCCTTCATTGGCGGCATGCTCGGCACCGCGCCCTACGTGGCCCACGACCCCACGCCGATCCGTTTCGGGGCGCTGGTCGGGGCGGTGCTCGGGGCGCTGTTTTTCCCCTTCATCTACCACCTGGTGGCGCGCAAGGCGCTGTAGCCCTTCGCGCGGCGGAGGACCATGAGAGCGGTGGTGATCACGGAGCCTGGCGCACCCGACGTGCTCAGGCTCCTCGATGTTGCGGACCCGGAGCCCGGCCCCGGCGAGGTCCGCGTCCGCGTGGAGGCCGCCGGCGTTAACCGCGCCGACCTGCTCCAGCGCCAGGGCCATTACCCCGCCCCCGATGGCGCGCCCCGCGACATCCCGGGCCTGGAGTACGCTGGGGTCGTCGAGCGCGTGGGTCACCACGTGACGGTCTGGGCGCCGGGGGATCGCGTGATGGGTCTCACGGGTGGCGGCGCGTGCGCCGAGTACGTGGTGGTCCCGGCGGACGAGGCATTGGCGGTACCGGATGGGCTCGCCGCGGAGGTCGCCGCCGCGGTACCCGAGGCCTTCATTACAGCCCATGACGCGCTTCGCGCGCGGCTGGGTTTGCGCTCAGGAGAGACGCTCCTGGTCCACGCAGTGGGGAGCGGTGTCGGCACCGCCGCCCTCCAGCTGGCGAAGGCGTGGGGGGTGCGCGTTATCGGCACGTCCCGGAGCGCGTGGAAGATCGAGCGGGCGCGGGAGTTGGGGCTCGACGAGGGGATTCACCCCGAGGACGGCGCGTTTTCCGATGCGGTGCGCTCGCTCACCGCAGGCCGCGGAGTCGAGGCCATTCTCGAGCTGGTCGGGGGCGACTACCTGGAGGAAGACCTGCGCTGTGTGGCTTCGCTCGGGCGGATCGTGGTGGTGGGGCTGACGCGCGGCCGGTCGGCCGACCTCGATATGGGCGTGCTGCTCCGCAAGCGGCTGACGATCACCGGCACCGTTCTGCGCAGCCGGTCGAGCGCCGAGAAGGCCGCCGCCACCCGCGCGTTTTCCAGGGACGGCCTCGCGCTGGTGGCCCGCGGCGAGGCGCGCCCGCCGATCCACCAGGTCCTCCCCATGGCCGAGGCCGCTGAGGCCCATCGGCTCCTCGAGTCCAACGAGACGTTCGGGAAGGTCGTGCTCCGCTGGTGAGCGGGAGCGATACCGCCGGCTGAAGCGTCAGTCGCGCTCCGACCACCTCCGAAGGGCGGGAGCGCCGCCCCGGAACGAGTAGGCCTCGTACCCCGCGTTCTGCATCTTCTCCGCGACGTGCGCGCTCTGGATGCCATGGGCGCAGTAGAGGACGTAGCGGCGCTCGCGGTCGAGGCTCCCGAACTTCCGCAGCAGCTGCCACTCGTCCCGCCGCTCGGCGCCCTCCAGGTGCCACGCTCCGAACGCCGACTCCGGGCGACAGTCGATCACCACGGCACGGTCCGGCACCTCGTCGGTGAAGAGGTAGGGCGCCACGAGGTCGGTGGACGTGAGCTCCCGGAGGTCCAGGATCCGGCGGTCGGCGACGGCGCGCGAGACGGTCCGCAGCTCCACCTTCTCCTCTTCCGCTGCCACCCCCTCCACCGTGGCAGCGGTCACCGGCCGGCCGGGCGCGATCGCGCAGTACTCCTTCACCTGCTCCGACAGGCCCGCCGTCCCGATGTGTTTGGCGCGGTCGATGATCTCGTCCTTGTCGAACCCCAGGAGGGGCCGGAAGACGGGCAGGTCCGCCGCGGGCTCGATCGCCCTCAGGTTCGAGAGCGTCTGCGATGATACCTGTCCCACCGCCTCGCCGGTGATGATGGCCTGCCCGCCCAACTCGGCGGCCACCTGTGATGCCGCGCGGTACATGAGCCGCTTCAGGACCACCTGCCAGTACTTCTCCTTCGCCCCCTCCCGGAGCGCCCGGAGCGGCTCCTCGAAATCGACCACGTGCAGGCGCGGCCGGGTGCCGTAGCTCCAGTCGTCCGCCACCAGCTTCCCGACCTGCAGGACGGCTCGCTCGTAGGCGTCGCCGCCCAGGTTGCAGAAGACGTAGTCCTGCGTGATGCCGCGCTTGAGCATGAGCCACGCGGCCACCGCGGAGTCATAGCCGCCGGACAGGAGCGTGACGGCCCGTCCTTCCACTCCGAGCGGGAGCCCACCGGCGCCGGGAATCCGTCGGGAGAAGAGATAGGCGTCCCGGTCCCGCACTTCCACGAACGCCTCGACCTCCGGGTGGTCCAGGTCCACGCCCGCCGACGCCTCCAGCAGCCGGGCTCCGAGCTTGATCTGAATGTCGGCCGAGCTGAAGGCGTGGGACCCGGCCCGGCGAGCGCGCACGGCGAAGGTGCGGCCGCGCACCGCGTCGGTGAACACGTCGGCGCCGGCGTCCACGATGCCCTCCAGGTCGGCCGGTGTGACGCGGTCGATGGGGCTCAGTGAGCTGATGCCAAAGACGCGCGGCAGGATGTCGAGTACGGCTTCATCGCTGTAGCGCACGTAGAGCCGGTCCCATCCACCCTCGACTGTCGCGCCGCCCGGCACGTCGCGGAGGGCGTCCTCGAGGTTCGACCGGAGGCGCTGGAGGAACCCGGACCGGGTCCGGCGCGACTTGATGAAGAGCTCACCGGCGAACCGGAGAAGGACGAGGCGCGGGTGATCCGGAGTCGTCATGTTCCTGATCAGCTCCAGGTCGTGACGGACAGGATCTTCGGGAGGTATGCCGCGATGGCGCGCCATGACTCGCCCCGGTTCCGGCTGGCGAAGAGGTGGCCGGTGGAGGTGCCGAAGAACACGCCGGCGGGCTCCAGGCGGTCGTGGTCCATGGCGTCGCGGAGCACGGACACGTAGGCGTGCGACTGCGGGAGCCCGCGGGTCAGGCGAGCCCAGCTGGCGCCGGCGTCCGTGGTGCGATAGACGCGGAGCTTCCCGTCCACCGTGGCCCGCATGTGGCTGGACTCTTCCGGGATGACGAAGGCGGTATCGGGCTCGCGCGGATCGAGGGCAAGGGCGTAGCCGAAATCGCTGGGCAGCCCTTCCGTGATCTCGATCCAGCTGTCGCCGTGGTCGTCCGAGCGGTACACGCCGCAGTGGTTCTGCTGGTACAGGCGCTCCGGGCGGGCGGGATGAACGCGCAGCTTGTGTACGCACTGGCCCGCCTCGGGGTACGTCACGGGCTGGAAGTCGCAGCGGACTCCCTGGTTCTTCGGCTGCCACGTCTCGCCGCCGTCATCGGAGCGGTACACACCGCCGGCGGACAGCGAGCAGTAGATGCGACGGGGGTCCGCCGGGTCGTGCTGGATGCTGCCGAGGGCCAGCCCTCCGCCCGCCGGCTGCCATGCGTCCCGGGTGGGGTGCTCGTTCAGCGGCGATGGCGTCCAGCTCTCGCCGGCGTCGTCGCTCCGGAACAGGCCGGCGGGCTCGATCCCGGCCCAGAGTGTGTTCGGCTGGTCGGCGGGGCCCGGGGCGAGGTACCAGATGGCGCGGAGCCCCCGTTCGTCGGCGTGGTGCGGCGCGGCCTCGAGCACGGACCACTCGCGCCCGCCATCGTCGCTGCGATGAATGTGCGACCCCCACACCTTGTGGCTCGTGGCCGCCCAGACGCGCCCGCGCCGACGCGGATCCCGGAACGCGTGGAACACTTCCCGACCGGCCAGGTACGGCCCCTCGACCTTCCAGGACTCACGGTCCGCCGAGGTGACGAGGAAGAGGCCGCGCCGGGTCCCCACGTACAGCGTGATCATCGGCGCATTGCCGTTCGGGCCGCCGCCACTCACGCGGCGCCGATCCGGTCGAGCGCGATGCCCAGACTGGCGCCCATGAGGCCCCGGTCTTCACGGGGCGCCCGCTCGACCATCTCGCGCACCGATCTCTGCACGGTCGCGTCCACGGCCCGGAACACCGGTTCCGCGCTCGCTTCCGCACCCTCCTCCATGAAGTAGCTGAAGGCGCGGGCCATGCCGAGGTTCACCACGAAGTCCGGCAGCACGGCGAAGCGCTCGTCCGCGGCGCGGTGAACGTCCATTGAGCCCGCCGAAGCCTCGCGGAACGGCAGGTTCGCGCCCGATACGATGGTGGTGACGCCGGCTTTCTCGATCCGGTCCAGGCACTCGCCCGTGAGCGTGCCGGAGGACGCGGCGCAGACGAAGATGTCGGCGGGAGCGTCCAGGTAGGCATCGTGGTCGTCGCCCTGCAGGTAGCGGTCGCCATCGGGCAGGAGGTGGAGGGGCCCCGTGACCAGCAGCCGCTCCACGGCGGCCGCGTCCAGGCCCTCGGGCGCCAGCAGCGTCTTCTCCACATTGGCGATGGCGACGACGCGGGCGCCGGCCCGCGCCAGGTAGAGCCCGGCCGGCGCGCCCACGTTGCCGAAACCCTCGAGAACCACCCGGGCACCGTCCATGGGCAGGCCGAGCCGCTGCCGGTAGTGGATCACGGAGCGGGCGACCCCATAGCCGGTGATCATGTCCGCCACCGCCAACGTCGTGTCCCCCACACCGAGCGACCCGCTGACGGGGGCCTCCACGCCTTCGTCCAGCGTCCGGATCACCCTCCCGAAGCGCTCCTCGTCCGGCTGCAGGTGTCCGCGGACCACGCCCTCCTGCGGGTGTGAGATCCCCAGCTCCTGAATGATGGGTACGACCTCCGTGACCTCGTCCACGTTCAGGTCACCGCCCGTCCCGTAGTGGGCCCGGAGGTAGGGCGCAATCGCGCGATACCAGCGCCGCAGCACATCGCGCTTTCGCGGATCGCGCGGGTCGAAGTCGATGGCCGATTTCGCGCCGCCGATGGCCGGCCCGGCGAGCGCGAACTTCAGCTCCATCGTCTTCGCCAGATAGCCGACCTCGCGGGCGTTGGCACCCGTCCGCATGCGCGTGCCCCCCCCGGCCGCGCCGCCACGCAGCGAGTTGATCACCAGCCAGCCGCGCGCTTCCGTTTCGCTGTCCTGCCACGCCACCATCAGCTCCGGCGGACGCTGCAGGTATGCATTGTATCTATCCCACATCGGGATCCACTGGCTCCACGAATATGTCCATGACTCCCCCGCACACCGCGGGGCTCCACGAATCCTCGTCGTCCATCAGCTCGACCCGCACCCGCCGCGGACGTCCGGTCTCCAGCACCGACTTCGCGGCCTCGATCACGTCCCCCTCACCGCACCCGCCCCCGATCGTGCCCACCAGCCCCACCGCCGGGTCGATCACCATCTTGCTCCCGGTGCCGCGAGGCGTCGACCCCTTCGCAGACACCACCGTAGCCAGTACGACCCGCCGGCCCGCCGCGGCCGCGGCGAGTATGGCTTCGAAAACCTGTGCGTCGGCGTCCATTCCGCTGCGTTGCCCTCTGAGGTCCTTTGATAGTGGCTGCTCTCGTGCGCGTGCTGTCAGCCTGCCCCCTAACAGTAGCCGCTCACGGGAGCGCCCGCTCGCTACTCCATGAGACGGTCCGCGATCCGCTCCTCGTCCCGGAGCGACCCGGCCGCGTCCACGCCCCGACGGACCGCCACCAGCTCGGCGGCGATCGACACCGCGATCTCCTCCGGCGTCTCCGCCCCGATGTCCACACCAATGGGCGCGTGGATCGACGACAGCCGCTCCTTCGCCACTCCGGCGGCCAGGAGCGCCCGGTACGCCGCGCGCACGCGGCGCCGGCTCCCCACCATGCCGATGTAGCGGGGTGCCGACCCGGCATCCAGCAGTGCGCGCAGGCAGTCGAAGTCGTAGCGGTGAGCTCGCGTCACGAGGACCACGAAATCGCCGGTGCGGGGAGCGAGATCCTGGAACGGCGCCGCAAAGTCCAGGCGCTCGACGCGGGCCGCCGTCGGGAACCGCTCCGCCGTCGCGAACTCGTCGCGGTCGTCCAGGACCACCACGGGGAACGCCAGCAGCTCCGCCAGCCGGGCCAGCGGGACCGCGATGTGCCCGGCGCCCACGACGAACAGGGTGGCCGGGGCCCGGTGCGCCTCGACGAAGAGAGTGATCTCGCCGTCTCCCGCTTCCAGCGTCCAGGCGCTCTCCTCCGGCGTTGCCAGCAGCCGCTCCCCGATCTCCCGGCCCGCCGTATCCAGCCCTGGCTCGCCCAGCGTTCCCAGGACGCGTCCGCCCTCCTGCACGAGGAGGCGCGATCCGCCGCCCACCTCGTCCACCCGCGCGACTACCGCCACCGCCGGACCGCCACTCTTTGCCTCCAGGATGGCCCGTGCCGCCGCCGCCAGCGAGAGCCGCGCCGTGCCGCGCACGTGCTGATCATACGCCTCGGGGGTGTCGATGTCGGCCACCACCCCAGGGTCATCCACGGGCACGTCCACCCTCTCCGTGGTGGGCGACTCCACCACGGACCGGGCGCCCCGGGACAGTGCCGGGTCCGCCAGCGTCGCCCACAGCAACCGGGGAAAGAGCGTCGGGTGCCCGGGCCGGCCGCCGTGCACCGGTCGGATCACTGCCCCCGGATCGCGCGCCGCGGCATCCAGTAGCGCGCGCACGGTCGAGGCTTCGACCAGCGGGTGGTCCACCGGCAGGACCAGGGCTGCGGTGGCCTCAGGTGGAAGCGCCTGGAGGCCGACCCGGAGCGAGTCCACCTGCTCTGCGTCCGGATCCCCCGTGACCACGAGGGCGCCCGCGTGGCGGGCCTCGGCCGCGGTCTCGGGGTCGCTCACCACCGCCACCACTGGGTCGCAGCCCCCACGAGCCAGGGAGGCCACTGCCGCGCCCAGGAAGGTCCCGTCCCGCAGCTCCAGCAACGGCTTCGGCGAGCCCATCCGGCGCGATCGGCCGGCAGCCAGTACGACCCCGGCCGTGGAGTGGTGATTCATAGGGGGAGTATAGGCGGACCAGGTTCCATATTCCACATTTGGGGCAGCACCCTTCGCTTGACCCCGGGCCGCGACGGCCGGTAGTCTTACATTATGTTCTCCGCCCTTACCATCCGCGTGAACGGCGATCGCCGGGAGTTCGGCGTCGCCAGCCACTGGACGCTCCTGGAAGCGCTCCGCTACGGGCTCGGCATGACCGGCTCCAAGCAGGGGTGCGACAAGGGCGACTGCGGCGCCTGCACCGTCCTGCTCGACGGCCGGCCCACGCTCTCGTGCATCACGCCGGTTCTCGAGGCGGATGGCCGCGCCGTCACCACCGTCGAAGGCCTCGCCTCCGCGGAGGGCGCACATCCGCTCCAGACCGCCTTCGGAGAGTGTGGCGCCGCCCAGTGCGGTTTCTGTACGCCCGGCATCCTCATGTCCGCCGCCGCCCTCCTGGAGCGCACCCACTCGCCCACCCGCAATGAGATCCGGGACGCCCTCTCGGGCAACCTCTGCCGCTGCACCGGCTACACCAAGATCATCGACGCGGTCGAGCGGGCGGCCGCACGACTCGCCGCCGCCGAGGCGGCCCCTGAGGAGCGCGCCACAGCGTAGCCGCCGCGCCACGGCGCCCTCGGAGGCGCCCACGGCCGGATTCGCCCCCAGGGGTGCCATATCCCGCAACCCTTGACCCCGCCACCACATTGCGCGTAGCGTGTCGCCGTGCGCCGCCCGTGGCGTACCACGGCACCATGGACGAGGAACCGACGTGCTGAGCACCCTGGCGTTCTACAGAGAGATCACCCGTATCCTCCACGCCAGGAGCTGTGCCGTATGTTGCGTTCCGACCCCGTTCTCCTTTCCGCCGACGCGGTAGCCTTCGCCCTTCCCGATGGCCGGGAGCTCTTCGCGGGTCTGAGCTTAGGGCTCGGCCGTGAGCGCGTCGGACTGGTAGGACGCAACGGCATCGGCAAGACGATCCTCCTCCGGATCCTGGCCGGCGAGATCCAGCCTGCGGCCGGCCGCGTGGTCCGAAGCGGCCGGATCGCGTACCTGCCCCAACGCCGGACGGACGGCTCCACCGCTCCCCCGATGGACCCGCTGTCGGGCCAGCCGAACGCCCTCCTGGCCGCCACCCTGACCCACCCGGTCCGCCCGGACGCCGAAGCAGCGCCGCGCACGGTGGCCGCCGCGCTCGGGGTGGAGGAGGCACTCCGCGCTCTCGACCGCGTGCTGGCGGGATCGCCGCAGCCGGGAGACCTCGAGACCATCGGGGACCGGTGGGACCTGCGCGAGCGGCTCACGGCTCACCTCGCGGGGCTGGGCCTCGAATCCATTCCGCTGGACCGACCCATGACGGGCGTGAGCGGCGGCGAGGCCACGCGGATCGCGCTGGCCGGACGACTGCTGGGGCGACCGGACCTCCTGCTCCTGGACGAGCCCACCAACGACCTGGACGCCCCCGGCCGGTCGCTCCTGTACGGCGCCGTGGAGTCGTGGCGTGGGGGTCTGCTCGTCAGTACGCACGACCGCGCGCTGCTGGATCGGGTGGACCGGATCCTGGAGCTGTCGCCTCTGGGCGCCCGATCCTACGGCGGCGGCTGGTCCCTGTACCAGGCGCAGCGCACGGCCGAGGCGGAGGCGGCCCAGAGGGAGCTGGAGAGCGCCCGGCACGCGCTGAGGGACACGAAGCGGTCGGCCCGGGAGGTGCGGGAGAGGCAGGACCGGCGGAACGCCCGCGGGAAGCGGGGTCGTGGCACCGCCAACCTGCCGAAAATCCTGCTGAACGCGCGGCGGGAGCGAAGCGAAGGGACGTCGGCTCGCCTGGGCCAGGTGGGGGAGCACCGGATCGAGGCGAGCCGGGCGCGGGTCCGGATCGCCAACGCCAGGGTGGAGGAGGCGGAGCGGGTCCGGCTGGAGCTGCCGTCGGCGGATCTCCATTCGACGCGCCTCGTGGCCGAGCTCCGCGGTGTCGGTTACACCTTCCCGGGCGCCGCCGAGCCCGCGGTGCGGGGTTTCGACCTGGGCATCGTGGGGCCGGAGCGGCTGGCGATCACCGGGCCGAACGGGAGCGGCAAGACGACCCTGCTCCGACTCCTCACCGGCGAGATCCAGCCGACCTCCGGCTCCTTGACGCTCGGGCTCCAGCCACATGAGGTCGCCTACCTGGATCAGCGTGCCGCGCGGCTGCGGCACGACCGATCCGTGCTCGAGAACGTACAGGATGCCGACGTGGGGGTGGACGACAACACCGCGCGTCGGGTCCTGGCCAGGCTGCTCTTCCGCGGCGATGCCGTGCGCGCCCGGGCGGGCGACCTGAGCGGGGGTGAGCGGGTGCGCGTGGCGCTGGCCTGCGTGGTGGCCGTGCCCCGGCCGCCTCGTCTGCTGGTCCTGGACGAGCCCACCAATCACCTGGATCTGGACAGCATCCGCGCCGTGGAGGAGGTCGTGCGCGGCTACGACGGGGCGCTCGTGGTCGTTTCCCACGATCGCGCGTTCCTCGATGCGGTCGAGGTCGATCGGGTGGTAACCGCCTCCGGGGCTTGAACGTGTGCCGTCGTCGTGGCATGATGAGGATGGCACCCGAGTCCCGACGGAGCCCGTCTCCGCGTTCCCCCGCACCGCGACATCCATGAGGCCAGAAGAGCTGCGTCCCGCCCAGGAGCGGCGGGCGCTGGACCTCGACCAGCTGGACGAGCTGGTCGAGCGCGAGTTCGCGGTCATCGGCCAGCGGACAGTGCGTGTGGATGGCCTCGACAAGGCCATGGGACGCGCTGTGTACGCCGACGACATGTCGCTCCCCGGGATGCTCCACGGCAAGATCCTGCGCTCGCCCCACGCACACGCCCGCATCCTCTCCATCGATACCGCCGAAGCCGAGGCCATGGACGGCGTGTACGCCGTGATCACCGGCGCCGACATGCCTGAGAAGTACTGCATCATCCCGTGGACCCGCGACGAGCAGGCGCTGGCCACGGAGCGCGTGCGCTACATCGGCGATGCCGTGGCCGCCGTCGCCGCCGTGGACGAGGACACCGCGATCCGCGCCGCCGACGCCATCCGGGTCCTGTACGAGCCGCTTCCCGCGTACCTCGACCCGCGCGAGGCGCTCCGCCCCGGCGACGACGCCGTGCCGATCCACGAGCCCCTCAAGGACGGCTGGAACGGCAATATCACCAAGAAGCTGACGCTCGAGTTCGGACCCGTCGACGCCCACATGGCCGGCAGCGAGGTGGTGATCGAGGGCGACTACTACTACGAGGGCAGCACCCACGCCCCCATCGAGCCCCACTGCGCCATTGGCTACGCGGACCCGGCGGGGAAGCTCACCGTCTGGTCGTCCACCCAGGTGCCGCACTACCTCCACCGCGAGCTCGCCCGCGTCCTCGAACTCGATGTGGCCCGGATCCGCGTCGTGCAGCCCACCGTCGGCGGTGCCTTCGGCGGCAAATCCGAGCCCTTCGACCTCGAGTTCTGCGTCGCCAGGCTCGCCCAGAGGACCGGTCGCCCCGTCAAGATCCTCTATACGCGGGAGGAGGTGTTCTACTCCCACCGCGGGCGCCACCCGATGCGGATGAAGTGCCGGCTCGGCGCCGATGCCGAGGGCCGTATCCGGGCGGTGGACCACGACATCCTGCTGGACGGAGGGGCGTACGCCTCGTTCGGGCTGGTCACGGCCTACTACGCGGGGCAGCTGCTGACGGCGCCCTACACGTTCGGCTCCTATCGCTTCGACTCGACGCGGGTGTACACGAACAAGCCCGCGTGCGGCCCGAAGCGGGGCCACGGCAGCGTGCAGCCGCGGTTCGCGTTCGAGATCCAGCTGGACAAGCTGGCGCGGCGGCTGGAGCTGGACCCCATCGAGCTGCGCCGTCGCAACTTCATGGGCACCGGCCGCACGATCAACGAGCTGCGCGTGCAGTCGAACGGCTTCCTGGAGTGCCTGGAGGCGGTGGAGTCGGCCAGTGAGTGGAAGGATCGGTGGGGAAAGCTGCCGCGCGGTCACGGCCTCGGCGTCGCCGGGTCCACCTACATCTCCGGCACAAACTACCCGATCTACCCGAACGACATGCCGCAGTCGGCCATCCAGATGGCCATCGAGCGGAGCGGGCGGGTCACGGTCTGGACCGGCGCCAGTGAGATCGGGCAGGGAAGCGATAGCGTGGTTGCGCAGATCGCAGCGGAGGAGCTGGGGGTCCCGCTGGAGTACGTCCGGGTGGTCTCCACCGACACCGACCAGACCCCTGTGGACCTGGGCGCCTACTCGTCCCGGGAGACGTTCATGGTGGGGAACGCCGCCGTGCACGCCGCGAAGCAGCTCCGGGAGAAAGTGGTCGGTGCGGTGGCGGACGAATGGAATGTGAAGCCGCCGCGTGTGGGTCTCGCCGGCGGGTGGGCGTTCGACCTGCGCGACACCGCCCGCAGGATGCCGATCTCGGAGGCGTTCAACCTCGCCGAGGCCCGGCACGGCACCCTCGGCGCCGTGGGGCACTACAACACGCCCAAGGACGTCCACGGGGAGTACCGCGGCGGCACCATCGGCGCCTCCCCCGCCTACTCCTTCACCGCCCACGTGGCCGAGGTGGAGGTGGACGAGGAGACGGGTTACGTGGCCGTGAAGAACATTTGGGTCGCCCACGACTGCGGCCGGGCCCTCAATCCCGTCCTGGTGGAGGGCCAGATGGAAGGGTCCGCGTACATGGGCTTCGCCGAGGCGATCTTCGAGGAGCAGGTCTACAAGAGCGACCGGGAAGGGAAGGTCGGGCTGCACAACGCCCCATCGCTCCTCGACTACCGACTCCCCACCTCCCTCGACACCCCCGACCTCCACTCGCTCATCATCGAGAGTGTGGACCCCGAGGGCCCGTATGGCGCCAAGGAGGCCGGCGAAGGCCCGCTGCACCCGTCCATTCCCGCCATTGCCAACGCCATTTACGACGCCGTCGGCGTCCGCCTCGACTCGCTCCCCTTCTCTCCCTCCCGCGTTTGGCGCGCCCTCCGCGCCGCCGAGGGCGCCGATCTCCAGGACGGCGACGGACCCCCCGCCACCACCCAGCCCCGCGGTCGCGGTGACTCCCCCACCAGCGCCCGTCCCCGCCCCTACACCACGACACCCTGAATATTCAAATTCAATCCAGGTCCAATCCATTCGAAGGGGAGCGCAATGAACGTCGAAGCCGCCATAAACACTCGTGTCTCCGTAAAGGAGTATGTGGACCACCCCGTCCCCCGAGCTGCCATCGAGCGCCTGCTGGAGCTCGCGAACGCGGCGCCCAATCACCGGATGACCGAGCCGCTGGAGTGGCGCGTGATGGGCGCTGGCGCAAAAACTGCCTACGGTCAGGCGCTGGCGGGACGGAAGGTGGCGAAGATCGACGATCCGGATACGGCGCGGGCCGTGGCCGGGAAGGTGGTCCGGAGGTCGGAATCGATTCCCGCCATGATCGCGGTCATCCAGAACGAAGACGAGAGCCCGGAAATCCGGGAAGAGGATTACGCTACGGCCTTCATGGCGATACAGAACCTCAGCCTCGCGGCGGTGGAGATGGGGCTCGGCACACACATAAAGACCGGAGCGGTGATGGGAGAGCCGGAGCTTCGCGGCGCGCTGGAGGTCTCGGACCGTCAGCGTGTGGTGGCGATCGTGTTCCTGGGCGAGCCCGCTGCGGTGCCCCAGGCCAAGGCGCGTACCGCGGCTGCCGAGCGAACCCGATGGCTGGACTGACCGTATGATCACCTACCAGTTCACCCTCTTCATCGCCGGGCAGAGTCCGCGCAGCACGCGGGCCGTGGAGAACCTTCGCGGGCTCGCGGCGGGCATGCTCGATGAGGGCGACTACGAGCTGGTCGTCATCGACGTGGTGCACGACCCCGCCGAGGCGGAGGCCCACCAGATCATGGCGACGCCCACCGTCATCAAGCGCCATCCCGACCCGGTCCGCCGGGTGACCGGTGACCTGTCGGACGTTGACGCCGTAGCGTTGGCCCTCGGGCTGCCGCGGTGAATTCCCTATCCAGTGGAGCCATGGCCCCTGCGGACCAGTTTACCATGAAGAAGATGCCGTCCGGCATCGACGGATTCGACGTGATCAGCGAGGGCGGCATCCCGGAAGGGCGCGCGACGCTCATCGCCGGTACCGCCGGAAGCGGCAAGACCATCTTCGCGTGCCAGTTCCTGGCGGCGGGAATCCGCGAGCACGACGAGACGGGCGTCTTCATCACGTTCGAGGACTCGGCCGAGGCCGTGCGCGAGAACGTTCGCGGCTTCGGCTGGGATGTGGCCGGATGGGAGAGCGAGGACAGCTGGGTCTTCATCGACGCCTCGCCCCATACGGGCGAGCACCCCGTGGTCGTCGGCGACTTCGACCTGGGTGGGCTCCTCGCCCGGATCGAGCGCGCGGTGGAGAAGGTCGGGGCGACCCGCGTCGCGTTGGACTCCCTGAACGCCATCTTCTCGCTCTACGACGACCACCGGAGCCTGCGCCAGGAGATCTTCCGCATCACCCGCAAGCTCAAGGAGCTCGGCGTGACGGCGCTCCTGACGGCCGAGCGGAAGGAGGATTACGGCGACCTAACCACCCACGGGATCGAGGAGTTCGTCGCCGATAACGTGCTCATCCTCCGCAACTCCCTGGACCAGGAGAAGCGCCGACGGACGGTCGAGATCCTCAAGTTCCGCGGCACGCCGCACCAGTCCGGGGAGTTCCCGTTCACCATCTCCAGCGGTCGCGGAATCATCGTAATACCGCTGTCCGCGATGCATCTGACGCAGGCGTCCTCCACGGTCCGCATCACATCGGGGAACGAGAAGCTCGACCGGATGTGTGGGGGCGGGTTCTTCAGGGACTCCGTCGTCCTCATCTCCGGCGCCACGGGGACGGGGAAGACGCTCACGGTCTCACAGTTCCTGGCCGGGGGCGCGGCCGCGGGGGAGCGCTCACTCCTCTTCGCGTTCGAAGAGAGTCGTGAGCAGTTGGTGCGGAACGCTGCGGCCTGGGGATTCGATTTCGAGGGGTGGCAGGAGCGGGGTCTGCTGAAGATCGTGACGCAGTACCCGCACTCGCTCACGCTCGAGGATCACCTCGTCAAGATGAAGGACGTCATCGAGGAGTACAATCCGGGGCGTATCGCAGTGGACAGCCTGTCGGCGCTCGAGCGGGCCAGCTCGGTGCGCTCGTTCCGTGAATTCGTGATCAACCTGACGGCCACCATCAAGCACCGGGAGATGGCCGGGTTGTTCAGCGCCAACACCCCCACGCTCACGGGCGGAACGTCCATCACCGAGCAGCACA
Source organism: uncultured Gemmatimonadales bacterium (assembly GCA_963783305.1). Classification (GTDB taxonomy): domain Bacteria; phylum Gemmatimonadota; class Gemmatimonadetes; order Longimicrobiales; family RSA9; genus JAWVYT01. Next base: position 353,244 of record CAWAMW010000002.1, on the reverse strand, counting down.
TCTCCACCCTCACCGACAGCATCATTTTGCTCCGATACGTGGAGAGCTTTGGTGAGGTGAGGCGCGGGATGGTCGTACTGAAGATGCGGGGCTCCGAGCACGATCCGGAGATCCGGGAGTACGTGATCGACGCGGATGGCATGCATATCGGGGAGAAGCTGTCGGACATCCACGGGCTGCTCTGGGGCAGTCCGGGTCACGTGGACCCGGAGCTGGCGGAGAAGCTCCAGCGCCGCAGGAAAGGGAGCCCCGCCGAGTAGGCGGGGCCCGCATGGCGCTATGACGGATCAGGGGACCGACGAAAGGGCGGACGCGTCCGAGACCCACCGGCTGCGGGCCGAGCTTGCCAGGGCCCGGCAGCGGTTCCGGAGTATCATCCAGAATGCGGCGGATGGGATGATGGTCGTGGACAATGAGCTCGGTGTGGTCCGGTTCGCCAATCCCGCCGCGGGCCGGCTGTTCGGCCGCGAGCCGTCCGCACTCGTCGGGTCGCCGTTCGGGCACCCGGTCGTGGTAGGGGAGACCACCGAGATCGACGTGGTCCGCCGGGGCGAGCTGCGCATAGCGGAGCTGCGGGTGATGGGTACGGAGTGGGAGGGTGAGTCCGCGTTCATCATCTCGCTCCGCGACATCACGGAGCGGCTTAGATCGGCGGAGCGCGAGCGGGAGCTGGTGCGCGAGCAGCTGGCGCGGGCAGAGGCGGAGCAGGCGGCAAGGAGGGGCGAGTTCCTATCGGAGGCGGCGCGTCGTCTCTCGGCCAGCCTGGCGCTGGAGGAGACGCTCCAGCGAGTGGTTCAGCTGGTGGTCGAAGAGTTCGCCGACTACTGCATCCTCGACCTGGTAGAGAATGGAGAGGTGCGCCGCTTCGCAGCCGCTTCCAGCCATGCCGCCGGATTCATGGACCGAGCGCGCGGTTACCCGCTCCGGATCGGTGATGATACGCCGCAGGCGCGAGCATTCCGCGAGCGGAAGCCGGTCCTCGTGCGGGAGGTGGACGAGGCGTGGCTGCGGTCGGCGGCCCAGGACGAGGAGCACCTCGAGCTGCTCCGTTCCCTCGGCCCGACTTCGGTGATCTTCGTGCCGCTCGACAGCGGCCGGGAGTGCATCGGTCTCTTCTCCGCGGTGAGCACAGGTCGCACCGACTTCAACGAGCGGGACCTCCAGATGGCGGTCGAGCTGGGGCGCCACGCGGCGTTGGCCATCGAGAACGCGCGGCTCTACCGGGACGCGGAGGCGGCGAACCAGGCGAAGGCCAACTTCCTCTCGGTCATGTCCCACGAGCTTCGGACGCCGCTCTCGGCGATCATCGGATACACGGACCTCATCGACCGCGGCGTGGTGGGGGAGATCACGGAAAAGCAGTCGGGGTACCTCGGTCGGATCCGGGCCAGCTCCAGTCACCTGCTCCAGATCATCGAGGAGATCCTCGCCTTCGCCGGCACGGAGGCGGGGAAGGAGTCGGTGCACCCGGAGGAGGTCACGCTGGCGGAGATCATGGACGGCGTGGCGGCGGTCGCCGATCCGCTGGCGGGCGAGACGAAGCTGGAGTTCACCATCGATGTGGCCGACGGGGACACCGCCACCCGCACCGACCCACGCAAGGTGCGGCAGATCCTGCTCAACCTCATCTCGAACGCGCTCAAGTTCACGGAGGCCGGCTCGATCGCGGTCCGGGCGCGGCGGGAGAACGACACGCTCGTCTTCGAGGTCGAGGACACCGGCGTGGGGATCCCGAAGGACCGCCTCGAGAAGATCTTCGAGCGGTTCTGGCAGATGGAGGAGGCGCTCACCCGAAAGGCTGGCGGCACAGGGCTGGGCCTCACCGTGGCCCGCAGCTTCGCCACCCTCCTGGGGGGCAGCCTCAGCGTGATCAGCGAGCCCGACGTGGGCTCGACCTTCACGCTACGCATCCCGCGCACCGCCGAGGACTGAGCTTTACCCGACCTCCCGAGATCTCTATCTTCAGCCCACGCACTCCCCCCGACTCCGCCCACCACCTCGATCTTGGAGGAGCAGCCCATGCGTCTCACCAAGCTCGCCCTCGCCGCCCTCATCGCTACCGGCTGCGGTGGTGACGAGGCCGACGACACCGATGCCCTGCCGACCCGGCGACCCGCTCCCGAGCAGCCCGCCGCCGATACCACCCTCGGGGACACCATCGCCGTCGTGGCCGATTCCACCGGGGTCGCCGGGCGCCCGGGTCAGCCGGGTCGGTCGAATCAGTCGGGTCGGTCGGGTCAGTCGGCTCAGTCGGACGCTGGCCCGACCTCCGGTGAGGCGGAGCGGTCGGGTCAGAGTGGTCAGCCGGGGCAGAGCTCTCGACTGTATACCGTCCAGGTCGCTGCGTTCACGGAGGCGGCGTCCGCCACGGAATGGGCGGATCGCCTGCGCAGCCAGGGCATGCCGGTCTGGACGTCTGTGGCCGAGCTGGGGGGGCAGACCTTCTACCGGCTGAGGGTCGGGGCCGTGCCCACGGTGGCCGAGGCCCGGCGGTTGGGTGGCATGCTCGCGGCGCGCTATGAGTGGCCCGTCTGGGTCGCGCCCATGACCGCGGCCGATCGTCCGCCGGCGGGCGCGGTGGATGCGAGCCGTCGCCTCATCGAGAGCGGCTGAGGGGCACGAGACCGCGTGCTCAGGCTACCCGAGTTCGAGTATCACCGGCCGTCGTCGCTGGATGAAGCGCTGCGTCTCCTTTCTGAGCTGGGTGACGGCGCAATGGCCGTGGCGGGCGGGACGGACGTGATCCCGAACATGAAGCACCGGCTCCACGAGCCCCGCCATCTGGTGTCGCTGCGGCGGCTGGACGAGCTCCGAGGGGTCGAGCGGGCGGATGACGCGCTCCGGATCGGCGCGCTGGAGACGCTCGCGGACATCGCCGCCCACCCCCTGGTGGAGGAGCATGTGCCGGCGCTGGCGGGTGCGGCGCGTCACGTAGCCGGTCCGCAGTTGCGGAACGCCGGCACTCTCGGCGGCAACCTCTGCCTGGACACCCGTTGCACGTATTACAACCAGAGCCATTTCTGGCGGCAGTCGCTCGGCTTCTGCCTGAAGAAGGATGGCGATACCTGCCACGTCACGCAGGTTGGGAAGAAATGCGTGGCCGCCCACTCCGCCGACACGCCGCCCGTCCTGTGGGCGCTCGGGGCCACCGTGGAGCTGACTTCGCCGGCGGGCCAGCGAGAGGTGGCCGTGGAGGATTTCTTCGTCGCAGACGGGATCCGCAACACCGTCCGCGAACCCGGGGAGATCGTGACCGGCGTGCGCATCCCCCTTCCGGATGCCGGCACCCGTATGACGTACCGCAAAGTGCGCCCCCGGGATTCCATTGATTTCCCGGTGCTGAGCGTGGCAGTGGTCGCTACGCTGGATGAGAGCGAACGGGTCCGGGCTGTGCGGGTCGTCGTATCGGCGCTCGGCTCCCGGCCCCGTGAGGTGACAGGTCTCGACGAGGTGGTGGGCGAGCGGCTGGACGAGGGGACGATCGCCGCCATTGCCGACCGCGCGCACCAGCAGTGCCACCCGCTCACCAATATCATCGTGGATCCGGAGTGGCGGCGCGCCATGGTACCGGTGTACGTCCGCAGGGCGCTGGAAAGTCTGGTCTAGGGTCCGTCCCGGCCGCGCTCCGGTGCGACTCTCGAATCAGGGGTCCCGGGCTCGCCGCCGCCCACCCGCCGACCCTCGAACACAGCCGTACCCGGGTGCGCTGTGCCGGTGCCCGGCCCGGGTGGGGGCGGCCGACGGCGGCTCCGCGCGGTGGTGATCACGGCCACTCCCCCCACGATGACGGCCGACGCCGTCAGGATGCGCGGCGTGATCAGCTCGCCAGCGAGCAGCCAGCCCAGGAACACGGCTACCACGGGATTCACATAGGCGTAGGTCGAGGCCACGGCGGGTGGCGTTACGCGCAAAAGCCACACGTACGAGCTGAAGCCGATGAGCGAGCCGAAGACGATGAGGTAGAGCAGCGCCATCCCCGACCTCAGGGAGAACGTCGCTGGGTCCAGACCCTGGACCTCTCCCGTCACTACGCCCGCCAGCAGAAGGAGCCCCCCGCCCGTGAGCATTCTGCATCCCCGTCGCCATGAGTGGGGCCGGAAGGACGGCGTTCCTCGAGTAAAGCGATCCGATGGCCCACGCCACCGACGCCAGCACCAGCACGATCACCCCCGCCGTGTAGTGCGCTCCGACCGCGGCGGCCGGTGCGCCCATCAGGAGTGCCACGCCTACCAGCCCGATCAGTACGCCCACCCAGACGGATGTCCGCGGCGGGCGACCGCCCGGTCGCAGCCATTCCAGGAGCACCATCCAGAGCGGGACCGTGGCGACGATCAGAGCCGCCGTCCCCGACTCCACCCACTGCTCCGCCCACACCACACCACCGTTGCCGCCCAGGAGCATCAGCCCACCCACGACCGTCGCCGCCCGCCACTGCGCCGCCGTGGGCCTGCCGTGACCGCCCGCCCGACGCCAGCCATAGAGGATCGCGCCGGCGATGGTGAACCGCACGCCGGCCATGAGGAAGGGCGGCAGCGTCTCCACGGCGAACCGGATCGCCAGGTAGGTGGACCCCCATACCAGGTAGACCGCCGCCAGCGCCGCGATGATGCGGCCCCTCGAAGCGCTCGCTCGCGGCGCCGTCACCCTTCGCTCCCCCGACTCGTTCCGCCCACGGCTGCGTCCCTCTCGGTCGACTCGTCTCATCTGCTCACGCCTGCTCTCGTCCATCAGGCGGCCGTACATTACGTTCCCGGCGTGCATCTACGCGACCCGGACCTTGTGCCCGAATGAAACTGACATACGAAACGCTCGAGCTGCGGCCACAGGAACCCTTCCACATCGCCCGTCCGTCCGTGGCCGATCGCAGGCGCAATGTCTGGGTCCGGCTTACCACGGATGACGGCCAGGAGGGGTGGGGCGAGGCGGCCGCGAACGCCTTCTACGGCGATACCGCCGAGACGGTCACGGCGTCGATGCCGACGTATGCCGAGATCCTCGAGGCCGTCGATGACCCGTTCGCCCTGGAGCGGATCGAGGACGACCTCCGCACTCGCCTCAACGGCAACCCTGCCGCCCGGTCGGCGCTGTCCTCCGCGCTCCACGACCTCATGGGGAAGCGCGCCGGCCAGCCCGTCTGGCGCCTCTGGGGCCTCGACCCCGCGGCCGCGCCCCGCTCCTCGTTTACCCTCGGCCTGGCCTCCGCCGAAGAGACCCGGGACAAAGCCCGGCGAAACGCGCACCGCCCCATCCTGAAAATCAAGGTTGGGGGCGACGACGATGAGGCCCGGCTCCGCGCCATCCGCGACGAGGCGCCCAACGCCGAGCTCTACGTGGACGCGAACACCGGCTGGACCGTCAAGGAGGCGCTCCGGAAGATGCCCATGCTCGAGGAGATGCGCGTCGCGTTCGTCGAGCAGCCGCTTCCGGCCGAAGACGTCGAAGGGCTCCGGCTGCTGCGGAAAGGGTCCCGACTCCCCATCATCGCCGACGAGTCCTGCGAGACCGCCGATGACGTCGCCCGGCTGGTGGGGGCGGTGGACGGGATCAACATCAAGCTGGCCAAGTCCGGCTCGCTGCGTGAGGCGGTTCGCATGGTCCACGTGGCGCGCGCCCACGGCATGACCGTCATGCTCGGCTGTATGGTGGAGAGCACGTTGGGTATCGCCGCCGCCCTCCAGCTGGCGCCGCTGGTGGACTACCTCGACCTCGACGGCGCGCTGCTCCTCGCCGAGGACCCGTTCACCGGACCCGGCATGAACGACGACGGTACCCTCCGGTTCAACACCGAGCCGGGACTGGGCGTAGCGCACCGTTGAAGGAATCGGATGCCCCGCATCGTATGAGGGACCAGGAGCGCGCTCTGGAGACGGAGCTGATCCGGAAGTGCCGGGCCGGGCAGGCGCATTTTTACGAACCGCTGGTCCGGGCCAACGAGGCGGCGGGACAGCGGCTCGCCCTGGCGATGATGGGCGATCCGGATGCCGCCCGGGACGCGGTGCAGCAGGCGTTCATCAAGGCGTACGGGGCGCTGGGCCGGTTCGAGCTGGGTCGCAGTTTCCGGCCGTGGTTCTTCCAGATCCTTCGGAACCAGTGCCGGGACGCGCTGCGGCGGGGCAGGGCGGGGCTGCAGGTGCAGCGGATCGATCAGGTGCTGGCGGAGCGGTTGCCGTCCTCGTCCGATCCCGAGCGGGACCGGGCCCGATCGAAGGCGCGGGAGGTCCTGTGGCAGGGCCTTGCGCGGCTCTCCGCCGACCACCGGGAAGTACTGGTAATGAAAGAGATCGAGGGGTTCAGCTACAACGAGATCGCCGTGGCCATGTCGATCCCGGAAGGCACGGTGGCGAGCCGTCTCTATCACGCGCGGCGAGCGCTTCGCGAGGCGCTCGAAGAGCTGGGGGTGGAGTACCCATGATCGGGCACGACGAGCTGATGCGGTACCTGGACGGGGAGCTGGATCCCGACCGGTCCCACGCCGTGGAGGAGGCGCTGGAGCGGAGTACGGAGCTCCGGCGCGAGGTGGCGGTGTTCCGCCGCCTCAAGGTGGACCTGAACGAGCTGGGAGCAAGCATGGATGAGAGACCGACGGTATGGACCGAGCTCAACCGCCGACTGACACGGCCGGTTGGCTGGACGCTGTTCGTGGCCGGCGCGCTGGTGTGGGTCGTGTACGGCGTATTCTCCTACCTCACTGGCGCCGAAGCGCTCTGGGAGAAGGTGGCGACCAGCGCCGTGGTGGTGGGTCTCGCTACCCTCCTGCTCACCGCGGCCGTGGATCGACTCCGCGATCTGAAGACGGATCCCTACAAGGAGTTGCGGCGATGACCCTGACCACGACACCGGACATCCAGGACCGCCGCATTGTCGAGACCCTCGGGCTCGTTCGCGGCAACACGATTCGCGCACGCTTCATCGGGCGCGACATCATGGCGTTGTTCCGTTCCATTGCGGGCGGCGAGATCGGGGAGTACACGAAGATGCTCGCCGAGGCCCGGGAGCAGGCCATCGACCGCATGATCGAGGAGGCCGAGTCGCTGGGGGCGGACGCGGTAGTGATGACCCGATTCCAGACGTCCATGATCATGACCGGTGCGGCCGAGATCATGTGCTACGGCACGGCCGTGAAGACCGAGCCCACCTGAGCCGAGGCGGCCGACCTAGACCGGGTTGCGCGGCAGCCGCAGCGTGAACGTGCTGCCGCGACCCGGCTCCGACTTGAGTTCCAGCTCCCCCTCCAGCAGCCGCGCCAGGCGCTGGCTGACCGCCAGTCCAAGCCCGCTCCCGCCCACGCTCCGCGTCATGGACTGGTCGACCTGGGTGAACGCGTCGAAGATGCGCTCCCGCTCCTCCGGCGCGATTCCGGCCCCCGTATCCGTCACGCTGAGGCGGATCGCGTCCTGATCGGACCTCAGCGCCACCGTCACGCCGCCCTCACTCGTGAACTTGATCGCGTTGGACAGCAGGTTGAGCAACACCTGTCGGATCTTGCCAGCGTCGGTCCTGGTGTACAGCTCCTCGGGCAGATCCAGCTCCAGCGTGAGACCTCGCGCCTCGGCCTTCTGCTGCATCAGCAGCGCCACCTCCCGGGTCATGCGCGCCACGTTTACCTCCTCCGCCTCCACTTCCTCCTTCCCCGCCTCAATGCGGGACAGACTCAGGATCTGGTTGATGAGATCGCGGAGGTGGGCGGCCGAGGACTGGATGCGGTCGAGCTGCTGCCGCTGCGCGTCGTTGATCGGGCCGGAGATCTCCTCCGTCAGCAGCTCCTGGTACCCGATAATCGCCGACAGCGGTGTGCGCAGCTCATGGCTCATCATGGCCACGAACTGACTCTTGGCCCGGCTCGCCGCCTCCGCGACCTCCCGCGCCTCGTGCTCCGTCTCGTAGAGCCACGCCCGCTCCAGCGCCTGCGCGCACTGGCGGCCGAGCGCGAGCAGGAACCGCTGGTCGTCCTCCGTGAACGGTCTCTGCTCCCGATAGCCAAAGCCCAGGCTGCCGATGACACCCTCCCCCGAGCGGAGCGGTACCGCGACCAGCGAGCTGGTCCCGGTGGTCTGACGCACGGCCGCGATCTCTGGATAGCGCGCGTCGCGGTCGGAGATGTCCTCCACGATCACCAGCTTCTCCGTGCGGACCGCCTCGGCCAGGGGGATCTCCGCGTCCCTGGTGAAGCGGGCGTAGTGGCTGACGACCTCGTCGGGCAGGCCGGTGGAGCGCATCATGGTGAGCGACCCATCCTCCTGGACCATGGCGAGGGCGCCCTCGGCGGCCTCCAGCGCGGCAGTTCCCTGTTCCACCATCACCTGGGCCACGGCGTCCGGAGTCACCGCCTCGGACAGCTCGCCGGTGATGGTCTGGAGGCGCATGGTCCGCTCGGTGGCCCGCTCCGCGTGACGGCGGGCGTCTCTCTCGGCGGTGTGCAGCTGCGAGTTCTCGACAGCAAGCGCCGCCCGGTTCGCCAGCTCCTGCGCCACTACGAGGTCATCCTGCCCGTACCGTCGACCCGAGTCCGAGTAGACGAACGTGAGGGCGCCGAGGGCCCGGTCGCGGATCTGGATCGGGACGACCATGGCGGACGTGAGCCCCAGCTCCTTGAGGATCTCCAGGTGCTCCGGGTCCATCGCGGAGCGCTCGAGCAGCTCGGGGGTGACCTCCTCGTGCAGCTCCGCCTCTCCCGACCGTACGACCGCGTAGGTGCCGGTGCCGGAGTCCGGGTCGGGGGGATAGCGCTCGTGCAGCCACTCGGCGAGCTCCACGCCGGCCGGGTCCAGGTGGGCCACCGCCAGGCGCTCGAGCTGACCGACCGGGTCCACGATGTCCACCGCGCACCAGTCGGCGAACGTGGGCACCGCCATCCACGCGACCGTCTTCAGTGTGTCGTCGTACTCGAGCGACGCTCCAAGCAGCGCGCTGGCCTCCGCCAGGAACCCCATCCGCTGCGCCGTCCGTTCGGCCGCCTCGCGCGCGACCTGCTCCGCCGACAGCCGCCGCGCCCTGTCTTCCGCCTCCTTGATGCCCGTGATGTCCAGCGTAGTCCCCGCCAGCCGCGGAGAATCCTGTTCCTCGTTCCACGTGACCTCACCCCGGCTCTGCACCCACCTCTCCTCGCCGTCCGGTCGGACGATCCGGTGCTGGTGGACGTAGGGGGAGCCGTCCTCGAGTGAGGTCTCGACCTTCCGACGCACGTCATCCCGGTCCTCGGGATGCAGCATCTCCAGGTAGGTCTCGTAGTGGATCGGCTCGGCCGGTGGGAGGCCGAAGATCCGGAACAGCTCGTCCGACCACGAGAGCCGGCCCGTGGCGCGCTCGAACTCCCAGCTCCCCAGGTGGGCGATCTGCTGCGCTTCCGCCAACTGCCGCTCCCGCCGCGCCAGCTCCTCCCGCGCGGTGCGCTCCACCGTCAGGTCCGCGGTGACCTTGCCGAAGCCCACGAGCTCATCACCCTGGTACAGTGCCGTGAGCACCACGTGGGCCCAGAACCGAGTGCCATCCTTGCGACAGCGCCAGTCCTCCACGTCGACCCGGCCGTCCCGCACCGCCCGCTCCAGCATGGCCGCCGGCTCACCGGCCTCCCGCGCCTCGTCCGTGAAGAAGACCTCGTACGGCTGGCCCACGATCTCGTCGGCCGTGTACCCCTTGATCCGTTCGCCGCCCGGGTTCCAGCTGGCTACGTGGCCGGTGCTGTCCAGCACGAAGATGGCGTAATCCCTCGTGCTCTCCACCAGCAGCCGGTAGAGATCGTCGCGCCGAAGGTGGGTCTCGCCGCGCCGTTCGGCATCGGTTCGGGCTGCCCGGGGGTCGGGGCTATTCTCGGAGAGCATCGAGAACCTGGTCGGCGTGCAGCTTCGGCTTCACCCGTCGCATGATTCGCTTCAAGCGCCCTTCCGCGTCAATCACGAAGGTACTTCGCTCGATTCCCATGTAGTTGCGACCGTACATTGATTTCTCCGTCCACACCCCGTACGACTCCGCCACGTCGTGGTCGGGGTCCGCCAGGAGTGTGAACGGCAGGTCATACTTCGACGAGAAGCTGCGGTGCGAGTCCACGTCGTCGGGGCTCACGCCCAGGACCTCGGCCCCGGCCTCCCGGAAGGCCGACCACTCGTCCCGGATCCCGCACGCCTGCTTGGTGCAGCCGGAGGTGTCGTCCTTCGGGTAGAAGTACAGCACGACGGGCCTGCCGCGCAGATCCGAGAGCCGGACGCGTAGCGGCTCACCCTCTCCGTCGATTCCGTCCAGCACGAAATCCGGTGCTTCCCTGCCCTCCTCGAGCATCAGCGACTCCTCCAGGGCTGTATGCGTAAGCGGTTCGATCGATGCCATAATCGTGCCGTTTTCGCCGCCACCGACAAGCGGATTGGAAACTGCATCACGCAGCGTCACGGTGCCGGAGGGGGCCAGCGCGAGATCGGACGCGCTCACGCCACGCTGGTCGAGTCAATGGACGCTGGAACGACGGGGGAGCCATGAGCGAAGAGGATTCCGGGACGGATCGGGCCACCGCGCCCGCGCCGGGAAGCGAGGCGCGGCTGCGGGGTGCGGAGCGGGAGGCGCTGAAAACGGCGGAGCAGCCGGCGGGTGCCGAGCATGTCGCCGCCGCGGATCAGATGACACCGTTCGAGGCGGTGAACTACCAGTTCGACTGCGCGGCGCGGCGGCTGGGCCTGCCGGAGCACCTCCAGGTCGCGCTCAAGACCCCGTATCGCGAGGTCATGGTGGAAATCCCGCTCCTGGACGACGCGGGCTCGATCCGAACGTTTCATGGCTATCGCGTCCAGCACAACAATGCCCGCGGCCCGATGAAGGGGGGGCTCAGGTACCATCCCGAAGTGGACCTGGACGAGGCGCGGGCGCTCGCGTCGCTCATGACATGGAAAACCGCGGTGGTGGACATTCCCTACGGCGGTGGAAAGGGCGGAATCGACGTGGACCCGCGGGACCTGACCCCTGCGGAGCTGGAGCGTATCACTCGCACGTTCGTCGAGAGGATCCACCAGTTCATCGGTCCCAACCAGGACATTCCGGCCCCGGATGTGAACACGAACGCGCAGGTCATGGCGTGGATCGTGGACGAGTACTCGAAGTTCGAGGGGTTCACCCCGGCCGTGGTGACCGGCAAGCCGCTGGAGGTGGGCGGCTCCCCCGGCCGCGAGTCGGCTACCGGTCGTGGCGTCTCGGTGATCACGGAGCGCGCGGCCGCGGACCACGGCATCGACCTGAAGGGCGCGACCGTCGCCGTCCAGGGCTTCGGCAACGTGGGCAGCTGGAGCGCCCACTACCTGGCCGAGCTGGGCGCCCGGATCGTGGCGGTGAGCGATGTGGACGGGGCGATCCACGACGAACGGGGCCTGGACGTGGAGCGGCTGGTCGAGATCGTACGCGGCGGCGAGAGCGTGGTGGCGCTTGATGGCGTGAGCAGGATCAGCAACGATGACCTGCTCACCCTGGACGTCGACATCCTCGTCCCCGCTGCGCTGGGCGGCGTGATCCATCGCTGGAACGCGCGCCACGTGAAGGCCAAGCTGCTGGTGGAGGGCGCCAACGCCCCCACCACACCGGCCGCTGACGCGGTGCTCGACGAGCGTGGGGTCATCGTGGTACCCGACATCCTGGCGAACGCCGGCGGCGTCACCGTCTCCTACTTCGAGTGGGTCCAGAACCTCCAGCAGTTCCGCTGGACCGCGGAGAAGGTAGACCAGGAGCTCATCGCCATCATGGGGAACGCCTACGACGCGGTCCGCGACACCGCGCGCGAGCACTCGACCTCGCTCCGGACCGCCGCCTTCATGGTGGCGATCCAGCGGGTGGCGAAGGCGGTGCAGCTGCGGGGCGTCTAGTCTGGCGGGCTGCTGAAGAAGTCGGGGGAGGCGGGTCGAGGGTCGATCCCTTCGGTCGCTCCGCTCCCTTCGGGACCCGCTGGCGCGGGGGGTCGATCGCCCGCGCTTTGCGCGAGGCGACCGCGCTGCGCGCGGCGTCGATAGGGAGGGGCACGCGCGTGTGTTTCCAGCTACGGCGACGGCGCGACTCCGCGAGAAGACGGAGCGCAGCGGAGATCGACCAGCGAGGCCACAGGCCGAAGCGATCGACCAGCGATCGAAGCGACGGGATCGACAGGGAGCGCCAGGGACCGTTCGCTCCCCGCCCACCCGTTTCAGCGATCTGCCAGCTAGAGGACCTCTCCCTTGAACACCCGGAACAGGAACCAGAGGCTGGGCAGCAGCAGGGCCAGTCCGAGCGGCAGGCTGTACAGGATGAACTGGAGCGTGGGTTCCGGCGCCGCGGCGGAGTAGATCGTCACGTCCGGGTAGATGATGTACGGGTACTGCGCCAGTCCCCACCCGGCGAGGAGGCAGCCCACCTGTCCGATGGCGGCAATGCGCGCGGCGCGGTAGCGGCGGGTCCGCAGCCACCACCCCGACGCCAGCGCGGCGACCAGCCCCACGCCCAGAACCGGCAGTGTGCGGGTCGCGAGCAGCCCCGCCCACAGGTGTGGCGCATCGATCGCCAGCAGCGGGAGCAGCAGCACCGAGAGCGCGACGACGACCGTGCCCGCCCAGAGCGCCCGCTGCCGGAAATCCTCCTGCAGCTCACCCCGCGTCTCGTAGGCAAGGAAGGTCGCGGCCAGGTACGCGCAGAGCGCCAGCGCGAACGCCCCCATCGCCAGCGACACGGGCGCCAGCCAGGGGATGCCTTCCAGCGTGACCACCGCATTGGCCACGTGGAAGCCCCCCGCGGAGACGGCCCCGAGGCTCATGCCCAGCAGCACTGGCGTGATCACGCTCGCCACGCCGAACACGACGCCCCAGCGGCCGCCGCTCCGCCCGAGCGTGCGCTCGTCGCCATCCACGTTCCGGCTGCCCTCAGGGCTGTACGCGCGGAACACGAAGGACGCGCCGCGCAGGATGATTCCCAGAAGCACCAGATGGAAGAGGAAGAACAGCCCTACGCTGAGCGCCGCGTATGCCGGCGGGAACGCGCTGAAGAGCAGCACGATCACGAAGATCAGCCAGACGTGGTTGGCCTCCCACACCGGCCCCATGGCCTGGGAGATCGCGTCCCGCTGCTCCTGCTTGCGGGGGCCGCCAGCGAAGGCGTCCCAGATCCCGCCGCCGAAGTCCGCTCCGCCCAGGACGCCGTACGCCACGACGGCCAGGAGCGTCAGACCCGCCGCGCCGATCTCAAACATGGCTCGCCTCCCGTTCTTCCGGGGTGGGCGCGCGCCCGTACTCGTTGCTGCTCGCCAGCGCCCGCAGGAGTGTGACCAGCGCGGCGCCGAGGGCCGTGTAGAGGACGAAGAACCCGAGGAGCGTGATGGGCACGTCGTCCACGGGTGTGACCCCGGCGGCCGTGGTCATGACCTCGTAGATCACCCACGGCTGACGACCCACCTCCGTCACCAGCCACCCGGCCTCCAGCGCCAGCATGCCGGCGGGTGAGCCCACGAGGATCGCCCACAGCAGGAGCCGCCGTCGCGGAACGGACTCGGGGTCCCTCCAGCGGAACCACCAGAACGCCAGCGCCAGCGCGAGCATGGCGAAGCCCAGGCCGACCATCGCCTGGAAGGCCAGGTGTGTGATGACGACGTTCGGCTGCTCGTCCTGCGGCCATTCCTCGAGCCCGAGCACCTCGGCATCGGGGTCGTGGTAGGCGAGGAGACTGAGGCCGTTGGGAATCTGCAGGCCGAGGATCAGCTCGCGGTCGCCCGTCGGGATCCCGCCGATCGTGAGCGGCGCGCCACGCATGGTCTCGTAGTGCGCCTCGGCCGCGGCGAGCTTCGCCGGCTGGTAATCGGCGATGGCGCGCGCGCTGAGGTCACCCGAGAGCGGCTGGAGCACGGCGCCCGCGCCGCCCACGGCCAGCGCGATGGCAAGGGCGCTCCGGTGATACGCGTTGTGTCGGCCGCGCAGCAGCCCGAGCGCGTAGACGCCCGCCACCGCGAAGCCGGTGGCCACGTACGCGGAGAGCGAGGAGTGGAGCGCCATGTGGAACCACGCGGGTGTCTTGAAGACGGCGAGGGGGTCCGCCATGGCCAGCGGCCCGGAGCCGACGGTCGCGAGGGCGTCCGGGTGGATCCCGATGGGCGTCTGCATCCACGCGTTCGCGGCGACCACCAGGATCCCCGATGTGAGCCCCGTGAAGGCGATCGGCACGCCGGTCCACCAGTGGGCGCGCGGCGAGAGCCGGTCCCAGCCATAGAGGTAGAGGCCGAGGAAGATCGCCTCCAGGAAGAACGCGTAGCCTTCGAGAGCGAAGGCCGGCCCGACGACGCCGCCGGCCACCTCCATGAATCGCGGCCAGAGCAGCCCCAGCTCGAAGGAGAGCGCCGTCCCCGACACCGCGCCCACCGCGAATGTCAACGCCGTCGCCTTGGCCCACGTTCGGGCCAGGTGCCGGTAGTGCTCGCGCCCCGTGCGGAGCCAGAGCCCTTCGGCGATGAGCATGAGGAGGGGGAGCCCGATACCCAGGGCGGCGAACACCATGTGAAACGCCAGCGAGACCTCCATCTGGGCCCGCGCGGCGAGAAGCGCATTCATGTCACGGCCGATCCGTTGAGGGTCCGTCCGCCGGGTATCATGCGGGACCGGAGCGGCGGGGGAAAGGGGCGGTGGATGGTTGAGGAGTGCGGGGCAGCCCCATCGTTTCCACACAGAGGCACACAACCCGCCCCCGTCAAACCCTCCGGGTCCACCGGTGTACAACGCCACGCCGGCATGGTTAGCTTGCGCCCGCACCGGAACAGCGATGGAAGAGATGAGCACGAACGGGATCCTACGGAGACAGACGGTCACGGTGGACGTGGGCGGCGTGAAGGTGGGGAGTGCCCACCCGATCGTCGTGCAGTCGATGACGAACACCGACACGGCGGACGCGGCGGCCACGGCGGAGCAGGTGGCGCTGCTGGCCGGGGCCGGCAGCGAGATCGTGCGGATCACGGTGAACAACGACGAGGCGGCCGCGGCGGTGCCGGGGATCGTCGAGCGGCTCCGGGACGTGGGCATCGACGTGCCGATCGTCGGGGACTTCCACTACAACGGGCATCTGCTGCTGCCGAAGTACCCCGAGATGGCGCGGTCCCTTGCGAAGTACCGGATCAATCCGGGGAACGTGGGAGCGAAGCGTCGGGACGCGCACTTCCAGACGATCGTGCGTGTGGCGATGGAGCACGGCAGGCCCGTCCGGATCGGCGTGAACTGGGGCAGCCTGGACCAGCAGCTGCTGACGGAGATGATGGACGCGAACGCCCGTCTCCCCGAGCCGGCGGACGCGCGCGAGGTCATGATCGAGGCGATGATCGAGAGCGCGCTCCGGTCGGCGGAGCTGGCCGAGGAGACGGGTCTGGGGCACGACCGGATCATCATCAGCGCGAAAGTCAGCGGTGTGCAGGACCTGGTGGATGTCTACTCCCGGCTGGCGGAGCGCTGCGACTACCCGCTGCACCTGGGTCTCACCGAAGCCGGGATGGGCACGAAGGGGGTGGTGGCCACCACTGCGGGGCTCAGCATCGTGCTCCAGCGGGGGATCGGCGACACGATCCGCGTCTCGCTCACACCGCGCCCCGGCGGCGACCGCTCCGAGGAGGTCCGGGTCGCGCAGCAGGTGCTCCAGTCCCTGGGTATCCGCAGCTTCACGCCGCAGGTCACGTCGTGCCCCGGCTGCGGCCGCACCACGAGCACCTTCTTCCAGAAGATGGCGGAGGACATCCAGGAGTACACGCGGGAGCAGATGCCCGAGTGGCGGGAGAAGTACCCGGGTGTGGAGGAGCTGAAGCTGGCGGTCATGGGCTGCGTCGTGAACGGCCCCGGCGAGTCGAAGCACGCCCACATTGGCATCAGCCTGCCGGGCACGTTCGAGGAGCCCAAGGCGCCCGTCTACGTGGACGGTGAGCTCTTCACCACGCTGAAGGGCGACGGCCTGGTGGAGGAGTTCATGGAGATTCTGCACGACTACGTGGCCCGCCGCTGGGGCCCCCGAACGACCGCCGCGGCCTCGTAGACGACCGCCGCGGCCTGGCGGTCTTTTCGCCCCCCGGGCGCCCCCTCCACCCCGCCCCTCGGCGTGGAGCTTGCACCCCGAAAGGGGCATGAGGCACCGGACGCTCCTCTCCATCCTGCTGGCGATCCTCGCCGTCCACTACAGCGATCAGAACGGGCGGGCGTACGCGGAGGCCGGCGATGGCGGCTGACCGGGCGCGGCGACCCGATGCCGGCGACCATGGCGCGGCCCTCGCCCTGATCCCGGCGTACGAGGCCGGCCCGCTGGTGGGTGACGTGGTGCGCGCCGCGTCACGGCACCTGCCGGTCGTCGTGGTGGACGACGGGTCCACCGACGACACCTCCGCCGCCGCCCGCGCGGCGGGGGCGGAAGTGCTGAGGCAGGAGCCGAACCAGGGGAAGGGCGCCGCGCTGAAGGGCGGCTTCCGTCACGCGCTGGAGGTCGGCTTCGCGGCGGTCGTCACGATTGACGCGGACGGCCAGCACGACCCGGCGGAGATCCCGATCTTCCTCGAGGTATGGCGGTCCAGAACCCCGGACCTCGTGATCGGCGCGCGCGATTTCGGCGAGATGCCACTGCTCCGGCGCATCGCCAACATCGCGGGGCGGTGGTTCCTCTCGCGGGCGGTGGGCGCGGACGTCCCCGACAACCAGTCCGGCTACCGGCTGTTGAGCCGGCGGCTGATGGAGGCCATGCTGGACAGCGGAGAGCGCGGCTTCGAGTTCGAGGTGGAGATGGTACTGACGTGCCTGAGGCGAGACTGGCCCGTGGAGTGGGTGCCGATCCGCACCATCTATGAAGGGCAGGCCAGCCACATCAAGCCGCTGGCGCACATGCTCAACTTCTTCCGGATGGTGGCCGGCGCACGGCGAGCAGTCCGCGAGCGGATCCGACCCTGATGCCCGCGCCGCTATTCCCTTCGCTTCAGCAGGATGTACAGCGTTCCGACTTCCTGGAAACCATCGTGGTCCGCGTCCAGCACGACCGTCGCGCCTTCCAGCGCGAGCACATCGCCCCCGTCCTCGAAATCGAAGGACCGCGCGGTGATGTCGGTGTCATCGAGGAACGGATCGTCGCTGAAGGTGAACACGCCTTCATCGACGCCGAACGTCCCGGTGGTGGAGAAATCGGTGTCCCCGAACCGGAACCGCGAGTCGAAGATCATGTCGGTCTCGTCGAGCTGAAGCTCGAAGATCGCGCCCTCGTCGAGGAGGTCCATCCTGGGGCCGATGTTGTCATCGAATGCCAGCGCCACGGCTTCGTACACCGGCGCGTCGGACGGCCCCGTGATGTTCGCCTCCCCGGTGCGGAATCGGTTCTCGCCGTCGCACGCGGCGGCGGTGAGGGCGGCGAAGGCCAGTATGAGGGTGGTTCCGTAGGTGCGCATTTCCGGCTCCTGGAGCATGGTGACAGGAGCGATCAAGTGCATCGTTCGTGCCGCGCGACAAACATCGGACGGAGGCGCAAATGGCGGGACCGAAACAGACCCTGAGCGGGCGCCGGGGCGTGGCGGCGTCGATCCTCGTCGTGGCGATCGTGGGCGCCTATTTCGCGGCGTCCCGCGGGCAGCTCGGAGCGCTGCCGGTGAGCTTCGTGATCAGCGCGGTAGTGCTGGCGCTGGCGTTCTGGTTCCCGGCCATGCGGATCGGCGCCCCGCGGGCGGTGCTGGAGAACTGGAGGTCGCTTCTGGTCTGGATCCTCGCCTGGACGCTGGTCTGGGACCTGGCGACGGCCGGTGTGGTCGGCGAGCGCGACGTGCTCGAGGAATGGTGGGTCGTCTACCCGGCGGGTGTGCTGCTCGTCGGGGCGCTGCTGTCGCTGCACGGGGCCGTGGTCGGCCGGCGCGCGTGAGTCTCAGAAGAGGAACAGCGTGGCCACGAAGGCGATGGGAATGCTGATGGAGAAGACCCAGAAGTACATCCACCCCAGCGTCCAGTATTTCACCAGCGTCTTTAGCCAGCCCTGGCCGTACACGCGTTTCATGGCCAGGTAGATGTAAACGAGGATCCAGACGCCCAGCGCCACCTCTACCAGGGCGGGCAGGAACCGGTTCGTCAGCAGGATGACCGTGGCCAGGATGAAGACCACGGAATGCACGTGGAGCAGGAAGACGAAGTGCTCGGCGTAGTAGCGCCGTCGCCGGACGTAGAGGAGCTTCAGCAGCGCGGCGAATACGGGCAGCAGGATGAACATCATGGTGGGGACGTAATTGAAAAAGGTCCCGGCGACGGTCTCCGCCGCCTCCCGCGGCGGCATGTCGGCGAGACGGTTGAGCTGCCCGTTGATGATCGTGTCGAGCTTCGCGTTCCCCACCTTCACGGTGGGCTCGTCCCACCCCCACGCCTCCCGGATGGGACGGTCCTGATCGAGTCCCGCCAGCGATGCGGCGCCGGCGGTATCCTGCAGCATCGACTCCCGCTGCGCGGTGGCCACCTCCAGCTGACGCTCGAGTATGGCGCGGTTGGCCTGCATGGCCTGCCGTACGCCGCCCGGGATCCCGCTGTCGCTCGAGACCTCGCGGACGGTGACCAGCGCAGAGTCGAGCCTCGCGGCGGCCGTCGCCAGCGAGTCCAGACGCAGCTCCCGCCGTTTTTCGCTCAGCGCGGTCTCCCGGATGCGAAGCTCGACGCGGTTCTCGGTGTCGAGTGTGGTGTCGGCGAGGGCGGTACGGACCTGCTCCAGCGCGATGTCCAGCGAGTCCGCGCCCTGGATGGTCACCTCCGGTCCACCCGATTCCACCGCCCGGCGCACCACCTGGAGGCTGAAGAAGGAGAGGAGCAGGAAGAAAATGATGCTCGTGACCAGGTAGAGCCGGAACGGGTGGATGTAGCGGACGATCCGACCGTTGACGTACTCGACGGTCAGTCGCCCCGGCTGGAACAGGAGGTACGCGAGGGTGCGGGGGAGGCGCTTGTCGAGGATGAACTGGTCCTCGAGCACATCCACGACGAGGGCCCGTACCGACACCTGCACGTCCACCTTTCGCTGCCCGCAGGTCGGGCAGTACTCGCCGGGCGTGGGGTCCCCGCAGTTGAGGCAGGGGCGAGCCGGGTCCGTCGGCCGCGTGCCACGGCCGGGACGCCCGCCTCGGGCGCTCGGCGGCGGCCGCGCCGGATCGTTTTCTTTTTCGGTCATATTACGGAGAATGTTCGTTCCCCCGGCTCGCACCGCCAGCCTGCAGGAGGATCATGGTCTCCGAAGACTATCGCGACTGGGCCCTGGAGCAGCTGAGCCGCGCTACCACCCGCACGCTGACCCACCGGGCCATGTTCGGCGGCGTGGGCATCTATGCCGATGGGATCTTCTTCGCCCTGATGGCCGACGATATGCTCTACTTCAAGGTGAGCGACCTGAACCGGCCGGCTTTCGAGGCCCGGGGGATGGGCCCTTTCCTGCCCTTCGGTGACCCCGAGCGGCCCATGCAGTATTACGAGGTGCCGCCCGACCTGCTGGAGGCGACCGACGGCCTGGGGGCGTGGATCGATGACGCGCTCGATGTGGCGCTCTCGGCGAAGCGCCGCGGGAGGGGCAAGCGACGGGGTAGCGGCTAACGGACCGCTGCCGCCGGCATGGTGATGCGAACCACTCCCCTCAGGTCGCCCTCGCTGTAGCCGGTGGCCTGGTCCGCGGGGTAGCGGGAGTCCAGGACTTCGCGCACCGCCGGGTCGAGCTCGTCTCGCGGACCGTGGCACTCGAGGCACATATGGCCCAAGCGGAGCGGCATGTAGTACCGGTAGTCGCCGGATGGCGTCCGCTGCACGTAGTCCGACGGCTCCGTTCCCGCGGCCTCGGCGCCGTGGAAGAACTCCAGCGCGATGGCTTCGAGTGAGTCGGGGGCGTTCCGCGGGTTGCGGGTGCGGAGTGTGGTGCGCTTCACGGCCCAGCCTTCGCCCAGGGTGAGGGCCACACTGTCGGTCAGCGCCTGTGCCTCACCCGCGCAGAAATCGATGGCGGCTGCCGGGCCGCCCGAGGCGAGCTTGCCGTTCAGCTTTCCCCCCAGGGTCCGGATCAGTGTCATGGCCGCCGAGTCACCGGCGGCGGCCACGCGCGCGCGAGTGGCCCCGTTGATGTCGTCGGTACCCCCGCCCCCGTCGCAGGCGGTGGTGGTCAGGACGATAACGGCGGGTGCGGCCAGCAGCGCGAGGGTCCGACGGAGCATCCGCGGGCGGTTTCGCATGAGAGCCTCCATGGAGGAGAAGGTGCACGGGACAAGCTCTCGCGGTCTGCCGCCTCGCGCTGTAGGGAATTCCCGGAAATTCCCGTGGGGGAGGGAAGCGGTCCGTCGGTTGTGGCGTCGACCATGCAAAGGTAACGTCGCTCATGTCATTCTACAGCGAACGCGTTTTTCCGAAGCTCCTCCACGTGGTCTCCCGTCATTTCGACGAGCAGCGCGGTGCGTTGATGGCGCACGCCCACGGCCGCACCCTGGAGCTGGGCGTGGGGACCGGCTCCAACCTCGCGTTCTATCCGCCGGAGGTGAGCGATGTGGTGGGAATCGATCCGCACCCGGTGATGGTGGAGGAGGCGCGGCGCAGAGCGGACCGGCTGCGTCTCGAGGGCGCACCGTACCGGATCCGGATCCATCGCGCCGACGCCGAGCGTCTTCCGTACGACGACGCCAGCTTCGATACCGTCGTCGCGTTCCTGACGCTGTGCACGATTCCAGACTATGCGGCAGCCGCCCGGGAGGCGCACCGCGTGCTCCGGCCCAATGGTCGGCTGCTGGTGCTCGAGCACGTGAAGGCGCGTCCCGATTCGCAGCTCGAGAAGTGGCAGCGGTGGCTGGACCCGCTCTGGACCCGCGCCGCCGTCGGCTGCCACCTCGACCGCGACAGCGGCGCCGCCCTCCGGGACGCCGGGTTCACCGGGCCGCTGGAGCACTATCGCGACGATGCCTGGTTCCCGCCCACCGCGCCGCGCATCCGCGGCATTTTGCACAAGGGCTGAGCCCGGACGTAGCTACCGGGCGGGACCGGGGGGCGCTCGGTCAGCGCACGGGCTCCGTTCCGTCGTGCCAGGCCTGTGCGGCCACCAACCGCTCTCGAACGGCCGCGGCTTCGCCCATCCGCACGGCGCGGGCGAGGTCGGCGAGATCCCGGGCGAGCTCTTCCAGCGCCGGGCAGATCTCGAGCGCGTTGTCCAGGGCGATGTCGGTCCACATGTCGGGGTCGCTCCCCGCGAGGCGCGTGGCCCCCCGCCCGCCCTGCCCCAGCGCCGCCGGCGCGTGGCCGTGCCGCGACAGGACCCCGGCCAGCGCGGTGGCGGCCAGCTGCGGCAAGTGGCTGGTCCGGGCCAGCAGGCGGTCGTGGGAAGCCGCGTCGATCCGGCGCGGGCGGGCGCCCACGGCCCGCCACAGCTCTTCCACCGCGGCCACCGCCCGCGGCTCGCTCGCGTCGGTGGCGCAGAGCCATACCGGGCTGTCACGGAAGAGTCCACGCCGGCTCGCGCTCCAGCCACTTTCATGGCTCCCGGCCATGGGGTGCGATCCCACGAACCGCCCGGCCAGACCGGTGGTTTCCGCAGCTTCGACGATGGAGCGCTTGGTGCTGCCCACGTCCGTGATCACGACGCCCGATCCGGAATCGAGGATCTCGCCCAGCCTGCCGATCCGCTCTACGGCTGCACGCACCGGCGTGGCCAGCACCAGGAGGTCGAGCTTCTCGAGCGAGTTCGGCGTCAGAGGCCCGGCCACCACCCCCGCGGTCCGCGCGCCGCCCAAACGGATGGGGTCACGGTCCTCGGCCAGGACGCGCCAGCCGGCGGCCGAGAGGTCGCGGGCCACAGATCCGCCAATGAGCCCCAGACCGATGATCCCCGCAGACCTCATCGGTCCTCCATCTGCGCGCCGCGGCAGAGCGCCATCAGGTTCCAGAACAGCTCCCTCACTGCTTCGCCGGGGAGGCCGTGCTCCCGCCCAGTCTCCACCGCCTGCCGGATCACCGCCGCCTCACGCCCCGGGTCCAGCTCCCCCACGCCCCGCTCCCGCTTCAGTGCACCGATTCTGCGGGCGAGCTCCACGCGCGCCGCCACCTGCTCGATGATGGAGCGGTCCATCGCCTCGATCCGGTCTCGGAGCTCCGCCAGGTCGCTCACGCCGCCGTCCCCGCCACCGTCCCCGCCCGGGCCGGCTCCCGCGGCTCGGCAACGGTCCGGCCGGCGGCCAGGGCGAACGCCCGGACTCCGTCCATCAGAGCGTCGAAGGCGTCGAGCTCGAGCGACTGGTCGCCATCGGAGAGGGCGCGCTCCGGGTCCGGGTGCACTTCCACCATGAGCCCGTCTGCGCCGGCGGCGATGGCGGCGTAGGCCAGCGGCGCGACCAGATCGGCGCGTCCGGCCGCGTGGCTAGGGTCCACGATGACCGGGAGGTGCGTCTCCTGCCGCAGCACGGCGATGGCGCCCACGTCCAGCGTGTTGCGGGTGGCGGTCTCGAAGGTGCGGATGCCGCGTTCGCAGAGGATCACGTCGCGGTTCCCGTGGCTCATGATGTACTCGGCCGCCATGAGGAGCTCCTCGACCGTGGCGGAGAGGCCGCGCTTCAGCAGCACCGGCCGGCGGATCCGCCCCAGCTCGTCCAGAAGCGAGAAGTTCTGCATGTTGCGCGCGCCCACCTGCAGCACGTCGGCGTACTGGGCCACCGTATCCACCTCCCGGGTGTCCATGACCTCGGTGACGACCGGGAGTCCCGTCTCCGACCGCACCTCCGCGAGCATTTCCAGCGCCGCCACCCCGAGGCCGCGGAAGGAGTACGGCGAGCTCCGGGGCTTGTAGGCGCCGCCCCGCAGGAGGCGAGCCCCCGCTCCCTTCACCCGACCGGCCGTCTCCCGGAGCATGGCGTCGCCCTCCACCGAGCAGGGGCCGGCGATCACCGTGATCTCCGGGCCGCCCACCACCGTGCCCGACGCGTCGCCGATCCGGACGGCCGTGGGGCCCGCCGAGAAGGCCCGCGAGGCCAGCTTGTACGGCTTGGTGACCGCGGTGACGGACTCCACACCGGGCAGCCGGAGGAGCGGAACGCCCCGCAGCGCGTCCTCGTCGCCAATGCAGCCCACCACGACGCGGCTCTCGCCGCGGGAGACGTGGGTGCGAAGTCCGAGCCCCTCGACCCGCTCACGGATGTGGTCGAGCTGGTCCTCCGTGATGCCGGTCTGCGTGATGATGATCATGGGTACCTGGGTGCCGGATGAAAAAAGGGCGGCCCGCGGAAATGCTCCGCGGGCCGCCCGTGCGCCTGGAATCGGTCTGCGCCTCAGCGCATACGCCTCCGGTCACGGCCCGCGGGGCGGGTCGTATAGCGGGTATAGGCGGGATATCGGCGCGTGTCCATGGCTGGATAGTGCCGCGACACCGGGCGCGGGTCAAGGCGGGCGGGGGTGGGCCCGTGCAGCGGGAACGCCGGACCGGATCCAGCCTGACTTGCCCGCTGCCGGAACCCGACGTCTCTTTGGGGCGTATGGACCCCGTGCCGAGCGAGGTCGCCGGACGAGATTGTCACGTCAGAACCATTGAGGAATACAGACTATGTCGAGTACCCCGACCAGAATTCTTTCGCTGCTGGCCATAGCGTCGCTGACGGGCTGCGCGGCCGGGACGGCGGACGCCCCCGCGCCGGCGCCCCAGGCCGAGCCGGTGGCCGTGACGGCGCCCGCGCTCGAGAGCGGGATCGCCCTCGAGAACATCGACGAGAGCGTGCGTCCGCAGGACGACTTCTACCGCTACGTGAACGGCAAGTGGCTGGAGCGCACGGAGATCCCCGCGGACCGCTCGAACTACGGCTCGTTCGCACAACTGGCCGACGAGGCCGAGCACAACCTGCGGGCGGTGGTGGAGTCCGTGGCCGCGCTGCAGGCCCCTGAGGGCAGCGATGCCCAGAAGGTCGGCTCGCTCTACCGCAGCTTCATGGACACGGCGCGGATCGAGTCGCTGGGGATCGAAGCGGTGCGCCCGGAGCTGGACGCCATCGCGGAGGTCACGTCCACGGCCCAGCTGCCGGCGTTCTGGGGCGAGACGGCCCCGCTGGGGATCGGCGGCCCGTTCGGCGCCTATGTCTACATCGACCAGAAGCAGTCCGACCAGCACATCACCTACCTGGGCCAGAGCGGCCTCGGGCTACCCGACCGCGACTACTACTTCCGGGAGGGCGAGCAGTTCGAGAAGCTCCGGAGCGCGTACCGCGACTACGTGGCCACCCTCCTGCGCCTCGCCGGTGAGCCGCGGCCGGAGGCCTCCGCCGACGCGATCCTGGCCCTCGAGACCGCGATCGCCGACAAGCACTGGACGCAGACGGAGAACCGCGACCGCAACGCCACGTACAACAAGATGACCGTGGCCGAGGCCGATGACCTCATGGGATCGGTGGACCTGGCCGCGTACCTGCACGGCGCCATGCTGGACGACGCCGAGCAGGTGGTCGTGCAGCAGCCGTCGTACTTCGAGGCGGTGGATGACATCATCGCCGCGACGCCCGTGGACACATGGAAGGCGTACATGACCTTCCACACCCTCGACGGCGCCGCGCCGCTCCTCAGCTCCGAGTTCGTCGATGCCCACTTCGACTTCCGCAGGCGGACGCTGGCCGGCATCACGGAGCAGCGGCCGCGGTGGAAGCGCGGCGTGGACGTGGTCGGGGGCTCGCTCCGCGACGTGCTCGGCCGCCTCTACGTCGAGCGCTACTTCGCGCCCGAGGCCAAGGCCCGCATGGATGAGCTGGTGGGGAACCTGCTCGCGGCCTTCGACCAGGGGATCGATGAGCTCGAGTGGATGAGCCCCGCCACGCAGGCGGAGGCGAAGGACAAGCTGGCCAACTTCACGCCGAAGATCGGCTACCCCGATGTCTGGGAGGACTACTCGGGGCTGGAGATCCAGGAGGGCGACCTGCTCGACAACCTGCGTCGCGTGCGCGCGTTCGAGTACCACGACAATGTGTCACAGCTCGGCGAGCCCATCGACCCGAACGAGTGGGGCATGCCGCCCTACATGGTCAACGCGTACTACAACCCCGTCCGGAACGAGATCGTGTTCCCGGCCGCCATCCTCCAGCCGCCCTTCTTCGACCTGGAGGCGGATGACGCCGTCAACTACGGCGCCATCGGCGCGGTGATCGGCCACGAGATCAGTCATGGCTTCGACGACCAGGGCCGGAAGTCCGATGGCGCCGGGAACCTGCGCGACTGGTGGACCCCCGAGGACGCCACGGCGTTCGATGCCCGGGCCGGCATGATCGTGGACCAGTACACCGCTTACGAGCCGCTGGAGGGGCTGAACCTCAACGGCCAGATGACGCTGGGCGAGAACATCGGGGACCTGAGCGGCCTTGCCGTCGCCTACAAGGCGTACAAGCTGTCGCTGAACGGGCAGCAGGCGCCGGTCATCGATGGGTACACCGGCGACCAGCGCTTCTTCATGGGCTGGGCCCAGGTCTGGCGCCGCCTCTACCGCGAGGAAGAGCTGCGCAACCGCATCATGACCGACCCGCACTCGCCGAGCGAGTACCGGACCAACGGCATCGTGGCACACATGCCCGCCTTCTACGAGGCCTTCGACCTGCAGCCCGGCGACGGCATGTGGATGGCGCCGGAGCAGAGAGTGAACATCTGGTAGCCGCACGACAGCAGGATATGCAGCAGTCCTGATGGAGCGGGGGCATCGGCCAACGGCCGGTGCCCTCGCGCATCCGGGCTCGACCCGCCCGGCACCGAGGCCCGGCGGTCGCTCTCACGATCCCGAACGGAGCCCCCATGATCCTCCACCCGGCCGCCTGGACCATCCTCATCATCGGCGGCATCATCATCGTCTGGTTCGCCATGCAGGATGACGACGACTCCGACCGCTGAGAGGCCGGTATCCCACCGCCTGTGTCCGTAGTCGTCCCGCCTCGTCCCGCAGTCGGACACTCGTCCGCGCCCGCCGTGTCGCTGTATTACCCCGTATCCCGTTGCACTTAAACCGTTTACGGCCGAGCGCATCGCGTGGTACGGCTGCTGCCTCCATACGATGGCGAAACCGGCACGCCCCAGAAGCAGTAGGGACCCTTGACCGGACGACGTTCTCCACCCTCTCCCCAGCCATGCCGATGGACGCAGCCCTGCTATCCGCCGCTCGCGGCGGCGACGAGACGGCTTTCCTGGCGCTCTACGAACGGCACTCCGGCCGTGTCCGCCGGCTCGTGGAGCAGTGGGTGTCCGATCCGGACCTGGTGGACGACCTCTGCCAGGAAAGCTGGCTCCGCGCGTTCCGCGGTCTCGACCGGTTCCGCGGCGAGGCGGATTTCGGCTCCTGGCTGCACACTATCGCTCGGAACGTCATTACCGGACTGGGCCGCTCCACGCAGCGGCGGGCGGAGCTCATGGAGACGTGGTGGCGTCCGCGCGACCGCTCCGATCCGCCCCCCGTGGAGCTGCGACTCGAGCTCGACCGCGCCGTGGCCACGCTGCCGCCGGGGATGCGTCAGGTCCTCTGGATGCATGACGTGGAGGGCTGGACCCACGCGGACATCGGCGAGCTTCTGGGGGTCGCGGAGGGGACGTCCAAGAGCCAGCTGTTCCGGGCCCGCGCCCGGCTCCGCGATACGCTCCGGGAGGGTGCGCGCCGGGAGGGTGCGCCGCTCAGTCGTCCCGACGCAGTGCGAAAAGGGTGATGTCATCGAACGGCGCGGCGTCACCGGCGTGCCCCTGGATCGCGGAGTCGACCCGGTCGAGAGTGGCGCCGGCGGAGGGCGCGGGGTGGTCGACGAGCGCCACCAGGCGTTCCTGTGAGAAGGCGGCGCCGTCGTGGGCCCGGGCGTCGATCACGCCATCGGTGAAGACGAAGAGCATCTCGCCGGGCTCCAGCACCGCCCGCGCGCTGGCGAACGCCATCCCAGGGAGCATGCCCACCGCCGGCCCGGTCGGGGCCAGAACGGCTTTCACGCCGTCACCCCCTGTGATGAAGGGGGAATCGTGGCCCCCAT
Organism: uncultured Gemmatimonadales bacterium; assembly: GCA_963783305.1. Lineage (GTDB taxonomy): Bacteria > Gemmatimonadota > Gemmatimonadetes > Longimicrobiales > RSA9 > JAWVYT01. The sequence continues at coordinate 326,309 of CAWAMW010000002.1, read as the reverse complement.
TCGCGTATACCAGCTCTCCGGTGGCGGGGTCGAGCATGGCCAGGAAGACGGTAGCGAACATGTTGGCGCGGTCGTGGGTCGTGGCGATGTAATCGTTGACGGCCGCCATGAGGTCGGACACGCCCGCATCGATATCGCCGCCCTCGACGAGGATCCGCTCGGCGAGGGCGCGCAGCAGCGTGCGGAAGAGAGCCATGAAGAGTGCGGCCCCGACGCCCTTCCCACAGACGTCGGCCACCACGATTCCGATTCGGCGCCCGCCGTGGAGCTCGAACGCGTCGTAGAAGTCGCCGGCCACGCTACGGGCGGGGCGGAACCGGGCTGCCAGCTCCCACCCCGGGGGTGCGGGCAGCTCATACGGGAGGAACCCCGCCTGGATCTCCCGGGCGATGTCCATCTCGCGGGCGAGGGCGCGGGCGTAGAGCTGCTCGCGGTCCCGTAGCCGCTTCTTGGCCAGGCAGGCATCGACGCGGGCGTGCAGGATGTGCGTGTTGAAGGGCTTGGGCAGGTGGTCGTCGGCGCCCTTTTCGATTCCCTTGATCAGGCTATCCGTGTCATCCAGGGCGGAGATGAGGATGATCGGGATGTGGCGCAGCTCATCGTCCGCGCGGACGTGCTCGAGGACCTCGTAGCCGTTCATCTCCGGCATCATGATGTCGAGCAGGATGAGGTCGAACGGGACCGTCCCCATCTTCTCCAGCGCCTCGCGCCCGTTCACCGCCTCTGCGGTGCTGTGGCCACGCCGGGTGAGCCGGCGGACGAGCATCTCCCGGTTGACGGTATTGTCATCGACGATGAGGATGTGGCCGGACTCACTCGCTTCCGCACCCTCAGACACGCGTCTCCTCGAGAGCCCGGTGAAGATAGTCGATGTGAGCCTCCGTGGCGCGCTCCCCCTGCTCGATTACGTAGGGAAACTCGTCGGTGGAGAATAGCCCTATGCGGCGTTCGAACTCGGGCACGACCGTCACGATCTCGGTGTGGTGGGCCAGGTTGTGGAAGGAGTAGTTCGCCCGAAGCAGGTTGTTGGTGTAGATGCTGTTGATCTGGAACGCGTAGCGGGTGGCGGAGCGGACCCGCCTCGGGTACGGGCTCTCGAACCCCATGGCCAGGATGATGTCCGCGCCCTCCTGCATGGCGACGTCCACGGGCAGCGGGTCGGAGAGGCAGCCGTCGAGAAGCCAGCGGTCGCCGACGCGCCACGGCTCCCATACGTACGGGATGGCGATGCTCGCGCGGATCGCGTCGAGGACACTGCCCTCACTCAGCACTACCCGCTCCCCGTTCGCCACGTCCGTGGCCACCACGTGGAGCGGGACGGCGGCCTCCTCGAAGGTGCGCCCGCCGAAAGGCCGCTGAAGAGCCTCGAGCAGCGGGTCTCCATGGATCATCCCGAAGTGGCCGTCAAAGCCGAAGAGGCGCGGGAACGCGGCGCGCAGCATGGAGCGGGTGTCGCGACGCCTGGTGACAGCCGGCGTCCACAGCTCGCGAGTCAGCCGTTCGCACTCGTCCACATCGTAGCCCAGACTCATGACGCCGGCGTAGATGCTCCCGCCGCTGCACCCCACCACCATGTCGATCTCGATCCCCTCCCGATCGAGGACCTTCCAGAGACCGAGGGCCGCCGCGCACTTGACGCTCCCGGCACCGATCACCAGCGCCACCCGCTTACGCGCCTTGGCCGGGGCAGGCTTCACGATCTCTTCGCGCATCATGCCGGGGCCGATCCGTCGAAGCTGTCCACGGCGGCATCAACGCCATCGTAGAGCTTCAGGATGCTGGTGAACCCGCTCAGGTCCAGGACCTTCCGAACGTTAGGCTGCACGTCGGCGAGCCGGAGGTCACCCCCCTTGCGGCGCGCTTCCTTGACCGTAGCGAGGAGCGCGCGGAGGCCGGCGCTGCTGGTGTACTCGACCCCGCTGAGGTCGGCGACCATCCGGGTGTGTCCCGACTCCACGTGTTCGTGCAGCGTGTTCAGAAGTGTTTCCGCGGTGAGGCCATCCACGCTGCCGTGGATGGCGACCACCAGCGCGTGCCCTCTTTCCTGAGTCTCGATGTTCATTGGGTTTCTCCGAGGTGCTTTACGAGTTCCAGGGTATTGCCGGCGCCGGGACGGTGCCGGTGATGGACCTCGTCCATGAGTTGACGGATCAGATGCAGGCCCAGGCCCCCTTCACGCCTGTCCGGCAGGTCCGCGTCGAGGTCGGGGGGCGGGGCGTCGCGGGGATCGAACGGGGGGGCTTCGTCCACGAAGGTAATGGTGATGCCCTGGTCACTGTGGGTGAGGCTCGAGCGCACGGGCCCCGGGCTGCCGGTGTAGGCGTGTCGAACGATGTTGACGAAGGCCTCCTCGGCAGCCAGCCGGAGGGCGAAGGCCGCGTCGTTCGGCACGCCGGCGCGAGCGCATTCCCGGTCCACGAACGAAAGGAGCTCGGGCAGGTTCTCCAGGCGGGCGGCGGCGAAGGACGGACCGTCGGTCATCGGAGCCGCGGGTCGGAAGCCGGGATCTCTCCCAGGAAAGCGGCCATCTTCTCGAGCAGCCGATCCATCTGCACCGGCTTCGTATCGAAGTCGTCGCAGCCGGCTTCCATGGCCCGCTTTCGGTCACCCTCCATGGCGTGGGCGGTGAGGGCAATGATGGGAATGTCCCGGGTGTCCGGGTCGGCCTTCAGCTGTCGGGTCGCTTCCCAGCCGTCCATGACCGGCATGCTGAGGTCCATGAGGATGAGCGCCGGGGGATCCGATCGCGCGGCGGCGACGGCGGCGGCCCCGTCGTATGCGTACAGGAGATGAAAGCCCCTGCGGTGGAGCCGCCGGCCCACGACCTCCCGGTTCAGCTCGTTCTCGTCGACGATGAGGATCTTCAGTGGTTCCTTCCCGGCGGCGCTCATCGGGCGGCGACGGGGTCGCCGAGGGCGCTCCGCACCGCGTCGAGCAGCTCGTCCTGGCTGTAGCTGCCCTTCTCCAGGATCGCATGCACGCCTCCGGCGAAGAGGCCTTCCTCCTCGCGGGACAGCTCCTTGGCGGTGAGCACCACGACGGGGACGTTCCCGTCGCTGCTCCGGCCCCGGAGGGCCTCCAGGAAGGAAAAGCCGTCCATCTCGGGCATCATCAGGTCCAGGATCACGAGGGCCGGCCGACTCTCGTCCAGCAGCTCCAGCGCCTTGCGGCCGTTCACCGCCTCGACCACCGGCCACGACTGCCGCTCGAGGAGCTTGCGGAGCATGTCCCGGGTCGTTGCATCGTTCTCCACCACGAGCACGGGCCGCTCGACCGTGGGTACGACTCGGTCCCGGGTGGCCATGGCGAACCCGGCATCCGCGACCACATCCGGTCCCTCCTCGCTCGCGGATGAGGCGGGTAAGCGAATCGTGAACGTCGTTCCGACGCCTGGCTCGCTCTCCATGGCGATGGACCCGCCGAGCATCGCGGCGAAGCGTGCGCTGATGACCAGGCCGAGGCCGGTTCCGCCATATTTGCGCGTGGTGGAGGAGTCGGCCTGAGCGAACGGCTGGAAGATCCTCGCCTGCTGCTCGGCGTTCATGCCGATGCCGGTATCGGCCACCTCGAACACCAGCCAGTCGCCCTCTGCGGACAGCTCTCGGCGGGCACTAAGGCGAACCTCCCCGTTCTCCGTGAACTTGCACGCGTTGCTGAGCAGGTTGAGGAGCATCTGCCGCACCTTCACCATGTCCGACGTCATCACGCCCGCATCGTGGGGTTCCACCACCAGGCGGTTGCCGTTCTGCGCCGCGACCGTCCCGACGGTCCCCACCACGCTCTCCAGCAGCGCCGCCACCGGGAACTCCTCGATGTAGAGCTCGACCTTCCCCGCCTCGATCTTGGAGAGGTCGAGGACCTCGTTGATCAGCTCGAGCAGGTGCTCGCCCGCACCCTTGATCTTCACCAGGTCCGGGATGATCACGTCGTTGCCGTCGAACCCGGCATCCTCGATCATGATGTCGCTGAGCCCGATCACGGCGTTCAGCGGCGTGCGCAGCTCGTGGCTCATGTTCGCCAGGAACGCGCTCTTCGACCGGTTCGCCGCTTCCGCCGCGTCCTTCGCCTCCGCCAGCTCCTCGCTCGTCTCCTCGATCTCCAGCGCCCTATGCTCGAGCTGCTTGCGGCCCCGGATCGTCTGCTTCGTCTGCAGGTGCGAATGGTAGGCGAATACCGACATGTACATGAAGATGCCGACAATGCTGGCCGTGGTCGGCAGCGGCCCCGCGGATAAGGCCACCTCCAGCCCAGTGAAAAGGCCGACCACCAGGACGCCCGCAAGGGCCGCCACGAAGTTGCGCGTAGCGAGGCGGATGCCCCCCACGCTCAAGGCCCCCGTGTGGGGCCCGGCCAGGATCATGACACTCGGCCAGAGGCTGAAGTGCATTCCGGCGACCCAGCAGCCCATGAGGAACCCGTCGATCGTCAGGTTGCGGTGCTCGGCCTGCTTGCTGTCCCGGCTGCCCCGGGCGGCCAGGTAGTACAGGTGCGGCAGGACCAGCCCGCTGAATGCCAGGAAGGCGACAACCTCCAGGCTGGCCCGTCCGCTGCCACGGAAGACGGAGTACAGCACCAGCATGGCCACCGGGTAGGTGACCAGGCGGACGAGATAGTCGAGCCGGACAACAGGATGCAGGCGTTCCGCGACCGCGGGGGCGCCGGAGCGGGTCGGGTTCATTCTTTCCGTGCAGTGAGGGGCCTGCGAGATGAGTCCAATGTGCGATCCTCCCCCGCGGAAGTCCATGGCCGCGGCACCCGCGATGAACCCGCCTGCTCAGCGGAGAGACGACCAGGTTGCCCGGACGCCTCCCGCGGCCTAGCATTCTGACGGTGATCCTGGCCGGATCGAACCCCCTTCTCGCGGCTTCCCCGCCGCTCCGGCCCGGTCGGGTACGCCGCGCGCCGGCGACCGACCTCCCGCTTCCACATTCCGCTCCAGAATCATGCGACTGCCGCCCATCCCCACACCCGTGATCGCGCTTCTCCTCGCCGCCTCACCCCTCGCCGCGCAGTGGGAAGTGCGGGAGCTCGTCGACGACTCCAGCGGAGAGCGCACCCGCTTTGCCGCGGCCGAAGTGATCGGTGATGGATACGAAGGGAGCGAGCAGCCGTACGTGGGGCTCCAGTGCGACGCGGCCGGAGGCATTCTCTATTTCGAGACCGGCGATGCCTTCCTCGACATGGGAGGACGACCCCTGACGGTCCGGCTCCGGGTCGACGACGGCGAGCCGACGCCGCTCGTCTTCCGGACCACCCCGCTCGGCACCGGCGCGTTCCGCGCCTGCTGCGAGGACCTGACCGGGGACGAGCTGGCGGCCTTCGCGTCGGCACTGTCCGACATGCGGAGAGGCTCGGTCCTGGAGGTCCAGACGCGCGACCTGCAGGGCCTGCTCCACGGGCTCCTGTTCCCGCTCGACGGAGTGGGCTCCGCCATCGATTCGCTCGACTGCTTCGCGCCGGCGCGGTCGCAGCTCGACTCGCCGCCGGACGACGCGGACGGCATCGCGGCGGCCGGTGGACCGGACCGGAGCGCCGTGACGGCGCGCCCCCATCTCATCAACCAGGCTGAGGTCGCACGCGAGATGGCGCGGGACTACCCACCCGAGCTCCGCACCGCCGGCATCGGCGGGAGGGTCCTCGCGTACTACTTCGTGGATGCGACCGGGCGCGTTCAGGACGCCCGGGTCGGCAGGTCCAGTGGCTACGCGGAGCTGGACCGCGCCGCCATCGAGATGGGCGAGGTCATGAGGTTTGCACCGGCGCACGAGAGCGACCAGAAGGTGGGCGTGTGGGTGAGCCTGAGGATGGTGTTCGAGGTCCATTGACCGCGCGGGCTCAACGGTGGTCCTGTCCGACACCGGTCTTGCCGACTACGTGACGACGACAGCTGCTCAAGAAGCGGACGACTGGCATTCATGCTCGAAACCCGCCAGGCGGGAGCCTATTCGGCCAGCGCCCGAAGCTCTGCCGCGGGTCTGGCCCTGGAGGCGGTCTCGTTATGTGCAGGAGTTGCGAACTGCGCCGCTTCGATCCTAGGCTTCGGGCTCCAAACCCATCCCAACGGAGCCCCTGACATGCGTCGGACATCCCTGCTGACGGCCGCCTTCAGCGCGGCCGCCGTTTTCGCCTTCATTCCCTTTTCAGCCACCGCCCAGATCGGCGCGCCCGCCACGGCCGCCGACACCACGCCCGACCGCCCCGCCTGGACGGTAGACATGGAGCTGGGCCCGTCCAAGACCGTCTCGTTCACGACGGACGAGGGGACGTGGATGAACCTGGACGTTTCGCCGGACGGCGGGACGATCGTCTTCGACCTCATGGGCGACATCTACACCATGCCCATGGGTGGGGGTGCGGCCACGCGGATCACGAGCGGTGCGGCGTGGGACTTCCACCCGCGGTTCAGCCCGTCGGGTGCGGAGATCGCGTTCATCAGCGATCGCGATGGCGCGCAGAACATCTGGCTCATGGCCCCGGATGGCGCGGACCCGCGGCAGCTCTCGAAGGAGGACGACCGCGAGGTGAACTCGCTGGCCTGGTCGCCGGATGGGGAGTACCTGTTCACGCGGAAGCACTTCGTGGAGCAGCGCTCGCTGGGGGCGGGCGAGGTATGGATGTACCACCGGGCGGGCGGCGGCGGGCTCCAGGTTACGGAGCGGACGAGCTGGCAGAAGGACCAGGGCGAGCCCGCGGTGAGTCCCGACGGGGAGTGGCTCTACTACAGCCAGGATGTCACGCCGGGCGAGTTCTTCGAGTACAACAAGGACCCGTACGCCGGCATTTACGCGATCCTGCGGCGGAACCTGGTGACGGGTGAGACGGAGCGGGTGACGGGCGGGCCGGGCGGTGCGATCACGCCGCGGATCTCGCCGGACGGGCGGCTCATGAGCTTCATCCGTCGCGACCGTCTGAACACGGTGCTCTACCTGCGCGACCTGGAGACGGGCGAGGAGTGGCCGCTGTGGGACGGGCTCGAGCGGGACATGCAGGAGGCGTGGGCGATCCACGGCGTGTACACCCAGTACGACTGGCTCCCGGACGGCTCCGGGCTGGCGATCTGGGCGCAGGGCGGGTTCTGGCGCGTGGACGCTCGGACCGGTGAGGCCACGCGGATCCCCTTCACGGCGGACGTCGAGCAGAGGATCCACGAGGGGCTCCGGTATGCGGTGGACGTGGCGCCGGACGAGTGGCAGGTGCGGATGCTCCGGCACGTCACCACCTCGCCGGACGGCCGGTACGTGGCGTATGACGCGCTGGGCAGGATCTGGATCCGTGACCTCCGGGGCGGCGGCGAGCCGCGCCGTCTTACCCGGGGCGACGACGGGTTCGAGCTGGCGCCGGCGTTCAGCCCCGACGGCCGGACCATCGCGTACGCCAGCTGGAGCGACGCGGAGGGCGGGCGCATCCGGACGATCGCTCTGAACGGGCGCGGCGCCCGGGAGGTGGTGACGCGGCGCGGTCACTACACGAGCCCGAGCTGGAGCCCGAGCGGCGACCGGATCGTCTACCGGAGCGTGGGCGGGAACAGCATCCGGGGTGAGACCTACGGCGAACACACGGGGATCTTCGTGGTGGACGCAGGTGGCGGCGAGCCCCGGAAGGTGCGGGACGGCAGGGGCGAGCCGAGCTTCGACGCCACCGGCCACCGCATCCTGCTGAGCCAGGGCGACCGGCTGGTGAGCACGGACCTCACGGGTGGCGACGAGATCGTGCACCTGGAGGGGGACAACGTCACGCAGATCGCGGTCTCACCGGACGGCGAGTGGGTGGCGTTTGCCGAGCGCTACCACGCCTTCGTAGCGCCGTTCCCGCGGACGGGCCGAACGGTGAAGCTCAGCGGCACCAGCGACGCCTACCCCGTGCAGCGCATCAGCCGCGACGCCGGCATGTACCTGCACTGGAGCCACGCCACCGGCGATGACTGGCAGGTCCACTGGACGCTCGGACCCCAGTACTTCACCCGCGACCTCCAGTCCACCTTCGCGTTCCTGCAAGAGGGTGCACCCCGCGCCGAAGGCGCCCTCCGCGGCGAAGCCGCCCTCCGCGAGCCCGAAGCCGAAGGCGTAGACATTTCGTTCACCACCACGACGCCGAAACCCGCCGGAACCCTGGTCCTGACCAATGCTCGCATCATCACCATGGCGGGGCAGGGGTGGACGCCGCCGGGCGGGTGGGAGCCGGAGTCGCGGTCGTACCAGCCGTTCCAGGAGTCTGAAGGGATCGGGCCGGAGCTGCCTGCGGTGATCGAGGACGGCACGATCGTGATCGAGGGCGACCGGATCGTCGCGGTGGGAGCGACGGCGGCCATGACGCTGCCGGCGGACGCGCGTCATATCGACATGAGCGGCAAGACGATCATGCCGGGGCTGGTGGACGTGCACGGCCACGTGGGCGGCGAGAACGCGGGGATCCTGGCGCAGGCGAGCTGGCCGCTGCTGGCGAACCTGGCGTTCGGCGTCACCACGTCGCACGACCCGAGCAACGACACGGAGACGGTGTTCGCGAACATCGAGCTGCTGCGGGCGGGCGAGAAGCTGGGGCCGCGGCTGTTCAGCACGGGCACGATCCTGTACGGCGCGGAGACCAGCTTCAAGGCGGTGGTGAAGGACTACGAGGACGCGGCGGCGCACCTGCGTCGGATGAAGGCGGTGGGCGCGTTCAGCGTGAAGAGCTACAACCAGCGTCGTCGGGACGCGCGGCAGTGGATCATCGAAGCGGCGCGGGACCTGGAGATGATGGTGGTGCCGGAGGGCGGCAGCCTCTTCTTCAACAACATGACCATGGTGCTCGACGGGCACACGGGCGTGGAGCACTCGCTGCCCGTGCCGCACGTCTATCGCGACGTGACGGAGATCTGGAGCGCGAGCTCCACGGGGTACACGCCCACCATGATCGTGGGGTACGGCGGTCTGAGCGGCGAGTACTACTGGTACGAGCGCACCAACGTGTGGGAGGACGAGCGGCTGCTGGCGTTCACGCCCCGCGACCTGGTGGACGCCCGGAGCCGCCGCCGGATCATGGCCGCGGGCGATGACGACTTCAATCACGTGCTCATCGCGGAGGGCGTGAAGGCCATTGCCGACGCGGGCGGGCTGGTGGAGCTGGGCGCGCACGGTCAGATGCAGGGGGTCGGCGCGCACTGGGAGCTGTGGATGTTCGAGCATGGCGGGATGACCGAGATGGAGGCGCTGGCGGCCGGGACCATCAAGGGCGCGCAGTACCTGGGGCTGGACCAGGATATCGGGTCACTGGAGCCCGGGAAGCTCGCCGACCTGATCGTGCTCAACTCCAACCCCCTCGAGAACCTGGTGAACAGCGCCGACATCGACCGGGTCATGCTCGGTGGCCGGCTCTACGACGCCATGACGCTCCGGCAGCTGGCGCCCACGGAAGCGCCGGCGCCGGTGCTGCCGTGGGCGAGGGGCCGACAGTAAGAAAGAGACGAAAGCAACCCGGCTCGTGGCGCCGGTGTCGGCGGGTCGAATCTTCGGGGTCGCTGGCGCGTAGTGTCCTCCAGAGGGTCACTCGATGTGGAGGCGACGATGACGGAGTACGACGAGCTGGAGACGGGCGGGATCGACTACCCTGTGGCGGTGCGGCTGGAGCCGCAGCTGGAGGGACGGAACCGGCTCACGGCGTTCTTTCGCTTCTTCCTCGCGCTCCCTCACATCATCCTCGTGGGCGCGCCGATCGCCATGGCGCTGGGCGCGAGCTGGAGCACCGACAGCGGGGTGAGCTGGGACTACGGTTCGAGCGGCGGGGTGGTGAGCGTCGTGGTCATCATCGCGGCGATCATCGCCTGGCTGGTCATCGTCCTGTCCGGGCGTCACCCGGATTCCCTCTGGCGGCTGGGCGCGTGGTACATGCGCTGGCGGGTCCGGGCGGCCGCGTACCTCACGCTGCTGCGGGACGAGTACCCGCCCTTCGGCGACGCCGAGTACCCCGCGGGCCTGGAGGTGGCGAGGCCCGCGGAGCCGCGTGATCGCGTGACGGTTTTCCTGCGCCTCATCCTGGTGCTGCCGCACCTGTTCCTGCTCTGGGTCCTGGGCATCGCCTGGGCGATCACCACGGCCGTCGGGTGGGTGTCCATCCTGTTCACGGGGCGCTACCCGGAGACCCTTTACGGCTTCGCGCTGGGGGTCCTGGCGTGGACCGCGCGGGTGGAGTGCTACGTGCTCCTGCTCCGCGATGAGTACCCGCCGTTCACCCTGCGCGTCTAGCGGCTCAGCGGCTGGTGATGGCTATGGCGCCGCGGGTGTTGCCGAGCCCGAACCGCGCCTGCGCCTGGGCGGCGCTCAGGTACCGGATCTCCCGGACATCGTAGGGCGAGAGCGACCGGAGCTCCTCGATGTCGCCGAAGCGCGTGCCATCGAGGTAGACCATGATGGGGTTCTCGCTCCGGAAGCTGTTCGGCCCCCGGGCGTTGAGCCAGTTGGGACGATGCACGCGGATGAGGTCGTACAGGTTGGTCTGGTCGGCCTCTTCGATCTGCTCCAGCGTCATGACGTTCCGGTCCCGCCGCGCACCGCCCGTACCCGCGCTCGCGCACCCGCCAAGGGTGGTCCCGAGCAGCAGTACCGCAATGAGGATTCGCATTCCCTTCGCTCCTTCGTGGATGGCTCCAGGGGGCTGACGAAATGTAGCATCCCCCGCGGCGCTCGCGCACGCCAGGTGACAGCGCCCGCGGTGTCCGGATTGCATGGGATCGGCCCCGGGTCTATCCATTCCGGGACCGGCTCGGCTCGGAGCCGCCGGGACCGGACCCTTCACATATGAACGCCAGAGGGCACTGCATGATCATCACGACGCGCGACCTCTTCTCCGTCGCCTACGGCTCGTTCGCCGCGGGCGCATACAACATCAACAACATGGAGCAGGCGCTGGGCCTGTTCGAGGGACATCGGAGGGCGTCCGCGCCGTTCATCATCCAGATCTCGAAGGGCGCCCGGAAGTACGCGAACCCCACGGTGCTCGAGGCGATCATCCGGTCCACCGCCGAGCTCTACCCGGACGCCGTCTTCGCGGTGCACCTCGATCACGGCGACGAGGAAACGTGCTACGACTGCATCGACAGCGGGTTCTACTCCTCCGTCATGATCGACGCGTCCCACGCACCGTTCGACGAGAACATCGCCATCACCAAGCGCGTGGTGGACCGGGCGCACGCGAAGGGGATCAGCGTCGAGGCCGAGCTGGGCATGCTGGGCGGCGTCGAAGAAGACATCGCGGTCTCCGAGAAGGACGCCCGGCTCACCGACCCCGACGAGGCGAAGGAGTTCGTCGAGCGCACCGCCTGCGACTCCCTCGCCGTCGCCATCGGCACCAGCCACGGCGCCTACAAGTTTTCCGGCTCCCAGGGGCTCCACTTCGGACGGATCGAGGAGATCCAGAAGCGGCTGCCGGGGTTCCCGCTGGTCATGCACGGCTCCAGCTCCGTCCCGCAGGAAGAGGTCGAGCGCATCAACGCGGCCGGCGGGAAGCTCGACCCCTCCGCGAAGGGCGTCGACGCCGACCAGTTCGCCCGCGCCGCAGAGCTCGGCGTGACCAAGGTCAACATCGATACCGACGGTCGCCTCGTGTGGACCCGCGTCCACCGCGAGTTCTTCCGCGACCAGCCGGAGCAGTTCGATTTCCGGGCGCCCGGCAAGGTCTTCGTCGAGGAGTACGCGGAGTTCATCGTCGCCAAGTCGAAGAAGCTCCAGTCGTTCGGGAAGCTCGACCAGGTCCGGCAGCAGGTGGGTTAGACACGAGTGTAAACAAAGGCGTGACACGAAGAGCTCAAAAGCGTCGAAGGGGTCGAAGCAAAACAAGAAAAGTAGAACAAAGGACTCCCCTAATTCGCGGGATACGCCGGGGTTGCGGAGCAGTCCGACACCCGCAGTTCTTCGAGGCCTTCGCTTCTTCGAGTTCTTCGCGTCACGGCTGTTCAGAAGGTGGGAAACCCCATGACGGATGATCGCGACAGAGTCCGACAGCGGCTCGATGCGGCCCAGCGGATCCTCGCCCTCACGGGAGCGGGGATCTCGGCGGAGTCCGGGATCCCCACGTTCCGGGGTGGGGACGGGTGGTGGCGGAAGGAGGACCCCGCCCGCCTCGCCACCCGCGCGGCGTTCGACCGCGACCCCGCCTACGTCTGGGAGTGGTACCAGTACCGGCGCGGGCTGATCGCCGGGGCGGAGCCGAACGCCGGCCACCGCGCGCTGGCGGCGTGGGAGTCGGCAGGGAAAGAGGTGCTCGTGGCCACGCAGAACGTGGACGACCTGCACGAGCGTGCGGGGAGCGCGGAAGTCGCGCACATCCATGGCAGTATCTGGCGGGTCCGGTGTGAGGATTGCGGCGCCGAGCACAACGAGCACACCCACCCCCTGCCCGCGCTGCCCCCCCTCTGCCACGACTGCGCCGGGCGGCTCCGGCCCGCAGTGGTCTGGTTCGGGGAGATGCTGCCCCGCAGCCCCATCGAGCGGGTCCAGGAGTTCATCGCCGAGGGTGTGGACGTGGCGCTCGTGGTCGGGACGGAGGCGAGCTTCGGGTACATCCAGGCGATCGCGCGGTTGGCGCAACGGAGGGGGGCGCTGCTGGTGGAGGTGAACCCATCGCGGACGGTGCTGAGCGAAGTCGTCGATGTTCGGCTGGAGGGGGCGGCGGGGTCGGTGCTGGGCGGGGTGGCGGTAGTGGGATAGGACGGATTGAAGCACGCAGGGAGGTGGGGTCGTAGGGAGAGTGGGACTCTCATGACGAGAAGGAGGAGGCATGCGCAAACACGTTCAGATCCTCGGCTGGCTCCAGGTCTTTCTGGGCCTGTTCGATCTGTTCATCGGGCTGATGGCGTTTGGATTCCTGTCGGGGATCGGCTGGCTGTCGGGCGACCCGATGGCCATGGGGACGATGTCGCTGATCGGCGGGTTTGTCGGCACCTTGGCCATGATCCTGGCGCTGCCGAACCTGATCGTGGGCGTGGGGCTGCTGAGGAACTGGGGTGGCTGGGTCCTCGGTCTCGCGGTGATCCTCGGGATCTTCAACCTGGCGAAGGCGCCGCTCGGCACGGCCGTCGCGCTCTACACGTTCTGGATCGCGTGGCGGCTGTATGATTCCGGGGATTCCGTCACGGCGTGATCGGATAACGGAATACAGATTACAGTTCACAGCAACAGCAACAGCAACAGCAACAGCAACAGCACTGCCACGGAGCGTGCGGCGAAGGGGGCGGGGAGCAGCGCGGAGCGCGCGGGCTCTCCGCTCCCTTTTCCTGCCCCGCCTTCCCGAATTCGGAATCCGGCGGGCGGGCCGCGCCGGGGATGGTAAGTCCGCTGCGCCACGGCTCGGGGTTCCGCTATTCACGAATCTTGCAGCCGTTGGTGGGGCCCGGTACCGTGCGATTTGGCACGGAATCCTTGACACCTGGATCAGAGAAGAGATGGCGCGCAGACAGAGTGAGTTCCCGGCATCCGCACGCAGGCGAGTGATCATCGAGGGGGTGGAGCCGGAGGTGGATGCGGGGCGGTTCCCGGCCAAGGGTACGCCGGGACAGATTCGGGTGGAGTGCGATGCGTACACGGACGGGCATGACGCGATTGCGGTGCGTCTGCTGTACCGGCGGGAGGGGAAGCGCGGGTGGTCCGAGGTGGAGATGGAGCCGGTGGTGAACGACCGGTGGCGTGCCTGGTTCGAGGCGACGGAACCGTGCCGGTACGAGTACACGGTGGAGGCGTGGATCGACCCCTGGGGGAGCTGGGAGCGCGACATGCGGAAGTGGCTCGCCGCGGGGGTGGACGTGGAGACGCACCTGGCGATGGGCGCGGTGCTGCTGGAGACGGCGTCGGAGCGGGCTGCGGACGGCACGGGTGCGACGAAGGCGTCGTCTCCGGGTGACGCGCAGGCGCTGCGGGAGCTGGCCGCGCACGTACGGGATGAGGCGGTGGCGGCGGGCGAGCGTGCCGACCGGGCGTTCTCGGACGACGTGAGGTCGCTGGTGCAGCGGCATGCGGACCGGTCGACGGCCACGCGGTATGCGCGGGTGCTCCGGATGATGGTGGAGCCGGAGCGGGCGCGGTTCAGCGCGTGGTACGAGCTCTTCCCGAGGTCGCTCGGGGGGCCGGACCGCCATGGAACGTTCCAGGATGTGATCGAGCACCTGCCGTACGTGGCGGACCTGGGCTTCGACGTGCTGTACCTGCCCCCGATTCACCCGGTGGGCCGGACGCATCGGAAGGGAAAGAACAACGCGCGGACGGCGGCGCAGGAGGATGTGGGGTCGCCATGGGCGATCGGTGCGGAGGAAGGTGGGCACACCGCGATCCACCCTGAGCTGGGCACGCTCAAGGACTTGAAGCGGCTGGTGAAGACCGCGCGCGCGGAGCACGGGATCGAGGTGGCGCTGGACGTGGCGTTCCAGGTGTCGCCGGACCACCCGTGGGTGAAGGAGCACCCGGAGTGGTTCCGGCACCGGCCGGACGGGAGCATCGCATACGCGGAGAACCCGCCGAAGAAGTACGAGGACATCTATCCGATCGACTTCGAGACGGCGGACTGGCAGGCGCTCTGGGAGGAGCTGGACGGGGTGTTCCGGCACTGGATCGAGAAGGCGGACGTGAAGGTGTTCCGGGTGGACAACCCGCACACGAAGTCGCTCCGGTTCTGGGAGTGGTGCATCGGTAGGCTGAAGTCGGAGTGGCCGGAGCTGATCTTCCTGAGCGAGGCGTTCACGCGCCCGAAGGTCATGTACCGGCTGGCGAAGCTCGGGTACACCCAGAGCTACAGCTACTTCGCCTGGCGCCGGGCGAAGTGGGAGATCGAGGAGTATTTCCGGGAGCTGTCGTCGCCGCCGGTGGTGAACTTCTTCCGCCCGAACGCCTGGCCGAACACGCCCGACATCCTGACCGACCAGCTGCAGACCGGGATGAAGCCCATGTACGTGCAGCGGCTGGTGCTGGCCGCCACGCTGTCGGCCAACTACGGGATCTACGGGCCGGCGTTCGAGCTGCTGGAGGGTCGGCCGCGGGATGAAGGCAAGGAGGAGTACCTGGACTCGGAGAAGTACCAGATCCGGGACTGGGACCTGGAGGACGAGAACATCCGTGAGGTGATCCGGCGGGTGAACAGAGTCCGGAGGAGCACGCCGGCGCTCCAGCACAACCGGTCGCTCCGGTTCCACCGGTCGGACAATGACCAGGTGATCGCCTACAGCAAATGGAGCCACGCCGACGGGACCCCGTACACCTACCGGTTCAAGGAAGAGCGGCCGGGCGACGACGGCACGCTCATCCTCATGGTGGTGAACCTCGATCCGCGTCATACGCAGAGCTCAATGGTGCACCTGCCGCTCGACGAGTGGGGGATCGGCTGGGACGAGAGCTTCGAGGTGCGCGACCTGATGAGCGGCAGCCGGTACGTCTGGCGCGGCAGCCCCAACTATGTCGAGCTCAACCCCCACGCCTCGCCGGCCCACATCTTCCAGGTGACACGGAGCGGGCCACGTGGGGAGACGGAACGTGAGGAATTCTGAACAGGAGCACGGAACACAGGAACACAGAGCACAGAGCACAGGACACAGAACACAGAACACAGAACACAGAACACAGAACACAGAACACAGAACAGCATGGAAACCGAGGCTTCGTGATCCTCGGCTGTAACCTGTGACCTGTGATCTGTGAACTGTGAACTGTGACCTGTAATCCGTGCCCTATAATCCGTAATCCGACACCTCTCTACGAATCGAGGACCATGCCACCGAAAGAGAAGCCCAGCCAGCCGTTGAAGCCCGACGTCCGTCCGGACGACCCGGAGTGGTACAAGGATGCGGTCATATACGAGGTGCCGCTGCGGGCGTTCTACGATTCGAATGGCGACGGGATGGGCGATTTCCGGGGTCTGACGGAGAAGCTGGACTATCTGGACGAGCTGGGGGTCACGGCGCTGTGGCTGCTGCCGTTCTATCCGTCGCCGTGGTTCGATGACGGGTACGACATTGCGGCCTATACGGAGGTCCACGAGGCGTACGGCACGATGGCGGACTTCCGGCGGTTCCTGAGGGAGGCGCACAAGCGCGACATCCGCGTGATCACGGAGCTGGTGATCAACCACACGAGCGACCAGCACCCATGGTTCCAGAGGGCTCGGCGGGCTCCAAAGGGGAGCAGCTACCGTGACTACTACGTGTGGTCGGACGACCCGGACAAGTACTCGGACGCGCGGATCATCTTCCAGGACTTCGAGGCGAGCAACTGGACGTGGGATCCCGTGGCGCAGCAGTACTTCTGGCACCGGTTCTACCACAAGCAGCCGGACCTGAACTTCGACCATGAGCCGGTGCGGAAGGCCGTATTGAAGGCCATGGACTTCTGGTGGAAGATGGGGGTGGACGGGATGCGCCTGGACGCGATCCCGTACCTGTACGAGCGGGAAGGGACGAATTGTGAGAACCTGCCGGAGAGCCATGGATTCCTGAAGCAGCTGCGGTCGCACATCGACGAGCGGTACGCGAACCGCATGCTGCTGGCGGAAGCCAACCAGTGGCCGGAGGACGCGGTGGAGTACATGGGCGATGGGGACGAGTGCCACATGAACTTCCACTTCCCCATCATGCCGCGGCTGTTCATGTCGGTGCAGATGGAGGACCGCTTCCCGATCCTGGACATCCTGGAGCAGACGCCGGCGATTCCGGAGAACACCCAGTGGGCCATCTTCCTCCGGAACCACGACGAGCTGACGCTCGAGATGGTGACCGACGAGGAGCGCGATTACATGGTCCGGGCGTACGCCCACGACCCGCAGATGCGGATCAACCTCGGCATCCGGCGGCGACTGGCGCCGCTGCTCCAGAACAACCGCCGGAAGATCGAGCTGCTGAACGGGCTCCTCATGTCGCTGCCGGGCACACCGGTGTTGTACTACGGGGACGAGATCGGGATGGGCGACAACGTGTACCTGGGCGACCGGGACGGCGTACGCACGCCCATGCAGTGGAGCGGGGACCGGAACGCGGGGTTCAGCCGGGCGAACCCGCAGAAGCTCTACCTGCCGGTGATCACGGACCCCGAATACCACTTCGAGGCCGTGAACGTGGAGGCGCAGCAGGCGAACCCGAGCTCACTGCTCTGGTGGATGCGGCGGCTGCTGGCGCTGCGGAAGCGGTTCAAGGCGTTCAGTCGCGGCAGCATCCGCTTCCTGCAGCCGGACAACCGGAAGGTGCTGGTGTTCGTTCGGGAGCACGAGGATGAGCATATCATGGTCGTGGCGAACCTGTCGCGGTTCACGCAGGCGGTAGAGCTCGACCTCTCCGAGCACGAGGGTCGCGTGCCAGTGGAGCTGTTCGGCCATACGGAGTTCCCGCGGATCGGCGAGCTCCCGTACTTCCTCACCATGGGCCCGCACACGTTCTACTGGTTCCAGCTGACTCCGGAGCGGAGCGGAGACCGGCCGGCGCTGGAGATGGGGAAGCGTCCGAAGTGGCCGGTGCTGGTCCATACCGGCGGCGACTGGACGTCGCTGCTGGACGACGAGGACCGGTCTGCGGTGGAGGGGATCCTCCCCGACTACATGCGTCCGCGCCGCTGGTTTGGCGGGAAGGCGCGGAAGATCCGTCACGCGCGGATTGTGGAGGTCCTGCGGTCGAGCGGCGGCGAAGTGGAGTCGCGGGTGACGCTGGTGCGGGTGAGCTACGTGGACGGTGACCCGGAGACGTACGTACTGCCGCTGGCCCACGCGGTGGGGGAGCGTGCGGAGCAGCTGATGAAGAGTCAGCCCCACGCGGTGGTGGCGCGGACGGGGGCGTCCGACGAGTCGGATTCCGGCGTCATCTACGACGCGACCGTAGAGCCGTCATTCGCCCGGGACATCCTGTCGGTCATGGCCACGCGGAAGAAGCTGCATGGCAGTGCGGGCGAGGTCCGGGGCGGGCTGGTGAAGGAGTTCCGGGACCGACGCAGATCGGAGCCGGAGTCGTTGAAGCCGCAGCTGGTGCGGGTGGAGCAGAGCAACACGTCCATCCTGTACGGGAACGAGCTCTTCTTCAAGCTGTTCCGGAAGCTGGACAGCGGCGTGAACCCGGATGTGGAGATCGCACACCAGCTCGGCCGGAAGGGGTTCGAGCACACGCCGGCGGTGACGGGGGAGCTGAGCTATCGCGCCGAGGACGGCGCGTCGTATACGATCGGCGTGATGAAGCGGTTCGTCCCCAACGAGGGCGACGCGTGGGCGTACACCCTGGACTCGCTGGGCGGGTTTTACGAGCGCGTGATCACGGAGCAGCCGGAGCTCGATGAGGCGCCGCTGCCGCTGGACGTCCATTCCATGGTGGACCGTGCGGCCGAGGAGCCGCCGGAGCTGGCCGGAGACCTGATGGGCGCGTACATGGACTCGGCGCGGCTGATCGGGGAGCGGACGGCGCAGATGCACCGGGCGCTGGCGGACAGCGCGGAGCGGGAGGGTTTCGCGCCGCAGGCGTTCAGCGAGCTCTACCAGCGGTCGCTCTACCAGTCCATGCGGAACCTGAGTGGACGCATCTTCCAGGCGCTCTCGCGGGGGATCAGCGCGCTGCCGGAGGAGTCGCGGGACGAGGCGGCGCGTCTGGTGGAGCGGAAGAACGAGATCATGGACCGGATGCGGGCGGTAGTGGGTGAGAAGATGGACGCCAGCCGGATCCGGACCCACGGCGACTACCACCTGGGGCAGGTCCTGTTCACGGGCCGCGACTTCATCATCATCGACTTCGAGGGCGAGCCCGCGCGGCCGCTCACGGAGCGCCGGTTGAAGAAGTCCCCCCTCTCGGACGTGGCGGGCATGCTGCGGTCGTTCCACTACGCGGCGTACACAGCGCTGGGAGATGAGGAGCTGCGGGGACTGGCGCGGACGCGGGACATGGAGAACCTGGACCGGTGGGCCCGGTTCTGGACGGCGTGGGCCAGCGCGGCCTTCCTGCGTGGGTACCTCGAGGAGGCAAGGGCCGAGGGAGCGCCCGGCCGATCGTTCCTGCCCGCGGAGGAGTCGCAGCTGCGGATCCTGCTGGACGCGCACCTCCTGGAGAAGGCGGTCTACGAGCTCGGCTACGAGCTGAACAACCGCCCGGACTGGCTGGCGGTACCCCTGCTGGGCATCCGGCAGCTCATGGACGATGGAGCCGGATGACGGCTCCTCGCGGACTCCACGGTCTGGCCCGACTGCACGGCGTTCAGACCGCCTACAGCGACAACGACGATCGTCGCGTCGAGGCCTCTCCAGACGCCCTCATTGCGGCACTCCGCGGGCTCGGCGTGGAGCTGCCCGACGCCGCGGCCATCCCGGATCGGCTGGCGCACCGCTGCCGCACGCTCTGGGAGCGCGCGCTGGACCCCGTCGTGGTGGTGTGGACGCCCGCAGATGGTGGGCTGGGGGCCTCGGCGCCGGGCTCCACCCGCATCCGCACATCCGCCGGCCTCGTCGATCGGCCCGTGCGGGTCACCGTCCGGCTGGAGGATGGAGGGGAGCGGGAGTCTTCACTGGAGGGGGCGGCGCTGGAACGGCTCCGCGCGGAGGACGTGGCGGGAACGGAGTACGTCGAACGGGCGCTGCCGCTCCCGAGCGTACCTGCGGGCTACCACGATCTGGTGGTGGAGGTCGGGACGGGTCGGGCGCGGCGGCGCTACGAGGCAGTGCTCATTGCCGCGCCCGACCGGGCGGTGGGGTGGGCCGCGCTGCCTGGTCGGGACGGCGCCGGCCGCTGGGGCGTGTTCGCGCCGCTCTACGCGCTGCACGAGCGCGGGACGGCCCCGGCGCCGGGCGGCGCGCCGGGCTACCCAACGCTGGGCCGGTTCGCCGATCGCGCCGCGGAGGCGGGCGCATCCGTGGTTGGCACGCTGCCACTGCTGGCCGCTTTCCTGGATGATCCGTACGAGCCCAGCCCGTACGCGCCTGTGAGCCGGCTCTTCTGGAACGAGCTGTATGTGGCGCCGGAGGGGAACGGTGGTCGCGCGGCGGAAGCCGGCCGCTTCCTGGATCCGCGGGCCGCGATGGCGGAGCGGCGGCCGGCGCTGGAGGCGGAGGCGCGCCGCTTCTTCGAGGCGAGCGACTCGCCGCCGGAGCTGACGTCGTTCCGGGCGCGCAACCCGTTGGCCGACGACTACGCCCGGTTCCGGGCGCTGACGGAAGCGCGGGGCTCGTGGGACCGGTGGCCGACCCGGCTGCGGGCGCGGGACGTGCGGCCCGGCGACTACGACGAGGCGGTCGCCCGCTACCACCTGTACGTGCAGTACCGGGCCGAGCGGCAGCTGGCGGAGGTGGCGGAGCGCGGCGCCGATCGGGGCGTGTCGCTGTATCTGGACCTGCCCATGGGCGTCCACTCCCGCGGGTACGATGTGTGGCGCGAGCGGTCGCTCTTCGCCACGGGGGCTTCGGCCGGCGCCCCGCCCGACGCCCTGGCGGCGGGCGGACAGGACTGGGGGTTCCCGCCGCTGCACCCCGAGGTCAGCCGGCTGCAGGGGCACCGGTACTTCATCGCGTCCATTCGCAAGCACCTGCGTTTCGCGGGCGTGCTCCGGATCGACCACGTCATGCAGCTCCACCGCATGTTCTGGATCCCGGCGGGCGACGCCAGGGATGGCGTGTACGTGCGCTACCCGGCGGAGGAGCTCTACGCGGTCCTCTGTCTGGAGTCGCACCGGTCCCGGGCGGTGGTGGTGGGCGAGGACCTGGGCACGGTTCCGCGAGAGACGCGGCGAGCCATGCGCCGGCATGGTCTGCCGGGGATGTATGTCGTCGAGTTCGAGCTGACGGAAGCGGACGACGGTGGAACATCGGACATCGATCGTCGAGCTTCCGACGACGATCATCGAATCGCCAGCGAGCCGGCACTGGTACCCAGGAAGGTGCCGGACGGCGCGCTGGCGTCGATCGGGACCCACGACACGCCGACGTTCGCGGGCTGGTGGTGGGGCGAGGACCTGCGGATCCGGCGGGAGCTGGGTCAGCTGTCGGATGAAGCGACGGACGCGGAGCTCCGGGGTCGCGGTCAGATGCGGGAGAAGCTGGGGCGTGGTCTGCGCGTCGGATCCGACCGTGATGCGAGCGCGGACGAAGACGAGCGCGAGGCGATGAGGGTGCAGAAGGCGCTGCTGCGGCGGCTGGGGAAGTCGAAGGCCGGATTGGTCCTTGCGACACTGGAGGATCTCTGGCTGGAGCGGGACCCGCAGAACGTGCCCGGCACGACAGGGGAGCGGAACTGGCGTCGTCGATCGAGTCGTCCGCTGGAAGCAATGTCGGACGAGACGGTGGCGGAGCTGCTGCGAGCACTGAACGAAACGAGAGAAGGTAGGTCATGACCGAGTCGTCGCTTACGGAATACGATCGCCATCTGTTCAACGAGGGAAACCACAGGGCCCTCTACCAGAAGCTGGGTGCGCATCCCGTGGACGGGGGTACCCGGTTCGCGGTGTGGGCGCCATCGGCCAGGACGGTGAGCGTGATCGGGGAGTTCAATGAGTGGGACCGGGAGGCCAACCCCCTCGAGCCCCAGGGCAGCTCGGGCATATGGGCGGGCACGGTGGAGGGCGCGGAGAAGGGGCAGAAGTACAAGTACTTCATCTACAACGCCGAAACGCATCACCGGGTGGACAAGGCGGATCCGGTGGGGTTCTACCACGAGACCCCGCCGAGGACCGGATCGGTGATCTGGGACCTGGAGTACGAGTGGGGAGATGAGGACTGGATGGCGGAGCGCGCGGAGCGGAACGCGCTGAACGCCCCCATCTCGATCTACGAGTGCCACCTGGGCTCGTGGATGCGGCCGCCGGGGCGGGAGTTCCACAGCTACCGCGAGCTGGCCCCGATGCTGGCGGAGTACCTGGTGGATGCGGGGTTCACGCACGTGGAGTTCCTCCCCGTGATGGAGCACCCGTTCTACGGCTCGTGGGGGTACCAGACGACGGGGTATTTCGCGCCCACCAGCCGGTTCGGCACGCCGCAGGACTTCATGTACCTGGTGGACCAGCTGCACCAGGCGGGGATCGGCGTCATCCTGGACTGGGTGCCGAGCCATTTCCCGAACGACGAGCACGGCCTGGCCTACTTCGACGGGACGCACCTGTACGAGCACGCCGATCCCCGCAAGGGTTACCACCCGGACTGGAAGTCGGCGATCTTCAATTACGGCCGCAACGAGGTGCAGAGCTTCCTGATCAGCAGCGCGCTGTTCTGGCTGGACCAGTACCACATCGACGGACTGCGCGTGGATGCCGTGGCGTCCATGCTGTACCTCGACTACTCGCGGGAGGCGGGCGAGTGGATCCCGAACGAGCACGGCGGCCGGGAGAACCTGGAGGCGATCCATTTCCTGCGCCGGATGAACGAGGCGATCTACGAAGGGTTCCCGGATACGCAGACGTACGCGGAGGAGTCTACTGCGTGGCCGATGGTGAGCCGCCCCACGAGCATCGGGGGGCTCGGCTTCGGGTTCAAGTGGGACATGGGCTGGATGCACGACACGCTGCAGTACATGCAGCGCGATCCCGTTCACCGTACGCACCACCACGACGAGATCACGTTCCGCGGCGTGTACATGTTCACGGAGAACTACACGATGCCGCTGAGTCACGACGAGGTGGTGTACGGGAAGGGGTCGCTGCTGGGGAAGATGCCCGGTGACGACTGGCGGAAGCGGGCCAACCTGCGGCTTCTGCTCGGCTACATGTACGGCCAGCCGGGGAAGAAGCTGGTGTTCATGGGTGGCGAGTTCGGCCAGACTACGGAGTGGGCGCACGAGGGCGAGCTCGACTGGTCGCTCCTGGAGGACGCCGGCCACAAGGGGCTGCGGCGATTCACTGCGGCGGCCAACTCCGCCTACCGGGAGATCCCCGCGCTCCACGTGAAGGACATCATGCCGGAGGGGTTCGAGTGGGTGATCGGCGACGACCGGCAGAACAGTGTTCTGGCCTTCCTGCGCCGAGGTGAGGGGCGCGAGGACGTGGCGCTCTGCGTTTACAATTTTACGCCGGAGCCCCATGACGAGTATCGGGTGGGCGTACCGCTGGCGGGCGAGTGGCGGGTCCGGCTGGACAGCGACGCCGAGAAGTTTGGCGGGAGCGGCTACGCGGCGGAGCAGACCACGGTCCAGACCGACGAGGAAGAGGCGCACGGGCACGAGCAGTCGCTGCTGCTCCGGCTCCCGCCGCTCTCGGCGGTCGTCCTGACGCCGGCGTAGGGCCGACGTAGGGCCGGCGGGGTCGATCGGCCTGGCGCTGCGAGCGGGTCGAGCCCGCTGCCGCGGGCTGTCGAGGGAACCTGCGGGGCGGGGCCGGTAATAACGGAGCGCAGCGGAGATCGACGAGCGCGGGCGTGGCCCGAGGCGGTCGACAGCGAGCGAACGCGAACGTTCGCCCTTCCGGGCGGATGCCCTCTCTCACTGGCAGTCCACGAACAGGCGCACAAAATAGATGACCACACCTCCTCGATATCTCTGTATCCACGGCCATTTCTACCAGCCGCCGCGGGAGAACCCGTGGCTGGAGGCCATCGAGCGGCAGGACTCGGCATACCCGTACCACGACTGGAACGAGCGGGTGACGGCGGAGAGCTATGGGCCGAACGCGGTGTCGCGGATCCTGGATGGGCAGGGCCGGATCCGGGAGCTGTCGAACAACTACGAGCGGATCAGCTTCAACTTCGGGCCGACGCTGCTGCACTGGATGGAGGACCACGCCCCGGACACGTACGAGGCGGTGCTGGATGCGGACCGGCGGAGCATCGAGCGATTCGGCGGTCATGGCTCGGCGGTAGCGCAGGCGTACGGCCACCTGATCATGCCACTGGCGAACGGCCGGGACCGGCGCACCCAGGTGATCTGGGGGATTCGCGACTTCGAGCACCGTTTCGGTCGCTTTCCGGAGGGGATGTGGGTGGCGGAGACCGCCGCGGACATCCCGACGCTGGAGGCGCTGGCGGAGCAGGGTATCAAGTTCACGATCCTGGCGCCGAACCAGGCGGCCCGGGTTCGACCCCTTCCGGGCGCGGTCGAGAACGGTGGCGGCGGGACCGGTAGAGGCGAGGAGGTCGGCGCGGGCAGAAGCGAGGTGGCTGACGCGAACGGCGGCGAGGAGGTCGACCCGAACGGCGGCGCGAAGGGCGGCGCGGCGGCCGAGTGGAAGGACGTGAGCGGTGGGCGGGTGGATCCAACGCGGCCATACCTGTGCCGGCTGCCGAGCGGTCGGGAGCTGGTGATCTTCTTCTACGACGGCCCGATCTCGCGGGCGGTGGCGTTCGAGGGCCTGCTGCGGAGCGGCGACAAGTTCGCCGACCGGTTGACGGACATGTTCAGCGACGCCAGGGACTGGCCGCAGATCGGCCACATCGCGACCGACGGTGAGACGTACGGTCACCATCATCGCCACGGCGACATGGCGCTGGCGCGTGCGCTCCGGGTGATCGAGGACCGGAAGGACATCCGTCTGACGAACTACGGGGAGTACCTGGAGCGGCATCCGCCGGCGTGGGAGGCGGAGATCATCGAGGACACGTCGTGGAGCTGTGCGCACGGGGTGGACCGGTGGCGTTCGAACTGCGGGTGCAACACGGGCGGTCGTCCTGAGTGGACGCAGGAGTGGCGCGGCCCGCTGCGGAACGCGCTGGACGGCCTGCGTGACGAGCTGGCGCCGCGCTTCGAGCGGATGGCGTTGGAGTACGTCGAGGACCCATGGGCGGCGCGGGATGATTACATCGATATCATCCTGGACCGCGAGCCGGAGGTGATCGAGCGGTTCCTGGACGAGCACGCAGTGCGGGATCTGGACGCGGCGGAGCGGGTGCGGCTGACGAAGCTCATGGAGCTCCAGCGCCAGGCCATGCTCATGTACACCAGCTGCGGCTGGTTCTTCGACGAACTGTCGGGGATCGAGACGGTGCAGGTGCTCCGTTATGCCGGCCGCGCCATCCAGCTGGGGGAGGAGCTGTTCGGGGCCGAGCTGGAGGGGCCGTTTCTCGAGGCGCTTTCGGACGCCCAGTCCAACATCCCGGCGCAGGGGGACGGTCGCGCCATCTACGACCGAACCGTGCGAGACGCGCGGGTGGACCTGCTGGAGGTGGGCGCGCACTTCGCCATCTCATCCATATTCGACGAGACAGCGGAGCAGACCCGAGAGTACTGTTACGATATCGATGTGGCGGACCAGGAGATCCGGGAGGCGGGCCGAGCGCAGCTGGCGACGGGCCTGATCACGGTGACCTCCCGGGTGACGAAGGAAGTGGAGGTGCTGAGCTATGGTGTGGTGCACCTGGGCGACCACACGATCCACGCCGGCGTCCGCTCGTTCAACGACGAGCAGGCCTTCAACGCCATGCGCGAGGAGGTCACCATGCCGTTCGAGGCGGCCGACTTCACGGACACGATCCGGACCCTCGACCGACATTTCCCGAATGCGACGTACAACCTGCGGTCACTCTTCCAGGACCAGCGGCGGCAGGTGCTCGACCAGATCATCCAGTCGACGCTGCGCGATGCGGAGAATCAGTACCGCCAGATCTATGAACGGAACGCGCCGCTCATGCGCTTCCTCCACGATCTGTCGATCCCCATGCCGACGGCGCTGTCGCTGGCCGGTGAGTATGTGTTGAACACGGGACTGGTGCGGGAGGTCTCGGACCCTGGCATGGACCTGGACCGGGTGCGGGTGCTGCTCGAGGACGCGGAGCGTCGGGAGATCATGCTGGACACGGAGGGCCTCGGCTTCGCGTACCAGCGCGCGCTGGAGGAGATGGCCACCTCGCTGGTGGAGTCGCCCGACGACCTGGCGGTACTGGAGCACCTGGCGGAGGCCATCAGCCTCGCGGAGGAGGCGCCATTCAAGGTGAGTCTCTGGACGGTGCAGAATGCCGTTTACGACCTGCGGCGTGATCATTCCGGTACGGTGCGCGCCCGCGCGGACGCCGGGAACGCCAAGGCGGCGCGGTGGCTGAGCGTGTTCCGAGGAATGGCCAGGGACGCGGGCGTAGCGGTCGACTGAGGCGGGAGGCTGGGAGGGGGATCTGGCGACGGAGTCAGACCCTGTAGGTGACCGGGACCATCCAGTCGGCGTACTTCTCATCCAGCGTCTTCATATGCGCGACCAGGCGCTGGCGGAAGACGGTCTCGACGAGCGGCTGCTGCCCCGGCCAGACCTGGAGCTTGATCCGGATGTAGCGCCAGCCTTCCGGCTCCGTCTCCCGGGTCCCGAAGAGCTCGGGCGAGCTCAGCACGGCCGCGGGGTGCTGGCTGCGGAGCGCGCGGGCCATGTCGAGGAGGTGCCGTGCGAGGGGCTCGGCTTCGATGCCGGCGGGAACCTGCACATCGATGTACGCCCGCACCACGCCGCGGCGGAACCGTCCGACCACGGCGATGTTGCGGTTCGGGATGAACACGGTCTGACCGAGGAAATTGGTGAGGGTGGTGAAGCGGAGCCCCACGCGCTCGACCCGTCCTACCTGCCCGGAGACCTCGACGGTGTCGCCCACGTCCATGGCATCGGTGAAGATGAGGGTGAGGCCGATGACGATGTCCTGGACGAGTCCCTGGGAGCCGAACCCGACGGCGAGGCCGATGACGGTGGCCGTGGCGAAGTAGGTGGTGGGGTCGATGGCGAACGCGGCCAGGACCATTCCGATGGCCACGAACCAGAGGACGAATGTGGCGGCGCTGAACAGGAGGCCGACGATGGTCGCGAGCTTGGGGTGGCGGCCGGGGCCGGGCGGCTGCTGCGCGCCCGGTCGCCCGATGATGCGGTCGATGCCGTGGCGGGCCGCTCTGAGCAGCAGGTGCACGAGGAGCGCGACGGCCAGGATGACCAGCGCGCGTGGGAGACCGGTGTCGGGGATCCAGAGCCAGTTCATGGCGCCCAACCTAGGCACGGCAGGGTGGCGAGCAAAGAGAGCGGCCCCGCTCCGGAACCATCCCGGAGCGGGGCCGCTCGACTCTACTGCCAGAGGCGGTGCCTAGAAGGCGACCGTCGTCTGGTTCGAGCAGGTGGACGTGCCCGCCTCGCATACCCGGTAGGTGTACGAGACGCCGCCGCCCTTGTTGCCCGTGCTGTCGGTGTAGGCGCCATCATTGGCCGTGGTGGCCACGACCGAGCCGTCAAGGTACACGTCCACGGTCGTGGACGACGCGCCGTTCCAGCTCAGGTCGATCGTGTGCACGCCCTTCACCTTGTAGCCGTTGGCGGAGAGGTTGATCCCGCCGGTGGACGGCTCACTCACCGTCACGCTCTGCGACTGGCTGTCGTTCAGGCTGCCATCGCTGACGGTCAGGGTGGTCGTGTAGCTGCCGCCGGCCGCGTACGTGTGGCTGGCCGTGGCGCCGGAAGCCGAGCTTCCGTCCCCGAAGGTCCAGTCGTAGGTCAGGGCGTCGCCGTCCGGATCGCTCGAGCCGCTGCCATCGAAGGAGCAGGCCAGGTCGGAGCAGTTGTAGCTGAACGACGCCGTGGGCGCGCTGTTCGTGGGGCCGCCGCCACCGCCGCTCACGGCCTGGACGGCAGCGAAGGCGTTGATGCGGCCGTAGCCGAACTCATTGTCGCGGCCGTTGGGGCCGAGGTCATCCGCGGTGCTGGTCATGATCGACCGGAGCTCCGAGGCCGTGGAGACGCCGAGCGAGGCCAGGAGCCCGCCGAGGCCGGTGGCCATCGGCGCGGCCATGGAGGTGCCCGCCATGAACGTGTAGCTGGTCGGGCTGTCGTAGTAGGAGGAGAGGATGTAGCTGTAGCCGTTCGCATCCTCGTCATCGCCGCCCGGCGCGGCCAGCTCCACCTGCGGGCCGTAGTTCGAGTAGCTGGCGCGGTTGTCCGACCAGTCCGTGGCGCCCACCGCCACGCACTCCGGGAAGGCGCCCGGATACGACACAGCGCCGTTTTCGTTCCCCGACGAGCAGAAGGCCAGCGTCTCCTTCGTGAGGGCGTAGGCCAGCGCGTCCTGCTGCGCGGAGGAGCCGCTCGAGCCGCCAATGCTCATGTTGATGACGCTGGCGCCGTTGTCGGCCGCCCACGTGATGGCGCTGGCGGTACCCGAGGACGGGCAGCCGTAGCCGTTGGGTCCACCGCGGATCTGGCCGCAGATCTTGCCGATGAGCAGCGTGGCCTGGTTGTGCCAGGCGACGCCGGTCACGCCCGTGCCGTTGTTGCCGATGGCGGCGGCGATCCCGGCGGTGTGGCTTCCGTGGCCGTTGTCATTGGCCGCGTCCGGGTCGTTGTCGAAGAAGTCGTACTGGCCGACGATCTTGGCGGCGAGGTCCACGTGGTCCTGCCGGATCCCGGTGTCCAGGATGGCGATCTTGACCGTCTGGAAGGAGGCGCCGGCGAGGTACTCGTACGCCTCGAGCCAGTCGATGTCGGCGTCCACGGCGCCGGTATTCGCCACGAAGTCGCCCGTGGACGTGTTGATGGTGCCGTCGTTGTGCAGCCCCCACTTGTAGCCGAAGTAGGAGTCGTTCGGTGCCGCCTTGAGCGAGAGCACGTAATCGGGCTCGGCGTACTCGACCGAGGGCATCCCGCGCAGCTCGGCCACCATGTCGAGCTCCCGGCCCGGCGCGACCTTCAGGATCTTTACACCGAGTGTGAGGTGGCTGAGCCGCTCGCCCAGGCGGGCCTGGACGTGGGCGGGCGGCTGACCACCCCGGAACTTCACGAGGACCTGGCCGGCCACAATGGGACCGGCCGTCGGCGTCTGGATGACGTCGAATGCATTCTCGACACTGGCCGCGGCCGGGGTGTCGGGCTGAACCTGTGTGGTCTCCGTGGGCATCTCGCCACAGGCGGCGAGTGCGAGGGTCGCCAGGGCGGCGACGCCGAGGGCGCGCGCCCTCGAATAGTGGGTTGGTACTTCACTCATGCAGCATTCTCCTTGGCAGGGAGTAATACGCGATCCGGCACGCCCCTGGGGGGTGTTTGGGGATCGAGCCGCGAGGTCGCGGCATAGCGCCATCCGGAGCGTGCTGCACCGGGTGGCATGAGGGCGGCGTGGCCGCCCGAAGCGCATGTGCTGTCTATTGAGGGCCGCAACCGACATCGGGCGCGGCAGAATCGCTACACAACCACTAAGAGGGTTCCCAAGGGTATGGGAGAACGCGATTTAGCGCAACCTCCCATACCCCCGGGGTCCGATCAGAAGGTGCCGCCGAGGAGTACGGCGTTGCCGAAAAGAGGTAGGAGTCCGCGCCATAAAGCGCGGAACGTGGGGTCGCCGGTGAAGGCGATGATCCGACCCGACCCGACCCTCTCGGTCCAGAGGTAGGGTGTGCCGGCGATGCGGCCGGGCACCTCGGGCCAGAGGTAGCCGGCCAGACGGAGCCGATCGACGTCCTCCACGTACCGGATCGCCACCTCGCCCGGCCGCACGTCGTCGGGGGTGTCATAGACATGACCGCCGAAAAGCATGACCGGGATCTCCGGGCGATCGATCCCCGCGAGAAGGGGAGAGAGGGTGTCGCCCCGGGCCCGCAGGATGGCGCCCGGCACGGAGGCCGGGATGGCCGCGCCGGTGGCCTCATCGTCGGCCTCGTCCTGGTCGTCGTCCTGGTCCTCGAGGGGTTCGGATGTGGCGCGAGCGCGGATTCGGGCGAGCCCATCGTCGGCGGCGATCCAGCGAGTGGCGGCGTCGAAGGTGATGAGC
Source organism: uncultured Gemmatimonadales bacterium (assembly GCA_963783305.1). Classification (GTDB taxonomy): domain Bacteria; phylum Gemmatimonadota; class Gemmatimonadetes; order Longimicrobiales; family RSA9; genus JAWVYT01. The sequence continues at coordinate 296,714 of CAWAMW010000002.1, read as the reverse complement.
CGTCCACCGTTGCGGACCCAGGCCTCGAGCGCTTCCGTCCCGTTCTCTCCGAGGGTGGAGCCGACGGAGTAGGCGGAGGGCAGGATCACCACGTTGAAGTCGTCGATGTAGCGGGGGAGGTCCTCTAGCTCCAGCCGTGTGACGGGGAAGTGGAGCAGCTGATCGAGGGCGTACCAGGCGGCGCCGTAGGAGTAGATGCTCACGCCGTCGCCACCAATCAGGGCGACCTTGGGGACGGGGATGGCCTCGACGCTGTTGCTGCCGAGATCCACGCCCGAGGTGGCGAGGGCGGTGTGGAGTGCCACGACGCGGGCACCGGACTCGGCGGCGCGGGTGCGGACGGTCTCGTGGAGGGTCGCGCCATCGTCATCGCCGCGGTTCCGGTGGACGAGCACGATGAACGCGCCATGGGGGAAATCGGCCGCGCCGATGCGGAAGGCGCCGGGGGAGTGGCGCACCCGGATCTCGTCGGACAGCAGCCCGCCGAGCATGCGGAGCGACGCCTCGCTGCCCGGCTCGAACGCGTAGGCGTAGCCGGCGCGGTCGGGGAGCGGAACGCCGGTGGGGGCAGCGTCGCCGGTGAGGGCCTGCGCGTCCACGCGCTGGGACGTGTGCCACGCCCTCACATTGAAGAGGAAGGGGAGGGCCCAGCCGGTCATGTCGTAGAAGCGGTCGCCCTGGCCCCTGTCGCGGCGCTCGAGCTCCTCGCGGATGAAGACCGGGTCGAACTCGGGGTCCGGCTCCAGGAGCGTCCTGGCCAGCACTCCCTGGGGCTGCGACAGATCGATGACGAAGCTGCCGGCCGGGAGCGTGGCTCGGGCGGCGCGGTCGTCGCCGTACGGGGTCGCGCGGGACACGGTGGTCTCGGTGGCGACCTGGCCGACCTCGATGCCGTGGCGCAGCAGCACGCTGGCGAGAGAGTCGGCGCGGCCGTCGGCGTCGCGTGCGATGAGAATGGTGCGGATGTCCGCGCGGGCGTTGTCCTCGATGGCGGCCTGGCGGAAGGCGAGGTAGTCGGCGACGCGGCCGGCGCGATTCTCGGCGGCCGTGCGGAGCGTTGCGCGGCTGCCGGCGTAGTGGTGGAGCGCGGCCTCGCGGAGCGTGAGGATGGAGCCATCATCGCGGCGGATGGCGCCCCCTTCGCTGGAGCCCTGCTCGTAGGTCATGCCGATGGCGCCGGTGTAGAGGGGCCAGGAGGGGCCGTAGCCGGGATAGAACTCGTCGTAGCCCTCGCGGGTGAAGAATCCCCATCCGTGCGCGTCGAACGCGGCGGCGTTGCCGCGGGCGAACAGCTGCCAGCCCTCGCGGATGAGCGGGTGCACGTTGGCGTTCACCGGCTGCATGGGGGGCGCGAAGAAGTAGGTGGAGCTGGAGCCCATCTCGTGGAGGTCGGCGGCGACGTGCGGGAACCAGCTGCGGAAGACCTCCATGCGGCCGCGGGTCTCCGGGTGCGCGTGGATGATCCAGTCGCGGTTGAGGTCGAAGAGGTAGTGATTGCTGCGGCCGCCGTGCCAGTCGTGCCAGTGCACGACCGCGCCGGGGTACGGGTCGGGTCCGAAGCGGCCGAGGTCCCACGCCACCTGGTTCACGTGCCGGTCGTGCCCGTCCGGGTTCTGCACCGGGTCGATGAGGGCGACCGTGTTCTCCAGGATCGCGAGCGTCTCCTCGTCCTGCCCGGCGGCCAGCTGGTAGAGCGTGCCGAGCGCGGCCTCGACGCCGCTGGCCTCGTCGCCGTGAACGGTATAGCCGAGCCATACGATGGTGGGCTGGCTCTGAACGAGCCGCTCGAGCTCCGCCCGGGAGGCGCCCCGCGGGTCCGCGAGTCGCTGCGCGCCCGCCCGGATCTGGTCGATGCTCGCCTGGTTCGCCGCGCTGGTGACGGTGGCCAGGAGGACCGGCCGGCCCTCGTAGGTGGTGGCCACGGTGTCGAGTGTCATGCGATCGCTGAGTTCCGCCAGCATGCTGGCGTAGCGCACGATCATGTGGTGCGGTGTGAACGCCTCTCCCAGCTCGTAGCCGAGTACGGAGGCGGGCGTCGGGATCGAGGGGTCGTACGGGCCCTGGCCGCCGAGGGCATGCTGTGCGCTCAGTGCGGACGGGAGCAGGATGAACGCGATCAGGAGGGCGCGAGTCATTCGCATGGATGGCTACCTGTGTTTTGGTTGGGAACGGGCAGGCAAGGTACGGCGTGGGAGCGGCGGTCGGCCAGCCTCAAAAGCTGCCCCCGAGGAAGACGGCGTTGGCGAACAGCGGGAGCATGCCGTGCCAGAGCATGCGGAAGGTGGGGTCGTTCGCGAAGGCGACGACGCGACCCGACCCGATCCGCTCGGTCCACACGACGGGGGCGCCGGCGACGCGCTCGGCCACTCCCGGCCAGAGGTAGCCGGCCATACGGAGGCGGTCCGGCTCGGCGTACCGCAGCACCACCTCGCCCGGGCGGACGTCGTGGGGCGCTTCGAACACCGCGCTCCCCGAAAGCATCACCGGGATCTCGCCGGTATTGACCCCAGCGAGGAGCGGGGACAGCGTGTCGGCGGTGGCGCGGACGATGGCACCGGGGACGGACGCCTGGACGTCCCGTCCCTTCTCGCGAAGGGTATCGGCGCGGGTGCCGAGGCGGCCGAAGTCCGGCCGTGCCGCGAGCCACGCCGTGGTGGCGTCGAGGGTGACGAGAGTGCCGCCATCGCGCACCCAGCTCTCGAGAGCTCGGACATCGCTGTCGTCGACCGTGCCGGTCAGGCTCCAGGCCGAGGGCAAAACGACGACATCGAAGTCGGGGAGCGAACGAGTCAGGTCGGCGAGCTCCACCCGCGTGACAGGGAACCGCAGGCGCTGGTCGAACGCGTACCAGGCGGCGCCGAAGGAGTAGGAGGAGATGCCGGGGCCGCCCACCAGCGCCACGCGGGCCGGTGGGATCATACGCACGCTGTTGCTGCCCAGGTCGGGGCCGCTCTCCACGAGCGCGGTGTGGACGGCCGTGACCCGGGCGCCGGTCGATTCGGCCAGGTCACCCACGCGCTGGTGGAGGTCGACGTCAGAATCGCCTCGGTTCCGGTGGACCAGCACGACGAACGCACCCCCGGGGAAGTCCGACCCACCGACCCGGAACGCCGCGGGGGCGTGCCGGACGCGGACGCTGTCTGCGAGCAGCGCGCCGAGCATGCGGTAGGACGCTTCCGAGCCGGGCTCGAAGACGTAGGCGTAGCGCGCCGGCTCGGGCCGGGCGGCTACAGCACCATGGACGGGCGCTCCGGCCGCGGTCTCCATGGAAACCGGCGCGACGCCGCCGATCCTGTCCCCCGTCCACCAGGCGTCGACCCGAAACGTGAGGGGAAGGGACCATGCGGTGATGTCGTAGAACCGGTCGGAGCGGCCCTCCCGCCGGGCCGCGAGCTCTTCTTCGATGAAGGCGTCGGGGAGCGCGGCGTCGGGCTCCAGGATCGCCTTCGCGAGGCGGCCCTGGGGCTGGGCGAGGTCGATGACCCAGGCGCCCGCCGGGAGACGCACCCGGCGGCGGTCGGCTTCGCCGTAGGGCGTGGCGGTGATCTCCGCCGCGCGCTCCAGCCGGCCGACCTCTATACGATTGCCCAGCAGCACGTCCACCAGCTCGCGCGCGCGGCCCTGGGCGTCCGGCTCCAGGACAATGGTGCGGAGGGGCGCGCCCTCGCGCTCCGTGATGGCGGTCCGTCGGAACTCGGTGTAGTCGCGGACCCGTGCCATGCGGCGGGCCGCCGCGGTCCTCACAGTCGCCATGCTGGTGGTGTAGTGGTGGGCCGCGGCCTCGCGGAGCGTGAGGACCGTGCCGTCGTCGCGGCGCATGGCGCCGCCGCCGCTGGAGCCCTGCTCGTAGGTCATCCCGATGGCGCCGGTGAGGACTGGCCAGGAGACGCCGTAGCCGGGGTAGAACTCGTCGAAGCTCTCCGCGGTGAAGAAGCCCCAGCCTCGGGCGGCCATGGCCTCGGCGTTCGAGGCGGCGAAGATGTCCCACCATTCCGGGATGGACGGCGGCACATTGGGGTTGTACGGCTCCATGGGTGGCGCGAAGAAGTAGGTGGAGCTGGAGCCCATCTCATGGAGGTCCGCCGCCACGTGCGGGGCCCAGTCCAGAAACGCGCGGGTCCGGGCCGCGGTCTCGGGGTGGCTGTGGAGGAACCAGTCCCGGTTCAGGTCGAACAGGTAGTGGCTGGTGCGGGCGCCCGGCCAGGCGGCGCCGTGGACCATGGCCGCGGGGTACGGGTCCGGTCCGAACGCGCCGAGATCGCGCATGACGTCCTGCACGTGGCGCTCGTGCCCGTCCGGGTTCTGGACCGGATCGATCAGGACGACCGTGCTGTCCAGCATCATCCGAGTTTCCGCATCCGTTCCCGCCGCGAGCTGGTACAGCGTGGCGAGCCCCGCCTCGACGCCGCTGGCCTCATTGCCGTGGATGGTGTAGCCGAGCCACACGATGGCCGGCGTGGAGGCGATGTCGCGGTCCAGCCCGGCGCGGGACGCGCCGCGCGGGTCCGCCAGCCGCCGGGCCGCCGCCTGGATCTCCTCGATGCGTGCCTGGTTGGCAGCGCTCGTGATCACCGCGAGGAAGACTTCCCTCCCTTCGAAGCTGTACCCGGCCGTATCCAATCGCACGCGGGGGCTCGCCGCCGCCACCGCCTCCAGGTACCGGGCGATCATGTGGTGCGGTGTGAACCGGTCCCCGAGCTCGTAGCCGAGCACGCTCGCGGGGGTTGGCACCGCCGGGTCGTAGCTTCCACCCGCGGCGAGGGCGTGTTGCGCCGCGGCCCCGGCGGGGAGGAGCAGGGCGGCCGCCGTCAGCAGGAAGAGCGCGGCGGTCGAGCGTGTGGATGGGGAACGAAGAGCGGGGCGGTCGGGCATGGCCATCGTCGTATGGCTCCGGGTTCGGAGGATTCACGCATTTCCCGGGATACTACGCTGCCGGGGGTCCGGCGGGCCAGCGTGGGTGCGGCGTCAGACGATGCCGCAGTGCTCATCGCAGGCGAACAAGCCGCGATTGCGGGCGAAGAGGTGGTACGCGCGTCGTACGAGGGGGCGGACGAGGGGGACGCGAAAGAGCCAGGCGAGGGGGCGGGTCCGGGGGGTGAGCTGGAGGATCTTTTCCACCGCATCGGGTCCCTGGAGGCGTTCGCCGCGCGGGCCGATCAGTTGGACGGAGGCCTCGAACTCCTCCGGCGCGATCCGGGGGAACCGCTCGGGCACCCCGGCGGACTGGTAGGCGACCAGCTCGAAGCGGCCGTAGCGATCCCAGTCGCGGAGCAGGTTCACGGACCGGATGCAGACGCGGCACCGGCCGTCGTAGACCACGGTCCATGGGCTGGAGCCGGCGTCGGGGCTCACGGGCTGGCGTCGGGCTCGTCCACGAGGGTGCGGACTTCGAGGTCGTGGCCCAGCGTCTGGTGGATCGTGCAGTGGGCAGCCGCGCGTCGGGCCGCCTCTCGCCGCGCAGGGGGGAGGCCTGGCCAGTGCAGGACCATCTCCATGTCGATCACGCGGAACGGGTCCCCGCCGAGCGTCCAGGCCACATCGATGGCGAGGGAGTCCAGCGGGAGCCTGGCGTGCTGCCCGTAGCTCTGGAGCACTGAATAGGTGCACGTGGCGAGCGAGGCGGCCAGCAGATGGAACGGGGACAGCGATTCCGCCTCGCCCGGCTCGAACGCGAGCCCTGGGCCGCTATCGGTGAGGCGGATACTCTCGTCGGTGCTCAGATGGATTTCCATGGGTTCGTGCGGGGGCAAGAGGTGTTCCGTGGGCGAGCGGTAACACCCAGGTCGGCCGACCCTCCTCGTATCACCGTCGTTCAGAGGGGCAAAATACCCGGTCGCGATGGTGCGTGGAGCGGTGCAACGGCGGCCGCGCGCTGCCGGTATCCGTGGCCCCTTTCGTGCACTGTAAGCCGTTGTGAAAAGGGGACCTATGGCGAGATCACGGACGGAGCAAACAGTGAGCAAACGTTTCATTCTCGGAATAATGGCGGTGGTTCTGGCGGCCGCGGTGGGTTTGCTTGCGTTCTCGACGCCGAGATCGTCCTCGACCGGGCTGCCTTCGGCGACCCTGCGGCTGGAGGTCGACCTGTCGGAGCGGACGTTGTCCGTGGTGGAGAACGGGGTGGTGACACAGACGCACCCGGTCACGGTGGGGTCTTCGGCGCACCCGACGCCCACGGGATCCTACCAGATCGACTGGATGGTGTGGAACCCGAGCTGGAACCCGCCCGACTCGGACTGGGCGCGGGGCAAGAAGCCGGTGGGCCCAGGGTGGAACAACCCCATGGGTCGCGTGAAGATGTTCTTCAGGGCGCCCACCTTCTACATCCACGGCACGCGCTCGGTTTCCGAGCTCGGGGAGGCGGCGTCCCACGGGTGCGTGCGGATGAGCAACGCGGACGTGCTCCGGGTCGCCCGGATCGTGATGGAGCACGGGGGTGAGAAACGGCCGCCCAACTGGTTCAAGCGCGTGATCAACCGCATCCGGGACACGCAGGAGGTGCGGCTGACCAACCCGGTCCCCGTGACGATCACCGGGTAGGGCGGGCGTTCTTGACTCCACTACGGGCACCGCCTAACGTTGGCGCGGACGAGAGGATCGTCCGGGCGGCAGGCGGGAACCCGTGAGTCTAGCGATCTGGGGTGAGCGGTTGGCCCGGGGTCGCTTTTCTTTTTGGACCGGAAATCGGGAGCACGACGATCATGCGGACGCAGGGAACGGTGAAGTGGTTCAACGACGCCAAGGGCTTCGGATTCATCGAGCCCGAGGGGGGCGAGAGGGACTGCTTCGTGCATCACTCGGCGATCCAGGGCGAGGGGTTCAAATCGCTGGCCGAGGGCGAGCGGGTGGAGTTCAACATGGTCCAGGGCGAGAAGGGTCCGGCCGCGGAGAACGTGGCCAAGGTGGGCTGAGCGAGCCGGACGAACGGATGGGGTCGCCCCGGGTATGAGGAGCGGACCCGGAGTATCAATCAAACGAGACAGGCGATATGGCGAAACAGGAAGGAATCGAGATGGAGGGCGTCGTGACGGACGTGCTCCCGGACCGGATGTATCGAGTGGAGCTGGAGAACGGCCACGAGGTGCTGGCGTACGCCGCGGGGAAAATGTCGAAGTTCAAGATCCGTGTGCTCACGGGCGACCGTGTGACGCTGGTGCTCTCCCCGTACGACCTCACGCGCGGCCGCATCGTCTACCGGCACAAGTAGGACCCGGGCGGGTCCCCCGCCTCTTCTCACCCGCGGGGCCGTTCCGGCCCGCGCGCCCCGGTGTATCCGCACCGGCCCCCGTGTACCCTGCAGGACGGTGCTCACGGCGGCGGCCTCCAGCCGCCCGGCTTTCCCCGTGATGCATCCTCCCTCTACGTGATCATCCGCCCTGTCGCCAGGGTGCCGCCACCGCGGGGCGGAAGCCTCCTGGGTGGACGGAGCCCGTTGTTCTCTCCCCGTCCGACCCCGGACGGGGCGGACAACGGCAGCGCCGTGTAGTGTGGTTCCCGTCATCGTGAGCGTTTCGTAGGCCGTTTCCTGAGGGCGCCTGGGGAAATCCCCTACCCTCCAATACCGTCCTCTCCCCACGAGAATTCCCACCCGACCCCGACAGTGGCACCTCCCCGACGGGGTCATATTGGAGTCGAAGATTGTGAGGACCCTCATCCGAGGTCGGTGATGACGACCGTAACAAAAGAGACGAAGCGGACGCGGAAGCCACGAGTGGTGGACGCCCGGGAGCACACCATCGAGATCGTATCCGATCCGGGGGAAGGCGCGCAGAAGTGCGGCCAGATCTTCGGTGCGGTATCGGCGAAGATGGGCAACGGCGTATGGACGGTGGAGCTGATCCCAGCGGAGATCCAGCCACCGCCACGGATCCCCGCGGGCGCGAGCGGGAACCGAATCCGGATCGGTCGGGGTCACATCAGCAACTGGGGGGACTCCACGGACCTGGTGGTGGCGTTCAACGAGCAGGTGCTGCTGAACCGACACCGGGTGGACGCGCTGACCGACAATGCGGTGGTGCTGCTGGAGAACCGGTGGAAGGACCACCCGGATGAGACGATCCGCAAGCAGTGGGTCGCGGCGATGAAGGAGATCTCGCCGAAGAACTACCGTGTGATCGAGATCCCGATGGACGAGATCTGCAAGACGGTGGTGGACGATCCCCGGAAAGGGAAGAACATGTTCGTGCTCGGGATCCTCTCGTGGATCTACGACCGCGACATGCAGATCGTACGGGACCAGATCGCGTACGCCTTCCGGAACAAGAAGCAGGAGATCACGGACAAGAACCATCAGCTGGTGCAGCTGGGGTGGGACTGGGCGTCGGAGAACCTGGACTTCCGGGTGGACGTGACGCCGGAAGCGCAGGCGCAGGCGATGGTGGTGATGAACGGGAACGAGGCCATCGCGCTGGGCGGTGTGGCGGCGGGGATGGATCTGGCGGCCATGTACCCGATCACGCCGGCCACGTCGGTGTCACACCAGCTGGGCGAGATGTACGAGCGATTCGGCGGCACCCTGCATCAGGCGGAGGACGAGATCGCCGCGGCGGGCGTGGCCATCGGCGCTTCCTACTCCGGGAAGGTGGCCTGGACGATCACGTCGGGGCCGGGTCTGGCGCTGAAGACGGAGTTCCTGGGTCTTGCCATGATGACGGAGATCCCGCTGGTGCTGGTGGATGTGCAGCGCGGCGGCCCGAGCACGGGGCTGCCCACCAAGGTGGAGCAGAGCGACCTGCTGGCGGCGATCCACGGTCAGCCGGGGGACGCGCCGCACGTGGTGATGGCGCCGGCGACCATCGAGGAGTGCTTCCACGCCATGGTCACCGCGCGCCGGATCGCGGAGAGCTTCCGGATGGTGGTGATGGTGCTGACGGACGCCAACCTGGCGACGGGCGTACAGCCGTTCCCGCGGCCCGACCCGCAGCTGAGCTGGATGGCGGGCCCGTTCGACCAGTCGCCGATCCCGGACGGGCTGAGGCCGTACGACTGGGACCCGAAGACGGGGCTGAGCCGGCGGTTCATTCCGGGCCAGCCGAACGGCATGCATACGGTGACGGGGCTGGCGCACGACGAGAACAGCAAGGTGGCGTACGCGAGCGACATCAACCAGCGGAGCTCGGCGATGCGGAGCCGGAAGCTGGCGGTGCTCCAGCAGGCGCTGAAGAAGCCGGACGTGCATGGGGACGAGGAGGGCGACCTCCTGGTGGTGGGGTGGGGGAGCACGAAGGGGGCGATCGAGGAGGCCGTGGACCGGGCGCGCGACGAGGGGCTTTCGGTGTCGTCGCTCCACCTGCGGTTCCTGTCGCCCATGGAGCCCGGGCTCCGCGAGATCTTCGAGAAGTTCGACCGGGTCATGACGGTGGAGATCAACTACAGCGACGATGCGGGCGACCCGTACATCACGGATGACAACCGGCGCTACGGCCAGCTGGCGTGGCTGCTCCGGGGGCGGACGCTGGTGGACGTGGACTCGTGGACGCGGGTGCTGGGCGAGCCGCTGCGGCCGAAGGTAATCCACGAAGCGATCGTGAGCCGGCTGGTGCGGGACGGGAAGCTGAGCTCGAGCGGACGGCGAACCACGAAGAAGTCGAAGGGAGGTGCGGCATGATCGCGACCTGCTCACTCCTGCACGCGGCCACGGATGACCGTGTCTTCGGGATGGAGGACTACGAGGGCGCGCTCCCGCGGTGGTGTCCGGGGTGTGGTGACATGGCGGTGCTCACGGCCTATCAGAAACTGCTGAGCGAGGAGCAGCTGAAGCCCGAGGAGACCATGTTCGTGTCAGGGATCGGCTGCTCGAGCCGGTTCCCGCACTACATGCGGACCTACGGGTTCCACGGGATCCACGGACGGGCGCTGCCGGTGGCGGAGGGGATCAAGCTGAACCGCCCCGACCTGAACGTCTTCGTGGTGATGGGCGATGGCGACTGCACGTCCATCGGAGCCGGGCACTGGCTCCACGCCGTCCGCTACAACATGGACATGACGGCGGTGATCCTGGACAACAACATCTACGGTCTGACGAAGATGCAGACGTCGCCCACCACGCCGCAGGGCTTCAAGAGCAACACGCAGCCGCGGGGCAGCTACCTGCCGGCGCTGAACCCCATCGAGAACCTGCTCGGGTTCACGAACGCGAGCTTCGTCGCGCAGACCGCCGAGTGGATTCCCCAGCACCTGTACGCAACGCTGCGGGCCGCCCACCGGCACAAGGGGCTGGGCTTCGTCCGGATCCTCCAGCGGTGTCCGAAGTTCACCGCGCCGATCTTCCAGGATGCGGTGCGAAACCCGGACGCGGTGGAGCTGCTGGTGCACGATGACGGCATCAACGTGCCGGAGATCCACGGTCTGTACAAGAACCACAGGCACCACGACCCGAAGGACATCGACATGGCGCGCGTGATCGCCGAGGAGAGCGGCCGGGTCCCGCTCGGGATCTTCTTCAGGGATGAGACGCGGCCGGTGTACGAGGAGACGCGCCGGCTGCCGAAGTTCTCAGCCGAGGAGAAGATCGGTCGTCTGAACCAGGAGCTCGACAACTATGCCGTTTGATGAGCTGAGGGAGAGCGCGCTCGAGGCGCTCGGGGATCGCCGCGAGTCGTACCGGTCGGCGGTGGCCACGGCCGTGGACGAGGTCCGCACGCTGCTGGAGAGTCAGCGTTCGCCGAAGCACGCCAAGAAGGGCGAGCGGGCGGCGGCGGAGCTGGGCGCGTTCGCGGCGGGTCGTATCGACACGGAGCGCTTCGAGTCGCTGTTCTCCGACCAGCAGGCCATGGACAGCGACTCGCTGGACCGGATCGGGGAAGCGCTCAAGGTGCTGACGTCGATCCTGCGTGAGGGCGACAACCTGCACACCGTGCGCGTGGTCCCGGGCGGTGACCTGCTGGAGACGGTCCGGCGGGCCCTCGCGTCCGCGGGGCGCGCGTTCGGCGCGGGCCGAGCGGTGGAGAACGCGCGCGCCGGCGTGCCGTCGGCGGACTACGCGGACGGTTTCGATCCGGCGCTGTGGAACCGTGCGGAGCGGACGGTGGCGCCGCCGCTGGTAGTGGAGGTGGACGGGTCGGACCTGCGTCCGGCGGGGCTTGTGGACCTGCTCGAGGGTGCGCAGGCGATCGTGCTGCTGGTCCGCAGGCCGGCGCCGCCGGCGGCGCTCTCGCGGCTGATCACGCCGGGCACGCTGGTGGTGCAGGGCGCGGACGCCGATGCGCTGAGCGCACTGAAGACCTGGGAGGGCCCGGCGGCGGTGGCGGTGGTGACGGATGGCGCGGCGTTCCGGTACCAGCCGGAGGAGGATGGCCCGGGTCAGCTGAAGCTGGAGTCGGTGCCCGAGGAGCGGTGCCGGCCGGTCGGCCGGCTGAGCGTTGCGCGCCAGGAGTCGGACCTCGAGCTGCTGAAGGTGCTGGACGGCGCGGTGGCCGGTCGGGTGGCGGCGGCGGCGGGCGAGCCGGCGGCCGCGGTGGACCCGACGGACAAGCTGGCGGCGTGGCTGCTCCGCCAGGCGACCATCCCGGGACCGGGCGAGGTCTGAGGAAATGGGAATCGCTCCGCTCCTGGGCTCGGCCGCCATCCTGGGCGGAGTGGGCCTGACGTTTGGCACCCTCATCGCGCTGGCGAACAAAAAGATGAAGGTGTGGGAGGACCCGCGCATCGACGAGGTGGAGGGCTTGCTGCCGGGCGCGAACTGCGGGGCCTGTGGCTACGCGGGCTGTCGCACGTTCGCCGAGGCCGTGATCAGCGGCAAGGAGCCGCCGGCCACGTGCACGGTGATGAGCGAGTTCGAGCGTGAGGACGTGGCTGACTACCTGGGCGTCTCCGCCGGCGAGGCGGACAAGGTGGTGGCCCGGCTGATGTGCGCGGGCGGGAGCGATGTGGCCGTGCAGCGGGCAGAGTACTACGGCGTCGAGAGCTGCGCGGCGTCCGTGGCGGTCGGGGGTGGGGGGAAGGGGTGCACCTGGGGGTGCGTGGGGCTGGCCGACTGCGCGGTATCGTGCGACTTCGATGCCATTGTCATGAGCTCGACCGGGCTCCCGGTGGTGGACCCCGAGTTGTGCACCGCGTGCGGCGACTGTGTGGAGGCCTGTCCGCTGGGGCTGTTCGAGCTGCTGCCCGTGAGCGACCACCTGATCGTGCAGTGCAAGAGTCTGCTGGAGGGCGAGGCGGCCACGGAAGTGTGCGCCGTCGCCTGTAACGCGTGCGGCCGCTGCGCGGTCGATGCGCCCGATGGCCTGATCGAGATGAAGGACGGTCTGGCCGTAGTCGATTACATGAAGTCAGAGCTGGAGAACAAGGAAGCCATCGCCCGCTGCCCGACCGGGGCCATCGTGTGGGTCGAGGGCTCGCAGTTCCGCCAACCCGTTGTCGCAGGGAGTATCCGATGAAGATCCCGTTCATGAAGAAGGAAGCGGCCGAGGCGGAAGCCCGGTATCCGGGCACCCCGGAAGCCACCGACGGCACCACCGCCATCGTCACGATGGAGACGGCGGGGAGCGAGGCCGCGGGTGCCTACCCGATCACGCCCTCGACGCAGATGGGCGAGGGGTGGGCCATGGCCGTGGCCCAGGGAGTAACGAACGTCAACGGCCGCAAGCTCCTCTTCTTCGAGCCGGAGGGCGAGCATGCGGCGGCGGGCGTCACGGCGGGGATGAGCATGGTCGGGCTGCGGGCGACCAACTTCTCCAGCGGCCAGGGCATCGCGTACATGCACGAGAGCCTGTATGCGGCGGCGGGGAAGCGACTGACGTACGTGCTGAACGTGGCCGCGCGGGCGATGACGAAGCACGCGCTCAACGTGCACGCGGGCCACGACGACTACCACGCGGTGGATGACACCGGCTTCTTCCAGGTTTTCGCGAAGGACGTCCAGGCCTCGGCGGACCTGAACCTGATCGCGCACCGGATCGCCGAGCTCAGCCTGAACCCGGGGATCGTGGCTCAGGACGGGTTCCTGACGAGTCACGTCATCGAGACGATGAAGATGCCGGAGCGGGCGCTGGTGAAGGAGTACCTGGGCGACCCGTCGGACATCATCGAGAGCCCCACGCCGGCGCAGCGGCTGGTGTTCGGCGAGAAGCGTCGCCGGATCCCCGAGCTGTTCGACATGGACTATCCGGCCATGCTGGGCACAGTGCAGAACCAGGACAGCTACGCGCAGGGTGTTGCGGCGCAGCGGCCCTTCTATTTCGACCACGTGCAGGCGATCACCGACCAGGCGATGGCCTATTACGGTGAGCTGACGGGCCGCCGGTACGCCCGCGCGATGGGATATCGGCTCGAGGACGCGGAGTACGTGCTCCTGGGCCAGGGCTCGGTGGTGGGCAACGCGGAGGCGGTGGCGGACTACCTGCGCAAGGAGAAGGGTCTGAAGGTGGGCGTGCTGGACATGGTCATGTTCCGGCCCTTCCCGACCGACCTGGTGGCGAAGCTGCTGGCGGGGAAGAAGGCGGTGACGGTGCTGGAGCGCGTGGACCAGCCGCTGGCGGTGGACGCGCCGCTGCTCCGGGAGATCCGGGCGGCGATGGCGAAGGCGGTGGAGAACGGCCGGGAGGCGCGTACGGCGGCGGGGAACGGCCGGTCGGCGCGGTACCCACTGTCGGAGCAGAAGAAGGTGGAAATCCCGCACGAGGGCGTCCCCGCGCTGAGCGCGGACGAGGTGCCCGATTTCTTCAGCGGCGGGTTCGGTTTCGGCAGTCGCGACCTGCAGGCGGGCGACCTGGTGGCGGCAGTGGAGAACATGCTGGACGACGGGAAGCGCCGTCGTCAGTTCTATCTGGGAATCGACTTCGTCCGAAAGAACACGAAGCTGCCGAAGCTGGAGATCTGGCAGCAGCAGCTCCTGGAGTCGTATCCGAAGCTGGCGGACCTGGCGCTCGAGCCGGCGGGGAGCATCAACCTCCTTCCGGAGGGCTCGACGGCGCTGCGGATTCACAGCGTGGGCGGCTGGGGCGCGATCACGATGGGGAAGAACGTGTCGCTGACGGCTTTCGAGATGGCCGGGCTGCACGTGAAGGCCAATCCGAAGTACGGCTCGGAGAAGAAGGGTCAGCCTACGACGTTCTACGCCACGCTCAGCCGCGATCCCATCAAGATCAACGCGGAGCTGAAGCACGTGGACGTGGTTCTGAGCCCGGACACGAACGTGTTCCGCCACTCGAACCCGCTCGCGGGGCTGCGGGAAGGCGGCGTGTTCGTGATCCAGAGCGACCAGGAGCCCGAGGCGCTCTGGGAGAGCTTCCCGGAGGACGCCAAGCGCTATGTCCGCTCGAAGAAGATCAAGGTGTACGCGCTGGACGGCTTCAAGATCGCGCAGGACGAGTCGTCCTCCGCGGAGCTCCGCTACCGCATGCAGGGCGCGGCCTTCATGGGCGCGTTCTTCAAGGTCTCCCCGCTCGCTGAGCGGGAGGGTCTGGACGAGGAGACGCTGTTCGCGGGGATCCGCGAGCAGATGGAGCGGAAGTTCGGCAAGCTGGGCAGCAAGATCGTCGAGGACAACGTGCGGGTGATCCGGCGTGGCTACGACGAGATCCGGGACGTGGTGGCGGCCGCGGGGAACGGCAAGGACGTGGCGCTCCCGGTGGCGCAGGTGCCGGACATGCTGGACGTGCCGGCGGCGGAGATCGGGATCGGGAACCCCGGCCGGTTCTTCGAGCAGGTGTGCTCGATCTACGGCGCGGGCGAGGAGCCGATCGCGGACCCGTATGCGGCGATCAGCGCGATCCCGGCGGCCACGAGCGTGATCCGGGACATGACGAACATCCGGTTCGAGGTCCCGGACTTCATCGCGAGCAAGTGCACGGGGTGCGCGCAGTGCTGGACGCAGTGCCCGGACGCGGCGATCCCGGGTCTGGTGAACAGTGTGGAGGACCTGCTGGAAACGGCGATCGCGCACGCCCAGAACGGGCGCAGCCTGGACCGGCTGAAGCAGGTGTCGAAGCACCTCGTGAAGGAGACGCGGAAGGTGGTGGAGGGGGTGCCCTTCGACAACTTCGGCGACACCCTCAAGGCGGCGTACAAGAACCTGGTTCCGAAGCTGAACTGGGACCCGGAGAAGCGCCGTGAGCTGGATGACGACTTCGCCGCCGTGTACCCGATCCTGGCGGAGTTCCCGCTGGCGAAGACGCAGCCGTTCTGGGACAACCCGGAGTCGAAGGAGAAGGGAGCCGGCGGGCTGCTGTCGGTTACGATCAACCCGGAAGCGTGCAAGGGCTGCAACATCTGCGTGGAGGTCTGCCCGGAGAACGCGCTGATCACGATCAAGCAGGACGAGGAGACGGTGGAGGAGCTGCGCCGGAACTGGGACTTCTGGAAGGCGCTGCCGGACACGGATGAGCGGTTCATCAACATCCGTGACCTGGAGGAAGGGATCGGGGTGCTGCCGAGCCTGCTGCTCCGGAAGGACGTGTACCGAAGCATGGTGGGCGGCGATGGCGCGTGCATGGGCTGTGGCGAAAAGACGGCGGTGCACCTGATCACGTCGACGATCGAGGCGCTGATGCAGGGGCGGGTCGAGAAGCTGATGACGAAGCTCGATACGCTGATCGCCGGTCTGGACGAGAAGGCGCGGGGGCTGCTGTCGGCGGATGCCGACCTGGACCTCATGTCGGTGGCCGAGGGCGGTCGGGTGGACGTGCCGATGAGCGACGACAAGCGCGTGCAGCTGGAGCGGTACGCGTCGTCGCTGAAGGCGCTGAAGGACCTGAAGTGGCGGTACGAGGAGGGACCGAGCGGCCGCGGCCGGGCGGAAATGGGGATCACCAACTCCACCGGCTGCTCGAGCGTGTGGGGGAGCAGCTATCCCTTCAACCCGTACCCGTTCCCGTGGGTCAACCACCTGTTCCAGGACGCGCCGAGCATCGCGATCGGGATCTTCGAAGGTCACATGCGGAAGATGGGCGACAACTTCGTCTCCCTCCGCCGCGCCGAGAAGCTCCTGGACGGCAGCTACGACGCTGAGAAGGACGAGGCGTTCTTCACGAACTTCGACTGGCAGCAGTTCAACGAGGAGGAGTTCAACCTGGTCCCGCCGATCCTGTCGATCGGCGGCGATGGCGCCATGCTGGACATCGGGTTCCAGAACCTGAGCCGGCTGCTGGCGAGCGGGAAGCCGATCCGGGTGATCGTGCTGGATACGCAGGTCTACTCGAACACGGGTGGGCAGGCGAGCACGGGCACGTACACGGGGCAGTCTGCGGACATGTCGCCGTTCGGCGCCGCGGTGCACGGGAAGACGGAGGTCCGCAAGGAGCTGGGCTATATCGCCATGGCGCACCGCGGGGCCTACGTCCACCAGACCTCGCAGGCGTCGGCGAGCCACCTGATCGGCGGGCTGATCAAGGGTCTCAAGACGCGGCGGCCGAGCGTGATCAACGTGTACACGCCGTGCCCGGTGGAGCACGGGCTGCCGGATGAGTGGGCGCCGGCGAGCGCGAAGCTGGCTCTGGAGAGCCGGGCGTTCCCGTTCCTTACCTACGACCCGGATGCCGGCGACTCCATCGCGGAGTGCCTGAGCCTGGACGGGAACCCGAGCATGGACGAGCTCTGGCCGCTGTACGAGCTCACGTACGTGGACGCGGATGGCGCCGAGCAGAAGATCGAGCTGCCGGTCACGATCGCCGACTGGGCCGCGACAGAGACGCGGTTCAAGAAGCACTTCAAGTCCGTGCCCGAGGACCAGTGGAACGACGACATGGTGGTATTCCACGAGTTCGTCGCCATGGAGAAGGACGATCGCGCGGGCAAGGTCCCGTTCATTTACTCCCTGGCCGACGACCGCACGCTGAAGCGGGTGCGGGTCTCGAAGGAGATGGTGACGCTGGCCGAGGAGCGGCTGCTCTACTGGCACCAGCTGAAGGAGATGGCGGGGCTGGAGGTTCCGGAGTGGGTCCGCGACGAGATCGGCTCGGAGATGCAGGCGGAGTTCGAGTCGAAGCTCGCGGTCGCGCGGCAGGAGTTCGAGGCCAAGCTGGAGGAGCTGAAGGCCACGTACCCGCAGATCATCGCCCGGCGGCTGGCCGAGGGGCTGGTGAAGCAGGGTACGGGGAACCGTACGGTTGCGGACCTGCTCAAGACCGCGCAGTCGACGCCTGGGCTGCAGCCGATCGGCGCCGAGGTTGGGGGACTCCAGGTGGGTCCGAGCGGAGGAAACGGGGCCGGGAAGGGGAGCGCGGCGGGCGGTGCGGAGTCGGTGAAGGACGGGGGTGGCGTGGCCACCATGGAGAAGCCGTCGTCGGTGGTGGAATCGGCGACGGCCGAGCCGGAGGAGGACGACGAGCTCGGGATGGAGCCGTACATCGAGACGGCGCGCTGCACCACCTGCAACGAATGCACGAACCTGAACAACCGGCTGTTCAAGTACAACGATGCGAAGCAGGCGTATATCGCCGATGCGGCGGCCGGCTCGTTCAAGGAGATCGTCATGGCCGCTGAGCGGTGTCCGGCCGGGATCATCCACCCCGGGACCCCGCTGAACAAGAGCGAGAAGGACCTGGAGAAGTGGGTGAAGCGGGCGGAGCCGTTCAACTGAAGTGGCTCGGCCGTCGGCCTCGCGGAAGGCTCGCTTCGCTCGCGGGGAGCGCCCGCTGGGCGCGGAGGGCTCGGCCTTCGGCCTCGCGGAAACTACGATGACGCTTATGGGGCGGTGATACGGTGGTGAAGCCAACTACTGGAGGGGCGGGGAAGAAGGCGCGGAAGCGCACGTTCGGGGAGCTGCTCTTCGGGCCGAGCTTCCGGCACGGTGTGCACCCGCCGGACTCGAAGTCGCTGACGGCAAGCGTGCCGATCCGGCGGATGCCGTTCCCGGAGGAGGTCGTGCTTCCGCTGCGTCAGAACGCGGGGAAGCCGGCGCGTCCGATCGTGGCGGTGGGCGACCGGGTGGAGCGCGGGGACGTGCTGGGTGTGGCGGACGGGTACGTGTCGGTGCCGATCCACGCGCCGGCCACGGGGCGGGTGACGGAGATCGGGTGGTGGCCGCACCCGGACGGGAGCATGGACCGGGCGATCCGGATCCAGGTGGACACGTTCAGTCCGCAGCTGCCGCGGCCGCGGATCGTCCCGGAGTGGGACGGCCTGAGCGCGGCGGAAGTGCGGCAGGCGGTGCAGGGTGCGGGAGTGGTGGGGCTCGGAGGGGCCGGGTTCCCGACGCACGTGAAGCTGAACCCGCCTGAGGATGTCTCGGTCGAGCTCCTGCTGATCAACGGTGCGGAGTGCGAGCCGTACCTGACGAGTGATCACCGGGTCATGGTGGAGCACCCGGAGCGGGTGCATTTCGGGATCCGGGTGATGATGCAGTGTCTGGGCGTGGCTCGGGCGGTGATCGGGGTGGAGAAGAACAAGCCCGACGCCATCGAGCGGCTGCGCGAGACGGTCCCACCGGACCTGGATATCGAGGTGATCGGGCTGACGGTGAAGTATCCGCAGGGCGCGGAGAAGATGCTGATCAAGGCGGTGACGGGGCGGGAAGTGCCGTCGGGGAAGCTGCCGATGCATGTTGGGGCGGTGGTCCAGAACGTGGGGTCCATCGCCGCGATCGCCGAGGTCTTCGAGACGGGGTATCCGCTGATCGAGCGGATCGTCACCGTCACCGGCCCGGGCGTTCGCCGGCCGCAGAACCTGGTGGTGCCGGTGGGGACCAAGCTCAGGGACGTGATCGAGTTCTGTGGCGGGCTGACGGAGGACGCGACGGAGGTGATCTTCGGCGGGCCCATGATGGGGCTGCCGCAGCCGGATCTGGATGTTCCGATCGTGAAGGGCACGTCCGGTGTGGTGGTGCTCACGGACAAGGAGTCGGCGCGTCCGCCGGCCATGCCGTGCATCCACTGCGGCCGGTGCCTGGACGCGTGCCCTGTCTTCCTGGACCCGCAGCACCTGGGCCAGCTGGCGCAGCTCGGCCGCTACGAGGAGATGGAGAACCAACACCTCATGGATTGCATGGTGTGCGGCTCCTGCTCCTATGTCTGCCCGTCCAATATCCCGCTCTCCCAGATGTTCGCACTGGGGAAGGGCGGACTGCGGCGGCGGAAGCAGCGGCAGAAGGACGAGGCGGAAGAGAAGGCGGAGCGGGAACGGGCGGAGGCGGCGGCCGCGGCGGCTGAATCGCCTGGATCGGCAGCGGATGCATTGGTCGGGGACGAGGCCGGGACGGCCGCGGTGCACGCATGAGCCCGTGGCGCGGGACCGGCTGGCAGCAGACGGCGGGCCTGCCCGGACCGACGGACGATCCGTCGCTGCGGCTCATGGCCTCGCCGCACCTGCACGCACAGGATTCCACCGCCCGGATCATGTGGTCGGTGGTGATCACACTCCTGCCGGTGGTGGCGGCCTCGCTCTACTTCTTCGGCGTGAGCGCGCTGCTGGTGATCGCCACCGCGGTGCTCGGGGCCATGCTGACGGAGCGGGTGTTCGGCCCGGGCGGCGCCCTGCGCGACGGCTCGGCGGCGATCACCGGGCTCTTGCTCGGCCTCACGCTCCCCCCGGGGTTCCCGCTCTGGATGGCCTTCGTGGGCGGTGCGTTCGGGATCGGGTTCGGAAAGCTCATTTTCGGGGGTCTCGGGCAGAACATCTTCAACCCGGCGCTGCTCGGCCGGGCGTTCCTCCAGGCGGCGTTCCCCACGGCCATCACGACCTGGCCGTCGCTGCGGATGGCGGATACGGGCTCATGGCTCCAGCTGCGGGGAGACCTGTTCGCCACGCCGCTGATGACGGCGGGGGAGGTGGACGCGCTGACGCAGGCGACGCCGCTGGGGCTCATGAAGTTCGAGGGTCAGGCGACGGACGTGCTCAACCTGCTGGTGGGTACGACCGGCGGGTCGCTGGGCGAGACGTCGGCGATCCTGATCCTGCTGGGGGGTGCGTACCTGGCCGCGCGCAACTATCTGAACTGGCGGATTCCCGCCGGGATCTTCGCCACGGTGGCGGGGCTGTCGTGGCTGCTGAGCGCCATCGATCCGGCCTACCCGGGGCCGCTCTTCATGCTCTTCAGCGGCGGTCTCATGCTGGGCGCCGTCTACATGGCGACCGACATGGTCACCTCGCCGGTGACCCACAAGGGCTCGTGGATCTACGCAGTCGGGATCGGCGCGCTGGTGGTGGTGATCCGCAACTGGGGCGGGCTGCCGGAAGGCGTCATGTACGCCATCCTGCTGATGAACGCCATGGTCCCGTTCATCGAGCGCGCGACGCGTCCCAAGGTCTTCGGTACCGCGGAACGGTCGGCGAAGAAAATGGGGGCGGCATGAGCGAGGATCGGAAGGAGCTGCCCGTGACGGAGTCGCAGGCGTACCGGGGAGATGCGGAGGAGCCGCCGGAGACCGGGCCGGCGTTCGAGTCGGATGCGGGTCCGCACCCGGAGGCGGACGACGTGCCGGCGTGGCGACTGATCACGACGCTCGCGCTGGCGGGCGCGCTGGCGGGGCTGCTCATCGTCAGCGTATTCGAATGGGCGCAGCCTCAGATCCTCGAGTACCGGGCGCGCGTGCTGACGGACGCCATTGGCGAGGTGCTGGGGGGTCCGGAGCGGGTGCAGACATTGTACGTCGAAAACGGTCGGCTCGTGGAAGAGCCGCCGGCGGGTGTGGACACGGTGAAGGCGGAGAAGGTCTATGCCGGCTTCAGCGCGAGCGGCGCCCCCATGGGCATAGCGATCGTCGGGGCGGAACCGGGCTTCCAGGACGTGATCCAGCTCATTTTCGGCTATGACCCAGGCTCGGGGGAGGTGCTGGGGATGCGGGTGCTGGAGAGCAAGGAAACCCCGGGGCTGGGGGACGCGATCATGAAGGACGAGGCGTTCATCACGGGGTTCGACGGCGTGGGCACTCCGCTCCGTGGGGTGAAGGAGCCGACGGGTGCGGCGGAGGAGGTGGACATGATCACGGGTGCCACGATCTCGTCCAACGCGGTCATCGACATCATCAACCACCGTCTGGAAGCGCTGGACGGTGTCCTGAAGGGATACGCGGGGGGTGGGCAATGAGCCCGAGGCAGACGACGCCGACGCAGGACCTCATGCGCGGGGTCTGGAAGGAGAACCCGGTGCTGATCCAGCTGCTGGGGCTGTGTCCGGCGCTGGCGGTTACGAACACGGTGGCGAACAGCATCGCCATGGCGGCGGCGACGTTCTTCGTCCTGGTCGGGAGCAGCATCCTGGTCTCACTGGTGAAGGACGTGATCCCGAAGGAAGTCCGGATCAGCGCCTACATCCTGATCATCGCGACGTTCGTGACGATTGTGGACCTGGTGCTGAACGCGGTGGTGCCGGAGATCCACAAGGCATTGGGCGCCTTCATCGCGCTGATCGTGGTGAACTGCATGATCCTGGGGCGGCAGGAGGCGTTCGCGAGCAAGCACTCCGTGGGTCGGTCGGTGCTGGACGCGGTCGGAAGCGGTCTCGGCTTCGGCATCGCGCTGCTCATCATGGGCACCTTCCGGGAGCTCCTCGGCAGCGGCAGCATCCTGGGCTACTCCGTCTTCGGTGATGGCTTCGAGCCGTGGGTGATCATGATCCTGCCTCCGGGCGGGTTCTTCACCCTCGGCTTCATCCTGCTGGGGTTCGCCTCGTGGGAGGAGCGGAAGAAGAAGGGGAGCGGCCCGCGCGTGCGTGAATGGCCGCACGGCGTGGGCTCCATGACCGCGCGGGCCACCGCGCCCACCGGAAAGCAGGTGGCGTGATGGGCGGCGATCTGTTCTTCATCTTCATCTCGGCGCTGCTGGTCAACAACTTCACGCTGGCGCTCTTCCTCGGGCTGTGCCCCTTCCTGGGCGTGTCGGCGCGGGTGAGCACGGCGCTCCGGATGGGGGGCGCAAACATCTTCGTGATGGTGCTGACCGCCATCGCCGCGTGGTTCCTGAACAGCTTCGTGCTGCCCTCGGCGCCGTACCTGCGGCTGATCTCGTTCATCGTGGTGATCGCATCGCTGGTGCAGATCGTGGAGATCACGATCAAGAAGGTGAGCCCGGGGCTCTTCCGGGAGCTGGGCATCTTCCTGCCGTTGATCACGACCAACTGCGCGATCCTCGGTCTGGCGATCTTCCAGACGAACCGCGGCTACGGGTTCCTCGAGGGGCTCGTGTTCGCCATCGGCGCCGGCCTCGGCGTCACGCTGGCGCTCGTGCTCATGGCGTCGATCCGAGAGCGCACGGAGCTGTCGGCCCTCCCCGCGGTGGCGCGGAACATGGGCCTGGTCCTGATCATCGCCGGCAGCCTGTCGCTGGCGTTCATGGGCTTCGCCGGGCTGTTCTCGTCGTGAGCACGGTGGTGGCGGTGCTCGGTTTCGCGGTGCTCTTCGGTGCGTTCGGGCTGATGGCGCCGGTTCTGGCGCGGAAACAGAAGTGCGGCGGCGACAGCTGCGGCTCGTGCAGTGGCGCCTCATGCAAGTACACGGAGCAGGAAAAATGAATCGCAATCCGAATATCGAGTCCCGGAACCCGACCTCCGAGCCCGGCGTCGCCGGTGGTCGGCCGTCCCGTCGCGAGTTCATGGCGCTGGGTGTGGGCGCGCTCGTGGTGGCGGCCACGCCGGGAGTGATCCGGCCCGGTCGCAGGTTGGTGCGGCGGGTGGTGCCGGTGATGGGTACGATCGCCGAGATCGGCGTGGTCCACCGGGACCCGCGGTACGCGCAGGCCGCCATTGGCGCGGCGATCGCCGAGCTCCGGACCGTGGACCGCACCATGACCCGGTTCAGCGACCATTCCGAGGTGGGTCGCGCCAACCGTGAGGCGGCGCAGCGGCCGGTGCCGGTGAGTGGCGCGACCGCGGAGGTGGTGTCCGCCGCGCTCGTCTGGGCGGAGGCCAGCCAGGGCGCATTCGACCCCACACTGGGCCGGGCGGTCGAGCTCTGGGACGTGGGCCATCGCGCGGCCCCCCCCGCCGCCGGCGAGCTGCGTCGTTTCGCCGGCGCGTCGCTCTACCGGGAGCTGGAGCTCGGCGAGCATTCCGGTTCGCCGGTCGTGGTCTATCGTGATGAGGATGTGGCACTGGACCTGGGCGGCATCGCCAAAGGCTACGGCGTGGACCGCGCGGTGGCCGCGCTGCGGGAGTGGGGCGTGCAGAACGCTTTGGTGAACGTGGGCGGGGACCTGTACGCCCTGGGGGTCTCGGAGGACGGGGACGCGTGGGAGGTGGGCGTCCGCGATCCCGATGACGCCGGGAAGCTGGCGGCGACGTTCCGGATCAGTGATCGGGCGATCGCCACGTCCGGCGACTACGAGCAGTACTTCGAGTACGAGGGTCGCCGCTACCACCATCTGCTGGACCCGCGCACGGGTGAGCCCCGGCGGAGCGCCATGCGGAGCGTCACCGTGGCCGCGGACCGCTGCATGATGGCCGATGCCGCCGGCACGGCTGTATTCGGGGAGACCGACGAGGGTGCGCGCCGCGTAATCGCGAGCGTGGACCGGAGCGCCGATCTCCTGCACATTGCCTAGACCAGACCAGGAGGCATCATGGAGACGCACCTCGCTTACTGCTCGGCCTGCGATCGGGAGGTCAAGGTCACCCTGAAGCCCGGCTATGAGCCCCAGCCGGGGGAGCCGATCCCCGGGGAGGCCATGGTCTGCCTGGCTCATGGCGATACCTGCACGGGCGCGCTCTGCCCGCTGTTCGGCGTGCCGCCAAAGCAGATGGAGGAGAACCTCGACCAGAGCGGGCTCCGGACCCAGTCCTGAGGAGGAAGCCATGGAATCGCGCAAGGTGTTCTGTCCGAAGTGCAACCACGACGTCACGGTCACCGTCACGCCGCAGCCGCTGCACGGCAGTGGG
The DNA here is from genome assembly GCA_963783305.1 of uncultured Gemmatimonadales bacterium. GTDB lineage: Bacteria > Gemmatimonadota > Gemmatimonadetes > Longimicrobiales > RSA9 > JAWVYT01. The sequence continues at coordinate 272,968 of CAWAMW010000002.1, read as the reverse complement.
CACGCCACGCTGCCGGACGGTGGGGACATGGTCTGCCTGGACTTCGGACCGCAGTGCACGGGAGAGCGGTGCGCGGTCTCGGCGCTCCCCCGCGTGGTCATGGGCGTGCGTCTCGCCCGGAGCGGTATGGCTCCGGAGCGGCTGGAGACGGTGCGGGCGGTGTGCGAAGCGTGCGAGCGCGTGCAGGAGCTCGAAATCATCGATGACACCCACGCCCACTGCCCCGCGTGCGACACCATCAATGTGTGGACCATGCTGCGCCTGGACGGCGAGCAGTGGGTTGCGGTGACCGGCCGGAGGGCCGAAGCTGAGTTGACCTGAACCTGACCCATGGTCGAACCGGTTTTCCATTCCCCCAGACCGGGAGCCAGCATGGCTGAGGTGGATACGCAGGAACCGGGACTCCGGACCGGAGCGCTCATCGGCTTCATTGCGTCGTTCGTGGTGGTGGGTGCCCCCATGGTGTACTACCTGTGGACCACGATCAACGAGCTCCTGGCAGGGCGCTTCGAAACCCCACGCCTGCTGGGCACGCTCGCAATCCTCTTGATCTTCCTGCTGTTACTCGGCATGCTGTCCCGAGCCATCCGCCGTATCGACGTCCGCTGACGCCGCGCACCAGCCAATACAACCAGGAGACCCCCCATGAAGGGTGACGCCGAGCGCCCCCCTCACGACGCCGAGTTCGACCCCTCCGAGCTGCCACCGGACGAGGAGCCCACCACCACGGGCACCCTGTTCATCATGATCGTCTTCCTCATGGCGCTCGCCGGCATGTGGGGGATCATGTACTTCACCCTGCTGAACCGGTGAGCCGATGAAAGTCCACACCTACGAGAAGGCCTTCCTCTACGTGGGGGCGGGCATGCTGGTGGTCTTCATGATCACCCTGGCGCTCACGTCCTACACCATGGGGATCTCGCTGCCCGACGACGTGGCGCGGATCGATCCGCTGCAGGTCCGGTCCATCCCGCCGTTCGACAACCCGGGCGTGCGGGAGACGGCGCCGGGGAAGTACGAGGTGGTGATGCTCGGGCAGGCGTGGTCGTTCACACCGGGGGAGGTGCGGGTTCCGGTGGGCGCGGAGGTGACGTTTCTGATGACGTCCGCCGATGTCATCCACGGGTTCCACGTCGAGGGGACACGGCTCAACGTCATGCTCCTGCCGGGGCAGGTGGCGCGGGTGGAGTACACGTTCGATGAGGCGGGTGAGTACCTGATCATCTGCCACGAGTTCTGCGGGATTGGACATCACAACATGTGGGGTAAGGTCATCGTGGAAGGGGAGGTGGCGGGATGAGCACGGCCGTCGTTTACGATCCGACCGGGTATGATTTCCCCGCCGGCCACCGCCGCATGCTGCGCTGGACCATCTACATCGGCTACTTCGCGCTGGCGGCGGGCGTGGCCCATGGGCTCGCGCAGGCGCTGAGCTACGCCGGGATCAACATTCTCCCGTATTTCCCGGGCCTCCGAGGCTACTACCAGGGGCTGACAGCGCACGGCGTGGCGAACGTGCTGTTCATGACGTTCGCCTTCAGCAACGGCTTCCTCCCGCTGCTCACCTCGCGGGCGCTGAACCGGCCGTTGAACGGGGGGCTCATCCACGGCAGCTTCTGGCTGTTGCTGGTGGCCAACATCCTGGTCATCTACGCCGTGGCGTCCAACCAGGCGTCGGTGCTGTACACGTCCTACGCGCCGCTCCAGGCGCACTGGACGTACTACCTGGGGCTGATCCTGTTGGTGGTGAGCACGTACGTGGCCGCGGCCAACATGTTCATCACGCTCCGGGGCTGGAAGAAGGAGCACCCGGGTGAGCGGATCCCGCTGCTCGCGCACATCTCCGTGGCTTCGTACGCCATGTGGTGCCTGGCGTCGTTCGGCGTGGCGGTGTCGTTCATCGGGTTCCTGCTGCCATGGTCGCTGGGCATCCTGGAGCGGGTGGACCCGCTGTTCAACCGGACCCTCTTCTGGATGACCGGGCACGCCATCGTCTATGCCTGGCTCCTGCCGGCGTATGTATCCTGGTACGCGCTGATCCCGCGGCAGGTGGAGGGGAAGATGATCAGCGATTCGCTGACCCGGGTCGTCTTCATCCTGTTCCTCCTGCTGTCCATTCCCACCGGGTTCCACCACCAGTATACGGACCCCGGGATCGACACGAAGATGAAGGCCTTCCACGCCATCCTGACGTTCGGGGTGTTCTATCCGAGCCTGGCCACGGCGTTCAGCGTGGTGGCGTCGCTGGAGATCGGCGGTCGGCATCGGGGCGGGACGGGACTGTTCGGCTGGATCCGGAAGCTGCCGTGGGGCGACCCGTCGGTGGCGGCGCAGGTACTGGCCATGTTCACGTTCGTGTTCGGCGGGATCACCGGTCTGATCAACGCGAGCTACACGATGAACCAGGTGATCCACAATACCACGTGGATCCCCGGCCACTTCCACATGACGGTGGGCAGCGCCGTGGCGCTGACGTTCATGGGGATCGCGTACTGGCTGATCCCGTACCTGACCGGTCGCGGGCTCTGGGGGCGCCGGATCGCCGTCGCCCAGTCGTGGGTCTATACGGTGGGCGTCCTGATCTTCGCCCGTGGCATGATCTCCGGCGGCCTGGAGGGGATGCCGCGACGGACGTTCTGGGCCGAGTCGGCCTACGCGGCGGAGAAGAGCGAGTGGATCCTGGCGGGCGCTCTCACGGGGATCGGAGGCACGCTGATGACGATCGGCGCGGTGATGTTCTTCCTGGTGATCGTGATGACGGCGCTGGTGGGGAAGAAGGGTGCGCAGCCGATGGACATCCCCATCTCCGAGACGCTGACGGCCCCGGCCCGGAGCGGCTGGGAGCTCCGGCTGGACCACATGTGGTTCTGGGTCATCGTGGCGATCGTCCTGATCCTCATGGCGTACGGCCCGTTCTTCATCACTCACCTGCCACCGGATCTGGTCTCACCCGGATACCGGTTTTACTAGGTGCTATCGCACGAGCGGGACAGCGGCGGCCCCCTGTGATCGTCCGGGCGGGCACCAGCGGCTTCTCCTACAAGGAGTGGAAGGGCAGCTTCTACCCCGACGATATCTCGAAGGATGCCATGCTCGGCTTCTACGCCGGTCGCTTCGATGCCGTCGAGATCAACAGCACGTGGTACCGCATGCCGTCGGCCGGCGTCCTCGAGCAGTGGTGCGGAGAGGTGCCGGAATCCTTCCGGTTCGTGCTGAAGGCCAACCGGCAGATCACGCACTTCAAGCGGCTGAAGCTCGAGGCCCTCGAGCCGCTGGAGCACTTCTGGTCCCAGGCAACCACCCTCGGCGCGCGCCTCGGTCCGATCCTGCTCCAGCTGCCCCCCAACCTCAAGAAGGACATCCCGCGACTCCGCGACTTCCTCGCCGGCACCCCCGACGGGATGCGAGTCGCGGTCGAGTTCCGGCACGGCTCCTGGCTCGACGACGCCGTGTACGCCACCCTCTCCGAACACTGCGCCGCGCTGGTCATCGCGCAGACGGAGGACGAGGAGACGCCGCTGGTCGCCACCGCCGACTGGGGTTACCTGCGGCTGCGGAAGGTCCACTACGACGTGGGAGAAGTGGAGGCGTGGGCGGAGCGCGTGGGGAGCCAGAAGTGGCGGGAGGCCTATGTTTTCTTCAAGCACGAGGACGAGGGCACCGGGCCGCGACTGGCCGCGCGTTTTCTCCAGGTGTGACGGCGGGGCTCAGGACCGACCCACACCCCTGCTCCACCGCTCCACGGCGTCTGCGAGCTCGAGCAGCGCCCCGGCATCGGTGCGGCCCGAGCGTTTCAGGACGTGGAACGAGTGATCCGCACCCTCTACCACGTGCAGGGTGGCGCGGGGGCCCAGGTCCGCGAGCACCGGTCTGAGCAGGTCCAGATCGGCCAGGCGGTCGCGGGTGCCCTGCACGAAGAACATGGGTACACCCACGGCGGCGAGGTGGCCGGCGCGGTCGGTGCCGGGGCGGCCGGCGGGGTGGAGGGGGAACCCGAGGAAGACGAGGCCCTGCACACCCGTGAGCGGCGACTCCGCGGCGGCCCCGGATGTCATCCGGCCTCCGAACGACTTCCCGCCGGCGAGGACGGGAAGGGGGGCACCCGCCCCGGAGAGCTCCGCGGCCAGGCGGACGCCGGCGGCGACGGCGGCCTGCACGGTGGCGTGGGCCACGGGCGCGCGGTCGGGCCGCCGCCCGCCGGCCTCCATGTACGGGAACTGGTAGCGGAGCGTTGCGATGCCACGATCGGCGAGCAGGTCGGCCACGGCTTCCATGAAGGCGTGGCGCATCCCGGCCCCAGCGCCATGGCCCAGCACCAGGACCGCTCTCGTGGCTGGAGCCCGCCGGAGCAGCCCACTCACCCGGCCTGACTCGGGCACTTCGATGGCGATCTCGCGCGTGCGGTCGGTCATGAGCTCGGCTCCGGCTTGCGGGGGGCACTCGACAGACGGTCCTGGAGCCGGCGGAGCGACGCCGGCAGGTCGGGCTTCTCATGGAGTGCCGGGCGCATGGGGTCCTCTCCCAGATCCTGCATCCGCGCCGGCGCGCTGCTGATGGTGAAATCGAGGATCGTGAGCCCGTGGCGGACCTCGTCCCAGTGGAGCGGCGCCGATACCGGCGCGCCGGGCCTGGGGCGGGCGCTGAAGGGCGCGGCGATCAGCTTTCCGTGACCGTTCTGGAGGTAGTCCAGGTAGACGCGGCCGCCCCGGCGATCGATGACGCGCTCCACCGTAGCGATATCCGGCCGCTCGGCCACCACCACCTGCGAGAGGAGGTGCCCCAGCGTCCGGCTCTGCTCGTGGGTGAACGCTCGGCCGAGGGGGATGAGCACGTGGAGGCCGGAGGACCCGCTCGTCTTTACGTAGTGCGGGAGCGTGATGTCCTCGCAGAGCTCGTGCAGCGCCCGCGCCACCTGGATCACGTCGTCGAACGGTGCATCCTTGGGATCCAGGTCGAGCACGCACCAGTCGGGGGTCTCCAGCGAGCCAATGTGGCTGTGCCACACGTGGAGGGGGATCGACGCGGAATTGGCCACCCACAGAAGCGTCTCCACGTTGTCGCAGATGACGTAGCGCAGCTCCCGCTCCGAACCGTCACTCCACACGGTCTCGGTGCGGATCCAGTCGGGTGCCCATTCCGGCATATCCTTCTGGTAGAATGACTTGCCGTGGATGCCGTCCGGGAATCGCGTGAGTACCAGCGGCCGGTCGCGGAGGTACGGCAGGAGCCAGTCGGCGATGGCGTCGTAGTACTCCACCAGGTCGCCCTTGGTGTATCCCGAATCGGGCCAGAAGACCTTGGTCGGGTTGGTGATGCGTACCTCGCGCCGTACTCGGCCGGCCGCGGGAGCGGCCTCACCGGCGGGCGCGGCGCCCTGGGCGGGACCGTGCTCGGCCCCTCCCGGCCCCCTGGCTGGAAGCGGAAGATCGTCGGCGGGAGCCCGCTTCACGCACTCGGCGAGCGTCTTGTCGTCCCGGAACCGGAGGAACACGGGCTGGCGCAGGTTGCCTTCCTCCGTCCATTCCTTGTAGCGGACCTCCGCTACCAGCCCTGCCCGTATGGGGTCAACCCAGTGGTGGCCGCGGCCGGTGGGGGAGCCGGTGGCGGCCGCCTCCGTCGTCTCCGCCTGGAGCAGGACCGTGTGGGTTGCGGCCAGCTGATCATCGCTGAAGCCGCTGCCGGCGCGCCCGGCGTAGGTGAGGGTGCCATGGTGGTATGCGGCCAGGTGCAGCGCGCCGAAGCCCGTGCGGCCGCCGGCGGGATCGGTCCAGCCGACCACCACGAAATCGTCCACGAGATCCGCCCGGACCTTGAGCCAGTCGCTGGAGCGGCCGGCGCGGTAGGGCGAGTCGGCCCTCTTCGCCACGACCCCCTCGAGCCCCATGGCGACGACGCGCTGGTAGAGTTCGGCGCCGCGGTCCGGTACGTGTTCGGAGTAGCGGAGCGCGCCGGCCGGCGGGACGATGCGTCGGAGGAGGTCCTTCCGGTGGAGGAGGTGGAGCGGCCGGAGGTCGTGGTCTTCGAACGCGAGCAGATCGAAGAGGTAGAGGGTGGCCGGCAGAGTAGTGGTCGCGTGGTGGATGTCGAGGGGGCGGCTCAGCCGCGCGCGCTTCTGGAGCCGCTGAAAGTTCGGCAGCCCCTGATCATCATGCACCACCACCTCACCGTCCCCCACGAAATCGCTGAACGGCAGGGCTTCGAGGGCTGCAACCACGTCGGGAAACGAGGTCGTGATGTCGTTTCCGTTCCGCGTGAACAGCGCCGCAGCGCCCTCTCGCACCGTCGCGATGATCCTGTAGCCATCGTACTTGAGCTCGAAGACCCAGCCGTCGCGGTCGAACGCCCGCTTCCGGGGTTCGGCGAGCATGGGTCGGAGCGAGGCCGGGTCGCCGATCCACGTGGGGATCTCGATCGCTCCATCCTCGAGCGCGGCGAGGGCGGCGCGCACGTCGTCCGCGGGGTCGTAACCCTCCCCCAGCTGCTCCACGGTCAGGCCGGACAGGATGGAGCCATTGGGGATGTCGCGACCCGGCCCTTCCAGCGGGTCCCGCTCCTTGATCAAAAGCCACGTATTATCCGCGTCGCTGTCCCGGTCCCGGATCTTCACCAGCGTCCAGCGTCCGCGCAGCTTGTAGCCGCGCAGCTCGAACAGGAGCTTGCCTTTCTCGAATCCCTCGTGGGGATCCTCCAGCGGGATCCAGAGGCCCCGGTCCCATACGATCACCGGGCCCGCACCGTAGTTGCCGGATGGGATCACACCCTCGAAGCGCGCGTACTCCACCGGGTGGTCCTCCACCATGATCGCCACCCTCTTGTCCGCCTGATCGTACGACGGCGTCTTCGGCACGGCCCAGGACTTCAGCACGCCGTCGAGCTCGAGGCGAAGGTCGTAATGGGTGCGCGTGGCCGCGTGCTTCTGGACGACGAAGAGACCATCGGATCCCGAGGTTCCGCCGACCGCCTCGCTGCGGCCCACTCCGCCGCCGCCCGGCTCGGGGGTGCGGTCGAAGGAGCGTTTGCGGTGGTAGTCGGAGAGGTCGGTGCGCGGTCGGGACATGGGGGATTGTTGCGGCGGAAGACAGGGGTGCGCAACTGTGCCGTCAACTCCCGCTCATGGGTCCGCCGAACGGGAGTCACTCGGCGCTAAATCCGAGTACAGCGGATGCATGCGCACCACCGACGTGTGATCTCGTTCGGGCGATGCGACCATTGACCTCCGGTGGCTGTCCCGGGAATATTCCCAGATTATGACTCCACGATCGATCGGCAACGCCACCATCTCCTTCGGGCTGGTAACCGTCCCGTGCAAGCTCTACACGGCGGCGGACAGTTCGTCGGGCGTATCGTTCAACATGATCGACCCGGAGAGCGGGTCGCGCGTGAAGTACCAGTACATCCGGGCGTCGGACGGTGAGGTGGTGGAGCGGTCGTCGCTCGTGAAGGGGTACGAGTTCGCCAAGGACCGCTATGTCACGTTCACCGCCGAGGAGCTGAAAACGCTGGAGGCGAAGAGCGACAACTCCATCGAGATCGAGGAGTTCGTGCCGCGCGATAAGGTGGGCCGTGAGTATATCGACAAGGTATACTACCTCGGTCCCGACAAGGGAGGCGACCGGGCGTACCGGCTGCTTTCGCGGGCGATGCGGGAGACGGGGCTGTCGGCGCTCGGGCGGTATGCGGCGCGGGGGAAGCAGTACCTGGTTCTGCTGACGCCGAAGGAGGACGGCGTGATCATGGAGCAGCTGCGCTACGCGGATGAGATCCGGCCGTTCGAGGAGGTCCCCATGGGCGACGCGGAGGTGAAGGAGCAGGAGCTGGAGCTGGCGAAGCAGCTGATCGGCCAGATCGCGTCGAAGGATTTCGCGCCGGAGAAGTACACGGACGAGGTGCGGGACCGGGTGCTGGAGCTGATCCAGAAGAAGGTCGAGGGTGAGGATATCACGGTGAGCGCGGCGGAGGAGCCGCAAACGCAGATCATCGATCTGATGGAGGCGCTCAAGGCGAGTCTGAACGAGGGTAGTGGGGCAGAGCGGAAGCCGGCGAAGCGCTCGGGCGCGTCGTCGCAGAAGAAGCCGAAGAAGAGGGCGGGCGGCGCGTCGGGTTGAGCCGCGCCCGTGCCGGGAAGCACCGCATGAAAGGGTACACGACCGGTGACGTGGAGAGCCTGATCGGGCTCGCTCCCCGCTACAGCCGGCAATACGGCCGGTCCGGGGTCCTCGACCCCGAGAGAGGTCCGAACAACCGATATTACTTCTCGTTCCAGGACCTCGTCCTGCTCCGTACGGCCAAGGAGCTTCTGGATGCGGAGGTCCCCCAGCGCCGGATCCTTCGCGCGCTTCGGCGCCTGAAGGGTCAGCTCCCCGACGACCGCAGCCTGACCGAGGTCCGCATCGCCGCAGAGGGCGAGAACGTAGTGGTCCACGACGAGGGACGTGCTTGGCAGGCGGGGTCCGAGCAGCTCCGAATGGTCTTCGACGTGGCCGAGCTGGCGGCGCAGGTGGAGCCGCTCGACCGGGCGGCGGTCGCCGACGCGGAGCGGTCGAACGAATCACCCGGAGACTGGCTCGATCGCGGGATCGAGCTCGAGGGCCATGCCCCCACGCAGGCGCGGGCCGCGTACGGGAAGGTACTGGAGCTGGACCCCCTGCACGTGGACGCGCTCATCAACCTGGGGCGCCTGCTCCAGGAGGACGGCGAGCTGGAGGCGGCGGTGGTCCACTACCGGCGGGCGCTCGCGGCTGCCGGTGGCGACGCCCCCACGGCGGCGTTCAACCTGGGGCTCGCGCTGGAGGACCTGGGTCGTTGCCGCGCCGCCCAGGACGCCTACACGGCCGCGCTCGCGGCGGATGCGGGGTTCGCCGATGCACACTACAACCTCTCTCGCCTGTACGAGCAGCGTGGCGATCGGATGTCGGCGCTCCGCCACCTCAAGAGCTACCGCGCGCTCACGGGCGCCAGCCTGTAGGAGCCCCGCCGTGATCGGCGGTCGGGAGGTCGGCCGCCGTCAGCTTCCGCCGAAAAGCTCCCGCTGCTCCGGCGCCGCCCCCGGGTAGGTGACGCCACCCTCCGGGTCGGTCCGGGCCATCTCGTTCAGCTCATGCGGTCGCGGCTCGGCCTCGGACAGGATGTGGAGGACCGGGTGGCCCCGGGCGACCAGGGCATCCGAGATGAGCTGACGATGACAGCGCCAGGGGACGGCCTCCGCACACATGATCGCTACCGGCCCCCGCACCGCGTCTTCCAGCAGCGTCTCCAGCGCCTCGCGGAACTCTGGTGTGCCCAGGTGATCGGCGTACGCCCGGAAGCTGGCGTTGCGCCAGCCGGTGTTGGGGGAGGCCGGGTCGGGAGCGCCGCGGCGGCCGCCGAGCTCGGGGGCGTGGCGGTAGACGATGCCAGCGTCGGCCAGGCTCCCGGCGAGCGCTTCCCGGTTGAAGTGCGGGTGCCGGCGGGAGCCCGGGAACCGTCGAACGTCCACGAGACGCTGGACGCCGTTGCGAGTGAGCAGGTCGGTCAGCTCATTGATGGTGCGGGTGGAATGGCCGATCGTGAAGACGACCCGCGCGTCCCGGTCGTCCCGGCTCATTCGTCGGAGGGCTCGACCCGCAGTCGTCGCGCGAGCTCCAGTCCCACCATCTCCTCCGTCTCCGCGACGCGGATCCGGAGCGGCCCGTCGAAGGGGGTCCGCTCCAGCACCTCGATGTGCACGCCGGGGACCAGGTTCAGGCGGGCGAGGTAGCGGAGCGCCTCGGGGTCCTCGTCGCTCACCCGTCGCAGGGTCGCAGACCGACCCGGCTCCAGGTCGGCAAGCGTGGGGAGCGGTCGGCTCCGGAACTGCCCGGTGGGTCCGGGGATCGGATGTCCGTGAGGGTCGGAGTCAGGGTCCCCGAGAGCCGCGGCCATACGGTTGACGAGCTCGTCCGACGCCGCGTGCTCCAGGCGCTCCGCCTCCGAATGGACCTGATCCCAGGTGTAGCCGAGGACCTCCACGAGGAAGAGCTCGAGAATGCGATGGCGGCGGATCATCCGGATCGCCTCCCGAGCGCCCTGCTGCGTGAGGCGCGCGCCCTGATAGCGCTCGTGCTCGACCAGCCCCTGCTGCCCCAGCCGCTTGAGCATCCCCGTCACGGAGCCGGGGGCGACACCCAGCCGTTCGGCGATGGCCGACGTCCCCACGGGCAGGTCGCCCTGAGTGAGCAGGTAGATGGTCTTGAGGTAATCCTCGACCGCAGGCGTGGGCATGGCGGGAGGGTATTGCCGGCGCGGTGAACCCGCAACCGTCGGACGTGTCTTAGACGCGCCGCGCGGCAATGCGATGCCTGTGTCGGCGAAGGCCCCACCCGAGAATCAAGCAAAATCCGACAGACGAACGGGCCTGCCGAAGTGCACGTTGCAATTGGAGAGATCTGCTCCCGCCAGTCCCCGCCATGAAGGAGGCCGCATGTACGACCGGATCATCGTACCCATCGACGAGGGCGACGGCATGGATGCCGTGGCCGCCGCGCGTCCCCTGGCCCGAATGCTCGGATGCGCGCTGACGCTGCTCCACGTCCATCACCCGCAGGAGGCACCCGCAGAGCTCGAGGGGTTGCCCCAGTTCCGCTACCAGGGCCTGGTGGAGGCGTGGGATGACCGGGACCGCGAGGCGGAAGAGCACGAGGTGGAGTGGCTGAATCGGCTGGCGGAGACAGTGGCCGACTCGGAGCCCGGCGTGACCGTGACCAGTCGCGTGGTGCATGCTCCGGTGTCGCAGCGCCTGCACGATGAGGGGGAGCGGGTGCTGGTGGTGGCGGCGGTGCGAGATGCGCACCTGGACGGGCTGCCGGTCTCCGTTCGGGAGCTGCTCGCGGGGGGTGGGGTACCGGTCCTGCTGGTCCGGGCGGGGCAGGCGCTTCCGCCGCTGGGCCGGATGCTCATCACACTGGACGGGTCTCCATTCTCCTGCGAGGTGATCAAGGCCGCGCTCCACTTCGCCCGTGCCACGTCGGCGCGACTGTCGCTGCTGGAGGTCGTGACCCGTCACAACGGGCTCGTGCGGCTGCTGCGGCCTGGTGAGCGGTCGGCGGAGTCGGCGGAGCGTTTCCTCCGGAAAGTGCGGAGCGAGATCGGCGAGGAGTTTGGGGCCGTGGATGTGCGGGTGGTGGAGAAGGGGAACGCGGCGGCCGGGATCGTGGAGGAGGCACGGCGCGGCGATGTGGACGTGGTCGCAATGGCGACGCACGGTCGTGGCGGACTGAGGCGGCTGATCCTGGGGAGCGTAGCCGAGAGCGTGGTCCGGGGCAGTGCTCTGCCGATGTTCCTCTACCGTCCACTGGCGGTGGACGTGGGCGTGCCGGCGTGGGGATACATGGAGACGGTGGCTCCCGTGTCGACCGAGCACACGGGTACGGCGATGGCGTAGCGGACGGCCTCAGCGCGCCAGCGGCGCCTCGACGCCGAGGTTCCGCGTTATGGCGACGAAGCGGGGCTCGCGGCGCATGCGATCGAACAGGGGGTGGACCAGGGCAAAGAGGAGGCTCGGGTCCTCCCCCTCCGCGTATGCCTGCTCCAGCCGGTCCAGCGCGACGTTCGTATCTCCGAGTGCCGCGTGGAACAGCGCCAGGTGCGCGGGTGCGACCTCGCCATTGAGGGACTGGAGGCGCGCCAGAGCCGACGCGCGCAGGGCGTCGCGATCGTCGCTCTGGTCGTACGCGGCGCGGTCCGCGGCGATCACTTCCTGGAGCGCGGCGGCCACATCGGGCGTATAGGCCTCGCGCGCCGCGGATTCGGCGAGGTCGTGGCAATCTGCCGCAAGGCAGAGATCGAGGAGAGCCACGTGGGCCAGGACGTACCCGGGGTTGGTCTGGATGAGTCGCTGATACGCGGCGACGGCGGCGTCCAGGTCGCGGCGGGCGATCTCGATGTAGGCCTGGATGTACTGCCCGGCGACCGACAGCGGGTCGATGGACATGGCCGTAGCGATCTCTTGTCGCGCCTCCTGGAGCCGGCCCATGAGCAGGAGCGTCTCGGCGTACCACTGGTGCCCCGTGGCGTAGCTCGGCTGCGCCTCCAGCGCCCGACGGTAGGCCATCTCCGCGGCCGGTAGGTCCCACTCCAGCGCCTGGGCGATCTGACCGATGGCCGCGTGGGCCTCGGCGTTCTGGGCATCGAGAGCCAGCGCGCGGGCGGCAGCATCGAGGCCGCGGTCGGCCGCCAGCTCCGACGGCATGTCGCTGTACCAGGGAAGGACGGCGTAGGTGAGTGCCAGACCCGATCGGGCCGGTGCGTACGCCGGGTCCTCCTCGATGGCCTGGCCGAAGTACTCGAGTGCCTGCAGCAGGTCCTCCTCCGAGCGCGCGTGCCAGCGGCTGAGCCCCAGCAGGTACGCGTCGTGGGCGCGCACGCTCTCGGTGCCCGCCCGGTGGCGCGATGCGCCCGGCGTTAGCTGGACCCGGAGGGCGTCCACGATGGCGCCGGAGATCTCGTCCTGGATCGCGAAGATGTCTTCCACGGTCCGGTCGTAGCTCTCCGACCAGATCTGGAACCCTGTGGTGGCATCCACGAGCTCCACGTTGACGCGCAGCCGGTCACCGCTGCGACGAACGCTTCCTTCCACAACGGCGTCCACCCGCAGCTGCCGGGCGATTTCCGAGAGCCCGGCGCCCTGCTCACGCAGCGCGAACGCCGACGTCCGGCCGACGACGCGTAGCTCCGGGACGCGCGCGAGCCGGTTGATCAGCTCCTCGGTGATCCCGTTGGTGAAGTATGCCTGGTCGCCCGCGGGGCTGAGGTCCGAGAGCGGCAGGACGGCGATGGCCTGGATCGTCTCGGGGCGGATCAGAGGGGTCGGCTGGATGGCCGCATAGGCGCCGAAGCCGACGAGGGCGACGACCATGCCGGCCCCGAACACGCCGGCCAGGCGAGCCCGGTCCCCCGGGGCGGTGTGAATCGCCGGTGGCCCGCGCGTGTCTTCGGCGGCTCCCACGCCCATGGAGGGCGTACGGACGACCCCGTGCGCGGTCAGATCGAAGACCCACGCCAGCACCAGCGTGATGGGGAACCCGAGGAAGGCGAGGATGACCACCGTACGGGACACCCACTCCGGGAGGCCGAGGACTGGGCCGGTCTCCAGCACGACCTCGACCACCATCCACACCACTAAGGCGTAGGCGCCGGCCACGCGCCAGACCCGGCGCCGTCGAAGCTCGAAGAAGAACCCGCCTGAACTCACGATCCCAGCCCCCCTGGTGTCATCCGATGCCCACCTCTTAGACGGAGCGAGCCGCAGAATCGTTTCCCCGTCCGAAACGGCCTGATACGCAAGCTAACGCCGTGTCCGTTCGTTCTGCCACGCTCTCGGTTGCCCCCGGACGCGCATTGATCACCTGTGGAGGAATCGCGAAGGTCGCGTGAGCGGAGCCGGCGGTCGTATTATGAGGTACACCCGGGTGCCGCGACGGCCGTCCTCCGCAGCCCCCACCCACCTTCAAAGCCGGAAGCGTCCGCCAATGCGAACGGACTGGGACTACATCATCGTGGGCTCCGGGTTCGGCGGAAGCGTCGCCGCGCTCCGGCTCGTGGAGAAGGGGCACCGCGTCCTGCTCCTCGAGCAGGGGCGGCGGTACGCCCCGGGGGACTTCGCGAAGAGCACCTGGAATCTTCGCCGATGGTTCTGGCTCCCGACGCTCGGCCTGCGGGGGCCGTTCCGGATGACCTTCCTGCGGCACATCACCGCTCTGTCAGGGGTGGGGCTGGGAGGTGGCTCCCTGGTCTATGCGGGGGTGCTCCAGCGCCCGGGAGATGCCTTCTTTCGTGCACCATCCTGGGGACACCTCGGCGACTGGGAACACGAGCTGAGCCCCCACTACGACACAGCCCTCCGTATGCTGGGCGCCGCGCGGGTCCCCTTCGACTCGTATGCCGACACGCTCCTCCGCCAGGTGGCGCGGTCACGGGGACTCGAGTCGGAGCACGTGCCCACTACGGTCGGCGTCCATTTTGGAGAGCCGGATGAGACGGTGCCCGATCCCTATTTCGATGGGGGCGGCCCCGCCCGGACCGGCTGCACCCACTGCGGCGGGTGCATGGTTGGGTGTCGCCACGGCGCCAAGAACACACTGGACCGCAACTACCTCTGGCTGGCTGAGCGTCAGGGGCTGGAGGTCCGTACGCAGACCGAGGTGACGGCGGTGCGCCGCGGCGGAACCGAGCGCGGAAGCACAGCCATTGGTCCGCACAGGTACACCGTCGAGGTGCGGGAGGGGCCACGACCCTGGCGCCGTTCCAGTCGGATCTATCAGGCCAGGAACGTGGTGCTGTCCGCCGGTGTGCTCGGCACGGTGCCGCTCCTGCTTCGCATGCGTTCGGAATCCGATGGGCTGCCAGACCTCTCCCCGCGCCTGGGGGAGTTCGTGCGGACCAATTCCGAGGTCCTCATGGGGATCGTGGCCCCGGACCGCGATATGTCCGAGGGCGTCGCCATCACGTCCATCATGGCCCACGATGGCTCGACGCTGGAGCCCGTCCGCTACCCAGCGGGCTCCGGAGTGCTGCGCCTGCTCCAGGCGCCCCACGCCCCGGGCGACACGCTCCGGCAGAGGCTGGCCGCGGCCACGAAAAGAGTTCTGCGCCATCCCGTCCGCACCGCCCGTGCGTGGCTGGTGCGCGACTGGGCCCGGCACACGCTGATCCTCCTCTACATGAGCACGGATGACAGCCACCTCCGGCTGACCACCCGCGCCCGCAGGGGCCGGGGCGGGCTCACGACCCGCGTCTCCCGCGGGTCGGCACCCCGGGCGTCCATTCCGGCGGCCACGGCGCTGGGTGAGCAGGTGGCCGAGCTGACCGGCGGCTACCCGGTGAGCTTCGTCACGGAGACGCTCACCGGCATCCCCACGACCGCACACATCCTCGGCGGCTGCGTTATGGGAGATGGGCCGGAGTCCGGAGTCATCGATGCGTCCCACCAGGTCTGGAATTACCCGGGGCTCTATGTCATCGATGGGTCGGCGGTTTCCGCCAACCCGGGCGTAAACCCATCGCTCACGATCACCGCGCTCGCTGAGCGGGCTGCGGCGGCCATGCCGACGGCCGACCGCCACGCTCCCGTCGATCCGGGCCGGCTCAGTACGTCCGGATCTGTCGCATGACGCAGGTCCAGTAGCGGCCGTAGCACTCGCTCTCGTGCAGCGCGTCGGAGCTGCCGATCGCGCCCGCGTCGTTCAGACACGCGATATAGCCGCCACCGCAGTCCGCCGCCGCGGCTGTGTCCGGCACCGCCAGCAGAGTAAGCGTCAGACCGAAGATGAGAGAGACCGCGCTCAGCTTCCCTGTCCACATGATGTCCTCCGGGTATGGGTCCGTGTCCCGCGACTCACCCCCATGATTGCCCCGGGTACGGGGCACCTCAATGGCGGAACGGGACCATTTGCTGGAGCCGCAGCCGGAGCCGGGATCCGGCCACGGACAGTGCGAGGAACAGCGAGGAGGTGGCCGCGAAGGAGAGGACTCCCTGCAGCGCGAGTCGGGCGAGCGCGCCCCAGTCCCCGTGCTCTACCGGGATGAACAGCGCGATGGCGTCGTCCTCCGGCAGGGCGATCACGAGGGCCATGGCCAACCCCCAGTAGGCAAAGACCGGCAGGATCAGCGGGAGCCGGAGGCTGGCCATGGACTCCACGAGCGGTACGAACCCGAGCAGGACGAGGAGTCTGAGACCCCACGCCGTCGTGTACCACGCGGCCGTCGCGACGTCGCCGGCGGTCACCGCCAGGATCGCGAGGAAGGCCGCGGCACAGACGGTGAGCCAGGTGGCGACGAGGGCGACCAGCAGCCCGAACGCGTGCTCCACCGGCGAGACGAGGTTGTGGCGGAGGAACGTGTCGAGGCCGAGCTCTCGCTGCTCTTCCTGGCCGGATCGAGCCGCGAAGAGCGCCATGATGAAGAAGCCCATGAGCCCGATGTCCGCGTCGAAGGTCCAGCCCCTCCCTCGCTGGAGAGACAGCGCGCACCCGAGTGCCATGACGCCGGCACCCGCTATCAGGCCGCCGCGCGTCAGCCAGCGGCCGAGGTTGGCCGCGGCCGTGTACCGCCCGAGCCACAGGCCACGTCCGAGTCCGCGGGCGCCCGGGATCACGAGCCGGACGCGTCGGGGGCGACGTTCAGCGGAGCGGCCACGCCCCCTTCGAGGTGCACGCCGGCCATCTCCGGGTAGAGCGACGAGCGCTGGTTGGTGGCCACGACCACTTCCTCCCGGCGGGCTCGGTCGCGCAGCAGGTCGCGCAGTGCGCTCTTCGCGTCCGGCGAGAGGTGCTCGAACGGCTCGTCGAGCACGAGTGGTCCCGGTTGGCGCAGGATCGCGTCCAGCAGCAGCCGCTTGCGTTGACCGGTCGAGAGTCGGCCGATCCTTCTGTGCGACTTCACATCGGGCCAGAGGGGCGTTGGAGAAGCAGCGCCCGATCCGCGGGCGAGACGCCGCAGCAGCCGCTCCCAGCTCCCGACGGTGGACGTTGGAGGGAGCGCCATCTCGCTCTGGAAGTAGCGCAGCCGGTCTCCCATACGGATCACCCGACCCCGGCGTGGCGAGTCGAGACCCGCAATGACCCGAAGCAGGCTGGTCTTCCCCGCGCCGTTTGGACCGAGGACCCAGAACACGCGTCCTGGCGCCACGTCCATGTCGAGATCCTCGACGACCGGATTGGCACCGCGCGCCACGGTCACGCTCTCGAGACGGATCACGCCGGGCCACCGGACTGCGGGAACGCGCACAGGTGGAACCGGTCCACGTCGTCCACGACCAGCGCCCCGTGGCGGCGCGGCAGGTAGACCATGCCCGCGGCGGGGATCGGAAGCGTGAAGCCCTCGATGAATTCCAGTCGCTCCGACAGCCTCAGGATCGCACGCTCCGGACGCCCGCCCACTGTGGTGCCGGACCGCGTCATCACGTACACCTCGGAACTGCGTGGGTCGATAGACAGTGCGATGGCCGGCACGAGCGTCCGCTCCATCTGGTCCGACGTGATCGGCGAGCTCGGAACAAAATCCACGTGATCCCGGGTCCCGTCCGGCGTGGGTGCCGACGGCTCCTCGACCTCCCCGTCGGGGGAAACGATGAACGCCCTCGGCCGCAGGAACTGGTGCATCACCAGCGCCCGACCATCCGGGAACACCTCCACCAGGGTCGAGTTGCCGAGGGCGTTGATGCTCATGTCCACGTATGACCGCCGGGGCACGGGCAGCGTCTCCCACTCCCCACCGGAGTACCGCATGAGCAGGGTGGGTGGCTTGGTCCCGAACGGGAGCGGGGTCACCAGGATCTCGCCCGCGGGCGTGCCCGCGAGCGCGTTCGGAATGAAGTCGAGTGGCGTGCTGGCGCGGAAGGACCCATCGCGCGACAACACGACGAGCTGGAGCCCGCCCCGCGCCGCCACCGCGACTGCGGTGTCGCCGAGGAGGGTCGCGCTCACGGCGTGCACCGCCGCGCCGGGTCCCGTGGCCGGGAGGGGCGTGCGGTCGAGCAGTCGGAAAGAGTCGTCGAACGAGAGCAGCTGGAGCTGAGGCCCGTCCAGCAGTATCCACGTGGAGTCCGACGACAGTCGGATCTCCGTGGCCGCCGGCTCCATGCCGAGATCGACCGGGTCGCAGACCAGGGGCGCCGCGTGCTCGCGGAACCCATTGATCAGCGCAGGAGCCGCACCAGCGGCCTCACCACAGGCGAGGCAGAGCGGCAGGAGGAGAAGGATCGGCGTGCGCATGGGATTTACTCCACGATCAGAGGATTACTGGCGAAGGAACTTGTCCCGCACGCACCCGGCGTACGAGGCGAAGCACTCCACATCGGCCATGGTCTGAGAGACTCCGGTGTAATACCAGGTGTCGTTCAGACACTTGTGGTAGTCATCCGTGCATCCTGCCGCGGCCACGGGCCGCGGGGCGAACGCCAGCGCACTTGCGCCGACTGCCATTGCCATCATGAACTTGGTCATAGCTACCTCCTGGGTTTGATTGGGCGCATGCCGACCCTTCGAACCCAGGATCATCCAAGGTACGGGGCGACTCCATGGCTCGATGGGACGCCTGCGCCGTCGAGAGGCGGCCCCCCGCGCCGGGCAGCGCCCCCCCTCCGCGCCGGGCAGCGTAGCCCCCTGCGCCGCAGTAGCGGCTGCCCGCCCCGCGAGCGAAGCGAGCCCCCATCTTGACCGGAGACCCCCGCTCCGATAGCCTCAGGGGTGACCGCCAGGGGTACCCCCGCGTCGCCGCGGACGGGTTGAGAGAGTCCCTTGGAACCTGATCCGGCTGACACCGGCGTAGGGAGGCGGGCTTTCCGAAGAGATCGATCGGACCGACCCCGCTCCTCCCTGCCGGCTACGCCAAGCCCCGAAGGAGCGACGAATGGCCACCACGGATCCCCGTACCGCGCTCGGCACCCAGCCTTCGAACGGCCCGGCGCCCTCCATCCCTGATCCCGCCGCGGGGCTGCCGATCGCGCCGGGGGGAGACTACGGCGAGGCGTTTCCCGGCTCGTTCCGCGTGTACGAAGAGGGGAATGGGGGCATCCGGGTCCCGTTCCGCGAGATTCGCCTTTCCGGTGGTGAGCCGCCGCTCCGGGTCTACGACACGGCGGGCCCGCTCGCCGCGGACCCACGCCGCGGCGTGCCGAGCGTGCGTGGTGAGTGGATCGCTGCGCGGGGAGTGGAAGCGTCGCCGAGCCCGTTCGCCGGTCGGGAGTTCGGGGATCTGGTGCCGGAGTCGCTCCGCAATCGTCCCATCCGCTCCAGCGGCGGCCCGATCACGCAGATGGAGCTCGCGCGCGCGGGTAAGGTCACGCCGGAGATGGAGTACATCGCGATCCGGGAGGGTTTCGACGCGGAGCTGATCCGGAGCGAGGTCGCACGCGGGCGCGCGATCATCCCGGCGAACATCAACCACCCGGAGCTCGAGCCCATGATTATCGGGCGGGCGTTCAAGGTGAAGATCAACGCCAATATCGGGAACAGTGCGGTCACGAGCAGCATCGAAGAGGAGACCGACAAGCTGCGGTGGGCGACGCTCTGGGGTGCCGACACCGTGATGGACCTGAGCACCGGCAAGAACATCCACGAGACGCGGCAGTGGATCCTGCGAAACAGCCCCGTCCCTATCGGCACGGTGCCGATCTACCAGGCGCTGGAGAAGGTGAACGGCGTGCCCGAGGACCTGACCTGGGAGGTCTATCGCGACACGCTGATCGAGCAGGCGGAGCAGGGGGTGGACTACTTCACCGTCCACGCCGGCGTGCTCCTCCGGTACATCCCCATGACCGCCGACCGCATGACCGGCATCGTCTCCCGCGGCGGGTCCATCATCGCCAAATGGTGTCTCGCCCACCACCAGGAGAGCTTCCTTTACACCCGGTTCCGCGAGATCTGCGAGATCATGCGGCAGTACGACGTCGCCTTCTCCCTGGGCGACGGGCTCCGACCCGGCTCCATCGCGGACGCCAACGACGAGGCGCAGTTCGCCGAGCTCCGGACCCAGGGGGAGCTGACGAAGATCGCATGGGAGTATGGCGTCCAGGTCATGAACGAGGGACCCGGCCACGTGCCCATGCACATGATCCAGGAGAACATGGACAAGCAACTGGAGTGGTGCGACGAGGCCCCGTTCTACACGCTCGGGCCCCTCACCACCGACATCGCGCCCGGCTACGACCACATCACCAGTGCCATCGGCGCTGCGCAGATCGGCTGGTACGGCACCGCCATGCTCTGCTACGTGACCCCCAAGGAGCACCTGGGGCTGCCCGATCGGGACGACGTGAAGCAGGGCGTCATCACGTACAAGATCGCCGCCCACGCCGCCGACCTCGCCAAGGGCCACCCCCGCGCCCAGGAGTGGGACGACGCCCTGAGCAAAGCCCGATTCGAGTTCCGCTGGCGCGACCAGTTCAACCTGGCGCTGGATCCGGTCACTGCGCTGAAGTACCACGATGAGACGCTGCCGGCGGATGGCGCCAAGGTGGCCCATTTCTGCTCCATGTGCGGGCCGAAGTTCTGCTCCATGCGGATTTCGCAGGACATCCGGGACGCCGCGGTGGCGGCTGGCATGGAGGAGAAGTCCAGGGAGTTCCGGGAGTCGGGCGCGGAGATCTACGTTACGGACCCCACGAATTCCTGAGCAGTCGAATCCTGAGGCCGGCGGGGTTTGGTTCCCCTTGCCCGGAGGGCAAAATGGCTACGGATTGGCTGGAGGAGGCACCGAATGCTCCTGCGGACCCGCAGGGGGCGCGACATGGCCGCGCGGATGGGTATCGGCTCGTGCCCTTTCGACCCGAGCGGAACGCCACAATTGACTGGCTTCGACTCGCCAGGAAGCGGCCGGAGATCCCGATCCTCCTCGAAGTGGACGTAACGGAGGCGCGCGAGAGGATCCGCGATTTCCGTCGCCGGACCGGCGGAAACCTCGGCTTCACGGCCTGGGTGATCAGCTGTGTTGGCCGGGCTGCGGGGGAGCACCCCCGGGTGCACTCCATCCGATTGGGGAGGCGGCGAATCGCCATATTCAATGAAGTAGACGTATCGGTCCTCATCGAGAGGAAAGTCGGAGGCCCCGGGGACAGTGAAACCCTGCCGATGCCGTTCGTGGTTCGCAATGCGGACTGCAAGGACCCAATAGAGATCCACCAGGAAATCCGCCGGGCGCAGGAGGCGGATGTGGCGTCCGGATCGGCTTCCATTGAGAGGGCTGTCCCCGCCCGCATACAGGCGATCTTCTTCCGCGTGCCGGCTCTGCTGCGGGACCTGCTGTACTGGAAGTGGTTTCTCCGGAGCCCGCTCCGGATCAAGCGGACCATGGGAACAGTGGTCGTGACTTCGATTGGAATGTCCAGTCCCGGCATTCTGGCTTGGGGGATCCCGTCGGGCCTCCACCCGCTGGCGATCGGCGTCGGCGGGATCGCGCGCCGGAGTACGACAGCAGGCGACCGGGACATACTCGCTCTGACCATCGTTTTCGACCACGGCGTCACCGATGGGGCGCCGGTCGGACGCTTCGTTCACCGGCTCCACGAGCTGCTCACCGCGGCCGCGGGCTTGGAAGCTGCAGGACCATAGCGGGTGGCCGCAGCGGGGCTCGAGGCCGGATGTGCGGAGTCGGCTAAATTTCCATGGGAAGGGAGGCGTCTTCCCCGGAGGAGGGTGGTGCCAGCGGTACGCGCAGCGTAAATGTGCTGCCCGCGCCCACCTCGCTCACGACTTCCAGGGTCCCGCCCAACAACTGCGCGAATCGCTCCGAGATGGTAAGGCCGAGCCCCGAGCCCTGCGCCTGCCGGGTGTGGCTGCCGTCCGCCTGCCAGAACGGATCGCAGAGTTGTTCGAGGTCGGCCTCGGAGATCCCGATCCCGGTATCGGAGACGACGAACCGAACCTCGGATCCCTCCTGAGCGACCGCCAGTCGCACGTCGCCTTCGTCCGTGAACTTGATGGCGTTGCCGAGGAGGTTCAGCAGCACCTGGCGCAGCTTGCGTGGGTCGGTACGAAGGGCCTGGACATCGGCGGGCACTTCGATGGCGAATGCAAGGCCGGCGTGGGCGGCCAGCGGCTCCGCCACAGCTCGGACCTCCTCGATCAGGCGCGAGATCTCGATTTCTTCGACATTCACCCGCTCCCGGCCCGCTTCGAGCC
Source organism: uncultured Gemmatimonadales bacterium (assembly GCA_963783305.1). Lineage (GTDB taxonomy): Bacteria > Gemmatimonadota > Gemmatimonadetes > Longimicrobiales > RSA9 > JAWVYT01. Next base: position 251,336 of record CAWAMW010000002.1, on the reverse strand, counting down.
GGGAGAAAGTCAGGACCTCCTCGATCAGCTGGAGGAGGTGCCGGGCGGCCATCCGGATACGGTGGACCTGCTGAAGGGCACCATGCCCGATGGGTTCGGGGACCCCTTCCGTGAGCAGGTCCGCATAGCCGATCACCGCGTTCAGCGGGGTCCGGAGCTCGTGGCTCACGGTGGCCATGAACGTCGACCTGGCCCGGTTCGCCTCCTCCAGCGCCAGCTGCCGCTCTTCCGCCCGCCGCTCCGCCTCCTTCCGGGCGGAAATGTCCTCCACCACCGCAATGAAATAGTCCGGCTCGCCGTCCTCGCGCCGGACCACGGAGCCGGTCAACTGAGTCCAGACGGTGGACCCGTCGCCCCGCCTATACCGCTTTTCGAGCCGGTATGAGTCGATGTCGCCCGCGAACAGACGGGCGGCTTGCTCCTCGTCTGCGTTCAGGTCCTCGGGGTGCGTGATATCCTGCCACGACAGCTCCACCAGCCGCTCCCGGGGGTGTCCCAGGATCTCGCATAGTCGGTCGTTCAGCCCGAGCCACTGCCCTTCCAACCCCACGTGGGCGATCCCCACGGCCGCGTTCTGAAACGTGGCGCGAAAGCGCGCCTCGCTCTGCAGGAGCGCCTCCTGCTCGCGGATCCGCACCAGGACCTGGGCGCGGAGCGACTCGGTGAGAGAGCCGATGAGGAGCGCCACGAGCAGGAAGATTCCCAGCCGGGCCAGCGCCAGTGGCTGGGCGACGTCGAGCGAGTGCGTCGGGGGGATCAGGTAGTAGTTCGCCACCAGGACGGCCAGCAGGCTGGTGACCACCGCGGGGCCCCGCCCACCGTACCAGGCGCTGACCGCAACGGCCGGGAAGAAGAGCAAGAAGATCGTAGGTTGGATCACCGACTCGAACGCCAGGGTCAGGCCCAGAGCCGCAGCGGCCAGCAGGATCGCCGCCCCGTAGCGCCGCCCCACGCCGTGCGTCACCCGAAATCTGGGCACCGCAGATACGGGCGCGGAGGCGTCGGCTTTCCTTGACGGCAGGGTCATTAGGCTCGGAGTCGGTGACGGAGTGCCTCCGAAGATGGCGACGCCATACCGCCAAGGCCAGCGGCAGCGCGGGTGCCTGGCGCGAGGTACCGGACCTGGTTCCATATTCCATATCTGACCGGTTTCACCATTCCGGTGCCCCGATACCACCGTCATTGTCGGGGTCATGGGACGAAAACGAAGACCCCACATGCCTGGCGCCGTTTTCCACCTCACCGCCCGGATGCAGGGGAGGGAGCCGTGGCTGACGCCGACTCTCCGCAATCGCGTGATGGACTACATGGCTACTGCCGTCGGATACTCGGATGGGAGGCTGCTGGCGTTCGCGATCATGCCGAACCACCTCCACCTGGTGCTGCGCCAGGGGCAGTGGCCGCTCGACCGTATCATGCAGCCATTCCTGCGCAGGACCGCACTTCTCGTCCAGCGCAGCCATGGGCTCGAGGGCCACGTCTTCGAGCGTCGCTATGGACACCGAGTCTGCCTCGATCCGGAGTACGTACGCACGGCGGTAGTTTACGTCCACCTCAATCCGATTCGAGCTCGACTCGTCAACAACCCATCCGGGTATCCCTGGAGCTCCCATGCCTTCTATGCGGGGCGAGCCGCCATTCCGGAGCGCGTGAAGGGAGCATTGCAGATTGCGGATGCCCTGAGGCTCTTCGCCGTGACCTCGTCCCCTGGCGTAGAAGAGTTGCGCAGCGCGTACCTGGCACGCGTAGAATGGCGCCTCCAGTGTGATCGGCAGGGGGAGCAGGAGGCGGACAACGCCGCCGCGGACCGTTCCAGCATTCCTCCGCCGGCGCCGGCAGGAGATCTCTGCTGGGCGCGCTACTATGCCCCCTTGTTCCGGGACGGCGTGGATCCTGGCCGAGACGGGAGCAGCGGGACGAGTGGCGCAGGCGCCGAAATTGCCGATCTCGCGCGACTGACCCTGGCGGAACACGCGCCTCACCTGCACCTCGAGATGGTGCGAAGCCCTTACAAGGGTCGCGAAGCCGTTGCAGTTCGGAGGATCATGATCCGGCGAATGCGGGCGGCCGGTCATCGCGGCGCATCGATCGCGCGCTACCTGCGGATCAGCGACCAAGCCGTCTCCAACGTCCTACGCATGCCCTGTCCTGGGTGAGCTCCGCAGACCCGTGGCCTCAGAAGGGTCGGAGTGTGCAAAAGTGGAATATGGAACCTGGTCCGGCCGCGGGCGGTCCGGCCGCGGGCGCGAGGAACAGGCCGTAAGGTCGGGCCGCTCCCAACTACGCGCGATCCCGATCCAGGTGGACGTCCAGCTGCGGGAATGCGATGACCACCCCACCCTCCTGGAGCGCGTACCAGACGGTCTGGTTCAACGCCGACTCGAGGGCCGTGGCGCGCCATGGGTCGTCGATCCAGACGCGGAGCTCGAACTGGACGGCGGAGTCGCCGAACTCCGTGAGCACGGCCTGCGGCTCGTGGGCCGGGTGCCGCCACTCGAGCTGCGCGGCTGCGCGCTCCAGCGTTTCGATGACGTGCCGCGGGTCCGAGCCGTAGGCGACGCCGACCCTGCAGCGGATCCGGTAGATCGAGTCCCGGAGCGTGAAGTTCTTCACCGAGTCCCCCACCAGCTTCGAGTTGGGGATGATGATGTCCTCGTCATGGCGCGTACGGGCCACCGTGGAGCGGATGCCCATCCGGACCACGCGGACCACCTGACCCCCCACCTCGAGCACGTCGCCCGGCTTGATCGATCGCTCCCCCACCAGGATCAGCCCGGAAACGAAGTTCTCGGCGATGTTCTGCATGGCGAAGCCGATGGCGATCGCGAAGATGGCCCCGGCGGCGAACAGGGCGGCCAACTCGATCCCGACCGTCTGGAGCCCCACGGCGATGGCCAGGGCCATGATGGAGTAGTGAACGAGTCGGAGCACCAGCTCGATGGTCCCGATGTCCGTCATGCCGCGGCTGCGGAAGACCCGGCGGATCGCCCGCTGGATCCCGCGCGAGGCCACGTACGCGGCGACGAGGACCAGTAGCAGGACGAGGAGTGTGCTGACGCGGACCACGCTGTCGCCCAGAATGAAGAGCCGGTAGTCCAGCACGGTCCGGAGCCATGTTTCCGCCTGCTCGGACTGCATCAAACCTCTCCGGTGGTCGGCCAGCGGTTCGTCGAGGGGGGGTGACGAGCCGTGCCCCCCATAGTATCACGGGACGAGCCGCCGGGCATGCGCCCTGCGGACGACTGCAGCCATGTCACGAGCCGAAGTACACATCGGAGTGGTTGCCGCGTCCTCGCCCGCAACGCAGGCGGAGGCGCTGGGCGCCTGCATCCGGCGCCTGACCGAGGAGGTGGCGGGGGCTCTCGAGGATGTGACGGGGGTACGGTGGGTGTTCCATCCGGAAGAACCGATGAGTCTGCAGACGGAGGAGCCGCGCCGGCCCTCCGACTTCCTGGGCCCAGCCAGCCTCAGAATGGTCGAAGGCCCCTACGACGCGGTGATCGTGGTCACGGACGTGGGGGTCATCTCGCGACAGCAGCACCTGGTCCCCGGCCTGGCCTCTCCGGTGGCGCGGCTCGTGGTCCTTTCGATGCGGGAGTTCCGACTGTCGCCCCGGGGGGAGCCGCCGCGGCCCCTCGATGATGAAGGGCTCCACTGGAACGCCTCGACTCTCCTGCTCCACCTGCTGGGCCACGCCCTCGGTCTCGGGCACGAGCCGCGAGGGAGCGGCACCGTCATGGCGCCGTTCGAGATCGTCCCGGACCGGCGGGAGCTACCCGCGTTCAGTGAGCGGTCCCGCAGGCGGGTGGACCGTCTCGCGCGCGAGTTCCGGGAGCGCCAGGACGTGGACGAGGGGACGTTCTCCGAGGTCCTCTTTCATCTCTCGAGCGCTGCCCGCCACCCCCGGCAGATCTTCAGCACCCTGGTCCGGAGCCGGGCGCCGCTGCTGCCCCTTTACCTGCCGCGGCTGACCACGGCGGCGGTGGCGCCGGCCTTCATCCTTGTCTTCACCGCCGAGATCTGGGACGCCGGCTTCCACATGACGGATAGGGAGGTGTGGCTGTTCGCGGCTCTGAGCATGCTGGCGTCTGCGATCTACCTGCCCGTCGCGCTGAGCCTGCTTCTCCCGAAGAAGGAGCGACGGTTCCATACCGAGCACCTCGCCGTGGTGAACGTCGCGATCCTGCTCAACGTGGCGCTGGCGATCGTGGGACTGTTCGTCATGCTCATCATGATCATGCTTCTCGTGCAGATGTTCATCTTCCCGCCGGACCTGGTCCGCGAATGGCCCTCCCTGGAACTGGGCTCGGCGGTGATCACATTCGACGACCAGCTGCGGATCGCAGCGCTCATCAGTTCGATCGGCGTACTGACCGGGGCGCTCGCCGGTGGACTCGAAAGCCGCCAGGTGCTGCGCCACCTGTCGCTATTCCTGCGGAGCCCGTAGCCCTGACAGGGCGCGAAAAGGCGTGGGTGGGGAGCGAACGGTCGCGTACGCTCCCTGTCGATTCGCGTCGCTGCGCTCGCTGGTCGATCGCTTCGGCCTGCGGCCTCGCTGGTCGATCTCCGCTGGCTCCGTCTTCTCCCGCGTCTCGCCGCCGCCGTCGCTGAATCACACGCGCGTGCCCAGTCCCGTCGACGCCGCGCTGCTCGCGGTCGCCTCGCGCGCAGCGCGGGCGATCGACCTCCCGCGCCAGCGGGTCCCGCAGGGAGCGGAGCGACCGCAGGGATCCACCCTCGACTCCCGCGCTTCCAGCAGCCTGCCAGCGGCCTTCGCGGGCCAGGCGCAACTCCCGGTCAGTCGGTTCGGGCCGACTCCGGCTTCTTGGGCAGCCTGAACGTGAACGCGCACCCGTCGCCGGGCTCGCACTCCAGCCCGATATCTCCGCCGAGGAGGCGGGCCAGGCGGCGCGAGACGGCGAGGCCGAGTCCGGCGCCACCCTTTTCCCGGGTCATGCTGCTGTCCGCCTGCACGAACGGCTCGAAGACGGCCTCCCACTGGTCCTCGGGAATGCCGGGACCGCTGTCGTGGACCGTGATCTCAATGTAGTCATCCGATTCCGCTACGCTCACGACCACCTCTCCCTCGTCGGTGAACTTGACGGCGTTGCCCACGAGGTTCGTCACGATCTGGCGGATCTTGCCGCCATCGGAGAAGGCGTAGGTGGGGCGGTCGGCCCCCTCGATCTCGAGGGAAAGCTCCTTCTCGCCGGCCTCGTAGTCGGCCATGGTCACCACGTCGCGCGCGATCTCGGCCAGGTCCACGGTGCCGCGGTTGACGTCGGTCCGTCCCGCCTCGGTCCGTGAGTAGGTCAGCACCTCCTCGATGATCGAGACCAGGTGCCAGGCGCTGGTCTTGATGCGGCCGAGGTGTTTCTTCTGCTCCGTATTGGTGACACCCACCACATCGGTCTCGAGGAGGTCGGCGACGCCGATTACGGCGGTGAGGGGCGTGCGCAGCTCGTGGCTCATTGTGGCCAGGAACTGGCTCTTGGCCTCGGCGGCCTGCTCGGCGGCCTGCTTGGCGCCTCGCAGGGCTGTTTCCGCTTCCTTTCGCTGGGTAATGTCGCTGTTCATTCCGACCCACTCGCGGACGGAGCCGTCCGGGTTCAGCACGGGGACCGCGCGTACGGAGACGAAGCGCCAATCGTCGCTCTCCGCGTTCCAGAGCCGGAACTCGTAGTCGAATGGCTCCCCGCTCTCCACCGCCCCCTGCCACGTCGCCTCGACCTCGGGCCGGTCCTCGGGATGCACGACGTCGTAAGAGCTCCGGCCCAGCCACTCTTCGAGCGACTGCCCGGTGAAGGCGCGCCAGGAGGGGGAGTCCTCCACCACCACGCCGTCGGGACCGGTGGTCCAGACGATCTCGGCGGTGGCGTTGACGAGGGCGCGGAAGCGCTCCTCGCTCTGACGGAGGTGCTTCTGCGTGTCCCGGATCCGGGTGACATCCGTAAAGGTGCAGACCACGCCGCGGATTCGATTCTCTTCGGTCCTGTAGGGGGTGATCCGGGCGAGCCAGGCGTGGCCGCCCCCGTTCACCACCTCGCGTTCCACCGGCTGGAGCGACTCCAGGACGCTCTCGCAGTCGGTCGTGAGCTCCGGGTAGCGCAGGGTGTGGGTGACATGCGCGAGGGGCCGCCCCTCATCGGTGGGCAGGATGTTGAAGATGTCGCGGAGGGCGGGCGTGAAGCGCTTGATCCGGAGGTTTTCGTCCACGAACAGCGTGCCGATTTCCGTGGCCGACATGAGGTTCCGGAGGTCGTCGTTGGCCCGGCCGAGCTCGTCCAGCTTGGCCTTCAGCTCGTCGTTGACGGTCTTGAGCTCCTCGTTCATCGACTGGAGCTCTTCCTTGCTGGTCTCCAGCTCCTCGAGCGTGGACTTGTACTCCTCGTTGATCGACTGGAGCTCCTCGTTGGAGGCCTTCAGATCCTCCTGCCGGCGCTCCGATGTCTCCACCATGTCCTGGAGTCGCGACCTCGCGTCGGCCAGCTCCAGCTCCGCGGCCTCCAGACGATCGCCCTCAGCAGCGTCCTCGGGCACCTCGGCCTCCTCGGCGGGAGCATCCTCGAGGAAGGTGACCAGCGCCATGCGCGTGGCCTCGGCCCCGTCCGTGGGGGCGACGTGGATCTGCACCCGCCGCGGCTGACCGGCGATCTCCACCGGCACCAGACGGGTGCGGGCGGGCGAACCCTGCTCCAGCGCCTGGAACAGGGCGGATCGCAGCTCCAGCCGCAGCTCGGGCAGGGCGGTCTTCAGCAGGTTGGCCGACGGGGTGCCCGAGGGGAACCGCAGGTAGCGGTTCGCCTTCGCGGAGGTGTGCACGACGACGTGGTCGCCATCCACGAGGATGCTGGGTGGGGCATGAGCCTCCAGCGCCTGGAGGTGGAGTGCTGCATCGTGCTCGACCTGCTGGCTCGTAGCCGCTCGCGGCCAGCGCCTCGCCTCCGCTCCGGAGCCTCCGTCCAGCGGCAGCTCCGGGAGCCGGCGCTCCGCCTCGTTCAGTCCCTGGCTGCTCTGGAAGATCCGGTGCTCCCGGTCGGGCGCCCGGAAGTCGTTGGTCTCCGGGGCCGACTCCGATTCCCCGAGAAAGAGGTAGCCCTCGGGACGGAGCGCGTACCGAAAGAGATCGAATACGCGCTCCTGCAGTCCGCGTTCGAGATAGATGAGCAGGTTGCGGCAGGTGATCAGGTCGAGGCGCGAGAAAGGCGGATCACGCAGCAGGTCGTGAGCCGAGAAGAGGATCCGCTCCCGCAGCTCCTTCTTCACCCGCAGGTACGAGCCCACGCGGGTGAAGAACCGGCGGCCCCGCTCTTCCCCCGTCTCGGCCAGCACAGCGTCGGGGTACAGCCCTTCCCGGGCGAAGGCGATGGCGTCCTCGTCCAGGTCGGTGGCGAAGATCTGGAACGACGGCGGCTCTGTCAGCGTGTCCGCATGCTCGGCCAGGAGCATGGCGACGCTGTACGCCTCCTCTCCCGTGGCGCACCCCGGCACCCAGACCCGCACCTGCGCGTCCGCCGCGTCCACAAAGAGGTCCGGCACCACCATCCGCTCCAGCGCATCGAACGCCTCCGGGTCCCGGAAAAAGTTCGTCACGCTGATCAGCAGGTCCCTCAGGAGCGCCCCGGCCTCGGAGCCGCTATCCTGCAGGCGGAAGGCGTAGTCCTCCAGGTCCGTGCTCCCCGTCACCTGGATCCGGCGCCCGATCCGGCGCAGCACCGTGCTCTTCTTGTAGCCGCTGAAGTCGTGGCCGGTGCGCTTGCGGAGCTGCGACAGGATCTCGCGCACCACATGTGCCTCACCATCCTTCAGCGCCTCCGCGTCCTGCGGTGGGGTCCACGGCAGGCCGCTGGCCCGGAGCGACACCACCCGCTCCCCAAGCTCCCGCGCGGGAAGCACGAAATCCACCAGCCCTGCAGTGATGGCGCTGCGAGGCATGGTGTCGTACTCGGCCTCCTCCGGCGATTGCGCCATCACGATCCCGCCCAGCTCCTTGATGGCCTTCAGGCCGAGCACCCCGTCCGTACCGGAGCCGGAAAGGAGAATGCCGACTCCGTCCGGATGGATCTCCGCCACGGTCCGGAAGAAGGTGTCGATGGGGGAGCGTCGCCCCCGGGGCTCATCGAACTCCGACAGCTCAAGGTGACCATCGGTGACGGCCATGCTCCGATCCGGCGGGATCACGTACACATGGTCCGGCTCGAGCCGCGTCCGCTCCCGCACCTGCCGGACCGGGATCTTCACATGCGGCTGGAGCACCTCGGCCAGCTGGCTCTCGTGCTCCGGCGAGAGGTGCATGATCACTACGAACGCGATTCCGGTCCGCTCCGGAACCGCCTCGAACAGCGACCGCAGCGCGGCGATCCCTCCCGCCGATGCACCTATGGCCACCAGGTTCAGAGATCGTTCTGCTTCAGTGGGCGGAGAGGCAGTGGCCCGGCCAGTCGGCTCGCTCATGGGGTCGGCGTGAGAGGATGCCCTTCACGGTGCGCCGGCCCGTTGAAGATACCACCCCCGCAAGACCTCCGCACCGGCGGCCAGATCGCGTCGGGCCGTCGAGCTGACGGAAATGGACTCATTCTGCACGCTGGGTCTCGATGGCTGTGAGGAGCCGGGTCGAAGGGCTCGGGGCCGCGGGGCTGCAGCATCGACCCCCACTGGAACAGCTGTTCAGTCGTCCTCGGACTTGCCGGCCTGCTTGGCCGCCTTGTGCGCGGTCGCGAAGGCCTTGCTCTCATCCTCGTATTCTTTATGGGCATTGTTGAAGGCTTCCAGGAACGCCTTCTTCTGGTGGTGGTCATACTGGTCCACCTGTTCTTCGGGAAGGTCGGAGATCTTGTCGTACGGCATGGTGCTCTCAGGGTTTCGGTGACCGATCAGTTACCGAACGCGCAGAAATCAGACCGCGCGGAACCTGTGGGGAGTGCAGAGGTCTAGGAGTCCCGCCGCGGATCCCGGACCTCCCGCAGGATCTCCTCGTCCAGATCGCCAGCGTCCGCGGGTGCGTGCAGGACGGAGATGTCTCCGGTCGTCTCCATGACGACGGCACGGACGTGGGACAGCCGCAGGACGTTCGCCTCCCGCAGCTTGGCCCGGAGGTCCCCGTCCGTGACACCGGCCGTGTCCATGGACTCCCGCAGTATCTCCCCGTCCCGCATGAGGAGCACAGGGTCGTTGTCCACCGCACGGCCCACCAGGCCGAAGGCGACGCGCAACCGGGCAACCGCGATCTGGAGGAGGTAGAGGGCGCCCAGTGCCGCCACCGCCTGGAGGAGTGGCGGATCGCGGGTGAGCACGGTCGAAGCAATGACGGAGCCCACCGCGACCGTCATGGCGAAGTCGAAGGAGCTCATCTTCGAGAAGCTCCGGAGACCGGCGAGGCGCGTATAGATGATGACCGCGATGTAGATCCCGAGTGCGGTCAGTACCGTCATGGCCGCCGCGCTCCAGCTCGTGGTGATCCAGGTCCAGTCCATGCGCTCCTCCAGGTTCGTCTCCCACAGGCGTTCGGGATGGGCGCACATATTGAGCCGCGTGCCGCACGCAACATGATCGGGGCTGCTTCTTTCGCAACTGCGCGGAATGTACTCTGTTGTACAGTGAAGACTCGATTCCCCGTACGATCGAGACGCCATGACTCCGACGGGCTCCGATCACGCTCTCATTCTCGTCGTAGAGCGCGATCCGCACGTCCGGGAGCTCGAGAAGTATTTCCTGGAGGAAGCCGGATACGCTGTCGAATTCGCCGAAGACGGCCTGGCGGCGCACGAGCAGGCTCGATCGATCCAGCCCCACATCCTCATCACAGAGATCCTGGTCCCGCAGCTGGACGGCCTGGCCCTGTGCCGGAGGATCAAGGGCGACCCCGCCACGAGCCATATCGCCGTGCTCATCTTCAGCATCATGCTGGCGGAAGGGCGCGCGCGCGACGCGGGCGCCGACAGTTTCCTGCGGAAGCCCCTGGCGGAGAAGCTTCTGGTGGAAACGGTCCGTGAGCTGATCGCGTCCAGAGATCATCGGTCCACGAGCGAGGAGTCGGAATGACCGCGACGGACATGGACGAGGCAGGAGCGGTGCGGTATCCGTCCGCGCGCGACGGGGACCGTCCCCGCGTCAGCACCGGCGACCGGATGACGGACAAGATCCTCGGCGGCGGGTTTCCGCTCAACACCATCAACATCCTGATGGGGATGCCCGGCACGGGGAAGACCATATTCGTGGAGCAGCTCCTGTTCGCGAACGCGAGCCCGGAGCGGCCGGTCCTCTACCTGACAACGCTGTCCGAGCCGGTGACGAAGGTGATCCGGTTCGTTCAGCACTTCGATTTCTACGACGAAGACAAACTGGGATCGTCCGTCCTTTACGAGGACATCGGCTCCGACCTGGCGCGGGACGGAGTGCAGGTCGTGGTGGAGCGGGTGAGGGATGCGATCCGGAGCGTCAGGCCCGGCCTGATCGCCATTGATTCCTTCAAGGCGCTCCACGACCTGTCGGAGTCCGTGCCGGAGATGCGGCGCCTGGTGCATGAGCTCACCGGCCTGCTGACCGCCTATGATACCACGGCCTTCCTCGTGGGCGAGTACGACCAGGAGGACATCCGGCGCTCGCCGGAATTCGCGGTGGCGGATGGGGTGGTGGAGCTGTCGAGGAAGCAGCTCGGGACCCGCGATGAACGGTTCTTCCGCGTCCTGAAGCTTCGGGGCAGCCGCTATCGGGAGGGGTTCCACGCCTTCGAGATCACCGACCAGGGTCTCGACGTCCACCCGCGCCTGGTGACGCCGCGCGTCCCGGTGGACTACGAGCCGGCGCGCGCCCGCGTCTCCACGGGCGTGGCGGAGCTGGACACCATGCTCGAAGGGGGTCTGATCTCGGGCAGCGCGACACTGGTCGCCGGCCCGTCCGGATCGGGAAAGACGACGCTGGCTCTGCAGTTCGCCCTCGAGGGGTTCCGGGAGGCCGAGCCCAGCCTGTACATCAACTTCCAGGAGAACCCCACACAGCTCGCGCGCTCGATCGGGCGCCTGGCGCCGGACCGGGAAACGGCCTCGTCGCTGGAGGTGATGTACTTCTCCCCTGTGGAGCTGCGGATCGACAGCATCGTCAGACAGCTCTTCCGACGCATCGAGTCGAAGGGGATCCGGCGCGTGGTGATCGACGCCGTAGGCGACCTGGCCGCCTCCACCAGCGATCCCCATCGGCTGCACGACTACATCTACGCCCTGACGCAGCACTTAGCCGTGCACGGAATCACCAGTATCTTCACCTTCGAGACGGTAGGGCAGAGTCTGACCGGAGGAGACATCAACGCCGGGCCCATCAGCTACATGGCCGACAACCTGCTCCTGCTGGAGATGCGAGGGGAGGAGAGGATGCGCCGCACGATCCGGGTGCTCAAGGCCCGCGGGAGCGGCCACGACCTCAATGTGCGGGAGATGGCGATAGGCCCGGACGGCGTCCGTATCTCGCCGGCCATATGAGTAGCGCTTTGACGAACGCCGAGCGGCGCCTGGAGCGCCTCCGCACGCTTACCGAGGTGAGCCGGGCGCTGACCCACACCATCTCGATCGAGGAAGTGCTGGACCTGGCCGTGAAGCGGGCGACGGAGCTGGTGGACGCGGATCGGGCGGTCCTCATGCTCGCGGATGCGGACGGTCTCCTGGTGGTGCGGGCGGCGTATGGAGTCGAGGAAGAGCGGTTCGCCAGGATCCGCGAGACGTTCGACGAGACGCTCGTTCGCAGGCTTCAGGATCTCCTGGGCTATTCTTCGGACGAGTGCTTCCTCAGCGTGCCCCTGGTCACGCAGGGGCAGGTGACGGGGCTGCTGGGGGCCGTGCGAACGACCGGTGAGCCCATCACGGAGGACGACGAATGGCTCCTGTCGGCGCTGGCCGACCAGGCGTCGGTAGCGCTGGAGAACGCACGGCTGATGGAGGCCGCGGCCCGGGAGCGGGAGGAGCGCGACCGGACCGCCGAGGCCCAGGACCGCGCCCGCGCCACGCTCGGCCATGAGCTGCGCTCGCCTCTCAACGCGATCCAGGCGTACTCCGACCTGCTTCTCGAGGGGCTTCTGGGCCCCATATCGGAACGGCAGCGGGACAGCATCGCGCGCATCCGGATGAGCGGCCAGCACCTCCTTGCGGTCATCGAGAACATGCTGGAGATGGCGCGCATCCACGCGGGCTCCGTCCGGACCGCGAGTCGGGACGTAGAGGTGGGGGAGGTGCTTTCAGAGGCCGTGAATCTCGTGGAGCACTTCGCCGCCAGGAAGGGGCAGGAGCTCAGGAGCGGACCCGTGGACGGCGTGATCGTTCGAGCCGATCCGCAACTGCTCCGACAAGCCCTGGTGAACTTGCTCGGCAACGCGATCAAGTACACCCCCGAGGGCGGCGGTATCAGGGTCGAGATCTCGACGATCCAGCGGGACGACGGGGTGTTCGCCGCCATCGCGATCACCGACAAAGGACCCGGCATCCCGCCGTCCGCGCTCGCCCATATCTTCGATCCGTACGACCGAGGCGTCGCGGAGGACCATGAGGGGGGGCTCGGACTCGGACTCACCATCTCCCGGGAGCTGATACGGCAGATGGGCGGCGACATCGAGGTTCAGAGCACGCCCGGACACGGATCCACCTTTACGGCCCTCCTCCCGCTGACGAAATAGGGCCATCACCGTCGACGCTCGGCCGGCGCCAGCGCTCAGCGGCGGGAGGGAGCGCGGATCCGCCACGTGAAAGCCCCGGCCGCTCTCCAGCGGCCGGGGCTTTCAGCTCATCGTCGGGCCGCCTCGGTCTTCAGTCGGCGGCCTTCCGCGTCGCCTCGCCGGCCTTCTTCTGCACCTTGCCGGCGGCTTCCTTCGCCGCGCCCTTCGCCTGCGTCGAGCGGTCCCCGGTCATCCGACCGGCTTCCTTCTCCAGCTTCCCGGCGCGCTCACGGCTTGCGCCCTCCACCTCGTGCTCCGCGCCCTTCCGCTCCGCCTTGCGATCCTTGTCACCCATGTCCGTCTCCCTGTGGAATGATCGGTGTGCCCGCTATAAACGCATGTTCCGGACCGGCGCGGGACTCGCCCCGCAGTGGCCGGCCGCCGGTCAGGCGCGGTTGATCAGCATCCGTGCGACATCGATGAAGAACTCCCGCAAGGGTGCGTCGGCGGGGGCGGGCAGCGATGTCTCGTCCAGGGCCTCGAACATCAGGGTCAACCAGCGCTCCGCGGCCGCGCGGTCGATGGCGAACGGTGCGTGGCGCATGCGCAGGCGTGGGTGGCCCCGTCGCTCGATATAGCGCTGGGGCCCGCCGAAGCGCCCGACCAGGAAGTCGCGCAGGCGCTCCTCGGCGCCGGCCATGTCTTCGGCCGGGTACATGGGGCCGAGGATGTCGTCGTCCGGAACGCGCTGATAGAACGCTGCGACCAGGCGCTGAAAGCCGTCCTCGCCGATCGTGGTGTAGAGAGTCTGGCTGCTCATGGGCTCCTGGTGAGGATCCGGCGCGAGGCGTGAGGAGCGATCACCGGGCGAGGAGACTACCGGGTGCGGACATCTCGTTCCTTCACCGCGCCGTGGACTTTGACTACCCGGTACAGGTACCACGCCGTCGCCACCCCGATCACGACCCATGTCACCCAGCCCAGGACGCTACCCACCTGGGAGAACTGGCTGCCGAGGACCCGGCCGGCCCACGCCAGTGCGGCGGTCCAGATGAGCGTACCGGCGGCGGTGTAGAGGAGGAAGGGTGCCAGCGCCATCCGGGCGATCCCCGCGGGGACGGATATGACCGTCCGCAGGAAGGGGATCATGCGACAGATGAAGACGCTCCAACCGCCGTGTCGCTCGAACCAGGCGCTGGCCCGTTCGATCTCGTCCGGGGTCATGGCCACCCAGGCTCCGTGGCGCCCCGCCCATCGCTTGAGCCGCTCCTTGCCCAGGCGCCGCCCCACCGCGTACCAGAGCGTGGCACCCAGCAGCGAGCCCGCCGCGCCGGCCAGAACCACGGGCCAGAAGGGCAGGTCCCCCTTCCCGGCGAGGTAGCCGCCGAGGGGCATGATGAGCTCGGAGGGAATGGGGGGAAACACGTTCTCCAGGAACATCAGGACGCCCACGCCCAACGCACCCGTGCTCCGCACCAGCTCGACAATCAGATCGCGCATCCGCAACTCGCTCCAGCGGCCATTTCCTCGTCAGACCGCCGGGCGTTCCAGACGGCTCCAGCCCCCTACTTTGCAGGACCCGGTCCACCGCGGTCCCCGGTCCGGCACCGGAGGTCCCTTGACATATACACCAATGTTGATGTATCATGCGGCCATGATGACCCAGAACGCACACAACGCGGCGCTGCTCCAGCGCTTCCAGGCGGTGGCCGAGGACACCCGGTTCCGGCTCGTACAGCTGCTCTCCGCAGGCGAGCGGTGCGTGTGCGAGCTGCAGGACGAGCTGGATGCGGCGCAGTCGCGACTGTCGTTCCATCTGAAGAAGCTGAAGGATGCCGGGGTCGTCTCGGATCGGCGCGACGGCCGCTGGGTCTATTACTCGCTGGTACCGGAGGCGCTGGACGAGATGCGGTCGTTCCTGGGGGAGGTGAAGCCGCGGGAGGAGTGGCGGTCCGTCGAGAGCAGCCGGGGATCGTGCTGCGGCTGAGCTGCGGCGAGGGGGAGTGAGGGTACGGTGAGCGTCTGTTTTTTTGTCGGAATACATCAACCCGAATTGATACGGAGGGGGCTATGAGCGAGGACCTGAAGGCGGTGGTGCGGCAGAAGTACGGGGAGGCGGCGTTGCGGGTGGTGACGGGCGAGAAGGGGACGTGCTGCGGAACGTCGTGCGGGTGTGATGAGAAGGCGGAGGGGCGCTTTGCGGACCCGATCACGCGGGACCTGTACGATTCGGTGACGGCGTCATCGCTACCGGAGCAGGCGGTGCTGGCATCGCTCGGGTGCGGGAACCCGACGGCGCTGGCGGAGCTGAGCGAGGGGGAGGTGGTGCTGGACCTGGGGAGCGGTGGCGGCATCGACGTCCTGCTGAGCGCGAAGCGGGTTGGACGGACCGGGAAGGCGTACGGGCTGGACATGACGGACGAGATGCTGGAGCTGGCGCGTCGGAACGCGGCGGAGGCGGGTGCGGAGAATGTGGAGTTCCTGAAGGGTGACATCGAGAGCATCCCGCTCCCGGACTCGAGTGTGGACGTGATCATCAGCAACTGCGTGATCAACCTGTCGGCGGACAAGGGTCGTGTGTTGCGGGAGGCGTACCGGGTGCTGAAGCCGGGCGGGAGATTCGCGGTGTCGGACGTGGTGGTGCGAGGCGAGGTTCCGGCGGAGGTTCGGCGGAGTATGGAGCTGTGGGTGGGGTGTGTGGCGGGCGCGTTGGAGGAGCGGGAGTTCGAGGCGCTGCTGCTGGAGGCGGGATTCGAGGACCCGAGCCTGGAGCCCACGCGGATCTACGAGCCGGAGGATGCGCGTTCCTTCCTGGAGGAGGCGGGACTGGATGTGGACGCTTTTTCGGACGCGGTGGAAGGCCGGATCCTCTCGGCGTTCGTACGGGCGCGGAAGCCCGGGGTGGCGGGCGCGGCCCCTGAGTCGAGCGATGTCGTGGCCGCGGGCGCGTGCTGTGGCCCCGACTGCTGCTGAGGCGGGGACGATGAGCGCCGACGCGATCGTGCTGCGGGAAGCGCAGCCCGGCGACCTGAAGGCGGTGGGTACCCTGCTGGAGGCGGAGGGCCTGCCCACCGCCGGTGTCGCCGAGTCTCTGGACGGTTTCATCGTGGCGGAGGAGGCCGGCCGGCTCGTGGGAGTGGCGGGGTTGGAATCCCACGGTGGGGACGGCGTGCTCCGGTCGGTTGCGGTGGATCCGGGTCTTCGGAGCCGGGGTCTGGGCGGGCGTTTGACGGAGCGGGTGCTGGAGAGCGCCCGAGCTGCGGGGCTTCGGCGGCTGTACCTGCTGACGACCACGGCGGAGGACTACTTCCCGCGGCACGGGTTCCGGCCGGTGCCGCGGGAGTCGGCCTCGCCGGAGGTGCGGTCGAGCGTCGAGTTCCGTGACGCGTGTCCCGCGTCCGCCGTGGCGATGGTGCGAGATCTGGAGATCTGAGAGGGGCGGGCGATGAGATATGCGTTGATCAGTGACATCCACGGCAATCTGCCGGCGCTGGAGTCGGTTCTTGCGGACATCGACGGCCGGGCGGATGTGGAGGCGACGTACCACCTGGGCGACCTGGTGGGGTACGCGCCGTGGCCGGACGAGGTGGTGGCGGCGCTGCGGGAGCGGGCGATCCCGGGCGTGGCCGGGAACTACGACTCGACGACGGCCACGGACTACGAGCACTGCGGCTGCCGCTATGAGGACCCGCGGCAGGAGGAGCTCAGTCACCTGAGCTACGCGTGGACCCGGGCGAACGTGTCGGCCGAGACGAAGCGGTGGCTGGCCGGGCTCCCGTTCCGGATCGATGTTCGGCCGCTGGGGGGGCATACCGCCGGCCCGCGGCTGATCCTGGTGCACGGCAATCCGGTGCTGAACACGGTGTACTGGACCGAGGACCGCTCCGACGAGTTCTGCCTGCAGATGGCGGAGCGGCTCGGCGCGCGCGCGGGCGACCTGGTGGCGTTCGGCCATACGCACAGGCCGTGGCACCGGGCAGTGGAGGGGATCCACTTCGCCAATACCGGGTCGGTGGGTCGCCCGAAGGATGGCGACTGGCGGGCCGGCTACCTCGTCGTAGAGCTGGACGGCGAGGAGGTGAGCGTGGAGATCGTGCGGGTCGACTACGACCTCGGTCGGGCCACGGCGGCGATTCGGCAGAGCGATCTCCCCGACGACTTCGCCGAGTACCTGGAGACGGGCGGCACGGCAAAGATGCTGTAAACTGTGAACTGTGAACTGTGAACTGTGAACTGTGAACTGTGAACTGTGAACTGTGAACCGTGAACCGTGAACCGTGAACCGTGAACTGTAACCTGTGGTCCGTACCCCG
This sequence comes from uncultured Gemmatimonadales bacterium, assembly GCA_963783305.1. Classification (GTDB taxonomy): domain Bacteria; phylum Gemmatimonadota; class Gemmatimonadetes; order Longimicrobiales; family RSA9; genus JAWVYT01. The sequence goes on along the minus strand of CAWAMW010000002.1, from coordinate 234,386 downwards.
AACGCCAACTCAGCGGTGATCAGCAAATGAGTAAACAGAGCGTAGGGCGCCGGATGTCCTTCCTCGACCGGTACCTGACGGCGTGGATCGGGCTGGCGATGGGGGTGGGAGTGGCGCTGGGCTACCTGTGGCCGGAGCCGATCACGGCGCTGAACGAGGCGACGCAGGTGGGCACCACATCGATCCCCATCGCCCTCGGTCTCATCCTCATGATGTACCCGCCGCTCGCGAAGGTGCGGTACGAGGAGCTGGGTGACGTATTCCGCGACTGGCGGATCCTTGGGCTGTCGCTGATCCAGAACTGGGTGATCGGGCCGCTGCTCATGTTCGGGCTGGCCGTGCTCTTCCTGCGCGACCACCCCGAGCTCATGGTGGGGCTGATCCTCATCGGACTGGCGCGCTGCATCGCCATGGTGATCGTGTGGAACGAGCTGGCGGAGGGCGACAACGAGTACGCGGCGGGCCTGGTGGCGTTCAATTCCATCTTCCAGGTGCTCTTCTATTCCGTGTATGCGTGGGTGTTCATCACGGTGGTGCCGGCGTGGCTGGGGCTGGAGGGCACGGCCGTAGCCATCACGATGGGCCAGATCGCGGAGAGCGTCTTCATCTATCTCGGCGTCCCGTTCCTGGCGGGGATGCTGACCCGGTTCGTGCTGGTGAGGGCGAAGGGGAAGACGTGGTACCACCAGCGGTTCATCCCGAGGATCAGCCCGATCACCCTGGTGGCGCTCCTGTTCACCATCGTGGTCATGTTCTCGATCCAGGGCGAGGCGATCATCCGGCAGCCGTCGAGTGTTGTGCTGGTAGCGATCCCGCTACTGATCTATTTCCTGGTGATGTTCGCGGTGACCTTCTTCATGAGCCGATGGGCCGGCGCGAGCTATCCGCAGACCGCGACGCTCTCCTTCACGGCGGCATCGAACAATTTCGAGCTGGCCATCGCCGTGGCCGTGGGCACCTTCGGGATCGGCCACGGCGCCGCTTTCGCGGCGGTGATCGGTCCGCTGGTGGAGGTGCCGGTGCTGATCGCCCTGGTGAACGTCGCGCTGTGGTGGAAACGGAAGTACTTCCCGGCGAGCGAGCTGGAGCTCGATCGTGTATCGAACTGCGCGGTGCCCTCAGGGGTCGGCCGGTAGGATCGACCGTCGCGTGGCCATCATTGGCGCCACCTGCACCTGGTGCATCAACTCGGCCGAGGTGATGACGCTCATCCTCATGGCGGCCACGCCGGCCGCGGCCCGGGTCCGGCTGGAGAGATAGCACCCGACGGGGATGTCGATGAACTCGTCGTCGCCGGGGTAGGTGTAGTGCCACCACTCCTGCTCGTAGTTCTGCCAGCCCTCGGCCTCCATGGCGCGCAGCAGCACCCGGCGGTTGGCCAGGACCGCACCCGTGGCGTTGGCGGTGTGCGACTCGACGCCGAAATGGTCGTACGCCGTCCCCATGTCCAGGGGCAGCCCGGTGTCCAGCGAAACGACCGTGAGATCGACGGTGTTGCCCCGGTTGTGGTTGCTGCGCCGGGCGACGTACCCTTCGTCCAGCACCCACTCGTTCCCCGTCCGCTCGGCCCATTCGACCATCCCGAGCGTGGCGCGAACGGGGCGATAGGCGTCCCAGACCAGCAGCCCATAGCCGCGGGACTCGAGGGCGCGCTGAACCCGCGCGAGTGACTCGGCGGCCGCGGGCCTCAGCAGCGCCGCGCCCGCATCGTAGCCGGGCAGCGGAGCACCGGTGAAGTTGTCGGCGGTGGCGTAGCGCACGTCCTCCCGGAGCGCGGGCGCGACTTCGGTCACGTGGACCAGGGACGGGCGCTGGGAGACCGGCGGACACGCGGCGTCGCTGGTGGGGGCGGTGGCGGGCGGCGCCGGTCGTGGCGCGCGGGCGCAGGCGGTCGCGCCGCCGATCATGGTGATAACGGCCAGCAGCGTCAGGCGGCTCGGCGTTGGGGGTCTCATGTCACGCGCTCCGGTGCGAGAACTGGTCCAGCCAAACTACGGGTCGTGCGTTCCGACCTCAACGGATGGAGGGGGTCCGGGTAACGGCCCACGTTCTCTCCCGCATCATTGCGAGTTGGCTGGAGGCGCGCCATCATAGTGGGTCCGACCTCCCCCCCTTCCGGATCGACCATGGACCACCCGCTGGATCGACGACGTTTCCTGCTCATGGCCGCCGGCGGCGCCGCCGTCCTCGTCGGATGCCTGCCCGCCCGCCTCTACGGCACTACCTCGCTGATCGGCGGTGCCCTAGGACTGCCGTCCTCCGGTCGCCCGGGGGTACACCCGGAGCCCCGCCCGGGAATCGATGGGTCACGGGTGCTACGGGCCGCCGACCTGACCGACGCCCCTCACGCCGTGGATGCGTTCGACGCGGTGCGCGAGGTCGCCCATCTCGCGGACGGCATCCGCTGCTACTGCGGCTGCGCCGACCTCGATGGGTATCGCTCGCTCCTCTCCTGCTACGAGGCGCCGGGGATGGCGCGCTGGTGCGAGATCTGTCAGGGGATGGGCCGCCTGGTCCACCGCCGCGCCCGTGAGGGGCAGGACCTGGAGCAGATCCGTCGGGCGGTGGACGCCCGCTACTCCCACGGAGCGGCGCGCCACGAGAGGACAGAGATGGAGAATGCGACCCGGGCGGAGATCGATCGGACATGACGACTGGATCGAACGCGCGACTCGTGGCCGGAGCCCCCGGGGCCGTCATGCGGCGGAATACGCTGCCGGACCTGCTGGTGCTTGGCGTTCTCCTGGCGCTGGGCATCAGCCCGAAGTATGCCGTCGGACAGGTCAGGGCGAGTGAGCGGGCGTCGGTCGCCCAGACGGTGGACGGAACGGTGATCACGCTCGACTACTCGCGTCCGCGGGCGCGCGGCCGGGCGGACCTGTTCGGGGAGGTGGTGAAGTGGGGAGAGGTGTGGACGCCGGGGGCGAATGACGCGACGCGGCTGACGCTCAGCCATGACGTGAAGCTCGGCGGCCGACCCATCCCCGCCGGCAGCTGGTCGGTGTGGCTGGTCGTCTCGAGGGACGGTCCGTGGGAGCTGGTGCTGGACCCCCGGGACTCGCTGTTCCACACGGCGCACCCCGAGCCGACGGAGGAGCAGATCCGGCTGCCCGTGGATCCGGACACCGGCGAGCCCGTGGAGGTGCTCACGTGGTCGTTTCCCGAGATCGGATCGACCGGCGGCGTCGTGGAGCTGGCGTGGGGGGATGCGCGCGTGGCGATCCCGTTCGAAGTCGAGCCATCGCTCCCTCTCACTGTGGCGCGGGAGCACGCGCTCCCGTACGTGGGCGAGTGGAGCCTCAGCTTCGGAGGGGGCGGCGATGCGGGTCCCGGATTCACGGAGCCGCCGCCACCGCTCGATTTCGACGTGCGGTACGAGGAGGATGGGACGTTGCGGGTGGCTACCTGGTTCCCCGACCCCGACGAGGGGATGGTGAGCTCCGAGCTGCTGCTCATGCGGCGGGCGGAGGGGGTTTTCCTGCCTGGCATCATGGAGGATGGCGAGCTGTGGGAGACGCTAGCGGAGACGTACCTGGAGTTTGAGGTTGAAGGCGGGCGGGCGACGGCGTTCGTGCTCCGTGGTCCGGATGATCAGGTGTTCGCGCGTGGAGAGCGGAGGGAGCCATGAGAACGAGTCGGGTGATGGGATGTCTGCTGGTGCTGGGTTTTGCTCTGCGTGGGACGGGAGCGGCGGCGCAGTCGGTTGAGGACGTGGTGCTGAACGGCAGGACCACGGAATGGCTGGTGGCGTCCGCGGCGCTCGCCGCCCCGGCCCAGCTCCGTGCGGACGCGGAGGTCCGGGGGTGGACCGGCGACGGCCACCTCGTGACGCTGCGGGAGGGCTCCAACCACCTCATCTGCCTGGCCGACCAGCCGGGGGACGATGGTTTCCGCGCGGCCTGCTACCATGACAGCCTGGAGCCGTTCATGGAGCGCGGACGCGAACTGCGCCGCCAGGGGATCGAGGGCGAGGCGCGGAACCAGGCGAGGTGGGAGGAGATCGAGGCGGGGACGCTGGCGATGCCGGACATAGCGATGGTCTACAACCTGGCGTTTCCCACCGAGGACTTCGACCCTGCCACCACCGACCCGGCAACGGGCGGGCGGCTGCACGCCATCTACATCAAGCACGCCACGACGGAATCGACAGGGCTGCCGACGCTCCCCGATGGCGGCCCGTGGCTCATGCTGCCCGGTACGCCCTCGGCGCACGTGATGATCGGGCTGCCGTCGAAGGCACCTCCGAGCTGATATGAGGGAAGCCGAGTGCTCGAGGGCGCCAAGGGGCCGCCGCCCCGGCCCGGCTCCGGCGTCCGCCCTTCTCCTCGTGGCGCTGGCCCTGGCCGGTCCGGTATCGCTTGGCGGGCAGACCGCCGCGGCGCCCGGGCTGCCCGTGGTGGAGCCGGAGGCGGTCGGCCTTTCGTCGGAGCGGCTGGGCCGGCTCACGCGCGTCCTGAATGGCTACGTGGAGGACGGGAAACTGGCGGGTGGCGTGGCGCTGGTGGCCCGGGGCGGCCGGGTGGCGTATCTGGAGGCGTTCGGGGACCTCGATCGGGAGGCGCGGGCGGTCATGCCCGAGGACGCGATCTTCCGCATCGCCTCGCAGACGAAGGCGCTGGTGAGCGTGGGGGTGATGATGCTCCAGGAGGAGGGTCGGCTGCTGATCACGGACCCGGTGTCGCGATACCTCCCGGAGTTCCGCGAGACCACGGTCGCGGTGGCGCGCGAGGACGGCGGGTATGACATCGAGCCGGCGGCGCGCCCGATCACGCTCCGCGACCTGCTCACGCACACCTCCGGGGTGGGGTACGGCTACGGTGTGGCCGGGGACCGATGGGAGGCCGCGGGGATCACCGGCTGGTACTTCGCGGATCGGGATGAGCCGATCCGGGCCACCGTCTCCCGAATGGCGGCGCTCCCGTTCGACGCGCAGCCGGGTGAGCGCTGGGTGTACGGCTACTCCGCGGACATCCTGGGCGCCGTGATCGAAGAGGTGAGCGGGCAGTCGCTGGACGCCTTCCTGCGCGTGCGGATCCTGGAGCCGCTCGAGATGTGGGACACGCATTTCTACCTGCCGCCGTCCGACTCGAATCGGTTGGCAGTGGTGTACGCCGCGACGCCCGACGGCGACGTCCGGCGTGCGCCGGGTGGGGGTGGGCGACTGGGTCAGGGCGCATACCTGCACGGCCCCAGGACCAGCTACTCAGGCGGCGCGGGGCTCCTCTCCACGGCGTCCGACTACGCCCGCTTCCTCCAGATGCTGCTGAACGGCGGTGAGCTGGATGGCGTCCGGATCCTCAGTCCCAAGACCGTCCAGCTGATGACGGTGGACCATGTGGGAGGGGTCGACTACGGGCCAGGTCAGGGGTTCGGGCTCGGGTTCTACGTGGTGGAGGATGTGGGTGCGCGCGGGGTCCCGGGATCGCAGGGCGAGTTCGGCTGGGGCGGCGCATACCACTCGGTGTACTGGGTCGATCCGGAGGAGGAGCTCGTCGTCGTGTACCTGACGCAGCTGATTCCGGCGGGTGGCCTGGACGACCACGGCAAGCTGCGCAGCCTCGTATATCAGTCCGTGGTGGCGCCCGTCTCCCACTAGCGGTTCCTGCCGCACGCGGACGGGTGTCCGATTTTTGCACCTCCTCGGGATCCGTGCGATCCTTCTCCCGATGCAGTTCTCAACGATGCGAGCCCTGATGACCCTGAACGAAGTCGCCGCCGCGTGGATCTGACCAATCCCGCACTGACCTTCACCCTCGCCCTCGCGGCGGGGATCGTTGCGCAATCGGCGGCCCGCCACCTTCGGGTGCCCGGAATCGTCATGATGCTGCTGCTGGGAGCGGTGCTGGGCCCGGACCTGGCCAACGTGATACGTCCCGAGACGCTGGGGGAGGGGCTCAACATCCTGGTGGGACTGTCCGTGGCGGTCATCCTCTTCGAAGGCGGCCTCAGTCTCAACATCACCCGGGTGCGCGGCGAGGCCCGGGTGATCCGGATGCTGCTCACGGTGGGCGCCGTCATCACCGCTGCGGGTGCGGCCACGATAGCGCGCCTGGCGCTGGACTGGCCGTGGCCGATTGCCGTGACGTTCGGAGCCCTCGTCATCGTCACCGGCCCCACGGTCATCACGCCGCTCCTCCGGCGGATCCGGGTGCGGAAGGGCGTGGCCACGATCCTGGAGGCGGAGGGAGTCCTGATCGATCCGATCGGCGCCATCCTGGCGGTGGTGGCGCTGGAGCTGGCGTTGTCGGAGACCTTTGGTGGTGCGGCGCGGGGGCTCCTCGGGATCCCTTCAAGGCTGCTCCTGGGGGCGACCGTCGGCTTTATCGGCGGATCTCTGATCGCCGTGCTCCTGCGGTTCCGGAAGCTGGTGCCGGAGGGGCTGGAAAACGTCTTCACCCTCTCACTGGTGCTGGTGGTCTTCGAGGTCAGCGACTCGCTGCAGCCCGAGAGCGGGATCCTGGCGGCGGCCGTGGCGGGGTTCGTGGTGGGCAACTCCGGCACGACCATTTCGCGTGAGCTGCGGGAGTTCAAGGAGCAGATGACCGTGCTGCTGGTCGGCCTGCTCTTCGTGCTGCTGGCCGCGGATGTCCGGCTGGAGGAGGTCACGGCGTTGGGCTGGGAGGGGCTGGCGGTAGTGTTGGCGCTCATGTTCGTCATCCGCCCGCTGGGGGTGGCCGTGAGCACGTGGGGCTCGGAGCTGACGTGGAAGGAGCGTGGCTTCATCGGCTGGCTGGGTCCGCGCGGGATCGTGGCGGCGGCCGTGGCCTCGGTCTTCGCCCAGCGCCTCACCACGGCCGGCTACGACATAGGCCCCGAGTTCAGAGCCTTGGTGTTCCTGGTGATCGCCGTGACGGTGGTGGTTCAGGGGTTCACGAGCGGCCCGGTGGCATCGCTCCTCGGGGTCCGGCGCAGGAAGGACGTCGGCCACATCGTGATTGGCGCGAACCCGCTGGGCCGCGCGCTCGCCACCGCGCTCCAGTCGGCGGGCGAGGAGGTGGTGGTGATCGATTCGAACTCAACGGAGGCCAGCGATGCGGAGCGGGCGGGGCTCCGGGTGATCTACGGGAACGCGAACGAAGAATCGGTCCTGTTGCGGGCGGACATCGAGGGTCGACACAGCCTCTCGGCCGTGACTCCGAACGAGAGCGCCAACGTGCTGCTGGCCCGGACGGGAAAGGAAGAGTATCGGCTCACGGAGGCACTGGCGGCGCTGGAGCGAGGGAGCTCGGGAGTAACCGGAGATCGGGTGAAGGGATCGCGCGTGGAGATCCTGTTCGGTCAGGCGCTGGAAGTGGAGGACTGGATCCATGCGCTCCGGCACGGCCAGGCGGAGGTGAAGTACTGGCGGCTGCGGGGGACGGGTGAGGGGGCCGGCTCGCAGGAGCCGGTGGACGAGAAGGCGAAACCGTCGTCGATCCCGCTGGTGGTCGTCCGGGACGGCAGCGGAATTCCCGTGGGCCAGAACGTGCGGTTCCGCGCCGGTGACGTGGTGGCGTTCGCGGTGCGGAACGGCAGCGGCGCGCCACCCGCCGTGGCGGCGGGCGAGTGGGTGCCGGCGCAGGAATCGGAGTTTACCGACATCGAGGGTTGAGAGCCGGGTTGAGTCGAGGTAGAGAGCGAATGGCAGCGGAGAGCATCCAGGAGAGGACGAGAGAGATCGTCGCCGAGTTCGAGGCGCTCGAGGACTGGGTCGATCGGTATCGGTACCTGGTCGAGCTGGGCGAGAACATGACGCCGCTGCCCGAGTCCGAGCGGACCGATGAGACGCGGCTCCCCGGCTGCCAGTACGGCCTCTGGATCCGGACCGATTACGACGCCGCCGGGAATGCTCTCCGGTTCCTGGTGCACAGCGATGCCAAGATCACCCGGGGACTGGCCGCGCTGATCGTGCGCGTGCTGGACGGTCAGACCCCGGCGGTCGTGGCCGACGCGGAGCTCGAGTTCCTCGACGAGGTGGGGCTCCGATCCCACCTCAGCTCACAGCGAAACAGCGGCCTGTCGGCCATGATCCACGAGATGAAGGTCCGCGCCCGGCAGCACCGGGAAGCGGGCCGAAGCCCACGGAAGGCGGCATCCTGAGCCCCGCGCCCGCGAGGCAGGGACCCCTCCTGCACCTAATGAGTCCATGACCTCTGGAATATCGACCGATGCAATGGCGGATCGGAGCCACGACCCGTCCCATACCGTTCTCGACGTGCGCCCGGCGGCCGCCTACAACGGTTGGCGCCTGGCGGGTGAGCCCCGGGGGGGACACCTCCCCGGGGCCCGAAGCCTGCCGCTGCAGTGGACCCGGTACATGGACTGGGTGGAAGTAGTGGAGCGGAAGGGGCTGGAGCCCTCGCGGCCGACTACCGTGTACGGATACACCGCCGAAGAAGGGCGCGAGATGGCGGACAAGCTGGAGCGGCTCGGCTTCACCAGCGTGGAGGTATATGACGGCTTCAGGGAATGGTCGGACGACCCGCGCCGGCCGCTCGAACGCCTGGAGCGCTACCATCAGCTGGTGCCTCCGGACTGGCTGAGGCTGGTGATGGACGGTGGCACGCCGGAGGCCGCGCCCGGCGCCGACTGGGTCATCTGCCACGCGCATTTCGGCAACCGTGAAGACTACGAGCTCGGGCACATCCCCGGTGCGCTGTCGCTGGACACCAACACGCTGGAATCCCCGGAGACGTGGAACCGGCGCTCGCCGGAGGAGCTGAAAGAGGCGCTGTCGGGGCTGGGGATCCGTCACGACACGACCGTCATTGTATACGGCCGACACTCCTTCCCGACGGCCGATCAGCCGCACCCCGGGCAGAGCGCCGGGCACCTGGGCGCCATGCGCTGCGCGGCGATCCTGCTGTACGCAGGCGTCGAGGATGTCAGGGTCCTGAACGGCGGCATCCACAGCTGGGAGGAGGCCGGGTACGCGCTGACGACCGAAGAGAGCGAGCGTCCGGAGCCGGCCACGGACTTCGGCGCCGATATTCCCGGCCATCCGGAGTACATGGTGGACATCCCCGAGGCGAAGTGGCTCATCGAGTCGGACGACGGGGAGCTGGTGAGTGTCCGCAGCTGGCCGGAGTTCATCGGCGAGCGCAGCGGGTACAACTACATCGAGAAGACAGGGCGGATCCCGGGCGCGATCTTCGGCAACTGCGGGAGCGACGCGTACCACATGGAGAACTACCGCAGCTTCGACCACACGATGCGCGAGGCCGGGGAGGTCGCGCAGACCTGGGCGGAGGCCGGGGTCGTGCCGGACAAGCACATCGCGTTTTACTGCGGCACCGGGTGGCGCGGCAGCGAGGCGTTCATGAACGCCTATCTCATGGGCTGGCCACGGGTGAGCGTGTTCGATGGCGGGTGGTTCGAGTGGAGCTCCGACCCGGCAAACCCCATCGAGACGGGGGTCCCGGAGGGGTGGACCGCGGGCGGCGCCAGGAGCGTTGGTCCCTGAGCTAGAAGCGCCACTCCCTGAAGAGGAAGCTCCCGAGTATGCCGGCCCGGCGCGGAGTCTGGTCGGTGAGCGTGGGTATCCGCGGCAGCCAACGGGAGCGCCAGGTGGTCTCCCATTGCAGCCCGAATGGCGCGGCGTACTCCACCCGCAGGCCGGGCCGGGACATCCCCGTGTTGACCTGGCCGGCGACGAAGAGCCCGGGCGACACGTAGCGGCCGGCCTCCACTTCCGTCGACCGGAGCAGGTCCACGTACTTGCCCGTGAACATGTCGGGCGGCAGGTCGGCCGGGGTGATACGGAACACGTCCACGTTCAGGTCGCGCATGAGATCGCTCTCCACATCGCTCAGGACCGCGTCCAGCGCGATGGTGCCCAGCTGCTGCGTGGCGACCCCCGCCACGTTCCCGGCGAGCTCACCGGCGTGGCCGGCCTGGGCCGAGAGCGGCGACCCCTGCTGATAGAGAAGTGAGGTGGCGTTCCTGCCGAAGGCGAGGTAGGCGAGCAGGTCGGTCTGCGAGATGGGTGGCTGAGAGTTGCTCTCGAGCGTGATCTCCAGATCGCGCAGCGTGCCGCTCAGGAGGACCCGCATGTCGAACGCTCCGCGTCCCGGCAGCCGGATCTCGTGCTCCGCCGCGAGCTGGAGCACCGGGTTGATGGCCGGATCGCCGCTGAACGTGGCCGCACCTCGCGTCAGATCGAAGCGCCGGCTCATGAACTCGTACTCGCCGCGATCCGTGTTGATGGTTCCCTCCAGCGCGAGTCCCGTCTCGCCGCCATCCAGGACGATCCGCAGCGGTCCCGCCTCCGGGGGCGTGTAGATCTCCACGTTGGCCTCGGTGGAGCGGAGCCAGACGTCCCGGTCCACCTGGACGGCCACGTCCAACCGAAGCCGATCCAGCAGCGGCGCCTGCCGGGCGGGGAGGCGGAGCCGCTGGAAGAACTCGTCGGCGAATCGTCGAGCCCCCTCCGGTGAGTCCAGCGAGACGAGGTGCGCGTTGCCGAGCTCCGTCAGCTTCGGGATGTAGATGACGCCGCTGCGGGTCCTGATATCCCCCTCCACGACCAGCGCGTCGAGCGTGCCGCCCACCGTCAGGTCGGCGTCCAGCCGCAGCTTCGCGTCCTTGGTGTCGATGACCAGCGTCTCACGGCTGCCGATGTCCAGCGCGAACGTGGGCGAGGTCAGCGACTCGAGGCCGATCTCGCCCGCGATCCGCACCGCGCCTTCGCTCCGGGCCACCAGCGAGTCCACCACGACCCGGTCGCCCTGGAGCACCAGGCGGCCGGCCACGTCCTGGAGGTGGAGCCCGAGAGGCGCGATGCGCACGGACCCGAGCGCCAGGTCGATATCGCCCGTGAACTGCGGGTCGGAGAAGGTGCCTCGCACGGCCAGCTGCCCTCGCACTCGCCCGCGGGCGTCGGTCACCTGGTTGGAGAGTATGGGGATGGCCTCGAGCGGGAGGCTGTCCGCCTGGATGTCCAATGCAATGGGACCCGGGAGGAGCCGCGGCGCGGGATCGGGCGTGAGCGACAGGTCGATCGGGAGCGTCCCCTCGACCATGGCCAGGCGCCGGCCCTCGCGCAGCATCGAGCCATCCAGCGTGAGCTCGCCCGCGGCGTACCCGAACGAGGCGCGGAGGTCCGGCACGGCGCCGCCGTTCAGGCGCGCGTCGTCGAGCCGCAACGTGCCGCTCATCCTCGGCGCCTCTAGGGTGCCCCGCACGTTCGCGTCGACGTTCAGGAGCCCGGCAGCATCACGATCGAGCTGGAGCAGTGCCGTGAACTGCGCGATCTCCAGCTCCTCCACCACCACGTTGAGGTCGCCGCTGCCGTCCACCGGGAGCCGGCCATCCAGTCGCACGCTCCCGCCCACATCGCTCCGGAAGTCGATACTGGCCACGTGGATCTCGTCGTTGGCCCAGCTGACGGTACCCGGCTGCGTCATCTGCCATGTCACCGTGTCGTAGCGGAGCGTGAGATCGGCGATCCTGACCTCCTTCCGCTCCGGCGACAGCTCGAACACCACGTCCGCCAGGTACCCGGTGTCGCCGGTGCCCTGGGCGCCGACCACCGCCTCACCTGTGCCGTCTCCCCGCAGCCCGTGGTAGCGGGCGCGCGCTGAGAGAGTGTCGAAAGCGGTGCCGGCGGCGCGGACATCGCGCAGGTCCGCGTCCAGCTCGATCTCGGGCGTCTGGGTCCCCCAGTCCGCAAGCGCGAACTCCGCCTCACCGGCGCCGATCCATGCCGCGCGATAAAGGAGATCCTCGACGATCGCCCGACCCTCCAGATCGAAGCGCTCGACGTTCCCGCGCACCGTCCCGGATGCGTGCAGGCTCCCCGCGAGCGAGTCCGCGGGGGTGGTGGGGCGGCCTGCAGGAGAAGTGGCTCTGGTGGCGGGCAGGCCCGTAGTGTCCGTGCGCTCTCCCGCCACCTCGGCCGCCAGCAGTTCCTGCTGCATGGCCTTCATGCGCCCGCGCTCGGGGTCGTCATGGCCGCGGTCGATGTTCGCCTCTACGAGCGTAACGATTTCCGTCACACGGGCGCCGTCCGCCGCCACGTACCGGCGGACCGGCTCGTCGGGGCTGGCCGCGAGCTCGGGCGCGGTCGGGGCCGCTGCCGGGGCCGCGGCGTCCGGCTCGGCGGCATCGGGCGGTGCGAGTTCCACCGCCGGCTCGGCCGTCGCTTCCGGTTGTGGCCTCCCCATGGCCGTCGACCCGACGGTCGACACCCCCCGTTCGGCGCCCGGCAGCCAGCTGGCGAAGGCGTGGAGCGAGTCCACTTCGACCCGGTAGGCCAGCTCGCCGTGGCGGCCGGCCACGAGTCCGAAGCTGCCGTCCAGCACCGCCTCCGCCCCGTCGAGCCGGATGACCGACGAATCCATGCGCGCCAGACCGTCGTTCAGGGCGACGCGGAGCCGGAGCAGGTCCGCGCCCAGATCGCTCACCTCGCTGGACACGAGATCGGCGTCGATGACCGCGTTCATCGTAGCCGGGTCCAGCCCGCGGCCGCGCGCCACCACCGTGCCGGTGAGATCGGTGCGGGCGGGCGCGCGCCAGCTGAGAGCGGCGAGGTCGAAGTCCGAGAGCCGCGTGTCCAGATCGTAGATCGGTTCGGCGCCCGATAGGTCGAGCGTACCCTCGGCCACGATCCGACCGCCATCCGCGGTGGTGAGGTCCGCGTCGAGCGAGATGTCGCCCACGTCACCGCTCGCACGGAGTCGCCCCGCCACGGTGCCGTGGAGCCCGGCGCCCGGCACGAACTGCCCGGCCACCGCGAGTGAGAGCGGCTCGAGCCGGACGTCCACGGCGGTAGATCCGCCCGGCCCAAGCGCCACGTCGGCGGTCCCGGCCACGTGTGACCGCTCGCCGTTCTCGACGTGGACCAGGTCACCGCGGACGAGGAGGCGCGATTCGGGGGAGCCGTTCAGGCGGGCCGTCCCGCGGAGGGCCCCGCCCAGAGGAAGGTCCGGTACCAGGGCCCGTGCCAGTGCCATCTGGAGCGGCTCGAGGCGCAGGTCGAGGTCCTCGAACCGCACAGGGCTCGCCAGGCCGATGCCGCCATCGATCTCCACGCGACTGACTCCCAGCTCCGGGTGATGGTGCGCCACCTCGCCGGAGACGGTGACGAAGCGTGCCGGCGCACCGTCGATGTTCAAGGCGCCGGTTAGCGAGCCGCCCGGCGGGAGGTCCGGCAGCCATTCACGCAGCACATCGGCCTGGAGCGGGTCCATCCGCACGCGCATGCCCCGGAGTCGCAGCTCACTCCCGGTGTCGAGCCCTCCCACGGCGGCCACGCGGCTCAATCCGTAACGCGGGTCCCGGAGTGACAGGTCGGCGTCCACCTCCAGCGATTCGGGAGTGCCGGTGAGCATCGCGGTGCCGGCGATGGTGCCGCGGACCCCCAGCTCCGGGATCAGGGAGCGGGCGAGCTCCGCCTGGAGCGGGTCGAAGCGGAGCCGCAGCCCATGGAAGCGCGGGCCATCGGAGAGAGCGATCCGGCCGGTCGCCCCGACCTCGCTCACGCCCGTGGCGGGGTCGTCGACCACGAGGTTACCGTCGACGTTCAGCGTCCCGGAGACAGCCCCGTCCAGTACCAGGCGCCCCGTTGCGGCGGCGCCCTGCGGGAGCGCCGGGATCTCGTCCCGGATCAGGTCGAGTCGAAGCGGGTCCATCCGTACGACCATTTGGCGCAGCTGCACGTCCTCGCGGGTGTCCAGCCCTCCCGCGAGCCGCACGCGGCTCAGGCCGTGGCGCGGGTCGCGCAGTGCCAGGTCGGCGTCGACCTCCAGGTTCGTGGGGGTACCCGTGACCACGGCGGAGCCCTCGATGGTGCCCCGGAGCGGGAGGTCCGGCGCCACCGCACGGGCGAGCGTGGCGTCGAGCGGGCGGAACCGGAGGCGCAGCTCCTGGAACCGCAGCGCCGGCTCGGTGCCGAGGGAGCCCTCGGCCAGTACCCGGCTGTTGGGGCCGGCGGCGTCATCGAAGCGCACGTCCGCGTTCAGTGCGAGTGAGCGGGGAGGGCCGCGCAGCGCTACCGTGCCGCTCAGTTCACCCTGCCGCGGCATCTCGATGTCCGTGAAGCGCTCGACCACGTCCGTGCCCAGGGCGGTGAAATCGAGGTCCGTCGGCCCGAAGCGGAGCCCGTCCCCGGTCGTAACATCCAGCAGCCCGGTCAACCGCGCGTCGCCCAGGGCCACGTCCATGTCCCTCAGGACGATCCGCGTGCCGGGCGTGCCCACCTCCAGGGTCATCTCCATGCTCCCGACCCCCTCTTCCGGAAGCTGCGGGTAGAGCCAGCGGAGATCGCCGAAAGCCACCGGGTCGGCGTGGGCGACCAGCAGGAGCTCGCCGGAGGGGATGGCGTAGACTCCGCCGCCGGCCAGACGGGAATGGCTCAGCTCCGCCCGCACTTCGCTCATGAACAGCGAGTCCCGTACGATGCTGAAATCCCCCGCCAGATCCCGGACCCGGGCGGCAGGCGGGGAGAAGGGTCGCACGAGGCCGCTCAGCCCCGCCAGGTTGAAGTGCATGCCCGCGCTGTCCGGGTGGGCCACCACGACCTCGGTCAGCCGGGCATCCAGCTCCCGGAACTCCATGACGTTCTGGTAGCCCCCCGGCACCTCCACCACGTGCTCGCGCGCCTCGCCGGCCAGCGCCAGCCGCGTCGCGGTCCGCCGCTCTTCCGGGCTCAGTCCCTCCGCTGGCTGCCATTCCGCCCGCACGGTGACACGCGTGTCCACCAGTACGACCTCCTCCAGCGTCACCCAGTCGCCCCACGGTGACGCCCCGCCGCCTGTGTCCTGAGCTCCGGTATCGAAGATCCGGACGTAGTTCCATTCCTCGCCCGGCGGCTGGTCGAGAACCAGGTGCGCGTCGACGATCCGCAGCTCCCCCAGCTCGATCCGCTGTCGCAGCAGCGCCCGGAGCCCGAAGCGTGCCTCGAGCGTGTCGGCTTGCAGGAACAGCCGGCCCCGCTCGTCGCGTATGCTGACATCGATGAGCCGGATCCGTTTCAGCAGGTTGCCCTCGATCCGGCCGATTTCGACCTGTCCGTTGATCATGGTGGCCAGCTGATCGAGCGCGAAGGCCCGTGTACGTTCTCGGCCCCAGTCGGTCTGCGTGAACACGAGGAGGACGACCAGGACGACGACTCCCACCACGGCGGCGCCGAGCCCCACCCACTTCGCCAGGCGCCGGCCCCGCATCAGAACGCCTCCCCGATGGAGAGGTGGAGGACGAGGCGGCCCAGGACCTCGTCGAGGAAATTGCCGGAGTCGGCGAGCGGGTCGTACTGATACGGCGTCTCGAGCTGAACCAGCTGCGCGACCCCGTCACCATCCACGTATTCCGTGATCACCGGCAGCTCCTCGCGCAGCAGCGGCCGGATCCCGAGATCCACGCGGATCGGCCCCACCGGGGAGCGGAGGCGGGCGCCGAACCCCGGTGTCACGGCGCGTCCGCCCTTTTGCAGCAGATCCCGCACGGCTCCTCCCACCAGTGCCCCATCGACGAACACCGCGCCGGTCACCGCGTCGGTGATGGGGAACCGGTACTCCACGCTCGCCTCCACCACGGACCGGCCGCCCACGGGCCGTGGCAGCAGAGCGGACACCGGCACGGCCGCGGGGTCGCAGGTGCCGTCGACCAGATCGGACCGTTCACATCCGGCGTACTCGAGGAGTGCGTTCGGGTCCACGGTCAGGACGCGCGGTCCCAGCTGGTTCTCGTGATAGCCGCGGACCGAGCGTGCGCCGCCTGCGAAGAACCGTTTGCGGGGGTGGAGGAGCTCGACGTCCTCTCCGAGCCCCACGGCCTCGGCGGTGCCCCCGAGCGGCCGGACCCACCCCACGCGCAGGTGGCCGGCGAGGACCCGTCGGCGGTTGAGGTCGAGGGGGCGGTAGTACGCGCCGGCCGCCGAAATCCGCTGATAGGCGAAGTCGGACTGAGTGAGCGCCGACGCATGTTCGAGCCCGGCGTTCAGCCGGTACCCGGACGCGGGCGAGATGGGGTCGTCCACCCGGTCGTCTACGAATGTCAGCGACACCGGAGAGATCCGGTGGCTGCTCCGGAGTGCGTCGATAGTGAGCGGCTGACAGATCCCGTAATTGGCGCAGAAGTAGAGGTCGCCCGCCTGCAC
Source organism: uncultured Gemmatimonadales bacterium (assembly GCA_963783305.1). Lineage (GTDB taxonomy): Bacteria > Gemmatimonadota > Gemmatimonadetes > Longimicrobiales > RSA9 > JAWVYT01. The sequence continues at coordinate 218,311 of CAWAMW010000002.1, read as the reverse complement.
GTTGGAGAGCTCGTAGCGGTAGGAGGCGGTGATGGCGGTGGGGTAGTCGAGCCGACGGGTGGCGGAGAGATCGCCGCCGTAGCCCTCGTCGACGGCGATGGCGGGGATGGTACGCCGATGGGCGAAGGCCGAGAACGACAGCACGTTGGCGGCGGACAGAAACGTGGGCTGGCGGAACTCGGCGCTTATCTGCCAGGTCGGTTGCAGGAACTCGTCGCGCTCCACCACCCCGGACGCCGGCGGCAGCACGTCCCTGAAGACGGTCCGGCCGTTCAGCGAGCTCGCCAGCAGGTTCCCCACCGCCGCTCGCAGGTCGAGACGGCGGCTGCCACCCAGCCAGTCATAGTGGGTGAAGCGCCCTTCCGCCTGCAAGAACTCGATGCTGTTGAATCCGACGCCGACCCGGCCACCGCGCGGCGGAGCCTCCCGCACCATGACCCTCACCCGCTTCGCGCTGTCCGGCTGCTCCGGCACCCGCACTCGCGCCTCGTGGAAGAGATTCGACTCGTACAGACTGCGCTGGCTCGCCGTCAGGTCGGTGGTCCGGAGCACGTTCCCCGGCCTCAGCATCAGCGCTTTCTCGATCGCCCCCTCCGAGACCCGCTCGTTCCCCTGCACGTCCAGCGACGCCAGCGTAGAGCGTGGGCCGGGGTCCAGCTCGATCGTCACCCGGGCTCGCAGTCCGTCCGGCGTCACGGCGATGCTGTCGCGCAGCTCGGCATCCAGGTAGCCGTTCTCGCCGTACGCGCCGGCGAGATCCTCCAGCCCGTCCACGATCCGGAGCAGGTCCAGTGGATCCCCCTCGTGCGGCAGGAGCGCTCGCCGGATCCTCCGCTCCGACAGCACGTTTGAGTGCTGCCGCAGCGACCACGCCTGGATCCGTGTCGCCGGGCCCTCCTCGATCGTGAAGACCACCTCCACGTCATCGCCGGACGGGAGCACCTCGGATGAGACACGGGCGGAGCGGTAGCCCCGCTGGTAGTAGTGGATACGAAGCCGCGCCTCGTCCTCTCGCACCGCCTCCAGGTCCAGGTAATGACGGTTCACCAGGAGGTCCCATGCTCCGAGGGCGCAGAACGGGCGGAGGAGGGGGCTCTTGCAGTCCGTCTCCTGCGTGGCGATGCTCGCCCGGAGCGTCGACTCCTCCAGCGCCTCCACTCCCCGGAACTTCACCCGCTCGACTTCGGGCGGTCCCGCTTCAGCGTCCCCGCCGACGTTTGCAGCCGCGACCGCGGTGTCGATCGCCGCCGGCCCCTCCTGCCCGCGCGCTCTCCCCGGCGCTCCAGCGCAGAGCGTGAGCGCCAGCGTCAGTGAGAGGACCGTCCGGGTCTCGGGATAGCTGGGGTGGGCCTGTGTCGGCATGGAGGTGCTCGGTGGCAAGATATCTGCCAATCCTGCGGCGAATGTCCCATTGTTAAGGGCGGCCCCCGTGATTATCGTTGCGGGCATCAAGCTCTGGCTTTCGCCAGGGCGTCACCCCCGGAATGCGAAGGTAAGTGCAATGCGTGCCATTCTCGCCCTGAGTCTCCTGCTCATCGGCGCCGCTCCGCTCCACGCCCAGAAGATCGCGCTGCTGGCGCGCGCGGGGACCGGCGGGTTCGGGGGCGGAGTCGTGGTGGGCGTCCACCCGAAGGTGAACGTTCGGGCAGAAGCCAGCTACTTCAATTATTCGCGCGATGACCTGGAGATCGAGGCCGATTACGACGTCTCGGTCGCGGCCGAGGGCACGCTCATGCTGGGCTCCCTCATCGCCGACTGGTACCCCACGGGGGGCGGCTTCCGCTTCAGCGTGGGCGGCGTGTACAACGGCATCGAGGGCAACGGCAGCATCGTTCCGCTCGAGCCGGTGGAGGTGGGATCGCGATCCTACTCTCCGGAGCAGGTGGGCTCTGTCACGGCCGAGATCACGCCGTCCATGACCCTCGCGCCCTACGGCGGGATCGGCTTTGGCAACGCGCTCTCGCGTCGGGTCGGCATCCAGTTGGACGTGGGCGCCCTCTACCTGGGGTCGCCGGACGTCGAGCTGGTCACCACCGGCATGCTCACGCCCACGGCCCAGGAAGCGGAGCAGATCGAGGAGAACCTGAGCTGGGTGCAGGTGTACCCCATCGCCACGCTCGGGCTTTCCGTGCGCGTTTTCTGACGGCCTGTCTCTCGCAATCGTTCCTGCCACACGAACCGTAGAACCCATGAGAATCACCATGAAATGGATTCGACCCGCAGCCCTGTCGATGGCGGTCCTGGCACTCGGCGCCTGTGACATCACCGACCCGCTCAAGGACGTGGACCTCCTGCTGGACATCGAGGACGCACCCGTGGAGATCCCCGCCGAGCTCGGCAGCGTACAGGTCTCGCCGGGGGAGCCGACGGCCAACTCCGGCACGGCCTCGAACGACAGCGACATCGACCGCGTCGAAGTGCTCCGATCGATCCAGATCGAGCCGGGCTTCTTCTCCTTCATGCCCGCCACCGGGTCCGTTTCCGGCGCGAGCAGCATCGCCGCCGCGCAGGACGGCAGCATCCGCATCTTCCTGTTCCTGGGTGGCGTGCCGATCCCCGGCACACCCGTGCTGTTGACAGTGCAGAATGCGGAGGTGGTGGACGTGCAGCCGCGGCAGATCCAGCTGGGGAGTGCGACCATCGATCAGAGCTCGGTGGAGAGCTTCCTCGCCAGCCTTCCGGCGGCGAGCCGGCCCGCGCTGTCCGCGTGGCAGTCCATGACGCTCGATGAGGTGGTGGCGGAGATGAACGCCGCACTGGCGTCCGGCAGCATCCCGTTCGCCATCGGCGTGGAGGCGACCGGCGACCTGAGCGGCACCCTTCGCCTCAGCGAGATCGAGTTCGACGCGCGGGTGGCGCTCTCCAGCGACTGATCACGTCCCGGCACGGGACTCGGGTGGGGTCGCATGGGGCTCGGGAAGAGCACGTGCCCCTGGCGCATCCGCCGGTGCGGCCGCTTCGCCGTGGGGCCAGTGACCGGTCGCTGACCAGGCCAACCAGACCACGAGGATAGGGGTGACGATGGAGTCCGACGGGCGGCCCGCGACGGAGCTGGGGATCATCGAGGGGTACTACGGCCGGTCGTGGAGCTGGGACGCACGCTCGGACACCATCCGGTTCCTGGCCGGACGCGGCTACTCCTCCTACGTGTACGCTCCCAAGCTCGACCCGTACCTGCGGAAACGGTGGCGTGAGGACCATCCGCGGGACATGGCGGAGTCGCTGGCCGCCGTGGCCGCGGAGTGCCGTGCGGCGGGAGTTCGCTTCGGCGTGGGGCTCAGTCCGTACGAGGTCTTCCTCAACTTCGACGACAGCGCCCGCGACGCGCTGGCCCGCAAGCTCCGCTTCCTCGACGAGCTCGGGATCGACGACCTGGCGCTACTCTTCGATGACATGCGCGGCGACTCGCCCGAGCTCGCGGCTCGACAGGTGGAGGTGGCGGGGTGGGTGGCCGATCGGACGGCCGCCGGTCGGCTCCTGGTCTGTCCGAGCTATTACACGGATGACCCCGTCCTCGACCGGGTCTTCGGCGAGCGCCCGGAGGGCTATCTCCAGGAGCTGGGCCGCGGCCTCGACCCGGCCATCGAGCTTTACTGGACCGGGCCGGAGGTCGTGTCGCGGGAGATCACCACCGGCCATATCGAGCGGGTGGCGGAGGCCATGGGCCGGAAGCCGTTCCTGTGGGACAACTATCCCGTCAACGACGGTACGCGCATGTCCCAGTACCTCCACCTCCGCGGGTTCACGGGGCGGCCCGCAGCGCTCGCCGACGCCATAGCGGGGCACGCCATCAACCCCTCCCTCCAGCCCACCCTGACCCGGATCCCGGCACTGACACTGGTGGACAGCTACGTCCAGGGCGCTGAGTACGACTACGCCGCCTCCTTCCAGCGCGCCGCGCGTCTGGTCCTGGGGCGGGAGCTCGGCGACCGGCTGCGGGAGGACCTTCTCATCCTCCAGGACGTGGGGCTGGACCGGCTCGCCGACAAGGAGGGGCCGCTTCGGGAGCGCTACGGCAATGTGGACCATCCGGCGGCGCGGGAGATCATCGCCTGGCTCGATGGCGAGTACCGCATCAGCGACGAGATCGTGCAGACCGGCTGATGATCCTGATCGCGGGCTGCGGCTACGTGGGCGGCCGGCTGGCCCAGCTGCTCGTGGAAGACGGGCGCCACGTCGCCGGGCTCAAGCGGAACGCGTCGACGCTCCCGAACGGAGTCCTGGGCATCGCGGCGGACGTGTCGGACGCGGCGACGCTGAGTGGACTCCGCGGCACGGTGGGAGAACCCGTCGACGCGCTCGTGTACGCCGTGGCCCCCGGCGGCCGCAGCGAGGGCGCCTACCGTACCGCGTATGTGGATGGGCTTCGGAATGTGCTCAACGCCCTCGGCGCGCCGGGGCCGGAGCCACGGCGCGTGCTCCTGGTCTCCAGCACGGGCGTCTACGGCCCTGAAGACGGGCGCTGGGTCGACGAGGACACGCCGCCGGAACCCGCCGATCCCACCGGCCGGGTGGTGCTGGAAGGCGAGCGCCTGATCGGCCAGCTGGGGGAGCACGGCATCGTGCTACGCCTGGGCGGCATATACGGGCCCGGCCGAACCCGCACCGTTCGGCGCGTGCTCAGCGGAGAGGCGGGCTGCCCCGCCCCGAACAGCTTTGCCAACCGCATTCATCGCGATGACGCCGCTGGCGCCCTCCGTCACCTCCTCGATCTCCCGGCCCCGGCACCGCTCTATGTGGGCGTCGACCGAGACCCGGCGCCGTTGCGAGAGGTCTACCGCTGGGTCGCCGAGCGCGGGGGTGTCCCGGATCCATGCGCCAGGGGAGAGGGGCACGAGGACTCGACCGGCCGCCGCGGGACGAACAAACGATGCTCTTCCCGCCGGCTGGTGGAGTCGGGCTACCGTTTCCGGTACCCGACCTTCCGGGAGGGCTATCGTTCGCTCGTGGACGAGCTGTAGGAATCACTGAAAACGTGTGGGCACGGAGCGAACGGTCGCGTGCGCTCCCTGTCGATCGCGTCGCTGCGCTCGCTGGTCGACCGCTTCCGCCTCCGGCCTCGCTGGTCGATCTCCGCTGCGCTCCGTCTTCTCCCCCCGGCCGCGCCGGCGCCGTAGCTGGAAGCACAGGCGCACGCCGAAGCCCCGTCCCGTCGACGCCGCGCGCAGCGCGGTCGCCTCGCGCGAAACGCCGGCGATCGACCCCCGCTCCAGCGGGGTCCCCGGGAAGCGAAGCGACCCCGAGGATCGACCCCCGCGTCCGCGGGTCCCGAAGGGATCGACCCTCGACCCGCCCCCCCTTAGACTTTTCAGCAGCCCTGCCAGCTCACGTCTGAGCAGCGGGCGCGGACGTCCCCCTGATCCAGCCCCGATGCCGGCCCGCTCCTGCTTGCTCCCGTCCCGCGTCCGGTGGCGGAGTCGACCGCCGGCATTTATCATACGGCGGTGATGAAATCCGGGAAGGCTCCTCCGCGCTCGGGCTCGCCGCTACAGCCACTGCTGGAACAGCACCATGGCCACGGTGGACGCACTCGCGACCGTGGCCACGCCGGCCCGCTGGCCCTGGTGGAAGGCCTCGGGGAGGAGTTCGACCAGGACCATGAAGATCATGGCGCCGGCGGCGAAGCCGAGGCCGTAGGGGAGGGCGGGGGCGAAGGCGTGGACGAAGAGGAAGGCCGGGACCGCCATGAGCGGCTGGGGCAGGGAGGAGATGACGCTCCAGCTGGCGCACTTCCAGAGGGGGACGCCGTGGGGGCGGAGTACGGCGGTGATCGCGATTCCTTCGGGGATGTTGTGGATGGCGATGGCGAGGGTGATGAGCGTGGCGAGGGTGATGCCGCCTCCGAAAGACACGCCGACGGCCACGCCCTCGGAGAAGGAGTGGACGGTCATGACGACGAGCATGAGGAGCATCTTGCGGGCGCCCTCGCCGCGTACGGCTTCGAAGACGACATCTTCCTCATCGCGGTCGCCGAGGATGCGTTGTGTGGCGAGGATGAAGACTACGCCGAGAAGGGCCCCGAGGAGGGTCTCGACGCGGCCGTGGTCGGTGCCTTGGTGGACGAGTCCGAAGCTGGCGCCGAGCATGAGTCCGGCCGCGACCGCGTTGGCGTAGGCGGCGCTGCGGAGCGAGATCTTCTGAACGAAGATGAACGGGAGCGCGCCGAGGCCGGTGGCGAGGGCGGTAGCGAGGGCGTAGAGGAAGACGAGTGTGGTGTCGCTCACAGGACCCCCGTCAGCAGTACGACGATACCCATGGCGACGAGGGTCACGAGGGCGATGCTGGTAGGACCGGCCTGGCGATACGATTCGGGTAGGAGCTCCACCAGCACCAGGTAGAAGAAGGCCCCTACGGCGAAGCCGGTAACCGCGGGGAGGATGGCCGGGGCGGCGTCGATCAGGATGAAGGTGACGATGGCCATGAGGACCTGGTTGAGGTTGCTGGCCAGCGCCAGCCCCGCGGTCTGCGCCAGCGGGAGCCGGTGTCCCGCGAGGGTGCGGGTCAGGACCATGGCTTCGGGGATGTTGTGGACGCCGAGGGTGATGGCCATGGCGATACCGAGGGGCAGGGAGAGGGCCATGGCGGCCCCGATGGCGACGCCCTCGTGGGCGGCGTGAAGCGTGTCGGCGAGCAGGATCTTGTAGCCGTGGTCGGCGTGCGCGTCGTCGAGGCTCGGGAGGTCGAGCTCGCCCGTGCCGGAGAGGGCGTGAGTGGCGCGGACAAAGCCGATGCCGAGGGCGGCGCCGAGGGCACCGGCGGCGATGTTGGAGTGGAGACCCGCGGTGAGGAGGGTGTAGGCCACGCCGAGCATGAGGCCGGAGGCGAGTGCGTTCGCCCAGCCGAAGATGGGGAGGGCCAGCCGCCCTCCGATGGCCTGGGGGAGCACGCCCAGGACCGCGGCCGCCGACGCGGCCGTGGAGTACAGCAGCACAGTCAGCAAGGGATTGTCGATCACGGTTGGAGTATGGGGCGCCCGGAGGAAGGGGGCCAGGGATGAAGAGAGCGGAGTAATCGATGAATGGTGGTCTGATGCCTCGGGAGCACGGCGCTTACGCGCAGCTGGGCTTCCCGCTCCTGACGGGGCTGATCTACAGCGGGGGTGATCCGGGCGCGGTTGCATTCAGTGTGGCGGCTGTGGCGCTCTTCCTCGCGAACGAGCCGCTGGCCGTGCTCACGGGCGTGCGTGGGGTGCGACTCCAGAAGGAGCTGCGACGAGCTGCGCGTCATCGGATCCTCTTCCTTGCCGGCGCTGCGCTCGGCGGGATGGTGGCCGCGGTGGGGCTGGCGCCGCCCCGCGCCTGGCTCGGTGCCCTGCTTCCAGCGGGCCTCGGCCTGCTCCTCCTGCCGCTGCTGGGGAGGCGGCAGCTGAAATCGATCCCGGCGGAGCTACTGGCCGCCACCGTCTTCTCCACCTCGGTGATCCCGCTGGCGCTGTGTGGCGAGACGACCTATCTCGACGCAGGGATCGCCGCCGGAGTCTGGCTGGCGGCCATTTTCCCAGCGATCTTCGCCGTCCATGCGATGAAGGCAGCGTTGAAGCGACGGCCGGACGAGGCCTGGATCTTGCGCGCCGCGCCCGCGGCGGCGGTTCTGTCGCTGGCGGCGGCAGTAATCGGCGCCACGCTCATCCCGGGCGGCACGGATCTGCTGGCGGTGCTTCCGCCCGGTGTGGCCACGCTGGCCGTGGCGGTGCGCCCTCCGCACCCGAGGAACCTGAAGAGGGTGGGTTGGCTGATGGTGGCCGTATATACCGTCGCACTGGCGCTGCTCGTGGCTTTGTGACCGGCGCCCCACGGGCATGATCGATGCACAGCGCCGCCCCCATGAAAACCATGTTTCACAGACTCCGATTCTCTCCGGTCCCGCTCATTCCGGCCGGCTTCCTCGCCCTTGCCCTCGCCGGCTGCGCCACGGGCGGCGCCCCGGGACCATCCCCCGCCGAGCCCGGTCCCGGCGTTCCCGATGCCCGGGGAGTGCCCGGATTCGACACCCGCGAGTACCCGGGAGAGGGGGTCATGACGCGGTGGCTGGCCGAGTCGCCCTACCGGTGGGTGGGGTTCTACCTGCCGGCTCCGTGCTACACGGGCGCCAGCTGGCGTGGGAGGCGCGACGATCTCCGGCGGATCGGCTGGGGGCTGGCGGTGATCTTCGTGGGCGAGCAGGACTGGCCCGGGACACGGGCGATCGCCACGGAGGACGTGGGCGCACAACCGCAACGCAGCGATGAGGCCGACCGGTGCACCCGCGGAAATCTGTCCGCGGATCAGGGCCTCGCCGATGGCGCCGCGGCCGCGACGGCGGCGGGCGAGGAAGGGTTTGCGGCGGGCACCGTCGTCTATCTGGATGTGGAGCCGGTGGAATCGGTCTCCGATTCCCTGGCGGCCTACGTGAAGGCGTGGACGAGGGCGCTCGTGCGGCAGGGGTACGCCCCGGGCCTCTATGTCCACGCCAGGAATGCCGACCCGCTCCTGGACGCGATGACGGCCGCCGCGGCTGGAGCGCCAACGCCCCGGCTCTGGGTGGCGAGCACCGGCGGTTTCAATCTGCGGCGCGGGCCGTCCGAGTCCGGGTTCGCCGCCACGATCTGGCAGGGGGAGTTGGACGTGCAGGAGAGCTGGGGGGGGACCAGGCTGCGGATCGACCGGAACGTAGCAGATCGCACCGATCCCTCCGGATGACGCCCGGTGGCTGATCACCTGCAGCGTCGTCCGCGTCGGCTCCCTCTGCCGCCAGCCGTCGTGCCGTGGGCGGTCCTGCTCTCGGCGCTGTTCTTCACGCTCGTGGTGGCGGCCTTCTCCATGCGCTCCACCCGGGAGAGCAACGAGGCACGCTTCCGCAACGCGGTCCAGGGGGCCCAGGACCTCATCATCCGGCGATTCGATTTGCACGTGGCCGCGCTGGAGGGGGCCGCCGCCATGATGGCCGTCAACGACTCTCTCAGCAGGGAGGAATTCCACGTCTATGTCCAGCGCCTCGGACTCAAGGAGCGATTCCCGGGGACCCAGGGCATCGGCTGGAGCGAGCGCGTATGGCGGGCGCCGCCCGGCTCCGCGGCGGAGGACGACCCGGACGAGCGCCATCGGATCCGTTACCTCGAGCCGATGGACCCCCGAAACAGGGCCGCCCTGGACTACGACATGTACAGCGAGCCCACCCGCCGCGACGCCATGAGGCACGCCCGGGACACGGGGGAGCCCGCCATGTCGGGGCCTGTGCGGCTCGTACAGGAGATCACGGGGCGCACGCAGGCCGGGTTCCTGGTCTACGTGCCCGTCTACCGCTCCGGTCGCGTACCCCAGACATTGGAGCAGCGCCGGGATCAGCTCGCCGGGTTCGTATACAGCCCCTTCCGGGCCGACGACCTGTTCGAGGGGATCTTCGGCTCGGAGGAGCCTCGCGTCACCTTCCAGGTATACGACGGCACCCGCACAACCCACACGGCGCGGCTCAACACTCCGGGGGCGAACGACTCATTGGATGCCCGTTTCGCCACAGCCCGCAGGATGGTGCTGTCGGGTCGGCCGTGGACCGTCGTCTTCCAGTCCACACCAACCTTCGAGGCCACCGCCCCCGCCGCCGTCTCCTGGACCGTGCTCCTGAGCGGGCTGGCCGCCAGCCTGTGGCTCTTCCTGCTGGCACGCGGGCAGGCCCAGGCGCGGGAGCGCGCGGAGGCCGCGAACCGAGCCAAGTCGGGATTCCTCGCCACCATGAGCCACGAGCTGAGAACACCGCTGAACGCCATCGCCGGATACGTCGACCTCCTCTCCCTCGCCATCCCTGGACCGGTGAACGAGAAGCAGGAGGAGTTCCTCGAGCGCATCCGGACCGCGCAGCGCCACCTCCTGGGACTGATCAACGATGTGCTGAACTTCGCCAAGCTCGAGGCCGGACGTCTCCAGGTGCGGCCGGCGCCCTTCGCCGTGGATCGGCTGACACGCGACGCCACCTCCCTCATCCTGGCCCAGCTCGCCGCCGAGGGGCTCGAGTACCGGGACGAGGGCGGTCCCGGTGCCGTCGCTCTGGCAGACCCCGAAAAGACCCGGCAGATCCTCCTCAACCTCCTCTCCAATGCCATCAAGTTCACTCCCGCAGGTGGCTGGATTGCGCTCGGCTGGGAAGTCGGCGATCGCGATGTTCTCATCCACGTTTCCGACTCCGGCGTTGGCATAGCACCCGAGAACACGAAGTCCATCTTCGAGCCGTTCGTCCAGGTGGACTCCCACCTCACCCGGACCGTTCACGGCACCGGTCTCGGACTCGCCATCTCACGCGAGCTCGCCCGGACCATGGGAGGGGATATCCGCGTCGAAAGCTCCCCCGGTGCCGGCAGTCGCTTCGAGCTCCTGCTCCCCCGCGCCGATCCCCAGCCCCCCGCATGAAGCGAGGGCCGGCCCTCGCGGACCGGCCCCCACTCGAACTCGCCTGCAAAAGCGACGCTATTCCGCTTCCTGCCGCACCGCCTGGGCTTCCAGGTGGATACGGACTTCGTTCCCCACCAGGATCCCGCCGGTCTCCAACGCCTGGTTCCACTCCAGCCCGAACTCCCGCCGGTCGATCACCGCGTCTCCACTGAACGCCAGCCGCTCCCCGCCCCACGGGTCCGGGCCGCGTCCCTCGTACACGGCGTCCAGCGTCACTTCCTTCGTTGTGCCGCGGATCGTCAGGTCGCCCACCACACGGAACGAGGCTCCCGGCTCCAGCTCCAGCCCCTCTACCCGGCGGCTCCGGAACGTCAGCACCGGATGATTCTCCACGTCGAGGAAGTCCCCGGACCGGAGGTGCTTGTCCCGATCCTCCTGGCGCGTGTCGATCGACGCCGCGTCGATCTCCACCTCAACCCGGCTGCTCGACGGCTCCGCCTCGTCCACTGCGATCGAGCCGCTCATGGTCGCGAACCGGCCCCGCACCTTCGTGATCATCATGTGCTTCACCACGAACTCCGCCTGGGAGTGCGCCGCGTCCAGCGTCCACGTGGTCACCTGCTGCGTCATCTGCTCGTTGGTCATGTCGAACCTCTCCTGTGTGTGAGTTGCGGAGCGCCCTCGTGTTCGCTCCGTCCTGAGAATCTCGTTGCCGAGATATTCGGCCAAAATAAAACCGGCCGGTGCCATACGCCGGTCTCATTCCAGCGTAGCGGTGTCCCTTCCATCTGCCACGGGCCCCTCCTGCCGCGTTCTTCCGGGCAGCGGCGTCCTGGCGGCCTCGAGGCCCAGCGTCTTCAACAGCTCCCGGGCCCTCAGCTGCTCGTGCGCTCCCAGCCCCGCCATGGCAGCTGCCAGACTGCGGGCGTGAAGGGGAAAGATCCGGTCCATCATCCGCCGCCCTTCCTCCGTCACGTCCGCGTAGGTCGCGCGACGGTCCTCCGCGCACGGCCGCCGCTCCACCAGCCCCTTCTCCTGCAGTCGATCCACCACGTAGGTGATGCCGCCACTCGACTTCAGGACTGCCCGCTGCAGCTCTCCCACCAGGAGCGGGCCCTTGTGGTAGAGGGCTTCCAGTGCTCCGAACTCCGCGAGCGACAGGCCGTGCCGCGCCACATCGGCCTCGGCATGGGCGGCCACCGCGGCCTGTGCCCGACTGAGCACAACCCATAGCTTGAGTGCCGCGTCGTATTGATCGTCGATCAAGGGCCGTCTCCCGTATTTGTCTCGAATCAAAGATAATGCGGGCGGTCGCCTTCGTCAATCCTCTGACTTCGTGAGGTACCATGGGTTCCGACGACTTCTGGGAGGACGCCGAGCGGGTGGATCGGTTCGCGGGCCGCGAGCCCGACCATCGGCTCGTCGATCTCATCGAGCGCTACCCGGCGCCGGGCAGCGTCCGGGTCCTGGACCTGGGCTGCGCGGGCGGCAGGAACACGGAGCTGCTCGCGCGGCGAGGCTTCGACGTGCGGGCACTGGACGCCTCCTCCGCGATGGTGGAGCGAACGCGTGAGCGGGTGGTGGCGGTACTGGGGGAGTTGGCGGCGGAGCGCGTGAGGCGGGGGCGGATGGACGATCTCGGGTTCTATGGGAGCGGCGCGTTCGACCTGGTGGTGGCGCTGGGGGTATACCACAGTGCCGACAGCCGGCGGGAGTGGGATCGCGCGGCGGACGAGTCGACGCGTGTGCTGGCCGTCGGGGGCCTCCTTCTCCTCAACCAGTTCACCCCCGGGGTGGATCTCACGGGCTCCGGTGTGTGGGCCGTGGAGGGGGAGCCGGGGGTGTACGAGGGCATGCCCGGGGGGAGGGGGGTGCTGCTGGAGGCCGACGAGCTGGACGCGGCGTGGGGATCCCGGGGGCTGGTCCCGATGGTGCCGAGTGAAACGGTGCGCGTGGAGTTGGAGGAGGGGCGGCGGGTGAGCGTGAACGCTCTCTACCGCAAGGAGTGAGCGTCCGAGCGAGGCTCGCGGATACGCGCGCGGCAGCGTACCTTCGGCGACGATCCAGCCCGCCACGTCGGCGTCCGGGTTCCTACCGCCGGAAGAGCCGCGGATCGCGTGGGCAAGACAACGACCCGGACCCCCGGTTCTCATGCAGGAGACCGCTCAGGCCGCGCCGCTGATCACCAACGATGCCGTGGTTCTCGGTATCCTGATGATCATACTCGCCCTCGTCTTCCACACCTCGCACAGCGAGCGTCCGTTCTGGCAGAAGTTCTACCGGTACGTGCCGGCACTGCTGTTGTGCTACTTCATTCCGTCTGTCGTGGCTACGCTCGGCATCATCTCGGGCGAAGTGTCGGATCTCTACTTCGTCGCGTCGCGGTACCTCCTCCCCGCCAGCCTGGTCCTGCTCACGCTGAGCATTGACATACAGGGCGTGCTCCGGCTCGGGCCCAAGGCGATCATCATGTTCCTGACGGGCACGGTGGGGATCGTGATTGGCGGTCCGCTGGCCCTGCTGTTCTTTTCGTGGGTGAATCCGGAGGCCGTGATGGGCGGCGGCCCGGACGCGGTCTGGCGCGGGCTGACCACGGTGGCGGGAAGCTGGATCGGCGGCGGCGCCAATCAGACCGCGATGAAGGAGGTCTTCGAGGTGGGCGACGATCTGTTCAGCGCCATGGTGGCGGTGGACGTGCTGGTGGCGAATGTCTGGCTGGCGGTGCTCCTCTACGCGGCCGGCGAGTCTGATGTGCTGGATCGCAAGCTGAAGGCGGACAACTCGGCCATAGAGAGTCTCAAGAAGAAGATGGGCGATTATCAGGCGAGTGTGGCCAGGATCCCCGACCTGACGGACCTGATGAAGATCCTGGCTGTCGGCTTCGGTGTGACCGGACTCGCCCATTTCGGCGCCGACCTGCTCTCCCCGTGGATCGCGGCCAATTTCCCGGCGCTGGAGCGACTCAGCCTGACCAGCACGTTCTTCTGGATCGTGGTGATCGCCACCACCGGCGGGCTGGCGCTCTCATTCACCAGGATGCGCCAGCTCGAGGGGGCCGGCGCCTCCCGCGTGGGATCGGCGCTCCTCTACGTCCTGATCGCCTCCATCGGGATGAACATGAACCTCGCCGCCATTGTGGAAAACCCGGAGCTCTTCCTGGTAGGCTTCGTCTGGATCTCGATCCACGCCCTGCTCCTCATTACAGTCGCGATCCTCATCAAGGCTCCCGTGTTCTTCCTGGCCGTGGGCAGCCAGGCCAACATAGGAGGCGCCGCATCGGCGCCCGTGGTGGCGTCGGCCTTCCACCCGGCGCTGGCTCCCGTGGGCGTGCTGCTCGCCGTGTTCGGATACGCCCTCGGTACCTACGCCGCCTGGTTCTGCGGCCAGCTCATGCGCGTGGTGGCGGGGGCGTGAGGGCGATCCAGCGCGGATCCCGTCGAGTTCTCCGCCACCCCACTCGGGGCCGCCAGGGTCTGTTCCTGCTCGCGGCCCTCGTCCTCGCCGGATGCGCGTCCTCGCCCGAACAGATGGAGAAGGCGGCCACACAGACTGGTTACAACTATCTGTTCAGTGGGTCCGCCGGGGGAGAGACCGTGGAAGGCTCCATCTTCTTCGCCGATGAGGGCGGCTACCTGATCCGCAGCTCCCACGGCACGTGCGACCTGACCGACGACTCCCGGGGCGCGTGGTGGAGCCGGAGCCAGGAGGGAAGCCGGGTTCTGCAGCTGGCCTGCCAGGGGATCCGGCTCCGGATGACCCTCGATCCGGACGGCGAGATCCGGAACGGGGTCGCAACGATCAAGGTGAAGGAGTTCGAGGAACGCCGGGGCCGTTGCGCCGAGTACGATCCCAACACCGGCGCGTGTCTGAGCTGGCACTGGAGAACCGTTCCGGTCACCCGGAGCTACGACGGGCCGGTGACCTTCACCTCTGGCTGACGGGAATCAGGCCGCGTAGCGGGCGGTCAGCTGGAGGCGGAGCTTCTTCCGGGCCTTGAAGAGCTGGCTCTTGGACGTGCCCGCGGATATTGCCATCCGGCGTCCGATCTGGTCGTGGGTCCATCCTTCCACGTCGTGCAGCCACAGGACCGTCCGCATTCCCTTCGGAAGGGCGGCGACGGCGCGCTCCAGGTCGATGGTCAGCTCCGGGCTCGGGGCCGCCGTGGACGCCGCGATCGCCAGCACGTCCGGATCGGAGACCGTCGGAACCCGATTCCGCCGGCTGTGGGAAATCGCGGTGTTGATCGCGATGCGGCACAGCCACGTCCCCAGGGCGCTCTCACCCCGGAACGATCGCAGCGCGGGCCACGCCTTGAGCCAGGTCTCCTGGACGAGGTCTTCGATCATCGCTTCGTCGCTTCCCACCACGCGCCGGAGCGCGCGGCGGAGGCGCGGCTGGTGCATTTCGTACAGCGCCCTCACGGCCCCTTCGTCCCCCCGGCGAGCGGCCGAGAGTCGGGCATCGGGGGAGCGATGGGACCGTGGCGACTGCGCATCCTGGATGGTCGGACTCTCTCGCTGCATTACCCGCGCGCTCCTCGTCTGGTGTCGTCCCGGTGGTGCGGACGGATCTGCCCGTCCCCGCATCAAAGCTCAACCCCCACCCGGGTGTTGGCGCGGGTGGGGGCACGGGACGCCGGCTGCGGGGCACGAACTTGCCCAGTCGTGGCACCAGACGGCAGGCGCGTACGCTCGTTCAGACTGGACTGTCAGGCGGCGGAAAAGTCAGGGGAACGGGGTCGAGGGTCGATCCCTTCGGTCGCTGCGCTCCCTCGGGACCCGCTGGCGCGGGGGGTCGATCGCCCGCGCTCCGCGCGGCGTCGACGGGACGGGGCGCGCGCCTGTGCTCTTCCTTCCGGCTTTGGCGGAGAGACGTGGAAGTAAAACGGAGCGCAGCTCGGTGACCTGCTAGGGCAGCACCATCAGGAGGAAGACGAAGGAGAAGAGGCCGACCGTCTCGGCGATCCCCATGGCGATGATCATGAAGGCCAGGCCCTGCCCGCCGCCATCGGAGAGGGCGCGGCAGGCGGCCGCTCCGATTCGCCCCTGGAACCACGCGCTGAAGAGCTGAGCCAGGCCACCCGCGATGGCGATCCCCAGAAGCGCCCCGGCATTCTGGGCCACCATCTCGGGTACGTACACCCGATCGCGCAGCCCGATCAGCATCAGGATCGCGCCGTAGATCGTCTGGGACAGCGGGAGCCCAACCAGGATCACGTAGGCGAAGCTGAGCGGACGCCCGGCCCGGGCTTCTTTGGCCCACGCCCCCGCGGCGGCCTGCCCCACGATCCCGATCCCCACGGCGCTTCCAATCGCACTCAGCGCCAGCACGGTACCAAGTGCGAACTGTCCCCAGAAGATGCTCATTGCTGATCCTTGACGAGTCTGTCGGAGAAGGGCCGGTATGGGTGCCCGGTCCAGTGGATGCCGGCATTGCTCGAGAACTCGAGCACGTTGAGACGCACTCCGTGGGCGAAGATGGCGATGGCGATCAGCGCGATGTTCAGCCCGTGCCCCCCCACCAGAACGAGACCGCCGAAGATCCAGGAGGTCGATTCTGCGAGGGACGCGGCGAGCAGGTTGAAGGTCGCGCCCAGGTAGTAGCTCGCCAGACCCACGGCCATGAGCCGGATGTAGCTGAGCGTGTCACTGAACGTACCGAGGAAGGGGAGCAGGCTCCCCGCCAGGCCGAGCCCAAGCCGCTTCCCGATCGACGGGTTCGGCGCGCTGAACCACGCTACCAGCCCGACGCCCGCGCCCAGCTCGATCACGGACCCGGTCCCCAGCCACCCCGGCACGCTGTCGCTGCCGAAGAAGAGGATCCAGATGACACCCAGCATGCCGGTGAGGACCACGCACCAGCCGATCTCCGCCAGCGCACGCGGGTCGGGCGCATAGTCCAGGGCACGGCGGACGTGTGCCACGATCAGGTGGGACGCGCCGATGACGAAGCAGATCTCGATGAGCAGCGTCCGCATCTCCTGCTCCGTGCCGCGGACCCGCTGGAGGCGGTCGAGGACCGAGCCCACGGCGGCCACGGCGCCATCGCCGTGGGCCATTAGCTGGGCGGGTGTGAGACCGAACCAGACCCCCGTGAGGGCGCCCCAGGCCAGCGCGGCGAGTCCGAACACGCCGATCAGCACGGGGACCTCGGGACCCAGCTTCCGGGCGAGGCGGCGGCCGGCGAGAAGGGCGGCAGCGATGAAGAGGAGGCCGTACCCGGCGTCGCCGATGATCATGCCGGCGAAGGCGGGGATCGCCACCATGAAGACGCTGCTGGCGTCCACCTCGTCGTAGCCCGGCACCATGTTGAGCGCACGGAAGAGAGCGTCCACGGGGCGTGCCCATTGGCGGTAGCGGATCAATGTTGGCGGGCGGTCGTCGGGAGCGGGGGCGGCGATCCGGACCGCTACGGCCAGGCCGTCCGTTGTGAGGGCCGGGGGCAGCGCGGCGGCCCTGTCCTCCGGGATCCACCCCTGAAGGCCGAATAGCGCGCCATCGGCGAGGCCGCTCCGGATCACCGACTCCCACCGGTTCTCGTCGAGCCGTCGTTCCCGCTCTTCCTCGATGGACTCCCGGTGCCATGCCAGAGCGGCGAGGCGCGTTCGGTCTGCGGCGAGCGAGCGCTCGTTGGTGGCCGCCTCGGCGCGGATCGCGTCCCGGTCGCGGGTCGGCGGCGGGAGCTCTTCCACCGACTCCGGCAGGCTCTCGGCCGGGCCCACCAGGGCTACGAGCCGCCGCCGGTGCCCGAGCGCCTGGAGGGGGTGGACCACGCGGCCGCGCAGCGACGACACCTCCGCTTCCGGCACGATGAGCACGTGAAGCTCCAGCCCCGCATCCGCCAGCGACCGGAGCTGCGCCACTCGCACATCGCCCCAGATCCGGATCCGCTCCGCCTCCCGGTGGAGCGCGTCCATGCGCGCACGGGCGGAATCGGCCCGCTGGCTGATCGCGAGCACTTCCGCGGCGGCCTCCGCCCCCGTGATCGCTGGACGTGGGCCCTCCGGCTGGATGGGACGGAGCAGTCGAAGCGCCGCGTCCAGCCCGCGTACGTGCTCATCCCTGGAGTCCGGGCCGGATGGCACCGGATCGCCCCCAATGGGCACGATGTGGAGGGCGCCGAGGGACCGCAGCCGTCGGAGCAGGGCGTCGCGGTCCTCCTGCCGGCAGGCGGCCAACGCCCGGACCATGGGAACGATCATGGAGCGCTCCCGGGCTCGGGACTGGCTTCCGCCGGCACGCGGTCCGGGAGGCGGCCCTTCGCGATCTTGGAGCGACCCACCGCGGCCGCCATTTCGTCGCCGAGGTGGACCCGGATCCGCTGGATCCTCTGGCGTGTCTGCGGGATCTTGACCTTCTCGAACAGGTTGACACGCTGCACGACCCGGGTGAGCTCGCGCCGGAGAAGTCCCTGCTGCCGCTCCAGCACGTCGACTTCCGCCCGGCAGCGCGCCAGCGTCCGGAGGTCGGCGATGGCGCGGTCCACCCACGGCGGGGTGGCGAACAGGCTGTATGCGACGTCTTCGAACACCACCGCTTCCAGCACCGGCACCCGCACCCCGGCCACGCTGGTGGAGCCCACCCGCACCTCCGCGGGCTCCGCGAGCGCCGGTACGTTCACCCCGGCCCGGTCTCCGAGGACGGGGCGGTACGCGTCAAAGGTCGCCGTGGCATCATCGAGACGCTCCCGCGCTCCGCCCAGCGCTGCTTCGGACTTCCGCAGCATGAGCTGGATCTGCTGCTGCCGCAGCCGCAGCGCGGGGAGGAATCGCTCGAAGCGGGCGAGCCGCTCCCGCTCCCGCTTGAGGCCCAGTCGGTTCAACGGCACGCCGGCCATGGTCAGGCGACGTCCACGTCGGCCAGGGGAAGGGGCCAGTGCCCCTCGATGATGCTCCGTCGGATGCCGGTCTCCACCGGGTCGAAGCACTCCGCGAGGATCTCCCAGCACCGATCCAGCGCCTGCTCGAGGGGAACGTCCACGGCCAGGTCCATGATGCGCGTCTCGAACTGCTGACCGAAACGGAGCAGCTTCTCGTCCCATGCGGTGAGGTCGAACCCCATCTCCCGCTTCTCCCGACTCTCGCGGGTCCCGGCGTAGAGCTGGATGCAGCCGTCCATGATCGCGCGATGGTCGTCACGGGTCTCGCCGTTCACCAGCTGCTTGAGCCGCGAGAGCGAGCCGAACGGGTCGATGCGGCCGTGCCGCAGGTAGAACTGACCCTCGGTGATGTAGCCGGTGTTGTCCGGAACGGGGTGGGTGACGTCGTCTCCGGGCATGGTCGTACAGGAGAGCACGGTGACCGACCCGGCGCCCTCGAAGTCCACCGCCTTCTCGTAGCGGCGGGCCAGCTGTGTGTAGAGGTCGCCCGGATAGCCGCGATTCGAAGGAATCTGCTCCATGGTGATGGCGATCTCCTTGAGTGCGTCGGCGAATGCGGTCATGTCGGTCAGGAGGACCAGCACCCGCCGCCCCTGGAGCGCGTAGCTCTCGGCCACCGCCAGGCACAGGTCCGGCACCATCATGCACTCCACCGTGGCGTCGGAGGCGGTATGGACGAACATGATGGTGCGGTCCGCGACGCCGCCCTCCTCGAAGGCGGAGCGGAAGCCGAGGAAATCGTCGTGTCGCAGCCCCATGCCGCCGAACACGACCACCTCCGCGCTGGCCTGCAGTCCCACCCGGGCCAGCAGCTCGTTGTATGGCTCGCCGGGAACGGAAAAAATGGGCAGCTTCTGGGACTCCACCAGCGAGTTGAAGACGTCGATCATGGGGATGCCCGTGTGGATCATCCGGCTCGGCAGCTTCCGGAGCACGGGGTTCACGACGGGTGACCCGACCTCGACCTCCTCGCCCTCCGGCTCCGGTCGTCCGTCGCGGGGCCGGGCCGCGCCATCGAATACGCGGCCGAGCAGCGCGTCGGAGAAGGGGACTCTCATGGGCTTGCCCAGGAACCGGATCCGGTCCCCGGTGGACACGCCGCGGGTGCCGGAGAACACCTGGAGGCTCACCAGGTCGTCCTCCAGCCGGATCACCTGCGCCAGAGAGCTGGTCTCCGCACCCGTCACCACCGCCAGCTCCTCGTATCCGGCACCGTTGGCGCGCACGTTCACGACGCTCCCGGCGATGCCGGTGATGGTGTCGAAGTATTTCCTCACGACTCCTCCAGCCGCGGTCCCGGCCGCGCCCCGTCCCGCTGGATGAACTGGTCGATCCGGTGCATGGCTCGATCGTACTCCTCGGTGCCCGCCGCCGCGTAGTTCCAGCTGCGGAAGAGGTCGGTGGCGCGGAGCAGCGACTCCCGGGCCTCGTCCTTCGTCTCGAACTCGAACTCCAGCTCGAGCACCTGCATGACCGTGTCGAACACGAGGCGCTGCCGCTTCGCCGGCGTAGCCCCGTCCACGACGTCGAACGCGTTCTGCTGGAGGTAGCAGGCGTCCAGCAGCTCCGCCTTGAGCGTGACGACGAAGTCCTCCACCGAGATCCCTTCTTCCCCCACCACCGCCATCATCTGCCGCACCTCGTCGCCGCGCCGAAGCAGCGCGCGGGCCGCCGCCGCACGATCCGGATCCACAACGCCCGGGTACTTGCTCCACGACTCCAGCGCATCGATGGCGGGGAACCGGCGGGCGTTGGCCCGGGCGCTCGACAGCCCGTGGAACGCGCCCACGACCTTCAGCGTCGCCTGCGTCACGGGCTCCTCGAAATTGCCGCCGGCCGGACTCACCGTGCCGCCGATGGTGAGCGTGCCGATGCGGCCGTCCCGCAGCTCGATCGCACCCGCGCGCTCGTAGAACGCGGCGATCCGGCTCTCCAGGTACGCGGGGAACGCTTCCTCCCCGGGGATCTCTTCCAGGCGTCCGGAGAGCTCGCGCATCGCCTGGGCCCAGCGTGACGTGGAGTCGGCCAGGAGCAGCACGTGGAGCCCCATCTGCCGGTAGTACTCACCCAGCGTGACCGCCGTGTATACCGAGGCCTCCCGCGCCGCCACGGGCATGGCGGACGTGTTGCAGATGATGATGGTTCGCTCCATCAGCGTTCGACCGGTACGGGGGTCCTGGAGCGTGGGTAGCTCCCGGATCGTCTCCACCACCTCGCCCGCCCGCTCCCCGCACGCGGCCACGATCACGACGTCCACCTCCGCGTGGCGGGACATGACCTGTTGCAGCACCGTCTTGCCGGCACCGAACGGCCCGGGGATGCAGTAGGTCCCGCCGCGCACGACCGGGAAGAGCGAGTCGATGATCCGGACCCGCGTGACGAGCGGCTCGGAGGGCAGGAGCCGTCGGCGGGCGGCGACCAGCGGCAGCTTGACCGGCCAACGCTGCTGCATCGTGACCTCGTGCTCCTCACCCCGGTCATCGCGAAGGATCGCGATGGTCTCCGAAACCACGTAATGCCCGGGTTCGGCCATCGAGACCACGGTGAAGCGACCGCGCAAGGCCATGGGCACCTGCACGAGGTGATCATGGATACTCTCGGGCACACTGCCGAGGGGGTCCCCCGCATGCACCAGGTCGCCGGCTTGGACGCGCGGAGTGAACCGCCACGCCTTTTCCTGCGGCAGACCCGGGATCACCTCGCCGGCCTGCAGGAAGAAACCCGAGCTCTTCGCCAGCTCCGGGAGCGGGTTCTGCAGCCCATCATAGATCTGGCCCAGCAGTCCCGGCCCCAGCGCGACCGAGAGAAGCTCGCTCCCGAACTCCACCGGGTCGCCGATCCTGAGGCCGCGCGTCTCCTCGAAGACCTGGAGATCCGCGCGATGACCGCGGATCCGGATCACCTCGCTCATGAGGCGCGCCCCATCCGATCGACAGCAGCGGGCGACCGCGTTCTGCACGAGATGCCCCGTCGCCTCCGCCACCACCATGTTCCCGTAGACCGCCGTGATGTGGCCCTTCATCGCTTTGCCCCCCGTTCGGCCGTGGCCGCGCGTCCCCAGCGGTGGAGCAGGACGAGCTTGGCGGCGTATGCGGCGAGCTCGTCATCCCGGAACGTGAACCACGGCTCGTGCCGCTCCACCCACGCCCAGCGCGCGGCCAGCAGCGAGCGGAGCCCCTCCAATGGGTCCGGCGCGCCGGACCACGCCGCCACCATGGCGTCGGTCTCCGGTCCCGCCTCCTCGAGCTCCTGCGCCACCAGGTATCCGGCCGGGTCCAGCCCCAGCGCCCGCGCGCGTGCGGTGGCCAGGCCGTTGCGGAGCGTTACGTCCGCGCGCGCCCATGCCAGCAGAAACCGGCTGCCGGTGGTGACGGCGAGCGCTCCCGCGTGGCGATAGTAGGCGCTCCACGTCGTGTCGGCGGGAATGATGGAGGCCGCGGCTTCGCCGAGGCTGACCGTGGCTTCACCGGGGGTGAGGAACTCCGGGAGCGGCGCGGCACCCGTGGCCTGGTCGAGCGAGAGCACGGCCGGCTCGGGTCGCTCCATCTCCCCGGACATTACGGCCTCGCGCTGGAGCAGATCGTCGCCGAGGAGGATGCACCGCGTCAGCTCCATGGCCCGACCGGGGGGCGCCCGCTCCAGCAGCTCACCCAGCGAGAACGGCGGAGCGGCCGGGGGCGGATCCAGTGCCGGCAGCGATGCCAGCGCGGCGTAGTTGTCGGCTCCCATGGAAGGCGGCCTCACCCGCCTCGCGCGCTCGCGACCGGCACCAGATCGTCGGCGGTGGAGAGCGGTCGCGACGAGCTGAGCTCCGCGCCCGCCGCGGCCACCAGCTCGCGCAGTCCGGGCCGAACGAGCTCCATCAGCTTCTCGACCGTGGACTCCACGCTCACCTCCACGGTGCCCCCCTCGGACAGCCGGTACTCGAAGCCGGCGTCCTCCAGCACCGCCGTGAGCGCCGGGGCCCCGTGGTTTCCGGAAAGGGCCGTCGCCAGTTGGTTCTGCCACCAGGCGGTAAAGGGCGCGTTCAACTGGCGCGGCACGCGTAGCTCCTTCACGCGACCGGCGGCATTGGCACTGGCGTACGAAGACACGACGTGCTCGAGCAGCTTTTCCAGGAGGCCGGTGTCCGAGAGGCTGGCCCGTACGCCATGGGCCAGGGCGACACTGAGAACCTCGGTGAGCGCCGCCTGCAGCTGGAGCAGCGCGTCGCGGATGGCGAGCTCCAGCGCTACCCGCCCTCGGGCCTCCGCTTCCACCGCGCGGTCCTGTGCCACGCCCACGATCCCTTCCGCCTCGGATCTGGCGCGACGGACGATCTCCGCCGCCTCCGCCTGCGCGGCCGCGATCAGGTGCTCCGCTTCCTTTCGCCCGGCCTCCACGCCCTCGGTTTGGAGCTGCGCGACAAAGGATTCCAGCGAGGAGCCGTCGGGCTCCCCGCCCTCCGGTGCGGCCGGAGGTGTCGCCGAGCTGCGCGACGTATTCGATCGGGTCATTGCTCGTCGTCGAGCGGGTCGGCGTGCCGACCCGTGCGACCCTGTGTGCGAGTCCTGGGCTTCACCGACAATGTGACATGTTCAACCCCGGTTGGCGAGTCCCCGTCCAGGCCGTCTTTCCACAGCTTCGCCGGGGGCGTACCTTTTCTTTAGCGGGGCGGGCGGCCATCCGCGCGAGCGCGGGGACCGTCGCCCGGAAGCGGGGCGGGGTTTGGGGGGTGGCGCGTCGAACGCGAACCTTGTCACGCCAATGTACGCCAACGTCGTGGTCCCCCTGGACGGCACACCCGCCTCCGAGGGGGCGCTTCCCTGGGCCCGGGCGATCGCCGAGCGATCCGGCGGCAGCCTGCGGCTCGTTCACGTACACGTTCCCATCCGGATTCCCACCAGTCAGGAGGTCCTGGGCGAGCGCATACGCGCCTCGCTCCAGCGCATGGCCGAGGAAACCCGGGAGAGGGAATCGAGATACCTCAGGGAGAGCGGCGAGAGCCTCCCAGGAGCGGGCGCAGATCTCCCCGTCCGCACGGCCCTCCTGCGCGGTCCACCTGCCGCCACCATCGCCCGCGACGCCGCGGACGCGGGCGCATCGCTGGTCGTCATGGCCACGCGCGCACTCCAGCCACTCCAGCGGGCGTGGCTCGGGAGCGTGACGCACGCCTTCCTCCGCCTCTCCTCGGTTCCCGTCCTGGTGATTCGCGCCTGCGATCACGAGGAGGCCAGAGACACCGCTTCCACGCCCGAACTCGACCGTGTGCTCGTGTCCCTCGACGGATCAGCCCGGGCGGAGGCCGTGCTCGGCCCGGCCATCGAGCTGGCCCGGTTGTTCAAGGCGGGCGTCTCGTTCCTGCGCGTCGTTCGACCGGGGTGTGCGGAGGCGGACCTCTACGAAGCGAAACGGTATCTCGGGCATGTGGCAGCGGGTGCCCGCTCACGGGGTCTTCCCACCGATACTCACGTTCTTCAGTCCTCCGACGTCCCAGCGGCCATCATGCGGACGGCGGCCGCGCTAGGAGTTGGCCTCATCGCCCACGGCTGCCGCTACCGTGGTGGGCTCCCCGGACTGGTGCTCGGGAACGTCGCCGAGGCTGTGGTGCGTGGGTGCCCGATCCCCGTTCTCGTGGTGCCGGGTCGCATACCCGCCACCGTCGCCGCCCGGGACGCGATGACGGCGCCCAGCGCCCTGGCCGCCGCCGCGGCGGTGTGCACACCGGCGTTCGACGGCGCATAGCTCCACAACCCTGCGGCACCGGCGTGGCCAGCTTCCACACCACGCTCCGCCCGTCTCGTGCCTTCCTCCTGTGCGGGGGGCGGCACGGGCGGGTATGATGGGCGGCGCGCACGTGACGGCGGGCGCCATCCATCATCTCGAGGAGATCGAATGCCGCGGATCCTGACGCATACGCTCGTCATTACGGCCGCCCTGCTCACCCTGGCGCCGGTCGCCCTGCACGCGCAGGATGTCGCGCCCACGGTGGTGTACCTGGTGCGGCACGCGGAGACGGACCCGGACGGCACGCAGGACCCACCGCTGTCGGATGCAGGTCGCCAGCGGGCGGAGCGTCTGGTGAGGATGCTCGCCGGCACGGGCCTCACCGCGATTCACGCGACGCCGTACCGCCGCACGCAGGGCACGGCAGCTGCGGTGGCCGCGGCCACCCATCTCACCGTACGCGACTACGACCCGTCGGAGCTGCGCGCCTTCGCGGCGCACCTGCTGGAGCAGGGGGGACGTCCCCTCGTCGTGGGACACAGCAACACCACGCCGGCGCTCGTCGAGCTCCTGGGCGGCGATCCCGCGGGGCCCATCGCGGACGATGAGTATGGGCGCGTGTACGTGGTGACCGTGGACCCGGACGATGTTCGCACCCTCGTCACCGGCTATCCCGGCGGATACCTCGCGGATCCACCGCCCGGCGGCGAGCGGATCCCCGCGCCACGACCCGGGGACGTGGAGAGCGTGGACGCCATTGTGGCGGCGCTCTACGACGTGCTGTCCGGGCCCGCCGGGGAGCCCCGGGACTGGGATCGCCTCCGCAGCCTCTTCCTCCCCACCGCCCGGATGCTCCCCGTCCAGCGTGCCTCCGACGGTCGCGTCGTGCACAGGGCGCTGACCGTGGAGGACTACATCCGGAGCTCGGGGCCGGTGATCGAGAGGCTCGGGTTCCGGGAGAGGGAGGTGGCGCGGCGGGTGGAGCGGTTCGGCGATGTTGCGCACGTCTTCAGCACGTACGAGGGGTATCAGGAGGGGACGGAAGAGCCGGTGCTGAGCGGGCTCAACAGCATCCAGCTCCTTCACGACGGGGAGCGCTGGTGGGTGGCCAGTCTCGCCTGGGCCCCCGCGCGACCGGACCTGCCGATCCCGCCGCGGTACCAGCCCGACGGTCCCCAGTGACCGCAGCGCGGCCGCGGGTCACTCGCTGCGGTTGTCCAGGATCTTCTTGATGCCGTCGCGATAGGCCCGGGTCGTGTTCACCTGCTCACCGCTCTCCATGACGATGGCCATGTCGCCATGGAACCAGGGTGGATCTCCACGATTCACATGTGTGTGCGGGTAGGCCTTGGTCCGGCTCGGAAGATGCACGAAGCGGCAAGGCACCGGGAGGCTCGCGTCGCGAGCGATACGAATACCGACGCGAGATGGCCCCCCTGCGGCGCCATGCGATCAGGGGGTGGCAGAAATCCTCGCCGTGGAGCGTTCAATGGGTGAGCCAGCCCGACACACGGCTCCGGCACGGCTGGCGGACACGACGACCCGGATAACCCAACGCTCGATCCCATGATCTGCCGAACCCAACACCTCCACGCTCTCCTCGTGCTGGCCGCCGCTCTGGCCGCCGCTCCGCTGAATGCACAGAACATCGCAGGGCGCGTGGTGGACCCCGAGGCCGATACCGCACTCTCGGGGGTGTACCTCCGGCTCCTGGATCGGACCGGCGCCAGCGCCGCGTCCGCTTACTCCGGCGAATCGGGAGCTTTCCAGCTGACAGCACCACGGTCCGGCCCGTGGCGTCTCACCGCGGAGCTGCTGGGCTACGGCACCGTCACCTCCGAGCCGCTCGATCTCCCGGCCGGCGACACGATTACCGTCCGGGTGAGGATGGTCATCGAGCCGCTACAGATGCCGGAGCCCATCATCGTCACCGGTCGAACCCGGACGAACCCGGATCTGGCCGAGTTCGAGCGCCGCCGTCGCGGTGGTGAGCGATCCGGGTTCGGCCACTTCATCTACGGCGAGGATCTCGAGCACCGGGGCGGCGCCCGCGCTACGGACCTGCTCCGCGGCGTCCCCGGAGTGACCGTCAGCGGGTCTGGCGGCCATGGCCAGGGGCAGGTGGTCCGAATGCGCGGCGGCTGCGTCCCCGCGATCTACCTCAACGGCAGCCGCATCAACTACCCGATGATGCAGGGGCGCTACGCCCCCATTGAGTCACTCGATACGTATGTGGACGTCGATAGCATTGAGGGGATAGAGGTGTACCGCGGGTCGATGCAGCCGGGAGGCCGCTTCGTGGACCGGTCGGGCTGTGGCCTCGTGCTGGTCTGGACCAAGCGCGGGGAGTACGACCCGGATTCGCCTTTCAGCTGGACCAAGCTCATCATCGGCCTGGGCCTCGCCGGCGCGCTCTTCCTGGTGGGCAGCTAGCCGTCATCGCCGCACACCGTCCCCCGTGCTGGCGCTCCGAGTCACGACGACCGCACATGGCGCTCCCGCTTGGACCCGGCAACCTTCCCAGGGAGTAGGAAGTCACATGAATGTACCGGTCGAACTGCAAAACACTTGGAGATCCGCATGAAAACCATTCGCTTCGCCGCACTCGCGCTTCTCGTCCTGGGGTCCGCCGCGGCCTGCGCGTCCGCGGAGTCACGCGGTCCCAGGACGTCGGCGAACCGGATCACCGCTGAAGAGCTGGCGGAAGTCAGTCGCGACGTCACGAATCTGTACGATGTCGTCAGCCGACTCCGCCCTCGCTGGCTCTCCAACCGCTCCCCCGGCAGCCTCGCGGGTGGCAGCTACGGCATCGTCGTGTACATGGAGCAGAGCTTCCTCGGCGGACCCGAGGAACTCCGCAACCTGAGCCCCGACGTCGCCACCTCGCTGCGGTATCTGGACACATCCGAAGCGGTCGCACAGCTGCCCGGTCTCGGCTCGCGCGGTGTGGCGGGAGCCATCGTGATCAAGACCCGCTAGTGGACGGGCCGTGGCCAACCGGCCTCGGCACCGCCCTTCCAACGCTACCCGGTTCACACCGCCAGCCAGTGGACGGCGGTTAGCCGGCGCTCTCGGCTGGCGGGAAGGACGGCGGGCCGGGCGCGCTGCGACCTCGAGTTGGCGGCTCGCGATCCCACCCCCACCTTGTCGTACATAGATCTGTAATGTATAGTGCCGCTAGGTATGTGATTCCATGGCCCGATTCCAGGGGGGAGGGGTGCGGAAATGATGGAGATCAACAAGGACCTGATTGCCGCTTCATCGACCCCGATCGTACTGGCGATCCTGGCCGAGGACGACAGCTATGGGTACGCCATCCTCCAGCGGGTCCGGGAGCTTTCTGACGGGCGGATGGAGTGGACGGACGGGATGCTGTACCCGGTGCTGCATTGGCTTGAGCGGCTGGGATACGTGAAGGCGCGCTGGGTTGTGGCGGAGAACGGACGTCGTCGGAAATACTACGGCATCACCGCGGAAGGGGAGGCCCAGCTCGCTGAGGAGCGCGAGCAGTGGCGGGCGGTGGACGCCACGCTGCGTGGTATCTGGAACGCGCTCTGCCTTCCGGTTCCGGCCTGTCATCCGGCTTCGGCCTCGCCACTTCCAGAGGGAGCCTGAGAGATGTCGGACGTCCAGCACGATGGGGCGCTCGAGGAGCAGATCGAGCAGTGGCGGAACTACCTGCGTCGTCGTCAGGCCATCGAGCCGGGCGACGCGGCGGAGTTGGAGGACCATCTGCGCGAGCAGGTGGCGGCTCTGGTGGATTCCGGACTCGCCACGGACGAGGCTTTCCTGGTAGCGGTGAAGCGGATGGGCGACCTGGACGCGCTGTCGAGGGAGTTCGCACGGGAGCACTCCGAACGGCTGTGGAAGCAGCTCGTCCTCTCGGGCGACGGGGGATACGGCGTTGATGCGTCGTCGGCCTACGGCTCGCGCAGGATGTGGGTGGCGTTGGCTCTGGCCGGGGCGGCGGCGGTGGCGATCAAGGTCCCCAGCCTCTTCGGGATCCCGTTCGACCCCGACCAGACGCTCTTCTTCCCTCTCAACATCGCCTTCTTCACCCTCCCGTTCATCGTCGCGTACTTCGCGTGGGAACGGCCGCTTCCGAGAGCGATCGGGCTGGGGCTGGCTGCAGCGTTCGTGCTGGCCGCGGTCGTCTTGAACGTCTACCCGTTGGCGTCCGCGGGCGACGAGCCCGATACGGCGATCCTGACCATCCTCCACCTGCCCATCGCGCTCTGGCTGGCCGTGGGGGTGGCCTACGTAGGGGGGCGCTGGCGGGGGAGCGAGAGACGGATGGACTTCATCCGGTTTACGGGTGAGCTGTTCATCTACTTCGTGCTGATGGGCCTGGGTGGCGCGGTGCTGATCGGTCTGACCTTCGTCCTCTTCGAGGCCATCGGGCTCGAGGTCGAGCTCTTCGTTCAGAACTGGATCCTGCCGTGCGGCTTCGCTGGCGCCACCGTCGTCGCGACGTGGCTCGTCGAAGCCAAGCAGAGCGTCATCGAGAACATGGCGCCCGTCCTCGCCCGCATCTTCATCCCCCTCTTCGCCCTCGTGCTCCTCGCCTTCGTGCTGACCATGGCGTTGACCGGGCGAGGGATCGATGTGGAGCGCGAGATCCTCATCGCCGTCGACTTGCTGCTCGTGGTGGTCTTCGGACTGCTCCTGTATTCGATCTCGGCCCGCGAGCCCCTGGCGCCGCCCGCGCTCTTCGACTGGCTCCAGCTGACGCTCGTCGGAGCTGCCCTGGGCGTCGATTTCCTCGCGCTCTGGGCCATCGGGAGTCGGATCTCGGACTTCGGCTTCACACCCAACCGGATCGCGGCCCTCGGCATGAACGTGGTCCTCCTGGTCAACCTGGCCGGCGCGGCCGTCCTCTACCTCCGCTTCCTCCGCCGCGGCGGGGCATTCACGCGGCTGTGGAGATGGGAGATGAATTATCTATACGTCATCGCCGGCTGGGCGGCGGTGGTGGCGTTCCTGTTTCCGCCGCTGTTCGGCTTCGACTGAGCCCGTGGGCGGGCCTGTCGGGAGGAGCCATCGAGATGGTGGACACCCCTGCTCTCGCGGTGGGGTGCTTGGATTCAGGTCCGCTCGACCTCCACCCGCAGCCGGTCGAGCGACGACTCCACCGCCGCCAGCTCCGCCCGCGCCTGCTCCAGCGACTCCCGCTGGGTCTCCACGAACCGTCGGTAGGGCGCCATCGTTTCCTCGATGGTCTCGGCGGCGCGAGTGATCTCCTGGTGGGCCTGCCGTTCCAGCGCGCCCGACAGCTGCTCCCGGAGCGCCTGGATCCGCTCGGCGAATCGCTCCTTCGCCTGCCGCCGCTTGCGGGGGATCAGGTAGAAGCCGCCCACGGCCAGCGTCACGGCCAGCAGCGTCCCGGTTACGTCGGCGGCCGCGCCCGAAATGAGCGTGGCGACCAGGGCCCCGAGGCCCACCGCGCCGACCTCCGCCAGCGCGGTGGCCGTGAACGTCCCCTGCACCTCGTTGGCGATTTTCCGGGCCTCCTCCTCCCGGTTGTACGTGCCGAGCACTCCCTCGGCAACACGGCCGATGGAGTCCAGCAGCGCCTGGCGGTTGTACTGGAACCCGCCCGAGCCCCGGCGCGCGTCGTCCGGCGCCTCCGCCTGCCGCCGATCGATGTACCGCTCCACGTCCCGCCAGACCTCCAGGTTCCGCTCCACGATCCAGTCCACGACCCGGGTCGCCTCCTCCTCGATCCGCTCCGGCGTCTCCCCGATGACCCGGGCCTCGAAATCCCGGCGCAGCGCGTCACTGTCCATGAGCGACTTGATCCGGCCGATCCGGATCGTCTCCTCGAAGAACGCGGCTCCGCGTCGCTCCATCTCCAGCAGCAGCGCGTCGATCTTCGCCAGCCGCCCCTCGAGGTCTTCCAGCATGTCCTGGTGGTAGGCCGTGAGCTGACGGTCGATGTCCTGGATCGCCTCGATGTCCGCCGACAGCACCTTGAGCCGGTCGAAGGCAACCGTTTTGTACTGGCCGGCGAGGCGGAGCCCCACGTTCAGCGGGTTGAGCAGCTTGAGCCGGACCCGCTCCTCCTCGTCCAGCGTCTCCAGAAGGTACGTCTGGACGCCGTCAAACCCGCTTTCCGTCCAGAGCGACGCGTCCTCCTCCTCCAGCGCCCGGAGCGCCCGCCGCGCCGAGAGCGCGAACACCTCGGGCTCCCGCCCCAGCAGCTCCGCCGCGTTCCGGCGGACGAACGCCATCACCTCATCGCGGTCCGCGTCCGACTCGAGGATGTCGATCTTGTTGATGACCACCACCACCTTCTTGCCCCACTCCCGGATGTGCTCCAGGAACACCCGCTCCGTCTCGGTGAACGGGCGGTCGGCGGAGGTGACGAAGAGCACCAGGTCCGAGCGCGGCACGAACTCGCGGGTCAGCTCCTCGTGACGACGGATCACCGCGTTGGTCCCGGGCGTGTCCACGATGTTCAGCTCTCGCAGCACCTCGGCCGGGTGCGTCCGGTGGATCACGAATGACTCCACCGCCTTCTCTTCCGCCTCCTCCGCCCAGCGGAGCAGCGTGATCCGATCGGTGGTGGGCGTCACCCCCTCCGGCAGCACCCGCTCCCCGATCAGCGCGTTGATGAAGCTCGACTTGCCGCTGTTGAACTCGCCCGCCACCACCAGCAGGAAGAGCTGGTCGAGCTGCGCACGGGCACGGTGTAAGTGGGCCAGGTCGTCCCCCGCCGCATCGTCGAACGCGGCGAGAGCCGCCTCGAGCCGCTCCAGCAGCTCCGACTCACGGTCGCGCAGCTCCTGCTCCCGCCGCGACAGGATCCCACCCCGACCGCGGAGCTTTCCGAGAACCACAGCGCCTCCCTCTCAGCGAGCAGCGAGCATCGAGCTTCGGCATCGATCGTCGAACCTCGTCAACGAGATCGAAAGATCCGCGCCGATCGGAAGGGCCGCAACCGGCCAGGCTCGATTAATCCGTCGTTGACCCCTGCCACGCACCGTTCTCCCGAGCTGCAGCGCTGCGGACCGTGCATACGCAGCTACTGCATCACGACGATCTCATTTTCACCCGGAGGAAACCCATGCATGTCGAGAAGCAAGCCCCTGGCAGGTTCGGCTCTGCCGCCCGCGGTCTTTCACGGCGGCTGGCACGGACGGCGCGGCTGCGCTGTCGGTGCTCGCAGCCTGCGAGTCGGAGCGGGCGGTGCTCGAGCCCGAGGGCAGCGCCTCCCGATCCACTGGACCACGGCAGGGCACCTTCTACGGAGCCGCCGTCAAGCTGGGCGATGGAATCGCGCGCAGCTACTTCACGCTGGAGAACGGCGCTACGGTGGAGGTGGGCGTGGCGCTCTCCGAATCGGCTCTCCGCGGGCTACCTGCCGGTAGCGGCCATTCGGATGGCACGCACGCCCGCTACAACGAGTACCTGCTGAAGATGCACCCGC
The DNA here is from genome assembly GCA_963783305.1 of uncultured Gemmatimonadales bacterium. Taxonomy (GTDB): domain Bacteria; phylum Gemmatimonadota; class Gemmatimonadetes; order Longimicrobiales; family RSA9; genus JAWVYT01. Next base: position 186,937 of record CAWAMW010000002.1, on the reverse strand, counting down.
AGAACCCCACCCCCTACCAGTTCGTAGAGCTGAACTGGAACCCGCAGGGTCACGAGCCCCCCGGGATCTACGATCTGCCGCACTTCGACTTCCACTTCTACACCATCTCGCTGGAGAAGCGGAACACGATCGATCCCTCGGATCCCCTGTGGGCGCAGAAGGCGAACAACGTCCCCGCGGCCGAGTACATCCCGACGAACTACATCCCGGCCGGCCCCCCCGGAGTAGCGCCTGCCGAGATCGCGGTCCCGCGGTTGGGCGTGCACTGGATGGCCTGACCAGCCCCGAGCTGGGCGGCGCGACCTTCACCGAGACTTTCGTTTACGGATCCTGGGACGGGGAGATGATCTTCGCCGAGCCGATGATCACGAAGGCATTTCTCGAAACCAGGCCGAGTTACAGCCGGACTTTGCCCACCGCCCAGAAAGACTACAACCCCGGGGGAGGCGCATCGGAACATGGCGCGCGTGCAGGAGATGGCCGGGGAGGGTGCGGCGGCAGGCGATGGTGCTCTCCAGCGGGAGATGGAGCGGCTGCAGGCGCGCTGGGGAGCGGTGGCGGACGAGCTGGAGGAGGCGTTGCAGTCGATGGAGCGGATCCGGAATCGGATCGGGCAGAGCTGAGGAGGGTGCGCAATGCCCAGGCGCGCGCTCCTGCTCCTCGTCGCGGCGGCCGTACAGACTTCGACCGCCGCGGCGCAGGAGCTGACGTACGGCGGCACCCTCCAGTACAGCACGGGGAAGTACATCTTCACCGAGCCGACGGATACCTGGAGCTTCACCAGTGCGCTGACGCTGACGGCGGGGCCGCTGCGGCTCGGGGCGTACGTGCCGGTGATCGCTCAGATGTGGGGCTGGACGTCGCGCCGCCCACACCGGGTCAGGAGAACCGGAGCTGGATGTCGAGCGGCTGGAGCTGAGATTCCCTTCATCGCCCTCACGACGGCCGCCCTCCCGGAGGAGGTGCGCGCCGCTCACAGGAGCCACCCGGCGGGCGTCGTGCTGAAGCTCTACTCCACCGTGATGTGGTCCACCATGCCGTGGACGAAATGGGGCTTTCCGTCGCCAGCGTCCGGGATGAAGCAGATGAGGCCGTAGGTGCCGGGATCGAGGTACACCTCGAAGTTGGCCACCTGCCCCTTCGTCAGCCCCTGCATTCCGCCCATGGGACGCCCCGGCGGGTCGCCCTCCTCGCCGCTCGCCATGAAGGCCACCACGTCGTCCATGGTCTTGCCGGGGGCCAGCTTCACCAGGACCAGCTCGTGCGGCTGGGCCGCCCGGTTCTCCACCCGGACCACCTGGCGGCCGGCGGTGAGAGGCTGGTCGAACTCGAACGAGTAGTCGTCCATGACCACGGTCCGGTCCGCCAGCGGGAGGGGCTCGCCATCGCCGCCTTCCACCGTCACAGCGTGGACCATGCCCATCGCCAGATGGGGCTGACCGCTGGTCTCCACGAAGCAGAGCCAGTAGTGGGGCCCGGGCTCCAGGTCCAGCGTCACGACCGTCTCGCCACCCGGCGCGACCACGCCCGGCCCACCGACCCAGACCGCGAAATCGGCCGGCTGCCCCGCGGCCTCGGCCGCCCTCAGGTCTTCCAGCGTCCTGCCGTCCTCCAGGCGGACCAGCTGCGCGTGGTGGAACGCCTGCCCCCGGTTCTCGAACCGGATGGTCACGGCGCCCGCGGGCATCCGGTCGGGGGCGTCGAAGGAAAAGTCCCGCGCCGTAACCGTGATCTCGGGTGGCGCGCCGGCGGTGGGCGCGCCGGCGGTGGGCGCCGCCGCGGCGGTCACCAGGAACAGCGGGGTCGCGAGGAGGGCGGGCAGGATGACCCTGCGCGTACCGAACGACATGGATACCTCCATGGGATAGGGGGAATGGCCGGAAAGCCACCCGTAGTGTGGGATGGTGAGGGGCGAGAAATCAAGGAGGTCATGAGACACTGCGGGTCTCGAGAGCCCGCGCGGCCGCGAGCGGGGCCGGATCTAACATTGTCGCTCACGGTACCGAACACCTAGCACCGCGTAATGGGTGCGAGGGCGAGCAGATCGGGGAGGCCAGGGCCGACGTTTTAGAGGTGATCAGGAACGCATCCGAATCTTCGAAGGTCTCATGAATGAGACAGTGCTTGCCGTCCTCGCCGAGCCACCACTGGTACCCGTCGTGCCGGGCTCATCCTCTTCGACTGCGTTGGCGAAGCCTCGGGCTTTGCCCTTGAACGCCTCCAACTGGCCGTCGTTGATGGTGAGCTCCATCAGGTACGAGATTTTCGCCATGTGCGTGGCCTGCTTTCGGACAGGGGCTCGGAGCCGAACTCGAACAGGCCCGCTCCGTGTCCGTAGATACGTGCTGATAGCACACGCCCCAACATTCTTCTGGGGCCAGAAGCGGCCGAACGCCGCCCAGAGTGTTAGTCTCGAAGAGAAGTGTCAGTCCCCCACCTCACAAAGCAAACGCCCGCAAGACCGAAAGCCTTGCGGGCGTTCCACTTACCTCAGTCGGGACGGTCGGATTCGAACCGACGACCCCTGCAACCCCATTGCAGTGCGCTACCGGACTGCGCTACGTCCCGTCGTTCTTCGACAGCCCGAAACATAGCGCCGGACGGGGCCGGGTACAACCCGGCTTCTGGTGTGGCGGCGCGAGGGGCGGAGTGGCGTCCCGGTTCGGACTTTGTTCGGTATGGCTCCTGCATCGCTGTGTTCCTGAATCTCAGCCCGAAGGAGGGATCATGAGCGATAGAGGTGAGGACCGGATGGAGCATCCGAAGCGATCGGACGCGCCCCCGGGGAACGCGGCCAAGGACCCGGAGGAGTGGGTTACGGGGGACGAGCGGATGACGGGGGCGCAGGCCAGCTACCTGAAGACGCTGTCCCAGGAAGCGGGGGTGGAGTTCCACCCGGATCTGAGCAAGGCGGAGGCGTCGCAGCGGATCGACGAGCTGCAGGAGCGAACCGGCCGCGGCTGAGGCGACCAGGCTGCGCGCGGGCCGCCGCAGCGGGGAGGCGCGACCCGTGACCTGTAAAACTGTGACCTGTAACCGGGGCTGTTCCCGACGCCGCTTCGCTCCCATCTTTCCTGGATGGCAGAGCGACGCAGGGTACCGACGAGTGCGCCGTGGGCGGGGAAGGTGGGCTATTCCCGGGCGATCCGTGTGGGCGATACGATCTATGTATCGGGCACGGCGCCCGTGGCGGAAGACGGCACCATCGCGCATCCCGGGGATGTCTATCTCCAGGCGAAGCGGGTGCTGGAGCTGATCGTGGCGGCTCTGGGCGAGGCGGGCGCGCGGCCGGAGCACGTGGTGCGGACGCGGCTGTACGTGCGGGACGCGTCCACGTGGGAGGAGGTGGGTCGCGCCCACGTGGAGGTCCTGGGGCACGCGAAGCCCGCGACCACGCTGGTGGAGGTGTCCGGGTTCATCGATCCCGCGATCCTGGTCGAGATCGAGGCGGTGGCCGTCGTCTGACGGGAGCCGAATGGAATACACCCTGCACCGAGTCCAGCGGACCGCGTCACCCCTGCCGGAGACGTTCGAATTCTTCTCCCGGCCGGAGAACCTGGGCCGTATCACCCCACCGTGGCTCGCGTTCCGGATGGTGAGCGACGATGGGCGGATGCGGGAAGGGCTCCGGATCGAGTACCGGATCCGCCCGCTGGGTCTGCCGCAGAAGTGGGTTTCCGAGATCACCGCCTACGACCCGCCCCACCGGTTCGTGGACGAGCAGGTGAAGGGTCCCTATGCCCGGTGGCACCACGAGCACGAGTTCAGGGAGGTGGAGGGCGGAACCGAGGTCCGGGACACGGTAACGTACGAGCTGCCTTTGGGGCCGCTCGGTCGGCTGGCTCACGCGGTACTGGTGCGGCGTCAGCTCGAAGGGATCTTCGACTACCGGGCCCGCGTGCTACCGAACCTGCTGGGCGGCGGCGGCCGTCAGGAGCCGAACCGGTAGGGGACCGCCAGGTAGTACGTGATCTCCGCCGCGGGGTCGTAGCGCAGGTTGCCCCGGTCGAAGCTGCACAGGGTGCATCCCGGTACGCCCATCACCTCCGCCTCCCCATCGATGAGGTCGTTCAGAGTCTCGAACTCCTCCGCGTCGAGTCCTCTCACCATGATTGCGACGAAGTTCGCGTCCTCCGCGGCCAACACGGGCAGGGAGTCGTTCGAAAGCCCGTCGTAGAGGGCGAAGACGGGGGCGATGAAGGCCTTGAAGCCGGTCTGGAGGGAGTCGGGGCTGAACCGGTCGGCCGGACCGCGCTCCTCCATGGGCGTGTCGAGGTAGGGACCGTTCCACCGCCGGACCATGGAGGAGGAATACTCGAGGGAGTTCAGCTGCCGGTCCGTGACCGTGATTGGGTTCGCCAGGTCCTCCATGTCGTCAGGCAGAGTGAGCACATGGGCGCGGAACATGGACAGAGCGGACCCGACGGCCGAGAGGTCGCCGGCCAGCCGCGTGGGCTCACCGCGCTGGGCCTGGTCCATGACCACCGGAATCATGATGGCGATCAGGCCGGACAAGATCATGAGGGCTACCATGATCTCGATCAATGTGAACCCCCTGCGCATGACCTGTATGTTCTCCTACAAGAGAATGGGGGAATTTCCCACGGGTGGCGGACTGGCTTCCCGACCTGCCCCTGTTAAATTGTCGGCGGCCGCGACGTAGCGCCAGTCGCGGCTCCCAAACGGGCAATCCGAAGGAGGAACGGCAATGAAGGTTGGAGTGCCGCGGGAAAGCGTCCCGGGTGAGCGTCGCGTGGCTCTGGTCCCGGACACCGTGCAGAAGCTGGTGTCTGAGGGGCTCGAAGTCATCGTGGAGTCCGGAGCCGGCGAGAGCGCCGGCTTCACGGATGCCGCCTACACCGAGGCGGGAGCCAAGGTGGCGGGTGACGCCGCTTCGGTCTACGAAACGGATGTGGTGGTGAAAGTGGCTCCGCCGCAGGTGGGCGGGGCGGAGGGCGAGGTCGCGCGGCTGAAGAAGGGGTCGGGCTTCATCGGCTTCATGCTTCCGCTGACCTCGCCGGAGCTGGTGAAGGGGATGGCCGAGGCCGGCGTCTCGAGCTTCAGCATGGAGCTCGTGCCCCGGATCACCGTGGCACAGCGAATGGACGCGCTGTCGTCGCAGGCCACCGCCGCCGGCTACATTGCGGCGCTCGAGGGCGCCATGGCCGTGGACGCCTTCTTCCCGATGCTCACCACCGCCGCGGGCACGATCCCGCCGGCGAACGTGCTGGTGATCGGCGCGGGCGTGGCCGGGCTCCAGGCGATCGCCACGGCCAAGCGGCTGGGCGCGCGCGTGAAGGGCTTCGACATCCGACCGGCCGCGGCCGAGCAGGTGGAGTCGCTGGGCGCGAAGTTCGTCGGCATCACGTTGGATGAGGCGGAGACGAAGGGCGGCTACGCCAAGGAAGTGACGGAGGACCAGCAGAAGAAGGAGCACGAGCTGCTCCACAAGATCTGCTCGGAGAGCGATGTGGTGATCACCACCGCTCAGGTGCCGGGCCGGAAGGCGCCGGTGCTCATCACGACGGACATGGTGGAGGCGATGCGCCCCGGAGCGGTGATCGTGGACCTGGCGGCGGAGTCCGGGGGGAACTGCGAGCTGACGAAAGCTGGGGAGACGGTGGTTCACAACGGGGTGAAGGTGGTGGGCAAGATCAACCCCGCGAGCGACCTTCCGCGCAACTCCAGCATGATGTACTCGAAGAACATTTACGAGCTGCTCAAGCACCTGTATGACGCCGAGTCGAAGGCGCTGAAGGTGGATTTCGATGATGAGATCACGCGGGAGTGCTGCGTGACGCACGACGGGAAGATCGTGCATGAGCGCACCCGTGACGCCATCGGCGCCTAGCCGGGATAGGGAAGAGAGATTATGCCAGCACTACTCGTATCGGTATATGTCTTCGTGCTCGCGTGCTTCGTGGGCTTCGAGGTCATCACCAAGGTACCGTCGATCCTGCACACACCTTTGATGTCGGGCTCCAACGCGATCTCGGGGATCAGCATCGTCGGCGCGCTGCTCGTCCTGTCGCATTGGACGGAGGGAACCACCCAGACGGTCATCGGAGTGATCGCCGTGATCATGGCCACCATCAACGTGGTGGGCGGCTTCATGGTCACCGACCGCATGCTCCAGATGTTCAAGAAGAAGCAAGAGAGGAAGGCCTAGAGTAATGGATCTCTGGATCGAGATTGCCTATCTGCTTGCTTCCGTCCTCTTCATCGTCGGGCTCAAGCGTCTGAGCGACCCGGAAACCGCACGGAGCGGCAACATCCTGGGCGCCGTGGGCATGGCGCTGGCCATGCTGGCCACCCTGCTCTACGGCGGCATGGACTGGACCTGGATCGTGGTGGGTGTGGTCATCGGCGGCGGCATCGGCGCCTTCCTGGCGCGCTGGGTCCAGATGACCCAGATGCCCCAGATGGTGGCGGTATTCAACGCGTTCGGCGGCGGCGCTTCGGCGCTCGTGGCCGTGGCCGAGTACCTCAAGATCGCGTACCCGCCGGTGGGCGTCGCGGCGGCCGCCGAGGTCGTCACCTTCGACGTTTCCCTCACGATCGTGCTGTCTATCCTGATCGGGTCGGTGACGTTCAGCGGGAGCTTCATCGCCTGGGCCAAGCTGGAGGGGCACTTCGAGAAGCCGTTCACCTACCCGGGCCAGCAGTTCATCAACGCGCTGCTGTTCATCGCGCTGCTGGCCGTGGGCGCCTGGCTCGCGGTGGATCCCACGGCCGACCTCTGGATCTTCCTGGTCCTGACCGGCCTTTCGCTCCTGTTCGGGATCCTGTTCGTGATGCCGATCGGGGGCGCGGACATGCCGGTGGTGGTGGCGCTCCTCAACTCCTATTCGGGACTGGCGGCGTCGGCAGCGGGCTTCGTGCTCGGCAACAACGTGCTGATCATTGCCGGTGCCCTGGTGGGTGCGTCCGGCCTGATCCTCACGAACATCATGTGCAGGGCGATGAACCGGTCGCTGTCCAACGTGCTCTTCAGCGCGTTCGGCTCACAGACCGCAGCGGTGGCTGGTGAGGATGGCGTGACCAAGATCGCGCGGGAGATTACCGCGGAGGACGCCGCCGTCCTCATGGCCTACAGCGAGAGCGTCGTGATCATCCCCGGCTACGGCCTGGCCGTCGCCCAGGCGCAGCACCAGGCCCGCGAGCTGGCCGACCTGCTCGGCGAGAAGGGCGTGACCGTGAAGTTCGCGATCCACCCCGTCGCCGGACGCATGCCCGGTCACATGAACGTGCTGCTGGCCGAGGCCAACGTGCCTTACGACCAGCTGTACGAGGCCGATGCCGTCAACTCCGAGATGGAGCGGACGGACGTGGCGCTCATCATCGGCGCCAACGACGTGGTGAATCCGGACGCGCGGACCAAGACGGACAGCCCGCTGTACGGGATGCCCATCATCAACGCGGACTACGCCGCGAACACGATCGTGATGAAGCGGTCGCTGAACCCCGGGTTCGCGGGTACCGACAACCCGCTGTTCTACAAGGACAACAACAAGATGCTCTTCGGTGACGCGAAGGACTCGCTGACGAAGCTGGTGGCGGCGCTGAAGAAGATGTAGGGGCCGCGGTCGGCCCCACCCGGTGGGCTGGAGGCCCGGCGCTCCTCGGAGTGTCGGGCCTTCTCGCGTCCGCCGGCTCTCCGTCCAGGTACGCGAGGCGGCCTCCGGGGAGCCGGGGCGCCAGATGTCGGACCTGTCCACCACACCTGTGGCTTCCCCGCGACAGGAACACCCCGGTCTCCCCGGCCGTCCTCGCGGAAGGCGTGTGCATGGCTGAGGAGTGCACGTGCGGTTTATTGCTCTATCCCGGCCCGTTCCTCGCCGCAACGCGGCCGCGCGGCCACCCAATTGCACCAACACCGGCATTCCGACGCGGTGGACACGATCCGCCGGTCGGCCCCCCTTTCAGTTCTAGGAGACCCGCATGCGAGCACCACGCTGGATTGTATCCTTCGCCCTGGTCGGAGCCCTGGCGGCCCCGTTGCACCTCGACGCGCAGACGACGCTCACGGCCGACACGTGGTTCACGTTCAGCTGGCTGGACATCGGCACGATCGGCGAGCAGTTCACGGCGACCACTTCTACACTTCTGGTGGTCGACTGCTGCATCGTGGGCGACATGTTCGAAGTGTTCGCCGGCGGGTCCTCCGTGGGCAGCACATCGGTCGTGGCCGCGGATGACGGTACGAGCACCGGCGCCTCTACTGGCGATGCGGCCTGGGCGAATGCACTCCTGAGCAAGGGCATGTTCACGGTGGCCGCGGGGGACCTGATCACGATCGACGTGATCCAGCGGACCACGACTTCGAACACTGGAGGCGCGTTCATCATGTCGCAGACGACGCCGGTGCCCGAGCCGACGTCGATGATGCTGCTCCTGGGCGGTCTGGCGGGAGTGGGCTTCATATCCCGGCGCAGGAGGGGAGTCACCGAGGCGTAGTTACCTGCAAGAGCACGGGGGCCGTGGGCGCTCGGGCGTTCACGGCCCCCGTTTCTGCTGTTCGTCCCCTCATCAGGAGCTCGATCCGTGCGTCGGTACTCTGCACTGGCTCTGCCCGGTTATGCCGTGGCCCTCTGGCTCATCGTTTTCCCACTGGTGGACCTGATCACTCTCGCGCTGCCTCTCTCACCGACGATCGTGGAGTGGCGGTACTCACTGACGGAGCTGCTGAGTCGATCGTTGATGACGCCGGTGCTGGGCGTGTTCGTGGCTATGGTGCTCGCGACGACGTTCCGGCACAGACGGGCGGCGAGTGCGCTCAGGGTGATCGCGGCCGCAGGGGCCGTCGCGCTCCTGTCGCTTCTGCTCGTGTTCATGGTGGATTCCATCGGCCTGCGAGGCGGAGAGCTCCGCCGGGGGCTCGCGCCGCTGTTCGGGGGCGCCTGGCTTGCCGCGGTGGGGAAGGTGACGCTGGCATTGACGACGCTCGCGCTCCTGGCCCGTGTCGCGGGGACAGCTTCGGAGTCGGCTGAAGTCGACGGGGCGCGAATCCCGACCGGTACGGAGCGTCCTCTGCCGGGGCGGAGCTGAGGCGGTGCTGCCCCGCGCGCAGGTGCTCCGGCCGGGATATCTGATTGCGTTCTTCCTGGTAGTGGCACCCTTCACGGACCTGTACCTCCGTGCGCGCCCGGTCCAGCTGGGCGAAGCGTCGTGGCGGTACGGCGTGGTGGGGTTCCTGAGCCTGTCCATGGAGGCGGTCTTCCTGGGCGTCCTGCTGACCGCATTCCTTGCGGCGGCCCTGGGGCATGGTCGGGTGCTGCGAGGCGTGGCCATCTTCAGCGCGGTACTGGCGGTGGCACTTCTGGGCGCGGCGGGAATCTTCGTTCTGGACGCGCTCCAGATGCGGGCCATTGTCAACCCGGCTATCCGGCCGTCATTCGATATGTCGGCACTGGTGGCCCTGAGCAAGCTGGCCGCCGGCGCGGTCGTCGCGAGTATGTTCACGTGGGCGGCGGCGGCAGAGCTGCGAGCTGGAACAGTCGGGCGCAGCGTTGAAACGCACCCGTCATCTCTCCTGGTGGCGACTTCGGGAGCAGAAGGACGGTCGCGCAGAGGGAGTCCGGCCATCTGAAGCGCGGTCTGCCGCGCGCATCGCGTGGGCAGACCGGCCGGGGCCCAGCACTCGACTCAGCTGGCGCTCACGGCGGTATCGACTTGTAGCGGAGCGAGCGCTCGCCGTTCCAGGTTCCCCGCGGCCGCTCCCATCGTTACTTTTCCCCCGTGCCCGTCACCAACGCTTCCACCGACCACCCCGAGAAGGCCGCAGCGCCGCGGTTCCGTACCGTCTTCGGCGATCTGGCGGCGCTAACGAAGCCGGGGATCACCCGCCTCGTGGTATTCACCACGGCAGCCGGCTACCTCATGGCGCTGGGTACCGAAGCGAACCTGCTCCGCCTCTTCAATGCGGTGTTCGGGGCTGCGTTGGCGTCGGCGGGGGCGAACGCGCTCAACATGTGGTGGGAGCGGGACACCGACGCCTACATGCGACGGACCCACATGCGCCCACTTCCGGCAGGCCGCCTGCCACCGCGGCTGGCGCTCGTATTCGCGGTGCTGCTCTCGGCCTGGGGGCTGCTCCACCTGGCCCTGTTCGTCAATCTCCCGACGCTGGCGCTCGTCGCCGCCAGCCTCCTCTCCTATATCCTGGTGTACACGCCCCTCAAGCGTCGGACGCACCACGCCACGCTCATCGGCGCGCTCCCCGGCGCGCTACCCGCTTTGGCCGGGTGGACGGCCGCGAATCAGCCGATCGGGGCGCCGGCGGTGGCCATAACGGCCGTGGTTTTCTTCTGGCAGATGCCGCACTTTTATGCTCTCGCCTGGATTTACCGGGAGGATTATGCGCGGGGCGGGATGCGGATGCTCACGGTGGTGGACCCGGAGGGTAGGCGACTGGGTCTGGAGAGTTTCGGGTACTCGGTCCTGCTCCTGGCGGTGAGCCTCGTGCCGGTGGTGACCGGGCTGATCGGGTGGGTCTATGGCGTCGGCGCGGCAGCGCTCGGGCTGGCCATGGTGGTGCTGAGCGCGCGGCTCTGGGCGCACCGGGACGACCAGCGGGCGTGGCACCTCTTCTTCGGCTCCATCGCGTACCTGCCCATCCTCCTCGCCCTCATGCTGCTGGACCGCTTCGTCGTCTGACCGGTCCTGGTCACTCGCTCAGCACGGTGTGATGGGGATGAACCACGTCAGGGTGACCTGGCCGCCCACGGGCGGGGTCGTCCATCGGACCGTGCCGGCGTTCGCGTCCCCATCGCCGTCCACCATGTCGTCAAGCGCCGAGGCGTCCCCCACCTCCACGTTGTCGACGACGATCCCCAGGAGGTCGAACTCGCCGGCATCGGCGTGGGCGAACGCTGGCCGCACGGTGCCGATTCCCACATCCAGCCCGCCCGCCGGGATCGCCTGAGTCAGGTACGGGCCGTTCCAGCTGTTCCGCTCGCTACCGTTGTAGACCTGGCCGCAGAGGTCGGAGCTCCCGCCCCCAATGGGGCTCACCAGGGCGTCCAGTGCGGAGGGCCACTCCGTCACGTCCGTGTAGAAGGCGGCCACGGCATTGGTCAGCGTCTTGAGCTGGTCGTCGGCGGTGTTCAGCCGCTCGGCGGCGCCGCCGGCCGAGAGGACCGGGAGCATGATGGTGGCGATGACCGCGAGCAGCGCCACGGTGACGAGAGTCTCGATGAGGGTGTAGCCGCGGCGACCGGTCATCTTCCGCCCGGTCAGGCGCTCGAGCCCGGCGCGCAGGCGATGTCCAGCAGCCGGTATTCGAGCTCCACCAGCTCCGGGTTTCGGGGACTCGGGTCGTACCACCATATCCCTCCCGCCGCGGGGCCGTCGCCCCCGTCGATGGCGACGTCGAGAGCGGTGGCGTCCATGATGTCGGCGTCGATGAGCATGGCGGGAATGATGGGGTCGAGGAAGATAGCCCGGAGCCCGACCACCGTGCCGATCCCCACCTGGGGCCCGATCGTCGAGATCAGGAGGTGGTAGTAGGGCCCCTTCCAACGCTGCGTTTCGCCCTTCTTATACGGTGTCTCGAGGATGTCCGCGTCGCTGTTGGGATCGAGCGCTGTGTACAGCTGCGTGAGGTCGTCGGGGCAGTGGTGGATGTCCTCCTCGAACGCGTCGAGGGCGTCGCGCAGCCGCTGGAGGTCCCGCTCGGCGTTTTCCAGGCGCTTGACCGATGCCACGGCCACACCGTTCGTGGCGAGGACCGTCGCCATGATCGCCAGCACCATGAGGATCATGATGGCCTCCAGCAGGCCGAAGCCGCCGCGGCGGGACGCGTGTGGAATCAGCACGTCAGCACCCCCGGATCGGAACGTAGTAGCGCAGTGTGCTCGGCGATGTCCACCGGATCGTCCCGCCGGCCAGATCGCCGTCGCCGTCCAGGTCCCGGTCGATGCGGATCGCCACAATGGAGTCGACGCCGGTGGCGGTGATGATCAGGTTCGAGATGGCGGTGGACTGCGGATCGGCGCGGGTGAGTGTGTTCTGGATCCGCGCGTCTCCCGCCGTCAGCCCGGATGCCGGGACCTGACGCTGGAGGTAGGGTCCGCTCCACCGTCCGATCAGGCCGGGCGGAATGGTGGAGCCGCAGATATCCGTGGGTGAGCCGGCGGGGCTGACGAGCGCCCCGAGTGTGCCCGGATAGCGTCGGGTGTCCGCCTTGAACTGCGCCACCGCATCGGCGAGGGTGGCGGTGGAGGACAGCAGTGCCGGCCCGGTGGAGTGCCTGACCTCCTGCACGACCTGAGGCACGATCACCGCCGCCAACAGCAGGACGATGGCGATCACGGCCAGCATCTCCATCAGGGTGAATCCGCGCCGCTCCATGTCAGCAGTCCCGGTAAGGAATCAGGTAGTTCACTATGACGAACCCGCCGCCCGCTGCCGTCCATTGGATGGCCCCGCTCGCGGCGCCATCGCCGCCATCCATGCGCACATCCAACGCGGCGGCATCCTCCAGGAGTACACCGGTGATCACCGGCTGCAGGTAGTCGATCCCGCTCGGATCCGCGCGGCTCGTGAACGCGTTCTGGACGGTGCCGATCCCGATGGGCACCCCCGCGGTCGGGACCGCCCGGTCGAGGTACGGCCCACCCCACTGGTTTGCCCGCCCGGCGTTGTACGGGTTGCCGCAGATATCCGCGTCGGCCGTCGTGATCGGGATGAGCAACTGTCTCATGGCGCCCGGGTGCTCCTGCACACGATCGGCAAAAAGGTCAACCGCCTCCCCTATGGCTTTCAGCGACTCTTCGGCGGCATCCACTCGCGCGCGATCGACGCTGGCGAGGATGGCGGGGACCACGAGCGCCCCCAGCAGCGCGGTGATGGCGAGCGCGACCAGTACCTCCACCACGGTAAATCCGTTTCGAGCCCAGGACCCGCCCACGCCCATCAGTTCAGCGCGTCGAAGTAGGCGCCGATGGTGAAACCGGTCGGGTCCACCTCGTAATAGCGGCCGCGGAAGAAGTGGCCGGTGCTGGGGAAATACGGGGGCGGTGCGGTGAAGGTGCAGGTGTCATGGCTGTAGCTCTTCACGTTGCCGGTGCCGCTCCCGTACGCCACAATGCCGCGCGTGTTCTGAATCAGCCCTCCGGTCACGTTCAGGCAGCCGCGACCCCATTTGACACCGTTGCACTCTTCCGGGCTGTTGCCGCTGTTGGCCCCGGAGCTCGGGTTCTGCACGGTGAACTGGTTGAGGGCGAGGATCGACGCGTGGATGTTCTCGTCTGGAGTGTCATTGTACGTGTAATAGGTGCTGGTGGACACGCCGGTCCCGGTGGGGATCCGGGGCGCGTTCAGCGTGTTGTCGGCCACGATGACATTCTGGCCGGAGAAGAGCCCCAGAATGTCCTCACACGTCCCCGCGCCGGGGTCGGTGGCGTAGCGCAGGTCGTCGCCGATGATGATGTTACCGGTCGCGGCCAGGGTCAGACGGCCGCGGACGGTCCCGCTCACCACCACCTTCCCGTCCACGAAGATGACGCCCCGAAAGGCGGCGTTGAAGCGGCGGTCGATGGGGAAGAGGTAGGCCTCGTCGCCGTACGACCCCGTGATCGGCGCGCTCACGGTGCCCGGGAACGGGAGCCACGAGCCGGCGGGGAAGGGCGCGGGAGTGGAAGGGAAGAACACGCCGCTGGGCCGACTGGCCGCGCTGGTGTTCAGCTCGTCGGCACCCCCCAGGAAACACCGCCTGTAGCCGGGGTCTGTCAGGATCGCGGACGTGGAATGGCCGCTCTGATCGTTGATCACCGCGCTGAACGGACCGTTCGCCGCTTCGTAATGCCCGCAGTTGGCCGTGGTCGCGAGCGAGCCGCCCGACGGGATGTTCCCGCTCACCCACGCGGCGTCGGGGGACCGGTAGGCCCGGACGAATCCCTCCTCAACCCCGTCGCCATCGACGTCCCGGGTCACGAAATGGAGCCGGAGCGTGGACTGCCCCTCTGTGCCGCCTGCGGCAGCGATGAACGCGAGGGACGCGGGGGAGGCCCGATCCCTGAGCCGGGTCAGCTGAGCGCTGCTCGGCATGAGGACCGGAGCGGCCCCGGAGGTCGTGTCGTCGTGGAATGTCGCGTACTCGCTTCCCACGAAGGCGCCGGCGGTGGTGACCGGGCCGCGGAAGGTGGCGCCAGTGGAGCTGATCTTGATGTCCGAGTTGCTGTGGACGGGGCCCGTCAGCACGTCGTGGTTGCCGAAGTAGATGGAGCTGGGCTCGCTGTTGGTGAAGTAGGCGTAGACGGCGAAGCTCTCCTGGACGAGGTCCAGGCGCCGTACGGCCCGGCCCCCCTCGCCGTCCTCGGCCACGGCCACGAGCGCGGCGAAGTTGCCGAACTCGCCAATCCCGCCTCCCATGGGCATGGAGTAGAGCGTGCGCTGCACGCCTGGTAGCACGGCTCCGTCCGCATCGTAGACGGCTGCCCGCAGCTCCAGAGTCGAGACCGACGTGGGGCTGTAGAGGCCCGGGTTGGCATTGAGGCGCGCACGGCCGAGCTCGAGGCCGGCATCCGCGACCGACTCCAGCAGGCTCGACTGGCTGTCGTACTCGTTGATGAGGAAGGCGTTGGCTCCGATGAGCGCAGCGCCGGCCGCGATGGCCGCCACCGCCATGGTGACGAGCATGACGATCAGCAGCGCAATCCCCGGCTGGTCCGTCCGGAGGCGCGGCATCCGCGCGCCGGTCACGGTGTGTTCCATTGCGCCGTCCCGCTCTCGCTCATCGCCGAATACTGCGGGGTACAGTCCTGGGCCGCCACGGCATAGCTGTACAGCACATCGGGCTGTGCGCCGAAATCGCGATACACGTAGGCCGCGTCGCCGGGTGCGATGCTGGTGAGCGGATCCCCCCATGGCCCGGCGTCGCCGACCCTCCGCCAGACCACGTACCGGAGCACATCCTGCTCACCCGTAATCTCGTCCACCGCCGGGGCCCATCTCAACTCGATGTGCCCGTTCGCACTCTGCGTGGGCGCGAACCCCGCCGCGGTGAGCGTGGTGCCGAGGAGCGGCCGGTTGCCGCAGCTCGGGCGGTTCGCCAGACCGGCGTTCGGGATACGGATCAGCCGCGTGATCTCCCGCACCGACTCGCTGGACCCCGACAGCCCGTTGGTCGCCGCGTACGTCACTCGCACGGCGCGTACGCTGTCCACCCCCGCCACCACCCCCACGTCTGTCGGCGCGCCATGGTTGGTGATGGTATGCGCCACCGGCAGGTACGAGGTTGGCACCTCGGCCACGGGGCTCTCCGGCTGGCCGGAGTCGAGCACGTAATAGGTGAAGAATTCCGCGTCCGTCTTGAGCAGCCGTCGCGCCACCACCTCCGGCGCCTGGTCGTTCACCTGCCGGTAGAGCGTGTAGTCGTCCCGCCGTGGCGTGGCCGCGTCGAGCTCGAAATAGAAGATGATCGTTTCCGCCGGACTGTTCCCGCTCCCCAGGTAATACGCGACATCAGGGTAGGCGAACGTGGAATGCGGAATTGTGAACTTCCGGTCCGGCGTTAGGGCCGAGACGGCGGCGTTCGCGAGGCGCTGGTCGTAGTAGACGGCGAAAAAATCGTTCGGGATATTGGTGGCGTAGTCGGCGTTGAACGCGATCACGTCCACATCGGCGTACACCAGCACTGGCTGCTTGCTCGGCACCCCGACGCCCGCCGTGCGGATGTTCTGGACGAGTGAGTTGACGCCGTACCGGAGGTTCTGCATCACCGCCATCCGGTCATTGCCCTCCGTGAACGCGCTCCCCTGCCGCCGGTAGAAGCCGAGCGTGGAGGCGAGGAGGATGGAGAAGAGCGTCAGCGCCACCATGAGCTCGACCAGCGAGACACCCTCCCGCGCGGACCGCATCGCCCTCATGGCGCCGCCACCACGATGGTGCGGGAGACCGGGGCCCGGAGCCCCGCGCCGTCGACCGTCACGGTAAGGGTCGTGTAGTCGAGGACGCCCGTCTCCTGGGTCTTAAGGGTCCGCTCCGCCACGGTCTTGCGGGTGAGCGCGGGGTAGTCGGTGAACGTGGTGCCGGTCTCCTCGTACGTCGCCTGCAGCGTGGTGTAGCGGGGGTCGAGCCGGATCATGCTCACGCGGCTCTGGACCAGCTGGACGGCCACCGCCTTCCGATCGCTCTGCGCCGCATAGTGGATGATCTCGCCCGTCGCGGCCTGGAACCCCATCACCATGAAGCTCAGGAGGACCAGTGCGAGGAGGACCTCGGCGATGGTGAAGCCGTCGCGGTTCGAGGGCGGGCGCTCGCTCATCAGGTCCCCTCGACCCAGCCGGTATCCGCGCCACGGTAGGCGAACCAGGTGACCCGGCCGGTGGGTCGGTCGATCCGGATGGCGCGACTGTCCTCGACGTATCCGGGGCCGCGGCTGGCTCGGGTGGAAGTCAGATAGAAGATCCCATCCTCGCTGGTGCTGCCGTTGCGGACGAAGCGGACGGTCCGGAGCCCGTCATGCAGCCCGGTGAACGTGATCACTCCGCTCTGGTCCCCGAGCGACGGCGCGCCCCCCCGGCCGAAGGCCACCCCGTCGTCAAAGGCGACGGTCCGCACCGGCTCCGCCGCGTCCATGGTCCCGCTGTTGTCGCGATCCTGGTGGATCACGAGCCGTCGATGATCCGGGTCGAACAGGATCACGACGTTGTGCTGCTCCTTCACCGCCAGCCGCTGCGCTGACATCAGGGCGGCCATCGCGCCCCAGGCCGCGCCGTCCATTCTGAACCGCACGACCTCGATACGCGGGACGCCCAGGTACGCCATGACGCTCACCACTACGAGGACCACCAGCATCTCGGCCAGCGAGAAGCCCGGGCGTGCCTCGGGCCGGCCCCCGGCTGGATCGCCCGGGCGAGTCGCCTTCGTAGGGTTGCTCCGCATGACGCTCTGGGAGAAGGTGCAGTTCCGCCTGCGCGTACGCACCGCGCGGCGCCCCTGCGCTTGTACAAGTATCGAGCCTCTGGCCAAGATGTTGGGCAGCAACGGGTTGGGGCTTCGTACCCGCAGGTCGACCGGCTAAAAAGTTCGCCCCTCACCACTGTTTTATCAAGGGGAGTCGTCCCACCCGGTGGATGTGCCTGTTGCCGCCGGAGGCCGCGGATGCTACGGATTCCGTGCGAAGCCCAGCGCACCCGCGGCACGGGTACGTCCAATTCCGGGGGACCCCCCGGCTCACTGGGAACGGAGTGGAGCGATGCGGCAGGCGGTGGAGCGGTTGTGGCCGGAGCTGGAGTGGATCGAGGGTGAGGAGCTTCGGGAATGCGTGGCCCGGACGTGGGAGCGGGCGCTGGAGCGCAGCCCCCTCGGGGCCGAGGACCTGGAGCGGATCCCGTTCACCCTCCTCGTCCCGGACTGCCCGGCCACGTTCATGGAGCACAAGCGGTGCGTGGTGCACATCGCCCGCCGGGGCGCCGAGGCCATGCTGGAGTTCATGGGCGGGTCGCTGACCATCGACCTGGACACGGTCATAGCGGGGGCCATCCTGGCCGACGTGGGCAAGCTGCTCGAGTACGAGGAAGTGGCCGGTGAGGTGCGGCAGAGCCGGCGGGGCCGGGCCCTGCGGCACCCGTTCACCGGCGTCGCCCTGGCGCTGGAGTGCGGCGTACCGGATGCGGTCTGTCACATCATTGCCGCGCACGCCGGCGAGGGCGAGCTGGTGAGCCGCTCGACGGAGGCCATCATCGTCCACCACGCCGATTTCATGGCATATCTCCCGTTCAAGGGGGGCTGAACGGCCACCGCCCCACGCCCTTGTAAGGTTTATCCGGGCGGCCGCGCTGATCCGTAATTCAGCCCTTGCCCCACAGAAATCGCGCGGCGGGGTTCGTAGGTTGTAGCAGGTGAACCCGGTCCTGGAGGCGGTGATGGCGGGTGCGGTTGGAAATACCGTGGTCGAGGCGACGGAAACGGTTACGGGCGCGCTGTCGCGCTGGGCGGCGGGGCTTCAGTACGAGGCGCTGAGCGAGCGCGCGGTCCACGAGGCGAAGCGGTACCTGCTCGACTCGCTGGGCTGTGCGCTGGGTGGGTACCGGCAGGAGGACGTGCGGATCGCGCTGCGGGTGCTGAGCGAGGTAGCGGGCTCCGGCCCGGGCACGGTGATCGGGAGCGGCCTCGGCCTGGACGTGGTCTCGGCCACGCTCGCGAACGCGCTGATGGTCCGCGTGATGGACTACAACGACATCTACTGGCAGCAGGACCCGTCGCATCCGTCGGACCTCATCCCGGCCGCAATCGCCATGGCGGAGCGAGGGCGGATGGACGGCCGCGCGCTCGTCCTGGGGATCGTGCTTGGACACGAGGTGGAGATGCGCCTCTGCGAGGCTGCGTTCCCGGGGATCCGTGAGCGCGGCTGGCATCACGCCACGCTGACGGCATTCGCCTCGCCCGTGGTGGCCGGTCGGATGCTCGGCCTGGATGCGGCGCGGATCCAGCACGCCATCGGGATCAGCGCCTCCCGCCACGCGACGCTGGGTGCGATCACGGCGGGCAAGCTCACCATGATGAAGAACACCGCGGATCCCATGGCCACGCAGTCCGGGGTCCTGGCGGCGCTGCTCGCGGGGGAGGGCTACACCGGCCCGGAGCATGTCCTGGACGGCAAGGAAGGGCTCGTCCATGTGATGGGCCCGGAATGGAAGCTGGAGGTTTTGACCGACGGCCTGGGCGAGAGCTGGCGGATCGAGCGCTGCGGGATGAAGGCGTTCCCCACGGAAGCGTTGACGCACGCACCGATCTCGGCGGTTCTCGAGCTGGTGCGCGAGCACGACCTGTCGCCCGCCCGCATCACCAAGGTCCGGATCCGGTCCCTCGCCCGGGCCGCCGACATCCTGGCGGACCCCAGCAAGTACGACCCCCGCAGCAAGGAGACGGCGGACCACAGCCTGCCCTACGTCATTGCGGCGGCCATCGTGGACCGACAGGTGACGCCACGGCAGCTGGAGCCGGACCGGATCCTGGACGAGGAGATCCGGGCGCAGCTTCCGAAGGTGGAGGTGGTGGCGGACCCGGAGATCGAGGCGCTGTTCCCGGCGCTTCAGCGGGTGCACGTCACGATAGAGACGGCGGATGGCCTGACGCTGGAGAAGCAGCTCGACTACCCCAAGGGCGACCCTCGGAACCCACTGTCCGACGACGAGGTCGAGGAGAAGTTCACGGCTCTCGCCGAGCCCGTTCTGAGCGCGCCCGCCCGGCGGCGCCTGGTCGACGCCGTCTGGGCTCTCGACAGCCTCGACTCGGTCCGCGACCTCATGAAAACGACCCGCGCGGACCGTTGACCTGATGGATCCCGAACTTCGCAGCGCGCGGCCGGAGGCCGCCTGGGAGGATTGATGGGTGCCACGATAGTGGAGAAGATCGCCCGCAGCCACATGGTCGCGGGACCGGACCGGCCGCTTCGGCCGGGCGATATGGTCACGCTCCGACCCCGGCATATCCTCACGCACGACAATACCGCGGCCGTCATGGCGAAGTTCGAGGCCATGGGGGCGGAGGGCATGGCCGACCCGCGGCAGCCCGTGGTGGTGCTGGATCACGACATCCAGAACCACGAGCCCGACAACCTGGAGAAGTACCACCGGATCCGGGATTTCTGCCGTGAGCACGACCTGGCGTTCCACCCTGCCGGGACCGGCATCGGCCATCAGATCATGATGGAGCGTGGCTTCGCGCTGCCCGGGAGCCTGGCGGTGGCGAGCGACTCGCACGCCAACACCTACGGGGCTGTGGGGGCGCTGGGGACCCCGGTCGTCCGGACGGACGCTGCCGCGATCTGGGCCACGGGCGAGTTCTGGTGGCAGATCCCGCGGACGGTGCAGGTCTGGCTGGACGGGGAGCTTCCCGCGGGCGTGACTGGCAAGGACCTCATCCTCACCCTCTGCCACCTGTATGACCAGGGCGAGGTGCTGAACGCGGCGGTGGAGTTTACCGGACCCGGTGTCGCCTCGCTGGACATGGCCGATCGGATGAGCATCGCCAACATGACCACCGAGTGGGGCGCCCTCACCGGCTGGTTCCCGGTGGACGCGCGTACGCTGGAATACATGGAGGCGCGCCAGGAGCGGCTGGAGTCGGTCCACCCGGAGCGCATCACCGACGAGGCGCTCGTCTCCTGGCGCACCGCCCCGCCGCGACCGGACCCCGACGCCGACTACGCCGCGCGCATCACGGTGGACCTCTCGCGCGTGCGCCCCTATCTGGCCGGTCCGCAGTCGGTGCAGGTGGGGCGGAGCGTGGCCGAGGCGGGACGGATCTCGATCCAGAAGGCGTATCTGCTGTCGTGCGTGAACGGCCGGCTGGAGGACCTCGAGGTGGCGGCGAGCCTGCTTCGCGAACGGCGAGTAGCCGATGGCGTGGAGCTCTATGTCGCGGCCGCAAGCCGTGAGATCCAGGACCGCGCGGAGGCCAGCGGCGTCTGGCGCGACCTGCTGGCTGCGGGGGCGATCCCGCTCCCCCCGGGCTGCGGCCCGTGCATCGGCCTGGGCGCGGGGCTGCTGGGCCCCGGTGAGGTGGGTGTTTCGGCGACGAACCGGAACTTCCAGGGCCGCATGGGCGATCGTACCGCCGAGGTCTACCTGGCCTCGCCCGCCGTCGTTGCGGAATCGGCGGTGGCCGGCTTCATCACGGATGGGGCGCTCGGACCGGGCGCGCCGGAGCGCGACATCGAGCGGTTCGAGGCCCCGGCCCCGCCCGTGGAGCAGGTAGAGATCATCGACGGGTTCCCCGAGAGCGTCACCGGTCGGCTCGTGTTCCTGCCGCGCGAGAACCTGAACACCGACGGGATCTACGGGAAGGAGCACACCTACGAGAGCCGGTCGCCCGAGGAGATGGCCGCGGTGGTCATGGCGAACTACGACCCGTCCTTCGCGGAGCGTGTGTTCGCGGGCGACGTGTTGGTGGGCAGCTGGAACTTCGGGACGGGGTCGAGCCGGGAGCAGGCGGCGACGGCGCTGCAGGCGCGCGGCATCCCGCTCGTCATCGCGGGGAGCTTCTCCCAGACCTACCTCCGGAACGCGTTCAACAACGGCCTCATCTGCATTGAGGCGCCGTCGTTCGTGGAGGCCGTGCTGACGGGTCTGGCGGAGGCGGTGGAAGCGGGGGAGCCGACGATCATCCCCGGCGATGAGGTCGTAGTGGACTTCCGCCGGAGCGAGATCCGGTGGCGAGAGCGGGTGTGGCGGTTCCCATCGCTGGGGGCGGTGCCGCAGCGGCTGGTGGTCGCGGGAAGCCAGAGAGCACAGGGCGCGCGGGTCGCGGGCTGACGGGGAACGGATCCAACCAGGAGGCGAGTTCGTATGAGGAAGGTCGTGGCAATGCCGGGCGATGGCATCGGCAAGGTGGTGCTCCCGGAAGCGGTGCGGGTGCTGGACGCCGTGGGCTTCGAAGCGGAGTACGTGCACGGGGACATCGGCTGGGAGTTCTGGTGCGAAGAGGGGAACGCCCTGCCGGAGCGGACGGTCGCGCTGCTGGACGAGCACGAGCTCGGACTCTTCGGCGCCATCACCTCCAAGCCGAAGGATGAAGCCACGGCGGAGCTGAAGCCCACGCTCCGCGACCGCGGGCTGGTGTACTACAGCCCCATCGTCGGGCTCCGGCAGCGGTTCGATCTCGACGTGTGCATCCGGCCCTGCCGTTCGTTTCCCGGCAATCCGCTCAACTTCGTGCGGCAGACCATGGATCGCGCGCTGGACGAGCCCGAAGTGGACGTGGTGATCTTCCGGCAGAACACCGAGGGGCTCTATGCCGGTGTGGAATGGACCAATCCTCCCGAGCTGGTGATGGAGGCGTTTCGGACCCACCCGAAGTTCACCCGGTTCGCTCCCACGCCGCCCGCCGACCTGGCCATCTCCACGCGCGTGTTCACGCGCACCGCGTGTCACCGGATCATGCGCGCCGCCTTCCAGTACGCGGTGGACCACGGCTATGGCAGCGTGACCGTGTGCGAGAAGCCCAACGTACTGCGGGAGACGTCGGGGATGATGGAGGCGGAAGCCCGGAAGGTGCACGCCGATTTCCCGGACATCCAGCTCTGGTCCACGAACATTGACGCGCAGATGATGTGGCTGACCAAGAACCCGGAGGACTACGGCGTTCTGGTGGCCGGCAACATGTTCGGCGACATCGTGAGCGACGCCTTCGCGGGCCTCGTTGGGGGTCTCGGCTTCGCCTGCTCCGGGAACATCGGCGACCGCGTGGCGGTCTTCGAGCCGACCCACGGCTCCGCCCCCAAGTACGAGGCGCTGGATCCGCCGATCGTCAACCCCATCGCCATGATCCTGAGCGCCGCCATGCTCCTGGACCACGTGGGTGAGTGCGAGCGCGCCGACCGCGTCCGCGAGGCCGTGGCCACGGTGGTGCGTGAAGGCCGCGTGCGGACCTACGACATGATGCGGATCCCGGGTGGACCCCGCGCCATCGAGAACGGCGCCGCCACCACCACCGAGGTCACCGACGCCATCATCGCCGCGCTGGATGCGCGCGTGCCGGCAACGGGCACGGCGGCGGGATGACCGACGCGGCGGCGGGCGCGGTGGCCATGGTGGGCGCGAGCGCGCGGTCGGACCTCCACGTCTCCGTGGATCCCGACGCGGAAGCGGAGATCGTGCTGACCTCCAGGGTCGAGGCGCTTTACGGCGACTCGATCCGTCGCACGATCCGGGAGACGCTGGACGCGCTCGCGGTCACCGGGGCCCGGATCGTGGCCGACGACCAGGGCGCGGTGCCCTGGGTGATCGCGGCCCGGGTGGAGGCGGCGGCGCGCGCGGCCGGGGTGGTGCCGCCGGAGCGAGAGGCCGCGATCCCGTGTGGGGTCCGTCCGCCCGCGCCCGCCACCGCGCGCGACCGTTTGCGCCGCTCCCGCCTCTACCTGCCGGGCAACGAGCCGAAGTTCATGCTCAACGCCGGCCTCCATCGCCCCGATGCCGTGATCCTCGACCTCGAGGACTCGGTCCACCCGGCCGCCAAGAGCGCGGCGCGACTGCTGGTCCGGAACGCCCTCCGCTGCGTGGATTTCGGCGGTTCGGAGCGCATGGTTCGCATCAACCAGCTGCCGCTCGGCCTCGAGGATCTGGATGCCATCGTTCCGGAGGCGCCGGACCTGGTGCTGGTGCCCAAGGTGGAGGACGCGGCGCAGGTGCGGTCGGTGGTCGCGCGGATCCGTGAGCTCAGGGGCCATGGCGCCGCGCAGCCAGACCGGCCGATCTGGATCATGCCGATCCTGGAGTCCGCGCTGGGTGTGGAGAACGCGTTCGGCATCGCGTGTGCCGATCCGAGTGTCGTGGCGCTCACGATCGGGCTCGAGGACTATACCGCCGATCTGGGCGTCGCGAAGACCGCCGAGGGGAGCGAGTCGCTGTGGGCGCGGCAGCGGCTGGTAAACGCGGCGCGGGCGGCGGGAATCCAGGCGATCGACTCGGTGTATGGCGACGTGCAGGACGCGGAAGGGCTGCTTCGCTGGGGACGGGCCGCCCGTGCCCTGGGCTTCACCGGCATGGGGTGCGTACACCCGCGCCAGATCCGGGTCATCCACGAAGCGTTCGCGCCCACGTCGGAAGAACTCGAGAAGGCCACCCGGATCGTCGAGGCCTTCCGCGAGGCCGAGGCGCGCGGCCTCGGGGTCGTGAGCCTCGGCAGCAAGATGATCGATGCGCCCGTCGTGCTCCGCGCCCGCCGTCTCGTGGATCGGGCCGCGGCCATGGGACTCGGGAACGGAGGCCCGCAATGAGCGCTCTGGTGGCGGCGGAGCGGAACGCGCCGTGGCTCGACGGCCCAGCGGCCGGCGAGGTCGTCCGGAACGCGGCCGGTCGCGACGTCCCGACGGTCGTCAACGGGGAAGAGCAGGTGCCGTTCAGGGGCGTGGGTGAATACGCACCCGAGGGATCGAAGCACGGCCCACCCATCCGGTCCGCGCGGGACTACCCGGCCAGCGGCGACAAGCGCGTCGCGGACCTGCGCACCGCGCTCGAGCGAGCGGGGCTCCGCGACGGCATGACCATCTCCACCCACCACCATTTTCGGAACGGAGACCGCGTGGCGCTCATGGCGCTGCAGGCGGCCGCCGAGATGGGAGTGAAAGGGCTGCGGTGGTTCCCGAGCGCGTCGTTCGCGGTGCACGCGCCGGTCATCGACCTGATCGAGAGCGGCGTGGTCCACCACATCGAGGGGAGCATGAACGGGCCCCTCGGCGACCTCACATCCCGCGGTGGGATGCCCGGCCTCGGAGTGCTCCGGTCCCACGGCGGCCGGTGGCAGGCGATCCAGGACGGCGAGGTGAAGATCGACATCGCGGTCATCGCCGCCCCCACGGCCGATGCGTTCGGCAACGCCGATGGCTCCCACGGCCCCTCCGCCTGCGGTTCTCTCGGCTTCGCGCTCGCCGATTCCATCTACGCCAACCACGTCATCGTGGTCACCGACAACCTGGTCCCGTTCCCGTGCGTGCCATGGCAGATCCAGGGAAACAACGTGGACGCCGTGGTCGTCGTCGACTCCGTTGGCGACCCGTCGAAGATCGTTTCCGGGACCACCGAGATCACGAAGAGCCCCGACCGGCTCCTCATCGCCGAGTACGTCGCCCGCTTCCTCAGGGATGCCGGGATCATGCGCGACGGCTTCAGCTTCCAGGCCGGCGCCGGTGGCATCGCCCTGGCGTTCGTCGATTACCTCCGCGCCATGATGAAGGAAGCGGGCGTGAAGGCACGATTCGTCCGCGGCGG
Organism: uncultured Gemmatimonadales bacterium; assembly: GCA_963783305.1. Taxonomy (GTDB): domain Bacteria; phylum Gemmatimonadota; class Gemmatimonadetes; order Longimicrobiales; family RSA9; genus JAWVYT01. Next base: position 162,221 of record CAWAMW010000002.1, on the reverse strand, counting down.
CTCCACGCAATACCTCGTCGAGCTGCTCCAGGAGGGGCTTACCGACTACATCCTCGACGGCCAGACCTTCGACCTGGCCGGCGTAGCCTCCATTGCTGGGGACCCGCGCCACATCGCCACCTCCCCCTTCACCTCCTACAACTACCACGGCAAGGGGAACTTCGCTTCCATGGTCGACGCCGTGGTGCTCGGCGCCACCGAGGTGGACGTGGACTTCAACGCCAACGTCGTCACCCACTCCGACGGCATGCTGCTCCACGGGATCGGCGGCTGGCAGAACTGCCTCTCCAGTGGCTGCACCATCCTCGCCGTGCCGTCGTTCCGCGACCGCATTCCCGTTCTCGTCGATCGGGTCACCACCCTCACCGGGCCCGGCGAGCTCATCGATGTCGTCGTTACGGAGCGCGGGATCGCCATCAACCCACGGCGAGAAGATCTACTCCGCGCAACCATCAACAGCACTCTACCCGTCAAACCCATGGCGGTCCTGAAAGCGGAAGTGGAGGCCCTCGTCGGCGGGCCTCCAGCTCCCGCACGTGTGTCACAACGCCCTGTTTCAATCGTTAAATGGGTGGATGGAACGGTGCTCGACACCGTCTGGCAGGTGCTCCCGTGATAGGGCACCGCCAACAGAGCCGGGTGCCGCCCTCGCAGCAGGCCAGGAGGTACGCATGCTGAAAGTACGCATGGAAACGGAACGGCTCGGCGTCGACGAGCTCGCCAACATCTCTCGCGCCCTCAGGGCCGGCTGCGCGGAGTGCATAGAGAAGGGAGTGGCGGAGCAGTGCCGCCACACCGCGGAGGTCGAGGGGTTCCTCCACGCACTGGCCGACGCCATCGACCACGACCGCCTCGAGCGCGAGCGCAGGGACCGCGCCCTCGCCCTCGGCGTCGACCCGCTCTCCGGCGAGTGGGATGCGGGGGCCTGATCCGGCAAATTCCCATCGCCCGGGCGAGTACGCGCCGGACTGAAACTATATACGGGGCAGTGGGTTTGACACCAGCGACCCTCTGCTGTTACACCTTGATAACGAGGTGTTTGACACCGGTCAAGCACTTCTTCACAGGAGGTGCCATCGACAGCTAGCCATGTTCGCCGCAGTACCGGAACCCCGAGTTCCACCTGGAACGGGGGCAGGTCCGACCAATCCCAGCAGGACCAAGTGCACCAGGACACCCGTACGGGAGCGTGTGTCTCCCACGGGGGAAGAGAAGTCATGAGTCAAACAGGCAAACTTGAGAGGGAGGGGACGTATGCCGTTCCTAGGTAAGATCAATCGAATGCTCGCCCTGAGCGCATTGCTGGCGCTGCTGCTGTTCGCGGCGCCGGTGAGCGCACAGGACGCGGGCACGCTGACCGGTGTCGTGACGGACGTGGAGAGCGGGCAGCCGGTAGTGGGCGCCGCGGTCCAGGTCCCGGCGGCGAACCGTCATGCGTTCACGAACGTGGATGGCCGCTACCTGCTCCGGGACGTCCCCGTGGGGACGCAGACGGTGCGTGTGGAGATCCTGGGGTACGCCACGATCGAGCAGGCCGTGGACGTGACGACGGCGACCACGCGTGCGGACTTCGAGCTGTCGGCGGAGGCGCTGCAGCTGGACGCGCTGGTGGTGACGGGTCAGCAGATCGAGCGCCAGGTGCGCGAGGTGGCGTACTCGGTGGCGACGATCCAGGGTGATGAGCTGACGGAAGTTCGCGAGGCGAACTTCGTGGACGCGCTGGCGGCTCGTACGCCGGGCGTGGACATCATCTCGCAGTCCGGTGACATTGGCGCTTCGACGCGGATCGTGATCCGTGGCGTGTCGTCGCTTTCGGGCGACAACCAGCCGCTGTTCGTGGTGGACGGTGTGCCGATCTCGAACTCGAACATTGTCGCCGGAACGAGCCAGGACCGGCTCACGGGCGCGGTGGACGTGGGCAACCGCGGCGCCGACCTGAGCGCGGATGACATCGAGTCGGTGACGGTGCTGCGCGGCGCGGCCGCGGCGGCGCTGTACGGCCAGCGCGCGAAGGATGGCGTGATCCTGGTCACGACCAAGAAGGGTCGTTCGGTGGGGGGTCACACGATCACCGCCAGCACCACGCTCCGCACGTCGGACGCGCTGGTCTGGCCGGAGTTCCAGAACCAGTACGCGCAGGGTACGAGCGGCGTGTACTCGTCGACGTCGCTGAACGGCTGGGGTCCGCGGATCGCCGGGCAGGAGGTCGAGGACATCAACGGCGAGATGGTGAACCTGAACGCGCAGCCCAACAACGTCGAGAACTTCTTCGACAACGCGCTGCTGGCGATCCACAGCGTCTCGGTTTCGGCGGCGAGCGACGAAGCGGACTTCCGCCTCGGCGTGACGTATCAGGACCAGGCGGGCCTGGTGCCACAGAGCAAGCTGAACCGGACGTCGATCAACGTAAACACCGGCTACAAGCTGCTGCCGGAGCTGAACGCGCGTCTGTCGGGCTTCTACATCAACACCGGGAGCATCGGCCGCGCGGTCTCGGGGAGCAACGATCCCAACGTGCTGCTGCCGCTGGTCTACGGGCTGCCCCGCACGTTCAACATCGATGCGCTCAAGGACTACAAGGACGAGCTGGGCAACCAGAAGACGGTGGGCACGTTCTCCAACAACCCGTACTGGGTGGTGAACGAGAACCCGTTCGAGAACGAGGTCGACCGTGTCTTCGGAAGCGCGTCGGTGGACTACTCACCCCTCGACTGGATGACGGTGACCGGCCGGTTCGGTCTCGACAGCTACACCGAGGACCGCCGGGCCATCTCGGCCATCGGCACGGTCGGTCGTGATGACGGTGCCTTCTCCCTGGACGTGATCCAGGAGCGGCAGCTGAACTACGACCTCATGACGGAGATGGGCACGGACCTGAACGAGGACTTCAACCTCCGCACGGTCCTGGGCGTGAACTGGAACTGGCGCGAGCGCGAGATCCAGCGGAACGTCGCCAGTGGCCTCATGGTCGCCGGTCTCTACAACTTCGCCAACGCGAACTCCAGCACGCCGACGAACAGCTACTGGGAGCGGAAGCTCTACGGGATCTTCGCCGACGCGACGCTGGGCTACAGGGACTACCTGTTCCTGAACGTGACCGGGCGTAACGACTGGTCGTCCACGCTGCCGGAGGCGAACAACTCGTTCTTCTACCCGTCGGTGAACGTGAGCTTCATCCCGACCGATGCGTTCAACATCGCCGGTGACGTGCTCTCGTACATGAAGGTGCGCGCCAACTGGGCGCAGGTCGGCAGCGACGAGGATCCGTACCAGCTGGACTTCCGGTACTTCCCGTCCTCGCAGATCTGGGGGCAGTACGCCACGCACAACGCCTTCCCGTTCGGTGGGCGGACCGGCTTCGAGGCGACGAACACGATTCCGCCGAGCAATCTGAAGCCGCAGAACCAGACGTCGTACGAGGTCGGCACGGAGGTGCAGCTCTTCAACGGCCGCGCGGGCTTCGACCTGACGTACTACGACGTGCGGACCGAGGATCAGATCATCTCGATCCCGATCCCACAGACCACGGGCTTCTCGCAGAACCGCACCAACATCGGTGAGGTCTCCAATGAGGGGATCGAGCTCGCGGTCAACCTGACGCCGCTGCGGATGCGCGACTTCAGCTGGCGCGTGGATGCGAACTACACGACCAACAAGAACAGGGTCGTGTCGCTGGCTCCGGGCGTGGAGGAGCTCAACATCGCGAGCGGGTTCAACTCGCTCCAGGTGAAGGCCGTGCCGGGCCAGTCGCTCGGGCTCTACGGCCCCGGGTTCCTGCGCAACGATGCGGGCCAGATCCTCATCGATCCCAACACGGGTCTGCGGCAGGAGGGCGAGATCATCCGTCTGGGCAGCATCGACCCCGACTTCAAGATCGGTGTGAGCAACACGCTGAGCTTCGGGCCGGTGACGGGCAGCTTCCTGATCGACTGGCGCGAGGGCGGCAGCATCTTCTCGAACACCGTGGGTATGCTGCGCCGCAACGGTCTGGCGGAGGAGACCGCCGTGAACCGCGATGGCACCTTCATCGATGAGGGTGTGATCCAGGTGGTCGAGAGCGGTGACACGACGTACGTGCCCAACGACGTGCCCGTCCAGAGCATGCAGGCCTTCTGGAACCGGTACTCGGACAGCGGCATTCACGAGGGGAACGTGTTCGACGCTTCGAGCGCGCGCGTTCGTGAGGTGCGGCTCGACTGGACGCTGCCGCGCAGGTGGCTCACCGGCACGCCGTTCGGCAGCCTCTCAGTGGGCGTCGAGGGTCGCAACCTGTGGCTCTTCTACAAGAAGGTCCCGCACATCGACCCCGACACCGGCCAGTTCGGCTCCGCGTCGAACGGGCAGGGGATCGAGTGGAACGTTCTGCCGTCCACGCGGTCGTTCGGGTTCAACGTCGAGGCGCGGTTCTAAATTCAGATATTGAGGAAACAGATGCTAAAACTCAGAAGGCCATATCTACTGATGCTGATGCTGGGGTTGATCCCGGCATTGGCGGGTTGTGGCGACCTGCTCGACCTGGACATCAACACGGATCCGGACGCGGCGACGGAGATCTCCGGCGACCTGCTCATCCCGACCGCGCTGGTGGACATCGGGTCTAATCGCACGATCGAGATGGGCACGACCACGGCCCTGATCTCGAACATTTGGGCGAGTGACAACTCGGCCGGTGGCACGTTCATGAGCAACGAGCGCTACAACATCAGCTCGTTTACGGCCGGCAACACCTGGTTCTCCTTCTACAACGGGGCGCTGAAGAACCTGGCGCTCATGCGGGATGACGCCCTCGAGGCGAGCCCGGCGCGGCCGAATGTGGCGGCGCAGGCGGAGATCCTGTCGGCGTACGTCTACTGGATGCTGACCGGCGTGTGGGGCGAGATCCCGTTCACGCAGGCGCTGCAGCCGGAGGAGTACCCGCAGCCGGTTTTCGATGACCAGGAGACGGTGCTGCGCGGTCTGGTCGACATGCTGGACGGCGCGATCGACATGATCGACACGAGCCCGAGCGCCCTCGCGGGCGTGGAGTTCGGCGATCTGATCTACGGCGGCGACATGGAGCAGTGGGAAATGTTCGCCAACACGATCAAGCTCCGGACGCTGATGATGATCCGGAACCAGGACCCGTCGGTGGACTCGGAGATCCGCGCGCTGCTCGATCGGCCGCTGATCCGGACGAACGCCGACAACGCTTCGATCCCGTTCTTCACCGAGCCCAACAACGCCAATCACTGGTGGAAGCTCAACAACCAGTACGGCGGGTTCACGGATGAGATCGGCGGTCAGTGGTACCTGAAGGCGGGCGCTACACTCGTGGATCTGATGAAGTCGCAGGACGATCCGCGGCTGGACACGTATTTCGCTCCGCCGGTGGACTACGACACGTGCCCGGACTGCCAGTACCTGACCACGGAGCACTTCGGCCAGCTGCCGGGTGCCACCGCGGGGAGCGACTGGTCGACGGTGAGCCAGAACATCATGCGGCCGGACTTCCCGAGCCGTATCGCCACGGCGGCCGAGGTCTGGCTGTACGAGGCGGAGTTCCTGGCCTCGACGGGCGATTTCGAGGGCGCTCAGACGTCGTTCGAGACCGGCATCGGGCTGTCCATGGACTGGTTCAACGGCAAGCCCGGTTCGATCCCGGAGGCGGAGCAGCAGACCTTCCTGGGGTCGTTCCCGGATCTGAGCGCCACGAACTGGCAGGAGCTGGTCTGGGGCCAGGAGTACGTGGAGGTGTTCGAGCGGTCGCCGGAGAACTGGGTGCACATCAAGCGCACGCACTATCCGAAGATTCCGCTCCCCGTGCAGGCGGCGCTGGGTACGATCATCCGGCGCTATCCGTACCCGCCGGGCGAGGTTTCGTCGAACCCGAACACGCCGGCAATGGGCGTGGGCTACACGGGCACGCCCATGTGGTTCGAGCCAAACACTCCGATAATGCCCTGATCAGACCATAGCCAGGAAAAAAGGTAACCATGAGAACATTCAAGATCATAGGTGCCCTGGCGATGACCGCGGTGGTCATGGTCGGGTGCGAAGACATCACGAATCCGGTTCAGGAGTTCGGCGAGTTTGCGCCGGCCTGGGTCGGCTTCGAAGCCCCGCGGGCCGTCAACGGCTCGCACGGAAGCACGACCGGGGTCGTCTACGGGGCGCTGACGACTCGTCCTGAAGAGGATGTCGAGATCGACATCACCTTCGGTGGCGACGCGGTGTACGGCGAGGATTTCGTGGTCATGGACGCCAACGGCTCCCCCCGCTCCGATATTACGGCGGCGGGCGGGACGCTGATGATCGACTCCGATCCGAATCTCGAGGAACCGCAGGGCATGTTTTGGATCTACGTGCCCACGAGCGCAACGGTCGGCCGCACGGTCGTCATCCAGATGACCTCGGCGCAGACGGTGGACGGGAATCCCATCACGGTGGGATACCTAGGCGACTTCACCGAGTTCGAGCTGACGGTCATCCCGGGTCCCGCGGACATCACCGAGGGAGTGTACACCGGGAGCGTGAGCGGTGACTTCGGTGCGGGCGCGATCCCGCCGGTAGAGATCACCGAGAGTCCTGTGACCATCGGGGGTACCGACTACCGGTACCAGATCTCCGATTACGCCTACGAGCTCTTCGGTGACCCGATCCCGTGGGCGTTCAACGTTTACTCCGACGGCAGCGTCGAGTTTTCGCCCACTGCGGTGGGTGGCGGTGTGACGTCGGATATCACCGGCAGCTATGACCTGGCGGCCGACGTGCTGACCATGAACGTGACCCTGACGTGCTGCGGTGCGGCCGGGGCCGTCTGGACCACGGTGTACACGGCCCAGTAATCGCATGAAATAGCTGGTCGCAGTAGGGCCAGGCAGGATGAGCGGGGGCGACGCGGTTGGTCGCCCCCGCTTTTTCATCGCCTCGCTCCGCGGCGTGGGCGGAGAGGTGTGGGCCGAGTTCCCCGACGGCGAGACGGTTTTCGCCTTCTCCCTTCCGGCCCGCCGTGCGCAGGATGGGAGGCCGCGGGCGGGTCCGGAGGACGGCGCGTCGCCTGCGCCCAGCTCTTGACACGGTTGGCTCTGGTCGGTGTCTTGCAGAGATCACGGGCATAGCACCGCATAAGCCGGAGTCGCCGTTCATGGACGTGACCACCCTACCGAGTTACTCGGCGCTGCTCGCCGTCAAGTACGCCAGCAGGGGGCTGTACGACATCCGGCAGGAGTGGGTCGGGGACGTCCCGTCCGATCCGTGGGCGGGCGTGCGACTCATTGCGGTGCTCCATCACACCAGTCTGGCCGAGGGCGTCTACCTCGCCGTGGTGCCGAACGGCATCCTCAAGAAGATGGCGGAGCACGCGGTGCTACCGGTGGCGCAGGAGACCATGGACCGGCCCCTCGAAGGTCGCATCTTCAGGCTCCTGATCCCGAACGCGGTGCCGATCACACGTCGGCGCGACCAGAGCTGGAGCCGGGTCCTGAGCGAGATCGACGACCCGGAGTCCATGGTGGCGCTGTTCCCGGAAGGACGGATGATGCGCCCTGATGGCCGCGACAAGAAGGGTGCGGTCATGACAGTGAAGCCGGGCGTCGCCGAGGTCCTGCGGTCCATTCGCACCGGCCGGATGATTCTGGCCTACAGCGGCGGATTGCACCATGTGTTCCGGCCGGGCGCTTCCCGGCCCAAGCTGTTCAAGTCGCTGCACCTGCGGCTCGAGAGCATCGACATCCCGTCGTACATCGAGGAGCATCTGCAGTCGCCACTCCCGTTCGTCGACTCGGTGGTCCGGGACCTGACGCAGCGCAGGGATCTTCACACGCCCATCGCCCCGGGCACTCCCGCCGAGGTCTCCGCCGAGGTCGTCCGTCGCCGGCACAGGTGCTGGCAGGGGCACCGCCTCGCGGCGTCCGAGCGGAATCCGGCGAACGGGAAGAGGGCGATCAGCGGCGGATCGGGCGGTGGGGGTGGCGAGCCGGGACTGCGGGGGTCCGCCGGTCGACGTACGCGCCGCGCCAGCGGTAATGGCGTCGCACCGACCCTCACCGACTCCTCCGGGGGTTCGCCCGGGCGCCGGCCGCACCCGCCGGTTCACTAGCACGTCGGTGAAAGAGACGGAGGGCGGGAGCGAACGGTCGCTGGGCTCCCTGTCGATCGCGTCGCTTCGCTCGCTGGTCGACCGCTTCGGCCTCCGGCCTCGCTGGTCGATCTCCGCTGCGCTCCGTCTTTCCTCCCACCATCTCGCCGCCACAACCGGAAGGAAGAGCACACGCGCGTGCCCCGTCACAGTCGACGCCGCGCGCAGCGCGGTCGCCTCGCGCGAAGCGCGGGCGATCGACCCCCCGCGCCAGCGGGTCCCTAAGGGATCGACCCTCGACCCTCCTCCCCTCGACTTCTTCAGCCCCCGCCAGGGCGCGTCCGTGCGGGCGCGCCAGGCGCGCACCGTGGTACCGACCTTGCACAGCGCGAGCGTCGCATCGTTGAACCGAGGCTGCCATGTCATTCCATCTCTCTACCCCGACGCGCCGCGCCGTAGCGGCCGGCGTGCTCGCGGGTGTGCTGGCCTTCACCGGCTGCGACGACGGGCCCACCGGGCCCCAGACGGCCGCTCCCGACATTACCACCGCTACGCTGCCCACCGCCACCGTGGCGGAGCCGTACTCCGAGGGCATCACCGTGACCGGGGGCAATGGTGAGTACTTCTGGGATCTCGTGTCGGGGTCGCTCCCGCCCGGGCTCGAGCTGAGCGCGGACGACCTGACGGCTACGGATGTCCTCATCACAGGCATTCCGGAGGATGACGGCACCTACACGTTCCGGCTGAGTGTGCGGGACGGACTCGGGCGGGCGGACACGGCGCGGCTGACCCTCACGGTCCGGCCGGAGCCGCAGCCCCTCACGGTGGCGACGTTGCGGCTCCCACCCACGCTAGCCGGGTTCCCGTTCGAGGTGCACCTCGAGGCGCTCGGGGGGGATGGGGATAGCTACGAATGGAGTGTCGTGGAGGGCTCACTTCCCCCGGGTCTGGAGCTGACCGGCAGCGGAGCCTTCCAGGGCGCGCCCGCGAGCCCGGACACCGCCACCTTCACCGTCGAAGTGCGCAGCGCCGGATTCACCGCGCGCCGCACCTTCACCCTGCCGGTGATCCCCGATCGGCCGGACCGCTATACGATCACGGCGTTCCCGGTGGTGGACGTGCCGCCCGCGCTGCAGGCGAATGTGGACGAGGCGATCCGGAGGTGGGAGGCGGCGATAGTCGGCGACCTGGAGTCGGGCACGATCCCGGGTGACACCGCCTTCTTCGACAGCGACGATAGCTGCGGCGGGTTCGGCAAGCTGGTGAACGGGGCGTCGCTGGACGACGTCATCATCCTGGTGAACATCGACTCCATCGACGGCCGGGGCGGTGAGGAGGGGAACGTGCTGGGGCAGGCCTCGCCATGCGGAATCCGTGGCGACCTCACCCCGTTCGTGGGATTCCTCACCTTGGACGAGTACGACCTGCTGGGGATCACCAACCAGGAGCTGGTGACGGGCCTGATCCAGCACGAGATGGGGCATATCCTGGGGTTCGGCACGCTCTGGAGAGCGGACCTGTTCGACCTGGTGGAAGGCACCAACGACACCATCGCGAACGACCCTCGCTACACGGGCGAGGCCGCGGTGGCCGAGTACCGGGGGGTAGTGGGCTCGGCCACCTCCATCCCGGTGGAGAACACGGGCGGCCAGGGTACGGAGAACTCGCACTGGCGCGAGAGCGTGTTCGGCAATGAGCTGATGACCGGGTACGCCAACCAGAACATGTTCCTGAGCAAAATGACCATTGCCTCGTTCGAGGACCTGGGCTATCAGGTAGATCGGTCTGCAGCCGACGCCGCGCCACTCCTCGGGCTCCTGGACGGTGCGTGGTTCGACGAAGCCGGGGCAACCCTCGGCTACGACATTGCCGGGGAAGAGCCCATCATCGTGCTACACCCCGATGGCAGACGCACAGTCCTCCGGCCGGAAAGCCGTATACCATGACCCCGACCCGTCTCAGCGCCGCCACGATCCTCGTCCTCGCCGCCGCAGCGTGCGCCAGCACGCCCAACGGCGCCGCACAGGAGGTGGCGGGCTGCTACTACTTCGAGCAGGACGCTACGGCCCGGCAGCTCAACCTGCCGTGGGGCGTCCACCTCACCGCCGACTCCCTCACCGGATGGCCGCCTCTGGACCAGGAGCCCGAGACGTACCGGGCCGTGACCCTGGTGGGCCCGGACGAGATCCAGGACTTCCCGTTCGGCTACTGGCAGAACCGGGGCCCGGATTCCGTGCGGATCGGCTATCCGTCCATGGGCGGCTTCGTGGTCAACCTGGTGCGGGAGGACGACTACCTGACCGGGACCGCCATCCCGGTGGGCGACGCCGGAATGGGGGACCGGACCCGGCACGCCGTCCGTCTCCAGCACGCCGCCTGCCCCGAGTAGTCCGCTCTGCGCGGCCGCGGCCCTGGCCCCTGATCCACAGCGGCATCATCTTGCGACACCAGGCGGCGAGCGCCGGCACGCGGTGCGGGCGCCCGCCCACGCGAACCCGTGCCAGCCAATCGCCATGACCGCACGACCCCTTTCCGTGCTCTTCGCCGCGCTCATCACCGCAGCCAGCGCGTGCGCCCCGTCCACAGACGACCCTGAGGGCGAGCTCAGCCCGGCCGAGTCCGGCCCGGCCAGCCTCATCACCGCCGAGGGGATCATGCAGGATGTTCTCGTGCTCTCCGCCGACAGCATGGAGGGTCGGGCGCCCGGCACACCGGGCGAGGAGCGCGCGGTGCGTTACATCGTGGAGCGGTACCGGCAGATCGGACTCGAGCCCGTGGCCGGTGGCGACTACCGGCTCCCGGTCGAGCTGGTGGGGATGACGAAGCGGCCGTCGTCTTCGTTGACCATCAGTGGTCCCGAAGGCCCCCTCCCGCTGGTCGATGATGAAAATTTCACGTACTGGTCGACGGCCGAGGAGCCCGTGGTGGAGCTGCGCGGCGCCCCGCTGGTGTTCGTGGGCTACGGAGTGGACGCGCCTGAGCACGACTGGGACGATTTCAAGGGTGAGGACATGGCGGGCAAGGTGCTGCTGTTCCTGAACAACGATCCGCCGGTGGAGGAGGGCGGGGAGGCGCTGTTCGGCGGGGAGGCCCGGACGTACTACGGCCGCTGGACGTACAAGTTCGAACAGGCGGATCGGGTGGGCGCCGCGGGCGCGATCGTGATCCATACCGACGAGTCGGCCAGCTACGGCTTCAGCGTCGTCGGAAGCTCCGGTTCGGGTCAGGTCTGGCAGCGGACGTACAAGGTCCCGGTGCTCGCGTGGATGGACTCCACCCGCTCCGAGCAGGTCGCCGCCTCCATGGGAACCGATCTGGCCGGACTCTTCGAGATGGCGGCCCGGCGCGATTTCCGCCCCGTGGACACCGGCTACCGTGTCAGCGGCCGGATCGAGACGGAGATCGAGCGAGTCCGTGCCCATAACGTCGCGGGCGTGGTGCGGGGCACCGATCCCGGGCTGGCCAGCGAGTACGTGGTCTTCACGTCGCACCACGACCACCTGGGCGTGGACACGGCGCTGGACGGGGACGACAAGATCTTCAACGGCGCACTGGACAACGCGCTGGGCGTCGCGTCGATCATGGCGGCTGCCGAGGCGTTCGCCGCCGCGGAGCCACACCGGTCCGTGATGTTCGTCTCCATCACCGCGGAAGAGGGCGGCCTGCTCGGCAGCAGCGCCTTCATCAACGACCCGCCCGTCCCGCTGGACCGGATCGTGGCCAACATCAACGTGGACTCGCCCCAGCCATTCGGCGAGACCCGTGACGTGGCCGCCATCGGTCTCGACATGAGCACCATCGGGGATACGTTCGCCGCCGTGGTGCGCGAGCGGGGGCTTACTCCGGCCGGTGACCCGAACCCGAACGCGGGCAGCTTCTACCGCTCCGACCAGGTCAGCTTCGCCAAGGCGGGCATTCCGGCGCTCTACCTCCAGGCGGGCACCGATTACGTGAGTGACCTGGGGTTCGATCCCGGCGCGTACGAGCTCGAGCACTATCACCAGGTCAGCGACGAGGTGACCGATGCCTGGGACCTCCGGGGCGTCGAGCGGGACATGCGGATCCTCTTCGAGGTCGCTCGCCGGGTGGCGAACGCGGACGAGCAGCCGCGCTGGGCGCCCGGGAACGAGTTCGAGGAGGAGTGGAAGGCGCTGTACGGCAGGCGGTAGGGGCCGGTCAGTACGCCGCGTGCAGGTCCGTCCGGCCTGTCCGGGTCCGGCTGGCCCCGGCGACGGAGAGGGAGACGGCGGAGCGGATCGACCCTTGCACTATGGGCGGGTTCTCGAAGACCCGTACCAGCGCGAGGATCGAACGTGAACGTCGAATCACTGAAGCACGCATACGCTCCGGATCACGACCCACCACTGGGTGGCTACGCCATGCTGGTGGTGGGTCACCTGGCCCTGCTCGGCACCGCCATGGGCGTCCTCCGTCGTCGGGGCGTGGAGCTCGGAAAGATGGAGACCGGTGAGCTGGTGCTCACGGGCGTGGCGACGTACAAGCTCTCGCGGGTCATCACGAAGAGCTGGATCGGCACCGCCATCCGGGCGCCGTTCACTCGCTACGTCGAGCAGGATTCCGGGGATGAGGTGAAGGAGACCGCCCGCGGAGATGGGCTTCAGGAGGCCGTGGGCGACCTGGTCACCTGTCCGTTCTGCACCGCCCACTGGGTGGCAAGCACCCTGGTCCTCGCCCACGATGCGGCACCGGGCCCGACCCGCGCCCTCACCCGGATCCTGGCCGTGGACGCGGTGTCGGACACGCTTCAGTACGTCCGCGGCTGGCTGGTGAAGAAGACCACAGGCTGAACGTACCGGGGCTGAACCGCGGAAGAGCGCCGAACCCCGGTCCCCCCGTCCCGAGGTTGGCCCGGCAGCGACACGTCAGCCCTCCGCCATCGCCTCCAGCTCGTCGGGCGTAAGCTCCAGCTCGGTGGCGGCGGTGTTCTCCCGCAGGTGCTCGAGACTGGAGGTGCCCGGGATCGGGAGGATTACCGGGGAGCGGTGGAGCAGCCACGCCAGAGCCACCTGGGACGGCGTGGCGTCCCGACGTTCCGCGACCCGGCGTACAGCGTCGCTGTCCATGGAGCCGCCCGCGACGGGTCGGTACGCCATGAACACGATGTCGCGCTCCTCGCACCAGTCCACCACGGGGTCCGACTCCGATCGTACGCCCACGTTGTAATGGTTCTGGACGGAGACCACTGGGGTGACCGCGAGCGCCCGCTCGAGCTGCTCCACGTCGAAGTTGGAAACGCCGATGTGCCGGATCTTGCCTTCGTCCCTGAGCCGCACCAGCTCCCCCAGCGACTCCTCGATGGGAACATCAGGGTCCGGCGAGTGGAGCTGGTACAATTCGATACGCTCCAGCCGGAGGCGGCGGAGGCTACCGTGGAGCGCTCGCCGGAGGTGCTCCGGGCGGCCGTTCCGCTTCCACTCCCCGCCGGGGCGGATGCTGCCGCCCTTCGTTCCGATCACCAGCTCGGCCGGGTAGGGATGGAGCGCTTCCGCGATCAGCTCCTCATCGACGTCGGGCCCGTACGCGTCGGCGGTGTCCACGAACGTGATCCCCAGCTCGTGGACGGCCGTGCGGAGGACGCGGTGCGCCGCCTCCCGGTCTTCGGGCGGGCCCCAGACCCCCTCCCCGGTGAGTCGCATGGCGCCGAAGCCCATGCGGCTCACCTCCATGTCGCCCAGGTGAACGGTTCCGGCAGCGGCCGCGATAGCTCGATCGGACATTATCTCCTCCTCTGCGCTTGACTTCAGGGTAGCCGAAAGCGCGGCAAGAGAAGGACCAGGCGCGCGGTGCCTCCAGGACGCCGGGACGCCGTTGAACCGCCCCCAGGCGATGGCCTGACCGGGTGCTCATGCACGGGCGTCGCCAGCAGCGCCAGAACCCTTCTCCCTTGACAGTCATGGATCCGGCATTGTACCTATCCCAGTACCTGACACCTGAATCAGGTTTCAGGTTTGGCCGGCACACTCGTCCCCGCGACGCGCCGGGAACCCCCAGGACCCACTCCGAGGAGCGGTCATGCCGAAGACCAGCGAGCGCACCCCGCGCACTGCGCGCGGAGAAGCCACGCGCCGCAAGCTGCTGCGAGCGGCGGAGTCGCTCTTCGGTGGGAGCGGGTTCCACGGGACCGCGGTGGGAGACATCACCCGGGCGGCGGGAGTCGGACACGGCACGTTCTATCTCTATTTTGGCAGCAAGGAAGACATTTTCCGGGAGCTGGTGCGCTATCTGAGCCACGAGCTCCGGGGGACGCTCCGGGAGTCGGTGGAGGGGCTGACGAGCCGGGTGGAGGCGGAGGAGACGGGTGTCCGGGCGTTCCTGCGGTTCGTGCGGGAGCATCGGGACCTGTACCGGATCGTGCTGGAGGCGGAGGTGGTCGCGCCGGAGATGCACCGTTGGTACTACGAGCGGCTGGCGACGGGGTATGCGGCGGGTCTTCGGGCGGCCATGGAGGCGGGAGAGATCGACCGAGTGGACGCGGAGACGCTGGCGTATTCGCTCATGGGGATGGCGCACTTCATGGGGGTGCGCTGGGTGGTGTGGGAAGACCGGGAGCCACCGGAGGAGGCGACGGCGGCGCTGCTCCAGATCATGCGTGCGGCGCTCGGGAGCGGCGGGGAGCGGTCCGAGGTGGCGCCGTGAGGGAGGCGGTGATCACGGGAACGGGCATGTACGTGCCCGAGCGGGTGGTGACGAACGCGGAGCTGTCGGAGCGGCTGGGCGAGGACATCGACGACTTCGTCTCGAACGTGCTGGGGATCCGGGAGCGGCGGGTCTGCGGGCCGGACGAATCGACCGCGGACCTGGCGGAGCGGGCGGCGCGGCGAGCGCTGGAGAGCGCGGGCCTGGAGCCCGACGATGTGGACCTTCTGATCGTCTCCACGGACACGCCGGAGCACATCTCTCCGGCCACATCCTCGGTGGTGCACGGTCGGCTCGGGATGAAGCGCGCCGGGACCTTCGACGTGAACGCGGCCTGTGCCGGATTCGTCACCGCGCTGGACATCGCGTGGAAGTATCTGCGGGCGGACGAGCGGTATCGCCGCATCCTGGTGGTGGCCGCGTACGCGATGACGAAGTTCGTGGATAATGAGGACAAGAAGACGTCGACGATCTTCGCGGATGGAGCCGGGGCGGTGGTGGTGGAGGCGGCGGCGCGGCCGGGGGTGCTGGCCTCGGAGCTCCACGCGGACGGCGCGTACGCGATGGGACTCGGCGTCTTCGCCGGCGGCACGGCCGAGCCCATCGGGGAGGCGCACCTGCGGGGTGAGAATCGTCGGAACCGGCTGCAGTTCGTGGACAAGTACCCGGCGTCGGTGAACGAGGAGGGGTGGCCGCGTCTGGTGAAGGCGGTGCTGGCGCGGGCCGCCGCATTGCCGGGTGACGTGGACCTGTGGCTCTGGACGCAGGTGAACCGGTCCACGATCGAGGTGGTCATGGAGCGCCTGGGGCAGCCGATGTCCCGAGCCCACACCATCATGCACAAGTGGGGCTACACCGGATCCGCCTGCATCCCCATGGCTCTCGACGACGCGGTCCGCGCCGGCCGGCTGTCGGTGGGAGATCTCGTCGTCATGACCGGCTCCGGTGCGGGGCTCGCCATGGGATCGGCGGCCGTGCGCTGGGATCCGGAGGCGGAGCGGGCATGACGACCGCCACGACGCACCAGGCCGCGCTCTCCCAGGGGAATTCCGCCACGATCGCTTCCGTGTTTCTGGAGCGCGCCCGCGAACACGGGGACCGTCCAGCCATGCGTACGCTGAAGGTGGGTGGGGCGGAGGCCGACAGTGTGCTCACGTGGGCTGAGTGGGCGGAGCGCTCCCGTGCCTTCGCGGCGGCGCTGGTGGCGGCGGGGCACTCCCCGGGCGCGGTGGTGGCGATCTTCGCCGGGTCGCGAGTCGAGTGGCCCATCGCCGACCTGGGGTGTGTGCTGGCCGGGTGCGTCGGGGTCGGGCTCTACCCCACGTCGGCCGCGGCGCAGGTGAGGCACATTCTCGCCGACGCGGGCGCCGCGATAGTGGTGGTGGACTCGCCCGAGCGACTGGCCGTGCTGGAAGCCGCACTGGCGCTCGGCGCCGAACGGCGGGGCGGCCCGGTGCTCATCGCGCCGGACGACGTGGCATTGAATCGTCCGGGGGTGGTGTCGTGGAGCGAGTGGCTGGAACGCGGCCGCCGCGCTCTCGAGGGAGGCGCCGTCGAGGAGCTGGAGCGGCGGGTGTCCGCGGCGCGTCCGGACGATGTGGCGGCGCTGATCTACACGTCGGGCTCCACGGGCGAGCCGAAGGGCGCGCGCATCCCGCACCGGTACCTGCTGGCGTCGGCGGTATCGGTCCGGGACACGCTGGGTCTCACGGCCGAGGACACCGCTCTCTCCTTCCTCCCCTACTGCCACGCCGCCGAACGGGTGTTCGGCCTCTACACGCGGATCCTGTGCGGGATGGAGTGCGCGCTGGTGCCGGACCATACCCGTGTGGGTGCGTCCGCGCGGTCGTACGGGCCCACGCTGTTCGGCGGGCTGCCGCGCTTCTACGAGAAGGCCTACGAGGCGATGGAGGCCGAACGCGCCACGGCGCCCGCGGAGGAGCGCGCCCGCTGGGACCGGGTGCTGGAGCTGGGCCGGCGGCGGTCGGCGCACCGGCGCCGTGCGGGCTCCGACTGGGATGTGGAGCTCGAGCGCGCGTGGGCCGATGGCGTGGTCCCCTTCGCTGCCCGGCTGAAAGATCACTTCGGTGGCCGCATCAGGCTGGCCACGTCCGGGGGCGCGGCGCTGCCGGAGGAGGTGGCGGTGTTTCTGGACGCGCTGGGACTGACCGTCCTTGGCGCATACGGCCTGACCGAGCACCTGTGCGCCGTCTTCAATCGGCCGGACGCGTATGGCTTCGACACCGCGGGCCCCCCCATGCCCGGCACCACCCTGAGGATCGCCGATGACGGGGAGATCCTGATCCTCCGTTCGGACCTCACGTTCGCCGGCTACCACGGCCGTCCGGCCGAATCCCGGCGGGCGTTCACGGGGGATGGCGCCTGGCTCCTGACCGGGGACCTCGGCGAGCTCGACGCGCGCGGGTTCCTGCGGGTCACCGGTCGCAAGAAGGAGCTGATCGCGCTGTCCACCGGGAAGAAGGTGGCGCCCGTGCCGGTGGAGGCGCGGCTGATGGAGGACCCCTGGATCGCGCAGGCGGTGCTCGTGGGTGAGGGTCGGAAGTTCATCTCCGCGCTGCTGACGCTCCGTCGCCCGATGGTGGAGGGCTGGGCGCGGTCGTCGGGTCTGGATGAAGCCGTGGACGTGCTGACGGACCGCCCCGAGGTGATCGCCCGGGTGCAGGAGGCGGTGGATCGCGTGAACGCAGGGCTCTCGCGTACTGAGCAGGTCCGCCGGTTCGTGCTGCTGGACCGCGAGCTCTCGCTCGAGGAAAACGAGCTGACCCCCACCATGAAGATCCGGAGGAGCGTGGTGCTCGAGCGCTTCCGCGACCGGATCGACGACCTCTACACGTGAGCCGATGACAAAACGACTCGCCCTGATGCTGTTCGCCCTGGCCATCGGACTCATCGCCGTGGCCTACGGCTCTGCGTTCCTCCCGGGACCGCCGCCCGCCTGGGCCGCATGGCTGCTGGCGGCGGGGACGTGCCTCTCGCTGGTCTCGATGATGGCCGTGGGCGCCGCCCGGAACGGCCGGATCGACGGACGTCTGGCCGCGGCGTTCGGCCTGGTGCTGCTGGTCGTGGGCGGCGGGTTCGCGGCCCTCCTGGTGCTGCCCCCCGCGGAGCCCGGCGACCCGACGCTCTGGCTGGGGCTGCCGCCTCGCGCAGCGGTCCTCTTGTACGGGGTGGGCGTGCTCCCCTTCTTCATCGTGCCGGTGGCCTACGCGTGGACGTTCGACGCGTTCACACTGAGCGAGGCGGACCTCGAGAGGGTGCGGAGCGCCGCGAAGGGGTGGAAGGCGGATGCGGCGGCCCGCGAGTCGATGGCGCGTGCGGAGCCGCTGCCCGTAGGTGGCGCCGGCGTGCGGGCGGCAGGGGAGGGTGGACGGTGATGGGGCTGTCCGCGGCCGCCCCGGCACTCGCGGTGGTCCAGGAGGCGCTTCCGCCCCTGACCCAGCCCACCATCGTGGCGGTGGCGGTGGTCTATTTCTCCGTGGTGGCGGGGATCGGCGTCTGGGCGACGCGGAAGACGCGGTCGGCGGAGGATTTCTTCGTGGCGGGACAGGGGATCGGGCTGGCGGCGCTGACGCTCGCCGCCATGTCGGCCACGCTCTCGGGCTTTGCGTTCATTGGCGGCCCGGGTCTGCTCTACACGGTTGGCCTGGGCGCCATGTTCATCATCCTGCCGGCGTCGTTGACCAACTCCATGGGCGCGTGGGTGCTGGCCAAGCGTCTGCGTCTGCTGGCCGAGGTCCGGCGCATGATCACCGTCCCGGACGCCATCGGCGCACGGTACCGCTCCCGGACCGCCCAGGGCCTCGCCGGGATCTCGATCCTCATCGCGGTGATCGGCTACATGGCCACGAATATCCTGGCGCTGGGCGTGGTCATCAACGCCATCTTCGGGATCGGCCTCGGCTGGGGGATCTGGTTGGGGATGGGGATCGTCATGGCCTACTCGGCGGCGGGCGGGATCCTCGCCGGGATCTACGCCGATGTCTTCCAGGGGACGCTGATGGCCATCGCCTCCGTGCTGGTCTTCCTCTTCGTGCTGGAGGCGGGCGGCGGGATGGCGGGCGTCTCCCGGTCGATCCTGGCGGCGGACCCGGAGTTCCTGGCGCCCTGGGGCCACATGACCCCCCTGGCGGCCCTCTCCTTCTTCTTCGTGTTCGGCCTCGGCTCGCTGGGGCAGCCCCATGTGGTCCACAAGTTCTACATGCTGAGGGACCCGCGGAAGCTCAAGTGGTACCCGCTGCTGGTCACGGGTGCCTTCATCATGGCCACGCTCCTCTTCTTCGGCGTGGGCGTGGCGGTGAAGGCGCTGGTGGTGGAGGGCGCGATGCCGCCGCTCGCCAACGCCGACGAGGCCACGCCAATCTTCCTGCTCGGGTACACACCCATATTCCTGGCCGCCATTGTCTTCTCGAGCGTGGCCGCGGCGATCATGAGCACGGTGAACTCGTTCATGAACATCGGTGCCGCCGCCATCACCCACGACCTCCCGGTGGCGCTGGGGAAGAAGGTCGGGAACGAGCTGCTCTGGGGACGTATCTCCACGATCGCGATCTCCATCGCCGCGGCCTTCACGGCGCACGTCTCCGGGACGCTGGTGGCTTTCCTGGGGATCTTCGGCTGGGGTCTCTTCGCCTCCACACTGGTACCGGCGCTGGCGATCGGCCTGAACTGGCAGGGCGCGACGCGGGCGGGCGCCATCGCGTCCATAGGAACCGGGCTCGTCCTGACGCTCCTTTTCGAGACGCTCGCGTACCTGGGCGCCTACACGCTGCCCACCGGACTCACCGTCGCCGGCGGGTCCCTGGTTCTGTCGATCCTGGTCTTCTTCGGCGTGTCCGCCCTGACGCGGGAGTCGCCCGAGACCGCCATCGACGAGGATGTCCGCCTGGTCATGGAGGTGTGATGCGTTTCGAAGAGCTGAAAGTCGGCATGGCCGCGGAGATGGAGCGCACCATCAGCGGTGCGGACATCGACGATTTCGCGCGCCTCACCGGCGACACGAACCCGGTGCACGTGGATGAGGAAGAGGCGCGCCGGTCGCGGTTCGGTGAGCGGATCGCCCACGGGATGCTGACGGCCGGGCTGATCTCGGCGGTCCTCGGCACACGGCTGCCGGGCGCGGGCGCCATCTACACCGGACAGACACTCCGTTTCACCCGGCCGGTCCCGATCGGAAGCACGATCACGGCCCGGGTCGAAGTCATAGAGCTGGATTCCGAACGGCGGCGGGCGCGGCTCGCCACCACCTGCATGGACCAGGAGGGCCGCACCGTGCTGGACGGCGAGGCGCTGCTCCTGGTGCCTGAATAGAAACAGGCACAGACCCGATCCCCCATCAAGGAGGAGTACAGATGCGTGCTCGAATGACGACCCGGCTGCGCGTGGCCCTCGCGGCCGTGCTGCTGGCCCTGCCCGTCCCGGCGATCGCCCAGGGCACGGGCGCCATCTCCGGCACCGTGTTCAGCGCGGATGGCGTGGCCATCCCGGGCGCTCGCGTGACCGTCGATGGGACCTCGCTCGGAGCTCTGAGCTCCGCGCGCGGCGACTTCATGATCCGCGGGGTTCCCGCCGGCACCCATACCGTGCGGGTCACGCACCTCGGCTACGGCGAGCGAGCGTTCGAGAACGTGGTGGTGGCGGCGGGCGGTACGGCGGACGTGGAGATCGTGCTGGAGACCGCCGCGCTGGAGCTGGGCGGCGTGGTGGTTTCTGCGTCGCGACGGGCGGAGCGCATCACCGATGCGCCCGCGACCGTGACGCGGATCGATGCCGCCGAGATCGACATGTCCGTCGGCAACTCGTTCAGTGGCGCGCTCAAGGAAGTGCAGGGCCTCGACTACATCCAGGTGGGCGCCACGTCGGCGGCCATCAACGCGCGGGGGTTCAACTCCTCGTTCAACAACCGCATGCTGATGCTCGAGGACAATCGCGTGTCGGTGCTCCCGGAGTCGGGGCTGCCGGTGGGGATCTTCACGGCGATCCCGAAGGTCGACCTGGCCTCCGCGGAGGTCATCGTGGGCCCGGGCGCAGCACTCTACGGCGCCGACGCCAGCAATGGCGTCCTCTCACTCCAGACCAAGGACCCGCTCCAGTTCCCCGGCACCACCGTGGAGGTTTCGGGCGGCGCCCTGGACAAGGACGGCGACAAGGTGGGCGGCTACAGCGATATCCAGTTCCGCCACGCGGGAGTGGCCAACGGCACGTGGGGCTACAAGGTGGCGGGTGAGTTCCAGCGCGCCGACGATTTCTCGAACACCGTAACCTATGGCGCCGCCGAGCTGCCGGAGGTCGGCGCCGACTTCACCAGCCAGGTGATCCGTGGAGAGGGCGGGCTGGTCTACTATGGCGGCCTGAACAAGCTGGAGCTGAGCGCGGGGTACAGCCAGAGCGACGGCGTGGGACAGACCAACGTCGGCCGCAACCAGTTCATCGACTGGACCTACAACTTCCTCCAGCTCCAGGGCAGCACCAACCACTGGTACCTGAACGTCTACCGGAACCAGTCGCAGTCCGGTGACTCCTACGCGCTCAACCGCTTCACCGAGAACCGGGCCTCCCCGGCGTTCGCGGGGATGAGCGACGCCGAAATCAAAAAGGCGAGCGACTGGCCGAGCAACGGTCGGCTGTATGCGGCCGAGATCCAGAACAACTTCGCCATCGGCGACTTCCTCGCCGGCGCAACGAACCCGCTCACCGAGACCCAGATCGTCTGGGGTGGGCAGGTCCGGCGGGACATGGTGAGCAGCGATCGCGAGTGGCTCACCGATCGCTTCGATGACCAGGACGTCGAGATCAACACCTGGGGGCTGTACGCCCAGACCCGCACCCCGCTCCACGAGATGCTCGACGTGGTGCTGGCCGCGCGCTTCGACGCCCACGACAACTACGATTCGCAGGTGAGTCCGAAGGCCGCGGTCATCTTCAAGCCGGCCGAGGACCACGCGATCCGACTGACCTACAACCGCGCGTTCAAGTCGCCCACCATCCTCCAGACCAACTTCTGGATCCCCGACTTCGTCCCGGCCGTGGGCGTGTTCGGCAACACCCAGGGCTTCACCGTCCGAAACGCCGATGGCAGCGTCGTCACCTACGACCCGCTCGTCCCGGAAGAGAACACCACCATCGAGCTGGGCTATCGCGGCGTCCTCGGCGAGAAGCTGTACCTGGACGTAACGGGATACCGCGCCCAGTACACCGATTTCTTCAGCCCGCTGGGCACGATCGGCAACCCCTACGCGGGGCAGACCGTCTCCTTCGGCGATGGCACGGATCCCATCCTGGGCGACACGGGCACTCCGCAGATCGTGCTGACCTACTTCAACACGGGTGAGGCGGAGATCCTCGGCGCGGACATGGGCGCACGCTATCTGTTCTCCGACCACGTCACGACCAAGGCCACCGTGTCCCTCATCGAGCGGCAGGACGAGCAGGATCCGGCCACGCCAGCCGCCCTCCTGGAAGCCACCGCCCTGAACTCGCCCACAACCAAGTGGACGCTGGGCGCCGATGTGCGCGACGTGTCCGGCTTCAGTGGTGGCGCCACCTTCCGTCACGTCACCGGCTATCAGTTCAACTCCGGGATCAACAAGGGCAAGATCCCCACGTTCAACACGCTCGATCTCACGGTCGCGTACGACCTGGAGCAGTTCGGGACGCAGGTCATGATGAACGTGACGAATTTGTTCGGGTGTCGGAGCGATGGGACCGGCCCGAACGCCGTCGAGGCGGAGTGCGGCTTTGGTGTGCGGCACCAGGAGATGGTGAACATGCCCGCCCTCGGGACGATGGTGTTCCTGGGCGTGAAGTATCACCGGTAGCGGGATGCGTGCGATCCACGCACTGTGGACGGTGGCCGGGCTGCTCCTCGGGAGCGGTCCGGCCGCCGGCCCATCCGGCGCCCTCGAACCAGGTCCCTCCATGTCATCGACGTCGGGCGAGTTCAGAGAAGGTCAATACAGCGACGAGCACGGGACGCGGCGGTACCGGCTGTACGTGCCGTCGGGCTCACCGGAACCGGGGCGGCGGCTGGTCGTCATGCTGCACGGCTGCACGCAGGACCCGGAAGACTTTGCGGCGGGGACGCGGGCCAACGAGCGCGCCGAGGCGGAGGGGTTCATCGTGTTGTATCCGGAGCAGCCGGCGACGGCGAATCCGCAGAAGTGCTGGAGCTGGTTCGACCCCGCGCACCAGGGCAGGGGGGCGGGTGAGCCGGCGCTGCTGGCGGGACTGATCCGGTACGCGGTGGAGGAGACCGCAGCGGACCCCGAGCGTGTCTTCGTCGCCGGGATCTCCGCCGGCGGATCGATGGCGCAGATCCTGGTCGCGGTGTATCCGGAGCTGTTCGCGGGTCTCGCGGTCCACTCCGCGCCGGCGTTTGGCGGCGCGCGCGATGTCCCTGCGGCGCTGGCGGTGCTCCAGCAGGGCACGACGGATCCTGAAACGCTGCCGGCGCGGGTGCTGGACGCGATGGGGGAGCGGGCCCGGCCCATTCCCACGATCGTGCTCCACGGCGAAGCGGATCCCGTGGTCCGCGCCGTCAACGGGGAGCAGGCGCTGCGGCAGTGGGCCGGTGTGGCCATGGGCGCGATGAGGATGGAATCCCGGGAGGTCGAGCCGGGAGAGGGAACCGGCGGTGCGGAGGCTGGCCCCCCCGCCTGCCCGAGCGTGGCCGGGCTTACGGCGGAGTCGTCCCGCGTGGAGGCGACCGCCCCCGCCCGCCGCTGCGTCTATCGCGGTGCGCCGGTGGCGCTGGAGTACTGGCTGGTGGAAGGAATGGGTCACGCCTGGAGCGGCGGCGCCGGTGAAGGGAGCTACACCGATCCCGCCGGTCCCGACGCCACGGAACAGGTCTTCCGGTTCTTTCTCGAGCAGCCGGGCCGCGACTCATGAGGGAGCGGAGCGGACCGGCAGCGCCGGATGCCCGCCCCTTGCTGGCCGAGCAGCCGGACCCCATGGGGTTCTGGGCGCGCCATGACCCCAAGCGCGTCGCTCTTGTGGACCGCCGGACCGGCGCCCGCCTCTCCTACGCCGAGCTGGACGACGTCGCCGCCCGGTGGACGGGTCTGCTCCGGTCCCTGGACGTGGGACCCGGAGACCGCGTGGGGGTGCTGTCGCGGAACCGGCTCGAGCTCGTGGCCCTCTTCCTCGCCTGCGGCCGGCGCGGGGCCGCACTCGTCCCGTACAACTGGCGACTCGCCGCGCCGGAGCTGGCGGTAATCGTGGCGGACTCTCAGCCGGCCGTGCTCTTCCATGATCCGGAGAGCGCGGCGCTGGCGGCGGAGGCCGGGGCGGACGTCGCGGCGGAGTGGCTCGACCTGGAGGAGGACGTTCCGGCGCTCCTCGAGGCCGCCGAGCCCTGGGGCATCGAGCAGCCGGCGGACCCCGAGTCGCCAGTGCTGGTGCTCTACACGTCCGGGACGACCGGTCGGCCCAAGGGCGCGCTGCTGCCCCACCGGCAGCTCTTCCACAACGCCGTGGCCACGACCACCGGCTGGGAGCTCGGAGCGAACGATGTGGCGCCCATCACCACACCCCTCTTCCATACCGGTGGCTGGAACGTCTTCGCGACGCCGCTCTGGCAGCGGGGCGGGCGCGTCGTGCTGTTCGAGGATTTCGACGCGGACGAGTTCCTGCGCGCCCTGGCCGACGAAGCGTGCACGGTGGCGCTCACCGTCCCCACCCAGCTCCTGCTCCTCCAGCGGGGCGACGCCTGGGGGATGGAGCTCCCGGCGCTCCGCTTCTTCATTTCCGGCGGCGCGCCGTGCCCCCCCGCGGTCGCGGCCGCCGTGCGAGCCGCGGGCTACCGGTTCAAGGAAGGGTACGGCCTGACCGAGTGCGGGCCGAACTGCTTCACCCTCTCACTCGAGGAGGCGGAGGCGAACCCCGGCGCGGTGGGCCGGCCGGTGCCGTCGCTGCGCGCGCGTCGGGTCGACGCCAGTGGCGAGGACGTGGGGCCGGGCGAGGAGGGCGAGCTCCTGCTGCGGGGGCCGCAGCTGTTCGCCGGCTACCTCCACGACCCGGAGCGTACCCGGGAGGCGTTCACCGCCGGCGGCTGGCTCCGCACGGGCGATATCGCCCGAATGGACGAGGCGGGCCGCTACACCATCTGCGGCCGTCGCAAGGAGATGTTCATCAGCGGTGGCGAGAACGTGTTCCCCGCCGAGGTGGAGGCGGTCCTGGCCGACGCGCCCGGCGTGGCCGAGGTGGTGGTCGTGGGTGTCCCGGACGACGTCTGGGGCGAGGTCGGCCGTGCCTACGTGGTGCTGGGCGGTGGACGGGCGCCCGACGACGCCCCGAGCGCCGGGGTGGCGGATCCGCTGGGGCCGGTCCGGGACTTCGCGGCGGCCCGACTCGCGCGCTTCAAGGTCCCCAGGTCGTTCGTCGCCCTCGACGCCATCCCGCGGCTGGGATCCGGAAAGCCCGATCGCGCCGCGCTGGCCCGACGGACGCTCGACACGGGAGCCGCTGCCGCGGATGGATGAGCCGGCACGATCAGTGCGCCGACGAGCCTCATGACCGACGCCGGCCCGGACTCGTCCCGGGTCGGCCGTTTTCATATGGCACAGGAGGCGGCGCAATGAAGGCAGTGGTGTGGCACGACGTGGGGGACATCCGGCTGGACGACGTCCCGGAGCCCGAGATCCAGGAACCGACGGACGCCATCGTCCGGCTGACCGCCAGCGCCATCTGCGGCACGGACCTGCACATGATCCGGGGCACCCTCAGCGGAATGAAGCCCGGCACCATCCTCGGGCACGAGGGCGTCGGGATCGTGGAGGAAGTCGGGACGGGCATCCGGAACCTCCGGCCCGGCGATCGCGTGGTGATCCCCTCCACCATCGCCTGCGGCTACTGCTCCTACTGCCGGGCTGGGTATTACGCCCAGTGCGACAACGCCAATCCCAACGGCCCACTCGCCGGCACCGCGTTCTTCGGCGGACCCGAGTCCAGCGGTCCGTTCCATGGGCTCCAGGCCGAGTACGCCCGCATCCCCTTCGCCAACGTGGGACTGGTTCGGCTCCCCGAGCGCGTGGATGACGACGACGCCATCCTCATCTCCGACATCTTCCCCACCGGCTGGTTCGGCGCCGAGATGGCCGAGATCGAGCCGGGGGACACCGTCGTGGTGTTCGGCTGCGGACCCGTGGGCCAGTTCGCCATCGCCAGCGCCCTCCTCATGGACGCCGGCAGGGTCCTGGCCGTGGACGCCGTGGAGTCCCGTCTCGAGATGGCCCGCGGCCAGGGCGCGGAGGTGATCAACTTCGATGCGGAGGACCCCATCGAGGCGATCCTCGAGCTCACGGGCGGGATCGGAGCCGACCGGGCCATCGACGCCGTGGGCGTGGATGCGGAGCATCCCCACGCGGGCCCCGCCGCGGACGAGGCCCGGGAGAACGCCGAGGAGTTCCAGGAGGAGGTCGATGAGATCGCGCCGGACCGGAACCCCGAGGGCGACCTCTGGAAGCCCGGCGATGCGCCCTCCCAGGTGCTCCGCTGGGGCACCGCCGCACTGGCCAAGGCCGGCACCCTCTCCATCATCGGCGTGTACGCCGAGGACTCCATGACCTTCCCCATCGGCCAGGCCATGAACAAGAACCTGACCCTCAACATGGGCAACTGCCACCACCGGAAGTACATCCCCCACCTGGTGGAGCTCGCGGCGTCCGGTGTGTTCGAGCCGTCGAAGCTCCTGACGCAGCTCGAGCCCCTCACGGATGCCATCTCGGCGTTCGAGTCGTTCGATCGCCGGGAACAGGGGTGGGTGAAGGTGGAGCTGGCGCCCCGAACGGTGTAGCCCGGGACGCAGGGTTGGCACCCCCAGCCTGGGGCAGGGCTGGCCGCCCCGCCTGGGGGAGGCGTGCGACAGGGTGCGGTGCGCCCGCGGCACTTCTGCTCCGCCGCCAGAATCTGCTCCGGCCGCGGGCGAGCCTGCACGTTGTTGTCTCGAATGGAGTTACAAGGAGGGTACAACGTGACGCCACCAGCCCGGCTCGAAATGTGCCCGTTAACGGGTCGCGACCCCGTGGAACCCCGCTCACCACGTAAAACCCCCCGTCCCCCTCTTTGGAGGCCCCATGAAGCATTTCTTGATCGCTGGAACGCTCCTCTTCGGCATTGCCGTCGCCCCTGTCCAGGCTCAGTATTCCGAGAGCCTCGGCGACTATGATGGCCCTGCAGTCACTTCCGGATTCCCACTCGCGTCGGTGCTGATCGGCACATTCACGCCGGGTGCGAGCCTGTTCACGGCGATGATCTCCGGCACGTACGGAACGGCCATTGTGCCCAGCAGCACAGCGGGGTACGACCTGTTCCTGGACGGAATCCTCGTCTCGCAGTGCGTGTACCTGGATCCCGACTGCTGGGGGACCGGTGCGGATTACCGGCCATGGTCCTACACGTTCTCCGGAGCGGAGCTGTCGATCTTCGATGACGGTGTGGCCGATCTGACCGTGGTCCAGACATCGGCGACCAACGTCCGGATCGGCGGCATCACCCTCGAAGGGCAGTTTGCGGCCACTTCGGTTCCGGAGCCGGCGTCCCTCCTGCTCCTGGGAATGGGCATGTTCGGTGTGGGCGTGGTGGCGCGCGGTCGGCGAAACGGCGACGTGGAGTCGCACGGGTAGCTGGTAGCCGGTTGGCGTAGCCCGCGCATAGCGCGTTGCTGCTCACGAAAGAAGACGAGCCCCCCGGCGCGAGGTCGCGCCGGGGGGCTTCGTTCTGTTTCACTGAGTAGGTTGGCTGAGCAGGGCTCCAGCGAAGAGTGAATGTCAGAGCTCGAGCTGCCGTCGAGCGTGGGGGACCTGCCGAGAACTCCCGACCGCAGCGCCTGTATAGGGGCCCGCGCCCCAATTCAGCCATGGAGGTGGACGGTGCCTGACGCCGCTCCCGAGCTTCACCCACGCTACCGCACTTTACTCACCCTCTCCCTTCTTCTGGCTACCACGCTCTCCCTGCTCCTCTCCGCTTGCGACAGCGACCCCGCAGGGCCCCCGATCGAAGAGGTAGGGCCGCGTGGAGAGATAGACCTTTTCTTCATCGGCGGCCAGAGTAATGCCGGATAGCGGAACGTGGGAGGCCCGGTGCCCACCCCGATCCCCGGGACGGCGTATGACTACAACGGCTCAGTCCTCTCTTCGCTCGGGGACGTTGCTGGCGGGTTCGGTCCCGCATTTGGCGTCGAATACTGGAATCAGACAGGGCGCGTCTCAGCCTACCATAACAAATACTCCAATTCCAGCGCTCAGCAGGAGGTTGTATCCCCCGGCAATAACTGGTCGGATGTCTTCCCGAATGAATACACGCAAGCTGTCGATGCCTGGAATAGCGGCATCACGAGCCTGCAGGCGCTGGGCTACACGGTCAACCTTCGCGGGCTCATCTGGGATCAGGGTGGGCAGGACGCCATATTCCTGGACCCGTCAATGGGTGGACTCGGGACGGCCGATGACTACGAGACGCAGTTTCTGGGACAGCAACTACTATTACGACACATTTCACTAGACGCAGGCCGGGTACGACAAGATCGGGACGGAAGGGGCCATCGCAGCGGCCTCCATTCTCGAGCCGGGTGCCAGCGTCAGTGAGTTCTGACGCCGTTTTTGGCACAGTCCTCGTGTAGCGACGGCGTCTCGCCTCTCTCACCGGGCCGGTTGACATTTCCGCACCACCGATGAGGTCGGCGGCTACTGGGCCATCTCCAGCACCCGCGAGGTGGAGTGGCTGCCTGTGCGAACGGCGCGGCGTCGGCGGCGAAGTTCTCCCGCCAGACCCGACCGATCTCGACCCTTCATTGCCTCCCCCCCTTCGCTCGGGCCGATCTGCGCTCCGGGCCCGCCTCCTGGGCCTTAGGCGGACGTCTTGAGGCCCGAACGGCGGCCGCTATTCCACACGCCATGGCGCACCCACTTCCGAACCGCCTCCGCCTAACAGCCGGTTTTCTCTGCGACCGAGCTGCTGGCTGCCGACTCTGATCGGTGCTCGTCCTCATGGTCTCGCATTAGTGGGACGGCCCGCTTCCGAACCTCAGCCGAAAGCCGTTGTGGCTCGCTCAGGACCCCAGTCGCTCGAGCGTTGGGGTCTCTTGTAAACCCGGGGTGATGCACCCACGGGGTTCTCTTTGGCGCTGAGAAGAGCGCATGCTGGCGCCCTGCCATTCACGCCCTCGTCCCTCGGGTGGGGAAATCTCCCACTGCTGATTCCGGGAGATTCCCGTCTTAAGTACGGAATAGGCGCCGCCGATGCTTGTTTCATGACGCGACCCCGTACAGTCCGAACGTAAGCATACCGGATCGCGAAGCCATTCAAAAGGAATCCCACGATGAGTTCGATTCTTCCGAGGGCCCGCAGTGCAGACCCAACCACCGCAGACCCGTGGGATGCCTTCTGGCATGCCCGCGAGGTGGAGGAAATATACCCGGCCGTATCCGACATCGTGGGTGAGATCGTCACGGCTGCGGGCGGCGTGGTTGCGGGCAAGAGGATCCTCGAGGTCGGGCCCGGAACCGGCCGTGAGAGCGGCGCCCTGCTCCGCCTGGGCGCCGAGGTCGTGATGCTCGACATCTCTCGAGAAGCGCTCCGTCTGTGCCGACAAGCCGCGCCGGGAGCAACGCCGGTGCTCGGCGACGCCATGGCTCCGCCGCTGGAGCCCGGCAGCTTCGACATCGTCTTCCACCAAGGGCTCCTGGAGCACTTCAAGGATCCCGCGGGTTTGATCGAAGCGAACCTGGCGCTCCTGAAGCCGGGCGGTCTCCTTCTGGTCGACGTTCCGCAGCGCTGGCACCCGTACACTCTCCTGAAGAAGGGTCTCATCGCTGCGAACCGTTGGTTCGCCGGGTGGGAAACCGAGTTCTCTCCGACCGAGCTGCGCACCCTCCTCGAGGCGGATAGCTGCACCGTCCAGCGAGTATATGGATACTTCATGCACCCATCCCTGCTCTACCGGATCCTATCGCGAGATGGCTGGAATCCTTGGTGTACGGCTCCCAATGCGCCTGGACGCAAAGCGGGGTCCGATCGCCAGGGTATTCCGCACAATCGAGCGTACCCGGCTCGCCCCATGGCTGGGACTCTCACTCGGGATGATCGCGCGTAAGCCGCTCGAGCCGAGTGCTCAGACGATCTCTGCTTTGGAGTCGGCCGGTGAAATCGAGCGCCTCGCCGCGTAAGAGAGTCCGGGCGACGATCCACAACCTGCCAACGAATCACGAGCGCGTTATGACCAGCCATTTCCCGGAAAACTATTTTTCGTCGCTCCGGCCGGCGCTGGCGCTGATACTCCTTTTCCTCTTCGTCGCAAGTGGCTGTGGCGACGAGAAGGCGGAGTTGCCGCCGACCGAGCCGGAGATCCGGCTCACCCTCACGCTCACGCTCGCGCCCGATACGCTGGCGCTCGAGGAGGGAACTCTCGACACGCTCGTGGCCACGGTGCGGGACGCCGGAGGGGTCGACGTGACGCGGCAGTATATGGACGCCGTTGCCTGGTCGACGAGCGATTCGGCGCTGGTCACGGTGGCGGACGGCGTCCTGTCCGCCACGGGTGGACCGGGGTGGGCCACGGTGACGGCGACCCTCGGGTACTCCGAGGGTGAGGAAGTCGCGCAGGCCGCCGTGGCCGCGTACCCATTCCGTCTGGACATCGCGTTCAACCCCGACCGGCCCGATTCGCTCGGGATCGACACCCTCGAGGTGACCGAGAGCACGACCGCGAACCTCCACGTCGGGCACGAGTTCGCAGGCGTGGACGGGGCCCACTGGCGCGACTCGGTGACGTATACGGTCCTGGACGGGGCGGCGGCCGTGGAGCCAACGGACCGCGGGCAGGTCCGGCTCCGCGCGCAGCAGAGCGGGACGGTCCGGCTGGAGGCGGCCATCGAGGCGCGCGGCAAGCGGTTCGCCGACACCTTGTCGGTCTTCGTCCGCGAGCCCGCGCCGCTGGTGCTGTCCGCCGATTCGGTCCACCTGGACGGCGTTGGCGCCGTCGCGGTGGTGACGGCGACATTCCGGGGTGCGGCCTATCACGACGCCGCCTTCGAGACGGTGACGGTGGCGCCGACATATCCTCAGTACTATGCCTCGATTCTGGACGGCGCCGCCCTGTCGGGGGATACCTTGAAGCTGGCCGGGCCCGGACACACGCGCCTCCGCGTTCGTGGCCCCGCGGGAATGCCATGGATCCTTCCCGCGGACCTGGTCGTGACCGGCGAGGTCTCCGACCCCATCGTCTTCGCCATGGACGCGCCCGCGGAGATCACGCAGGACGGCACTCCGATTACCCTTCGGGGCATCAACCTCCTTCAGATCGATCCCGCAACGATTACGGCCGGAGCGGACACCGTGGCGCTCCTTACGCATACGGACACCACGCTGGTGTTCAGCACGGAGGTCTACTCCGTCGGCGGAATGCGGCGGGACGGTTCGCCGGCGCCTGGTCGTTCCCGGCGCGGACGTGCGTGTCGGTGGGGGTTACCCGCAGCTCCTCGTCCCGCATCAGGGCGAGGTCATCTCCCTGGATCACTACGAGGTCCGGGAGATGACGGCCGCCGAGTTGACGCACTGCGTCCGGATCGCGGTCACCGAACCGGGTCAGCCGTGGGACTTGCGCAACGAATACTACAGCGACGTGACCTGGAAGGATTCGAGCCTCTACAACCTGGTCTACGTCGACACCACGCACTTCCAGTACGCGGACAACCCGCGCTCGAATGACCCGGTGTTCCCGTACGGGGGACCGGGCTGGAGCGACGTCGGCATGGGGTTCCAGTCGCAGACGCCCATGCCCGACCTCGTCTACAACGTGGACCAGTGGTATCAGGATCTGCTCGCGGCGGGTGCGGCGGGCACGGCTCCGTCGACCGGCCTATCGAGCTTCAAAATGCTCTCGGGTGACCCGCCGGCGATGTGGAGTGCGGAGCGGGACCCCTTGAGCATCCAGGAACAGCACGCCCAGGAGGAGGCGCGGTTCCACGAGGAGCAGGCCCGGCTGCACGAAGGACGAACCGCGCGCGGGCCCCAGTTGGGCGGGTCGCGGTCCGTTCCGACCGGCCTGGCGGCCGCCTACGAGCCGGGGAACCCGGACCACCAGGCGATCTGCGACGCGCACCCGGAGATTGACTGTGTGAGCGCGGACACGATCCCCGACTGGCAGGAGACGCCGTGGTTCGGCTACGAGGGCACCGAATACATGTACCGGCGGGCCCCACTAGCGGTGGGCGACACCTTCACGACGCTGACCACCTACACGATCTCGGCTCGGCCGAAGAAGGTGGAGGTCCAGGGCATCTCACGGCGGATACTTCGTCTTCACGACCCCCTGGGCGGACCCGGATTCGGTGGGGACGGCGGGGTACGAGAAGGCCGTGGCCATGAAGGCCGAGTTCCAGAACAGGGAGACGGCGATCCGCGAGGCCGCCGACTACCTGATGTCGGAGGCCGAGCCCTGGTACCGACAGGTGCTGTCGAGCACGCACCGGCCGCGGACGATGGCGCACCACGAGCAGCTCGTCGTGAACGTCACGAGGTTCGTGGAAACCCGGGGCATGGGAACGGCCCGGAAGGATATGATCGACGGCAGCATCGGACTGCGGCCGAACCAGATCATCAGTCTCCTGGCCCACGAGTTCGCCCACAGCCACTGGCTGTGGGAGCGCGAGCGCCGGATAGACGCCGGGTTCATGCCCGGGACCTACAAGCAGTGGAACGTGGAGGGCGGCGCCGCATACATGGCCTTCGAGGTGCTCCGGCGCCGGGCGGCATACCGGAACCTGGGAAGCGACGGGGGCGACATCTGGGCGGCGTTCAACGCGTGGATCGATAACGAGCCGTCCCGTAACAACGGGGAGGACCTGGACGTGATGGGCTTCCTCGGCAACGATTGGACGACCGGATACGGTGCAGCGGCGGGGTTCTTCGACTTCCTGGCCATGACGCTGGTCCGCGACCACGGGGTGGCATACGAGGATGCGGCCCGCCAGATGAACGAGGCCGTCCTCACCGGCTTCAAGAACGGCAACGAGGTGTTCACCGGGACGCCGGGATGCGGGATCATCTGCACCATGCGGAAGTACGTCGCGGGATGGACCCCCGGCGCGGCCTTCCTGGAGTATGCGAAGGTCCGCTCGTGGCACAGCGGCAATCAGGACCCGGCGCGCCGCGATCCGCGGAGCCGCTACACCCTCCACGTCGGCAACTTCTACAGCCATGTGAACACGTTCCACGAGCGGCCGGAGGGGTTCCTCCCCTTCACGGGCCCGCTGGGACTGATCCCCGGCTTCTACGGGTGGGGCATCCACGACCGGAACCTGGGTGGCACCTTCCGCCTCCAGGAGATCTTGGAAGACCCGGAGTTCGGACCGTATTACCCCTTCCCGACGCAGGAGAGGCTGAACGGGCTCGTCTGGCTCATCACGGCCATCCCCGCCCGGCCGCCGAACAACTGTCTCTGGTGGTACACGCCGCCGTCCGGCTACGCGGGCGAGACCTTCTGCACCGACGGGATCTGACGGAGCCTGAGACCCCGGACTTCTGCTGACCGACGGCGCCTCCGCGAGTTGCTCGCGGGGGCGCCGTGTTCTTCGGGGAGCACGCGCGACGCCCAGCGGTACCTTGGGATGAAGAGACGCGCTCATGACGCTGACGTGGAGGGGGAGACAGATGCAGGACCAGCATGCGGACCCCGGCGAGATGTGGGGAGGGTGAGGCGGTTTCCGCACTCCCGGAAGTGGAGCCACTACGATCTGCTCACCGTCGGCGGTGTCCGCCGGCTCCGCCACGGCCCCGCCGCCCGAGGAAGACCAGTCGATCCGGACCGGAACATCCAGTGCGGAACAGACTGCCCGTTGGGATCGGTCGCCGAGTCGTTCGATCGCCGGGAACAGGGGTGGGTGAAGGTGGAGCTGGCGCCCCAGGGCTAACGGGCGGTCGCACCGCAGGTCGAGGGCGGTGGGAGCAGGGCGACGTTGCCCTGGAGATTCGGTGGGTGCGGACGCGGAGCGTCGGCTCCGGCGCCTGGCTAGTCGAAGGCCCGGCTGCGGACTCGCGCCAGGGCAGCGCCCGTCGCCTTCGTCGAGGGGGCGCCAGCCGGGGTGGGGAGGCTCTGGCTCCGTCCATTCCCGGAGGGTTTTTGGCCGTACATGTCCATGTCGGCGTCTCGGACCAGCTCCCACAGGGTCTTGGGATTCATGGGGTCGAACACCGCGGTGCCGATCGACAGCGACAGCTTGTACGGCCGATCGGTCGCGGCATTGCGCTCGGCGAGCTTCTGCATGAGGCGCCGCTCGGGGATGACCTTGTTGGGTGGCGGCGCGTCGATGGGGACCATGACGAACTCGTCGCCGCCAAGCCGGGCCAGAAGGTCGGACTCCCGGAAAGAGGCCCGGAGCAGGTCCGCCACTTCCCGAAGGGCACGGTCTCCCTCGCTGTGGCCCCAGCAGTCGTTGATCTGCTTGAAGTCGTTGACGTCCGTGAACAAAAGAGACATCCGGACCCCGCGCCGATTGGCCAGCCGGATCTGCCGCGCCGCCTGCTCCTCGAAGCCCCGCCGGTTCAGTAGCCCAGTGAGCTGATCGACCAGCGCCCGCCGGTGCATCTCCTGCAGGAGCCGCTGTCGCTGGATGGCGTATCGGATGGATCGCTCCAGGAGCGGAGCTGTCACGGTTCCCTTGACGAGGTAGTCTGCGGCGCCGGCCTGCATTGCCTTGACATCGAGGTCGCGGCTATCCTGGCCCGTGAGGAAGATGATCGGGGTCTGCAGCGTTTCCGGCCGCACCTCGCGGACCAGCGACATGCCGTCTCGAGGGCCGAGCCGATAGTCGACCAGGCAGACATCGTAGTCGCCCAGCTGGAGCACGGCGAGGCCACCCTCGTACGTGGTCTCCCAGCGGATGTCGATCTCCATGTGATCGATATCGTAGAGGAGGTCGCGAGTCAGGATGTAGTCATCCTCGTCGTCTTCTATGATGAGGACTTTGAGGGGATTCATGTCCATGTCACTCACGGTTGGGAGCGAGGGCCACCAACTCGAACCAGTACGTTCCCAGGGCCCGCATGACGTCTACCAGCCCACTGAAGGTGACCGGCTTCGAGATGAAGGAGTTCACGCCGAGATCATAGCTCCGGAGTATGTCTTCGTCCGCTCGGGATGTCGTGAGGATCACGACAGGGATCTGGCGCAGGCTCGGGTCGGCCTTGATTTCCCGCAAGGCCTCGAGGCCGGACATTCGCGGCATGTTGATGTCCAGCAGAATCAGGCCGGGACGCGGGGCCGAGCCCCGATCGGAGTAGGCGCCGCGATGATGGAGGAAGTCCAGGAGGTCCACGCCATCCTCGACGAAGAACATCTCGTTCGCCAGGCGTGACTCCTCCAGCGCTTCCCGCGCCAGCATGCGGTCTTCCTCGTCGTCATCCGCGATGAGGATGGGGACGCTGGTCGTGGTGGAGCTAGTCATCGTGGCTGGTTCCTTCCTGTCTCAGAGGCAAGACCACCGTGAATGTCGCACCCTCTCCAGGGTGCCCTGCCGCCCCGATCTCACCCCGGTGCCGGAGGACGATCCTGCGGCAGATACCGAGGCCAATGCCGGTTCCCTCGTAGTCGGCGCGTCCGTGCAGCCGCTGGAACAGCTCGAAGATGCGCTGGGCGTACTCCTGCTCGAACCCGATGCCGTTATCGGTCACCGTGAGCCGCGTGGCCACTGCCTCCCCCGACTGCTCGGGTCCGAGCGTGGCGCCTTTGCAGTCCAGGAGCGCGCAGCCGACCTCCACAGTGGCTGTGCCGTCGGTGGGCCCATACTTGATGGCGTTGGAGAGGAGATTCTGAAGGAGCTGGTGCATCTGCATCCTGTCCGCCTCCAGCTCCGGCAGCTCGTCGGCGTGGACCCGGGCTCCGCTGTGCGCCACCTGCGACTCCAGATCATTGAGCACATCCGCGAGGACGTCATTCAGATCGACCGACTCGAACTCGGCCCCGCGCGAGGCCACCCTCGAGTAGAGGAGCAGGTTCTCGATCAGCGTCTGCATTCGCGTTGCGGCCGAGATCATGCGCGCCAGGTAGTCGGCGGCACGATCGTCCAGACTACCGGCTGCCATAGTGGAGAGCCGGTCCCCGAACGCCCGTATCTTCCGAAGCGGCTCCTGCAGGTCGTGGGAGGCCACGTAGGCGAACTGCTCCAGCTCCGCGTTCGAGCGCCGCAAAGCTTTCTCGGTGCGCGCGAGCTCCGCCTGCTCGAGACGCCGCTGCGTGACGTCACGGATAATGCCCTGGAATTCCGTGGTGCCGTCATCGGCACTTCGTGCGGTGGCGGTGATCAGGCAGGTGCGGATGGTCCCATCACGAGCGCGGAGTCGCGTCTCGAAATCCTTGACGGCGCCCTGCTCCGTAATGGAGATGCGGAACCGGGCTCGATCGGACGGGGTGGCGTACAGCGCTTCGGCCGAAACACGGCTGAGCTCTTCGCTGCTGTAGCCGAACAGCTGTTGGAAGGCGGGGTTGACCCTGAGGATACGGCCGTCATCGCGGGACAGGTAAACCGCGTCCATGGAGGCATCGAACAGCGTTCTGTAGCGCTCAGCATCCTCCTGGTCGACCTTTGGGAAGATCCGGCTCTCGGCGGTTGACATCAGCTCTCCCATCCTCCGGCAGTCCGCACGTGCTCGCGTATCGGATCCGGCAGTGCATCCCGGAGGACCAGTGACAGAGCGATGTCGGTGATGTCGGGATCCAGGTGCCGCCCGCGTTGCGCCTCCAGCTCCGCCACAGCTTCCTCCAGAGGCCAGGCCCGCTTATAGGGCCGTTTCGTGGTCAATGCATCGAACACATCCGCTACAGCGACAAGGCGCCCCGGCAGTGGTATATCATTGCCGCGCATCCCCTCGGGATATCCGTTTCCATCCCAGTGCTCATGGTGTGTGAAGGCGATGGTCGCGGCCAGGTTGAGGAGCCGGATGTCGGTCCCCGAGAGCATCCGGGCGCCGATACCGGTGTGCGCCTGCATGACCTCCATCTCTTTCTGACTCAGCCGTCCCGGCTTGAGCAGGATGCCATCGGGCACGCCAATCTTCCCTACGTCGTGTAGCGGCGCCGCCCGTTCGATCAGCGTAACCTCCTCGGCCGGCATTCCTACGCCCTCGGCGAGCGCTGCCGCAAGAGCTCCCACCCGGCGCGTGTGCTCCCCCGTCTCGTCGTCCCGATACTCGGCCGCCCGGGCCAGCCGTTCCAGGATCTGAACCCGGGCGTCCTCGAGTTCGGCATCCCGCTTCTCCACCGTCAACTCCAGCTCCCGCGCCCTGTGCTCGAGTTGTCGAATGGCTGCCCGTGACTCCAGCAGGCGGGCCACCCGCAGCCGGAGCTCCCTCTCGGAGCATGGTCCGGCCACCACGTCTGCCGCGCCGGCCTCCAGCACCCGTTCCCGCGTACGCAGCGTAGAGGCGCCGAGGAGCGCGAGGATGGGTGCGGAGCTCCGGGCTTTGAGCGAAGCCACCAGACTAGCGACGTCGTCCGCTTCAGGCTCCTCGAGGTGAAGCACGAGGACCTCCGCCGCTGCAAGGTCGTCCGGCGCACCGATAGCCGGCTCCCTCGCCCAGTCCGGACTCAGGTGCCTCACTTCCGCGCCGACTGTAGTCAACCCCGGCACGAGTTGAGCCGGCCGCGCCTCATCAGTGGCGAGGAGCACCAGGGGTGGTGCGCTCTTGTAGGGTCCCATGTGAGAAGTGCACCGAGATAGGCATGGAAGTGGCCTCGGAACGAGAGTATCAGGGGCAACCGTTGTTCCGCAGCCGGCTCTTGGGAGACAATGTGTTGTCAATAAACGAGTTGCGAGACAGGCACCGCACCACACCGATCGCGAATCCGGCAATCTATTGCACGCTCTCGATAGATCTTGCGCCCTGCCGGCCGGCGTCTGCCCCCCGGCGCGCGGAGCCAAGGCAGGGGGCTGAAGCACCTACGAAAAAACTGCCGTCATCGGACGTATATCCCGCACGTGGTCGAGCTCGAGCCCCTCGAGGATGCCATCTCGGCGTTCGAGTCGTTTCGACCGTCAGGAACAGGGATGGGTGAAAGTGGAGCTGGCGCCGCGGGGGGGACGGGCGGTCGTTACCGTGGGTCGAGCGCGTCGGCCGGCCCCTGCCTCGACGGCCGGGGCCGGCCTGGCACGTCAGCCGCCCGACTCTTTCTGTTCTATCAGGGTCTGTATCGCCGCCGGCGGAGCGAACCCTTCCTCGTCGATCTCACCGTACTCCACCGTGTGGATCGTAATCACCTGTTCCTGACCCATCATCTGCTGGACCACGCGGGTGGGGCTCAGGACGTCGCCGAACTCCGTGTACTCGCCCATGAGGGAAACGACCGGGATATCACCCATCGGAGTCGGCTGTGTAGCTTCCACAGCCACGAGCAGCCCCGTCTCGACGCTGTAGCAGTCGTGGGTCTCGCGGCCACTCTTCCATACCAGCTTCACCCGGTAGCATGCCTCGTTGTTCATCTCGGTGCGGCCGGCGGTCGTCCGCTCGGTGAACAGCGACGGATCCCGCAGACCTGCCCCTATCATCGCGCCCTCTCGGGCCGCCTCCAGCTCCCGTCCCTCCAGGAGCCGCGGTCCCATGTTCGGGTCCATCGACCAAGCGTATTCACCCGTGTATCCTTCCTGGATGGTGCCGATTCCCGGTATCTCTATGATGGTGATCGACCGGATCGGCTCGGTAGAGGACAGGACGTCCATATCCGCTTCGATCCCGGCCATGGGCATGCTGAAGGTCGCCGTGGAGTGGCTGCCCGTGTGCCCGAGGACGGCATCGCGGCCACCGATCGCTTCGACATAGCGGTCGATGATCTCCGCGGCGGGCGGGAGCTGCTCCTGTGCCGGCAGCGAAACCGGCGAAAAGGCGAACACGAACGCCGCCGCCACGGCCGCAGGCATGGTCTTCCCGTTCGTCATGTGCTTCTCCTTCGAGAGTTGCTGTTGCATCAACGCGGGCCGGATCGGGATTCGATCCATTCCAGTGCCGCGTCCAGCGGGGGATCCCCACCGGCGAGGAGTGCCTGTCGATCCAGCGCCACCACCTGGTCGGGAACGACGCCCCGACCTTCGATACGCACACCGGCCGGGGTCACCAGGTCCGCGAAGGCATGCTGGAGCACATCGCGGTTCGGCAGCCGTACCATGAGCGACGGCAGCGCCTGCCCCCCGGAAATCTCACCGAATACCCGGGCGCGTCCGACTTCCTGCAGCCCTGCAGCGAAGATTTCGCTCGTGGACATGCTCAGGCCGTCCACCAGGAGCGCCAGTGGCCCGCCGTACGGCTCCATCGCCTCTCCCATTGAGTTCACTCGCCGCGGCATGGAGACGAAGCTCAGCTCGTTGTCCCGGGTGATCAGGCGGCCGAGCGGCTGCTGCTCGTCCATGAAATAGCCCGATACGGCCATGACCATCCCGCCCACCCCGCCAGGGTTCCCACGCAGGTCGAGAACCATCCCATCGCAGTGTCTCAGCGCCTCGACGGCTTTCGCCAGGTCCGGCAGGATAGGCGTCATCCAGACGTTGAACGCGATAATGCCCGCGCAGCCATCCGCAATCGGAACTTCCCTATACTGGAGGTCGGCGAACATGGTGGGCAGGTTGCCGAATCTCACCGGCCGTCCCGGCATCGACTCCGGCTGGAGACGGAGGTCCACGGTCGCCCCGTCGCCGGTACGGAACTGGGCGACAACGGTGTCCCCGACCGTCGATCCGAGCCGGGACTCCGCAGCCCACGCGATGCGCGCTTCCGCCAGCCGACGGTTGTCTGGCATGGCTTCCATCACCTGCAGTAGGCGCTCCGCAGGCATACCGTCCACGGACATGATCGTCCACCCCGGCCGCACGCCCGCCTCCGCCGCCACGCTCCCCGGCCGCACCCGGAAGATCGTGAGCTCGTCCTCCACCACCCGCACCTCGAGACCGACATTGCCCGGCTCCCCGGGCTTGCCACGGATCGCGTCCGGATCGATACGGTCCGCAACCGATGCCGGGATCAAGACCATGTGGCTGTCGCCCAGCCGGTTCAGCATGCCGGTGATCACGACCCGCAGAGAGTCGGCCGTGCCGGCCGCCCGCGCGACGGGCCGCAGCTCATCGCGCACCGCCAGCCAGTCGAGCCCCGCAAACGTCGTGTCGTAGTAGCTCTCGTGGATCCGCGCCCAGGCGGAGTCGAACACCGCCTCGGCCAGCTCCGGCGCGATGGGCTCCGGCGCGGGTCCCGCCGGCACGGCGGTGGCCGCGGCGGAGCAGCCGCCGAGTGCGAGAACGGTCGCGCCGACCGCGCTCCTGAGCCACGCTCCCAACGTCACCCGGCCGCCGCGCCCCATCATCCGCCCGCGGGAACTGTGCAAAAATGTCGCTCCTGACTGGAATCTACGGGGAGAAAGCAGACCCCCGAAGGCCATCCGCCCCGAGGGTCTCTTTCTCCATCCAACCTGTTCTGCCACATCGTCCAGCGGAGGCGGAGGGATTCGAACCCCCAAGGGCTTGCGCCCGCCGCATTTCGAGTGCGGTGCCGTACCAATTTGAGCTACGCCTCCTGAGCGGATCCGGCGTGCCGTGACCGGCGCCGATCCAGCGTAGGAAGTTACCCGTTGCCGGGTGACCTTTCAACCCCCGGAGCCGCGGTATGATCCGTGGAGCCGAGCGGTTGCGCGAGGGCGGCGGCTGCGCGAACGTGAGGGGATGAATCCGGGTCGCAGAAAGCTGCTGATGGCGGGCGGGATCGTGGTCGGGCTGCTCGTAGCGACGATCATGGGCTTTGCCGTGTTCCAGCCGGTGAAGGTGGTACCGCGTCTGGGGCTGGCGCCGGGGTACTCGCTGGTGGACCAGAGCGGTTCTCCACTGACCAGCGAGGATCTGCGGGGCGCGATCGCCATCTACACCACGGGCTACACCACGTGCGACGGCCGCTGTTACCCTGCGGACTCGATCTTCGGAGAGCTCCAGGAGCGGCTCGGGGAAGTGGAGCTAGGCGAGATCCCGGTCCGGCTCGTTACGATTTCCATCGACCCGGAGCGTGACTTGCCGGCGGTGCTGGACTCGGTGGCGCGCCGGCGGGGCGCGGACCCGGCGGTGTGGACGCTCGCCACGGGTGACGCCGCGGCCCTCAAGACGCTGGTGGGCACCGGTTTCGGCCTCTACTACGGCCGCAATGACGACGGCCTTCTGGAGTATAGCCCGGGCTTCATGATCGTGGACGGGAACGGGATCCTGCGGCGGGAATACCGCTGGGGGATGCCGTCGGTGGAGGGACTGCTGAAGGACCTGCGCGTGATCGCGCGCGAGGCGCAGGCCTCGGAGGGCGCCGCGAAGCTGGCGTACGAGGCCGCGCACCTTTTCGCCTGCTATTCGAACTGACCATGATTTCCAGGAAAGCCGTACTCGCACTCCTCGCCGGCCTCGGCGTGCTCGCGGCCGTGCTGATGGTGGCGGGCGCTTTCGACGCGCCCGTGACGTATCACGGCACGCACCTTTCGCCGGCGATGCCAGCGGCCGACTTTACGCTCCGCTCCGCCGATGGCCCGGTCACGCGGGAGGATCTCGAGGGGAAGGTCTCGCCGCTTTTCTTCGGCTATACATTGTGTCCGGATGTCTGCCCCACGACGCTGCTCCGTCTCAACACGGCGCTCGAGCAGCTGGGGGACGACCGTGACCGGGTGCAGGTGGTGTTCGTGAGCGTGGACCCGGAGCGCGACTCGCCGGAGCGGACGTCCGCGTACGCCCGGGCTGTCCACCCGTCCTTCCTGGGGATCACCGGGACCCCTGAAGAGATCGCCGATGTGGCGGCGCAATACGGGATTTACTACGCGAAGGCGGAGGGCAGCGAGGCCACCGGCTACCTGGTGGACCACTCCGCGACGATCGTCGTGCTGAACGAGGAGGGGCAGGTGGAGCTCCTCTGGTCGCCCACCGTGACCGCGCCCGAGATGGCGCAGGATCTTGCCGCAATGCTGGGGAGCTGAGCATGAATACGACGCTGCACATACGCGCCGGGACTTTCGCACTCATCGTTCTCGCTTCCGGGATCGCGGCGTGCGATGGAGGATCCGAGGCCGCGCCCGACGCGGAGCCGGACGGGAACGCGGCCGCCACGATGGAAGCGAGCTGGGCCACGGATCCGTCGGGTCTCAGCGCCATGGAGCCGTGGGTACGCACGGCCATCCGCCCCGAGGGCAGCGATGATCCGGATGCGCCGCCGGTGAACAGCGCCGCCTATTTCGTGTTACGGAACGCCGGTGAGCAGGCGGACGCGATCATGCGAGTGGACACGGAGGTGGCGGATACGGCCGAGCTCCATAGCGTGACCATGGATGGCGGCGTGATGCGGATGCGTGCGGTGGACAGCATCCCGGTCCCGGCCGGCGGCGAGGCGGTGCTGGAGCCGGGTGGCTTCCACGTCATGCTGATCGGGATCCACCAGCCCCTGGGGGAGGGCGACAGCGTGCCGCTGACGCTCCGGCTCCGGAGCGGGAACTCCGTCCAGGTCGTAGCGCCGGTGAGGAGCGGGCCCCCGGGCGGCTGAACCGCAGGCGGTGCTTCGGGGGCATGCCGTGCGGCAGGCCTCTACGTCCCCACGCGCTGGACCAGGTCGCGCGCCGCGCGGGCGGCTTCCCGCAGGATCTCCGCTTCGTCGGCCACCTCGATCACGCGGTCGTACATGAGAACGCGGCCATCGCAGATGGTCGTATGCACCGCGGCGCCGTGGGCGGCGTACACCAGCGTGGACACCGGATCGTGGAGCGGTTGGGTGGACGGGGCGGAGAAGTCCACGAGGATCAGATCCCCGGGCTCGCCGGCCTCGAGCCGGCCGCTCCCCACGCGGAACGCGCGCGCGGCCGACGTGGTGACCATCGCCAGCGCTTCGGCCGCCGGCAACGAGGTGGCGTCCCCGGACCGATGCTTCTGGACCAGCGCCGCGAGCTTCATCTCCTCCATCAGGTCCAGGTTGTTGTTCGAGCCCGGGCCGTCGGTGCCCAGGACGACCCGTACCCCCGCCAGCTTCGCGGCGTCATAGTCGAAGATCCCACCCGTGGCGAGCTTCATGTTTGCGGCCGGGTTATGCACCACCGTGGCGCCGGCCTCCCCGAGCATGTGGAGCTCCTCGGCATCCAGGAAGACGCCGTGTGCGGCGACCAGGTTGGGCCCGAGGAGCCCAACCCGCTCGAGGAGGTGCGTGGGCCGGACCCCGTGCTCCGCGAGGCACTCCTCCACCTCACCCCGGGTCTCCGACAGGTGGATGTGCAGGATCAGGTTGTGATCACGCGCGAGCCGGCCCAGCCACTCGAGGTTCTCCGAGGAGACCGTGTAGATGGCGTGCGGGGCGAGGGAGAGCTGGAGCCGGGACCCGAAGCCGTCGCGGCGCTCCACGTTCCGCAGCACATCCTCCCGCCAGCGCCGGGCCACCTCATCGCTGCCGTGGTCGATGAAGACCGAGGCGAGGTGCGCACGGATCCCCAACTCGTCCACGGCCCGGGCGATGGCATTGGCGTACCAGTACA
Source organism: uncultured Gemmatimonadales bacterium (assembly GCA_963783305.1). Lineage (GTDB taxonomy): Bacteria > Gemmatimonadota > Gemmatimonadetes > Longimicrobiales > RSA9 > JAWVYT01. The sequence continues at coordinate 118,983 of CAWAMW010000002.1, read as the reverse complement.
TATCGTTGAAGTACGTGGTGCCGGAGCGGATCATCTCGAGAGCGGCCAGACGGGTGCCCTGATAGACGTCCTCGGCGGTCATGCGCTCTTCCGCCGGCCAGACGTGATCGCGGAGCCACTCCATGAGGGGGAGGTCGTCGCCCCAGCCGCGGAAGAGGGTCATGCCGGCGTGAGTGTGGCCGTTGTGCAGCGAAGGGAAGGCGTGCAGCCCCGTGGCGTCGATCACCCGGTCCGGGGCGTCCCACTCCGGTCGCTTCCGCTCGCCGCTGGAGGAGTGGACCGGATCCGCCCCCACGAACTCGATCGTCCCGTCGCGAACCCCGATGGACGTGGGCACGCCATTGACCACAGCGTTGCGGATGAGGAGCGTCACGCGTTGGTCCCGGTGTCGGCGGGGGCGGGGGCGGGGGCGGCCAGCGCGGGGCCATCCGCCATGAGAGCGCGGACCAGGGCGAACACACGCTGGCGGTTCTGCCCCAGCTGGCGCTCGAACGCCTCGAACGTGAGGGGCCGGGCACCGATACCGTGCGCGTAATTGTCGACGATGCAGAGGATCGCCGAGGCGATGCCGCGTTCCTGCAGCAGCGTGGCCTCGGACGCCGCGGTCATCCCCACCACGTCGGCGTAATCGGCGAGGAGCCGGATCTCCGCCCGGGTCTCGAAGCGGGGTCCCCTCGTCTCGGCGTACACGCCGCCATCCCGGATGTCGCTCCGCGCGGCGGCGATCGCCGTGGTCTCCTGCCAGCCGTCCTCTCCTTCCGCCACCCTCCGGCTGAGCGAGACGAGCCGGGCGCGGAGGGTGGAGTCAAGGAGCGGGATGACGTGGAGGCGCTCGTCGAGCGCAAAGGTGGGCGGCGCCTGGAGCGACATGTAGTCCTCGGGCACCAGGACCGTGCCCGGCCGATGCGACGGGTTCAGCGCGCCCACGGAGCACACCGAGACCACCCGTCGCACTCCGAGCTCCTCCAGTGCGAGCACGTGCGCATGGTGGTCCAGGCGATGCGCCGGGCGATAGCCGTCGTGGCCGTGGCGCCGCAGGAAGACATAGCCGTCGCCCATGCATACCGCGACCTCCCCGCGATCCGTGCGTACCAGCCGTTCCTCGGACCCATCCGGCAGACCCTCGAGGAATGCGCTCCCGCCGATGATCCCCAGTCGCTCCATCGCGATTCCTCCGCTCCTTGTTTCGTCCCCGCCACGCACCGCATGTTCAGGCTGCTCCTCGCCGGTGACGGGCGCCGGCGAGCCACCTGGCCCGGAGGCCCCGTGAACGTCGATGGCGTGCCCCATCGCAGTATCTGGCTGGACGACGACGGCTGGTCCGTCCGCATCATCGACCAGACCCTCCTCCCGCACCGGTTCCGGGCTCCGCGGCTCGTGAGCCTGGAAGGGGCCGCCGGGGCCATCGCGCAGATGCAGGTGCGTGGGGCCCCCCTCATCGGAGCGACCGCCGCGTACGGCCTGGCCCTGGCGCTCCGCGAGGCACCGTCCGATGCGGCACTCGAGGTCGCCCGGCAGGTGCTCCTCGCCACCCGCCCCACCGCCGTGAACCTGCGCTGGGCCCTCGACCGCGTGATCGCCGCCGTCCGCGACCGCGACCCCGGGGATCGCGCCCCCGCGGCCTACAACGCCGCGACCGAGATCGCCGACGAGGACGTGTCGAGGAACCGTCGCATCGGCGACGCAGGGCTGAAGCTGATCCGGGAGATGGCCGCGCGCAAGCCGGCGGGCCAGCCGGTACAGGTGCTGACGCACTGCAACGCCGGCTGGCTCGCCACCGTTGACTGGGGGACCGCTACCGCGCCCATCTATCGGGCGCATGAGGAAGGGATCCCGCTCCACGTCTGGGTCGATGAGACGCGGCCCCGGAACCAGGGCGCCAGCCTCACCGCATGGGAGCTGGCGAACCAGGGCGTGCCCCACACCGTCATCGTGGACAATGCCGGCGGTCACCTCATGCAGCGCGGCCGCGTCGACGTCTGCATCGTCGGGACCGATCGGACCACGGCCGCGGGGGACGTGGCCAACAAGATCGGCACCTACCTGAAGGCGCTGGCCGCCCACGACAACGGTGTCCCGTTCTACGTAGCCGCGCCCTCCTCCTCCATTGACTGGACCATCACCGATGGCGACGCCATCCCCATCGAGGAGCGGTCGGGCGATGAGGTGACCTGGGTCACCGGCCAGACGGACCGGGGCGAGGTGCGCGCCGTGCGCGTGGTCGGGCCCGGGTCGCCCGTAGCGAATCCCGGCTTCGATGTCACACCGGCGCGGCTCGTCACGGGGCTGATCACGGAGCGCGGTGTGGTGGACGCGTGTCGGGAATCGCTGAGCGCGCTCTTCCCCGAGCAGTCGGGACACGGAGGGGACACGTGATGGAGCGGCAAGAGGGGGCGGCGGAGATCCTCCGGGTCGCCCGGGCCATGGGCGAACGGGGGCTGAACCAGGGCACGTCCGGGAACGTCAGCGCGCGCGTATCGGGCGGCATGCTCATTACGCCTTCGGCGGTGCCGTACGACGAGATGACGCCGGCGGATGTCGTGTCGATGACGTTGGACGGCCGGGTGAAGCGTGGCGGCAAGCCGTCGACGGAGTGGCGGATGCATGCGGGCATTCTGGATGCGCGGCCCGGGATTCACGCGGTGCTCCACGCGCACGCGCCGTTCTGCACGGCGCTGGCCTGCCTGGGGGTGGAGATCCCCGCCTTTCACTACATGGTGGCCGTGGCCGGGGGTCACTCGATCCGCTGCGCGCCCTACGCGCCGTTCGGGACGCCCGAGCTGGCAGCGCTGGCCCTGGAGGCGCTGGACGGGCGGTGTGCATGCCTGCTGGCGAACCACGGGATGCTGGCGCTCGGGGAGTCGCCCTCGGCCGCGCTGGAACTGGCGGTGGAGGTCGAGTTCCTCGCCGGCGCGTACTGGCGTGCGCTCCAGGTGGGCGAGCCCACGGTGCTGTCGCGGGAGCAGATGGGCGACGTGATAAACCGGTTCCGGGACTATCGGCGCGGGCAGCCCGACGCAGGGTCGGCGTGACGAGGGGCAGGTGCGGGAGGCGGTGAGCCCGGGCGGGTCTGAAGTGGGGCTTCCGGTCCCGCCGGCCCATGCTATATTGAAGTGCAGGAAAAAACCGGGAGGGTTTCAGAACTCCGTCGACGCAGACTGTGTCGTCGGAGCTTTTTGTGTTTCCCAGGGGCGCCGCCGAACGGGACGAGGTGGTGGAGCGCCGCAGTGGAGGGGGAAGATCCACATGGCAAGCGTTGAGCATGTCGAACAGCAGGTGGCCGCGGAGATCGCGATAAGGGCCGCAGCCCGCCTTGAAGTCCTGGCCGCGGAACGCCCTGACGTTCTCGCCGCGCGGCTCGCCGGGTGGGAGTCGGAGGGGGTCCGCGCGCTCCTCGAGCTGACGCGGCTTCCGGATCAGCTCGCCAGGTGGGAATCCCCCCGCCGCCATGTGGGGGTGCAGGGCGTCGATTACCGTACCGAGAGCCTCGTCACCGGCGACGGGTCGGACGACCACCGCCGCCGCGCCTGCATGCACTACGCGGACGCCCGGATCCCCGACCTCGACGACGAGGACCTGCTCGCCGCTCGCCACTACATCCCCGAGACCCTGCCGGGGAACGTCCTGGGCTGATTGCACCGCCAGAACGAAAAAGCGCCGCAGGCCATGACGGCCTGCGGCGCTTTTGCGTTTACCCAGTCGGGGAGACAGGATTTGAACCTGCGACCCCTGCGTCCCGAACGCAGTGCTCTACCGGGCTGAGCTACTCCCCGATCCTGCTATGGTGCGGTCACGCTTCCTGCGGTCCAGCATCCGACGGTCCTGCCTGCCGGGTGTCCTGCGTCCAGCGGACGGGGTGGGATTCGAACCCACGAGAGCTTGCGCCCCACACGATTTCCAATCGTGCTCCTTAAGCCGCTCGGACACCCGTCCAGACTCGTACGTCGGCCCGGGAGCCGCCGCGTCCTGCCGAGCGGAGAGGGAGGGATTCGAACCCTCGAGAGCCTTTCGGCCCAAACGCCTTAGCAGGGCGCCGCCTTAAGCCACTCGGCCACCTCTCCAGGCCGATCACCATCACCACGCCCAACAGGCCGTGGCTCCTGTTGCTCCCGGTCCCACTCGCTTCGCGAGCGGTCCCGTGAGCGACCTCCATCCCGGATCAGCGAACCCCCGGTTCGCCTGATCCGGTGCCTTCAGTTGCCCCTCCTGGGCTCGAACCAGGACTCTTCTGATCCAGAATCAGACGTGTTGCCAGTTACACCAAGGGGCAGCGGCGAGGCCATTGCCTCGCGGATCCTGTCGCGACCCGTTCAGGGCCGAAGCGGGCGACCGGACTCGAACCGGCGACCCTCAGCTTGGGAAGCTGATGCTCTACCAACTGAGCTACGCCCGCATCTCCGCAGAGCCACCACGCGGATTTGAACCGCGGACCCCGTCATTACGAATGACGTGCTCTACCAGCTGAGCTATGGTGGCGAAACCACCCGCCGAGGCGGGTGGAGTGGAGCTGAGGGGATTCGAACCCCTGACCTCCTGGGTGCGATCCAGGCGCTCTCCCATCTGAGCTACAGCCCCGATGCTGCTCGCACATTTCTGAGTTACCCCGGAACCAGCGTCGAGAGCCGTGACCCCGATCCGCGATTCCAAGTGGGCGCGAGAGGACTCGAACCTCTGACCTCTACGATGTCAACGTAGCGCTCTAACCAGGCTGAGCTACGCGCCCTCTCTCGATGGTGGGGGAAGGATTCGAACCTTCGTAGGGCGTGGCCCAGCAGATTTACAGTCTGCCCCGTTTGGCCGCTTCGGTACCCCACCGATGCCCACGACAGGACTCGAACCTGTACGCCGTTTCCGGCACTGGTCCCTCAAACCAGCCTGTCTACCAATTTCAGCACGTGGGCCCAACATAACGCAGTGCTCGGAAGAGGATTTGAACCTCCACGGGGTTGCCCCCACATGGTCCTGAACCATGCGCGTCTACCAATTCCGCCATCCGAGCCATAGCAACAGCAACAAGATCTGAGAGCTGAAGATCTATGTACAGCCATCTCTCAGCAATGGAGCTGAGGGGAATCGAACCCCTGACCTCCTGAATGCCATTCAGGCGCTCTCCCAACTGAGCTACAGCCCCTCAATCCAATCAATCGGCGCAAAGCCGGTCATTGTATGGCCACCTCTTGAACAGCGCCGAGCGCGGCCGGTCCTTCGTACGACCACTCGTTCGGGGTGCACACCACTCCTCGAACCTGTTCGAGGGCGACTGTCGACCCGGTCATCCCGACCGGGCCATCCACGCACTCACGAAGCGGCCATCCAGCGCCGACGTCCGCACCTGCGGTTTCGCCGTCGCCTTCCTGCACGTTTCCGCACCTCGTTTTTCAAACAGCTCAGCGGGGCTGACGGGACTCGAACCCGCGACCTCCGGTGTGACAGACCGGCACTCTAACCAGACTGAGCTACAGCCCCAGCAAGCGGGCGACCGGACTCGAACCGGCGACCTTCTGCATGGCAAGCAGACGCTCTACCAACTGAGCTACGCCCGCACACATCCCGCTCACCCTACCTCAAGACCTGAAATCCAGGACCTGAGAATCCTGATGCCCCCACGGGGAATCGAACCCCGATTACCAGCTTGAAAGGCTGGCGTCCTAGCCGTTAGACGATGAGGGCTTCATCCTCACGAACCGTCAGCCTCTCTCAGTACCCCCAGGGGGAATCGAACCCCCGTCTTCTGGCTGAGAACCAGATATCCTAGGCCACTAGACGATGGGGGCAAAATCCATCTCGCGCAGTACGCGCGCGACGTTCTTCTGCCGTCCTTTTTCAAACAACGTACAGGCCCGGAAGGACTCGAACCTTCAACCGCCGGTTTTGGAGACCGGTGCTCTGCCAGTTGAGCTACGGACCTTCAACATGGCCAGGGGCGGAGTCGAACCGCCGACACCGCGATTTTCAGTCGCGTGCTCTACCAACTGAGCTACCTGGCCCCGCACACACACCCAGGTTGTAGGGTCTTCCGGCTCCCGTCTTTCGACGAAAAACCCGCCCCAGCGTGTCGGACTTGGGCGGGCGGGCCTTTCGACCTTCACCAAATAGCGGGGGCAGGATTTGAACCTGCGACCTCCGGGTTATGAGCCCGGCGAGCTACCAGACTGCTCCACCCCGCGTCAGACCGATAAGCTAGTAAGAGGCCCGGGGGGTGTCAACCCCACTTTGGAGCGAGTTCTGCACTCCCCGAAGGTCGATCCCTGCGGTCGCTTCGCGACCTCCGCGACCCGCTGGCGCGGGGGTCGATCCTCGGCGGTCGCTACGCTCTCTGGAGGACCCGCTTCGCGGGGGTCGGTCGCTCGCGCTCCGGGCGGGAGCGACGGCGCGGAGCGCGGCGTCGAAGGAGCCGGCGGAACCATGAGGGCCGCTATTCGCGCGCCCGCGTCCGTCAGGAACACGCACGGAGCGAACCCTCCCTCCTACCCCACCACCAGGTTCAGCAGGCGGTCGGGGACGAAAATGACCTTCCGGATCTCCCGGCCGTCGAGCTGGCGCGCGACGTTGTCATCGGCGAGGGCGGCCTGTCGGGCGGAGTCCTGGTCGATGCCGCGGTCCATCTGCATGCGCGCGCGCAGCTTCCCGTTGACCTGTACCACGAACTCGATGGTGTCGGCCGTGGCCTTGCCCGCGTCGTATTCCGGCCAGAGGACGGGGTTCCCGGCGGTCGTCTGCTTCGCGAACAGGGGCGTGTCGTGGCCCAGGCGGCGCCAGAGCTCTTCGGCGATATGGGGGCCGAACGGGGCGCACAGGACGACGAGTGTCTCGACCTCCGCGCGGCTCGCCGACCGACCCCCTTCCCGCACAGCGTTCAGGTACTCCATCATGGCGGCGATGGCGGTGTTGTAGCTGAGATTGGCGAGGTCGTCGGTGACCTTGCGGATGGTGGCGTGGAGCTTCCGCTCGAGGTCGCCGGTGACGGGCTCGTCGCCGAGGCCATCGCGTACGATGGTGTCCCATAGACGGCTGTAGAAGCCGCCGGGTCCGCTCAGCCCCTGGTCGCGGAAATCGCCCCCCTCCTGGTACGGGCCGAGGAACATGAGGTAGGTGCGGAACGTATCCGCGCCCCACTCCTCGATGTACTCGTCGGGGACGACCACGTTGCCCCGGGACTTCGACATCTTGGAGCCCTCCTTCACGATCAGGCCGTGTTTGCGGAACCTGTCGTAGGGCTCCTCGAAGTCCAGGAGCCCCTGGTCGTGGAGGACCATGGTGATGAAGCGGGAATAGAGCAGGTGGAGCACGCTGTGCTCCTCGCCGCCGATGTACATGTCCACGGGCAGCCAGCGCCGCGTGCGCTCGCTGTCGAACGCGGTGTCGTCGAACGCGGTGGACGGGTATCGGAGGAAGTACCAGGAGCTGTCGAGGAACGTGTCGCTGACATCGGTCTCGCGACGGCCCTTCCCGCCGCAGGCCGGGCACTCCACGGTGTACCACTCCTCGACGCGCTCGAGGGGGCTGATCCCGCTGGCGTCCGGCTTGTAGTCCTCGACGTGGGGGAGGACCACCGGGAGGTCTGCTGCCGGGACGGGGACGGTGCCGCAGTCGTCGCAGTAGATGATGGGGATGGGCGGGCCCCAGTAGCGCTGCCGGGAGATGCACCAGTCGTGGAGCCGGTAGTTGATGCGCTCCTCACCCAGGTTCCGCTCGGCGAGCCAGGCGGTGATGGCCTTTTTTGCCTCGCGCCAGGGCATGCCGTCGAAGCGGTCGGAGTTCACCAGCATCCCCTCATCGCTGATGAAGGCCTGCTCCAGCGGCGTTGTCCCGTCCTCGCCCGCGCCGGCGACCACACGCACGATGGGGAGCGCGAACTTCTGCGCGAACTCGAAGTCGCGGTCGTCGTGGCCGGGGACGGCCATGATGGCGCCGGTGCCGTACTCCATGAGGACGTAGTCGGCGATCCAGACGGGCACCTCCTCGCCCGTGGCGGGGTTGGTAGCGAAGCCGCCGGTGAAGACGCCCGTCTTCTCCTTGTCGGTCTTCTTGCGGGCGACCAGGTCCATGGCGGCAGCGCGACGGCGGTACGTCTCCACTTCGTCCCGTTGTTCATCGGTCGTGAGCCCTTCCACGGCCGGATGCTCGGGCGCGAGCACCATGAAGGTGGCGCCATAGAGCGTGTCGGGGCGGGTGGTGAACACCTCGATGACCGGCTTCCCGTCCCGGACCTGAACCTTCTCGTGCTCGTCGGGCGCGATCTTGGGGCGGGAGATGGGGAAGGAGACCATGGCGCCCTCGCTCTTCCCGATCCAGTTCCTTTGCGCCTTCTTCGTGGTCTCCGACCAGTCGATCCAGTCCAGGTTCTCGAGGAGGCGCTGCGCGTACTCGGTGATCCGGAAGAACCACTGGGAGAGGAAGCGCTGCTCCACGGCGGTGCCGCAACGCTCGCACTCGCCGGCGATGACCTGCTCGTTGGCCAGCACCGTGTTGCAGCCGGGGCACCAGTTGACGGGCGCCTCCTTCTTCTCCGCGAGACCGGCCTCGTAGAGCTTGAGGAAGATCCACTGCGTCCACTTGTAGTACTCGGGGTCGGTGGTGTTCACCGCGTGGTCCCAGTCGTACATGGCCCCCGTCCGCTTCAGCTGACGGGTGAAGTTGGCCACGTTGCTCGGGATCAACTCCATGGGGTGGGTGCCGTGCTTCAGCGCGAAGTTCTCGCTGTGGATCCCGAAGGCGTCGAAGCCAATGGGCTCGAAAACCGTGTGACCGCGGAGCCGCTGGTAGCGACCGTACACGTCCGCGCCCGTGAAGGCGTAGATGTTCCCCACGTGGAGCCCCTCGGCGGAGGGGTAGGGGAACATCATGAGGTTGTAGAACGGCTGCTCGGCGTCCCGGAGCGTGTCCTCGCTCAGGGTGTTGGTGCCTTCCTCGGCCCAGCGGGCCTGCCATTCGTGTTCGAGCTCGGACGGACGGTAGCTGTCTGACATTACGACCGGATATGGAGGATCTCAGAATACGGATTACAGACTACAGACAACGGATTACAGATTACAGATTACAGATTACAGATTACAGACAACGGATTACAGAGCACGGCGCACATGATACAGCACTACGGATCACGGCCCTCCCGCGCCGTTATGGTGGCGGGGGAATCAGGAAGTATAGAGGACGGGTCGGGATCGGCCAACCGCTGGACGGCATCGAAGGGGGAATCGGGCGACGACTCCGCGGCTTCGACCATCCGGGCGACCGCTTCCTCGAACGGGACGCCGAGGTCGTGGTAGACCTGGTCGAAGACATCCAGGCGATCGTAATAGAGCCGGAGTCCCATGAGGGAGGCGTTGTTGATCGGAAGCTGATGGAAGGTGCGGTGGGCGACCTGGAGCTGGGGGACTACTTCGCGCTCGTAGCCGTCGCGCCAGCGGCGGACAATCTCCTGGCGGCGCTGGATCTTCTCCTCGCGGGAGAGCCCGGGGTCTTCGTAGATGTTGGTGAGCGCGGCTATCAGGCGCTGGAGTGCGCGACCGAAGAGGCGGTCGTCGTCCCAACGCGCGCGGGCGAGGCGACAGCGCTCGCCGGCCTCGTCCTCGACGCGGCAGAAGTACTCGGCGGCACCCACATCACCCACGAAGCTGGCGAAGCTCTCGTTGAAGGCCACCCGCCCCTCGATGAATGTGGTGTTGTGGGTGACCTCGTGGATGACGGTGGAGGCGAGGGCGACGTCGTCGTAGCGGAGGATGGTGCTGAGGAGCGGGTCGTTGAACCAGCCGAGGGTGCTGAACGCGCCGGAGGGGCGGACGGCGGTGTCGTAGCCCTGCTCGTCGAGGGAGCGGGCGGCGGCGAGGGCGTCGTCGGGGTCGAAGAATCCCTTGTAGGGGACGCGGCCGACGACGGGAAACCACCAGGTGTAGGGGGTGAACGACGTCTTCGGCGCGGCGGTCAGTACGAGGAGCAGCGTGTCTCGGTCCACCCGCGAGAAGGCGGTATAGCTGTTGCCCACGTCGAGGGCGAGCTCGCGGTCGGCGAACGCGCGCACGCTGCGCACCAGCTCCAGCTTCGAGCGCGTGGCGGCGTCGGTGCCAGGGGCGGCAATCACCGCGTCGATGGGCTGGCGACGCCCCAGGATCTTCGCTTCCTCGATCCCCGCCCGCACGATGTAGCCGGGCGAACAGAACATTGCCGAGCCGACCAGGATGGCCAGCCCGGCGACCAGCAGGATCCGTCGGCTCCATTGGGCGCGCATGGGGGGTGAGACACCGGAGGAGGGGCGCGGTTCCCGGGGGCGGTGGCGATGACGCGGGAGAGTTGCGCGCCCTCGCGGGTCTGCGGAGCTTGAGGATCCGAGGCGCGGCGACGGTCTCGCCCTCGTTCACCACAGCCACACGCTCTCCATATGACCCGACTCTTCTTCGCGCTCGGAGCCATTGCCGCCTTCCTCGCCGTGGCGGCGGGCGCCTTCGGGGCGCACGCCCTCGAGGCGCGGCTCACACCCGACCGGCTCGATACGTTCAAGCTGGGCGCGCAGTACCAGATGTACCATGCCCTCGGCCTGCTGGCCGTGGCCTGGGCCACGACCCGGTGGCCGGGCGGGTTGACCACGGCGGCCGGGTGGCTGTTCGTCGCCGGGATCGTGATTTTCGCGGGGACGGTCTACGCGCTGGGGCTGGGCGGGCCGCGGTGGCTGGGGGCCATCACGCCGATCGGCGGGACGGCGTTTCTGGCGGGATGGGCGCTGCTGGCGGTGGCGGCGATGCGGGGGTAGCGGGCGTCCAGTAGAAGATCCTCGAGCGTCGACCGTCCATCGAGGGCGGCTAGCTCGTCGTTTATCTACTCCCATGCCTGGCCGTACCCGGGGCGGGGCCCTTGTTACTACCGAAGTAGTTGACAGGGGTGTCCCTGTCTACTATATCGGTAGTAGGTCGGCTGCGGCGCCACAGGCCGCTGTGGAATCCGGGAGGAGGAAGAGAAAATGGCGAGGTTCACGGATCGGGAGCTTGACGTGATGGCGGTGCTTTGGGAGCGGGGCGACGCGACGGTGGCTGAGGTTCAGCAGCGGCTTTCGGACGAGCTCGCGTACACGACGGTGCTGACCGTGCTGCGCACGTTGGAGGAGAAGGGGCATGTGGGGCACAGGGAAGAGGGGCGAGCGTACCGGTACCATCCGCTGGTGGAGCGGGAGGAGGCGGGCGCGACGGGTCTGACGCGGCTGCTGGACCGCGTATTCGGGGGGTCGGCGGAGCTGCTGCTTACACAGCTCGTGTCGGACCGGCAGCTGGGCGAGGAGGAGCTGGAGCGGATGCGTCGGCTGCTGGATGAGCGGCTGGAGGAAGGGTCATGATGACGGAATGGCTGGCGTACGCGGTGGTGGTCTCGGCGCTGGTGAGCGTGGCGGCGTGGCTGGCGGAGCAGGGTGTGCGAGCGCAGCGCTGGCCCGGGCGGTGGGTATGGGCGATGGCTCTGACCGGGTCGACGCTGGGGCCGTTGGTGGCGTGGCTCTGGCCTGCGTCGGAGGCGCCTGCGTCGACCGGTCTGGCGGCGTTTCCCGGGGCCTATGTCCTGGAGACTCTGCCGGCGCTCGCTCCCGGGACGTCGGCGGCGAGTCGGATATCTCCTGAAACGCTGCTGCTGGTCGGGTGGGTGGCTGTCTCGGGGTTCCTCCTGCTGGTCGGTGCAACGTTGGCGTTGAGGCTGGCGTTGCGGCTTCGTGACTGGCCGGAGCGGCGGGTGGACGGTGTCGCCGTGCGGGTGTCGAAGCAGACCGGCCCCGCGGCGATGGGGCTGCTCCGGGGGCAGGTCGTGGTGCCGGAGTGGGCGCTGTCGCTCCCGGCAGCGCAGCGCCGTCTTCTCGTGCTGCACGAGGCGGAGCACGTGCGGGCGCGGGACCCGCAGCTGGCGCTGGCGGGTCTGGTCGTGTGCGCGCTCGTGCCGTGGAACCTGCCGCTGTGGTGGCAGCTTCGGCGGCTACGTCTGGCGGTGGAGATGGACTGCGATGCGAGAGTCCTGCGGCGGGCGCCGGACCCCCGGCGGTACGGATCGCTGCTCGTCACGGTCGGCCAGCGGAAAGCGCACCTGGGGCTCGCCCTCGCCGAGTCGCGGAGCATGCTGGAGAGGAGGATCCGCATGATCACGAATCGAAGGGGCGGCCGCCGGACGGCGTGGGCGGCGGGACTGGGGTTGGCTGCGGGGCTGGTGGTGGCGGTGGCGTGCGAGACTCCCGGCCCGACCACGGTGCAGGCGCCGCAGCGACCGGAGCCTGACCTGTCCAGCCTGACGGATTGGCCCCGGAGCGAGAACGACTGCATCCCGGTGATCCTCCTGAACGGCGACCGGATCGAGAACGCCGAGGGCCACGAGCTCGAGCTTTCCGACGTGGAGATCCGGATGTTCTCAGCGCTACCGCCGGGTGTGGAGCCGCGAACGGAGCCGCCCGGCTACTGCCGCACCCTCTGGCTGCTGACCGGTGACGCATTGCCGGCGGCGGAGGCACGGGCCCGTCGCCTGGCGGAGGGGCTGGCAGTGGCGGAGCGGCTGGCCGCGGCGGAGGGGCCGTCTGCGGCGGAGGGGCCGCTGAAGTCGCAGGCTGTGGCGGATTCGAGCGGGAACGTTCGCACCGAGTCGTCCGAGGGCTCCAGGGCGGAGGACATATCGGAAGAGCCGACGTTCACGCCCATGACGGTCCGGCCGCAGCTGCTGAACCCGGATGAGGTGAGAGAGGCGCTGGACCAGTTCTACCCGCCGCTGCTGAAGGACGCCGGGATCGGCGGTACGGCGAGCGTGTGGTTCCTGATCGACCCGGAGGGCCTGGTTCGCCGGGCGCTCATCAGGGAGTCGGCCGGACACGACGCACTGGACCAGGCCGCGCTGAAGGTGGCTGGAATGATGGCATTCACCCCCGCGTACAATCGCGAGGAGAGGGTGCCGGTCTGGGTGGCGCTGGACATCACGTTCGAGTCCACTGCCGTCACCGACGAGCGACGCAGCCACCGCGGTGTGGAGGACCGGGCGAACGAGTCCTCGGGGGTGGTCGAGCGCGAGCGGCACCTGAGGGATGGCCTCGGAGTTCGGGATCAGGAGGTCGCTAGGGATCGGGTCGAGCCTGAGCGGGAGTCGCGGGACCAGGCGGCGGGGCCCGCCTTCACGCCCATGACACGGCCGCCGGAGCTCCGGAACCATGAGCATGTGTCGCAGGCGCTGACCGACCTCTACCCGCCGGTCCTCAGGGACGCGGGCATCGGGGGGACTGCCAAGATATGGATTTTCATCGACCGGAATGGTGCGGTGCAGGACGTCCGCATCGATGAAACGAGCGGCTATGACGCCCTGGATGCGGCGGCATTGCGAGTCGGTCGCCAGATGACTTTCGAGCCGGCTCGGAATGGAGGCGAAGCGGTCCCGGTGTGGATATCACTGGACGTGACCTTCCAAGTCGAGTAGGCGGCGCCGGCTGGCGTCGGGGACCGCCTCGTCAGGCCGAGATGTCGGGGCGCCCTCGAAGCGGGGAACCTCGGGTGGCGAGCGCCTGGGCGAGGCGCGCCACCACTGCCAGAGGCTTCTCGGTGATCTGCCGCCACGTGACGCGGACCACCACGAACCGGGCGGCCACCAGCCGGGCGTCGCGATCACGATCGGCCTCGAAGGCGGCGCGGGACCCGTGGAACTCGAATCCATCCACCTCCGCGATGAGACGACGGGCGGGCCAGTAGAAATCGACTTCGATTCCCTCCACAATGGCGTTGCACTGCGGCGCCGGGAGCTGCGCGGTGGAGAGCAGGCGGAGGAGTCGCTCCTCCGCCTGCTGAGCGCGTGAGAGTGGGATTCCCGTTGAGGAGGGCGCGCAGCCGACGCGACCCGGGAGCCCCGCTGTGGCGATCCAGGAGCCCCTCCAGGTGGACCGGACGAAAAAGACCCCGGTCCAGTCCGGCGGCGTAGCTCCGCTCCAGGTCCCTTCCTCCACTGCTGGCTGCCAGATCCCAGAGAACACGTGCCGCCGTGGTTACCGGGATTCCCTCGACCCGTGTCACATCATCGGCGCGGAGGCTCGGCAGCCGGTGGATCCGGATCCCGGGACGTCGTCGGTACCCCTGCCGCAGCCCCACTTCGATCGGGACGCGAGCCACGGGGCCGGACGCCAGCCCCCACATGCGGGCGGCGCTGCCGTGGCTGAGAGCGGCGTTCGGGCCGCAGGCGAGCGTAGCGGCCATCTCCGCAGCGCGGGGCGCTACGACCGGCCCGGTGCGGTACACACCTGGTGCAGCCGGACGAGCTCGCCGGTGCCGACGCGGTGCTGGACCTGATGCGAGGTCAGGCCGCCGTCCAGGAGCTGACGGCGGGTGACGACGCCATGCTGCCGGCTGGCTACGCCGGTGATAACGGGTTCCGGTCTGGAACGTGTCATTGCGGGTGATCCGGTTCGTCGTTTCCGAAATGTCCGGCGGAATGGGAGCGCGGCCGCCCGCGCTGCCATGGGGACTTCCGCCGGGACGTAAAAAATGTGTGGTCGGAGTGTGAAGTGCGGGCCTCGAGCGTGGTTTTCGCGCCAGAGACGTGAAAAGAGCGCGGGACCGCACGCCGGCTCGCGTCCGTGCAGGGTACTCTCGTCCGTGCCGGGAGAACCCTGCGGGAGGACCACCTCAGGGGGTTCGTGGGTGCATTTTCCTCCACCGACAGGGATCTTCGATCCGCTGACGGGCGCGCGGGAGGGAGGGAGGGAGGGGCATCTCCGCCCGTCCGCATCCGGGGCGCCCGGCCAGCGTCACGAAGGAGGATGCCTTGGCGGGGGGGGCGGAGCGATAGGCGAACGCGCCAGTGGTTCGAGGCGAAGCGGTCGAGGGCGAGCGACTGCGCGGGTCCGGCTCGTCGGCTAGCGGCTCACGCAGTACAGGTATTCCCGCACCTTGTCGCCCTTGTACTTGCGGTCCTCGGAGTCGGCGTCGGAGCGATAGCGCTTGTAGCTGCGGCTGTAGCGTTTGTAGCTGTCCTGGAGGCCGTTCGCACGGAGCACGCGCTCGATGGTGGCCTCGGGGATGATCCCCTCGTCGTTGTAGCTCATGACGACGTGCTTCCAGGGTGCTGTGGCGATGAGGCGCTCGAAGGCGACCTCGCATTTGCCGGCACGGGACCAGTCGCTGCGCTTGTCGCCGTCGGGGACGAGGCCGGTCTTGCCGCGCAGCTCGGGCTCGCCGTCGAACCAGCCCATGGCCAGGAGCTCGGGGATGTGGTAGTAGCCGGGGTACTGGCGGTTGTTGTAGGGCGGGTCGAGGTAGAGGAGGTCGAAGGGGTCCATATCGGGGACGAGGTCCAGGGCGTCGGCCTGTGCGGCGCGGCAGCCGTTCCCCTCGTGGATCTCCGGGAGCTGGATCCGGAACCGTCGCCGGGCGTTGGGCTGCCAGCTCTTCACGAAAGCGGCATAGACGCCGGTGGTGTTGGCGACGCGGTCTGCACCCTCGATGACGGCGGCGACGAGGAGGTGGTAGAGGTCGCGATCGATCTGTCCGCCGCGATACCACTCCTCGATGCGGTTGCGGACGTGGTCGATGCGGGCGGCGTTCTCGGCGGTGAAGTACATGCGGCCGTGCTCGCGTCCGGCCTCTCCGTCGGGCGAGTAGCTGCGGTGAACGAACCCGGGGAGTGGGTCGAGCCCGTTGAGATGGTCGGCGACATCGCGCGCGGTGGGCGCATCGCGGCCGTGAACGGCGAGCACCTCGTGGGCGAGTCCGGGGGCGGTGGGGTGGCGGGGGACCTCCACGTAGGCGCGGGCGAAGACGTAGCCGTAGGCCATGATGTCGGAGGCGGTGACGCGGAACCCGAGGCTCTTCAGGTGGTGTGCGACGCTGGCGGTGCCGCTGAACGGGTCGACGGCGGAGAGGCCGGGGCCGGCGAGCCCCCGGGTCTCGAGCTTCTTGCGGATGAAGCCAAGCAGCCTGGTCTTGTTGCCTATGTATCGCACGTGGGCGAATATACGGCCGTTCCCCGAACCCTGTCCATCGTCTCTGATGCCCAGCTACCGCGTAACGTTCCGCTACGGCGCGCCCCGCGCGCTCTACGATATCCTCGATATCGAGGCGGAGGACCTGCGCGCGGCGATGCGTGTCGCGGCCGACCGCGTGTCGGAGGAGGTGGCGGCGAGCGCGGAACTGGTGGAAGTCCGGGTGCAGGCGGACCCGGACCAGCGGACGTACACGGCGGAGTAGCGTTGTCCCTCTCCGAGACCCTCTACGAAGCGGTGCTTGCGGGCGCCCGGCCGGCGATCCGCGCGGCCGCCCTCGTGCACGGCGGCGCGGAACGGGCGGTGCGAGGCCGGGCGGAGACACTCGATCGGTTCCGGGAATGGTCCGCGTCCGAGCGCCAGTTGGACCGGCCGCTGCTATGGGTGCACGCCCCGTCGGTGGGGGAGGCGCTCATGGGGAAGGCGGTGATCGCGGCGGTCCGGGAGGCGCGGCCGGACGTGCAGGTGGCGTTCACGCACTTCTCGCCGTCGGCGGAGCGAATGGTCGAGGAGGTGGGTGCGGACGTGGCGGGGTACGTGCCGTTCGATACGCGTGGTCCGGTCCGGGAAGCGCTGTCGTCGCTGCGTCCGGCGGTGATCGCGTTCGTGCGGACGGAGGTGTGGCCGGTGCTGAGTCGCGAGGCCGCGCGGGCGGGGGCGTCGCAGGTGCTGGTGAACGCGGTGCTGTCGGAGGGCTCGGGGCGGCTTCGCTGGCTCGGCCGGAGCTTCCTGGAGGGCGTGTACCGGCGGCTGGACCGGGTGGGGGCGGTGAGCCGGGAGCACGCGGAGCGCTACGAGCGGCTGGGCGTCCCGTCGGGGCGGATCCGGGTCACCGGGGACGCCCGCTTCGATCAGGTCTGGGACCGGACCGAGAGTCGGGGGCTGGCGTCGCTGCGCGGCGACCCGGCGGCGGCGGAGCGTGCGCCGGAGGAGCTGCGGCCGCTGTGGCGGCTGCTGGACGATCCAGAGGCGTTCACGCTCGTGGCGGGGTCCACGTGGGGGTCGGACGAGAAAGTGCTGCTGCCGCCATTCACGGTCCTGAGCAGGGACCGCAAGATGCGGCTGGTGATCGCGCCGCACGAGCCCACCGGGGCGCACCTGGAATCGCTGGAGCGACGACTCGACCGGCAGTCGCTTCGGCACGCGCGGCTCGGGGCGCTCGTGGCGGCGGGCGGGCCTGTGCCCGAGGTGGTGGTAGTGGACCGGATGGGCGTCCTGGCGGACCTGTACGCGCTGGCCGACGCGGCGTACGTCGGCGGCGGGTTCGGCACGGCAGGGCTGCACTCGGTGGTGGAGCCGGCGGCGCTCGGGGTCCCCGTCCTCTTCGGCCCCGCCCACGGCAACGCGCGGGAGGCGGACGCCCTGGTGGAAGCCGGGGGCGGCTGGGTGGTGGAGGACCCGTCGTCGTTCGAAGACCGGATGCGGAGGCTGCTCGAGAAGGAAGGGAGCGCGCGCGAGGCGGGAGCGCGGGCGCGGGAGTACGTGCGGTCCGAAACGGGCGCGGCGGAACGGAACGCGGCGCTGATCCTGGAGGGTCTTTGATCCGGCACGATGGCGGACCCCGCGGGTATGCCTGATCCGATGAGAGATCCGAGGAGCGACACGACGAATCTGGCGCCCCCGGCCGTCCGGAAGCCACCTGGATCGGCGCAGGTGATGGTGCGGATCCCGGGGCCCCTCCGGGAGCTGGCGGGGGGCATCGCGGAGCTGACGGTCGCGGCCGGCACGATCGCCGGCGCTCTGGACGACCTCCTCCTTCGGCACCCGGGCCTGCGCCGCCACGTGCGGACGGAAGCGGGCGCCCTCCGGGAGCATGTGAACATCTTCCGGAACGACCAGGACATCCGTTTCCTGAACGGTGAGGCGACGGTGCTGGAGGAGGGGGACGACATCACGATCGTTCCGAGCATTGCCGGTGGATAGAGTGGAGGGTGGATTGGAAGGAAGTGAGTGCGTGGAGATGAGCGAACTGCCGGAGCTGAGCGCCGCGGAGACCCTCCGGTACGCCCGCCACATCGTGCTGGGAGAGGTGGGGGAGGAGGGGCAGCGGCGGCTGAAGGCGGCGCGCGTGCTCATCGTGGGGGCGGGCGGCCTCGGCTCCCCCGCCTCGCTTTATCTGGCCGCCGCGGGGGTCGGCACTCTGGGGCTGGTGGACTTCGACGTGGTGGACGCGAGCAACCTCCAGCGACAGATCCTGTACGGGGAGGGGGACCTGGGGCGACCGAAGCTTGAGGCCGCCCGGGATCGGCTGAAGGACCTCAACTCGCATATCGACGTGGTTGTGCACGAGGAGCGGCTCGATAGCGGCAACGCCCTCGACATCATCCGCGGCTACGACCTGGTGATCGACGGCACCGACAACTTTCCCACCCGCTACCTGGTGAACGACGCGTGCGTGCTCCTGGGGAAGCGGAACGTCTACGGCTCCATCCTCAAATTCGACGGTCAGGTGTCGGTGTTCGGCGGGGCGGATGCCCCCTGCTACCGCTGTCTCTTCCGCCAGCCGCCGCCGCCCGGGCTGGTGCCGAACTGCGCCGAGGGCGGGGTGTTGGGGGTGCTCCCCGGGATCATCGGGTCGCTCCAGGCGCTGGAGGCGGTGAAGCTCATCACCGGCGCCGGCGATCCCCTGATCGGCCGGCTCGTCCTCTTCGATGGCCTCACCATGCGCTGGCGTGAGCTCCAGCTCCGGAAGAACCCGGAATGTCCGGTGTGCGGGGAGAGCCCCACTGTGACCGAGCTGATCGACTATGAGGCGTTCTGCGGGGTGGCGGACGCTGCTGAGCCGACGCGAGCCCGGGAACAGCCGGACGGGGGCGGGGACGGGGCCGTGGACGTGGAGCCCGACACGGCGGTGTCGGACGAGATCGGGGCGGCGGAGCTGAAGCGCAGACTGGACGCGGGGGTGGACCTGGACCTGATCGACGTCAGAGAGCCGTTCGAGTGGCGGATCTTCAACCTCGAGGAGTACGGGGCCCGGCTGATCCCCATGAACCAGCTGGAGGCATGCCTCGGGGAGCTGGACCCCGAGCGCGAGATCGTCTTCTACTGCCGCTCCGGCGCGCGCAGCGGCAACGTCACCAGATACCTCCGCCAACACGGCTTCGACCGCGCCCGGAATCTCACCGGCGGAATCCTCGCCTGGGGCTCTGAAGTCGACCCTCGAACCCCGAGATACTGATGCCCCCCTGCGGACAATAGCGAACTGGAATGGCAACGCCAGCGCGCCCGGCTGGCCCACATAATGCGCCACCACCTCATCATGTAACTCCCTGGGAGAGCGGCACCTGGGACATGAACAGAGAAACAGAGGAAGCTGTCTGAATGACGCGGAACGGACGTAGCTGGAATTCGCTGGAGAGCAAGTCCAGGCCCCTGACCGTGGGGCTGATCGTGGCGCTGGTCCTCGGAGTGGGACTCGGCGCGGTGGCGATGCGCTCGGGAGATGAGGGGGAGCCAGCGGTCGCGGTGGGGGCCGTGGACGCGGCGGCAGTCGTGCCCGTTGCGCCCATCCCGGAGTCGGCCCCCGCGGGGGAAGTCGCGGACGATGGTGGCGAGTCGGAGTCCGCGAGTGCTGGCCCGAAGGCGGGGTCGGCGACGGCGGACGTGGCATCGCCGGACCCGGAGCCGCGCGCGCCGATCGACTGGGCCGCGGCGGACGAGCGGAGCCCGGTGCTTCCGGTGGCGTCGGAGTGGCGGGTGCCGAAGCCGGAGGCGGTGCATGGGATCTACGCAGGCTCGTGGCCGGTGGCGAGCGACAAGCGGTTCGCGCAGCTCCTGGACCTGGCGGACCGGACGGAGGTGAACGCGTTCGTCATCGACGTGAAGGACGCCACGGGCGAGGTCACATACGCCTCGCAGGTCCCACTGGCGCGTCAGGTGGGGGCGACAGACCGGGTCAGGATCGCGGACGTCCGGGAGCGCCTGGAGCGGCTGCGGGAGCATGGCATCTACCCCATCGCCCGAATCGTCGTGTTCAAGGATCCGCTGCTCGCGACGGCCCGGCCGGAGTGGTCGATCCAGCGCGAGGACGGAACGGTCTGGGAGGACCAGAAGAACGTGCACTGGGTGGATGCCTACAACGAGCATGTCTGGAACTACAACATTGAGCTTGCGCGGGAAGCGATCGCGCTGGGGTTCAGCGAGGTCCAGTGGGACTACGTGCGATTCCCCGACGCGCCGAACCGTTATCTGCGGGACGCGGTCTATCCGGCCCGCGACGGCCGGAGCAGGACGCAGGGGATCCGGGAATTCATGATGTACGCAGACGATCGGTTGGCGGAGTCCGATGTGCCGCTCACGGCGGACGTGTTCGGCATCACCACGTCCGCGTTCAACGACGTGGGCATCGGTCAGCTCTGGGAGGAGATGTCGGACGTGATCGATGTGCTCCTGCCGATGGTTTATCCGAGCCATTATCCGCGCGGGTCCTGGAGCTACGCGAACCCGAACGCCGCGCCCTACCAGATCGTGAAGAAGGCGATGGACCACGGCGTGAACCGCTCCCGGGAGATCGAAGGCGCGGCGTCCATCCGGCCCTGGCTTCAGGCGTTCAGCCTGGGCGAGCCCGATTACGGACCGCGCCACGTGCGGGCGCAGATCGACGCGGTGTACGACGCCGGGCTGACCGAGTGGGTCCTGTGGAACCCGAGCGTCCGCTACGACGCAGAGGCGCTGGTCAGCGCGAGTGGTGAGGCGCCATGGTTCGCCGGTATGGGTGCGGAGCTGTACCAGCCCCCGGAGCCGGAGCCGGCCTCGACGCCCGTGGGCGAGCCGGTCTCGTCCGGCGGCGGATCCGGCGGCTGATCAGGCGAGGCCGACCAGTCGGACCAGCTTGAGGGCGTTGGTGGAGGTCGCCACGCCGTCCCTCAGGATGTAGTCGAAGCTCATGGGCGGCTCGTGTCCCTCCGGGTGGACGGTCTCCCGGAAGTGCACGGGCACCACTACGTCGCTCAGGAAAGCCGCGTCGGCGAGGGCGAGGTCGTGGGTGGAGATGGCCCCGACGGCCGGCCGTTCCAGGAGGTGGGCCAGGACCTCGCGGACCGCCACCTGTCGTTCGGCGGTATTGGTGCCATGGAGCACCTCGTCCAGGAGGTAGAGGAGGATCCGGTCGTCATCGCGGTCGGCGGCATCGACCACCCGCTTCAGCTGCTGGAGCTCCGCCATGAAGAGCGAGACGCCGCGCTCGAGGGAGTCCTCCACCCGCATGCTGCTCCGGATCTCCAGCGGCGGCAGCGTGAGCTCGGCGGCGCATACGGGCCCCCCCGCCTGCGCCAGCACCGCGTTCACCCCAACGGCTCGCAGCAGCGTGCTTTTCCCCGACATGTTCGATCCGCTGACCATGACGAACGTGCCAGGCGGCCCGATCTCCACGTCGTTCGGGACCCGCTCGCCGGGGGGGAGGAGCGGGTGGGCGAGGCCGCGGGCGGCGAACCGATCGCCCGAGGCCTGGAGTTCGGGAAACGACCAGCCGTCTTCCTCGATCACGGGCGCGGCCAGCGCGGCCAGCGCCTCGATATCGGCGACCCGTTGAACCCATTCCCGAGCGTGCCGCCCCGCCCTGCTCTGCCAGCGCTCCAGCCCCCAGAGCACATGGAAGTCCCAGAGGGTGGGGACGTGCACGAGGACGTAGAAGAGGCCGCTGTGGCGCAGGTCGGCCAGCTCAGTGACCCAGGACAGTCGCTCCAGCTGGTGGCGCGCGTCGCATTCGTCGGTGAGCGCCGCGTGAATATCGCGGAGCAGCGGTGCGTCGAAGGACTCGTCCTGAACTCGCCCCACCAGACTGGCGAAGTGATGGAGGTTGGCATCGCCGAGGGAGGCGCGGGCCATGAGGCGGTGGATCCGCTTCCCGGCGGTGGCGGCGAGGGCGGTCCCGGCGAGGAGTGTGAGGATCCACCAGGGCCGAGCCAGGCTGCCTTCCAGGTAGAGCACGAGGAGGAGGAGCGTGGCCAGCGGGAGGAGACGCGAGAGCCAGACGAGCCAGGGCCGCCGGAGTAGCCAGGGGTCGTCTTCCGCCCAGTCCAGGAACGCGTCCAGCGCCGCGGGGTCGGGGTCCTCGGTCAGACGCCCGGATACCTGGAGCTCCTGTCGAAAATCGAGGAGCGGCACGAGCTCGCGCACGGATTCCTGCCGGCGACGAGCGGTCTCCACACCGGCCGGGGCCAGCAGCCATTCGTGGAGCCGCGCCTTCCCGAGGGCGGTTCCCGCCGTTCCGAAATACCGGGCGAGAGAGCCGTGCCCGAAGACGTCCAGGTCGTGGGCGTAGCCGTGGCGGGGCGGTCCCGCGGGTGCAACGCTGGGCAGCGAATCCCACTCGCGGGCGATCCTGTCGATCCCCTCCTGGTTGACCGCGGCCATCTCGGCGGCCCAGCGCTCGCGCTGCTTCAGGCGGGAGTGGATGCCGATGAGAACGAAGAAGGAGACGGCTGCGACGGCTGCGACGACGAGGGCGGCGGCCCCGTGCTCCGGCCGGGCTTCGGCCCAGACGAGGCCGCCGAGGCCCGCCAGGAACGCGAGCAGTCGCAGGTTGCTGATGGATCGGGCGCGACGGGCGAGGCTGTCGCGATGAGCCACGGCGTCGTCGCGACGGGCCGTGTAGGAGGCGGTCTGTGGCTGTGCGGTAGAGGCGGTCACGGGCTCTGGGTCTGCCCGCTCCGGCTCACTGCTCGATGCCGGACTGGCGGGGTTTGTGGAAGAGGAAGCCCTGGGTCAGGTGAACGCCGATCTCCTTCACGATCTCGAACTCCTCGCGTCGCTCGACGCCCTCCGCCACGACCATAACGTCGTTGTCCCGGGCGAATTTCACCATCGTCTGCACCAGGTTCTGCTTCATGAAGTTGGTGTCGATGTTGGAAATAAGCGAGATGTCGAGCTTGATGTAGTCGGGATCGAGATTGGCGATCGAGCCGAGACCGGCATACCCGCTGCCGGCGTCATCGACGGCAAAACGGAACCCGCGCTCGCGGAATGCCGCGAGGTATTCCTTGAACTGCGGGTAGTCGCTGATGGCGGTGCGCTCGGTGATCTCCAGCACGATGCGGTCGGGGTTCTCCACTCCGAGCGCTTCCGGCGTCAGGTCGCGGAAATCCGGATCGTTGAAGTCGTGCGGATCCACGTTCATGAACAGGTACTGGTCCTCGCCCAGGAGCCCATTGATTCCCTCCACGGCGCGCTTGCGAAAGAGGCGGGAGAGCTCCCAGAGGAGGTTGGCCTCGCTGGCCACGTCCAGAAGGACCTCGGGGGATCGGAGCCCCGGGCGGCGGCCCCGGGCGAGCGCCTCGTAGCCGTAGATCTCCTCGGTCGCGGTGACGATGATGGGGTGGTACTCCATGAAGACCGCCCCTTCCCGGAGCAGCGTCTTCAGGTCGCTGATCTTCCGCGTCCGCTCCCATTCCTTGGCGCCCCGCGCAGCCTGCGACGCTTCGCGGATACCGCGGTAGATCAGCCGCTCCATCCGGATCTTGGGGTTCCGGAAGATGGTCGCCGCTCCTACGTAGATGCCGCAGAGAGATGCGATGTCCTCGGAGTGGTCGTTCTCGAGCTTCTGGCGCAGGAAGCCTTCCAGGCGCTGCGTGAGGTCCTTCAGCGCCTGCTCCGGCTGGGTGGAGTCACTCGCCTTCGGATGCTCGGTGAAGAGGATGAAGTCGTCGTCGCCGATGTGGCTGACCATCATCTGGCTGTCGGCCTCGGGATGGTGCTGACGATAGAACTGCTCGACACCCTCCGCGGTGGACTCGAGGACGCCGTCCAGCTTCTGCCAGCCGTAGATCTCCTCGATCTTCTCGTACCAGACGAACTGGATGTAGAGGATGGTCAGCTCACCGCGCCGCTCCAGGATCTCGCGCGCCTTTTCGAGCATGACGGGGAGCGTGGGGAAGCCGGTGAGACGATCGTGGAGCAGCTCCTCGTAGCGGAGGAACTCGGCGACATCGCCATCATGGTCGGCATTCGACACCGCCCGGGCCAGCGCCCGCTGCCGCGCGGTTCCAAGTCGCGCCTCGATTTCCGCCTCGGAGGAGGGCAGGAGGACCCATTCGTCGGCGCGTGAGAGGGCCGCGGCACTGCAATCCTCCATGTCGCGGCACGCGATCAGGAGGGCCGCGCCCACGCGCTTCGCCTCCTCCTCGACGCCGTTGAGACATCGGTCGGCGGGCATCTCGACGAAGAGGACGGTCGAGGCCGCCGCGCCCGTGCCGGGGGAAGAGGCCTCAGAGCTGTCCGATACCTCTGCCTTGATTCGCTGCGCGACCCGGTCGAGCTGATCGCGCAGCTCGGGGTCTTCGATGCGGCTGAGGATCTTCACGTCAGCTTCGCCCGCGCCTCCAGGTTCTTCTCGACCCGGGCCGCGAGTTCGTCCAACCGGATCGGCTTGACGATATAATCATCGGCCCCGGACCGTAGCCCTTCCTGCTTGTCGTTGAACCCGCTGCGGGCGGTGAGCATGACCACCCGGGTGTCGCCGTGCTCCGGGTGGTTCTTGATCACGCGGGCGACCTGCCAGCCATCCATGCCGGGCATCATCACGTCGAGAAGGACGAGCGACGGCTCCACTTCTTCGAGCTTCGCGAGGCCCGACTTCCCGTCGCGAGCGATATGGACGTCATATCCGCGCGACTCGAGGAACGTTCGGACGATGTCGAGCGAGTCGGGGTCATCGTCCACAATCAGGATCGTTTCCGGCATGGCGGGCCTGGTGTTTGGCCGGGTCGATTTCCGGCGTTCTCGTGGTGGTGCGGAGGGGCAAGAAGTGAGCCAGGGTGGCTCGCCTTTGGCTCGCAGTATGGCTCGGCTGCGCCTCGCAGTATGGCTCGGCTGGGCCTCGCAGTATGGCTCGGCTGCGCCTCGCAGTATGGCTCGGCTGGGCCTCGCAGTATGGCTCGGCTACGCCTCGCAGGGTGGCTCGGCTGCGCCTCGCAGGGGAGAGATGGCGCGTTGGGCTATGGAGGTGCCCTGGGGGGAGAGGGAGGTTGTGGAGGCATGGAAAGGAGGGGGCGATGGGGGAGAGATACCGGGTGGCGCGGCTGGCGGGGGAGCTGCTGGGGTTCTGTGATCGGGTGGAGCGGGCTCTGGGGGGGCACTGGTCGGAGGTGAATGATCAGTTGAGGCGGGCGGCGGTCTCTGCGCTTGCGAACGTTGGGGAGGGGCTGGACGAGAGCAGCACGGGAGACAAGAAGCGGTTCTTCCGGTACGCCTACCGCTCCTGCGGTGAGTGTGAGCGCTGCCTGGGCGGCCTCGCCGCGGCCCGGGCCCTTCCGCCTCCCCTGATCGATGAGGGGCTCCGGCGGCTCAAGGATATCAAACTCGACCTGAACCGCCTGATCACCTGGGCCAGATCCCGTCCCCCCTGACCCCCTGCGAGCGTCAGCGAGCCATACTGCGAGCGTCAGCGAGCCACCCTGCGAGCGTCAGCGAGCCACCCTGCGAGCGTCAGCGAGCCACCCTGCGAGCGCAGCGAGCCACCCTGCGAGCGCAGCGAGCCACGCCGCTAAACCGCCACAAACTGCAACTCATACAACCTCGCATACAGCCCGCCCGTGTCCAGGAGCTCGGCGTGGGTGCCGGCTTCGCGGAGCTCGCCGTGGTGGAAGACGAGGATGCGGTCGGCGCTCTGTACGGTGGAGAGGCGGTGTGCGATGACGAGGGAGGTGCGGCCTTCGAGGAGTCGCTCGAGGGCCTCCTGGATCTGGTGCTCGAGCTCGGAATCGACGGAGCTGGTGGCCTCGTCGAGGACGAGGACGAGCGGATCGAAGGCGAGGGCGCGGGCGAAGGACAGGAGCTGGCGCTGGCCGACGGAGAGGTTGGTGCCGCGCTCACCGAGGGGCTCCTCGTAGCCGCGTGGGAGCCGTTCGATGTGGCGGTCGGCGCCGACCCGGGCGGCGGCCTGCCGGATGCGGGCGTCGTCAATATCATCGCGACCGAGGCGGATGTTGTACTCGACGCTCCGGCTGAACAGGAAGACATCCTGAAGGACGAGGCCGATGCGCTCGCGGAGCTCCCGCTGGGTGACGCGCTGGATGGGCACGCCGTCGAAGAGGATCTCCCCTTTCTGGGGCTCGTAGAAGCGCATGAGGAGGTTGATGAGCGTCGTCTTTCCGGCGCCGGTGTGTCCCACGACGGCGAGGCGCTCACCGGGGCGGGCGACGAAGCTGACGTCCTTGAGGACCCAGTCCCAGTCGTCGTCCTCCTGGTCGCGGGTGTAGGCGAACCAGACGTTGCGGAACTCGATCTCGCCCCGGCCGGGCTCCGGGAGGTGGTCGGGGACGTCGGGGTCCCGGACGCTGGGCTCGCTGTCCAGCAGCTTGAAGATTCGCTCGCTGCTGGCCATGGCGCCCTGGAGCATATTGTACTTCTCCGACAGGTCCTGGATGGGTCGGAAGAAACGCCGGGCATACATGAGGAATGCGGTGACCACGCCCACGGACACGGTGCCATCCATGAGCCGCCCGCCGCCGTACACCAGGATGGCGGCGAGGGCGATGGTGGTGAGCACCTCGATGACGGGAAAGAAGAGGGCGTAGTAGGTGATGGAGCGGAGGTGCGCCTCGAGGTGGTCGCGGTTGATCTCGCTGAACTTCGCCGTGGTCCTGTCCTCCCGGCCGAAGAGCTGGACCACGGCCACGCCGGTAATGCGCTCCTGGAGGTAGGCGTTGATGCGGGCCAGGCGGACGCGGATGTCGCGGTAGGCCTGGCGGACCTTGGCGCGGAACACGAATGCGACGAGGATCACGAACGGCATGACGGCGAAGGCCACGAGTGCGAGGCGCCAGTCCATCCAGAGCATCACGCCGACGATGAAGATGAGCGTGAACACGTCGCCGAACACCGTGACGATACCGGAGCTGAAAAGCTGGTTCAGGACCTCCACGTCATTGGTGACGCGGGTCATCAGGCGGCCGACGGGGTTGCGGTCGAAATAGCGCAGGCTCTGGTGCTGCAGGTGACCGAACACCTGACGGCGCAGGTCGAACATGATCCGCTGTCCGAGCCATGTCGTGAGGATCTGCTGGGCGTACTCCAGGAAGAAGGTGAGGAGGAGGGCGGCGAAGAACGCGCCGGCCAGGAGCCCGAGCTGCGCGAGGTCGCCTTCAGGGATGGCGCTGTCGAGAGCGACCTTGGTCAGGTAGGGACCGAGCAGCTCGAGGCCCGCCACCACCAGCAGGATGGCGACGCCGAGGACCACCTTCCAACGGTACGGCTTCAGGTAGTCCAGGAGCCGTCGCATCAGCTGGGCGTCGTAGGCCTTCCCGAGGGCTTCCTCCTCGTGGGCCGGCTTGATCTCGGTTGCGGGCATTCAGCGCTTCGTTCGGGCCATGCGCGGGCTCACGGCTTGCACGGTCGGTCGGCTCGCGTAGCGTAGTGTAGTGCAGGTGCCGAGCGGCGTGCTACCCCTGCCAGCACCTCCGGTGCCGCTGACCCGCGGGTTGCCGCTGTGGGCGCGACGCTGTACGTGTTGGAGCGGAGAACTGCGGGGAGGGAAGTCACCAATGAACATCCTGACATGGGTCGTGCTGGGCCTGATCGCCGGCGGAATCGCGAAGCTCATCATGCCCGGCAAGGACCCCGGGGGGTGCCTCGTGACCATCGCGATCGGTGTGGTGGGCGCGCTGCTGGGCGGCTTTCTCGGGACAACCGTGTTCCAGTGGGGCGAGGTCACCGGCTTCGACCTCAAGTCACTGGCGATCGCGGTGCTCGGCTCCGTGGTCCTGTTGATCCTCTATCGCATCATCGTGCACCCGCGCCCGCCCCGCGTGGAGTAGGACCCGATCGGGTCGGTGGACTTCGCCGGCCGGGCGGTCTCAGCTTCGCCGTTCGTCGAGCGCCTCCAGCACCTGATCGACGCTTACCCCCGCGGCGAGCGCTGCAACCAGCGTGTGATAGACGACGTCGGCCGCTTCATCCCGGACGCGCTCGATGTCCTCGTCCGCGCACGCCACCGCAAGCTCGGCGGCCTCCTCCCCCAGCTTCTTCAGGCGGAGGTTCCGGTCGGAGAGGAGGCGCGCGGTGTAGCTGGTACCGGGGTCGGCGCCGCGGCGAGACTCCAGCGTCGCGGCCAGCGCCGGCAGCGTCGGGGCTCCGTCGCCGAAGCAGCTCCACTGCCCGGTGTGGCAGGTGGGGCCGGCCGGGTGGACGCGGGCGAGGACGGTGTCGGCATCGCAGTCGGCGTGGAGCGATACGACCCGCAGGGTGTTTCCGCTCGTCTCCCCCTTGGTCCAGAGCGCGTTACGGGAGCGGGAGTGAAAGGTCAACTGCCCGGTTCGCACGGTGGTGTCCAGCGCCTCCGGCGTGGCGTATCCGAGCATGAGGACCTCGCCCGTCAGATAGTGCTGCGCGATGATGGGCACGCTGCCGCCGCCCTTGGCGAAATCCAGGGCTCCGGCGGTGAAGTCGAGGGTCATTTCCGTACCTCCTCGCGGACCGCCTGGGCGATCCGGGCGTTGGTTCCGATGGCGTGGCCGGAGCGGTGCGACTCCGTGCCGTCCCAGTCGGTGAACACGCCGCCCGCCTCCTCGATGACAGGGCGGACGGCGGCGGCGTCCCAGACGGCGAGGACGGGGTCGAGCATGGCGTCGGCGCGGCCGGTGGCGACGAGGGCGTACCCGTAGCAGTCGCCCCAGGTGCGGAAGGTGTCGGCGCGCTGGGCGAGACGGGAGAGGCCGGTGGAGCGCGGGTCGTCGGGCCGGGCATCGCCGGAGGTGACCACGAGGGCATCCTCCAGGTCCGTGGTCTCGGAGACCCGGCAGGGGCGGCCGTTCCAGCGGCAGCCGAGGCCGCGGGCGGCGGCCACGGTCTCGCCGAGCGCGGGGAAGTGGAGGACGCCGAGGACGGGCTCGCCGTCGGACTCGAGGGCGGCCATCACGCCGTACAGGGGGACGCCGTGAACGAACGAGCGGGTGCCATCGATGGGGTCCAGGATCCAGCGGCGGCCGGAAGTGCCGGCGTCCTCGCCGTGCTCCTCCCCCAGGATGCCATCGCCGGGGAACCGCTCCCGCAGCAGCTCGCGCATGACGCGCTCGGCCTCGCGGTCGGCGATGGTCACGGGTGAGCGGTCGGACTTCCGTTGGGCCTCCACGCCCGCCTGGAACCAGCGGAGGGTCACGCGGCCCGCCGCCCAGACGGCGTCCATGGCCACGTCGAGTTCGTGGCGCCAGGGCGTGGAGGTGTCAGGATCGGAGGTTGATGGATTCGGCATGGGTATGGGTGCAGGGATCAGGGATTACAGAATACGGGTTACAGATCACAGGTTACAGATTACAGGTTACAGATTACAGGTTACAGATCACAGGTTACAGATTACGGATTACAGATCACGGATTACGCTCCTCCGGTGGATTGCGGACCTCTATGCCGGCGGTGCGGAGGGCTTCCTTGACCTCGGCGACGGAGACGAGGCGGTCGTGGAAGATGCCGGCGGCCAGGGCAGCTTCGGCGCCGGCCTGGTTGAAGGCGGGCGGGAAGTGCGCGGGGGTGCCGGCGCCTCCGCTGGCGATGACGGGGACAGGGACGGCCTCGGCGATCCCGCGGGTCAGTTCGAGGTCGTAGCCGCGGCGGACGCCGTCGCGGTCGATGGCGGTGAGGAGGATCTCGCCGGCGCCGAGCCGGGCGCAGCGGATGGCCCACTCGACGGCGTCGAGCTCCGTGGGCGTGCGTGCGCCGTGGGTGAAGACGCGGTAGCCGGACGGGAACGAGCCGGTGCCCGGCTCGTCGGTGGTGGCATCCACGGGCGCGGCGTCGATGCTCACCACGACGCACTGCGCGCCGAAGCGGTCGGCGGCGGCGGAGATCAGCTCGGGGCGCTCCACGGCGGCGGTATTGAGGGCCACCTTGTCGGCGCCGGCGCGAAGCACTTCCTGCACGTCCTCGATGGATTGGATCCCGCCGCCCACGGTCAGCGGGATGAACAGGCGCTCGGCGGTGCGTCGCACGGTCTCTAGCGTCGTGGACCGCTTCTCCACCGAGGCGGTGATGTCGAGGAACACGATCTCATCGGCGCCCTCCGCTTCGTAGCGCGCGGCGAGCTCGGCGGGGTCGCCCACGTCCCGGAGGTCGTTGAAGCGCACGCCCTTCACTACGCGGCCGGCATCGACATCGAGGCATACGACGACCCGTCTAGCCAGCATCCGGGACCTCCTCCCACTGCAGCGCCACCGAGCCCTTGGTGCTGAATACGGCGCCGGTCACCGTCAGCGCCTCCCGGGCGGCGAGTCCCAGCGCCTTGAACGCGGCCTCCACGATGTGGTGGCGGTCGCGGCCGCGGATCACCCGGACGTGAACGGTCCAGCGGGCGTTGAGCGCGAGCGACCGGAAGAAGTGGTCGTACAGGTCGCTGGGCAGGTCGCCCTCGTAGTGGGGCCGCCCGCCGGCGTCCAGCGCGACCTGCACCAGCGCGTCGTCCATGGGTATGGTCGCCTCACCGTAGCGGACGCAGGTGCCGGGCGTGTCGCGCTCGAGGACCGCGCCGAGGGTGATGGCCACGTCCTCGACCAGGTGGTGTTTCAGGTCACCGGTGGCCTCCACGGCCAGACCGAGACCGGAGTACCGGCCGAACGCGGTGAGCATGTGGCTCAGAAACTCGTCCCCGGCGTTGATGCCGGGTCCGCCAGCCGTCGCTGGGTCGGTCGCGGGATCCAGCGTCACCCGGACGCGGGTCTCCTTCGTCTCTCGTGTGAGCGTGCTCATCGGGTCTCCTCGAAGTTCAGTGCGGCGGCCGGATCGAGCCGGCCGGAGTAGAGTGCCATGCCGAGCACGGCGCCGGCGACGCCCGCACCGGCCAGTGCGCCGAGGTCGACGGGGTCGGTGATACCGCCCGCGGCGATGAGCGGGTGACGGGTGGCGGCGGTGAGGCTCCGGAACCGGTCGATGTCGATCCCGGCCTGCTGGCCTTCGCGACCGACGTCGGTCACCAGCACGCCGGCGAGGGGCAGCGTGTCCAGGGCGCTGATGAACGCGGCCGCATCGCGATTCGTGGTCTCGGTCCAGCCGCGGGTCACGATCCTGCCATCGCGTACGTCGGCGGCGACGACGATCCGGCCGGGGAATCGGGCCGCGGCCGATTTCAGCCACGCCCGGTCCTCCACCGCCCGGGTTCCCGCCACGACGCGGTCGGCTCCGAGGTCGAGGAGGCGCTCGATGGCGTCGGTATCACGGACGCCGCCGCCGACCTGGAGCGTGGCTGTGCCGGACGCAGCGCCGATGGCGGCGACCTCGGCGATGGCGGCAATGGCCTCGCGATTGTCTCCGGCGTCGAGGGCGGCGTCCAGGTCCACCACGTGGAGGTGGCGGAACCCGCTATCGAGCCAGCGGCGCGCGACGACGGCGGGGTCCGGGAGCCGGATTGGCTCGTTGCCGGGGTCGCCGCCCACGAGTTGGACCGCCGCTCCGCCGCGCAGGTCGATGGCCGCGAAGATCTTCACGACCCCTCCGGCGAGCGCAGCGAGTCCACCCACGCTCCGAGGAGCCGGAGTCCAGCCCGACCGCTCTTTTCCGGGTGGAACTGGAAGCCTACCACCGCTCCGTGGCGCAGCGCCGACGGGAACCGCTCCTGATCGTGCGTGGTCCAGCCGATGGCGTCGGCGGGGTCGGCCGGCTCGGCGATGAAGCTGTTGGCGAAGTAGAAGCGCTCGCCGGAAACCGGACGGAGCAGCGGGTCGTCCCCGGCGACGTCGTTCCAGCCCATGTGCGGAACGCGCCGCGTACGGAGCCGACGGACGGTCCCGGGCACGAGGCCCAGACCGGCGCCCGCGCCCTCCTCGCTCCCGTCCATGAGGAGCTGCATGCCGAGGCAGATGCCGAGCACCGGGAGGCCGTCGGCCGCGGCGGCGCGGATCCGGTCCCGATGGGGCGCGAGCCGCCGGGCCGCGGCGCCGAACGCGCCCACACCGGGCAGCACGAGCGCGTCCGCACCCTCCAGCCCGGCGGCGACCGTCACCGACGCGCCCTGCCGCTCCAGCGCCTTCCGCAGACTGTGCAGGTTGCCGGTGCCGTAGTCGAAAAGGACGAGGTTCATGGCAGCGCCTCCAGGTCGGCGGTCAGTGCGCGTGCCGATCCGGTGGAAGCCGCCGGGCCCACGGCGCTCGCGAGCACCTCGTCGAGCGCGTCCAGGAATCGCTCCATCAGCGGCCACGGTGCGATGGTGATGCGGAGGGAGTCGCCGGCCGGATCCTCGAACGCGCGCACACCGACGCCGCGCTCCGCCAGTCCGGCCTTGATGGTCGGGCTCATCCCGGGTGCCACATCGGAGAGGACGAAGTTGGCGGCGCTCTCGTGGACTCGCAGGCCGCGGCTCCGAAGCTCGCCAGCGAGCCGCTCGCGATTCGTTCGGGTCTCGGTCACGATCTCGCGGACCCATGCCGCGCCACCAGTCATGGCTGCGGCAGCAGCCTGCTCCGCGGGGCCGTTCACCTTGTACGGCCCGCGGGACAGCTCGATGGCGGAGATCAGCGGCTGGGGCCCGAGCGCGTAGCCGACCCGGAGCGACGCCAGCCCGTAGGCCTTGGAGAACGTGCGCAGCACCACGGCGCGGCCGGACCCGAGCGCCAGGTCCAGCAGCGACTCGCCGGCGTATTCGCCGTAGGCCTCGTCGATGAGCACGAGGCCGCGCGCCCGTTCCAGGAGATCCCTCACCCGGTCACGGGGGATCAGTGCGCCCGTTGGGTTGTTGGGCCGGCACAGGTAGACGAGATCCGCGGCGGCCAGTGAGGCCATGGCGGTTTGGTCCAGATCGCCATCCGGCCCGAGCGCCACAGGGCGCGGCGTCGCATCGTTCATCCGCGTGAACGCGTCCGCCATCGGGAAGGTGGGCGCGGGGAAGGCGACGGTGGCGGACGGCCCGCAGAACGCGCGGATCGCCGAATCGATGAGGTCATCGGAGCCGCAGCCGGTGACGACCTGATCGATGTCCACGGTCCAGGCGCGGGCGATGGCCGACTTGAGCGGATCCGCGTACACGGCCGGATAGCTGGTGAGCGGCCGCGGCGCGCTCAGCGCGTCCAACGCCGCCGGGCACGCGCCCCAGAGGTTCGTGTTGGCGCTGAGGTCCAGATCCAGCTCCGGTCGGGCGGGGTCGTAGCGCCGCATGGTACGATACGCCGGCCGTGGCTCCAGCTCCGGGCGAGTGGTCTCGACGCTGCCATCGTAGGTCCCGGCGCGGCGGGCGGCGGCGGCGTGCGCCGGGAGCCCCTCGGCGTCGGCGAGTCGCCCCGCCACGTCGGCGAGCCGCGCGGCGGCGCCAGGACCCACCTCCTGCCACGTGGTCCAGCGGACGAAGTCATCGACAGACAGGCCGCTGTACGAGCGCGCGAGCCCGCCCGTGGGCAGGACGTGGTTGGCGCCCGTGGCGTAGTCGCCGAACGCCACGGAGCTGCGCGGCCCCAGGAATACGGTGCCGGCGCACCGTACGGCCGCGAGCGTCTCTCGTGGCGCGTCGGTCAGCACCAGCAGGTGTTCCGGGGCGTAGCGCTCGGCGAACTCGGTGGCCAGGGTCATGGAGTCGGCGACGAGAAGGGCGCCGGCGGTGGCCAGCGAGGCCTCCACGATCTCCCGGCGCGGGGTGGCCGGAACCAGATGCTCCAGCGCCCGCGCGGTGTCCTCGGCCACCGAGAGGCTGGTGGCGACCAGTACCACCGCGGCGTCCGGGTCGTGCTCGGCCTGAGCGATCAACTCGGTGGCCACCGTCTCCCCATCCGCGCTCTCATCCGCGATCACGAGGAGCTCGGAGGGTCCCGCGGGCGAGTCGATGCCGGTGACGGTGCTCACCTGGAGCTTCGCCTCCATCACGTAGGCGTTCCCGGGCCCGACGATGCGGTCGACGGCTGGCACCGTCTCAGTGCCGAAGGCGAGGGCGCCGATGGCTGCGGTGCCGCCGAGGGCGAAGAGGCGATCCGCGCCGGCCACGGCGCACGCGGCCATGACGAGCGGAGAGGGAAGCCCGTTGGTCGCGGGCGGTGAGCAGACGACCACCTGGTCGACACCCGCCACCCGGGCCGGGACCACGCCCATGAGCACGCTGCTGGGGTAGGCCGCCCGCCCGCCGGGTGCGTACACGCCGACGGTGCGGAGTGGGTCGGGTCGCCGGCCGAGCACGAGTCCCGGCGCCACCTCCAGCTCCAGTGGCGCGGGCGCCTGTGCGGCGTGGAATCGACGGATGGCCAGCGCCGAGGATTCCAGCGCCGAGCGTAGCGCCGGGTCGAGCGCGTCGAGGGCGCGGATCCACGCATCACGCGGCACCTCGAGCGCGTCCAGTTCCACCTCGTCGAAACGGGCGGTCTGCGTGCGAAGGGCACGGTCGCCGTCCCGGCGGATCTCGGCGAGGAGACCGGCCACGGTGGCCGTCACGTTCGGGTCGCCGGTGCGGCCGCGGACCAGGAGGCGGTCGAGGGCGACGTCGTCGAGGGACGTGAGTCGCTGGATGGGGATCATGGCATCAGCCTCTCGATCTTGGTGACCAGGATCCCCTCGGCGCCGAGCGCCTTCAGCGCAGCGATGGTACGGTAGACTTCCGCGCGGTCCACCACCGCGTGCGCGGCCACGTGCTCGCCGGCGTTCATGACATCGACGATGGTGGGACCGTTCAGGCCGGGCAGCACCTCCTTCACCCGATCGAGGGCCGCACGCGGCACGTTGGCCATGAGGTACCGCTTGCCCCGGGCCCGCAGCACGGACTCGAGCGCCGCCACCAGCTCCAGAGTCCGCGGGCCCCACTCGCCCTGCGTGAAGCCCGTTCGGCTCACCAGCACCGCCTCCGCCTCCGCGATGGTCTCCAACTCGCGCAGCCCGTTCATCTTCAGTGTCGACCCGGTGCTCACCAGGTCCACGATCACGTCCGCCACCCCGATGTGCGGCGCGATCTCCGCGGCGCCGCTCACCGGCACGAGCTCCACGCTGCGGCCCCGCTCCGCGAAGAACCGCTCCGCGGTGCGCGGGAACGATGTGGCGACGCGGGTTCCGTCGGGAAGCCCGGCCGCGTCCGCCAGCTCCGTCTCGTCGCGCACCGCCACCGCCAGCCGGCAGCGGCCGAAGCCGAGCGCCAGCAGCGTGTCCAGCGAGCGCACCGACTCCGTCACCAGGTCGCTCCCGGTGATCCCCAGGTCCGCCGCACCGTCCGCCACGAACTCGGGGATGTCCCGGGCGCGGACGAAGAGGGCGGTGAAGTCGTCGCCGAGCTCCGCGCGCAGCGAGCGCTGGTGGGTGGCCGAGGGCTCGAGGCCGGCGCGGGCCAGGAGCTCCAGCGCCTCATCGGCCAACCGGCCCTTGTTGGGGAGGGCGATACGCAGCCGCTCGTCGCTGCGCGCGGACGGGGATGGCGATCTCGGGGATCGAACGGTCGTGGTCGGCATTGGCTCCTGGTCTCGGCTCTCAGTCGTGGTTGTCAGTAGCGTGGCGGTCTCGGCCCGGACGACGACGGAGGGCACAAAAAAAGCCCGTCCGTTTCGGACGGGCCACGTTGGCCAGCGCGCTGTTTGGTCGGTCTAGATCATGAACGCACGCCACCACCGTAGCCCGTCGGGCCGTGATGATGATGGTGATGCCGGTTCATCTGGATCGCGTTCGTCATGGTCCCGGAGGATAGATGGCCAGGCCGAGACGGTCAAGGGGGTGCACGGGCGAGGAGCGGGGGGCGACTACGTGAGCCGCGCCCTCATGAAGTCCGCCACCACCTCCTCCACCCAGAAGCGCGGACGAAGGATGGACCCCGCTATGTAGCCCTGGTGGCCGCCGCGCTCGGTGATGAGGGCTGTGGTGGCGGGATTCGCGGCGAGGGCGGCCTCGGGGATGGCGTCGGCGGGGAGGAACGGGTCGTCCCGCGAGTGGACCACGAGGGTCGGCACTCGAATGCCGGGGATATACTGATGAGAGCTCTCGCTGGCGTAATAGCCCGCGGCGCTTTCGAAGCCGAAGATCGGGGCGGTGACGGCGTCGTCGAACTCGCGGATGGTACGGGAGCGCCGCACGGCGTCCAGGTCGCATGCGCTCGCCGCCAGCGCGCCCTTCGCCAGCATCTTCGGGCGCAGATTGCGCATGAAGTAGCGGGTGTAGATCCAGCGACCCATTACCGAATCTTCCAGTGCGCGGGCTCCGGCGCGCAGGTCGAATGGGATCGACACAGCGGCAGCCGCGGAGACCAGGTCCTCCGCCGCCTCCCCCACCTCGCCCCTCTCGCCCGCCCCTCGCACGCGCCCCGATGCGCCCGCCTCGCCCAGAAACTTCAGCGTCACGTTGCCCCCGAGAGAATAGCCCACCAGTCCAAGGGGACCGGCGGCCCGCGAGCGGAGCGTATCCAGCACGAATCGCAGGTCTCCCGTCTCCCCGGAATGGTACGCCCGCGCCGTGCGGTTCGGCTCACCACTGCAACCGCGGAAGTTCATGCCGACCGGCCGGAGCCCGCGCGCCATGAGAGCCCGGTACGTCGTGCCCATATACCGCCGCGTGCTCGCACCCTCGAGTCCATGCAGCACGACCACCACCGGCGCCGACTCCGCGATCCCATCGGCGTCGCCAGCGTGGTCGAGGTCCAGAAAATCGCCGTCCGGAGTCTCCAGGCGCTCCCTGCGCAGCGGCACATCCAGCGCCGGCCGCAGCAGCTTGCCGGCGATCGTCTGTACGTGCGGGTTCCACAGCCACCGCGCGGGCTCGAACCGTCGCATCAGTCGGAGAGCTGGCCGTACTCGCGCAATACCAGTCCTTCCACCGCCCGCATGTACTGATCGACATCGAACCGGTCCGGGTCCGCGATCAGCTGCAGCGCACAACCCTGGATGAAGCTCACGATCACACCCGACAGACCCTCCGCTCCGTCGGCGTCGAACCGGCCCGGCAGCGCCTCCACCACCGGACGTGTGTACGGCAGGAACTCCGAACGGTACCGCTCGAACGCGTCCCGGATCCGCAGCTGCGCCTCCGGCAGCGTCGTGCCCATCACCCAGAAATCCAGGAACAGCTCGACCCGCTGACGACGACGCGGCAGCAACGCTACCTGGTGCCGCAGCAGCCCCACCAGCCGCCGGGCCGGGTGGGATCGTTCATCCAGGTTCAGCGACGGCGGCACTTCCACCCGTGGACCCCCCTCCAGCAACCAGTCCAGCAACGCCAGCAGCAGCGCCTCCTTCCCTTCGAAATGGAAGAAGACCAGCCCCTTGCTTACCCCGGCCTCCTGCGCCACCGCGCTCATGGTCAGCCCCCGCAGCTTGTCCCGTACCGCCACCTGGAACGCACCCGTCAGGATCTCATCCCTGCGCTCTTCTTCCGGCAGTCTCTGACCTGGCATTGGCCCCCTATTGACCCATCGATCAGTGCGTGTTAGACTCTGGGTGTTGACCATATAGTCAATGGTGGCGGCACGCCAGTTCGGGTGCCTCACAGCAGGAAATATCTCGTGAGTGAAGGGTGTCGAGCGACAGCGCGACGCAAGTCATTCTGGGGGGGATTCCGGCTTCCTTGGCGCCTTCCGTGCGCCGGCCGGGCGCTGTCCTCGCCCCTGATCTCCGAGTTTAAACGGGCTGCCTTCATGGCAGCCCGTTTTCTTTTGTGCGGGTGCGTGCGTACCATTCCCGATCATGAGCGCAAACACGAGCGGGACGAGGAAGCGGGAGCGGCGCGCGCGGACGGGCGTGGGCGCGGCCTTGGGGCTGATCAATCGGCTGTGGGTCGTGGGGGCGGTGGTGCTGTGGGCGGGCTGCGCCGGGGGTGAGGCCGGGCCGTCGGAGGGGGAGTCTACGCCCGGGGTCGGGAACTGGACGGTGGCGGCGGAGCGGGTGCGGTCCTCGGTGCACTCGGTCTGGGGGAGCAAGCCGGCGCTCGGCGTTGATCTCACGGCGTTCGGCCCGGTGGGCACGGCCTTCGTGGTGGGGCGAAACGGTGTGCTGCTGAGCAACGCGCACGTGGTCGTGCGAGGGGACTCCACGCTTGTGCCGCGGCTGCACGTCCTGGTGCAGACCGACACGGGATCCACGCTCTACCCGGCGCGGGTGCTGGCGCTGGACGTGGAGCGCGACCTCAGCCTGCTGGCGATTGCCGACACCTCGCTGGTTCCTCTCCGCTGGAGCGACGGCCACGTGCCCATGGGTTGGCCGCTGGCCACCATCGGGTACGGCCTCCCGGAGGGAGGGGTGGTGGACACCGCGCGGGCGGCCGTGACGAGCGAGTACACGGTGTTTCGCCGGTTCACGGCGGGGTTCAGCAGCGGGTACCGCACACTCGAGCCGGGTGATCCGTCCACCAACGTCCTCGAGGTGGACCTCTTCCTCTTCCCCGGTGTCAGCGGTGGGCCGACGTTCGATCTGGAAGGCCGTGTTGTCGGCGTCAATCAGGGGCAGCACCGGTACCGTGAAGGGGGCAGCACCTCGTACGGCCGGGTGATCCCGCGCCTGGTGGTGGGGCAGTTCCTCGAGCTCCAGGGCCAGGCGGCGGGGCTGGATTCGGCGAGCGTATTCCACGGTCGGGCCGATCCCTGACCGTCCCCCTTTCGAGGTGGACGACGACGAGGCGGCTGACGGCGCCTGACGTCGCGGGACCCCCCAGAGGGGGAGGGGCCGGCTCGCCGTGATCGTCGATGCTGTGCGGCGCATCCACGCGGGTGAGCCGCTATGGCCGAGCGGCGCGGTGGTGCATATTGTGTACTGAAATTCACGTACTGTGAGCCGGCGCTCGACCCCCCGCCCTCGCAGCGTCGCCGTCGTTCGCATTCAGGCGCGCAGCATGTCCATCATCGATATCGGAGGACTCTCGGCGGTCCACGGGCTTGCCGCACAGCTCACTGCTCTGAGCGTGATCGTGCTGGCGTTCGTGCTGCTCTGCCGGGTCAGCGCCATCGGGGGGGTGGTGGTCGTCTGGACCCTGGCATGGGTGGCCGCGCTGGTGGCCATTGCCGCCATGCTCGCGCGGTATCTCTTCCTGCCGGACCTGGATCACCAGGCGCTCCAGTCTTCGTCGGCCATGAGCAACGCGTTGGACTTCGTCTACCAGGGCGGGAAGCTCATGTATGCCGGGCTCCTGCTGCTGGGCGGTCTCATGCTGAGAGGGTTCCGGATGCCCGCAACGGCGCTGACGGGCGCCGCGCTGGCCCTCCTGGGGTATGCGGCACTGTCGACCGCCATGACGTACGATCCGTACGGTCTGGTCCAGTGGCAGGTGCCGATCATCGTGCCGCTGTTCGCCGCGACCGCCCTCGTCTTCACGCCTCGGCTGGGTCCCCGGGGCGACCGCCTGGCCGGAACCGGCCCCGCCGCCATCGCCGCTGCCGGCATCGCACTGCTTTGGCTGACCTACAATTTAGCGTTCACCCGCGCTCCGGTGGCCGTGCCGCTCGGCGGCCCGCTCCTGCGACTGGTGCAGCTGAACAGTTACGTCGACATGTTCGGACACCTCTCGCTCGCGTTCGCGCTGGGGCACGTCGCGAGCCGGAGCATGCAGGACCGGCTGGTCGTCCTGCACCGGGAGCTGGAGGAGGCGCACGACCAGTTGCGGCGCGTCTCCCGCTACGACGAGCTGACCGGGGTGTTCAATCGGCGCGCATTCGAGGAATTGGCCCGGGACCGTGGCTGGGCGGAGTCGCCGTCGCTCGCGGTGGCAATGCTCGACATGGACAATCTCAAGGACATCAACGACGAGCGCGGTCACGCGGCGGGCGATGCCGCCCTGGCCCACCTGGCCGCTCACCTCTCGGCCGGACTGGAACACGTCGTTGTATTCCGCTGGGGTGGGGACGAATTCCTGTGCATATCCACCCACACCGATGCCTGCACGCTCGCGGAGAGGATTGCCGAGACGCTGTCCGAGATCGGTCCGGTGCCCGGCCTTTCCGGCATGGGCATCGACGTGAGCGTTGGGAGCGTCCAGCGGGCGGAGAACGAGTCGCTCGCGAGTGCCATCGGGCGCGCGGACAGCGCCATGTACCTGGACAAGTTCCGCAAGCGCGACATGGTGCTGGAGCAGCGGAGCCTCTTCGAGGAGGGAGGGAGCCCCGGCGCCGGCTGAGACTCCGCCGCCGGTGGGCTCAGTGGTGCGCGCCGCCCGCCGGTACCACGTCGCGAGGACTGTGGGTGGGCTCGTACAGGCGGTCAATGAGGGCCGCGAACCGCTGTTCCACCGCCCTCCGCCTGACCTTGAGCGTGGGGGTCAGGAGCGCCTCCTCCATGGTGAGCTCACGCGGCAGCACCGCGATGCGCTTGGGCGTCTCGTGGCGCGCGAAGCGCTCCATCCGACCGAGCGTCTGCGACTCCATGAACCGCACGACCCGGTCATCCGCGGCCGCTTGCTCGCGATCGGTTACCCGGACGCCCGCCGCGCTCGCCCACTCCGCCAGCCGCTCCCAGTCCGGGACCACCAGGAGGACGGGGAACGGCCGCCGGTCGGCGATGAGCACCGCCTGAGCCACGTAGGGCGAGCGCGTGGCGTGGAGCTCGATGGGCTGCGGCGCGATGTTCTTGCCGCCCGCGGTGACCAGGATGTCCTTGAGTCGGTCGGTGATCTGGACGAAGCCATCGGCATCGATCACGCCGATGTCGCCGGTGTGGAACCACCCGTCATCGTCGATGGCCGCGGCGGTGGCATCCGGGTCCTTCCAGTAGCCGCGCATGAGGCCAGGGGTCTGCGCGAGGATCTCGTCGTGGTCGCCCAGGTGGAGCCGCACGCCGGGGTAGGGTCGGCCCACGGTGCCGAGCCGGGTCGCCCCCGGCTGGTTCACTGCCAGCACCGGCGATGTTTCCGTCAGACCGTACCCCTCGAAGATGGGCATGCCCGCCGCGAAGAACAGACGAGCCACGTCCGCGGCCAGTGGAGCGCCACCGGAGATGAAGCCTCGAAGCCGCCCGCCCGTCCGCTCTCGCAGCTTGTTGAAGACGAGCCGGTCGGCAACGCCGAACTGCACACCGTCCGCGGGGGAGACGGGCGCGTCGGCCAGCCGCTGATCCACCACTCGCCCACCCACGTCGGCGGCCCAGCGGGCGATCCGCCCCCGGATCCCCGTACCCGCCATGACCTTGTGGTGGATCTTCTCGAAGAGGCGCGGCACCGAGACCATGACGTGGGGCCGGACCTCCAGGAGGTTCTCGGCCACGGTGTCCATGGACTCGGCAAAGGCGAGGGTCACGCCAGTGTCCCAGAAGTAGAGGGACGCAGCCCGCTCGAGCACGTGGGACAGCGGCAGGATCGACAGCGCAACCTCGCCCGGCGAGGCGGGCACGGAGCCGTGCTGGCGGGTGGCCGTGACCATGTAGGCCAGGTTGCCCTGCGTCAGCATGGCCCCCTTCGGCGTCCCCGTGGTCCCCGACGTGTAGATGAGGGTGGCGAGATCGTCCGGCCGCGCACGTCGCGCCTTGTCCACGAGCCCCGGCTCGGCTGGCGTCTGCTGCAGCTCCGCCCACGTCTCTGCCGGCGCCACAGCCCCGGGCTCCCCGTCGATAACCACCAGGTGGGTGAGGGCGGGAATCCGGTGGCGGATGGCCAGGACCTTCTCGAGCTGCGGCACCGTGGAGGCGATCACCACACGGGGCTCCGCGTCCTCCAGGATCGCGCCCACCTGCTCCGCCGGGAGCGACGGGTAGACCGGTACACTCACCGCCCCGGCGCAGGCGCACGCGAAGTCGGTGATCACCCACTCCGGCCGATTCTCGGCCAGCAGCGCCACGCGGTCGCCCCGGTGGACGCCCCGCGCGCGGAGCGCAGCCACGAGCCGACCGACCATGTCCGCCACCTCGTGGTGCGTCAGCCCGACCCACTCGCCGTCCACCTTCGACCGGAGCGCCTCCGCGGCACCGAACCGGTCCACGGCGTCGGTGAACACCCGCGCCAGCGTGTCCCGCTCGAATGGCTCCAGGGGGATGCCCTCGGCCGACTTCACTGATCGTCCTTCCACGGCGATCTCTTTCGCTCCGGTGGTGATGTTGCGGTGCCGCGTGGAAGCTATGGGGCGAGCGGCCAGATGTCGACGCGGCCGAGGGCAACGTACGGGACGGCGACGCGTCCGCGGTGGGTGTCGATCCCCAGATCGGCGGGGCGACCGCGGGTGATGTTGACGCGGCGTACTCCGCCGTGCCCCACCAGGTGGAGCGACGTGTCGTCCTGGCTGGCGATCAGAACGTCATCATCGATCATCTCGATCCCATCGCAGTGGCCGCCTGGGAGCGAGACGATGTCCGCGGCGGATGAATCCGTGTACCTCGTCCACGTCGGCGACCCGGCTGCTGTAGCCGTTTCCGTCCCGGGGGTCGTCTCCCGACGGCGCACCGAGTCGGCCACCCGGATCCGCGCCCGGAGCGCGGTGTCGGCCGTGTCCATCATCGCCGCCAGCCGCGCCCGCGCGTCGCGCTGTCGCGCCACGTTCTCCGCCACCTGCCGCGGCCCGCCCGTGGCGATGCTGTCCCGCGTGGTGGGTGTCGACAGGATTCGGACCTGCGGGAACGCCTCCCTGAACACCGCGTTCCCGCGCACATGGTCGCCGTGCCAGTGGGTGTTCACCAGCCAGCGAACCGGCCGCTCCGTGCGCTCCCGGATCAGCGCGATCAGCGCGTGCGCCAGTTCCGGCCGATCACCGGAGTCCACCACCAGCACGCCATCGTCGCCCATCACCACGAGGGAGTTCGCGAACAGGTACGACGGCACCCCGTCGGGCGCCACGGCCGTGAACACGCCGGGCGCCAGGTCCCGCACCACGTAGCCGTCATCGCCCTGGGCCGCGGCCGCGGCGGGTTGGAGGGCCACCGCCCCGAGCGCGGCTGCAACGAGCAGGGCGCGGGCTGCGCACGTGGAAGAGGAGTAGCTTGTGGCTTCCGACTCCCGGCCGCAATCGCCCGGTCAGTCGCTCCGCAGCGCGACCGATGGATCCACGCCGGCCGCCCGCCGGGCCGGGACCCAGCTCGCCAGCACCGCCACGCCCGCCAGCATCGCCGCCACCGCGGCGTACGTCGTGAGGTCGGTGTGGCTCACACCATACAGCAGCGTCTCGAGAACGCGGGTCGCGGCGAATGCGCCCAGCAGCCCCACGGCCACGCCTATGGCGGCGAGCTTCACGCCCTGCCTGACCACCATCCGCCGGACGGTCGCGCCCGACGCGCCGAGCGCC
Organism: uncultured Gemmatimonadales bacterium; assembly: GCA_963783305.1. Taxonomy (GTDB): domain Bacteria; phylum Gemmatimonadota; class Gemmatimonadetes; order Longimicrobiales; family RSA9; genus JAWVYT01. Next base: position 75,964 of record CAWAMW010000002.1, on the reverse strand, counting down.
ATGCGCACACCGATCTCCCGCGTCCGCTGGCTCACCACGTACGAGACGACGCCGTAGATCCCGACGACCCCCAGAAGCAGCGCCACCAGCGACGCGGCGCTCAGCACCACCATCGTGAACGAGGTCTGGGCGGCCGACGCCTCCACCACCTCCCGCATGGTGCGCGGGTTCGCGAACGGGATGCGGCTGTTCAGGTCGCGCAGCTCACGCCGGAGGACCGGGAGGAACGACGCCGGGTCGCCCGTCACCCGGAGCACGATGGCGCGGGACCGGACCACCACCGGCTCCTCCGCCGTGCCGAGCAACGTGGGGAGGTAGAGCATCTCTTCGCTCTCTTCCGCCAGGCCTCGGTGCCGGACGTCCTCCACCACGCCCACGATCTCCCACCACTCGCCCGGGCCCCACTGGAGCCGCTTCCCCACCGCGCCGCCCTCCGGCCACCATCGGTCCGCATAGCTCTCGCTCACCACCATGCCCCGGAACGCGTTCGCCGCGTCGCCGCGCTGCAGCATGCGACCCTCCACCAGCTCCACCCCCATGGTCTCGAGGTAGCCCGGATCGGCGTACAGTCCGAACGCCATGGGCGGCAGCTCGTCCGGCTGTGTCGGGTGGTCCTCGATGGTGTGCCCGCCGAAGCTGAGCTGCCCCGTGAGCGGCAGCGCGCTCACCGCACCCGCGCTCACCACGCCCGGCTGCGCCGCCAGCCGGTCGGTGAGCCGCTGGAAGAACTCGGCCGTCTCCACCGCCCCCTCCACCTCGCCCGGCGGCACGGCCACGCTCACCGTAAGAACGCCCTCCGCATCGAACCCGGGATCCACGGCCAGCAGAGCCAGCATGCTGCGGAGCATGAGCCCGGACCCCACCAGGAGGATCAGCGCGAGGGCGACCTGCGCCACCACGAGCCCGCTCCGCACCCGGTGCCGCTCCCGACCCGTCGTGCCGCCACGTCCACCGCCATCCTTGAGCTGACTCGACAGGTCGGCGCGCCCGGACCGCACGGCGGGGAAGAGGCCGAAGATCACCGCGGAGGCCATGGCGATGGCGGCGGTGAACGCCAGCACCCGCAGATCGATCCCGACCTCATCCATGCGCGGGATATCCGTGGGCGCGAATGCGAGTGTCGTGCGGACGGCCACGGCCGCCACGGCGACGCCCAGCCCGCCGCCCAGCGCCGCGAGCGCGAAGCTCTCCGCCAGGAACGGCCGAATCACGTCCCAGCGGCTCGCGCCCACCGCGCGGCGGAGCGCCACCTCCCGCTGCCGCCCTTCCGCCCGGACCAGCAGGAGGTTGGCGACGTTCGCGCACGCGATCAGCAGCACGAAGCCTACCATCCCGAGCAGCGTCCAGAGCGTCCGGGCAACGTCGCCCACCACCGCGTCTTTCAGCGTCTCCACCTGGGCACCCAGATCCACCTCACGCATGAACGCGATGGTCTGCACCGCGTCCGGACGCAGCTCATCGAGACGGGCGATGAGGTTCGTCAGCTCCGCGTGCGCGCTCTCCACCGTCGCGCCGTCCGCCAGCCGCGCGATGCCATTCGCGCCGAACGCCGCCAGCGGCGCCGTCAGGGGATCGATGCGGAACGGGATCCACAGGCGGGTGTCACCACTCGCGTGGGCGAACCCCTCGGGCATCACGCCCACCACGCGGCGGGATACACCGTCCATGAGGACGGTCTGATCGAGGACGCCCGGATCCCCGCCGAACCGGGTGCTCCAGAGCGCGTGGCTGAGAACCACCACCGGCTCCGCACCCTCTTCCGCGTCGGTTGGAAGGAGCGGACGTCCGAGCCGCGGTGGGACGCCGAGAACGTCGAAGAGCGACGGCGTCACCAGCTCTCCGTCCACCCGCTGCGCCTCGCCGTCCTCGCCGACGAAGTTCGACACCGTGCTCTGGAAGAGCGCCAGCGATTCCAGCGTGCGCGCCTCCTCCCCGTACAGGAGGTAGAGCCCCGTCGACATCGGCAGCTGGTCCTCGCCGCCCCGCCCTTCGTGCGTGATCGATACCAGCCGATCAGGCTCGGGATAGGGCAGGGGACGCAGCAGCACCCCGTCCACCAGCGTGAACACCGCGGTGTTGGCCCCGATGCCCAGCGCCAGCGTCGCCACCGCCACCGCCGTGAAGCCCGGCGTCCGCACCAGGCCGCGCCACGCGACTCTCAGCTCTTTCAGCACGTTCATTCCATCCCACTCGCTCGTTGCCGGAGCGCCCACACGGTTGCGATGACGCCTGTGACGGTATCAGACGCTCGGTGAGGCGCGGCGGGTTGCATGGCCGTTCGGGCCTCCGGAATTCTTGCCCTCCTCGAGGCCTGGCGGAATCATGGCGATGGTCGCCCTATCCGGGGGGACGTTGTCCTTGATCTATCGGGATATAGACTTCATTTTGGAGGTTCTCCCCGGCCCCCAAGACTTGACCCCCCAACACCGAGAGACCCATGGCGATCCTCCCCAGACTCCGTCATCGAACTGCGTCCCTTCTTCTCCTGCCCCTCCTGGCGGCCGCCTGCTCGGATTCTCCGACCGGCCCCGCCGTCGATGACCGCGGACCGCTGAGCGCGGACGCGCCCTGGGCGAGCGAGAACGCGTCGCTCCAGTCCACGCCCGACGGCTATGTCCGGATCGGCGTGGTCCCGTCGGCGACCGAGATCTCCATCGGCGCGACCGGCGCCTACACCATCACGGACAAGGCGAGCGGCGCGACCCTCTTCACCGGCTCGAACGGCGCGGCCACGGTGCGGCTGCTCTCCGAGGGCGGTGTCGATAGCCGCTACTGGCTCCAGACTTCGTGCGCGGGCGAGGCGGCCCGCGATGACTGGCTGACGCGGGCCGGGGACCTCGGCTACGAAACCCGGACGGAGTTCGTCCCCTCCGTCCCCTGCTGGCGTCTCCTGCTCGGAACCGAGGACCAGGGCTGGTCCGCGCGCGTTGCGTTCAAGAACCAGGCGATTGCCGACGGGCTGGCCGCCTCCGACGCCTTCTACAAGGTGATCACGATCGTGGGGAACACGGAGATCGAGGTCACGCACCAGGGCACGACGGAGGTGCTCGAGTCGCCGGTCGTCCTGTGGTCCAGCAATGGCCTTGTGACCATTAACGGCAGCACCTACCGCGGCCTTGCGGAGGTGTGGACCAACAGCGGCGGCACGCTGGCGGGGATCAACGAGCTTCCTCTCGAGGAGTACCTCTATGGCGTGGTGCCGCGGGAGCTTCCCCCCGTGCCGTACGGCCTGCCGGAGGCGCAGAAGGCGCAGGCCGTGACCGCGCGGACGTACGCGCTGGCGAACATGGGCAAGCGCAGCGCCGATGGTTACGACCTGCTGCCGACGACGAGTGACCAGGTCTACGGCGGGTACGACAGCGAGCACCCGGTCTCGACTGCCGCGGTAAACGCCACGGCCGGCGAGGTCGCTGTGCACGACGGCTCGCTGATCACCACCCTGTACCATTCCACGAGCGGTGGCTGGACGGCCAACAGCGAGGACGTCTATACCGCCACCGTGCCCTATCTGCGGGGCGTGCCGGACGCGGAGCGCGGAGCGGCGCTCGAGCATGTTCCGAGCGTGCAGGTCTTCATGCGACACTCCAATCCGACCAACCTCCGGGCGCACGCCGAGGGCGACTTCGAGTCCGACTGGTCGCGCTACCACCGGTGGACCGTGGACTGGACCGCCGAGGAGATGGCCGAGGTGCTGGCCGCGTCGCTCGGCGAGCCGATCACTGAGGTCACGGGCGTCCGCGTCGAGGACCGCGCCGACCAGGGCCGCGTGCGGCGGATCGAGTTCGACACCGACGCCGGCACTTTCTCCGCGGAGAAGGACGCGATCCGCTGGACGCTGCGCTACCTCGACGCGAATGGAGCGCACGCATCGCTGCGAAGCACGCTCTTCTTCATCGAGCCCGTCGTCGACTCCAGGACCAAGGATGTCACGGGCTGGAAGGCGTACGGCGGGGGCTGGGGCCACGGCGTCGGCATGTCCCAGACTGGCGCCGTAGGCATGGCCAAGCGGGGCCGCAGCTACCAGGACATCCTGCAGCACTACTACCGCGGAATCGAGATCGAGACCCGCGACTGACCCGGATCGACGGTAAGCGGTGGTGCGCAGCTGCCGCCATGCAGAGGGGGCGCGTCCACGGAGGACGCGCCCCCTCTCCGTGCGTGGCGCCTCAGTGAGCGACCCGCGTGAACCATTCGGTGGCTTCGTACGACTACCTCATTGATGCCAACACCGAGACTGAAGGAACCGGAGCGCCTGACCGAGGCCGAGCGAGTCGTCCTGGCGGACGAGCTCATGGCCATCCGCTGCCAACTGGGGGAGCCGGAGGCGTTCGACGCACTTGTCGAGCGCTGGCATGGCGCGCTGTCGCGCTATGTCCACCGCCGGATCCACCACCCCGAGGAAGCCGCGGAGACGGTGCAGGACGTCTGGCTCCGAATCCTGCGCGGGATCCCGGGGCTGCGGCATCCGGAACGGCTGCGGTCGTGGCTGTTCGGGGTCGCCCGGGGCGCGGTGATGGACCGGCTGCGCAAGCGGTACGCGGGTCCGGATGTGGCGGAAGAGATCCCCGTGGACACGCTCGTGGGCCACTCGCCGGATCCGCTGTCGGGAACGGCCGAGCAGATCCGGACCGAGGTGGAGGCGCTCCCGGTCCTGGAGCGGGAGGTTATGGAGCTGTTCTACCTGCAGGAGCTCTCATTGCGCGAGGTGGCGGCCGTGCTGGAGGTGCCTCACGGGACGGTCAAGTCGAGGCTCCACCGCGCGCGCGGTCTGCTCCGCGCCCGACTCGAAGAGAAAGGAATATCGTCATGAACGGAGTGCATGGAAGTGGGGACCGGTCGGCCGAGGAGATCCGGCGTCGGCTGGCCGCGGAGCTGGGGCTGCCGTCGCGGCTGCGGTATGCGGCGCTGCTGGTGGCGGGGCTAGTGGTCTCGGGCGTCAGCGGCGCGCTGGCGGCCACGGAGTCGGGGCTGCCTACGCGTACGCGGCTGGCGCTGATTGGAGTGTTCCTGGGCGGTGCTGCGTGGGCGGTGTTCGCCGGGTATGTGCTGCGACGGCGTCGCGTGCTCCTCGCTACACACCGGGTGGCGGCTGCCGCGTTGGGAATCCTGATGAGCGGGCTGTTCACGGCGGGGGCTCTCGCCCTGGGCCTCTCCGGGGCGGTGCCGGCGGGCGGGGCGCTCACCGCGGCGACGGTGGGGGGCGGGATGCTCGCGCTGGCGGTCGGGGCGTGGCTGGGCGCGCGCGGACGGGTGCGCGGACTGGAGACGCGGCGTCGCGAGATCGAGCGTCTGCTGGCGGGGGGTTCTTGAGGATGCCGGAGTCGAGCCCAATGCCGGCACCGTCTTCCTTGCCGCATGTCGCAGACGGGCGCCGTCGGCATGGCCGAGCGCGGCCGCAGCTACCGCGACATCGTGGCCCACTACTATCAGGGCATCGAGATCGTGACCCGCTGACGCGGACCGAGTGTCGAAACAAAGGCCCGGTGTAGCTTCAGCTCCACCGGGCCTTTTCTCATCCGGCGTGCCGAGGGCCGGCGGGCGTCCTGCTCGCCGGCGGCTCAGTCCCGCCGGTAGCGCGCGGTCGCCCTTGCCCGCGCCTTCTCCGCCTCGACCGCGCGGTCCTTCGGGGGCGCGCTGGTCACCAGCGCTCCCAGCAGGTCACGGGTCGCCGCCGCCACCCGCTCCGCCGCCTCCTCGAACGCGGCCGCGTTGGCCTGTGACGGCCGGGTCGAGCCGCTCACCTTCCGGACGTACTGGAGCGCCGACGCCCCGATCTCCTCGTCGGTGGCGGGAGGGTTGAAGTTGAAGAGGGGGCGGATGTTACGGCACATGGAGCACCTCGAGGGCCAGGGGTCGTCCCGTTCCGGCGCCGTAACGACGGGGCGCAACAGGATCGCGAGACATACGTTGGAGCTTCGGATCCGGCACCGCCAGCCCGGCGGCTGACCCCGAATCGCCTCACGACCGCCAGCCAGGCAGGAGAGACATGAGCATCCGTATCCTGATGTTTACCGCACTGATGGTGGCCCTCGTGTCATGCGGCGGGGAGAGCCCGCAGCGGTCCCCGGCATCCTCCGCGTCGGATCCGGCCGGAGCGGATTCGGTCGAGGCGACTGCCCCAGCCGTGTCGCAGGCGCACCCGGACACCGAGCCGGGGCCGCGGCTGCTCACACCCGAGGGCTGGGGCCCGCTCGGGATCGGAATGACCCGCGCCGAAGTCGTGGCCGCGGCCGGTGAGGACGCGAACCCCGGAGCGGTGGGCGGTCCGGACCCCGCATCGTGTGACGAGTTCCGGCCTCGCGACGCTCCCGAGGGCGTGCTCGTGATGATCGAGGACGGCGTGCTCACCCGTATCTCCGTCAGCGGCAACCCGGACATCTCGACACCGGAGGGACTCCGCGTGGGTGATTCGGCCGCGGCGGTTCTGGCGGCCTACGGGACGCGAGCCCGGGTGGACCCCCACAAGTACGTGGCGCTGCCGGCCAGGTACATCACCGTCTGGAGCCGGGGACCGGCCGATCCCGCGCCCCGCGGGATCCGCTTCGAGATCGGCTCCGACGAGAGAGTCGCCCACCTCCGCGGCGGCGGCCCGAGCATCGAGTACGTCGAAGGCTGCCTGTGACCGCAGGTCCCAGTGGTCGATTTCACGAGCCGCCGTTCGACCACACATTGAGAGCGGGGTTCAACGCCGGTCGAGAGCGGCCGGGGCCCGGCTTCGAACCAGGAGGAGGCAGTGGATGCGAGTCATGGTGATCGTGAAGGCCAGCGAGGACAGCGAGGCGGGCGTGATGCCGAGCGAGAAGGAGCTGGCGGCGATGGGGAAGTACAACGAGGAGCTGGTGGACGCCGGCATCATGGTGCACGGGGACGGGCTGCACCCGAGCTCGCAGGGCGTGCGCGTCCGGTTCTCGGGCGACGATCGCACGGTGACCGACGGCCCGTTCGCCCAGACGAAGGAGCTGATCGCCGGGTACTGGGTGTGGAAGGTGGATTCCATGGAGCACGCGGTGGAGTGGCTGAAGCGGGCGCCGTTCGACGGTGGTGCGGAGGTCGAGATTCGGCCGTTCTTCGAGGCGGAGGACTTCGGCGAGGAGCTCACGCCGGAGCTGCGGGAGCAGGAGGACCGGCTGCGGGAGCGGATCCAGGGAAAGGGCGGCGGGTTCCATGAGTGAGATCTTCGTACCCGGCGTCGGTGCCGTCTTCAGCGCCGACATCGCAGTGCCCGACCACGCGCGTGAGGCGCGGTTCTACTCCCGCGTCCTCGGCACCGGTGAGGACCCGTTGTGGGCGGGCGACCTCATGAACAGCCTGGCCATGCCGATCATCGGCCTGGGCGAGCGGGGCGGCGAGCACGGCGACCTCCCGCTCCAGTGGATGCCCCACATCCAGGTCGCCGACGTGGCGATGAGCGTGGAACGGGCCGTCGAGCTCGGCGGCCGCGTCGCGATGGACGATCGGGACGACGAGGGCGGGTGCCGGTGGGCGGTCCTGCTCGACCCCCACGACGCCGCCTTCGGGGTCGTCCCGGTGGTGCCAACGGAAGCCATCCCTTCTACCGACACCGCCGCGCCCGACACCGGCTCGCCGGATGCCGCCGAGCCCGTCGGCCGGATCGCGTGGCTCGACCTGACGGTCCCGGACGCCGCCGCGACCCGCGACTTCTACCGCCAGGTCATCGGCTGGTCCGTACACGACGTGGCCATGGAGGATGGCGCCGATCGCTATTCCGACTACGCCATGCTGGCCGAGGGCGGCCGCGCCGTCGCGGGCGTGTGCCACGCGCGCGGTGTGAACGCGGGCCTCCCGCCCGTCTGGCTCATCTACCTCCCTGTCGGCGACCTCGCTGAGAGCCTGCGGCGGGTGGAGGAGGAAGGCGGCGAGGTCGTGGTGCGGAGGGAGGGGGCGCAGGCGTACGCCGTGGTCCGGGACCCGGTGGGTGCGTACGTGGCGCTGGTCCCCGCCTGAGCACGAAACCCAATTCGAAATTTGAATTTGAATTTGAACCGTTCTGCGAAGCCGAGCCGCCCGGCGTGCTCAGAAGCTAAATAGAAAAGCCTATTCCCGGGCGCGTGCCGCGGGTGCCCCGGAATCGGCGAGGGCCCGCTGCACGCGGTCCAGCAGGTCCCCGTGCGCGATGGGCTTCACCCAGTACTCATCGAAGCCGCGCCGGACGGGGTCGCGTCGATCCTCGTCGGGGGTGAGGACGGTCAGGGCGACGAGGATCGCGTGGCCAGTCTTCGGCTCCTCTCGCAGTCGCTCCAGGAGGCTCCAGCCGCTCACCACCGGCATGAGCAGGTCCACGAGGACGAGGTGCGGCCGCTGCGTGCGCGCGGTCTCCACCGCACCCTCGGCCGAATGGGCCGCGCGGACGTCGTAGCCGGCGTGGGTCAGCCACGTCGCGCTGATGGTGCGGGCGTTGGCATCGTCGTCGACGACGAGGATGCGGGCGGAATCCGATTCGGTTGAAGCGCTCAGGGTCACCTCCTCGAGCGGTTCCACGGCAAGTTCCCGGCCGGCCGCCGGCGGCGGCTAGTCCTCCCGCAGCACGGATCCCGGCTCCACTCTCGCCGCCCGTCGCGCCGCCAGCCACGCCGCGAGCCCGGCGGTGGCCAGGAGCAGGGCGGGGGCGGCGACGAAGGTGACCGGGTCCAGCAGCCCGACGCCGTAGACGAACCCGGTGAGCACCCGGATCGCGATGATCCCCAGCGCGACGCCGAGGGCGACCCCGAGGGCCACGGGCCGGAGCCCCTGGCCGATGACCAGCGACCGGATCCGGCCGGCCGTCGCCCCGAGCGCCAGCCGCACGCCAAGCTCTGGGAGCCGCCGGGCCACGGTGTACGCCACCATCCCGTAGACCCCGATGGCCGCGAGCACGAACGCCAGCCCCGCGAACGCCAGCAGCAGCCAGGTCCGGAAGCGTGCGCGGGCCAGCGTGCGGCCGACCACGTCGGTCATGGGGGCGGCGTCGTAGACGGGGATGGACGCGTCGACCTCGTGGATCGCGGCGCGGACGGCGGGGATCGACGACGCGCCCCGAACGACCAGCCACGGCTCATCCTGCATCCAGTCCGGCGCCATGGGATGGGGGACGTAGATCGTCGCCACCGGCGCCTCGTCCAGGCTGAACTGGCTCACGTCGCCCACCACGCCCACGATGTCGGCGGGCTCCGCGTCGCGGCCGAAGACCCGGAGCTGGTGGCCGATGGCGTCGTCGTCCGGGAACTGCTGCCGCGCGAGCTCCTCGTTCACGACCACGGTCCGCCGCCCGCCCTCGGTCCCGTCCGACGCCTCGATCCCGCGCCCGCGGATGACGGGGATCCCGAGGGCCGCCAGGTAGTGGGAGTCGACGGCCCGGGTCTCGGCGCTCGGCACCTGGCCGACCCCGGGCTCCGGACGCCCGACGATCCGGAAGGAGTTGCCGTTGAACGACCCGGAGAGCGGGAGCAGGTCGGTGATCCCGACGGCCTCGACGCCGGGGACGCGGAGCAGCCGCTCGCGGAGCCGGTCGTGGAGCGACGCGGGTGGCGGCGTATCCCTCGTCGGTGGAGGGCTCGAACGGGTCGGATGGCGGGTCGATCCGGAGCACCAGCGCGCCCTCCGCCGCGAGCCCCGGGTCCTCGGCCCGGAGCCGGAGCAGCGACCGCCCCAGGAGCCCGGCGCCGAGCATGACGACGACGGCCAGCGCCACTTGCGCCGCCACCACCGCCGTCCGCAGCCGACCCTGTCGGCGGGATCCCGTCCCCGCCGAGCCGCGGCCGCCCTCCTTCAGCGCCTCGACCGCGTCCGGCCGGGCCGTGTGGAGCGCCGGGATCAGACCCGAGACGACGGTGGCGATGAGCCCCGCCGCCAGCGCGAAGCCCAGCACCTCCGGGTCGAGCGCCACACCGCCGAGACGCGGGAGCTGACCGGCGGCCAGGACGAGGATGCCGCGGGTCGCGGCCCAGGCGACGGCCGTGCCCACCGCGGCGCCGGCCAGTCCCAGCAGCAGGCTCTCCACCAGCAGCTGGCGGATGATCCGGCCGCGGGACGCGCCGAGCGCCGACCGGAGCGCGATCTCCCGGCCGCGACCGGCCGCCCTGAAGAGCAGCAGGTTGGCCACGTTGGCGCACGCCACCAGCAGCACGAGCCCCACCGCGCCCAGCAGGATCCAGAGCACGGACGCCGTGCCGCCCACCATGTCCGCCTTCAGCGGGACCACCTGCACGACCCGCCCCCGGTTCGCCTCCGGGTACTCCTCCGCCAGCCGGGCGTGGATCGCCGACAGCTCCGCCTGCGCCTGCGCCACCCTCGCGCCGTTCGCCAGCCGCGCGATGGCCGTGAAGCTCCGGCCGCCCCGACCGTTCGTGTAGAAGTACGACGGCGGTGACCGCCAGAGCCGCGGCTCCCCGTGCAGCCCCGACAGCCCCGGGTCCTCGAACGGACGCGCCACGCCCACCACGGTGTACGGGTACCCGTTCAGGTCCAGCACCCGGCCGATCACGCCCGGGTCCGCGCCGAACGCCTCCCGCCACAGCCCATCACTCAGCACCAGCCGGCTCGACCCGCCCTCGCCCTCCTCCGGCAGGAAGAACCGGCCCAGCTGCGGACGCAGACCCAGTACCTCGAAGTAATCCTCGCCCACCGACGCGCCCGTGACCTTCATCGCGCCGTCCTCGAGCCGGAGCGTAGGCCGGTACTCGTCGTAGAGCGCCCCTACCTCCAGCGACGACGACTCCGCCATCCAGTCGAAGTAGTTCGCCTGCGAGATCGTCCCGAAGCCGAGCCCGTCCTGCTCGCCTTCACGGTACTCCAGAAGACGCACGATCCGGTCTGGCGAGCCGTACCCCAGCGGCTCCAGCAGCAGCCCGTCGACGACGCTGAACACCGCCGTCGTCGCGCCGATCCCCAGCCCCAGCGTGAGCACCGCCACCACCGTGAACGATGGCGATCCGACGAGGGTGCGGACCGCGTAGCGCAGATCCTGCCGCACCGCGTCCCAACCGCCCAGACCCCGCGCCGACCGCGCCTCCTCCTTCCATCGCTCCACGCCGCCGAAGTCCCGGAGCGCCGTCCGCCGCGCCTCCGCCGGCGTCATCCCCGACCGGATCCGGTCCTCCACCTCGAGCTCCAGGTGGTGCCGCATCTCCTCCGTCATCTCCGCCTCCAGCCGGCCGCGGCGGAAGAGCGCGCCGCCGAGCCGTCGGAGCCGGGTGAGCGATGAGGTCAGCGGTCCGAGAAGAACATGAGTCCACTCCCCGTGATCCGTATCCCGTGTACCGCGATCCGCCCTTCTCATGGCGTCGCCAGGACGGCCTGCATCGCCGTCGAGAAGAGCTGCCACCGCTCCCGCTCCTCCACCAACTGCGCACGACCCGCCTTCGTCAGCTCGTAGAACTTGGCCCGCCGACCCTCCGGGCTCACCCCCCACTCGGCCTCGATCCACCCACGGTCCTCCAGGCGGTAGAGCGCCGGGTAGAGCGACCCCTGGTTGATCTCCAGGACCTCGTTGGACGTGGAGCGGATGCGCTTGCTGATGCCCCAGCCGTGGAGCGCCTGGCTCTGGAGGGTCTTGAGGATGAGGAGGTCCAGGGTGCCCTGGAGGAGGTCGGTCTGTTTGGGAGACATGGGGGCGGCGCTCCGGGTGGTGGGGTTACGTGGTGTTGCCTAGACGTTCGACAGCACGAGGGTCAGGATGGTTGGGTTGTTGTCGGATGGCAAGGTGTGGGGGGGAGGAGGGGAGTGGGCCGAGGAGGAGCTGGCGCGGGTGGAGCCGACTTCATCGCCTCGACCTCCTAATCACTCGACCCTCGACCCTCGTCACTCGTCACTCGCTCAGCACCTCCGCAGCCTCCACCTTCGTCGCGCTCCGCGCCGGCAGCCACGCCGCACCTGCCGCCAGCGCCATCAGCATCGCCACCGACGCCCCGAACACGGCCGGGTCCGTCGGCTCCACCTGGTAGAGCAGGGATGTGAGCACACGCGTGAGGCCCAGGGCCGCGCCGGCCCCGATGACGGCGCCGATCGCGGCGATCCGGAGGGCGTCGCCGACCACGCCGCGCGCGACCCGCGAGGGCTCGGCGCCGAGCGCCATGCGGATCCCGATTTCCTGGCGCCGCTGCGCCACCGAGTACGCCAGCAGCCCGTAGATCCCGAGCGCACCGAGGACCAGTGCGAGCGCCGCGAACGCGCCGAGGAGCTGGGTCGCGAAGCGTCGTCGGGCGGTGGACTCGGCAAACTGCTCCTCGAGGGTGGTGACGGTCTCGGGGATGATGGTGGGGTCGAGCTCGAGGAGGGCGCGTCGCAGGACGGGGGTGAGGGCCGTTGGGTCGCCTTCGGTGCGGATGGTGAGGGCGAGCCAGGACATCCAGTTCCACGGCTTCTGGGCGAAGGCGATGTAGAGGAACGGGGCGGCGTCCTGGTCGAGGCCATCGATGCGCGCGTCGTCCACGATGCCGACGATCTCGATCCAGGGCATCCCCTCGCGGAAGCGGATGCGGGAGCCGAGGGCGTCGCCTTCGGGCCACTGCTTGTCGGCGAGGGTGCGGCTGATGACGGCGACGGGGTCGGTGCCGGTCCGGTCGGTGTCGTCGATGGGTCGGCCGGCGAGGATGGGGATGTCGAGCGTGCGGAAGAAGTCGGGGGTGATGGCCATGAGCCGCTCGTCGTCCTCCCGTCCGCTGGGAGTGCGGGCGGGCCGGCCCTCGATCTGGTAGCTGAACGTCATGGCGTAGCCGAGTAGGGGCGGCTCGGTGGTCCCGGCGGCGTCGACCACGCCGGGCATGGCGCGTACCTGGTCGAGGAGCGTCCGGAAGAACTGGTCGACCTGGCCGGCGCTCTGCCGGTAGCGGGGGTTCGACACGTCGATGGGGACCATGAGCACGTTCTCCGGGTCGAGGCCGGGATCGACGGCGTTGAGGCGCGCCATGGACCGGAGCAGAAGCCCGGCGCCCACCACAAGCACCACCGCCAGCGCCACCTCGCCCGCCAGCAGTCCGGCACGCAGCCGCCGCGCCCCGCCCGCGGAGCCGCGGCTGCCCCGGAGCGTGTCGCTCGGGGAGGACGACGTGGCCCGGAGCGCCGGGATGAGGCCGAAGAGGAGCGTGGCCAGCAGCGTCGTCGCCCCGGCGAACCCGAGGACGACGGGGTCGATCCGGACACCGTCGAGGAGCGGGATGTCCGGCGGGGCGAGGGCCACGAGCGCGTCGAGTCCGAAGGCGATCACCGCCAGCGCCAGTCCGCCGCCGAGCACGCCCAGGAGCAGGCTCTCCACCAGCAGCTGTCGGACCAGACGACGACGGCCGGCGCCGAGCGCGCCGCGGACCGCGATCTCCCGCTCCCGCGCCGTCGCCCGGGCCAGCAGCAGGTTGGCCAGGTTCACGCACGTCAGCAGCAGCACCACACCGACCACCCCCATCAGCACCCACAGCAGCGTACGGACCTCGCCCACGAGACTGTCCCGGAGCGGGACCACGTTCACGCCCCAGCCGGTCATGGCCTCGGGGTACGCCCGCTCCAGGCGCTCGGCCAGCGCGTCCAGCTCCGCCTGCGCCTGCGCCAACGGCACGCCGGCGGCGAGGCGGCCCACCACGTTCCACTGGTGCGACTCCCGCTTCTCCGCGTCTTCGGCGTCGAAGGCCATCGCCCGCCACACGTCCACCTTCGGGTCCGGGTAGTCGAACGACGGCGGCATCACGCCCACCACCGTGTACGGCTGCCCGTCCAGACGGATCGGCCGCCCGACGACGCCCGGGTCGCCGCCCAGATGGTCCCGCCACAGCCGATGCCCGATCACCGCCACGGGCTCCGCTCCCGGCTCACCTTCCGCCGCGCTGGGGAGGCGGCCCAGCACGGGTGCCGGGGCCAGCGCCGCCAGCGCCGACGGCGTGAAGCGGGTCACGCCCAGCCGGACCGGCTCGCCGTCGTCCCGGGTCAGCGTCATCCCGAAGAGCCAGGAGTGCGCGCCAAGCTCCGCGAACGAGCCGGTCTCCTCGCGCCAGTCGAGGTAGTTGCCGCTGGACACCACGTTCGTCGTCAGCCCCTCCGGCGACGTCTCCCACACCTTCACCAGCCGGTCCGGCTCCGGGAAGGGCAGGGGTCGAAGGAGCACGGCGTGCACAGCGCTGAAGATCGCCGTGGTCGCGCCGATCCCCAGCGCCAGCGTGAGCACCGCCGCCGCGGCGAAGCCGGGGCTCGACCGCAGCTTCCGCCAGCCGTATGCGACGTCGCGGCGGAGGCCGCCCAGCCACTCCACCCGCCGGGTGCTCCGCTCCCGCTTCTCGTCGACGCGGGAGAGGGCGCGGCGGGCGGTGTCGATGTCGCCGAATTCCTCGGTGGCCACGCGGCGGGCTTGGGCGGGGTCGTGGCCCTCGGCGGTGAGCTCCTCGATGCGCGTCTCGAGGTGGAACCGGATCTCGACGTCGACGTCGTCGCCCGGGGGAGCGCCCGATTCCCGGCGGAGGTGGAGGGCGCGCCGGATCCGGTCCGGAAGCCTGCGGTGGTCGGGGCGGTCGCTCTGGCGGGTCATTGCCCCGCCTCCGCCTCGAGGACCGCGAACAGCGCGGCCACGTACTTCCGGATCGACGTCACCTCCGCCGCGAGCTGCTCCCGGCCGTCGTCGGTGAGGGAGTAGTACTTCGCCTTCCGGTTGTTCTCGCTCAGCCCCCACTCGGCCTCCACCCAGCCGCGCCGCTCGAGGCGATGCAGCGCCTGGTAGAGCGCGGCGTCGTCCACGTCGAGGGCGCCGTCGGTCTGGCCCCGGATCCAGCGCGTCACCCCGTACCCGTGCATCGGCTCCCAGGTCAGCGCCTTCAGGACCATGGCGTCGAGTGTGCCTTTCATGAGCTCCAAAACGTCCTCCTCAGGGGCAGTGGCGAAGCGCGGCAGCGGCGGCGGCATCGGCCTCAGTGTCTACCCCTTAGACAGTTGGGGGGACAGAGAAGGTTGTATGCGAGGTCCCACGAATGCAAGGAGCCCCGGGCCGTTTCCGCCCCGGGGCTCCCGTACTTGGGATCGCGACACCGCTAGTCGGCGGCCTTCCGCATCCCCTCGCCCATCTTCTTCTGGACCTTGCCGACGCCCTCTTCCACGGCGCCCTCGGCCTGGGTGGAGCGGTCCTTGGTGATCCGGCCCGCCTCCTTCTTGATCTTCCCCTTCACCTCACGGCCGCGGCCCTCGGTCTCGTGTTCGAGGCCCTTTTCGCGCATCTCGCGTTCTTTCCGGTCGTCCATGTTCGAGAGTGTCCTGGTGACGGAAATAAACGCATGTTTTGGGCCGCCGGAGCGGGCCGCGACCGGTCACCGCACCGCCACCTCCCGCAGCAGGTCCCACTCGTCGAACCCCTGCCGCCCCCAGTCGAGCCCGCGCCGCACGATGACCAGGTCGTGGGAGGGTGCGATGATGACGAACTGGCCGCGGTTGCCGGCGGTGGTGTAGGCGTCGGCGGGGACGTCGTCGCGGTCGGTGGGGACGAGCCAGAACTGGCCGCCGTAGAAGCTGCCGAGCCCGACGGTGGCGGGCGCCGGAGTGGTGACGAAGTCGACCCATTCCTGGCTGATGATGCGCTCTCCGTTCCAGGTGCCGCCCTGCTGGTACAGGAGTCCGAAGCGGGCGAGGTCGCGGGCGTTGGTGTAGACCTGGCTGCTGAGGACGAAGTCGCCGAAGCGGTCGGTGCTGAGGAGTGTGTTGCGCATGCCAATGCGGTCGAGGAGGGCCTTCCGGGGAAAGGTGTGGTACGCCTCCGTGCTTCCGAGCACCTCCTTCATCTTCCGGACGGCGAGCAGGGTCTCGGAGTTCTCGTAGTCCCAGCTGGTGCCGGGCTCGCGGATCAGTCCGCGGTCGAGGGCGAGGCGGACGGAGCTGGCGCCGGCCCAGTAGCCGAGGCCGGAGCCGGTGGCGTACTCGAGTCGCTGGTTGTCGATGGGCTCGAGCCCGCTGGACATGTGGAGCACGTGCCGGAGCGTGATGGCGTCGCGCGGGTCCGTCTCGGCGACCGGGCCTGCGGCAGCCAGTCCAGCTCGAGCGGGGCGTCGAGCGCCATGCGACCGTCGTCGACCAGGGTCCCGATGAGGGTGGCGGCGATGCTTTTGGCGGTGGACCAGGTGCGGGTGCGGGTGTGCCGGTGGTCCGGGTCTTGATGCGATCAGAACCGATGAGATCGATTCGCACGTCGAACCTGGATCTGAAGCCGAAGAGGACCCACTGGGGCCGCATTCAAATTCAAATTCAGTTCAGATTTCGAATTTGCTTTCGGCGCCTCTTTCCCCGGCCTCGCGCAATGGGTAGCCTACCGGCATGACGACGCCACGCGACACCGCAGCCTCCGCCCATTCCGCCACCTCCGCGCCCGGCCCCACGCCCGAGGCGGTGGAGGCGGTCTGCCGGCACTTCGAATCCACGCACGACGGAGACACCGCGCTCCTGTGCCAGTTCGCCCGGGTCTTCTTCACGCGTGTGCCGCGCCAGCTGGTGCGGGAGCGGAGCGTGCCGGACCTGGGGGCCATGGTGCTGGGAGCATACCGGTTCGCTACGGCGGACGCGGTGGAGAGGGGTGAGGGCGGGGGCGGGGGCGGGGTGCGGGTGCAGGTGGTGAACGCGGTGGAGGAGGGGTGGTCGGCGCCGGTGACGGTGATCCGTACGCTGGTGAGCGACCGTCCGTTCATCGTGGACACGATCCGTGAATTTCTCGGGTCGGAGAAGCTGGCGATCCGGGAGTACCTGTACCCGGTGGTGCGGCTGGAGCGGGACGAGTCGGGGGGATTGGTGGCCGTCTCGGAGGGGGCGGAGCGGGGGCCGGGGAAGCGCTATTCGCTGGTGCACTGTGAGGTTCGGCGGGTGGCCGGTGAGGACCGGCGGGCGTGGGTGGCGGAGGAGCTGCGGGGTCGCCTGGAGCAGGTGGTGGCGGTGACGGAGGATTTCGGCCCCATGCTGGAGGCGCTGGCGGAGACGCGGGCGCGAGTGGAAGCCACGCCGAGCGGGGCGGTGGATCGGAACGGGGAGCGCGTGGAGATGCTGGAGTTCCTGCGCTGGCTGGAGCAGGGAAACTTCATCTTCCTGGGCTACCGTGAGTACGAGGTGGGGGGGTCGGGTGAGGAACGGGGGCTGATGGTGCGGCCGGGGTCGGGGCTGGGCATCCTGCGGCGTGAGGAGCGGTCGGCGTACGTCTCGCGGGTGCCGCTGGACGAGATGCGACCGGAGCTGGTGGACCGGCTGACGGAGGGGCCTCTGCTGATCATCAACAAGACCAACGCGGAGTCGCCGGTGCATCGGCGGTCGCGGATGGACTACGTGGGGGTGAAGGAGCAGGGTTCGGATGGCGGGGTGGTGGGGGAGCGCCGGTTCCTGGGGCTGTTCACGTCGAAGGCCTACGCGGAGACGGCGGAGGACATCCCGATCCTGCGGCGGAAGCTGCACAAGATCCTGGACCGTTCGGGCGCAGTGGAGGGATCGCACGACTACAAGGAGATCATCACGATCTTCAACTCCATGCCGCGGCAGGACCTCTTCCAGGCCTCGGCGGAGGGCCTGGGCGCGGAGATCCGGGCGATTCTGGCCCATCTGTTCGTGGCGGGAGTGCTGGTGCTGCTCCGGCCGGACCCGCTGGGACGTGGCGCGAGCGTGATCGTGATCCTGCCGGAGGCGCGTTTCAGCCGGCCGGTGCGGAAGCGGATCGAGGAGGTGATCGTTCGTCGTCTGGAGGGCACGGTGCTGAGCTTCCACCATGCCCACGGCTCGGCGGACCAGGCGCGCCTGCACTTCTACGTCTCGGCCCCGCGGGAGGCGGTGCGGGCGGCGGACGTGGAGGCCATGGAGGAGGAGATCAGTCATGTCATCCGGTCCTGGGAGGACCGGCTTCTGGACGCGCTGGTGGCGGCGCACGGGCAGGATGAGGGGCACCGGCTGTGGGATTGCTACGCGTCGGGGTTCGGCGAGGATTACCGTGCGGCGTTCCTGCCCGGTGCGGCGGTGTGGGACGTGGAGCAGATCGAGGCAATGCGCCTCGAGGAGCAGGAGGTAGCGGTGGCGTTTCGCGCGCCCCGGGGGAAGGGCCGTGCGGGGGATTTCCGGAAGGTCACGATTCTGAAGCTGTACCTGCGGGACCAGCGCATGGTGCTTTCGGAGTTCATGCCCATGCTGGAGAACGCGGGTCTCAGGGTGGTTGAGCTGGCGCCGTTCCTGGTGGACGCCTCGGGTCCGTCGACCTTCATGGTCTACTCATTCGCGGTACAGGGGCCTGACGGCGCGCCGCTGTCGCCGGAGCGGACGGGGCTGCTGGCGGAGGCGCTGCTGGCGGTGCGGGCGGGCGACGCCCCGGACGACGTCTACAACGGGCTGGTGCTCGCGGCCGGGCTGCGCTGGCGGGAGGTGGACCTGCTGCGGACGTACGCCAGCTATGCGTTCCAGGCGGACGCGGTGCCCAGCCGGACCTCACCGGCCCGGGCCCTGCTGCGCCACCCCGACGTGGCCCGCCTGCTGGTCTCGCTCATGGCCGCGCGCTTCGATCCGGTGCTGCTTCGTGAGCACCCCGAGCCGCTGGCGGCTGGGGACCCGACGGAGGCGCTTCGGGGCGCCATCGCGGGGGCGCTGGAGGGCGTCAACTCGCTGGCGGACGACCGGGCCATCCGCCGGCTGCTGAGCCTGGTGCTGGCCACCACCCGCACGAACTACTTTCGCCACGGCGGCGCTGACCCCACTCGCCGGAGCGGGGGCGTGCCGTACATCTCCATCAAGGTGAAGTGCGCCGAAGTGGAGGAGCTGCGACGGAGCCGACTCCTCTACGAGATCTTCGTCCACTCCAGTCGCATGGAGGGAATCCACCTCCGGGGCGCCGCGGTGTCCCGGGGCGGGATCCGGTGGTCGGACCGACCGGACGACTTCCGCACCGAGATCATGGGGCTGGTTCAGACGCAGGTGGTGAAGAACGCGGTGATCGTGCCCGGCGGTTCCAAGGGCGGTTTCGTGACGCGGCTCCAGTCGGACGACCGCGACGCCCTGATGGCGGATGAGGCCGAGCAGTACCGCACGCTCATCCGGGGGATGCTCGACATTACGGACAACATCGTGGACGGGCGCGTGAACCCGCCGCCCGACGTGGTGCGGCACGACGGGGACGATCCGTACCTGGTGGTGGCCGCCGACAAGGGCACGGCGCACCTGTCCGACACGGCCAACGCGGTGGCGGCGGAGTACGGGTTCTGGCTGGGCGACGCGTTCGCCTCCGGCGGGTCCCACGGCTATGACCACAAGGAGGAGGGCATCACCGCCCGGGGCGCGTGGGAGTGCGTGAAGCGCCACTTCTGGGAGCTCGGCAAGGACATCCAGACCGAGCCGTTCACCGTGGCCGGCATCGGCGACATGAGCGGCGATGTGTTCGGAAACGGCATGCTCCTGTCCCGCCAGATCCGGCTGATCGCGGCGTTCGATCACCGCCACATCTTCCTCGATCCGGACCCGGACCCCGCCACCTCCTTCCACGAGCGGCAGCGACTGTTCGATCTGCCCCGCTCCACCTGGGACGACTACGACCGCTCGAAGCTCTCCGCCGGTGGCATGATCGTGCCCCGCGGAACGAAGGCGGTGACGTTGACCGCCGAGGTTCGGGAGGCTCTGGGGGGCGAGGAGCTGCCTGTGGAGCTGGACGGCGAGGCGCTGATCCGGGCGGTGCTGCGGTCGCCGGTGGAGCTGCTCTGGAACGGCGGGATCGGCACGTACGTGAAGGACCCGGAGGAAACGCACGGCGAGGTGGGGGACGCCACGAACGACCCGGTCCGGATTGATGCCGACGAGCTCCGCTGCCAGGTGATCGGTGAGGGTGGCAACCTGGGGCTGACGCAGCGGGCGCGGGTCCGGTTCGCGCTGGCGGGCGGCCGACTGAATACGGACGCGCTGGACAACTCGGCTGGCGTGGACATGTCGGATCACGAGGTGAACCTGAAGATCCTGCTGAACGCCGTCCAGGACGCGGGGTCCATGGGCCTGGATGAGCGGAACGCGCTGCTGGAGGCCATGACCGAAGGGGTCAGCGAACGGGTGCTGCGGAACAGCCGCGAGCAGTCGCTGGCCGTGTCGCTGGACGAGCGCCGCAGCCGGGACGCGCTCCAGGACTTCGCGGCGCTGTTGAGCGCGTTCGAGCGCGAGCGGCTGCTGGAACGGGGCTCAGCGGGGTTGCCCAGCTCCGACACGCTCCGCGAGCGGGCGGAGAGCGGTCTCGGCCTGACCCGTCCCGTCCTCTCCGTGCTCCTGGCCTACGCCAAGCTCGAGGCCCGTGCGGTCATCCGCGACTCCGGACTGCCGGACGACCCGGCGCTTTTCCCGCTCCTGCGCCGCTATTTCCCGCCCGAGGCTGTGACCGCCGCGGGCGACGACCGGCTCCAGGAGCACCGGCTCCGGCGCGAGATCATCGTTACCGAGCTGGTCAATGACCTGGTCAACCTCATGGGCGCGTCGTTTCTCCACCGAGCCGTCCGGGACACGGGTGCGGATGTGGCCGCCGTCGCGCGGGCGTGGGTCATCGCGAACGCCGTGGCGGGTGCAAGCGAGATCCGGCAGGACCTGGCGTTGATCCGCAGCCGGTTCGAGGCCGGGACGGTGTACCGCTGGATGCACGCTCTGGCGCGTGTGCTGGAGCGCACCACGCACTGGGCGCTGGCCAACGTGGGCCCCGACGTCACGGCCGCGGCGGCCATCGAGGAGCAGAGGGAAGGGCTGGCCCGCCTCCGCGACGAATTCCCCGCGCTCGTGGCCGGCGAGGACCGCGTCCTGTTCGAGGCCCGGATCCAGGAGATCGAGCAGGTGGGCGTCGACCGCACCCTGGCCCAGCGCCTCATCACCCTGCGCTTCCTGCCGCAGCTCCTGGACATCCTCCGCATCGCCCACGAGGGCGATCATGACCCCGTGGCGACCGCCCGGGCCTACTACCTCGTCTCCGATCGCTTCGGCTGCGCCGCCCTCCGCGGGGCGCTCCGGACCGCCGCGCAGGAGGAGCGCTGGGAGAAGCGGTTCGTGGAGGGGCTCATCGAGGACCTCGGTCGAGCCCACCGGCGACTCGCCCGCTCCCTTCTGACCTGCATGCCCCGTCGCGGCGACACCGACGCCTGCCTCGCCGAGATCCACGAGGCACGTCCCCGGGAGATCGCCGCCTACCGGGAAGTGGTGGACGAGCTGAACGCCGAGGGCGAGGCCACCCTCTCCGGGTACGCCGTCGCTGTTCGGCTGCTGCAGGAGATTGCGCCAGACTGATGGCTGATCCCACTCGCTCCCGCTCGCTTCTCTCAATTTAGCAGCACGGATCGCAACCTAGACCCGTAATCGAACGGATATGCCCATGAAGCAATCGACCGCTTTTCTGGAACAGTACGACATCTCGGACGTCGAGCACATCTATCGCAACCCGACGCCGCCGCTTCTCTACGAGCACGCGATCCTGCACGACGGGGCGCATATGGCGCAGAGCGGGGCGCTCGTGCTGACGTCGGGGGAGAAGACCGGGCGGAGTCCGCAGGAGAAGCGGATCATCGACCACGAGACGATCCACGAGGACGTCTGGTGGGGTCCGATCAACATCCCGCTGGACGAGCACGTCTTCGACATCAACTACCAGCGGGCCGTGGACTACCTGAACACGCGGGAGCGGCTGTACGTGGTGGACGGCTACGCGGGCTGGGACCCAGATCACCGGCTGAAGGTGCGGATCATCGCCGAGCGTCCGTATCATGCGCTTTTCATGCACAACATGCTGGTTCGCCCCACGCCCGAGGAGCTGGAAGCGTTCGGCGAGCCCGACTTCACGGTTATCAACGCCGGGTGCTTCCCTGCGAACCGGTACACGAAGGGCATGACGTCCAAGACGTCGGTGGACGTGTCGTTCGAGCGGAAGCAGATGGTGATCCTGGGGACGCAGTACGCGGGCGAGATGAAGAAGGGCGTCTTCACGGTAATGAACTACCTGATGCCCAAGAAGGGCGTGCTGTCCATGCACTGCTCCGCCAACCAGGGAGACGACCCGGAAGACGTCGCCCTCTTCTTCGGCCTCTCCGGCACCGGCAAGACCACACTCTCGGCCAACGCCCGCCGGCACCTCATCGGCGATGACGAGCACTGCTGGAACGACAAGGGCGTCTTCAACATCGAGGGCGGCTGCTACGCCAAGACCATCGACCTCTCCCAGGAGAAGGAGCCGGAGATCTACCAGGCGATCCGGTACGGAACGGTGCTGGAGAACGTGGGCTTCGACGAGGAGACGCGGCTGGTCGACTGGCACGACACCTCGATCACGCA
Organism: uncultured Gemmatimonadales bacterium; assembly: GCA_963783305.1. Classification (GTDB taxonomy): domain Bacteria; phylum Gemmatimonadota; class Gemmatimonadetes; order Longimicrobiales; family RSA9; genus JAWVYT01. The sequence continues at coordinate 53,713 of CAWAMW010000002.1, read as the reverse complement.
GAACACGCGGGCGTCCTACCCCATCGACTACATCCCCAACGCCAAGATCCCGTGTATCGGCGGGCACCCGAAGGACGTGGTGTTCCTGACGGCGGACGCGTTCGGCGTGCTGCCGCCGGTGGCGAGCCTGACCCCCGCCCAGGCCATGTACCACTTCATCAGCGGCTACACCGCGAAAGTGGCCGGGACCGAGGTGGGCGTGAGCGAGCCGCAGCCCAACTTCTCCGCCTGCTTCGGCGCGCCCTTCCTGGTATGGCATCCGTCCAAGTACGCCGAGCTGCTGGCCGAGAAGATGAGGGACCACGAGGCGCGGGTCTGGCTGGTGAACACCGGCTGGACCGGCGGCGCCTACGGCACCGGTCACCGCATGGACCTGCCCCACACCCGCGCCATCGTGGACGCGATCCACAGCGGCGAGCTGAGGGACGCCCCCACGGAGACCGATCCCGTCTTCGGCTTCGAAGTGCCAATGCGGGCGCCGGGCGTCCCCGAGGAGATCATGATTCCGCGCAACACCTGGGACGACAAGGACGCCTACGACGCGCAGCGGAAGAAGCTGGCGAAGCTGTTTGTTGGCAACTTCGAGCAGTACGCGGCGGGGACGTCGGAGGAGGTCCGGGCGGCGGGGCCGAAGGTCTGAGCCCGGCGCGGGGGCGCGGCGCCTATTCCGGCGTGGCGGCCCCCGCGCCGGCCCCCGTCGCGGCCCCCGTCGCGGCCCCCGTCGCGGCCCCCGTCGCGGCCCCCGACGCGGCCCCCGACGCGGCCCCCGTCGTGGCCCCCGCGGTCTTCCGGGCGTGGTCCGCGATGGCGCACTGGGTCCGGCTCTTCAGGCCGTGGGGGGCCAGTCGGCCGCACTCGCCGTTCCCCCGCGCGTCGGGCACGCACAGGCCGTAGCACCACGCCGTCCGGCTCTTCGTGAGCGGGCAGCCCAGGTGCGTGTATTCCCTCACGCCCTTCCGGGTCCGAACGGTTCGTATCGTCCTTGCCTGCATCGGCCACACCCTTCCTGACGGGTCGCGTGCCTGGTGGGTACGACACGGCGATGACCACCGGCACGCGTCGAAAGTACGCCGCCAAATCATAAACCGGTACTCCCGGCGAGCGCTCGGGCAAGCGCAACAAGAGTCTTCCGGGGCTCGTGTACGATCTGGCGCCAGCTGAATCGCAAGACCCGGTACCCGCCCGCGACCAGACGGGCGTCGCGACGGTGATCGTTCTCGAAGGCCGGCCGAGACCCGTGGTAGCGGAACCCATCGACCTCGACGATGAGCCGCTCCGCCGCCCACAGGAAGTCCACCTCGTGGTCGAGCACGATCACGTTCGTCGCTGGGGCGGGCAGGCCCCCGGACCGCACGAGTCCCAGAAGCCGTCTCTCGGCCTCCGAGCGCGTGAACGGGCGATCGGCATGCGGCCCGGCCACGGCCCGCAGCAGCGGCGCCCCGCGTCGTCCTGTGTGTCGGACAACCATGGCGGCGAGGTCCTGATCGTCGAGCAGCCCCTCCCGCTCCGCCCGCGCGATCAGGCGGGACAATGCCTGCGTTCCCAGGCGCGCGGAGAGGTCCCGCAGGGTGCGCCCCGGCGTAGTCACGGGAATTCCGTCACGCACGCAGCAGTCGGAGGGCGTGAGCCCGCTGGCGCGGTGGACGCGAATTCCCCGTCGTTCCCGATGCACCCGAGCCGGTATCATCACCTCCACAGGCGACCCGGGCCCCCGGACCAGTCCCAGTTCCCAGAGACGGGCCGCGCTGGCGTGACTCGCGAGCGCACCCGACCCGCAAGCGAGCACCGCGGCCATCTCAGGGGCGAACTCGGGCTCGAGCGGGCCGCGTAGCGTCCCGATGAGGTAGACGCCGCGGTGCAGCGAATGTAGCCGGCCGGCCGCGAGTCGTCGCTCGACCTGGCGGCCGGTCACGCCAGCATCGAGGAGCTGTGCGCGCGTGACTACGCCGTGCTGGTTTGCGGCGATGCGATCGATGGTGGCGTCGGTGAGGCGTGACATGTTCGGGATAGGGTCGCGAGTGATGATCGAGCGACGTTCGTCGCAATGGTCAACCCGCCGAGCGCGGGACGCCGCGGTGTGCCCGGCGGGTTGTCCACCTCCGCGGTGGTCAATTCGCCCAGCGCGAGGCCGCCGCGGTGTGCCCGGCGGGTTGTCCACCTCCGCGGTGGTCAATTCGCCCCCGGCGAGACTGTCGCCGCGCGCCCGGCGGGTTGTCCACCCCCAGGCCATGGGCCGCCCCCCCTACGCCCTCGCCGCCGGCCTGACGTCCTCGCCGCCCGACGACGAGGAGCATCATGCGTCGCAGCGTGGGGCGGCAGAATAGCCGAATGGGTCCACTCGTCCGGTCGGGGCCGAGTCGAGGGCGGGTGGCGGGCGAGTCGAGGGCGGGTGGCGGACCCGTGGAGCACCGGTCCTCTGTGCTGGTCGCGCCCTCCAGCCCTCTCCTCCCCCCGCCCCGGGGGCTCCGGCGGTTCGGCGTCGAGGAGTGGCGACCGCCCCGCACCTTCTCGCGCCAGCGGTGTAACAGCACCCTTCGCCCGGAACCAGGCTGCCGGTGCGCCCGTGGCGGGAGCGCACGCGCGCCGCCGCCGACCGCGGGCGCCAGCGACCGACGCTCGAGAACGAGGATGCCTTGAAGGACCGTATCACCGTCCGCAACGCGCGGCAGCACAATCTGAAGGGGATCGATGTCGAGCTTCCGCACCGGAAGCTGATCGTCTTCACCGGCCCCAGCGGGTCGGGGAAGAGCTCGCTCGCCTTCGACACCATCTACGCGGAGGGGCAGCGTCGGTACGTGGAGAGCCTGTCCACGTATGCGAAACAGTTCCTGGAGCGGATGGAGAAGCCGGAGGTCGACTACGTCGAGGGGATCGCCCCGGCGGTCGCCATCGAGCAGAAGAACCCGACGAAGACGAGCCGTTCGACCGTGGGAACGGCCACGGAGGTGCACGACTACCTGCGGCTGTTGTGGGCGCGGGCGGGCCGCACGTACTGCCCGGAGTGCGGGGACGAGGTCCGGCCGGACACGGTTCAGAGCGCGACGGACCGGGTTCTGGCGCTCGAGCCGGGGACGAAGATCGTCATCGCCTTCCCGCTCCCGCTGTCGGCGCGCGCGAGTCACGAGCGGGTCGTGGAGAACTTGCGCGAGATGGGGTTCCTGCGGGTGCAGGCGGGCGGGGACACTCTGATGCTCGACGAGCCGGGCGCCACGGACCCCGTGCAGCTGGGCCACGACCTCTCACAGGAGGCATCGGTGCGGGTCGTGGTGGACCGCCTCAAGGTGGACCCGGGCGAGCGCGAGCGACTGGCGGACTCCATCGGGACGGCATTCGCGGAGGGGGAGGGGGAGTGTCTGGTCATCGAGCATGGATCATCGAGATCCGGCGTCGATCATCGACCCTCGGCCACCGGGAATGGCACTGATTCTCGACCCGCCAGCGGTGCCGCGGAGAACCCTTCAGCGTCTTCCGTCCTGCGGTTCAGCGAGCGGTTCCGCTGCGAGGAGCATCCCGACATTCAGTTCCTGGATCCGTCGCCGCGGCTCTTCAGCTTCAACAACCCGTACGGCTCGTGCGAGAAGTGCACCGGGTTCGGGGCGGTGCTGGAGTACGACGAGGCGCTGATCGTCCCGGTGCCGGAGCGGTCCATCCGCGAGGGCGCGGTGGACCCGTGGGAGACGAAGCGGTACCGGAAGAAGTACCGGGGCCGTCTGTTCGAGTTCGCGAAGCAGCGGGGCGTGAGCCTGGATACGCCGTGGAGCGAGCTGCCGGAGCGGTTTCGCCGCCACGTGATCCAGGGAGCGCGGCGGAAGGGGAAGGGGCGGAGCTTCCAGGGCGTGATTCCGTTCCTCAAGTCACGGGAGCGAAAGCGCTACAAGGCATATATCCGTGTTTTCCTGCGGAAATACCAACTGGCGCGCACGTGCCCGGCGTGCGGAGGGTCGCGACTCCGGCCGGCCGCGCTGCACGTCCGCGTGGGCGGCCGTCACATCGGCGAAGTCTCCGATATGCGGATCTCCGAGATCCGCCGCTGGTTCGCGGACCTGGAACGTCCGACTTCGAACAATGAACAGCCATCTTCGAGCACGGCGATCGCTACGGAGGGCGGGGCGGGCCCGGTGGCCGATGGCGCGGGCGACAGCGAGCATTCGAGGATCGATACTCGATTCGCCCTGCGCGACAGTGAGCTGGCCCTCGCCCGGCCGATCCTGCGCGAGATCACGTCCCGGCTGGAGTTCCTCGACGACGTGGGCCTCGGCTACCTCACCCTCGACCGCCAGACCCGCACGCTCAGCGGCGGCGAGACCCAGCGCATCACCCTCGCCAACTCCCTGGGCGCCTCGCTCATGGACACCCTGTACGTCCTGGACGAGCCCACCATCGGCCTGCACCCGCGCGACAACGACCGCCTCGTCGCACTGCTCGAGAAGCTGCGCGACGCCGGCAACACGGTCCTCGTCGTAGAGCACGATCCCGAAGTGATCCGCCGCGCCGACCACGTCGTCGAGCTCGGGCCGGGATCCGGCGAGAAGGGGGGCGAGATCGTCTTCCAGGGTCCGGTCGCCGATATGGACGAGAGCACCTCCACGGGGCGCTACCTGAGCGGGGACCTGCAGGCGCCGACATCACGCGGCCGCCCGGTGGATGGAGCGCGGCTTCGTATCGAGGGCGCCACGCTCCACAACCTGGAGGACGTGGACGTGGAGATCCCGCTGAACACGCTAACGGTGGTGACGGGGGTGAGCGGGTCGGGCAAGTCGACGCTCGTGCACGATGTGCTCTACCGGGCGCTGGAGCGGGAGATCCAGGGGGAGCACTCGGCAAAGGAGCACCTGGGGGAGGCGGTGGGCGCCTACCGCCGGATCGAGGGGCTGGGCTATCTGGACGCGGTGGCGCTGGTGGACCAGTCGCCCATCGGCCGGACCCCACGGTCGAATCCCGCGACGTACACGAAGGCGTTCGACCACGTGCGGCAGGTGTTCGCGGACCAGGAGCTGTCGCGGCAGCGGGGGTACAAGCCCGGTCGTTTTTCGTTCAACACGAAGGGCGGGCGCTGCGAGGAGTGCAAGGGCGACGGTGTGGTGCAGGTGGAGATGGTGTTCATGGCGGACGTGTACGTGCCGTGCGACGCGTGCGGTGGCGCCCGTTACTCGCCGTCGACGCTGGAAGTGAAGGTGAAGGGGAAATCGATCCGTGACGTTCTGGAGCTGACGGTGGACGAGGCCATCAAGTTCTTCATCCGCGAGGACCGCCTGGGCCGGACGCTGTGGCAGCTCCAGCAGGTGGGGCTGGGCTACCTCCGGCTGGGTCAGGCGGCGCCCACGCTCTCCGGTGGTGAGGCGCAGCGGATGAAGATCGCGCGGGAGCTGTCGAGCGCGGGGAAGCGGAAGGGTCGGCGGCTGTATATCATGGACGAGCCCACCACTGGACTGAGCGGTCCGGAGGTCCACAAGCTGGTGGCGGTGCTCCAGAAGCTGGTGGACGCGGGGCACACGGTGGTGGTAATCGAGCACAACCTGGATGTGATCCGGGCCGCGGACTGGATCCTGGAGATGGGTCCGGACGCCGGTCCTGACGGGGGCCGGATCGTGGTGGCGGGGCGGCCGTCCGAGGTGGCGGCAGCGGAAGGAAGCCACACGGGGCGGTACCTGCGGCGCGAATCGCGGCCGTCGGCCAGCGCGAGGGGGTAGCGCGGTGACCCTGAGGCGCCCAGTCTCCCGGCGCTCAAGCTTTGGCGCCGCGGGATCGATACTTTCCCCGTGAACCAGAACCACCCAATCGACTCATGATCCTGGACCCGGTCTACTACACGTGGGAGCCGCTGGCGCTGCTGTATTTCGTGGCAGCGCTGGCCATGTTTGCGTTCGGTGCCGGGATCATGCTGTACGAACGGTTCGCGGAGACGAGCCGCCGCTTCTTCCTCCTCACCTCCATCACCGCTGGCTGGCTGGCGCCGCTGGGCGTGGCGGTCATGGCCGCGGACGCGCAAACGACCGAGCTCTGGCTGCGGGTCGCGTTCACCATCGATCCGTTCACAGCGCCGGCCATGTACTGGTTCGCCTCCGGACTGGTGCCGGTCCGGCGCTCGCGAGCGCAAACGGCCGCCTGGCTGACCGCCGGCGTACTGGGGGGGCTCAGTGTGGCGGGCCCCTGGGTGGTGCGTGGGCTCCAGTCGCTGACGCGTGGATACACCCTCGATGGTTGGGGCTGGCTCGGGGCGCTGTACTTCGCCTTCGTGCTGGGCCTGCTCGCCATCGGCGTGCGGGACCTGGCGAGGAATCGGAAACGGGCGGCGACGCGGGAGGAGCGCGAGGAGGCGGTGCTGCTCACGGTCGCGGCCATCATCGCATCATTTACTCTGCTGGACTACTGGCTCCCGACAGACCCGTTCCGGGTGGGGCTGCTTACGCCGATCGTCTTCGTGCTGGCGCTCAGCATGGCCGCCGTCATAGCGGGTCGCTACCGGGTGTTCCTGCTGTCGCATTCGTTTGGGACCGATGCGGTCCTCCGGGCCATGTCGGACGTGGTGCTGGTGTGCGACAGCGGCGGCCGTGTGCGGGGCAGCAATCCGGCGGCTCGGCGGCTCCTGGGTCGGACCGCCGAGGAGCTCATGTCCGTGGCGGTGGACGAGCTGTTCGGCTATCGCTGGGACCGGCAGCGCGAGCGGTGGTTGCTGGACCCGGGGACGCCGCAGCGGGACCTGGACCTGGCGATACGCACGCCTGCGGGCGGACTGGCGGTGAGTGTGTCCACCGAGCCGCTGCATGTTGGCGGTCGTGTGGTCGGGGCTGTGGTCGTGGCGCGCGACATGGAGGAGCGGTTGGAGGCGGATCGGGCGCTGCAGGCGATCGAGCGTCGCTACAGCGCCCTCTTCTGGCACAACCCCGGGATCCTCTACGAGTTCGACCTCGCCGGGCACATCGTCGCGCTGAACCCGGCGGGCGAGCGGCTGGTGGGCAGGACGGGCGAGGAGCTGCGGGGTCGTTCCTTCGCGGAGGTGCTGGACCCCGGCGAGATGGACCAGGCGCGGGTGGTGTTCGCGTCGGTGCTGGCCGGTGACTCCACGGAGTACGAGTTGGCGGTCCTGGGCGTCGAGGGCGTGCCCGCGGAGGTCCGTGGCGTCAGCATCCCGATCTTCGAGCAGGGTCAGGTGGTGGGCGGGTTCGGCGTGGCGCTGGACGTGACGGAGCAGACGCGCGTGAAGCAGGAGCTGGAGGTGCAGCGTCGCTATTTCGCCGACCTGTTCGAGGCGTCGCCGGAGGGGATCGTGCTGGTGGAAGCGGAGACGGACCGGGTGCTGCGGGTGAACGGCGAGTTCACGCGCATGTTCGGGTACAGCGCCGAGGAGGCGGTGGGTCGTAACCTGAACGACCTGATCGTGCCGGACCACCTGAAGTGGGAGGGGTCGCAGCTCAACCTGGCGGCCCGCGAGGGCGGGCGGTTGCGGACGGAGACGGTCCGGTGCCACAAGGATGGCACGGCCGTGGACGTCTCGGTGCTGGCGCGGAGCCTCCCGATCCCGGGGGAGCGGGAACAGCTGTACGGCGTTTACCGCGACATCGGTGATCGGGTCGAAGCGGAGCGGGCGCTGCGGGAGCGGGAGGAGGAGCTCCGTCACGCGCACAAGCTGGAGGCGGTGGGAAAGCTGGCGGGCGGCATCGCTCACGACTTCAACAATCTGCTGACGGTGATCAATGGCCACGCCCGGTTCGCGCTGGAGGACATGGGCGCCGACCACCCGCTGCAGCAGGACCTGCTGGAGATCGAGAAGGCGGGCACGCGCGCGGCCTCGCTCACGCAGCAGCTGTTGGCGTACAGTCGGCGGCAGGTCCTCCACCCGCAGCTGCTGGACCCGAACGCGGTCGTGCTGGAGGTCCACGCGATGCTCAGGCGGCTGATCGGGGAGCACATCCGGGTGGAGACGGGGCTGACGCAGGAGGCGATCCGCGTGCGCGCCGACCGCGGCCAACTCGAGCAGGTGCTCATGAACCTCGTCGTGAACGCGCGCGATGCCATGCCCGACGGGGGCACCATAACCATGGAGACCGACACGCTCACGCTGGAGCCCGGCGACCCTCGCATTGGCCGCTGGGAAGTGGCCGTGGGCCCGTTCGTCCGGATCCGCGTTTCCGATACCGGCACCGGGATGGACGCCAAAACGCTGGCGCACGCGTTCGAGCCCTTCTTCACCACCAAGGAGCAGGGGAAGGGTACGGGCCTCGGGCTGGCGACGGTGTTCGGAATCGTGAAGCAGTCGGGGGGGCACGTGCTGGCGGAGAGCAGGCCGGGGGTCGGCACCCGCTGCGATGTCATCCTCCCCCAGGTGGAGGCGGCGCCCGTGTCCGCGGCTGGTTCGACCTCGGAGCTCGTCGGCGACCAGCCGCGGGGGACGGTCCTGGTGGTGGAGGACGAGAAGGCCGTGCGAAAGCTCGCGGTTCGGGTCCTGGAGCGGGCTGGCTGCACGGTGCTCTCCGCCGAGAATGGGGCGGACGCGCTGCGGGTGATCGAAGAGTACGACGGGCAGATCGACCTCGTCGTCACCGACATGGTCATGCCCGACATGGGCGGCCGAGAGCTCGCGGTGCACCTGCGCCGTGGAAATCCCAGGCTGCCGCTCCTGTTCATGTCAGGCTACGACGAGGACCTGCTCGCCGACTCGTTCGACGATTCCGGCTTCCTGGCGAAGCCCTTCACACCGGCCGCGCTGACCGCCGGTGTGGTCCGGGCGCTGGGCGCCACACCCGCCTCGTAATACGCTGCACTGGTTGAAATAGCGGCAGCGGGCCGGTACTCTATTCGAGGAGTACCAGCCCCCGCCGGAACGCATTCCCAGGAGATATCATGAGTGCACGCAGCATTCTGCACGCCGCCCTCGCCCTCGCGTTCGCCGCGGGAGCGAGCGCCCAGGGCGCGCCGCCCATCGAGTACGAGACCTTCACGCTCGACAACGGCCTGGAGTTCATCGTCCACGAGGACCACTCGGTCCCCGTGGTCCACGTGGAGGTCTGGTACGACGTGGGCAGCGCCCACGAGCCGGAGGGTCGAAGCGGCTTCGCCCACCTCTTCGAGCACATGATGTTCATCAACACCCAGAACATCGAGAAGGGGGAGTTCGACGCCTACGTAAACCGGGCGGGCGGAAACCTGAACGGCACCACCAACAAGGACCGGACCGCCTACTTCGAGACTCTCCCGTCGAACCAGGTGAACGTGGCGCTCTGGCTGGAGGCGGACCGCATGCACAACCTGGTCATCAACGAGGAGAACTTCCAGCGCGAGCGGGAGGTTGTGAAGGAGGAGCGGCGGCGGAGCGTGGACAACCAGCCGTACGGCCAGGCCATGATGACGTTCGATACACTCAGCGCGGACTGGAAGCCGTACCGTCACACGGTCATCGGGTCCATGGACGACCTGGATGCCGGCACCGCCCAGGACGCCCGCGAGTTCTACGAGCGATTCTACGTCCCCAACAACGCTGCGGTGGTCGTGGCCGGGGATGTGACCACCGAGCAGATCCGGGAGCTGGCCGAGGCGTACTTCGCCCAGATCCCGCGGGGTCCCGAGATGGAGCCGCTGCCGCCGGTCCCGGCGACGCCGCGCACCGACGGGGAGCGCCGCGTGACGCTGGAGGACGAGAAGGCGACGCTGCCGCTGCTCATGACGGCATACACCACGCCACCGGAAGGCCATGAGGACACGCCCGCGTTGGAGCTTCTGGGCCGCATCCTCATGACGGGCGAGTCGAGCCGGATGAACCAGCGGCTGGTGAAGGAGGAGCGGGCGGCGCTGCAGGTCTTCGGGGGCGCCTCGAGTGGCCTCGGGCCGGGCTCGTTGAGCGTCTACGCGCTCCCGAACCAGGGGGTCCAGGTGGATGCGCTGGAGTCGTTGGTGTGGGAAGAGCTGGAGCGGATCCGGGAGGAGGGCGTATCGGAGCGGGAGCTCGAGAAGGCCCGCAACCAGACGCGGTCCGGCATCATCAGGAGCCGGCTCCAGGTGAGATCGAAGGCGAGCATGCTGCAGCGGTACCGCGCCAGCGGGGATGTCTCCGAGATCAACAGGGCGCTGGATGAGTACATGACGGTCACCGTCGACGACATCATCCGGGTCGCCCGCACCTACATCACGCCGGACAACCGGACCGTGGTCATCACGGTCCCTGCCGGCGCGTCCAACTGACTCGCCGCACCGCGAACGAGGAGAACATGATGGATATGCGACGACTGATCCCCACCGCCGGCCTCGCGCTGGCGCTGACCGCGTGCGGCGGAGCCCACACCGTGGATACGCCGGCGCCGCCGGCCCCCGCGCCCGAGCGTTCCTTCCCGTCCGAGGCGCCCGCGCCGCTGCCGGTGCAGGATGTCTCGTTCCCCGAGTACGACGAGCGCACGCTCAGCATCGGCGCTCGCCTCATCGTGGTGGAGAACCACGAGCAGCCGGTGGTCACGGTGCAGCTCCTGATGCCCGGCGGATCCGCCGCCGACCCCGCCGACCGGACGGGTCTGGCGAGTCTGACGGCGTCCCAGATCAACAAGGGCACCGGGTCCATGAACGCCCTGGAGCTGGCGGAGGCCGTGGACTTCATCGGCGCCTCGCTGGGCGCCGGCGCCTCCCCGGAATGGACCAGCGTCTATCTCACCACCATCACCGAGTTTCTCGACGAGGGCCTGGACCTGCTGAGCGACGTGGTCCTGGACCCGGTCTTCCCGGCTGCCGAGCTGGAGACGGAGAAGCAGCGGCGGATCACTGCACTGAAGCTCGAGAAGTCGCAGCCATCCGCGCTGGCGCAGCGGGCGTTCGTGGAGGGCGTTTACGGCGAGCACCCGTACGGCCGTACGGCCACGGTGGAGAGCATTGAGGCCATCGACGCGACGGCGCTGGCGCGATACCACGAGCGGGCGTACCGGCCCGAAGACGCGCTCTTCGTGGTGGCCGGCGCGGTGGACCCGGACGCGATTGCCGCCGGTCTGGAGCAGGCGTTCGCCGGCTGGGAGGGCCGAGCCGCGCTGGATTCGGAGCACGCTCCGCCACCCACGCGGTCGGACCGCACGATGGTGTTCGTGCACAAGCCCGGATCGGTCCAGGCCGTGATCCGCATCGGTCACCTGCTGCCGAGCGCCACGGACGCCGACTGGGCGACGCTGGACGCAGCGAACCAGGTGCTCGGCTCCGGTTCCGCCCAGTTCACCGCCTGGATGATGAAGGTGCTGCGCGAGGAGAAGGGCTACACCTACGGGGCCTACAGCTCCATGAGTGAGCGTCAGGGCCCCGGCACCTTCCTCATGACGGGCGAGTTCCGCAACGAGGTCGCGGACAGCTCCCTCATGATCATGCTCGACCTGGCCGAGCGCCTCCGTGCGGGGGACATCCCGCAGGCGGACCTGGAGAACGCGAAGCTCTACCTCACCGGCTCCTTCCCGCTTGGCATCGAGACGCCGCAGGATGTGGCGAGTCAGGTGGCGCGAAACCGGCTCCTGCGCCGGCCGGACAGCTATCTCACCGAGTATCGGAGCCGGGTCGCGGCGGTGGACGTCGCGGACGTCGCCGAGGCCGCGCGCGAGAACATCCATCCGGACCGCATGCTGGTGGTGGTGGTGGGCGATGCGCTGAAGGTGCTGGACTCGCTCCGCCCGTTCGCCGACCGGGTCGAGGTCGTCGATGCCGAGGGCGAGCCGGTGGATGTGGCGGCTCTCGCCGCCGCCGCCGATGCCGCGGCCGCCGTGCGCTACGACGCGTCCGAGCTGCGGCCCCTGGAAATGCTGTACGGCATCATGTTCCAGGGCAACGAAGTGGGGACCATGGTCACCCGCTGGACCCGGGATGGCGAGGCGTTCGCGGTGGTGACCGAGCAGCAAATGCCGGGGATGACCGTCAGTCAGACCACCGAGTTCCACGCGCTCACCTTCGCGCCGCTGCGGACCACGACCTCCGCGGGCGCCATGGGCGAGTTCGAGGTCGAGATCCGCGACGGTCGCGCGGTGGGGACAGCGCTCGACATGCAGCGCGGACCGCAGAAGGTCGATGTCGAGGTGGCCCCCGGCACGGCGCTGGAGGGTCAGTTCGACATTGCCCTGGCTGTCACCGATTTCGAGAATGCGGGCGAGATGACGCTACAGGTCCTCACGGGAGCGGGCGCCATTGAGAGCATGAGCGCCTCCGCGGCGGGGGAAGAGACCGTGGAGGTGCCCGCGGGCACGTTCGAGACCTACCGCCTCGAGCTCGGTGGACCGCAGCCCATGACGGTCTGGGTGACGAAGGCGGAGCCCCACATTGTGGTGCGGCGCGAGCTGGCGGGACAGCCGGTTTCGATCGTGCTGAAATCCATGTAGGAAGGCGACCGGCGTGAGCCGGGTAACCGTGCTGATGCCGTGTCGCGACGCGGCCCTGCATCTCGAAGCGGCCATCGCCTCGATCCGCGAGCAGACGTTCGCGGACTTCGAGGTGGTGGCCGTCGACGATGGCTCCAGGGACGATACGTTCGGCCTGCTCCACACGTGGGCCCGGCTAGACGCCCGGGTCCGCGTGCTCCGGACCCCCGGCCGCGGCCTCGTGGCCGCGCTGGCCACCGGGCTCGCCAGCGCCCGCGGCGAGATCATCGCCCGCATGGATGCCGACGACATCGCCGCCCCCGACCGCCTGCAGAAGCAGGTGGCGCTCCTGGACGCCGACCCCGCGCTCGCCGCCTGCGGCACCAGGGTCCGCTACTTCCCGGCCGACCAGGTCCGCGCGGGCGCCCGACGCTACGAGCATTGGGTGAACGGGCTGGTCGACCACGACGAGATCGCCCGGGACATCTTCGTCGAGTGCCCCATCCCGCACCCCACCCTCGTGATCCGCAGGAACGTTCTGCTGGCGATCGGCGGGTACCGTGAGCTCGGCTGGCCCGAGGACTATGATGTCGTGCTCCGGCTCTGGGCCGCCGGATACCGCATGACCAAGGTCCCCGAGACGCTGCTCCAGTGGCGGGAGAGCCCCGACCGCGCCTCCCGTACGGACGCGCGCTACGACCCCGCCGAGTTCCGGAGGATCAAGATCTTCTTCCTGCGACGCACGCTCCTCGCCGCGGGTCGGCCAGCGGTGATCGTGGGCGCCGGTCCCGTCGGCAAGACGTTCGCCCGTGCGCTCGCCGCCGCCGGCACCCGAATCGCCGCGTTCGTCGACGCCTCGCCGAACCGCATCGGCCAGGAGATCCACGGCGCTCCCGTGGCGGCGCCGAGCCAAATGGCGGCTTTGATCGAGGGGCCGGACTCCCCTCTCATCCTGGCCGCCGTGGGGCAGCCGGGGGCGCGGGAGGAGATCCGTGCGGAGTGCCGCCGTCAGGGGCTGGTGGAGATGAGGGACTTCGTCGCCATCGCGTAAGAGGGGAGCCGCGCCGGCGCGGCTCCCCTCGTGCGGTGGGGCGGGCGGTGCCCGGCCGGTCAGCGCGAGCCGAGCGTGGTCGTACCGCTCATCCGCTCCTCACCGCGCAGCCACTCGAGGGTGACCGTGTCGCCCGGGCGGTGGGCGCGGAGCGCGTCCGTGAGGGCGTAGAGGTCGGCGATCTCCGTATCGTCCATGGCCACGATGACGTCTCCCCGCTCCAGCCCGGCCAGGTCGGCGGGCGAGCCCTCGCGGACGCCGCCCAGGAGAACGCCGTACTCCACCGGCGAGAAGTCGGGGATCGTGCCCAGGTAGGCGCCGTAGCCGGGGCTCGCGGACGCGGCGGCGGCCGGGTCCGGCGCGCCCACGTCCGGGATCACCGCCATCCGATCGTCGCTCCCCACCCGCCGCGCCACCGCCGCGACCACGTCGGCGACCGTCGCGATCCCGGCCTCGTCGATGAGGTCCCAGTCATCCGACGGCCGGTGGTAGTCGGAATGGGTGTTCGTGAAGAAGTGCAGCACCGGGATGTCGCGCATGTAGAAGGCGGTCTGGTCGCTCGCGCCGTAGCCGTCCGGGATGTAGCTCGACTTCCAGACCTTCAGCCGCTCGAGCTCCGGCGCGACGATCTGCTCCCACTCCGCCGCGGTGCCGGTGCCGTAGACGACCAGGCCGTTCTCGGCCAGCCGCCCCACCATGTCCATGTTCAGCATGGCCGTGACGTTCTCCAGCGGCACGGTGGGGTTCTTGATCCAGTGCGACGACCCGAGCAGCCCGCTCTCCTCGCCGGTGAACGCCATGAACACGACCGGGCGGCTCGACCTCGGCCCCACCGCCAGCTCCTCGGCAACCTTCAGCAGCGCGGCCACACCGCTTGCGTTGTCATCCGCGCCGTTGTGGACCGCAGAGACGCCGGCGGCCAGCGAGTTCATGCCGCCCATGCCCAGGTGGTCGAAGTGCGCCCCGATGACGATATACTCGTCGCGGAGGCTCCGGTCCGTGCCCGGCAGGATGCCGAGGACGTTGCGGCCCGTCCCGCCGGGCGCGTGCGGGTTGGCGACGCTCGCCAGCGGCACCGGCTGGAAGTAGCCGTCCTCGCCCGCCGGCGAGAGCCCCAGCCGCCGGAATGCGTACGCGATGTAGGACGCGGCGCACGCCGCGCCGGCGCTCCCGGCCAGCCGGCCCTCGAGCGCGTCGGCGGAGAGGTAGCGCCCCGTGTGCCCCAGGAGGTCGTCTCCCAGATCCTGGGGGTCGAACGCGGGACAGGTCACGAGGCGAGTGGTGTCCACCGTTACGCCGGCCGCCGCGTGGGCCGCGGGCGCCGGATCGCCGGCCCCGTACACGGGGGCCGTGAGCTGGACGGGCGGAACGTCCTCCACCCAGTCGGCCATGTACACGTTGGTCTCCCCCTCCACGCTCCCGCCCCGGTTGGACGCGAACACGAAGGAGGTGGGGTCGGCGGGGTTGAACATGGGGAACCCGTCGAACTCCGGGTACACGGTGACGCGCTCCAGGCCCGAGCCGTCGGTGCCGATGAGGTAGAGGTCGAAATCGCGGCCGCGCGGGTCGTGCATGTTGCTGCTGAAGATCACCCGGTCGTCGGATGGGTGGAAGTAGGGGCCGAAGTTGGCGGCGCCGTTGTTCGTCAGCCGGGTCTTGTTGGAGCCGTCGGCGTCCATGACCCAGATGTCGAGCGTGGTGGGCCGGATCAGGCCCTCGCCCAGGAGCCGCTGGTAGTCGGCGATCGCGGCCGGGTCGGTGGGGTGGTGGGCGCGGTAGACGATCTTCGTCCCATCACCGTTGAAGAACGGGCCGCCGTCGTAGCCCAGCTCGTCGGTCAGCTTCCGCACGTCGGAGCCGTCGGTCTTCATGGTGTAGATGTCCAGGTCCCCGTCGCGGGCCGACGTGAACACGATCGTCTCGCCGCCCGGGGCCAGCGTGGCCTCGGCGTCGTACACGGGGGATCCGAAGATGCGCGTGAGATCTCCGCCGTCGTCGGTGGCGGTATAGATGTCGTAGTCGTAGAGCGCCCAGACGTACCCCAGGGAGTAGTCGGGCTCGGCCGGGCACGTGTCCCCAACGCGGTGGGTCGAGCTGTACACGATCCGCTCACCCCCCTGATAGAAGTAGCCGCACGTGGTGCGGCCCGCGCCGGTGGATACCCTCTCCAGGTTCTGGCCGTCCAGGTCCATGACGAACTGCTGGTCGCACTCGGTGACGCCGGGCATGGTCGACTGGAAGATCAGCCGGTCGCCCGCGGCGTTGAAGTAGGCCTCGGCGTTCTGGCCGGCGTTGGTCAGCCGCCGGAGGTCGGTGAGCCTGGGCTCCGCGGGGTCGTCGTCGTACGCGATGCCGCCGGGGGGGACCATGGGGTCCACCGGGATCCCGATGCCGGTGCTGGCGCACGCCGGCAGTGTCATGGAGAGGGCCAGGAGGAGGAGACGCTTCATTGTCGTATCGCGTGTTCTGGGGACCGGGTCGCTGCTGGGCCGCAGTGTCGCGGATCGCGACGGCGCGCGCCAGTCCCGGCGTGGCGGCGCGGTCAGTCCGGCAGGGCGCCCGCGCCCGCGTCGTCCAGCTCCTGGAGCTGCGACCTGGGCAGGAGCCCCAGCATCTCGATCTCCGCCGTACGCGCCGCGTCCATGGCGTGCACCACGTCGCCGTACGTGATCTGCTCGCTCCCGTTCACGAAGACGACGCGCTCCGAGTGGCCCTCCAGCGCCGCGTCCAGCGCCGCCGCGATCTCCTCGCGCTCGACGGGCGTTCCGTTCACGAAATAGGTGGGGCCGGGCCCCACCCGCATCACCACCTGATCCGGCTGCTCCGTCGTCTCCGCCTGCCGCACCGATGGGACCTCCACCTTGATGCCCTTCTGGAGCGCCGGCTGGATCACCAGGAAGATGATCAGCAGCACCAGCAGCACGTCGATCATTGGCGTCATGTTGATGTCCGACTGCGGGCCGTGGCCCGTCCCTCCCGACGACATCGCCATCAGCGACCCCCGCCAGTGGCGGCGGCCGACCGAGCGCCCTCCGACGTCTCTTCCTCCAGGGGCACCGTGATGGCGCCAATGGTCGTGACGCCCGCGCTGCTCGCCGCCTCCAGCGCGTCGAGGACCCGTGCGTACGAGACGCCGCGGTCCGCGCGCAGGTAGAGCAGCCGCTCGCCCTCCGGCTGGGCCGCAACCGCCTGCCGCAGCCGCGCCGCCAGTCCGGCGTCCGCCACCGCCACGTTCTCCACGAAGAACGCTCCCTCCGTGTCGATCCCGAGGGTCACGATGTCGTCATCCGGCTCCGGCCGGGCGGTGAGCGCCGTGGGCGGCGTCGCCTCGTACTGCGTCAGGATGGGTGTGACCACCATGAAAATGATCAGCAGCACCAGCATGACATCGATCATCGGAGTCACGTTGATCTGAGCGGACAGCCCGTCCCCGGCAATCCCGGGGATCTCAGGGATCGCGGAGCCGCCGCCCGCGATGGGGGTGCGTGCGCTGATGGCCATGGGTCAGCCCGCGGCGGCGGTGGCGTCCGGCGTCGTGGGGCCGAGGCCGCCGCGGAGCGCCTCCCTTCGCATGAGCCAGTCGATGGTCTCACGGCCCGTGTAGGCGAGTCGGCTGAAGACGGTCTCGAGGCGCGCGGTGAAGTAGTTGTAGAGCCACACCGCCGGGATCGCGGCCAGCAAGCCGATGGCGGTGGCGATGAGCGCTTCGGCGATCCCGGCGCTCACGGCCTCGAGGCCGCCGCCCCCGCTTTCGGCGATTGCCTGGAACGAGTTCACGATCCCGATCACCGTGCCGAGGAGCCCCACAAAGGGCGCCGTGGCGCCGATGGTTGCCAGGATCCCGAGCCCCTTCTTCAGGTCCGCCGAGAGCATGATCTGCTCCCTCTCCACGGCCCGCTCCGCGGAGGTGATGGCGGCCCCCGCGAGCTCCTGCCGCTTCAGCAGCGGGATGACCTCCCGCAACGCCTCGCCCAGCACCGCTGCCACATGCGATTCCGGGTGCTCGTCCGTCACCCGCAGCGCCCGACCCAGGTCGTCCGCCTCCCGGGCGGCGGCGAACTCCGGCTCGAATCGCTTCGTCGCACGCTCCAGCTTCCGGAGCCGCCACCACTTGGCCAGCGACACCGACAACGTCACCACGCTCATCCCGATCATGACGATCACGATGCCGCGGACGAACCACCCCATCTGCAGCCACATTTCACCCAGTGACAATCCCATTGGCCCCGCTCCCTGATTCCGGTCCCGTTTCCGGCGATGCCGCTCTGGCGGCTCTCCCCGCGTCTTGCTTCCGTTTCAGCGGCTCGGCGATCCCTCCGCCGCTCCGTCCGTCGATCCGTCAGCCATCCACTTCCCAAACAATGGGCATCTGCGTCAGCATCCGGACGTTCCTGTCGTCCACCCTGGCGGGGCGGAACCGGAACTCCCGGAGCGCCTGCCGCGTTGGCTCCGCGAACTGGTCATCGCTCGCGGAGAGGATCTTCACGGTCCCCATGTCGATCCTGCCGTTGGTGCCCACGACGAACTGCACCACGACCCGTCCGCCCACGCCCATGTCCTGCAGCGCGCTCGGATAGAGCCGCGTCATCAGCCGCGCCAGGTCGCGCCGGTTGGTGAGCTCCGCCTGACGATCCACCACCGCCGCGATGAACGTCCCGCCCTCCTCCGGGACCTCCTCACCCTGTCCTCCCACCACGCCTCCGACCTTCCCCCCCTCCACACCGCCCGCGACACCACCAGCCTCGGCGCCCGTCGCCCTCGTGGGCGCCCCCGCACCGGTCTGCACCGACTGCTCGATCCGCGGCGCTGCCGGGGGCGGCGTCTCGCCCAGCGGCTCGTCGGGTATCGAGTCTACCGGCTCCACGATGTCGGTCGCTCGAGGTGGCGTCCGGGGCCGGGGCTCCGGGCGCTGTGGCGTCGGCTCCGGTCGCGTCTGCGGCTGCGTGGGTGTGGGGTCCGGCTGCTGGGGCGCCGAGCTCGGGGCGGGTGGGGGCGGGGGCGCGAACTGTCGGATGTCGACGAACGTGACCTCCTCTTCGCCCTCGTCCTCCAGCGGCTCCTCCTCCGCCTGGGTGGAGACCACGAGCGCGGCGAGGAGCGCGGCGTGGACCAGGATCGACGCCGCGGCGAAGGCCCAGCGGCGCCATCCGCGCCCTCCGGACGGCAGCATGTCGGTGATCGGCATTCGCGTTCCTCTGGGGGGAGTTGTGACTCCGGTCGGCGGCGAGAAAGGGAAGAATCGTGCCCGAACCGTGTCAGTGCCCGCTCCCGCCCGGGCAGCGCCACCGCGCCGCCACACTTCACCCGGCGAGGCGCGCCGAGCCACCCGCGCACCCGCGCACGTGAAACACCCGCCCCCCTCCCGGGTAGCAAACCCTGACTCGCAAAACACCCGATGTCCTAGTAAATTCAACGGATATTTGGCCGCTCGGCCGCTCCGATCCAGATCCAACAGAAAAAGCGACTGCAGATGGACACACCGGAGACCCCCGGTACGACTCAGAGAGTGCTCCCGCGTCTGATCGAAGAGGAGATGCGGGACTCCTTCCTGGACTATTCCATGAGCGTGATCGTGCAGCGGGCGCTGCCCGATGTGCGGGACGGCCTGAAGCCGGTGCACCGCCGGATCCTGTACGCCATGAGCGACATCGGTCTCGGACCGACGCGGCCGTACAAGAAGAGCGCGAACGTGGTGGGTGAGGTGCTGGGTAAATACCACCCGCACGGCGACTCCGCGGTCTACGACGCCATGGTCCGGATGGTCCAGCCGTTCAGCCTGCGCTACCCGCTGGTGGACGGGCAGGGCAACTTCGGCAGCATCGATGGCGACAACGCCGCCGCCTACCGGTACACGGAGGCCCGGCTGCAGGCGATCGCGCAGGAGCTCCTGGCGGACATCGACAAGGAGACCGTCGCGTTCACCGACACCTTCGACAACCAGCGGCAGGAGCCGCGGGTCCTGCCGTCGAGGCTGCCGAACCTGCTGATCAACGGCACCACCGGGATCGCCGTGGGGATGGCCACCAACATCCCGCCCCACAACCTCCGTGAGGTGGTGGCGGCCACGAAGGCGCTGATCGACGACCCCGACATGGACGTGTCCGGTCTCATGACCCACATCCAGGGCCCGGACCTGCCCACCGGCGGCTTCATCCACGGCCGTGACGGCATCCGGGAGGCGTACGAGACGGGGCGCGGGCGGCTGATCATGCGGGCGCACGCGGAGATCGAGGAGGAGGATGACGGGAGCGCCCGCATCATCGTCCACGAGATCCCGTACATGGTGAACAAGTCCCGGATGATCGAGCAGATCGCGGGGCTGGTGCGCGAGAAGAAGATCACGCAGATCCGCGACCTCCGCGATGAGAGCGACCGCGACGGCATGCGGGTCGTCATCGAGCTGAAGCGGGACGCCATCCCGTACATCGTGCTGAACCAGCTGTTCAAGCACACGCAGATGCAGTCGACGTTCGGCGTCATCATGCTCGCACTGGACAACGGCGTGCCGAGGGTGATGAACCTGAAGCAGCTGCTGAGCCATTTCATCGAGCACCGCCATACGGTGGTGGTGCGGCGGAGCGAGTACGACCTGAAGGCGGCAAAGGACCGGGAGCATATCCTCCAGGGCCTGAAGGTCGCCGTGGACCACATCGACCGGGTGGTCGAGATCATCCGGGCCTCCAGCGATACGGAGGAAGCCCGCGGGTCGCTCATGGTCGAGTTCGATCTATCCGAGCTCCAGGCCCGCGCCATTCTCGACATGCGGCTCGCTCGACTGACCGGTCTCGAGATCGAGAAGCTGCAGGAGGAAATCGACCAGGTACTCGCCACGATCGAGGACCTGGAGGACATCCTCTCCAACGAGGCGCGCCGGTACCAGATCATCAAGGACGAGCTGCAGGAGATCTCCGACAAGTACGGCGATGAGCGCCGCACTCGGCTGGTGGGCGAGACCAGTGACCTGAGCATCGAGGACCTGATCCCCGACGAGCCCATGGTCGTGACGATCTCGCATACGGGCTACGTGAAGCGGCTGCCGGTGGACACGTACCGGACGCAGCGGCGCGGCGGCCGGGGCCTCATGGGGATGAACACGAAGGACGAGGACTGGGTGGAGCACCTGTTCGTGGCGCAGACTCACGACTACCTCATGGTCTTCACTCGCCAGGGCCGCTGCTACTGGCTCAAGGTCCATCAGATCCCGCAGGCGGGTCGCGCCGCGCGGGGCAAGCCGATCGTCAACCTGCTCCAGGTGGAGCAGGAGGAGGAGGTGGCATCGGTGGTCCCCGTGCGGGAGTTCAGTGAGGACCTGAACCTCATGTTCGCCACCCGGAAGGGCGTGGTGAAGAAGAGCGCGCTCAGCGACTACAGCCATATCCGGGTGACGGGGGTCAACGCCATCAATATCGACGACGATGATCAACTGATCGACGTCCAGGTCACCTCGGGCGAGGACGAGGTGCTGCTGGCCACGCACGAGGGGATGGCCATCCGGTTCAAGGAGAAGGACGCCCGGCGGATCGGCCGGGTCGCCCGCGGTGTCCGCGGGATCCGGCTCCAGGGCGACGACTACGTGGTGGGCATGGTCGTCCGTCGTCATGACGCGCCCGCGGACGAGAACGGAGAGCCCATCGACCCGACGCTCCTGGTGGTGACGGAGAAGGGTCTCGGGAAGCGCAGCCTGATGGACCACTACCGTCTTCAGGGCCGGGGCGGGAAGGGCGTGATCAACGTTCGCACCACCGCGAAGACCGGAAAGGTGGTTTCCATCAAGGGCACCGTGCCGGGCGACGAGCTGGTCATGATCACCCGCCACGGCGTGGTGAACCGGCAGCCGGTGGACCAGATCCGGATCATCGGTCGGAACACGCAGGGCGTGCGTCTGATCAGCCTGGATGACGGGGACGAGGTTGTGGACGTGGCCCGTCTCGTGCCAGAGGACGGCTCGGAGGACCTGGACGGCGAGGATGTGATGACCGTTGATGCCGACGCCACTCCCGAGGAGGAGCCGGCTGGCGCCGATCTGGACGAGACCGAGGCGCTGGAGGCCGAGCCAGGGCTGGACGGATGAGCCCGGATTCCGCGGTAGAGTCGCTGATCTCGCCCCAGTCGGTCCGGGACGCGGCGCGCGGGTTGGAGGGTGTGGCCGTGCGCACGCCGCTCCTGCCTTCAGCCTGGCTGACGGAGGAGCTGGGGGTCGAGGTGCGACTCAAGTGCGAGTCGTTCCAGCCCATTGGAGCGTTCAAGCTGCGGGGCGCGTACACGATGGTGGCGCGGCTGACGGAGGAGGAGCGGGCGCGCGGGGTCGTGACCTACTCCAGCGGCAACCACGCGCAGGCCGTGGCGTTTGCCGCCCGGGCGTTCGGAGTGGCGGCCGTGATCGTGATGCCCGAGAACGCGCCCAGGATCAAGGTGGAGGGCACGAAGCGGCTGGGAGCGGAGGTCATCGAGGAGGGTACCACGTCCATCGCGCGGCGGGAGCGCGCGGAGGCGGTGCAGGCGGAGCGCAATCTCACCATGATCCCGCCCTTCGATCACGCCGATATCATCGCGGGGCAGGGGACGGTCGGCCTGGAGATCCTCGAGGACTGGGCCGCGGTGGAGACGATCGTGGTCCCCATCGGCGGCGGCGGCCTGATCAGCGGGATCGCCGGGTTCGTGAAGCGAGAGCGGCCGGATGTGCGGATCATCGGTGTGGAGCCGGAGGGCGCGCCGGCCATGCGCCGCTCGCTCGACGTCGGTCACCTGATCACGCTCGAATCCATCGACAGCATCGCCGATGGACTCGTCCCGGTCCGACCGGGCGACCTCACGTTCGCCCACACACGGGCGCTCGTGGATGACGTGGTGCTCGTGGACGATGACGCCATCCGGTCGGCAGCCTCCCGGCTCCTGATCCGCAGCAAGCTCCTGGTAGAGTATTCGGGCGCCGCCTCGGTGGCGGCGCTCCGCTCGGCGCGGGTTCCGCTGGACGGACCCGTCGCGGCCGTGATCTCAGGTGGCAACATCGACCCGTCCCGTATTCCGGAGCTGCTGACATGAAGCCCCAGTCGTCTCTCCTCGCCCTCGCGGCGGTGCTCGCCCTCTCGGCATGCACCGCACCGGCCCCGCCGGCGCCGGCCACTCCTGGCCCCGGAGAACCTGCCGACCCCGGTCCCCTGAGCATCATCCTCTTCATCGGCGATGGCGCCGGACTCGACTACTGGAGCGCCGCGAAGCTGGCGTCCCGCGTGCCCCTCTCCATCGAGCAGTTCCCGGTGGTGGGGCTCGTGGACACCGAGAGCGCCGACGCCCGCATCACGGACAGCGCTGCGGGCGCCACGGCCTATGCCACCGGCGTGAGGACGTACAACGGCGCCATCTCGGTGGACTCCGACTCCGCGGCGCTCCAGACGGTCCTGGAAGTTGCCCGCTCCGAGGGTTGGGCCACCGGTCTCGTGGCCACCTCCTCGGTCACTCACGCCACGCCCGCGGCTTTCGCGGCCCACGTGCGGCATCGCGGCATGTACCAGGAGATCGCCCGCCAGATGGCCCGGAGCCGCATCAACGTACTGCTGGGCGGGGGACGTCAGGATTTTAATGCCGCGACGCGCGAGGACGGGGAGGACCTCATCGCTCAGCTGAAGCGCCGGGCCGTCTACGTCGAGGATCCCGACACGTTCCTGGCCCTGGACATGGACACGATCCCCGCCCTGGTCGGTCTCTTCGCGGCCAACCATCCCGGACCCGCCACGGAGCGTCGGCCGAACCTGGCGGAGCTCACGGACGGGGCGCTCGACCTGCTCGAGGAGGACCCGGACGGGTTCTTCCTCATGGTGGAGGGCTCGCAGATCGACTGGATGGGTCACGACAACGCGCCGCTCCGCCAGGTCGTTGCGGAAGTCCAGGACTTCGACCTGGCGATTCTCCGGGCGCTGCGGTTCCAGGAGCGGCGGGCCAATACTCTGATCATCGTCACGGCCGATCACTCCACGGGTGGGCTCGCGCTGCACCCCGACGAGGAGGGCGTCATGGCGGCGCACTACACCACGAAGGGGCACACGGCCGGGCTGGTGCCCCTGTTCGCCCGGGGGCCGGAGGCGGACGAATTCGCTGGTGTGATCGACAATGACCGCGTGGGACGGGTCTTGCTGCATCTGGTGCGGGAAGGCGGGGCCGAAACGGCTCCGTGAACCGTTGACAGAGCCGCCCCTCCATGAAGCCATTCGTCGCACTCACAACGACGCTCGACCCAGCCGACCGGCGTTATCGGAAGCCGCTGGTCAGCGTATACGCGAATTACCTCACGGCCGTCAGCCGCGTGGGGCTGAACCCCGTCCTCATCACGCCCGCCCACGACCCCGACCAGGTCACGGACCTCCTCGGTCTGTGCAGCGGGATGTTGATCACCGGGGGCGAGGACATCGACCCCGCTCGGTACGGGGAGGAGCCCATCCCCGAACTGGAGGAAGTGAGCCAGATCCGGGACGCCATGGAGTTCCACGCCCTTGAGGTCGCGCTCGAAAAGGAGCTGCCGGTACTGGGGATCTGCCGGGGGATGCAGCTGCTGAACGTCTACTTCGGCGGCACGCTCTACCAGGACCTGGCGACCCAGCGGGAGAAGGTCGTGGGTCACTCACAGACGCTACCGTGGGGGCAGCACCAGCACGAGGTCCAGTGCTCGGCCGGCAGCCGACTCCATGAGATCCTGGGCGATTGCGTGCCGCTGAAGATCAATTCCTTCCACCATCAGGCGGTGAAGGACATGGCGCCCGGCCTGCGCTGCACTGCCGAAGCGGAGGACGGCCTGATCGAAGGGATCGAGTCGCTGGAGCACGACTGGGTGGTCGGGGTGCAGTGGCATCCCGAGCGGCACGAGGCTGAAGCGCCGAGCAGCGATCCGAACATCCGGATCCTCGAGTCCTTCGCGGCTCGGGTACGCGCGCAACGGAACGGCGCCGGCGGATGAACGGACGGATCACGGACGTGGCGGGACTCCTCATCGGGCATGCGTCGGACCCCGACGCCCGGACCGGCTGCACCGTGGTGATCGGCCCTTTCCGGGCCGCCGTGGATATCCGTGGGAGCGCCACGGGCACCCGTGAGATCGAGGCGCTCTCGCCGCTCCACCTCGTCGAGCGCGCGGACGCGATCCTGCTCACCGGCGGCTCCGCCTACGGCCTGGCCGCAGCCGATGGTGTCATGGCATGGCTCGAGGAGCAGGGCGACTTCGGCTTCGATACGGGGGTCGCCCGGGTCCCTATCGTTCCGGCGGCCGTGCTCTTCGATCTGGCCACCGGGCGAGCCGACCGTCGCCCCGACGCGGCCATGGGCCGCGCCGCCTGCGCTGCCGCGGATGTCACCGTTCCGGAAGGGCGGGTGGGCGCCGGCACCGGCGCCACCGTCGGGAAGGTGTTGGGGCCCGGGCACACCATGCCGGGCGGCGTCGGGACCGCGTCCGTTCGAGCGTCCGGGTACACGGTGGGCGCGCTCGCGGTGGTGAACGCGCTCGGTGACGTGCTGGACGGCCAGGGCCGCATCATTGCCGGCGCCCGGGCCGACGATGGCTCTTTCGCCGATTCGACCGCCGTGGTTCGCGCGGGGGTGGCCGGGCCTCCCATGACGCCGCCGGGGACCGCCACCACGCTCTGTGTCGTAGCCACGGACGCGCCGCTGGACCGGTCCGCCCTGATCGGTCTCGCGCGCGCAGGGTCCACCGGGCAGGCGCGACGCATCTCCCCGGTTCACACCCCGTTCGACGGCGATATCACCTTCGCGCTATCCACAGGCGTCCGACCCGAGTCCGCCCCGCCGGCGCTCATGCTCGCCCTCGGCGGCATGGCCGCGGACGCGGTGGCCGAGGCCATCGAGCGGGCGGTCCGATGACGGAGGATCCATGAAGCGGTTGGTATTGTTCGATATCGATGGGACCCTGGTTTCCGCCCACGGCGCGGGATCGAGGGCGGTCCGCCATGCGCTGATCGAGGTCTACGGGGAGACGGGGCCGATCGACAGCTACGATTTCCACGGCCGGACGGATCCCCAGATCGTGCGGGAGCTCCTGCGCCACACCGGCCTGGAGGACCGCGCCATTGATGCCCGGCTCGACGACCTCTGGGATGTGTACCTGGAGCGGCTCGAGCGGGAGCTGACGAAGCCGGGCGCGAACACCCATACCCTTCCGGGCGTGGTGCCGCTGCTCGATGCGCTTCACGAGACGAGCGACGACCTGGTGGCGCTGCTCACCGGCAACATCGAGCGCGGCGCGCGCCTGAAGCTCGCCGCCGTGGACCTCTGGCAGCGGTTCGATTTCGGCGCCTACGGCTCCGATCACGAGCGGCGGGACCGCCTGCCCGCGGTGGCGCAGGCACGGGCGCTGGAGCGGTCCGGGCTCGAGTTCCATGGCCACGACATCGTCATCATCGGCGATACGCCCTTCGACGTCACCTGCGGGCAGGAGCTGGGCGTCTGGACGGTGGCGGTGGCCACCGGCAAGCACACGTCGCGGGAGTTGGAAGAGGCGGGTGCCGACGTCGTCTTCGAGGACTTGTCCGACACCAGTGCGGTGGTGGACGCCATTGCCGGCGGAGCCATGACCCCTTGAACGGCCGAGCCCGTGCGGTCATCTTCCGCTGGCGAATATCCTGACACAGACACGGGAGCGTTAGCGTTGGCGCAGAGAAAGCGGAAGGGCGAGGTCCCGAGCCGGTCCGGCGGGAACACGATGTTCTATGCGGTGCTCGGGGTGATCGCCCTGGGGGGCGTCATCGCCATTGGCTACGCGTTCATGGGCGCGAGCGGCGGCTCCGCGGCCACGGAGCTGGTGGAGCTCGATGCCCCGAACGCGCAGGCGCTCTACGACCAGGCGACCCCCATCCGCCTCGGCGCTGCCGACGCGCCGGTCCAGATCGTAGAGTTCGGTGACTTCCAGTGCCCGGGCTGCGGTCAGTTTTCGCTCCAGGTCCGGCCCTTCATCGTCGATCGGTACGTGAAGACCGGGCAGGCCCGCTTCACGTTCTACGACTTCCCCCTTGTCAGCATCCACGAGCATACGGTGCTGGCCGCGCGGGCGGCACGCTGCGCGGGTGCGCAGGAGCTCCCGACCCCTGCGTCACTCCAGGGTGTGCCCGGAGAGGTCGACGCGGCCTACTGGGCGTACCACGACAAGCTGTTCGAGGAGCAGGGCCAGTGGGCCTACAAGCAGGGCTCGGTGATCGGCGACTTCATGGAGTACGCCGCGGACGTGGGGCTCGATGAGGGGGCGTTCCGCGAGTGCCTCGAGAGCGACCGGTTCGCCGACGTTGTGAGCGCCAACTACATGCTCGCGCAGCAGCTGCGGCTGTCCGGCACCCCCACGGTGATCATCAACAACCGGAGGGTCGCAGACTTCAGCCCCCAGGCGCTGGCGGAGGTCATCGAGGAAGAGCTGAGCGCCGCCGCCGGTCCGGACGCGGCTCCGGGCATGTGACCACCGAGACCGAAATGGACGTCCGCAATCGGATGGGGATCGCGGTGGTCGCGCTCCTCGGCGTGTTCGTGGCCGTGTATCTCCTGCTCTACAAGCTGGGCGCGTTCGGCACGATCCTCTGCGGCACCGGCGGGTGTGAGACCGTGCAGAACTCGCCCTGGTCCTACTTCTTCGGCATCCCCGTGGCGGCCTGGGGGCTGGCGGGGTATCTGGCGCTGCTGGTCGTGGCGATGGCCGGGACCCAGCCGCGCTTCGCCGACGATCGCCGGATCGCCATCGCGCTCCTCACGCTCACCGGCGTCGCGCTCCTCTTCTCCATCTACCTGAGCGTTCTGGAGGAGTTCGTGATCCACGCCTGGTGCCAGTGGTGCATCGCCTCGGCGGTGTTGTCGGTGCTGGCCTTCGCGCTGGCGCTGCCCGAGGTGCGGAAGCTGAAGCCGGGCGCGCGCTGACGCCCACCCGGGCGGCGGCGCCGCTGTTACTTGATCACCCGCCCCAGCGCCTTCGCCCACGTCTCCACCGGCTGCACTCCTGACAGCCGCTCCACGACCTGATCGTCCTTCATGATGATGAACGTCGGCGTGCCGGTGATGCCGGCGCTGATGGCGGAGCCGAGGTCCTGCAGGATGAGGGCGGCCACCTGGTCCCCCTCGGTGCACGCCGCGAATGCCCCGGCGGGCACGCCCAACTCGGCCGCGTATTCCGCGAACTTGGCCCGCGGATCGGCCGCGCTGCCCCACGCGTCCTGCTCGGCGAAGAGCTTGTCGTGCATGGGCCAGAACGCGTCACCCGCGGCGCCCGCGCACAGCGCCGCCTCGGCCGCGTGCCAAGCCAGCGGATGGCTGTGGAGCGGCAGGTTCACGAACACCCACTGCACGTCACCGGTCTCCACGTACCGCTCGTGGAGGATCGGGGCCACGGTCCCCGCGAACTCGGCGCAGTAGGGGCACTGGAAGTCGGCGATCTCGAAGACCACCACGGCGGCATTCCGGTCGCCGAGCGTCCGGCTCTCCATGGCCCGCTCGATGGCCGCGACGTGCGCGGATTCCGCGGATGTCCCCGTCATGGCGGACTGGGCGGCCACGCCCGGGGCGGAGCCCAGCAGCGCTCCCACGAGCGCCGCCGCCAGCCCCAGTGCCCCGAACCCATCGCCTGCACCCCGTCCGCGCCTGTCGTCCGCCATGCTTCCTCCCAGAGTTTTGTCCGGTCCGTCCAATGATCGATGCCGGAGCTCGATGCTCGTTCTACCCCACCACGCGTCGCACCCGTTCCAGCGTCCACTCCTCGACAACCGGTGGCGGCCACACACCTGCACGCGCCATACCCGCCAGCCGCCGCACCTCCGCGTCCGCGTGCGCGGCCGTGGCGCCGTCGATCCACCCGCGCTCCAGTGCCTCCCGCAGCTCGTCGCGATCCAGCTCGTGCACGTCGCCGTCCGGGGTCATGAACAGGTCCACGAAGAGGTCGGTGGTGCGCCAGGTGTCCGGGCCGCCATCGTCGGGAAGGACCTCGACCGGGGTCAGCACATTGGCGTAATAGCCCGTGAGCTGACCCGCGGGCGTGTGGAATCGGCCAATGTCGTGATGACGTCCCGGGAACGTGAACCAGACAGCCGGGGATGCCCCCTCCAGAATGATCCGCCCGGCCACGGTGACGGGAGCCGGCACACCGGATTCCGCCAGGTAGGTGATCAGCACCCGGCCGCCATCGTCCAGGTCACCCTCATGGACGAGGGTTTGCCGGAACACCTGCTCACGGTCGGGCGGGCGCAGGTAGTGGATGCGAACGGGGCGCGGGACCGGGGCGGGAGCCGCCTCCGTCAGGAGTAGAACCCCTCGTCCGACTCCGCCTTCCGTCGCAGGAGCGGCGCCGGCTCGAACCGTACCCCGTGCTGCCGTTCGAACGACTCCAGCTTCGCCACGATCGTGGCCAGCCCCACGCCGTCGGCGTAGCGCAGGAGACCCCCGCGGAAAGGCGGGAACCCGGTGCCGGTGATCATGGCGAGGTCCACATCGCCCGGCGAGCGCGCGATCCCTTCCTCCAGGATCCGGGCCGCCTCGTTCACCATGGGGAGGACGCAGCGGTCGACGATCTCACGCGCCGGGATCTCCTTCCGGTCGCCGCCGATGACCGGCTCCAGCTCCTCGTAGATGGACGGGTCCGGGTGCTGCTCCTTGCCCCCTTCGTAGGTGTAGAAGCCGCGCCCGTTCTTGCGGCCGAGCCGCTCCGTCTCCTCCAGCGCCGCCAGGGCGGGCGAGGGCGCCAGCCGCTCCCCGAACGCCTCGTGCATGGTCTCACCGGCGTGCCGTGCGATGTCCAGCCCCACTTCATCCAGAAGCCGGAGCGGGCCCATGGGCATGCCGAAAGCCAGCAGCGCAGCGTCGACCTCCGCGATGGCCGCACCTTCCGCGAGCAGGTAGCCGGCCTCGTTCAGGTAGGGGGTGAGGACACGATTCACCAGGAACCCCGGCCCGTCGTTCACGATCACCGGCGTCTTCCCGATCCGGCGAGTGAGCTCGAACACGGTGGCGATGGTCTCGTCCGAGGATTCAGCGCCCCGGATGATCTCCACCAGGGGCATGCGGTGTACGGGATTGAAGAAGTGCATGCCGGCGAAGTTTTCCGGCCGATCGAGGGAGGTGGCCATCTCGGTGATGGAGAGCGACGACGTGTTGCTCGTGAGGACCGTATCCCCCCGCACTGCCGCCTCCGTCTCCTTGAGCACGCTCTTCTTCACCGGCATCCGCTCCACCACGGCCTCGATCACCAGGTCCACCGTGGCGAATCCGGCGTATTCGAGCGTGGGGGAGATGGCGCTCATGCGGTCGTCCGCCTCGCGCTTCTTCATCTTCCGGCGCTTGACCAGCTTGTCGAACATGGACTGCGCGTGGCGGAGCCCCGTGGACAGGGCGCCCTGGTCGATGTCCTTGAGCCGAACCGCCAGGTCCTTGTAGGCGAGGAGCTGCGCGACCCCGCCGCCCATGACTCCCGCACCCAGCACCGCGACCCGCTCCACCGGCCGGCCGCTGGCGTCGGGACCGGCCTTCTTCGCGTCCTCCATCAGGTGGAACACGTGGATCAGGCCCTTCGACTCCGGTGTGACGACGAGCTCGCCCAGCGCCTGCGCCTCGATTTCCAGCGCGCGATCCAGCGACTTGCCCGCCGACCGCTTCATCACCTCGATGGCCCGGAGCGGTGCGGGGTAGTGCCCCTTCGTCTGCTCGAGGACCTGCTTGCGCGCCTGCTTCAGAATGAACGACCGCCCCAGCGGCGTACCCTCGGCCACGCGCTGGACGAGTCCCGGCGTGTTCCGATCGGGTGCGCTCCCGCCTCCCGCCAGATCCAGGGCGATCTGGCGCGCCCGGCCCTCCAGCACGCCGGCATGCATCCGCTCGTGGATCAGACCGATCTTTTGCGCCTTACGCGCGTCCACGGCCTTCCCCGCCAGGATGATATCGGCGGCGGCCATGAGTCCGATGAGTCGCGGCAGCCGGGTGGTGCCGCCGAAGCCGGGCAGGATGCCGAGCTTGATCTCCGGCAGCCCGATGCGCGTTTCCGGCCGGTCGCTGGCCAGTCTCACGTCGCAGGCCAGGATCAGCTCGGTCCCGCCGCCCAGGCAGGTCCCGTCCACCGCGGCGACCGTGGGGATGCCCAGCTTCTCGAGCCTCGTGAACACCGCCTGGCCCCGGACCGCCTTCTCCCGACCCTCGGCCGGGTCCGTGATCCCGGCGATCTCGTCCACATCGGCGCCGGCCATGAATGTCCCATCCTTCCCGCTCCTGACCACCAGTGCGCGGATGGAACCGGCGGCTACGCCTTGCTCGATTTCTTCCAGGAGCCCGTCCAGCCGCTCCATCACCGGTGTGGTCAGGACGTTCACCCGACGCTCCGGATCGTCGAAAACGAGCGAGGCGACCCCCTCGCTGTCCGTCTCCAGTGCGGGCGTCGCCTCGTTCGTCGTGCTCTCTCGCTCAGGCACGATGCCTCACAGTCTACAGTTTCTGCCGGACCTCGGCGTTCTCCTCGGTCAGACGTACGGTGATCTCCTCACCACCCGTC
Organism: uncultured Gemmatimonadales bacterium; assembly: GCA_963783305.1. GTDB lineage: Bacteria > Gemmatimonadota > Gemmatimonadetes > Longimicrobiales > RSA9 > JAWVYT01. Next base: position 22,851 of record CAWAMW010000002.1, on the reverse strand, counting down.
ACATCGACCGGAAGGTTCCAGTACAGTTCGTCGAATGGACGCTCATACCGTGCCGTAACCCACCACTGCCCCTGGGGCACGCTCGAGAAACGCACGACGCCCTGCGTGGAAGTGGTGTCGTACTGGACCTCCATCCCGAGCTCCTCCTCACGCGCGGTGAAGATCGAGTCCACGGAGGTGAATGCCTCATCCGCCCAGTTCCGACGGGCGAGCTCGACCTCGCGCGACTGCGCGCTCAGCCGCCCCTGCAGGGTCGTGAAATCCTCGAATCCCTGATTCGCTCGCCGCTCGAGGGCGCCGACGCGGTTCTCCAGCGCGCCGAAATCCTGGAACAGGACGAAGTAGTCGGGGTCGGCCTGGTTCATGGCCCGCAGGGTGTCCGACAGCATCTGGAGGCTGTCGCGTACCTGCGCCCACTCCTGGTTCGCCTCTCGCCACTGCGCCTGCGCCGCGATGACCCTGTCCTGCAGGGCCTGGATCGAATCCGGGATGACCGGCTCCGGCTCCGGGTACGCCTGGCCCAGCGAATCGAAGATCGCATCCCGGTCGAAGGGCACCAGCCGGATCGGCAGCGAGCCCAGGGCGACCATCTCCGTCTCCTGTGTTCCTGTCGCCGCGCCCTCCAGCTGGGCGATCACCGCCACGTCCCCGCCCCCGCACGCGGCTGTGGCAATGGCAGCCGTGGCGGTCGCCAGGATCAGCACCACTCGTCTCATGTGTATTCTCTCGGAAAGGTGAACCTAGGAAGGCTGACAAAGTATGAACACGGCGGGGTGGTATCAAGAGAGAGCCCCGGAGAGGGTCACCTCCCGGGGCCGTGCGCCTTCGATCTGTGGGCGGCGATCAGAACTGCAGCACGTCCGCCAGCACGTACTTGTCCGGGTCGCGCGCCCGGCCGTTCACGATCACTTCGTAATGGACGCTCGGTGCCGTCACCAGCCCCGTTTTCCCCACCTCGGCGATCTTCTCCCAGCGATCCACCTGCTGCCCCACGCGCGCCACGACACTGCCACGCGCCAGGTGCGCGTAGCGGGTGATCACACCGTGGCCATGGTCGATATCCACCATGTAGCCGTAATCACCGCCCGTGTTGCCCGCGTACGTCACCCTGCCCTTGGCCGCCGCGACCACCGCCGTGCCGCGCCGCGCGACCAGGTCGATCCCCTTGTGCGGCCGCCGCACGTTCAGGATCGGGTGCATCCGGTTCGGCGAGAAGCCACTGCTCTTGTAGCCGGACGTGGGCAGGATCGAAGGGGTCCGCTCCCAGAGGTCGATCTGGTCCTTCATGGCGCCAGTGACCTCGTCCCAGCTCGATGAGAGCAGCTGCGCGCGCCGAATCAGACCCTCAAGCTCCTGGTCCGTATCGAAAGCCAGCACCGCCAGTGGCCGGTCCACCTGCCACAGCGGGTCGCTCTCCAGGGTGCGCGCGCCCGGCCCCCCCACACCCGCCAGCTTCACATCCTCGTCCAGCGGCTCCAGGTTCGCCAGCAGACGGTACCGCTCATCCTTCGAGGACAGCTCGTCCAGCGCTCCTTCCAGCGTCGCCACCTCCGAGCGCACTTCCTCGATCTCACGGACCAGCAGCGCGTTCGCCCGCTCCAGCCGGCCCGATTCCGTCTGCTCGGCGTCCGCCACGAAGTAGGCGGTGGAGAAGCCGGACAGGATGAGGAGCACCAGGGCCGCGATCGCGGCCCCGAGCCTGACCATCCGGCTCGAGAGTCTGTACTGCTTGACTACCGAATGGTCATCCGGAACGACCATGAGCGTCCAATGGCGTCGTGCCATGTCTCTATTCGGTTCGTCGGAGGAAGGCGTCAGCCGATCGGGCTGCGCATTGAGCGGCAAGCATACAGGTCGGTTTCACCAACCGTCAAGCCGCGCTGGCCGGCCCGGTGAACGGGCAAAGGGTGTTCCCGGCGTTCCAGGACGCCGCTGAAGCCGCTGTCGCCGTGCAGGTTCCCGCCGGGCGAGCGCAGAAAACGAGAATCCGGCGTCGCCCCGGAACGAGAAGTTAGTACCGGGTTCGGTCACTTATTTCGGTCCGCGCGCGGGAACAGCACCTCGCCCTTCCGGGCGGTCCGTCCGTTCAGGTCGAGGGCGGCCACGGCGTCGAGCCGTGGGATGGCGTCGAGGCCCAGGTCGCCAGCCAGCCGGTCCATCTTCTCGGGCATGAACGGGGCGAGCATGGTGGAGAGGGCGGCGAGGACGCGGGCGAGGGAGGCGAGTGTGGCGTCGAGGTCGGAAGCCGCCTCGGGGTCCTTGGCCTGTGCCCAGGGCGCCCGCTCTTCGATGAAGGAGTTGGCGGCGCCGGCCAGCTCCATGGCGGCGGCGATCCCCTGGTGGAGCAGGTTCTTGTCCATGGCGGCGCGGTAGCGCACCAGCGTGTCGGGCACGCGTCCGTCCAGGGAGGTGCGTTCGCCGGCGGGGACGGCGCCATCCCGGTACCGCTCGATCATGGACAGGCTGCGGCTGGCGAGGTTGCCGAGGTCGTTCGCCAGCTCGGCGGTGTAGATGTCGTCGAAGCGCTCCCAGGAGAAGTCGCCATCCCCGTTCCACGGGATCTCGCGCAGCAGGTAATAGCGGAGCGCGTCGGAGCCGTGCCGGTCGATGGCGTCGTCCAGCCGGACCGTCACGCCGGCCGACTTCGACATCTTCCCACCGCCGAAATTGATGAACCCGTGGGCCCAGACGGTGCGCGGCAGGGCCAGCCCGGCGCTCATCAGGAACGCCGGCCAGTAGATGCAGTGGAAGCGGGTGATGTCCTTGCCGATGACGTGGAAGTCCGCCGGCCAGAACTCGTGGTACTCGTCGCCGGGGAACCCCACCGCCGCCAGGTAGTTGCTGAGGGCGTCCAGCCACACGTAGATCACGTGCTCCGGGTCGTTCGGCCAGGGAACCCCCCACGGCAGTCGGGCGCGTGACACGGAGATGTCCTCCAGGCCGCCCTCGATCACGCGGCGGATCTCGTTGCGGCGGCTCTCGGGGAGCACGAACTCCGGCCGCTCCTCCAGCAGGTCCAGCAGCCGGTCCTGGTACTTCGAGAGTCGGAAGAACCAGTTTTCCTCTTCCATCCAGTCCACCGGGCGACCCGGGTGCAGCGGGCACTCCAGGCCGGCCGCCCGCACCGCGCTGGAATCCGCCGCCGCCACCTGCTCCGACCCCCCGTGCCGGGCGACCAGCTCGTCCTCCGTCTTGTACGCCTCGCACCCGACGCAGTAGTAGCCGGCGTAGACGTCCGTGTAGAGGTCATCGGCCTCGCCGATGCGGCGGACCAGCTCCTGCGCCGCTCGATGATGACGTGATTCAGTCGTGCGAATGAAGTCGTCGTAGCTGACCTGCAGTCGCCTCCACGCGTCCGAAAAAGCCTCCGCCAGCTCGTCCACCCACTCCTTGGGGCTGATGCCGCGCTCCTCGGCGGTCTGGAGCACCTTCTGGCCGTGCTCGTCCATCCCAACCACGAAGTGGACCGCCTCTCCCTTCAGACGGCGGTAGCGGGCCATCACGTCCGCCCCGATCTTCTCCAGCGCGTGTCCCATGTGAGGCGCGCCGTTGGCATAGTCGATGGCCGTCGTTATGTAGCGGTGACGCTTCGGGTTCACGTATCTCCGTCCGATTCGTTCGGTCCGTCCTCATCCCTGTGACCGCGCTCCTGGCGTGGCCCCAGCGGCGACTCGCTCTCCACCTCGCGCTTCAGATCGGCCATCTCCAGCGTCCGCCGGTCACCGGCCTCGTCCTTCAGCGTGACGCGCTCGCGCCAGATGTCCACCGCGATCACGCGCTCACGGCCCCGGGCCGTGTTCAGCCACTTCCCTTCGCGCGGGAACCGCTTGCGCGCCTCCACGTACGCCGAGTGCTCGTACGTGAGGCAGCACATCAGGCGACCGCAGCAGCCCGAGATCTGCGCCGGGTTCAGCGACAGCCGCTGATCCTTCGCCAGCTGCAAGCTGACGGGCTTGAGCTCCCGCAGCCAGGTGGAGCAGCACAGCTCACGGCCGCACCGCCCCACACCGCCCAGCAGAGCCGCCTCGTCACGCACGCCGATCTGCTTGAGCTCGATCCGCGTCCGGAACGTACGAGCCAGGTCCTTCACCAGCTCCCGGAAGTCCACGCGCCGCTCGGCGGTGAAGTAGACGGTGAGCTTGTTCCGGTCGAACTGCCACTCGGCCTCGCTCACCTTCATCTTCAGCTTGTGCTTCTCCACCTTCTCCCGCACCACCCGCCGGACCCGCGGCTCGTCCGCGCGCAGAACCACGGATCGCTCTACTTCTTCCTCGCGCGCCGCTCGGAGCACGCGCTGCGCGGGCGCCGGTGCGGCGCACCCGGTGGAGCAGCCGGTGCACTTCCGCTCCGCCACCGCCCCAGCCGCCGTCACCCGGCCCAGGTCCTCGCCGCGGTCGGCCTCGACGATCACGTGGGCGTCCACCGCGGCCACATCGCCATCCGCGGCGAAATAGTCCCTGCGGTTGCCCTTGAAGCTCACTTCCACGATCTGCATGCCGGCTCCTACGAACCCTGCGGCCCGGGGCCGGATTCCGCCGGAGACTCCGGTGCGGGCTCAGCCCCGGCCTTCGCCGCCACCTTCGCGCCGGCCTTCGCCCGGGCCTTCACGGCCGGCTCCTTCGCGCCCGGCTCCTTCCATTCGCCCATCCCCGAGTACTTCGCCCAGCGGCTCGCGCGGAGCGCGCCCACGTCCAGCCGTACCAGTTCGTCCACGTGCCGCGTCAGCACCTCCTTCAGTGCGTCGGCCGCGGCGTCCCAGTCGGCGTGGGCCCCGCCGGAAGGCTCCCGGACGACCTCGTCGACCACGCCGAGCGCCATCAGGTCCGTAGCGGTGATCTTCAGCGCGGCCGCCGCCTTGTCCTTTGCGTCCGCGGTTTTCCACAGGATGGCCGCGCAGCCCTCGGCGGTGATCACGCTGTAGATGGCGTTCTCGAGCATGAGGATACGGTCGGTGACACCCAGCGCCAGCGCGCCGCCGCTCCCGCCCTCGCCAATGACTACGGAGACGCTGGGCACCCTGAGTGCCGCCATCTCACGCAGGTTCCTCGCTATGGCCTCGGCCTGGCCCCGCTCCTCGGCGCCCATCCCCGGATACGCGCCGGGGGTGTCGATGAGTGTGATCAGCGGCCGACCGAACTTCTCGGCCTGCTGCATGAGCCGGAGCGCCTTCCGGTACCCCTCCGGGTGCGGCATGCCGAAGTTTCGCCGGAGGTTCTCCTTCATGTCCCGGCCCCGCTGATGGCCGATGACCATCACGCTCCGGCCGTTCAGGCGCGCCCAGCCGCCCACGATCGACTCATCATCACGGTACGCGCGGTCGCCGTGGAGCTCCATGAAGTCGTCGAAGACCCGCTCCAGGTAGTCGATGGTGAATGGACGCTGCGGGTGCCGCGCCAACTGCACCTTCTCGATGGGCGACAGGGACTGGTACGCGTTCTTCCGCATGTCCTCGAGCTTCGACTCGAGCGTGGCCAGCTCACCCGCGGCGTCCAGCCCGCGATCGCGGGACATGGCCTGAAGCCGATCGATCTGCTCCTCCAGCTCCCGGATGTTCCGGTCGATGCCCAGATGTGACGTTTCCATTCTCTACCCCTGCGTTCGTACGAGCCGCACCTTCTCCGAGCCGAACAGCTCCCTCAGCTCCTGCAACAGTTCCGCCGTGGGTGTCACCATCAGCGAGCGCGACCGGAACCGCACCGGACGCTTCCGCGCGCTCCCGCCGTTGCCCGCGAGCACGACATAGAGCGGCGCGCCGCCCGGACTGCGGCGCAGCACCGGCGTGGCGGCGTTGATCCGCTCCACGCTCTCACCGTGCGCCAGCCGGAGCTCGATCCCGACGGACCCCGCCGTGCGCAGCTGCGTCAGCGGGATGACCTCGTCCAGGAAGATCGGCGGATCGTCCTCATCCCGGTCACGCCCCGACACCTGGCCGCGCACCAGCACCGCCGCGTCCTGGACCAGCACTTCCTTGTTCTGCTCCCATACCTCGCCGAACGCCAGCACCGAGGCCGTCCCGTGAAAGTCCTCCACCGTGATCCGGCCCCACTCCTGACCGTTCCGCTTCGAGATCTGCCGGCTCACCGCCGTGATCACGCACGGCAGCTCCACCTTCCGATCCCGATGCTCGAACAGCGACGCCGTGTTGATCCCGTCGAACAACCGCAGCTCGTCGCTGAACTTCTCCAGCGGGTGGCCGCTGATGAAGAATCCCAGGATCTCCTTCTCCCGCGCCAGCCGATCGGACTCCGGCCACTTGGGCACGTCCGGCAGCTTCGGCGCTTCACGGACCGGCGCGGCCTCCTCCGCCACATCGAAGAGCGATCCCTGTCCGCTCTCCCGGTCCGCCTGCCTCAGCTGCGCCTCGCCCACCGCCGACTCCAGCCCCGCCATGAGCTGCGCACGGTGGCCGAACGAGTCGCACGCGCCCGCGGCTACCAGCGCCTCCAGCGCCCGCTTCCCGACCGCCCGCGTGTCCACGCGGTCCGTCAGGTCGAACAGCGACGCGAACGGCCCCTCCGCCCGCGCCTCCATGATGCTGCGGACCGCCCCCTCACCCACGCCACGACACGCGCCCATCCCGAAACGAATGGTGGTGTCGGAGACGGGGGTGAACTTCCAGCCGCTCTCGTTGACGTCCGGGGGGAGCACCTCGATGCCCGACTCGTGGCCGGGGACGTGGCGCGCCATGTCGCGGCATTCAGCAATATACTTTACCACGTCATCGGTCTTGTCGACAACCGACGACAGGAGCGCGGCCATGAACTCCGCCGGGTAGTGGACCTTCAGCCAGGCCGTCTGGTAGGAGAGGAGGGCGTAGGCCACGGAGTGCGCCCGGTTGAAGCCGTAGCGGCCGAACGTCTCGATCTGGTCCGCGATCTCCGTGGCCGTCCTGCGCTCCACACCGCGAGCCTCCGCCCGCGCGATGAACTTCTGGAGCTCCCTGGCAATGAGCTCCGCGTCCTTCTTGCCCATGGCCTTCCGCATCACGTCGGCTTCGGCCAGCGTGAAGCCGGCGAGCACCTGCGCGATCCGCATCACCTGCTCCTGGTACACGATCACGCCGTACGTCGGGCCCAGCACCTCTTCCAGCGACTCGTGGGGGTAACGGACCGGGATCTCGCCCAGCTTCCGCTTGATGTAGACGTCCGTCATGCCGCTGTCGAGCGGGCCCGGGCGGATCAGCGCGTTCGTCGCCACCAGGTCCTCGAAGCGGTCCGCCCTCATGGCCCGCAGCTTGTCCGTGGCCAGCGACGACTCGAACTGGAACACGCCGCTGGTCCCGCCGTGCGCCAGCATCTCGTACACGCCCGGGTCGTCCAGCGGGACATCGGCGATCCGCCCGTACTCCGCGCCCGTCTCCGGGTGCTTCAGCACGCCGTGACGGGCGCGAACCGCGTCCGCCGCGTCGTGGATGACCGTGAGCGTCTTCAGGCCCAGGAAATCCATCTTCAGCATCCCGGCCTGCTCGAGGGCGATCATGTCCCACTGGGTCACGATCACGTCCTCGCCGCCATTCGCGCCGCTGCCCCGGCCGCCCGACTGCGTGCATACCGGCACGTACTCCTGGAGCGGACCCGGCGCGATCACGACGCCCGCCGCGTGCACGCTGGCGTGCCGGTTCAGCCCCTCCAACGTCTCGGCGTAGTCCAGGAGCCGCCGGACGCGGTCGTCCGCCACGGCCATCTCCCGCAGCTCCGAGATCTGCTCCCGCGCCTCCCGCACCGTCATGCTGTTGCCGGGCGCGTTGGGCACCAGCTTCGCCAGCTTGTCGGTCTCCGACGGCTCGAAGCCGAGTACGCGCCCCACGTCGCGGATCACCGCCCGGGACTTCATGGTCCCGAACGTGATGATCTGGCCCACCGAGTCGCGGCCGTACTTCTCCCGCGTATACTCGATCACGCGGCCGCGCTTCTCGTAGCAGAAGTCGATGTCGATATCGGGCATCGACACGCGGTCCGGGTTCAGGAACCGCTCGAACAGCAGGTCGAAGCGGAGCGGGTCCACATCGGTGATCCCGAGCGCGTACGCCACCAGCGAGCCGGCGGCCGAGCCGCGTCCGGGACCCACGGGGATGCCGTTGTCCTTCGCCCAGTTGATGAAGTCCGCGGTGATCAGGAAGTAGCCGGCGTAGTCGGCCTTCGGGTTCGTGATCACGCCCAGCTCGTAATCGAGCCGCTCCTGGATCTCCGGCGGGATGGGATCGCCGAAATGCTTCTTCGTCCCTTTCACCGCCATGTGCCGGAGCAGCGATGGCTCCGTATCGAAGCCCTCGGGAAGCGGGAACGTGGGGACGTAGTACTTCTTTGGCAGGTCCAGGTCCACCTGGTCCGCGATGGCCAGCGTGTTCTCCAGCACGTCCGGCCGGTCCGGGAACCGCTCGGCGATCTCCGGCGCCGACTTGAAGTAGAGGCCGCGGTCGTACTTCATGCGGCCCTGATCCTCGCGGTCCTTGCCGAGGCCGATGCACAGCAGCACATCGTGCGCGTCGTGGTCCTCCGGCCTCAGGAAGTGCGCGTCGTTCGTGGCCACCACCGGGAGCGACAGCTCGTCGGAGAGCGTGAAGATCCGCTCGTTCAGCGTGGACTGACCCTCGCTGTCGTGGGCCTGCACTTCCAGGTAGTAACGGTCTCTGAACACATCCGCGTACCACGACGCCGCCTCCCGCGCCGCGTCCCAGCGCTCCTCGAGCAGGTGCTGCGCCACCTCACCCGCCATGCACGCCGAGCTCACGATCAGCCCCTCGGAATGACGCTCCAGGACCTCACGGTCCAGCCGCGGCTTGTGGTAGAACCCCTCCAGGAACCCGATCGACGAGAGCCGCACCAGATTCCGGTACCCCGCCAGGTCACGCGCGAGCAGCACCAGGTGGTAGTACGGCCGCTCCCCCCGCGCCACCGACTTCTGCCCCCGCGCCCCCGGCGCTACGTACGCCTCCATTCCGACGATGGGCTTGAGCCCCGCTTTCGTCGCCTGCTGACGGAAGTTCCAGGCGCCGTACATGGTCCCATGGTCCGTCAGGGCCACGGCCGGCATCTCGTATTCCTGGGCTCGCTCGATCAGGTCGCCGAGTCGGTTGGCGCCATCGAGGAGCGAGAACTCGCTGTGGGTATGGAGGTGGACGAAGGACATGCGTGCGTTGGTTTAGGTCAGGGTGGCGCGGCCATTGGCCGCGCAGTATGGCTCACTTCGTTCGCAGTGTGGCTCGGCGTTGCCGCGCAGTATGGCTCACTTCGTTCGCAGTGTGGCTCGGCGTTGCCTCGCAGTATGGCTCACTTCGTTCGCAGTGTGGCTCGGCGTTGCCGCGCAGTATGGCTCACTTCGTTCGCAGTGTGGCTCGGCGTTGCCTCGCAGTATGGCTCACTTCGTTCGCAGAACATCGTGACTCGGCGGTTCACCGGCGGCTCCGGCCGCCGCCCGGCTGCATACCCCGCTGTAGCACCCTGCGAGGTCCCCAGGCCGAGCCATACTGCGAGGCCGTCAGGCCGGAGCCACACTGCGAGGCCGCCAGGCCGAGCCACACTGCGAGGCCGTCAGGCCGGAGCCATACTGCGAGGCCGTCAGGCCGAGCCATACTGCGAGGCCGTCAGGCCGAGCCACCCTGCGACGGCCGCAGGCCGTCGCCACACTCAAAACTCTCCAACAACGTCTCCAACTGAATCATATACTGGTACTTGTCTTTGGCGGGGGCGTAGAGCCACGCGTCCAGAAGATAACGCCGATCCTGGTTGGGGCAGTCGATGACGTGGGTGATGAACGGGCCGCCCTGCGGGAACTCGTCCACGGTGCCGGTCCAGGCGCCCCGGAGCGCCAGTCCTCGCGCGCCGGGCTGGTCTATCGGGGTCGTCTGGAGGCGGTCGGGCACGGTGCGCTGGCTCCAGTCGTAGAGCTGCGAGCCGATGCTGTCGCGCCAGGCCAGGGCCGCTTCGGCGGTGATCTCCGTGGACGGAGTATCGCGCCACGTGACGGTCAGCCAACGGACGAGCTGTGAGGCGTCGGGGTTGTCGTTCAGGAAGAAGAAGACGGAGTCGCTCGACTGCCGCCAGCGGTACACTTCGGGCAGGTCGAGAGCGAAGCCAGCCAGCTCACGGAGCGTGTCGGCCAGCGCGGTGTTGTGACCGCTGAAATACATGCGGCTCTGCGCCCACTGGCGGTAGCGCCGGTCGAAGAGCGAGGCCAGGCTGTCCACGGCGCTCCGCACCGCTTCCGGTGCCCCGGTCTGCGGGACCACCAGCGCGGTCACATGCTGGTTCCGGGCCCAGACGCGGCTCGCCTCCACGATCGCCGGCGCGGACACGGTCGTGTCCGCCTCCTCCAGAACCCGGGCGACCCACGGGTCCTCCGATCGCCCGATCACGAGCAGCTGACGGAACCGCTGAAGGTCGCCCCAGTGTTCGCTGTTCGGGACCGTGTGCGTCAGGTTGAACGTGGGCTCGTCACGGACGGCGAACACGCTCGGCTGCAATGTGGTCAGGACAGTGTCGGAGACTTCCGCCCACAATCCGCTGTCGGCCACGACGATGATGCTGTTCACATCGCCCATGGCGGGCCGGGTCGTGTCGGCGCACGCGCCCGCCGCCAGCACCAGCAGCGGCAGGGTCTTCCGGAGCAAAGTCATTGCCAGACAAGAGGTTGCGTAGGGAGGTGTGCTTCAGAACCTAAAAAATAACCGTGCCGCCCCCTCCTCGCTACTCCGCCCCGCCGCGGTTTGCATCGGTCCTCGCGCGCGTGCTACTCTCAAGCGCTCGACCGGAGACCGGACCACGAGGCCGGGCACGAGAACCGTACGCGCGCTGAACCGATGACCACACTTCCCCACGCGAACGACCGCCTCCCGGACCTCATCGCGCTCCGGCGCCAGGCGGGTCGTATGCTTGTCGCGCTCGACTTCGATGGCACGCTCTCGCCCATCGTGGAGCGGCCGGAGGACGCGGCGCTCCTGGACGAGGTGGCTGAGCCGCTGCGAAGGCTGGTGGACCGGTCGGATACGGTGGCGGCCATCGTGAGCGGACGCGGCCTGGCCGATGTCCGCGAGCGCGTGCGGCTGCCGGGGCTCTTCTACGCCGGCAATCACGGCTTCGAGATCGAGGGGCCGGGGGTGGATCGGATCCACCCTGCCGCACGGAAGGCGCGGCCGGGGCTGGAGTCGGCGATCGCGGGGCTGCAGGACGCGCTGGGCGAGGAGCCGGGGGTCCAGATCGAGGACAAGCGCTGGACGCTGAGCATCCATTACCGCCGCGCCACCCGCGAGGGAGCCGAGGAGCGCGTCCGCGCGGCCGTGCTCCACCACTGCAGCCGCCCCGGGCTCCGGGTCACCGAAGGCAAGAAGGTGTTCGAGGTGCGGCCGGACGTGGAGTGGCACAAGGGGAAGGCGACGGAGTTCCTGATGGACGTCGTCTCGAAAGAGCGGCAGAACGACCCCCTGCCCGCCATCTTCATCGGCGACGACCGCACCGACGAGGACGCCTTCGAGGTCGTCCGGGAGCGGGGTGGCGGGATCGTCGTGGGCGACCCGCCACCCGCCGGTACCCGGGCCCTCGCGTGGGTCCGTGGCCCCGTCGAGGTCGCGTCGCTGATCCGGGAGCTGGCCGATGCCCGCTGATCCGCGACCGGGCGGCGAGCCCACCTCCGTCGACCCCGCCCCCGTCGAGTGGCGGATGGCCGCCTTCACCGTGCCCGGGGCGGTGACCGGCGGGAACCCGGCGGGTGTGGTCCTGGATCCGTCGGACCTCTCGCCCGACGAGATGACCCGCGCCTCGGTCCGGCTCAATCCGCTCTCCGAGAGCGCATTCGTACGACCTCCGGCCCCGGCCCATGGCGCCCCCGACGCCTCCGGCACACCGGCACCCTACCGGCTCCGGTATTTCGCCCCCGGCGGCGAGGTGCCGCTCTGCGGCCACGCCACCGCCGCCGCGTTCGGCGCCCTCGCCCTGGCCGGTCGCCTCGGCGAGCTGCCCGCGGACGTCGCGTCCACGGCGCCCGGCGGGGATGTACGGGCGCGGGTCGAGCGCGAGGGCGATGGCGTCGTCATCACCATGGACATGCCCATCGCCCGCCGCCTCGCCATCGAGCTGGACGTGGAGGCCATCGCCGAGGCGGTGGGCCTGCCGTACGAGGTGATGGCGTCGCGGCCCGGCGCGGCCGTGGAGGACGTGGGGATCCGGGTCGCGCTGCTGCCGGTGGCCGACCTCGCGGCGCTGGACGCCATGCGACCCGATTTCGACCGGCTCCGTGAGCTCGGCGCCCCCCATGGCCTTACCGTCTTCTACGCGTTCGTCCTGGACGAGGAGGAGGCTCGCGTCCGCGCCCGATCGTTCGCACCCGCCGTGGATATCGACGAGGACCCGGCCACCGGCACCGCCGCCGCCTCCCTCGGCGCCTATCTCGCCCGGGAGCGCCTGATCGACCCGGTGGCCGACCTCCGCATCCGCCAGGGCGAGGCCATGGGGTACCCGAGCGAGCTGCGGCTGCACGTCGAGCACGAGGATGGATCGCCCACACGCGTCCGCGTGGGCGGGCGCGTGACAGGGGAGCGGCTGACGCCATGACGACCAGAGAGAACGACGCCGGGCCCGATTCAACCGCGGGGCACGACCACGGGCACGATCACGGGGAGGGCCCCGGTCCCCACCAGCACAGCCACCACGGACACGGCGCGGCGGCCCACGCCCGCCAGTCGGGTCGTCGCAGCCTGCTCATCGTCCTGCTCCTCACGGGCACCTTCATGGTGGCCGAGCTCGTCGGTGGCATCCTCTCCAACTCGCTGGCGCTGCTGGCCGACGCCGCCCACATGCTCACCGACGTCGGGGCCATCGCCCTGTCGCTCTTCGCGCTACGGTTCTCCCAGCGGCCGGCCACGCGGGAGAAGACGTTCGGCTACCTCCGGATCGAGATCCTGGCCGCGCTCCTCAACGGCGCCACGCTTATCGTGCTCTCGTTCTTCATCTTCCGCGAGGCGTGGAACCGGTTCTCCGACCCGGTGGAGATCCAGGGCGGACTCATGCTGGCGGTGGCGATCGGTGGCCTGGTGGTGAACGTGGTCGCCGCCGTCCTGCTCCACCGGTCGGCGGGCGAGAGCCTGAACGTCCGCGGAGCCTACCTCCACGTCCTCGGCGACCTCCTGGGGTCCATCGGCGCCATCGTCGCCGCGCTGGTCATCATTCTCACGGGCTGGACACCGGCCGACCCGCTCATCTCCGTCCTCGTGGGGGCGCTCATCCTGGTGAGCAGCTACAACCTCGTGCGGGAGTCGGTGGATGTGCTGCTCGAGGCCGTGCCGTCGCACCTCGACCTGGACGAGATCCGGGAAGAGATCGGACGCGTCCCGGGCGTGGAGACGGTCCACGACCTCCACGTGTGGACCGTCACCAGCGGCTACTTCGCCATGAGCGGCCACGCCCGGATCACGGACGTGGAGCGGACCCAGGAGGTTCTCGACGCCATCCACCGGCGGATGCACGACCGGTTCGGCATCACCCATGTCACCGTCCAGGTGGAGCCGGCCGCCCTCTACCAGATCGACGACAGGCCCCGAGAGCCAGGAGGGGAGGAGGAGCAGCCATGAGCCAGCGCATCGAGGTCGGCACCGGCCAGCGCGAGGAGCTCGTCGACATCACCGAACAGGTCCAGGCCGCGGTACGGGAGTCCGGCGCCCACAGCGGCGTGATCCATCTCTGGTCCATGCACACCACCTGCGCCATCACCGTCAACGAGGGCGCCGATCCGGACGTCCGGCGCGACATCACCGTCGCGCTCCGACGGCTCGTTCCCCGCGACGCCGACTACCACCACGCCGAGGGCAACTCCGACTCCCACCTCAAGACCCTCATCACCGGGCCCGGCCAGACCCTCCTCATCGAGGACCGTCGACTCGTGCTCGGCACCTGGCAGAAGGTGTTCCTCGCGGAATGGGACGGGCCCCGGACGCGGAGTGTGGCGTATCGAGTGGTCGGGGAGCGCTGAACCAGCAGGAACGAAGGAACGAAGGAGGTCCCCGGGGTCATGAAACTCTCCGGGCGCTTCGTGGTAAGAACATAGCTGTGCCCAGAGGGGTGCCGAGATACCAGCTCGCGGCTTGGTCCGCGAGCATCTGCTCTTCGTCTTCCAGGACCCGGATCTGATGCTCCGCAACATCGCTATCATTGCCCACGTCGACCACGGCAAGACCACGCTGGTGGATCAGATGCTCCGCCAGGCGGGGACGTTCCGGGACAACCAGCAGATCGCGGATCGGGTCATGGACTCGAACCCGCTGGAGCGGGAGCGCGGGATCACGATCCTCTCGAAGAACGCATCGATCCGCTGGGGCAACCACAAGATCAACATCGTGGACACGCCCGGGCACGCCGACTTCGGCGGTGAGGTGGAGCGGATCCTGAGGATGGTGGATGGCGTGCTGCTTCTGGTGGACGCGTCGGAGGGGCCGATGCCTCAGACGCGCTTCGTCACCCGGAAGGCGCTCGCGCTGGGGCTGCGCCCGGTGGTCGTCATCAACAAGGTCGACCGGCCGGCGTCGGACGCCATGCGCGTCCACGACGAGGTGCTGGAGCTCTTCATGGAGCTGGAGGCTACCGACGAGCAGCTGGACGCCGCCTTCGTCTACGCCTCCGCGCTGGACGGGTGGGCCGCGTACGAGCTGGAGGACCCGCGGGAGAACCTGCACCCGCTCTTCGACACGATCCTCGCGTCCGTGCCCGCGCCGCCGTCGGATCGGGAGGGGCCGTTCCAGCTGCTGGTCTCCACGATCGACCATTCGCCCTACCTCGGGCGGCTCGCCATCGGCCGGATCGAGCGAGGCGAGGTGAAGGTGGGCGACTCCATCGTCCTCCTCGACCCTGTTCCCGAGGAAATGGCCGAGGAGTTCACGGAGGCGGCCCACGGGTACGCGGGCAGCGGCGCCCGTTCCGGGCGCGTGGCCAAGCTCTTCACGTTCGAGGGGCTCGAGCGCACCGAGGCGAAATCGGCGGGCGCCGGTGAGATCGTGGCGCTGGCGGGTCTGGAGGGCGTGGACATCGGCTCCACCATCGCCGACCCGGAGCACCCGGAGCCGCTCCGCGGGATCGCCGTGGAGGAGCCCACCGTCTCCGTGGACATCATGGTCAACAACTCCCCCTTCGCCGGCCGCGACGGGAAGTACGTCACCAGCCGTCAACTGCGCGACCGGCTGATGAAAGAGCTGGAGCGGAACGTCGCCCTGCGTGTGGAGGACACCGGGTCCCCCGACACCTTCACGGTCTCCGGCCGAGGCGAGCTCCACCTGGGCATCCTCATGGAGACCATGCGTCGGGAGGGCTACGAGTTCGCCGTATCGCGCCCGCGCGTGATCACCCGCCAGGATGACCAGGACCGGACCCT
>CAWAMW010000002.1:0-2500 GCA_963783305.1 uncultured Gemmatimonadales bacterium | reverse complement strand
TTCGGCGACGGATTCACCAACATCCTCGTCCCCACCAACGCCGTTCTCGTGGGGATCCTGGCCATGGCCGCCATCCCCTACGACCGCTGGCTGAAGTTCATCCTCCCCTTCATGCTGAAGGTCTGGGTGCTGGGGTCGATCATGCTGGCGATCGCCGTCGGCATAGGGTACCGCTAAATCCACGAGCTTCGCAGCGTTCGTACAGCCGCCGGATCAGGAGCCGCCGCGGTACAGGATACGAAGCTCGAGCGTCGGGGTCTGTCCGCAGTCGTGTGACCGGGCGGGCGTGCCCATGAGGACGACCCGGTCGCCAGGGCGGAACGCGTCATCCAGCTCGCCGGCGATGGCGATGAGATCGCCATCCGCAGTGCGGACGCCCGTGCAGCGGGGGCCGGCCTCGAGCACACCGACGACGCGCGTGAGGTCGGCCAGGACCGGTGCGGCGGCGGTCGTATCGCTCGGTGGCACGGGGTCGCTCACGGTGGCGACGCTCGGGGCGGTAATCGTGCCGGGATCGGTTACGGCCAGGTGCGGGACGTCGGGGATCCGGAGGTGCAGGCCGGTGTGGACGCCCAGCGGCTGCGGGAGCGGGCCGTTGGCCGCCATCAGGAGCGGGACGGTGAGCCCGCACTTCATGGCGATCTCCGCCAGCGTATCGCCCGTCCGGACCGCGTAGCTCGGCCCGCACGCCTGCACCGGCGAGGGCTGCGGCGCCGCCGGGTCGGGCACGCGCAGCCGGCCGCCCACCTCCACGTCCCGCTGGTCCACCACGCCCGGATTCGCAGCCAGAAGCGCCGGGACCGTCACGCCACAGCGCTCCGCGACCTCGACCAGCGTATCGCCCGTGTCCATCGTGTAGTACGCGCCGCACGCCGACTGCGCCGCGGCGGGTGCGGGGGCTACGGCGGGGCTGAGGGTGAGCGCGGCCAGCAGGCCCGCGGCAGCGGGGACGGGGCGGAGCGATCGGAGGTCCATGGCAGTTCGTGCATCCTTTCCGGGGGTCGGTTCCCACCCCTCAGAGTGCACGCTCCGTTCCAGCTCCGACGGGTTGAACGGCTCCGGGAATTGGCTTATGTTACCCGTCTGTCGTGCAGGGCCTGTAGCTCAGCCTGGTTAGAGCGCACGCCTGATAAGCGTGAGGTCGGTGGTTCGAGTCCACCCAGGCCCATGGATTAAAGCGTTGAGCCGCAAGAAGGTATGCGGCTCAACGCTTTTTGTGTTACCGCGGTAACGTAGTGGTAACACAAAACGGGCCGCCCCGCTCGAGACGGGGCGGCGGCCCGGTCTTCGGCGAATTTGCCGCCGACTGGGCGAGCGATGAGGGGTCCAGACAGTGGCACACGGAGCTGAATCACTCACTACGCCAGGAGGTACCTATGCCAACGCTCCGTGACGAGGAATCGAAGCCAGGATCTACACGCAGAGCGGCGACGCCACCCCGCTCTACGCCGACTTCAGAGACTACGAGGACGTCGGCGGAGAGCAGGAGGCCCTCATCCCGAGGACGACCGCTACGCCACGACCGACGAGAGCGCCGAGGCTGTGGCCCAGGCCCGACTGGAGGAGCTCAAGAAGAAGCGGAAGGAGCGGCCGAAGGGCGCAGCGGCGAAGCGCCTGCTCCGGGTGCTCATCCCGGACCACCTCAAGCGGAAGGCCAAGAACGCGGAAGCCGACGCGCAGTGGCTCGGCAACGTCCAGGTCCACCTGGAGACGGCCGAAGACTACTTCGGCCCCGAGAGGGACATCGCCGACATCACGCTCAAGGAGATGGAGGTCTACCGCCACCACCTCCGCCAACTGCCGAACGGCCGCGGAGGCACGATGTCCGACGGGTCCGTCGCCCACTACATGAACAGCCTGTCCAACCTCTACAAGCGGGCGATCAGCGACCAGCTGCTGAAGCCCGGCGCCAATGTCGTGGCGCTGCGCCCGATCGATATCGAGCGGACGGAGACCGAGTTCCTGGAGGTCCCGGAGATGACGGAGATCCTCCGGTTCGCATTCGAGGAGTACGAGCCCGCCCGTCCGGACCTTGCCCTACCGTTCTTCCCGGTGATCCTGGCGGGGCTTGCCCTGGAGGGTTTCGGGAGCAGGAGCTGCTGGGGGCGCTGAGGAGAGACGTCGATCTCAAGCGGCGGACTCTTCCTGTGCGCCCGAACAAGTTCCGGCCGCGGCTGAAGACGAAGAACAGCAACCGGTGACCATCTTCGATCAGTGGGCGGAGATCCTGGAGGAGTACTTCAGCGGTCCTCACGCCCCGAAGGGACAGCTGCTCTTCTCGTCTCCCTTCGTCGAGGGGAGGCCATGATCACGGATATCCGCAAGCACTAGATCGGATGCCCATGCCCGAGCGCTTCCGTCGGGAGCGGACGCCGGCGGAGCTGAGGAAGGCCGAGGCGCAGCGGCTGAGCAAGCTGGAGCGTGCGCTCGGCAAGCGCCGGGACCCAAGCCGACGAGTCGATCGAGGAGCTGGAACGGCCCGTGGACCCGTCCGTCGTGA
>CAWAMW010000001.1:0-21392 GCA_963783305.1 uncultured Gemmatimonadales bacterium | reverse complement strand
CCGCCCTCGCCGGTGAGGATCTCAGTGTCCTCGACGGTCACGAGGGATGAGCCGGTGACCGGGCCTGCCTTCACCGTAACCGTGGCGGTTCCGGCGGCCTGCCCCTTCACGATCCCGAGGCCGAAACGGAGACCACCGAGCCGTTGCTGCTGGCGAAGGTGATGTCGGCGGCGGCCGAGTGGCCATTGGCGTCCTTGACCTGAACGGTCAGCTCCTGGGTCTGCCCCACTTCGAGGCCGAGCGGAGGACGGAGACACGGACACGGCGGCCGGCACCTGCTCCACGGTAATGGCGACCGTGTCAGAGGCGGTGCAGCAGAGCGCGGCGACGATGATGTTCGCCGTCCCCACGGCCTTGGCGGTGACGAGTCCCATGGAGCTCACAGTGGCGATGTTGGTGTCGGTGCTGGTCCACTGGAAGGTAACGCCCGCCAGCGCCCCCGGAACCGTCGTGGGCCGTGGCACTCAGCTCCACCGTCTGGCCCAGAGCCGTAAAGGCGTGGCTGGCCGTGCTCGCCTGCACGGACGCGACCGTGCCCTCGGTCTTCGTCCCCTTCACCTTGATGCTGGACTTCACCACCTTGCCGCGGATCTCCGCGGAGGCGGTGACGGAGCCCGCCTCCAGCCCCCGCAGCACCCCCTCGGCAGAAATCGTGGCAATGGCGGAGTCGCTGGTTGCGTACTCGGCGCCGGAGATCGGATGGCCGTTCGCGTCGCGGGCCTCCGTGACCAGCTGGATCGTGTCTCCGATACCGACCTCCGCCTCCACCGGCGAGACGCTCATGGACACCGGGACCTGGGCCACGGTGATGAGGATGACGTCGGAGCCGGAGCAGCATTCCGAGGTGACCTCGATGGCCGCCTCGCCGGCGCCGACCGCCGTCACCGAGCCGTCCGCTCCCACCGTGGCCACGGCTGCGTCCGAGGTGGTCCACTTGAAGACGGCGTTGGGGATGGGGTTCCCGGCCTTGTCCTGGGCGGTGGCGGTGAATCGCTCGGTCTGCTCGAGGGCGGTGAAGACGTGGTCGTAGGCGCTGGCCTGGATCTGCCAGCTGGCGGTCTCGGTCTCCGGCTCCACGAACGACCCGGCGTCACAGCCGCCGAGGATGAGAAAGAGCGCCAGGATGGCGGACGCGGGAACGAAGAGATCCTGCTTGGCTCGCTTGATCGCCGGGGTCGACATCGACCAGCTCCTTGATACTCGCTGAATGCTATGACGGCCGCCTGGTGTCCCCACGGGGTGGTGGATTCACTGGCGGCCCGGCGAGCATGGCGATCGGTATCGCGGTAGCCCCGTAGCTCTGCGCCACCGCCTTTCGGACGGCTTCGCTCTGAGCAGCGATCCTGCATTTCGTCAGCGGCTGTCTACAACTGACGGCGCAGGTCTATGGCAAGGCAGGTGCTCGGAGGGGGCAGATGAGGCCGGATGTGGCGTAACGGCGCGAAAAACGGTGGAAAGCTAAAGAAATCGATCGGCGGCCACGCGGCCGGGGGGGGATACTTATTTCGGGGTCCCGCTACGAAATGGCGCGCTCCGCGGCGGCGGGGTCGAGCAGCTCTTCGTAGGCGGGGATCATGGTCCGACCGATGACGTCCCAGTCGTACGTGGTCTCCACGGTCCTCCTGGCTGCGTTGCCGAGCCGCTCGCGCAGCGCTGGATCCCGCAGCACCCGGTGGACGGCGTCGGCGAAGCCGGCCGGCTCGTCCCGAATCAGGATGTTCTCGCCATCGCGGGCATCCAGCCCCTCGCAGCCGACGCTGGTGCTGACCACCGCCTTCCCCATGGCCCACGCGTCCAGGATCTTGAGGCGAGTGCCACCCCCGACCCGGAGGGGGACCACGTAGCACGCGGCGCGGCTCACCAGGGGCTGGATGGAATCGACGTAGCCCGTCAGCTCGATGGCGTGGTGCTCCCGGTACTCCTCGCGGACGGCGGCGGGAGCCCGGCCGATCCAGCGGACCGGGACGTCCGCGTCCTTCCTCCGGATCAGCGGAAGGATCTCCTCGGCGAAGTAGCCCAGGGCATCCCGGTTCGGGAACCAGGTGTACCCGCCCACGAACACGATCCCGTCCTCACCCCCTGGAGCCGGCTGGAACAGTCGCGTGTCCACACCGTTCGGGACGACGCGCGTGCGGGCGCCAGGGGCTATGTCCCGGAGCAGCTCCGCGTCAGCGGGCGACACCGTGGCGTTGAGATCCACGCGGGGAGCCCACCGCGCTTCCTCCCGCCGCATGAGCCGGCTCTGGTACCGGAGGTACGCCCTGCGGAGGGAGCTGGACTCCTGCTCCGCCCGGCGCCGGAGCAGCGCCGACTCCACGTTGTGATGGGTGCAGACGGTGGGAATCCCCGATACCATCGGCAGGTAATCGGAGAGGTCCAGGCTGTCGACGTGCACCAGGCGGATCGAACGGTCGTTCAACAGCTGCTGGATCCGCTCCCGATAGGCGGTGGAGCGATAGCTCCGAACCGTGTACACCCGGCCCGTGACGCTGCTCACGGCGTGATCGAGGAGCAGCTGCCGTCGCGAGTATTCCTGCGGGATCGGGAACGCCTCCACCTCCACGAGCTCCGAAAGCCCCTTCAGGCTCCGCTCCACGTGCTCCGGCGTGGGGTGCGAGGCGCGGCGGTAGAAGCAGAGGGCGGTGACGTCGAAGCGCCGGGCGAGGAGTCGGAGGACGTTGTAGGTCCGGATCTGCACGCCGCCGTCGGGCGGGTACGGGAGCGTCTGGGCCAGAAACAGGAGCCGCTCGCGACCGCGCTCCGTCAAGCATCCTCCTCCTGCTCCGGTCGACCCTGCACGTCGTTCCGTACCAGACGCAGCTTGCCGCTGGCGCTCCGCTCGATCCGCTCCACCCGCCGGACCTCCGTCCGCATGCCGTCCAGCCGCTCCCGGACGTACGCGGAGATCCGCTCGCTGGCGGCCTCGGGGATCGGCGCGTCCGCCACGAGCCTCACCTCCAGGAGGTCCGGCTCCTTCTGCACCACCTGGTACCGCTGGAACGGGAACAGCTCCTGGTGGATCGACGACATGAGGTAGTCGATCTTCTCCCCGTGCCAGCGCCGGCCCGCCGGCGTAAACACGACATCGTGGATTCGCCCGACCACCTTCTCGAGGGTGGGGTACGGCCGGCCGCACGGGCAGGGCCGTCCCGGCACCGCACGATCGCCCATCCGGTAGCGGATGAGGGGCATCGCGTAGTTGTTGAGGTCGGTCACCACCACCTCCCCCGTCTCCCCGGGAGCGGCCGGCGAGCCATCGTCGTTCAGGACCTCCACCAGGACCGAGCTCGTCATGACGTGGAGCATGCCCTGCTCGCACTCGTAGGCCATCGCCCCCACCTCGCCGCAACCGTACTCGTTCTGGACGGGCGCACCGAAGACCCGGGTGATCCGCTCCCGCTGCGCCGCACTCAGCGGCTCGGACGTGGGCACGATGGCGCGCAGGCCCAGCGCGGTGCCATCGCGGCCCGTCTCCTCGATCCACTCCGCCATGAGATCGATCAGCGACGCGTACCCGTAGAACCAGGCCGGCTGGAACCGCTGTATGCGGTCGTAGTAGCGCTCCAGGTCGGCCTCGTCGATGTCGAAGGCGGAGAGGCGGATCCGGTTCATGGCCAGATCGGCCAGGCGGAACCGGAAGCGACGGGAGGTCGTGAGCGGCGTGCCCCAGAAGCGAACCGCGGGGTCGCCCACCCCGATGCCGAACCAGCCGAGGCCCAAGCCAGCTGGCGGCCCTCTCCAGGGCGACGCCGTCGGCGGTCTTCAGCAGCTTCACGGGCTCACCGGTGGAGCCGCCCGTGGACTTGACGATGGTCCGTGCTCTCAGGTCGCCGTGCAGGCGCTCGGGAGTCTGCTGTATGGTCCGCTTCTCGAGCAGCGGAAACGAAGACAGGCGGAGACGTGCGTCCTGGAGCAGACCCCGCCGGGAGCCCGGTGAACGCCCTCGATACTGCTCGACGCTCTCGGTGGCGAACGTCAGCATCCGATCGAGCCTGCGGGCCTGGTCGGCCTCGACCTCGACTGTACCGGCGCGCTCCAGACGTCTCAGCTCGCCGAGGTGCTGCTTCCAGTTGCCCTCGCCCCTCAGCCGGGTGGCCGCGTGGAAGATCGCTCGCGGGAGAAGATTTGCCATCACGGGCGCTCCGGACGCTCAGGCACACCCGAATGTGAACCGGGAAGCACCGGTCTCCACAGTAGGGGCGCATGCCGGGCACCACGTGACCGTGATGAGCAGCATTTCGAGGTCTCATGCGGCAATAGCGGGCGGGGTACGAAACGATCTGAAGGGCTATCGAGGAAGGTCGCTCTGCTCATGCAGGCTCTCGTTACAGCGAGACAAGATGGCGTGCGCCCCGGTCCGGAACAAGGCCGGAACGGCCGCCGTGTCCGTCCTCTCTGGTCCCGCAGGCACTCCCATGCTGTTGACGTCGCTCGGAGACGAAGCGACGTTCGTGGTCGGGTTTTCAATGTCGACCCGACACACGAATCCAAGCTCTCGAATACGGGTGTTGCTGCGGGATGGCCGAGCCAATGGGTCCCAATCTGTTCATCATCGGAGCGGCGAAATCGGGGACGACTTCGCTGCACCACCTGCTGGCCCAGCACCCCGACATTTTCCTCTCCGACCCGAAGGAGCCGGGCTTCTTCGTGCCGGAGTTGAGCTACTATCCCGCGGACACCGAGTGGTACCTGAGTCTCTTTGCCGGAGCCGGAACGGCTCGCTACCGTGGTGAATCGAGCACGCACTACACCAAGCGGCCGCTGTACGAAGGGGTGCCTGAGCGAATCGCGTCTTTTGTGGAGGAAGAGCCGCGCTTCATCTATCTGATGCGGGACCCGGTGGAACGCACGCTCAGCAGCTACTGGCACAATGTTCGGAAGCACCAGGAGCATCGGGTCTTCGCGAAGCGCTTCGGGAGGTTCCGGAGTACCTGGCGGTGAGCGACTACGCCATGCAGCTCGAGCCGTTCATCCGGACTTTCGGCATGGACGCCATCTTCACCGCGACGTTCGAGGAGCTGGTCGGCAGCCCGAGCGCATCACGGGGAACATACTGGAGTGGCTGAGGCTTCCACCCGGCGGCGCCGACCTTCGCCTCGAGAAGCAGAACGCCAGGCCGGAGACCTTCACTCGCGTCCGCGGGCACGGCTGGCTGGACCGATTTTCACGGTCTCGCTCTGGGGCGGAGTCTCGCCGGCCATTCCACGGGCGGTCAAGAGGATCGGGCAACGCCTGGCCTACCGCTCCGCGGATCCCATGCCGAGGGAAGCGCTGGACGACGTGATCGAGGAGATCCGGCCCCACCTGCGGGAGTCGGTTCGCCGGCTCGAAACGCTGCTCGGACGCCCCTTCGAAGAGTGGACCACAACCCTCGAGGGTCCGGGGCACCCGCGGGACACGTCATGACGCGTTCTCCCATGGTCGCCGACTGATGCCGTCGGTTTGCATTTACCAGCGGTTCATGCCGCCCGACCCCAGCGGCGCTGGGAAGCAGGCGCTGACGCTGGCCCGCGTGGTGAAGGCGGAGGGCTGGGACGTCGTTTTCCTCACCGATGGCACGCCGAACAGCGGGCGCGATGAGCAGATCGAGGGCTTCCCCCTGCACCGGGTGCGCCCGCCCCCTCCCGATCCGAGCTATCCGCAACTGCTCGCGTACTGGAGCCGGGTCGGTGCACGGCTTCTGGCGCTGCGTCGGCGGTTCGATGTCCTGCATGTCCACTCGGCAGAGTTCAGCCAGTCCGCCGCGGTGCCCATGGCGCGACTGCTCGGGAAGCCGGTACTGGTACGTTCGAGCATTTCCGGCGAGTTCGCCGGGCTTGGGACGTCCAGGAGCGGGAGGGTCCAGCGGCGAATGCTGCAGGGTGCGGGAGCATTTGTGGTCCTCAGCAGGCGCCTGGAAGAGGAGTTCGGGCTCAGTGGCCTCCCTGTATCCAGGCTTCATCGCATCCCCAACGGGGTGGACACGAACATTGACCATCCTGTTGCCGCCGAGACGAAGGAACGGCTGCGAAAGGATCTCTCGCTCCCCTCCCGGGGCAGGATCCTGGTCTACCACGGGGTGTTCATCGCCCGCAAGTCACTGGACTGGCTGATCCCGGTCCTGGCGGAGCCCCTGGCTCGGCTGGATCTGACGCTGGTGCTGGTCGGCGGTCCGGCCCGCGAAGACAGCCAGACCGGGTACATGAGGCACCTGCTCGAGGAGGTCGCCCGCAGCCCCGTGCGGGACCGCATCATCCTGCGCGAGCGCGACCCCGCCGTCCATCGCTATCTGCAGGCATCCGATGGCTATGTGCTGCCGTCCACGAGTGAAGGCCTGCCCAACGCACTGATCGAGGCCATGGCCTCGGGCCTCGTCCCCATCGCCACTCGCACGGGCGGCGCTGAAGACGTCATCGAGCACGGCGAGTCAGGGTTCCTCTTCGAGCCACGCGACGCGTCCACTTTCCTCGAGTCCCTGGAAGCCGCTTTCGGCCCCGGCGATGAGCGGCGGGCGGAACGGATCGGCAAGGCGGCCGCAGAACGGGTGCAGAGCCATTTCAGCATTTCGGTGACAGGACACATGTACGTTGACACGTACCGGCGCTTGCATTACGAGGGGAAAAAGGAAGTCTGAAGGTGCCTGAAATCTTCCGAATGAACCAAGTGAACACTGCTGCCCCGAAGGTACTCAATGACATCTGACAACGTGCTTGCCCCCTTGTCAGTACAGGCCTATGCCGGAGTGACCGCTCCGCTTTTGGAGGACCACCGCGCCCCACTCTCCCAGTTGATCTGCCCCTCTCCAACTATGTTCATTCGGTGCATGGAGGTCGGTTCGACCAGATTGACGGTGGTTGAACGTACGCAGCACGGGAACGGTGCCGAGATCAGCCCGGCTGGTCTACTTCTGTTCACGGGCAGACCCTTCTTTCAGGACAGGCTCATCTGGAATCAGAAGTTTGGCGAGACCCCATCGTATTCCAGCTTCGACGGGAAGTACTCGGGTGTGCGCGTACGTGCAGGAGGTGCCGTCGAACTCTTTACGGA
This sequence comes from uncultured Gemmatimonadales bacterium, assembly GCA_963783305.1. Taxonomy (GTDB): domain Bacteria; phylum Gemmatimonadota; class Gemmatimonadetes; order Longimicrobiales; family RSA9; genus JAWVYT01. The sequence continues at coordinate 14,366 of CAWAMW010000001.1, read as the reverse complement.
CTGGATCGGCGCCGGCGCCGTCTTCTACGCAGCTTCTGACAGGATCACATACTTCAGTTCGCATCTTGGGCTACTTCTCCAGCTTCTGCCTTGGCAGCCACGGCTGAACCAGGTTGGTGTGGCGGCTCAGTTGCTCGGCAGGTCGCAGGTGTTCGATGAGACACATTTCGAGGGTGTCTACCGACTGCCCGCCGGGATGCGCCTGATCGCTGATCTGAATGGTCCACGGCTGGCGGGTTCCAGAGATCAGTGGCTCCAGGAGCTTATGAGCACGGACGCCCCTCCGCTCAATCCGTCAACGTTCTGGACGATGATGGATCACAGCGCCCAGCGTGAGTCTTACGACGCTACCAGCATTCTGATGTACTCAGGCGGACGCGATTCCACGGCAGTCGCTATCGCAGAATCTGAGTATCCGAATACGTCGGCTACCTACGGTGAGTCGTATTCCGTGGACGCTGTCAGAGGGAGGAGTCGGGCGAAGAAGCTGGGCTTGAAAGCGCTGAAGGTGCCATATGGAGACTGGACTCTGAACTCATACCGGCCTCAGGTGATTGGACTACACGCCGGTTGCTCGGGACTTCAGACAGGGCACAACATTGCGGGCGTGGAATGGGTCAGAGAGAAGGCAAGCCTAGCTGTGGTAGGTTTTCTTGGGGACGCATTGACTGGTGCCCACTCCGGTCCGACCGGGCGGCCAGATCATGAGTACGCCCTCAGTATTCTGTTGCCGAGCCAGCGTGACCCGCTCCTCGGGCAGGTCTACGCTGAAGAGAGCCAATTCGTAAAAAACCACGTTCTCGGACTTTTCGAGAAACTCGCGAAGGACATAGGACCCACTAGCGCCTTGATGATCCTCGATCTTCAATGGCGGCAGGCACGCTGGATCTCGATGATGTTCGACTTGTGCGATTGGTTTCTGCCCATTTCCTATCCCTTCCTGCATCGGCAGCTGATCGCATCAGCGCTCACTGCGTCAGCCGATGCACTGGCCGGTCAGCGTGCGTATGATGGCGCAATCACTGCTCGCCTGCGCAGGCGCGGAAAACGTCCCTTCAACCCGGAGCCGAAGGGGGAGCGAATCAGGACCGAGCTGCGCGCGGGCATAGCGGCCCGCCTTCGAGGACGCCGAATCGTTGGCAGATGTGATTGGCCCGCCGCAATGAAAAGAACGGACTTCAACGCGACTGACTACACCTCGGGTGATCCCCGCCTTGATTTTGTCACGCGTGAGTCCTGGAACCGGTGGGAGAAGAATCTTGGGCCCACCAATGTTCCAGTCGCGTTCGCCTCGGCCACCATCGCTGCCGCAGCGGGCGGGCACCGGTTTTGACGACGGGCAGAGGTGATAGATCCGGGCCGGACTTCGTCTGCATTGGGGCCCAGAAGGCGGGAACCACCTGGCTCTATGACAACCTGGCTCTCCAGCCAGGTGTATGGCTGCCGCCTGTGAAGGAGCTCCACTTCTTCAATCGGGTGTGCCCGGCCGAAGAGCTCCTGGGCGTGGAAGAGCGGGTTCCGCCGGGATTCAGGGAGAAGTACCGGCCGCTGATCGAGCGGCCGGGGCTGAGGACGCTCCGGTGGATCCGGCGCTTCCATCATCATGGTGCGCTGTCGAACACCTGGTACTATTCCCTGTTTCCAGCGGATGTCGTGGAGGGCCGGAAGGCGGGCGATATCACGCCCGCCTACTCCACGCTCGATGATCGGGGCGTAGCGTTCGCGCGACGCGTTCTGAAGCCGGACTGCCGCATCCTGCTGCTGGTCCGCGATCCAGTGGAACGGCTGTGGTCCGCGGTGAAGATGATGTACCGCTGGAAGGACGAACGGATAAGCAACGCGGCCCTCGATGACATCCTCCGGGAGGTCGATTGGGCAGGATACAGATTGAGAAACGACTACCCGCGGATGGTTCGCCTCTGGCGCGACGCGTTCGGGGAGAACTTTCGCGTCTTTCGGTACGATTCCCTCGCCGCTGCGCCTGAGCGGTTCCTGATGGAGGTCAGGGATCATATCGGGGTCGACGGACGACTGGTGACGACCGGCCTCAGCAGGAGGTCCAACCGGGACCCGTCGGAGCGTCCCGTCACGCCGCGCCTCAGGTCGCACCTGCAGGACCGTTTTCGTCCTCAGATCGAGGAGCTGGATTCACTCCTCTCGGAGATGGGTGCCAGGGGAGTCGCGGAGGACTGGCTGTCGCCGGTCGAGAGCGACTCCGTGTAGAGCCTTTCGTACCTGTCCAGCATGGCAGCCAGAGAGAACTGATTCCGCACCGTCTCCCGCGCCCTGCCCCTGAGCCCGCTCGCTAGCTCCGGATCGTCGGCCAGCCGCTGGACAGCCGCGGCGATGTCGGCAGGGGATCTAGCCGCGACGAGCAGACCGTCCTCCTCGTGCGTGATGATGCCTTCGGGGCCGCCCGAGCGGGTGGCAACGACGGGGGTACCCGCCGCCATGGCCTGGAGCGCTGCGAGCGAGAACCCTTCCGAGCTCGAGCTGATCACGAGGATGTCCAGCGCGGCGAGGAGAGCGGGTACATCATCGCGGAAGCCGATGAACCGCACTCGACTCTCCAGGCCCAGTCCGTCCCGCAGCTCCAGCAGCTGGCCATAGAGCGGCTGCGTTCGCTCGCCGGCGATGACGAAGCGGAAGCGCTCGTCCGGTGCCATCCTGGCGGCCGCACGGATGAGAGTGGCGTAGTCCTTGGCCGGTCGGACGTTGCCGAGCGCGCCGACGAGAACGGTGTCGTCGGCAGCGCCGAGCTCCTCCCGCACAGCGCTTCCGTCGGCGGCCGCGAACAGGTCCACGTCCACTCCATTGTGGATCACGCTGACTGTGCCATCCGACAGCCGCTGTCGCGCGAGCAGCTCGCTGCGAAGGGTCTCCGATACGCATACTACGCGCGCCTTCCGTTCCAGCAGCCGATATCGAAGTCGGCCGCCGACCCCCGCCGCACGGGTATCGGAAGACCCATGGAAGGTGGCGATCACCGGTGTTCCGGTGATCGCCCCGATGGCGCTCGCGTAGACGGCCGGGCTGAAGAGGTGCGCGTGTATCAGCTGGATCCGGTGCTGTCGGACAAGGTCCCGGAGCGACAGGAGGTATCCGATGTCGAGGCGACCCCGGGTCTCCACGATGTCCACACCCACCTGCATCTCCCGGATGCTGTCGAGCACCCATCCGGGCCCGACCACTACCGCCCGTGAATCCCACCCTCTCTGCCGCAGCCCCGCCGCCAGCTGGAGGAAGACCGTCTCGGCGCCGCCCGGCCCCGTTGTATCGATCAGGTGCAGGACCCGCCCCCGTTCCATCTTCATCGAGGAGCCGCGAGGCCAGGGGTACCCCAGGAAGACGAGCGACCCAGGGGCGCTGCCCGGGACGGGCTGGCGAATTCTCGCCTCAGTCGCCGCACCTCGTGCCGAGCCGCGGAATGCAGCGACACGGTCATGGCCAGGTTGATCCAGAAGAACGGGTAGTAGAGAACGGTGACGAAGAAGCCGCTCGCCATGTACCCGATCAGGGCACCATCCAGACCATGTGCCATGTGTTCCATGAAGCTGCTGGAGGTGCGGGCGCCCTTCAGCAGCTTGCGGGTGCGGGCATTGATCCAGAACGTGGCCGTGATGAGGGAGAGGAACGAGAGCAGCCCTGTGTAGCCGAGCTCCGCCATCGCCTCGATGAAAATGTTGTGGGAAAGCCAGCCGCCGAAATAGGGCCCCCAGTTCTTGTAGCCGATTCCGAGCACCGGATACTGGTTGGCGAGGGCGACCCCCGCCTTCCAACGCTCGATTCGCGTGACAGAATCGTCGTCCTCTCCGGCCTCGCTGAACCGGGTCTTTTGCTCAGGCGGGACCACCGCCCAGGTCAGGCCGCTGACGAGCAGCACAGCGACGAGGACGCGTACTCGCTGCTTCGATCGAGCCACCCACCATGCGCCCAGGGCCGCCGCGCCCACCAGGCCCCCTCTGGATGAAGAGGCCACGATGGTGGAGAGGGCTGTCACGGGAACGAAGTAGAACAGCCACCGGGTCCACCGGCCCATGTGGGGGCGCAGCGCCAGCACGAATTCGACGGACAGGGGCAGGAAGATGCACATCTGAATTGCCAGCTCGCCCGAGTTCTGGAACCACCCTCCTGGACCGGCAAGGCCCCAGCCCGCGAATCCGAATCCTCTGGTGGCCCACACCCTGAACCCGTGCTGCGACATCTTGAACGAGTAGAGCAGGAACGCCAGGAGAAAAACGAAGAATCGCTTCTCCGTCGTGATCGTGTTCGTGATCAGCAGGTAGATCAGGATCCAGGAGTAGAAGAGCTCCCATTCGGGCGATGGCATAGCTGGGATCGAGGGCGGTGAAGGAGGAGAGTGCGACGATGGCCGAGAAGCCCATGAGGAGCGGGCCCGCGGCGGTACGCAGCCGGAACGTTTTCCCCTCCAGGAAGAAGGAGACCGTGGCCAGTATCAGAGTGGTCTGCGCCCACGGGATCACGTCGAGCCACGGCCAGATAGTCTGCGGACGAACATATTCGAGGAAGAGATAGAAGTTCATCAGCCAGAAGGAAGCCGGCTGCGTCCGGAGGAACTTCCAGATCGCCCGGGGACGCACCCGGAAGCATTGCCGGCACCGCCTGGTCGTGCCGCGGCTGTGACATCGAAGCCATGTTCAACGGTGGGTTGCGTCCTGAAGCCAGCGCAGACTCTCGCGCGCGAAGGGTCGCGGGTCGCTCCAGCGGAACACCTCGCTCCGGTGGCCGGGTCCGAACGAGCGGAGCCAGCCGCCGAGCGAGCCGAGACGCTCGCTCCAGCTCGCGCTCGCATCCCGCCAGACGGCGGCCACGTGGTCCACGTCGCCCCAGAACCAGCGGCTCCGGGTGAACCGGTACGTCTCGACCGGCTCGACGGCGTTCCCGAAGGTAACGGCCGCCAGCAGCCGCGGGAAGTCGACGCCGGCGTCGATGGCCAGCTGGAGCGACCCCCAGAGCCGACCGTTGATCTCCATGAGGTACGCCTCGCCCGTCCTCCGGTCCAGCTTGTACTCCACCATGGCCACGCCCGACCACCGGAACCGTTCGAGGAGCGCCAGGCTCCTGTCGAGCAGCGCCGGGTCCATGGGCTCGCTCTGGCGCAGCACGCTCACGCCCCCGCTGGGCGGCTTCTCGCGCAGTCGCCGATGAGAGAAGCGGGCCACCAGGCGCCCCTCATGGAGCAGCACGAACACCCCGACCCCCGGGCCCTCGATGGCCTCCTGGGCCAGGATCGGGTACGCGGCGGGCGGGTAGGCTTCCAGCGCCGCCCGCAGCTCGGCGCGGCTCCGTGCCCAGCGCACCCCCACCTTGGCACGGGTCCCGTCGGGCGCGGTGTAGACGGAGCGGCCGGGCTTGAGGACGAGCGGGAGGTCCAGTTCGATGTCCCGACCCTCTTCCGCCGAGCGCACCTCCACCTGTCCCGGCACCCGGATCCCGACTTCGGCGGCCTCCCGCAGCACGCGGCCCTTGTCGCAGATGGCCTGGAACGTGGCGAGGGCGGGGAAGGGGATCGCGGCGGGGATCCCGTCGCGCGCCGGCAGCAGCGACAGGATGGACGGCTCGGAGATGGGGATCACCAGCCCCACTCCCTCCGCCGCCACCAGCTCCCGGACCGCCGCCGCGTGCTCCCCGGGCGCGCTCGCCGGGTCGGGCACCCGCTCTTCCCGCTGGCTGTGGCGAGACGCCCCGGCCAGCGATCGGCCGCTGGCGCTGGAGACGATGCAGCGGTAGCCCGCGCGACCCAGCGACCGGATGGTGGCCAGCGCCGCCCGCTGCTCCCCGTCAGTTACCAGCACCACCCCTTTCACTTCCACACACCGCTGGCCCGGAGGACCAGGCCGCGGCTGGACATCCCCGCCGGCACGTTGATCCGCGGGATCGCCGCCGGGTCGGCCGGGAAGGCGCACAGGCCGCCCCGGATCTCGAGGACGCCGTCGTACCCGGCATCCAGCGCCGCGGCCGCCACTTCGGGGGTGCCCTCGCCGTAGGGCAGCGCCAGCCAGGGTACGGTCGGACCGGGGGAGGACCTCAGCCATTCCAGTGTCCGCCCGAGGTCCACACGGAGGGCGGTACTTTCGAGAGATGGGAGACAGGCGTGGGCCCACGCGTGCCCCCCCACGGCGATCCCGTCCCGCACCTGGTCCAGGAGCTCCGCCTCCGACGCAACGCCGAAATTGTGAGGGAGCGCCGGCGGCGGCTCCCGTCCGAAGGCCCATTCGCGCACCGCATCCAGCTCACCGCGGTGCTCGTGCATCGCGCGCGCCCGCACGGCAGGCGTGAGGCGCCCGGCTTCCGCGGTCTCGTCCCACCAGAGCCCGGCCTCGTCGAGCAGCCCCGGGCAGACGAACACGGTGGCGGGGATCCCCCGCTTGCGCAGCTCGGGCAGCGCGAGGTTGACGGCTCCGCGGTAGGCATCGTCGAACGTCACGGTGGCGCGGATCGCGGTCGCCCCCGCCAGCCATGGCGGTGGGCAGGTCCACGAAGTCATGGGTCTCTCGCAGCGCGTCGAGCTGGGCGAGGAAACGGGACAGCGGCAGGTGCAGACTCGCGTCTCCGCGGCCAGCCTCATGATCGGGGACCACGTTGTGATAGGCGAGGATCGCCGCCCGGTCTCGTCGCAGCCGCCGCGTCACCGCGGGAACACCGCTGGCGGCGAGGGCGCTCTCCACGAACGACTTCGCCAGCTTCCGCCCGGTCATGCTCACGTGGCACCCAGACCCATCTCCTGGCGGACCAGCGTACATAGGCGAGCCAGCTGATCAGCTTGAGCGAACCGCTCCTGCGCGAGACGTCGTCCAGCTCGCCCCATCTCCATCCGGCGTTCGGGGTGGTCGAGCAGCTCGACCATCGCTGCGGCCAGGCCGTCCACGTCCGCCGGCTCGACCAGCAGCCCTGTGACTCCGTCCTCGATCACCTCCGGGATCCCGCCCACCCGACTGCCTATGACCGGGACGCCGCGGGCGGCTGGTTCCAAGGCGGCCAGCCCGAACGCCTCCTGCCACGTGGATGGCACGACGCAGACGTCGGCGCCAGCCAGGAGGTCGGCGGCTTCAGGTCGATACCCGGCGAGGATGATGTCCTCGCGGCAGGCGAGGCGCTTCATCCGGTTCTGGAGTTCGGGCATGAAGGGGCCGTCACCGAAGTAGACGAGGATGGGACGGGGATCGCGCCCACGCCACACCCGGTCGAACGCCTCCATCAGATACTGGATCCCCTTGTACTCCGCCACCCGGGAGGCTCCTGCAACGATCGGCCGGGCTGCGCCGATCCCGAAGCTCTCCCGGAGCGCCGCGCGGTTGACCACCTCCGGTATTGCTACGGAGTTCCACAGGACACGCACGCGCGTCGGGTCGACGAGGTCCACCTCGACCTTCCGCTGGGCCACGTACTCGCTCACGGCCAATACCTTGTCGGCGAGGGCCGGGCGAAACCTCCTGAGAGTGGCCTTGAGCGCCCGTTTGAGCCCGGTTGGGCGCGTGCGGTCGCCCGACGTGTGGTCATGGGAAATGATGGTGCGGACGCCGGCCCCGCGCAGCACCGCGTATCCGGGGTGCCACGCTGCCCGATCCGTCAGATAGATGGTGCGGATGTCGCGGGCTCGGACCGCCCGCACGAGCGCTGCGAGTCCCCGAGGCGAGCCGTAGTCCACTCGCAGTTCGAGTGGCTCGGCGGCGCTGTGGGCGAGCGTCCGGGGCGGACCGTCGACGCGCGGGTACGCCACCCATGTCCGCACGCCGAACCGGTGGAGGTCATCAGCGAGACCGGCATAGAGGCCCTCTATGAACTCCCACGCATATCCCGCATTGGTCGGAAAGTTCGCCACACATAGAAGGTTGCCAGGAGCAGGCATCAGACCTTTCGAAGCAATCGCTGGAGCTGCCAGTCTACGCTCTCGCGGACGCGGGACAGCGTGTCGTGCAGCCGGATCCGCGCCGTCGCCCGAGTTCCTCCATTCATTTGTCGCTCATAGCCAGCATCCTCCATGATCGATCCGGCGATGGCCTCGACGATTCTCGCTTCGGCCGCCGTGAGATCGCTCCGCCAGCCGCCGACCTCGCCTTTCCGAAAGAAGCCGGCAGGTACTTTGCGACTCGGCATGGGCCAATTCGCCGCACTCTTTTCCTCCGTTTTCTGAAGCCGTTGCAACCGGCACGCTTCTACGAACCGCGCCACATCATGTTCATCGGCCGAGAGCCCCAGCCACGACAGGACACCGCCGAGTGTCTGTTCCGGCTGGCGCTTGAGATGCTCATACCGGACTTCCATGTAGCGCGCCTCTGTGCCCGCGATCTCCCGTCCCTTCACGACGTGACGCCGCCACATGCGCGCCGCGTCGACGGGGTGAGACGGTGCCCAGTGTCGGCCCCAGCTCCGCCCCGCGGACAGGAGCGATGCAACGGTGTCTCGAGGGTCGCGCAGCACGTGAAGGAAATAGGCCTCAGGAAAAATGGAATGTATGAAGCCGGCGTGAACCGCATGCATGGGACTCTTCTCGACGACCACCGTCGCCTCCGGGTCGCGCGCGGCGATCCGGTCCAGCACGAAGGAGGCGTTCAACCGGCAGAGCTGCCGGAACTCCTCTTCGTTCAGCAGCTGACTCAGCCCACCGCCGCCCTGAGCGTTGTGCTGCTCGCCATTGATCTCCTCCTGCCACTGGCTCCGAAAACGGCTCAGATAGAAGGAGAAGATCTGCGTCTCCGGAGCCGTAACGACCGCTTCGTGCTGGTCTAGAAGCAGCTGGATCCACGTGGTGCCGCTCCGCGGGCTTCCGAAAACGAACAGGTTCTTTCGCTTGCTCACCGCCGCTCCCGGGCTGCAACTCATCGACTTGCGGACTCGCCACTCGCTACTGGATATTCGGGCCATGCCGATTCATGACTCGTCGCTCAGGATATATGTCTTCGCTCCATCATATCCAAGCGCGTATAAACCCTACTATGATGCGCAGTTCGCGGAAATGCTGGATCAAGGGCATGACCTGACGATCTTCGCACGCGACCGGATCAGCAAGGTCCACGGGGGCCTCGTAGCGGCCTACGACCTGACAGCCAGGACGCGCTACCTGCTGTCTGACGGCAAGCGCGCCGCCGTCCGACTCGTGCCCAATCTAACTGCGAGAGCGACATTGCGCCCGTCGCTGACGTGGCGCCGAGTGCGGCAGGCAGCGAGCCGGGGCGAAGGGCTGAAAAACAGAGTACAGCACGCCATTCGAGCGGCCGTGCTTCCGGCGCGCGCGCCGGACCTCTGCCTGGTCCACGAGCACGAGACCATGCTCATGATCCCCTGGCTGAAAGATGCGTATCCGGGCATCCCAATAGCGCTGTACCACCACGGTGGTCGTCCGCCGGAAGCAGGCCGGTTGAATCCGCGCAGGGTTCGACAGGCCTTTGCGGCGGCCTCCATTGTATTCACGAATACCGAGGCGGCGCGTGTGGAGGCGATCGCCATTGGTAGCCCTGGCGACGCCACCAAAATTGTCCCTGTCGGTTTTCGGCTCTCCCTGTTCGATGGCACTCGTTTACCGGGCGGCTATCGGCCTGGCGGATGCCTGCGGCTGGTCAGCGCCGGGCGCCTGAGTGAAGGAAAGGGTCACGCGGTGGCACTTCTCGCCTTGGCGCGGCTGGTACGGGATGGGTCGAATGTGCATTACGAAATCATTGGTACCGGACCTATGCAGCCGGAGCTCCAGGCTCTCGTTGAAACGCACGGACTGCAAAGCCACGTGACGTTCTCCGGGTCGATGGCCCACGAGGCCCTCCTGGCCCGGCTCCAGGCGGCGGACGTCCTGATCCTGCCGAGCATCCCGACCGCCACCACAAGCGAGACGCAGGGGGCCGTAATGCAGGAAGCGCTGCTCCAGGGCTGCCTCGTGAGCGCCAGCAGACTCGGCGGAATTCCCGAATCCCTGCCGCCGTTCCTCCACGAGCTTCTCTTCGAACCGGGCGACGACGCCGGTCTCGCCGATCGGGTACGGTCGATCATGGACATGGACGATTCGGAAATCTGCACCCTCGCGCACCGAGGGCGCCGCTGGGTCGAAGGGAGGTACGACAACACAGTGCTCGTCCCGCGCCTTATCAACGAGATCCTGCAAGCATGAGGATCGTCGCGGTCACCGAGCACTATCCGGCCACGTTCAAGACGTATTTCGATACCCAGTTTGCCGACCTGCTGAGCCGCGGGCACGACGTGCGGGTCCTCGCCGGCGGCCGGTTCGACACCGCGCTCAGTGCGAAGGTCCTGCAGTGGCGGCTCCAGGAGAGGACAACCTACTACCCTCTCACGCTCCGCACACTGGGCAGGACCGCCGGGACCGCTGCCCGGGCGATGGCGACAGGCGGCTGGTTCCGGATGCCGCGTACGCGTCCCCTGAAACGCGACCTGGTCGTTCGCTCCTGTCTGGCCGCACTCGAGGCCACGCACCCCGACCTGGTGCTCATTCACGGCGTCCATGCCGGCCTCCCCTTCGCCCACGCCCGGAGCGTCCTGCCGGAGGTCCCCATCGCGCTCTACTACCATGGCGGTGAGCTGCCGCACATGCCTCCGCTGGCCGACGAGCGGGCGGCGGTGGTTTTCCGGGGCGTGGACCACGTGTTCACGAATACCCGGTTCTCGGCCCGGCACGCCATCGACCGGGGCTGCCCTCCCGAACGGATCACGCTCATGCCGGTAGGCTTCGACCTCGACAGCTTTCCGGACCCCGGGAGGCGGCATCCCGGCTCCACGCTCTCGCTGCTGTCCGCCGGCCGGATGAGCGAGGAGAAGGGGTTCCACCACGCCCTGGAGGCGCTCGGGATCCTCCGGGACCGGGGGATGGAGGACTTCCACTACACGCTCACCGGAGGGGCCAATCCCTACCGGGCCCGCCTGGAGGCGCTCGTCGACCGCCTCGGACTGGGCGACCGCGTGACCTTTGCCGGCACCGTGACCACCGAGGCCCTCACCGGGCTCATGGGCGCCTCCGATATCCTGCTCCTGCCGAGCCTGCATATCGGCAACTGGGCGGAGAACCAGGCCGCCGCGGTGCAGGAGGCGCTGCTCATGCGCTGCCTGGCCGTTACCACCACCACGGGCGGTGTGCCCGAGTCCATCCCCCCGGGCATGCACGACTTCCAGGTCCCGCCCGCCGACCCGGAGGCGCTCGCCGACGCGATCCAGCGGGCCAGCGCCCTGCCGCCGGAGCGGTGGGAAGCGTATACGGACGAGGGCCGGACCTTCGTCGCGGAGAACTACGACATCCGTCGGCTGAACGACCTGATGCTGGAGGTTGTTCAGCGGAAATGAATACGGCCCCGCACCGAAGCGCGGGGCCGTATTCCGGATCATTCTGGAGGATCCAGACGGACGAGACCGACTACGCCTCGTTGTCGTCGGTCTCCTTGCGGCGGTATGCAACACCGCAGATCCCGAACAGGCCGGTGGCCATCAGCAGCATGGACATTGGCTCAGGCACCTGCGCATCGACGCCCTGCGCGGCGAAGACCACGTCGTTGAAGTCCCAGTCGCCAGCCAGCCGGTCCTCGAAGCCAACCTGACGGTTGAACTCGACGGTTCTAGCCAGACCCCCGGTGATCGCGCCGGCCATGGGCGTGTATGCACCCGTGCCCATGTACTCGCCGGTCCGCGAGTGGATCTCGCCATCCGCGTTCATACCGTTGTTCGTGTAGTACGTCTGACCGAAGTCGCCCGTGCCCAGCTCCGACCCACTGCCGGTCGGGCTGACGTACAGCGAGAAGATGACATTGTCACCCTCGGCGAACGCGAAAGCGACGCCCTGGTCGACCTCGACGAAGTCGTTGATCCGCCAGACCGTGTTCGCCACGGCCGTCTTGTTGTTGAGAATGTCGTAATAGCTGGTCCCGCCATACGTGAGGTCATAGCGGAACGAGATCTCATCCTTGTACTGGGCCGCGAAGCCCAGGAACTGGATGAAGACGTCAGGACCGGTGGCGTAGAGGTTCCCGCTGCCGATGAGCGAGTATCCGCCCAGCGGGAACGGATCCTCCGCCGCTTGCAGCCCCGCGGGTGCGGCCATTGTGGCCAGCACGGCAGCGGCTAACGCTGTCTTGATGAATCTGATACTCATGGTACTGCTCCTCTCGAGAGATAGTGATGCTTTGCCCGTCCGACCCTTTCGGGCGGCTGCTCTACCTGGTCTCACCTAAGGCCATCAGGATAGTGCCCCGGGTGTCGTCGCAAAGGTGCGCGCCACTCGCGACGCCCCGCGAACAATCCCAACGGCGATCCCCTGGTCGAGCGTCCCCGCCTTCCCGAGCCCTTCGAAGGCGGCGGAGTCCTGCCCTGCGACCCGGCGAATACTCACCAGGCTCCCTTCCTGCCGATCAGAACCGGCATGGTCCGCCCCATGATCTTCAGATCGTGGAGCAGGGACGCGTTGCGGATGTACTCCAGGTCGTACCGCACCTTGTTGCGCACATCCTCGATACACGTGTCGTACGACTGGTTCACCTGCGACCAGCCGGTAATCCCCGGCAGCACCCGCTGCCGCTCGTGGTAGCCAGCCACCCGCACCCGCAGGTCGGCGAAGAGCTCCGGCTGCTCGGGGCGCGGTCCAACGATGTTCATCTCGCCCCGCAGCACGTTGATCAGCTGCGGCAGCTCGTCCAGGCGGCACTTGCGTAGGCACCGGCCCACGCGGGTCACCCGCGTGTCGTCCGGGGTGGCCCACACCTGACGCGGGTCGTCGGCCTCGTACATCGTGCGGAACTTGTACATCGTGAACGGCTTGCCCCCCAGGTCCCGACCGCGGCGCCAGTTGCCGGACGGGAGGTCGGGGTTCCGGAGGTCGACACCGATCCGGGTCTGCCTGTAAATGACGCTCCCGTGCGAGGTCAGACGGATCGCGACCGCGATCAGCAGCATGAGGGGGGCGAGGGCGAGCAGCGCCAGGAACGCAACGGCCACGTTCAGTCCGCGCCGGGCGGCCTCGCCGTTCAGGAAGGACAGGTCGACGCCAGGCCAGGAGGCCGGCTCGTCCGCCGCGCCTCCCTCGGGCAACATGTACGGCAGCAGCCTGAGACGCCGCTCGGCCCGCTGCTCGGTTCGTGGAATCGCTGTCAATGCTGGCATAAACCCAAGGCTCAATCGTGTTTTCCGTAGCGCGACCCGGTCGAGCCGCCGACTACCTCCTATCGCAAGCCGTGTTCGCGAACGAACGGTTTGGCCCGGGATCCGGTAAATCCATTGCGGGACAACGGATATTGCGTGTCCGCCTGGCCGATTGTGGCCGGCTGGACCGCGCCGAAATGTGGCGGTGCGGCGACGAGGTGTGGCTTCCGTGCCACAACAACCGGGGCGGGTGTGGGGGCGCTGCAGCGGGAAGCGGAGACAGGAACCGCAGCGAGACAGGGGTGGTATCCTCCGGGGAAGCGGGCTATTCTTGGGAGTTCCGGCCCCCCGACGCGAGCTCGCGTCGACTCCCCGGCCGGAGCGGACGCTGGATGAGGCACCACGCTTGCGCGTATGGGGGCGGACGGCGCGGACCCGCGCGAACCGGATTTCCTGCACCTCCTGACCAGGGCAGCATGACGGACGATCGAATCAGGCACCCGCTCTTCGAGCTGGCGCCCCACGACCCGGATGGGCAGCCCCCCGCTCCGGCCACGCAGCAGCTTCCCCCCGTGCACGACGACGAGGAGGAGGGCGGGAGCGTGGACGTGCGGCGCTACATTGGGGCGGTGCTGCGGCAGAAGTGGTGGGTGCTGGCGCTCCTGGTCGTGGGGACGGTGGGCGGCTACTTCGCGTCGCAGCGGGTGCCGCTGGAATACGTGGCGCAGACCACCATTCGGATCGAGCAGTCCAGCGGCGCGCGCGGCGCCGTGGACGTGGGGCCCATCCAGTCCTCGCAGCGGCCCCCGTCCACCGCCTGGATCGACCTGCTGCGGTCGTTCATGGTGCTGGACCCGGTGGTGATCACGGAGCAGCTCCACCTCCACCCGGAGCGCGCGGAGGACGAGGGGCTCCTCTCGGACCTGGGCCTGCAGCAGCGCTTCGCCCCGGGCAGCTACCGGATCCGGCAGCAGCCCCAGGCGCGGCAGTACATGCTGGAGACCAGCGACGGGATCGTGGTGGAGCGCGGGTCGTTCGGCGACTCCGTGGGCGCGTCGACGCTGGGGCTGGTGTGGCAGCCGGAGCTGAGCCGGTTCCCGGCCGACCGCGCGGTGGGGTTCCGGCTGGCATTGCCCCGGACGAGGCGCTCAAGCTGGGTCGCGGGCTGCGGACCCAGATCGACAAGACGGGCGGGTTCCTCCGGGTGGAGTTGAACGGCGAGGACCCGGAGAAGACGGCGTCGATCCTCAACTCGCTGGCGGAGCGGCACGTGGAGG